>CAVRXH010000001.1:0-6481 GCA_963725175.1 uncultured Actinomycetota bacterium
CCTCGGCCGGCCGTCTTGCCGATCCCGCACCAGCCGACTGAGTCCTCCTAGGGCTCCGAGGCTCCTGACTCTTGCGCTTTCGCTATCAGAGGGCCGTACATCTCTGGGTAGCGCTCGTAGTCAAAAGGGGCCTGCGGGTCGGCGCGCGCCTGCTCGTCGAGCATCTTGGCCTCGTCGCCGACGAGGATCCGCCAGGCTCCGGATCGCACCCCGTCCACGATGATGGTCGCCGCCTGCGCGGCGGTGAACCCCTTGCCCCGGAACTCGTCTCTGATCCGCGGGATCGCCTGGCGGAGGTCATCGGCGGAGAAGCCCTCGGCCAGCAGCCCCATCCCGATGAGGATGGCCCGCGCCTCCTCGGGCATTTGCTCCATCAGCTCGGCGTCGCTCAGCTGCTCGATACCGGGCAGGCCGAGGGCGCGGCGGGAATTCGTGGCCATGTCGGTGTTCACCTGGCCCGGCAGGACCACGACGACCCGCACCTGCGGGGCGTTGGCGCGCAGGTCCGGGATGAGCGCCTCGGAGAAGCCCTTGATGGCGAACTCCGACGCGCAGTAAGCGGTGAGCGGCACCCCGCCTCCGGCGGTGGCCCAGAAACCGGCCACGCTGCTCATGTTGACCAGGACGCCGTCGCCGCTGGCGATCAGCAGCGGCAGGAACGTCCGAGCGCAGAAATACACGCCCCACCAGTTGATGGCGAAGGTGCGCTCCCACTCCTGGCGCGAGTCCTTGACGAAGCTGCTGCCGCCCGCGACGCCCGCATTGCTGACGACCAGGTCGACGTGATCGCTGGCGTGCTGCTCGAGCAGCTCATCGCGGAACCGCAGCAGCTGCGCCTCGTCGGAGACGTCACAGGTATGGCCGGTGACCGTCACGCCGGGCGGGGCCGCCGCCCACGCCGTGGCCGCGGTCACCGCGACCGTGTCGGGATTCAGGTCGCAGGTCGCGACCGAGCAGCCCGCCGCCGCCAGCTGGCGGACCAGCTCGCGGCCGATCCCCGAGCCGCCGCCGGTCACCACCGCGAGCTTGCCGGTGAACGAGTCCATGGCCACGATCGTTACCTGCGGTCCCACTGCTCGTCAACGATCCAGGGGGCCTGTAGCTCCAGGACCCGCCGGGATGCGTAGTTCATCTCCTGAATGGTCAGGTGGATCCGGTGGCATGCTTCCCGGAGCCGCCCGCGCGCGCCCGGGGTGGTCGGCTCTGCCGTCCGGTCCGCCGTTCCCTCGAGGGTAAGTTGTGCGCTCATTGCCTTGTCCTGTCTGCTCGAACCTGGCCGGTTTTCCGGCCCTCAGCAGTAGATTCGCCCTCCCGCCAGGTCTGCGGCAGGGGTGGTTTCGCCCCTCTTGCCGCGCGACCACGACCGGGGTGGAATCACCCACGCCGCCGCGCGGGAGCGGGGCCGCGCTAGACCAGGCCGGCGCTGAGGGCCAGCCGGGTGAGGTCCGCGCGGCGCCGGCATCCGGTCTTATCGCGGATGCGGTCCAGGTGCGAGCTGACCGTGCGCACGCTGATGAACAGCAGGCCGGAGATCTGCGCATCGGTGTGGCCGCGGGCAACCAGGGTGACCAGCTCCCGCTCCCGGGGGCTGAGCGCTTCGATGCCCGGTGCCGCGGCCGGCCGCTCCAGGCCCCCGGCGGTGAGCATGAGAACGTACTCGGCCGCGGTGGCCAGGCTCATCGCCCGGCCGCGATCCTCGGCCGCCGCCGTCCGAGCCGGCCCGAGCGCCTGCCGGGCTTCGCGCAGCGCCTCCTGCCGCTGGGGCCAGCCCTCGGGCAGATCCGGATGCAACGGCGCCGCGAACCCCTCGCGCTCCAGCGCGGCCACCGCCGCCCACACCGTGACCGCCTCGGCGTAGAGCCCGGTCTGGGCGCACAGGTACCCGCCGCAGTCGAGGTCCTCGAGCGCCTTTCTGCGCACGCCGGTCCGCACCGCGATCTGGAGGGCCTCCCGCAGGTGCGAGGCGGCGTCCGCGTAACGGCCGGAGCCCAGGTCGAGGACCACCTTCTTCTCCAGCAGGTTCCCCAGGCTCCACAGGTCGCCCGCGTCCCGGGCGCTGGCCAGCGCGGCGGTACACGTCCGCTCGGCGGCGGTCGGGTCGTCGACCTGGATCAGCACGGTCGTCAGGATGTGGCCGCACGCCCGCGCCACCGGGCCGTGCAGGTCGGCCGCGATGCGCTCGGCCTGCCTGGCCACCTGCACGGCGCCGACGCGGTCGCCGCCGACACAGGCGACCAGGCTGAGCACCGCCAGGGCCAGCGCCTCAGCCGCCGGGTGGTCAGCACGGCGGGCCAGGGCCACGGACCGGCCGGCATCGGCGGCCGCCTCGGCGATCCGTCCCATGCCCAGCAACGTCGCCGACCGGCCGCTCAGGCACCTGGTCAGCAGCGGGAAAGGCCCGGCGTCCCCGACGGCGTCGCGGACAGCGGTGAAGTGGCGCAGCGCTCCGGCCGGATCGGCCGAATCCATCGCTGCCTGACCGAGCCAGGTATGACCGTCGCACCAGGCGTCGCTGCCCGCGCTGGCGCGGTCGACGGCCGCGCGCAGCAGCGGCACCTGACCCGCGAGCCGCCCGCGGATCTGCCACCACCACGCGAGAGCGGCGGCCAGCCTCGCGGCCACGTCGGCATCGCCGTCCGCCGGGGCATCGTGTTCCAGGGCCCAGTCGAGCGCCCGGCGCATGGTGGCGTCCTCGGCATCCAGCCAGCGGGCAGCGGCCACCTCGCCGGCGCCGGCCGTCAGCCCCGACAGGGCGTCCTCGGCCACCCGCAGCGCGTAGCCGGCCAGCGCGCCGGCCACGGCCGCGCCCTCGCCGGCCTCGGCCAGCAGCCCCGCCCCGTAAGCCCGCAGCGTCTCCAGCATCACGTACCGGGACCTGCCATCCAGGCCGGCCCGTGGCTGGACCACCAGTGAGCAGTCGACAAGATGCAGCAGGACGGGCCCGGCGCCAGCCCCCGCGACCGCCTCGGCCCCCTCCAGCGTGAACGGTCCAGGGAACGCCGACACCGCGCGGAACACCCGCCGCTCCCGTTCATCCAGCAGCCGGTAGCTCCACTCCACGGTGGCCGCCAGCGACCGCTGCCGGGCCGCCGCGAGCCGGTCCCCGGCCTCGAGCAGGGTGAAGCGGTCATCGATCCGGTCGAGAAGCTGAGCCACGCCCAGCGCCTCGACCCGCGCCGCCGCCAGCTCAATTGCCAGCGGCATCCCGTCCAGCCGCGCGACCAGCCGCGCCACCAGCGGCCCGGTCGCCCCGTCGAGCGCGAAGCTCGCGTCCGCCATGCGGGCTCGGTCCGCGAACAGGGCCACCGCCTCCGACCGGCCCGGATCGGCCGGATTCTCCGGGTCGGGCAGCGTCAGCGGCGCCAGCCGGTACCGCGCCTCCCCGGCTATCTGCAGCGGCTCCCGGCTGGTGGCCAGCACCCGGATGTCATCGGCGCCGAGCAGCAGCCGGCCGCACAGCTCTGCCGCCGCGCCGATCACGTGCTCGCAGTTATCCAGCACCAGCAGCAACTGCCGCCGGGCGACCGCGTGCGCGAGCGCCTCGGCCGCCGCCGCCGAGGGCAGTTCCCTGATCCCCAGCGCCGCCGCCACCGCGGGCGCCACCTGCGCCGGGTCTCGCACCGCGGCCAGCTCCGCCAGCCACACCCCGTCGGCGAACCGGCTCGCTACCCGCCTGGCTACCTGGCCGGCCAGCCGCGTCTTCCCGGCGCCGCCCGGCCCGGTCACCGTGACCAGGCGGTACTGATTCAGATGGTCGGCGACCTCGTCCACCACCGTGGCCCGGCCCACGAAGCTGGTGAGGGCGCCAGGAAAGCCGTGCACGCTCCCAGCGGCGTCGATCACCGCAGACGGCTCCACAGCGGCTACCATAACCGCACCCCGCCGTCGCCGTACAGCTGTCAGCCCTGCGGTCATTCGCCTGCCGAGGGGATGGCGACCGTGACCGACAAGCCGCCGTCGTCGCGGGGGCGGGCGGCGGCGGTGCCGCCGTGAATCTCCGCGATGGACGCGACGATGGCCAGGCCGAGCCCTGAGCCGTCGTGCGAGGTGCGGTCGCTGAGCCGCTGAAATGGCTGGAAGATGCGGTCGACGTCGGCCGGGCTGATGAACGGGCCGGTGTTGGCCACGGTCAGCTGGCTGCTGCCCGCGATGGTGCGGGTGCCGACCCAGATGTCGCCGGCCGGGTGGTTGTACCTGGCCGCGTTCTCGACCAGGTTCGCGATGAGTCGTTCGGCCAGCACCGGATCGCCGGAGATGAGCGCGGGTTCCAGCGTGGCGTGCACCCGCCGGTCGTCCAGAGCGGCGGTGTCGAGGACGTCTTCGGCCGCCGTGGCCAGGTCCACCTGCTCGCGGACGGTGAGCCCGCGCTGGTTGCGCGCGAGGATGAGGAGCGCGCTGATGAGGTGCTCGGCGTGATCGACCGAGGCGCGGATGTCGGCCGCCATGCCGCGCAGCTCGCCGGGCGTGGCGCCGGGGTTGCCGAGCACCACGTCGACGGTGGCGCGCATGACCGCGAGCGGGGTGCGCAGCTCGTGGGAGGCGTTGGCGATGAACCGCTGCTGGCCCTCGAATCCGGCCTGCAGCCGGGCGAGCATCTCGTCGAACGTCTCGGCCAGTTCGCGCAGCTCGTCGCGGGGACCCGTCGGCGCGACCCGCGCCGACAGGTCGTGTTCGGACGCGGCGCGGGCGGCCGCGCTGATCAGGTGCACCGGGCGCAGCGCCCGCCCGGCGAAGAGCCAGCCGAGGATCGCGGCCAGGGCGATGACCACGGCCAGGGTGATCAGCGAATACTGCAGCAGGTGGGACAGGGTGAGGTCACGCTGGTTCTGCGCGCCCTGCTGCTGAAGGTAGGAGATGCACTGGGCCATTGCGTTCTTGTCGGGGTGGGCGGTTGGCTGCTCGGACAGGCACTGCGCCGCGATGCCAGTCGGAACGTCGTCCCGGGAAGAAGGCGGCTGAGCCTGGCCCGACGACCCTAGGCGCGCCACCAGGGTGTAGCTGACCGCCACGACGATCGCCCCGCAGGCGGCGAACAGGCCGGTGTAGAGCAGGGTCAGCCGTGCGCGGACGGTCAGCCGAGGGCGGCTCACATCCGGTACCCCTTGCCGACCACGGTTCCGATCAGCGGCGGGTCGCCGAGCTTGCGCCGCAGCCGGGCCAGCGTCACCGAGACGACGTTGCTGAACGGGTCGGCATGGGCGTCCCATACGTTCTCGAGCAGTTCCTCCGCGCTGACCACCGCGCCGTCGGCGGCCATCAGTAGCTCCAGGATCCCGAACTCCTTGCGGGTCAGGGAGAGCGGACGGTCGCCGCGGCTTGCGCGATGCCGGGCGCGGTCCACGGCCAGGTCACCCCGGCGCAGCACCGGCGGCGCGGACGGCGCCCGGCGAGACAGCGCCCGCACCCGGGCGACGAGCTCGACGAGCGCAAAAGGCTTACCGAGATAGTCGTCCGCGCCCAGTTCCAGCCCGTCGACCCGATCCTCGACGCCAGCCGCGGCGGTGAGCATGAGGATCCGCGGGCCGCCGCCGGCCAGGGTGCGGCATACCCGGTCACCGTGCACGGCCGGCAGGTCGCGGTCGAGCACGATCACGTCATAGGCGGTCTGCGCGGCGGCCTCAAGCGCCGCCGCGCCGTCGTGCACGGCGTCCACGGCCATCCCGGCCTGGCGCAGCCCCTGAGCGATCCGGTCAGCCAGCGTCACATGGTCCTCGGCCACCAGCACCCGCATTCCTCCATCATGCGCTGGCCGGCCTGACATCCGTGCAACATCGCCGGTAGCGCTGACGCAACCCCCGCGGGCGTAGAACCGCAAGCATGAAGCCAGTCCAGATGCCGTCGGCCGCGCGCGCCGCCGCCATCCTTGCCGTCGCCGCGCTGGCCTGGCCGGCGACGGCCTGCAGCGGCAGCCCGTCAGCCGCCAGTCCAGGCGGCTCATCGAACGCAGCGGTGGCGGCGAGCTCACCGGCGGTCAGCTACTCGCACTGCATGCGCGCCCATGGGGTGCCGAACTTCCCCGACCCCGGCAGCGGCGGAAGCCTTCCCAAGGGCAGCGCGCAGCAGTTCGGGGTCAGCAGCGCCGAGCTCCAGGCGGCCGAGCTGGCCTGCCAGCATGTTCTTCCCGCCACCGGCGATCTGCTCACTGCCGCGTCGCTTCAGCAGTGCTATCTGACTCACGTCTGCCCCCCGGCCCTCGTGCAGCAGGCGCTCAGCGCCGGGCGGAAATTCGCCCAGTGCATGCGCTCTCACGGGGTGCCGAACTGGCCGGATCCCACCCTCGAGGCCGGGGGAGGACCTCCGCAGTTCTCTATCAGGGTTTCGCGTCCGCCTTCGCCGCCGGTCGCCGCCGCGATCAGCGCCTGCGAGCGCCTGCAGCCTGCAGGCTCATTGCTGGCGTGGGGGTGACCCGTCGTGAGCGAGACGGTTTCGACCGGCCGGGAGAGCGGGCCGAAACAGGCGGGCCCGTCGGCAACGAGGACGC
>CAVRXH010000002.1:0-8837 GCA_963725175.1 uncultured Actinomycetota bacterium
GTCGAGCGGGCCGCCGCACTGCGGCACGATGTCGAACCCAGGGGGCAGCCACGGGCCCGGCTCGCCGTCGAGCACCAGGACCCGTCGCGCGGCCGGCGCCATCAGGACGGTGCGCAGCGTGTCGGCCAGCGCGGCCTCGGCCAGCGCGGCGGCCTGCTCGTGGGTGCACGGCGGCACCAGGCGGGTCTTGACCCGGCCGGGCACCGGCTGCTTCGCGATGACGAGCAGGGTGGTAGCTGGTTTCGGCGCTGGGGCCGTCACCGGGCGAGTACCTGGCTCATGTCACGCACGGTCCGCACGCAGCCGCCCACGGTCCCGGTCACCTTGGACTTTCCAACGCGGGGGAGGTAGGCCACCTGGACCTCTGACACGCGCCAGCCGGCCGCGGCCGCGTTCATCACCATCTCAAGCGGGTACCCGAACCGCCGGTCGGCGAGGTTCAGGCCGAGCAGCGCCTCGCGGCCTGCCGCGCGCATCGGTCCCAGGTCACGGATGCCCAGTCCGGTGCGCCTGCGGACCCGCCGTGCCAGTTCCCAGTTGGCCAGCCGCGCGGGCAGCGGCCAGGCGCCCGGCTGCTCTGGGCGGCGGCGGCCGAGGACCAGGTCGGCCTGGCCGGCTTCCAGCGGGCCGGTCAGCAGCGGAAGCTGCCGCGGGTCGAGGCTGCCGTCGCAGTCGCAGAAGCACACCAGGTCGGCCGTCGCCGCCAGCAGCCCGGCGTGGGCGGCTGCCCCGAACCCCCGGGCCGCCTCCGGCACGACCGTCGCGCCGAGCGACCGGGCGACCTCGCCCGAACCGTCGGTGGAGCCGTTGTCGACGACGATCGGCCGGAAGCCGTCCGGCATCCTGTCGAGAATCCAAGGCAACGCCAGCGCCTCGTTCAGGCACGGCAAGATTACGTCAGCGATCACGGCTGCGACGCTATTACCAATGCCGGGCCGGCACTGCCGGTAGAGCCTTACAAATCAGAGAACTCAAGCCGCGGGCCCCTCGGACGCCAACTGACCACGGCCGGATGGGGAACTTATGACAATCCGGGGAAATATCTAGACGGTAATGCGGAATCAGCACCTGATCGCTCCTGGCCGGTCCCTGGCGTTCTTAGACTTGGCCCGTGGATACGCGCATTCTCCTTGTGGAAGACGACTTCACCGTGGCGGAGGTCGTGGTGGACTACCTGCGCCACGCCGGCCTGGAGCCCCGGCACGCGGTGGACGGGCAGACCGCCCTCGAGATCGCCTCCGTCTGGCGGCCCGACCTGGTGCTGCTCGACCTGATGCTGCCGGGAGTCAGCGGCCTGGAGGTCTGCCGCCGCCTGCGGGAGGGCGGGGACGCGCGGACGCCGCTGCCGGTGATCATGCTGACCGCGCTCAGCGAGGAGAGCGACCGGGTGCTGGGGCTTGAGAACGGCGCCGACGACTACGTGACCAAGCCGTTCAGCCCGCGGGAGCTCACCCTCCGCGTGCAGGCGGTCCTGCGCCGAGCACGAGCGGCCAACGCGGCGGTAACGGCCGCTGAGCAGCCCGTGCGCTCGGGACGGCTAGAGGTCGACATCGCCGCACGGCGCGCGCGCAGTGACGGCAGGGAACTGGACCTGACGGTGCGCGAGTTCGACCTGCTCGCCTTCTTCGTCTGCCATCCGGGCAAGGCGTTCACCAGGGCCGAGCTGCTTGAGCAGGTATGGGGCTGGTCGTTCGGCGACCAGTCGACCATCACCGTGTACGTTCGCAGGCTGCGGGACAAGGTCGAGCTGGATCCCGCCGCGCCGGCCCAGCTTCAGACGGTCTGGGGCGTCGGCTACCGCTGGGAGGCGAGTTCGTCATGAGCGCGCAGATCCAGATCGTCCTGATCGCGGTCGGCTGCGCCAGCGCCGTCGGCCTGGCGGGCATGGGCCTCATCCGGCTGCTGCGCCGGGCCTCGCTGCGCCTGTCCATCCAGGCGAGCAGCGTCGTGCCGGTGCTCGTGATCGCGGCAGGCACGCTCGGCACGGCCAAGGCGATGTTCCTGTCCCAGCACGATCTCGGTGTTGTCGTGATGGTGTGCATCATCGCCGGCATTGTCGCGTGCGCCTTCAGCTGGCTGCTGGGGCGGCAGGTCGCGTCCGGCAGCGCGGCGCTGCGGCAGGCCGCGCGGTCCCTCGGCGACGAGGCCGACCAGTTCAGGCCCCCTGGCCTGCCGCTGGCGGCAGAGTTCGCGGCCCTCTCACGGGAACTGGCGGATACCAGCGCGAAGCTGGCTATGTCCCGGGCGCGGGAGCGCGCGCTCGAGCAGTCCCGCCGACAGCTCGTGGCCTGGGTCTCGCATGACCTGCGGACCCCGTTGGCCGGACTGCGGGCCATGGCCGAGGCACTGGAGGACGGCCTGGCGGCCGACCCCCCTCGTTACCACAAGCAAATGCGGGTCGACGCCGAACGGCTGGCAACCATGGTCGACGACCTGTTCGAGCTGTCCAGGATCCACGCGGGCACCCTGCACCTGTCGACCGACGAGATCGCGCTCGATGACTTGGTCAGCGACGTGCTGGCCAGCACGGAAGCGCTGGCGCGGGAGCGCGGTGTCTGGCTGGGCGGCCGGGCGGCCGGGCGGCCCATCGTCCGCGCCGACTCGCGCGAGCTGTCCCGCGCGCTCATGAACCTGCTGAACAACGCGATCCGGCACACTCCGCCTGGCGGCCGCGTGCACGTCGAGACGAGGCGAGAGGGCCGGGACGCCCTGCTGGCGGTCGCCGACGGCTGCGGCGGCATCCCGGAAGCCGACCTTGCGCATGTATTCGAGCTGGCCTGGCGCGGCACCGACGCGCGCAGCCCCGAGCCCGACAGCGGTGCCGGCCTCGGCCTCGCCATCGTGCGCGGCGTCGCGGAAGCCCACCGGGGCAGCGTGCGGGTCGTGAACACCGAGCGCGGCTGCTGCTTCGAGATGAGGCTGCCGGGCTGCCCCTGAACGGCCCGCCGTCAGGCCCGGCACCCGGCCGGCGGGCGTCGCCGCGAACTCCGCGACCCCCTCGGCGAACGGCACCGATGCCCGCCAGCCGAGTTCCCTCGCGATACGCTCGCTGGACGCGGTGACGTGCCGCACGTCGCCGAGCCGGTACTCGCCGGTGACGACGGGGGCGGGTCCTCCGTAAGCGTCAGCCAGCGCCGACGCCATGTCGCCCACGGTGCGCGGGGTGCCGCTGCCCACGTTGTAGGCGCGCAGCACGCCGGGCCTGGCCGGGCCGTCGCCGCCCGCAACGGCCTCAAGCCCGGCGACGGTGGCGCCCGCCACGTCCCGGACATGGATGAAGTCCCTGCGCTGAGCCCCGTCCTCGAAGACCCGCGGCGCGCGGCCGGCCTCCAGCGCGGAGCGGAAGAACGACGCTACCCCGGCGTACGGCGTATCGCGTGGCATCCCGGGGCCGTACACGTTGTGATAGCGCAGCGCCACCGCGCGCCCCCCGGTGGCCCGGGACCAGGAGCCCGCCAGATGCTCCTGCGCGACCTTCGTGTCCGCGTAGACGTTCCGCGGCCCGACTGGTGCGTCCTCCCGCACCAGCTCCGCCGACAGCGGCTCGGCGCACCGGTCGCAGCGCGGCTCGAACACGCCTGCGTCGAGGTCGGCGGCCAGCCGTGGCGGCGGCGTCGCGGCCATCCCGTGCTCGGTGCATGAGTAGGACCCTTCGCCGTAGACGACCATCGACGAGGCCAGCACGAGGCGGCCGACCCCCGCGCGCGCCATCGCGGCCAGCAGGACCGCGGTCCCCAGGCCGTTGCAGCCTGCGTACAGCGGTGCATCGTCGAAGTCGGCGCCGAGCCCCACCATCGCCGCCAGGTGGCAGACCGCATCGACGCCACGCAGCGCGTCATCGACCGCCTGCCGGTCGCGGACGTCGGCCTGCACGAACTCGACACCGGGGTCATCGGAAAAGGGCCGGGTGCCGTCGGGGTGGACGAACGGCAGCAGCGCGTCGACCACCGTGACTTCATGACCCGCGCCGGCGAGCGCCCGCACGAGGTGGAACCCGATGAAGCCGGCACCGCCGGTTACCAGTACTCGCATGGTCCGAGGCTACGGACGGTCATGCCCCGGGGAGCGCTGGCGCGGCACACTCTCATCAGTTTGTAATGAGGGCGACTCAGCCGCGCGCCCGACACCGGCCGAGAGCTTCCGCCTCCGCCATAAAGTACCTGGTGAGAGAGCATTTTCAGGGCAGACTACGATCGCTGCGAGCGCGCGCAGCGCCGCGATCACCCGGCCGCTAAAAGCGACATATAGGGCAAATCGTCCCATGATCGCGGTTTGCCGATACCTCCGCCTAGTGCGTGTAATACACAGCGTGATGCCTCCGACCGCTGATGACTCCCTGGCTGGCGACGGATCGGCCGGGGCTACCGGGTTGGTCACTGCCCGGTCGGTCCCGGCCGATCCGGTCTCCCCGGCGCCGACCGCCCCCGGCCAACGCGCGCCCCGGTGGAACGCGTCACGGGCGGTCCGGGTCGTCGCCGCGCTGGCCGGGCTCGCGGTTATCGGCACCTACGTCGGCATCGCGCTGGCCCGGATCGGCTATCCGGGCCATCTGGAAATCCTCGAGGGCAACTCTCTCGTCGAGATGCGCCGCATCCTGGCGGGCCAGCAGCTCTACCCGCCGCCGTCGGCCGGCTACGTGCCGGACGGCTACACGCCGCTCTACTTCGCCGTCTCGGCGGCGGCGGCCAGCGTGCTCGGCCAGTCATACCTGCCGCTGCGGCTGGTGTCATTGGTCGCCTCGCTGGCCTGCTTCGCGATCCTGGGACGGCTGGTCCAGCGCGAGACGCGGCAGTCGCGGCGCGGGGCTGGCCGCCGCCGGCCTGCTGGCCGCGACCTATTTCGCCACCTACACGTGGTTCGACCTCGGCCGGGTCGACTCGCTGTTCCTGGCCCTGAGCGTGGCGGGCCTGTACGCCGCTCGCTGGGCGGGCCGCACCGCGCGGGGCGATCGTCGCGGGTTTGCTGCTCGGAGCCGCGTTCTGCACGAAGCAGACCGCGCTGGCGGAAGGGGTCGCGGTCCTGGTGGCGCTCGCGGCCGGTCCCCGCCGCCGGCTCGCCGTGCCCGCCGCGATCACCTACGCGGCGGTCGTCGGCGGCAGCACGCTCGCGCTCGGGCTGGCCAGCCACGGCTGGTACGTGTACTACGTCTTCGAGCAGATGAGCCAGCACGCGCTCAATCCCAGCGCCGCCAGCCAGTTCTGGGTCAGCGAGCTGCTGCCCACCCTGGCCGTCGCCATCTGCGCGGCGGTGCTGGGCGCCAGGCGAATGCCGTTCACGCTGCTCGCGGGCTGTGCCGCGCTGGTGGCGGAGTCCTTTGCCGCGCGCGCGCAAAACGGCAGCAACCTCAACGACCTGCTGCCCGCCTACCTGGCGGTGGCAGTGCTGGCCGGGCTGGCGATGGGCGGCCGATCCCCGCTCTCGCCCAGCGGCGCCTCCGGACGGCTCGCGCGGGCGCGGACGTAGCGGGGATGGCACCGTTCGGGCAGATCGCGCGGTGGCGGGCCGGCCCGGCCGGACCATGGATTCCGGTCGCGGCCAGCGCCCTGATCATCGCGCAGATCGGACTGCTGGCGAGCGGCTTCCGGCTCAGCCAGGCGTTCCCGCCGGACAGCGACCGCGCCGCCGACCAGCGCCTGGTGGCGGCCGCGCGATCGCTCGGCGGCACGGTCGCGATCCCGGCCGATCCGGGTATCGCCGTCACGGCCGGGCTGCCCCCCACCGAAGACCAGGTTGCGGCGGCGGACGTCCTGCGCGCTTCCGACCAGAGCGCCAAGGCCGTCTTCATGGCGAGCCTGGCGCGGGCGGTGGCGACGGAAAAGTACAGCGCGATCATCACTGAATTCCACGGGGACCTGCGGGGTTTCCCGGCCGACCTGCCGCTCTACTACTACGAGTGCCCGCAGATGCCGCAGGACGGCGTCCTGTCCGTCCCGTTCGCCGCGAACGCCGAGGCCCTGCATATTTCCGTATGGCTGCCGATCGGGCACGGGCCCTCGTGCGCGGCCGTCACCCGGACGCTCGAGTCCTAGGAGACCTGAGATGAGCGACGCGGATCAGCCGGAGCGCGCGGCGGAGCCCGGACCCGCAGAGCGGCCTCAGCCCGCGGCAGAGCCTCAGCCCGCGACAGCTCAGCCACGCAACAGCTGCCGGCAGGGAACCGTCGATCACGGAGAAATCGCCGACCGCCGGTAAGCCGGAGACGTGCAGAGCCGGAACCGGGAAGCAGCCGGGGCTGCGCGGAAACCGGAAACGGCGGAGAATCCTCGAGGCGGCGAGAGGCCGCCGATAGCGGAGAAGCCTCGGCGCAAACGACCACCGTGGCGACCGGGACGCCCGCAGCTTCCTCGCCCAGCGGCCCGGCCCGGCCAGCTGGCCCGTCTGCTGATGCCGGAAGAGCCGCCGCCCGGCCCGTTCCGGCGGTCCTTCTGGCGCAGCCCGGTCCGCGGACCGTGGCTGACCTCAATGCTCGGCCTGGTCCTGCTGGGCGGCATCACGATCTTGTTCGTGACCGGGCTGCTGTCTTACGCGTCTTACAACCCCAACCTCGGCGGGGGCAACGACTACACGCCGGGCAAGGGCTGGCTCGGCTTCTACCTGTTCTCCTGGCCGACGGACCCGAACTGGGCGTACCAGCTCAACCAGGGTCTGCACGTCACCCTGGGCCTTGCCCTCGTCCCGATCCTGCTGGCCAAGCTCTGGTCGGTGCTGCCGAAGCTCTTCGAGTGGCCGCCCCTGCGCAGCCCCGCGCACGCGCTCGAGCGGATCTCGCTGTTCCTGCTGGTCGGCGGCGGCGTCTTCGAGTTCGCGACCGGGATCATGAACATCCAGCAGTGGTACGTGTTCCCCGGTTCCTTCTACACGCTGCACTTCTACGGCGCGTGGGTCTTCACCGCCGCCTTCGTCGTGCACGCGGGCCTGAAGATGCCCACGGTCATCCGGTCGCTACGCCGCCGCGGGCTGCTGCGGGAACTGCGCGTGGACACCGCCAGCACGGTGCCGGAACCTCCGGACGTCAGTTCACTCGTCCCCACGGCGCCGTCCGCCGCCGACGATTTCACGGCGCGGCGTGCTCGGCTTCGCCGGGGCCGGGTCAGGGCTCTTGATCGCTCTGTCGGCGGGCCAGTCGATCGGCGGCCCGCTGCGCCGGACCGCGCTGCTCGCGCCGCACGGCCAGGTCACCGGCAGCGGGCCGCTGGACTTCCAGATCAACGTGACGGCGGCCGAGGGCGGCATCAAGCCCGAGGAGACCGGAGACAGCTGGCGGCTCACGCTCAGCCGCGAGGAATCAGGCACCAGCGCTCCGGTCACCCTGACCAGGGCTCAGCTGCTCGCGATGCCCCAGCACAGCGCGAGCCTGGCCATCAACTGCGTCGAGGGCTGGTCCACCGGGAACCAGGTGTGGACCGGGGTGCGACTGCGCGACCTCGCGCGGCTGGCCGGCGCGGACAATCCCGGGGCCGTGTTCGTCCAGTCGCTGCAGCAGCACGGCGGGCACGCCACCCTGTCGGCCGGGCAGATCATGAACCCCGACTCGCTGCTCGCGTTCCGCGTCAACGGCGTGGAGCTCTCCGCCAATCACGGCTACCCGGCGCGGGTGATCTTGCCGGCCAGCCCCGGCGTGCACAACATCAAGTGGGTCACGAGCATGACGTTCAGGAGCTGACGTGCGCCGTCTAACGCGCTGGTACGGCGCCAACCCGCTCCACCTGCTGGCGCTGCTCGCCTGCTTCGCCCTCGCGGGCTACGCCGCCGACTCAGCTGGTGCGGTCCCGCCCGGAGAGCGTGGCGATCTGGTTCGTGGGCGCGGTCATCGGACACGACCTGGTGCTCATGCCGCTGTACTCGATCGCCGACTGGTCCGTGCTGGCGGCGGTCAGGCACCGCGCGCCGAATCTGCCCCCGGTCCCGTGGATCAACTATCTGCGAGTGCCGGCCGGGCTGTCCGCCCTGCTGCTGCTGGTGTGGTTCCCGCTCATCCTCAGGCTGAAGACCCACTACCAGGAATCCACCACCCTCTCCCCCGACCCGTTCCTGTGGCACTGGCTCGCCGTGACCGGGGCGCTGTTTCTGCTGTCGGCCACCGCGTACGCGCTGCGCCTGCGCGCCGCGCACCGGGCAGCGGCTCGACCAGGGAAAAACGGTTTACCGGCGCTGCCATTCCTCGGCCAGCAGCTGGTAGGAGCGCACCCGGTCGGCGTGGTCGTGGGTGATCGTGGTGACCAGCAGCTCGTCGGCGTCGGTGGCGTCCCTGAGCTGCTCGAGCTTGTCCGCCACCTGGCTCGGGGAGCCGACGAACTGGGTGTCGACCCGGTCGGCGACCAGCTCGCGGTCGGCGTCGGTCCAGACGTGCTGGCGCGCCTCCTGCGGGGTGGGGAAGTTGATCGCGCCCTCGCCGGAACGGATGCTGCGGACCCAGAGGCCGTAGCCGGCCGCGAGTTCCCTGGCGGTCGCCTCGTCGTCGGCCACGACGACGTCGGCCGAGACGCTGACGTAGGGCCGGTCCAGGTCGGCCGAGGGCCGGAACGCGGCCCGGTAGCCGTCGACCGCCTCGAGCACGGTGGCCGGGCTGACGTGGTAGTTGGCGGCGAACCGGAGGCCGTTCGACCCGCCCACCTCGGCGCTCTGGCCGCCGCTGCTGCCGAGGATCCAGACCTGCAGCTGCGCGCCCTCGCCGGGGACGGCGCGCCCGTGCTCGCCGTCGGCCGAGCGGTACGTTCCCCGCAGCAGCGCGAGGACGTCGCTGACCTGCTCGGCGTAGTCCTGCGACTTCGCACCCGGCAGCTGAAGGAGCGCCCTCTGCATCGCGAAGCGGGGCGAGCCGAGCAACCGGGTGACGT
>CAVRXH010000003.1:0-7051 GCA_963725175.1 uncultured Actinomycetota bacterium
GCGCCAGCCCGCACCGGCGAGATGATGGACCGTTGTGCGCACCCGGCTGTACACAACGGTCCACGCTCTTCCGCCAGCCCCATCACGAGGCGAGTTCAGCCGGGAGTCTGGACGCCGGTTACGTCGTGCAGATGATGGATCGGGTCGTGCATCAGGTAGCGCGCGAACGTCTCCACGGTGAAGGAGGCGCCGTCACTGCGGCGGCCTGGCCGCAGCCACTGCTCGTCGGAGACGGCGGCGAAGCTGGCCGCGAGCGCCTCGCCGGCCAAGGCGAGCTCGCCGGCCACCACGACGGGATTCTGGGAGGCGTAGTCGTCGGCCACCGCGGTCTCGTCCTGGTCCCAGTTCGGGTACAGCGGGTCGTCCTCGGTCAGCATCAGGCCGAGTCGATAGTCGTACAGCCGGAACACATCCCGTACGTGGCAGCCGTACTCGAGCGCCGACCAGGCGTCGGGCTTGGGCCGGTCGGCGGCACCGGGGGCGGCGAGCGGCGCTCGCCAGGCGGCCGCGTTCGCCCGGATCATGACCGGGATCTCCTCCCGCGAGAACGACCGGGTGTCCAGTCCGCACTCCGGGCACGGGCGCCCGAGCACCCACGTCCAATCCTTGCCGTCAGGAACTATCGTCATGCCGCCCGACGCTAGCGTGCGTACGGCCGTCGGCGGCAGAGCCTAAGCCGCCACAGAGGGGCCTTTTACTGCCAGTTCGTAGGAGAAGCTGACCGCCTCGGTGAGATAGCCGTCGCTCGCGTAGGGGCCGAGCTCGGCCGAAACCGAATCGTCGAAGGCGGCGGCGTTATCCGCGAGGGTGTCTGTCGGCAGGATCGACAGCGTGCGCGCGAACCCCGCCAGTTCTGGCAGCGTCCAGCGGTGCTCGGCCAGAAACTCGAATCGGCCGGCCAGCTCGAGCCCCGCCCCCGTCAGCACGGCTGCGTCGGGCCGCCGCCGCCGTGCCTGGTCCCAGTTGGCGGGGACGCGGCCGACGCCGCCGAGCGCCGCCTGCCACCGGCTCAGCAGCGCGCCGAAGGCGACCTGCCAGTCGAGCGGACCGGCCTGGGTGCCCAACGACCAGCAGAGCGCGAGGAAGCCGCCCGGCTCAAGCCAGCCGCGGACCCGGCCCGCGACGAGGTCCCGGGGAAGCCGGTGGAAGGCGTTGCCGATGACGACGAGCGAGAAGTGCCCGGCCGGCGCGTCCAGCTCCTCCGCGCTGGAGACAACGGGCCGAACGCGCCCGGAACCGGCAGCGGCCTTCGAACGCACCACCTCGACCATGTCCGGTTCCTGGTCAACAGCCCAGACCTCTGCGAACGAAGAGCGCAGCGCGAACGCAAGCTGCCCGGTGCCGCAGGCTAGGTCGAGCAGCCGCCCCCGCCCGGACGGCCCCGTCCGGCGCACCAGATCCGAGATCAGCGCGTCCGGGTAGGAGAGCCTGAACCGGTCGTAGTACCGCGCCTTGCCCCGGAAAAGGTCGGGCGAGAACGTCACTTCTTCGCTCATGACTGCCAGCATTCCACAGCCGTCAGTCGGCTTCCCGGACCGTTTCTCCGCCTCCCCTCGGCTTCGGCCCGGACCCCTGATGCGTCTGCGGGCGATCTCCTGGGGATCTCAGGGCCCTCCCCGATGCCCCGGGGGTGCCCGCGCTGGAACGATCGCGTCATGCTCACGCACAAGACGGTTACATCAGGGGATCGGCCGGGCCGGGCGCAGCTTCGGATGGTCGGCGCGCGCAAGTTCTACGGGCGCGCGGGGGAGCGGATCGCGGCCCTCGACGGGGTGTCGCTGGAGTTCCTCCCCCGGACCTTCACCGCGATCATGGGGCCGTCCGGCTCGGGCAAGTCGACGCTGCTGCAGTGCGCGGCCGGGCTTGACCGCGTCGACGAGGGAACGGTCCTGCTGGCCGGCGTCGACCCGGCCCGGGCGTCGGAGGCCGCGCTCGCGCGCCTGCGCCGGGACCAGGTCGGCTTCATCTTCCAGTCGTTCAACCTGCTGCCGTCGCTGACCGCGCGGCAGAACGTGGAGCTGCCGCTGCGGCTGGCGGGCCGGCCCCTGACCCGGTGTCGGTGGCGGCCGTGCTGGCCCACCTGGGCCTGACCGACCGGGCCGGCCATCTGCCGAGCGAGCTGTCGGGCGGGCAGCAGCAGCGGGTGGCCATCGCCCGGGCGCTGATCACCAGGCCCAGCGCGGTCTTCGCCGACGAGCCGACCGGCGCCCTCGACACCCGCACGTCGCGTCAGGTCCTGATGCTGCTGCGCCAGCTGGTGACAGACCACGGCCTGACCGTGTGCATGGTGACCCACGACCCGGTGGCGGCCGGCTACGCCGACCGGGTGGTCTTCCTCTCCGACGGCCGGATCGTGGATCAGCTCGACCACCCCGGCGCGCCCGAGATCGCCGCCCGGATGGCCGGGCTCGAGCCGGATGACGCGCCGTCATGCTGAGCATCGCCTGGAGCACCGTGCGGATCCGGTGGGCCTCCTTCGCGGGCGCGTTCGTCGCCCTCGCCCTCGGCAGCACGCTGATCTCGATGATGGCGCTCGCCCTGGCGGCCACCATCGGCGGATCGCAGGACCTAGTCCAGGCACAGTCCATGGCGGCCACCACGGCCGGGATCACGGTCTGCGTGGCGGTGTTCATCGTCATCGCGACGTTCGCCTTCGCAGTCGAGCAGCGAACCCGCGAGCTGGCGCTCTTCCGGCTGGTGGGCGCGACCCCGCGGCAGATCCGGCGGATGGTGCTGGCCGAGTCGACCCTGATCGGCGCGGCGGCCGCGGCCGTCGGGTGCGTGCTCGGCTGCCTCAGCGCGAGCATCCTGAACCGCTGGATGATCGCGCACGGGGTCGCGCCGACCTGGTTCCGGATCGGGATCAACCCGGTCGCGCTGGTCGTCGCGTTCACCCTCGGCGTCGCGGCGGCGCTGATCGGCGCGGCCACCGTCGTCTGGCGGGCCTCCCGCGTGCGGCCGGTCGAGGCCCTGCGCGAGGCGGCCGCCACCCGGCGGGCGATGACGCCGCTGCGCTGGGTCCTCGGCCTCGGTCTGCTCGCCGCCGCCGTGATCACCGGCGTCGCGATCGCCAAGTCAGACCCCGAGTACGTGACCAACCCGCGCAAGTACGCGATGGTACCGCTGCTGTACGTCGGCGGCTGCGCGCTGCTCGCCCCGGTGCTGCTGCGGCCGGTAGCGTGGATCGTGACCTGGCCGCTGGCCCGCGGCGGGGCCGGCCCGCTGCTGGTTCGGCAGAACATCCTCAACGCCAGGGGCCGGACCGCGTCCACCGTCACCCCCGCCGTCGTGGCCATCGGCCTCGTCGCGGCCATGATGTGCCTGCAGGATGGCGGCGCCGGTGCCAAGCTCGCGCAGGTCACCGAGACGGTCCACGCGGGAGTGGTCGTGCTGCCGGCGACGGCCGACGGCCCGGCGACCTCGGGCGGCCCCACGCTGAGCCCGCAGGCGGTCGCGGCGGCGACGGCCCGGCCGGGCGTGACCGCGACCACGGAGGCCTATGTTCCCATCCAGATCGGCCTCGGCGGCCAGGTCATCGACTCGCTCACCGGCAAAGCGGTCGCCCCCGCGGCGATGGGCACCACGCTGACCCCCCGCGTGCTGGCCGGGTCGCTGAAGGACCTCGGCCGCGACTACATCGTCATCGACGAGCGCACCGCGCGGGAGGACGGCCTCATCCTCGGGCAGCAGCTGACCGTGTGGCTGCCCGACGGCGCCCGCGCCCGGGCGCGGGTCGCGGCGATCATCCAGACCGGCCTGGCCGGCGACGACACCTATATCTCGGCCGATCTGACCGATCATGCCGCGCCCAGCCTGATCTGGCTGACGCCTCCGGCCGGGACGCCGGCCGCCGCCGTCATCGCCGCGCTGGCAGATCGCGGGATCAGGGCCATGACGGTGGACGCGTACGTCGCCGCGCTGGGGACCCAGATCCAGACCCAGAGCTCCACCGCCGCGACCGTCATCCTCGGCATCTCGGTCGGCTACGCGCTGATCGCGATCGCCAACACGATGATCATGGCGGCGGCAGCGCGGCGCCGGGAGCTCGCCGCGATGGGCCTCGCGGGCGCGACCAAGGGCCAGGCCCTGCGGGTGGTCGGCGGTGAGGCGCTGATCGCGGTGATCGTCGCCGCGCTGCTGGCGGTGCCGATCGCGGCGGCCGAGATCCTCACCCAGCGGCTGGCGCTGACCCGCCTGGTCGCCCAGGTGCCGACGCTGGTGCCATGGACCGACATCTGGCATACGGTCGCGCTGTGCGTCGCCGTCGGGGTGGGCTTCGCGGTCGTGGCGGCATGGCGCGCGAGCAGCGGCCGCGCGGTCGAGGCGGTGGCTGCGCGTGAATAGTCGCGGCGGGCGCCGGCGGCGGGCTGGACCACCGTGCCCCGGCCCAGCGGTCAGACCCCGGGACCGATGCCCCGATCGCGGTGGGCGGCGGCACAGGTCAACGCAATGTCCGCAGGCGCGCCGCTTCCGCGGCGGGCAGCCGCCGCACTGCCTCGCGGAAGGTCACTCCCGACATCTCTGAGAGGTGCCGCTGCGTCCAAGACGCGACCCAGTCCGGATCGTGCTTGGAGATCTCCCGCAGCACCCAGCCGATGGCCTTGCGGATGAAGAACTCGCGCTCGGCCAGCATCGGCTGCGCGTACCTGGAGAACCGGGGCAGGTCCGGCCGTCCGGCGCGGATCCCGCGCAGCAGCGCCAGCAGCGCCGACCGCCGTACCCAGAAGTCCGCGTCCGCCGCCCACCCGTCAATGACCGGCCACGACCGCGGATCGCGGAGCGCGATCTCGCCCGCCACGTTGACCGCCAGCCCGTCGACCAGCGCCCAGGTGCCCGACTCGCGCACCAGCCGCTCCACGGTCGCCAGGTCGCCTGCCCCCAGCCGGGCCGCAGCCAGCGTCAGGATCTCCACCGTCGCCATCCGGCGCTCGTGGATCGGCTCCCGCCACAGCGAGACCGCCCAGTCGACCATCCCGGCCTCGTCCAGCCCGGGGTAGCCCCGCACCGCCGCCTTGACGACCCGCCGCGTCTCCGGCACCGTCACCCCGAAGAACTCCAGCTCGCTCTTGAGGTAGCGCTTCTCCTGCGCGGCCCGGTCCGCCGTCCCCGCCGCCCGCAGCGCGCCGTCCACCGCCAGCGCCGCCCCCTCCGGATCAAACCCGTCCACCCCTGCCTCCCACCGCCCGCGACCTGACGGCCCAAATGCGCTTTCTGGCCGGCCAGAGTGAGCCTAAATGCGCATTCGGGCTCACATCGGCCGACCGCCGAGGAACGTCAGCGCCACTCGGGTGAACGCCTCCGGTTCGGCCTGGTGAATCAGGTGCCCGGCCTCGATGGTCTCCAGCCGGGCACCCGGGATGTCTCGCGCCAGCTCGGCCACCCAGTCCTGGGGAACATGGCTTTGCGCGCCGCCGCCGATCACGAGGGTCTTCGCGGTGATCCGGTCGAGCCGCTCCAGCCACGCCGGGTCGGGGCTCTCGATCTGCCGCCGGATGGCCAGCACCATCTCCCAGTCGTACGGCAGCTCCCCCTCCGGCCGCTGCAGGGCGCCGCGCTCGCGCGGACGCAGCGCCGCGACGTCCTCCAGGATCAGCCGCCCCACGCGCTCCGGATAATCCCCGGCCAGCAGGTAGCCGACGAGCCCGCCCATCGAGTGCCCGATCAGGTCGACCCGGTCGAGCTCGAGGGCGTCAAGGAAGCCCCGCACGTCGGCTTCCATGAGCTCAACCGAGTAGTCACCGGGCCGGTCGCTGCGCCGGTGGCCGCGCAGGTCGGGCGCATAGACCCGGCGCTGCCGGGCGAAGGCCGGGGCCACGCCCGCCCAATCGGCCGCGCCCTCGCCAAGCCCGTGCAGCAGGACCAGCGGCGGCGCTCCCGGCGAACCCCAGACCCGGTAGGCCAGCCGGATCCCGGCCGCCTCGATCACGCAGTCATCGATCACGCAGTCATCGTCCACGCCGAGACTGTAGCCGCCGCGTTCGGCCGGACCGGCCCGTGTTCGTTACCGGCGAAGCCGTCATCCGGGCCGTTCCCGCGCGGGGGGTCAGGCGGCCTGGGGAGGTATTGAGTCGGCGGCGAGCGTGACGACCGGCACCGCGTACCGGTCGAGCGCGGCGGTGAGCTCGGGGGAGGCGCCGAGCAGGAGCAGGCACTGCCCGGCCCGCTCGAACGCGCGGGCGGGGGCGAGCAGGTCCCGCGCGAACGCCCCCGGCTTGCAGACGACGGCGGCGGTCAGGTCGACGATGATCATGTTGCTGCTGCTCGCCAGGTGGCCGAGCGACTCGCTGAGCCCGCGCAGCGCCGCGCGATCCATCGTCCCGGCCGGGCGCAGGATCGCGGTGAGCCACCTGCCCTGGTCGGCCGCCCCGCTCGCCAGCGCCCCGACCGTCGGCGCGGCCGCGAGCCTGGCCCGCGCGCTCTGCCGGGCCCGCTGCGCCTCGGCCAGCTCGCCGAAGTCGGACAGGTACTGAGTCGTCATGATCGCGCTCCCATTGCGTTCGAGGCTTTCGCTCTTACGCCTTCCAGCATGGGCACGCCGGCTCAGCGGCAGATCCTCGAATCCTCAGCCCTTGCTCAGAGTCCTGATCACGGTCAGCCGCCTAGAAGTAACCCAGAAGAAGAGCTGCACCCGGCTTCTGGCGGCCGCACTGCACGCCGTCGCAGCTCTCGACCCCCCGCCGGCGACGAAGACGACGAGAAACGCGGCCGCGGCCACGGGCCACAGCAGAACGCTCCAGGCCCAGGTCAGCCGCGGTCGCAGCTGCTCCCGGGCCGGCAGCCTCTCGGTCACGGTGATCCGGGTGAAGATCGACAGCATCGTCGCCAGGTCAGGATCGGACGCCGACAGGGCACGATCGGTCCGCCGCAGCAGCCTCTCCTGGCGGTACGGCAGCGTCATCGCGAATCTTCGGTCCGCATGCGGCTCAGGTTGGCGCGCGACCCAGCCGGCGTCACCACCCGCACCAGGTGACTTGCGAGTCATCGGCCGCCGGGTCACCGACCCCGCCTGTCAGGGAGGACGAAGAGGCTCCCGGTCAACGGCGGCCGCGGT
>CAVRXH010000004.1:0-8875 GCA_963725175.1 uncultured Actinomycetota bacterium
CAAGGGAGACCTGAGTGAATATCACCAGAATCGCGCAGCCACGCAGGCTGCGACTCACTATCGCGGCTGTCGTCCTGGCCATCCTCGGCTTGGTCATCCCGCTCAGCCAGATCGCGTCGGCCCGTACGGCCGAGGTTGGCCCCTCCGGGCACGGCCCTAAGCCCACCATCGTGCTGGTGCACGGAGCGTGGGCCGACACCAGCAGCTGGGACGGTGTCATCAGGCGTTTGCAGGCTGACGGCTACACCGTGTACGCGCCGCCGGATCCGCTCCAGGGCCTACCGTACGACTCGGCCTACCTGGCCGACTTCCTGCACAGCATCGCCGGTCCCATCGTGCTGGTAGGGCATTCCTACGGCGGGGCCGTGATCACCAACGCCGCCACCGGCGACAAGCAGGTCAAGGCGCTGGTCTACGTGGACGCCTTCGCGCCCGCGCAGGGCCAGACCATCGCCCAGCTGCTCGCCTCCCGCCCGGGGTCGTGCGCCGTACCCGCGAACCTGAGCGTGGTCCCGTTCCCTGGCGCACCCAGCGGCGTGGGCGAGGCCTACATCAAGCAGAGCGTGTTCCCCGGCTGCATGGCCGACGGCTTGCCCGCCGCTGAGGCGCACGTGCTCGGCGTCACCCAACTGCCCATAGCGACGGTGGCGCTGACGCAGCCGAGCGGCGTCCCGGCCTGGCAGACAATCCCGTCGTGGGCGGTGGTGGGCACCGCCGACCACGCCATCCCGCCGGCGTTGCAGCTAGCCATGGCCGACCGGGCCCACGCCCACATCACCACGGTGGATGCGCCGCACCTGTCCATGGTCTCCGACCCCGGCACGGTGACGAACGTGATCCTGCAAGCCGTCCGGGCGACCTCCTGACCTAAGCCCTTCGGCTCAGCAGCAACGAGCCCGGCTGACCGAGGATGCCTGCCGCGCGGACCGCGCGGCAGGCATCACCGGTCATCGGAGGACTCCGCCTGGTGGCTGATCCTCGAGGTAGCTGGCCAGGGCGTCGCCGAGTCGTCGGCTCGCGGCGGCGAAGTAATCGCTGGTGAGCGCGGCGGTGTGGGCGGTCGCCACGATGCGCGGGTAGGCGAGCAGCGGCCCGTCGGCCGGGTAGGGCTCGGTCGGGAAAACGTCGACGCCAAGGCCGGCCAGGTGCCCGGCATTCAGGTGGGCGACGGCCGCGTCGGCGTCTAGCAGCGCGCCGCGGGCGACGTTGACGAGCCAGGCGCCGGGGCGCATGGCGCGCAGCACGGTGTCGTCGACGAGGGGCGGCTGCCCGGCCTGCTGGCTGGCAGAGATGATGACCGAGTTGACGTCGGCGACGCAATCGAGAAGGCGGTCGGTTGAGTAGACGGCGCGCTACTGCACTTCGCGCTGCGGGCATGCCCGGGCCGTGGTCACGGTTGACGCAGGGGACGGCATTGACGAAACGCACTGGCCGAGAGGAAGGCATGCCAGGCCCCGGTGAACCCCCCGCACGGCATCGTGCACCCATCATCGGCCGGGACGCCGCGATGGCCCGGCTGCGCGGACTAGTTGATCCGGTCCCGCAGTCAAGCCAGGTGCTGCTGGTCACCGGTGAGGCCGGGATGGGCAAGACCGTGCTGCTGGCGGACACGGCCGAACGTGCCCGGTCGCTGGGCACGCGGGTACTGGCCGTCGCCGGCCGGGAGTCGGAGTCCAGACTCGCGTTCGCCGGGCTGCATCAGCTCCTGCGGCCGGTCCTGTCGAGCGCCGCCGTCCTCCCCGGCCGGCAGGCCCAGGCCCTCATGGGGGCGTTTGGGCTGACGGCGGACTCCGGCGCACCGGACCCGCTGCTGACCAGGGTGGCCGTCCTGACCCTGCTGTCGGACCTTTCCGAGCGCTCCCCGCTCCTCGTGCTCGCCGATGACGCCCATTGGATCGACCGCAGTTCGCTCGAGGCGCTGGCCTTCGTCGGCAGCCGCCTGGACGCCGAGCCGATCACGCTGCTGGTCGGCGCCCGCGGGCAGGCCCCGCCCTCCGGCTTTGACCGGGGTTTCCCTGATCTGCATCAGGGGCCGCTGTCAGCGGCAGACGCCGGGATGTTGCTCGACGAACAGCCTCGTCATCCCCGCGGGCGGGCCAGGCTGCAGGTGCTCGCCCAAGCGGCCGGCAATCCCATGGCGCTGATCGAGCTGGCCACCGTGGTCGCGGACGATCCCGGCGCTAGCAGGCGCTGGGCCACCGAGCCGCTGCCCCTGACTGACCGGCTGAGCGCGGTGATCACCTCCCGGTTCGCCGCCCTGCCGGACCAGGCGCGAGCCGCGCTGCTGCTCGCCGCCGTGGCCGACGGCCCGGACCTGCGCGTAGCGGCCGGCCAGGGCGCCGGGTCGGATGGGCGGGCGCTGACGCCGGCCGAGCAGTCGGGCCTGGTCACGGTGGACAGGACCGGGCTGCGGTTCTCCCATCCCCTCGTCCGCTCCGCCATCTACCACTCCGCATCGTTCGCTCAGCGGGCCGCAGCGCACCGCCAGCTCGCCGAGGCCCTGCACGACCAGCCCGACCGCCGAGCCTGGCACCTGGCCGCCGCGGCCTTGCAACCGGATGAGCACGTGGCTTCGCTGCTGGAGGCGACCGCCGCCGAGGCGCAACATCGGGGCGGTGCGGCCGCCGCCGCGCTGGCGATGGAGCGTCCGGCCGAGCTCAGCCCCGACCGCGCCGATCAGGCGCGGCGGCTGGCAGCCGCCGCGTCGGCCGCCGTCCCCACCGGGCAGGGGGACTGGGTGCAGGAACTCGCCAGTCGCGCCATGGCGGTCGCGGCGAACCCCGAACTACGGTTGACCGCCCGCCACGACGCCGCCTGGGCGCTGGCCTGGTCAGGGCGGCGCACCGCCGCGCTTTCGACGCTCATCTCGGTCGCGGAAGAGGCATCCCGTGACCTGCCGGCCCTCGCCTGGGACGCCCTCGGGAGCGCGGCCACGGTCGCCTTCCAGTCCGGAGCGCCCGCTAGCCGCGAGGCCGTCGACCGCGTTCTCACCCTGCTGGAACGCCAGTGCCCGGCGCCCTCCGGCCAGGGTCCGGGCATTGATGTCAACGTGCTGAAGCTCTGGATAAGCGCCAGCGCCGACCCGATCGGCCGCAGAGACCAGCTCCTTGCTGACCTGCGCACAATCCTCGGCTCGCCTATCGAAGAGACCTCGCTGTGGCGAGCAGCTTCTGCTGCATGGCTGCTGGACGAATCCGACCTGGCGATCACTGTGCTGCACGGCGCCATGCAGCGGCTGCGCGCTCCCGGCGTGCGGGGGACCAGCGGCGGTAGTCTGACCGTGCTTGGATGGGCCTACATCGACACTGGGCGCTGGGACGACGCGCTCGATGTCGCCGCCGAGGCGGCTGGCATCGGCGAGGCCAACAACATGGAAATCGTCGCCGCGTCGGCCGACGCCATCACCGCCACCGTCCTCGCTCTGCGCGCCGACTCCGGCGCCGCCCGCAGGCACGCCGCCAGGGCGCTCGCCACCGTCGACCCGGACGAATGCGGGCTGGTGGCCGCCCGGGCCCGGCGGGCCCTTGGCGTCGCGGCCCTCGACGACGGCAGCTACCTTCAAGCGTTCACGCAGCTCCGGGGGCTATTCGGCGAGGACGGCACGCCGCTGCACAACTACGCCTCCTACCTGGGGTTGGCGGACCTCGCTGCCGCCGCGGTCCGCGCCGACCGGCGGATGGGGGGATCCGACGTCATCGAGCAGGCACTCAGCCGCCTCGACGGAAGGGCCTCGGCCCGGCTGACGCAGCTCATCGCCCGGGCTCGCGGCATCCTCGCCGATCCGTCCAGCGCGGAAGCGCATTTCGACAAGGCGCTCGCCGACCCGGCCGGGGAGCAGTGGCCGTTCGAGCGGGCGCAGCTGCGGCTCGACCACGCCGAGTGGCTCCGGCGGCGGCGCCGCATCAACGACGCCAAGGCGGCACTGACGGAGACCCTGGGCACCTTCCTGCGGCTCGGCGCTCGCTCATGGGTCGAGCGCGCCCAGTCGGAACTGAGAGCATGCGGGGTGGCCGTTGCCCGCGGGCCGGGCGAACCCGATGCGCTCAGGGAGCTGACCCCCCAGCAACGCCAGATCGTCCGCCTGGCCAGCGCGGGCCTGACCGATCGGGAGATCGGCGACCGGCTCTTCCTCTCACCGCGCACGGTCAGCTCGCATCTGTACAGGTCCTATCCCAAGCTGGGGGTGGCCAGCCGCCATCAGCTCCGCGACGTGATCGCCGACAGCGGGCGCGCCCGCCGGGCCGCCCGCCGCGGATGTGCAGTAGCGCTGCGGATACCCAACGTCAGACTCGCGCCGCACGATGAGAGAAGACACGACGCGAAGGGACTCACGAGATGAATGCTCGACCGAACATCGTTCTCATCCACGGCGCATGGGCCGAAGGCTCCTGCTGGAGTGGCGTCATCGAGCGCCTGCAGGCCGACGGCTACCACGTCACCGCCCCGCAGTTCCCGCTGACCACGCAGGCCGACGACGTCGCCCGCCTGCGCCAGGTGCTCGACCTCCAGGACGGCCCCACCATCGTCGACGGGCACTCCTACGGCGGCCAGGTCATTACCGCCCTGGGCGCGGACGCGCCGAACGTCGCGGGCCTCGTCTACATCGCCGCGTTCGGCCTGGACGAGGGCGAATCGCTCGGCGCGCTGTTGTCGCAGGGACCGGTGACCCCGGCCCTGGCGCACCTGGCGACCGACAAGCAAGGCTTCGGCTGGCTATCGGAGGACGACTACGTCCGCCATTTCGCCGGCGACGTCGACCCGCTCAAGGCGAAGGTGATGCACGCGGTGCAGCAGCCCATCGCCATGGCCATATTCGACGAGGTGATGGGCGAGCCGGCCTGGAAGACGCTGCCGTCGTGGTACCTGGTCGCCGCCGACGATCAGGCGCTCCCGCCTGACGCCGAGCGCCTGTTCGCCACCCGCATGGGCGCCGTCACCGTCGAGATCCCCTCCAGCCACGTCGCGATGGTCTCCCACCCCGCTGCGGTGGCGCAGTTGATCGAGACGGCGGCCGAAGCCGTATCGGCGACGAGCTAGCCTCCGGCCCGGGGGGCTCCGTCGCAGGTGTCGTAATCCGCCGCGCCCCTGAAGCAGGACGCGTTCTTAACGGCGCGGCGAATAGGGCGGGAACCTCGCCCAGTCGGTGAGGTCCAGGTCCGCGTCGGGCCAGCGGCGGCGCAGCACACCGGCCGTGCGCCGGGCCCAGCCCGCCAGATGGGGCAGGGCGCGGTGGGCTCCGGCGGTCCGGGCGGCAGATTCCAGTGTCTCCACGAGCTGCAGCCGGCTGTGGTCGCCCGGCGCACGGGTGTCGAGCACGGCGAACCGGTGCAGACGCGCGAGCGCCCAGGACATGCAGGCCGCTGCCAGGGCGAATCCGTAGCGCCGGTCGTCTTGCGCCTCGGGCACGCCCCGGGCGAGGGCGCGGCGGTACTGATCGGCCAGGCCCGCGGCACCCGGGCCGCCGACGGATATCCACCCCGGACCGGGAACGTGCAGGCAGACTGCGTCGATAAGGGCGTGGGCGTAGCCGGCGTCCTCGAAGTCGATCAGACGGGCGTCGGCGGCACCTGACTCGCGGACCAGGACGTTGTTGGATTCCGCGTCCCCATGGCTCAGGGCCAGGAACGGGCCTGGCGCATTCAGCTCATCAAGCACCGCGAGCAGTTCGGACGCGGCCGATCCGGCGATGGGCGCCCCGAGCGCCGCAGCGTCCTCGTGCCCCCGGTCCCATAGCCCGGCGAGCCGGCCCTGCGCGTCACCCGCCCGGGCCGGGAATCCCAGGGCGGCGCACCGCGCACGGTAAGTCCCGGCGTGACCGGCGGTGGCCGCGCTCAGCTCGCCGCGGGCGCGGGCGAAGACGGCCAGCAGCTCAAGGTGAGCCGCGGCGCCGTCGCGGCGGATGAGGCGGTCCAGGGCGACACGGGGCGCAGGTCTTCCAGGACGAGGAACCCGGCCGGCACGTCGGCGGCGATAACGCGCGGGGCAAGCGCGAGTCCCAGATCGTCGGACAGGAACTGCAGCGCGGCCAGTTCGGTACGCAGCCGCCAGGGTTCGGCGCGCGCCTGGGCGGGGCCGGCCCGCACCCATTTCACGATAACCGTCCGGGCAGCGCCAGCCCCCCGAGCAGCACGCGCGCGACAGCCCAGGGCTCAAGACGCTCCCAGCGCTCGACGGCGACCGGTTCGCGAAACAGATCCGTCAGGAGGGCCTGCACCGCGGCGCGGCGGCGGTCCGCTCCGGAAGCAGGCATCACCGCACAATACAGCGTCCGCCCGCCAGCGTTAAGCGGCAAGCTCCACAGTGCAACCACACACAAGCTGCTCTCAGCCCACGCGCTGTCGGCGCCGGGCGCCGGCGTGCCTGATGATCACGCAGGAGCCCGCCCGCCTGCCATCCCAGCGCCGACGACCACGCCGGCGCTGACGATCAGGATCGCGACGGAGATCCACAGCGCCGCGTGGAAGCCGCCGTAGAAATCGGCGGCGGCCAGCGAGCCGAACAGGGCGACCCCGAGCAGGCTGCCTGCCTGGCGGAACGCGGTCAGGGCGCCGGAGGTGACGCCCGAGCGGCTGCGGTCGGCGCTGGCCAGCAGCACGCTCGTCATCGGCGGCACGAGCGTCCCCAGCCCGCCGCCGAGCAGGACCTGCTGAGCGAGCATGGCCGGGTAACCCGTCGCGGGGCTTATCCAGAGCAGCCCCGCGCACCCGGCGGTCATCGCGGCCAAGCCGGCCAGGATCGCGCGGCTTGGACCGATGGCAGCGTTCACCCGTCCGCTGATCAGGTTGGCGCCCAGGATCGCGGCGGTCATCGGCAGGAACGCCAGCCCGGTCTCCAGCGCGGACATCCGGTGCTGGGCCTGGAAGAGCAGGCTGAACAGGAAGATCAGCCCGTAGAAGCAGACGTTGACCAGGAACCCCATGGTCACCGGGGACATGAACCCGGGCCGCCGGAACAGCGACAGCGGGAGCATCGGGCTGGCGGTGCGCGACTCGGCGGCGACGAAGGCGACGGCCGCCGCCAGCGAGCAGCCCAGGCCCGCCAGCACCCACGGGCTGGCGAAACCGTACGACCCGGCCTCGATCACCGCGGCGGCGAAGCCGGCCAGGGCGATCGTCGCGAGCGCGGCGCCGCGCGCATCGACCCGGCGGCTGGCGGAGCGGTCGGTCTCCGACGCGTACCGCAGGGCGAGCCAGAAGCCGGCCGCCCCGAGCGGCACGTTGATGAAGAAGATGGCGCGCCACCCGAACGCGGCGATCAGGAAACCGCCGATGACCGGGCCGCCGGACAGGGCGGCGCTGGCGCCGGCGACGAACTGCCCGACCGCCCGGGTCCGCCGCCCGGGGTCGGTGTAGGAGTGGTTGAGCAGCGCGAGCGCGCAGGAGCCGAGCAGCGCCGCGCCGAGCCCCTGCACGGCGCGGGCGGCGATCAGCATGGCCATCCCCGTCGCCAGGCCGCAGAGCACCGAAGCGGCGGTGAAGACCACGAACCCGGTGCACAGCATCCGCTTGGCGCCGAACCGGTCGCCGAGGGCGCCGGCCGTGAGGATCAGCGCGGCCAGCACCAGCGTGTAAGCGCTGACCACCCACTGCAGCCCGGTGATGCCGCCGCCGAACGAGGCGCCGATCTGCTTCACCGCCACGTTGACCACGGTCACGTCGAGCTGGATCACCCCGAACCCGAGGCTGGTCGCGATCAGGGTCGCCGTGAGCGGCCAGTTCTCCGGCCGTCGCGGCGGGGCACACGTCGTCAGGGTGTCGGGTGAGGTCATGCGGCAACGCTATCGGCGGAACGTCTCAACATTCATTGAGGTAACTGCTCGGTAGAATGCCCTCATGGCACTCGCAGATGCTGACCTCGCGTCGATCGGCCGGGCGCTCGGTGACGCGCACCGGGCGCGCTTCGTGCTCGCCCTGCTCGGCGGCGAGGAGCTGCCGGCCGGCGAACTCGCCGCCCGGGCCGGGACGTCCTCCTCGCTGACCAGCGCCCACCTGGCCAAGCTGCTCGAGTCGGGCCTGGTCACGGCGCGCGCTCAGGGCCGCCAGCGGTACTACAGCATCGCCAGCGGGCAGATCGCGGAATCCATCGAGGCGCTGCTGGCGATTGCCCCGCACCAGGACGCGGTCGGCCTGACCGCGGTCACCAGGGGCAAGGCGCTGCAACGGGCCCGTACCTGCTACGACCACCTGGCCGGCCAGCTCGGGGTGGCGCTGGCCGACTCGTTCGAACGCGACCGGGTGCTGCTGCCGACGGCCAGCGGCTGGGACTTGACCAGCGCGGGCGAGCGGAAGCTGGCGCACCTCGGGCTGGATGCGGCCGCCCTGCACGAGAGCCGGCGCCCCTTCCTTCGGCCCTGCCTGGACTGGACCGAGCGCCGCCCGCACGTGGCCGGGATGCTCGGGCAGGCCCTGGCCGGCCGCCTGCTTGACCTGGACTGGGTCCGACGCAGCAGCCAGTCGCGGGCGCTTCTGATCACGGCCGCCGGCGAACGGCAACTGCTGGCCGAGTTCGCCATCAGGGTCTGAGGCCCGGCCCGCTAAGCGTCAGCAGCCGGCCAGGACCGGAAGGGCGCGCAGGTCGGGGGTGACCCACTCGGAGCGTGCCTGCCCGCTGGCGAGCAGCCCCGGTGAGTAGAAGTGGCCGAGCAAGCCGGAGTCGAGCAGCTGCGGGTTCCGGTCGACGAACTCCTCGAAGCTGGGGGCGGGCCAGCGTTCCCGGTGCACCGCGACGCACTGAACCCACGACCGCGTGATCGTCTGGTGGAACTTGGCGGGCTGGCCGTGAGCGTCGGCGACCTGGCGGATCGCGGCGGCGACGGAGTCGGCGGCCGCCTCGGGGTCGTGCCGGGCGAGGTAGCGCCACGCGAGCTCGACGTGCT
>CAVRXH010000005.1:0-3259 GCA_963725175.1 uncultured Actinomycetota bacterium
CCTACTCGCCCGCGAACCCTGTCTGCCGTGCCCATATGCCCATTATCCCAGGCAGGCGGGATGGTCGCGCCCGTCGAACCCGTGCTGGTCTAGAACGAACCCTCCGCGCAGAGCACACTGCCCGACTGCTCCGAAGGGACCTCGCTCAGCGTTCTGACGCCGAGTTCTGACAGCTTCTCCTGCACCTCGCGCCAGTCGCGCGAGGACTCGACCTCGGGTACGTCCAGATCGGAGAACACGCGGACCTTCCGGCCCTCGGCGTCGATGACCAAGGTGTGACTTCCGTAATCGACCTGCATGCTGTCCGGCCCGAACATGGCTGCGCTCCCCTTGTTGTTGTCGATCGTTAGGTTGACGTGGTTTGCGGCGTCACGGTTGACAAGCTCGCAAAGAACGGCTCAGGGCATACCGTTCTGTCATGGCTGCCGAGCCGCCTGACGCCGCGTGGCTGAAGCTTGGCGCAGAGCCCGGGCTGTGCGCCGCCTGCCAGCATGCGAAGCTCAACGAGACCCGCCGCGGTACGGCGTACCTGCGGTGCATGCGCGCGGCATGGGACAGCCGGCTTCTCCGCTATCCCCGCCTTCCAGTCGCGCAGTGCGTGGGGTTCGACCGGCTCGGCGGGTCACTCGGCGCGCAGCAGCAAGGCGGTGGGGGTGCGCGCGGCGACGCGTCCGGGGACGACGGCGACCAGGTTGGCTAGCAGGACCGCGCCGACCACGATGAGGATTACCCAGAGGCCGGGGACGGTCGGCTCGGGCACGACGTTGATCTGTCGCGCGAACAGATCCCAGAGGAACCGGCCCAGTGCGATGCCGACCGGCACGCCGACCACGGCTCCCGCGGCGACGGCCACGCTCGACTGCCAGGCGACCGCCGCCGCGATCTGGCGCCTGGTGAACCCGATGGTCTTCAGCAGCGCCAGGTCACGGCGGCGCCGGCGGACGGAGGCCATCAGTGTCAGCCCCAGCGCGGCGATCGCCCCTGCAGCGAGGGCCGCGCCAAGGTACCCGGGGGTGTCGCCCATGGACCGGTAGTTGACGATCTCGGCGGGACGCTGCACCGGAATGACCTGGCCGCCGTTCACCGCCGGGACCAAGCGCTCCAGCAGCCGCTGCTGGACCGCGCGATCGGCTCCGGGCCGCAGCGTCACCAGGATGTCGTTCGGCTGGCTGGGAACCGCGCCGGGGATGACCCGGTAGTCGAGCACCGACCCGGTGCCCATCTCCGTGTGCAGGGTGTTATAGATGCCGAGCGACGGCAGCGTGGCGGTGCCGACGATGCGCAGCCGGGTCCGCCGCACGGCGCCGCTCTGCACGGTGACCTGGTCGCCGACGTGCTTGTGCAGCGCAGCCAGGGTGGCGGGACCGAGCACGATCTGCCCCGTGGCCCGCAGCCCGTGACCGGACAGCACCGGGGGCCCGACCGGCGCGCGCGGGCTCTGGCCGATGACCGGCACGGTCAGGCCGTCGATCTTGAACGTGCCGTAGTACACGCCGGTCCAGGCGGCGACGGCAGGGTCGTGATCGAGCAGCGCGGCCGCGCGGGACCGCGGGATGTAGGTGGGAGTTCCCGAGGAAAGGGCGTACGTCCAGTTCCAGCCGTACAGGGCTGGGCGCGAGACGAGCGTGGCCAGGCTGGAGCCGAACGTGACCGTGGCGAGCATGACGATCATGGCCATCGCGGCGCCCAGGATGGCAGACCGGACCGGCACCGCGTTGCGGCCCGCGCCGGGGTCGAGCGCCAGCCGGATGCCCTCCACCGCGGACGGCGGCAGCCCGGCCTCCCTGGCGATCCGCGCCACGCCAGACCCCTGGGCCGGGTGGCGCTGCCGCCGCACCGCGGCTCGGTGCGGCGCCCGCCGGCAGGCCAGCACCACGGCGACCGCGGCCAGCACGACGATCAGCACGCCCGCGCCCCCGCCGAGGACCAGCCAGTCGGCGGCGATGCCCGGATCGGGGTACACGGCACGCACCGAGCCGAGCGGCGCCACCGGCGACAGCACCACGGCCACGCCGACGGCGAGCAGGGACCCGGCCACCACGGCACCGAGCACGCCGGGCAGCCCGTCGCTGACCGTCGCGGTCGGGCCCGCGCCGAGGGCCCGCAGCGTATCCAGGTCCCCGGCGTCGGCGCGCAACTGCCGGCCGGCCACCTGGCCCGCGATGATCAGCGCGGCCAGCCCGGCGATCCCGCCGAACACGGCCAGCGCGATCGACGCGGGCTCGATGGCTCGCTGCGCCTTGGCTTCGGTGAGCGACGTGACGTAGAACTCAACCGGGAAGCCCTTCGGCAGCAGTCGCTCGATGCTGGCCTCAGTGGCCGCCACCTGGGCGGCGCCTCCGTCGAGCTGAACGGCGCTTTCGGTGAAGCTGGCACAGCACCCCAGCAGCCGCCGGGTGACCGCCGGGGCGAACAGCGCGCCACCGTCCCGGCCGGTGTCGACCTCGTCCTGCACCACCTCGTCGCTGAACATCGCCTTGCCGACGACCTTCGCGTCGAGCCGCAGGAACGGCCGCCCGCCGGGCTGGCCCGCGGCCTGAGCGTTCGAGAAGAAACCGATGGGGACGACGTCGCCGACGTGCACCTGGGAGGGGGTGCCCTTCGCGTCGATCACGACCTCGCCCGGCCGTCCCGGGTCGGCCATCCGGCCCTGGACGATGGCGACGCGGTCCTGGCTGAAGAACTCGCCGTCGATGCTGCCCGGCAGCGGCTCCGGCGGCCCGAGGGGGGCGCCATTCGGGCCGAGGATGGCGACGTTGAGCCCGGCGTAGCTTTCCACCCGCCGCACGTGCGGCAGCCGGACGATCGCACGGATCACCGCGGGGTCGTACCCCGCGTAACCGGCGGCCGGTTCGTACAGGCCGGTGAGCACGGTGAGGTCGGACGGGTTGGTGCTGGTGATATACGCCGGGAACGCCGCCTGGGTCCGCCGGGCCGCCGCGACCGCGCCCAGGGCCAGGCCGCCAACCAGCCCGAGCAGCAGCACCAGCGCGAGGTACCCGCCCCAGCGGTCCCCGAACGTGGACCGGAACCGGTACCACGCGACGCTGAACGCTGGTGGGCTCACCTGTCCGTCCCCCGGGGCACGTCTCATCTCCGGCCGGCCGCGAGGTGCACGGCCGGCGTGACCCTTTCTTGGAGTCTGGCCGGCTTGCCGGGCAGCGGGCCAGGTTGCTAGCCAGCCTGCGCACTCTGGTGCCAGCACCACGCCACCTCCGTCGGGAGCCACACGCTCATCGCCCGCCAGAGCTGACAGGAA
>CAVRXH010000006.1:4800000-7333967 GCA_963725175.1 uncultured Actinomycetota bacterium
GCCTGGTCGAAGTTCAGCCTTCCCGGTGCCGCGTCGGCCGTGCAGGCAGCGTCGCGCGACGACATCTGGATTGAGGCGGCCCCCAGCCAGAGCAGCCACAAGTACTTCCTGGCGCGCTGGAACGGGCATGCCTGGCACCGGCTCGCCATCCCCGGCCCGAAGCCGGCGAGCGGCGGCGGGGAGTTCCTAGCCGCGGCCAGCGGCCCGGATAACGTCTGGCTCCAGCGGAATAACGCGACGCGGACGCAGTACTGGCAGCACTGGAACGGGAAGAACTGGACGCGCATGCGCCCGCCGAGCGGCCAGAACCTCGCCGGCCTGGTGCCAGACGGGCATGGCGGCTTCTGGGCGGAAGGGTCCGGGGCTGCGCCCGCCTACCGCACGTACTTCTGGCACCGGTCCGGCGGGCACTGGACGCGCCAGCCCGCCCCCGGCAGCGCCGCCGCGCAGATCGGCAACATCCAGGACATCGTGCGGGTACCGGGAACCACGACGGCGCTGGCGGTCGGCCAGGCTACCCACGCGAAGTACGGCCCGTTCCTGGCGCTCTGGCAGGTCGGCCGGAATTACTGATCCCGGTCAAGGAAACGGCCCGGTGCGAGCATTCGCACCGGGCCGTTTTGCAAAACGAGCGGAAAACTAGGCCGTCTTGCCTGGCACCTTCGGGGTGCCGGCGTCGTGGCGGCGGCCGATCTTGGAGCCGAGCCAGACCAGCGGGTCGTACTTGCGGCCGGCCACCCGCTCCTTGAGCGGGATCAGCGCGTTGTCGGTGATCTTGATGCCCTCGGGGCAGACCTCCGTGCAGCACTTGGTGATGTTGCAGTAGCCGAGGCCGAAGTCGTCCTGGGCGATGTCGCGCCGGTCGGCTGTGTCGGCCGGGTGCATCTCCAGCTCGGCGATGCGCATCAGGAACCGGGGGCCGGCGAACGCGTTCTCGTTCTCGGTGTGGTCACGGATGACGTGGCAGGTGTTCTGGCACAGGAAGCACTCGATGCACTTGCGGAACTCCTGCGGCCGATTAACGTCGACCTGCTGCATCCGGAACTCACCGAGCCCGACCGCCGGGTCGGGGGTGAAGGACGGGATCTGCCGCGCCTTCTCGTAGTTGAACGACACGTCGGTGACCAGGTCCCTGATGACCGGGAAGGTGCGCATCGGGGTGATGGTCAGCACCTCGTCCTGCGCGAAGGTCGACATCCGGGTCATGCAGGCCAGCCGTGGCCGGCCGTTGATCTCCATGGAGCATGAGCCGCACTTGCCGGCCTTGCAGTTCCACCGCACGGCCAGGTCGCCCGCCTGCGTGGCCTGCAGCCGGTGCAGCACGTCCAGCACGACCTCGCCGTCGTTGACCTCGACCGAATAGTCCGTGAGCTGGCCGGTGCCCGCGTCACCGCGCCAGACTCGCAGCGCTGCCTTGTAGCTCATCTGTCAGTGCGCCCCTTCCTTGGCTTCGGCCGGGGATTCCGGCGGCAGGGCGGCCAGCTCCTCGTCGGTCAGGTACTTCTTCAGCTCGGCGCGGTCGAACAGCGCGATCATGTCGTCGCGCATCGCCGGCAGCGGCTGGCGGGCCAGCGCGATCCGGTCGCCCTCCAGGGCGCAGATCAGGTTGATCTTGCGCCATTCCGGGTTCATGCCGGGGAAGTCATCGCGGGTATGCCCGCCGCGGCTTTCCTGGCGCTCCAGCGCGGCCCGGGCCACGCACTCGGCGATCAGCATGATGTTGCGCATGTCCAGGGCCAGGTGCCAGCCGGGGTTGTAGGCGCTGCCGCCGGTCGCGCTGACCTGGTCCGCGCGGGCGCGCAGCTTCTCCAGTTCCGACAGCGCGGACTCGATCTCGTCCGAGCGTCGGATGATGCCGACCAGGGCGCTCATGGTCTCCTGGACGTCGTTGTGCACGGCGTACGGGTTCTCCCCGTCCGGCCGCTCCAGCGGGGCCAGCGCCTCCGCCGCCGCAGTCGCGATCTCGCCCTCATCCGGCACCGGCCGCTTGGCCAGCCGGTCCAGGTACTCTGCCGCGCCCACCCCGGCCCGGCGGCCGAAGACCAGCAGGTCGGACAGTGAGTTGCCGCCCAGCCGGTTGGAGCCGTGCATGCCGCCGGACACCTCACCCGCCGCGAACAGGCCAGGCACGCAGGACTCGCCAGTGTCCGGGTCGACCTCGACGCCGCCCATCACGTAGTGCTGGGCCGGGCCGACCTCCATGGGCTCCTTGGTGATGTCCACGTCGGCCAGTTCCTTGAACTGGTGGTACATGGACGGCAGCCGGCGCAGGATCTCCTCGGCCGGGCGGCGCGAGGCGATGTCCAGGAAGACCCCGCCGTGCGGTGAGCCGCGGCCCGCCTTGACCTCGGCGTTGTTGGCCCGGGCCACCTCGTCACGGGGCAGCAGCTCGGGCGGGCGCCGGTTGTGGTCGGGGTCGGTATACCAGCGGTCGGCTTCCTCCTCGGTCTCCGCGTACTGGTCGCGGAACACGTCGGGCACGTAGTTGAACATGAACCGCTTGCCCTCGGAGTTGCGCAGCACCCCGCCGTCACCGCGGACCGACTCGGTGACCAGCAGGCCGCGCACCGAGATCGGCCAGACCATGTGGGTCGGATGGAACTGGACGAACTCCATGTTCAGCAGCTTGGCCCCGGCCAGCAGCGCCAGCGCGTGGCCGTCACCGGTGTACTCCCAGGAGTTCGAGGTGACCTTGAACGTCTTGCCGATGCCGCCGGTGGCCAGCACCACCGCCGGGGCCTCGAACAGCACGAACTGCCCGGACTCCCGGATGTAGCCGAACGCGCCGGCGATCCGCTCGCCGTCCTTGACCAGCCGGGTGACGGTGGTCTCGGCGTAGACCTTGATCATCGCCTCTGGATCGCCATGCTCGATGGCGTCCTCCTGCTGCAGGGCCACGACCTTCTGCTGCAGGGTGCGGATCATCTCCAGGCCGGTCCGGTCGCCGACGTGCGCCAGCCGCGGGTACTCGTGCCCGCCGAAGTTGCGCTGGCTGATCTTGCCCTCGGGGGTCCGGTCGAAGACCGCGCCCCAGGCCTCCAGCTCCCAGACCCGGTCCGGGGCCTCCTTGGCGTGCAGTTCGGCCATCCGCGGGTTGTTCATGAACTTTCCGCCGCGCATGGTGTCGCGGAAGTGCACCATCCAGTTGTCGTTCGGGTTGGCGTTGCCCATGGCCGCGGCGCAGCCGCCCTCGGCCATCACGGTGTGCGCCTTGCCGAACAGCGACTTGGAGATGATCGCCGTCTTCTTGCCGGCCAGCCGCGCCTCGATGGCGGCGCGGAGCCCGGAGCCGCCGGCGCCGATGACGACGACGTCGTAGGTGTGCCGCTCGATCTCAGTCATCTTCTCGCCCGCCTTAGTTCACGAAGCGCAGGTCGCTGAACACGTGGGCGGCGACCAGCATGATGTACAGGTCGGTCGCCATCAGCGTGCCGAGGGTGGTCCACGCGAGCTGCATGTGCCGGGCGTTCAGCCAGGAGACCTTGGTCCAGGCCCAGTAGCGCACCGGGTGCTTGGAGAAGTTCTTCAGTCGCCCGCCGGTGATGTGCCGGCAGGTGTGGCAGGACAGCGAGTAGCCCCACAGCAGGACGACGTTAACCAGCATGATCAGCGTGCCGAGGCCGAACCCGAAGCTGCCGTTGGGGCCGCGGAAGGCCTGGATCACGTCCCAGGTGTTGAGCAGCGAGATCAGGATCACCGCGTAGAAGAAGTAGCGGTGCAGGTTCTGCATGATCAGCGGGAACCTGGTCTCGCCGGTGTAGGTGGCGTGCGGCTCGCGCACCGCGCAGGCGGCGGGCGCCCGCCAGAACGCCCGGTAGTAGGCGCGCCGGTAGTAGTAGCAGCTCAGCCGGAAGCCCAGCACGAACGGCAGGGAGATGGCCGCGTACGGGATGACCGGCGGGACCTTGCCGAACCAGGTGCCCAGGGCGGCGGACCCCGGCGCGCACTCGCCGCTGATGCACGGGGAGTAGAACGGGGTCAGGTAGTGGTACTCCGGAACCCAGTACCACTTGCCGAGGAAGACGTGCACCGTCGCGTAGGCGACCCAGATGGTCAGCAGCGTCGCGGTGATCCGCGGCGCGCGCCACCAGGGGTCCTTGCGCAGTGTCCGTTCTGATATCTGCGCTCGGGTCTTGGCCGGCGCCACCGATGCCTGCGTCATTGTCAGACGTCTCCGCCCTGGAAAGGTTTTGCTGTCACGCACTCGCCCGGCGGCCCAGAAGCGGGGGTACCGTGCCCCTCGGCGCGGTGTCCCGTGAAGCGGCACAAGTGTCGCGGCCGCGAGCTCGAACGAAACCCTATTCCCTTGGATATCACCCTGTGGGCGGACCCGGAGCCTCCAGGCGTGTGACTCTTACTACACTGACCGTTTACTCCCCGGTGGGCTGCTTAACCCCGCTGCGCATGGGAATCGGCCGGTTGCGCCGGAGCCGCGGCGCCCAGCGCGGTCCGCAGGAACTCCACCTGGAGCAGCAGCAGGTTCTCCGCCACCTCTTCCCGGGTCGCCATGTGAGTGACCCCGGTGAGCGGCAGCACCTGATGGGGCCGGCCCGCCGCGAGCAGCGCCGAGGACAGCCGCAGCGAGTGCGCCACCACCACGTTGTCGTCGGCCAGGCCGTGGATGATCATCAGCGGCAGGCGCAGCCCGGCGGCGTCGGACAGCAGCGAGCTGGCCTCGTAGCCGTCCGGGTTGTCCTGCGGCTGGCCCAGGTAGCGCTCGGTGTAATGCGAGTCATACAGCCGCCAGTCGGTCACCGGGGCGCCAGCGATCGCGGCATGGAACACGTCGGGCCTGCGCAGCACGGCCAGCGCGGACAGGTACCCGCCGAACGACCAGCCCCTGATCGCCACCCGCGAGGTGTCCAGGTCCGCGCACTGCCCGGCGGCCGCCGCCAGCGCCGCCACCTGGTCCTCCAGGGCCGGCGTGGCCAGGTCGCCGGCGACGGCGCGGTCCCAGGCCGCGCCCCGGCCCGGCGTGCCGCGCCCGTCGGCCACCACCACGGCGAAGCCCTGCTCGGCGAACCACTGCGAGGTCAGGAACGCGCCCTGGTGGGCGAGTACCCGCTGCGCGTGCGGGCCGCCGTAGGGGTCGCACAGCACCGGCAGCGGCCCGGAACCCGGCTGGTACCAGGACGGCAGCAAGATGGCGGTGCGCAGCTTCCGCTCCCCGCCGGACAGCAGCGCCGGAGCGGGCGCCGGCAGGCTGGGCCGGTCGGCGTAGGAGGCGATGCTGACGTCGGCTCGCCCCGCGCCGGTCACCGTGACGGTGACGCCGCCGGCGGCCAGGGACCTGCTGGTGATCACCGTGGTGCCGCCGGCCCGGCGGGCGCTGTGCAGGCCGTCCTCGTCGCGCAGCGCGGTCAGCCCGTCCGGCCCGGCCAGCCACAGGCCGATGCTGGCCGGGTCCCGCTGCGACCCGCGGACCAGCACGGTGTCGCCGTCCACGTCGAGCACCTCGCGGACCTGGAGGCCCGGCGGGGTCACCGGCCGCGCGGTGCCTGCCGCGTGCTGCTCGGGGGTGCCGACCAGCAGCCGCCTGGTGTCCTGCGCATCGACGGTCCAGGCGATCTGGCCGCTGGCGGTCCAGGCCGGGACGCCGGGCACGATGTCGGTCCACGCCGGGTCGGTGTCGGCGCGCAGCACCCGGCACTGGCCGGTGGCCGGGTCCACGGCCAGCAGCCGCAGCTCGCGCTGGTCGCGGCTCTGCACTACCAGCAGCGGCGGCCGGGGCTCCCGCGCCGTGCCGTCCCAGCACGCGGTGACCAGGTAGGGGAAGGCGGCGGTGTCCCAGGTGACCGGGGTCTGCTCGCCGCCGGGGCGGGCGATGACCGCGGTGACCTCGGCGTTGGGCGTGCCGGCCGAGGGGTAGCGCAGCTCCGCCACCGGGGTGACCGGGCTGGCCGGGTCGGCGATGTGCCAGCGCTGCACCAGGGTCTCGTCCACCCGGGCGGCCAGGATCGCGCTGCCGTCCGGCGCCCACCAGTAGCCGCGCTCGCGGCCCATCTCCTCGGCGGCGATGAACTCGGGCAGCCCGTAGCTGACCTGCCCGGAGTCATCCGGCGGCGCCGCCAGGACCGCGTCGGCGCCGGTCTGGGCGTCGATGACGTGCAGCGCGCCCGCGCTGACGTAGGCGACCTGCAGGCCGGCCGGGTCGGGCCGCGGGTCGGCGGCGGGCGCGGCGGTGCCCAGCGCCCTGGCCGGCTGGCCAGGATCGGTCAGGCTGGCCAGGTAGGCCTGGCCGGCCAGCACGAACGCGGCCACCGTGCAGCGCTCGTCGGTGGCGAAGCCGACGATGCCCTGCGCGGTCTCCCTGACCCGCTCCCTGCGGGCGCGCTCCAGCGCGTCGTCCGCCCCGCTGACCTCCAGGCTGGCCGGGTCGGCGATCAGCCGCTCGGCGCCGCTGGCGACGTCTAGCGCCCACAGGCTGGTCACCGGATCTGACCCGCTGCCCGAGCGCAGGAACAGCACGGTGGCGCCGTCCGGGGAGATCTGGAACGAGCGGGGGGCGCCCAGCGTGAAGTTGCGCGTCCGCGCGTTCTGCCGGGGGAAGGAGTCGGCCATGGCGTAGATACTGCCAGCTTGTCCTGGCTGGCTGGTAGCGGCACCGGGCCTGCCGCACTGGCCGGCCCGGTTAGGCTTCCCCTTCATGACCAGCCCTGACGGCAAGCGGCTCCTGCTGGTGCACGCCCACCCCGACGACGAGTCCATCGAGACCGGGGCCACCATGGCCCGCTACGCCGCCGCCGGCGTGGCGGTGACCCTGGTGACCTGCACGCTCGGCGAGCTCGGCGAGGTCATCCCGCAGGACCTGCGGCGCCTGGAGGCGGGCGCGGCCGGCGGGCTCGGCGAGTACCGGATCGGCGAGCTGACCGCGGCCTGCGCGGCGCTCGGGGTATCCGACCAGCGTTTTCTCGGCGGTCCCGGCCGCTGGAAGGACTCGGGGATGATGGGCGTGCCGGGCAACGACGCCCCCGACTGCTTCTGGCAGGCCGACATCGACGAGGCGGCGGGGGAACTGCTGCGCGTGGTCAGCGAGGTCCGCCCGCAGGTGCTGGTGACCTATGACCAGCGCGGGTTCTACGGGCACCCCGATCACATCCAGGCGCACCGGGTGGCCTGGCGGGCCTTCACCCAGGCGGCCGGGATCGTCAGCAAGTTCTATGCCACCGCCATGCCGTTCTCCGCGCTGGGCACGGTGATCAGCGGCGGGGGCCCGCGGAGGTCGGCGCCGGTGCCGGGTTCCGGTGGCTCGACTCCCCAGCGGAGCTGCCGTTCGGCGTCCCGGACGAGTCGGTGACGACGGTCATCGACGGCACGGCGTTCGTGGGCGCGAAGCTGGCCGCGATGGGCGCTCATGCCACCCAGATCGCGGTGGACGCGCCGTTCTTCGCGCTGTCGGACAATGTCGGGCGGCGGGTCCTTGGCACCGAGCACTACACCCTGCTCGCCGGACCGCTCACGCCCGATCCGGAACGGGCTGCGCTCGGCGGGCGCGTGGTCGAGTCGGATCTCTTCGCCGGGATTGACTAGCCTGCCTGGGGTGAGCAGCGAGCGATCCAGCAGCCAGTCCGGTCCGCCGCGACCAGGGCAGCGGGTGGTCTCCGTGCTCGCCTACCTGGCGCTGCTCCTGCTTGGCGCCGCTGAGGCCCTGATCGGCACCTTCCAGTACAGCCGCGGCCCGGCGCCGCTGGCCTCCCTCTGTTTCGCCCTCGGCATCGGATTGACCTGCCTTCTCGGCGGCTGGGGAATGCGCGCGCCCGGCGGCGGGCTTATGCCAGGAGTGGGATGGTTCGTGGCGGCATTCGTGCTGGCGTCCGGGACTCAGGGAGGCAGCGTTCTGATCACCAACACGATGGCGGGGGAGTGGTTCTTGTTCGGCGGCGCGGCGGGTGCGGCCCTCGGCTGCCTGCTGGCCTACGTGCGGTGGGCGCGGCCGAGGGCGGTGGCCGGCCGGGGCGGCCAGGCCGGCAAGGCCGGCAAGGCCGGCCGGCGGTGAGCGTCGATCCGGCGCTGTTCCGCCGGGCGGCAGGCCGGATGCCCACCGGGATCCTGGTCGTGGGCACCTGCCTGGACGGGGTGGATCACGCCATGACCGTGAGCGCGTTCTCCTCGGTGTCGCTGGAGCCGGTGCTGGTGCTGTTCTGCGCGGAGAAGATCGCGCGGTTCCACGACACCGTGCTGGCGGCCGGGATCTGGTCGGTCTCGGTGCTGGACGAGAACGCCGAGAAGGTGGCGCGCTGGCTGGCGACCCGAGGCCGGCCGCTGGACGGCCAGCTCAGCGGGATCGGCCACCACGCCGGGCCGGTGACGGGAGCGCCGGTGCTTGACGACGCGCTGTCCGCGCTGGAGTGCCGCACCACGGCGGTGCACGACGGCGGTGACCACAGCATCGTGGTCGGCGAGGTGGTCGGGGTGACCGTCAGCGACAGTACCGCCGACCCGCTGATTCACCACGGCGGCCGGTACCGCAAGCTCGCACCGGGCTAAGCCGGACACTTGCCCGCAAGACCCGCGAATCCGTGACTTTCCTGGCATGGCGTACGGGCATGCCCGTGTTAGCCTCGAACCAGCGTGCGACGCGCCCGCGCGTGGCTGGTCCGCACGACAGGGCGATGCGCCCGGCACTGTCGCCGCGACCGTGCTCGGAAAGTGCTGGTGAGATGACCTGTCGCCAGGATCACACTGGTACCCGGGTACTGGTCTGTGAGTGGGACGTGCTGGCGCGGGCCGGCATCAGGACCATCCTCGCCGCCGACCCGGACATCGAGATCAGCGGCGAGACGGCCAGCATGCGGCAGGCGGCCTCGCTGGCCCTGCGGTTGGACTCCCACGCGGTGCTGACCGGCTCGCTGACGGCGGCGGCGCAGATCGCGTCGGCGATTCAGGAGCCAGGGCCGGGTGTCAGGGCCGGGGTGCTGGCGCTGATCACCCCGGCCGAGGAAGACCGGGTGCTCGACGCGATCAGGGCCGGGGTTCGCGGCGTGGTCTACCGGGATGCCCAGCCGGGTGAGCTGATCGCCGCGGTTCGCGCCGTGGCGGCCGGGCACGCCTGGTTCGTCCCGCCGGTGACCGCGCTGCTGCTTGACTGGCTGCAGGGCGGCGTGCAGATCCCCGCGGGCGCGCCGCTGGCCGTCGGGACGCTCAGCGACAGCCAGCTCCGGGTACTCGGTTTCCTGGCTATGGGCATGACGGGCACGGAGATAGCCCGCCGCCTGGGCGTGACCGAGGCCACGGTGCGCTCGCATGTGCATCACATGCTGACCAGGCTCGGCCTGCGCAACCGCGCGCAGGCGGTCGCCTTCGCCTACCAGCACGGCCTGATCGGCCAGGGGCCGGGGCCGGCTTCTAGCTGGCCGAGGGAGCCGGGGTCGCCGCGGCGATGCCGTGCTCGGTAATCCTGGCCAGCGCCACGGCCAGCGAGGCGAACAGCAGGGCGGCGGCCGCGTAGAACGGGAACCGCAGCCCGAAGGCGCCGGCCAGCAGGCCGCCGAGGAAGGCGCCGACCGGCATGCTGCCCATGCCGATCAGCCGGTAGGCGCTGTTGACCCGGCCCATGATGCGCCGGGGGACCAGCGCCTGCCGCAGCGAGATCGTCACGATGTTCCAGACCGAGGAGACGAAGCCGGCGAAGGAGATGACGACGGCGACGGCGACGGCCAGGGAGAGCGTGCCGATGATCAGGTAGCAGACGGCGAGGATCGCCAGGCACAGCGAGATAGACCTGGCCGGCCCGCACAGGACGGCCAGCCTGCTGCCCAGGATGCCGCCGAGGACCGCGCCGACCGCGATGCCGGTGAGCAGGAAGCCGTAGTCCGGCCGGCTGATGGACAGGTCCTTGATGGCGAACAGCACCAGGATGCCCTCGGTCATGTAAAGGGCAAGGTTCGCCATGCCGAGCACCAGGGCCATGGACCGCAGCAGCGGGTGACGCAGCAGCCAGCCAAGGCCCTCGGCGATGTCCGCCCGGACAGACCGGCGGGTCCCGGCGGCCGCGGCCGCGGCGGTGTCACCCGGCGCGAAGCGACCGGTGATGACGACGATCAGGACGAGGGCGATCAGGTAGCTGGCGGCGTCCGCGGCGAACGGCGAGGCGGCGATGGCGGCGAACATCAGGCCGCCGAGCGGCGGCCCGACGAAGGCCTGGCCGATGGTCTGGCCGACCTGGGTGAGGCTGTTGGCCTGCTGGAGCTGACCGGTGCTCACCAGGTCTGGCAGCATGGCCTGGGCGGCGTTGTCGAACACCGTCTGCCCGGTGCCCAGCAGGAAGACCAGCACGTACAGCACCGGCATCCGCATCAGGTGGGTGGCCACCAGCAGCGCGATGGCCGCCGTCAGCGCCGTCCTGGTGACGTTGACCTGCCACATCAGCGCGCGCCTGTCCCGCCGGTCCACGATCACGCCGGCCGGCAGCGCGAACAGCAGCCACGGCAGGGTCGCCGCCGTGGTGACGCCCGCTACTAAACGCGGGTCGGCCGACAGCGAGGCGGCCAGCAGCGGCAGCGCCGCGACCTCCAGGCCGTCGCCTGTCGAGGAGATCGTGGAGGCGGTCCACAGCCGCCAGAACCGTCCGCCCAGGAGCCGGGCGGTCACGCATTCCTCAGGTAGATGTCGTCGTCCCTGATCTCCATGAAGAAGACCGGGTTGGCGAGCGCGGCGAACCCGAGCCTGGCGTACAGCGGGTGGGCGTCACGGGTGGCCAGAATCCAGCGCCGGATGCCCTGAAGTCCCTGATGCCCGACCGCCACCTCGCACAGCCAGCTGGCCAGGCCGCGGTGCCGGAATTCTGGCAGCACGAACACGTCGCACAGGTAGGCGAAGGTGGCCTGGTCGCTGATGACCCGGGCGAATCCGATCTGCGCGCCGCCGGTGTAAAGGCCGAAAGGCAGCGAATTCGCGATCGAGCGCTCGACCGTGCCGCGCGGAATGCCCTTTGCCCAGTAGGACGCGGTCAGGAAGCCGTGGATAACCTCGACATCGAGTAGCGCGGGGTCGGTGCTGATCCGGTAGGGATCACGCCGCCATTCCAGGTCCTCCTGGCCTGCCCTCATGACCGCTTCTTCCTTAGCTGAAGATGCGCGGGATGCGCGCATCGGGCGATCCGTAGTAGGTGAGGATCTCCTTCTCCTGCAGCGCCATCGTCTCCACCATGATCGCGACGTGCTTGCGCAGGGTGTGCTGTTCCTCCGGCCCGACCACGGGGACCTCCGCGAGCAACTGGGCGCTGATGTCGCCGTGCTCGCCTTCGGAGTTGATGTCGGCATGGGACAGGATCGGCCGGATGAAGCCGTCCGGCAGCCCGGCCCGCCTGGCCGCGACGGCGAACGCGTCGTTGAAGTCCGGCGAGGACTCCTCGAACAGGTAGAGGACCGCCTTGAAGGTCAGCGGGTTCTGCGCGGCGTAGGCGCCGATGCCGACGCACAGGCCCAGGGTCATCGGCAGCGGCTGGGACTCGCGAAGCTGCTCCGGCGTGATGCCGACGGTGCTCAGCGCCGACTCCAGGATCTTGTCGTGGTGCAACTCGGCGGCGAAGAAGTCCTGCAGCAGCTCGGCGGTCCGGCCCGGCTCTTCCTTGGCCAGCGCGGGCGCCAGCAGCCGCGGTGACATCCGCACCAGGTGGTAATACTCCAGCGCGTACCCGATGAGCTGGTCGCGGGTGATGGTCTCGTCCAGCATCGCGCGGTAGAACGACTCGTCGATGACCTGCTCGTAGAGCCGGTCGGCCATCCGCCGGATCTCGCGGTAGAGCTGGCGGCCGGTCAGCATGCCCGCCGGCGGGCTGAGCCGGGTTTCGGTCAGCAGGCCCAGGGAGTCCAGCGCGGTGATGACATCGCCCACCTCGCCGGCGCACTCCGGGCAGTCGCGCTCCAGTTCCTCGCGGGTCCTGCCGCCCTCGTGCAGCAGCTCGATCAGCCTGCGCGCGTCCGCCCGGCCGTGAAAGTCGACCCGGCAGCTCTGGTCCCGGTATTCGCACTCGACACCATCGTCGTCGAATTCCAGGCTCACCCCGGCGCGGAACCGGGGATTGCGGAACAGCTCAAGATGCAGCGAAGGCGGCACTGGTCACTCCGGTTATAGGGCCGATACGCGCCGCAGCAGCGTCGGGGCCGTCGAGTAGTGCTCGTAGATTCCGGCGAAGAACTTGTCGTACAGCTCGAAGAACAGGTGCGTCTGCGCGCGGAGCCTGCGCACCGTCACGGAGTCCAGGCACTCGATCTCCCGGAAGATGGCCCGGGTCAGGTTGCCGTGCTCGCTGTCGGAGTTGATGTTCGCGTGCGTCCTGATCGGCTTGACGAACGCCTCGTCCATGCGCAGCGCGTCGCAGGCATCCAGGAAGAAGTCCTGCTCGCCCGCCGCGATCTCCTTGCCCTCCAGGATGCCGAGCGTGGTGAAGAAGAAGATCGGGTCGGTCATGGACCACCAGGCCAGCGCGTTGCACATCGCCATCGTCTGCGGCAGCGGCATGGTGTCGGCCAGGTCCTCCCGGCTGTACCCGAGGCTGTTCAGCGACCGCAGCAGGATCTCGTCGTGGCCGTACTCCTCGCGGTAGAACTCGTTCATGATCAGCCGGACCTGGGTGGAGGGCTGATAAGAGAGCACCGGGGAATCGAAATAGCTTTCCCGGAACAGGAAGTGGTAATTCTCCACGCAGAAGCCGTGCATCAGCCGGCGGGGCAGATCGGGCGCGGGGTCGCGCAGCGCCGTCCAGTACACGTTGTGGTACATGATCTTCTCGTGCAGGTCGTTCGCCAGATCCTCAAGCTCCAGCAGCACGTCAAGGCCGCTGCGGCCGCCGGCCGGCTCGGCGTCGTCGAGCAGCAGGCTGGCGTCCAGGCTGGCGACCGCGTCCAGCACGGCGCCGGTATCGCCGATCTCGGTGGCCAGCTCGGCGATGGTGCGGGAGCCGTCCATCTGCTCCAGCATCCGCAGCAGCCGGGCCGGGTCGATGCCCTCGCTGGCAATGGCGTACTCGATCCCCGCGCGGTCGATCACGATGGCGCCGTCCGTCTGGGTGGCGGGAAACGCCAGTTTCGGCCGGTCGGCAACGGGCCGTCCTGCTCCGCCGGCGGCCCCGGGCGCATCAGGCTTCGTAGTCAGGCTCATGGCATTGTTTCCTCAGCGGGATTCAGCTGGATTCAGCGGGATAAAGCGGGCAGGCGAAAGAGCTAGCCGGAAAACATGGCGCGAGAAAAGGTCCAGTTAATCAGGGAGGAAGTGCCGCCAGAGGAGGCACTTCCTCGTCTGATTAGAGGTGGAGCGCGACGCCAGCCGCACGCTTCTTGCGTGGCGTAACGGTGATCTTCATTACCTCACCTCCTCACCATTGGCTAGAAGGTTAGGCACGCGCGCAATTGCCTGTCATCAGCAATTCGTGGAGGCGGTGCATCAACTTGCGTGGAAAGCAGGGCACCTTACGGCCAGCCGAAATGAGCAGAACCTGGCCGCCGGATGCCATCGGCATCCGGCGGCCAGGTTCTCCGCTGAGCACCTGCCGGCGACCGCCCTTGGTGCTAGCGGGCGATGGCCTCGATCTGGTCGATCGCCCAGTCCAGGTCTTCCTCGGTGATCACCAGCGGCGGCGCGAGCCGGATCGTGGCGCCGTGGGTGTCCTTGGCCAGCACGCCGCGGGCGGCAAGCTGCTCGCAGGCCTGGCGGCCAGTCATTTTCGTGAACTCCACCCCGGCCCACAGGCCCCGGCCGCGTACCTGCCGGACCGCGCTGGGCGGCAGCGCCGCCAGCCGGTCAAGCAGGTGCGTGCCGAGCTTGGCCGACCGCTCCTGGAACTCGCCGGTGGCCAGCATCGCGATGACCTCGCGGCCGACGGCGCAGGCGAGCGGATTGCCGCCGAACGTGGAGCCATGCTGGCCCGGCTGGTACACGCCGAGCACGTCCTGGCCCGCCAGCACCGCGGAGACCGGCACGATGCCGCCGCCGAGCGCCTTGCCCAGCAGGTACATGTCGGGCCGCACGTCCTCGTGCTCGCACGCGAACGTGGCCCCAGTGCGGCCCAGGCCGGACTGGATCTCGTCGGCGATCATCAGCGCGCCGTGCTCGGTGCAGATCTCCCTGACCGCGGGCAGGAAGTCAGCCGGCGGGATGAGCACGCCTGCCTCGCCCTGGATCGGCTCGACCAGCACGGCCACCACGTTCGGGTCCATCGCCGCGCGCAGGGCGGCCACGTCGCCGTAGGGCAGTACCCGGAAGCCCGGCGTGTAGGGACCGAACGAGGCGCGGGCGTCCTCATCGGTGGAGAAGCTGATGATGGTGGTAGTCCGGCCGTGGAAGTTGCCGTCGAACACGATGATCACGGCCTCGCCGTCCGGCACGCCCTTGACCTCGTAACCCCACTTGCGCGCGGTCTTGATCGCCGTCTCGACCGCCTCCGCGCCGGTGTTCATCGGCAGGACCATGTCCATCTCGGCGAGCTGCGCCAGCTCGGCACAGAACGGGCCGAACTGGTCGTGATCGAACGCCCGGCTGACCAGGGTGACCCGGTCGAGCTGCCGGGTGGCGGCCGCGACCAGCCGCGGGTGCCGGTGCCCGAAGTTGATGGCCGAGTAGGCGGCCAGCATGTCCAGGTACCTGCGGCCCTCCACGTCGGTGACCCAGGCGCCCTCGGCGTCGGAGATCACCACCGGCAGCGGGTGGTAGTTATGTGCGCTGTGCGCGGCGGACTGCGCTTGCAGCCGCGCGGTCTGCGAGTCGGTGATGACGGACATAACGCCTCCTTACTGCCTGAGCTCAAGGGTGCAGCACTTCGGGCCGCCGCCGGCCTTGAGCAGCTCGGACAGGTCCACGGTCACCGGCTCGAAGCCGGCCGCTGCCACCTGGACCGCCAGGCTCTTGGCCTGGACCGGCAGCACGACGTGGCGGCCGTCGCTGATCCCGTTCAGCCCGAGGACTTCGGCGTCCTCGTCCTTGGCCTCGATCAGCTCGGGGAAGTGGGCGGTCAGCGCCTCGACGCCGGCGTCGTCGAACGCCGGGCGGTAGAAGGCGGCCGTGTTCTCGTCGAGCACCACCAGGGCGGTGTCGAGGTGGTAGAAACGCGGGTCGACCAGGCGCAGGCTGATCACCGGAAGCCCGGTCATCTCGGCGACCTCGGCGGCCGCCTCGGCGTCGCTGCGGAACCCGTGCCCGGCCAGCATCGCCCGGCCGGCGTAGACCAGGTCGCCCTCGCCTTCGTTGGTCGCGACGGGCTGACGGAGGTCGGTGTAGCCGTGCTCGGCGAACCAGGTCAGGTAGGCGCCGCTCTCCGCGGTCCGCTGCGGGTAGCGGAACTGGGCGCCGAGCACCTTGCCGCCCACCACGCAGGCCCCGTTGGCCGCGAACACCATGTCCGGCAGGTTGGGCACGGGCTCGATGACGTCCACCGTGTGGCCGAGGCTGATGAAGGTGGCGCGGAGATCCTCCCACTGCCGCATGGCCAGGGCCGGATCGACCGGCTCGTCCGGGTGCATCCACGGGTTGATCGCGTACTCGACCGTGAAGTACTCAGGCGCGCACATCAGGTAGTGCCTGGCGTGCGTCGAGGTGCGGCTCATGGTCATTCGGCTCCTAATCGGGGACCCGGAGGGAAGATCCTGCTGAATCCAGGTTAGGAGCGGTCAGCCCCGGTCACCGCCGGTGCTTCATGCGCGCTGACGGCGATCTATTGCTTAATTGAAGCGGTGGCCGGTGATGCGTTGCGCGCTCAGTGGCCGGCCGGCGGTGCGTGACCGACCTCGCGGGCGAGATCGAGCCCCAGGAGCTGATCCAGGTGCGCGAAGGTCTCGAACCGGGCGCCCTGAGCTACCCCGTCGTCGGCGGCCAGCTCCGCCAGCACCGCCAGCGCGGCGGGCACATCCAGGTCGTCGTCGAAAGCGGCGTACACCCTGGCGCGGTAGGCGGGCGAGATCGGCTCACTGGGCTGGGTCGCCCAGCCCGCCACCTGCCAGCGCCAGGCACGCAGGTCGGCGTCGGCCCGGGCCAGCGCCTCGGCGGTCAGGGTGGCCGGCTGCACGGTAGGGGCAGCGCAGCAGCGCCAGCCGGAGGGCGAGCGGGTCCACCCCCAGCCCGGCCACCCACGGCAGTATTTCCGCTGAGTTCGCCGCCTGGACCGGGCCGGTGACCACCGCGAGTCCCGCACCTGGGTCCAGCCCCCCACCATCGGAAACCGCGACATCGGGGACCCGGCTGGGGTCGCCGTCGCTGGTCGGCGGGTACTGCGGCGGATGGATGTTCAGCTCCCCGCAGTCGGCGAGCAGCGCTCGCTCGCCAGCCGCCGGATCGGCGGCTCCGACCCCCACCGGGCCATCCGCCCACCGGCTCGTTGCATCCAGTCTGTGCATCTGCACCGTACGCCTGACCATGTCGGCCGCCAGCAGCCTGCGGAGGTCGCCGGCGCTGGGCCGGGAGTGCACGGAAGCCCAGGTCCAGATGAGCAGCTCACGGCCGCGGCCGGGGCGGACGGCGGCGGCCTGGCCGGCGCGGGAGTCATAGAGGCACAGCACGCCGCCAGCTTATGAGGCAGACCGGCGAAAGGCCTTCGACCACCGGCCCGCCGCACCGTCACAATGTGACCATGACCGAGCTTGATCCGGATAGTGTGCTCGCGGCCCTGTCCAGGGACCCGAGGCTGCGCGGGTTTGTCCGTGACGGCGAGATCGCCGTCATGCCTGCCCGGCAGTCCAGGCGTCGCCTGCTGCTGAACGAGGTGGCCAAGGCGTTCGAGCCGGGCGTCCGCTATCCGGAGCGCGTCGTGAGCAACTTCTTCGCGGAGTTGCACGCCGACTATGCCGCGCTGCGCCGGTACCTGGTCGACGAGGGCTTCCTGGAGCGCGCCGACAACGAGTACTGGCGCATCGGCGGCGGCTAGCCACGACGTGACGGTGTTACCGGGGTGGAAATATCGTCGGCGCGGAGTCATACTCGGGCCGACTGGGCAGCATTCCTCCGGTGAAAGGCCAGAAGATGACGAGATTCCCGAGGGTCATCGCGTTAGCGGTCGCAGCTTTTGCCGCACCCGCGATCCTGATCGGCGTGTCAGTGCCCGCCGCCAGCGCGACGGTGGTTCCGTCCCCCACGGTCCTGAACGTGATGTTCACGGGCTCGGGTCCCACCGAGTCGGCCGCTTACACCAGCGCCTGGAACAAGATGCAGGCCGCGCACTGCTCGTATGAGGAGCAAGTGTCGGCGCTCCAGTCGGGCAGCCTCTGGTGGGTCACCCTGGAGGGTTCCTGCATCGTCGGGTAGCGCGACAGGACCCGACCTAGGCCAGCTCGGCCAGGCGCTTGGCGGCGGCGTCGATCCGCTCGTCGGTCGCGGTCAGCGCCAGCCTGATGTGGCCGGCGCCGGCCGGGCCGTAGATCTCGCCAGGCGCCACCAGGATGCCGGCCCCGGCGAGGGTGTCCACGCTGGCCCGGCAGTCAAGCGCCGGGTGGGCCGCCCACAGGTACAACCCGGCCTCCGAGTGCTCGACCCGCCACCCGGCCGCCTCCAGCGCGGGGCGCAGCCGGGCACGGCGGGCCGCGTACCTGGCCTTCTGCCGCTCGGCGTGCTCGTCGTCTGACAGCGCCACGGTCATCGCGGCCTGCACGGGGCCCGGCACGATCATCCCGGCGTGCTTGCGGATCTCCAGCAGGGTGGCGATCAGGGCCGGGTCGCCGGCCAGGAACCCGGCCCGGTAGCCGGCCAGGCTGGACCGCTTGGACAGCGAGTGCAGGGCGAGCAGGCCGGAGTGCGAGCCGCCGCAGGCCTCGGGGTGCAGCACCGACAGCGGCTGCGCCTCCCAGCCAAGCTCCAGGTAGCACTCGTCGCTGGCCAGCACCGCGCCCCGGTCGCGTGCCCAGGTGACGGCCTGCGCCAGCGCGCTGGGCGGCAGCACCTCACCAGTCGGGTTGGACGGGGAGTTCAGCCAGGCCAGCGGCACCCGGTCGGGTATGCCCGGCTCGCCGGGCCGCAGCGCGGCCCGGACCGGCGTCGCCCCGGCCAGCCGGGCGCCCACGTCGTAAGTGGGGTAGGCCAGCGGCGGATGCACCACGGCGTCGCCGGGGCCGCAGCCCAGCAAGGTCGGCAGCCAGGCGACGAGTTCCTTGGAGCCGATGACCGGCAGTACCGCGTCCGGGCTGAGGTGAACGCCGTGACGGCGGCTTAGCCAGCCGACGGCGGCTTCGCGCAGCGCCGTAGTTCCGTGTGTCGTGGGGTATCCAGGCACATGCGCGGCGCCGGCCAGGGCGTCCTGGACGGCGCGGGGGACCTCATCGACCGGCGAGCCGACCGACAGGTCCACGATCCCGCCCGGATGGGCGCGGGCACGCCGCGCCGCGCCCGCCAGGGAGTCCCAGGGGAACGCGGGCAGCCGGCCTGCCAGGGTCGCCGGGAACGCCGGGCCGCCGTCCGGCTCGCGCCGCGGGCTCAGTGCTCGGCTGCCTGCGGGGGAAGCGCCGCCACGATCGGGTGATCACTGGGGATCTTGCCGGTCTTGGACGCGCCGCCGGGGGAGCCAAGCTCGCTGAAGAACTCCACGTTGGCCTTGTAGTAGTCCTTCCACTGGTCGGGGACGTCATCCTCGTAGAAGATCGCCTCGACCGGGCAGACAGGCTCACAGGCGCCGCAGTCCACGCACTCGTCCGGGTGGATATAGAGCATCCGCTCACCCTCGTAGATGCAGTCGACGGGGCATTCCTCGATGCATGCCTTGTCGAGCACATCGACGCAAGGCTGCGCGATGATGTATGTCACGTCCGAACTCCTCTTTCCGTCTGTGGCACCAGACAGGCCCCGGCCCGCCGCGAGCAGGCACCGTGATCGCAGATTATCAGCCGAAGACGACCATGGCGGGGGGAGCCTTCGGCTGGCTGGCCAGGGCGCCCCTGGCCCATCCGCCGTTGCCATGACCAGCTTGCCACTTATAGCCCAGGTAGCTCACGTGCCGGATGCCGTAGATACCGGCGTGACTCACCAGCCAGGCCGCGACGGCCCAGCCAGCGGACGGCTTTCCCACCCGGATCTCCTGCGCGGGATCACCGGTCTGGTGGCCAGGCAGCGGGCCGAATGCCTGGGCCAGGGCGGTGTTCGCGGCGGTCAGCCTGGTCCGGCCCAGCGGCTCCGGATACCAGCACCAGACCGCGTGCGGCAGCTCGCCGGTGAACGCACGGGACATTTTGGCCGCTACCCCCGCGTACTGGTTATAGGCGTAGCCGTCCGCGCTGCGCTGCACCGCCTGCGCCGCCCGGTACACCGGCAGCCGCTCGTAGCTCGGCACCTGGGCCAGCGCGGCGAAGAACCGCGTCGTGGCGTACACCGGGTCCTCGATCTTGCGGGCCGGCCCCCAGCCCATCGACGGGCGCTGCTGGAAGACCCCGACCGAGTCCAGGTCGCCGGTGCGCAGGTCGGTCAGCTTGGACTCCTGCAGCGCGGTCGCGTACGCGATGGTGACCGCGCGGCGGGGCATCTGCTGGTGCTGCGCGACGCCCGCGATGGTGGCCGCGATGCCGGCCTGCCCGACGTTCAGCGAGACCGGGGGGCCGGCCGTTTCCGCGGAGCACGAGCTCGGCTCGAGAACCGGGACCGAGTGCCGCAGCGCGATGTAGCCGCCGACAGAGAGCAGCAGCGCGAGTACCAGGGTGGCCCGGGTCGCGCGCTTGACTCTGCGGCTCGTCTGGCGGCTGCTGCGCACACACCGAAGCTACCCGGTTAGCCGGCTGTTATTGGCCGCTCCGCGGTGGTCGCGACCCGGTCCCGCGCAGCCGCTAGGCTCGCTCGTTATGAACCCGTCATCCTCGGCTTCTGCCGTTTCGCCGCAGTCTCCGCTGGCCCCGCGGATCGACGAGCTCTGGGACATCCGCGCCGAGCTGAGTCCCGACGATTCGCAGGCCAGGGACGTCGTCGTGGCCGCCGTGGACGCGCTGGACACCGGCCGGGCGCGGGTCGCCTGGCCGGACCCGGAAAGCGGCGAGATCGTCGTGGACGAGCGTGCCAAGCGCGCCATCTTGCTGGCCTTCCGGCTGATGCCCATGCTGCGTACCCAGGTCGGTGACTTCCGCTATCACGACCGGGTGCCGCTCACCTCGCACCTGGACGGAGTGCGCGCGGTGGCCGGCTCGATCGTGCGATGGGGCGCCTACGTGGCGCCGGGCGCCGTGCTGATGCCCTCGTTCGTCAACATCGGCGCGTACGTGGACACCGGGACCATGGTGGACACCTGGGCGACCGTCGGCTCGGGCGCGCAGATCGGCAAGAACGTGCACCTGGCGGGCGGCGTCGGCATCGGCGGCGTGCTGGAGCCGGTCAACGCCGTCCCGGTGGTCGTCGAGGACGACGCGGTGGTGTACTCCCGCGCCATGATCGTGGAGGGGGCGCGGGTGCGCACCGGCGCGATCGTCGCCGCCGGCACCATCCTGACCAAGAGCACGCACGTCATCGACGTGGAGACCGGCGAGGAACTGCCGCGCGGCGAGGTGCCGGCCTGGTCGGTCAGCGTCGGCGGCACCCGGCCGCGCAAGTTCCCCGGCGGCGAGTTCGGGATGCCGTGCGTGCTGGTGCTCAAGCGGCTGCCCGAGGGCAGCGGGCACGACAAGTCGGCATTGAACGAGGTACTTCGAGCGCATGGGATGAACGCATGACCGGTCACGCCGAGCCGCGGCGCAGGCTGCGCCGTCAGGGACCCGCGACGCTGCGCGGCGAGCACATCCCGGCTACCACCACCGACCAGCGGCTGCTTGACTGGCGCGGCACGGGCGACTGGGTGCACACCGACCCGTGGCGGGTGCTGCGCATCCAGGCCGAGTTCGTGGAGGGCTTCGGCCTGCTGGCCGAGCTTGGCCGGGCGGTCGCGGTGTTCGGGTCCGCGCGCACCAAGCCGGGCACCGGCGAGTATGAGGTCGCCGAGCAGATCGGCGCTGGCCTGGCCGACGCGGGCTACGCGGTCATCACCGGCGGCGGGCCAGGGATCATGGAGGCCGCCAACAAGGGCGCCGCGACGGCCGGGGGAGTCTCCGTCGGCCTGGGCATCGAACTGCCCGAGGAACAGGGCCTCAATGACTACGTCGAGGTCGGCCTGGAGTTCCGCTACTTCTTCGTGCGCAAGACCGTGTTCGTCAAGTACGCGCAGGCGTTCGTGGTACTGCCAGGCGGGTTCGGGACGCTGGACGAGCTGTTCGAGGCGGTCACGCTGGTGCAGACCGGCAAGATCACAAAGTTCCCCATCGTGCTGGTCGGCAGCGCGTACTGGGCGGGCCTGATGGACTGGATCCGGGGCACGCTGGTCGAGCAGGGCAAGGTGGCGGAGCCGGATGTCGGGCTGCTGCACCTCGCCGACGACCCGGCCGAGGTCATCAAGATCATCACGGACGCGCACAGCCACGGGGGGCCGCCGCAGAACCTCGGCTGACCAGGGCACGGCCTGGGCGCTGGCGCAGGCTGTCGGCGGCGCGTGGCACCATGGCGGGCATGCCCGTCGTGCTGCTTACCGCCGCCCTGGCGATCCTGGTCGGCGTCGTCGTCATCGCCATCGGCAGGGGTGGCGAGCTGACCATGTTCCGGCCTGACGTCCCGCCGTACCCGGTGCCGCTCAGCACCGCCGCGCAGGTCGCCGCCTTCCGCCCGCCGCCGGCCTTTCTCGGGTACAACGCGCAGGCCACCGACGACGCGCTGCACCGCGTCGCGCTGGCCGTGGCGCAGCGCGACGCCGAGCTCGCGCGGCTGCGCGGTGAGCTGGCCGCGGCCCTCGGCGAGCCGCCCATGCCGCCCGGCCAGTCTGTGCTGCCCGGCCAGTCTGTGCTGCCCCACGAGGGGGTTCCGCATGGTGAGGCGCCGTCCCGCGACCAGGCCGCGGCCGGCGAGACCGGGGAGCTGTCCCGGTGAGCTCCCGGCCGGCCGAGCCGGGGCCAGACGGCAGGCTGCGCTGCCCGTGGGCGCTGGGCAGCGAGGGGTACCTGGCATACCACGATGAGGAGTGGGGCCGCCCGGTCCGCGACGACCAGGGCCTGTACGAGCGGCTGTGCCTGGAGGCGTTCCAGTCCGGGCTGTCCTGGCTGACCATCTTGCGCAAGCGGGAGAACTTCCGCGCCGCGTTCCGCGGCTTCGACATGGCGGCGGTGGCGGCCTTCGGCCCCGACGACGTGGCCCGGCTGCTCGCCGACGCCGGGATCGTCAGGAACCGGGCGAAGATCGAGGCGACCATCGCCAACGCCCATGCCGCGCTCGACCTGCCGGACGGGCTCGCCGCACTGGTGTGGAAGTACGCCGACGCGGAGCGCCCGGCGCCGGCGACGCTGGCCGACGTGCCCGCCTCCACCCCGGCCGCCAAGGCGCTCTCCACCGAGCTGCGCCGCAGCGGCTTCCGCTTCACCGGCCCGGTCACCGCCTACGCCATGATGCAGGCCTGCGGCGTGGTCAACGACCACCTGGCCGACTGCTTCTGCCGCGAAGGCTAGGCCGAGTCCTGGCCTTCGGGTCCGCCCGGCCGGTTCCGGCGCCGCCCGGCGTATCCGGCTCCCGCACCCGGAACGGACGAAAGGGCTACGATTGACATGCCGCAGGGCGGACCCGCCATTTCGTCCCGTGGTTGCTATCGGGAGGCTGGTCGGGACTGACGTGCTGGTCACGAACCTGCCGGGCGCCGCGCCCGGCCCGACACTCGCCGGCCTGTGGGGGGCCAAGGATCGCGAAGCTGCCGCGCTGGTCAGGAAACTGACCGGCGCGCTGCCGGTATGGCGACGCGTGATCTGCCACAACGCCCACTGGAGGCACGATGAGCGAGTCCGGGCAGCGCCTGCCTGCAATGGACCCGACCCGGCCAAGCCCGGCCCGGCTGTATGACTACTACCTGGGCGGCACCCACAACCTGCCCGTGGACCGGGAGTTCGGCGAGAAGCTGAAGGCAGCCGTGCCCGACCTGCTTGACGGCGTCTGGGCGAACCGGGGCTTCCACCAGCGGGCCGCGACGTGGCTGGCCGAGCAGGGCATCGCGCAGTTCATCGACATTGGCTCCGGGCTGCCGACGCAGAACAACACCCACCAGGCCGTGCAGCTCATTCATCCCGGCGCGAGGGTCGTCTATGCCGACCACGACCCGATGGTGGCGGAGTACGCCAGCCAGCTCCTGGCCAGCGACGGCACCACGGCGGTCATCACCGCCGACCTGCGCGAGCCGGACACCATCCTGGCCAGCCCGGAGCTGCGCGCGCTGATCGATTTCAGCCGGCCGGTCGGCGTGCTGATGACCGCGGTCCTGCACTTCGTGGCCGACGGCTCCGACCCCTGGGGACTGGTGCGGCAGTACACCGACGCGACGGCGCCCGGCAGCTACCTGGTCCTGTCGCACTTCACGGCCGACAAGGTGCCGCCGCGGGCGGTGCAGGCCAGCCAGGACGTCTACAGCCAGGCGACCGAGAGCATCTTCGCCAGGAACCGCGAGGAGTTCCTTCGCTTCTTCGACGGCCTTGAGCTGGTCCCGCCGCAGCCCGGCGCCGAGCCTGGCATCAGCTTCGCGGGCGTCTGGGGCGCCGAAGACCCGGTCGCTGCCGACAGCGATGGCTCCCGCGGCATGTACGCTGCCGTCGCCCGCCGTCCCTGACCTGCCCTGTCACCCGTACCGCACCCGTACCTCAACGAGGAGGCTCAGATGTCCGACGAGTTCGTGCCACCGGGGGTGGACCCGACCAGGCCGAGCCCGGCCCGGCTCTATGACTACTACCTCGGCGGCACGCACAACTATGACGTCGACAGGCAGGCGGGCGAGCACCTGCGGTCACGGCTGCCCGAGCTGGCCGACGCCGCCTGGGCCAACCGCGGCTTCCACGGCCGGGCCGCGGTCTGGATGGCCGAGCACGGCATCCGGCAGTTCCTCGACATCGGCCCCGGGCTGCCGACGCAGAACAACACTCACCAGGCCGTGCACGCCGTCGCGCCCGGCGCCCGGATCGTGTACGTGGACGTGGACCCGCTGGTCGCCGCGTACGGGGCCGAGCTGCTTGAGGGCAACGGTTCCACCACCCTGATCACCGCCGACCTGCGCGAGCCGCAGGCGGTGCTCGGCCACCCGGCGGTCCGGCACATGATCGACTTCAGTCAGCCGGTCGGCCTGCTGATGACCGCGGTGCTGCACTTCGTCTCCGACTCCGAGGACCCGGGCGGCCTGGTCGCCACCTACACCGGTGCCCTCGCGCCGGGCAGCTACCTGGCCCTGTCGCACGCCACCCACGAGCGGATCCCGCCGCAGGCGGTGCAGGGCATCTACGACGTGTACGCGGGCGCCACCAGCAACATCTACCTGCGCTCGCTGGCGGACATCGAGCAGCTCTTCGACGGGCTTGAGATGGTGCCGCCCTATCCGGGTGCGTCGCCCGGCCTCGCCTTCGTCGGCTCCTGGGGCGCTGATGACCCCGAGCGCGCGGACAGCGACGGGTCGCGGGTGCTGTGCTGTGCCGTCGCCCGCCGCGGCTGACCAGTCCGGCCCGGCAGGCAGCAGGGGCGAGGCAGCAGGGCGAGGCAGCAGGGAGGCGAGATGACCGGTCAGCGGGGCGGCGACCGCCGCGATGCCGCGGCCAAGCCGACCGTCGAGAGCCTGGGCATCGACCCGGCCGCACAGCACTGGCGGCGCTCGGGCACCGGTGCCGGATCCATCGAGGTGGCGCTGGTCAGCGGCGCGGACGGCACCAGGACCGAGTGGGTGCTGATGCGGGTCTGCGACGACCCGCAGACCCGCGTGCTCGTCTACGACGCGTACGAGTGGGAGTGCTTCCTCGACGGCGTGCGGAAGGGCGAGTTCGACGAGGACGGCCGCGGACAGCCGCCGCAAGCGGGCTGCTGAATCGATACCGAACCGAAGCGCGAATGGTGACGCTAATGTTTGTGAATCACAACTTAAGTAGCGGTAGACTAAATGTCCTGTCCCGTCAAGGAGGCAATCGCTGATGAGCGACGATGCCTACGGCGCAACGGTCGCCAAGCGGCGGCTCGCCCTACGGCTCACTGAGCTGAGGCAAGCTTCGGGGCACACCGCTAACCACATCTGTGACCTGCTCAACTGGGGCCGCGGCAAGGTAGGCCGGTTCGAGGCCAACCAGTGGAAGCGGCCCGAGATGAGCGACATCAGGGACCTGCTGCGCGTCTACGACGTATCCGAGGACGAGGCTGCCGAGCTGGAGCAGCTCGCCGCCCAGGCGCGGGCCAGGCCGTGGTGGCGAGACCTCCCCGATGTGTTCGAAAATGAGTTTCCTGGCTTTGAGAACGACGCCAGGTTGATCCGTACGTTCATGCCCCTCGTACTGCCAGGGCTGGTGCAGACCCGCGAGTACATGGAGGTCGTGCTGCGCGCCGGGTCGCGCCCGCCGTCCTTCGTGCGCCGGGCCATCGAGGCGCGCCAGCGCCGCCAGGAGATCCTCATCAGGCCGGAGAGCGCGCCACGGCTGCAGGCCGTGATCACCGAGGCGTCGCTGATGTACCGGTGGGGCTCCAAGGGTGACCGGCGGGAGCAGATCGAGCACCTGGCCACGCTGAGCCGTCAGGACAATATCGAGCTGCGCATCCAGCGGTTCGCCGACGGACCGCCCACCGGCATGCATTCCATGGTCAACATTTTCGACCTGCCCGATGACACGCGCCTGGTGTACCTGGAGACCGATGTGGCAATCCACGAGGTCAGCAAGCGGGAGGAGGTCGAAAGTTACCTCCAGGGCTTCCGGCGGGCTCAGGACGCATCCCTGGAGCCCGGCGACACCACGGCGTACCTGAAGTACCTAGCCGAACAATTGGAGTGACGATGGTGGACCTGTCTCAAGCAGCTTGGCGCAAGGCACAGGCAAGCTCCATGAACGGAGGCTGCGTCGAGATCGCGGCCAACCTCCCCGGCGTGATCGCCGTCAGGGACAGCAAGCGCCCAGAGGGCGGTGCCCATGTGGTTGGCAGGGAGTCGTTCGCGGCCTTCCTCGCCGACGCGCGGAGCGGCCGCTTCGACCTAGGTGGCCGTGACTGAGCGGAGTTCGACAACAGCGAAGAATCCCCCGGGCTGTCCCCCCGGGGGATTCTTCTTATAACAGCGCCTGTCTCAAGGGCTGGATGGTCCCTGTCAGCGCTCCGTCAGGTGCTGGTCACCCTCAGGTCGCTTAGCCGTCAGGCGGCCACCGTGGCACTGTACCCGCAGCGTGCGGCCCTGGCTACGATCGCTGACCAGGTTTTGCCTGGCCCTAGGGCTACGGTTGGCTTACCTGTGCGCCAGACGGCCCTGGCCCGAGCCAATCGGAGACCCGATTGGCCGGAATTTTCAGTGAGTTTCGGCCGATCCCATTGCGATGTCTCGCACAAGACTCATAATCTGTGCTTCACAGATGCTTATCTCGGGAAGTCGGAGGAGCATGCTTCCGTCGCCTGGCGAAAGCGGCCGTCAAGGTCGCGGCGGAGCCGCCCCATCCGCCGCCGACTCAGGGCTACTCGCCGCACCGGTTGCCGAGGCGCTTGACTACCTTCCCGATCAGCCGACCCGACTTCAGGATGAGTCCGTCCGCTGCGGCGGCTGCTTCGTCCGGCCCCTCCCGCTCGACCGGACCTGTTCGTCGGCGGCCCGCCGGTTCTTCCGCGAGGCCGTGGCCGGCCTGGCCCTGCCCGCCGACATGGTGCACGACGGCGTGACGATGGTCAGCGAGCTGGCCGCCAACACCCTGCACGCGCACGGCAACGTCGAGTTCAGCGGCAACAAGCAGCGCGCCGTCAGCGGCATCCCCGAGTTCTGGCTGTACCTGCGCGGCACAGGCGCCCGCAGCGAGGTTGTCTGCAAGATCTTCGACTCCGAGCCGACCTGGAACGTGGACGCTCAGGAGCAGCCGGGCAAGGCGCCGCTTGAGCAGGTCGGCGGGCGCGGGCTGCAGGTAGTAGCCGCGCTGTCGGCGGGCCAGTGGGGCGGGCATCCTTCCAGGGGCCGGCTCGGCGCCTGGAAGGTGGTGGGCAAGGCGGTCTGGTTCGCGCTGCGGGTGCCGCCGGTAGCCGAGCCGGCCAGGCACGGCCGCCGCGAGCTCGGCCCCGAGCAGGCGCTCGACGAACTGGAGCTGATGCTCGGCGACCGGGGACTCGGCGGCCGGATCGTCAGGGTCGACGAGCCGTCGGGTGACATGTCGGTGCTGTCCGTCAGCCGCCACCTGACGGTCTGGCGGCACGGCCGGACCCTGTCCTGGCGGGCCAACGGCGGCGAGTACCGGCAGATGCAGGTCATCGACCTCGTCGACATCGCCGAGCAGATCATCTGCGCGCACGAGGAATCGGCCCAGGCCGACCCCGTCGTCGTCTGACGAGCCCGTCTGAAAGGCGCGTCTGACGGCGCGGCCCGGTGCCTCACTCCGCCTGGCTCTGGCTCCCGCGCGGTTACGGGTGCCCGCGGTTACCGGCCTTCGTAGACCGGCGCCTCCTTGCGGACGAACGCTCTGGTGGCCTCCTGGTGGTCACGGGTACGGCCGAGGATGCGCTGGACCTCGCCCTCCTTGGCCAGCGACTCATGCAGGCCGTGCGCCGAGGCGAACAGCAGCTGGTCCTTGATCCCGGCATAGGCCAGCGTGGGCCCGGCCGCCAGCCTGGCGGCCAGCGCGGCCGCCGCGCCTGGCAGCTCGTCGTCCGGCACCACCGAGGTCAGCAGGCCCATGGCCAGCGCGCTAGCCGCGTCCACCGGCTCGGCCAGCATCAGCAGCTCCGCCGCCCTGGCCACCCCGGCCAGCCGCTGCAGCGTCCAGGACACGCCCGAGTCCGCGGCGAGCCCGACCCTGGCGAAGGCCATCAGCAGGCTGGCCCGCTGCGCCGCGATCCGGAAGTCACAGGCGAATGCCAGGCCGGCGCCCGCGCCCGCCGCCGCTCCGTTCACCGCCGCGATCACCGGCTTGGGCATCCCGGTGATCGTCGCGATCAGCGGGTTGTAGTGCTCGGTGACAGTGTCGAGCGGGGCGCTGCCGCTGTCCAGCAGCTCGGCGTGCTCGCGCAGGTCCTGGCCCGCGCAGAAGGCCTGGCCAGCGCCGGTCAGGATGACCGCGCGGATCGATGCGTCACCGCTGCAATCGCGCAGCGCCTCCAGCAGGGCGTCCTTGGTCTCGGCGGTCAGCGCGTTCCGGGCCGCCGGGCGGTTGATCATGATGGTCGCCACCGCGCCGTCCCGCTCGCGCAGCACGCTGTCGGTCATGGCCGCCTCCTGTTCGCCCGGCGCGGCATCGTCGCGGCGCCCGTAAACATAACTCTCCCCGAACCCAGACGCCGGGGGCAAGCGGGCCGGCCGGAACGGCCGGCCCGCTTGCGTGCTTCCTTTGGGGGAAACCCACCCCCGGGCCGGCGGAGCCGGAACGGCCGGCCAGCTTGCGTGCTTCCTTTGGGGGGAACCCACCCCCGGGCCGGCGGAGCCGGAACGGCCGGCCAGCTTGCGTGCTTCCTTTGGGGGGAACCCACCCCCGGGCCGGCGGAGCCGGAACGGCCGGCCAGCTTGCGTGCTTCCTTTGGGGGGAAACCTGCCCCTGGGGCCGACCGTCCCGGCCGGCCCCAGGGGCGTGCTTGTTTTGGGGGGAACCCACCCCCGGGCCGGCGGAGCCGGAACGGTCGGCCAGCTTGCATGCTTCCTTCGGGGGAAACCCACCCCCGGGCCGGCGGAGCCGGCCGACAGCTGGCGCGGGCTTCCTTCGGGGGGAACCCACTCCCGGGCCGGCCGTTCCCGGCCGGCCAGCTGCGCGGCTGGATCTGGGCCAGCCGGCCCCGGCCATCCGGCGGGCTTTATGACAGTGAACTCGCTTCTGCTGTCGTTTGAGCGGCAGTAGAAGCGAGTTCACTGTCGCTGGCGGCTCGGGCGGGGGGCCGGACCGGGGTGGGTGGGCGGGACCCAGCGGGCGGGTGGGGCTCAGTGGGCGGGTGGGGCTCAGTGGGCGGGTGGGGCTGGAGGGATCATGGCCTCACCCGTGAAACCGTCTGGGCGGGCTGACCTCCGGTGCCCTCTGAGTCGGCTGGCCCAGCCGGCCCTAGGGGTTTCCTCCGTAGCTAGCCCGCCCGGTGGCCGGCCGGCCTGGGCCGGCCACCGGGCGCTGTTCCCCTGGCCGGCCGGTAAAGTCGGGTTTCGCACGGCGCGCTGGAACGCTGATCATTACCACGCGGCGTCGAAACTGAAGGATAATGGTGGTACTGATTGAGATGCTTGTGGCTGGCCGGTCCCGCCAGGCACCGTCGCTCCGGTGCGCTGCGCCACGGCGGCGGTTCCGTGCGGCCCCAGAAGGCAGGGAAGGGGATGCAGCATGGCGGCGATGAAGCCGCGGACAGGCGACGGTCCGCTTGAGGTCACCAAGGAGGGCCGAGGCATCGTGATGCGGGTTCCGCTGGAGGGCGGGGGTCGGCTCGTGGTGGAGCTGACGCCCGCTGAAGCGACCGCGCTCGGCGAGGCGCTGAAGTCCGCTGTCGGCTGACTTTGCCGATCGCCACCGATCTAGCTGTCCTGTCGGCCGCTGGCCCGCACCCGCTTAGCGCGTACCTGTCTCAGGTTGCCAGCGGCCAGGCTCCGCTTCCTGACCTGATCGCGGTGCCCGTGCCAGCAGGTGCGGGCACCGCGGATCCGGCTCTCGACGAGCTGCTGCCGGTCGGCTTGGCCCGCGCTGTCACGGCGCTGCGGCTGGTCGGCGAGGCGGGTGAGAGTGCCCAGACGCTGACCAGCGTCGCGGGCCGCCCGGTCCGGCTGCTGCTGCTCGGCGTGGGTGACCGGTCCCCGCAGGCGCTGCGCCTGGCGGGCGCGGAGCTGGCCAGACAGGTCGGCGTCGGCGGCACCGCGGTCACCACGGCCGTGGTCGGTGTCGCGGAGCCGGGCACGCGGGCGTTCGCCGAGGGCGCGCTGCTTGGCGGCTACCAGTTCCAGCTCACCTCGGGCGACCTCGATGCGCCGCGGCCGGGGCGAATTGGCCTGCTGACCGCCGACGCCGATGGGACCGACGGTGCCGGGGCGGAGCGTGCCAGCGCCGAGAAGGCCAGCGCCGAGAGTGCCGGGACCGAGAGTGCCGGGACCGAGAGTGCCGGGACCGAGAGTGCCGGGACCGATGCGACCAGGGTCAATGCGACCGGGGTCAATGCGACCGAATCCGCGGTGGGCCGGGCGCGGTTGCTGGCTGGGGCCGCCGCGCTGGCCAGGGACCTGGCCAACCAGCCCGCGGTCCGCAAGGATCCGCAGTGGCTGGCCGACGAGGCAGTCCGGGTCACCAAGGGGACGCCGGTCCGGGTCCGGGCCTGGACCGAGACCGACCTGGCCGCGTCCGGCTTTGGCGGGCTGCTGGCGGTCGGCGGCGGCTCGGTGCGGCCGCCGCGGCTGATCGAGATGAGTTACGACCCCGGTGGCGCCGCGCCGCACGTGGTCATCGTCGGCAAGGGCATCACCTTCGACAGCGGCGGGCTGTCGATCAAGCACAGCGACGCCATGAAGTTCATGAAGGCCGACATGGCTGCGGGCGGCGCCGTCATCGCCGTGATGTCCGCGCTGGCCGGACTAGGGGTCCGGCTCCGGGTCACCGGGCTGGTCGCCGCCGCCGAGAACATGCCGTCGGCCACCGCCTACCGGCCAGGTGACGTGATCACCCAGTTCGGCGGGACCACGGTCGAGGTGCGCAACACCGACGCCGAGGGCCGCATCGTGCTGGCCGACGCCCTGGCCTACGCGGCGGCCAGGCTTGCCCCTGACTACCTCATCGACATCGCCACGCTGACCGGCGCGGCCCGCGAGGCGCTTGGCCACTCGCACGCGGCCCTGTACGCGACCGACGACACGCTGGCCGGCGCCCTGCTCGCGGCCGGGCAGGCCAGCGGCGACCTGCTATGGCGGCTGCCGCTGGCTGACGGCTACCGCCCGCTGCTCGGGTCGGACGTGGCCGACCTGGCGAACGTCGCGAGGAACGGGCGCCGCGAGGCGGGCTCGATCCTGGCCGCGCTGTACCTGCGCGAGTTCACCGCCGGACTGCCCTGGGCGCATCTGGACATCGCCGGCCCCAGCCGGCTACTGAACAGCGAGGGCGAGCCGATCATGGGCGCGACGGGGTTCGGTACCCGGCTGCTGCTGCACCTGCTGGCGGGCCAGGGCCTCACGGCCGCCGCCGAGACTGTGCCAGCCCCGGCCTGACGCGCCATCCTGACGTCCAGTCCCGCCCCGGCGCTCCGCTATGGCGCGTCAGCCTGACTCGCGCTACTCCGGGCGCTTGACCGCGGCCAGCAGGCCGTTGCCCACCGGCAGCAGCATCGGCACCAGCCGCTCGTCCGTGCGCACCAGCTCGCGCAGCTCCGCGGTGGCCACGGCGTCGTCTGGCCCGTGCTCCGAGCCCAGCGCGTCATCGAACGCCACGATGCCGCCCGGCCGCAGCAGCCGCAGGGCGGCGGTCAGGTAGTCCGGGTACTCCTGGGTGTCCGCATCGCAGAACACCATGTCGTAGGCGCCATCGGCGAGCCGGGGCAGCACCTCCAGGGCCAGGCCGCCGATCAGGCGGTACCGGCCGGCCGGGAACCCCGCGGCCAGGAAGGCGGACCTGGCCAGCCGCTGATGCTCGGGCTCGACGTCCACGCTGGTCAGTACCGCACCGGGCCGCATGCCGCGGAGCAGCCAGATGCCCGAGGTGCCGCAGCCCGTGCCGATCTCCACCACCGCCCTGGCGCCGGATGCGGCGGCGATGAACCGCAGCGCGCTGCCGGTGACCGGGCCGACCGGGGCCGCGCCGCCGACTGCCGCCGCGTTCCGCCGCGTCGCGACCAGTGCCTCGTCCTCGGGCAGGTACTGATCGACGTAACCCGAGGTGACGTCTGCGGTCGAGATGGCTGCCTCCCCGCTCTGGCCTGGCGGACTGCGCCTGGCGAGACTCTTCAGTGCGGCAGCCTAGCGGCAGCTCAGCCATGCCGGGAACTAGCCGGGTAACCCCGGGCGTTGAGGAAATGCCGGGGCTGGTGACGCGACGGAGCGGATGTCCCGGTAACGGGTGATCCGGTCCCGGATCCGGCCCGCAGCCCGTCGCAACGACTGGTCAGGCCGTTGCTCGCGGACGCACTGTGTTCCTGGAAGCACTGTGTTCCTGGAAGCACTGTGTTCCTGGAAGCACTGTGTTCCTGGAAGCACCGGGTTTCCTGGAAGCACCAGGTTCCCTGAAGCACGGGGTTCCCGGAAGCACGGGCGCGATGATGGTGTTGAAGGCAGTAAGAGCCGGTGAAGGGGGACAGCGTGGAGCAGGCCGGGACGCCGCAGCGGGCGCCCGACGCCCCTGACGGGCCGGGCGCGGGCGCCTGGGTGCCGCCGACGTGGGAGGAGATCGTCCGCGAGCACTCCGCCCGCGTGTACCGCCTCGCCTACCGGCTCACCGGCAACAGCCACGACGCCGAGGACCTGACCCAGGAAGTCTTCGTCCGCGTGTTCCGCTCCTTGAACTCCTACTCGCCCGGCACCTTCGAGGGCTGGCTGCACCGGATCACCACCAACCTGTTCCTCGACATGGCCCGCCGCCGCCAGCGAATCCGGTTCGAAGGACTGGGCGAGGACGCCGCGGCCAGGCTGGGCGGCGCGGAGCCGACGCCCGCCCAGGTCTTCGACGACCGGCATTTCGACGGCGACGTCCAGGCCGCGCTGAAGGCGCTGCCGCCTGAGTACCGCGCCGCGGTGATCCTGTGTGACATCGAGGGCCTGTCCTACGAGGAGATCGCCACCGCGCTCGGCATCAAGCTGGGCACGGTGCGCAGCCGCATCCACCGCGGCCGGGCACAGCTGCGCGAGGCGCTGGAGCACCGCCGCCCGCGGCACCTGAGCGTCCCGCCGGTGGCCGCCAGGGTCGCCGAAATGCCGCTGCCACTGCCGCAGGGAGGACAGTCATGACCCACCTCGGGCAGCGGCTGTCCGCGCTGATCGACGACGAACTGGACGGCGAGGACCGCGAGCGGGTCCTGATGCACCTGGCCAAGTGCGAGCCGTGCCGGGCCGAGGCGGTCGCGCTGCGCACGCTCAAGCGCCGGATGAACGCCCTGGGCGAGACGACCGAGGCCGACTCGGCGCTCACCGGGCGGCTGCTCGGCCTGGCCGGGCTCGCCGCCGCCGGCACCGGCCTTGACGGGCACGGGGGCTTCCCGATGACCGCCTGGTCGGCGGCCTCGGCCGCGGTGCCGGGCGGGCGACTGGGCTGGCCGGACACCAGGCCCGCCTGGTACATGCTCGGCGGCGCGGTCACTGTCTTCCTGGCCGGCCTTGGCACCGCCGCGTTCGTGGCGGGCGGCAGCCCGCAGCAGGAGCCTGAGCCCAGGATCACCCCGGCCGTCGACATCTTCGTGCTGCAGCACGACATGCTCAGCGGCGAGATGCCCGCCGGCGGGCTGTCCCCCGCCGCCGGGCGCACCTCCGCGCCGCCGAGGCCGTGACCTCCGGGCCGCACCTTTCTCGCAGCCTGACCACCATCGCCGCGGTGCTGGGACTGCTGGGGACGGCGGCTGTCCTGATTGTGCTGATTGACGCACCCGGCTCGTCCCGGTCCGCTAGCCGGGACGGCCTGGCGGCCCGCCAGCAGGGCACCGGACAGGCCGCCGGGACGCTGCGCCGGGCCGCCCCGGCCGTGGCGGCGCCGGTGGCCCAGCCGTCCACCCAGGCGGCCAGGACGGGGCTGCGGCTGATGAGCGAGGCCGAGACGGCCTGCCGGGTGGTGGCCTTCCACGGCTACCAGATCACCGCCTGGTGGGGCGCCGGCGGTAGCAGCGCTGCCGTCATCCAGGTCTGGCACCGGGCCGGCGACGCGATCCTGGCGAGGTCCTCCAGCACCGCCGCGCAGGGCAGCGGGCCGGGCTCGGGGGCCATCCTGGACCAGTCCGAGATCATGACCCTGACTCCGGCGCTGCTGGCCCTCATCCGCCGGAACTACGTGATCACCTACGCGGGCCGCAGCTCCGTCGACGGCCGCCCGGCCTCGCTGGTGGCCATCCGCAGCCGCTCCGGTGCGCTGGCCGCCAGGTTCTGGCTGGACGCGGTGACCAGGCTGCCGCTGCGCCGCGAGCTGTTCGGCTCCGGCGCGCGGATCTTCAGCGAGGACGCCTTCATCGGCCTCAGCGTCGGCGCCAGCCAGGTGGGCACCCTGCCGGCCGCCGAGGCGCAGCCCTGGCGAGGCAGCCTGACCGACGCCGGGCTGGCCGCGCTGCGAGGGCAGGGCTGGCCGCTGCCCGGAGCTGCAGCTCGGCGGTCTCGCCCAGTTTGGCGCCACCCAGACCGCCACCGGCGACGGCCAGGTGGTGGAGCTGTCTTACTCGGACGGGCTGTCCGTTATCTCATTGTTCGTGCAGCGCGGCGAGCTGCCCAGGACGCTGCCAGGCTGGCAGCGGATCACCGCCAGCGGCGCGGGCACGGTGTACGCGACCGACCCGCAGGACCGGAGCCTCACCTGGGCGGCGCGCGGCTACGTCTACACGATGATCTCCGACGCCGCGCCCGGTGCCGTGGACGAGGCGCTGCGCCAGCTCCCGCACGGCAGCTCAGGCGGGTTCTGGGAGCGGATGAGCCGGGGCTTCAAGCGCATCGCGTCCTGGGCTGACCCGTTCGGCTGACCAGTTCCGCCTGACACGCCTACCGGGCGGCAGATAGGGGGAGTAATGCTCCGGACGGCCCGGCGCCCAGCCTGGCCGTCACGGGGAGGCAGATGATGTCCGAGGGGACCGGGCAGCGGGGCACGGGCGTCGGTACCGGCTGGCCCGGCACGGGTCCTGATTCCAGCGAGCCCGGCGCGGGCGTCGGCACGAGCGCCGGCGCGGCCGGGGAGGCCGGCGGGCCCGCGCGGCCGGGAGATCCCGGCATAACCGGGCAACCCCGGACCGGCTACTCCGCCTATCCGCAGGACAGGCCGGCTAGCGAGGACGAGAGCTGGGCGCACCGCACGTTCGGGCCACTGGAGGACTGGGAAGACGAGCGGCCAGGGCGGTCGCCGGGCCCGCGCTGGCCGCGGCGCTGGCGGCTCGACCAGCGCGGGCGCAGGCTCGCGGCGGGGGCGCTGGCCATCGCGCTGGTCTCCGCGCTGCTCGGCGGGGCCATCGGCGGCTATGTGGTGAGCCGGTCGCAGGACAACTCGACGTCGCCCGGCTACAGCCTGGGCCCGGTGCCGCGGGCGGTCAGCGGCCGCCCGGCTGCCTCGGTCGCCGGGATCTCCGCCAGGGTGCTGCCCAGCGTCGTGATGATCAGGGTGAACGGCAACGCGGGCACCGGCTCGGGCTTCATCATCCACGGCGGCTACGTCATCACCGACAACCACGTGGTGACCCTGGACGGGCACTCCGGCAACGCATCGCTCCAGGTGGTGTTCCAGAACGGGGCCGTGGCCCCTGGCCGGCTGGTCGGCCGGGACACCTTCTCCGACATCGCGGTGATCAAGCCGGTCGGCACCCGGCACCTGCCGGCCCTCCCGCTGGGCAACTCGGCGGGGCTCGACGTGGGTGACCCGGTACTGGCGTTCGGCGCACCGCTCGGCCTGGCCGGCACGGTGACCAGCGGCATCGTCAGCGCCGTTGACCGGCCGGTGCAGCCGGGGGCGGGCAACGGCCCGGCCGCCCCGCAGGTGTTCCTTGAGGCCATCCAGACCGACGCGGCGATCAACCCCGGCAATTCGGGCGGGCCGCTGGTCAACGGGCAGGGCCAGGTCGTCGGGGTCAACTCGGCCTTCGACACGATCGGCGGCAGCATGATCACCGGCCAGGGCGGCAGCATCGGCCTGGGCTTCGCCATCCCCATCGACCAGGCCCGCCGGGTGGCCATGCAGCTCATCAGGACCGGCCACGCGACCCACTCGGTCATCGGCGCGCTGCTGAACGTCCGGTACACCGGGGCGGGCGCGCAGATCGCCGCCTCGGCCGGGGGCACCGCGCCGGTCACCGCCGGCGGCCCGGCGGCCAGGGCCGGGCTGCGCCCCGGCGACGTGATCGTCGGCTTCGCCGGCCAGGCCATCCCGAACACGGCCGCGCTGCTGGACGCCGTCAGGTCGCGGGCACCGGGCAGCCAGGTCACCCTGACCTACCTGCGGCACGGCAAGGCGCACACGGCCAGCCTGACGCTCGGCTCGGCCTCCTCCTGACCGGCCTGGCCCGCCGCGCGGGGTTCTCTGGCACCGTGCGGCGGGCTTACCCTGATCGCAGGGCTAGTCTGGCCTTGGCGGACCGGCACGCTCATCCCGTCCCACGCCGGCTGGAGCTCGCGTTGTTTGACCTGTCCTTCGCGAAGATCGCCATCCTGCTGGTGATCGCGCTGATCGTCTTCGGGCCCGAGCAGCTGCCCAGGATGGCAGCACAGGCTGGGCGCGCGCTGCGCGATGTCCGCCGCCTCGCCGAGAACGCCAGGTCCGACCTGCAGCAGCACCTCGGGCCGGAGTTCAGCGACTTCGACCTCAACGACCTGAACCCCAAGTACTTCGTGCGCAAGCACCTGCTGGAGGGCATGGACGGCGACGAGGTCACCACCTCGGGAACGGGCACCTCGGTCGCGGGCATCGGCGCGGACGACCCGATGTCGGCCGACGCCGGCGACCGGCTGCTGCCGGGCGAGCACCCGCCGTACGACGCCGAGGCGACCTGAGCCTCAGGCCGGGGACCTGAGACTCAGGCCGGCCCGCCTTAGACCGGGGAGAGACCGAGCTGGCGGCCCGCCAGGCTCCTGCTCCGGCCGGCCAGGTGCTCGGCCACCTTGATCAGTTCCTTGGCCGCGGGGGAGCCGGGGTCGGACACCACCAGCGGGACGCCGATATCGCCGGCCTCGCGCAGCCGGGTGTCGATCGGGATCTCGCCCAGCAGCGGCACCGGCGCGCCGATGACCTTGCCCAGCGTGTCCGCGACCGCCTGGCCGCCGCCCGACCCGAACACGTCGACTCGCTCGCCGCAGTGCGGGCACGGCAGGTAGGACATGTTCTCCACCACGCCGACGACCCGCTGGTGCAGCTGATTGGCCAGCGACCCGGCCCGCTCGGCCACCTCGGACGAGGCGAGCTGCGGCGTCGTCACGACGACCAGCTCAGAACCGGGCACCAGGTGCGCCGCGGAGATCGCCACGTCGCCGGTGCCCGGCGGCAGGTCCATCAGCAGCATGTCCAGGTCGCCCCAGAACACGTCGGCGAGGAACTGCTGCAGCAGCCGGTGCAGGATCGGGCCGCGCAGCGGCAGCGGCTCGTTGCCCTTCTTCAGCATCCCGCTGGAGATGGCCCGCACGCCGTGCGCCTCCGGCGGCATGATCATCTGCTCGACCTGCGTCGGCCTCGCGGTCACGCCGAGCATCCGCGGCACCGAGTGGCCGTAGATGTCGGCGTCCAGCAGCCCGACCTTCTGGCCCATCGCGGCCAGCGCGACGGCCAGGTTGACCGTCACCGAGGACTTGCCGACGCCGCCCTTGCCGCTGGCGATCGCGTAGACCTTGGTCAGCGAGCCCGGCTTGGCGAACGGGATCTCCCGCTCGGCCTTGCCGCCGCGCAGCCGGCCCTGCAGCTCGCGGCGCTGCTCCTCGCTCATCACGTCCAGCTCGACCTGGACCTGGCTGACACCGGGCAGCTTGCCCACCGCCGCCTGCACGTCGCGGGTGATGGTGTCCCGCAGCGGGCAGCCGGACACGGTCAGCCAGACGTCCACCCGGACGGTGCCGTCCGCCGCGACCCGCACGTCCTTGACCATGCCCAGGTCGGTGATCGGCCGGTGGATCTCGGGGTCATTGACCCCGGCCAGGGCCTGAGTGACCTGTTCCACGGTGGGCGGCGCGGCTCCCGCGCCGCGCCCTGGCATCGCTGACATGCCTCCACTCTACGGGCGATCTGAGCCAGCCGATCCTGGGCCGGCCTGGCGCCGGATTAGGCTCGCCCCGTGACCGAGCGCGCGTACCGGCCGAGGCGGACCTGCCTGGCCGTTCCCGGCAGCAGCCCTCGATTCCTGGCCAAGGCCAGGGACCTGGCGGCGGACGAGGTGTTCCTCGACCTGGAGGACGCCGTGGCGCCCGCGCAGAAGGAGGCGGCCCGCGCGGCGGTGGTGCAGGCGCTGCGCGGCGGCGGCTGGCGCGCGGGCACCCGCGCGGTCCGGGTCAACGACGTCGGCACCGCGTGGGCCTACCGCGACGTGATCGACGTGACCGAGCAGGCCGGGGAGTTCCTTGACGTGATCGTGCTGCCCAAGGTCACCGGTCCCGAGCAGGTGACCTGGCTGGACCTGCTGCTTGGCCAGGTCGAGCGGGCGATGGGCCACCCGGCGGGGCGGATCGGCATCGAGGCGCAGATCGAGGACGCCGCCGGGCTGGCCGCCGTGGACGTGATCGCGGCGGCCTCGCCCCGGCTGGAGGCGCTGGTGTTCGGCCCGGCCGACTTCATGGCCAGCGTCGGGATGCGGTCGCTGGAGATCGGCGCGCAGCCCGCCGGGTACGCGGGCGGTGACGCGTTTCACTACCCGCTGCTGCGGATCCTGGTCGCCGCCAGGGCGCGCGGCCTGCAGGCCATCGACGGCCCCTACGCGGCCATCCACGACACCGAGGGCCTGGCGCGCAGCGCGGCCAGCGTCGCGGCGCTCGGCTACGACGGCAAGTGGGTGCTGCACCCCGCGCAGGTAGACGTCGTGAACGCCGAGTTCTCACCCGGCCAGCAGGAGTACGACAGGGCCGAGCTGCTCCTGGAGGCTTACGACTTCTACACGAACGAACTGGGCCGGGGCGCGGCCATGCTCGACGGCCAGATGATCGACGAGGCGTCGCGCAAGCTGGCGCTGGTCGCCGCCGCGCGGGGCCGCGCGGCCGGGCTGAGCCGGACCACCAGGTTCCGCCCGGAGGGCGGCCAGAGCTAACCCCGGCCAGCAGGGGCGCGCGGCAGGCGGCGCTAGGGCACGACGCGGACGCCCCAGGACAGCAGTGCCTCGACCAGCCCGGCGGTGAGCTGCCCGGCCGCCCGCATCTCGGCGGCCCGCTCCTGGTCCACCCAGAGCGCGTCGGCCGCGTCGTCGCCCGCCGCCAGCCTGCCGCCGGTCACCGACACGTGGTAGTCATGGATGACCGCGACCGCGTCGCTGATGCCAGGCCGCTCCACCGCGCCGGCCAGCGGCCCGCAGCGGACGGCAAGCCCGGTCTCCTCCATGACCTCCCTGACCACCGCCTGCTGGTCGGTCTCGCCCGGCTCGACCCGGCCGCCCGGTAGCGACCACAGGCCGGCGCCCGGCTCGTTGCGCCGCTTGATCAGCAGCAGTCGTCCCGCTGCATCGGTGATGATCGCGCCGACACACGGCACGCGTCGTGGTCCCGTCATGGCTCTCGTTTACCCCACCGAGGTTCGGAGCAGGTACTACATGTGATTCAGCAGGTTACCGCTGAGTATCACGGTGCCGGATGGCACGCGTGAGCGCTGAGCAGGTGTGCCCGCGCTGTGACGCGGCCCTGCGCGCCCCCACGATCTTCTCCAGCGCCTGGCGCTGCGCGCAGCACGGCGCGGTGCATCCGCTGCGGCCCGCGCTGAGCCCGTCCAGGGCCGGGCTTGACGGCCTGCTGCGCGGCGCCCAGGTCCCGGTCTGGCTGCCCTGGCCGCTGCCGGAGGGCTGGGTGCTGACGGGGTTCGCCCGCGCGGGCGACGAGCGGACCGGCGGCCTCGCCTGCGCCGTGGCGCTGTCGGGTCCCAGCCCGGTCGGCGGCCCCGGCGAGATGATGCTGGTCTCCGAGGGGCCGCGGGTGGGCCTTGGCGCCAGGTTCGCCGGGCTGGACGGCACCGATCCAGGTGAGCGGTTCGCCGCTGGGCCCCCGGACTCCTGCGTCAGGTTCGGCCACCACGAGTTCCCGCTCTGGAACATCAACGCGGCGGGCCGCGCGGCATTCGCCGGCGAGGTGATGGGCAGCTGGCTGTGGCTGGTGCTGTGGCCGGACACGGCCGGGGTGCTGATGGTCGAGCCGCTGCGGGTGCGCGACCTGCGTGATCCCGGCCAGGAGCTAGACCTGCCGTTCGGCGCACCGTCGCCGCACCTGCCCGGCTGACCGCGGGCCGGCGGGACGCGAGTGTCGCCGGCTCGGTGTCTAATAGCCCAGTGTCCAATAGCCCGGTGCGCGCCGACCTGCATAGCCATAGCACCGCCTCGGACGGCACTACCCCGCCCGCCGACGTCATGGCCAGGGCGGCCGCCGCCGGGCTCGATGCCATCGCGCTGACCGACCATGACACCACCGGCGGGCATGCCGCGGCGGCCGCGGCGCTGCCGCCAGGCCTGACGCTGATCCCCGGCACGGAGCTGTCGTGCCGGCAGGAGGGGCACAGCGTGCACCTGCTGGCGTACCTGTTCGACCCCGCCGATGCGGAGCTGGCCGCTGAGATGGCCGCGATCAGGTCCAGCCGGCTGGACCGCGCCCGCGCCATGGTCGCCAGGCTCGACGAGCTGGGTACCCCAGTCACCTGGGAGCAGGTCAGCAGGATCTCCGGCGGCGGGGTCGTCGGCCGGCCGCACATCGCCAGGGCGCTGGCAGAGGCCGGCGTGGTGGCAACCCCCGCCGAGGCGTTCACCAGGGACTGGATCGGCCCGGGCGGCCGGGCGCACGTGTCCAGGTACGCGCTTGACCCCGCCCGCGCGATCGCCCTGGTTCGCGGCGCCGGCGGCGTGAGCGTGCTCGCGCACCCGCGCGGCGAGAGCCGGGGCTGGCAGATCCCCGACGAGGTGATCACCGGGATGGCGGCGGCCGGGCTGACCGGGATCGAGATCGATCACCCCCAGCAGGACCGCGCCAGCCGGGAGCGGCTGCGTGCCCTGGCGGCGGACCTTGGCCTGGTTCCGTCCGGTGGCAGCGACGACCACGGCGAGCTGACCGGATTCCGGATTGGCGTCGAAACGGCGCCAGCCGGCAGCGCCGAGCGGCTGATCGCCCTGGCGACCGGCACCGTCCCGGTAGGTGGCTGAATGGCATCGGTATTCCCGTTCAAGTTCTTCTGGGAGGCGTTCGTCACGCTGCTGGTGATCACTGACCCGCCCGGCGTGGTGCCGGTCTTCCTCGGGCTCACCAGGGACCGCCCGGCCGCCGAGCGGAACCGGCTGGCCTGGCAGGCGGCGGCCGTCGCACTCGGCGTCATCGTCGCGTTCGCGCTGTTCGGCCGGTCGATCCTCACCTACCTGGGCGTCGGCCTGCCCGCCCTCCAGGTGGCCGGCGGGCTGCTCCTGCTGCTCGTCGCGCTGCAACTGCTGACCGGCAAGTCCGACCCGGCCGAGCTGAACGAGGCCAAGGCCAACGTGGCGTTCGTGCCGCTGGGCACCCCGCTGCTGGCCGGGCCAGGCGCGATCGTGGCCACCATGCTGTTCGTGCAGCGCACGCACTCGCTTGGCGACGTATTCGCGTTCGCCGTCGCGCTGCTCGCCGTCGCCGCGGCGCTGTGGCTGGCAATGCGGTACTCCGGCACCATCCAGCGAGTCCTGCACGACAGCGGCGTCGAGCTGCTCACCAGGATCGCCGGCCTGCTGCTGTCGGCGATCGCGGTTCAGCTCGTGATTGGCGCGGTGCGCACTATCGTGCTGCAAAGCTAAGAGCTACCGAGGAAGGTCATGATATGGACGCGCGAATCGAGAGCGTCACTGGCAAGGGCGCCAATACCTGGATCATCGGGGATGACGAAGAGGTCATCGTCATCGATCCGGGCACCGACGCCCGCGAGGTGATGCGCGTGGTCGGCGACCGGGAGGTCCTCGCCGTGATCTGCACGCACGGGCACGCCGGGCACACCGAGGCCGCGCTTGAGGTGGCCGGCCGCGACGAGGCGCCGGTGGCGGTGCACACCGCCGACAAGGTGGCCTGGCGCGAGGTGCACGACGACCTGTTCGACATCGAGATGGAGGGCGGCGGCAGCTTCGAGGTGGCCGGGGTCCGCCTTGAGGTGCTGCACGCGCCCGGCCACAGCCCCGGCTCGATCTGCCTGTACTGCGAGGACCTCGACGCGGTCTTCACTGGCGACGTGCTCGGCGAGCGCGGGCCGATGCCGCACGACGACAGCTTCCCCGACTTCCCGCGCCAGGTCAGCTCGATCGGCGCGGAGCTGCTGACGCTGCCGAACAAGACCCGGGTGCTGCCGGGACACGGCGCGGAGCTGACGGTGGCCGTCGCGGAGAAGAGTTTTGACGCCTGGGTCGCGGCCGGCCCGGAGGGCCTGCTGGCCGAGTAGGCCGCTCGGGACGCAGCTCGTCAGATGGCGCTCGCCAGGATGGCCGCTCGTGCGATGGGAGAGACGATGGCAGAGGCGATGGAGCAGGAACAGCTCGGGTTCGAGGGGATGCCGCGGCGCCTGTACTCCTGCACGCCGACCCGCCTGTCGTCGTGGCTGGACTGCCCGCGCCGGTACCGGATGACCTACCTGGACCGGCCCGCGCCGCCCAAGGGGCCACCGTGGGCGCATAACAGCCTGGGCGCCAGCGTGCACAACGCGCTGGCGGGCTGGTGGCGGCTGGCCAGGCGGCAGCGCACCGTCCAGGCCGCCGGCGACCTGCTTGACCGCGGCTGGCTGAGCGAGGGGTTCGCCGACGACGCGCAGTCGGCCCAGTACCGGCGGCACGGCCGGGCCATGGTGGAGGAGTACGTCGCGGGCCTGGACCCCGGCCGCGACCCGCTCGGTGTCGAGCGCACCGTCGCCACCAAGACCGACCAGATCGCGTTCTCCGGCCGGATCGACCGGCTGGACGACCGGCCGCCCGGGCTGGTCGCCCCCGCCGCCGGCGGCGGGGCAGCCGACGATTCCGGCGGTGACGATGACGCCGCTGGTGACGGTGCCGCTGGTGACGGTGCCACTGGTGACTGGCAGGGCGGGCTGGTGGTCGTGGACTACAAGACCGGCCGGTACCCGCTGACCGTCGCCGATACCCGGTCCTCGCTGGCGCTCGCGCTGTACGCGCTGGCTGCCGAGCGGGTAATGCGGCGGCCCTGCCGCCGCGTCGAGCTGCATCACCTGCCGACCAGCCGGGTGCTGGCCTGGGTGCACACCGCGCAGTCGCTGGCCAGGCAGCTCGACCGGGCGCAGGACATCGCCGCCGAGTGCGCCTCCGCCGACGCGCGGTACCGGGACCCGGCGGGGCACGGCCGGGGCGACGAGGTGTTCCCGCCCCGGCCCGGCGTGCGGTGCGGCTGGTGTGACTTCCGGGCGCACTGCCCGGAGGGCAGGGCCGCCGCGGACGCCAGGCGGCCCTGGGACGGCCTGGCCGACCTGAACGCGGGCGTGGCTGGGGCGGGTGTGGCTGGGGCAGGCGTGACGGGACCAGGCGTGACTGAGGCAGGCGTGACTGGGGCAGGCGTGGCTGGGGCGGGTGTGGCTGGGGCAGGCGTGACGGGACCAGGCGTGACTGGGGCAGGCGTGACTGGGGCTGGGGCGACCAGCGCGCCCGTTTAGGCGCTGCGGTGCGGCGTGTGGCGGCGCTGCTCGACCGCGTTCCAGAATGTGGTCAGGGTGCGCGCCGTGGTCTCCGGGGCCTCGATCGCCGGGGAATGCGCGGCGCCGGGGATGCAGGCTCGCTCGGCCCCGAGCCGCCTGGCCATCCGGTCCTGCGCCGATGGCGGCCAGGCGTCGTCATCCTCGCCGTAGATGACCAGCACGGGCACCGCGGCGGGCTCGTGTCCGGCGGGGCGGGACAGCGCCGCTAGCTCGTCGGTCCGGTCCGGGCAGTCGAGCAGGAACCGGCCCATCACGATCAGGCCGACCGGGCAGGTGCGGTGCGTTCGCTCCTTCAGGAACGCGATGATCCGGTCCGGCACGCCATCCTGGCGGGCCTGCGGCTCCAGGCGCTCCCGCCAGATCTCGGCCACGATCCGGCCGAGCTGCTCACGGTCGTCCCCGTCGGCCCCGGTCCGGTCGCCGTTGCGGCCCTGCCACGGACTGCCGGGGTCCACGCCATCGTGCTGGGGGTCCAGCATCTTCAGCGTCTCGCGCAGCGCCGCGGCGCGCTGGCCGGGGATGGTGCCAGGGCCGGAACTGAGCAGGGTCAGCGAGAGCACCTGCCCGGTGCGGAGCAGCGCGGCGTGCCTGGCGATCAGGCCGCCCATCGAGTGCCCGACCAGGTGCACGCCGGGACGGCCGGCGGCATGCGAGTCGTGCGCGCCGGCGGGGTCGGTGTCCAGCAGCCCGCCGACGGCCAGCACGTCGGCCGCCAGCTCACCGGGCGCGTAGCCGACCCGGCTGGGGGCGTGCGGACTCTGGTACTGCCCACGCAGGTCCATCGCCGCGATCTGGCGTCCGGCGCCCGATAGCGGCTCCAGCACGGGCAGGAAGTCTTCCTTGCTGCCGGTATAGCCGGGTATCAGCAGCGCGGGGTAGCCCTCGCAGACGCCGTGTCCCGGCTCGGCCTGGAGGATCGCGAAGCTGCCGCGTCCGGTCGTCGCGCTGCTCGACCGGACGCGGTCGGGCATTCTCAGTGACCTGGGGGTGCTCACGTGGCGGCAGCTTATCGATGATCCACGGGAACCTCGGCCGTACCTGGAGAGAACTGGGCGAGCACGGCGGACGCCGGCTGTTCCAGAGCTACCCGGTCAGGCCGTCGGCTATGCGCCCCGACCGGGACCGTCTGCGTTGCCGCCCAAGTTGCCGCCCGGCTGGCCGCCGCCATCGCTGGAGCCGCCTGGGCCGGAGCTGTCCTGGCCGGAGCCGTTCTGGCCCGCTGGCCGGGACGGACGCCGCCGCCGGCGCCGCCTGGCTGCCTGGTCGGCCACCGGTGCCTGGCCGTCCGCGTGCTGCCGGGCGCCAGTCTGGTCGTGCGCCGGGCCGGTGCTCGTGCTAGTCCCTGCCTCGGCGACCGCGGTGACCGTCGCCGTGCCGCCTGTGCCGCCGGCCGTTGGGGCCGCGCCTTCGCCGACCTGGACGCCGGACTTGGTCCGCCGCCTGACGCGCTGGCGGCGCTGGCCGGGCTCGCGGTCCGCCGGGTCGCTCCCCGGCCCGCCATGCTCGCCGCGCCGCGAGGTGCCGCCAGAACGGCCGCGCGAGTGGTCGGCACGGTCGTTTCCGCTGCCGCCGCCGTTTCCGCTGCCGCTGCCGCGGGACCGGTTGCGGCCGGTCTCGCCGATGTCTTCGAGCTGCTCGGCTTCCAGGCCCAGCCGATCCCGCTGGGACCGGGGCAGGATGCCCTTCGTCCCCGCCGGGATGGTCAGGTCGGTGTAGAGATGCTCGGAGGTCGAGTAGGTCTCGACCGGCTCGGGATGTCCGAGGTTCAGCGCCTCGTTGATCAGCTTCCACCGGGGGATGTCGTTCCAGTCCACGAACGTGACCGCGACGCCGGTGCGGCCGGCCCGGCCGGTGCGGCCGATCCGGTGCAGGTAGGCCTTCTCGTCCTCGGGGCACTCGTAGTTGACGACGTGCGTCACGTCATCCACATCCAGGCCGCGGGCGGCGACGTCGGTGGCCACCAGCACGTCGACCTTGCCGGCCCGGAAGGCCCGCATAGCCCGCTCGCGCTGGCCCTGGCCCAGGTCACCGTGGACGGCCGCCGAGGCGAACCCCCTGGTCGTAAGCGCGCTGGCCACCTGGTCGGCGGACCGCTTGGTCCGGCAGAACACGATGCTCAGCCCCCGGCCCTGCGACTGCAGGACCCTGGCGAGCACCTCGATCTTGTCGAGCTGGTGCGCGCGGAAGACGTGCTGCTGGGTGCTGGGCACGTGCGCGGGCTCGTCGTGCTGCTCGGCCCTGATGTGCATGGGCCGGCTCAGGTGCCGTCTGGCCAGGGTGACAACCTCGCCCGGCATGGTGGCGGAGAACAGCATCGACTGTCGGCCCGCCGGGGTCTGGGCGAGGATCTTCTCCACGTCCGGCAGGAAGCCGAGGTCCAGCATCTTGTCGGCCTCGTCCAGCACCAGCACCTGCACCTTGCCCAGGTGCAGGTGCCGCTGCCGGACCAGGTCCAGCAGGCGTCCGGGGGTGCCGACCACGATGTCCACCGAGGTCAGCGCCTCGATCTGCGGCTCGTAGGCACGGCCGCCGTAAAGGACCACGACCCTGGCGCCGGACCGGCTTCCGGCGATCTGCAGGTCGTCGGCGACCTGGATGGCCAGCTCCCTGGTCGGCACGACCACCAGGGCGCGGGGCGTGCCGGCGACCCCGCCGCCCGGCAGGTCGTCAAGGCGCTGCAGGATCGGGATGCCGAACGCGAGTGTCTTGCCGGTACCGGTCCTGGCCTGGCCGATCAGGTCGTGGCCGGTGAGGGCGACCGGGAGGGTCAGCGACTGGATCGGGAAGGCGGTGCTGATGCCCTCGGCTTCCAGGGCGGCGCAGATCGGCTCCGCGACGCCCAGCTCCCTGAAGCTCTGGGGCTCCTCGGGTGCCTCGCTCGCCAGCTCGGCGCCGTCATCGGTGGTCAGGATCGCTACGGTGGCCTCGGGCTGGACGGCCTGTGGCTCGTCTTGCTCTTCCACCGCTGCTGTGTACGTGGTCAGGGCTTTCCGCCTCCATCACAAGTGCCTGCGGCACGGCTGGCGCTCGGTGCGCCCCGTCTGAACTGCCGCGGGCGAACGTCTCTCGCCTTCTCCGGTGCGACATCTGGCAGCGGGGACAAGCCCGGAAATGGGCCGGCGCCGTGCGCTCACGGAGAAGCGGCCGACGTGACGGAAGTCCCTACGGACCGTCCGAGACGGACACCATACGGATACGCCGCGTCTTGCCTTGTTCAACGCGATCGGGGGATCACGCATTCCTGCTGTAGATCCCTGACATTCTAGCAAGCCTGGTCAGTGGCGCAGCAGCGCAACCGACCATGATGCCAGGCCAGCCCGCGTGGCGCGGCCATCGGGCAGTCACTCCCGCGCGGATTGCGGAGATTGTTACGCTGCCCAGGTGACCGATGCTGAGCAGGCCGGGGATATGACCGACGGCGTCCTCGACCTGCTGGGGCTGGTCGCTTACGCGCAGCTCGTCGCGTTCTTCCGGCTTTCCGATGATGCGGCGCTCGCGGTCTCGCTCGACGATAAGGCGGCGCTGGCGGAGATGGCGGTGGCCGAGTTCGGGCATTTCCAGCTGCTGCGTAACCGGATCGAGGAGCTATCCGCCGATCCGGCGCAGGTGATGGCGCCGTTCGTGCCAGCGGTGGACGCGTTCCACGCCAGGACGGCGCCGACGGACTGGCTGGAGGGACTGGTCAAGGCCTACGTCGGCGACGGCATCGCGGCGGACTTCTACCGGCTGGTGGCGACGCTGCTGGACGAGCCGACCCAGTCGCTCGTGCTGGAGGTGCTGGCCGACACGGGGCACTCCGGGTTCGTCATCGAGCGGGTCAGGGCGGCGATCGAGGCTGATCCCCGGGTGGCCGGACGACTGGCGCTGTGGGCGCGGCGGCTGGTCGGCGAGGCGTTCGGCCAGGCGCAGCGGGTAGCCGCCGAGCATGAGCCGCTGGCGCGGCTGATCGCGAACGGCTCGCGGCATCAGCTCGGCGACACCGGCCGGGCGTTCGCGCGGCTGACCGACGCGCACGCCGAGCGGATGGCGTCACTCGGCCTGTCCGCCTGACTGTTCAGCCGGCCTTGGCGCGGAACGCCGCCGCTTTCACCCGGTTCTGGCAGGTCGTGGAGCAGAACCGGCGGGTGCCGTTGCGGGAAGTGTCGACATACACCCGGTCGCACCGCGGCGCTGTGCAGACGCCGAGCCTGCCCTGCATCCCGGTGCCCAGCACGACGGCCAGGCCGGTGGCGCAGCCGGCCGCCCAGCCGGTGACCAGTGAGCTGTCGGTGCCGTGGAAGTGCAGGTGCCAGGGTTCTCCGTCGTGCCGGTCCAGGGCCGGCTGGGCGCCGGAACGCGCCAGCAGCTCATTGACCAGCCCGGCGGCCCTGTCCACCTGACCAGTGGCGGTGGCGTCGAACACCTCGCGCAGCGCCGCGGCGTAGCGGCCGAACTCGGCGGCCTGCTCCGGCGACACCGCCGAGTCGGGGATCCGGGGGGTGCGGCCGGCGGCCAGCGCCGAGGCGATGGCCGCGGACAGCTTGGCACCGGACGGCGGCTGGTACGGGCGGCCCAGCGCGTCGCCGGGGGTCAGGGAGTTGACCAGTTCGACCGCGACGGCCACTACCGTGTCCATGTGACTGGTGAAGTTCACTTGACCAGTTATGCCCTTCTTGTCTAGGCTCGGAGCGAGTTCGTAACTGTCTAAGCAATATTAGCCAGTCGCAGGAGGATTCGTGACGCAGTCTTGTCCAGGGGGTAACCCCTGGAACCGCGGCGCTTGTCCAGGGGGTAACCCCTGGAACCGCGGCGCTTGTCCAGGGGGTAACCCCTGGAACCCCAGGCCGGGGGGCGTCGCCCCCCGGAGCCCCTTTGCCGTTCGCGCGGGCCAGATGGCCCTTCCGAACGGCATTTCTGGGGGCTGGCGTTGAGCGCCGGGGCGGCCGGGGTGGGCGGGGCGGGGCTCAACAGTCAGGACGCGCAGGGGTGGATCGGGCGGTGGGACGTACAGCAGGAGAGTTTCCTGCCGGACAGGGAAGAGCGCTTCACCGCGCTGATCGACATCGTGGCCGAGGCGACCGGGCGGCCAGATCCGCTGGTCATCGACCTGGGCTGCGGGCCCGGATCGCTCGCCGTGCGGCTGCTGGCCGCGATTCCCGGCGCGACCGTGGTGGCGGTCGATACGGACCCGCTCCTGCTGGCGCTGGGCGAAGCAGCGTGGGCCGGCCACGCACGGCTACGTTTCGCTGATCTGGACTTGCGGTCTCCCGGCTGGAGCACGGCGCTCGGCCTGCCGCGCCCGGCCGACGCGGCGGTCAGCACCACGGCGCTGCACTGGCTCGGCGCCGCGGAACTGTCCGCGATGTACGCGGAACTGGCCACGGCGCTGCGACCGGGCGGCGTGCTGGTGAACGGGGATCACCTGGCGGACGATGAGCGGGCCGCGCCGACGCTGGCCAGGCTGGGCAAGGCGCTGATCGAGCGCGAGGAGCGGCGCCGGTTTCCCGGCGGCCACGGCGAGACCTGGCAGGACTGGTGGGACGCCGTGCTGGCGGACCCGGCGCTGGGCGACCTGGCGGCCACCAGGGCAAGCAGGAACACCAGCGCGCACCACGGCTCGCCGTCGCGGTACCTGCACACGCACGTCGACGCCCTGCGGGCGGCGGGCTTCGCCGAGGCGGGCACGCTGTGGCAGCGCGGCGAGAACCGGCTGCTGTGCGGCGTTACGCCCGGTGCGGATTAGGCGCTAGAGGTTGCCGAAGCCCACGCGGCGCGGCTCGTTGCCGCCGACCTCCAGGTAGGCGATCTGCCCGGCCGGGACCATGACCTTGCCGCCGCGGTCGTCGGTGAGGATCAGGACGGTGCCGTCGGCGATCGCCTCCCGGAGGGCGGCCTCGACTTCGTGATCGGTCGCGGTCGTCTCGACGACGAGCTCGCGCGGTACGGAGTGAATCCCGATCTTGACTTCCACGGACGTTCCTCTGTTGTGTTAGGGGCAGGGCGGGTCAGGGCTGGCGGTCAGGGCTGGGCGGGTGGCAGGGCTGGCCGGTCATCGGCCAGCCGCTGATGCCGCGCCAGGCGAGCCTGGCGATGAGCTGCTCGGCCTGGTCCTTGGGGATGGCCCGGCCGGTGCTCAGCCAGTACCGCGCCGTCACCTGCGCCATGCCGACCAGGGCCACGCCGAGCAGGTGCGCCTCGTCCTCGCCGAGGCCGGCGTCCTCGTGGATGAACCGGCTGACCATCTCGGCGCACGCGTTCATGGTCTTGTCCAGGCGCTCCCTGACCGCCGGCTCGTTGCTCAGGTCCGACTCGAAGACCAGCCGGAACGCCTCGCCGCTGCCGCCGACGAAGTCGAAGAACGCCTGGAACGTGGCGGGCACCCGCTGGCGGTTGTCCGTCGTGGAGGCCAGTGCCTCGCTGACGATGGTGACGAGATCCTGCACGCTCTCGTCCAGCAGTGCCAGGTACAGCTCGAGTTTGCCGGGAAAGTGCTGGTAGAGCACGGGCTTGCTGACGCCGGCGCGCTCGGCGATCTCGTCCATCGCCGCCGAGTGATAACCCTGAGCGACAAATACATCACGCGCTGCGCCGAGAAGCTGTCGCCGCCTTGCGGGCCGCGGCAGCCGGGTACTCGTCGACCTGGCCTGCGACGATGCGGTCACTATGCTCTCCGGGCTGGTGATGAGCTGCGCGGTGGCGCAGTCTCGCGATCTCATGTTACGGCTGGGTAACCGGGTACCTAGCGTAACGGCCACAGAGTCAGCGGTAATCCTCATCCTCGTCGAGCCGGATCTCGCGTCCCTGCTCGGCGGCGTCAGCCTCGGCCGCCTCAAGAGTCTCGTCCGTCATCTGCCGTTCCTCCTGCCTGATCGAGCGGCCGGAGCGGCGGTCCGGCCACAAGCGAGAGCTGGTCGAACATATTGCCGAAGTACAAAATTGGGACAACACTGCTGGTATCAGGACTGCACGCGGACCTTCGGAATCGGCCAGTACCGACTCGCCTGTCGGTACCCGATCGTGGCACCCGGGTAAGGAGATGACATGCGCAGCATGTGGAAGGGTGCGATCTCCTTCGGCCTTGTCATGATCCCCGTAAAACTTTACGCCGCGACCGAGCAGAAGGACATCGCGTTCCGCCAGGTTCACCGCGTCGACGGCGGCCGGATCAGGTTCCGCCGCGTCTGCTCGGTGGACGGCGAAGAGGTGCCTTACGAGGACGTCGCCAAGGGCTACGAGCTACCCGACGGCGAGATGGTGGTGCTGGACGACGACGACATGGCTGACCTGCCGCTGACGTCGAGCAAGAGCATCGAGGTGCTGAACTTCACCCCGGCCGAGCAGCTTGACCCGATCCTGTTCAACCGCAGCTACTACATCGAGCCGGAAACGGCCGGCGTGCGGGCCTACGCGCTGCTGCGAGACGCCCTGGAGCGGTCCGGCCGGGTCGCCGTGGCGCAGGTAGCGCTGCGGCAGCGGGAGGCGCTGGCCACGCTGCGCTGCCGCGACGGCGTCCTGGTGCTGGAGACGCTGCTGTGGCCCGATGAGGTCCGGGCCGCCGATTTCCCCTTCCTGTCCGACGACATCGAGGTGCGCTCGCAGGAACTGCGGATGGCGACCTCGCTGATCGACTCGATGACCATCGACTTCAACCCGGACGAGTACCACGACAGGTACCGGGAGGCGCTGCAGGAATTGGTCGCCGCCAAGACCGAGGGACGGCAGGTCATGCAGCCGGTGTCGGAGGAGGAGCCGAGCCAGCCCACCAGCCTGGCGGACGCGCTGCGGGCCAGCCTGGCCGCGGCCAAGGGCGGTGACGACGGGGGCGCCGGCGCTAGCTCTAGTTCTGGCACGAAACGGGGTGCCCGTGCCGCATCCTCGGGTGCCAAGTCGGCCGCCGCCAGGGGCGGGCGCAAGACGAGCGACGGCGACAGCGGCTCGTCGCGGGCATCGAGCGGCAGCCGGCGGACGGCGAAGAGCGGCACTGCGGGCAAGGCGGCGAGCAAGGACGAGGCGGCCGATAAGCCGGCCAGAAAGCCGGCCGCCCAGCGGCGGCCGCGCAAGGCCAGCTAGCCCCCTGGCTCGCGGGCTACTCGCGAGTAAAGTCGAGTCATGGCCGATCCGATCCCGCCGTGGCCAGGAGCAGCCGTCGCGCTGGGCACGGGCGACGTCTTCGTCAGGACCGCGCCGGCGCCAGCCGGAGCTGAGCCCGCCCTGTTCGTGCACGGGCTGGGGGGGTCCTCCCGCAACTGGACTGACCTCATGGACCTGCTTAGCCGGCCGGGCGGCGCGGCCGAGCCCGGCCTTGCCAGCCGGCTCCCGGCCGGTCCTGTGCTGTCTGGCGAAGCCATTGACCTGCCCGGTTTCGGGCATTCCCCGGTGCCGCGCGGCGGCGACTACTCGGTCGGCGCGAGCGCCGACGCGGTGATCGCCCTGATCGACCGCCAGGGCAGGTGGCCGGTGCACCTGATCGGCAACTCGCTCGGCGGCGCGGTCTGCACCCGCGTCGCGGCCCGGCGGCCAGACCTGGTCAGGTCGCTGACCCTGATCTCGCCCGCGATGCCGGACCTGCGGCCCCGGCTGCTGCCGATGCGGGTCGCCGCGATGGGGCTGCCCGGCCTGGGCCGCTGGGCGCTGGCCCGGCTGGAGCAGGTCCCGGCGGAACACCGGACCGCGCGAATGATCAGCGAGGTCTACGCCGACCCGAAGTGCGTCCACCCGCTCCGGGTACGCGAAGAGACGGACGAGGTCACCAGGCGCGACGGCCTGGGCTACCAGGCGGAGGTGCTGATCGGCTCGGCCCGCGCCCTGGTCACCGAGTACCTGCGCTGGGGGGCGGGCACGCTGTGGCGCGACGCTGCCAGGGTCACCGCGCCCACGCTGGTCATCCACGGCAGCCACGACCGCCTGGTGAACCCGGCCACGGCGGCCAGGGCCGCACGAGTGCTGAAGACGGCGCACGTGGTGGTACTGCCGCGCATCGGGCACGTCGCGATGATGGAGCGGCCCGACATGGTGGCGAAGCTGATCAGGGAGTTCCTGGCGAACGCGGAGCCCGTGCGCGACCCTGCCGCCGCGCCGGCCGACCGGGTTTCCAGTTGAGCGCGACCGCGGGCGAGCTGACCATCACCGCGCCGCGGCTGGTGACCGGCCTGGCCGCCGATCCGGTGCTGTCACCGGGCTACGTGACGATCGGGGGCGGCCAGATCACCGCCGTCGGGCAGGGTCGCCCGCCGGGCCCGGCCGACGTGGAGCTGCCGGACGGCATTCTGGCACCGGGGTTCGTGGACCTCCAGGTCAACGGCTACTACGGCGTCGAACTACAGGCGGCCGAGCCGCCGGAGTGGGCCGCGGTGGTCCGGCGGCTGCCGGAAACGGGGACCACCGCGTTCCTGCCGACCTTCATCACCGCCCCGATCGACTGGCTGGCGACGGCGCTGCGGGCCGCCACCGGGTTCGCGGGCGAGCTGCCGGCCGGGGCACGCGTGCTCGGCGTGCACGTCGAGGGGCCGTTCATCGCGGTGAGCAGGCGCGGCGCGCACAACCCGGAGTGGATCCGCGATCCCGAGCCCGCCGACGTCGCCGAGCTGATCTCGGCCGGGGCCGGGCTGCTCCGGCTGGTCACCCTCGCGCCGGAGCGCCCCGGCGCGCTCGACGCGATCACTCAGCTCACCGCCGCCGGGGTGCTGGTCAGCGTCGGGCACAGCGACGCGACGGCGGACCAGGTGGCACAGGCCGCCGAGCGCGGCGCCCGCAAGGTCACGCACCTGTTCAACGCGCAGCGGCCACTGCTCCACCGCGAGCCGGGCGTCGTCGGCCAGGCGCTCGCCGACCCGAGGCTGACCAGCGGGCTGATCGCGGACCTGCATCACGTCAGCGCGCAGGCCTGCCAGATCGCCTGCGCCGCCGCGCCCGGCCGCATCGCGCTGGTCACCGACGCGGCCGCGTGCGCGGGGATGCCGCCTGGCCAGTACCTGCTCGGCGGCGAGCCGATCGAGCTGCCGCCTGGTGAGGGCCAGCCGCCGGTCCGCGCGGACGGCACGCTGGCCGGCTCGGCGCTGGCGATGGACCGGGCGGTCGCCAACCTGGTCTCGATCGGTGTTGACCTGACCGCCGCGATCGCCGCGGCGACGAGTGTGCCGGCCGGCCTGATTGGTTGTCCCAGACTGGGCAGGATTGCCCCCGGCGCGGCCGGGGACCTAGTCTGGCTCAGCCCGGACCTGCAGGCCAGGGCCACCTGGGTGGGTGGTCGGCAGGTCTACGGAACGGGCGACTGAGCACGGCGACTGAGCACGGCGACTAAGCACAGGGCGACGGAGGCGGCAGTGACCACCGCAACGAGTGAAGGATCGGCTGTGTCCTTCATGGGCCAGGAGATCGCGGAGCAGCCGGCCGCGCTCCGCGCCACGATCGACGCGCTGCTGCCGCGCCGCGCCGAGGCGGCCCGGCTGGCCAGCGAAACTCGTGAGGTCCTGTTCATCGGCCGGGGCACCTCCGACAACGCCGCCGTCTACGGCACGTACCTGATCCAGGCGTTCGCGGGACGGCTGGCCACGCTGGCCTCGCCATCGGTCGCGACGACGTACCGCAGCCGGGTCGACCTGTCCGGTGTCCTGGCCGTCGCGATGTCGCAGTCGGGCCGGACGGAAGAGATCGTCGAGACGCTGGCCTGGGCGAAGGACTGCGGCGCGCGCACCCTGGCGGTTACCAACGGCGCGGGCTCGCCGCTCGCGGAGGAAGCGGACGTCGCGTTCGTGACGCAGGCTGGCATCGAGCGAGCCGTTCCGGCCACTAAGACGTTCACCACGCAGCTCGCCGCGCTCGCGATTCTCGCGCTTGGCCTGGGCGCGGACCTGGACCCTGGCGAACTGCGGGATGTGCCGGACGCGGTTGAGGAGATGCTCAGCCTGCCGACGGACTTCGGCCCGATCGTGGCGGAGCTGCGCCGGGTGGACGGGGTCGTGGTGTCGGGGCGCGGGCTGGCGTACTCGGCGGCGCTGGAGCTGGCGCTGAAGCTGAAGGAAGCGTGCTATCTGCACGCGATGGGCCTGTCCTACGCGGACCTGCTGCACGGTCCGATCGCGGTGGTGGACGCGGACACGCCGGCCATCGTGCTGGCGGCGGAGTCGGGGCCGACGCTGGCGGGAACGGTTGAGCTGGCGCACCGGGTGACAAGCGCGGGCGCGGCGGCCTACGGCATCGGCGGCGGCGAGGCGCTCGCGGCGGCGTGCTCGCGCGCGCTGCCCGGGCCGCGGCTGCCGGAGTGGCTGGCGCCGATGGGCCTGATCGTGCCGGGGCAGCTGCTGACGGAGGCGCTGTCGCGCGCACTCGGCCTGAACCCGGACAGCCCGCGCGGGCTGAGCAAGGTCACCCAGACTGACTGAACTGCCTGGCCTGCCTGTCTGCCTGTGTGTGACTGACTGACTGGCTGGCTGGCGCCTGGGATTACTGCTCCCGGTGGACCTTGTGCTGGGCAGCCTGGGCGCGGGGGCGGATCACCATCAGGTCCACGTTGAAGTGATCGGGGCGGGTGACGGTCCAGGTCACCGCGTCCGCCACGTCATCCGCCGTGAGCGGTTCCGCTACACCCGCGTAGACCGCCGCAGCCTTGTCCGCGTCGCCCCGGTACCGGTTCAGCGCGAACTCGTCGGTCCTGACCATGCCCGGTGCGATCTCGATCACCCGGACCGGCTGGCCGGACAACTCCAGCCGGAGCGTCGCGGCGATCGCGTGCGTGCCGTGCTTGGCGGCCACGTACCCGCCGCCGCCCTCGTAGGCCACGAACCCGGCCGTCGAGCCCATCAGCACCACCGTGCCGGCGCCGCTGGCCACCAGCTTGGGCAGCAGCGCCTGGACCATGTGCAGGGTGCCGAGCACGTTGACCTCGTACATCTGCTGCCAGTCATCCGGCGCGGCCGTGGCGACCGGCTCGGTGCCGATGGCGCCGCCGGCGTTGGCGACCAGCACGTCGCACTGGTCAAGCGATGCTGCCAGCGCGTCTACCGCCGGGCGGTCGGTCACGTCGAGTTCGTGCCATTCGGCCTGGCCACCTGCCGCGACGATCCGCTCGGTGATTTCGGCAAGCCGGTCGGCCCGCCGGGCGGTCAGCACCACCCGGTAGCCGGCCTCCGCCAGCTTCGCGGCCGTCGCCGCTCCGATTCCGCTGCTGGCTCCGGTGATAACGGCTGTTCGGCTCATGTCGCGATTCTGCCAGGCATCCGGCCTCCGGCTCGATGGGCCTGTCGCTGGGTGGATTCACTGGGTCGATTCACCGCGTCAGATTCACCGCGTCAGGTCGGGTAGGGGTCGGGCGTGGTCGTGTAGCTGCGACCGCTGGGGAGTGTCCAGGTGAGGACACCCGGCTCGGCCTGGGCCAGCCGCCAGCCGTGCGTCTGCTTGGCCCGGTGATGACGTCGGCACAGCGGAGCGAGGTTGCATTCGCACGTGCCGCCGCCTTAGTCAAGCCGTCTTCATGGGGTGATCGTCTCCAGCACCGATGCAGCATCGGATAATGGCGTAGTCTGCGGGTAATGCGTCCTTGCGGGTCTGCGAGCATGTGCGTCGCCTATTGCGGCATTGGGTTGGAGCACGAGGGGTCTGAGTGATGAGCATGAGCGGCGGCAAGCCGCGCGATCTGCGCGAGGAACAGAAGCAGATCTCGGCTGCCATGAGGGAAGAATCCCACCCGCAGTCCGCCGACATCGGTGCTTCACTTCGCGAAGCGCGCCTCGCAAAAGGATGGTCACAAGGCCGCGCCGTCTGGGAGTTGACCAGGCTTGCGCAGCAGAAAAACGTAAAAGTGGCCACGGCTGTCAGCCTTAAGACTCAGTTTTCAAGATGGGAGAATGGCCATATAGCGCCTGACTTCTATCGACCGCTACTGCGCGAACTCTTCGGCGTTGCGTTCGACCGCCTGAAATCTGAGATACCTCCCGGAACCTCAACGTCCCACGTCCGCCAAGCGACTTCGGTAGGTCAAGCCATGTCCGGTAGCGGTACGGGCCAAGCATCTGCGCGGGGATGCGCCGGATGCGGTCGGCCACTGAGCCGGTATAACACAGAGCGATATTGTCAGGCGTGCCATCGCCAGGAGAAGAACGGATGCTCTAGCGAGGCGGCTTTAGGTAGTGCGGTTAAGGCAACTAGCCTAGGAGCCAGGCTAAGGGAACTGCGGAATATGCGGGGCATGACCCTCAATGTGCTTGCCGATTTCTCTGGCCTGTCGGAAAGTTTCCTGTCTATGGTTGAACGGGGACAAAGGCCGCTAAGTCGATATTCAGATATCGTCGCCCTGGCATCTGCCCTACGAGTGCCTCCCGCCGATCTTGCACCCGGCTTGTCGGCGAACCTGGTCGAGGCACGTCCTGAGACACGGCAGCAGCACGCGGGCGCTGAAGGTGGCCGAATGCTCGGTTACCTACCTTCGGAAGTGCTGACCCGGCCAGATTTCACGGCCGCGTGCGCGTCTCGTGATCTGGGCAGGATATTCACCATCGCGAATAAGTGGGGCGGGGCTGGATTCACGGTCAGCCATATTGCGCGGCGCTGCGAGATGACCATTGGCCAGGTTCAGGACTATATCAAGCGTGGAAGAAAAGCGCATAGCCTCGGGATATTCGAGCGCGTGGCAGACGGGCTTCATATCCCAGGTGAAATGTTGGGAGTCGGCCGACGGCAATGGGAGGGGAAAGTCGAGGACGGCTCGCCCATTCCAGAATTTCAGCCTAAGAAGACTAGGCTGTGGCATCCCGATGGCCTAGCTGTCAGCACTGTATTCAATGGCGATGATGAGGAACGGCTCATTCTAGCCGCGAGATCGCCAAGGCGTCGCGATCCGGGCGCAATCGACGCTCTCTCCGCGATACTTTCTGGAGAACGCCGTCTCGAAGACTCTATCGGTGCTGCGTCGCTCGTTAATCATGTAAAAGCACAACTTGAGATAGTAACTGACCTTGTTATGGAGGCGCGGGGTAATGCTCGTGCCAAGGTTCTTGACATCGGCAGTCAGTGGGCACAATTCGCTGGCTGGCTGCATGCGAACACAGGTCAGATTGCCGAGGCAAATAAGCTCTATAATCTCGCGCTTGCATGGGCGACAGAGGTGGACAAGCCAAACATGATCGCCACTGCTCTAAATATGCAGGGCCACACGGCATGGCTTAGCGCTAAAGCCGGGCCGATGATCGGCCTTTCTCGGGCAGCTCAGGGCTATAAAAGTGCCAGTCCTGGCGTGCGAGCGCTGGCCATACAGCAGGAAGCACGCGGCATTGCATTGTCCGGAGAAGCGGGAATCTCTGACATCGACCGAAAGCTCGATCAGGCCGAAATGCTAGTCGCGGAAGCGACAGCGAATCCCGAAGTGGAACCGCCTTGGATTTACTTCTTTTCCCCTGACTATCTGGTCATGCAGCGCGGAATTATATACCGGCTGCTCGGAGAGTACGGCAAGGCTATTGAACTAATCGAGCAGGGCCTTTCCGCGATGCCTTCAGAGATGAGAAGTGCCGACTGGGTCGCATCGCATTACCTTCTCCAGCTCGCATTCACTTATGCGAAGTCAGGAGATATCGACGCCGCATGCAGGTTGGGCAAGGAAATCAACGATATTATCCAATCCACTCGTTCTGAACGCTTGAGTACAGACGCCATTCGGCTTCACGAGTATCTAAACTACAAATATCCGAATCGTCCCGACGTCATCGAGTTAAGCGAGGCGCTGTGCTGATGATGATCGGGGAATCTTAGTATCGCTGCACGCTCACCCGCTGTAGGTATCCATCGCGATGTCATAGGCGACACAGGCGCCACCGTGCTCCGCCGCCGCGAGGATGTTCGCCAATCGCTCTGGCGCGCGCCGCCGGGATCGCCGTAGCCCGGCTCCCAGGAGTTTGAGCGAGCAGTGGGCCACGCGCTAACCACGCTGGTAGGAGGCCAGCACCAGGCCGACGACATCGAAAGTGAGATTGAGACGATATGACCCTGTCGCATGACGAAGACCGGAAATGGATGAGCCTCGCAATCGGCCTTGCGCGGAAATGCCCGCCTAAGGAGAGCGCTTACTCGGTCGGCGCAGTAATAGTCGATGGGCAGGGGCAGGAGATCTCTCGTGGATACTCCAGGGAGACCGACATGAGCGACCATGCTGAAGAATCTGCTTTGGCGAAAGTCGCGAAGGATGACCCTCGGATAGCCACGGCTACCATCTACAGCACCCTAGAGCCCTGCTCCGAGCGTAAGTCGCGGCCGTTGACCTGTACTCAGCTAATCCTTGCCGCTGGCATTCCCAGAGTCGTAATGGCGTGGCGGGAGCCTTCGCTATTCGTAGCGGATTGCCAAGGATACGAACTGCTGACGACAGCCGGTGTCGAGGTCGTTGAGCTGCCAGAATTCGCCGAAGAAGCTAAGTCGGTCAATGCTCATCTAAGTATCGAGTAGGTACCGGGAGTTCACGCTAGCCCAGGAATCCGTAATGTTGATTTCTGGGCTAGCTGCATTTTGTGGTGATGGTTGGAGAACGGGCTTTATCTCTGCTTGGGTCTGCGATGGGTACCCGATATGGGTACCCATCGCGCTAGTGCGGACGTCATCTGGCGCGGCCTACGCTTCGCGTGTCCCCGTGCGTGCTCGCCGAGCGGCCTTCTGAGCGCCCTGGGCGTCCGTGCCTAGCCCCGTGAGGCATTGGCACGGTAGCCAGGCCCGTAGGGACGCGCTCAGCGACTCCTGGGGTGCGTCACGGTTAGTGATCGTCCAGCCGTCCAGCCTCGCGCGCGTCTGCGCGCGTTGGGGCCGCGCTCGGCCCGTGGACGGACGCAGTAGACGATCACTCTCCGTCAAAGAGTCCTGATGCGGTCTGAGGGGAGGTGATGCCCGACGACAAACCCGGCCAGCCACAATGCGGTAAAGGGAGAGGTGACCGCCTATAAGCGGGAAAGGAATGACGCGCTTCGCGCGTATCACCTGCATAGGGTGACTAGCCAGTTCACGACCACTATAAGCATGGAGGGAGCGCGCCGCCTCGCGCGGCTGCTGGCATTCAATGACGGGCCTAGCGCAGGAAAGGAATAACGAAAAAGAGCTGACCCTCGTTGCCGGCGGGGGTCAGCTCTTTTTCGCTCTGCGGTGTGCGTCGCCGTCTTATATCTTATTCTGCTCAATGTCGATCCGGCCATAATCGAACTTCGGGCCGCCGGCTCCTGGGCCGTCTATGCGCACCGCCGCGAACAGGAACCGCAACACCGCGTTCAGCCGGTCCCAGTTCTGCGCTTTCTCATGCGCTTCCCATGTAGCGCGAGCGTCCGGCCCTACGAGCCCTTCGAGCACCTCGGCGGCCGGGCGGATGATGGTCTTCGCCTCGGCTTTATTAATGCGATCCTGAACCGTCTTCCGCATGCGCCGGTATTCGGCAGTGGTGATCTCCCGGTTGTCCCAGGCTTCTTGCAGTTCCGTAATCTCGGCCTGGTCCGCTTCTATCGCGGCGCTGTCCTCGGCTGAGAGCACCGCAGACGCGGCGTCGTGCCCGGTAATGTCTAGCTGCTCTAGCAGGATAATCGCAGCATCCTTGACGAATTGCTCTACCGGTACTGCGCTGGCAGTCCGCCAGCATCTGTTGGCCTTCTCTTTCTGCTGATGGCTGTAGCAGATATAGGTTGGCCAGCCATTAACCATCTTGCCCTGCATGCGCAGCCCGCATTTGCGGCACCACATCAGGCCGCGCAGCAGGTAATACCGATCTGGCGAGCGAGATTTCTTTACGGCCACCGATCGGTAGACGCGGCGTTCCTGAGCTTCGCGCCACATTCCCTGATCGATGATCGCTGGCCATATCCCGCTCCCGATTTCCTGCCCTCGGAATATCAGAATGCCGGCGACGTATCGGGACTCAATGACGCGCAGAACGCCATTTCGTGCCCAGCGTTTCCCCTGCGCCGTTGGTACGCCCCGCCGGTCAAGGTCGGCGGCTATGGCGTATGGCGTCATGCCGCCGAGGAATCTTTCAAATATCCGCTTAATGATCTTTGCTTCTTCCGGAATGATCGTCATTCCATCGGCGGTATAACCGTAACGACGCTTTCCGGAATGCGGTTTCCCGTCTCGGGCCCTGTCCACTGTCGCGTCTAGAAGTCGCCGAGACGTGTCATCGGATGACCGGCATGCATGCGCAACTTCGCCGCGCAGGTAATGCCGGTCGTCAGGGTCGCTGAGATCGCGGTGGCTGGCCTTCCCGTGCAACGTGATCCCGTGCTCTTCGGAGATCGTGAGCAGTTCTTCAAGGTCCCTGGGCTGACGCATTAGCCGGTCGGGGTGATACGCGACGATGTGTCGAATACCTTTGCTGCGGGCCGCCTCCAATAGTTTTTCCCACCCAGGGCGCTTGCGGTTGCGTTGCCAGGCTGACCGGTTCGGGTCGATGAATACGAATGCCACCACAAGGCCAAGCCTGGTCACGATCTCGCGGCAGATTCGTTCTTGCCGGTCCACGCTTGTCTGGTCCTGGTCGTGGATATGAGAAATCCGGCAGTAGATAGCGGCCGGTTCGCCCCGCCACGACTGCGGGTTGCGCTGTTGGTTCGCCGCATCGACGACCCGGGAGAGTGCCCGCTCGCGTGCTTTCTGGCCTGCCACCTGCGAAGTCCTCGCTGTAGTGATCGTCATGCCGATCATACTATGAAGACATCATGGCCTTGGTCGTGCGGGATCGTATGGTCCAGGTCGCAGCGCACGGCTGGTCGTCGGCAGCCTCGGAAACCGCAGGTCCGCTGCCGTACGGTTACCAGGTGACGCAGCCGCGGGGGCGGCCGGTAGCCGGGGACCCGGAGCCGGTGCGCGCAGGTCCCGCTCGCCAGTGGTTCTGGCCGCAGTACGCGCAGCCAGGACGCGATGACGTTGGTAGCGAGCGGACCTCCTAACGGGCCGGGTGGCCCCGGACCGTGCCGGGCGCAGGCATGGCCGGCTGCTTTTCCGTCCTGATCGGTCAGCGTTACGCACCAGCGCGTGCGGGGATTCGCCGCGAGCCAGGTGGCCAGGTCACGGCAGGCGTCCGCGTCAATGGGACCGATGCCGGGGACCTCGCCGGGTGCGTCGGAGAGCCCGGCGAAGGCGGCCAGGGGCATGGTCAGGTTGATCGTCCCGGACACAAACGCCTCGGGCGGACGTCCTGGCTCACTCGCCGCCGAAGGTTCCGAATCGCGCTGTGCTCCGCTGCCCGCCCGCGCTCCGCTGCCCGCCCGCGCTCCGGCGTCCGGTCGCGCCCTGCCGGTCGCAGGTCCGTCCTGGCCGTCCTGCCGTGCAGTGCCGGACTTCTCCGGGAGCAAGCTCGTAATCGGCCGTCCGCTCAGCAGGGCCGTGAACACCCCGGCGCGGAGCTGATCCATCGTCCCCTCGGCGCCGCGTTTCTGCAGCCAGAGCGCCAGCGCCGTGATCCGCTGGTCGGCGGCGATCACCTCGGCCGACGGCAGTTCCCGGCCGGCCAGCGCGCTGTTGCCCGACGGCTCGCTCCAGGCATGCACGCCCGTGTCCTTGCGGGCCGCCCGGCGCCGCCGGGATGCCGCGGCCGGATCGACACGCAACGCCGCCCGGCGCAGCGCACCCCGCAACTGCCCAGTCGTCCACCCGCCGGCCCGCCACAGGACCTGCCGTTCCACGGCAAGCGCGTCCTCGTCGGACAGCGCGCTCAGCTCGTCGGCCATGACGACGGCTCGTGGCCAGTCGATGCTGCCGGCCGCCAGCGCCGCCAGGGTGCCGGGCAGCCGCGCTAACCCGGCGGAGACCTCCACCAGCCGGTCCGCCGCGCGCCCGGTCAGCGTCAGCGCAGCGGCCAGTTCGTCGTTTACGTGCTCGACCAGCCCAGGGTCGCCGTGCTCACGGGACTCGGCGGCCCGCCGGCGGGCCAGGGCGATGATGCAGGTCACTTCCTGAGCGGCGGCCAGCGACGCCAGCCGGCGGCTCGCGGCGATGACCCCCACCATCTCGCTGTCGGTCAGCGTGCTCAGCCCAGCCGTCTGCGCCTCGCCCACGAACCCGGCGAGCACCGGTCCCGGCGGCAACTGGTCCAGCACTCCGCCTGCGGCGAACCCGGTGCCAGGCCGCGCCGTGCTCTCGTGCACGAACCCGGCTCCCAGCGCACCGCTCGTTCCGTCCATCGAATCAGACAGCGGATCGGACCGCAGTTCCGTGCGCAGCTCGGGAGGCATGCCGTCCAGCCAGGCATCCGCGCCGTCCGGCGGGCTGGCCTCAGGGTCGAACTCGTCCTCATCCCACGGCTCGCCGTCCCACGGAGCATCGGCCCACCACGTCCCGCCAGGCTGGCGCTCACCTGGGCGGCGCTCACCAGGCTGGGACAGGCCTTCGCCGCTGGCCATCATGCTCGCGGGACCTCCCCTCGGGGCCGATCGGAGCGCGCCCTCCGGTGCGCTCTCGCCGTTTCGATCACGTTATCGCCGGCCACCGACATTCTGATTTCCTCCGAACGACGGCTCGCCCTGCCAGGCATCCGGGGTCAGTGTCGACATCGACAGACTGCGGGAAACCGGTAGCCATGCATGCGGGAAACGGGTACTCGCCCTTGCGGGAGACAGGTATCGGGCCGCTACGTCCTGATCGGTTCTGCCCGCGCGGCCCGCGAGTCTTCCCCGTCGGCGATCGCATCGTCGCCGCACCGGTCTCCGCGCTGTAGTCGTAGCCAGCCACAGGCCGGGGTGGTCGCTTACCATCGAGACCGTGATGGACGAAAACATGCCGGACCGGCCCGCATCGGACAGCCCAGGCTCCCCGCCCGTCGCCGCGTCGGCGGTGCGCGGCCTGATCACCGACTGGGGTGGCGTCCTCACCAACCCGATTGCCGAGACCGTCGCAGCCTGGCTGACCGCCGACGGGATCAATCGCGACAGCTACAAGACCGTGATGCGGACCTGGCTGGCGCAGGCCTACGACGAGAACATCGTGACCAGCCCCGTCCGCGCGCTGGAGAACGGCGAGTGCACCGAGGCGGAGTTCGAGCGGCTGCTGGCCGCCGAGCTGACCTTGCTCGACGGCGGCCCGGTGCCCGCGGACGGGCTGCTGGCCAGGATGTTCGCGGGCTCGGTGCTGGATGAGTCGATGCTGGACCTGGTCCGGGCCGCCCGGCGGGCCGGGCTGCGCACCGCCCTGCTCTCCAACTCCTGGGGCGCCTTCTACCCCCGGCACCTGTTCCCTGAGCTGTTCGACGCGGTGGTGATCTCGGCTGAGGTCGGGATGCGCAAGCCGGAACGGCGGATCTTCCAGCTCGCTGTTCAGCAACTCGGCCTGGAGCCGGCCGAGTGCGTGTTCATCGATGACATCGCGGAGAACGTGGCGGCCGCACAGGCCGCGGGACTGGCCGCGGTCTTGCACCGCACGGCGGCCGACACCGCCGGCCAGCTCAGCGCGCTGCTCGATGTGCAGCTCTGACCTGGCCACCCACCCGGGCACTCACCCTGGCCGCCGGCCCCGACGCGCCCAGGCGGCCGGCCTGGCCCGCCCTAGTCGCCCGACCCGCCTGACGCGCCGGCCCGCCCTGGCTTAGCCTTGGTCGCTGTGGCCGACTATCCACATCCGTCGAGCCCCGGCCGTTCGGCCAATATGCGGGCCAACCGGCGCACCGACACCAAGCCAGAGATGGCGCTCCGCCGTGCCCTGCATGGCCAGGGGCTGCGTTACCGCAAGGACTACCGGCTCGATCTGGAGGGTGCCCGGGTCCGCCCCGACATCGCCTTCACCGCGCGCAAGGTAGCCGTGTTCGTGGACGGCTGCTTCTGGCATGCCTGTCCCGAGCACGGCACCAAGCCCGCCAGCAACACCTGGTACTGGGGACCCAAGCTGGCCCGCAACGTGGAACGGGACCGCAACGCCGACGCCGCCCTCACGGCGGCGGGCTGGCGGGTGGTCCGGGTCTGGGAGCACGTCCCGCTGGCCGATGCCGTGGCAGCCGTGGTGGACGCCCTGACCCCGGCGCGGGTCCCGGCGCCCCCGCAGACCCAGCCCCACCCAGCCACCGCGGCCCAAGGGCCAGCCCCCGCAGCCCCAGCGCCAGCCACGGCAGCCCCAGAGCCACCCGCGTCTGGGCCCGCCGGGGAAGATGCTGATTAACTGACCAACAGGCTCATCGCCTGGCAGACTTCGGGACCTGATTCTTCTGCGCTGCGGGGAACTCATGCGCGTATACCTGCCAGCCACACTGCCGGCCGTCGCCGCCTTGTTGCTGAGCGAGCAGATCAGCCAGCCGCCCGTGCGCGGTTATGCCGTCACGCCTGCCCTGCGGGAGTGGTACTCCAGCGGCGATATGGAAGAACTGGAGTACATCGCGCTGCTGCACGCCGCGCGGGCCTCGCTTCGGCTGCTCCGCGATGATTCGCGGCGCCCCGCGCCGCCGGGTGGTGCTCGCCGCCGAACTGCCCGAGGAGCAGATCGTCGGCAACGCCGGGTTCGACGAGCCCGCGCTGGTCGAGATCAAGATCGCGGTTCCGCTCGCCAAGATCGTGTCCGGCCACATCGACGACCCGGCCGCGGCCGCCGAGATCGCCGCCGCTGCCGCCGCCCTGCCGGCCGCCGACGCGGGCGATGACGACGCCAAGTTCGCCGTGGACAGCGCCGAGGGCCACGAACTCCTCTGGTACGCCACCCAGGAACTCCGCCACCTGCCGGGCTAACCCGGCCCGCACCCGGCCCGCCGCCTGCCGGGCCAGCCCGATCCGCGACAGTCCGCCCCCGCCCCCCGCGTCCTGGCTACGCGATTCATGCGACGATGAGAGCTACCGCCGTCGAAGTCGGGTCAAGCAGGGAGCTAAACCGCGATGGATGCCGTAACTAACGTCCCAGGACCGGCCAACGAGCCCGTCAAGGGGTACGCGCCGGGGAGCCAGGAGCGGGCGGCGCTGGAGCAGAAGATCAAGGAGCTCGCGGGGGAGCGGGCCGAGCTGACCATGACCATCGACGGCGAGCAGCGGATGGGCGGCGGCAACCGGGTGGACATCGTCCAGCCGCACAACCACCGGCACGTGCTCGGCCAGCTCGCCGGCGCGACCGACGCCGACGTGACCGCCGCGATCGAAGCCGCCAGGAAGGCCGCGCCCGCGTGGCGGGAGCTGTCCTTCGACGACCGGGCCGCGATCTTCCTCAAGGCCGCTGACCTGCTGGCCGGCCCGTTCCGGCAGGTCGTGAACGCGTCCACCGTGCTCGGCCAGTCCAAGTCCGCGCACCAGGCCGAGATCGACGCCGCCTGCGAGCTGATCGACTTCTGGCGGTTCAACGTGCACTACGCCCGCCGCCTGCTGGCCGAGCAGCCCGGCTCGTCGCCGGGTAGCTGGAACCGGCTGGAGTACCGGCCGCTCGAAGGCTTCGTGCTCGCCATCACCCCGTTCAACTTCACCTCCATCGCCGGGAACCTGCCGACCGCGCCCGCCCTGCTCGGCAACGTCGTGGTCTGGAAGCCGGCGAGCACCCAGCAGCTCTCGGCGCATTACCTGATGCGGGCGCTGGAGGCGGCGGGCCTGCCGCCTGGCGTGATCAACATGGTGACCGGCGGAGCGGACGCGATCTCCAGGGTCGCGCTGCGCCACCCGGACCTGGCCGGCATCCACTTCACCGGCTCAACCGGGACCTTCCAGCACCTGTGGCGGACCGTCGGCGAGAACATCGCCGGCTACCGGGCCTACCCGCGCCTGGTCGGCGAGACCGGGGGCAAGGACTTCGTCATCGCGCACTCGTCCGCCGACCCGGCGGCGCTCACTACCGCGTTGCTGCGCGGCGCGTTCGAGTATCAGGGCCAGAAGTGCTCGGCGGCCTCCCGCGCGTACATCCCGCGCAGCGTCTGGGACCGGATCCGCGACGGCCTGGTCGGCGGCGTCGAGTCGCTGACCATGGGCGATGTCTCCACCGAGCTGTCCACCTTCATGGGCGCGGTGATCGACGCCAAGGCGTTCGCGACGCACCGCGACGCGCTGGAGCGGGCCAGGACCCGGCCCAGCGTCAGCGTGCTGGCCGGCGGCGGCACCGACGACAGCCAGGGCTACTTCGTCGAGCCCACCGTGCTGGTCGGCACCGACCCGACCGACGAGATCTTCACCACCGAGTACTTCGGCCCGATTCTCGGCGTGCACGTCTTCGAGGACTCCGACTACGACGCCGTGCTCGCCCAGGCCGCCGACGTGGCCAGCTACGCGCTGACCGGGTCGATCATCGCCCAGGACCGGGGGGCCATCGCCAGGGCGACCGAGGCGCTGCGGTTCAGCGCGGGCAACTTCTACATCAACGACAAGCCAACCGGCGCCGTCGTCGGCCAGCAGCCCTTCGGCGGGGCGCGGGCGAGCGGGACCAACGACAAGGCCGGTTCCATCTTCAACCTGATCCGTTGGGTGAACGCCCGCACCATCAAGGAGCTGTTCGTCCCGCCGGTCGACCATCGCTATCCCTATATGGGCTAGGAGGGCCGCGCTATCTACCGCCTCGTCCTGTGGAACATCGACCTCACGCTGGTCGATGTCGTCCGGGTGTCCCGTGAGTCCTACGCCGAGGCATTCCGGAAGGTCACCGGGCGGCCGCTGGTCGCGCTGCCGCAGCTTGCCGGGCGCAGCGACTCGGAGATCTTCTTCGAGTCGCTGGCCCTCAACGACGTGGCGGCGGACGCGACCGCCCAGGGCGGGCAGGACCTGCTGGCCCGCTATAGCTGGGAGCTAGGCGCCGCGTTCGCGGCCAGGCGCGGGCTGCTGACCCGCAATGGCCAGCTGCTGCCAGGCGCGGCGCAGGCCGTCCAGGCCACCGCGGGGCTGCCCGGCGTGGTCCAGACGGTGCTGACCGGGACGATTCGCCCGAACGCCGCGGAGAAGCTGGCCGCGTTCGGCCTGGATGGCCTGTTCGACCTGGAGATCGGCGGCTACGGGTCCGACGTGTACCCGAAGGGCTCGCTGCTGCTGATGTCGCGCTCCAAGGCCGAGGACAAGTACCGCGCCCGGATCCCGCTGAACGCGACCGTCTACATCGCCGACTCCGACAGGGACGTCGAGGCCGCCAAGATCGCCGGCGTGGCCTGCCTGGCGGTGGCCAGCGGCCGGTCCACCGCCGCCGACCTGCGCGCCGTGGGCGCGGAGATCGTGCTCGCCGACCTCGGCGACACGGCGGCCGTGATCGCCGCCGTGAACCGGCTGACGGGCGTGGCCGCCGCTCGCTGACCCGGCTGCCCGGCCGGCCAGCTGCGCTGCCCAATCCGGCTGCCCAATCCGGCTGCTCAGTCCGGTCAGAAGATGATCATTACCGGCAAGCCGCCCTCGTCATAGTGGTATAAAGCAGTGCAGTCAATGGCGACGGCACGGCAGACGGGTAGCGGGGCGATGACTCGCATGCTGCGAGCGATTCACCAGCCAGCCCTTTGGGCACCCCGCTGGCGTTGCGGCCACCGGCCTGGCAGCGGATGCTGATCGCTATGCCAACCGACGACGAGCGCCGCGACGGACCGGGCCGCGACTACGGCGAGATCCTGTGGACCCCAGGCCCTGACACCATCGAGCGGGCCAGGATCAGCGACTACCAGCGCTGGCTGGCCGCGCAGTGGGCCGTGCCCACCAGCGGCTACGACGAGCTGTGGCGCTGGTCGGTGGACGAGCCTGGCCAGTTCTGGGCCTCCATCTGGGACTACTTCGACGTGCTCGGGCAGCGCGGCGACGGCCCCGAGCTCAGCTCGGGCCAGATGCCCGACGTCACCTGGTTCGCCGGAGCCACCCTTAATTACGCACAGAACGCGCTACGCGCCGCCCGGGCAACTCCCGCCAGGACGGCTGTGCTCGCTTATGGCGAGGAGGGGCTGCGGGAGCGGATCAGCTACCGCGAGCTGGAGCGGCGGGTCGCGGCCGTCGCGGCCGGGCTGCGCGAGCTTGGCGTCGGCCTCGGGGACCGGGTCGCCGGCTATCTCCCGAACGCCCCAGAAGCGCTGATCGCCATGCTCGCCGCCGCGAGCCTGGGCGCCATCTGGACGTCATGCTCGCCGGACTTCGGCGCGACCAGCGTGATCGACCGGTTCGCGCAGACCGCGCCGAGGGTGCTGATCGCCGCCGACGGCTACGTGTACGGCGGCAAGAGCTTCGACCGGCGGGCGCAGGCCGAGCAGATCGCGGCCGCCCTGCCCGGCCTGCACGCGCTAGTGACGGTGAGCTATCTCGGTGCCGACGTCACCGCGGAGCCCGTCACCGCCGAATCCGTCACCGCGGAATCCGTCACCACGGGACCCGGCCTGACCCGGCTGACCTGGGCTGAGCTGGCCGGCCGGGACGTCGGCGGGGAGTTGTCCTTCACCCAGGTGCCGTTCGCCCACCCGCTGTGGGTGCTGTACTCCTCGGGCACCACCGGGCTGCCCAAGCCCATCGTGCACGGCCACGGCGGCATCGTGCTGGAGCACCTCAAGGCCCTGTGCTTGCATCAGGACCTGGGCCCGCATCAGGACCAGGGCGCCCGGCCCGGTGCCGATGGCGCCGACAAGCCCGACGTGTTCTTCTGGTACACCACGACCGGCTGGATGATGTGGAACTACCTGGTCAGCGGCCTGCTGGCCGGGGTGACGGTGGTCACCTACGACGGCAGCGCGGTGCACCCGGACGCCGGCGCGCTGTGGCGGCTCGCCGCGCAGGCGGGGGTGACCTACCTGGGTACCGGCGCTCCGTACCTGACCACCTGCATGAAGCAGGGACTGCGCCCGGCGGATAGCTACGACCTGTCCGCGCTGCGCGGCGTCGGGTCCACCGGGTCGCCGCTGCCGCCTGAGGCGTTCACCTGGGCGTACCAGGCGGTCGCGGGCGGCTCGCGGGCCCCGGAGTTCGTGCTCGGCTCGTTCTCCGGCGGCACCGACGTGTGCACGGGGTTCGTCGGGCCCAACCCGCTGCTGCCGGTGCGCGCCGGGATCATCTCCGGCCGCTGCCTCGGTGCCAGGGTCGAGGCGTTCAACGCCGCCGGGCGGCCGGTCATCGGCGAGGTCGGCGAGCTGGTGGTGACGACGCCGATGCCGTCAATGCCGGTCGGGTTCTGGAACGACCCGGACGGGGAGCGGTACCGGGCCAGCTACTTCGCCGACTATCCCGGCGTCTGGCGGCACGGCGACTGGATGATGCTGCTGCCCGACGGCGGCTGCGTCATCTACGGCCGGTCCGACGCCACCTTGAACCGGGGCGGCGTGCGGATGGGCACCAGCGAGTTCTACCGCGTGGTGGAGGGCCTGCCGGAGGTGGCCGACAGCCTGGTGGTAGACACCGGGCAGCTCGGCTCGGACGGGGAGCTGATCTTGTACCTGGTGCCCACGGCCGGGCATGAGCTGGATGATGAGCTGGCCGGCCGGATCAAGTCCGCGCTGCGCACCCAGCTCTCGCCCCGGCACGTGCCCAGCCAGATCGTGGCGGTGCCCGGCATCCCGCGCACCCTGTCCGGCAAGAAGCTGGAGGTCCCGGTCCGCAAGATCCTGCTGGGCACCCCCGTCGCCGACGCGGCCGACCCGGACGCGCTGGCCAACCCCGAGGTGCTGCGCTACTTCGCCCCGCCTGGTGACGGGCAGGGCTCGTCATGACCGACCAGGGCCGCAGCTTCGGCGAAGAGGGCGGCAGGCTCACCTACGGTAGCTATCTGCACCTGCCCGGGCTGCTCGACCAGCAGGTGCCGCAGGTGGTCCCGCCCGCGCACGACGAGCTGCTGTTCATCACCGTGCACCAGGCCTATGAGCTGTGGTTCAAGCAGCTCCTGCACGAGCTGACCGCGGTGCGCGACTTCATGGGCACCGAGCAGGTCTGGCGGGCCAGGCAGCTGCTGCGCCGCGCGCATGTCATCGAGCGGCTGCTGGTCACCCAGGTGGACGTGCTGGAGACCATGACGCCGCAGGACTTCCTTGAGTTCCGGGCGGCGCTGGCCCCGGCCAGCGGTTTCCAGTCGGTGCAGTTCCGGGAACTGGAGTTCCTGTCCGGCGCCAAGGACCCTCGTTTCGTCGCCAGGTTCCGCTCGCTCACCGACGACGAGCGCAGCCCGGCTGGACCGGCGGCTGGCGGAACCCTCCCTGTGGGACGCCTATCTCCGCCTGCTAGCCTCTCGCGATCTGCCGATCGGCGACGACCAGGAGATCATGACCTCCCTGGTCCAGGTGGCCAGGGACCGGGGCCGCCACGATGATCTCTGGCAGCTAGCCGAAGACCTGCTCACCCACGACGAGCTAGCCGCGTTGTGGCGGGCCAGGCACGTGCAGATGGTGGAACGCCAGATCGGCACGAAGTCTGGGACTGGCGGGTCGACGGGCGCCCCATATCTGCACAGGCGAGTTCCGATCAGGTATTACCCGCTGCTCTGGGAATTGCGGGACAAGTTGTAGCGCCACGCCGCCGCGCGGCAATAAAGAGGGAGATGGAGATAGATGTCGGACAGCACGGACGACGGCAAGCGCGATCTGCTTGCCGCGGCGGCACAGGCCGTGGGCACCGTGCCGGGGGTCGGCGACGTGCAGGCCTACCTCCACGCCTATTACCGCCATGTGGCGCCAGAGGACCTGGCCGCGGCCGGGCCTGAGCGGGTCGCGGCCGTCGCCAGGCACCAGGCCGAGCTAGCCGCGGAGCGGCCGCAGGGCCGGGCGATCGTCCAGGTCAGCGAGGACGCCGCGCTGGACCCGGCCTCCGACGTGATTGACATCGTCACCGACGACATGCCGTTCCTGGTCGACTCGGTCACCATGGAGCTGACCCAGCACGGGCTGACCGCCCGGCTGGTGGTGCACCCGCAGCTGCGCATCCGCCGTGACGTCTCCGGGGCCATGCGCCAGGTGGCCGGACTGGTCAACGGCGTTGACCCGGCGCAGGAGGAGCTGGCCGAGTCGTGGACCCACATTGAGGTCGGCAAGCTGGACGCCGACGAGGCCAAGGCCCTGACCGCCGACCTGCAGCGGGTGCTCGGCGATGTCCGGGTCGCGGTCGAGGACGCCAGCCGGATGCGCGCCAGGGCGATCGGCCTGGCCGAGGAGCTGGCCAGGGCGCCCGAGAGCGCCGGGCCGGTACACGAGGCCGACCACGAGATCGCGGCGCTGCTGCGCTGGCTGGCTGACGGCCGGTTCACCTTCCTTGGCTACCGCGAGTACGACCTGGTGACCTCCGATGGCGACGCGATGGTCCGGGCGGTGCCCGGCACCGGCCTTGGCATCCTGCGCCACGACACGCCAGAGCCGGGCTCGTTCGCCCCGCTGCCCCCCGAGGCCGCCGCCCGCGCCCTGGACCCGGAGCGGCTGATCGTCACCAAGGCCAACTCCCGGTCCACCGTGCACCGGTCGAGCTACCTGGACTACGTCGCGGTCAAGCGCGTCGACGCGGCCGGCCAGGTCACTGGCGAGTTCCGGTTCCTCGGGCTCTACACGCACGTGGCGTACTCCGAGTCCATCACCACGATCCCGGTGCTCCGCCGCAAGCTGACCGACGTGCTGGCCGCCTCGGGACTCGCGGCCGGCAGTCATGACGGCAACTACGTCGCCGAGGTGCTGGAGTTCTATCCGCGCGAGGAACTGTTCATGACCTCGGTGGCGGAGCTGACCCAGATCGCGGCGGGCGTGCTGCGGCTGCGCGAGCGCCGCGAGACGCGGCTGTTCCTGCGCCGCGACGTCTACGGCCGGTACATCTCCTGCCTGGTCTACCTGCCCAGGGACCGCTACACCACCCAGGTCAGGCTGCGCGCCCAGGAGATACTCCAGCGCGAGCTGAACAGCTCGCAGGTGGACTACAGCGTGCTGGTCGGCGAGTCGCCGGTCGCCAGGCTGCACATCGTGATGCGCACCGACAAGGGCCAGCCGCTGCCCGACATCAACGTCGCCGAGCTGGAGCGGGCTGTCGCGGTGGTGGCCAGGTCCTGGGACGACGACGTGGCCGACGAGGCGGTGCGTCGCCGCGGCGAGCAGGGCGCCCGCGCCCTGCTCGCGCTGGTCGGGGAGTCGCAGATCCCGCCGACCTACAAGAACGACGTGCCCGCCGCGGCGGCGGTCTCCGACCTGTCCAAGGTCATGGAACTGCGCGATTCGGGGGATGACGTCGCGTTCGAGCTGTGGGAGTCGGAGGACTACGTCGGCGGCGTGCCGATCCAGGGCACCGGCGCGGCCGACGACACCCCGGCCGACCGGGTCTGGCGGCTGACCATCTACCGGACCGGCAGCCCGATCACCCTCACCGACGTGCTGCCCCGGCTGCAGCACATGGGCGTGGACGTCGTCGACGAGCATCCCTACGAGTTCCCCGCCTCGCAGCCGTTCTGGATCTATGACTTCGGCCTGCGCCGCGGCTCGGCCGACCCGGCCGCGCCCGGCTCCATCGAGCTGGTCCGCTCGCACGTCGAGGGCGCGCTGGCCGCGCTCTGGCATGGCGTGGTGGAGGACGACGGCTTCAACGCCCTGGTGCTGGACGCGCACCTGACCTGGCGGCAGGTCACCGTGCTGCGCGCCTACGCCAAGTACCTGCGCCAGGCGGGCACCGCGTTCAGCCAGGACTACATCGAGCACGTGCTGCGGGCCAACCCGACCGTGACCCGGCTGCTGGTCAGGCTCTTTGAGTCCCGGTTCGACCCCGAGCGCCAGGGCGGCGGGTCCGAGCGCAGCGAGGCCATCGCCGAGGAGATCCGCGGTGAGCTGGATGAGGTCGCCAGCCTGGACGAGGACCGGATCCTGCGCACCTACTGGGGCCTGATCACCGCCACGCTGCGCACCAACTACTTCGCCGGCGCCTTCGAGGCCACCCCGGCCGGCGCCGCCGCGGTGCCGTACTTGGTGGTCAAGCTGGATGCCGAGCAGGTGCCCGACCTGCCCGCGCCGCGGCCCAAGTTCGAGCTGTTCGTGTACTCGCCGAGGTTCGAAGGCGTGCACCTGCGGTTCGCCAACGTGGCCAGGGGCGGGCTGCGCTGGTCGGACCGGCGGGAGGATTTCCGCACCGAGGTGCTGGGCCTGGCCAAGGCGCAGGAGGTGAAGAACTCGGTCATCGTGCCGTCGGGCGCCAAGGGCGGGTTCGTCTGCAAGCAGCTTCCCGACCCGGCCGACCGCGAGGCCTACCAGGGTGAGGTGCTGGCCTGCTACCGGATGTTCATCAGCGCCATGCTGGACGTCACGGACAACCTGGAGTCTGGCGCGGTGGTCCCGCCGGCCGCCGTGGTCCGTCACGACGGCGACGACCCGTACCTGGTGGTGGCCGCGGACAAGGGCACCGCGACCTTCTCCGACACCGCCAACGAGATCGCCACCCGGCGCGGCTTCTGGCTGGGCGACGCCTTCGCCTCCGGCGGCTCGGAGGGCTACGACCACAAGAAGATGGGCATTACCGCGCGCGGCGCCTGGGAGTCGGTGGTGTTCCACTTCCAGACCCTGGGCGTGAACACGGCCGCCGACGACTTCACCACGGTCGGGGTGGGGGACATGTCCGGCGACGTGTTCGGCAACGGCATGCTGCTGTCTGAGCACATCAAGCTGCTGGCCGCCTTCGACCACCGGCACATCTTCCTCGACCCGGACCCGGACCCGGCGGCCAGCTTCGCCGAGCGGCGCCGCCTGTTTGACCTGCCCCGGTCGTCGTGGGCGGACTACGACAAGAGCCTGATCTCGGTCGGCGGCGGGGTCTGGCCGCGGACCGCCAAGTCGGTGCACGTGCCGCCGCGGGCCGCCGCCGCGCTCGGCCTGCCGGACGGGACGACCGCGCTGGCCCCCGACGAGCTGATCTCCGCGATCCTGCGCGCCCCGGTGGACCTGCTATGGAACGGCGGCATCGGCACCTACGTCAAGGCCACCGTCCAGTCGAACGCCGACGTGGGCGACAAGTCCAACGACGCGGTCCGGGTGAATGCCAGCGAGCTGCGCGCCAAGGTGATCGGCGAGGGCGGCAACCTGGGCCTCACCCAGGAGGCGCGGATCGAGTACGCGCTGGGCGGCGGCCTGGTGAACACCGACTTCATCGACAACTCGGCCGGGGTGGACACCTCCGACCATGAGGTCAACATCAAGATCCTGCTGGACCGGGCGGTGCGCGACGGCGAGCTGAGCCAGGCCGACCGCAACAAGCTGCTGCACCAGATGACCAACGAGGTCGGCGCGCTGGTGCTGCAGCACAACTACCAGCAGAACCGGGCGCTGGCCGCGTCCAGGGCGCAGGACGTGCAGATGCTGCACGTGCACGCCCGGTACATCCGCAAGCTGGAGCGGGAGCGGCGGATCCGGCGGCGGCTTGAGGTGCTGCCGGGTGACCGGGAGATCGCGGAGCGGCGATCCGCGGGCACCGGCCTGACCATCCCCGAGTTCTCCGTGCTGCTCGCGCACACCAAGATCGCGGCCACCCAGGAGGTGCTGGCCAGCGGGCTGCCCGACGACCCGTACCTGCGCCGGGTGCTGACCGAGTACTTCCCGACCCCGCTGCGGGAGCGGTACGCCGCGGTGATGGGCGATCACCGGCTGCACCGGGAGATCATCACCACCGCGATCGTGAACGACATGGTGGACCGGTCTGGCACCACCTTCACGTTCCGGCTGAACGAGGAGACCGGCGCGTCGGTGCCGGAGATCACCGCCGCCTGGCTGGTGGCCAGGGAGGTCTTCGACCTGCCCGGCTTCTGGACCGAGCTGGCCGCCCTCGACGGCAAGGTGGAGAAGCTCGGTGCAGATCGCCGGGCTGCTGGAGGGCCGGAAGCTGACCGAGCGGGCCGCGCGGTGGCTGCTGCACTCCCGGCGGCCCCCGATCGACATCACCGAGACCATCGACTACTTCGCCGACGGGGTGGTCGCGGTGGGCCAGGGCCTGCCCGGCACTGCTGGCCGGCCGGGACCTGACCGGCTACCAGGACCGCAGGGAGATGTTCGCCGGGCGCGGGGTGCCCGACTCGCTGGCCAACCGGCTGGCCGCCATGGTCCCGGCCTACTCGGCGTTCGACATCGTGGACATCAGCCTCGGCACCGGCCAGACCGCGCTGGAGACCGCCGCGGTCTACTTCGACCTGGCCGACCGGCTGCAGATCGCCCGGCTGCGCGACATGATCACCGCGCTGCCCCGCGACGACCGGTGGACCACGATGGCCCGCGGCGCGATCCGCGATGACCTGTACGTCGCGCACGGGGCCTTGGCCCGCGACGTGCTCACGGTCACCGCGCCTGGCACCCCGGCGGACCGGCTGGCCGCCTGGGAGGAGCGCAACGAGTCGGCGGTCCGGCGGGCGAACCAGACCCTGACCGAGATCTGGGAGAGCAACGCGTTCAACGTGGCGACTCTCTCGGTGGCCGTCAGGGCGATCCGCACGCTGGTGACGGCCAGCGGCCTGCCGGCCTGACAGTGCTGGCCTGATCTGGGCTGGCCTGATCTGGGCTGGCCTGATCTGGGGATCCGGGCAGTCGTGCACGGCGCGCTTGCACAGTGCGCTTGCATGGAGCGCTTGCACCGCGCGACTGCACGAGTCCACTGCACAGCTCAGATATTTGGGACGGCTGATACTGGAAGGTACCCACCCTCGCGTAGTCTGCTGGCATGGCAACCGACCCGGCGACCGAGATCTCGGAACTAGTGTCGAAGCTCGCCACGGTGGAGGCTGTCCTTAGCCCTGACACCATGCGCAAGGAGGCTGATGGCCTGCGCGAGCGGTCGGCCGACCCGGATCTGTGGGCCGATCCCGAGCAGGCCCAGGCGGTCACCCGCCGGCTTTCCTACCTGACCGGCGAGCTGACCAGGCTTGAGGGCCTGCACCGTCGGCTTGACGACACCTCGATCATGTTCGAGCTGGCCGAGAGCGAGCACGACGAGCCGACCAGGGAAGAGGCGATCCGGGAGCTCAGCGCGGTCCGCAAGGACATCGACCAGCTAGAGATCCGAACGCTGCTGTCGGGGGAGTACGACGCGCGGGAGGCGCTGATCTCGATCAACGCCCAGGCCGGCGGCGCGGACGCGGCGGACTGGGCCGAGGGCCTGCAGCGGATCTACCTGCGCTGGGCCGAGCGGCACGGGTACCCCACCGAGGTCTACGACGTCTCCTACGCCGAAGAGGCGGGGATCAAGTCGACCACCTTCGGGATCAAGGCCCCGTACGCCTACGGCACGCTGCGCGGCGAGCACGGCACGCACCGGATGGTGCGCATCTCCAAGTACGACAACCAGGGCCGCCGGCAGACCTCGTTCGCCGGCGTGGACGTGCTCCCCGTCGTCCAGCAGGCGGACCACATCGAGATCCCCGAGGACGAGATCAGGGTCGATGTGTTCCGCTCCAGCGGGCCTGGCGGCCAGGGCGTCAACACCACCGACTCCGCCGTCCGGCTCACCCACCTGCCCACCGGGATCGTGGTCTCCTGCCAGAACGAGCGCAGCCAGATCCAGAACCGGGCCAGCGCGATGGCCGTGCTCCAGGCCAAGCTGCTGGAGCGCAAGCGCGAGGAGCAGGCCGCCAAGATGAACGAGCTGCGCGGCGAGGGCGGCCGGAGCTGGGGCACCCAGATCCGCAACTACGTCCTGCACCCATATCAGAACATCAAGGACCTGCGGACCGGTTACGAGACCGGGAACACCGCCGCGGTCATGGACGGCGAGATCGACGACTTCATCGAGGCCGAGATCCGCTGGCTACGCCAGCAGGGCATGTAGCGCCCGCTAGCCCGCCAGGTGCGCCGCCGCCAGGCTCAGCAGCAGCAGGACAAGCAGCGCCGCGACGATCAGCGGCAGGCTAAGCCCGTGGCCGCCGTGGTGATGCACATGCTCCCTGGCCAGGCGGCAGACCGGGCACCTGCCCTCGGCCACCGGCCCGGCACACTGTGCGCAGATCAGATGCTCGCAGCTCATCTGGCTTCCTCTGAGGCCGGGCTACCCGGCCACTTCGGCGATGTTGGGCGTTCCAACCCAGTTTCCCCCCTAGACTGGCCCGTGGCCAACCCCGAGCTCCTGTATATACCCGAGGATGCCCAGGCGAAGCCTGCCGGAACTCGTCGAGTCGTTGTGATGGGCCAGTGATCCACTTCGATAACGTCTCCAAGGCGTATCAGAACCAGAGCCGCCCGGCTCTGGAGAACGTCACCCTGGACGTGGAAAAGGGCGAGTTCGTCTTCCTTGTCGGCCCTTCCGGGTCGGGAAAGTCGACTTTCCTGCGGCTGGTCCTCAAGGAGGAGCGGCCCACGGACGGCCGGATCCACGTCGCGGGCAAGGATCTTGCCCGGCTCACCAACTGGAAGGTGCCGCACCTGCGGCGCCGGATCGGCTGCGTGTTCCAGGACTTCCGGCTGCTGCCGAACAAGAACGTCTACCAGAACATCGCCTTCGCCCTGGAGGTCATCGGCAAGCCCAGGCGGTTCATCCGCAAGGTCGTGCCGGAGGTCATCGACCTGGTTGGCCTGGAGGGCAAGCGCGACCGGATGCCCGACGAGCTGTCCGGCGGCGAGCAGCAGCGGGTCGCGATGGCCCGCGCGTTCGTCAACCGGCCGATGATCCTGCTCGCGGATGAGCCGACCGGGAACATCGACCCGGCGACCTCCATCGGCATCATGAAGGTCCTGGACCGGATCAACAGGACCGGCACCACCGTCGTCATGGCCACCCACGATGCGGCGATCGTGGACTCCATGCGCAAGCGCGTCATCGAGCTGGAATACGGCAAGGTGGTTCGCGATCAGTCGCGCGGGGTCTACGGCCAGGCCTACTAGCCGCCGCCAGCCCGGAAAATCCGAGGAAAACTGCGAGATGCGCGCCCAGTTCGTCTTCCATGAGGTGTGGATCGGCCTCCGGCGGAACCTGACCATGACCATCGCCCTGGTCGTGGTCGTCGCCATCAGCCTGTCCCTGCTCGGGACCGGCCTGCTGTTCGTTCAGCAGGTGAACAACACCAGGTCCTACTGGCAGGGCAAGGTCCAGCTCTCGGTGTACCTGTGCTCAACGACCAGCGACAGCCCGCAGTGCACCAAGAACGGCCCGGCCACCACCTCGGAGATCGCGCAGATCAAGCGGGAGCTGACCGGGGACAACCTGGTCAAGACCGTCGCATTCGTCTCCCAGTCCCAGGCTTACGCGCAGTTCAGGCAGGAGTTCGCCAACAACCCCTCGCTGGTCAAGGCGACCCCGCCGGGCTGGATCCCCAGCTCGTTCGAGATCAGGCTGAAGAACACCGAGGCAGACGCCAGCCAGGTCGCCGCCGTCATCGACGGCGCGCCCGGCGTGGACCAGGTGATCGAGGACTCCTCGGTGCTGGACAAGTTCTACAAGCTGCTGGACGGCGCCAGGAACGCGGTCGTCGTCATCGCGATCATCCTGATCATCGCCGCCATCCTGCTGGTGGCCAACACCATCAGGCTCTCGGCCTTCAACCGGCGCCGGGAGACCAGCATCATGCGGCTGGTCGGCGCCTCGAACTTCTACGTCCAGCTGCCCGTTCCTGGTCGAGGGCATGATCGCCGGCCTGCTGGGCTGGCTGATCTCCGCCGGGCTGCTGATCGCGGTGAAGTCCTTGTGGCTGAACGGCCTCCAGCAGTATTTTCCGGTCACCGGGCAGCTCAGCACCAGCAACCTGGTCGAGGTGATCCTCCTGGCGATGATCATCGGACTGGTGCTCTGCGGCATCACGTCGTTCCTCACCCTCAGGCGCTACTTGCGCGTCTGAGTCCCTGAGGTGTCGGCCGGGACGGAAGCACAGGCGAGGTTGTGGCAGCAGAACGGGAAACGAAGGTCATCGCGCGGAACCGGCGAGCCCGGCACGACTACCACATCGAGGACACGGTCGAGGCCGGCCTGGTGCTGACCGGTACCGAGGTGAAGTCGCTGCGAGCCGGGCCGGGCCTCGCTGACCGACGGGTTCGGCCAGGTCACCGACGGCGAGGCCTGGCTGCACGGAGTGCACATTCCCGAGTACACGCTGGGTACATGGACCAACCATGAGCCACGTCGGACCCGTAAGCTGCTGCTGCACCGCAAGGAGATTGACCGGCTCGCCACCTCGACCAAGGAACGGGGCTTGACGATTGTCCCGCTCTCGCTGTACTTCAAGGATGGGCGGGCAAAAGTCGAGCTGGCGCTGGCACGGGGCAAGCACACGTACGACAAGCGTCACGACCTGGCTGCCAGGGACGCTGCCAGGGAGGTCGACCGTGCACTGCGGCGGCGGCGCTAGCGGAGCGGCGGATGACGCGCACCCGTAGTCGCGGGGCGCACGCCGCCGCCCATCGCGCTCCGCGGGCCGTCAGGCCCGCGCCGAGCACCACCCGGCACAGGGGAGCCGGGGAGAGACAGGTCGGGGGCAGCAAGTTGGCAGGGATGCCGCGGTCGATGGTCGGCAAGGTCGCCGCCGTCGTGGTCGTGGCCGTCGTCATCGGCGTCGGCCTGGTCAAGGGGGGCGCGAACTCCGCCGAGCCGACGGTCCAGGCGTTCCTGCTGGCCTGGGAGAACAAGCAGTACCAGCACGCGGCCGCGCTGACCGACGGGGCGCCCGGCACGGTGGCCGACGAGCTGGCCGGCGACCTACCGCCAGCTCGACGCGGCCGACCTGGTGCTCCAGATGGCCGGCGTCACCCAGCACGGCAGCACCGCCACCGCCCGGTTCCTCGCCTCGGTGGACCTCGGCACCGGCGGCCTGCGCTGGACCTACCAGGGCAGCTTCGGCCTCCGGCAGACCAGCGCCGGCTGGCGCGTCCAGTGGAGTCCCCTCGGTGATCGTGCCCGGCCTGGGTCCCGGCGACCGGCTCGCGGTGCTCACCACCATGCCCAGCCGCGCGCAGATCCAGGACTCGTCGGGGACACTCGCTGTCCCGCCCGTCGCCCGTGTATGTCATCGGCGTGCGGCCCGGCAGCCTGGCGCATCCGCACAAGACCGCGGTGGCGCTGGCCGTCGGCCGTCGGCCTGGGCACCGACGCGAGCCAGGTCTACGGCCAGATCATCGCCGCGCCCTCCGGGTCGTTCCTCAGCCTGATCCGGCTCGGCCCGGCCAGCTATGACCGGATCCGCCACAAGCTCGCCAAGGTGCCGGGGCTGCGGGTCATCCAGCGCAGCGAGCGGCTGTTCGACAGCATCGCGCCGGTGGTCACCGGGACCGTCGGCACCGAGACCGCCCAGCGTGCTGCGCCAGGACGGCGTGCCTTACCGGCCCGGCGCCACGGTCGGCACCTCCGGCCTGCAGGCCGCGTACCAGCGCACGCTGACCGGCAGCGCCAGCACCCAGGTCGTCGTGCTGAACGCGGCAGGGCGGCAGGTCCGCCGCTTCGCCCTGCGCACCGGCAGCCAGGGCACCGCGGTCCGACCACCATCGACAGCCAGGTGCAGCTCGCCGCCGACCACGCGCTGGCCAGCGTGCCGGGCTCGGCGGCCATCGTGGCCATCCAGCCGGGCACCGGCAAGGTGCTCGCCGTCGCCGCCCGCAAGGCCGGCGGCCTGCCCGCGGTCAGCCCGCTGGACGGGCGGTACCAGCCGGGCCAGGCGTTCACCATCGTGTCCACCGCCGCGCTGCTGGAGACCGGCTTCGATGCCAGCAGCCGGATCCCGTGCAAGGACGAGGACCGGGTCGGCGGGATCCAGTTCTCCAACCACCCGGTCGAGGCCAGCCTCGGCTCCCAGCCGCTGTTCGCCGCCGACTTCGCGCACGCCTGCGGTACCGCGTTCGCCGGGCTGTCCATGCGGCTGAACGCCAGGGGGCTGACCAAGGCCGCCGCAGATTTCGGCATCGGCCAGCCCTGGCAGCTGGCCGTCGACAGCTACCCGGGCACCGTCGGCAGCCCGGTCGGCTACGGCCAGCTCGCCGCCACCTCGGTCGGCTCTGGCGGGGTCCGGGTCAGCCCGCTGGACATGGCTCTGGCGGCCGGGCTCGTCCAGTCCGGCGGCTGGTACCCGCCGGTGCTGGTGACCAGCCCGCCGGATCCGGGGCTGGCGCCGCTGCACCCGTTCGACGCTCAGGTGATGACCTCGCTGCGGGCACTGATGCGGGCCACCGTCGCCAGGGGCGCCGGCACCGCGGCCAACATCGGCGGCGGCTCCGTCTACGGGCAAGTCGGGAACACCAGCCTGGGCGAGACGGGCAAGGCGGGGAAGGACCTGCGCGCGGCCTGGTTTGTCGGCTATCAGGGGAAGATCGCCTTCGCCGTGATCGAGCTGACTAAGTCGTCAGATACCTCGGCGGCGACGCTGGCCGGCACCTTCCTGCACGGCGTGAACGGCTGACCGCTGACCCGCTCCTGACCTGCATTTTGACTAGTCCAGGCAACCATCGGGCTACTCCACGACGTCTTAACAGGTGACTGGGTGCCGCTTGGGGGGTTGCGGCCCAGTCGTGATGAGAACCGGGCCTCATCTCGGGGGAGGCCCGGGGCTTGAGACCGGCCCCGACCCTGCCGGTCGACCCCCGTGGGCGCATCTTCGGCCACCGCCAGCGCCCGCGGGGGCCTCATCACCTTCAATGGACGCCCGATGGGGTCCGCGCTCTGCGGAACATCTCATCGGGCGTTCTGCGCTGCGCGTGGCGCTATATCCCGCTATACCGCTACGGTCTCTGACCTGGCACGCTGCCGGGCCGGGCATACCGGGCGCCGTAACGCCGTTGGTAGCAGGCGAGCGCATCGGGTACCGTGCTCAGTACAACTCAAGAGGGGGTGACAGGCTTCGACTTCGGTGGTTGATCCAGGGGAAGCGGGCCGAGGGTTGCGATTTCTACCTCGATAATCCAGTGATCGCAAACCAATAAGTGCCAATTCACAGCGCACTCACCTCGCCCTCGCGGCTTAATAACCCGCGAGGTAAGTGAGGTTGTCAGCCCGGGAGTTCCTCCGGCCCGGTGTCTGGCATCAGCTAGGAGGATCACCGTCTAGCCCGGTCGCGGGACTAGGCGGGACATCTCACAGCGACTGAGCCCGTCGGCAGCTTGCCTGCGTGACTGCCGGGGCTGAGAAAAGCACAGCAGGCTGCGCCCGGAGAAGCCCTGGTGATGTACCGAAGGACGCGGGTTCGATTCCCGCCACCTCCACGAGCCGGCCTCGCGTGCTCGCTGACCTTTGGTCAGCTTCGCGCGGGGCCGTCGTATTTTCCGGGGGGCGACCCCCCGGACCCCCACGTTGCGGTGGTTTGGGTTGTGCCGGGGGTGACCCGTTGGACCCCCACGTTGCGGTGGTTTGGGTTGTGCCGGGGGTGACCCGTTGGACCCCCACGTTGCGGTGGTTTGGGTTGTGCCGGGGGTGACCCGTTGGACCCCCACGTTGCGGTGGTTTGGGTTGTGCCGGGGGGTGACCCGGTGGATCCCGCGCGGTGCGGAGGTTGGGTTGTGCCGGGGGTGAGCCGCTGGGTCCCGCGTGTTGCGGTGGGTTGGGCGTGCCGGGGGGTGGCGCCCCGATCCCCTGCATTGCGTGCCGGGTTTGGTGTCACGGGGGGTGGGGGTGCCTCGTCTGGTTGGGTGACGGGGTGAGGCTGGGAATCGGGTAGGTGAGATGGCTGTGGACCCGGTCAGTGAGTTCGAGGAGTTGCGGCCGCGGCTGCTGGGCATCGCCTACCGGATGACCGGGAGCGTGAGCGCGGCCGAGGACCTGGTTCAGGAGGCGTTCTTCCGGCTGATGCGGGCCCGCCAGAGCGGCGTGGCGGTCGAGTCGCCCAAGGCTTTCCTGGCGACCGCCACCACCCGGCTGGCGATCGACGACCTGCGCTCGGCGCGGGCTCGCCGGGAGACCTATGTCGGCACCTGGCTGCCGGAGCCGGTCGTGGCCGACCTGCATGAGAGCCCCGAGCAGATGGCCGAGCTGTCCGACTCCCTGTCCATGGCGTTCCTGGTGCTCCTCGAAAGCCTCTCGCCGGTCGAGCGGGCCGTGTTCCTGCTTCGCGAGGTGTTCGACTACTCCTACGAGGACATCGCCGAGATCGTCGGCAAGAGCGAGGCCAACTGCCGCCAGATACTCAGCCGGGCCCGCCAGCACGTCAGCGCCCAGCAGGTCCGCTACCAGGCATCCAGGGAGCAGAGTGCGGCGCTGCTTGAGTCCTTCCTGGCCGCCGCCCGCGACGGCGATCTCGATCGGCTGGTCAGCACGCTGGCGGCGGACGCCGTGTTCTATGGCGACGGGGGCGGCAAGGCCACCGCCGTCCAGCAGCCCTTGCACGGGCGAGACCGAGTTGCCGCCTTTGCCATCGCCCTGTTCACGCGGTTGCACCGGCTGGGGGTAACCGCCAAGCCGGTGCTCGTCAACGGCGGGCCGGGGATCATCATCCGTGACTCCGAGGGCAAGGTCGCCAGCGTGCTGTCCGTCGAGGTTCTCGACGGAGCGATCCAGGCGGTGCGCGGCGTCGTCAACCCCGACAAGCTCCGGCACCTCGGCGCGGTCTCCGACCTGGCCCGGCTACCGCGCCGCGCTGGACCCCCTAGCTGAGCCGCGTTGGCAGAGCCGCGTTAGCCGAACTGGCCGGGCTGGTAGTCCCCGGCGGGCTGGCGGACGATGACGTTGAGCCGGTTGTAGGTGTTGATGAGGGCAATGATCGATACCAGGGCGCCGAGCTGCTCCTCGTCGTAGTGTCGGGCGGCGTTGGCCCAGGCCTCGTCGGTGACCCCGCCGGCCGCGTCGGCGATCCTGGTGCCCTGCTCGGCGAGCTCCAGGGCGGCGCGCTCGGCGTCGGTGAAGACGGTCGCCTCCCGCCAGGCTGCCACCATGTTGAGCCTCAGCTGGCTCTCCCCGGCGTGCGCGGCGTCCTTGGAGTGCATGTCGGTGCAGAAACCGCAGCCATTGATCTGGCTGGCCCGTAGCTTGACCAGCTCCTGCGTCGAGGCCGGCAGGGACGACTCGGCTATGGGCCGGTTCGCGGCGTTGACGTGCTTGATGACGCTCATCATGACGGCGTTGCCGAAGGCGTTCAGGCGCGCGTCCATCGTTTTTCTCCCTTGCTAGGCGCTGATCAGGCCGAGCTGCTTCATCTGGGCGAGTACGTCCACGACCCCCCAGGTCTGCGTGATCCGGCCGTCGACGAAGCGGAAAATGAAGATCTCGTCGTAGGTGACGGATCTGCCGGTCGGGGCCAGGCCCAGGTACTCGCCCAGGTGCGTGCCGGTGACCGTTTGCCTGGCGACGAGCTTGTCGCCCTCCTCGATCAGGTCGTCGATCGCGATGTGCAGGTCGGGATAGGCGCGGCGCAGCATCACGAATATCTCCTTGATGCCGCGGCCGGCTGCCTGGCCCGGCGATGGCACGGGGGCCAGCACGCTGGGATCGAAGACCTCGTCGATTGTCTTCGCCATGCGCTCGCTGTTCCCGCTGTTAATCGCGTCAACGCAGCGCTGGAGCGTTGCCTTGTTGGAAGTCATCTGATGTTCACGCCTCTCTTCGTGTCTGGTTCTAGAGACGAAGAAGCCCCCTGCCGTGTGACACCGGCGTGGCTGGCCGCCCTTGCGGCGCGGGTGGCGCAGGCGGCGGACCTGCTGGGCTACCCGGCGGTGAGCGTGATGTCGCGGAAGGCTACCTCGAAGCCGGGACCATCGGGGGCGGCGCACATGGCGCCGGCCAGCACCGGCACGCCCGATGGCAGGTAGACAAGCGACGCCAGCGCCAGCTCGCCGTCGTCCGCGGCGTAACGGATCTCCACGGCGTCACCGCGCCTGCTCAGGTGCAGCCGCAGCTCGGCGGTGCCGTCCGGCAGGTCGGCGATGGCCCAGCTCGAATGGTCGTTCGTGATGACGGTGCTCATCCGCATCCGCCCCTCGTAGAACTCCACGCCAGTCTTGAGCCAGTGCCGCTCGTCCACCCGGATCATGGCGCCGGCCTGGTCGTACTGGCTGGCGTAGGCGCCGCGCACGACCAGCGTCAGGTCCAGGTCGCCGTCGACCTGCCCGCCGTACAGGTGGCCGTTGTCGCGGATGAATCCGTAGCTGGTGGTCCGCCAGAAGTCGGATCCGGAGTCGGCGGTCGCGGTGAGCACGCCACCGTTTTCCGACCAGCGGGCGGGCTCGTTCAGCCAGTGCATCAGTTGCCTCCTCGGGCGTCGACGGAGCGCCGCTCGGCGACCAGCCGCAGCAGCAGGCGGCGGCTGGCCGGGCGCAGGCCCGCCAGGGTCGCGGCGCAGATGATGGCGAGCAGCACGTAAGGAACCACGTCCGAGGTGGCCTGCGCGATGGCGCCGCTAGCGGTCGCGGCGACGGCCTGGCCGGTGGCCCAGGCCAGGTTGCCGAGGCCGAAGGCCAGGCCCTGGTTCAGCCCGAGCCGCTGCGCGCCCTCGCTCATCAGCACCGCCGCCGGGGCGAACATGGTGCCGAACGAGGGCATGCCGATGATCAGCACGGCGATCAGCGCCGCCGCGGGCGCTACCAGCGGCGCGAGCAGGCTCAGCGCCACGGCCGCGATCAGCGAGAGCTGGATTGGGACCAGGGCGCCGCGGGAGTCGGCGAGCCGTCCGGCGGCCGGCGACAGGCCGGTCTCAAACGCGGCCGACACCAGGAAGGTGCCGCCGATGACGGTCGCGGTCGCGCCGAGCGCGCTGAGCCGCAGCGGGGCAAGCACGTCGATGACGCCGAACGCCAGGCCGGGCAGCAGGGTCAGCCACATGCCCGCCGCGAAGCGCGGGTCCCGGATCGCGGGCAGCGCGGCGCGCAGCCCCTGGACCTGGGTGTCCTGCGGTCGGGGCACCACGAACGCGATCACGATCAAGATGGCGCCCGCCACCGCGGCGCCGGCGAAGGCGGGGCCGGTGCCGATCTCGCTGCCGATGGCGCCGATGACCGGGCCGAGCAGCGCGCCGCCGACGGCCGCGCCGAGGGCGGTGCCGAGCAACTCGCCGCGCCGCTCGCCGGGCACCACGGTCGCCAGCCACGACAGCGCCGCCGCCCAGGTGCACGCGCCGCCGAGGCCCTGCACGAAGCGCGCGATGTCCAGCACGGCCTCGGCCCTGGCGAAGCCGAACACCAGGGTGGACACGCTCATCAGCGCCAGGCCGAGCACGACCACCGTGCGGCCGCCGAGCCGCGAGGTCAGCAGCCCGCCAGGCAGCGCGCCGACCAGCGTGCCCAGCGGATAGCAGGCGACCAGGATGCCCGGCGCCGGCCTTGGACAGCCCGGCGGTGCGCACGTAGTGCGGCAGTAGCGGCGTCAGCGCGGTGAAGAACACGGTGTCCACGAGCACCAGCGCGCAGACGAAGATGACCAGGGCCTTGACGGGGCGGGACAGGGCTACTTTGGCGGGCGGGTTAACCCCTCGTCGCGACACGCCTTCCCCATTCCGGTGACCTCCTGCGCTTCCTGGCCGCCGGTTATCCCGGCCACGCCGACCCCGTACCGGAACACCAGCTTGCCGCCGAAGGATGCCCCGGTCACGGCCGCCGCCGCCACGATGAGCGACAGCGCGGCCAGGCCGGGCGGGGTGCAGGGCCGGGTGTGGTAGTCGCTGAGCCGCCAGGCTATATCCCCGGCACCGGCCATGAACACGCCGGCCATCGCGCAGATATGGATGGCCGTGGTCACCAGCGCACCCCTAGCGTCCGGCCGGAACCTGATCAGGTCACCGAATCCGGTGCCCATCGTGACCAGGCAGATCGCCAGGCCGCCGAGCAGCAGGAAGGTGCCGGCGTGCCATAACTGGGCGGACCACGGATGACGCTGCCCGGCGGCGGCCGAGACCACGTCGAAGGCCGCCGCGAACACGTAGGCGGCGACCGGAAACGCCGTGAACAACGGGTGCACCGGACGCCGGCACCGTGCCCGGGCGCTTTCGCTCATCTATGCCGCCTCGCCGCCTGTGCCAGGTCTCGCCGGCTACCGCGGCTCTTGCCGCCTGTGCCTGGTCTTGCCGCATATGCGGCCCGTCACCATGATGGCGGTGACGGCCCCGGCCGGGGGACGGATCCGGCTACTGCCCATAAACTGCCGGTCACCATCCGTAGCGCGGACGGTGACGCTGGACACGGTGACCAGCTCGCCTTACTCTTGACTGTATGGTCAGTCAGCTTTGCTATCCCCCTGCTCCGCTGGACTCCGCGGCCCTGCGGCAGTCGCTCGCCCCGTTCGGTGAGAGCACCATGCTGCCCAGGGCGGCCTACGTTGACCCGGCAGTGTTCGCCTGGGAGCAGCGGCACTTCCTGGGCGGCGGCTGGATGTGCGCGGGATTCTCCTCGACGGTGGCCAGCCCGGGCGACCAGCGGGCCGAGCCGGCCGGGCACCGGCAGCGTGCTGCTGGTCAGGGACGACGACGGAGTGCTGCGCGGCTTCGCCAACACCTGCCGGCACCGCGGCCATGAGCTGCTGGAGGTCGGCGAGGAGGCGCGGCGCAACACGATCATCTGCCCGTACCACTCGTGGACCTACGCGCTGAACGGCGGGCTGAAGTTCGCCGCCGGGTTCAAGCCTCGCGACGGCTTCGACCGGGCCGACTGGGGCCTGGCCGAGCTGCCGGTGGCCGAGTGGCACGGGCTGATCTTCGTGGACGGCTCCGGCGGCGCGGCCGGGCCGCTCGCCGAGTCGCTGGCCGAGCTGGAGCCGCTGATCGCGCCGTACGAGCTGGAGCGCCTGGAGATCGCCGGGCGGCACCGTTACGACGCGGCGGCGAACTGGAAGATCCTCACCGAGAACTACCACGAGTGCTACCACTGCCCGATGATCCACCCCGAGCTGTGCAAGGTCAGCCCGCCCAAGAGCGGCGAGAACTACACCGCTGAGGGCGGCTGGGTCGGCGGCTGGATGGACCTGCGCGAGGGCATGGACACCATGTCGCTGGACGGCGCCAGTCACGGCGTGCCGCTGCGCGGCCTGGACGCCACCGGGCTGCGCACCGTCATCTACGTCAACGTCTTCCCGAACATCCTGCTCAGCCTGCACCCGGACTACGTGATGGTGCACCGGCTGGTGCCGCTCGCCGCGGACCGGACGATGATCGAGTGCGTGTGGGCGTTCGCGCCGGAGGCGGTGGCAGGCGAGGACTTCGACCCGTCCTACGCGGTGGACTTCTGGGACATCACCAACAAGCAGGACTGGCACGCCTGCGAGTCGGTGCAGCGCGGGCTGTCCTCCGAGCACGCCAGGCCAGGCCCGCTGTCGCCGGACGAGGACGCGGTCTACCAGTTCGTCACCATGATCGGCCGCGGCTACCGCGGCGAGCCGGTGTGGAACACCGGCACCAGGTCCGCCGTGGCCAGCTAACTGCCGGCGGGCCGGACACGCCGGACGGGCATGTCCGCGCGGCGGCGGGCGTTAGCCAGGCTATGAGCCTCTATGACATTCCCCTGACCACCCTGGCCGGCGAGCCGTCGTCGCTCGGCGACCTGGCGGGCAAGACCCTGCTCGTCGTCAATGTCGCGTCCCAGTGCGGCCTCACCCCGCAGTACACCGGTCTGGAGCGGCTGCACGAGCGGTACGCCGAGCGCGGCTTCGCTGTCGTCGGCTTCCCGTGCAACCAGTTCGGCGCCCAGGAGCCTGGCAGCGCGGAGGAGATCGCGCAGTTCTGCTCCACGACCTACGGAGTCACCTTCCCGATGTTCGAGAAGATCGAGGTGAACGGGCCGGGCCGGCACCCGGTCTACGACGAGCTGACCGCGCTGGACGACGCCGAGGGCCAGGCAGGCGACATCCAGTGGAACTTCGAGAAGTTCCTGGTCGGCCCGGACGGCAAGGCCATCGCCCGGTTCCGGCCCCGGACGGAGCCGGACGCCCCGGAGATCATCGAGGCGATCGAGGCCGCCCTGCCGGGCTCGGCCTGAGCCACAGGCGGACGGGGGATCGCCGGCATTCGGCTGGGCTGTCGGCGCTCCTCCGTCCGCACCACGATTACAGGCCGTTCACCGTCCGGCCGCAGCGCTCCCAGCCGGCGGTCTTGCCGCCGATGTGCAGCCAGACGGATGAGCTCGGGTCCAGGCCCGAGCCGACCGGCGAGCCTCCCGTGCAGACAGCCGCGCCACTCACGCTGACCCGGTGCCAGCCGCCGCTGATGCCCAGGCCCGCCCATGCGCCTGTCATCCCGAGATCGACCTGATTTCCCTGCGGGTTGTCCGGGGTTACCGCTCCCGGGAACACGATCCAGGCGTTCAGGTTGCTCTGCCCGCCGGCGGCGAGGTCGATGCTGACCTCAAAGCCGTTGTCGTTTGCCTCGTCCGTGCACGAGTACTGGCCGCCGTCGGTCTCATAGACGAACGCCGCCGGGCTCAGCGGCTGCGGGCCAAGGCCGCCGCGCGGCCCCGAGATCAGCACATAGCCCAGCTGGAACGTCAGGTCCACCGCGAGTGACGAGGTGAGGGATGTCTGCGCGTTGACCGGAACCACGAGATCCTGATCGGGCGCCTCGGTCCCGCCGGCGCATCCCTGAGAGGCGCTGATGACCGACTGCTCCTGCGTGCCTGACTCGGGAGAGCCGAAGGTGACCGTCTGCTGCACCGAGTTGCCGCTGCCGCTGTAGTCGAACGTGGCGCCCGCCTCGGTGGAACCGGAACCGCCGCCGCCGTAAGGATCGGAAGTGGAGACAGGAGCGGGATGGTCCTTGATATACCGCTTCGTCCCGTCGATCTTCTTGTTTTCTCTCTCGGCGGCGGCCTGCGCCGCTGCCCTGGTGCTGAACGGGCCGGCGATCGGCGCGGTCAGATAGGTGTTCTCGAACGCCGCCTTGGACGATGACTCGACGACGACTGCCGTAAAGTTCTTGCCGGATCCGACGAACCATTCCTGAACTGCGACGGCAGCCAGGTGATGAACCTGATGAGCGACGGCCGGATGACTCGTGCCGCAACCGGTTCCAGCCAGTATTAATCCGCTCGCCAGTATGGGAATGATCAATTTCACCATGAGATGTTGCCTTCTGGATGCCCGAATTTAAAAGGCAACATAGCATGATGAACTTGACAATGTTAGAAAACGTGTCTCGGATATAAGAGCACTCGGGTATAGGAGCCCTGGCTTAAGCCAGGGCGCGCGGGCCGCGCTTGACCATCTGGTCGCCGATGATGGCCCGCTGGACCTCGCTGGTGCCCTCCCAGATCCGCTCCACCCGCAGCTCGCGGAAGAACCGCTCGGCGACGTTCTCCCGCATGTAGCCGCGGCCGCCGAAGACCTGGACGGCCCGGTCGGCTACCCGCCCGGCCATCTCCGAGGCATACAGCTTGGCCATCGAGCACTGGGCGTGCTGGATCTTCACATCGCGCCCGTCGTCAATGCCGCGGGCCGTCTCGTAGACCAGCGCCCTGGCCGCGAACAGCTCGGTCTGGCTGTCGGCCAGCATCGCCTGGATGGCGCCCAGCTCGGCGATCGGCCGTCCCTGCACCCGCCGTTGCGCCGCGAACGCGGTCATCTCCTCCGTCAGCCGCTGCGCCGCGCCCAGGCAGCGCGCGGCGACCATCACCCGCTCGAACCGGAACCAGGCGTAGGCGAAGCTCATCCCGTCGCCCTCCGCGCCGACCAGGTGAGCCGCGGGGACCCGGACATTCTCGAACGCGACGATGGGGTGATGGTGGCTGATGGAGTGGGTGTAGGCGGGGGTGCGGACCACCCGGACGCCGGGGCTGGGCAGGTCCACCAGGAACATGGCGTGCTCGCCGTCATGCTCGCCGCCGGCCAGCTTGGCCTGGAAGAACGCGAAGTCGGCGGTGTTGTAGGAGGTGACGTGCCACTTCTCGCCGTTCAGCAGGTAGTCGTCGCCGTCCCGGTGCGCGGTAGCCACGATGGCGTCCACGTCGGAGCCGGCGCCCTCCTCGGTGATCGCGTAGCACTCCTCGCGCTCGCCGGCGACGACCGGCCTGACGTACCGCTCTAGCTGGTAAGGGGTGGCCACCTCGGGCAGCCAGGACGGCGGGGTAGACGCGACCCAGCCCAGCGCGTTGGTGACCCGGCCCGCCTGCTCCTGGACCAGCACCTGCTGGAGCGTGGTGTAGCCGAGGCCGCCCAGCTCGGTGGGCATGTTGGTCGAGCACAGGCCCAGCTCCCTGGCCCTGGCCGCGTGCCCGGAAGTGACCTCCATCGGCAGTTCGCCGTCGCTGGCCTCGGCCTGCGCCTCCAGCGGGATCAGCTCGTCGGCGAAAGTCGCCGCGTTCGCCTGGATCCGCAGGTCCTCGTCTGACAAGCCGTACATGGCGCCCCTTCGGCAGGCCGGCGGTCACGGTGGTGCGAGGTGTCGGGGTGTCCTGCTCGCGATCACGGCGGGCACTCTGACCAGGTCTTGACTGAACGTTCAGTCTATGCCAGCATCGGGCTCGTGCCAATGTCTGCGGCTCCTGAACTGGCCGCCGCCGATGCCGTGGTCGTCGGAGGCGGGACGGTCGGCGCCTGGTGCGCCTACTTCCTGCGGCGCAGCGGCCTTGACCGCGTGCTGCTGCTGGAGAAACGGACCCTCGGGGCGGGCGCCAGCAGCCGGGCCGCCGGGGTGGTCCGCACCCAGGGCGGCACGCCGTGGGCGGTGCGGCTGGGTGAGTGGTCCCGGCAGTTCTACCTCCGTCAGCAGGCCGAGCTGGGCATTGACTCCGGTTTTACCCCGCAGGGTTATGTGCTGCCCTGTTTTACCCCGGCCGACGTGGCCGCCGCCAGGGAGCGGATGGCCATGCAGGCCGGCCTGGGCCTGGACGTGCGCTGGCTGGAGCCGGCCGAGCTGGACGCGCTCAACCCGACGCTCGCGCCCGGCCTGACCCTCGGCGGCACCTACTGCCCCGACGACGGGTACCTGACGCCGCCCAGGAACGTGACCGCCTACGCCGTCGCGCTGGCGGTGAGCGGCGTCCGGGTGATCGAGGGCGTCGCCTTCACCGGCCTGGAGCTCAGCGGCGGCGCGGTCACCGGCGTGCGGACCTCCGCCGGCCGGGTCGCCGCGCCGCTGGTGGTGCTGACCGGCGGGCCGGAACTGGCCGAGGTGGCCGGCCTCGCCGGGGTACGGGTGCCGGCCGGCGGCGTGCGCCATCAGGTCGCGGTGACAGAGCCGCACCCCGATTTCGACCCGGCCAGGCTGCCGATGATCTTCGACCTGTCCGCCGGGCTGTACTGGCGGCCCGAGGAGGGCGGCCTGCTGTTCGGGATGAGCAACCCGGCCGAGCCACCGGGCGTCGCCGCCTGCGTGGACGAGCCGTACCTGGCCCTGATGCGGGAGCGGCTGGCCACTCTCGTCCCGGTGACCGCCGGCCTCGGGCTGCGCAAGATCTGGGCCGCGACCATCGACTACACCCCCGATCACCTGCCGATCATCGGCCCGGCGCTGGCCGGCCCGGCGGACGGTCAGGCACTGGGCGAGCCCATCTCCGGGGTGACGGTGGCCAGCGCCGGCGGCGCCGGCATGATGTGGGGCCCGGCCGTGGCCAGAGCCACGGCCGACGTGGCGCTGACCGGCAGCTCCGACGTGGTGGCCGTGGCCGACCTCGGCCTGGACCGCTTCGACAGCGCGGGCCGCAGCCGCCTGGGGACTGACCCGATCGCCCTACCTTTCCCGGAGGCGGCCCCGCACTCCGGCCCTTCGCGTCCGAGCACGACGTCCAGCAAGGAGACCGCATCATGACCGACCTGACCACGCCGTTCCTGGCCGCCGCGAGCACCGCGGAACTGGAGGACTGGGGGCCGCTGGCCGAGGCCACCGGCGAGCCGATGCAGACCTCAGGCTTCACCCTGTGGCAGGACGGCGAGCAGGAGGCCGGCGTCTGGGAGTGCGCGCCGGGACCGTCCTACTGGAAGCTGGAGACGCACGAGTTCGTGCACATCGTCAGCGGCCGGATGACCGTCACCCCGGACGGCGGCGAGCCGCGGGACATCGGTCCAGGCGACACCGCCGTGTTCCCGCGCGGCTGGGCCGGCACCTGGCAGATCCACGAGCTGATCCGCAAGGTCTACGTCATTTTCTAAGCGCCCGGCGGTTCTCCTCGTCCGGGCAGCTCTCCCCGTCCGGGCAGCGACGCGGGGCCGGCCCGACATACTGGGCCGACCCCGCATCAGCTAGCTCTCCGTGGCTAGCACCCGCGCCGGTCCGGGCTACCGGGCCAGCGCGGCATTAATTCCGGTGGCGACCTCCCCGGCGCGGATCGTGATCACGGTTGCCTTCCCCGCCGAGCTGGCGTGCATCCACCACTGGGTGGCGTAGCCCGTCGCGCCGCAGCCGGAGCTGAACTGGACGGTGTACTGTCCCGGTGCCAGCCCGGTGAGCTGGTAGTCGCCGGTGCCGGTGAAGCTCGCGGTACGGCTGGGGTCGCGGCCCGCGGCCTTGGCCCCGACCGGGACCGCCCGCACGCACGCGCCGGGAAGCGGCGTGCCGCCGGCCGCGGCCGTCACCGTGCCGGAGATCCCGCCGTCATTGTGCAGCGTCGCGTTGATATCCGTCGTGACCTGCCCGGCCGTTACCGTGACGAGCGTCGCCGCCGCCTTGGTCACCGCGCCGGTAAACCATTGCGGCCGCTGCCCGTAGAGGCTGTTGTCGCAGCCGCCGGTGGTGTCGAAGTAGACCCGGTACTTGCCGGGCAGCAGGCTCATCATCAGGTAATACCCGGTGTCGCCGGTGTAGGCCGTGTCCTCGAGCCCGCCCGGGCTGACCGGGTAGACCTCGACGCAGACATAGGCCTCCCTGGTGCTGCCCTGCGGGCCGCCCAGCACGTGACCGGCGATGGAGCCACCCGCTGGCAGCTTGACGTTGACCCCGGCAACCGTGCCCGCCGCGGGCACCCGCACCGTGCCGGGCCTGGTCTCGCCGGCTGCGGCACCGTGGACCGGGTCGCAGTTGCTGAAGGTCAGCCGGTAGCTGCCGGCGTCCAGGGTGGGCACCGTGTAGTCACCGTCGCGCCGGGTCTGGCCGAAGCCGAACTTCGATCCCGACTTGTTGGAGGCCGTGACGCAGTAGTACCTGGCCGGCGTGCTGGTGCCCGCCAGGGTCGCCCGGCCGGTGATCTTCGCGCCCCGGTACAGGCTGGCGTCTATGGACCCGGTGACATGACCGGCGGCGACGCGGACGACCGCGGCCGATGCGGGTCCGGTCCTGCCGCGATACCACTGCTCTGCGTAGTTGACACCGCTGCAGGAATAGAAGACCACCTTGTACTGGCCGGGTGCCAGCCCAGTGAGCTTGTAGCTACTGCCGCTCCAGTCGCCGGCCTGAACCGCGTAGACGCCGGTCGCCAGGTTGACGGCCTCCGCGCACATGCCCTTCACGGCCTTGCCCCGCCGATTACGGAACTGTCCGGCGATGGTGCCCCCTGGCGACAGGGTGGCGCTGACGCCGGACACGGTGGTGCCCACGTTCAGGTCCACGATGTCGCCGATGGGGGCGCCGGGCCGCGCGTCGAACCACTTGGTGGTGTACGGCTGCTCGCCGCATGGGCCGAACTGCACGCCGTACCGGCTGGGTCCTAGCTGGTCAAGCCGGTAGGTGCCCGTCTTGCCTGTCGTGGCGTCGTAATTGAAGAACGCGGCGTCGAGGTCGCTGAAGGGGTAGGAGTCATCAGTCGGCGCCACGGCCACGCAGATGTCCCTGAGCGGCTGCCCGGACCGGCTGGTGACCGTTCCGGCGACGGTGGCGCCTCGCTGCAGCTGGCCGTTGATCCCGGTGACGCGCTGCCCGGCGACGACCTTGACCGGGACCGCCAAGGTCGGGTCGAGCTGGTTCGGGTAGTACAGCGGTGCGTAGTTGGTCGACACGCCGCACTCGTCGGCGTAGCCGACGATGTAGCTATCGGACGGGAGCTGGGTGAGGTCGAAGGCTCCCTTTGCGTTTGTGCACACGCCGTTGCCATTGCCGTCGTTGGCGTAAGCGGCCACCCAGACGTCGGCCAGCGGCTGTCCGGACGGGCCGGTCACCACCCCCGAGATGGAGCCACCCGGCTGGAGGATGCCGTTGATGCCGCTGGTGGTCTTGCCATCGGTCACGTGCGCCCGGCCGGGGTAGCTGCCGTCCAGGTAGTTGCCGTTGTTGTCACAGCCGGGGGAGAAGTACACGCTGTAGCTGCCCGTCGACAGAGCATTCAACGTGTACCGGCCCTTCTTGCCGGTTGCCCCGAAGTAGACGTACGGATTCGTGCCTGAGTCGGGCTGCGCGGCCACGCACATCCCGGCCAGCAGCGCGCCGGACGAGCTGCCCAGCCGCACCGTACCGGTGATCTCGCCGCCCTGGACCAGGGCGGCGTTAATCTCGGAGACGGTCTGGCCCACCCGGACGCTGACCGGATTGGCCTGGCGGAAGGAGGCGTGGTTCTTCCACCATTGCGGCAGGTAGTTCGCGCTGCGCCCGGTGCAGTAGGAGGCGAAGTAGACCTTGTACCGGCCGGTGGGCAGGCCGCGGAGCCGGTAGGCGCCGTGGCGGGCGCTGGCCTGCTCGAGGTAGTTGCCGCGCTTGCTGGCCAGCACGGCGCAGACGCCGCCGACCTTTCGCCCGGCCACGCTGGCGACCTTCCCGGAGATGATCCCGCCGTGCCCCAGGGTCGCGTCGATATGCCGCGTCATCTTGCGCGGCGACACCCGGATCCAGGTGGCGGCTGATTTTCTGGTGCCGTCTCGGTACCACTGCGGCGCCCAGTTGCCCGGATTGGATTTGCAGCCGAGAGGGGCGAATTCCACCTTGTAACGACCCGGCGGCAGGTAGCGGTCAGTGGTGTAGACGCCCTTGGCGGACACCGGGACGCCAAATACGCCGCCGTCAAAGGCAATCCCCACGCAGATGCGGGTAGCCGGCCGCCCGTTCGAGCCGGTCACCTGACCGGAAATGCCGCCGTCGTTGCGGTACGCGGCGCGCACCGCCGGCCGGGTGGCCGCCTCCCGCTGTGCCGATGCCAGCGGGGCGAACAGCGCGGCCGGGCTGGCCGGGCGGAGCGTGACCGGCGCCACCCTGGTCACTCGCCCGCCGGTGATGGTGATCGGCCGGGCGAGACCGGGCAGCGGGGTGCCGCCGGACCAGTCGGGGAGGTAGCCGCTGCCCGCCGAGCAGGACATGACGTGCAGGATGACCTGACCGCTGTGCAGGCCAGCCAGGGTAAACTGGCCGCTGGCGCCGGTCCTGGCGTGCGCGGTGCCGCCCGTCCCCGCCGCCGACACGCAGGCCCGCGACAGCGGCTTGCCGGTGAAGGACCGCACCACGCCGGTCACGATCGCGGGCTGCCGCGCCCGCAGCGCCGCCTGGCGCGCGGTCGCGGCGGCATGCGCGGCAGCGCCGGTCAGGCCTGGCCGCGCCAGGCTCGCGGCTGGGGCCGCGCCAGCAGCCGCGCCGGGTGCCCCGGAATTACCGCTGGTGCTTCCCGCTATTGCCGGTAGCGCGCTCGTATTTACCGCGATAACTACGGCCGCCGCGAGCGCGGCGGCCATTCTTATCCTCATTCGTGCCCCCATATCAGGTTCAAGCCGGTATGACGCGCAGCTATCGGAGCATACGCGGAAATGAAGTGTCAACCAGAATGACGGTTACTTGGCAAGAGCCGCGTTTATGCCGGCCGTGACGGCGCCATCGTGCACGGTGATGATGGTGGCTGTCGCCGCCGAGCTGGCGTGCATCCACCACTGAGTGACGTAGCCGGTCGCGCCGCAGCCGGAGCTGAACCGCACCTTGTACTGACCAGGCGCCAGCCCGGTGAGCTGGTAGTCGCCCGTACCGGTGGCGCTCGCCGTCAGACTGGGGTCGCGGCCGGCGGCCCTGGCCCCGACCGGCACCGCCCGCACGCAAGCGCCGGCCAGCAGCGTGCCGCCGGCCGCGACGGTGACCGTGCCGGAGATCCCGCCGTCGTCGCGCAGCGTGGCGCTGATGACCGGTGTGACCTGCCCGGCCGTCACCGTGACGAGCGTCGCCGCAGCCCTGGTCTCCGCGTCCTTGAACCACTGCGGCCGCAGCCCGTCGAGGCTGTTGTCGCATTCGCCAGTGGTGTCGAAGTAGACCCGGTACTTGCCCGGCAGCAGGCTCCTGATCAGGTAGTAGCCCGCGTAGCCGGTCGTGGCGGATCCCTGGAGCCCGGCAGGGCTGACCGGGTCGGCCTCGACGCAGACCTGGCCCTGCCCGGCGCTGCCCCGCGGGCCGCCAAGCACGTGACCGGAGATCGAGCCGGCCACCCGCAGCTTCACGTTGACCCCGGTCACCGTGCGCGGTTCCGTCACCCGCACCGTCCCCGGCAGGGTCTGGCTAGCGGCGGTACCCCGGACCGGCTCGCAGTTGCTGAAGGTCAGCCGGTAGCTGCCGGTGGCCAGGCCGCGCACCGAGTAGTCGCCGGTACGGCCCGTCTCGCCCCAGCCGAACGCCGACCCTGACCGGGTGGATGCCTCGACGCAGTAGTAGCGGACCGGCGTACCGGTACCCGCCACGGTGGCCCGGCCGGTGATCACGCCGCCCCTGGCCAGGCTCGCGTCAATGGCCCGGGTGACATGGCCGGCGGTGACCCGGACGACCGTGGCCGATCTGGGTCCGGAGCGGTCGCGGTACCACTGGCTGGCGTAGCCGACCCCCTCCAGGCAGGAGTAGAAGTTCACCGCGTACTGGCCCGGTGCCAGCCCGGTGAGCTGGTAGCCGCTGCCGAATAGGTCGTTGGCCTGCTCCGTGTACTGGCCGGTTCGCAGGTTGACGGCCTGCGCGCAGGTACCCTGGACGGGCTTGCCCTGGCGGTCCCTGAGCTGGCCGGCGATGGCACCGCCGGGCGGCATGACCGCGCTGATCCCGGACACGGTGGCACCGGTGCCGACGTCCACGAGATCACCGATGGGCGCGCCCGCCTGCCCCGCGAACCACCTGCTGGCATAGGGCTGCTCGCCGCACGGGCCGAACTGCACGCCGTACCGGCCCGGACCCAGGCCGGCCACCCGGTAGGTGCCCGTCTTACCCGTCTCGGCCTCGGCGCCGTATAGCACGGCATTGAGACTGCTGTCGATGTAGGAGAAGCCGGCCTGCTGCACGGCCACGCAGATGCCCCGGGCCGGCCGGCCGGAGCGACCGGTAACCGTCCCGGTGACGGTGGCGCCCGGCCGCATCCGGCCGTCGATCCCGGTGACCCGCTGCGCGGCGCCGACCCTGACGGGGACGGCCGCGGTCGGGTCGAGCTGGTTCGGGTAGTACAGCGGCGCGTAGTTGCCCTTCGCGCCGCAGTACCCGCCGTAAGCGATTGTGTAGCTGCCGGGCGGGAGCTGGGTGATGTCGAAGGCCCCGGTCTTGCCCGAGCAGGCGGCGTTGCCGTTGCCATCGCTGGCGGTGGCGAATGCCACGACGCCCGCAAGTGGCTGTCCGGACAGGCCCGTCACCACGCCGGAGATAGAGCCGCCCGGCTGGAGCACCGCACTGATCCCGCTCCTGGTCTTGCCGACGGTGACGTGCACCTTCCTGGGGTAGCTGACGCTCAGGTAGTTGCCGTTGTTGTTACAGCCGGGGGAGAAGTCCACGCTGTAGCTGCCCGTCGGCAGGCCTCTCATGACGTACCGGCCATCGTGCCTGGTCGAGGCCAGGTAGAAGTTCCCGTCGAGCGACGAGCCGGCCTGCGCGGTCACGCACATGCCGGCCAGCGGCCGTCCGGACGAGCTGCCGAGCCGCACCGTGCCGGTGAGCACGCCGCCCAGCACCAGGGCTCCGTCGATCCCGGAGACGGTCTGCCCCGCCCGGACGTGGACGGGGTTCGCCCGGCTGAAGGAGCCGTGGTCCTTCCACCACTGCGCCAGGTAACTGCCGCCGCCGTTGCCGCAGCCAGGGGCGAACAGGACCTTGTACCGTGCGGTGGTCAGGCCGCGGAACTGGTAGGCGCCGTGGTGCAGGTTGACCTGCGTCAGGTAGTCGCCGTTGTTGGTGAACAGCCCGACGCAGACACCCTTGACCGCCCGCCCGGCCTTGCTCGCGACCTTCCCGGCGAGGATCCCGCCGTGCCGCAGGGTGGCGTCGATGTGCCGGGTCATCTTGCGTGGCCGGACCCGGACCCAGGTGGCGGCGGATTTCCTGGTGGTGTCCTTGTACCACTGCGGTGCCCAGTTCCCCGGATCGGAATTGCAGTCGATGGCGGCGAATTGGACCTTGTAACGACCCGGCGGCAGGTAGCGGTCCGTGGTGTAGACGCCCTTGGCCGACACCGGGACGCCTTCCACGCCGCCGGGGAGATCAATCTCCACGCAGGTGTCGGTCACCGCCCGCCCGTCCGGGCCGGTGATCTGGCCGGAAATGCCACCGTAGTTGCGGTACGCGGCCCGTACAGCGGGCCGGACCGCCGCGGCGCGCCGTGCCGAGGCCAGCGGGGCGAACAGCGCGGCCGGGCTGGCCGGGCGCAGCGTGACCGCTGCCAGCCTGGTGAGCTGCCCGCCGGTGACCGTGAACGGACGGGCGGCGTCGGGCAGCGCGGAGCCGCCGGACCACTGCGGCAGATAGCTGCCGCCCGTGACGCAGCCGGTGACGTGCAGGATCTCCCGGCCGCTGCGCAGGCTGGCCAGCGTGAACCGGCCGTTCGCGCCGGTCCTGGCGTGCGCGATGCCGCCGGTCCCGGCCGCCGACACGCAGGCCCCCGCCAGCGGCTGACCGGTGAAGGACCGCACCACGCCGGTCGCGATGGCGGGCCTGCTGGCCCGCAGGGCCGCGAGCCGCGCGGCGGCGCTAGCGTGCGCGGCCGCCCCGGCCGCTCCGGCTGTGGTCGCGGCAGAATTGCCGCTGGTCACTCCCGCTATCGCTGGTAATGCAGTCGCATTTACCGCCAGGACGATGCCGACCGCGAGCGCGGCGGCAATTCTTTGCCTCATTCGTGCCCCCATATCAGGATCGCGCCGCAGGCGCGCAGCCATCGGAACATAGGGGGAATGGCGTGTCAACCGCAATGATGCTCTTGAAGCGGGCGAATGCCATCCGCCGGCCGCGGTCGTGTTTCCCGGCGGCGCGCCCGCTGGCCCTGGCAAACTGCGAGGACTACTTCGGTGCCGGCGCGGGGGAGCGGCGGGCGCCGCCCGGCCGGGTGCCGGGACCGCTTTGCCAGGGCGTGGCCAGGTTATTAACCGGTTAAGGCGGCCTGCCGGTGTCCGGGCGCGGCAGGCGGGTAATGACCCGCGTATCGCGGGCGTCCGGCCGGCTATCTCGTTTTCCGCCGGCTTTCCCGCACGGACGGTCAACGGGGATCGGGGATTTTCGGTGCACAGCACGACCGCGCGTCAGGGCCGGATGCCGGCCATCATCACCGCCGGGACCATCGCCGCCGCGCTGGCCGCCTCGCTCGCCGGATGCGCCACCGCGGCGCAGTCAGCGAGCCAGGCCGCGCTGGTGCCGCGGCTGGATATCACTCCGGCGAACGGCTCGGCCGGCGTGCAGCCAGGCGCGCCCATCGTGGTGCGGGCCGCGGCCGGGACCATCAGCGGCGTGAAGGTCACCGGCGGCACGGTGACCGGCAGGCTGAGCCATGCCGGGACCGTGTGGCGCGGCAGCGGCCGGCTTGCCATGTCGCGGACCGTCAAGGTGACCGCGACGGCGCAGGGCCACGGCCGGATCGTCACGGCGACGGCCTCGTTCGCCACGCTGAAGCCGAAGAAGACCTTCGTCGCGAGCACGATCGAGGGCTACCGGCAGCGCTACGGCGTCGGGATGCCGATCATCATCGACTTCAGCCGCCCGATCACCCGCAAGGCGCAGGTGGAGCGGGCCATCACCCTGACGACGTCCCGCCCGGTGACCGGCGCCTGGTTCTGGGACGGCAACAAGACGCTGTACTTCCGGCCGCGCGGCTACTGGCCGCAGCACACGGTGGTGTCGTTCGACGGCCATTTCGCCGGGGTGCGGGGCGCGCCCGGCGTGTACGGCGCCCGCGACCTCACCCAGACCTTTCGCATCGGCCCGTCGCTGATCGTCGTGGCGAGCACCAGGACCCACTACATGAACGTGTACTACAAGCGGAAGTTCTGGCGGCGCTGGCCGATCAGCACCGGACGGCCAGGAGATGACACGCCGAACGGGACTTACGTGACCATCGACAAGGGCAACCCGGTCGACATGGTGGGGCCTGGCTACAACCTGGAGGTGCCCTGGTCGGTCCGGTTCACCTGGAGCGGCGTGTACATCCACGACGCCTACTGGTCCGTTGGCGAGCAGGGCGTCACGAACGTCAGCCACGGCTGCGTGAATACCTCGCCCGCGCACGCCGAGGAGTATTACAAGCTCGCCGTGCCCGGTGACCCGGTCACCGTGACCGGCAGCCCGCAGCACGGCACCTGGAACGACGGCTGGACGGTCTGGTTCATGTCCTGGAAGAGCCTGGTGCGCGGCAGCGCCCTGGACCAGGCGGTTATCGCGGGGCCGCACGGCAGCAGCTTCGTGAGCCCCGCCGCGGTGCCGGCCGTGGCGGTGAAGGCGCCGCTGTCAGGCCCGCGCCGGCGCAACTCGCGGGCCCAGGCCTGACAGCGTTGGCGGAACAGCGTTGGCGGAACAGCGCTAGCTGGCGTCGATCCCGTTACTGATGGTGCCGGGCTCGACGGTGACCGTGCTGGCGGCGGCCCGCGTGGTGGCGCCGGAGTACCACTGCGTGGTGTAGCTGGCGGCGCCGCACCCCGCGGTGAACTCCACCGAGTAGCTGCCCGGCGTCAGCCCGGCGAGCTGGTAGCTGCCGTCGGCGCCGGTGATCGCGACCTCGGCGGGCGTGCTGGCGGTGCCGTCGTAGGCGCCGACACAGACCCCAGCGGCCGGGACCGAGGAGACGGTGACGGTGCCGGAGATGCCGCCGTCGTCGGACAGGGTCGCGCCCACGCCCGAGGTCACCCGCCCGGCGGTCACCGTGACCGGCGTCTCGTTGACCTTGGGCACGGCGTTGTTGTTGTACCACTGCGGAACCACGGCCGCGTTACCCGGAATGCAGTACGGGGTGAACTCGATCAGGTACTGGCCCGGCGCCAGGCCGGTCAGATCGTAGCTGCCGTCCGCGCCGGTCACCGCGGTGCCGGGCTCGCCGTCACCGGTGGCGGGGGCGGCCTCCACGCAGAGCCCTGGCTCGGCTACTGCGGGCGTGCCCCCCAGCACCGTGCCGGTCACCTGGCCGGCCTGCGGCAGGGTGAGCGCCAGGCTGGTACTCGCGCCGTGCGTCCGCACATCCTTACGGACGATGCCGCCCAGCGCAGGCTTCGCTGACTCGCACTGGGCCGGGTACACGGTCCACCGGCCGGCCGGCACATGCCTGGCCAGGTAGGTGCCGTTGGCGGCGCTCAGCGCGCCCGCCAGCGGGTTGCCGTCGGAGTCGGTGATCAGGACGCAGACGTTGGCCACCGGCTTGCCCGTCGCCTTCGAGGTCACCTTGCCGGCCAGGGTGCCGCCGACGGTCAGCGCGACGTTAATCCCGGTGCTGGCGTGCCCGGCGCGGACGGTCACCAGCCGTGCCGACGACTGCCCGGCCGCGCCCTTGTACCACTGCGGGGCATAGGACAGCTCGAAGCACGGGACGAAGTCCACGGCGTAGCGACCGGCCGGCAGGCCCGCCAGCACGTAATGGCCGTTCCCGCTGCTGGTCGGCTCGTTGTACGCCTCCGCGAGCAGCGCGGCAGGCTCCGCCTTGCTCACCGCCGTCACGCAGATCCCGCCCAGCTTGCGCCCGGCGGTGCCGGTGACCGTGCCGCTGATGCTGCCGCCGGCGCTGAGCGCGGCGCTCACTCCCGAGGTGGTCGTGCCTGGGTTCACCGACACCCAGCCGGTCCCGCCCTGGGGCGCGAAGGTCTGTGCCGCGTAGCTCGCCGTCCCGTTCCCGCAGCCGCCAAAGAACGCCGTCTGGTACTGGCCGGGCGGCAGATTGGGGATACGGTACGTGCCGTTCTTGCCGGAGAACGCGAGGCCGCTCTCGTCCGTGTCCACCGCGAACTCGGTCAGGAGAAACGGATTGCCGCCCATCCCGCCGGCGTTGTTGCGGGAGGTCGTCACCACGCAGGCGTCCTTCAGCGGAGCGCCGGACGAGCTGGTCACCGTGCCGGCGATGGTGCCGCCAGTCGGCATGGCCTCGTTGATCCCGGTCACCTGCTGCGCCGCCGCGACCGCGACCGGGTTAGCGGTGGCCGGGCTGACCTGGCCGTCGTAGTAGACCGGCGCGTAGCTGCTGGTGTTGCCGCAGCCGCCGGAATAGCCGATGACGTAGCTGGCGGCCCGGAGCTGGCTGAAGGTGTACTCGCCGCTGGCGTTGGTATAGACCTCGTCAAGTCCGTCGATGGCGCTGGCCGATTTCGCCAGGCTCACGCAGATCCCGGCGACCGGCGTGCCGCTGGCCTGGCTGGTCACCACGCCGCTGATCGAGGCGCCCGGCTGCAGGCGCGCATTGATGCCCTTGGTGGTCTTGCCGTCGGTCGCGCGGACCAGGGCGGCGTGCTTGGCGCCCAGGTAATTGCCCCGCTGCCCGCACTCGGGGTCGAACCTGACCTGGTAGGAACCGGTGCCCAGGTCGGGCAGCCGGTAGCTGCCGGTGCTCGTGGTCACGCCCTGGATCTCGACCTGGTCCATGCCGCCGGTCCCGGCCGCGGTCACGCAGACGCCCTTCGGCGGCGCGCCGCCGACAGCGGCCGTGACCGTGCCGGAGATGGCGGCGCCGGGGCGCAGCGAGGCGTTGATGCCGGAGAAGCCGTGTCCCTTCCTGGCGTGCAGGTAGGTGACCTTCCGGTCGGTCTGGTCGTAGCGCCACCACTGCGGCGCCCAGTTGCCAGCGCCCCCGCAGCCGCCGACGAACTGCACCTCCCACCTGCCCGAGGTCCCCGTGTACAGGCCGTAGCCGCCCTTGCGGCCGGTCACGGTGCCGGTTCCGGTCACCGAGTCACCGGTGGAGGAGGTGGCCATCGCGCAGATCCCGCCGAGCTTGCGTCCCGTGCCGCTGCGCACCGTGCCAGTGATCCAGCCGGCCTTGACCGCTGGAGCGACACCGCCCGTCGCGGGCAGTGCCGCCCGCCGGGTGGCGGCGATCTCGGCGGCCGGGCTGGTCAGCCGCAGCGTGACCGCCGCGAGCCGGACCGGCAGGCCGGTCCCGATGCTGACCCTCGCGGCCGCCGATGGCAGGTCCGCGTTGCCGTACCACTGCTCGAAGTAGCGTGCCGGGTCCGCGCAGTCGCGGAAGCCGACGGCGTAGCTGCCGGGCCGCAGCCCGGTGATCGTGTACCGGCCGCTCGCGGTGGTCAGCCCGCTCCGGGCGGCGGCCGGTCCCGAGGCCGTCACGCAGACGCCGCGCAGCGGCGTCCCGGCCGGGCCGCGCACCACACCGGTGATCGCGCCGGGCGCGCTGGCCCGCCGTAGTGCCGCGCCCGGCGCTGGGCGTGCGGCTGACCGGGAGGTCCCGGTCGCGGCGCTCGCGGCCACGGACGGGAGAACGGAAGCCGCCGCGGCGGCCACGGCGATACTGACGGCTAGCAAGGCGCGGCGCGCGCGGCGTTCTGTCACGCGCCGAGCATGGCACGGCCCGGCATGGGCACAGCCCGCATTCCGTCGCTAAGCGGTCACGATTAGGGAAAGTCGGCTAGCGGCCGTGTTTACCGCTATTCCACAGGTCGCGCGGGCATTCCGGGCTGTCAGGACGCGCCGATGCCGGCGGTGGTGCTGTCTGGCGAAACGGTGACCGGGGTGGCGGCGGACCGGCTGGCGGTGCCGTCGTACCACCGGGCGCCGGTAGCTGGCGCTGCCGCACCCGGCGGTGAACTTGACGGTGTATTCGCCGGGGTTCAGGCCGGTCAGCAGATAGCTGCCGCTGGCGCCGGTGATGGCGATCGCGGCGGGTGTCCTGGCAGACCGGGCGTAGGCGCCGACGCACACGCCAGGGACCGGTGCCGAGTTGTCGGTGACGCTGCCGGAGATGCCGCCGTCGCCGGTCAGATTCGCGTCCACGGCCGTGGTTGTCCGGCCCGCCGTGACGGTCACCAGGGACGCCTTGCTGGAACTGGCCGCGCCGTCGTACCACTGGGGAACTACGGCGGCGGTGCCCACGAGGCAGTAAGGCGTGAACAGGATCCGGTAGCTGCCCGGCGCGAGGCCGGTCATGCGGTAGCGGCCGCCCGCTCCGGTAACCGTCAGCCCGGCCTGAACGGTCCCGGAGACTGGCTTGGCCGCCACGCAGATTCCGGGTTCGGCCGTGCTCACCCCGCCGAGCACGGTGCCGGTGACCTGGCCGGCCTGCGGCAAGGTGATCGCCAGGCGAGTTGAGCTGCCATGCACCCGCACCCTGCGGACGACACCGGCGAACTCTGGGTTCGCGGACTGGCACAGCCAGGCCTCGGCGATCCACCGGCCGGCCGGCACATGCGTCACCCGGTAGGCGCCGCTCGCGCTGGTCTCTCCGTCGCCGATGAGGTTGCCGAAGGAGTCGGTGACCAAGACGCAGGCACGGCCCACCGGCTTGCCTGACGCCGCGGCGGTCACTCTCCCGGTCACCGTGTGGCCGGCGGTCAGCGCGGCGTCAATGCCGGTGGTGGCGTGTCCGGCGCGGACCGTGACCAGCCGGGCCGCCGACTGGCTGCCCGCACCCTTGTACCACTGGGTTGCGTACCTTCCGTATGCACACGCGCTGAACTCCACGGTGTAGCGGCCGGGCGCCAGGCCGTGCAGGACGTAATGGCCGTCGCCCGTCGTCGGCGCGGCTTCCTCCGCCTGCCCGAGCGCGACGCCCAGCCCAGCCTTGCCGTGCACCGCGAAGGCGCAGATCCAGCGCAGCTTGCGCCCGCCCGCCCCGGTGACGGTGCCGCTGATGCTGCCGGCGGCGCTCAGCGTCGCGCTCACGCCTGCCGTCGTGGCGCCGGCGCTCACCGACACCCAGCCGGGGCCGCCTTGCGGCGCGAAGGTCCGCGGCGCGTAACGCGTGTTCCCGCTCCCGCAGTCGTCCACGAACTCAGTCTGGTACTGGCCGGGTGCCAGGCCGCGAATGCGGTAACCCCCGGTCTTGCCGGTAATGCCGAGGCTGACAGGCGCCAGCAGCTCGTGTGTGTCCGGAAAGCCATCCAGCCCGCCGGCGGCGTTGCGGGTGAACGCCAGCACGCAGATGTCCTTCAATGGCGTTCCCCGCAACGCGGTCGCCGTTCCGGCGATCGTCCCGCCTGGCGGCATGGCCTGGTCGATCCCGGTGAGCTGCTGTGCTGGCGTGACGGAGATCGGGTCCGAGCCGTACCCGTTGGCCTGGTCTCGGTAGGAGACCGGAGCGTAGCTGCCGCTGTTGCCGCAGCCTCCGCTGTAGCTGATCAGGTAGCTGCCGGCCCGCAGGCCGGTGAAGGTGTAGTGGCCATGACGACCGGTGACGTCCTCGTCCCCGTAGGTGCCGGACTTGCTGGAGATATCGACGCAGATGCCCGCGACCGGAGCGCCCGTGGCCTGGCTCGTCACGGTGCCGCTGATGGAGGCGCCCGTCCGGAGTGCCGCGTCGATGCCTGCGGTGATCTTGCCGTCAGTCGCGCGGACCGTGGTGGCATAGCTCTGCGGCAGGTAGTCGCCCGGCTGCCCGCAAACGGGCGTGAACCTGAGCCGGTACGAGCCGGTGCCTAGGTTGAGCAGCCGGTACTTGCCGCTGGCGCCGGTCACGGCCTCGGGCTGGATCTCGCTCATGCCGCCCGTGCCGACGGCATCCACGCAGACACCGCCGAGCGGCTCGCCGCCATCGGCCGCCGTGACCGTGCCCGTGATGATGGCGCCGGGCCGTAGCCGGGCGTCGATGCCGGAGAACCCATGCCCCTTCCTGGCGTGCAGGCGGGTGACCTTGCGGTCGGTCTGGTCGTAGCGCCACCACTGCGGAGCCCAGCTCGCCGGGTTCCCGCAGCCACCGAAGAACCCCACCTCCCAGTTGCCCGAGGTGCCCGCGCGCAGGCCGTAGACGCCCCGGTGGCTGCCCACGATGCCGGAGCCGGTTTGCGTCCATACTCTCGGCGTGCTCGCCTGCACGCAGATCCCGCCGAGCTTGCGTCCCGCACGGCTGCGCACCAGGCCGGTGATCCACCCGACCCGGACCGCGGGCTGGACGGTCCCGGCCGAGGCCTGGGCAGCCCGCTCCGTGGCGGCTAGTTCGGCGGCGGGGCTGGTGAGGCGGAGGGTGACGGGTGCGAGCCGGGTGGGCTGGCTGCCGGCGATGGTGATCTTGGCGGCGCTGGCGGGCTGGGTGGCGCCGCCGTACCACTGGTCGAAGTAGCGGGCCGGGTCGGCGCAGTCGTGGTAGCCGATCGTGTACCGGCCTGGCGGCAGGCCCGTCAGCAGGTACCGGCCTGCGGCCAGGGTGACGGCCGACCGGGTGACGGGGCCCGGCAGCCCGGTACCTGCGGCGGTGCCCGCCAGCCCGGGGTCGGCCAGCCCGGGGTCGGCCAGCCCGGTGCCCGCCAGCCCGGTGCCCGCCAGCCGGGCGTCAGCAGTCCCGGTGGCGGTCACGCAAACCCCGCGCAGCGGCCGCCCGTCCGGTCCCCGGACCACCCCAGTCACCAGGCCTGCTGTGGTGGCCCTCGCCCTCGCCCCCGTCGCCAGCACCAAAGGCCGGGCTGGCGTGACCTGCCCGGCGGTGGCCTGGCCGGCGGTGGCGTGCCGGGCCGCCGCCGCGGCCGTGCCGACAGTCGACGCCCCGGCCGGCGAGGCACCGGCCAGGCCGGCGATGACCGCCACGGCGGTGGCGGCGGACATGGTCAGCAGGGCGCACCGGGCGCGGCATCGCAGCACCGGGCGAGCATGACACGACCGGGCGAGGACCGAGTCGCCGGGTTCATCGCGAATCAGTCACCATCCGAAAGGCTCGCCTGCCTGGGCATTTACCGCGCGTCGATGCCGCCGGTGGTGCTGTCCGGCGACACGGTGACCGTGGTGGCGGCGGCCCGGCTGGCGGCGCCGTCGTACCACTGAGTCCGGTAGCGGGCGTCGCCGCAGCCGGCGGTGAACTTGACGGTGTACCTGCCGGGGACCAGGCCCGCGAGCCGGTAGCCGCCGCCGCTGCCGGTGATGGCGATCTCGGACGGTGCCCTGGCGGCCCTGGCGTACGCGCCCGCGCACACGCCGGGCACCGGAGCCGCTGCCGAGGTGACCGTCCCGGAAATGTTGCCGTCACCGGTCAGGTCAGCCCCGATGCCGGAGGTGACCCGGCCGCCGGTGACCGTCACGAGCTTGCCGGGCCCAGCGCCGGGACCGCCGCCGTACCACTGCGTGGCCAGCGCGGCCGTGCCGGGCTCGCAGGAGGAGCTGAACTCGATCCGGTAGCTGCCCGGTGCCAGCCCGCGCAGGTCGTAACGCCCGCGGGCGCTGGTCACCGCGAGACCTGGCAGCCCGGTCCCTGATACCGGCGTGGCCGTCACGCAGATTCCCGGCTGCGCCGCCGGGCCCGCGCCTCCGGTCACTGTCCCGGTCACCGCGCCGGCCCGCGGCAGCCTGATAACGGGCAGCCGGGTCAGCCTGGCGTCGCGGACCCGCTCGGTGACGGCGACCGCGCCGAGCGCCGAGGCAGGCCCGCACGGCGACACCTGCGCGGCCCATCGTCCCGGCAGCACGTGACTGATCCAGTAGATCCCGGTTCCGCCGGTCTGGGTGCCGAGGGTGGTCAAGCCCGAGCGATCGGACAGGGTCACGCAGTACCCGCTGACCGGCTTGCCTGATGGGCCGACGACCTTGCCCTTGATCTTGCCGCCGCCTGCCAGCCGCATGCTGATGCCAGTGGTCGCGTGCCCGGCCCGGACGCTGACCAGGCGAGCGGCCGCGCGGCTGGCACCGCCGTCGTACCACTGCGGCGGGAAGGCGCCTCCTTCGCACGGCGCGAACTGCACCGCGTAGCGGCCCGTGTGCAGGCTCCGGATGGTGTACCTGCCGCTGCGCGAGACACCGGCGAAGACCGAGCCGCCCAGGTCTGCCGTCTCCAGCTCCTGTCCGTCGGGAACCGCCAGCACGCAGGTGTCGGCGAGGCGGTCGCCGGGCTGGCCGGTCAGCCGGCCGCTGATGGTCGCGCCGGGGGCCAGTTTCGCGCTGACACTGGTGACGGCACCGGGCGTCACCCAGATCCATCCGGTGCCGCCCTGCGGGGCGAAGGTAGCCTGGCCGGCCTGGCCGGCGGCACCGTCACAGCCCCAGTAGCTCACCTGGTAACGGCCCGGCGGGAGGTTGGCGGCTTTGAACCGGCCGCTGCCGCCGGTGAAGGTCGTTTCGTCTGCCAGGCCGTCCAGCTCGACGGAGGAAGTGAGTGGGTACGGCACCGGACCGCCGTCGAACTGCAGCAGCAGTTCGGGATCGACCTGGACGCAAGCATGACGGAGTTCCCGGCCCGAGGCACTCCGCAGCTGCCCGCCGATCGTCCCGCCGGGTGGCAGCGCTCCGCTGATCCCCGCCGCGGCCTGGCCGCCGGCCAGGTCGATCGGCGTGGCGGCAGCGGCGGTGGCCTTGCCGTCGTAGCTGGTCTGCGCGTAGCTGCCGGTGTTGCCGCAGCCGCCGCTGAAGCCGACCAGGTAACGGCCTGGCGGCACGTCCGTGACGGTGTAGCGGCCGTTCCTCTCTGCCGCGTCCGCGATGACCAGCCTCGGGCCTAGCAGGTCCACGCAGGCGTGGCCGACCGGGTTTCCGGTGGCCTGGCTGGTCACGACGCCGCTGATCGTCACGCCGGACTTCAGCGCCACGTCGATGCCCGTGGTGGTCCGGCCAGCGGTCGCCTTGACCGCCGTAGGGTAACTGGCGCCGAGGTAACTGCCGGGCACGCCGCAGGTGGGATCGACCGATATCCGGTAGGCGCCGGTGCCCAGGCTCTTCACGAGGTAACGGCCGTCGGTGCCGGTGGTGGCCTGGACCTGGACCTCGCTCATCGCGCCGGTGCCCGCCGCCGTCACGCATGCCCCGGCGAGCGGCTCGCCGCCGTCGGCAGCGGTCACCCTGCCGGAGATGGCCGCACCTGGCCGCAGCGCGGCGTCAATGCGGGCAAAGCCACGGCCCTTCTTCTCGTGCAGGCGCGTTGCCTTACGGGGCGTGGGAACGTGACGCCACCATTGCGGTGCCCAGTTCCCGCCGCTCCCGCAGCCGGCGACGAAGCCCACCGTCCAGGTCCCGGAGGTGCCGACCGGGATGGAGTAGCCACCCCGATGGCCGGTCCACCACTCGTAGGCTTCGCTGCTGGAGTCGTTGATCGCCAGCACGCAGACCTGGGCCAGCCGTCGGCCGGCCCGGCTGCGGACGGTTCCGGAGATGGACCCGGCCCGTGCGGCAGGCGTGCCGACGGATGACCCAGCATGTCCGGCCCGGCTGAGGGCGGCCATCTCGGCCGCCGGGCTGGTCAGCCGCAGCGTGACCGGCGCCAGCCGCACCGGCAGCCTGGCGGTGACGGTGACCGGGACCGAGGACCCCGGCAGGGTCGCGTCGCGGTACCACTGCGCGAAATACCGCGCCGGGCTGGCGCAGTCGCGGAACTCGACGCGGTACTGGCCCGGCCGCAGCCCGGCGAGCAGGTACCGGCCGCCGGCGCCCGCCGGCCGGGTAATGGTGCCGCCCGGCCCGGCGGCGGTCACGCAAGTCCCGCGCACCGGCAGGCCGTCCGGGCCGCGAACCATCCCCGTCAGCATGCCTGCCGCCGCGCCCGGCCTGGCACCGGCGCTCGCCGGGGTGGCTGGCGCGGTGGCAGGCGCGGTGACCGGGCGGGCCGCCTGCCTGGCCACCGCGGCGACGGCGGGCAGCGCTGGGATGGCAATCCCCGCCAAAATCGAGATACTGGCAGATATGACAGCGAGTCGGGAATGGGCGTGGCTCATCCGGCTACCTTGCCATGCCATAAACACTGCCGTTTGACAATTTTGGCAATATATCAATTTACCGCGAAGGCTAATTCGGAAAGGACATCCACGCATGCACGCAGAAGTTGTCTGGTGGGACCTATCGGATTCCGGCCAGACCATCGAGTCGCTGCGCGACTACCTGCGAGACGAGTCGGTACCCGCGTTCTCTCAGGTCGCCGGGCTGCGCCTGAAGATCTGGATCTCCGACCCCGCCACCAGCAGGTGGGGCGCCATCCTGCTGTGGGAGTCGGAAGAGGCGGCCCGGCAGCCCCTGCCGAGCCGCGCGACCGCGCTCATCGGATCCCCGGCGGTGGTCCGGTGCGGGTTCGACGTGGAGGCCACGGTGGAGGGGCAGTACCAGGTCGAGCAGCTTGCCATGCGCGGGCTGGCCTTGGGCGCCGAGGTCAGCTCCGGGGGATAGCCAGGGCATCGACGGCGATGGCCTGCTCGGGGCCGCAGATGAGCGGGTTCACATCGAGAGCGGCCAGAGTATCGCCGAGATCGAGGGCGAGCCGGGACAGCCCGGCGATCGTGGCGCGGACCGGGCCGGGAGCGGCGGCCGGCCCGCCGCGTGCGCCGTCAAGCAGCCGGGACACCCGCAGCCCGGCCAGCAACTCGCCGGCCAGTTCCTCGCTGACCGGCGGGAGCGCCACGGCGCGGTCGGCGAGCAGCTCGACGAGCACGCCGCCGGCGCCCACCACGACGAGCGGGCCGAGGCCGGGGTCGGCGACGATGCCCAGGGCCAGCTCGGGGCCGGCCGGCACGGCCTGGCAGACCAGCACCCGCGGCCCGAGGCCGGCGGCCATCCGCGCATAGCCGGCGGCCAGCTCAGCCGGCCCGGCCAGGCCGAGCAGCACGCCGCCGACATCGGACTTGTGCGGCACCCCCGGCTCGTCGGTCTTGAGGACGACCGGGTAGCCGATCTCGGCGGCGGCGGCCAGCGCCTCGCCGGCACCGGCGGCAGGCCTGGCCGCCGCCACCGTGATGCCGTACTCGGCCAGCAGCGCGAACAGCGCCGCCCCGCTGGCCCGCCCGGAGGTCACCAGCTCGCGGGCACGCCGCCGCCGGTCCGGGTCGCCAGTGGTATCCGGTCCGGCACCGGGGTGACCGGCCCGTGCTTGTCTCGCCTGTGCTTGTTCGGCCCGCGCCTGTTCAGCCCTGGCCTGGTCGAGCAGGTGCCGCAGGGCCAGCAGCCCCGTCCTGGTGCCCTCCAGCACGGGGATGCCCGCGCCGCGCAGCAACATGGCCTGTTCGTGGTCGATGGCGCTGCCCAGGTTGCTCAGCACCGCGAGCGGCTTGTCGGTGCGGACCGCCGCGTCCAGCATCGCCAGCGGGTAAGAGCGGTCCCCGTCCAGCTCGTGCACCAGGTCCACGGCCAGCGCCACCGCCGCGACCGCCGGGTCGCTGGCCAGCGCGGTGAGCGAGGCGGCGAACAGTTCCCTGGTGTCGGCCCCGGTGCCCCACACGTCCAGCGGGTTGGCCGGCAGCAGGCCGGGGTCGAGCAGCTTGCCAAGCAGCCGTGTGGTCTGCGCGCTGATCGGCGCGAACGGCACGCCGGCCGTGTCGGCCACGTCGGCGGTATGCGCGCGTTCCAGCCCGGAGTCGTGCACGGTGGCGATCCCCGACCCCGGTGCCCAGGCAGCAGGAGGCCGGCCGACGGCGAACAGCTCCAGGGTGTCGGCCAGTTCGGCCAGGTCCCTGACCCGGTGCACGCCATAGGCCCGGCACAGCGCCTCCCAGCCGCCGTCGGCGGCGGCCAGCGCCCCGGAGTGGGCCGTGACCATGGCCTGCCCGGCGGCCGAGCCGCCGACGGTGAGCAGCACCACCGGGATGTCCCGCCGCGCGGCCTGGTCCAGCACGGTGCGCAGCCGGCCGGCGTCGCGCATCGCCTCAAGCACCAGCGCCAGCACCCGGGTCTCCGGCAGCTCCAGCGCGTACTCCAGGTAGCGCGGCGCGCTGGTGACCAGTTCCTGGCCGGAGGAGACGGCCAGCGAATAGGACAGCCCCCGGCCGGCCCGCAGCAGCGCGGAGAAGACCGAGCCCGAGTGCGTGACCAGTGCCACCGGCCCCGGCGGCAGCGGGAACGCCTCGGTGTAGCCGATCGCCCGCAGGCCGCGGCTGACGTTGACGAACCCCATGCAGCCGGCCCCGCACAGCGCCATCCCGGCGCCGCTGGCGATGTCGGCCAGCCGGTCCCGCAGCGCGCGGCCGCCTTCCTCCTGCTCCGGGTCGGAGTGCGCGTTGCCGAAGATGACCGCGGCCCGGTCGCCGCGCCGGGCGGCCAGGGTGAGCTGGCCGGCCAGGGCGTCGTCGCGGACGCCGAGCATGGCCAGGTCGACCGGCTCGGGCAGGTCGGCGAGCGAGGGGTAGCAGCGCTGCCCGTCGATCTGCGGGTAGCGGGGGTTGACCAGGAAGACCCGCGGCCGCGACGGGCTCCTGGTCACCTCCTGCGTCATCCGCTGGCCGAACGTGCCGGGCCGGGGCGACGCCCCGACCAGCGCGACACTGCGCGCCCCTAGCATGGCCGCGGTTGCGTCAGCCATTCGTTCTCGCTACTGAAGAAGACCCGGTCACGAGCGCCTGGTGACCTTGCGGAGCTGACCGGCCCGCCGGGACGTCTTGCGGTCGGCGATGGCCGCCCGCGCCGCCTGCCAGCCGGGGATGCCGCAGACGCCGCCGCCGGCGTGCGTCGCGGAGCTGCCGTAGTACAGGCCGCTGACCGGGGTCCGGTAGTCGGCGTAGCCGGGCGCCGGGCGCATGTGGAAAAGCTGCTCCAGGGACAGCTCGCCGTGGAAGATGTTGCCGCCGACCAGGCCGTACTCCTGCTCCATCTCATACGGGCCGACGATGTCGCGGTGCAGGATCGAGGCCTTGAAGTTGGGCGCCAGCTCGTTGTAGCAGTCGATCATGCGGTCGGCGTAGGCCTCCAGCTCGGCGGTGTGCGGCTCGGTGCTCCAGTCCGCGGGCACCCACTGGGTGAACAGCGACATGATGTGCGTGCCCTCGGGGCTCAGGGTCTTGTCGAACGCGGTGGGGATCACGCCGTCGCTGAACGGCCGGACCGCGGCCTTGCCATCGCGGGCGTCCTGGAAGGCGCGCTCGATGTACTCCATGGTCGGCGCCATCTCCACCGAGCCGGTGTGGTGCTCCTGAAGCTGGGCGCCGGGGTCGGCGATGAAGTCGGGCAGCTCGCCGAGCGCCAGGTTGATCTTGACGACGCCGCTGCGGGTCTTCCAGTGCTCGATGTCGGTGACGAAGTCCGCGGGCAGGTGCTCGGGACCCAGGTGCTCAAGGAACGCGGTCCGCGGGTGCAGCGTGGACACCACGACCTTGGCCCGCAGCTCCTCGCCGTTGTCTAGCACGACGCCGGCCGCGCGGCCGTTCTCGACCAGCACCCTGGCCACCCTGGCGCTGGTCCGCACCTCGGCGCCGAAGCCGCGGGCGGCGAGCCTCGATGGCGTTCGACACCGCGCCCATGCCGCCCTCCTGGAAACCCCAGTTCCCCAGGTGGCCGTCGCCGACGTCGCCGATGGAGTGGTGCGCCATCACGTACGCGGTGCCAGGCTCGTAGGGGCCGGCCCAGGTGCCGATCACGCCGTTGACCGCCAGCGCGCCCTTCACCTGCGGAGACTCGAACCAGTCGTCCAGCAGGTCGGCGATGCTCATGGTCATCAGCCGGGTGACATCGCCGATGGTGCGCACGTCCATGCCGCGGTGCCGCCAGGCCAGCCGCAGCGTGTCGGCCAGGTCACGGGGGCGGCGCGAGCCCAGGGTCGGCGGCACGGTGAGCAGCAGCGGGCCGAGCACGTCGGCGAGGCCGGCCAGCCAGGCATCCCAGCGCGGCATGGCGTCGGCGTCCTTCTTGGACCACTTGGAGACTTCCTCGTGGTTGCGCTTGGCGTCGTCGGCGTAGAGCTTGATCGAGCCGCCCTCGGGAAACGCCTGGTAGTAAGGACCCATCGGGTAGATCTTGTAGCCGTGCCTGTCCAGCTCCAGGTCGGAGATGATGGTCGGCGGCAGCAGGCTCATCACGTAGGAAAGCCGGGTGACCCTGAACTCCGGCGCGTCCGGCCAGGGCGCCTCGGTGGTCGCCGCCCCGCCGGTCTTATGCCGGCCCTCCAGCACCACGGTCCTGGCGCCCGACCTGGCCAGGTAGGCGGCCGCGGTCAGGCCGTTGTGCCCTCCGCCCACCACGATCGCGTCGTATGTTGCGGCCATGAGCCTGCCTTCCTAGTCCGGCGCCCGGCCAGGCTCACCCTCGTGAGCTTGCCCGATGTGTTGACTGAATGTTCAGTCTAGAAACCTGGTACCGTATCGACAAGAGGGCGCAGCACCTCCAGGCGAACATCGCGCCACAATGGGATGCCACACCGGGCATAACAGCCGCGATGAGAGGACAGCCGCGATGACCGACCGAGCCGGCCACGGCGCCGAGGCCACTGGCACCGCTGACCAGCGGCGCAGGCAGATGATGGCTGCCGCGCTTGAGGTCATATCCGAGCGTGGCTACGCCGACACCCGGATCGCCGACGTGGCCGAGCGCGCCGGGATCAGCCCCGCGCTGGTCATCTACTACTTCAAGACCAAGGACCAGCTCCTTACCGAGGCAATCCGGTATTACGAGGACGCCTGGTACTCGGTCGGCCAGGAGCGGATGAAACGGCTGCCCTCGGCCAAGGCCAGGATCGAGGAGATCGTGGCCATGAACACCCTCCCCGAGTCCGACCCCGAGCCGGGCAGCAGCTGGCAGCTCTGGCTGGACTTCTGGGCGCAGGCCGCCCGGCACGCCGAGGTCGCCAGCGTCCGGCGCAAGTCGGACGAGCGGTGGCGGGACGAGATCAGCTCCCTGGTGCTGGCCGGCCAGGAGGCGGGCGAGTTCGCCGAGGTGGACCCGGCCGGGTTCGCCGTCCACGTGTCAGCGCTGCTCGACGGGCTGACCATCCAGATCGCGCTCGAGGACCCGATGGTTGACCCGGTGGGCGCCTTCGAGCTATGCATGCATTTCGTCGCCGACCGGCTCGGCTTCGCGTGGGCGCCTGGGCGCGGCCGGCGCGAGCGCGCCGGGGGAGAACTCGGGGAAGGGTAGGTACCCGTCATGGCTGGTGGCCGGATCGAGCTGGTATCGCTGACCAAGCGATTCGCTGAGGTTGCCGTCGACGATATCGACCTGGAGATCGCCAGCGGCGAGTTCTTCTCGCTCCTCGGGCCATCAGGCTGCGGCAAGACCACCACCCTGCGGCTGATCGCCGGCTTCGAGCAGCCCACGGCCGGCAAGATCCTGCTGGACGGGGTGGACGTCTCCGGCACACCGCCGCATAAGCGGAATGTCAACACGGTGTTCCAGAGTTACGCCCTGTTCCCGTTCCTGACGGTGTTCGACAACGTGGCCTTCGGCCTGCGCAACAGGAAACTGTCCAGCCAGGAGATGAACAGCCGGGTCGACTCGGCGCTCGACCTGGTCAAGCTGCGCAGCTACGGCAAGCGGCGGCCCGGCCAGCTCTCCGGCGGCCAGCAGCAGCGGGTGGCGCTGGCCAGGGCGCTGGTCCTGCAGCCCTCGGTGCTGCTGCTTGACGAGCCGCTTGGCGCGCTTGACGCCAAGCTGCGCCGCTCGCTCAAGGTGGAGCTGAAGGCGCTCCAGGAGCAGGTCGGCATCACCTTCCTGTATGTCACGCACGACCAGGAAGAGGCGCTGACCATGTCCGACCGGCTGGCGGTCATGCGCGACGGCAAGATCGTCCAGATGGGCGCGCCCGCGGAGATCTACGAGCAGCCCGCGGACACGTACGTGGCGGACTTCCTCGGGGTTTCCAACCTGATGGCGGTCGACATCGTGGAGCGCGGCCCAGGCACGCGCTGCCGGGCGAAGCTTGGCGACTCTGTGCTGTCGGTGGCCAACGGCGGGCAGGACGCCCCTGATCACTCGCACGCGGTGATCAGGCCGGAGCGGGTGAAGATCGAGGAATTCGGCTCAGCGGGCGACAACCGGGTCCCGGCCATGGTGGAACGGCTGGTCTACCTGGGCTCGTCCACGCAGGTCTTCCTGCGCCTGGCGGCGGGCGTAGACCTCCAGGTCCTGCTCCAGAACGACGGCGGCCCGAGCCAGTTCACCCAGGGCACCCCCGTCCACGCCTACCTGGACCCGGAGGCGCTGCGGGTGCTGCCGGGCGGCGGCCAGGTAGCCGACCCCACCGCCGACGACCAGGCGGTCACGGGAGCGGCCAGCGCTACGGGCCTGGCGGTCACGCCCCGCTAGGGCTAGCTGTCCGCGCCGGCGATGGTCGTTAGCGCCTGCTGGCCGTCTACTCGCTGGCCTCGGGTCATCCAGCGGTAGCCCAGGTAGCCGAGGCCCGCTACCACGAACGACATCACCAGCATGATCGTGGCCAGGGCGTTCAGGGCCGGGCCGCCGTTGCCGCCGCGCTGGGTGGAGTAGATGATGACCGACATCGGGGTGTTGGTGGCGTTTGAGGACAGCAGGTCCACGATGACGAAATCGTCGATGACGCCCGAGAAGACCAGGATCGCGCTCGCGAAAATGGCAGGCGTGAGCAGCGGCAGCAGCACCCGCCTGATCGTCTGGAACAGCGTCGCGCCCAGGTCGGCCGCCGCCTCCTCGTACTGCTTGCCGATCCCCACCAGCCGCGCCTGAACCAGGATCGCCGGCCAGCTCACGTTCCAGGTGACCAGGCCGAGCACCTCCGCGAGCATGCCGAGCTGGATGCCGGTGAACAGCCGGGTGAAGACGAAGAACATCGCCACGCCGAAGATCAGCTCGGGCACCACGAACGACAGGATCATGACGAAGTTGAAGCTGGCCGAGGTCCGGCTGCGCCACCGGTTGATGCCGAGCGCGAAGGCCACCCCGATCGGCACCGCGATCAGCGTGGTGTAGGCGGACAGCTTGAGCGTGGTGAAGACGGCGCTCTGCAGCTGCGGGTTGTGCCAGACCGAGTTGACCGGGTCGCCCCAGTACCAGCGCCAGGACAGCCCCTGGTAGCCGGCCTGCGACTTGCCCTTGTTGAACGAGAACAGCACCGCGATGGCGATGGGCGCGATCGACCAGAGCAGGTACAGCCAGGTGAAGCCCTCAAGGAACCAGGCTCGCCGCCACGGGTTACGCCACGGCAGCCCGCGCCGCGCGCTGGTCATGAGACCTCCTTGGCGGCCCGGTTGGTGGAGATGACGTAGTAGATCATCGGCACCAGCAGCACGATCAGCACCAGCAGCGACAGCACCGCCCCCTGGCCCTGGAGCCCGGGGGTACCGAGCTGGCCCTGGATCAGGTTGCCGAGCATGGAGGTGTTCGGCGCCCCGGACAGGAGCTGGTTGGTGTAGTAGTCGCCGAGCATCGGCAGCACCGTGATCAGCATGCCGGTCAGGATCGGCTGCCGGGAGAGCGGCAGCGTGACCCGCATGAACGTCTGGAACCGCCCGTAACCCAGGTCCCGGCCGGCCTCGATCAGCGAGTGGTCGATCCGGTCAAGCCCGGCATAGAGCACCAGGATCAGGTAGGGGATGTAGCCGTAGACCAGGCCGAGGATGACCGTGATCGAGTGGCCGCCCAGCCAGTTCACCGGCCCGATGCCGACCCAGCCGAGCGCGGTGTTGATGTAGCCGTTGGTCTGCAGCAGGTCGATCCAGGCCAGCATCCGCATCATGTAGCTGATCCAGAACGGCGCGATCAGCAGGATCAGGAACAGGCCCTTGCGCCGCCCGGCGAACCGGCTGACGAAGTAGGCCGCCGGGTACCCGATGATCAGGCACAGCACCGCGGCGGCGGCCACGTACCAGATGGTCCGCAGCGCGATCGGCCCGGCGAAGGAGTCGGCGCCGAACAGGTCGTGCCAGACGTTGCTCAGGTTGGCCGAGCTCCAGCTCAGCGGGTTGTAGACGGCGACCGGCGACTCGGTCATCCGGTCGAGCTTGCCCTGCGCGATGGCCAGCACCGCGTAGAACGGCACGATGAACAGCACGGCCAGCCACAGGATGCCGGGCATGGCCAGCGCGATCCAGAACGCGCGGGACTGCTGGCGCCGCTGATGCCCCCGGCCCGGACGCGGCTGGCCTGCGGGGCGCACGGACTCGGGAGCGGCGGTGGCCATCGCTAGATCCCGTTGCTCGCGACGAGCCAGGCCTGCTGCCACAGCGCGTCAGTGTCGACGGGAAGCTGGAGCTCCCCGAACCCGCGGCGGAAGTAGGACGGCAGCACGGCGGTGGACATCAGCGAGGGCGGCAGGATCTTCTCCTTGACCAGCCGCTGCGGCGTCACCTGGTTGAGCGGCTGCATGTAGCCGTTCCAGCTGATGTTCTCCAGCGCGTTCGGCACGTCCATCATGTAGTTCAGGAACAGGTGCGCCAGCACCGGGTTGGCCGCCGAGCGGAGCACCGTGTTGGTGTCGTTGGCGACCGGCCCGAGCCCGCTGGTGGGGAACCAGTAGCCCACCACCTCGACGGGCGTGCCCTTGGGCATGTAGGACGCGGCGGCGGCCATGTCCCCCGACCAGGCGTGGTGGATCCAGACCTGGCCGTTGGGGACCTCGGTGTAGTCGTTGTTGTCGATCTTGACGTTGACCAGCTTGACCAGGTCCTGAAGGCTGCGCCTGGCCAGGTCGATCTCGGTCTTGCTGGTCGTGTTCAGGTTGGTCAGGCCGTTCTTCAGCAGTCCCAGGCTGATGCCCTCGCGATAGTCGTCCAGGATCGCGACCTTGCCCTTGTACTTGGGCTGCCACGGCATCGCGTACCCGTTCTTCATCCGGTACGGGTTCTCGTGGACGAAGTCCTTACGCCACGAGATGCCGGTGGTGTAGATCGTGTACGGGACGGTGTACTGCCAGCCCAGGTCGTAGAAGGGGTCGCTGAAGTCCGGCCAGGCCTGCTGGATGTTGGGGAGGTAGCTGTGGTTCAGCGGCTGGATCAGCTTCGAGGCGATGAGCTGGCCGAGCACGTCCACGGTGACGCCCATGAACACGTCGAACTTCAGGCCGCTGCGCAGCTTGGAGATCGCCTCGTTCATGGTGTTGAACGTGGTGACCGACACCTTGCACTTGTACTTCTTGGCGAAGTGGTTGATGCAGGCCTGGTTGACGTAGGCGACCCAGTTGAAGATCTGCAGCGTGGCGCCGGCCTCCGGCTCCATGCCGCTGGCGATCATCTTGTTTCCGGTGGTCGGCCAGCGCACCGGGTGGTTCTTGCGCGGCAGCGGCAGCTCGCTGCCCCCGGTCAGGAACGGGGCGCAGGCGTCCAGCAGCGCGCCGCCGCCGCCAGCAAGCAGCGCGGCCGCGGCGCCTCGCTGGAGGGCCGCCCGCCGGGAGAGGCCCTGCACCCGACGGGTTCCGTCGGGTTGCCAGCCCTCTCGTGGGTGCATCTACCCCCACCTCTCGTCAGGCGTCCTGACTGAACATTCGGTCAGCCGGGCTGTACTCGCATAGGACTACCGCTCGCCCCGCCCGGGCACAAGACCCGGCGGGCAATAAACCCGACACTATCTCCTGGCCCCGTGGCCACCACCGTGGCTTCCGTTGCCCGAGTGACATCTATCAGCAATCACGGACGGCCGCCGCGAACCTGGCGAAATTAGCCACGAAACGGTCGATATCCGCCTCGTCGTGCTGCACCGAGATCAGCCACTGCTCGCTCTTACCCCACGGCGGCAGGAAGACCCCGCCGTTGTGCTGGAACAGCCAGTGCGCGTGGCTGTAGGCGTCCTCGATCCGGCGGAAGCCGCGGAAGTCGCGGACCGGCTCGGTGGAGAACACCACGCAGCCCTTGGCGCCCACGGACACCACCCGGGCGCGCAGCCCGTTCCGTCCGATCTCCCGCTCCAGGCCCTCGACGGCCCGCAGCCGGAGCTTTTCCAGCCGCTCATAGGCGGCTTCGGTGGCGACCTCGGTCAGCATCGCGCGGGCCGCCGCCATCGCCAGCGGGTTGCCGTTGAAGGTGCCGACCATCTCGTAGTCGCCGTTGGCCACGTGCGCCATCACCTCGGCGGTGCCGCCGATCGCGGCCACCGAGATGCCGCCGCCGATGGCCTTGGCCAGGCAGACGATGTCGGCGGACACGCCGGTCGACCCGGTGGCGCCGCCGGGGCCCGCCGTGAGCCCGGTCTTGACCTCGTCGAAGGTCAGCAGCGCGCCGTGGGCGTGCAGCAGTTCCTTCAGCCCGGCCAGGTAGCCGGGCTCGGGCTCGATGATGCCCGCGTTCATCATGATCGGCTCGAGGATCATGCCGGCGACCTGCTCCGGGTGCTCGGTGAGCAGCCGCTCGACGCAGGCCAGGTCGTTGAACCCGGCGACCAGGGTCAGGCTGGTGATCGCCGCCGGGATGCCGGTGCTGGACGGGAGCGCCGTCGGGCGCGCCGGCCGGGCCGATGTCCTCGTCGTCCTCCGGGCAGACGGAGACCTGCACCGAGTCGTGGTGCCCGTGGTAGCAGCCCTCTATCTTGATGATCAGGTCGCGGCCCGTGATGGCGCGCATCAGGTGCACCGCGTCCATGGTGGCCTCGGTGCCCGAGTTGGCGAATCGCCACAGCGGCAGCCCGAACCGGCGGCTGAGTTCCTGCGCCACGGCCAGCGCGGCCTGGGTGGGCTGGGCGAAGTGGGTGCCGAACCCGACCTGCGAGCGGACCGCCTCCACGATGGCGGGATGCCCGTGGCCGGCCAGCCCGGCGCCGTAGCCGCCGTGCAGGTCGACGTACTCGTTGCCGTCGACGTCGAAGATCTTGGAGCCCTGGCCGTGGCTGAGCCAGACCGGCTGCGGGCGGGTGATCTGCCAGCTAGAGGTGACGCCGCCGGCCAGTGAGGCGGCGGCGAGCCCCGCGAGGCGCCGGGATTCTGGCTGCCGGGCGGCGAAGATCCGCTCCTGCTCGGCGACGATCTCCGTGAGCGATGCCCGGTCGCTGGATACCACGCTGACCTGGGCGGAAGGCGGTGCTGTGGACTGGGCGGCGGGTTGCTGCGGGCGGTCGGCGGAATGGGCTGGAACGGCCTGTTTCACGGCCATATCGCGCTCCCAACGCGGTTGACTGAATGTTCAGTCTAAGGTGTGAGCTAGGTGACTGGCAAGCATCGCGGGTCATCGTGGCTGGTAGCGGCCCTGGCATACCCGCCAGGAGGCGCCCGATGCACCCGCGCCCGCCGCACAGGTGCCCGCCGCACCCGGAGCGAGACGCCCGCCAGGCGCGAGTAACCTGTGCCGCATGCGAGCGGTGGGCTGCGTGATCCTCGACGTCTGCGCCGTGCTCGCGTTCGTGATCATCGGGCGGCACGCCCACCAGCACGGCGAGAGCCTGGCCGGCATCTGGCAGACCGCCTGGCCGTTCCTGGCCGGCCTCGCCGCCGGGCTGCTCGCGGTCCGGGCCTGGCGGCGCCCGCTCGCCCTGGTGCCGGCCGTGCCTGGCGGCTGGCTCGGCGCCGCACTCGGCGGCCAGCTCCTGCGAGTCCTCGCCGGGCAGGGCACCGCCGCCGCGTTCGTCCTGGTCGGCCTGGCGTTCCTGGCCCTGTTCGTGCTGGGCTGGCGGGTGGTCGCGGGCATCGTGACCACCCGGCTGCGCGCCGCGCACTAAGGCGGTCACCCATGATCGTCGCCGTCACGCTTGACCCCACCGTCCATGTCTCTTATGACACGAAACGAATTGTTCCCGGTGCCATCAACGAGGTCGGGCCGGTGCGGTACCGGGCCGGCGGCCGTGGTCCGGCGGTTGCCCGGATGCTGCATACCTTCGGCCATGAGGTCGTCGCGGCCGGGCTGGCGGGCGGCACGGCCGGGGAGCTGGTCAGGGCCGAGCTGTCGCGGCGCGGCGTGCCGGTCCAGTTCACCCCGATCGCGATGGAATCCCGCCGGATCGTCGAGGTCACCGACGCCGAGACCGGCACCACCACCAGCTTCGCCGAGCCGTCGCCCTACATCACCACCGAGGAGCTCGGCCGGCTGGCCGCCGACTACCGCGCGCTGATCGAGGGCGCCAGCGCCGCGGTGCTCTGCGGCGGCCTGCCCGACGGGCTGCCGCCGGAGACCTACGCCACGTTCGCCACCTACGCCGCCGAGGCCGGCGTGCCCGTCGTGCTGGACGCCGGCGGCAGCGCGCTGGCGCACGGCGTGGCCAGGCGCCCCGCGCTGGTGATCCCCGAGCCCGACGCCGGCCTGCCGCCTGGCCAGCTCCTGGGCGCGGGGCCGGCGCCGTCGCGGTGCTGGACGGCACGGTGCTGGACGGCACGGTGCTGAACGGCACGGGGCCGACCGGCGGCACGGGGCTGGCCGACTGCTCGGTGACCGTCACCACCGGCAAGGGCCAGTGGCACGCCAGGCTCGCCGGGTCCGCGCCGCTGTCGCGGGACGCGCTGGTCGCCGGGTTCGTGCCCGGCGTCGCGCTCGGCTGGTCCTGGCCGGACAGCCTGCGGCACGCGGTCAGCCTGGCCGCCAGCGCAGGCCCGGCAGGCGAGGTGGACCTGGTCAGCTACGAGCGGCTGCTGCCGCGCGTGACGGTGGAGGTTCAGCGCGCCAGGCCAGGCTCCCGCTAGCGGTCCAGGCGGCGCTAGCGGTCCAGGCGGCGCGGCCGGCCTGGCCGGCCTGGACCCGGCCGCCGGGCGCGTGCTCTACTCATGGGTAATCCGCGCCCGGCTGTCCGCAAGACCGGGCGCGCCCTGGCGGGAACCGGAGGTGGCCGGTGGCATTCTGGCGGCGCGCGCAGGACGACCCGGACTGGATCGCCGTCATCGAGCCCGACGGCACCGAGGTCACCGCCGGGGACCTGCTGGCCAGGGCGAACCAGCTCACCGCCGCGCTGCGGGCCGCCGGGCTGAAGGCCCGGCGACGGGATCGCCGCGCTGCTGCCCAACGGCTCCGCCGCCATCGAGGTGTACCTGGCGGCGCTCCAGGCCGGCTGGTACCTGACCCCGCTCAACTGGCACTTCACCCCGCCCGAGCTGGCCTACATCGTGGCCGACTGCGAGGCCAAGCGCGTTCTTCGTGCACGAGCGGTTCGCGGCGACCGGGGCGGCCGCCGCCGACCTGGCCGGCGTGCCGCGCCGCCCGCCGGATCGGCTACGGCGCGGTGCCCGGCTTCACCCCCGTCACCGAGCTGCTGGCCGGCCAGCCAGACGACCCGCCGCCGGACCGCACCGCCGGGATGGCCATGCACTACACCTCGGGCACCACCGGCCGGCCCAAGGGCGTGCGGCGGCCCCTGCCCGGCCTCGACCCCGACGACGCCAGCGACCTCACCTCCGCGCTGCCGCAGTTCTTCGGGGTCACCACCGGGCGGCCCAACGTGCACCTGATGACCTCGCCCGTCTACCACACCGCCGTCACCATCTTCGGTGGCGGCGCCCTGCATCTCGGTCACACCCTCGTGTGCATGGATTCCTGGGACGCCGAGCAGGCGCTCGCCCTGACCCAGCGCTACCAGGTGACCAACTCGCACATGGTGCCCACCCAGTTCAAGCGAATGCTGGCGCTGCCGGAGGAGACCCGGCAGCGGTATGACCTGTCCTCCATGCGCTGGCTCATCCACGCGGCGGCCCCGTGCCCGCCGGGGATCAAGCGGGCGATGCTGGACTGGTGGGGGCCGTGCGTCTATGAGTACTACGCCGCCACCGAGGGCGGCGGCACCCTGGCCACGCCGCAGGACTGGCTGGCCAGGCCGGGCACGGTCGGCACCGCGTGGCCGGTCAGCGAGATCATGGTCGCCGCCGACGACGGCAGCCCGTGCCCGCCGGGGGAGCCGGGCACCGTCTACATCAAGATGGGCACCACGGACTTTGAGTACAAGGACGACCCGGACAAGACGGCGGCGTCCTGGCGGGACGGGTTCTTCACCGTGGGCGACATCGGCTACCTGGACGCCGACGGCTACCTGTTCCTCTGCGACCGGAAGATCGACATGATCATCTCCGGCGGGGCGAACATCTACCCGGCCGAGATCGAGGCCGAGATCATCATGAATCCCCAGGTCGCCGACGTCGCCGTGTTCGGCATCCCGGACCCGGACTGGGGCGAGCAGGTCAAGGCGGTGGTCGAGCCCGCGCCCGGCGCGGCGCCGGGCCCGGAGCTGGCGGCCGCGATCCTGGCCGCGCTCGACGGCCGGCTGGCCAGGATGAAGTGGCCGAAGTCCATCGACTTCACCGACCAGCTGCCCCGCGACCCGAGCGGCAAGCTGCTCAAGCGCCGCCTCCGCGAGCCGTACTGGCGCGAGCCGGCTGGGAGCTAGCACAGCTAGTCGGCCGGGAGCTAGTCGGCCAGCTAGGCCGGGACCGGATCCGGCTTGCCGCGCCCGTGCCCCGCGTGATCGGCCGCGTGCGTGCCGCCGTGGCCGGCCTGGTCGCCGTGATCCGCGCCGTCCGCGCCCGCCACCTGGGCCAGCACGTCGAGTAGGCGGGCGGTGGCCGGCGGGTCGGGCGGGTCGCCGTAGGTCACCGCGAACACATGCCGCCGCGCGCCCGGCAGCGGCGTAGTGGTGATGCCAGGGTGCCGGGCCGCGCGCAGGCACAGGCCGGGCAGCGTGGTCACGCCCAGGCCGGCCGCTACCAGCGCCTGGACCGCGACGTAGTCATCGGTGGTGAACGCCACCTTCGGGGCAAACCCGGCCATCGCGCACTGCCGCACCAGGTAGCTGCGGCACCGCTCGCAGCCGGCGATCCACCGCTGGTCGGCGTAGGCCGCGAGGTCGGCGTGCTGGCCGGGCCGGGAGTTCTTGCCGCTGCTGCGGGTGACCAGGTGCACCGGCTCGTCCAGCAGCAGCCGGCCCCTGGTGCCGTCCTCGGCAGCGTCCGGCGGTGCCAGGTCCACGTCCTGCTGGTAGTGCTGGAAGATCAGCGCCACGTCCACATAGCCGGCCCGGAGCATCCGCAGTGCCTCCGGCGGCTCCGCCTCGGTGAGCATCAGGTCCATGCCTGGCGTCTCGGCCTCCAGGCGGGCCGCGGCGGCCGGCACGATGGTGCCAAGCGCCGAGGGGAAGGCGGCCAGCCGGACCCGGCCCTCCCGCAGGCCCACGTGCGCGGCCAGCTCCGCCTCGGCGGCGTCCAGCCGGCCGATGATCTCCTCGGCCCGCTCGGCGAGCAGCCGCCCGGCGTCGGTCAGCCGGACTCCGCGCCCGGACCGCTGGAGCAGCCGGGCACCGGTCTCGGCCTCCAGCCTGGCGATGTGGTGACTGATCGAGGGCTGGGCGTAGTTCAGCGCGCGCGCCGCCGCTGTCACTGAGCCGTGCCGCGCGACGGCGACCAGCACGCGGAGCCTGATCACGTCCAGCACCCTGCCAACAATAGACCGCCTCGTTGTGAAGCTCGCGACCTATCGACCGGGACCGGGTGGTCATTGCGGCGGCTGGTCTGCCGTCCACGGGGAATAACTGGCCAGCAGGGGACTGAAGTTTGCCGGGCATTTCGGGGGAAAGCTATGGCAACTGTGGCAGGCAACGCGGCACCGCCAAGCGAAGCGCAGCGGAACCGCCGGGTCATCGCGGCGGCGGCGATCACCGCCCTGGGCGGGCTGCTGTTCGGCTACGACACCGGGGTGGTCTCCGGCGCGCTGCTGTTCCTGAAAAAGGAATTCGGCGGCCTGTCCAACTTCCAGCAGGAGCTGGTCACCAGCCTGCTGCTGGTCGGTGCTATGGCCGGCGCCATCGCCGCGGGGCGGATATCCGACCGGATCGGCAGGAAGAAGACGGTGCTCGGCACCGCGCTGGTCTTCGTCGCCGGCGTCCTGCTCGCCGCGCTGACCCCGACCTACCCCGTGCTGCTGCTCGCCCGGATCATCATCGGCCTGGCGGTCGGCTCGGCGTCCATGGTGGTGCCGCTGTACATCGGCGAGTTCGCGCCGCCCAAGGTGCGCGGCGGCCTGGTCAGCCTGAACCAGCTGGCCATCACCATGGGCATCCTCGTCTCCTACCTGTGCGACTACGGCCTGTCCAGCTCGGGCAACTGGCGGCTGATGTTCGGGCTGGCCGGCATCCCGGCCATCGCGCTGTTCATCGGCATGCTGTTCCAGCACGAGAGCCCGCACTGGCTGGTGGAGCAGGGCCGGGAGGCCGAGGCCAGGGAAACGCTGCTCAGGCTGCGGCGGCCCGAGGACATCGACGAGGAGATCGCCGAGGTCAAGGAGGTCGCCCAGAAGCGTGCCGGGGTGAAGGACCTGTTTGCCCCCGCCATCAGGCCCGCCCTGCTGACCGGCGTCCTGCTGGCGGTGTTCCAGCAGATCACCGGCATCAACACGATCATCTACTACGCGCCCTCGCTGCTGCACGACGCCGGTCTTGGCTCGTCATCCGCGCTGCTGGCCAACGTCGGCATCGGCGCGGTCAACGTCGGCATGACCATCGTGGCCATCCGGCTGCTTGACCGGACCGGGCGGAGGCCGCTGCTGATCGGCGGCACCATCGGCATGGCCGCCGGGATGTGCGTCGCCGCGATCGCGTTCATCGGCGCGGGCAGTCACCTGGGCGACGGCCGGGCCGCCGCGGCCATCGCCGGCCTGGTCATCTACACCGGCTCGTTCGCCATCGGCCTCGGCCCGGTGTTCTGGCTGATGATCGCCGAGATCTACCCGCTGAGCGTCCGGGGCGCGGCGATGAGCGTGGCCAGCACCGCGAACTGGGGCGCCAACTTCGTCGTCACCATCTCGTTCCTGACCCTGCTCAGCGCCATCGGCGGGACCGGCGTGTTCTTCCTGTTCGGCTTCCTGACCCTGGTCGCGCTCGTCTACTTCGTCAAGCGGGTGCCCGAGACCAAGGGGCGCAGCCTGCAGGCGATCGAACGGGACCTGCGCGGCCTGCCCGCACCCACGGCGGCCGGCGGTGCCGGCGGCGCGGGGAGCGGCGGCGCCGGGTCGGCCGGGCCGCAGCCGGCCAGCTAGCGGCGGTCCGGCGGTGGGTGGTCCGGCTAGCGGTGGTCCGGCTAGTGGTGACCCGGCTAGCGGCCTTCCAGCAGCGGGGCGTCCGGGCGACGTGGCGCCGGGCCGTTCCCGGCGGCGTGCCTGAGCTGCCTGCGCCGCCAGGCGATCCCCGACAGCGCCTCCAGCACCACCCGGTTCGCCAGGTACGCGGTGACCTCGGCGTGGTCGTAGGGCGGCGCCACCTCGACCACGTCCACGCCCGCCACCGGCAGCTCCATCGCGATCCGCCGGACCGAGTCAAGGAGCTGCCTGGTGGTCAGCCCGCCCGGCTCGGGCGTGCCGGTGCCCGGCGCCATGCCCGGGTCCACCACGTCCACATCCACCGACAGGAACACCCCGTCGCACTCGTCCGTGGCGATGGCGAACGCCTCGGTCAGGCACTCGTCCAGGCCCCTGGTGACCACCTCGGTCATCTCGAAGCTGCGCATCCGCTGGCCCGCCATCCAGTCCAGCGTCTCCGGTTCCGGCCAGTAGCCGCGCAGCCCGATCTGCAGGAACCGGTCGCCGCGTACCGCACCAGACTCGATCAGCCGGCGCATCGGCGTGCCGTGCCCGTGCAGCGAGCCGAACTGGGTGTCCCCGGTGTCCGCGTGCGCGTCGAAGTGGATCATCGACAGCCGGCCCCAGCCGACGTGCCTGGCCACCCCGGTGGCGTCCGGCAGCGCGACGGTGTGGTCGCCGCCCAGGATCACCGGGATCGCGCCGCCCTGCGCCGCCGTCCGCACCGCTTCCTCCAGCCGGCGCAGCGACAGCTCCGTGTCGCCCGAGGGCATCTCGATGTCCCCCGCGTCGGCCACCTTCAGCTCCGCCAGCGGGTCCACGCCCAGCGCCAGGTGCGGCCGCGACCCGTCATGCGGCAGGTAGTCCGTGAACCTGATCGCCTGCGGCCCGAACCGGGCGCCAGGCCGGTGCGAGGTTCCGCCGTCGAACGGCGCCCCGATGATCATGATGTCCGTGCCGGCCCAGGACTGCGGGTCCTCCAGGTCGGCACGCGGCACGCCCACGAACGTGGCATCGGGTCCGTACATCCCGCCCAGTCGCGCCATCGGCTCGCCCTCCTTGGCCCCGGCGGCCCACCTCCCGTCCGCCGTCCGGATCATGACCATAGCGCGGCCCGGTCCGGCGGCCTCCTGCCACGATGGACCCGGTGACCAGGGCGCGGTCACCCGGGCGCGGTCACCAGGAAGGACAAGCATGAGCATCGGTCACGGCGAGCGGCTGATCGCGCTGCCCGGCGCGTTCAACCTGCGGGATATCGGCGGCTACCCGGCGGCCGGCGGCCGGGTGACCCGCTGGCGGACCCTGCTGCGGTCCGGCACCCTGCATCAGACCGGCCCGGCCAGTGCGGCCGAGCTAGCCGGGTTCGGCCTGCGTACCGTGCTGGACCTGCGCACCTTCGAGGAAGCCGAGCGGTCCCCTGACCCGGCCCTGGGCACCGCGTCGCGGCGGGTCGGCCTGCTCGGCGAGGACCTGGCCGCGCTGCCCATCAGCCTGGACGGCATCTACCGGTTCGTCATCGAGCAACGCGGCAGCTACGTCGCCGCCGCCGTCCGGCACCTGTGCGCCCCCGGCGCATTGCCCGCCCTGGTGCATTGCAGTGCCGGCAAGGACCGCACCGGACTGATCATCGCCCTGGTGCTGGCCGCCGTCGGCGTCCCCGACGACGTCATCGCCGCCGACTACGCGCTCAGCGCCGATGCCCTCGGCCGTTACGCTGCCGCCGCCGTCGGCCAGTTCCGGGCGGTCGTTCCCGAGGACGGCGTGCCCGAGGACGACGGGTCAGAGGACGGCGCGCCGGAGGACGACGACCCCGGACTGGACCTCGGGCCCGGCAATGACCGTGTCCGGCCCGGCGACCCCGAGGCCGCCCTGCTGGACAGCCCGCCCGAGCTGATCCTCGACATCCTCGCCCAGGTCAGGGCGTCGGACGGCGACGCCGCCGGGTACCTGGCCAGCCGCGGCGTGCCGCCCGCGGACCTGGCCGCGCTGCGGGACGCGCTCACCGAGCCCGAGTAGCGCGCGCGGCCGTCGTTGCCGGTGGCAGTATCGAGGCCAGGACCCACAGCGGGTCCCTGGCCGGGAGGGCCGCCGATGGCGTTTGACGAGCTAGACAAGCGGATCGTCGGCGCGCTGGTGGACGATGGCAGGGCCACCTACGCCGAGGTCGGCGCCGTCGTGGGCCTGTCCGCGCCCGCCGTCAAGCGCCGCGTCGACCGGCTCCGCGCGGCCGGCGCGATCACCGGGTTCTCCGCCAGGGTCGATCCATCCGCCCTCGGCTGGACCACCGAGGCCTACGTCGAGCTGTTCTGCCGGGGCCGCACCTCGCCCGCCGACATCGCCACCGCCGTGGCCAAGCACCCCGAGGTCACCGACGCCTGCACCATCACCGGCGAGGCCGACGCTCTGCTGCACATCCGGGCCGCCGACGTCCGCCATTTCGAGCGCGTCATGGAGCGCATCGGCGCCGAACCGTTCGTCGTCCGCACCCGCAGCGTCATCGTCCTGTCCCGCCTGGTCAACCGCCCCGGCGCGCTGCCCCCGGAAGCCGTCCAGCACTAGATGGCTGGCGCCGATTGGGCCTGGGTGCGCTCGCTGTCCGGGCGGCGGGCAGCGAGCAGCCCAAGCAGTCCCTGATCGTCGGCGGCCAGGGACTGCTTGGGCTCGCGTCATCTATGGCGAGTGCAGGTGTGCGGTGGTGGCGTACATGCGTCCGGCGGAGGTGCGCCAGCGGAAGGTGCCGGGCTGGGTCTGGATGAGTTCCCAGTGCCGTTGCTGCTTGAGCTGGTGATGTCGCCGGCACAGCGGACCTAGATTGCACGGGCAGGTGAGTCCGCCGCAGTGGAATGGCATGGTGTGGTCCAGGTCGCCGCGCCAGGCTGGCTGCCGACAGCCGGGGAACCGGCAGGTCTGGTCCCGTGCCTCGACCAGGTCCCGGATGGTCGGCGGCGGCCGGTAGGCGGGGGTGGCGGTGGTGTGCGCGCAGTCGGCGTCTGTTTCCTGGTCGGCGGCGGCCTGGCGGCGTATCTTGGCGGCGGCTCTGGCGGCGGCGCGGAGGATGGCGGCGCGGGTGCTGGTCCCGGCGAGCTCAGCGGCGCTGATCTGGTTCAGGGCAGCGGCCGGGATGGTGACGGAGACGCGGCCGGTGATGCTGGCGGCCGGGCCGGCGAGGGGCAGCACCGGGCTGCCGGCCCGGCGGCTGTCGGCCGGCAGCCGAGCAGCGGGTGCCAGGCGGCGGGCCACAATAGCGGTCTTGACGGCGCGCCCATGATCGTCGGTGAGGATGACGCGCCACCGGGTACCGGGCGCCATGGCAGCTGCGGCGGCGAGGGCGCGTGCCTGGGTGGCGGTGACCGGCCCGACCCGGCCCAGGCTCCCCGGCGCTGAGGACCCGGTAAATGTGGCCCAGGACAGAGTCAGGTCCAGCATCCCGGCCCCCGGCCGCCCCTGACTGCTCGCGGTGCCCGCCCTGGTCCTCACGCCCAGCGCGCCGCTGCTGCCAGTGTCGGCCGCGGGGAGCGGGCTGGTGTCGGTGGTACCGGGGATCGGCGGCCAGACGGGTAGCGGGCCGGTGTCCGGGAGGTCGAGCGGGTCCTCGCCGTAGCGGAGCTGGTCGTCGTCGTATGGTTCGGGCGGCGGGTCGGTGTATCCGTCGTCGGGGCTGGGTGCGTCGGCATCGGTGAGCGGCGGCACCTCGGGCCAGGGGTCAGCAACGCTGCCGTCGTCACCGGGCAGGGTGCCGGCGGGCGTGCCGGGGCCGGGCAGGCTGCTGCCAGGTGCGGCGTGGCCAGGTGCGGCGGCGCCGGGTGCGGCGGCGGGTGTCGGCCCGGAGCCCGGCGGCGGGGCTGACGGCGGCTCAGGACCCGGCGGGTGAGGACCGGGCGGCCGGGGACCCGGAGGGTCGGTGCCCGCCGGTCGTGGCCCAGGTGGCCGGGAGTCCTGCGGCCCGCTGGGCGACTGACCCCTGCGCGCTGGTCGGCTGCCGCGTGGCGGTCCGGGGTGCTGGCTGCCGCCAGGTGGCGGGCCGCCGGGCCGACCGTTGCCGCTGGGTGGGCCGCCGTCATGACCGTCGCCTGGCACGCCGCCAGGCCCGCTGTCATCTGGCGGGTCGTCTGACGGCTGGTCGTAGTCCGAGGGTTCGTCGGGCTGGCCGGTGCCTGCTGGCGGCGGGATCGGGGGCAGAGTACCCAGAAGCAGCCCGAGGTAGATGTGGGCGCGGAGCAGGTCGGTGCCGCCGCCGGCTCCCGAGGCCTTGAGCGCGCGGGCCAGGGCGGTGATCCGGGCCATCGCCGCCGCCGCATGCGGAGCCGGGAGGCTCGTCCCGGTCAGCGTCGCGGTGCCGTCGTCATCGGGGTAGAGGCTGACCCGCGCCCGCCGTTCCGCCGCGCGGCGGCGGTCTTCGGCGCCCTGCGGGTCGGCGATGATGACGGCCTTGCGGAGGCGGGCGCGGAGCTGGGCGTAGGTCAGCTCTCCCGCTTCGGGCAGGACGTCGTTCTCGACGCGGCGGGCGGTGTCCTCGTCCAGGAGGCTGGTGGCCTCGGTGATGAGGCGGGCGCGGTAGGCGTCGATCTGGCCGGCGGCGAGGGCGGCGCCGGTGGCGGGGAGCCGCCAGGTGAGGGTGATGGCCTGGCTGGTCCACCACTCGGCGGTGCCGGGCGACAGCGCCAGGGCCAGCGCCACCTGCGCGGCGGCGTCGGGAGTGACCGCGGCGGGCCGGCCGTCTTCCTCCAGGCCGGCCTTGTCGTTCCGGGCGGCGGACCGGGCGGCGATCTGGGCGATCGCGGCGAACTCCCGGGCCTGCGCCCACGCGGCGACCCGCCGCCACCCGGCCGCGACGGCCGGCAGGTCATAGTCACTGGCCTCAGCCGGGTCACGCTGGTCCAGCCAGGCGGCCAGGCCCGCGCTGCCCGGCAGGTACTCCGCCACCACATCGACCGCCAGGCCGCCCTCATCAGGAAGCAGCACACCGCCAGGACCAGCAGCGGCGGGATCCGGGTCCTCGCCGCCCGGGCCGCCGGCGGCCGGGCCGGCCAGCCCGGCGAGCGTGCCCTGCCCGCCGGGGCCGGGCGTGGCCTTGGCTACGGCGGCCAGGATCGCGTCCAGGTCCACGCCAAACGACCAGCACAACCCCCCACCCGGACCGCCGTCACCAGGACCGGCAGGCTCCGGCAGCAGCACTCGCTCTGCGGGAACCGGCTCATCACCGGGCACCAGGACCAGCCCGGCCAGCCCGGCTAGCTCGGCATCATCGAGCCAGTCGGGCTCGCCGCCTGGCTGGTCTTCGCCGGAGGGCTGTCCTTCGTTCTGCGGCTGTTGCGGCTGATCGTCGGGCACCTGAGTCACCTCCCGTCCTGCGGCCGTTTCCTGCTATGGCTAACAGTATCGAGAGGATCTGACATTTAGGCATCAAGATCGACAATGGATTCGATAACGGAACCGGACCATGCCTCGATAACCGAGCAATGGCCTGCCAGCGACCGCAGGCGGCCCAGGGGCGCCGGACGGCAGCCGGCGACCCGTGCCAGTTCGGCGATCACTGCGGCCAGCGGTCCACCGCTGGCCCGCACAGCTTGCGGTGCTCGGACCGGCGCGGAAGCCACACTCGCTCACGCCCAACCGGACTCAGTCAACTAGCTCGCATCGTCTAGTCCGCCGATAGTCGAGACCAGCGGATCCACCGATATCTGGTCAATTCATGATTCATCAGTGCATGATTGCGCAATGACGAAGCGCACCACCATGCTGGCCGTGACGCTGCTGATCGCGGCGGGCCTCGCTGTGCCACTCTCCAGCGCGCCGGCGCAGGCGTTCGCGCGGCCGGACATTTTCCCCTCCGAATGGTGCGGTAACCAGGCACCGCCCTGTGTGGAGGCCGCTTCGCGGAACGGCGTCGCCATCACCGAGAGCGACCCGACGTATGCGGTATCCGCTTCCGGGCAGTTGCAGTCCGATGGCGAGTTCCTCACCCAGTGGTCGATCGCCGACGCGCTGATTCCCGGCCCGTACGCGACGCTGGCGCCGGGGGACGTAGGGGTCCCGTTCAGCATCACCATCAACGTCGGCAAGCACCGGCCGCGCGTCACCGACGAGTACGCCAGCGGCGTTAGCGTCAAGAACACCTTCTTCAGCCGGGGCGGCACCTGGCAGGTCACCATCTCCGGCGACGCCGTCGAGCAGGGCGTCAACGCCGACTGCGACGCGGTTGCCTGGACCTGCCCCAACAACGAGACCAACACGATTGTCGCGTTCCAGGGTGAGGTCGGCGACTGGCAGCAGTGGTCCCCGTCGTCCCAGTGGAACGACTTCAACGGCCTCGACCAGTCGACCAACGCCGAGCTGACCGAGATCCCGCCGCAGATCACCGGGAGCCCGCTGTCCATCACCGAGCAGATCGGCAACTCGCACGAGCTGAACGGCGTGGTATTTCAGGGCTTCTGGAACGCCGTGCTGCCTAACGCGTTCCTCGTCGACATGGGCATCAACGACCCCGCCACGCTCACCTCCGCCGGCATCTCGGCCAGCGCCGGGACGGGCACCGTGACCGTGACCCCTGGGCCGACATCGGCCGAGATCTCGATCACCGGGATCACGTTCTCGCCGCGCAAGGTGCGCATCAAGCGCGGCACCATCACCCCGACCGCCCCGACCAGCCTGAAGACCCGCCGGGCGTCGGCCACCGTGGCCTACCTGAGCTTCGGCAAGGCGCACCCGCGCGGCTCTTATATCCGCTCCTACGAGGGCCGCTGCACGGCCCGCCATCACGCCACCCGCTACGGCACGGCCCGCCATTCATCGGTGAAGATGAAGAAGCTGGCCGGCGGGGTCAGCTACTCCTGCCAGGTCCGCGCGAAGTCCGCGGCCGGCTACGGACACTGGTCAAAGAGCCGCAAGCTGGCCCGCTGACCGCTAGCCAGTCCTCGATTAACTAGTCCTCGATCCGCTCCACGCCATACCCGTCCAGCTCACCAGGCTCAAACCGGCACAACCCGGCGGCCCACCAGAACCGGCCGCCGGGGTCGCCATCCAGCCGGTACCGGTGCTCGCCGAAGAAGGCTGCCCCGCCGGCTCCGGGCAGCCCGACGAGCTGGGCGACCGGCGTCAGCGTCGAGCCGACCTGCCAGAGCGTGACGATGCCGTCGGCATCGCCGGTGGCGATCTGGCGGCCATCGGGCGAGTACGCCAAGGCATTGATGATGCCGCCACCGCTGCCGACAGTCGGGCCGACCGGCATCACGGGCGCTGCCGGGCGTCGGCGACGCAGTGCCTTACGTCGGGGGGTTCCTGGCGCTGGCAAGGTGGCGAGGTCGGTCACCCATAGGCTCCCGTCGTTGCCGGCGGTGGCCAGGCGGGTGCCGTCGGGGGAGAACGCGACCGCGTTGATCCAGTTCGTGTGGCCGGTGAGGGTGGCCAGGGGGGCGGCGGTGGCGGTGTCCCAGATCCGGGCGGTCCCGTCGTGGCTGCCGGTGGCGAGGCGGGTGCCGTCGGGGGAGAACGCGACCGCGTTGACCGGGCCGGTGTGGCCGGTGAGGGTGGCCAGGGGGGCGGCGGTGGCGGTGTCCCAGATCCGGGCGGTCCCGTCGTTGCTGGCGGTGGCCAGGCGGGTGCCGTCGGGGGAGAACGCGACCGCGTTGATCCAGTTCGTGTGGCCGGTGAGGGTGGCCAGCGCGGCGGCGGTGGCGGCATCCCAGAGCACGACACGCTGGCCGATGCCGACGGCGAGCAGCTCTACGCTTGGGTGCCAGGCTACCGACGTCATGCTTGCCTGGCCTGGCTCGATCTGGAGCCTGGGATCAGCGTCCGGCGTAACCGCGCCCCAGCCGCGGAGTGCGGCGTTGTCAGGCAGCCTGGTGCCCATGAGCCGGGCTCGGTGCCAGGAGGTTCCCGTCAGGCGAGCCTCGCTGAGATCAGCGCCGATGAGCGAGGCCCGGTCCAGGCGGGCGCCAGTCAGGTTCGCGCCGGTTAGGTCCGCCCGGTCGAGGTTCGCGCCGGTGAGGTCGGCGTCGGTCAGGTCCACGCCGGCCAGGCATGCCCCTTCCAGCCGCGCGTCGCTAAGGTTCGCGCCGCGGAACCGGCCACCGCGCAGATCCTCGCCGACCGCGAACGACTGTCCGCTCAGGTCCTCCCCGGTGTAGTCGGTCAGCCGCAGGTCCAGGGCCAGGCCGTGCGCCTGAAACTCGCGCAGTAGCGCTCGCGCGTTGCGCCGGCTCCAGTCACTCATCGTCGGCCCCGTCGGCCCCGCCCGCCAGCCGCCGTACCCAGGCCGTCGCCGCGTCCGGGTCCAGGTCGCGCAGGAACCGGATGGTCAGCTCGGTCAGTTCCGCCTGCCCCATCAGCTCGTCATCCCGCCCACCCGCCCCCAGCACCGCCGCCAGCTTCTTCGCCAGCAGGAACTCCCAGATGGACTGGTGGGCGAACCGCCAGCGCTGGTTGTCCACCCGCAGCAGCGTCCGGCCGCCGAACTCCTGGGCCGCCTGGTCCAGGGTCAGCTCCAGCGCCGGCAGGTTCAGCACATCGGTCGCGTCCGCTCCAGCGAGTCCTTAGTAACGTCCCGCTCGCCGGCCTGCCACAGCCGCAGCGCGAGCTGCTCCAGCAGCTCCTGGCGCTGCCGAGGCGACAGCGTGCCGGGCGCGGCCGGGTCGATCTTGCTGGTTTCCTCGCTCAGCCAGCGATCGACCAGCTTCTGGTAGAGCTGAGCGGCCGTCACCGTGCCCTGCCCGGCGGCCTGCTCGATCCCCTCCAGCGAGAGGTCTTCCACCATGAACGACAGCATCCGGGGAGTGCGGGCCAGCTCAGGCAGGTTGTCCACCTTGGCCAGCGCCCGCATCCAGGTATCCGCCAGCGCGTCCGGGTCCGCCTTGTCCTTCAGCGAGAACCACCGGGTCAGGAAGGCCCGCTGCTGACCCTCGTCGAACGGCTCCAGCCGGTACACCTGGCCGTCATGCACGGTGCGCAGGTTCTCGAACAGCCTGCTGGTCACCGCGTCGGTGCTGACGAAATGGCTGGGCCGGGTGGTGAGCAGCACCTTGGCCTTGCCTTGCAGTGCGGAGGTAAAGGTCGCCAGTTGCGCCGCCGCGTTGGCGTAGCCGACCCGCACCGCGAACTCGTCGTAGCCGTCGATGAGCAGCACCAGGGTGCCGGCCTCCAGGCTGTGCTGGAACCGGTCCGGCTGGAACGCTGCCTTGCTGGGTACCAGCGCCGCCGACACCATCTCGTCCAGGCTCTGCCGCTTGTCCCTGTCGCGCAGGTAGACCACGACCGGGGTCAGCCCGGCCCGCTCGTTCTCCAGCAGCCGCCAGGCGAGCCGCCGGACCAGGAACGACTTGCCGTACCCGGCCTCGCCGAGGACCAGCACGAGCCGGCCGTCCTCTTCAAGGAATGACCGGTAGGCGGACTCCAGCAGGTCGTCGTGGTCGGTCGCCTCCGACTGGCCGAACCGGTCCACGGTCCGGTACCGCTGCGGCTGGTAGAGCGCCTGCGGGTAGAGCGGGTCGGCGGCGAGCTGGCCATGCAGCCAGGTCCGGTACGGGCCGACCTCGAGAAGCTGGTTGTACTCGGTCCAGGTCTTCACCCGCACGCCGTTCTCGTCGGCCCAGCCGCGCAGGGCCGGGTCATCGGGTCCGTCATGTACCACGATCAACTCGGCCGCGCCCCGGGACCGTAGCGGCGCGAACACCCGTGCATCTAGTTGCTCGACAGTCCGCCAGTCGGCGCCGCCTTCCACCACGCCGACGCAGCGGACCGGGGCACCGGGGCGGAACGCCAGCACGTAGTCGAGCCCGTCCTGGTGACGGGTCACGACGGTGAGCTGGTCGCCGCTGCCAGGCCTGGCCAGGTCCGCCCGGGTAACCGCGGCGACCAGTTCGGGGAACTCCTCCCGGCGTGGCCCGCCACGGGGGTCTGGCGGCCAGTGTGCCCGGCCACGCGGGATCACCGGGACCGGCCCGGTCCAGCCGGGCGTGTCCAGGGAAATCCGCGCGACGCCTTCGTTCTTGTTCCTGCTCACTCGCGGGTCTGCGATCCAGTCGCCTTGGCCGTCCCACTGCCGCGCCCAGCGGGTCAGCCGGCCGGGCCTGACCCGGATCACCTGGTACTGATTGGGCACCTCGGCCGGCCGCCACTGCGCCGTCACCGCCGTGGAACCGGTGGCGAGGATCAGTGCCCCGCTGGACAGCCGGTCTTCTTTGCCCGCATGGGTATGACCGTGCAGCACCAGGTCCAAGTGGGGGCCGAGGATCGCGGTCAGGTCGTCCTCGTCGCGCAGGTTCTCGTTGTCTGCCGTAGCGCGGCGCCGCGCGTTGTGATGCAGTACGCCGATCCGTAGCAGGTCATCGGCGGTGTACAGCTCCCCCGCGAACCAGCGGAGCTGGTCCCGGCCGCACCAGCCGTAATGGTCGCGGTCTCGGTGGCTCTCGTTGATAGTCGAGTTCAGCGCCGCCACGGCTACCCGCAGGTCGGCGAACCGGTGCACCCGGTACGGCCGTTCCTCGGTGAACGCCGCCGGGTCATCGTGCAGCGCGCTAACGAAATCGCGGTAGTGCTGCCATTTCGCCGGATAGGGCGGCGGCACGGCGTCATCGTCGTCGGTATCGTGCTCGTCGCGCCACCGCGCGAAGTAGCCCTCGCTCAGGTTCCAGTTGACGTCGTGGTTGCCTGGCACCACGACCATCCGGTCCGGCCCCAGGTCCAGTGCCGCCCCGACCTGGTCAAGGAATGCCCGCGCCTGGCCGAACTCGGTGCGCCGCCCGCGCTCGGTGATATCCCCGGACAGCACGATCAGGTCCGCGTCAGGCACCCCGATGTCACGCAGCCTGCCCAGGTCCCTGATCAGGTGCCCAGCCAGCGAATCGTCGGCCGGGAAGCGGTGATAACGTCCGAACTGGGTGTCCGAGACATGCAGGACTGTTACATCAAGCTCGCCATTGTCCCGCCCCATAGCCTTCATCGTAGGCCGGGAAATACCGGTACAACGACCATTCAATTAACCGTCATTACCGGCAAAAGGGAGGCCACGTGCTATCCGGTGCCAAAGGCCGGCGTCCGTGGCCGCGCAGGCGCGGCGACCTGCCGCCGGTAACCCGGCCGGAGATCACGGCCGGCCAGTGGCGCGAGCCCGGCCTGGCGCTTGACCGGCTGCGGACCTGGGCCGAGGACCGGGCCACCGAGACGATCACCTGGTACCTGCGCGACAAGCAGAACCGGCGGTCCTTCTCCCGGCTGCTCCGCGCGGTCGCCGTGGTGCTGGCCGTCGCGGGCGGCGTGCTGCCGCTGCTCTCCGGCACCACCGCCGGCATCGACCCGAACCTGGGCTACGTCTTCCTCGCGGTCGCCGCCGGATGCGTCGCGTTCGACCACTTCTTTGGCTTGTCCGCGGGCTGGATGCGGGACATCGCCACCCTCCAGGCGCTCCAGTCGCGGCTGGCCAGGTTCCAGCTCGACTGGGCCAGGTGGCAGGCCGTGCAGGCGGGCGCCGCCGGCGCCCCGGCCACCGATGTCGTGGCGGCCCTGGATCTCATCGACGAGCTGGTCACCAGCGTGGCCCAGCTCACCGAGGCGGAGACCACGCAGTGGATCACCGAGTTCACCAGCTCGGTGGCCGCGCTGCGGCAGCAGGCGAGCCCCAGCGTGACCTCGCCTCAGGATTTGATCACCTGGAGTAACCAGGGCGGGGTCTCGCCGGGCTGAAGTCGTCCCGATGGGAGGTTTTCGCCTGGATCTATGCTGACCGGCCGGTTACGGCGGGCAGCATCCGCTACAGTCATGGCCATGTCAGAGCGTGACGACACGGGTCGGCCCCTCAGCACTGGTGAGTTCCGCGCCGCCCCCGACGCATCGGCGAACACGGCCCAGTTCCGCGCGTTCGCCGGCGAGAACTCCGGCGAGCCCGACGCGCCGTGGGAGATGAACGCGCCAGGCCGCAGCGTCGGCCGGCTGGCGGGCATCGTCATCCTGGTGGCCGTCGTGCTGGCCGTCGTGGCCATCATCGTGGTGAAGCTCTAGCACTTCGCCACGGTCCAGCTACCGCGCGTCAGGCCTTCGCGCGGCTATCGCTGTGCTTGGATGAACGGCCATGAGCGCTGCATCGGGCGCTGCTGCTGACGCGACGTCCGACGACGCGGCGCAGGAGCGCCATCGGCTGACAGCCCTCGAAGGGCTGGCCGCGCTCTCCCTCGACGCACTCTCCTCGGTCGCCTACGGGCCCGAGGCGATCGTCATCGTGCTGCTCGCGGCCGGGGCCTCCGGCCTGGATTACACCCTCCCGGTGACCTGCGCGATCGTGCTGCTGCTCGCGGTCCTGGTGACCAGCTACCGGCAGGTCATCCAGGCGTTTCCCGGCGGCGGCGGCGCGTACGCGGTGTCCCGCGCGCACCTGGGCGTGCTGCCCAGCCTGGTCGCGGCCGGGTCGCTGGTGGTCGATTACATCCTGAACGCGGCCGTCGGCGTCTCAGCCGGGGTAGAGGCGCTGGTCTCGGCATTCCCCTCGCTCTACGGCGACCGGGTGCTGATCTGCCTGGTCATCCTGGCCGCGATCACCGCCGCGAACCTGTGGGGCGCCGCCGAGTCGGCCCGCCTGCTGATCACCCCGACCGTGCTGTTCATCGTCGCCATCTTCGCGGTGATCATCGGCGGGCTGGTCAGGTCGCACCCGGCCGTGGCGCCCTCGCATCACCTGCCGTCCGCGACCGAGGCCATCGGCATCCTGCTGGTGCTGCGCTCGTTCGCGTCCGGGTGCTCGGCGCTGACCGGGGTGGAGGCCATCGCCAACGCGGTGCCGCAGTTCCGCGAGCCGCGGGTCCGGCGGGCGCAGCACACCGAGATGTGGCTGGGCATCCTGCTCGGCCTGATGCTCATCGGCCTGGCGGTGCTGATCCAGAAGTTCAAGGTGGCGCCCACGCCCACGACCACGGTGCTGGCCGAGCTGACGGCCGCCTCGCTCGGCCGCAACGTGGTGTTCTACATCATCCAGATGCTCACCACGATCCTGCTGGCGCTGGCGGCGAACACCTCGTTCGCCGGGCTGCCGGTGCTGGCCTCGCTGCTGGCCACCGACAACTACCTGCCGCACCTGTTCTTCCTGCGCGCGGACCGGCAGGTGCACCGGTACGGCATCGGGGTGCTCGCGGTGGCCGCGGCGCTGCTGCTCGTGGCGTCGCGCGGGGACACCCAGAAGCTGGTTCCGCTGTTCGCGATCGGGGTGTTCGTCGGCTTCACGCTGTCCCAGATCGGGATGGTGCGGCACTGGCACCGCGAGCACGGGCCTGGCTGGCAGCGCCGGGCGGCGATCAACGGCCTGGGCGCGGTGTTCACCACGGTCGCGCTGGCCATCGAGTTGCTCAGCAAGTTCACCGAGGGCGCCTGGCTGGTCGTGATCGTGGTGCCGCTGCTGGTGCTGATGTTCAGCCGGGTGCACTCGACCTACTGGCGGATCGGCATGCTGCTCGGCCTCGGCGCGACCCCGGTCAAGCCGCATCCGCTGCGCTCGCTGGTCGTGGTCCCGGTGGCCGGGCTGTCCCGGCTCACCGAGGAGGGCATCTCGGCCGCGCTGTCGCTGGGCGACGACGTCCGCGCGATCACGGTCAGCTACACCGATCACACCGACGAGGACGCGCAGCAGCGGTTCCGCCGCCGCTGGGACGAGTGGCACCCGGACGTGCCGCTGATCACGCTGGTCAGCCGGCACCGGTCGCTCGGCCCGTCGGTCGTGTCCTACCTGCGCGGCCTGGAGACCGAGGACCCCGACCGGCGGATCGTGGTGCTGATCCCGGAGGTGCAGCCGGCGCATCCGTGGCTGCGGGTGTTCTTCAACCAGCGCGGCACGGTGCTGAACCGGGCGATCCGGCGGGGCACCAGCGACGTGGTGATCTGCCGCCTGCGGTTCCGGCTGACCGACCTGGCCCGCCACGCGGGTGTCCCTATGCTGGGTCCCGACGAGCAGGAGGACCGTCATGACATGGGATGAGATGCTCGCCTACTGCCTGGCCAAGCCGGGAGCGTGGCGTGACGAGCCGTGGGACGGCGACGTGGTCGTCAAGGTGGCCAGCAAGATCTTCGCCTTTCTCGGGTCCGGCTCGGGCGACCGGCCGTCGGTCGGCCTGAAATGCGGCGCCAACCGGGATGCCGCCAATGAATGGCTGGCCCGCTACCCGGACGACGTCTCGGTGATGGCCTACATCGGCCGCTCGGGCTGGAACACCCTGGTAATGACCGGCGCCATTCCGGCCGACGAGCTGCTGGAGGCGGTCGACGCCTCCTACGACGCCGTAGTCAGCAAGCTCCCCAAGCGCGACCGCCCCTCGCCCAGCTAGCCCCGCCCCCAGCAAGCCCGTCGTCAGTACCCGCCCCCCAGCGTCTTCCACGAGCTCCAGCCGGCGGAATAGGTGGAGACTGCGATCCGCAGGCCGGGGGTGAGCACCGCGACCTCCGGTGAGCCGCTGGCGTTCGCCCACGCGGCCGGGCTGCCGAGCAGCCGCTGGCGCAGGGTCGTCCATGACGACCAGCCGCCGCTGCCGGACTGGACCGCGTAGCCGAGATGCCCGCTGGCCTGCTGGGCCAGCACGGCCACCCCGCCGCCCGGCCAGGTCACGGCGGCGGGGGAGCGCCGGACCTTGGCCCCGGCCACCGTGCCCCAGCTCCACGAGCCGCCCGCGCTCTGGCTGGCATCGGCCAGCGTCCCGCCGCCGGCCCTGGCGAATACCTCGGCCTGCCCGCCGGGCCCGGTCACGACGGCCGGCACCCCGGCCAGCCCGCCGGGCCCGCCCGGCACCTGCTGCCAGCCGCCCCAGCCGCCCGCGCCGAGCACGTCCCTTGCCAGCGTGCCGCCGCTAGTCGTGCAGAACACAGTCAGCGTCCGGCCCGAGACCAGCGGCGCGACGGCGCCGGAGCAGTTACCCGCGAGGCTCGTCCACGCCGACCAGGATGAGTTGGCGCCAGGGGAGTTCTGGCTGGTGGTGGCGACCGCGCCGGAGCCGAGGGTGACGAAGACGGCGACCGCGCCGCCGGGGGCCGCGATGGCGGCTGGCCCTGATGACGGCGTGCCGGGCAGGCTCCCGCTGCCCGCCGCGCCGCCCCAGTGCCAGCCGTTCGGCGCCCCGGTCTGCTGCCAGGCGTGCACCACCTGCCCGGCCGTGGTCCTGGCGAACAGGGTCAGCGTTCCGTCGGGGTTGACCGCGACGGCGGGGCTGCCGGTGAGGTCGGACGGCGAGTTCCCGACGGCCTGAGTCTGCGACCAGCCGGCGGTGCTCACCGGGTACTGGTAGTTGTGCCGCACGGTGCCGTTCACGGCGGCGGCGAACCACTCGGCCGAGCCGTTGCTGTTCAGCGCGACGGCGATCCGGAAGCCGGGCCGGTACTGGCTCCCGGTGCCGCCCCCACCGCCGCCCGCGCCACCGCCGCCCCCGGTGCTGCCGCCGCTGAGCATGACGTCAAGCGCGTCCTTGTCGACGTCCATGGTGGCGCCGCCGAAGGTCTCCTCGCTGCCGCCGGAGTACTGGTGAATCCGCTGGTCGTGGGTCCACATGCCGGCCGGCATGTAACCGCTGGCGGTGGTGGCGTGCCCGTCCCAGTCGGCGTAGTGGATGATGTCCGGCTCGGTCATCTGCCCCGCGGCGCCGACCAGGTCGCCGATGTTGGTGAACGACTCGTAGATGCCCGCCGTGTAGCCCTTGACGTGCAGCTGCGCGTCCCACGCGGACAGGAACGTGGTGACGGCCGACGAGCAGCCACTGCCGTAGGCCTCCATGTCGTAGATGATCGGCGTGCTCGCCGGGATGCCCAGGTCACCGGCCTGCACGACGGCGTCGTCGGCGGCTGCCTTGCCTTGCGCGGCGGCGCTGGACGGGCTGATCGTCTCGCCGCTGAAGCCGTTCCCGCAGGGTGCCTGCAGGCCGACGTACAGCGGGAAGTAGTGCCAGCCCTGCGCCTGGACGGCGCGGATCCAGCCGGGCGTCAGGCTGGCCTGCGCGCAGGCCCGGTTGACGCCACCGATGTAGATGCCGACCGCCCGGTACGGCGAGGCGAGCCAGTCCTTCATGGTGACCGCCGACGGCGCGGCGCAGGTGTCGAAGCCCTTACCCTTGACGACGCCCTGTGCCGCTGCCGGGCGGATGGCGCCCGGCACGGCGAGCCGCACCGCGTGCGCCTGCCCGGAGATGGCGATGCTCTTTTCGATCGAACGCGCCTGCGCCGGGCTGCCGCCGTAGGAGAGGCTGACCTCGATTCCGGCCGAAGGCAGCACGTCGATGATGGTGTGCGTCTGCGCCGCGTCGGCATTGGTCCTGGCCGGCTTGCCGCCGATGACCGTGGCGCGGGTGGCCTGCCGCAGGTCGGGGCTGTCCTCGCGGATGGGCTGGAGCTGCACGGCGGTGGTCTTGCCCGCCAGGCCGGCCGGGCACAGCGGGGCCGGGCCCGGCCGGCCCAGGTAGACCGCGTGCACGTCCAGCCGGGGGCAGGCACGCGGACGGCGGGCCAGGTTCAGCACCGGCCAGCTCGCCGGGACCCGGATGCTGACCCCCTCGTAGCTGACCGTCCGCGACCGGGGCTGCGCGGCGGGGCCGGCGACCTCGGCGACCGCCGGTCCCGCCGTTAGCAAGAGTGTCGTGGTAATGGTCAGGGTAGTGGAGAAACTTCGAAATCTCATTCAGCTATCCCCGAATGGTGAACGGCCATAGGCCAGCGGCATTTTTGACGTTCTGCCGTGCTTTGATAACGCTAAGTAACTGCATTCGAGCGAGATTAGCGCAGCAGTGGCAGACAGGTACAGCGGGCCCGGTATCAGCTGCCCGGCTGGAACCGGTAGCCCATGCCGGGCTCCGTCAGCAGCCAGCGCGGCCGCGCCGGGTCGGGCTCCAGCTTGCGGCGGAGCTGCGCCATGTACAGCCGGAGGTTCCCGGCCGCGTCCGCGTAGCCTGGCCCCCACACCTCGGCCAGCAGCTGGCGCTGGCTGAGCAGCTTGCCGGGGTTCCGCACCAGGGTCTCCAGCAGGTGCCACTCGGTCGGGGTCAGCCGCACGTCGGTATCGGGCTCGCCGCCGGAACCTGGCCGGGTGACCCGCTTGGCGGCCAGGTCCACCACCAGGTCGCCGATGCTGATCCGGGGCACGTCGCCGTCCCCGGACTGGCGGCGGGCTACGGCCCGCATCCGGGCCAGCAGCTCCTCCATGCTGAACGGCTTGGTCACGTAGTCGTCCGCGCCGGCGTCCAGCGCCTCCACCTTGTCGGTGCTGTCGGCCCGGCCGGACAGCACGATGATCGGCGCGTCGGTCCAGCCGCGCAGCCCGTGGATCACCTCGACGCCATCCAGGTCGGGCAGGCCCAGGTCGAGTACCACCAGGTCGGGCGGGTGCCTGGCGGCGACCTCCAGGGCCTGCGCCCCGGTGCCGGCCACGTGCACGTCGTAGTGGCGGACCCGCAGGTTGATCCGCAGCGCCCGGAGGATCTGCGGCTCGTCGTCCACCACCAGCACGGTCGTCATGCCCTTACCGTGCCATGCCTACGCGCTGGCCGGCCCGGCGGGCGCGCCATCGGGCGCCGGCCGGGCCGGGCGCGGCCGGCAGCGACAGGGTCATGGTCAGCCCGCCGCCGGGGGTTTCCTCTGGCTCCAGCGAGCCGCCCATCGCCTCGGCCAGGCCGCGGGACAGCGCGAGGCCCAGGCCGACCCCGGTGGTGTTGTCGGTGTCGCCGAGCCGCTGGAACGGCACGAACATCCTGGTCCAGTCCGCGACCGGGATGCCCGGCCCCTTGTCGATGACCCGCAGCTCGACCCGGTCGCCCAGGGCGCTGCCGTTCAGCGCGGGCGGCGAGCCGGCCGGGGAGTAGCGCAGCGCGTTGGCGGTCAGGTTCGCGATGATCCGCTCGGCGATGCCGGGGTCCACGGCCACCTCGGGCAGGTCGTCGGCGATCAGCACGGTGACCGAGCCGCCGGGCGGCCCGAGGTCGTCCAGCGACCTGGCCACGATCTCGGCCAGGTCGGCCGGGCGCGGGAACACCGCCAGCGCCCCGGCCTGGAGCCGGCTCATGTCCAGCAGGTTGTCCACCAGCCGGGCCAGCTTGTCCAGCGACTCATCGGCGGTGGCCAGCAGCTCGTCGTGGTCCTCGGGATCCCACTGCACGTCGGTGGCGCGCAGGCTGGTCACCGCCGCCTTGGCCGAGGCCAGCGGGGTGCGCAGGTCATGGCTGACGGCAGCGAGCAGCGCGGTCCGCATCCGGTCGGCCTCGGCGATCGGCCGGGCCGCCCGCGCCGCGGCGGTCAGCCGTTCCTGCTCAAGCGCGGTGGCCGCGTAGGCGGCGAACGCGCCGAGCACCCGGCGGTCGGTGGCTTGCAGCGGGCGGCCGCGCAGCGCCAGCACCAGCCGGTCGGTGACCGGCACCTCGCTGTCCGCGCTCTCCGGCGAGAGCACCGGCGGCTCGCCGGATGCCGCCGCGACCGACCACCCGGTGCCGGCCCGCTCCAGCAGCGTGACCGATTCCAGGCCGAACCCCTCCCTGACCCGGCTGAGCACGGCGGCCAGCGCCTGCTCGCCGCGCAGCACGCTGCCGGCCGTGGTGACCAGCAGCTCGGACTCGGCGCTGGCCCGCGCCGCCTGCTTGCTGCGCCGGGCGGCGATATCCACCACGGAGCTGACCAGCAGCGCGACCGCGACGAAGATGCCCAGCGCCAGGGCGTTGTTGGCCTCGCTGATGTTCCAGGTATGGATCGGCGGGGTGAAGTAGTAGTTGAGCAGCAGCGAGGCCGCGACCGCCTCCAGCACGGCGGGCACGAAGCCGCCGACCACGGCGACCACGATCACCGCCGCCAGGAAGATGATCACATCGCTGGTCAGGTTGACCTGCTGCCGCATCGCGGCGAGCAGCACGGTCAGCAGCGGCGCGGCAATCGCGGCCAGCGCGTAGCCGGAAAGCTGGCGGCGCAGCGGCAGGCCGCCGTGCCGGCGCGGCAGCCCCCGGCCCCGGCCCATCTGGGCGTGCGTGACGATGTGCACGTCGATGTCGCCGGAATCGCGGATCGTCCGCATGCTCACGCCGGGGCCGGTCAGCAGCGAGGTCAGCCACTTGCGGCGGCTGGCGCCGAGCACGAGCTGGGTGGCGTTCTCCGCGCGGGCGAAGGCCAGCAGCGCCTCCGGCACGTTCTCGCCGACCACCTGGTGGTAGCTGCCGCCCAGCGACTCGGCGAGCTGGCGCTGCGCGGCCAGGGCGGCCGGGCTGGCCCCGGTCAGGCCGTCAGAACGGGTGACGTGCAGGGCCAGCAGCTCGCCGCCGGCCGACCTGGCCGCGATCCTGGCCGCACGCCGGATCAGCGTGTCGCCCTCCGGGCCGCCGGTGAGCGCCACGACCACCCGCTCGCGGGCCTCCCAGGTGCCGTGGATGTCGTGCGCGGCCCGGTACCGCTGCAGGCCCTCGTCCACCTTGTCGGCCAGCCAGAGCAGCGCCAGCTCGCGCAGCGCGGACAGGTTGCCGATCCGGAAGTAGTTGGTGAGCGCGGCGTCGATCTTCTCGGCCTGGTAGATGTTGCCGTGCGCCATCCGGCGGCGCAGCGCCTCCGGCGTCATGTCGACCAGCTCGACCTGGTCGGCCGCGCGGGCCACGGCATCGGGCACGGTCTCCCGCTGCGGCACGCCGGTGATCTTCTCCACGACGTCGTTCAGCGACTCCAGGTGCTGGATGTTGACCGCGGAGATCACGTCGATCCCGGCAGCCAGCAGCTCCTCCACGTCCTGCCAGCGCTTGGCGTTCCGGCTGCCCGGCACGTTGCTGTGCGCGAACTCGTCGACCAGCGCCACCTCGGGCCGCCTGGCCAGCACGGCATCCAGGTCCATTTCCTCGAAGTGGCTGCCCCGGTAGCCGATGCTCGCGCGCGGGATGACCTCCAGGTCCCCGATCTGCGCCTCCGTCTGCGGCCTGCCGTGCGTCTCGACGTAGCCGACCACCACGTCGGTGCCTCGCTCGGCCCGCCGATGGCCCTCGCTGAGCAGGGCGAACGTCTTGCCCACGCCGGCCGCGGAGCCGAGGTAGATCCGCAGCTCGCCCCGGCCTCCCGGCCGGCCATCGGCTGGCTGGTAATCGGCTGGCTGGTAATCGGCGCTGGTCACGTGCTCCCCTGATGGCCGGGCGGCGGCCGGTGCCTGCCGTCCCGCTGTGCCGACGATAGATCAACGGGCTCATGGCTGGTACCGGTAGCCCATGCCGGGCTCGGTCAGCAGGTGCCGCGGCCTTGGCGGGTCGTCTTCCAGCTTCCGCCGCAGCCGGGCCATGTGGAATCGCAGGTAATGCGAGTTGCGCTCGGAGCCGGTGCCCCAGACCTGCGTCAGCAGCCGGGCCGAGGGGATGAGCTGGCCGGGCGCCTGCAGCAGGATCTCCAGCAGCCGCCACTCGGTGCGCGTGAGGTGCACGGCCCCGGCGCCATCCGGCCCGGCGCCGTCCAGCCCGGCATCGTCGCCCAGCCGGGTCACCGTGCGGGCGGCCAGGTCGATCTGGCAGTGGCCGATGGTGACGGTGGCCGTCCTGGCCGGCTCGCCGCGGCGCAGCGCCGCCCGCAGCCGGGCCAGCAGCTCGTCCATGGCGAACGGCTTGATGACGTAGTCGTCCGCGCCTGCGTCCAGCGCGCCGATCTTGTCCTGGGCGGTGGTCCGCCCCGACAGCACGATGATCGGCACGCTAGACGACGCACGCAGCGCGCCGATGACCTCGATCCCGTCGGTGTCCGGCAGTCCCAGATCGAGCAGCACGGCGTCCGGCGGCTCCCGGATCGCCTGGCCGAGCGCGTCGCGGCCGGTGGCCGCGGTGGCGACGTCGTAGCCGCGGGCGCGCAGGTCAATCCGCAGCGCCCGCAGCAGCGCCGGCTCGTCCTCGACGATGAGGATCCGCTGGCCGGTATCAGGCCGGGTACTTCTCATCGAGCGCGATGTTCAGCAGCAGCACGTTGACCCGTGGCTCCCCGAGGAAGCCCAGCGGCCGGCCCTGGGTGTAGCGCTGCGACCAGCGCCCGTACCGCGGCCGGGCTGACGTGCCGGGCCGCTGCCACCCGGTCCACCTGGATGGCCGCGTTCTGCGGCGAGATGTACGGGTCCAGGCCGGATGCCGAGGCGGTCACCGCGTCGGGCGGGATGGCCGAGATCCTGACGTGGTCGAACGCCGCGATCTGCTGCTGCCGCTGCCGGATCTCCTGGACCAGGACCGGGTTGTCCGGGCCGAGGTTGGATGCCGCGGAATAGCCGGGGTCGCAGCCGTAGTCGTTCTTGGCCCCGCTGGTCGCCGCCGACGGGCGCGGCTGGAAGTACTGCGCCAGCGGCTGGCCCGACGCGGTGACGAACTCCTGGCACAGCAGGCTGGAGCCCACCACGCGGCCGTGGTAGCTGACCAGCGAGCCGTTGGCCTGGTGATGGAAGGCCGTCTGCGCGATGCCGAACATGACGACCGGGTAGATGATCCCGCAGATGACGGTGAAGAGCAGCAGCGCGCGAAGCGCGGCCAGGTGCTGCCGGACGATGCCGGGAAGGCGGTTCATGGGTCAGCTCACCTGAATCCTGGAATGTACTGAACGACGAGGTCGATGGCCCAGATGCCGACGAACGGGATGATCAGCCCGCCGACGCCGTAGATCCACAGGTTCCTGCGGAGCATGGCGGCGGCAGAGGCCGGCCGGTACCGGACGCCGCGCAGCGCCAGCGGGATCAGCGCCACGATGATCAGCGCGTTGAAGATGATCGCCGAGGTGATCGCCGACGCCGGGCTGTGCAGGTGCAGGATGTTCAGCTTGGCCAGGCCGGGGATCACGCCCTCGAACATGGCCGGGATGATCGCGAAGTACTTGGCCACGTCGTTGGTGATGGAGAACGTGGTCAGCGCACCCCTGGTGATCAGGAGCTGCTTGCCGATCTCGACGATCTCGATGAGCTTCGTCGGGTTGGAGTCCAGGTCCACCATGTTCCCGGCCTCCTTGGCGGCCGAGGTCCCGGTGTTCATGGCCACGCCGACATCGGCCTGGGCCAGGGCCGGCGCGTCGTTGGTGCCGTCGCCGGTCATCGCGACCAGCTTGCCGCCCTCCTGCTCCTTGCGGATCAGCGCCATCTTGTCTTCCGGGGTCGCCTCGGCGAGGAAGTCGTCCACGCCGGACTCGTCCGCGATGGCCTTGGCGGTCAGCGGGTTGTCCCCGGTGATCATGACGGTCCTGATGCCCATCTTGCGCAGCTCGGCGAACCGCTCGGCGATGCCCTCCTTGACGATGTCCTTGAGGTAGATCACGCCCAGCGCCCTGGCGGTCCGCTTCGACCCGCTCGCCTGGCATTCGGCGACGACCAGCGGCGTGCCGCCGACCCCGGAGATGCCGTCCACCATCGCCCCGAGCTCGTCCGGCGGCGTGCCGCCGTTGTCGCGGATCCACTGGGCGACCGAGGCGGCCGCGCCCTTGCGCACCTGCCGCCCGCCAGCCAGGTCAATGCCGCTCATCCGGGTCTGCGCGGTGAACTCGACGAACTCCGCGCCGCGCAGCTCGCCCTCGGCCCGCTCGCGCAGCCCGTACTGCTCCTTGGCCAGGACCACGATGGACCGGCCCTCGGGGGTGTAGTCGGCCATGCTGGACAGCTGCGCCGCGTCGGCCAGCTCGGCCGGCGTGACGCCGTCCACCGGGAGGAACTCGGTCGCCTGCCGGTTGCCGATGGTGATCGTGCCGGTCTTGTCCAGCAGCAGCGTGTTCACGTCGCCGGCGGCCTCCACCGCGCGGCCGGACATGGCCAGCACGTTGCGCTGCACCAGTCGGTCCATGCCGGCGATGCCGATCGCGGACAGCAGCGCGCCGATCGTGGTCGGGATGAGCGCGACCAGCAGCGCGACCAGCACCACCAGGCTCTGCGGCGCCTTGGAGTAGAACGCCATCGGCTGCAGCGTGATGACCGCCAGCATGAAGATGACGGTGAGCGCGGCGAGCAGGATGTTCAGCGCGATCTCGTTCGGCGTCTTCTGCCGCTTGGCGCCCTCGACCAGGGCGATCATCCGGTCGATGAACGTCTCGCCCGGCTTGGAGGTGATCTTCACGACGATCCGGTCCGAGAGCACCTTGGTACCGCCGGTCACCGCGGAGCGGTCGCCGCCCGACTCGCGGATGACCGGGGCCGACTCGCCGGTGATGGCCGACTCGTCGATCGAGGCGACCCCCTCGACCACGTCGCCGTCGCCGGGGATGATCTCCCCGGCCTGGACGACCACGTGGTCGCCGAGCTGGAGCTGGGTGCCGGGCACCTGCTCCTCGGCCGGGTCGCTCGCGCCTGGCTTCCAGTCGACCAGCCGCCGGGCCACGGTCTCCCGCTTGGTCTTGCGCAGCGTATCGGCCTGCGCCTTGCCGCGGCCCTCGGCCACGGCCTCGGCCAGGTTGGCGAAGACCACGGTCAGCCACAGCCAGACCACGATGGTCCAGTTGAAGACCGACGGCTTGACGATCGCGGTGTAGGTGGTCAGCGCGGCGCCGATCTCGACGACGAACATGACCGGGTTGCGGACCTGGACCCGCGGGTCCAGCTTCTTGAAGGCGTCGGGCGTCGACTTCCAGAGCATCCGGGGGTCGAGCAGCCCGCCGCCGATCTTCCGCTGCGGCTCCCCGCCGGCCTGACGGCCGTCCGCGGGTGCCTCGGGTGTAGTGGCCACAGACATGTCAGTGCAGTCCTTCTGCGAACGGGCCTAGGGCCAGGGCGGGGAAGTAGGTGAGGCCGACCAGCACGAGGATGACGCCGACGAGCATGCCGACGAACAGCGGCTTGTGGGTCTCCATCGTGCCGGCACTTGCCGGCACGGGCTGCTGTCTAGCGAGCGACCCGGCCAGGCCCAGGGCGAAGATCTCCGGCGCGAACCTGCCCAGCAGCATCACGATGCCGCCGACCGTGTTGTACCAGTCGGTATTCGTGGTGAGCCCGGCGAAGGCCGATCCGTTGTTATTGGCCATCGAGGTGAAGGCGTACATGATCTCGGTCAGGCCGTGCGGTCCCGGATTGAGGATCGAGGCCTGCGGCGATTTCATCGCGATGGACAGCCCGGCCGCGGTCAGGATCAGTACGGGCAGGGTGAGGAAGTACAGCGCCGCGTACTTCATCTCCGTCGGCCGGATCTTCTTGCCGATGTACTCGGGCGTCCGGCCGACCATCAGGCCGCCGACGAAGACGGTGACGATGGCCAGCACGAGGATGCCGTACAGGCCGGCCCCGACGCCGCCGGGGGCGACCTCGCCAAGCGCGATGTCGAACAGCGCGATCCCGCCGCCGAACGGGGTGAACGAGTCGTGGAACGAGTTCACCGAGCCGGTGGAGGTGACCGTCGTGGACGCCGCGAACAGCGAAGAACCCGGCGTGCCGAAGGCGACGTTCTTGCCTTCCATCGCGCCGTGGGCGAGTTGCGGGGCCAGGCCGGCGCCCTGGGCCTCGAAGAAGGCGATGCCGCCCACCGCCGCCAGCCAGATGATCGCCATGACCGCGAGCAGCGCGTAGCCCTGCCGGTTGTCCTTGACCATCTTGCCGAACGTGCGGGGCAGGCAGAACGCGGTCAGCAGCAGCAGGAAGATCTCGAACCAGTTGGTGAACGGGTTCGGGTTCTCGAACGGGTGCGCGGAGTTGGCGTTGAAGAAGCCGCCGCCGTTGTTGCCCGCGTCCTTGATGACCTCCTGCGAGGCCACCGGCCCGCCGACCATGGTCTGATGCGCCCCGGACAGCGTCGACACCGTGTGGTAGCTGGTGAAGTTGTCGATCACGCCGCCGGCCATCAAGACGATGCCGCCAACGATGGACAGCGGGATCAGGTAGCGGACGGTAATCCTGGTCATGTCGACCCAGAAGTTGCCGAGCTTGTCGGTGCGGGACCGGGTGAAGCCCCGGACCATGGCGATGGCCACCACGATGCCGACGGCGGCGGACAGGAAGTTCTGCACCGCCAGGCCGCCCATCTGCACCAGGTAGCCCATGGTCGACTCGCCTGAGTAGTTCTGCCAGTTCGTGTTGGTGACGAACGAGGCGGCGGTGTTCCAGGCCAGCGCCGGCGGCACGTTGGCCATCCCCAGCGAGAGCAGCAGGAAGTGCTGCAGCCGCTCAAGCCCGTACAGGAACAAGACGCTGATCAGCGAGAACGCCAGCATGCTGCGGAGGTAGGAGCTCCACTTCTGGTCGGCGGCAGGGTCCACGCCGATGATCTTGTATAGCCCTTTCTCCACCCGCCAGTGCCTGTCGGTGGTGAAGATATGGGCCATGTAGTTGCCGATGGGCACGTAGCACGCGGCCAGTGCCGCGACAAGCAGGGCGAGCTGAAGCCAGCCCGCGGCGGCGGAACTCATCAGAATTTCTCCGGGAGCACGAGGGCGATGAAGAGATAGACGGTCAGCAAGATGCCGGCGATCAGGCCGATCAGGTTCTCAGCGCTCAAAGCGCTCAACCCCCTTCACCAGGAGGTAAAGCGCGGCGAAAACGACGATCGTCAGGCCGACGTACAACAGGTCGAGCATGGGCTGCCCTCCTAGGCGTCACACCGTTACGACGCCCAGTACTACCGCTGCTGACCTGCCCAGATTCCGTCCCATGCGCGATCTATGCGCTGCGGCGGCCGGTCCTAACAAACCCCATGCGCGGGCACTCCCTGCCCCGCGCCCGAGCGCCCTCAGCCGGCGTCGGACAGTCCGCGCACGCCCAGTTCGTCCAGTCGGGCGAGCATGTCGGCAGGATCGGTGTAGACCCGGTAGGCACCCGCTCGTTCAAGCTCCTCCCGGCCGTAGCCTCCGGAGACCAGCCCGATGCCGATGGACTGCGCCCGCCGGGCGGCCAGCAGGTCCCAGACGCTGTCCCCGACCACGTAGGCGTGCAGGGGATCGGCCTCCAGCAGCGCGGCGGCGGCCAGGAACAGGTCCGGGTCCGGCTTGGCATGCGGCACCATGTCGCGGGTGATCATCGGCGTGTCGTCGGGCAGGCCGAGCAGGCTCAGCGCCCGCTGCGCGGTGGCCCGCCTGCTGCTGGTCGCGATGGCCCACCGGACGCCGGCCCCGGTCAGCCGGCTGAGCAGCTCGGCGGCGCCGGGCAGCGGCCGCACCGAGTCGGCCAGTTTCAGGTACTCGGCGGCGTGCGCGGCCTGCAGCGACTGCGCGTCCCGCTCGGACAGCGGGATGCCGGTCTCCCGGCTGAGCGCGGACACGAACAGCCCGCCGCTCATCCCGATCCGCCGGTGAATCCGCCACACCGACAGGTCGATGCCGGCCTGCGACAGCGCCTCCCGCCACGCGATGACGTGCTGGTAGACGCTGTCGATCAGGGTGCCGTCCAGGTCGAAGAGGAACGCGGGCGGCGGCGGCGCGGTGAAGCTGACGGAGCCGGTCATGATCTCACCCTAGCCAGCGGGTCAGCGACTCAGCCGGCGTAGCGGCGCCCTGCCGCGGCGGCGGGTCCAGGCCACGCCGACCGAGCCGAGCAGGCCAAGGCCGAGCAGCAGGCCCTTGCCAGAAGCCACAGGGACCGGCGAGGCCCACGGGCCGCAGGTGGCCGAGGCGATGTAGATGTGGCTGCCGAGAAGGGGCTGGAAGTCGATGGCGTTCACCGTCTCAGAGCCGGTCACCGGGCCGGCCGCCTGCTCGTTCAGGATGACCTTCCCGACCAGCACGTTGTTGATCAGCGTGAAGTTGGCCGCCGCCATGCCGTTGAACGTGGTGCCGCCGATGTCCAGGCTCGTCACGCTGGAGGTCAGCGTGAACGTGCCGTTGCTGTTGGCCACGCAGGAGGCCGTGGTCGCCCCGCCGGTGGTGATGGCGCCGAACAGCGGCAGCAGCATCCCGGCGGTGTTCAGCCCGCCGGCGCTGGCCTGGGCATGGTTGGTGCTCACGCTCGCGCTCAGCACAGTGGCGGTGACGACGCCGGACGCGGTGGCCGAAGGGACGGTGGCCGGGGCCGGCGTGGTCGGGTTGGCCAGCGGGGTGGGCGCCACGGCCGGCGCCCTGGTGCTGTCCATGCCGAAGCCCTCCGGGCTCACGGTCGCCTGGGCGAGCGCGGCGGGGGAGACGGCGAGCAGGGCCGTCACGGCGGCGGCGGCCACCAGCAGCCCGCGCCTGGTTGAGTTGCGCACCTGGGTCTCCTTCGCGGCCGCGGCGCGGCCGGGAGCATCCGGCGGCGGGGTGGCCGCCGGGTGCCAGCGGACCTCGCCGGCACATCTGCTCTGGTACCGCCGATGTCACGGCTTCCACCCTGGTGCTCACCCCCTGGCGGGAACCCGCCGGCCGGATTCACCCCGGAGGGGGACAGCAAAGCGGGGCCGCGCCCCCGGCGCGGCCCCGCTTCGCGTGCTGCTGTACTGCTGGGCGGGGCCGCACCCCCCGAGCGCGCGGCCCCGCGTTGCTTACTGCGGCGTGCTAGAGCACCGAGGAGGCGCGGCGACGGCGGGTGTAAAGCGCGCCGTAGCCAACGCCGACGGAGCCCAGCAGGCCGAGGCCGAGCGCGAGGCCCTTGCCCGACGCGACTGGCGTGTCGGCCGAGTACGGGCCACAGGTCGACGAGGCGATGTTGACTTCCTCGGCGGTCCCGCCCAGCAGCGCGATGTGAATGGCGTTGACCGTCTGCGACCCGGTGATCGGCGCCGTCACCTGCTGGTTCAGCGTGATGTTCGCGACGCCCGGGATGCTGAGGAAGGCGTCGTTCGCCGGAATCGTGCCGGGCGCGAGGCTCGTGCCGGCGATGCTCAAGCTGGCGATCGTGGTGGATTCCACGAACGAGCCGTCGGCATTCACCAGGCAGGACGAGCTGACAGCCGTGGCCGAGATGATGCCGAGCAGCGGGGCGATGATGCCCGTGGTGTTCAGGCTCTGCACCGCCGCGGTGGCGCTGTTGGAGGTGACGCTGGCGCTCAGGGTGCCGGCGTTGAGGATGAGCGGAATCGAGATCGATGCCACGTTGGCGGGGTTCGGGTTGCTCAGGGTGGCGTCGGGTGTCGGGGCAATGCCCAGCAGGCCCGTGCCCTCGATGCCGAACGCCTCCGGGCTTGTCGTCTGCGCGAACGCAGCCGGCGCCGTGGCAACAAAGGCGGTCCCGGCCAGGGCGGCCAGGACGAGCCCTCGTCTGATGGAGTGTCGCACTGTGATCCCCTTCGTACCGCCGGGCTAGAGAGAACGACCCAACCCGGTCACGGAGCGTTACATTGGGGCTGACCGTAAGCGCGACATACCGCAACCCCCGGGACGTCCCGGCTGCTTATCACGCGCCGGGGTGATGAGTGTTCCGAAATTCACCCTGGAGGGTGGAGTTTCAGATGACGCTCCGTGACCACTGCTTCGGTAACTTGCTGAGTGCAGCGACACCGACGGGGGGAACGTGGTGGCACAGATGCCGGGGGGCGTCCGGACGGCGACGCTGTCTCGCCAGGACGCGGGGGGCGGACAGCGAGCACAGGCGTGCCTGGTCAGGTCGGTGGTGGTCGACGACGCCGAGCTCATCCACTTCGCGGTGCGCGCCCTGCTGTCCGCGCTGCCCGGCTACTCGCTGATCGCCTCGGCGCGCAGCGTCGGCGCCGGCGAGCAGCTCATCCACCGGACCCGCCCCGACCTGCTGATCTGCGAGGCGGACATCGGCGGGGAGAGTGGCATCGGGCTGTGCCGCTGGGTGCGGCAGGCCTGCCCGGCGACCGCCGTGGTGATCCTGACCGGCCGCGACGAGCCGCTGGTGGCCCAGTCCGCGCTCGCCGCCGGCGCGCAGGGCTACCTGCTCAAGGACTCCGCGCCCGCCGACCTCACCTCTTACCTGGAGGAAGCGGTGGCCGGGCTGCGCGTGCTCGACCCGCGCCTTGGCCGCGCCAGGCGGCATGACCACCGGACCGACCCGACCGACGAGTTCGGCCTGTCCAGGCGCGAGCACGAGGTGCTGTCCGAGATGCTCGCCGGGTTCGACAACAAGACCATCGCCGAGCGGCTGTGCATCTCGGAGGACACCGTGAAGTCTCACGTGAAGGCCATCTTCCGCAAGCTCGGCGCCAGGGACCGCACCCATGCCGTCGCGCTCGCGCTCGGCACGGCGGGGGTGCCCGACCGGCTGCTGCGGCCGGTGCCCCGCATCCCCGCGCAGCGACGGGTGACCGGCCGATGACCGCGGGCGCGCTGCCCGGCGGCCACGCCGCCCGGCGAGGCGCCGCACGAGGTCAGGCCGCCGGTAGCCGCCGGCCGGCCGGACTGGCCACCGGGCCAAGGGCGGGCACCGGCGGGCACCGGACGCCGAGCACAGCCGCTCGGCGTCCGGCCTCGCGGTCCGGCTGCTGGCCTGTGTCTCCTGCTGCCTGCTGGCCGCCATCGCGGTGAAGGAGAACTACCTGCTGCGCGGCGTCGAGGCGGACCTGGCCAGCAAGGTGGTCGGCTTCGTCACCTCATCGCCGGCCGGCGCCATCCCGCAGACCCCGACGTTCTGGTTCACCCTGTCGCCGCATCACGAGATGGGCCTGGAGATCACCCCAGCCTGCACCGTGGTCCTGATGATGACGCCGTTCCTGATCGCCACGGCCTTCCTGGTCTGGCGCAAGTCCTCGGCGCTGCGCCCGGTCACCGCGTGCGTGATCGCCATCGCCATGCTGGCGGTGGTCAACCAGCTCCGCATCCTGACGATCATCATTTTCGTCCTCAAGCTGGGCTTCAACGGCGGCTTCTACTGGGGGCACACCATGGTCGGCTCGCTGGTCACCATCATCGGCGGCTCCGCCACCCTGGTGGTCTACGCGCTCATCGCGGTGCGCCGAGGAAGCCCCGCGCGACCGCGGCGACTCGCTCGCTAGCCAGCCCGTCGCCGAACGGGCTGGGGATCGCAGCCAGCCGCTCGCGCAGGCCGCGGTCGGCGAGCAGTTCCCGGCCAAGCTCGCCGATCCGCGGCCCGGGCCGGACCAGGTGCGCGAAGCCCGCGCGTACCGATTCCGGCCGCTCGGTCGAGTTCCGCACCACGATCAGCGGCCGCTTCAGCACCGTGCACTCCTCCTGCACGCCGCCGGAGTCCGAGACCAGCAGCCGGGCCAGGCTGGCCAGCGCCAGGAAGGTCGCGTGATCGGCCGGCGGCAGCACCCGCAGCCGGTCCAGCGCCGCGTCAAGCCCGAACCGCCGCGCGGCGGCCCTGGTGCGCGGGTGCAGCGGCAGCAGCACCGGCAGGCCCAGCTTGGCCAGCTCGGTCAGGATCGCCTCAAGCGCGCCGGGGTCGTCGGTGTTCTCCGGCCGGTGAATGGTGGCCAGCACGTACCCGCCTGGCTCGGCGCCCAGGCCCGCCGCGATAGCGGTGGCGGCCTGCGGTGACGGCAGCATCGCGGTGACCGCCTCCACGATCGTGTTGCCGGTCAGCACGATCCTGGCGGCCGGCACGCCCTCGGCCCGCAGGTTCGCTGCGGCCTGCCGGGTGGGCGCGCAGTGCACGTCGGCGAGCACCCCGGCCAGGCAGCGGTTGATCTCCTCGGGCATCGCCCGGTCGAACGAGCGCAGCCCCGCCTCCACGTGAATCACCGGGATGCGCAGGTAGCTGGCGGCCTGGGCGCCGGCCGAGGCCGTGTTCGTGTCGCCCTGCACCACGACCGCCGCCGGCGGCCGGCCGCCAGCAGCTCGCCAAGCGCCGCGATCATCCGGCCCACCTGAGCATGCCGGGGCTGCCCGCAGATCCCCGATAAGGCCGCGGCCTGGCGCAGCCCCGCCGCCGCCAGGAACACCCCGGACAGCTCCTCAGCTTCGTGCTGGCAGGTGTGAATTAACGCGCCATCGCCCGACAGCAGCCGGACCAAAGGCGCGAGCTTGACTATCTCCGGCCGCGTGCCGACCACTATCGCGATCTGGCCGGAGATTCCATTCTGGACCATATGCGCTCCCCCGATGCGCCCGTTCCAATCATCAGGAGAATATCCGCCGCCGCGCGCGTCGCGCTGCTTGTCTGCGGCCCTGACCTCGTTATCCTTGGCAGAGCATCCGCAGCGTACGGGGGTCAAGCTGTGTATCCACCACCCATTGGCATCCTGCCGATTACCGGATTCAACATGCTCGGTTTCGGACTGATTGCGGGACTACTCATCATCGGTGGCCTGATATTCCTACGCGTCGCGTATTTCTCGCGATCGCGCCGGTAGTCCAGGCTGCCTGGCCGATTCTCCGGGCGGCTGGAACGGCCATCCGGCGGCTGGAACGGCCATCCGACCGTTGCGAATGCGCGTAAGTAAGGAGTTCACCGGTGCTGGCAGGCGCGCTGGAATTGTTCCTGGTCTCGCTCGGGCTGACGTATTACGTCGCGACGGTAGGCGCCGGGCTGCGGATTCTCCGCCAGCACCGCAAGGCGGCCAGGCTGCGGCAGGCGCAGGAACAGGCGGCCGCGGCGAACGCGGCGTCGGCCGGCGGGGCGTCGGCTGCTGGGGCGTCGGCTGGCGGGGCGGCGACCGGGATGGCGCCGGGACAGCGCGGCCGGGGCGGCCGGGGCGGCCGGGGCGGCCGGGGCGGCCGGGGCGGCGGGCACGGTCGGCGGACGGCCCGCACCGGGGTCCGCGTCAGGGCCAGCGCCGGTGCCAGGTTCGGGGCTAGCCAGGCGGGCGAGCTGGGCACCGTGGTAGCCAGGCGCTGGGGCCAGTTGCGCACCCGGCTGGACACCGCGGAGGAACCGCCCGCCCGGGCCAGCGTGCTCGTGTCGGCGGAGGATTACGTCGTCTACTTCCTCGTGCCCTGCATGAACGAGGAAGCCGTCGTCGAGGACACCGTGCGCGAGCTGCTCGGCGACGCGCGGTCCAGGGTCGTCGTCATCGACGACGCGTCCGACGACCGCACCGCCGAGCTGGCCGCCGCCGTGGATGCCGGCCGGGTCATGGTGGTCAGGCGCGAGCTGCCGGACGCCCGGCTCGGCAAGGGCCCGGCGCTGAACGCCGGGTTCGGCCAGGTGCTCGCCGACGCCGCGGCCCGCGGCATCGCCGCCTCGCGGATCGTCGTCTGCGTGATGGACGCCGACGGGCGGCTGTCCGACGGCGCGCTGGATGCCGTGCTGCCGCTGTTCGCCGACCCGCAGGTCGGCGGGGTGCAACTGCCGGTGCGGATCCGCAACCGCGGGTCCATCCTGACCAGGATGCAGGACCTGGAGTTCTGGGGCGTCTGCGCCGTCGCCCAGCTCGGCCGGATCGCCTCCGGCACCGTCAGCCTCGGCGGCAACGGCCAGTTCACCCGGCTGGCCGCCATCCTGGAGATGGGCGATCAGCCCTGGCAGGCGCAGCTCACCGAGGACCTGGACCTCGCGCTCGCCCTCGCGGTGCGCGGCTGGCGGCTCACCTCGACCGCCGGGGCGCATGTCTCGCAGCAGGGCATCAACGGACTGCGCGCGCTGATCAACCAGCGCACCCGCTGGTACCAGGGACACATGCAGGCGGTGCGCTGGCTGCGCGAGCTGTGGTCATCCCGGCAGCTCTCGCACCTGGCGATGCTCGAGCTGACCATCTACCTGATGGTCCCGTGGGCGCTGGTGCTGCCCTGGTCGATCATCTTCAACTACAACCTGCTGATCATGCTGCTGTGGGTGCTCGGCTGGGTGTCCAGCCCCGGCCTCGGCGCGGACCTGACAGAGAAGATCGCCACGCTGGTCTTCTGGTACACCCTGTCCTGCATACCGATCTACATGGCCGGCTTCCTCTACAGCCGCCAGGAGCGCGACACCGGCTACATCCGCGCGTTCTTCATCGGGCACCTGCTGCTCCTCGGCAACTACGTGACCTACGCCGCCTGCTGGCGGGCGGTCTACCGGCTGATCACCGGCGCGCACGGCTGGGAGAAGACCCGGCGCCTCGCCGAGCGGCCACAGCCAGGGCTGTCCCCGGGCGGCGCCAGGCAGTTCGGCGTCCCGGCTCAGGCGGGGGCGCGGCCAGCCGCCGCCGGCAGGCAGGCGGCCGGCCTTGGCGACGCCCCGGCGACCAGCCTGGACCTGACCGGCTTCGGGGGTGCGGGCCTCGGAAGCGCGCCGGGAGCAGGCGACCTGGTTGGCGCGGGCCTGGTAGGAAGCGGCGTGACCGGGAGCAGGCCAGGCGGCCCGAGCCCGGCCACGGCCGGCCTGGCCGCAGCGGGCCTGGCCGGCCGCAGCACCGCCGCCGCCAGCAGCACCGCCGTCGGCCTGGCCGGCCGCGGCGCCGCCGCCAGCCCCGCCGGCGAGAACGCCGCGCAGGACGACGCGAACCCGACCGCCATCCTGGTGCCCGGCCCGCGAGCGGCCACCGACAGCCAGCCCGGCCAGCCGGGTCAGCCCCGCCCCCGGCACAGCCACCGCGCCCCGCGCGGCCGCCTCCGCCGCGCCGCCGGCGGCCCGCCGCGCTAGCGAAACACGACCCTCGTCAGTCACACCAGCCCCATGCGATGGGACCCATCGAGACGCGCGGAATGTGCCCAACGACAGTGAATGCGGGTTTGCTGCCGTTCTAACGACAGTAGATGCGGGTTTACTGTCGTTGGCGCGGCCCCGCCGGGGTCGGCGATGGAGGTGACGGGCCGGAGATGGGTGAACTAGCAGGCGAGGCAGCATCGCAGGGCACGGGATCGCAGGGCACGGGATCGCAGGGCGCGCGGCCGGGCTCGGGGGCAGACAGCGGGCAGGCGCACGACGCGGAGCCGCTCCGGGTCGGGTCCTACATCGCGCTCGGAGATAGCTTCAGCGAGGGCGTGGGCGATGAGCTGCCCGACGGAAGCTGCCGGGGCTGGGCGGACCGGCTCGCGCAGCGGCTGGCCGTCTCGCAGCCCGGCCTTCGCTACGCCAACCTGGCCATCCGCGGCAAGATGCTGCAACAGGTCGTCAACGAGCAGCTCGCCCCGGCCCTGGCCATGCGGCCGGACCTGGTGAGCCTGGCGGCGGGCGGCAATGACCTGCTCAGGCCGCGGGCCGATCCGGACGCGCTGGCCATCTCGATGGCCGGCATCGTCGCCGAGCTGACCGCGGCGGGCGGCCGGGTGGTGCTGTTCACCGGGTTCGACACCGGCGGGTTCCCGCTGCTGCGGATGATCCGCGGCAAGGCGGCGGCGTTCAACGGTCATCTGCGGGCCATCGCTGCCAAGCATGGGTGCCTGCTGGTCGACCTGTGGCCGATGGAGGTGCTGGCCGACGAGCGGGCCTGGGCGCCCGACCGGCTGCACCTGTCGCCCGAGGGTCACCGGCGAGTGGCCCTGGCGGTCTGCGAGGTGCTCGGCGTGCCGGGCGGCGAGGACTGGCGGGAGCCATTCCCGCCTGAGGTGCCTGCCAGGACCGGCTACCTGGGGGTACCCGCGTGGCTGTCAGCCCGCCGCGCGGACCTGGACTGGGCCAGGGACTACGGCGTGCCGTGGGTACGGCGCCGGCTGGCCGGGACCTCCAGCGGCGACGGCATGACCGCCAAGCGCCCCGACCTGCTGCCGCTGTAACCCGCCGCTGTAGCCCGGCCGCCGCAGTCCCGGCCGCCGCAGTCCCGGCTCCGCAGTCCCGGCTCCGCAGTCCCGGCCCCGCAGTCCCGGCCCCGCAGTCCCGGCCCCGCAGTCCCGGCCCCGCAGTCCCGGCCCCGCAGTCCCGGCCCGGCCCGTCCCTTACGGGCTGAGGTCGCCCAGCATCTCCTCGATCTGGTCAAGCGCCGCCGCGATCCACGGCAGCGCCAGCGGGTCCGGCGCCGCCAGCGCGGCGGTGCGCTCGACCTCGGTGTCGCCGTACAGCAGCGCGGTGGCCCACCGCAGCCGCAGCGCCTCGGCGGGCTCGCCGAACGCGCTGGCCGGCAGTGATCCCGCACCGTACCGCTCGACCAGGTGCCTGGCCAGGTCGTCGCCGGTGCGGATGCCGCGCCGCAGCAGCGGCTCCCGCCACGGGGCGAAGTCCGGGTAGAGGTAGAACGCGGCCTGCGGCGGGACGATGCTCAGCCCGGCGGCCGCACACCTGCCTGCCACCGCGCGGGCCACGGTCGCGTGCAGGGTGCGGCTGCGGGCGATCCGCTCGGCGAGCTCGGGGGGCTCGCTGAAGCCAACCGCCGCCGCGTGCTGCACCGGGGCCGCCGGCGCGGACCAGATCTCGCTGCCGATGCCGAGCAGCCGCTCGGCGATGGCCGGGCCTAGCGGCCCGTCCGGCATCCGGGCCGCGCCGATCCGCCAGCCGCCCAGGGCCAGGCTCTTGCTCAGCGCCGTGGTCACCACGGTGCGCTCAGGGACCACGCTGGCCGGGCTGAGGAACGGTTCCTCCTGGTCATGCACCAGGTCCCGGTAGATCTCGTCGGAAATGATGATCAGGTCGTGGCGGCTGGCGACCGCGCACAGCCCGCGCACGGTGTCCGGGCTGGCCAGCCGTCCGGTCGGGTTGTCGGGCAGGGTGGTCACCACGGCCCGGATCGGCCGCCCGGCCTGGGCGGCGGCCGTGACGGCCTGGTCCAGGGCTTCCGGGTCGCAGATGCCGCCCTCGCCGGGCGGGGTGGGCAGGAAGACCGGGCTGAGGCCGATCAGCCGGGACTGGGCGGCGTAGCTCACCCAGCTCGGGCAGGGCACGGCGACGTCGGTGCCGATGGCCATCAGCGCGGCGAACAGCAGCGGCTTGCTGCCAGGGCCGGTGATGACGGCGGCCGGGTCCGTAGGCAGCCCCCGCCTGCCCCAGTACCCGGCGGCCGCCTCGCGCAGCCTGGGGATTCCCGCGACCGGCCCGTACCCCCCGTGGCCGGCGGCGGCGGTCAGCTCAGCGGTCAGCCGGGGGTGCACAGGCAGGCCGGCCTCGCCGAAGGCCAGCGGCAGCACGGGCTTGCCGTGCAGTCGCCTGCTGGCCAGCGCCTCGTTCGCGGCGAGAGTAGCGGATACGGGCACGCCGGCGCGGCGCGGCGTGAGGGGTGCTGGTGCGGTCTGAGTGACCGGCCCGGCCCAGGGCATGACGAAACTCCTAGCTGCGGGGTGGGGGGAGGGGAGGGTAAGGAAGCCGCCGCCGTTGGCGTGCTCGGGCATCGTTGCTTCTTCGATGCCCCTGAGCAGCATGTCCGCGATTGACCATAAGCACAAGCGGCTATGTCTGTGGCAGAGAATAAGCTGAGCTTATGCTTGACGTACACCGGCTGCGGCTGCTGCGGGAGTTCGCCGAGCGCGGCACCATCGCGGCCACCGCCGCGGCCCTGGGATACACGCCGTCCGCGGTCTCCCAGCAGCTCGCCGCGCTGGAGCGGGAGGCGGGCGCGGTGCTGCTCGACCGCAGCGCCAGGTCCGCCGAGCTGACCGACGCCGGGCGGCGCCTGGTGGGGCACGCGGGGGAGATCCTGGCCCTGATCGAGGCGGCGGAGGCCGACGTGTCGGCGCAGGAGCCGGTCGGCCGGGTGGCCGTGTCGGCGTTCCCGACGGCCGCGGTGGCCTTCGCGCCAGCCCTGACCCGCACCGTCCGGGCACACGAGGGGCTGAACCTGCTGCTTCGCCAGACTCAGGGCGGCGAGGGCCTGCGTCAGGTCAGGGCGGGGCAGGTCGATGTCGCGATCGTGGACGACTGGGAGAGCGGGCCGCCGGCCGAGCAGTCGGGCGGGCTGCGCCAGTACCCGCTGGTCCGCGACTCGCTGGTGCTGGTGGTGCCGCGCCGGCACTGGGCGGCGGACATCCGCGAGCCGGTGTCGCTGCACCGGCTGCGGGACGACGCCTGGCTGGCGCCGCCCGCGGGCGAGCCGTCCCGGCTGGCCGTGGACCGGGTGCTGGCCAGGGCGGGCGGGGTGACCTCGGCGCCCTGGGAGTTCGAGGGCCTGGCGACGATCCTCAGCCTGGTGGCACGCGGCATCGGCATCGCCGTGCTGCCCCGGCTGACGCTGGCCGCCGGCGAGGGCCGGGTGGTGGTGCGGGAGCTGCCCGGCCGCAGCCCGGCCCGCCAGGTGTACGCGGTGGCCAGGGTGTCAGGGGTGCGGCGGCCGTCGGTCGCGGTCATCCTGCAGGCGCTCACCGTGGCGGCCAGGCACCTGGCCAGGCACGAGCCGGCCTAGCGCCGGGCCAGGCGCCCCGCCTTTAGGCGTCCCGCTCGATCGGGCAGGTCATGCAGCGCGGGCCGCCCCGGCCCCTGCCCAGCTCGCTGCCCCTGATGGCGATCACCTCAAGGCCGTTCTCCCGCAGGTAGGTGTTGGTGGTCACGTTCCGCTCGTAGGCCACTACCACGCCCGGCGCGACGGCCAGCACGTTGCAGCCGTCGTCCCACTGCTCGCGCTTGGCCGAGTGCACGTCCTGGGTCGCGGTCAGCACCGTGATCTTGGGCAGGCCGAGGGCCGCCGCGATGGCGTCGTGCATCTGCTCGGGCTGGTGCTCGGTGACCTTCAGCTCGCGGGCGCTGATCCCCGGCTCCACGGTGTAGGACGGCAGCATGCCCATCCCCGCGTACTTCACCAGCACGCCGTAGTCGGCCATGGTGAGCACCGTGTCCAGGTGCATGAACGCCCGCGATTCCGGCATGTCCACGGCCAGCACCCGCTCGGCTGCCCCCGCCGAGAACAGCCGGTGCGCCAGCATCTCGACGGCCGGCGGCCTGGTCCGCTCGCTCATCCCGACCAGGACCGAGCCGTTGCCGAGCACGTGCACGTCGCCGCCCTCGATGGTGGCGGGCGCGGCGTCAGCGCCGTGGTACCAGAACTGGAAGTCCGCCTCGCTGAACATCGGGTGCCACCGGTACATGGCCTCGTCGCTGATGGTCTCCCGCATCCGGGCGCGGCGGCGCATCGCGTTCACCGAGACCCCGCCGTATACCCAGCACGAGGTGTCCCGCTGGTAGAGCAGGTTGGGCAGCGGCGTCAGCACGAAGCCGTCGGCGTCCAGCGAGCAGAACGTGATGCTCCGCGGCTCCCCGCCCAGCTCGATGAACTCCCGCTTGGTGAGCCCGCCGATCAGGATGCCGGCCAGCTCGGTGGCGGGCAGCGCGGCCAGGGTCTCCCGCAGCATGTCCACCGCGAGCGGGCCGTGCAGCCGCGGGTCGATGACCCGCTCCAGCACGTACTGCCTGGCCTCCTCGATGGCCAGGGTCTGCGCGAGCAGCTCCCCGTAGTAGTGCACGGTGACGCCGCGGTCGCGCAGCGCCGCCGCGAACTCGTCGTGCTCGGCCTGCGCCTCCGAAACCCACAGCAGGTCGTCGAAGAGCAGGTCGGCCGCGTTGTCCGGGGTGAGCCGCTTCAGCTCAAGGCCGGGCCGGTGCAAGATCACCTGGCGCAGGCGGCCAACTTCGGAATCGACATGAAACATGACACTCCCGTTCATTGGCCCCGTGTCGTCGCGGCCCGTCACGGCCGCATCCCTCCGGAGCCGCTCGCTGAGGCGGCGGTGCCCCGCCAGGTTATGCTGCCGCGATGACTCTCGATCTCCGCCAGTCCGCGGCCGCGCTGACATCCTGCCTGGTGGATATCGAGTCTGTCAGCGGGGGCGAGGGGCGGCTCGCCGACCTCATCGCCGGGAGCCTGAACGGGCTGCCGCACCTCACCGTGCACCGCGATGGCAACGCCGTGGTGGCCAGGACAGAGCTTGGCCTGCCCAGCCGGGTCGCGATCGCCGGTCATATCGATACGGTGCCGTCCGCGGGCAATTTGCCGTCCCGGACGCAGGACGGGGTCCTGCACGGCCTGGGGAGCTGCGACATGAAGGGCGGGGTGGCGGTCGCGCTGGTGCTGGCGGCCGGGCTGGCCCGCCCGTCGCGGGATGTCACCTACGTGTTCTACGACGGCGAGGAAGTCGAGGCGCGGCGCAATGGCCTGCTGCGGCTCAGCAGGACCGCGCCCGCCCTGCTGGCCGCCGACTTCGCCATCCTGATGGAGCCGACCGCCGGACTGGTGGAGGGCGGCTGCCAGGGCACCATGCGGGCGGCGGTGCGCGCCACAGGAAAGCGGGCGCATAGCGCCAGGAGCTGGATGGGCCGCAACGCGATCCACGAGGCCGGCGCGATCCTGGACGTGCTGCGCGGCTACACCCCGCGCGAGCCGGTGGTGGACGGGCTGACCTACCACGAGGGCCTGAACGCCGTCGGGATCAGCGGCGGGATCGCCGGGAACGTGATCCCCGATGAGTGCGCCATCACCGTGAACTACCGGTTCGCCCCCGACCGGGACGTGGCCAGGGCGGAGCGGCACCTGCGGGAGGTCTTCGCCGGCTGGGAGATGGAGATCACCGACGCGGCCGGCGGCGCCCGGCCTGGCCTGGACGGCCCGGCCGCCGCGTCGTTCGCCGCGGCCATGGGCGGCACGCCGCGGGCCAAGCTCGGCTGGACCGACGTGGCCAGGTTCGCCGCGCTCGGCGTGCCCGCCGTCAACTTCGGCCCTGGCGACCCGGTGTTCGCGCACGCCAGCAACGAGCAGGTGCCGCTGGGCCAGATCGAGGGCTGCGAGGCGCGGATGCGCGCCTGGCTCGCCAGCTAGCCAGCCCGCGGTGCTTGACGACGTCGTCCGCTGCCTCGCCTGCCCGGTGTGCGGGGCGGGCCTGGCGCGCGCGGGCGGCGCGCTGCGCTGCCCGGCCGGGCATTCCTTCGACATCGCCAGGCAGGGCTACGCCAGCCTGCTGCCGGCCGGCAGCAGGGCGGCGGGCGACACGGCGGCGATGGTGGCGGCCCGGGCCGGCTTCCTGGCCGCCGGCCACTACGCCGGCCTGGCGGGCGAGCTGGCCGGGCTGGCGGAGGGGCTGGCCGGGGAGCTGCCTGGCGGGTGCGTCGCGGATATCGGCGCGGGCACCGGCTATTACCTGGCCGCGGTGCTGGACCGGCTGCCGGGGCGGGCCGGGCTGGCCGTGGACGCCTCCAGGTACGCGCTGCGCCGGGCCGCCCGCGCGCATCCCCGGATCGGCGCGGTCGCCGCGGACGCCTGGGCCAGGCTGCCGGTCGCCGACGGCGCGGCCGCGCTGGCGCTGAACGTTTTCGCCCCGCGCGGCGGGGCGGAGCTGGCCCGGATCCTGCGGCCTGGCGGCGCGCTCCTGGTCGTTACCCCGGACACCGCGCACCTGGCCGAGCTGGCCGAGCCGCTGCGGCTGGTGAGCGTGGACCCCCGCAAGGATGAGCGGCTGGCCGCGAACCTTGGCCCGTACTTCGGCCTGGCCGCCCGGCACCAGTACCGGACGGTGCTGACGCTCGGGCACGAGGACATCGAAGCGGCGGTGGCGATGGGCCCGAGCGCCTGGCATGCCGATGCCGCCACGGCGGCGAGCCGGGTCGCCGGCCTGCCGGACTCGCTCACCGTCACGGTCTCGGTGACGATGTCGGTCTTCCGGCCGGCGACCCGCTAGCTCGCCCTTGCTGTGCTCGCCTTGCTGCTCTCCCCTTACTGGGGCGGCGCCGAGGCCAGGGTCAGCGTCCTGGTGACGTGGTGGCCGGAGGCCACGCTGACCCAGGTGACGGTGACCTTGCTGCCGGGGCGGAGCGTCTTCATGATCGCCGTCAGCGAGGCGGGGGTGGTGACCCGCTGCCCGTTCACCGAGGTGATCACGTCGCCGGGGATCATGCCGGCCGTGGTGGCCGGCGTGCCGCACAGGTCACCGAGGACCAGCGCGCCCGTCTTCGTCGCCGCGACCCGCTGCGGGACGCCGGCCTCCAGGTTGTTCGGGATGCAGCCAGGGCCGGCCGAAGGAACGCCGCCGCCCGCGCCGTCTTCCTCGCCCTGGATCTGCAGCTTGCGCTGCTGGACCGGGTCCGCGGCCACGCTGGCCTTGCCGGCCGGGACGAGCACGCCGAGGAAGCCCGCCGAGCCGATCTGCACCGAGCCGCTGCCCTTGCCCGCGATGATCTGGCGGGCGATGGCCAGCGCGCGGTTGATCGGGATCGCGAACCCGACATCCTGCTGGCCGATGCCGAAGGATCCGGTGGCCGCCGCCGTGTCCATGCCGATGACCTTGCCGTCGGTGTTGGCCAGCGGCCCGCCAGAGTCGCCGGGCACGATGTTGGCGTTGGTGCGCAGCATGTCGGTCAGCCGCTCGCTGGTGCCGCTGCCGTCATCGCTGGCGGTGATGGTCTGGTTCAGTCCGGTGATGCTGCCGGTTACCGTCGTGGTCTGGCCGGTGCCCCCGGCGTTGCCCAGGGCGACGACGCCGTTGCCGAGCTTGACCTGCGCCGAGTTCCCCAGCGGCACGGTCTTCATCCCGGAGGCGCCGACGAGCTGGATCACCGCCACGTCGGCCGACTTGTCGTAGCCGAGGAACTTGGCCACGTAGTTGCGCCCGGTGGCGACCACCGTGGCGCGCATGCCGGTGGTCTGGTTGATCACGTGGTTGTTGGTGAGCACCAGGCCGGAGCTGCTGATCACCATCCCGGTGGCGGCGGCCGAGCCGCCGGAGTACTTCAGGTTGCTTGAGATGTCCACGATCCCCGGCTGGACCGCGTTGAACACGGACTGCTCGGTGGCGCTGCTCACCTGCGAGCCGGACCCGGCGCCGCCGGGGCTGAGGTTGCCGCCGGCGGGCAGCTGGCTGGCCGAGGAGTGGCTGGGCTGCTGGCCGGCGTTGTCGGCGAGCAGGACGGTGCCCGCGCCCGCCGCCGCGGCGACCGCGGCGACCGCGATGTAGGCGACGACGCCGGTCATCCGCCGCCGGGGCGGCCCGTACCCGCCCGGCTGGCCGTACCCGCCTGGACCGCCGAAGCCGTAACCGCCGGGCGGCGGGTAGCCGCCGGGGCCGCCCGGCTGGCCCTGACCGGGCTGAACCGGCTGGGTGACGTAGCCGCCGGGTGGTGTCGGGTACCCGCCTGGCTGGCCGTACCCCTGGCCGTAGCTGCCTGACGGACTGTAGTAGCCGCCCGGCTGACTCACCCCGGGCTGACTCACCCCGGGCTGAGTTACCCCGGGCTGAGTTACCCCGGGCTGGGCCGGCTGCTGTCCCGGCACGCCGAAGCCGTAGCCGCCCGGCTGTGTGCCCCGCGGACCCTGAAAGTCCTGTGCGCCCGGCGCGTCACCAGCCGCGGCCGGTTCCGCCGCGGGCTGCTGGCCGCCCTCGCTCGCCGACGCGGACCAGGAGCCGTCAGATCCTGGCTGCTGGTTCTCGCTGCCGTGCTCGTCCTGCATCTCCACCACCTTCGCCGAGTGCCAGCCTAGGTTGCCCGTGCCACCGCTCCTAGCGCGGCCCGGCGAACCGACACCACGAAATCATCAGCAGCCCTTCTAGTAAGCGCTAGCGACCTGGACGTTAGCTGAACGCCCTCTGAGGAAGCCCTTACCCGGCCCGCGTGTCGCGACCCGGCTGGCAACCCGGCGGCCGAAAGAAGATATATCTTGTCATGCGACATCAAGAGATATATCTTAAGCACAACGCAACGCCGGACCAGGAAAGCCGGACCAGGGGAGTCACCATGTCGGCACCAACCCGCACCTACCAGCCCCGCGACGATCACATGAGCCGCCGGGAAGAGATGGCAGTCTCTGGCTCGGTCCTGTCCGAGGCGCCCTGGGCGGTCGCGGGCGCCGCCGGAGCGGTCACCGCCGTGGGCGACATGGCCATGCACCTGCTGGTCTGGCAGTTCGCGGTCAGCAGCCCGCTGGCGCTCGGCGCCGTGGTCTTCTTCGCCGTGGCCGGCGCCGGGGCGCTGCTGCGGGCGCGCCGCAGCCGCGCGGTGGCCTGGGCGCAGCGCCACCCCTGGCGGTTCGCCTTGCTGCCCGGCCTGGCCTGCGCCTCGGTGGTCTTCGTGCTGTCGCTGGTCGTGGACGGCGGCCTCGTTGGCAGCGTGTTCACCGGGCTGTGGCACGGTGCGGCGGCGGCCGGGCTGACTGGCCTGGTCGGCTCCGTCGGCCGCCCGCGGCGCGCCCGCGCCTGACCGCGATCAGCGCCTGAAGGCGACCCGTCATGAGCCTGCGCCCCGCCGGCCTGATCCCGGCCGGCCTGCTCCCCGTCAGCCTGATCCCCGTGCTCCGGCGTCCGGCCGGCGGGCCGCGGCGGCCCGCCGGGACGCCGGCCGGGATCAGCCCGCGCCAGGCGGGCCGTGCTGGCCCGTGCCTCAGCCGCCCGAGCTGGGACCGTGCTGGCCGCCTGTGCTTCGGCCGCCTGTGCTTCGGCCGCCTGTGCTTCGACCGCCTGTGCCCCGGCCGACTGAGCCGCCGTGCTGGCCGAACGGCCCGACCGCCAGCCCCCGGTCCTCGCACTCATCGAGCAGCAGCGGCAGCGCCCCCAGGGCGGCCCGCCAGGACCCGGCTGGCGACGTGCAGTCGGAGTCGTGCAGCAAGACGGTGACCCCGCCGCGCAGGTGAGCGCGCAGGCAGGCCTGCACCGAGGACGGCGTGGCACCGGGGGTCCACTCCCGGCCCCAGGCGCCCCACAGCACGGGCGTCAGCCCCAGCCGCGCCGCGGCGGCCAGCGCCGCGCCGCTGAGCACCCCGTAGGGCGGCCGGTACAGCCGGGGCCAGCGGCCGGTGCGGTCCGCCACCAGGTCCGCCGTCCTGGCGATGTCGTCGTAGGTGGCCCGCGGCCCGCGCGGCGGCAGGTACCGGTGCTGCCAGCCGTGCACCCCGACCTCGTGCCCCGCCGCGGCCAGTTCGGTGACCAGCCCCGGCGCCCGCACCGCCATCTCGCCCAGCAGGAAGAACGTGCCGCGCACCTGGCGCGCCGCCAGCAGGCTGGCGAACCGCGGGGTGGCCTCGGGGTCGGGGCCGTCGTCGAAGGTGAGCGCCACGTGCCGGGGATCGCCCTGGCCGGCCAGGCCGGGAAACAGCGCCCGGCGCACCGGCCGCAGGCCGGTGATGCCGGGACCCGCCTGGGCCACCGCGAGCCCGGCCGCGCAGGCCGCCGCGAGAGCCATCGCCCGGCCACCCATCGCCCGGCTCGTGCCATTCATGCGTTAAACCCTTTTTGCGAGAAGTGCCGTATTGCCTCCCGGCCAGCCTAACGAAGATCGCTTATTCCGGCCCGGCCGGCGGCGCGTGTGGACGCGACAGTCCGGGCCAATCCCTGAGAACATGTCTTGCGTGCCACGGGCACCGCGCGGTGCCAGTCCCAGCTCAGGCAGGGCGCCTGGGCGCGAACCGGCTGATGCCGCGACGTCGGCCCGACTGCGAGGGGTACCCGAATTGGGAGTGCAAGCAGCCCGAGTCGTCTTTTCCGCCGCCGACCGGGCGGAGATAGCCAGCGCGATCGACGGGATTCTGGCCAGCGGAATGCTGACGCTTGGCCCCTATACCCGGCAATTCGAGGCGGCATTCGCTGTCGCGCACGCCTGGCCGGACGGCCCGCGGGATGGCCCGCACGCGGTCGCGGTGTCCAGCGGGACCGCCGCGCTGGAGATCGCCCTGCGCTGTGTCAGCGTGGACGGCTGCGTCGGCGTGGACGGCAGGGACGTGGTGGTGCCCGCCGACACCTTCTACGCCACCGCCGCCGCGGTGCTGCGGCCGGCGGCCGGCCGGTGTTCGCCGACGTGGACGCGGCGACCCTGGCGCTCAGCACCGCGACCCTGGAGGAGGCGCTGACGCCCGGCACCGCCGCGGTCGTGGTGGTGCACGTGGCCGGGCTCATCACCCCGGAGATCGACGGCCTGCGCGAGTGCTGCGCGCGGCGCGGCATCACCCTGGTCGAGGACGCCGCGCACGCGCACGGGTCGAGCTGGCAGGGCCGGCCCGCCGGATCGTTCGGGACTGTCGCCGGATTCTCGTTCTATCCGACAAAGGTCGTCACCAGCGGCGAGGGCGGCATGCTGGTCACCGGCTCGGCGGAGCTGGCCGATGAGGCGCGGATCTACCGCGACCAGGGCAAGGGCAGCTTCGCCGCGAACCACCACGTCCGGCCCGGCTACGCCTGGCGGATGAGCGAGCTGAACGCCGTGACCGGCCTGGTGCACCTGCGCGCGATGGCCGGCGCGATCGAGCGGCGGCGCGCCATCGCGGCCCGATACGACGCCGGGCTGGCCGGCCTGGATGGTCTTGAGGTGCTGGCCGAGCCGGCCGGCTGCCGGGGCAATTACTACAAGTACGTGGCCCTGCTGCCGCCGGGCTGCGACCGGGCCAGGTTCAAGAAGGAGCTGGCGGACCTGCACGATGTCCGGCTGGCCGGCGAGGTCTACGACGTGCCGCTGCACCAGCAGCCGGTGCTCGCGCCGTTCGCCGGGGCGCCGCTGCCGGCCGCCGAGGACCTGTGTGCCCGGCATGTCTGCCTGCCGGTGCACTCCGACATGACCGACGCCGAGGCCGACGAGGTCCTGACCGCCATCCGGGCGGTCTACGGCGCCATGGCGGGGCGCTGAGGTGCCGGAATCCGAGCCGGAGGGTAGGAAGGCAGCTATGCGCGTTGCGGTGACCGGGGGCTGCGGTTTCATCGGCTCGCACGTCGTGGACCAGCTCGTCAGGGCCGGCCACGAGGTAGCCGTCGCCGACGTCGCGGACGGCTGGCGCAACCCCGCCGCCCGCTACTACCCGGCTGACCTGTTCGACGACGCGGCGCTTGACGCCGCCGTGGCCGGCGCGCAGGCGGTGTTTCACCTGGCGGGCGCGGCGGACGTCAACACGGTGGCCGCCGACCCGGTCGCGGCTGTCCGGCTGAACGTGGAGGGCACCGCGCGGGTGCTGGAGGCGGCCCGCCGGGCCGGGATCGACCGGGTGCTGCTGGCCAGCACCGTGTGGGTGTACGGGGCGGTGGCGGGCGGCGACCGGGCCGATGAGGCGGGCCAGGCCGAGCTGACCGAGGACGTCCCCATCGCCCCGCGCCGGGCCGGGCACGTCTACGTGTCCACCAAGCTGGCCGCCGAGATGCTGGTGCACAGCTACCGGGAGATGTACGGCCAGCACTTCACGATCCTGCGCTACGGCATCCCCTACGGGCCGCGGATGCGCGACGCCCTGGTCATCGCCAGGTTCGTGGCGGCGGCCAGGGCCGGCCAGCCGATCACCATCGCGGGCACCGGCGAGCAGCACCGCAGCTATGTCTACGTCGAGGACATCGCCGACGCGCACGTCCGCGCGCTGTCCCCGGCCGCGGCCGACCAGGTGCTGGCCCTGGAGGGCGGCGCGCCGGTCTCGGTCAGGGAGATCGCCGACACGGTGTGCGCCCTGGTCGCCCCGGTCCCCGTCGAGCATGTCCCGGCCAGGGCGGCCGACTACGCCGGCGCCCCGGTCTCCGGCAGCCGGGCCAAGGAGCTGCTGGACTGGGCGCCGGTCACGCCTTTCGCGGCCGGCGTCCGCCGGTACCTGGACTGGCTCGACCACGGCGGCGGCCGGTGACCCAGCGCCGTGCCCTGCTGGTCTCCGGATCCATCGGGATGGGGCACGACGCGCTCGCGGCGGCCTGTGCCGGGGTGCTGCGCGCCCGCGGCATGCGCACCGACACGCTCGACGCGATGGCGCTGCTCGGCCGGCGCGGCGGGCCGGCCGGCGAGGCGGTGTTCCGCGCGATGCTGGCCGTCCCCGGCCTGTTCGACGCGCTGCACTTCGCCGGGCTGCGCACCGGCAGCCGGGTGGCGCTGCTGGCCGATGCCGCCGCCCGGCGCCAGCTCGTGCCGCGACTGCGCCGCTACCTGGACGAGCAGCCCGCCGACCTGGCCATCTCGGTGTTCGCCACCGGCGCGTCCGCGATCAGCGCGCTGGCCGGGCGGTATCCGGCGATGAGCCATGTGGTCTTCGCCACCGACGTGACCCCGCACCGGCTCTGGGTGCATCAGAACGTCGACCTGTACCTGGTGACCTCGGCGGTGGCCGAGGCCGCCGTCCGCCGGTTCCAGCCGGATGCCAGGGTCGCGGTGCTGCCCGCCCCGGTCCGGCCAGGGTTCTACCTGGCGCCTTCGCAGGAACGGGCCAGGGACGAGCTCGGCGTGCCGCAGGGCGAGCGGTGCGTGCTGCTGATGTCCGGGGCCTGGGGCCTCGGGCCGGTGGCCGACGCGGCGCGGGCACTGGGTGACGCCGGCGTGCACGTGCTCGCCGTGGCGGGCCGCAACGCGCGGCTGGAGCGGCGGCTGGCCGCGGTCGCCGCGGTCCAGCCGCGGGTCCGGGCGCTCGGCTTCACCGACCGGGTGCCCGCGCTGATGTCCGCCGCCGACCTGGTGATCACCAGCTCCGGCGACACCTGCTCGGAGGCGCGGGTGGTCGGCAGGCCGCTGCTGCTGCTTGACGTGGTCCAGGGGCACGGCAGGGACAACCTGCAGCACGAGCTGGAGCTGGGCGAGGCCGGCGTCACCTCGGCCGGCGCCGGCGACGTGCTGCGCAGCGCGCTGGCCGCGCTGGACCGGGTCAAGCCGCCCGCGCCCGGCGCGGCACGCTCCCCGGCGGACTTCGGCGCGGCGTTCGAGATGGCGCTTTCCTCGATCGGCGAGTAGCGCCAGGAGTCCGGGGGCGGACGCCTCAGGTCCGGGGCGCGGGCAGGTTCAGGCCGCTCAGCGCGGCGCCCGTGCGGAGCTTCTTCCAGCTCAGCCAGCCCAGGTAGGTGCGGACGATCTGATGCTGGGCGTCCAGGAAGTACGTCGCGGGGACGCCGGGCACGTGATAGCGCGCCGACACCACCAGGCGCGGGTCGGCGCCGACCGGATAGCTCACCCCCGAGGAGCGCAGCAGGGCGATCGCGGCGGCGCGGTCGTCGCGGGTGTCCACGCCGACGATCGCCACCCGGCCGTGGTAGAAGCGGTAGAAGTGGGCCAGGAGCTGGGTCTCCGCCGTGCACGGCGGGCTCCACGAGGCGAAGAAGTTGATGATGACCGGCCGCCCCGCGTACCTGCTCAGCGAGACCGGCCGCCTGCCGTCCAGGGCCGGCAGCGTGAACCCCCTGGCCATCTCGCCGGTGGCCAGCGCGCGCGGCCCGCAGCCTGTCACGCAGATTCCCGCCGCCAGCACGGCGGCCGCGAGCAGCGTGCGCCCGCGCGGGCTGGCGATCACGGCAAGTGGCTCCCCCCGGATGCGACGGCACTAGCGTGCCCTGCCGATCATAGGGAGCCGGCACTGCCGGTTACGGCAGATGTGCCCACAGTGACAAAAGTGCTGGCTGCCTGATCGGCGGCTACCCGACCGACTGGGCCCAGGCCCGCAGCTCGGCGGCGGTCAGCCCGCCGACGACGTGCTTCACGATCTGGTGCCGGGCATTGAGGAAGAACGTCTGGGGCAGCCCGGCGACGCCATAGGCCAGGGCGGTGGCGGCCGGCAGCGGGTCCACCGCGACCGGGTAGCCGACCCGGTCGGCCCTGACGAACCGCTCCGCCGCCGCCTGCCCGTCGTTGTTGTCGATGCCGAGGACGGCGACCTGACCGTGGTGGCGGGCGTAGAAGCTGGCCAGCAGCGGCGTCTCCCGCTTGCACGGCGGGCACCAGGACGCGAAGAAGTTCAGGATCACCGGCCGGCCGGCGTAGTCGGACAGCGAGATGTGCTGGGCGGGATGGCCAAGCGCACTCAGCGTGAACGGCCTGGCGGGGCGCAGCGAGCCCGCCGCCGCGGGCCGTCCGGCCACCGCGACCGCGACCACTCCCGCGATCACCAGCACGCCGGCCACGGCGGCGATCAGCACCGGAACGAGCACGCCGCGCCGCCGGGCGGCACCGGGCGCGGGCGGTTGCGCGGGGCTGCCTGCCCCGCTGTCCTGAAGGGCCACGCTGGTGAATCTAGCCGCCCGCCCGACCTCAGCAGCCCACCGGCCCGCCATCTACGACAGCGCGTCGGGTAACGTATCGGCGGGCGATGAGGCAGTCTGCCGCAGCCCACCCCCTGACGATCGGGCCGTCGGCTCATCGACTGACGACCGGGAGGCCGGCCAGTGACACACGTGACGGGCGCGATCCCCGCACCGGCGGGGGACGCGCTGGTGCCCGCGCAGGCGGGCGCCACGCCGGGCGGCCGCCGCCCGGCCGGCGTCGTGCTCAGGTCGCTGTTCCTGCTCACCAAGCCGCGGATCATCGAGCTGCTGCTGGTCACCACGCTGCCGACCATGCTGCTCGCCGCCCGCGGCCTGCCCTCGGCCCGGCTGATCGCCGTCACGCTGGTCGGCGGCGCGCTCGCGGCCGGCAGCGCGAACACGCTGAACTGCTACATCGACAGGGACATCGACGCGGTCATGCACCGCACCTCGCGGCGCCCGCTGGTCGCCAAGGCCGGCCGCGACGGCAAGACCGCGATCAAGCCGGGCGAGGCGCTGGTTTCCGGCGTGCTGCTCGGCGCCGCCGCGACGCTGCTGCTCGGACTGCTGGCGAACTGGATCTCCGCCGTGCTGGCCGACGGCGCGATCCTGTTCTACGTGTTCGTCTACACCCTCGGCCTCAAGCGCCGGACGGCGTCCAACATCGTCATCGGCGGGGCGGCCGGCTGCTTCCCCGTGCTGGTGGGCTGGGCCGCCGTGACCGGCCGGGTGGCGCTGCCCGCGGTCTTCCTGTTCGCGGTCATCTTCTTCTGGACCCCGCCGCACTTCTGGGCGCTGGCGATGAAGTTCCGTGACGACTACGCGGCGGCCAACGTGCCGATGCTGCCGGTGGTGGCCACCCCGGCGGTGGTGGCCCGCAAGATCGTCGTCTACTCCTGGCTGATGGTCGCCGCCACGCTGGCCCTGGCGCCCTACGCGGGCTGGATCTACGGCTGCTGCGCGGCCGTCCTTGGCGGCTGGTTCCTGGTCGAGGCGCACCAGCTCCGCGGCCGCATCGCCGTCGCCGAGCCAGCCGAGCCGGTCGCGCCGATGCGCCTGTTCCACCTGTCCATCGCCTACCTGACCCTGCTGTTCGCCGCGGTGGCCGTGACCTCGCTGCTGCCGTGGGGCCGCTGGTAACCTTTCGCGATTGATTACTGACGGTTGACCTACTGGTAACTGTCAGTAGGCCATGCTGATGTCATGAGCCGACCGCATCGGCATCGGGCCTATTCCAGACGAGCCTTTCTCGGCCGGGCCGCCGCGGCGGCGGCCGTTCCCGCTGCCGTGGCCGTGGGCGCCAAGGTCATCAGCGACTCGTCGTCGGCCGCGGGCGCGGAGTCCCGCCGCCAGCGCCGGGCCGGTTCCGCCCCGGCGCACCGGGCCGTGGCCGAGAACGAGCTGCCGGGCGACCGGCACTGGTGGATCACCAGGCTCGGCGCCCCCGACGCCATCATGGGCTACGCCGACCGGGCCAGCGCGCTGCCCGGCGAGCCCGTCCGCCTTTATGTGTCCACCACCTCGCGCGAGTTCCGGGTTTTGGCATTCCGGATGGGCTGGTACCGCGGCGACCTGGCGCGCAAGGTCTGGGAGTCCGGCCCGGTTCGCGGCCACCGGCAGCGCCGCGCGGCGCTGGCGCACGCGACCAGGACCGTGCACACCGACTGGGGCGCCTCGGTCACGCTGCCCACCGACGGCTGGCCCGCGGGCTCCTACTTGCTGAGGCTTGACGCGCACTCGGGCGCGCAGCGGTTCGTGCCGCTGACCGTGCGCTCGGCCAGCACCGCGGGCAAGGTCGTCATCAAGAACGGCGCGTCCACCTGGCAGGCCTATAACACCTGGGGCGGCTACGACCTCTACATGGGACGCAGCGGGCAGTACCAGGACCGGTCCTACGTGGTCAGCCTGGACCGGCCCTATGACCACGAGGGCGCCTACCTGTTCCTGATCTACGAGCGGAAGCTGATCAACCTGGCCGAGCGGATGGGCCTGCCGCTCGCCTACCTGAGCAGCATGGACCTCGCCACCGACCCGGCCGCGCTGGACGGCGCCGCCGCGCTGGTCTCGCCCGGGCACGACGAGTACTGGACCCCGCAGGAGCGCCAGTACGTCACCGCGGCCAGGGACCGCGGGATGAACATCGCCTTCCTCGGCGCCAACGCCATGTTCCGCCGGATCCGGCTCGCCCCCACCGCGCTCGGGGCCAGCCGGCAGGTCATCTGCTACAAGACCAGCTACCAGCTCGACCCGCTGTACGGCAGGGACAACGCCCTGGTGACCAACGACTTCAGGGAGCCGCCAGATCCGGATCCCGAGTCGTCGCTCACCGGCACGCTGTACGAGGGCTTCCCGACCGTGGCCGACTACGTGGTGCACTCGCCTGGCGCGTGGATGCTCGCCGGCACGGGCGTCCGCCGAGGTGACCGGTTCGCCGCGATGGTCGGGATCGAGTACGACAGGGTCAACCCGGTGTACCCGGTGCAGCGGCCCATCGAGGTGGTCGCGCACTCGCGGCTGACCTGCGCGGGCGTGCACAGTTACAGCGACTCGGCCTACTACGCCCACCCCGGCGGCGCCGGGGTGTTCAACACCGGCACGATGCGCTGGGTGGAGTCCTTCGGGCCGCCGACCTACCACTGGGGCATCACCCGCGCGTGCGGCCGGTTCACCCGTCGGGTGACCGCCAACGTGCTGCGCGCGTTCGCCGAGGGACCGGCGGCGCAGCAGTACCCGGCCCAGGACAACCTGGCGCAGATGCACGAGTGGGCGGGTGATCCGCTCGCTGTCGGGCACAACCTGTGGGAGTAGTCCGAAACACCGCTGGCCAGGCGTCCGTTATTAGCTCAGGCCGGCCTGACGCCGTAGGCTGGGCGACAGACCGGCAGCCAGGCAGGCCAGCCGCTGGAGGTGGCGGATGGAACGCGAGCAAGAGCAAGAGCACGGTCTGGGACCGAGCCGACCGGCAAGGTCGTACCGGCAGGCACGGTGGTACCGGCAGGCACCGGCGCGGCTGCGGGCAAGCCGCCACGCCAGGTGGGCCGTCCCCGTGGTGGCCGTCGTGGCGGCCGGCGCCGTGGTGGCGGGCACCGCCGCGGCCGGCGCGCAGCCCGCGCCCTCGCTGCCGGCCAGGACCCCGGCGCAGCTGCTGGCGAGCCTGTCCCAGGCCTCCGGTCCCGGCCCGATGACCGCGACGGTCTCGGAGACCGCGAACCTCGGCCTGCCGAGCATTTCCGGCCAGCTGAACGAGATGTCGCCGCTGTCACTGCTGTCCGGCACGCACGCGTTCCAGATCTGGGCCGGCGGCCCGGCCAGCTCCGGATCGCCGAGCCGGTCCAGCTCGGCGAGTCCGACCTGCGGCTGAACGGCCGCGAGGCGTGGCTGTGGAACAGCAAGACCCAGACCGCGACGCACCTGCTGCTGCCGGCCAGGACGAAGCACGTCCGGGAGCCGATGCGGCAGCGCGCCGGCGCGGCCCCGACCCCGCTCGCCGCCGCTCGCCGCGTCCTGGCCGCCATCGGGCCGACGACGGCCGTGTCGGTGCAGCGCAACGTCATGGTCGCCGGCCGGGCCGCCTACCAGCTCGCCGTGGCGCCGAAGAGCAGCAGCTCGACGATCGGCCGGGTCACCATCGCGGTGGACGCGGCCGGGCACTTCCCGCTGCGGGTCCAGGTGTTCGCGCGCGGCGGTACCAGCCCCGCCTTCCAGATCGGTTTCACCGCACTGACCCTCGGCAAGCCCGCCGCCTCGAACTTCACCTTCACCCCGCCGTCCGGCGCCAAGGTCAAGACGGTCAAGGTTCCGGCAGGCGGCCCGCTCGCCCTCTCCGGGATGGCCCTGCCTGGAATGATGCTGCCTGGCGCGTTCTGGTCTGGCGCGGCACCCGGCCGCTGCCTGATGCCGCCACCCGGCGTCCTGCGCGGGCTCCACAAGCGGATCCAGTTCAAGATCGCCATCCGGCGCGCGCTGCCCCACGGCGCCACGAGCAAGCGAGTCGAGGTGCTGCGGCCCGGTACCTTGCGGCGCGTGCTGATCCGCCGGGGCGCGGTGCCGTGCGGCGCGCTGTCGGCGAAGGCACTGAAGGACGCGAAGGCCGCGGCGAAGTCCGGCGGGCTGGTCAGCAGGCAGGGGCCGCGTGGCTCGCTGTACGCGATCCCGTCCAAGAACTGGGTGTCGTACCAGCCGATGACCGGCGGCGGCAACTCGATGCTGACGGCCGCCCCGGTGGCGGCGCCCCGGCCCACCGTGATGGGCAAGGGCTGGCTGTCGGTGCTGGTGATCCGCCCCAGCGGGCCGCCCGTCGCCACCGCCACGATCGGCGGCAGGAAGGTCGCCGTCCGCGACACCGGGCTCGGCGGCCAGCAGGTCATCATCAACCCGAAGAACGGCAAGTCCGTGTCGCCCCCCGGGCTGGCGGGCCTGCCGCCCTACCTTCGCACGCTGGTGAACGCCGGGGCCGCGGTGCACGGCGCCTGGGGCAGGGGGCGGCTGATCCGCACCACCCTGTTCTCGGCGCTGATCACTAGTAACGGAACCGTGCTCATCGGCGCGGTGACCCCGGCCGTCCTGTACGCCGACGCCGCTGCGGCCAAGTGAGCCCATCCTGGCCGCCGTCGGCGCAGCCGGACGAGATCTCCAGCGAGCCGAGGCGGCCAGGACCGGTCCGCCGGGCCGGCGCGCTGCCGTGGCGCCGGGCGGCGGCAGAACCGCCCGCTGAGGACCGGCCGGGACCGGACGCCTCCGTCTGGTCGGCAGGTCCAGCGCCGGACAGTGGGTCGGCGCCGGGCAATGGGCGACCGCCGGACAGTGAGCCAGCACAGGGGAACGGGCCAGCGCCGGGGGACCGGGCGGCCCCGCTGCCCGGTCCTGCCGCCGAGGCGGAGCCGGACGACGAGGGCGCCGGGTCGGCCGCCATCGCGGCACGCGGGCTGACCAAGCGGTTCCGCGGCGGCCAGCTCGCCGTGGACAACCTCACCCTGTCCGTGCCGCGCGGCGCGGTCTACGGCTTTCTCGGGCCCAACGGGTCAGGCAAGACCACCACGATCAGGATGCTGCTCGGCCTCGTGCAGCCGACCAGCGGCAGCCACCGGCTGCTGGGCGTGGCCATGCCCGCCGGCACCGCCGCCGCGCTGCCCAGGGTCGGCTCGCTGGTCGAGGGGCCGGCCTTCTACCCGTTCCTGTCCGGACGCGCCAACCTGGCCAGGTGCGACGCCGCCGACAGGACCGCCGACCCGGCCACCGCCGCCGCGCGGATCGGCGAGGCGCTGGAGCGCGTCGGGCTGACGGCGGCGGCGGGCAAGCACTACCGCGCCTACTCGCTCGGCATGAAGCAGCGGCTGGCCATCGCGGCCGGGCTGCTCAGGCCGCGCGAGCTGATGATCCTCGACGAGCCGACCAACGGCCTTGACCCGCAGGGCACCAGGGAGGTGCGCGGCCTGATCAGGGAGATCGCCGCCGGCGGGATGACGGTCTTCGTCTCCTCGCACCTGCTCGCGGAGGTCGAGCAGGTCTGCTCGCATGTGGGGGTGATGCGGGCCGGCCGGTGCGTCTTCGAGGGCACCCTGGCGGACCTGCGGGGCCGCAGCGCGCCGCGGATCGGCATCAGGACCGCCGACACTGACCCGGCGCGCCGGGTGCTGGAGCGGGCCGGGCTCACCGACATCCAGGCCGCCGACGGCCAGGTCACTGCCCTGCTGGGCGGACAGCTCCCCGAGGACCTCTGCGCCGCGCTGGTCGGCGCCGGGGTCCGGGTGGCCGGGCTGGAGACCCGGCGGGCCAGCCTGGAGGACGTATTCGTGGAGCTGACCGGGGAAGGGTTCGATGTCGACGGCTGACCTGGCGGCTACCGTCCGCCCGGCCGCGCCGCGGGCGTGGCTGCGGCTGCTGCGCTCCGAGCTCGGCCTCATCTTCGGCCGGCTGCGCAATCAGCTGCTGCTGGCCGTGCTGGCGCTGATGCCGGTGCTGATCGGGGTGGCGCTGAAGCTGGCCGGCGCCGGCGGCAACGGCGGGGACGGCCCGCCGTTCCTCGACCAGGTCGCCGGGAACGGCGTGTTCCTGGCATTCCTGGCGCTGACCGTGATGCTCACCCTGGTGCTGCCGCTGGTGGTCGCCGTGGTGGCAGGCGACAGCGTGGCCGGCGAGGCCGGCCTCGGCACGCTGCGCTACCTGCTCGCCGTGCCGGCCGGCCGGACCAGGCTGCTCGCCGTCAAGTACGCGGCGCTGCTGGTGTTCAGCGTGGCGGCCTCGCTGGTGGTCGCCGGGGCCGCGCTGGCCACCGGGGCCGCGGCCTTCCCGGTCGGCCGGGTCACCCTGCTGTCCGGCGACACGATCTCGCTCGGCGCCGGCCTTGTGCGGCTGCTGCTTGTCGCTCTCTACGTGGCCGGGGCGATGGCCGCCCTGGCGGCGATCGGCCTGGCGATCTCCACCCTGACCGAGCACTCGCTGGCCGCGATGGCGGCCATCCTGGTCCTCGTGATCGGCAGCGAGGTCGCCGACCAGGTCCCGCAGTTCGCCGCGGTGCATCCCTACCTGCCGTCGCACTGGTGGCTATCGTTCGACGGGCTGCTGCGCTCCCCGGTCTCGCTGACCGCCGTCGGCCACGGCCTTGCCTCGTTCGCGGTCTACGCGATCATCTTCTGCGCTATCGCGTGGGCCAGGTTCACCAGCGCCGACATCACGAGCTGATCGCTCCTGCCGCCGGTGTCGCATGGAGGCGGTAGCGTTCAGTAGTGCCTTCTGGTCAGGCTCCGACATCCGGCGCGCGCTCGCCGCGACTCCCCGGCTCCGGCGCGGTTCCCCCCGTGCCCGACCTGCTAGCCGCCGCCGTGGCGGGCATCGGCGGCGCGCAGCGGCCTGGCCAGGTGCAGATGGCCGACGCCGTCGAGCACGCCATCGGGTCCGGTCAGCACCTGGCGGTCCAGGCGGGCACCGGCACCGGCAAGTCGCTGGCCTACCTGGTCCCGGCGCTGCGCCACGCGATCGCCAGCGGCGCCACGGTGGTGGTCTCCACCGCGACCATCGCGCTGCAGCGCCAGCTCATCGACCGAGACCTGCCCCGGCTGGCCAGCTCGCTGGCCGGCAGCCTGGGCCGGGAGCCGGTGTTCGCGATCCTCAAGGGCCGCCGCAACTACCTGTGCCTGCTGCGCGCCCAGGGCGATGCCCCGGCCGACCCCGGCGACACGCTCTTCGACCCGGCCGGTACCTCGGCGGTGGGCCGCCAGGTCAAGCGGCTGCACGAATGGGCCGCGCAGACCCAGACTGGGGACAGGGACGAGCTGGTGCCCGGCGTGGAGGACCGGGCCTGGCGGCAGCTCTCCGTCACCGCGCAGGAATGCATCGGCGCGCAGCGCTGCACGTTCGGCACCCGGTGCTTCGCCGAGCGGGCCAGGGAGGCGGCCGGCTACGCCGACATCGTGGTGACCAACCACGCGCTGCTGGCCATCGACGCGATCGAGAACTTCGACGTGCTGCCCGAGCATGACGTCGCGATCATCGACGAGGCGCACGAGCTGGTGGACCGGGTGACCTCGGTGGCTACCGCCGAGCTGTCGGCGCCGGGCATCGAGGCGGCCGCCCGGCGGTGCGGGAAGCTGGTCGAGGAGAAGCTGACCGGCGCCCTGCGCGACGCCGCCGCGGCCCTGGAGCGAGCCATCGCCGGGGTGCCCGCGGGGCGGCTCGACGTCCTGCCCGAGCCGCTGGCCGTGGCGCTCGGCTCGGTCAGGGACGCGGCCGCGGCCTGCGCCGCCGGGCTGCGGGCCGGCGCGGGCGGCGGCGAGCAGGACGTGGCGAACGTGGCGGCGACCAGGGCGGCCACCGCGGGCGCGGACGACGTGTCCGGCGCGGCGGCGGAGATGCTCGCGGCGTTCACTGCCGAGCTGGCCGCCCGCCCCGACGTGGTGTGGCTGGACCGGCCGCTAGAGGACTCCGCCCGCCCGCCGGTGCTGCGGGTCGCGCCGCTTGAGGTCGGCGGGCTGCTCGCGGACCGGCTGTTCGGCCGCCGCACCGTGGCGCTGACCTCGGCGACCCTGTCCCTCGGCGGCTCGTTCGAGCCGCTGGCCCGGCAGTGGGGCCTGCCCCTGCCGGGCAACGGCGCCAGGAGCGGAAACGGTGAGAACAGCCAGCACGGCGAGAACAGCCAGCACGGCGAGAACGGCAGGGACGCCGGGGACGAGCGGCACCCGCTGGACTGGACCGGGATCGACGTCGGCTCGCCGTTCGACCACCCGCGCAGCGGCATCTTGTACGTCGCCAGGCACCTGCCGCAGCCGGGTCGCGACGGCCTGCCCGAGGCTTACCTGACCGAGCTGCGCGAGCTGATCGCGGCGGCCGGCGGCCGCACCCTCGGCCTGTTCTCGTCCATGCGGGCCGCGAAGCAGGCCGCCGCCGAGCTGCGCGAGCCGCTGGCGGAGCTGGGGTTCCCGCTGCTGTGCCAGGGCGAGGACGCGACCTCGCTGCTGGTCACCAAGTTCGCCGAGGATGAGCCGACGTGCCTGTTCGGCACGATCTCGCTGTGGCAGGGCGTGGACGTGCCTGGCCGCTCGCTCCAGCTCGTGGTGATCGACCGGATCCCGTTCCCGCGCCCTGACGACCCGCTGGCCTCCGCCAGGCAGCGGACCGTCGCGGCGCGCGGCGGCAACGGGTTCATGACCGTCGCCGCCGCGCAGGCCGCGCTGCTGCTCGCCCAGGGCGCGGGCCGCCTGCTGCGCACCATGTCCGACAAGGGCGTGGTGGCGGTGCTTGACCCGCGCCTGGTCACCGCCCGCTACAGCGGGTTCCTGCGCGACTCGCTGCCGCCGTTCTGGACCACCACCGATCCTGAGGTGGTCCGAGGCGCGTTGCGGCGGCTGGCTGAAAGCCAGCCGCCGCAACCTCCCGCTGGCGCCTAGCGCCGGATCGGGGCAGCGTTACTTTGGCGGGTACTTGAGCGCCTTGCCGCCGATCCCGGTGAAGGCCAGGATCGCGGTGTTGGGCGTCCCGTTCGTGCTGGAGGACGGCTCGCCAAGTGAGTACGCCTGCGCCTTGACCTTGGCCAGGTCCTTGTAGGCGTCGGCCTGGCTGGCGGCGGCGCCGTAGTACTCGGTGAACGTGATCGACTTGCCCGCCTTCAGCGTCCCGAACGTGAAGTCGAACTGCGCGCCCTGGTCCAGCGGGCCGAACCGGACGAAGTTGCCGGTGGCGCCGAGGTTGTCCATGGCCGACAGCGGGTCGGCGCTGTCGAAGCCGTCGTTGGTGGTGGCCGTCAGCTTCGCGGAGTTCTTGAAGCCCTCGATCGTCACGTACTCGTCGAACGCCGTGGGCTCCATGTCCCAGTCGACCAGCCGCCGGTACTTCACGCCATGCAGCGCCTGGCGACTGACGTTCTTGATGGTGACCTGGTCCTTCATCAGGTCAGGTACTCCGGACACGGGGCTATAGGCATGAGTGACACGGAACGATTTGCCAATGGAGACGACTGACTTCGCGCTGTCGGCCGTGTGGGTAAAGGACACCAGGTGCAGCCCGCCGATGCCCTCGGCCTGGTCGGCGTAGCCGTCCGCGCCTGCCGCGGTGGCGGCCGCCCCCCATCCCTCGCACAGGCAGCCGGGCCCGGTGAAGTCGTTGTTCGTCGGCAGGTAGCGCAGCCCGTAGGCGGTGGTGCCCTGGGCGCTCGGCACCTGGCCCGCGACGTTCAGGTCGCCCCACTGCATGACGCCGAGTCCGACCTTGCTGGTCTTGATGATGACGCCGCCGACTGCTTCCTGGGCCAGGGCCTTCTCGGCGGCGTAGACGTCGAGGCGGGGCGCCTTGGTGTCGGTGCGCGAGTCCGTGACCTGATGGCCGGTGCTCTCGATGGTCGAGACGATCTCAGCGCTGCTGGTGCCCGCCGCGCCCGAGCCCAGCGCCGCGATGGCTCCGCTGACCATCGGGGTGGCCTGCGAGGTACCGCTGAAGGTCTGACCGGCCGCGGTCTCAAGGACACCGGGCGCCAGCACTCCTACCAGCGGGCCGCCCTGGCTGAAGCAGGTGACCTTGTCCGCCGTAGTCGTCTTGTCGGTGCAGCCGAAATCCTTCCAGGTCGCCTTCCCGACGCCTTTTGCGTAGACCGCCCCGACGGCCAGTGCATCGGGCGCGCAGGCGGGGTTCTCCACGCCGTTGACGTACTTGCCGCTGACGTAGGCGTTGTTGCCCGCCGCGACGACCGGCTGGATGCCGACCGCCGCGAGCTGCGAGAAGTCCGGTTCGGCATAGGAGTCAGGACACGAGCTGGTGTCGTGCGCGGACTCGCCGAGGCTGAGGCTGACGGCCCGGAAGGTGTAGTCGGTGGCGTGGCTGAGCTGCTGGGACAGCACCCAGTTGAGGCCGGAGACGATGTCGGCGCGGGTCGCTGTGTCGCCGGGCTGGAAGACGTTCCCGATGACGAGCTTGGCGTCGGGCGCGACCTTGAGGACCTGGCCGGCCACGTTGGTGCCGTGGCCGTTGAAGCTCAGCCCCTTCTTGGGCGGCGCGGCGAAGTCCTTGTAGGCGAGCACGCGGCAGCCCTTGGCGCCGACCTTGCACTTGCCGAAGGCATGGTTCTTGTAGTTGGTGCCGTTGTCCAGGATCGCGACGACCGTGCCCTCGCCGAGATCGCCGGCGGCCTTGGCCTTGACGTCGTCGATGAGCTTGAGGTCGGCGGGCGCGGAGTCCGGCGAGACCGCGGCCGACCGCGCCTGGCTGGCCAGGTGCACCGTCGCGTCCGGCGTGACAGATAGGACGAGCGGGTCGGCGGCCAGCCGGGCCGCGGTGCCCGCGCTGGCGGCCCGCACCAGGGCGGTGGGCAGCAGCGGGTAGTCCCGCAGCAGGCGCACGCCTGGCTGGCGGGCGAGCACGGTGCGCTTCTCGGCCGCGTAGCCTCGCGCGGTCGCCCGCAGGAAGGTGGCGGCCTGCGGGCCGCTGAGCTGGCCGGAGGTCGGCGCCTGCCGCTGCTGCGCGGTGCCGGCAGGCACGCGGCGCGCGGCTGCCTGGATCTGTGCGTACCGGAACGTCACGATGAGCTTCTGGCCACGGGCCGCCGTGGCGGCGGCCGGGTGCTGGCCGGCCGCCGTGGCCGCCCCGGCTGCCGGTGCCCCGAAGGCCAGGCAGCATCCCGCGACGAGCACCGTCCCGGATACTAATGAAGCTGAGAGCCTGTACCGCATGTTTCCCCTCCCGCATGCCGCAAGCCCCAGGTGCGTGGCTCGCGGCATGACCTGCCCGACCGGGCGGCCGTTACGACCGCGGAGCAGACTGCTCGCGAGCAGTTGCCCCTTATCGCATGACGTTCGGCCGGGGATGCGGGTTTACCCCGTAGGAGACATGCCACCCAGTGCCCGACTACTGAGTGCCTGACGGCTAGAGCACGTCGTGGCCGGGGTGCGGTTCGGCCGGGATGACCGCTGGCTGCGCCGGGATGCTGCCCAGCCGGCCTGCCTGGTAGTCCTCGAACGCCTGCACCAGCTCGGCCCTGGTGTTCATCACGAACGGCCCGTAGGCGGCGACCGGCTCGCGGATCGGCTGGCCGCCGAGGACCAGGATGTCCAGCTTGTCGCTAGGCCCTTCCATCCGGCGCTGCGCGCCGAACGTCAGCACGTCACCGGGGCCGAACACGGTGAGCTGGCCGGTGCGCACCGGACGCGGCTCCCGGCCGCCTGCGGCAGTGCCGCCGGTGCCTGGGCCGCCGGTGCCTGGGCCGCCGGTGCCTGGGCCGACGGTCCCCGAGCCGGCCAGCACGTAGGCCAGCGCGTTGAAGTCGGACCGCCACGGCAGCCGGAGCTGCGCGCCAGGCTCCACGGTGGCGTGCAGCAGCGTGATCGGCGTATGCGTCACGCCCGGCCCGGCGTGCCCGCCGAGCTCGCCGGCGATGACCCGGACCAGCGCGCCGCCGTCGGGCGAGCTGAGCAGCGCCACCTGGCCGGCCCTGATGTCCTGGTAGCGCGGCGGCGCCATCTTCTGCCGGGCGGGCAGGTTGACCCAGAGCTGGAAGCCGTGGAACAGCCCGCCGCTCATCACCAGCTCCTCGGGCGGCTCCTCGATGTGCAGGATGCCGCCGCCGGCGGTCATCCACTGGGTGTCGCCGTTGGTGATCAGGCCGCCGCCGCCGTTGGAGTCCTGGTGCCGGAAGATGCCGTCGATGATGTAGGTCACGGTCTCGAAGCCGCGGTGCGGGTGCCAGGCGGTGCCCTTGGGCTCACCGGGGGCGTAGTCAACTTCACCCATCTGGTCCATGTGGATGAATGGGTCAAGGGCGCTCAGGTCCACGCCGTGGAACGCGCGGCGGACCGGGAACCCCTCGCCCTCGAAGCCGCTCGGCGCGGTGGTCACCGAGACCACCTCGCGGTCCCTGGCCGTCGCCGGGTCGGGGCTGTCGATCCTGGGCAGCAGCAGGATGTCGTCGACGGTTACTGCTGGCATTGCTTACCTCCCGCTGGTCGGACAGCCACCCTGGCTGCGTGCTCTCCGGCCAAACGATAATTGAACGCGCAACATTCCCGCGCCCCCGCTCACCTGTCGTGCTTGCCGAGCCAGGCCAGGCAGGCGTCGGCCACCTCCGGCCAGCCCTCGTCGATGGTCAGCGAGTGCCCCCGGTCGGCGAACTCGATCAGGTCGGTCTCGGCCGATGAGCCCCGGTACTGCTTGAGCGTCGACTTGGTGATGGCCTCGGGCACGGTGTGATCCTGGCCGCCCATCATCAGCAGCAGCGGGCCGCGCCCGGTGTTGGCGGTGTCCACCTCGGCGGGCGAGTGCCGGGAGAAGTTGGCGGTCGCCGCCTCGAACAGCGGCTTGCCGGGACCGGGGATGGACCACCGCTGCCACAGCCGGGCCGATTCTTCTCCGCTGAGCGCGTTGCCGAAGCTGTACTTGAACTCGTCGGCGGTGAGCGAGACCGCCTTATGCCGGTTGGCCGGGTTCTTGAAAACCGGCAGCGAGGACCGCAGCACGGACAGCGGCAGCGGCAGCACGCCCTTCATCTGCGCCGCGTCGATGGCGACGGCGGCGCTGCCGTGATCCTCGCCGAGCAGCTTCTGCGCGATCAGGCCGCCGAAGGAGTGCCCGATCAGCACGGGCTTGTCTGGCATGTCGCCGATGGTCTCGGCATAGCTGCCGACGATCTCGTCCAGGCCCTTGCCGCCCATCGCCTCGGCGTTGTCCCTGGTCTGCTCCACGGTCGGCGAGTCGCCCGGCCACCCCGGCGCGCTGGTCTCGTAGCCGGCCTGGCGGAACAGCCGCTGCCACGGCTCCCACGAGGCGGCGTGCAGCCACAGCCCGTGGATGAACATGATGGGTGGTTTCCTGCCTTTCATGCGTGCCCCCGAGGTATGTCGAGATCCGGAGCGGCCCTCACGCCGGATCTAGCTCCCCTACCCGGCGAGACCGGCGTCGCACCGGCGGCAGCCGCCTTACACCGGCAGCCCGGCCTCCAGCAGCGCCAGCCCTTCATCAATCCGGCGGAAGATCTCCCGCACATCGGGGATCCGGTCGGTGTCCAGCCACGGCATCGTCGCGGCCATCACCACGCCGATGATCGCCCCGGCCAGCGTGCGGACCGCGAAATCACCGGAATCGCGGCCGAGGCGGCCGGCCAGCCCCTCGGCGATGCCGTCGATCGTCCTGGCCAGCTCGTCCAGCGCCCGCGCCCGGATCTCGGGCACCACCGATGTCAGGTAGGTCGTGTCCCTGAACCGGCTCAGGTCGTCCTGCGTCATCGCGGCCAGCGCCTGGCCGGCCGCCGCGCGGAACGCGGCGACCGGGCTCAGCTCCGGCGGCTGGGCGGCCAGCGACTCTAGCGTGACCAGGTCGAAGTCGTCTTGCAGCACGACGTCTTCCTTGGTCGGGAAGTACCGGAAGAAGGTGGCGGGGGAGACGTCGGCCGCCGCGGCGATCTGCTCCACGGTGGTGGCCTGGTAGCCCTGCTCGCGGAACAGCGCCAGCGCGCACTCCCGCAGGACGGCCCGGGTCCTGGCCTTCTTCCGTTCCCGCAGGCCGCCCTGCTCCGCCGCGCGCACCACGTCAGCCATGCACGCTATTGTGCCTGCGTCCTGGGCAGTGCGGCATCGGTCTGATGGGCAGGGTCGGTCCGCGGGGCCAGTTCCGGGTCAGCCGCCGCGCTGGCCAGCTCCGGAGAGTCCGCGCGCCGGGGCAGGAACACCATGCCGAGCGCGGCGGCGGCCAGCGCGATGGCCGCGCAGGCCCACAGCATCACGTCCAGGCCGTCGGTGTAGGCGGCGCGTACCCCGGTGAGCAGGCTGGCCGAGCCGGCCGCGCGGGCCACCGCCAGGCCGCCCGCGACGCTGGCGTGCGCGGCGTGCGCCGCCGCCGCGGGCAGGCCGCGGCTGCCGAGCCTGGCCTGGTAGACGGTGTTCAGCACGGTGCCGAGCACCGCCACCCCGATGGCCGCGCCGACCTGGCGCATCGCCGTCATCAGCGCCGAGCCGGTCCCGCTCCGGTCGGGGGTCAGCGCGCCAAGGGCCGCGTTCATGGCGGTCGGCAGTGCCAGTCCGAGGCCGAGGCCGACGGCGGCGAACCAGCACGCGATGAACGCGGTGCCGCTGCCCGTCCTGGTGCCCGCGCCGACCGCCAGCGCCACCGCCATGATGGCGAAGCCCGCGCTGACCAGGGTCCTGGTGCTGACCCGCGGCCCGGAGTCGCCGGCACCGCGCCTGGGCGTCTGCAGCTTCTGGCCGATGGCTAGCCCGATGGCCAGGCCGCCGATGAGCGGCAGCATCTGCACGCCGCTGGCCAGCGAGTCGAGGCCGCGCACGTCCAGGAAGAACTGCGGCATCACGAAGGTGACCCCGAACAGCGCGAACGACACCATCGTGGACAGCGTGGTGCCCCAGGTGAACCCGGCGGAACGGAACAGCGCGGGGTCCACAAGCGGCTGCCCGCCCGGCTTCCTGGCGCCGGCCCGCACCCAGGCCGCGAAGGCCGCGAGGATCACCACGCCGGCCGCCATGGTGGCGATGGCCCCCGGATCCGACCAGCCGTCCTGCCCGGCGGAGATCACGCCGTAGGTGAGGATCGCCAGCCCGGCGCTGGACAGCAGCACGCCGACGGCGTCGATCCTTGGCCGCCTGGCGGCCCGCGACTCGGGCAGCAGTGTCAGCACCGCGATGACCGCGACCACCACCACGGGGACGTTGATCAGGAACACCGAGCCCCACCAGAAGTGGTCGAGCAGCCAGCCGCCGAGGATCGGCCCGACCGGGTAGCCGAGGAAGGTGGCGCCGCCGACGATGGCGATGGCCCTGGGCCGCTCCGCCGGGGTGAACAGCACCGGCAGCACGGCCAGGCCCAGCGGCATGATCACCGCGGCGGCCAGCCCGGCGACCGCGCGGGCCGCGATCAGCTCGCCCGCCGAGCCGGCGTAGGCGCAGCCCACCGAGGCGACCCCGAACAGCACCAGCGCGATGATCAGCAGCCGCTTGCGCCCGAACGCGTCGCCGAGCATCCCGGCGGGCAGCAGCGCCGCGGCGAGCACCAGGCTGTAGGCGTCCACGAACCACTGGAGATCGCTGGTCGAGGCGTGCAGGTCCGTCGACAGGGTCGGCAGCGCCAGGGTGAGGACGAACAGGTCGAGCGCGATGACCAGCATGCTCGCGGCCAGCGCGGCGAGCGCCCACCAGCGGCGGTTGCCGGCCTGCCGCGCCTGCTCCAGTTCCATCTACGGCCTTCTTTCGCAGGTAACTATCAGTTCATGGTGACTCTGATCTGAGTGTAACTCTGAAATGATAGTAACTCTAAAAAGATGCCCCGTGTCAACTTGGGGTTGTGTCCGCCTGGAAGCCGCATGGATCCGCCGCCGAAACGCCGGTGGCCGCGCTAATGCGTGGCGGCGCGCCGCCGACAGCGGTTAGCTGGGATTTAGCAGCGTCGCGCGGAGGAGGCGGCCATGCAGGGCGCGCGCAGGATTATCACCGGAGTCACCGGGTCGCCGGGCAGCGTGCGAGCCCTGCGCTACGCCGCCGAGCTGGCCGGGCTCTACCGTGCCCCGCTCGTCCCGGTGCTCGCCTGGACGCCGCCGGGCGGCGAGCTGGCCGACCGCCGCTATCCGTCCGGCTACCTGCGCCGGGTCTGGCGGCGCGCGGCCGCCCAGCAGCTCGCCGACGCGGTCCAGCTGGCCTTCGGCGGCGCCGGCCCTGAGGTGCCGATCCAGCCCGTGGTGCTGCGCGGCGACCCTGGCCGGGTGCTTGTCGCGGCCGTGCAGGCCGGCGACGTGCTGGTCGTCGGCGCCGGGCGGCGCGGGCGGCTGCGGCTGGCCCGCGGCAAGGTGGCCAGGTTCTGCCAGGCCCACGCGTCCTGCCCGGTCATCGCGGTCCCGCCCGCCGAGCTGGCCGGCGCCGCGAGCGGCATCCGCGGCTGGGCGCTGCGGCACCGCGGGCTCACGCCGCGCGCGGCGGGCGTGCCCGCCGCCGGCCGCCGTTAGCGAGCGCGCGACACTGGTGCTAGCGGGACCCGAGCGAAGGAGGCCGCCAATGCCACAGCCACAAGGCGAGGAACTGGACCGGATCCGGGCGCACCGGGAGGAACTGCGGAAGCGCTACCTGCGCCCGTTTGAGGACCGGTCGGCCAGCACGGTGAGCGGCGTGCATCACCTGGCGCTGATCTGCTCCGACGTGGAGGAGACCATCAGGTTCTACCAGGAGTTCCTCGGCTTCCCGCTGGTCGAGCTGGTGGAGAACCGGGACTACGCCGGGTCCAGCCATTTCTTCTTCGACATCGGGAACCACAACCTGCTCGGCTTCTTCGACTTCCCCGGCCACCAGCACCCGGCCTGGCAGGAGACCATCGGCGGGGTACAGCACCTGGCCATCTCGGTGACCGCCGAGCAGTTCGAGGCGGCCAGGCAGCGGCTGGAAGGCGCCGGCGTGGACTACCTGGGGCCGGATCGCGGCGCGGACAACAGCATGTACTTCCGCGACCCCAACGGCGTCGGCCTGGAGCTGTACCGGGAGAACCTGGGCAAGTTCGAGGGCGTACGGCTCCTGCGCTGAGCAGGAACCGCACGCCCCGGTCGTGCTGAGCCCTGGCTAGCCGGCGATCTCGGCGACCGCCTGGGCGAACAGCTCAAGCGCGGTGCTCACCTGCTCGGAGCTGACCACCAGCGGCGGGGAGAACCGCAGCGAGCTCTCGCCGCACTCCAGCACCAGCAGGCCGCGCTCGAAGCAGCGCAGCTGAACCTGCTCGGCCAGCTCGGCGGTCATCAGCTCGACGCCGATCATCAGGCCGAGCCCGCGCACGTCGGTGAGGACCCGCGGGTGCCGCCGCCAGATGTCGCGCAGCCCCTCGGTCAGCAGCTCGCCCTGCTTGACCGAGTTGTCCAGCAGTCCCTCGGACTTGATCACGTCCAGCGTGGCCAGGCCCGCCGCGCAGGGCACCGGGCTGCCGCCGTAGGTCGAGCCGTGCGCGCCAGGCGCCCACCGCTCCATCAGCTCGGCACTGGCCATGAACGCGCCGAGCGGCAGGCCAGAGGCGATGCCCTTGGCGCTGAGCACGACGTCGGGGACCACGCCGGCGTGCTCGATGGCCCACATCTTGCCGGTCCTGCCCATGCCGGACTGCACCTCGTCGGCGACCAGCAGGATGCCGTGCCGGTCGCACAGCTCGCGGAGCCGCACCAGCCACTCCGGCGGCGGCACGATGTAGCCGCCCTCGCCCTGGACCGGCTCCACGAAGATCGAGGCGACCTCGGTGGGCGCCACGTCGTAGCGGAACAGCTTGTTCTCCAGGTAGTCGAACGTCTCCTCCGGGTCGTGCAGGCGCGCCCCGGTCTCCGCGTCCCGCTTGCTGAACGCGTAGGGCACGTGGAACACGCCAGGCAGCAGCGGCCCGAAGCCCTGGTGGTACTTGGCCTTGGACGAGGTCAGGGTGAGCGCCCCCATCGTCCGGCCGTGGAAGCCGCCGAAGAAGCTGATCACGTTCTGCCGGCCGGTGACGTACCTGGTCAGCTTGATCGCGCCCTCGACGGCCTCGGCGCCGGAGTTGGTCAGGAACACCCGGACCGGGCCGGGGATCGGCGCCACCTGCGCCAGTGCCTCGCACATGGCCGAGTAGACCGGCAGGTAGAAGTCGCTGGCCGAGTAGTGCAGCAGGTCGGCGGCCTGCTCCTGGACGGCCGCGACGACCTTGGGGTGGGCGTGGCCGGTGGAGGTCACCGCGATGCCGGCGTTGAAGTCAAGGAACAGGTTGTCGTCCGCGTCCTGCAGCACCGCGCCGAAGCCGCGCTGCGGCACGATCGGGTAGGCGCGGGGCAGCGACCGGCTGGTCACCGCGTTGTCGCGGTCCAGCACCAGGCGGGCCGCCGGGCCGGGCAGCTCGGTCCTGATGTCGGGAACTGGCCTGGTCTCGTCCAGCCAGGACGGGATCTGGGCGGTCATGCGACCACCGTCTGGGACTGCTCGCGCATGAACTGCTGGACGTAGTACAAGCCACCGCCTGCCTTTCCTGAGCTTCCTGATCCCTTCCAGCCGCCGAACGGCTGGACACCCGGCCAGGCGCCGGTGGTGGCGCCCGCTGCCCGGTTCACGTACACGACGCCGGCCTGGATCCGGCTGAGGAAGTCATCCACCTCGGCCTGGTCGGCGGAGAAGAAGCCGGCCGTCAGCCCCAGGTCGGTGTCGTTGGCCAGGTCAAGCGCCTCGTCGAGGGTGTCCACCGGGGCCACCGCGACCAGCGGCACGAACAGCTCGTCAGTGAACACCGGGTCGCTGGCCGGCAGCCCGGTGACGACGGTCGGCGCCAGGTAGTAGCCGTCGGGGCGGCCGCCGGCCCCGCGCAGCACCTCGCCGCCGGTGACGACCTGGCCGTTGGCCCTGGCGTGCGCCACGGTCTTGGTAAAGCGGCTCACCGCGGCCTCGTCGATGACCGGGCCGAGGAAGACCGAGCGCTCGGTCGGGTCGCCGACCACCAGCGCCTGCGCCTGGCTGGCCAGCTTGGCCACGAACTCGTCGAAGGCCTCGCGCTGCACGTAGACGCGGGAGCAGGCCGAGCACTTCTGGCCGGACAGTCCGAACGCCGAGCGGGCCACGCCCGCGGCGGCCTGGTCCAGGTCCGCCCTGGCCGAGACGATCGCCGGGTTCTTGCCGCCCATCTCGCAGATCACCGGCTTGGGGTACGCGGCGGCGAACTTGCGGTAGATCGACATGCCCACGGCGTAGGAGCCGGTGAAGGTCAGCCCGCCCAGGCCGGGGTGCGACACCAGCGCCGCGCCGGTCTCGTCTCCGCCGGGGACCAGTTGCACGACATCCTGCGGCAGGCCAGAGTCGCGCAGGCACTCATACAGCTTGGCCGCCGTGAAGGAGCCCTGGAGGCTGGGCTTGAGCACCACGGTGTTGCCCGCCACCAGCGCGCCGCCGGCCGGGCCGGCGGCCAGCGCCATCGGGAAGTTGAACGGCGCGATGACCCCCCACACCCCGTAGGGCCGCAGCACGCTGCGGGTCCCCTCGCGCTCCGACAGCCTGGCCATGTCACGGGAGAAGCCGTCGTTGTCCTCGACCTGCTGGCAGTAGTACCTGATCAGGTCGGCGGACTCCTCGACGTCGCCGAGTGCCTCCAGCCGGTTCTTGCCGACCTCCATGCTCATCAGGGCGGCCAGCTCGTTGGACCGCTCGCTGATCATGTCGGCGGCGGCGCGCAGCAGCGCCACCCGCTCGGTCCAGGGCCGGGCCGCCCAGGCCGGGGCCGCGGCGGCCGCGGCGGCCACCGCGTCGTCCACGTCCTGCCTGGTGGACACGTGCACCTGGCACAGCTTCAGGTTCACGTCGCCGGGGCTGACCAGCTCGGCCAGCTCGCCGCTGGTGCGGGGCTCGCCGTTGACGTAGCCGGGGACGGTGGCGCCGAACCAGGACCTGGCCAGCTTCAGGCCGTCCTCGTAGGCGGCCTGCAGGTCCTCGTTGTCGGCCGACAAGGTGGCGTAGGTAACACGGAATCGGGACGACATGGTCATTCTCTCCTCAGCATCGGCTGCTTGCGTATGTAGCCGCTCGGACGGGGGTCACACCTGGCGCGGCGCGCTAGCCGGGCGCGCCGGACCTGTGCTGGAAGGCCGCGGCCGCCGCCTGCGCGTCCGCGCTGTTGTGCAGGGCGAGCGCGTTGGCGATCTCGATCTCGTAGGCCGTCTCGATCCCGACCTCCGGGCCGAGGTCCAGGGCGAGCTTGGCCAAGGTCAGCGCCTGCCGCGGCCGGCCGGCGAGCCTGGCCGCCATCTCCAGCGCGGCGGTGAGCTGCTCGCCCGGCTCGGTGAGCGTGTTGACCAGCCCCAGCCGGGCCGCCTCCTCGGCGCCGAAGTGCTCGCCGAGCATGATCAGCTCCTTGGCCTTGGCCCTGCCCACCTGGAGCGGCAGGGTGCGGGATATCCCGCCGGTCACGCCCAGCCCCACGCCGACCTCGGGAAAGCCGAAGGTGGCGTCGCGGGCCGCGACGATCAGGTCGCAGCACAGCGCGAACTCACAGCCCGCGCCAAGCGCGTAGCCGTGCACCGCCGCGATCACCGGGAACGGGGCCTGGCGGGTCTTGCGGGTCACGTCCTGGATCCGGTGCAGCGCCTGCCGGTCCCTCGCCGGGGTCAGCGGCTCCCGCTCCTGCTTGAGGTCGTGCCCCGCGCAGAAGGCCCGGCCCGCCCCGCTGAGCACCGCGGCGCCCGCCTGATCCGCCATGGCGGCGTCCAGCGCGTCGCACAGCCCGTCGACCAGCTCGGGGACGACGGCGTTCAGCCGGTGCGGCCGGTTCAGGGTGATCCGGGCGATGCCGTCGGCCAGCTCGTAGCGGACGACCTGCTCGGCGCTCACCCGGCCGCCACGGCCGTGTCCCGGCCGGCCCCATCGCGGCTGGCACCGCCGGTCAGCGCGCCCGCCATCTCGACGAACGACCGGCTCAGCTCGTCCAGGCTCAGCCGCCCCTCCGGCCGGTACCAGTGCGCCACCCCGGTGCACATCTGCAGCAGGGCCTTGGCCGCCAGCGGGACGTCAGGCACCGCGAACAGGCCGGCCGCCACCCCGGCGGCCAGCGTCTGCGCCCAGATGTCCTGGTACTCGTCGCGGAGCGCCACTACCCTGGCCCGGCTGGCGGGCGACAGCGAGCGGATCTCGGTGTCGCCGACCAGGCAGATCTGGCTCTCCGAGGCATGCCGCCTGACGTGCAGGTCGACCAGGCCGGCCAGCCGCCGCGCCGGGTCCGCCTGCGTCGCCGTCAGCCGCCTGGCCGGCTCGAGCAGCGCGGTCATGCTCTGCTGCATCATGCGCTCCAGCAGGTCCTCCTTGGTCCCGACGTAGTGGTAGAGCGAGGCGACGGTGATCCCGGCGTCGTGCGCGATCTGCCGGATGCCGGTCCCCTCGAAGCCGCGGGTCGCGAACAGCGCGAGCGCCGCGGAATGCACGCGCTCGCTGGTCGGAACAGCAACCATGGCCCGGATCGTACCTCACCTGTTTAATTAAGCCGCTGTGACGAATTTCTCGTTTTAATAAGTAAAACCGTGACCGCGCAGCGGCACCAGATCCTGACGGAAAGTAAGGTCAGGGCGGTGTCTCGACACACGATCGATCGATCGGTAGTATCGCATCCGTGCAGGGCGGGCGCAAGCTCGCGTAGCGGGATATCCGGTGCTGAATAAGAAGTCGGAATGCGCTCGCTATCGCGTCAGCGCGCAGTCAATCCGTCAGGTAATAAGGAGACCAGGTGACCTCAGCTGGCCGATCGGCTGGCCTGGCGGCGCTGCTGGCGCCCAGGTCCATCGCCGTCGTCGGGGCGTCCAGGGACCCGGCCAAATGGGGCAGGCGAGTGCTGGAGTACAGCCAGCGGGCCGGCTACGCCGGGCGGCTGTACGGCGTCACCCCCGTTACCGATGACCTCGGGCTGCCCGGCGTGACCACGGTGCCCAGCCTGGCCGCCATCGACGGCCAGGCGGACCTCGCGGTGATCGCCAGGCCCGCCGCCGCCGTGCCCGCCGTGATCGCCGAGTGCGCTGCCGCCGGGGTCGGCGCCGCGCTGGTCACCGCCGCCGGATTCGGCGAGCTTGGCGGTGCCGCGCTCACCGCCGAGCAGGACATGATCGGCACCGCCCGGCAGGCGGGCCTGCGGGTACTCGGCCCCAACACCTTCGGCATCTTCGTGGCCGACCAGGGCGTCAACCTCACCCCGCGCGAGCAGATCCCCGTCGGCTCGGTGGCGCTGCTCACCCAGTCAGGGAACGTCGCCGTGGCGCTGTATGAGCTGGCCAGGCAGGCCGGCATCGGCTTCTCCGCCTGCGTCGGCGTCGGCAACCAGGCCGACGTGGACTTCGGCGACCTGCTCGGCTATTTCGCCGCCGACAAGGCCACCGCCGCCATCGCCGTGTACGCCGAGGGCCTGCGCGGCTCTGGCATCAGCCTGCGGGCCGGCCTGGCCGCCTGCGCCGCCGCCGGCAAGCCGGTGGTCATCCTCAAGTCCGGCCGGTCGGCGGGCTCGGCCCGCGCCGTCGCCACCCACACCGGCGCGCTCGCCGCCGACGACCGGCTCTGGCAGGCCGTGCTCGACGAGGCCGGCGCCGTGCGGGTCGCCTCGACCTCCGACCTGGTGGACACCCTCGCGCTGGTCACCTCCGTGCCCCGCAACGCCGGCCGGGTCATGGTGCTCACCGACGGCGGCGGCGACTCGGTACTCGCCGCCGACGCGCTCGCCGACGCCGGGCTCAGCCTCGCCGTGCCGTCCGCCGCCACCAGGGCCGCGCTGGACAAGCTCGTGCCGCCCGACGCGCCCAGGGTGCCGGACCGCAACCCCGTCACCCTCGACACCGCGGGCGGCGTCGAGGACGACCCCGTGCTGCTGTCCAGGTGCGTCGCCGCCGCGGCCGCCGACGACGGCGTGGACGTGATCATGATCGGCGGCCTGTTCGGCGGCTACCCCAGGATGCTCGACAGCGAGCTGGCCTGCGCTGCCGAGGCTCGCCGCCCTGCACGCCGCAGGCCGCCCCGTCGTCATCCAGTCCGCCTTCGCCGCCAGCGACAGCCAGCCCGTCGCCGCCCTGCGCCAGGCCGGCCTCGCCGTCCTGCCCGACGTCAGCCGCCTCGCCAGGGCGCTCGCCGCCACCGCCCGCCCCGCGCCCGGCACCGGCCTCGCCGGCCTCCCCGCCTCCGCCGCCGGCCCGCCCCGCGACCGCCAGGCCGCCGCCACACCCGCCAGCGGACCGCAGCTCCCCGCAGCGCAGGCCGCCGCCCTGCTCCGCTCCTACGGGATCACGCTGCCGAAGCTGACCCTGGTGACCAGCGCCACCGAACTGGCCGCCGCCGCGCCCGACGCCGCCTACCCCGCCGTCCTCAAGGTCGCCGACCCCGCCATCACCCACAAGTCCGACGTCGGCGGCGTCCGCCTCCGCCTCGCCGGCCCCGCCGAGCTGGCCGCCGCCGGCGACGAGCTCTGGCAGCGCTTCCCCCGTTCGCCCCTGCTCGTCATGCCCTTCCTCGCCGCCGGCCAGGAACTCCTCGTCGGTACCGGCACCGACCCCGTCTTCGGCCCCTACGTACTCGTCGGCCGTGGCGGCATCTGGGCCGAGACCGACCCCGACGTCACCCTCCGCCTCGCCCCCGCCAGCGAACAGGAGGCCCTCGACGCCCTGCTCAGCCTCCGCAGCGCCGCTACCCTGACCGGCGGCCGCGGCACCCGCCCCGCCGACCTCGCCGCGCTCGCCACCCTGGTCAGCGCCCTGTCCCGGCTCGGCGCCGACCACCCAGAGCTGAGCGTGGAGATGAACCCGGTCATCGCCTACCCCGACGGCTACGCCGTAGCCGACCTCCGCGCCTGCGCCGCCACGCCGATAGGCGAGCTGGCGGTCAGCGGCTCGCACGCCGGATGACCAGCCGCAGCGCGGTACAGCCGGCTGGCAGCCTGGAACGGCTCTGCATCACTGTCAGTCTACTGTCAGTCGCATTCGGGTAGACTGACAGTAGACTGACGCTCGGCGTATGACGCGTCGCCGTATCTGCGGGTTCGTGCGCTGATACCCGCGCGGGAGTTGGAGGTGCCGGTGGATGCTGACGGCCTGAACCGCCTTGTGGCCGAACTTCGCTCCGTCGGAGCGGACACGCACTCGGTCGAGGTGAAGTCGGCAGTCGGGAAGCTGCCGAAGTCGATGGCCGAAACCCTCAGCGCGTTCAGCAACAGCGCCGGTGGCGCGGTGATCTTGGGACTGGACGAGGGAACGGGCTTCCGGCCCTCTGCCGGGTTCGACGCGGTGCGGTCAAGGGAAGCGCTCGCTCGTGCGTGCGCGGACGATATCCATCCTCCGGTGCGGACTGTTATAGAGATCCTTCCCTTCGAGGGTGCCCAGGTCGTGGTGACCGAGGTTCCCGAGATGAGCCCGCTCAGCAAGCCCGCGTACGTGCGCGGCCGCGGGGAGTACCAGGGGTCATTCATCAGGGGCGGGGACGGCGACCGGAAGCTGTCGGACTACGAGGTCACGCTGCTGCACGCGAATCGGGGGCAGCCACGCGACGACAGGGAACCGGTCGCCGGGGCGTCGGCTGCCGACCTGGATGATGACGCTGTCTCGGCGCTCCTGCGGCGGATGCGGCAGCGGCAGCCCCGGGCATTCCGCTCGGTACCCGATGAGCTGGCCCTGCGGCGGCTTGGCGTGATGGTGCCAGGGGACCCAGATTCAGAAGAGCTGGTGCCATCACTGGCAGGGCTGCTGACGCTCGGGTCCTACCCACAGGAGTTCTTCCCGCAGCTGAACGTCACCTTCGTGGTGTTCCCCTCTGACCAGGCGGGCGTCGTCCCTGAGGGCGGGCCGCGATTCATCGACAACCGCTCGCTGAACGGCCCGGTCCCCTCGGTCGTATCCGATGCCGTGGACGCCATCACGAGGAACATGCGGCTCGCCGGCACCGTACGGGGAGTCGGCCGGCAAGACGTCTACGAGTACCCGGTTGAGGCGCTGCGGGAGGCGATCGTGAACGCCATCATGCACCGGGACTACTCCCCGCCGTCACGAGGAGCACAAGTCCAGGTCGAGATGTACCCAGGCCGGCTCGTCGTGCGGAACCCAGGGGGCCTGTTCGGGCCCGTGGCCGAGGGCGAGCTCGGCACTGAAGGAGTCACCTCGTCCCGCAATCCGGTCCTGTCGGCCTTGCTCCAGGAAGTTCAGCTCCCCGACAGCGACCGGGTCATCTGCGAGAACAGGGGTACCGGCATCCCGACAATGCTCGAGCAACTGCGCCGCTCGGGCACCGCATCAGTGAAGTTCTCCAACGCGATCAGCCACTTCACCGTCACCTTCACTCACGACGCCCCCAGCACAGCCGAGTCCCGCACGGGAAGGGCCGTTTCCCACGCAGGTGGCGAACTTGCCGGGCGGCCCGCCGAGATCCTGGCACTTTTCACGAGTTCGCAGGACCTCACCGCCTCCGATATCGCCCAGGCGACTGGCCTCAGCAAGGCCATGACCAACCGCCATCTTGCCCGGCTCGTCACAGACGGGCGACTGATAGCGACCGCCCCGCCCGCCAGCCGCAACCGCGCATACCGCCTGCCACCCAACACACCATGAGCCAGCAATGACATAGATCGCCACGATCTGTGAATTTCTGTGCTCACGTGCTGTCCAGGTATGCACACCCGTCTCGGCCTGAGACACGGTTACGACCTGCAATACCAGGTGAGACCAGGGAAGGCTGGGTCTCCCTGGGTAGGGTTGGGCAGGTACCGCTACCGCCTGGAGGCTCTCCTCCCTTGCCTGACCCCTGGCTCTCTGCCGACGACATTGCGGCCCACCTTGGCGTCACGAAGGACACGGTCTACGTGTGGATGGCGGAGAAGGGCAAGCTCAAGGCAGCGTTTGCCGCTCGACGACGCGGCGGAGTCGTTCGTCGTAGGCGTGGGTTTTGCGCCAGATGATGTATCGGCGGATCATGCTGGCCTGCTCGCGGTGGGTGGCGTGGTCGGTGCCCTCGGCGAGGCAGGCCGTGCTGCCCGCTACGCGCGTCGGTCCCTGGACATGGACGGGCCGGTACGTCCGCGGCCGGCCTTTAACCTCTCACTGCTCCCCACCGCCTACGCGAGGCAAGGCGAGCCGGAGCAGGCGTCCGTTGTCGGGCGGCAGGCACTGGACCTGACCGTCCGCCTCACCTCGGCCCGTAGCGTCCGCTACGTCCGTGACCTTGTGCGGATCCTCCGCCCGCGAGCCGACGTCCCGGCGGTACGGGAGCTCACGGCGGAGGTACGCGAGCGGCTGCCTGCCGCAGCAGGGCATGCTGCACTCCGATGATGGTGATCGCGCCCAGGATGTCGCCCCGGGCGATCATCGCGGGCGTCTCGTCAACCGGCACCCACCGGACCCCGGCCGCCTCGTCCGCCTCCGGCTCCCCGACCAGGTCGGCCCCGTGCGCCAGGTACAAGTCCTGCTGGTAGTCCGCGTTGCCGATCACCGGCTGGCAGGACATGACGAACTCGGTACCGCGCGGGCGCCAGCCTGTTCCTCCTCCACCTGGCACCGGTTCATCGTGGATCCAGTGGGTGTGGGAGCTGCCCGGCGGGCTCACACGGATGTGAGGGGTGTCGTCCACCAGCCGCTCGCCGTGGATCACCCACTTGTGAGGGTCGGTCACGCACGCGACACTACCGGCGCCGGAAGGACTCACCGCACTGCCAGAAACGCAACCCAGCGCCCGGATCGCCGCTGCTCGACATGTCAGCGGTTCTGCCGCCGGATAGATTTCCAGCCGCAGCGGCCCGGAAGGATCTGCGCGCGGTCCGGTTCGCTGGACCAACGTGTGGGATAATCACACTATGAGCCTGGACCCTGTAGTCACCCAGGCGGACCTTGGGCGCCGCATCGCCGACGCGCGGGCAGAGGCCGGCGTGACGCAGGCGAGTTTGGCCGCCCGCATCAGCCTGGAGCGCACAGCGCTGGTCAGGATCGAGTCGGGAGAGCGCAAGATCTCGGCGACGGAACTGGCAGCCATAGCGAGCGCCCTGGGCAGGCCAGTCGACTGGTTCTTCACTGAGTCCCCGCCCGCGGTTGTCAGCCGCCGGCGCGATCCGGCCGTTGGCGGATTCTCTCGCGCCCTCGACAGTGCCCTTGAACTCGCGGCACGTGACGTCGCCTTTCTGGAAGGCCGCGACCTGCTGTCGTCCGCGGAGCGGCCCCCTGCGCGGAAGATGCCGGTGAGTTTCGAGAATGCCGAGGACCTCGCGCGCGACGTACGCGCGGAAGCGGGACGTCCGGAGGGTCCGCTGCTGGATCTTCAGTCGGCAGCCGAGGGCCTAGGTCTCCTGGGGTTTTCCATCGCGCTTGGCCCCGATGCCGGCGATGCCGCGTATGTCGAGGTCGGCAGGCTTGGCGTAGCGGTCATCAACGGAACGGCCGATCGGGGACGGCGAAGGTTCAGTCTCGCTCACGAGCTCGGCCACCACTTGACTGGCGATGCCTACGAACCGGCACCCAGGATCGGTTCTTCAGATGCTGAACGAATGTTCAACGCGTTCGCCGCATACCTCCTTATGCCACGGCCCTCCGTGCTAGGGATTTGGGATGAATTCTCTGGCAAGTCGCGGCGGCTGGCCGCCATTGCGATCGCCGTCCGGTTCAGTGTGAGCTGGACTGCCGTATGCAACCAGCTCACGAATCTCGGCCTTATCGACTCCGGGGAGCGTGATCGCCTTGTCGGAAACGATCTGCGGCGAGGGGAACTGTTCGAATTCGGCGAGCGCCCCGCCGTCGAGCTTGACCCGCCGAGCGTCCCCCCGTCCTACGCCCGCGCGGTTGTCAGCGGCTACCGGAATGGGCAGCTAACGTCAGCCAGAACCGTAGAGCTACTACATTTCTCAGTAGGCGAGGCCGACCTTCCCGACCCGGATTCCATGTCACTGGATGAACTTCGCGGCGAGTTCGAAAGCGGACTGTGACCCACCTCGTCTTCGACACCACGGCACTGAGTCACTTTGCTCGCGCTGGTCGCACAGACGCGCTGCAGATGGCCGTCGCCAGCGACGAGCCCGTCCTCCTGGCCGAGGTAGCCGCGGAACTGGCCCGAGGCGTTCCCGGCTACCCCTCGCTCGGGGGTGCCGAGGCGGTCGGCTGGCTCAAGCCGGTCGAGCTTACTGAACTGCCGGAACTGGCGGCGTTTGCCAGGTATAAGAGTGAACTTGGCGGCGGGCCTGAAAGAAACAACGGCGAAGCGGCAGTGCTCGCCTGGGTGAGTATTAACGGCGGCATAGCGGTCCTTGATGAGGCCGCAGCCCGCGTTATTGGTAACCGGGAGAAATTAGAGATTCACGGGTCCCTGTGGCTGCTGATCCGGAGCTTTAAGGCCGGAGTGTTTGATCGCGCCACGGCTGAGGCAATCGTGGACGACCTCGCAGGCACCGGAATGCATCTGCCACTCGGCAGCGGCGCAAGCCTCTTCGCGTGGGCCTACGAGGAAGGACTCCTCCCGTAGCAAGGTAGCCAGCGTGCGGCTCGGCTCTTGATAACCGGTGCCGGATTACCGCCACTCCGCACGGAATTGTTCCCGCCGTTGCCGGATCGTTAGCTAGCACGCGCTGACTACTGCAACTACTCAACGTGTCGGTATAGCTACCCATGGTAGCGTACCGCTACTAGCTGGCCGGGGATGACAACGAAGCAACCTTGTCCAGCCCTTGCGCAGTATCGCCGCCAGCCGTTCCCGGAGATGCCCTGATCACTCAGGTCCCGTGGACAGACAGCCGGACTGGCGATTTTCCGATCAGGAAGGAAATCCTCAATGCTCAACCGCTTTGCGAGAGCGTGCTCAGTGCTCGCGGCCGGGGTCGCCATCACGTCGGTGGCTGCCCTGTCCGCGTCGAGTGCGGCGAGCGCCTCGGTCCGGCCGGCCGCCACCCCGGCGTGCGGCTACTACTGCTTCAACCTGTTCAGCCTTGTCCTCGGCCGGCACGCGATCCAGAACGCCTACGTCCCGGGTGACACCGGCACGGGCGGTAGGGCCGGCATGGAGGTCAACCTGAACCTCGCCAGCAACACTCACCCGAACGAGGACTTCACCGGGGCCCAGGTGGGCACGCTGGCTGACTTCTGCCCCAACTACGGCGGCTCGGGCCTGGCGCAGACCTCGTACGTGTGCATCAACTACCCGGCCGGCTACCCGGTGTTCGAGGCCAACTGGTCGCCATTCGGAAACGAGAGCGGCCTGTGCACCGGCGTCAAGCTGCCGCTCTACAGCGGCAGGGAGGCCACCCTTCAGCCCTGCGGCAACACCGCCGCCACCATCTGGGTCGGCGACCTGGCCAACGGCACCACTTACCACGGTCGCCCCTACATTCCGTGGGTGAACGGCGCCAGCACCACTTTCAGCCACGCGCTGGTGCTGACCGTCGATCCGAGCACCAGGAATCCGATCAACCAGCTTCGCGTCCAGTCGCTGAACAAGCTGACCGGCGGCGTGGTTTCGGACACCCAGCAGTTCAGCTTCTTCATCGGCCCGGTCTAAGCCGCAGGGGACAGCTAATCGAGAGCCCGGCCCGCGGCGGAACACAGCCACCCCGCCGCGGGCCGGGCCACAAAGCAAGCCAGCGATGAGCAACGCCCGGCGTCCCGTCGCCGGCCACCATGACGGGCTCAACGTCCTCGTCCAGTCCGCTGGCGAACAGGTACACGTCGGCATCCTTGGCTTCCTGGATGACCGCGTGCGCTACTCTGCTGCCCCGGTCGGCTGTTATACGCGTATGTGCATAAGTTATACGCGCTAGAAATATAAGCAGCACCAGCGTCGCATAACTTTGCGTTAAAGGACCTGGCGCATCCTGGCTGCATGTGGGCGGCACAGCTAGGTCAGCTGACGGCTGTCACGCGGGAGGCCGGATCAATGGCCACGCACGACTGGGCTGATGTCGAGCGGGAACTGTTTCCGGATGGCGATGAGGATCAGGTTCTCGCTATTGAGGACCAGCTGAGGGCCGAGGTCCGCGCCAGCGCTCGCCGGGATCCGCGAGCTGATCGCGAACCCCGGCGACAAGCGCCTGGTCATCGGCTAGTCACCGCCCGGCGGCAGGTCAGCGGTTCTGTCGCCGGATAACCAGCCGCAGGGCAGTCCAGACCGCGTCGATGGAGCAGACCTTGTTGTCGACAAGACCGGTCGGCAGCGCGAGCTCGCGTATCGCGTCGTCGGTCATGTCGGTGGGCACCTTCGAGGCCCGCTTGGGCCAGGCGATCCATAGCCCGCAGGCCGGCGCCATCCGGGCGCGCAGCCGGGGCAGTTCGCCCGCGAGCTCGGCCTGCCTGGTGAAGAACGCGACGATGACGTCGTAGCGGGCGTCGTCGGCGAGGTCGGCATGCAGCGCCGCGACCTCCGGCAGCTCGCCGAGGGTGTCGTAGAGGCTGTCCGGCGCGCCAATCAGCGCGATCTCGTCGTCGTCGCCGATGCCGAGCTTGCGGGCCAGCGGCACCTGGGAGTAGTCGCCGCGGCCGCGCTCAGAAGGCGAAGCCACCGGGCTTGCCGTTCCGGTCGGCGATCAGCCCGGCCAGCGTCGAGATGGCGATCTCGGCGGGGGCGCGCGAGCCGATGTTCAGGCCGATGGGCCGGTGCACCTTCGCGATCTGCTCGGGCGGCACGCCCAGCTCGGCTAGCGCGGCGAGGTGCGGGCCCTGGTGCCGGGGGTTGCCCATGATGCCCACCCAGCCGGCGCCGTGCCCCAGGGCGTCGCGCAGCTCGGTGCCCAGCTCGTCCCTGTGGTGGTCGGTCACCACCACATCGGTCGTTTCCGCGTCGTCCCCGACCGTGGCCATCAGCACGGCGACCGAGGCGGCGACCGGCAGGCCCGCCGCGCGGGCGGTGGCGCCGCGCGCCGGGTCGGGCTCGACCAGCACGGTCTGGTATCCGGCGTCGGCGGCATAGCCGAGCAGGAACCGCGCTACCGGCGTGTCGAATACCGCCGCGACGGTCCGGCCTGTCGCGGGCACGTCGGCTCGGCCATGCGCGATGTCGCAGGCCAGCGACTCGTCTGCCCCGGTCATGGGTCCGAGCCTGCCACCGCCGCGCCGTCCGGGCAATCCGCCGTGCGGGCACGGCCCGCGCGCCCTACTGGGCTAGCAGCTCCGCGACCGCCGCGCGCAGCGGCTCCATCCGGGCCGCCGCCGCCCGCCTGGCCTGGGCCAGCCAGCCGCCGGCCAGCGGCTCCACGACCTCCAGGTAGGCCTTCAGCTTGGGCTCGGTGCCGCTCGGCCTGATCACCACCCGCGCGCCGGCCAGCTTGTAGATGAGCACGTCGGCGGAGGGCAGCTCCCTGGTGCCGCCGGTCAGGTCGGTGACCGAGGTGACCGCCTGGCCGGCCAGGAAGGTCGGCGCGGCGGCCCGCAGCCTGGCCGTGACGTGCGAGGGGGCCTGGGTGGCCACGGTGAGCTGCGAGGTCAGGTGCACCCCGTGCGCCGCCTCCAGCGCGTCGTAGACCTCCAGCAGCGACTCCCCGCCGGAACGGGCCATGGTGGCCAGGCCGAGGATCGCCAGCGCGGCGCCGATGCCGTCCTTGTCGCGCACCACGTCGGTGACCGCGTAGCCAAGTGCCTCCTCGTAGCCGAGGATGAACCGGGCCTCGGGGTAGGCCTCGGCGGCGCGGACGATCCACTTGAAGCCGGTCAGTGTCTCGGCGTACCTGGCGCCGGCGGCCGCCGCGATCCGGGACAGCAGGGTCGAGGACACGATGGTGGACACCACCAGCCGCTCGCCGTCCTGGCCGGACGTCCGGTCCAGCAGGTAGGCGCCGAGCAGCGCGCCGACCTGGTCGCCGGTGAGCATCCGCCAGCCGCCGAGGGCGCCGGTGTCGGGCAGCGCCACGGCCAGCCGGTCACCGTCGGGGTCGTTGGCGATCACCAGGTCGGCGGCCGAGCGCCTGGCCTGGGCGAGCGCCAGGTCAAGCGCGCCGGGTTCCTCGGGGTTGGGGAACGCCACGGTCGGGAAATCGGGGTCCGGCTGGGCCTGCGCGGCGATCACGTCTGGCTCGGCGTAGCCGGCCTTCTCGAACGCGCGCAGCGCCAGGTCGCCCGCCACCCCGTGCAGCGGCGTGTAGACGAACCGCAGCCAGGCCGCGCCGGGCGGGGCGGGCGAGATTCCGCAGATCGCGTCCAGGTACTCCTGGGCGATCTCGTCGCCGAGCTGGCTGATCAGCGGGCTGTCGGCCGGCGCCACGGGCACCTGCGACAGCGGGCCGAGGCCGGCGATGGCCGCCTCGATCTCCACGTCGGCCGGGGGGACGATCTGCGCGCCGTCGGCGGTGTAGAGCTTGTAGCCGTTGTCGGCCGGCGGGTTATGGCTGGCGGTGATCATCACGCCGGCGGCCGCGCCGAGCCGCCGGACGGCGAACGCCAGCAGCGGGGTGGGCTGGCGGGGCGGCAGCAAGCGAACTCGCAGCCCGGCGCCGGCCGCCACCCGGGCCGCCTCGGCGGCGAACTCGTCGCTGCGGTGCCGCGCGTCGCAGCCGATCACGATGCCCTGCTGGGCGGCGTCGGGGTCGTGCTTGAGCAGCCACCCGGTCAGCGCCGCCGTCGCGGCCCTGACCACGGCCCGGTTCATCCGGTTCGGGCCGGCCCCGACCGCGCCGCGCAGCCCGGCGGTGCCGAACTCCAGCCGTCCGCTGAACCGGCTGGCCAGCTCGGCGGCGGCGGCCGGATCCCCGCTGCCCAGCAGCGCGGTCAGCTCGGCCGCGTCGCGCTCGTCGGGGTCGTCGGCGATCCACGCGGTCAGCCGGGCGCGCAGCTCCGGGCTGACCACCTCGCCGGGCAGGTCCGGCATCTCGGGTGACTGGTCAGACATGGTCACTATTGTCGCGGGTGGCCGGCAGCACCTTCGCCAGCAGGCTGCCTACCCGCGCGGCGGCGGCCTGGCCGGCCGCCAGCACGTCGGCGTGGTCGAGCCCGCCGGGTGCCAGCCCGGCGGCCGGGTTGGTGACCAGCGAGACGCCGAGAACCTCCGCGCCCAGGTGCCGGGCGGCGATCGCCTCCAGGGCGGTGGACATGCCGACCATGTCCGCGCCCATCGCGGCGAGCATCCTGATCTCCGCGGGGCTCTCGTAGTGCGGCCCCGGCATCGCGGCGTAGACGCCCTCGGGCAGGGTCGGGTCGGCGGCCCTGGCGATGGCCCGCAGTCGGGCGCTGTACAGGTCAGACAGGTCGGTGAACCGGGAGCCGTACCCGTCGGGCGGCGGCGGGCCGGCCAGCGGGGAACGGGCGGTCAGGTTCAGGTGGTCGCTGATCAGCACCGGCTGGCCGACGCCGAACTCGCGGCGGATGCCGCCAGCGGCGTTGGTCAGCACCACGATCCCGCAGCCCGCCTCGACTGCCGTGCGCACGCCGTGCACCACGGCGGAGACCTCGTACCCCTCGTACAGGTGGGTGCGGCCGAGGAACACCAGCACCCGCAGCGGGCCGACCCGCACCGAGCGGACCGCGGGCACATGGCCGGCGACGGTGGCGGCCGGGAACCCGCCGAGGTCGGCCAGCGGGACCTGCGCGTCCGGCTCGCCGAGCGCGTCGGCGGCGGGCAGCCAGCCAGAGCCGAGCACCACGGCGGCATCGTGCGCCGGGACGCCGGTCAGCTCGGCAAGCCGGGCCGCGCTGGCGCGGGCGGCCGCGTAGGGGTCGGACGGCGCGGGTGACCGCAGACTGTCGCTCATGCCTTGACGTAGGGCCTTCCGTCGGCCGCCGGTGCCCTGACCTTGCCGACCAGGCCGGCGACGGCGATGATCGTCGCGACGTACGGGGCCATCTGCAGGATGTCCGACGGGATCGGGACGTTGATGGTGGACAGCACCGCCGACAGCTCCGAGGAGAACCCGAACAGCAGGGCAGCGGCGAGCGCGCCGAGCGGGGTCCACCGGCCGAAGATCAGGGCGGCCAGGGCAATGTAGCCCATTCCCGAGGACATGTCAGGCGAGAAGCTGCCCGCCGAGCCGATGGTCAGGTAGGCGCCGCCGATGCCGGCGATCAGGCCGCCCAGGATCACGGCGCTGTACCGGGTGCCCAGCACCCGCAGGCCGACCGAGTCGGCGGCCAGCGGGTGCTCGCCGACGGCGCGGACCCGCAGCCCCCACCGGGTGCTGAACAGCCCGACCTGCACCAGGATCAGCAGGACGTAGGTGATGTACAGGAAGATCGTCGAGTCGAAGAAGACCGGGCCGACGATCGGGATGTCGCCGAGCAGCGGGATCTTCATCGGCAGGTAGGTGGCCGGGGAGTTCAGCGAGTTCTGGTAGGGCACCAGCGCCCGGTCGTACAGGAACCCGGTCAGGCCGGAGGCGAACACGTTGAGCACCACCCCGAGCACCACCTGGTCGACCAGGTAGCGGATGGCGAAGACGGCCAGGATCGCGCCGAGCAGCGCCCCGGCCAGCGAGCCGAGCACGATGCCCAGCCACAGCATGCCGAAGAAGCTGGCCGCGACGCCGCCCGCGAACGCGCCGAACAGGAGCTGGCCCTCGATCGCGATGTTGATCACGCCGGACCGCTCGCACAGGCAGCCCGCCAGCGCGCCGAGGACCAGCGGGATCGACGCCTCCAGCGTGCCCTGCAGCAGGTTCACGATGGACAGCGGGCCCTGCCCGGCCTCCGCCCAGCACAGCAGCGCCACGACGAACGCGAACAGCACGACGCCGATGCTGATCCGCCGGGCGATGGCCGGCATCGGCGCAAGGCCGCGCAGCGCGGCGGCGGCCAGCGTGACGCCGCCGCAGACGTAGCAGGTGAGGGCCGGCGGCAGGCTGAGGTTGGGGACCGTGACCTTGGCGAACGGCGGGGAGAACGCGAACACGGCGCTGCCGTGCGGCGCGTACTTGCCGAAGCCGATGATGTCGATCAGCCCGAACAGCACGAAGGTCGCGGCGGCGACCACCCGGCGGTCGACGCGCAGCGAGAGCCCGGCGGGCCTGGTGATGACGGTCACCCGTTCCACCCCTTCGCGAGAGAGGCCGCCCCGGCGCCGCGCGCCGTGGTCTTGTGCAGCCGGAAGAGCGCCCGGACCAGCGGCGGCGCCGCCACGAACAGCACGACGAGTGCCTGGATCACGGTGGTGATGGTCAGCGGGGTGGAGGTGCTGGCCTGCATCGCGATGCCGCCCGCGTGCAGCGCGCCGAACAGCAGCGCGGCGAGCACCACGCCGAGCGGCCTGGCCCGGCCGAGCAGCGCCACGGTGATCGCGTCGATGCCGTAGGTGCCGTAGCTCTGGAAGGTCAGCGTGAAGTCGGTGCCCTGGACGACGGACGTGGCGGCCAGCCCGGCCAGCGCGCCGGCGATCAGCATGACCAGGATCCAGGTCCTGGTCACGCTCATCCCCGCGCTGCGCGCCGCGTTCGGGTTGGCGCCCACGGTGCGCAGCTCGAAGCCCAGCGTGCTGCGGCTGAGCAGCCACCACACGCCGACCGCGCAGGCCAGGGCGAGCAGGAAGCTGGTGTTGACCCGCAGGTGCGAGCCGAGCAGCAGCGGCAGGTGCGCGTCGCTTGCGATGAACGGGCTGATGGGGTCAGAGCGGCCGGGCCGCTCCATCGCCGAGGTGCCGAGGATCCAGGTCAGGAAGTCGGCCATCACGTAGTTGAGCATGATCGTCACGATCACCTCGTGCGCCCCGGTGGTGGCCTTGAGCAGGCCGACCAGCCAGCCGGTGACCGCGCCGCCGATCGCGGCGGCGAGCACGCAGGCCACCACGTGAATGACCGGCGGCAGCGATACCCCGAAGCCGACCCAGGTGCACAGGATCGCGCCGCCGATGAACTGGCTCTGCGCGCCGATGTTGAACAGCCCGGCGCGGAACGCCAGCGCCACCGAGAGCCCGGCCAGGATCAGCGGGGTGGCGTTGACGCAGGTCTCCGAGAGCGGGTTGAGCACCTGGCTGACCGTGCCGTCGCGGAACGCCACGCCAAGCGACTGCTGCTGGAACACCGCGCTGACGGTATGCGGGTTGAAGATCGAGCCCTGGATCATGGCCACGTAGGCGCCGGCCGCCGAGTCCCAGGCCTGGGCGATGGCGTTGCCTGGCGCGCTGAAGAAGCTGCCCCAGGCGCTCAGCACCGTCGGGTCGGTGAAGGCGATCAGCAGGCCGCCGACCACGATGGCGACTACGATCGCCAGCACCGTGACGACGGCGGAGTTGCCCTCGACGATCGACTCGATGATCAGCCGGCCCAGCCGGGGCCGGCCCTGGCCGGACTCGCTGCCAGGCTCGGGCCCCGAATCGGCGGCCGTGGCGGCCGCGCCCGGCTGGCCGGCTGGCTCCGGAACTACCGGGGTCTCGTCGCTCATCCCGATTCCTCAGCCTCGTCGCCGGCCTCGCCGCCGCCGGCCTCGTCGCCGTTCGCCGCCTGGCCGCCTTCGCCCGGCACCACGCCGGCCATCAGCATGCCGAGTTCCTCCACGGCCACATCGGGGTCGCGGAAGCCGGTGATCCGGCCCTCGTACATGACCGCGATCCGGTCGGCCAGCGCGTAGATCTCGTCCAGCTCGGCCGAGACGATCACCACGGCCCTGCCCTTGTCCCGCTCGGCCACGATCTGCTGGTGCACGAACTCGATCGAGCCCACGTCCAGGCCCCTGGTCGGCTGGCTGGCCAGCAGCACCCGCAGCTCGCGGCCGAACTCACGGGCCAGGATGACCTTCTGCTGATTGCCGCCTGACAGGGTGCCGGCCGCGGTCTGCACCGAGGTGGTCCTGACGTCGAACTGGGCTACTCGCTCGATGGCGTTGCGTTCCGCGGCGGCCAGGTCCAGGGCGATGCCCCGCCTGGCGTACGGCGGCCGGTCGTAGACGTCGAGGATCATGTTGTCGGCGACCGAGAACGCCGATACCAGCCCGTCCGCCTGCCGGTCCTCGGGGATGTAGCCGATGCCGGCCCGGATCCGGGCCCGCGGCGGGTCCGCGCTGATGTCCCTGCCGTCCAGCGCGACCGTGCCGGCGGCGGCCGGCCGCAGGCCCATCAGCGCCTCGCACAGCTCGGTCTGGCCGTTGCCCTGCACGCCCGCGATCCCCAGGATCTCCCCGGCCCGCACGGTGAAGGACACGTCGGCCACCGCGTGATGGCCGCGGTCGTCGGCTACCCGCAGTCCGGCCACGTCGAGGACGGGCTCGCCGGGCGCCGCCGCGGTCTTGCTCACCCGCAGCGTCACCTGGCGGCCGACCATCAGCGCGGCCAGTTCCTGGTCGGTGGCGCTCGGCGGGAGCTGGCCCATCACCTTGCCGCGCCGGATCACGGTGATCACGTCGGCGATGGCCTGGACTTCCCTGAGCTTGTGCGAGATGAAGATGATGGACTTCCCGCCGGCCCGGAGCTGCCGCATGATCTCGAACAGCTCGTCTGTCTCGCCCGGCGTGAGCACCGAGGTCGGCTCGTCCAGGATCAGTACCTGAGCGTCCCTCGCCAGCGCCTTGAGGATCTCCACCCGCTGCTGGACGCCGACCGGCAGTTCCTCGATCAGCGCGTCCGGGTCGACGCGCAGGCCGTAGCGCTGCGATAGCTCGCGGACCCCGGCACGCATGGACCGCCGGTCGAGCAGGCCCGCGACGCGGGTCCGCTCCGCGCCAAGCGCGACGTTCTCGGCGACGGTAAAGACCGGGACCAGCATGAAGTGCTGGTGCACCATGCCGAGGCCGGCCCTGATCGCGTCCTTGGGCGAGCGCAGGGTGATCGGCTCGCCGTCGGTGCGGATCTCGCCCTCGTCGGGCTGGGTGAGCCCGTACAGGACGTTCATCAGCGTGGTCTTGCCCGCGCCGTTCTCGCCGAGCAGCGCGTGGATCTGGCCTGGCTCGACGGTCAGGTCGATCTTGTCGTTGGCCACTAGGGCGCCGTAGCGCTTGGTGATGCCGCGCAGCTCGAGCCGCACCGCCACCTCCGTCTAGTCAGCCACGCGGCCGGCCAGCGCGGCGCCGTGCGCTCGCCCTGGCCGGCCGCGGCGGCGTGGTTACACCGGGCTCTTGGTGGCCGGCTTGATCTTGCCCGAGATGATCTCCTGCTTGATCGTGTTGAGCTGCGCCTGCAGGGCCGAGGGGACCTTGCTGGCGAAATCGTGGAACGGGGACAGCACGACGCCGTCGTTGCTCAGGTCGCCGATGAAGTTGCCGCCCTTGAAGGTGCCGTTGGCGGCGGACAGCACGGCGGTCTTGACCGCCGCCTGGATTCCCTTGGTCACGCTGGTGATGAAGTACTTGCAGTACTGGGCGGCGCTGACGCAGCCGTCGGTGTCCACCCACATCATGTTGACCTTGTCGGACCCGGCGGAGGCGTCCGCGTTCTGCACCGCCTTGGCCGCGCCCAGGCCGACGTTGCCCGCCACCGGGAAGATCACGTCGGCGCCGTCGCTGATGAAGGTCTGGGTCAGCGTCTGGCCGGAGGTCAGGTTGGTGAAGTTGCCGGTGAAGCTGCCGCGCTGGGTCTTCTCGTTCCAGCCGAGCACCTTCACGTTCGCGTGGTTCTGGGAGTTGTAGTACTGCACGCCGTCCCAGAAGCCGTCCATGTAGATGGTCACGGTCGGCAGCTTCTGGCCGCCGAAGGTGGCCACGGTGTGCGTCTTGGACATGCCGGCCGCGAGGTAGCCGCCGAGGAAGCCGTCCTGGACGGTGTTGAAGACCAGCGCGTCGATGTTCTTGACCGCAGGGCTGTAGGAGTAGTCCACGATCGCGAACTTCTGGGTCGGGTTCGCCTTGGCCGCTGACTGGGTGTTGTCGCCCATCAGGAAGCCGACGGTGACGATGATCCCGCACTTCTTGGAGATGAACTGGTTGATGTTCGGGGTGTAGTCGCTGCCGGAGTTGGACTGCAGGTAGGTGACCTTGACGTTCGGGTCGGCCTGCGCGGCTTCCTGCATGCCCTGCCAGGACGAGGCGTTGAACGAGCGGTCGTCGATGCCGCCGGTGTCGGTCACCATGCAGCCCAGGAACTTGCCCGCCGTTGACGCCGTGCTCGACGAGGAACTGGGAGCGCTGCTGGAGCCCGAGCTCGGCGCCTTGGTCTGAGAACCGCACGCGGCTAGCAGCGCGGTGGCGCTGAGTGCCGCGACGACCCTGTAACTGGCTCTCACCGATACCTCCTAGATCATGGCAGCAGGCGCTGCGAGAAGAGCTTGCTGTCCGTCTCGCTGCCCTGGCCCAGGGCAGCGCAATCCGGCAAATCCCCCCTGACGGATGCCCGAAGGGTAACTGTGGCTATAGGCCTGCGTAAGGGAGAAACTGGGCTGACCGCAGCGCTGTTGCACAATTGAGACCCGCCGGCCTGGGCAGCGAGCCCGCCCGGAAACACGGAGGTGTGATGGAGATCGACTGGCAGGCGCTGCGCGCCGCGGCCACCGCGGTGGCCGCGAAGGCCTACGCGCCGTACTCGGGACTGCGGGTCGGCGCGGCCGGGCTGAGCAGCGGCGGGACCGTGGTGACCGGCTGCAACGTGGAGAACGCCTCCTTCGGGCTGACCCTGTGCGCCGAGTGCGGCCTGGTGTCCGCGCTGCACGCGGCGGGGGAGTCCGCGCTGACGGCGGTCAGCGTGGTGGCCGGGGACGGCGCGCCGCTCGTCCCGTGCGGCCGGTGCCGCCAGCTCCTGATGGAGGCCGGCGGTCCTGGCCTGCTGCTGGACGCCGACGGCGGCCCGCGCCGCCTGGCGGAGCTGCTGCCCGACGCCTTCACCGGCACCGACCTGGCCGGCCGGCGCGAGGACGGTGCTCGGGATGGGGGAGCCGGTGCCTGACGTCGTGGACCTGATCAGGACCAAGCGGGACGGCGGCACCCTGGCCACCGCCGACATCGAGTGGGTGATCGCCGCCTACACCGGCGGAGAGGTCGCCGACGAGCAGATGTCGGCGCTGCTGATGGCCATCGTCTTCCGCGGCCTTGACCAGGCCGAGCTGTCCGCCTGGACCGCCGCGATGATCGCCTCGGGCGAGCGGCTCGACCTGAGCGCGGTGACGGCCCCGACGGTGGACAAGCACTCCACCGGCGGGGTGGGCGACAAGGTCTCGCTGATCCTCGCCCCGCTGGTGGCGAGCTGCGGGGCGGCCGTGCCGCAGCTCTCCGGGCGCGGCCTCGGGCACACCGGCGGCACGCTGGACAAGCTGGAGGCGATCAAGGGCTGGCGGGCCAGCCTGGACAACGCCGAGATCGTGGACGTGCTGCGCCGCGCCGGCTGCGTGATCTGCGCGGCGGGCCCCGAGCTGGCCCCGGCCGACCGGCGGCTGTACGCGCTGCGGGACGTGACGGGCACGGTGGAGTCCATCCCGCTGATCGCCAGCTCGATCATGTCCAAGAAGATCGCCGAGGGCACCGGCGCGCTGGTGCTGGACGTGAAGGTGGGCGGCGCCGCGTTCATGCCCGACATCGACCAGGCCCGCCAGCTCGCGCGGACCATGGTGGCGCTGGGCACCGATCACGGCGTGCGCACCAGCGCGCTGCTGACCCGGATGGATGAGCCGCTTGGCGCGGCGGCGGGCAACGGGGTGGAGGTCGCCGAGGCCGTCGCGACGCTGCGCGGCGAGGGCCCGGCCGACCTGGTCGAGGTCACCCTGGCGCTGGCCCGCGAGATGCTGGCGCTGGCCGGGGTGGACGCCGACCCGGCGGCCGCGCTGGCCAGCGGGCAGGCGCTGGCCCGCTACCGGGAGATGATCGCCGCGCAGGACGGCGACCCGGACGCGCCGCTGCCCGTGGCCAGGCACGTCAGCGTGGTCGAGGCCGCCGAGTCCGGGTTCGTCCGCCGGATCGACGGGCGCGCGCGTGGGCGTGGCGGCCTGGCGGCTGGGCGCGGGCCGGGCGCGCAAGGAGGACGCGGTCAGCGGCGCGGCCGGGGTGATCTGCCTGGCCAGGCCGGGCGAGCGGGTGACCGCGGGGCAGCCGGTGCTGGAGCTGCGGGCCGATGAGGAGGCCAGGTTCGGCCGGGCGCTTGCCGCGCTGGAGGGTGCCATCGAGATCGGCGCCCGCCCGCCAGCCGCCAGCCCGGTAGTGCTGGAGCGGATCGGAGCCTGAGCACCCCGTGGGGAATGAGCCCAGCTCCCGGGCCTTGCGCCGTCTGTGACAATGGTGGCCATGCCTGTATCGCTTGACGAGATCCGCCGGGTACCGAAGGTCCTGCTGCACGATCACCTTGACGGCGGCCTGCGGCCCGCCACGATCGTGGAGCTGGCCGCCGAGTCCGGCTACCGGGACCTGCCCAGCACCGACGCCGGCGAGCTGGCCGCCTGGATGGGCCAGGTCGCCGACCGGGGCTCGCTGGAGCGCTACCTGGAGGCGTTCGCGCACACGGTCGGCGTCATGCAGACCCGCGACGCGCTGATCCGGGTGGCCGCCGAGTGCGCCCGCGACCTGGCCGACGACGGCGTGGTCTACGCCGAGGTCAGGTTCGCTCCCGAGCTGCACCTGGGCGGCGGGCTCAGCCTGGACCAGGTGGTCGAGGCGGTGCTTGAGGGCTTCCGGCTGGGCAGCACCGGCCGGCCGATCACCGTCTACGCCCTGCTCACGGCGATGCGCACGGCGGCCAGGTCGCTGGAGATCGCGGAGCTGGCGGTCCGGCACCGGGACGCCGGCGTGGTGGGCTTCGACATCGCGGGCGCCGAGGCCGGCAGCCCGCCGAGCCGCCACCTGGATGCCTTCCAGTACGTGGCGCGGGAGAACTTCCACATCACCATCCACGCGGGCGAGGGCTTCGGGCTGCCCTCCATCTGGGAAGCGGTGCAGTGGTGCGGCGCGGAGCGGCTGGGGCACGGCGTCCGGATCGTGGACGACATCCGTTCCGGCCCCGGCGGCGGCACGGCGCTTGGCCGGCTGGCCAGCTATGTCAGGGACCGGCGGATTCCGCTGGAGATGTGCCCGACCTCCAACGTGCAGACCGGCGCGGCGCGCTCGATTAAGGAGCACCCGATCGGGCTGCTGCGCGAGCTGGCCTTCCGGGTCACGGTCAACACCGACAACCGGCTGATGAGCGGGGTCACCCTGTCCTCGGAGTTCCACGCGCTCTCCGAGGCGTTCGGGTACGGCTGGGGCGACATCGAGTGGCTGACGCTGAACGCGATGAAGAGCGCGTTCGCCCCGTTCGACGAGCGCCTGAAGATCATCAACACCATCATCAAGCCGGGCTTCGCGACGGCCAGGGCGGCCCGCCTCGGCTCGCCCAGGCTGGGCGGCGTGGGTTAGCGTCGGGGCGTGGGAATCAAGACGGTCACCCAGCCCGGCGGGACGCCGGGCACCGGCCGGTGGGCCATCGACGTCGCCGACGTCGCCAGCTCGGACGTGGCGTTGCGGCAGCTCCTGCACGGGCTGCCCGGCGTGGACCAGGTCGGCGTCGCCGACCGGGTCGCGGCGCTGGCCACCAGGTCGATCAAGAAGGACGCCAAGCTCGCGGCGCTTGACCTGGCCGTCGCGATGGTGGACCTGACCACGCTGGAGGGCGCGGATACCCCCGGCAAGGTCACCGCGATGTGCGGCAAGGCCCGCCGCCCCGACCCGGCCAGCCCCGACGTCCCCCCGGTCGCGGCGGTCTGCGTCTACCCCGACCTGGTCGCGGTGGCCCGCGAGGCGCTGGACGGCTGCGCCGTCAAGGTGGCCTCGGTGGCGACCGCGTTCCCGTCCGGCCGGGCGTCGCTGCCGGTGAAGCTGGCCGACACCCGTGACGCGGTGGCGGCCGGCGCCGACGAGGTGGACATGGTCATCGACCGCGGCGCGTTCCTGGCCGGCCAGTACGGCAAGGTCTATGACGAGATCCGGGCGGTCCGCGAGGCGTGCGGGACCGCGCACCTGAAGGTGATCCTGGAGACCGGCGAGCTGGCCACCCTGGACAACGTGTCCCGCGCGTCCTGGCTGGCGCTGCTCGCCGGCGCCGACTTCATCAAGACCTCCACCGGCAAGGTCAGCCCCGCCTCGACGCTGCCGGTCGCCCAGGTCATGCTGTCCGCCGTCCGCGACTATGAGCTGGCCACCGGCCGCCAGGCCGGGGTCAAGGTGGCCGGCGGCATCCGCACCGCCAAGGACGCGATCCGCTACCTGGTGCTGGTCAACGAGACGGCCGGGCCGCGCTGGCTGACCCCCGCGCATTTCCGCATCGGCGCCTCCAGCCTGCTGAACGACCTGCTGATGCAGCGCAGCAAGCAGCTCACCGGGCAGTACGCGGGCCCGGACTACTTCACCATCGACTAGAAGGGACCACCGGGCAGCGATGCGCGCGCTGGATCTGGCCACGGGCTGGTCATACGCCCCCGCCCCGCAGGGCCGGGAGATGGTCAACATCGCCGGCGAGTACGGGCTGTTCGTGAACGGCGAGTTCGGGCCGGCCGCCGACGGGGGCCAGTTCGAGACCGTCAACCCCGCGACCGAGGAGACGCTGGCCAAGGTCGCGCTGGCCGGGCAGCGCGACGTGGACCGGGCGGTCGCCGCCGCCACCGCGGCCTATGAGAAGACCTGGCGGCCGATGCCCGGCGCCGAGCGGGCCAAGTACCTGTACCGGATCGCCCGCATCCTGCAGGAGCGGGCCCGCGAGTTCGCGGTGCTGGAGAGCCTGGACAACGGCAAGCCGATCCGCGAGTCGCGGGACGTGGACGTGCCGCTGGCCGCCGCGCACTTCTTCTATTACGCCGGCTGGGCGGACAAGCTGGAGCACGCCGGATTCGGCGCCGCGCCCGCGCCGCTCGGCGTGGCCGGCCAGGTCATCCCGTGGAACTTCCCGCTGCTGATGGCCGCGTGGAAGCTGGCGCCCGCCCTGGCGGCGGGGAACACCTGCGTGCTCAAGCCCGCCGAGACCACGCCGCTGACCGCGCTGGCGCTTGCCGAGGTCTGCCAGCAGGCCGGGCTGCCGCCCGGCGTGGTCAACGTGCTGACCGGCGCGGGGGAGACCGGCGCGGCGCTGGTCGCCCACCCAGGCGTGCGCAAGATCGCGTTCACCGGTTCTACCGAGGTCGGCAAGCAGATCGCCGCGGGCGTCGCGGGCACCGGCAAGAAGCTCACCCTGGAGCTGGGCGGCAAGGCCGCGAACATCGTGTTCGACGACGCGCCGCTTGACCAGGCGGTCGAGGGCATCGTCGCCGGGATCTTCTTCAACCAGGGCCACGTCTGCTGCGCCGGCTCCCGGCTGCTGGTGCAGGAGTCGGCGGCCGACGCGGTGCTTGACCGGCTCCGCCGGCGGCTGGGCACGCTGCGGCTCGGCGACCCGCTGGACAAGAACACCGACATCGGCGCGATCAACTCCCGCCAGCAGCTCGACAAGATCCGCGAGCTGGCCGACTCGGGCGAGGCGGAGGGCGCGGAGCGCTGGTCGCCGCCGTGCCAGCTTCCCGACCGCGGCTTCTGGTTCGCCCCGACGATCTTCACCGGGGTCAGCCAGTCGCACCGGATCGCCCGCGAGGAGATCTTCGGCCCGGTGCTGTCCGTGCTCACCTTCCGCACCCCGGACGAGGCCGTGGCCAAGGCGAACAACACCCCCTACGGGCTGTCCGCCGGGATCTGGACCGACAAGGGCAGCCGGATCCTGTGGCTGTCCCGGAAGCTGCGCGCGGGCGTGGTGTGGGGCAACACGTTCAACAAGTTCGACCCCGCGAGCCCGTTCGGCGGCTACCGGGAGTCCGGATTCGGAAGGGAGGGCGGCCGGCACGGCCTGGCCGCGTACCTGGATGTCTGACGCCAGCGCAGTACAGAAGCCCGCGGAGCGGCTGGCCGTGCGCAAGACCTACAAGCTGTATATCGGCGGCAAGTTCCCGCGCTCGGAGTCCGGCCGGTCCTACCCGGTCCGCGACGGCAAGGGCGCGCTGCTGGCGCTGGCCGCGCAGGGTTCCCGCAAGGACGCGCGGGACGCGGTGGTCGCGGCCCGCGCCGCGTTCGGCGACTGGTCCGGCGCCACCGCCTACAACAGGGGCCAGGTGCTCTACCGGGTCGCCGAGATGCTGGAGGGCCGGTCCGCCCAGTTCGCCGCCGAGGTGAGCGCCGCCGAGGGCGTCTCGGCCAAGGCGGCCCGCGCCCAGGTCAGCGCGGCCGTGGACCGGTGGGTCTGGTACGCGGGCTGGCCGGACAAGGTGTCCCAGGTGGCCGGCGCGCCGAACCAGGTCGCCGCGCCGTTCCTGAACGTCAGCACGCCGGAGCCGACCGGCGTGGTGGCGATCGTGGCGCCGCCGGCCTCCAGCCTGCTCGGCCTGGTCAGCGTGATCGCCCCGGTGATCGCCACCGGCAACACCGCCGTGGTGCTGGCCAGCCAGGACCGGCCGCTGCCCGCCATCACGCTGGCCGAGGTGCTGGCCACCTCGGACCTGCCGGGCGGCGTGGTCAACCTGCTCACCGGGGACCCCGCCGAAATGGCGCCGGTGCTGGCCGGGCACATGGACGTGGACGCCATCGACGTGACCGGCGCGGGCGACGCCGCCACCGAGCTGGAGCGGCTGGCCGCGGGCAACCTCAAGCGCGTGCTGCGTCCCCGCGGCAGTGCCGAATCTGACTGGGCCGAGCCGGACTGGGCCCAGCAGCCGGGTACCGAGCGGATGCTCGCGTTCCTGGAAATAAAGACGGTCTGGCACCCGGCCGGGATCTAGTTGTGCCGGTCAGATCGAGTCAGGTCAGATCGTGCCGAACAGCCGGTCGCCCGCGTCGCCGAGGCCGGGCACGATGTAGCCGAGCTCGTTGAGCCGCTCGTCCACGGCCGCCGTCACCACCCGCACGTTCGGGGTCTCGCCGGGGAACGCCCGCTCGATCCTGGCGATGCCCTCGGGCGCGGCCAGCAGGCAGACCGCCGTGACCGCCGAGACGCCGCGTTCCAGCAGCATCTCCACCACCGCTTGCAGAGTCCCGCCGGTGGCCAGCATCGGATCGAGCACGAACGCCTCGCGGTCGCTCAGGTCGGCCGGCAGCCGGGTCGCGTAGGTGGTGGCGACCAGCGTCTTCTCGTCCCTGGCCATGCCGACGAAGCCGACCTCGGCGCTGGGCAGCAGCCGGGTCATGCCGTCCAGCATGCCCACGCCGGCCCGCAGCACCGGGACGATCAGCGGGACCGGCTTGGTCAGCTTGACGCCCTGCGCCGTCCCGACCGGCGTGGGCACGGTGACCGGCTCGACCCGGATGTGCCTGGTCGCCTCGTAGGCCAGCAGGGTGACGAGCTCGTCGGCCAGCCGCCGGAACGTGGGCGTCTCGGTCTGGACGTGGCGCAGCGTGGTGAGCTTGTGCGCGATGAGCGGATGATCGGCAACCAGGGTCTGCATGGCGGACAGTCTGGCAAAGTCTGCCGACACGCCGGACACCGATCGCCGGTTCTGGCGGCCGCGGGCGGCATGATGGGCTGCGATGCGGCTGATCCATACCTCGGACTGGCACCTCGGGCGGACCCTGCACGGCGAGAGCCTGCTGGACCACCAGGCTGATTTCCTGGACTGGCTGGTCGGCGAGGCCGCCGCGCGACGGGCCGACGCGGTGCTGGTGGCCGGGGACATCTACGACCGGGCGGTGCCGCCCGTCGACGCGGTCGCGCTGCTGGACTCCGCGCTGACGGCGTTCGCGCGGGCGGCCATCCCGGTGCTGCTGACCAGCGGGAACCATGACTCGGCCGTCCGGCTCGGGTTCGGCTCCGGGCTCAGCGAGGCGGCCGGCATCCACCTGCGGACCCGCGCCGCCGACCTGGACCGCCCGGTGCTGCTGGCCGACGAGGCCGGCCCGCTCGCCGTCTACGGCATCCCCTACCTGCTGCCCGACGCGGTCATGGCCGAGCTCGGCGCGGAGCGCTCGCACGCCAGCGTGCTGGCCGCCGCCGCACAGCGAATCGCGGCCGACGCGGCGGCCAGGGGCATCGGCCGGGTGGTCATCGCCGCGCACGCGTTCATCACCGGCACCGCGCAGGCGGCCGTTTCAGAGTCGGAACGGGACATCAGGGTCGGTGGTGTCGCGCATGCGCCGGCCGGCGTGTTCGGGGCCGTGAGCTACGTCGCGCTCGGTCACCTGCACGGCCAGCAGCAGGTCGCGGCCGGCGCTAGCGAGCCCGGCGGGTCCGGGCCGCTGGTCAGGTACTCAGGCTCGCCGCTGGCCTTCTCGTTCTCGGAGTCCGGTCACCGCAAGTCGGTGACCGTGGTGGACATCGACGCCGCCGGGCGGGCCACCGCCACGCTGCTGGCCGCGCCCGTGCCCAGGCCGCTGCGCGAGGTGCGCGGCCGGCTGGATGACCTGCTGGCCAGGGCCGGCGGCGAGCTGGCCGGGCTGGCCGGGGCCTGGGTCAAGGTGGTGCTCACCGACCCGGCGCGGCCCGCCGCGCCGATGGAGCGGCTGCGGGAGTGCTGGCCGCATGTCATCGCGCTTGACTTCCAGCCCGACGGCGGCCTGGTCAGCGCGCAGGCCGACCTGGCCGCGCTGGCCCAGGCCACCGACCCGGTGACGATCTGCGAGCTGTTCACCCAGTACGCGGGCGGCGCGGCGCCGGACGCCGCCGAGCGGCAGGTGCTGGCCGACGCGGTCGAGGCCGCGCAGCGCGCCGAGGCGGCGGCCTGATGCGGCTGCATACGCTGGAACTGACCGGGATCGGTCCCTACGCCAGGCCGCTGGCGGTCGACTTCGACCGGCTGGCCAGCGGCGGGCTTTTCCTGCTTGAGGGGCCGACCGGCGGCGGGAAGACCACGATCCTGGACGCGATCACGTTCGCGCTCTACGGCGGGCTGTCCGGGGACGGCTCCGGCCGCGACCGGCTGCGCTCGGACTTCGCCGGCCCGGCGGACGAGTCGTCGGTCACGCTGGAGTTCTCGGTCGCCGGGACCAGGTACCGGATCCGGCGCAGCCCGGAGTACCAGCGGCCCAAGCTGCGCGGCGACGGGTTCACCACCCAGGCGTCGCAGGTGCACCTGCAGCGCCGCGAGGGTGACCGCTGGGTCAGCCAGTCCGCGAACAAGGCCGAGGCCGGCGAGCTGGTGACCGCCGCGATCGGCCTGTCCCGCGATCAGTTCACCCAGGTCATGCTGCTGCCGCAGGGAGAGTTCGCGAAGTTCCTGCGCAGCGACGATGACGACAGGCGGGCGCTGCTCACCAGGCTGTTCGGCACCGGGCTCTATGACCGGATCACCGCCGAGCTTGACCAGCGCCGCCGCGCGGCGCAGGCACGGCAGCGGGACGCCGACGAGGTGATCACGGCCGCCGTGGCCGCCGCCGCCGAGGCGGCCGGGCTGGACGCCGGCGGCCGCGACGAGCTGCGCGGGCTCGGCCGCGCGGAGCGCGGCACCCGGCTCAAGGAGCTCGGCGCTGACCTCGCCCTCACCATCGAGGTCAGCAGGGACGCGCTGGCGGTAGCCGCCGACGAGCTGACCCGCGCCGGGGGGAACGCGCAGCGAGAGGCCCAGCGGGCCGGGCTGCTCACCCAGCTTGCCGACGCGGTTGGCGCGCTCGCCGAGCACGAGGCCACCCGGCCGGAGCACGCCGGGCGGAAGGCCAGGCTGGACCAGGCCCGACTCGCCGAGCCGGTCCGGCCGCTACTGGATGAGCTGACGGAGGCCCGCCGGGCGGTCGCGACGGCGCTCGCCGCCACGGCGGAGCTGCTGCCCGAGGTCGGCACGCTCGAAGGGCCCGAGCAGGCCAGGGACCGGGCCGCCGTCGCCGCCGAGCAGGCCGCCGCGGCCGAGCGAACCGCGGCCGGCCTGGAGCACCTGGTCGGGCGGGAGGCGAGCCTGCCCGCCGCGCAGGCCGAGCTGGACCGGCTGACCGCCGCCGTCATCGCCGCCGAGCTCCTGCTGACCAGGCTGACCGCCGCCGGCACCGAGCTGCCCGGCCGGATCGACACCCTGACCGAGCGGCTGGCCGCCGCCCGCCAGGCCGCCGCCGCGCTGCCCGACGCCCAGGCCGGGCAGGCCGCCGTGGCCGGGCTGGCCGCCGCCGTCCGCGCCGCCGACCTGGCCGAGCGCCTGGACGAGCTGGACGACGAGCTGCGTGCCGCCGTGGACGAGCACCAGCGGCTGACCGGCGCCTGCCAGCAGGCGATGGCGGCCCGGCTGGAGAACATGGCCGCCGAGCTGGCCAGCCAGCTCACCGACGGCGCGCCCTGCCCGGTCTGCGGATCCGGAGCGCACCCGGCCCCGGCCGCACCGTCGGCCGGGGCGGTCAGCGCGGCAGACGTGGATCGCGCCAGGCAGCTTCAGGACGAGGCGGGCCAGGCCAGGGATCGGGCGCGGGCCGCGCGGGACGAGCTGGCCACCGAGCTGTCCGGGATCGCGGCCGAGGCGGGACCCGGCAGCGTCGCCAGCCTGGCCACCGAGCTGGCCGTGCTGGACGAGCGGGTCAGGCAGGCGCAGTCGGCCGCCGCCGAGGCCGGGCCGCTGGCCGCCGAGCTGGCCGGCCTGCACGCCGAGCGGGACAAGCTGGACGAAGACCTGAGCGCCGCGACCTCCGTGCGGGCCACCGCGTCCGCGCAGTCCGCCGCCGCGCGGTCCGGCCTGGCCGGGCTTCGGGACGAGCTGGCCGCCGCCGCGACGCCGTACCCGTCGGTCGCGGACCGGCAGGCCGCGCTGCTCGCGGATGCGGCGGCCGGCCGGGAGCTGGCCGCCGCGCTTGGCAGGCTCGCCACCGCGCTCGACAGCGCGGAGCGGATCACCGGCCGGGCCGGCCTGGAGGTCCGGGCCGGCGGCTTCGCCGACCTGGCCGCGGCCCGCGCCGCCGTGCTGGCACCCGCCGAGCAGGCCGTGCTGGACGAGCAGGTGATGGCCTGGACCGCCACCCTCGCCTCGCTGACCAGCGCGACCCTCGCGCCCGAGCTGGCCGGCCTTGACCCGGCGGACTGCGCGGCCGCGCGGGCACGGGCGCAGGCCGCCATCGAGTCGCTTGATTACGCCCAGGCCGCCGAGCGGGAGGTCCGCCAGCAGTGCCAGGCGCTGACCGCCCAGGACGGCCGGCTCCGCGACCGGCTGACCGAGCTGACCGTCGCCGAGCAGGCCGCCGACCGGCTCGCCGAGCAGACCGAGCCGGTCGTCCGGCTGGCCAGCCTGGCCAAGGGCATGGACGGGCACCGCAGGATCGCGCTCACCACCTACGTGCTGCGGCACTGGTTCGAGCAGGTCGTCGCTGCCGCCAACGTGCGGCTGGCGGCGATGTCGGCCGGCCGGTACGAGCTGACCCGCACCGACACCGCCGACCGGAAAGACCGGCGCGCCGGGCTGACCCTGGCCGTCATCGACCGGCACACCGGCGAGGAACGGGGCCCGCGCTCGCTATCCGGCGGCGAGACCTTCTACACCTCGCTCGCGCTCGCCCTCGGCCTGGCCGACGTGGTCCGGGCGCAGGCGGGCGGCGTGGAGCTGGACACCCTGTTCATCGACGAGGGCTTCGGGTCGCTGGACTCCGACACCCTGGACCAGGTCATGGCCGTCATCGACGAGCTGCGGGACCGGGGCCGTGCCGTCGGCATCGTCAGCCACGTCGCCGACCTCAAGGACCGGGTCTGCGAGCGCCTGGAGGTCCGCCGCCTCCCCGACGGCTCCTCCACCGCCACCGTCATCGCCTAGGCATCCAGTGGCCGCAGAGTCTCTTCCCAAAAGTCGGATGGTGTTATCGTCGCGTTATTCATTACGCTGGTGAACTAGCCTTTGTCTGCTTGCAGGCCGCCTGGCACCCGGTCGGTTCCGCAATCACGGCGATCCGATGTGATGCATGCTCGGCTGGAGGCTGCGATGTGCGATCCGGTGACTTTTCGGCTCCTTGGACCAATAGAGGCGTGGCGTGGCGAGCGGTTACTCATGCTCGGCGGCTGGCGACAGCGTAGCGTGCTTGCCATCCTGGCGTTGCACCCTGACCATGCGGTGGCGGTCTCCGACCTCATGGATGCGGTCTGGACCGAAGAACCGCCCGTAACAGCACGGCAGCAGATTCACTCGGCTATTTCCCGGCTGCGTCGGGTTCTCGGTGACCTGATCGAGACGAGCCACGCTGGCTACAAACTTTCCATTCCGGCGGACCGAATTGACGTGTTCTTATTTGAGACAATCGTGGCCCAGGGACGGCGGGCCGTTGCTGCCGGAAGCCTGGAGCTTGCCGTCGACCGGCTGAACGAAGCGCTCGGCTTGTGGAAAGGAGCAGCCCTGGCCGGGCTGCCTAACTTAGCTGCCGTGGCTGTCGGCCTGGAGGAACAGCGCCTGTGGGTACTTGAAGAGCGGATCGCCACTGAGTTACGCCTAGGTCGGCACGCTGATCTTGTGTCCGAGTTATCGATACTTGTCAGGGAGCATCCCGTTCGCGAGCGGCTCATCGGGCAACTAATGGTTGCTTTACACCGATGCGGCCGAGCCGTCGAGGCACTTGAGCTATACCGGCGAACCCGGCAGCGGCTAGCCGACGAACTCGGTCTCGATACCGGTCCCGAACTGCGCGAACTGGAGGCGTCGATATTACGCGGTGACCTCCGCCCGCCCGGCTTCCATGCGGCGATGGTTCGCCCGGCTCAGCTCCCGCCAGATATCAGCGCCCTCATCGGGAGCTCAGACATACTCGACGTGATATCCAGGCTCGCATCACCAGGCGGGCGCTCGCCAGCTCCGGTCGTGGTCGTCATCACGGGTCCCGCTGGCATCGGCAAGTCGGCACTCGCCGTGCACGGCGCGCACCTGATGGCGAGGCATTTTCCCGACGGCCAGCTCTACGTGGACCTCCAGGGCTTCGCAGCAGCGGAATCGGCGCTGACACCGACCGACGTCCTGCGCGGATTCCTCGATGCTCTTGCCTCACCCAGGCAGCGCATACCGGTTACCACGGCATCGATGGCTGGGCTGTTTCGCAGCCTCGTAGCTGGCCGGCGAATGATCATCGTCTTGGACAACGCGCGTGACGCGGATCAGCTCCGGTACCTGCTGCCTGGTTCGCCAGCATGCCTGGTGATAGTAACCAGCCGTAATCAGTTATCCGGCCTCGTCGCGGGCAACACCGTCCGGTTCTTCCGGCTGGGTTCGCTGTCGGCTGCCCAGTCCCGGGATCTTCTTGCGTCCCGGCTCGGCGATCGGCGGGCGGCGGATCAGCAGGCGATCGCCGAAATCGCGGATGCATGCTCTGGGCTGCCGCTAGCACTCGTACAGGTCGCAGTCCGGGCCGCTACGCATCCGGAGTTTCCGCTCGCCGCGCTGGTCGGCGAGCTGCGCGATAAAGAGCATCGTCTCGATGCGCTGTCCAGGACCGACCAGACCGCGAGTGTGCCCAACGTGCGGGCCTCGTTCTCGTGGTCCTACCGGCTTCTGGGTGATGCGGCGGCAGGCCTCTTCTTGCACCTGGCATCCCATCCGGGAAGGGAAATATCACTGGCCGCGGCAGCCGCCCTCGCGCGAACGACGATCGACCAGGTGCGCCCGCTCCTGGCCGAGCTGGACGAGGCGAATATGGTCATTGAAGAAGTACCTGGACAATTTAGACTAGATGACCTTATGCATGCTTATGCTGCCGAAATAGCGAATAGAGCCGAATCCTATAGTAATGACTTCCCATCGCAGATCATTAATAGCACTCGCGTAGGTCGCTAGTAGCGCACTCCGTCAGAATGCTGATAGTCCGATAATCCCTGATGATGGAGGGGAGGTCTGCAATGGCACTCGCGAAGCAGACGGCTGCGTCGATCCTTGGCCTGAACAAGGGCAAGATGGGCGGTCGTTACATCTGGTCTGCGTAACGCAGCCGCTGTGTGCGGCCGGGCGGGGTGCCCGTACGGCCGCACACAGCACAACTCAGTTCTATGCCAGTGAGTGACGCGAAAGAGGAACAATGGGCAAGCCTGCTACCAGGCGGCCGCCGGGACCCCGCGGTCGCCGGCTGGTCGGTAATAGCTATGACTACGACCAGGACCGGGTCGGGTTTCTGCGCCGTTGCCAGGCAGAATACGGAGATGTCTTTAGCTTCAGCTCGTCGACGGTGGTGATCTGCGACCCAGAGCTGATTCATGACGTGCTAAGCCGGTCCAATGAGGATTTTCTCGCGGAAGCGCCGGTCTTCGTGGACGCTGCGGAGAGCGCTCACCTGGAGCGAAACGTTGATGGCTGGATGCGTAGTCGCCAGGTGGGCTGGCGGGGCATGACGAGGGCTGTGGCCAAGACCCACGGCGAGCGCATCCTTACCGCATTCGATGGGGTGCTGCGCGCGACCGCTGGCCGGGAGTTCGATGTGGTCGCCGCGATGCGCGACTACAGCAGCCATATGGTGGCCGACCTGCTGTTCGGACCGGGCTCCGAAAAGATCGTTGATAAGGCGAACTACCGGTCCGAGTTGGCGGTCCGCTTCATGAGCAGCAACCTGAGCGTGCCCAAATGGCTGCCGCTACCTGGCGTGCGACGGGCCATCCGGGCGGAAGACGACAGCCGGGCCGAGATTGCGGCTCAGGTGCGCCGCCGCAGGGCCGAGCCGCACGCCCAGGCATCCGACATGCTTGATCTGCTGCTTGACGATACCGATACCGCGCTGACCGACGAACAGGTCGCGGGTGTTCTCGGGTCTAGCCTGCTGGCCTCATTCGGCTCTCCAGGCGGGGCGCTGTCCTGGGCGATTCAGGAGATCTCTGCGAATGACGAGGTCCAGCGGCGGCTGCGAGCAGAAGCGGTGAAAGTACTCGGCGAGACCGGTTCGCTCACAGATGACGCTCGGCTGCCCTACACCAGGGCGTTTGTTAAGGAGGTCCTCCGCCTCTACCCACCAGTCTGGCTGATGGGCCGTCTCGTCAGGCGCCCGTGCGCCCTGGCTGGATGGCCGCTGTCGGTCGGGCAGTACGTGATGTTCAGCCCGTACCTACTGCACCGTGACCCTAGGTGGTGGGCCGATCCTGGTGAGATGAAGCCGGACAGATGGCTTGGAGGCACGGCACCGGGCAGCAGGCGCGCCTACATTCCCTTCGGCGCCGGTCCGCGCATGTGTCTGGGCCTGCACCTGGGCCTGTATCAGCTCGCGATAGCCACCGCTCACCTGGCTGCGCACTATCGGGTTGAGCTCCCTGACGGACCGCCAGCCAGGCTTGACCTAAGCGCGATCCTGCTGCCGCAGGGCCTGCGGGCGCGGATTACTCCGCTCGCCCTTGCAAGCACGCCGTCATCCGAGGTCGCAGCGGAGGTGGCCAACTGACCGAGTCCAGCCGGTATCGGGACGCCCTCGCCATCCCTGAGTTTCTGGCGCTGTTCACGGCACATGTCATCTCCATGACCGGAATAGTGCTGGCCCAGCTAGCCCTCACCGTTCTGGTGTACGCCAGAACCAGTTCCCCGCTGCTGGCGGCGCTGGTTTTCGCAACTGGCTTCCTCCCGCAGCTTATCGCGGGCACCCTCTTCTCCTCGCTGGTTGACCGGCTGCCAGCTCGCCGTCTGATCGTCGGCTGCAACGTGATCTCGGCGGTGCTCGCGGCAGGGATGGCGCTTCCCGGCGCCTCCGTAGTGCTGCTGCTGATGCTTGCCTTCTTGCTCGGCCTGATCCGCCCGGTCTTTCTGGGCGCACGGGCGGCATCGCTTAAAGACATCCTGCCGGGTCCGCTTTTCGTGCCGGGACGGAGCCTGATCCGGATCGTCAATCAGTCGGCGCAGGTCGGCGGGTTCGCGCTGAGCGGCATCCTGCTGACCGTCGTCACCCCGCGTGTCGTCCTGATCAGCAACGCGGCATGCTTCGCGACCGCCGCAGTTCTCCTGCAGGCGGGCACGAGGGAGCGGGTCCCCCTATCGACGCGGTCGACGCGGCTGTCCGTGCTGGCCGACTCACTCCTGGGCGTCCGCGAGGTGATGGCCTTGCCGCAACTGCGTCGGCTGCTGCTGCTCGGATGGGCGGTGCCGACGCTGGCCGTGGCCCCAGAAGCGCTTGCTGTGCCGTACTCGGCAGGGCTCGGCGCGGGAACAGTCGGCGCAGGCGTGCTGCTGACAGCGCTCCCGGCGGGAACCCTTATCGGCGAGGCACTTACCAACTGGCTGATATCGCCAGCCCGGCAGGCACAGATCATTGGCCCCGCCGTCGCCCTGATGTTCGTGCCGATGTTGTGCTTCGCGTTCCACCCTGGCATACCGGTGGCCATAGCGGTGCTTTTTGTCTCCGGCCTGGGTGCTGCCTTCTACTTCGGACTGGACCGGCTGATCCTCGGAATTACCCCTAACGACCTTCTCGGCCGGGCGCTGAGTATACAGGCCGCAGGACTGATGTTCTGGCAGGGCATCGGATACGCGATTGCCGGGGCTGTCGCCGAGGTCGTCTCCCCGGTAGTGCTGATACCCGCTGCGGCCGGTCTCGGCTTACTGGTGATCGTCGTCTACCTGGCCGCAGAACACGGCAGGATCAGGCTTTCCGTGTCGTCCTTGCGCACACGAGGCGCACGATCCATGCAAGGATGAAGGCCTCTTCTCGCCAGGAGTCGTACCGGCCGCTGCGCCCGGCGTGACCGGTTCCGGCTTCGGCGCGGAGAAGGTATTCGCCATCCGGTGCCACCGACCGGAGCCGGGCGATCCATTTCAGGCACTCAGAAGGCGCGACCCTGATGTCGTTGAGCCCGGTCAGGGCAAGAACGGCGGGATACCTTTGCGGCGTAACGTTCTCATACGGAGAGTAGGACTTGATGTAGGCGTAAGCCTCGGCCGAGTGCAGCGGATCGCCCCATTCATCCCACTCGGTAATCGTGAGCGGGCGGGCTGGGTCGAGAAGGGATGTCAGAGGATCCACGAAGGGCATCTGGGTGACGATGCCGGCTACTGTCTCTGGCGCGATGTTGGCTAGCACGCCCATGATTAGGCCGCCTGCGGACGAGCCGCGCGCGACTAGGCGTCTGGGACTGGTCCAGCCCGTGTCGGCCAGGTGATGTGCGCACGTGGCGAAATCGGTAAAGGTGTTTTTCTTGGCCAGTGACCTGCCTTCTGCATACCAGCGCCGACCCATCTCGCCACCACCGCGGACGTGGGCGACGGCGTAGACAAAACCCCGGTCGAGGAGAGACAGCCGCGAGACGGAGAACCGCGGATCCAGGCACGCTTCGTATGCGCCATACCCGTGTATGACGGCAGGGGCTGTCCCGTCTCGCGGTACGCCCCGGCGGCACGCGATTGATATGGGTATCTGTGTTCCGTCGCTGGCGAGGGCCCATTCACGATGCTGCTCGTACCTCGCCGAATCGTAGTCACCCAGGACAGGAGCCTGCTTGCGCAGCGTAAGATGGCGGGTGACCAGGTCGTAGTCGTAGACGCTTTCTGGGGTGACGAGCGACACATAGCGAATCCTGATCGCTGCCGCATAGTACTCCAGGTTCACGTCCAGGCTTACAGTGTGAACCGGCTCGGGGAACGAGACCTCGTAGGGCGTGCCGTACGTTTCGCCGGCCGGAAGCACTTGTAAGGCGGTAAGGCCGTTCCTGCGTATCGACGCGACCACAGCGTCAGCAAATGCGACGACCGCGAGCATCCGGACCCCCGGCGCAGGCGCGATTAGCTCGTGCCAGGAGCCGGGGGCTGTGTCCGGTGTCCAGGCCAGCGCGAAGTCCTCTGATTCCTTGTTGTGCAGGATGAGTAGCCGGGATCGACGTGCGTCATGCTCGATGCTGTAGTCGATGCCATCACAGCGCGGCGCTACCAGCACGGGCGGCAGTTCTGGCAGGGTCGCTGAGATCAGCCATACCTCACTCGTCAGGGCGCTGCGTACGTCGACAGTGATAAACGCACCGGAGCGGGTCAGCGCCACGCCGACCCAGAAGTGCTCGTCTGGCTCCTCCAGGATCAGCTTGTCGTGGTCAGCGGGAGTGCCCAGCACATGCCGCCATACCCGGAAAGGGCGGCCCGCATCGTCAACCGTGACGTAGAACAACCTGGACGCATCCGCCGACCAGGCTGACCCGTAGGAGATACCGTCAATCTTGTCGGGCAGCACCTGGCCGGTACGCAGGTCTTTCACGCGAAGCGAGAAACGCTCGCCGCCGGAAAGATCCGTTGAGTAGGCAAGGAAACGGCCGTCCTTGCTGACATCGAGGGTTCCCAGTTCGAACGACTCTGAGGCGCCCGCCTCCGCGTCACAGTCGAGTAGTATCTCCTCGTCCGCCGGAGGCTTGCCCTCTTCGATGAGGGGCATCTGCTCGTCAGGCGACGCCGGGCACCGGCAGCGGATCTCATGCTGCCGTCCGGCGCTCGTACGTGAGTAATACCAGTAGCTGTCTTTTAGTATCGGAACGGATAGGTCAGCCTCGCGCGTCCGGGCACGAATCTCGTTGTATATCGCGTCCCGGAGTCTCTCCTCGTCGGCAGCCCGAGCCCGCGAGTACGCATTCTCGGCGGCAACGTAGGCGATCATGTCAGGGTCATCAGAGTCCGCAAGCCATGCGTAGTCGTCGATCACGGTGTCACCGTGATGAGATCGCTTGAGAGGGACTCGCTTAGCGATGGGCGGGATGAGAGGACTGCCGACCATGTAGAAACTGTAGCATTATTTGGCAGGCATAAAAACATTCGCTACATAGATCGGGTGCCCGGCGACATCGGTATTATTTTAGGGCAGTGGCATATCAGTCACCAAGTTGCCATCAGGACACGCAGTTCGACCTGGTGGGCTTAGCCCGGCGAGCAGAAAGGCGGCCAATCATGTTTGAGCGGACGACTCAGGCTGCGCGGGTGGCGATCGTGCAGGCGCAGGAAGAGGCCAGGTCGACGGGCCAGGACCACATCGGCAGCGGGCACTTGCTGATCGCGCTGGCCGGCGGGGCCGACTCGCTGGCGGCGCGGGCGCTCGCCGCCCTCGGCGTCAGCCAGGACACGCTGCGCCAGCAGGTGCTGGCCAGGACCGGTGTCCACCCGCCGGACCCGCAGGGGCACATCCCGTTCAGCGAGGACGGCAAGGCCGCCATCCGGCAGGGCCTCCAGGTGGCGATCGGCCGCCAGGATGAGCACATCAGCACCGGGCACCTGCTGATCGCCCTGACCGAGGTCAGCGGCGGCGACGCGCAGCCGGTCCTGGCCGGCCTCGGCATCCTCGACCAGGTCCGGCAGGGAGCTGGCGCGCTGCTCGATGCCGAGCCGGATAGCGAGGGAGTGCCGCCGTCGGCGCCCTGGATCGGGCAGGGCGGGCAGAAGGCCGCCGTCGGCCGGGGCGGGCTCTTCCGGCGGCGGCGCGGCTAAACCCGCCTGACGTGCGCGGCGGGTACGGCAGGATGGCTGGGTGAGCCTGCCTTTTCCTGACCCCAGCATCCCGATCGCGACCAGGACCGAAGTGCTGCTCGGCTACCTCGACTACTTCAGGTCCCGGCTGGCGGACAAGCTGGAGGCGCTGCCGGAGGGCGAGCTGCGGTCCAGCCGGCTGCCGTCGGGCTGGACGCCCGCCGCGCTGGCCAATCACCTGGCCCATGTCGAGCTGCGCTGGCTGGAATGGGGTTTCGAGGGGCAGGAGATCGAGTTCGCGATCCGGTCCGCCGACCGGCGGGACGGGCGGTTCTACGTCGAGGACGATGTGTCACTCGGAGACCTGCTCGCCGCGCTGGCCGCCCAGGGCGCGCGGACCAGGGCCATCGTTCAGTCTCACGACCTGGCCGACATCGGCCAGCCGGGCCCGGCGTGGGAAGGGCAGGAACTGCCCGTCCTGGAGCGCATCCTGCTGCACCTGATCCAGGAGTACGCCCGGCACCTCGGCCAGCTCGACGTGGTCAGCGAGCTAGCCGGCGGCGAGGTCGGCGAGTAGCCGCGGCGGCGAGACAGCCGGGGCGCCTGGGTCGGCGCTAGCGGAGATAGCGCTAACGGTGCGGGCCGGTGCCTAGGCCGGTACCAGATGCTCGGGCAGCCGACCGTGCGGCAGCGTACCCACAGGTGTCCGCGCCCTGGCTCGGTCATCGCTCCTGGGCAGTCGCACGGCATCCAGCCCACGGTGACCCGCCCAGGCGCCCACGGGTGCCCAGCCGAGCACGACTCCGGATATTTCCACCACGGTGGGCGCCGCACTTCGGTCATGCGGATCATTAGAACACAGATTCGATCTTCGCCCAGGGCCCGGGGCTGGTGTTTCCCCCCGTGGCGGGAGGACCGGTACGCGGCCGGTCAGGCGTGCTTGGCGGCGGCCTCAAGCGCGGAGACCGGGAGCCAGCCGTCGTGTTTCCACAAGATCTTTCCGCTTGCCGAGACCAGCATGAACCAGGGCTGGTCCTGCACCCCGTACCCGTCCGCGAGCCGCCCGGTGGTGTCCAGCCCGACCGGGTACCGCAGCGTCGCGCCGAGATGGGCCAGGTACCGCCGCGCGCTGTCCGGCGACGGCTCGGTGACGGCCTCGTCTATCGCCGTGAGCGCCGGCAAGTGCCGGGCGGGGGCGGCGCGAGCATAACCGTTCAGGCCAAGAAGGCGGCTGCGCAGATCGGAGGTCTCCTGCAGCCATGTCGCGAAGAACATCAGGAGCCGCGCGTGGCCGGGGCCGAGCCGGACCGAGCCGCCAGAGGCGCCCGGCACCGTGGTCGCCGTGGCGGGGGAGACCCCGCTGAGGTAGCTGAGCGACCGCGTGCCGGCCAGCTTCGGGTGATCAGGCAGCAGGCTGGCCGCCTCCTGGGCGAGGAGCTGCGCGGACTGGCCGACGGTCGCGTAGGCCATCGTGGTGAGGTACAGCTTGCGCTCGCGGCCGCGGGTGTCGATCACGTACAGCGCGGGCGTGTGGTCGATCTGGCCCTTCACGATCTGCACGTAGACGTCGTAGGCCTTCCACACCGCGCCCAGCTCGGCCTTGCTGCCGGTGAGGAAGTCCCACTGGTTCACCATGCCGTGCGAGCGCGAGTAGGCAAGCACGTTGGCCCGCGCCGTCGCGTCCGGGTTCGCGTCGATGCCCAGCAGCTGCACCTGGTCGCCCGCCCGGCCGAGCAGATCCTTGGCCGCCACCATGCTGGAGGTGGTCAGCGGGCAGATCGTCGTGCACTCGGAGTCGGTGAAGGCCAGGATCACGACCTTGCCCCGGAACGCGCGCAGCGAGATCTTCTGCCCGAACTGGTTGGTCAGGCTGAAGTTGGGGGCGGCCGCGTTCATCGTCGTGCCCGGATCCAGGTCCGGGTTGGCCGCCGCGGCCTGCTGCTGTCGCGGCGTCATCGCCTGGCCGCTGTGACCGCTGCCCGACTTGGCGCCGGTGCCGCCGCCGCTGCACGCCGCCAGGGCGAGCAGCGCGGCCACTGTCCCGGCGAGGCCGGTCATCCGCGCCGCGCTCGTCTTACCTGTCCGCTTGCCTGCCCGCGTCGTCTTGCCTCTCACGGTCCGTCATCCTCCCACCGCCCCATCCGGGACGGTCAGCCGGCCGCCGGATCCGCGCCAGGGTCGTTCCGCGGGCTGGCGTTGTGCTGCAGGAAGCGCAGGCCCTTGCGCAGGTACACTCGCGGATTTGTGTCGGGCGCTCGTGCCCAGCCGGGTTCGCGTTCGTCCCGGAGGCGGGCGTAGCAGGCGAGCGCATAACCGAACATGGCCTCGCCCAGGTACCCGAGCCGCGATGTCTGCCATCCGAACTGGCTCTGGGTGTGATCAAAGGCAGCGTTGGCCGTGAAGACGCCGAGGCCGAAGAACACCGTTGCCAGGTCGGTCAGCTGCTCCTGGTCGCCGCGGTCCGGCTCGATCCTGCGTTCGCCGAGCAGCCGAATCGAACCGCGTGCGCCAGCCGCCTACTCAGAGCGAGTGATTAGTTCTGCGGTGGCGGCCACGAAGCGGATGGCCTCCGGGGTCGGCGGCTGGTCCGGCTGGTCGCCGCGCTGCTGCGCGAGGGCGCGCTCAATCAGCTCCGCCGGGCCCAGGCCCTGGCGGAGCGCGGCCTGCCCGCCCGCGATCTTCGACACGATCGTGTCGTCAGACAGGTAACTCAGCGCCCGGCAGGCGTTGAGCACGGCGTAGGCCTCCGACGCATGCTCGACGCCCCAGCTCAGTTCGCTGGCCAGGTAACCGAGGATCGCGCGGCGCGGTATCGCGCCAATCAGCTCCCGTGGCGGCGGTCCGCAGGCCGGCCAGCCGGCAGCCCGGCAGACCGCGTAGTGCATCAGCAGGTCGGCATCTCCCGATAGCTGGCCGCCGGGCCGGACGGTGTTGCCCGGCTTGCCTGGGCCGGCCGTGACGTGCAGCACGAACGGCCACGGCGGCGCGGGCCGCCGGGCCTGCGTCACGGTGACCACGCTGCATTCCAGTTCCCGCCCCGGACACCCGGCCGCGCCCTCCCGCAGGACCTGGCCGGCCCGTCGCGCCGCGGCGTCGCTGAGGTCATCGGCCGCCACGAACATCATGTCCACGTCGCTGCGGCCCGGCACCCAGCCGCCCAGGACCGCCGAACCGTGCAGGTATGCGGCGCGGAGCTGGCCACCCAGCACTGTCAGCAGTTCGTCGGCCAGCGCCTGGGCGTAGCCGCTGACGCTGCCTGGCGGCCGCGTGCTGGAGTTCATCGCGGCTCCCTTCGGCCACGTCGAGTCGGCCCACGTCGAGCCTAAGTCCGGGGCGCGACTCACCGCAGGCCGCGCGGGCGGGGTCGGGTGTCGCCTCGCGGGCTGGGTTCCGGGCATGTGGTGTGCCATCTGGCTCTGTTCGCTGTCGGATAAATGTACTAGCTGCCTAGCATCCGATGGTATATCATCGATATTAGTTTCGAGAGATGGCGCCACCGGGACTGGTTACGGCTCTGGTTCTGGATGATGCGGCTCTTCCTAGCGGAGAGCGAGCGTCCCGGTGTGCCGGCCCTCCCGCCGTCTGGCTGCGCGCGGACCGTCGGGTCTGTGCTTCTGCTCCCGCTGTCCTGGATAGCTCGTGCCTTCCGTATGCGTCCGTGCACCTGGAGGTGTCTCGATGTCCGCCGCCGATCCGGCCCCGCTGGGTGGCCCGGCCGTGGCGGACTGCGTTGCTCTCGGCGGTGCTGCCCTTGGGAGTGCTGACGGGTTCGCGAGCGCGGGGCAGGCGGTGGCGATGATCGAATCGGCGCTGAGCTACCTCGCGGAAAGGGACGCGGCTGACCTGACCTTCGATGAGCAGGCGGGGGTGCTGCGAGGGCTGGAGCGGGTGTCGTCGCGTCTGGTCGCGGCGCGGTCGCGGGTGCTGAAGGTGTTCGTTTCGGCTGGGGGCCTGGCGGCGGATGGCCAGTGCTCGGCGCGGAGCTGGCTGGTGTGGCAGTCGCGCGTGACCAGGGGCGCGGCCGGGGGCGCGGTGGGGTGGCTGCGGCGGCTGGGCGAGCATCCGGTGCTGGAGCAAGGCCTGGCCGCCGGGGAGCTGTCGGAGTCATGGACCAGGCAGCTGGCGGACTGGACGGACAAGCTCCCCGAGGACCTGCGGCAGGACGCGGACCGGATTCTCAGTGATGCGGCGGCCGGCGGCGCGGGCCTGGCTGATCTGGCTGGGCTGGCGCGGGAGATGCGGGAGCGGTCGGCGGGGCCTGACCGTGACTCTGGGCGGGGGTTTGATGACCGGCGGGTGGTGCTGGAGCGGACGTTTGAGGGGGCGGGGCGGCTGGGTGGTGACCTGACTCCGGAGTGCGCGGCGGCGTTGTCGGCGGTGCTGGAGTCGCTGGGGAAGCGGGCGGGCCCGGAGGACATCCGGTCGCGGGTGCAGCGTGATCATGATGCTTTGGAGGAGGCTTGCCGGCGGCTGGTCAGTGCGGGGTGCCTGCCGGAGGTGGCGGGTCAGCCGGTGCTGGTGCAGCTGCATATGGCCCTGGGCCAGCTCGCTCGTGCGGGCGGTGGGACGGGTGCCGGCGGTGCGCTGGCTGGCGGCGGTCTGGGTGGTCCGGGCGCGGCTGCGGGTGGTGCTGCGGGTGCGGGGTTGCTGCCGGAGGGAGCGGGGTGGCTGTCGGGGGCGGCGGCGGAGGCGTACGCGTGTGACGCGCGGATAGCGCCAGTGGTGACCGGCCGCATTGATCCGGCCGCGCTGGCGTGGATGGTCCATGACTACCTGCGCGCCGCCGACCCGCGTGCCTGCCAGCTGGCCGGCTGCGCCGACCAGGGCTGCCGGGCTCGGCGAGGCGTCCCGACCGGCGAGAGCGTCCCGTCCGGCTATCCGTGTCCTCGCACCGGCAGTCCTGGTGGGCCCGGATCAGCGGCGGAGCCGGGATCAGTCCCGAGGCCGGGATCAGCGGCGGGGCCGGGATCAGCGCCAGGGCCGGGATCAGCGGCGGGACCGGGATCAGCGGCGGGACCAGGATCAGCGGCGGGACCAGGATCAGCGCCAGGGCCGGGATCAGTGACGGAGCCGAAAGAACGGTCACAGCCGCCGGGCCTGCCGGCGTGGCCGCCAGGGGTGCCGCTTCCGCCGGGGATGCCGGAGGGAACCGCGACCCGGCTGGGCGATTCGCTGGCCCGGTATGCGATCGCGGTCCTGTCAGGTCCCGGCGGCCTGGCCTCGGTGCTGCGCCAGCGCGCCGGCGGTCCCGCTGCCGTGGGTGTGTCGCTGCCGCTGGACACCGGCACCCCGACCCCGACCGTGCCCCCGCACCTGCGGCGGGCGGTCACCGCGAGGGACCGGCACTGCGCGTTCCCCGGATGCGCTGCCCCGCCGGCCGCCTGCCAGGTCCATCATGTTCGGCCTCGCTCTGAAGGCGGCATCACCGCGCTGCGCAACCTTGCCTTGCTTTGTTCCTTTCATCACCTCATCGCCGTGCACCGCTGGGGCTGGGCGCTGGCCCTGAACGCGGACGGGACCACCACCGCCACCAGCCCCGACGGCACCCGCACCCTCCACAGCCACAGTCCGCCGCTAGTTGCCTAGGCCGGGTGTCGGGGTCGGGGTCGGGGCATGCGGGCGAAGCGCGGCGCACATCTTGCGCCTCAGGGAACCGCCGGGTGGCGGTCGGTCAGCTCATCTCGAATGTCTAGGAGGCATGCATGTGCTGGGAATGTGATCACCCGAATGGGACGAGGCTTGATTACCTCGCGCATATCCGGGGGGTCGTCGGGCGGTACGGCTGGGCCGTTCAGGGGGTGGAGCGAGACGGGGCGCGGCCGCCATGGGCCTACACGGTGGGGCTGACGGCGGCGGGACTGCCGGAGCTGGTGGTCACGGGGATGCGGGCGATTCCGGCCGCCGAACTGCTCAACGACATGGCCGCGCATGCGGTGCACTGCGATGACTTTGACAGAGACTTCGCGCCGGGAGCCCGGATTCCGCTAGTCGGCGGGCCGCTAGTCGAGATCGTGGAAGTCGAGGTCAGTTCCGCGCACCTGGGTATCGCGGTGGAACTGTACGGGCGCGGGGTGCGAGGCCGTCAGCTTGTGCACGCGGACGAACGCGGGCGGTGGCCCTGGGAGCCGGGCTACCGGGGCATTCGCGGGGGTCAGCCGGTGCTGGGTCGCCGGGCGCTGACGGGACAGGCCGACGGTGTCCGCCGCGCCTCAGGCTGAGGTCCAGTGACGGAGTTTCTGTGGGTTGCGTACTGCCCAGATGTGCCGGATCCGGTCGCCTGCGACGTCGAACGCGAACACCGTCACGGTGACGCCGTCTTGCTCGGCTACCAGCCCCGGCTGGCCGTTGACCGTGCGTTCCAGGAACGTCATGTTGCCCGGCACCCGGTTGGCGATCTCGATCCAGGCGCGTGCGACCTGCTCGCTGCCTTCGATGGGGGTGAGGAAGGCCACGGCGAGGCCACCGCTGTCCGCTATCGCCGTGGCTTCGGGGTCGAGCAGGCCGATGATCGCGTCGATGTCCTTGGCTTCCCATGCCGCCTTGAAGGCCCTGACGATGCCGGCTTGGCGGCCTGCCGGGGTCGCGGGGGCCTGGGCGGCGCGGATGCGGCGGCGGGCCGAGGCGGCGAGCTGGCGGCAGGCCGCCGGGGTGCGGCCGGTGATCCGCGCCACCTCGGCGAAGGGGTAGCGGAAGACATCGTGCAGGATGAAGGCGACGCGCTCGGCCGGGGTCATCGATTCGAGCACGACGAGGAAGGCCATGCCGATCGACTCATCCAGCGTGACCCGGTCGGCTGGGTCGCTGGCGGTGTCGGCCGGCCGGAGGCTGGTCCACTCGGCGGGTTCTGGCAGCGGCTCGGGGATCCATTCGCCCACGTAGGTCTCGCGCCGGGCGCGAGCCGAGCCGAGCAGGTTGAGGCAGATGCGGCTGGCCACCGTGGTCAGCCAGGCGCCGGGGGACTCGATGGCGTTCTGCTGCTGCGCGGACATGGCGTACCAGCGGGCGTAGGTCTCCTGGACGGCGTCCTCGGCTTCGGCCAGGGAACCCAGGAGCCGGTAGGTGAGATTGATCAGCCGCCGCCGCTCGCCCATCACCGCGTCCAGGTCCGGATCGGGTCGGTCCCGCCCCGAATCGGCGGTGCCTGGCCCGAATCGGCTGATCATGGCGCTGGAAGCTCCCTCGGTCGAATCTGCCCTCACCAGTCCGACAAGACAGCGTGCCGGGATGTGAGGCTGGCGCGCCGCCTCACATCCTGGCGGCCTGCGTTGTCGGACTGGTGAGACGAGCACATCAGCTGCCGAGCAGGAGGCACCATGAACACCCGGATTCCGGCACCGCCGTTCACCGACCCGGCACCGCCGTTCACCGACCCGGTACCCGCGCAGCGGCTGGAGCGGGCGGCCACCGCGCTGGCGGGGAAGAATTTCGCCGTCGAAATCCTCGATGACGCCGCTGCCGCGCGTGCCCGCGTCAGAGACCTGATTCCGGAGGGCGCCATCGTGTTCACCGGGGCCAGCGAGACCCTCCGCCTGTCCGGCATCGAGGAGGACATTAACGAGAGCGGACGGTACGACTCCCTCAAGTCACGGCCGCCCATGGATCGGGTCACCCAGCGGAATGAGATCTGGGCGGCGCTGTCCACCCCCGACGTCCTCGTGGGCAGCGTCGCCGCGGTCACAGAAACCGGTTCCCTTGTTGCCGCCTCGGCCAGCGGAAGCCAGCTACCGGGCTACGCCGGCGCCGCCGCTGCGGTGATCTGGGTCGTCGGGGCGCAGAAGGTGGTGCCCGACCTGAGCGCCGCGCTGCGCCGCGTCGAGGAGCACTGTCTCCCGCTGGAAAGCGAGCGCGCCATGAGGGTCTACGGGCAGCCCAGTGCCGTCAACCGCGTCCTTATCCTCAACGCTGAACCGGAACCCGGTCGCGGCACCGTGCTGCTGCTTCGCGAGGCCATCGGATTCTGAAGCCGCCGCAGAGCTAGGCTGCCGCAGAGCTAGGCTGAGGCGTGTTGCCTGGTCGAGGCAGCAGCCCCGGCGGCGGCACCTTGGATACGAATCAGACTCTATCGGCGTAATCTGTCGGACAGATGATCGTCGCGACCGCGAAAATGGAGTCATGGGATTTGACTTGCCCAGCCTCCTGGCTGATCGGCGAGAGCAGGCCTACGAACTGCATGCTCGCTACCTGAACCCGCAGCTCCCTCGCATGCTGCATGCGATCGGCTTCGACAAGTCCTATGTCCGGGCCGAGGGCGCCTACCTGTACGACAAGGAAGGCAACCGGTACGCGGACTTTCTGGCCGGATTCGGGGTTTTTGGCGTCGGCAGGAACAACCCGGTGGTCCGGGCAGCGCTGCACAGCATGCTGGACGCCGAGCTGTCCGACATGGTGCAGTTCGAGTGCGGTGCGCTGCCTGGGCTGCTGGCGGAGAAGCTGCTGGCCAAGGCCGATGGCCTGGATCGGGCGTACTTCTGCAACAGCGGCACGGAAGCGGTCGAGGCGGCGCTGAAGTTCGCCCGGTACGCGACGGGTAAGTCCCGCGTCCTTTACTGCGACCATGCCTTCCACGGGCTGACGGTTGGGTCGCTCTCGGTGAACGGATCGGCGGAGTTCCGGCGCGGCTTCGACCCGCTGCTGCCGGACGCTGGCGTGCCGTTCGGCGACCTGGACGCGCTGGAAGCGGAACTGCGCAAGGGCGATGTCGCGGGCCTGATCGTGGAGCCGGTGCAGGGCAAGGGCGTGCACGTGACGCCGCAGGGCTTCCTGGCGGCGGCGGGCAAGCTGCTGCACGAGTACGGCGCGCTGCTGATCTGCGACGAGGTGCAGACGGGGATCGGCCGGACGGGCAGGTTCTTCGGCTACCAGCACGAGGACGTGGAGCCGGACATCGTGACGGTGGCCAAGGCGCTGTCGGGCGGGTTCGTGCCGGTGGGTGCCACGCTGGCCAAGAACTGGATCTTCGAGAAGGTCTACTCCTCGATGGACCGGGTCCTGGTGCACGACTCGACATTCGGCTCGAACGCGGCCGCGATGGTGGCGGGCCTGGCCTCCCTCCAGGTGATCGAGGACGAGCAGCTCGTCACGAACGCGGAGCAGACGGGCAAGCTGCTGCGTGACGCGCTCCAGGACATGGTGGACGAGTACGAGCTGCTGGCCGAGGTCCGGGGCCGCGGCCTGATCGTGGGCATGGAGTTCGGCAAGCCGCGCTCGCTGAAGCTGCGCACGGGCTGGAACATGCTCCAGGCGGCCAGGCGCGGGCTGTTCGCGCAGATGGTCGTGGTGGCGCTGTTCGAGCGGCACCGGATCCTCACGCAGGTCTCTGGTGACTTCATGGACGTGATCAAGCTGCTGCCGCCGCTGACGATCACCGAGACCGAGGTCAACCTGTTCCGGGACGCGTTCGCGGACGTGATGGCGGAGGCGCACAAGGGCAGCGGCCTGATGTGGGACTTCGGCCGCACGCTGGTCCGGCAGGCGGTCACCCGCTAGGCAGCAGCCCGCCGCCAGCAGCCCGCTAGCGCAGGACCGCCGTCAGGCGGGCCGGGACGCGAAGCGGCCTGACGGGCTCTAGGTCGTCCTGGCCAGCCGGGATGGTGCAGCGTTCCCGTACGGCGTCGATGACGCCCTGAGCGAGGGCGAGCGCGTGCGGCTGCGCGGGACAGGGGCGCAGGCCGTAGCCGAATGTCAGGGTGTCCTCGGCGCTGTCGATATCGCAGATCACCGTGTCGCCGCCCGAGACCTGCTGACGGCCGAGCTCGGCAACGGCCAGGGCCACGCGGCGCATGGCGCGGACCGGCGGGCGGTGCAGCATGGTCTGGGCGAGCAGGTCGCCGGTCGGGGTGTCGGCGGGCAGGTCGGGGAGCAGCGCGAGCGCGTTGCCGATGAGGCCGGCGGTCGCGTCGTAACTCTGCAGCAGGATGGTCGCCCTGGCTACGGCGAGGTCCGCATCCGTCCCCGGCTGGCCGCTGTCCCCGGAGGGCTCGGCGCTGCCCCCGGAGGGCTGGGCGCTGAGCGTGAGCAGGGCCTGGGTCGCGGCGTCGGCGGCCGCCGGGTCCGTCGGCGCACCGGTCAGGTAGCTGCCGCCGATGGCCTGGACGGCGTCGCTCGCGCGGCCGGGGTCAACGGCCCCGAGCTGGGTCGCCAGCACGAACACGGGCACCCGGCGGGCGACCGGCCCCATGACTTCAACCTGGCCGCCCCGAGCGGGCTCCACCGTCCCCGCCGCGCCCGCCGCCCCCGCCAGCCCGGCCAGCACTGCGATGGTCAGTTCCCAGGCGGCGTCGGTCAGGGTAGCGGTGTCGAGCCGGCTCAGCTCCGCGGTGACAACCGCCCGGCGCCGGTCATGCTCGGTCCCGTTGCTGAACCGGCAGGCGGCCGACCGGAGCCAGGCGAGTGTCCCGGTCGCGGCGTCACCAGGCGGCTCGGGAACGGCGAACCTGTCATCGCTGAGCACCGCGCGGATGCCCTCGGCGGTGCTGACAGTCCAGTCGCGCGCGTCAGTCGCCACGGAGCACCGTCAGGATCTGCTCGCCATACTTCGCCAGCTTGGCGTCCCCGACGCCGCTGATGCCCGACAGGCCGGCCAGGTCCGTGGGGACCTGCACGGCGATCTGCCGCAGCGTCGCGTCGTGGAAGATCACGTAAGCTGGGACGCTCTGCTCCTTAGCGCTCTCGGCGCGCCAGGCGCGAAGTCGCTCGAACATGGCCGTGTCGGCAGCCGACAGGTCGGCCACTACGGCGGCGGCCCCGCCGGAGGACCTGGCGGCCCGGACCCGCGCGGCGCGCTCGGGCTCGCGGCGCAGCAGGACCTCGCGCTGGCGGCCGAGCACCTCGCCGCTGGCCTTGGTCAGCGCGAGCGTGCCGTAGTCGCCCTCGACGGCGAGCAGGTCCTGGGCGAGGAGCTGGCGGACGACGCCGCGCCACTGCCGGTCGTTCAGCTCGTCACCTATACCGAACACAGTCAGCGCGGAGTGACCGTTCTCTATGACACGAGGGGTGGCCTTGCCGAGCAGGATGTCGATAATGTGCCCGGCGCCGAACCGCTGCTGCCGTTCCCGGTCCAGCCGGTAGATCGCGGACAGCAGCTTCTGCGCGGCGACGGTGCCGTCCCAGGTCTGCGGCGGGGACAGGCAGGTGTCACAGTTGCCGCAGCCCTGCGAGCGGGGCTCGCCGAAGTAGGCGAGCAGCTGGGCGCGGCGGCACTCGACGGTCTCGCAGAGCGCGAGCATGGCGTCCAGGTGCCCGGACTGGCGGCGGCGGTGCGCGGCGTCGCCCTCGCCGCCGTCGATGAGCTTGCGCTGCTGGACCACGTCCTGCAGGCCGTAGGCGAGCCAGGCGGTGGCGGGCAGTCCGTCGCGGCCGGCCCGGCCGGTCTCCTGGTAGTAGCCCTCGACGGACTTGGGCAGGTCGAGATGCGCGACGAAGCGCACGTCGGGCTTGTCGATGCCCATCCCGAACGCGATCGTCGCGACCATCACGATCGCGTCCTCGCGCAGGAACCTGGACTGGTTGGCGGCGCGCGTCGCGCTGTCCAGGCCGGCGTGGTAGGGCAGCGCGGGGATGTCGTTGCGGTTCAGGAAGTCGGCGGTCTTGTCCACCGAGGCGCGGGACAGGCAGTACACGATGCCGGAGTCGCCGGCGTGCTCGGTGCGCAGCAGCGTGAGGAGCTGCCGGGACGGCTCGTCCTTGGGCTCGATGCGGTAGCGGATGTTGGGCCGGTCGAAGCTGGAGACGAAGTGCCTGGCCTCGTCCAGCTTCAGCCGGCTGGCGATCTCCGTGCGGGTGGCGTTGGTGGCCGTCGCGGTGAGCGCGATGCGCGGCACGTCAGGCCAGCGCTCGTGCAGGTCGGACAGGGCCAGGTAGTCGGGCCGGAAGTCGTGCCCCCACTGCGCGACGCAGTGTGCCTCGTCGATGGCGAACAGGCAGACCTTGCCGCGGTCGAGCAGCCGCAGCGCGGACTCGGTGCGCAGCCGCTCGGGTGCCAGGTAGAGCAGGTCGAGCTCGCCGGCCAGGAACTGCGCCTCGGTGACCTGCCGCTCGCCGCTGCCCTGCGTCGAGTTGAGGAACCCGGCCCGCACGCCGAGCGCGCGCAGCGCGTCGACCTGGTCCTGCATCAGCGCGATCAGCGGCGAGATCACCACGCCGGTGCCCGGCCTGACCAGCGAGGGCACCTGGTAGCACAGCGATTTGCCGCCGCCGGTCGGCATCAGCACCAGGGCGTCGCCGCCACCGATGACGTGCTCGATAATGTCCTGCTGCTGGCCCCGGAACGAGTCGTAGCCGAAGACCCGGCGCAGCACTTCGCCGGGCTCGGGATCGGGAAGCCCGCCCAGGGCCTGGATGAGCGCCACCCAGCGATTGTATGAGGGGCAGGCGACAGTCCACGGGCGGATACTTCCGATCGTCCCGAACGAGGCGGCTTTCGCGACCCCGGACCGCCCGGCGGACTCCCGGCCCAGGGCGGGGCCGACGCCTGTCTTGCCAGCAAACCCCTCCCGCTCGGGCGCTCCGTCTGATATGAACAATTTGTAGCGCAGCGGTTACGCAAGGGGGTGAACGGCCAGATGAGCGCAGCGGTACTGGCCGAGGCGAGCAGGGAAGCGCTGACCCAGATCTACCCGCGCTGGCGGATCTGGTCCGACGATCACGGCTGGCACGCCCGCCGGCGCGGTGGCTACCTTCAGGACTTCCATTACGGCGCCCCCGCGTTCGCCGTGCACGCCCGCGATGCCATCGGCCTGGCGGCCCAGCTCCGCTGGCAGCAGGCCGCCGAGACGCACGCGCCCTACGGCTGCTCCGTCCGCCGCTAGCCGCCCTCGCCGCCCCGCTCAACCCGGCACCGCTACCCGGTCAGTTTCTGGCCGGGTTTTTTCTTGCCTTCCCGAGACAGCCCGCCCTCGTGGAGCACTAAAGTGCTAGTTAACTAGTTGAACTAGTGACCTGAAGAGAGGCACCGTGATCGAGTTTCACCTGGATTCCCGCTCGGGCGTCGCGCCCTACCTCCAGCTCATCCATCAGGTACGGCAGGCGCTGCGGCTGGGGATGCTGCGCGAGGGCGACCGGCTGCCGACGGTCAAGGAAGTGGTGGCGATGGTGGCCATCAACCCGAACACCGTCCTGAAGGCGTATCGCGAGCTGGAGTACGAGGGCCTGGTGACGGCGCGGCAGGGTGTCGGGACGTTCGTCACCGGCACGCTGACCGGCACCTCGCTGGCCGCGCACCGCCCGCTGCGCCAGGAGCTGCGGCGCTGGCTGGCCAAGGCCCGCCGTGCCGGTCTGGATGACGAGAGCATCGAGGCCCTTTTCGTGAGCACGTTTCGGTCCGCGGCCGAGGAGGACATAGCATGACCGCCGCCCTCACTGCCAGCGGGCTCGGCAAGCGGTACCGGCGCCGATGGGCGCTGCGCGACTGCACGCTGGAGATCCCGCAAGGCCACGTCTCGGGGCTCGTCGGCCCCAATGGCGCCGGCAAGTCCACGCTGCTGAACCTGGCCGTCGGCCTGCTGGCACCCACCACCGGCGAGGTCCGGGTGCTGGGCGGCGAGCCCGCCGCCGGGCCGGACGAGCTGGCCGGCGTCGGCTTCGTCGCGCAGGACACGCCCGTCTACTCCAGCCTGTCGATAGCCGACCACCTGCGGCTCGGCGCGCGGCTCAACCCCGGCTGGGACGCCGGGCTGGCCAGCGACCGGATCGACGGGCTTGGCCTGGACCCGGACCAGCGGGCCTGGAAGCTGTCCGGCGGGCAGCGCGCCCAGCTCGCGCTCACCCTGGCGCTCGCCAAGCGGCCCAGGCTGCTGATCCTGGACGAGCCGGTGGCCAGCCTCGACCCGCTGGCCCGCCGCGAGTTCCTGCAGGACCTGATGGCCGCCGTGGCCGAGCACGGGCTGAGCGTCGTGCTCTCCTCGCACCTGGTCAGCGACCTGGAGCGGGTCTGCGATTACCTGGTGGTCCTGACCGCGGGCCAGGTGCAGGTATCGGGCGTGGTCGAGGCCCTGCTCGCCGGGCACCGGCTGCTGACCGGACCGAAGCAGGACCCGGACAGCCTGCCCTCGCAGTGGCAGGTCATCACCGCGAGCCACACCGACCGGCAGAGCACGATGATCGTCCGCGGCGAGGACGCCGCGCACGACCCGGCCTGGAGCGTTACCCCGCTCGGCCTCGAAGACCTGGTCCTGGCCTACATGAGTCAGGCGGCGGGCGCCACCAGGCGCCGGCGTCCCGCACTGGAGGTGCAGCGATGATCTGGCTGACCTGGCGTCAGTTCCGCGTTCAGGCCGTCGCGGCGGCCGTCGTCCTGGCCGTGCTCGGGGTCTTGTTCGCCGTGACCGGTGCCGGGCTCAGCCATCAGTACGCGGTCAGCGGACTGCCGGTCTGCCATGCCCACGGCGACTGCGGGCAGCTGGCCAACGCCTTCGTCAACGAGCTCCGCTCGGCCGGGGTGTACAAGGTCGTGTTCATGCTCGGCACCATCCTGATGTACGTCGTGCCGCCGATCATCGGGCTGTTCTGGGGCGCGCCCCTGGTGACCAGGGAACTGGAGTCGGGCACGTTCCGCCTGGCGTGGACCCAGAGCGTCACCAGGAACCGCTGGCTCGCGGTCAAGCTGGGCGTTCTCGGCCTGGCCTCGGCGGCCGCCGCCGGCCTGCTGAGCCTCATGGTGACCTGGTGGTCGGCGCCGCTGGACAAGGTCAGCCAGTACGGTGCCGTAGACGGGGCGCTGAGCCGGATCGGCCCGGCGATCTACGGCACCCGGGACATCGTCCCGGTCGGCTACGCCCTGTTCGGGTTCGCGCTGGGCGTCACGGTCGGCAGCCTGATCCGCCGCATCCTGCCGACCATGGCCCTGACCCTCGCCGGGACTGCCTTCGCCGAGATCGCCATGCCGCTGTGGATCCGGGGCCACCTGATCCCGCCGATGCACAGCTCGGGGCCGCTGAACGTCAACGGGCTCAACGGCCTGACGATCAACCAGACGGGCCAGATGACGATCATGCCCGGCACCGGCAAGCCCGGCGCCTGGGTCCTGTCCGAGCAGGCCGTCACGACGACAGGCAAGGTGTTCACCGGCCCGGCCAGCAAGGCCTGCACGGCCGGCAGCCCGCAGCAGTGCAACGCCTGGCTCGCCAGCCTGCACCTGCGGCAGCTAGCCACCTATCAGCCGGCCAGCCGGTTCTGGGAGCTCCAGTGCACGGAGACGGGCATCTTCGTGCTGCTCGCCCTGCTGCTCGCCGGGTTCTGCGCCTGGCGGCTGAGCCGCCGCCATTTCTCCTGACCCGGGCCTGATCCTTTACTGAGATGTCCGGAAGTGCCAGCCTGAGCAGGTGCCCACCGGGATCAGGAACTGCGTCATGCCCGACGGGCTGGTGATCGCGCCCCGCTTCTGCGGGCCGCCCGGCATCGGCAACGGCGGGTACGTGTCCGGGATGGTCGCGGCGTACCAGGACGGGCCCGCCGAGGTCACCCTGCGCCGCCCGGCTCCGCTGGGCACGCCGCTGTCGGTGGCGTGCGGCGAGGCGGGCGTGCGGGTACTCGACGGCGACGCGCTGATCGCCGAGGGCAAGCCCGCGCCTGCCCGGCTGCCTGACGAGATCCCCGGCGCGGTGCCGGTCGAGGCGGCGCGCGAGGCCGGGGCCTCGTCCCGGCTGCGCCGCCGCCCGGCCGAGCACCCGTTCCCCGGCTGCTTCGTCTGCGGTGCCCGCGGCGACGGCCTGGGCATCATGGTCGGCCGGGTGCCAGGTCGCGACCTGCTCGCCGATGCCTGGACGCCGGCCGCCGAGTTCGCGGACGCCGAAGGCCAGGTGCGGCCGGAGTTCGTGTCGGCCGCGCTTGACTGTCCGGGCGGCTTCACCGCGTTCGGCCGCCCGGACCCCGACGCTGGCGACCCCGGCAATGGCGGCCCCGGCACTGGCGGCCCCGGCACTGGCGGCCCCGGCACTGGCGACCGTGACTCGCTCTACCTGCTCGGCCGGTTCACCGTCCGCCATCTCGGGCCCGTCCTCGCGGGCGAGCCGCACGCGGTGGCCGCCTGGCGGCAGGAACTAGACCGCCGCAAGCTGCTGGCAGGCTCGGCCCTGTTCAACGCGGCCGGCCAGCCGGTGGGCATCGCCCACGCGGTCTGGATCCGGCTGCGCTGAGCAGGCCCAGGCCCGGCCAGGCGGTTACTGGTTGGGCGTGGTCTGGACTCGCCAGGTGGTGCCGTTCCATTCCTCGGCGAGGTTGCGGAACAGCTGGCGGCTTGGCCTGGTCTTCGGGTTGAACCGGAAGCCCACCGCCACGCACTCCTTTACGGTGACGCAGGACACCGAGTTCAGGTTGTCGCCGTTGTCCGGCTTGCCGGTGACCGGTGACTTCTGCACCGACCACCTGGTGCCGTTCCAGGCCTCGGCGAGCGTGCCGTTGCCGTGCCCGCCGACCGCGAAGCAGTTCGTCGTGGTCGGGCACGAGATGCTGTAGAGCGTCGCCGCGCCGCGCGAGGGCATGGTCATGTTCCGCCACTTGCCGCCGGTCCAGCGCTCCGCCGCCGCGTGCTCGCCGGGGTACTGGGAAACCGCGGTGGCCACGCAGGTGGTCGCGGCCGGGCAGCTCACGGACTCCATGGTGACCCGCGACTGGTGGCTGACGCCCGGCGTGGTCTGCAGCTTCCACTTCCCGGCGGTCCAGATCGCGGCGTAGCCGCGCCACTTGCCTGCCGAGCTGGTGTAGTTGCCGACCGCCACGCACGTGGTGGCGGAGAAGCAGGACACGCTGGCCAGCTCGGAGTCGCGGGCGTGGGCGACCGAAGGGAGGGTCAGCCTGCGGAACTTGGTGCCGTTGAAGGAGTAAGCGGTGGCGCGACCGTGATAGACGACCTTGCCGCCGGACTTCTTCGACGTGCCGGCCTGGCCGACGACCATGCAGAAGGTCAGCGTGGTGACCGGGCAGGAAACGCCCCGCAGCGATGACCAGGTGTCGCCCTGGGGGTTGCCTTGCAGGACCGGGCTGACGTAGCCCGCGCCGTACTCGGCGAACTGGGCGGCGTACCTGGTGGTCTTGTAGTGCTCGCCGACGACCAGGCAGGTCGGCTCCAGCTCCTGTGGGCTGGCGCAGGACTCGGCGGTCTGGAAGATGTTCGGGTACCTGGTGGTCCCGCCGCCGGTCAGGAGGCCGCCCCAGGACGAGCCCTGGTCCCAGATCAGGACCAGCGGGGTGAGGTCGGCCGCGTCGCCGTTGATGTCGGCCCACCAGCCGGCGGCCTCGCAGGTGAAGTGCGACGATGAGCCGTTGTTCAGCGGGTCGCAGGAGTCGGCGCCGAGCTCATTGTCGATGAACGCGCTCGCCGGGCCGATCCTGGCCCGTCCGGCCGCCGCCGGCTGGGCGGGGAGCCGCCGGGGCGCGGCGGCCCCGGCGGCGCTGGTGCCGCTGGTCGCACCGGCCGGGCTGGTCGAGGCCGAGGCTCCGGCGGGCAGCGCCGTGACTAGCAGGATCGCGGCGGTCGCCAGGCCGCCGATCATAAATGGGCGTATCCGCAACATGACGCGCGTTCCCCGTTCCCCGTAGGAAAAGTAAATCTTGGGCATAACTATCCCATGAATATGACAAAACGGAGTGCCTGGCGTGACCCCGGACGGTGACCGGCTCTGGCCCCCGGCCGGCGCTCAGATCAGCCGCGGGGTGATCTCGCGCTCGGCGTAGCCGCCGTGGCCATCGGGCCGGACCTGCCAGGCCTGCCTGCCTGGCAGGATCGTGACGGCCTCGTGCAGTTCGGTGCCGAGGTAGTGCAGTCCCACGCCGTCCTGCGTCGCGTAGCCGGCCGGCAGCACGCCTTCGGCGACCATCCGGCGGTACTCGGCGCGGCGCGGCTGCTCGGCGAGGTCGTCGTGCACGCCGTTGCTGAACGGCAGGAAGCCGAGCCCGTCGGTGAACGGCGCCAGGTCGTCGCCGAACGAGTCGGTCGGGCCGCCCAGGTGCCAGCACATGCTGCCCGCGCTGGTGCCGGCCAGCACCACGCCGGCCTCCCAGCACTCGCGCAGGATCTCCGGCAGGCCGTGCGCCCGCCAGATCGCCATCAGGTTCACCACGCTGCCGCCCTCGACCAGGATCACGTCCTGGGCGAGCAGGTGCGCGCGCATGTCGGGCACGCTCGGCTGCACAAACAGCCGTAGCACGCTCAGCTCGGCGGCCGGCAGCCGGGCGAACACGGCGGCCTTGGCCGCGATGGCGTCGGCCGCGTCGCCGACGGCCGTCGGCAGGTAGCAGACCCGCTTGCGCGGGCTGCCTGCCGTGCCCCGGCTGCCTGCCGTGCCCGGGCCGTCCGCGAGGCTCAGCGCGTAATCGACGAGGGCGGGAGAGCCGGGCTGGCGGGGCGCGGGGAACAGAACGCCCGAGTACGCGAACACCTGGCGAAGCGGACCTGTCACCCACCGAGCATAAACGCCGCGGCCGCGCCGCCCCCTTGACTGCCTGGCCGGGCGGAGTTAGCGTCCGCGTATAAACAGGAAAGTTTCCTAACTGTTTATCCCGGCTCTCGTAAGGAAACCCCGCATGAGACTCCGCACTCCTCTCCAGGCGGCCCTGGCCGCCACGGCCACGGCGGTGGCCGCCGCTGGCTTAGCCGTCTCCGGCGCCAGCGCGGCGTCCGCAGCCGCCACCCCGCTGCCCGGCCACGTCTTCGCCCCCTACTTCGAGGCCTACAACGGCGACAACCCGGTCACCCTCTCTCAGGAGTCCGGCGCCAAGTACCTCACCTTCGCGTTTATCCAGACCGCCAGCGCGGGATCCTGCACGGCGTACTGGAACGGCGACACCAGCGAGCCGCTCACCTCCGCCACCTTCGGCAGCGACATCTCCCAGCTGCAGGCGGCCGGCGGGAACGCGATCCCGTCCTTCGGCGGTTACAGCGCCGACTCGACCGGCACCGACATCGCCGATAGCTGCACCAGCGTCAGCTCGATCGCCAAGGTCTACGAGAACGTGATCAGCACCTACAACGTGCCGCGCATCGACCTGGACATCGAGGCCAACTCGCTGACCAACACCGCCGGCATCAACCGGCGCAACGAGGCGGTGGCGCAGACCGAGTCCTGGGCGGCGGCCAACGGCCGGAGCATCCAGTTCTCGTACACGATGCCGAGCACGACCACCGGCATGGACTCCGCCGACGAGGCCGTGGTCCAGAACGCGATCGCCGACGGCGCCAAGGTCAGCGTGGTCAACCTGATGACCTTCGACTACTACATCGGCACCCAGCAGGAGATGGCCACCGACACCGAGTCGGCGGGCAACGACCTGGAAGGCCAGCTCCAGTCGCTGTACCCGTCGGACTCCTCGTCCCAGCTCTGGGGCATGGTCGGCGTCACCGAGATGCCGGGCATCGATGACTACGGCGCGGACGAGACGTTCACCGAGGCCGACGCGACCACGGTGCTGAACTGGGCCAAGAGCAAGGGCATCAACACGATCTCGTTCTGGGCACTGCAGCGCGACAACGGCGGCTGCGTCGGCACCGGCGGGTCTGACTCCTGCTCGGGCATCTCCCAGCCGACCTGGTACTTCAGCAACACCTTCGAGCCGTTCACCAGCGGCAGTTCCGGCGGCGGCAGCGGCGCCGCGACGATCACCGGCAACAACTCCGGGCTCTGCCTGAGCGTGTCAGGCAACTCCAGTACCCCCAAGGCCACCGCCGACATCAACACCTGTGACGGCGACAGCTACGAGAACTGGACGGTCAACTCCGACGGAACGATCGTTAACGGCAACGGCCTGTGCCTGAGCGTGACGGGCGCCTCCACCGCCCCGAAGGCCACCGCTGACCTCTACACCTGCAACGGCAGCGTCAGCGAGTACTGGACGGTGAACTCCAGCGGCACGATCGTCGGGAACAACTCCGGCCTGTGCCTGAGCGTCACCGGTGCCTCGACCTCGCCGGGCGCGACGGCCGACCTCTACACCTGCAACAGCAGCGTCAGCGAGTACTGGACCGTCGGCTAGCAAGCCGCCGCCCGCGCCGGGGACGAGAAGCATCGCCCCGGCGCGGGCGGACGGCTATCCCGCCACGGCGATGCCCGCGACGGGTTCCGGCAGCTTCGTCCCGCCCAGCGATCCATACCAGGACGCGTCGAAGTTGTAGACATTGCCGGCCTTGGTGACCAGGAGGTAGCCGGCGCCGTCGGCGGTGATGCAGACCACGGGGGAGGGCAGCTGCTTGCTGGCGGTCGAGCCGTGGAACGGCGCGTGGAAGTTGTAGACGTTGCCCTTGCTGGTGGTCAGCCAGTAGCCGCCGGTCGCCTGGTCGGCCGTGCTGCCGGCGATGGGCGCGGGCAGCTTCGTCGCGGCCAGCGAGCCGTGCCAGGAGACGCCGTAGTTATAGACGTTCCCGGCCTTGGTCACCAGCAGGTAGCCGTGCTCGTCGGCGGTGATGCCGATGACCGGGGACGGCAGCTTCTTCCTGGCCATCGAGCCGAGGAACGGCGCGTGGAAGTTGTAGACGTTGCCCTTGCTGGTGGTCAGCCAGTAGCCGCCGGTCGCCGGGTCCGCGGCGATGCCGGTCACCGGGGCGGGCAGCGTGCCGCCGAACGAGCCGTAGGACGGCGCGTGGAAGCTGAGCACCTGGCCCTTGGCGGTGGCCAGCAGGTAGCCGGACTTGTCGGCGGCGATGCCGGCCACCTTCCCGTCCGGCGCGATGCGCGGGTAGGCGGTGGCGCGGAAACCGTAGACGGTCGCGGCGGTGCTGCTCAGCCAGTAGCCGGGGGTGGGCACGCCGCTGCGCAGCAGCATGCCGTGCACGAGGCCGCTGGAATCCGCGTAGTACCCGGCCGCGACGCACCAGCCGGCCGCCGGGCAGGCGACGCCGGACAGGGTCTGCGCGGCCTCATAGGGCGGCTGCGACGGATCCGTGGTCGGGACGGGCGGCGGATTCAGGCCGTCGGCCGGCACCGCTGCGCTCGTCCACTTCCCGCCCGCCAGGGTGGCGGTCAGCGCGTGCTCGTCGCCGGAGGAGTCCTGGTAGGTGCCGAGGAGGGTGCAGGAGCCCGCGGCCGGGCAGGAGACGCTGGCAGACCCGGAGGTGCTCTTCGCGGCTGGCGACAGGCCTGTCGCCGGGATCGTGACCGCCGACCAGGAGCCGCCGGACAAGGTCTCGGCGAACTCATGGCCGTCGCCGTTGGCTCCCTCGTAATACCCGGTCGCGACGCAGGAGCCCGCAGCCGGGCAGGACACCGAGTTGAGTGCCACGCCGTCGAGCGGCCCGGTGCCAGGAGCGGGATTGAGCCCGCTGACCGGCGCGGCTGTGGCGTTCCAGGTTGCGTCGCTGAGCCGGTCGATCAGGCCGTCCTCGTGACCCGTGGCGTCTTCGTAGGTGCCAGTGGCGACGCACGAGCCCGCCGTCGGGCAGGTCAACCCCGTGAGGGTGACCAGTGGGTTCGCCGCCGGCGCCGGCGAGCTGGCCAGGGGCGCGGTGCTGGCCGACCAGGACCCGGCGGACAGGGTGGCGATCATGCCGTGCCGGCCGCGCGCGGCGTCCTCGTACAATCCGGCCGCCACGCACGACCCGGCGGCCGGGCAGGACACGGTGCTCAGCTCCGCGCCAGAGCCGGCCGGGCTGAGGCCGGTCACCGGCACGGCAGCGGCGCTCCACTGGCCGTCGCTGAGCGTGTCGGCCAGCGCGGACCAGTCAGACGGCAGGCCGGACAGCGAGTCCGTGTAGTCACCAACCACGTAGCACGATCCGGCGGCCGGGCAGGAGATGGCGAACAGGCGGGCTATCTGGCTGGCACTCGCGGTCGGCGCGGTCGTGGCCGTCCAGGTGCCGTCCGACAGCGTCTCGATCAGCCCGGCCTCGCCGCCGGCGGCGGTGTCGTAGTTGCCGACCGCCACGCAGGAACCCAGGGCAGGGCAGGCCACGGCCAGCAGGCGAGCCTGCGGGTCGGCTGCTGGGGCCGGGCTGAGCCTCTCGGTGGGCGCGGCGCTGGCGGTCCAGGTGCCGCCGGACAGCGTCTCGATCAGCCCCTGCACGTGCGACGAGGAGTCCCAGTAATTGCCGACCGCCACGCACGAGCCGGCCGCGGGGCAGGTCACCGCCGCCAGGGAGACGCCCTCGCCGTCTTCGCTACCCGGCACCGGGCTCAGCCCGGTGGTGGGTGCCGTCGTGGCCGTCCACGCCGGGCCGCTGGTGCCGGCGTCGGCGGTCGCGGCCCGGCTGGCAGCAGCGGGGCTGGCAGCAGCGGGGCTGGCGGCGGCAGGGCCGGGCGAGACGGCGAGCGCCAGGCCCGTGGCCAGCATGGCCAGCGGCAGGGCCGTGCCCAGGAGCCTCCGGCCGCCTCGGCGGCCGCGTTGCGGAACGACGACGTTCACGTTGCTTCCCTCGTGGATCGGGGCGGGCCGGCGCTAGCTGCGCCGGGCGAGGATGGTGCGGGTGACGTACGGGACGGAGAGCCCTCGCTAATGAGCCGGCAATGACGTTCGGCTAAAGCCGTCACCGTGCCGTGGGACGGGCAGGGAAAGGACAGCCCGTCGGCCGGCGGCTCAGTTACGATTCTTGCGATCCCGGATGTTACCGGACAGGTCCGGACGGCTCAGAATGGTTTTCTGGCGGGACCGGCCGTCGGATTCCGGGCGTCCTGGGGGACGCGAGAGGACGCGATGGCAGAGCAAGAGACCGGCGCGGCTGTACGCGGCTTCACCGAGGAACTGCGCCGGCTGCATGCCGCGGCGGGGCAGCCGACGCTCGGCCAGCTCAAGCGGCTGACCGGGCTGCCGACCAGCACGCTCGATGACCACCTGCACGGCCGGCGGGTGAAGGTGCCGGGCTGGGACTTCGTCTCCCGGTTCGTGTCCGCCTGTCACCAGATCGCCGCGCAGACCGGCCTGGGCACCGCGCACCTGGGCACGCTGGATGAGTGGCGCCGGCGGCACCAGGCGGCGCTGGACGGCGAGGCCAGCGCGGTCAGCCCGGTCACGGAGCCGGGCGCCGGCCAGGGCCAGGAGCAGGCCATGGCCGTCTCGCCGGGCATGGCCGTCTCGCCGGGCATGGCCGTCTCGCCGGACATGACGGTCCAGCCCGCCGTGCCGCCCGCCCAGATCGTGCTGCCCGTGCAGGCCACCCCGCCGGCCGCCCCGCCGGCCGGGCGCGCTCCGGGCAGCGGGCTGCGGCGGTCGGCGTCGGCGCACAAGCCCGCGGCGGCCGCGCTGGCGGTCGTGGTGGTGATCGGAGCGGTGGTACTGGTCACGCTGGCGCTGCGGCAGCCCGCGGACCAGCCTGCCGGGCCGCCGGGCAGCGCGGCGAGCCAGGCCGCCCGCTCGGGCGGCGGCGTGACTCCGGGCACCCCGGACGCCACGCTGGCCTGGAGCGTGCCGACGCACGCCTCCGTGGACGGCAGCCCGCGGCTGGCCGGCGGCGTGGTCTACATCGGGGACGACAGCGGCACGATGTACGCGGTCGACGCGAGCACCGGGAAGGTGCGCTGGACCTATCACGCGCATCAGCAGATCGACACCCGGCCGCTGCTGCTTGGCAACACGGTGTACGTCGGCGACGACGCGCCCAGCAGGTTCTACGCGCTGAGCGCCGCGACCGGCACGCCCCGCTGGTCGGTGCCCAACAGCGGCGGCATCGACTCCAGCCCGGCGACGGCGGGCGGGCTGGTGTACTTCGGCGACGGCAACAACGTGGTACACGCGCTGGACGCCGCCACCGGGAAGCAGGCGTGGTCGCGGGCGACCGGCGGCACGGTCGCCTCCAGCCCGGCGATCAGCTCCGGCGTGCTGTACGTGGGCAGCGAGGACGGCAAGATCTACGCGATGAACGCGGCCTCCGGCGTGGTCCGCTGGTCGGCGCCTGCGGGCGGCATGGTCGACTCCAGCCCGGCCGTGGCGGCGGGCGTGGTCTACGTCGGCAGCGACAACCGCACGGTCTATGCCCTGCGGGCGAGCACCGGGAAAGTCATCTGGTCGCAGCTCACCGGCGGGCCCGTAACCTCCAGCCCGCTGGCCTACCAGGGCGCGGTCTACGTGGGCAGCGGCGATAACCGGATCTACGCGTTCTCCCAGCATGGCGGCCGGCTGCTGTGGAGCGTGCGGACTGGCGGGCCGGTCGTGTCCAGCCCGTGCGGGTACCGGGGCACGATCTACGTCGGCAGCAACGACGGCAGGGTCTACGCCATCGCCGCGGCCACCGGGCGGGTGGAGTGGGTCTACCAGACCGGCGGGGACGTGCTGTCCAGCCCGGCCGCCGCCGGCGGCCTGGTCTTCGTCGGTACCGACAACAACGCGATACTCGCGCTGCGCGCGGCGTCCTGAGGGGGCGCGCCGCGAGCTAACGGCGGGCTACCCGCAGGGCTCGCGCCAGGCGCCAAGGCTCAGCCGCTTGCGCAGCGCGTTGAAGTGATCGCGGATGGCCGCCGGGCAGAACTGGTCTCGTTTCAGCCGGTACTCGATGTCGAAGACGGCCTTGTGCGCGCGGGTGAACTCGTCCAGGCCGAAGCCGCCGTTCTGCGAGCTGAGGCATTCGCGGTACTGGAAGCACTGCTCGTCGACGGCGAAGTCGAAGTACCGCAGCAGCACCGGGATCTGCGCCAGGTCGTTCTTGAGCGCCACGGACAGCCCGAGCCGGTGCGCGGTGTTGGCCAGGAACACGTCGTAGCGGAGCTGGTCCGCGGCGGTCAGCTTGAACCCGGTGTCGTTGGTGTACCCGTCGACGTTGTCGAAGTCGATGGCGTTGAAGCCCTTGGCCTTGCACATGGCGGCCCGGGCTCGCATGATCTTGCCGAGCGCGCCGTGGAACCTGGCGATGTCCAGCCAGCGCTCGCCCGCCCAGGCCCCGTCCTTCTTGCCTAGCAGGTCGCGCGGGAACTCCTTGGCGTCGGGCCGCCAGTTCTCCCAGGTGCCGGCGTCGATATAGCAGACCACGCCGGTGCCGCGCCGGGCCCGGCGCAGGGCGGCGACCGTGGCCGACGGGGTATCGAAGCCATCCACCTCGATCATCTGGACATCGGGGAACGGCCGCGACGGCGTGGCGGAGAGCTGGATCTGCCAGCTCTCCTTCCGGTGCGGCAGCCAGCAGCCGCGGCACCGGACCGGCGCGGGCAGGCTGACGGCGCCCGAGCGCGCGGTCAGCTCGGCGGACGCGACCGGGCGCTGGCCGCCCGGTCTGGCGGCCGCGGCCGAGGGACGGCCCGGCGGCCCGGCTAGCATCCCGGCAGCCAGGCCGGCCAGGCCCGCCGCTACGGCGGTCACGGCCACCAGGCTGGCCACCCGGCCCCGGCCGACCGGTTCCCGCCGGGGCGGCGTGCCGCCGTCGGCCCTGCCCTCGCGCATGGCGTACCTCAGTCTGGAATTCGCCGCCGGATGGCCAGGGCGCCCTGGGCGTCCCTGCTTTCTGAGCCGATCGTAGCCCGGATGACGGCGAAGTCCCGTGCCGATGTTCTCCGGATTACTCCGGGGTCTTCCGCATTCCTTGTTTCACTGCCGGAAAACCATTCCGGTAATGACCCGGTTCCTCCGTCATTTTCGGAGGTGACCGGGGTTATCCGGGCAGCTTGTAAGGCGCCGGGTCGTGCATTTCTATTGCAGTCATGAGATGTCTCGGCTCTAAGGAGGCTCAGATGAGCAGGCGTTCCTCGTCAGGTTCCTGGCGGCAGTCTGGCGGCCAGCGGATTTCGCACCACCGGGCCAGGAAGCTCAAGCTGGCGCTCATGGCGGCCGTCGCGATCGGCGGCATCGCGCTGCTGGCGTCGGGCGCGCGGGCCGCGTCCGCGTCGGTCGCGCAGGGGCCGCGGGTCGAGATGGCCATGACCCGCCAGCACGTCACGGCCGGGCACCGGGCCGGCCTGACCTACCTGGCCGCGGGCGTGCCCGCCGGCGGCAGGGTGCTCCTGGAGGTGCGGCGCGCCGGGGCGGGCCAGCCCTGGCTGCTCGCGCGGCGGCTGCACCGCGCCGGGACCATCAGCGCGCCGGCCCTGCCGGCCGGCGGCTACTGGCTCCGCGCGGTCGTCGCCAGGGGCGGCCGGGTGCTGGCCACCTCGGCGCGCAGCCACCTGACCGTGTCGGCCGCCAGGTCGCACGGCCTGTCGCTCGGCTCGCTGTCCTGGCTGGGCAAGGCGGCGCTGCTGATCATCGGCTACCTGCTCGGGTAACCGGTACAGGGGGGAGGAAAGGGCCGGCCCGGCCAGGGAGTTAGACCGGGCCCGGCTTTCCCCTGCGTTACCGCAGGCCTTGGTTGATCGCGCTGGTCAGCGAGCCCTGGGCGTCGTCGCCGTCCATCGACCACATCGCCATGCCGCCGAGGCCGAGGCGCCTGATGTAGGCGGCCTTCTGGAGCAGCACCTGCGGCGTGTCGTAGGTCCACCAGTTCGTGCCGTCATACAGGTAGGCCGCGCCTAGCTGCCGGTCGTAGTACCGGGTCCCTGGCAGCGTCTCGATCGCGTTGTAGTTCGTCACGCCGGCGCCGAAGGTGCCCTCGGCCTGGCCGGTCGCCGCCTGGTAGAGGCCATCGCCGTCCGGCCCCGGGCTGACGCCGGTCCAGCCCCGTGCGTAGGCGGGCACGCCGACGACCAGCTTGCGGGCCGGGGCGCCGCGGCGCAGGTACTGCTGGATGGCCTCGTTGACGCTGAAGCCGTTGCCGGTCGGGTCGGCGGGGTCGGTGTACAGGTTGGACTGGAAGTTGGTCAGCGGCTCGGTGGCCACGTGGAAGTCGTAGCCCTGGATGTCGGCGAAGGTCAGGTACTTGAAGATCTTCCTGACCTTGAAGCCGGCCTTGATGGTGGCCGGGTTGGCGGGCAGGAACGAGGTCAGCACGTAGTGCTGGTGGGTCGTCCGGCTCAGGGCGCCGAGCTGGCGGTGGAACTCGGCCAGCAGCGCCACGTAGTCCCGCTTGTCCTGCGGGCGGTAGATGGTGCCGGCGTTAGCCGGCGAGCCCGGCCACTCCCAGTCGATGTCGAAGCCGTCGAAGATTCCGGCGGCCGAGCCGGGGCCGCCCTGCGCCGCGCCGGACTGGACCGGCAGGTTGCCCTTGATGAACAGGTTGATGCACGAGGACACGAAGGCCCGCCGGGAGGCGGGGGTGAGCGCGGCGTCGGACAGGTACTGCGACCAGGTCCAGCCGCCGATCGACATCACGATGTTGAGGTTGGGGTAGAGCGCCTTCAGCTCCTTGAGCTGGTTGAAGTTGCCGGCCAGCGGCTGAGTCGAGGTGTCGGCGACACCGTCCACGGTCTCGCTGGCGGGGAAGGTGGCCTGGTAGTCGGCCCAGGTGTCGCCCTCGCCCGCCGCGGTGCTCTCCTCGCACAGTCCTTGCTGACTGACGTTGGCGTCCGCGTAGTCGAGCTGGGTGAGATCGGCGGCCTCGCCGCTGGTGACGAGGTTCTTCACGAAGAAGCTCTCGCCGTAGATGCTCCACTGCAGGAAGTAGCCGACCTTGTGGTACTGGAATCCGCCGGGCCGGGCGTGCGCGGGTGCGGCGGCCTTGGTCGCGGGATGGGACGAACTGGCCTGGGCGGGCGTGCTGAGAACGCCCGCGCCAGTCATCGCGAGTAGGCCGGCGGTGGCTGCCGACAGGGCCAGTCGAGGCCCGATGTGCGTCATCCGCTTCACGTGGGCTCCCTCGGGCGGCATATGACCGCCGATGTCCATATCTAATAGGAAACTTTCCTATTAGAACGCACAGCGTAACCCGGTGGTGTGGGAGCGTCAATGCCGGAATGGCGTGCCGTGACGAGGCGCGGCAGAGCCTGACGTGGCGTCAGCCGATGGTGATGGCGTCCAGGCGCTCTTTGAGGAAGTCGGCGCTGACCACCGGCGCGTAGTCACCGCGCTGGCCGATCGGCGGGCCAAGCGACTCGATGAGCGCGTCGTGGTTCGCCTCGTAGAAGTAGACCAGCGAGACGAGATCCTCATCGGGCGCCTGCGCCTGCGGCGGCAGCACCCGGTGCCGGTTGGACTTCCACCGGGCGCCGCTCCACCTGGCCAGCAGGTCACCGGTGTTGATCGTGAACGAGCCAGGCACGAACGGCGCGTCCTCCCAGCCGTCGTCCGGGCTCCACACCTGGAGCCCGCCCTTGCCCGGCTCCCGGTCCAGGATGGTGACGGTGCCGAAGTCGGTGTGCGGTCCGATCCGGAACTGTCCGGGCTCCGGCTCGCCCGCCACGCTCATCGGCGGGTACCAGTTGATGTTCATGGTGTGCGTCGAGTGCCCGGTGTGCCGGGTGAAGAAGTCGCTGTCCAGCTCCAGCGCGGCCGCGCACAGCACCAGCAGCTCGTCGGCCAGCTTCCGCATGGCGGCCAGGTACCGCACCACCGCGGCCTCCAGGGCCGGGATCTCCGCCGGGTAGACGTTGCGCTGGAACCAGTACCCGTCCACCGCCGGGTCGCCGGTGGGCTGGTCCGCGCCGACCGCGAAGGACTCCTTCAGGTCGGGCGGGGTCTCGGTGCCCTCGGCGTAGCCGTTAGCCTCGACGCCCGGCGGCAGCCAGCCCCGGCCGCCGACCGTCACCGCGTAGCGCCGCTTGACCGCATCCGGCAGCCCGAAGAACGCCCTGGCGTGCTCGCGCACGGCGGCGCGCAGCGAGTCGGGCACGCCGTGCCCGGTGATCAGGAAGAAGCCGACGCCGCGCAGCGCCGCGTCGACCCGCGCGGCGACGGCGGCGCGGGCCGCCGGGTCGCCGGAGTACCACGGCGTCAGGTCGATGACCGGCACAGATGATGACATCGCGGGTCAGCCTACGACGGCTGCGATGATCGCGCGAGCCTCGTCCTGGATCCGCGCGAGGTGCTCAGGTCCGCGGAAGGACTCGGCGTACAGCTTGTAGACGTCCTCGGTGCCGGACGGGCGGGCGGCGAACCAGCCGGGGCCGGCCACCACCTTGAGCCCGCCGAGCGGCGCGCCGTTGCCCGGCGCGGCGGTCAGCTTCGCGGTGATCTTCTCCCCGGCCAGCTCGTCGGCGCTGACCTGCTCGGGGGAGAGCCCGGCGAGGGCGGCCTTCTGCTCGCGGGTCGCGGCGGTGTCGATGCGCGCGTAGGCGGGCGTGCCGTAGCGGTCGGTCAGCCCGGCGTACAGCTCGGAGGGCGACTTGCCGGTCACGGCGGTGATCTCCGAGGCCAGCAGGGCGAGAATGATCCCGTCCTTGTCCGTCGTCCACACCGAGCCGTCCCGCCGCAGGAAGGAGGCCCCGGCGCTCTCCTCGCCGCCGAAGGCCACCGAGCCGTCAAGCAGGCCGGGCACGAACCACTTGAACCCGACGGGGACCTCCAGCAGCTCGCGGCCGAGCCCGGCGGTGACGTGGTCGATCATCGAGGAGCTGACCAGCGTCTTGCCGACCGCCGCGGCCGGTGACCAGCCGTCGCGGTGCCGGTACAGGTACTCGATGGCCGCCGCGAGGTAGTGGTTGGGGTTGAGCAGTCCGCCGTCGGGCGTCACGATGCCGTGCCGGTCGGAGTCGGTGTCGTTGCCGGTCGCCACGGTGAACTCGTGCTGCCTGGCGATCAGGCTGGTCATGGCGTACGGCGACGAGCAGTCCATCCGGATCTTGCCGTCCCAGTCCAGCGTCATGAACCGGAACGTGGCGTCCACCCGCGGGTTCACGACCGTGAGGTCCAGGCCGTAGCGCTCGCCGATCTCGCCCCAGTAGGCGACGCTGGCGCCGCCCAGCGGGTCGGCGCCGATCCGCACCCCCGCCCTGGTGATCGCCGCCAGGTCGACGACCTGGCCGAGCGCGGCCACGTAGGCGTCCAGGAAGTCGAACCGCCCGGTGGTGCCGGCCGCCAGCGCCCGCGCGTACGGAATCCGCCGCACCCCGGCCAGCCCGGCGGCGAGCAGCTCGTTGGCCCGGTCCTGGATCCACCGGGTGATGTCGGTGCCGGCCGGCCCGCCGTCCGGCGGGTTGTACTTGAACCCGCCGTCGGCCGGCGGGTTGTGCGACGGCGTGACCACGACGCCGTCGGCGCGCCCGCCGTCGCCAGAGGCGTTGTGCGCGAGGATCGCGCGGGACACCGCCGGGGTCGGCGTGTACCCGTCGCGGGAGTCGATGAGCACCCGCACGCCGTTGGCGGCGAACACCTCAAGCGCGCTCACCCGGGCCGGCTCGGACAGGGCGTGGGTGTCGGCGCCCAGGTACAGCGGCCCGGTGATGCCCTGCCCGGCCCGGTACTCGCAGATCGCCTGGCTGGTGGCGACGATGTGGTCCTCGTTGAAGGTGGCGGTCAGCGCCGAGCCGCGGTGGCCGGAGGTGCCGAACGACACCCGCTGGGTGACCTGGCCGGGGTCGGGATGCACGGCGTAGTACGCGGTGACCAGCTTCGCGACATCGACGAGATCCTCAGCGGCAGCGGGCTGCCCCGCACGCGGACTGCTCATGCCGTTCATCCTGGCACGGCGGTGGCGCGCCGGGCCGCCTGGTCAGGCCAGCGTCTGGGTGATCGCGGCGGTCTCGCCGTCCAGCCTGACCCTGGCCAGCGCGCCGTTGACCAGCGGCAGGTAAGGCGGCACGTGCCCGCACTCCACGTCGGCGAGGAGCGGCACGCCCAGGCCGCCGAGGGCATCGGCGACCGCCTCGTGCTGGGTCATGGTCGGCCCGCCCGGAGCCTCCGTCCGGCCCACCAGGATGGCCTGCGCCCCGGTGAAGAAGCCCGCCATTCGCATGCCGTGCAGGCTCCGGCAGATGCTGAAGGCATCGTCGCCGGCCGCCTCCAGGTACACGATCAGCCCGTCTGGGGCCTGCCCGGCCGCGAACCTGGCGATGTCGCCCGCCCTGGTGCCGCACAGGTGGCGCACGGTCTCGACGCAGCCGCCGATGAGGCGGCCGGTGACATCCACCTGGCCGTCGCCGTCCAGCCGCACCCACGAGCCAGACCCGTCCAGCGTCACCTCGGTCACCAGGGGGTTCTCCTGATAATCACTGAACGGGCCGGCGCGGTGCCGGCCGGGCGGGGACTGGGTGAACGTGGCCCCGGCCGGCAAGGCGACGATGTCGAGCCAGCTCAGCAGCTGATCGGGCACCTGGTTCGGGGTGTCCATCAGGTTGTTGCCGTGCAGCGTGGCGACCCCGGTGAGCACCGTCATCGGCACCAGCAGGGTGGAGATGTCGGAGAAGCCGACCAGCCAGGTCGGCTCGGCCGCCGCGATGGCCGGCCAGTCAAGCAGCGGCAGCAGGTCGATCGCGGTCTCGCCGCCCCACGGCGGCACCACGGCCCGGATCGCCGGGTCGGTCAGCATCGCCATCAGCTCGGCGGCCCTGGCCGGGGCGGGCGCGCTGACATGCGACGTGCCGTCCAGGCAGTCGCCGATGACGACCTCGTAGCCCCGCGACCTGACGGTCTTCACGGCGTGGTCCAGGCGGGCCGCCTGCCCCGCCGTCACGCCGCTGGAGGGCGCGGTCACGCCCACCAGGTCGCCTGGCCGCAGCGGAGCCGGGAACCGGATCTGCACCGTGTCATTCTCCTCTCGGCGGATTCAGGATTCCTGACTGCCGCCGGTCCATTTCATGATGCATTTATTTTCAGGAAACATGCGCACTTTATGGGTAGCGGCCAGTTCGCGCAACAAAATAAGTTCTGGCTGGCTGCCGGACTGAGAAACGCCGGCCGAAATGCGCGGCTACCAGGCCGTTTTGCATTATCGTCGTGCCGCCGGGACAAGGGGGTGCCCGGCGCGGGATAGGCGGCGGGGCGGCCCGGGGAACGGCCGCCGGCCGGGAAGGCGGCACCGGGGGCATGGAGGGCATAAGCCGCCGCGAGGCCCTGGCCGGGACGGGGCTCGTGGTGCTCGCCGGGGCCGCCGGGCTCCAGGCGCGGCGAATGGACGCGGCGCACCAGGCCGCCACCGCCAGGGCGCCCGACTGGGCACAGCTCGCCCGTGCCCTGCGCGGCCGGTTACTGCGGCCGGGCGACACCGGCTACGCGGCGGCGAGTGTCCCGTACAACCATCGTTACGCGTCTATAAGACCCGAGGGCGTCGCGCTGTGCTCCGGCGCTGCCGACATCGCGGTCGCGCTGCGGTGGGCCAGGCATTACGGGGTGCCGTTCGCCGCCAGGTCCGGCGGGCACAGCTACGGCGGCTACAGCGCGAGCCGCGGCCTGGTCATCTCGACGGCCAGGATGAACTCGGTCCGGGTGAACCGCGAGGCGATGACGATCACGGTCGGGGCCGGGGCGCGCAACGCCGACCTGTACGCCGGGCTGGCCGGCACCGGGGTCGCCGCGCCGAGCGGCCGGTGCCCGACCGTCGGGGTCAGCGGGCTGCTGCTCGGCGGCGGGTTCGGCTTCGCCAGCAGGCATCTCGGGCTGACCTGCGATCACCTGCTGGAGACCGAGGTGGTCACCGCGGCCGGCGAGATCCTGCGCGTCACGCCGCGCTCGCACCCCGACCTGTTCTGGGCGTGCCAGGGCGGGGGCGGCGGCAATTTCGGCATCAACGCCGGTTACCGGCTGCGCGCCACCAGGGTCGGCGAGGTCTCGGTGTACAAGCTGAGCTGGCCGTGGCGGCAGGCGGCGACGGTGCTGGACGCGGTGCAGCGGCTGATGTCCGGCGCGCCTGACACGCTGTCCTGCCGGGTTGGGCTCGGTGTCAGCGGCGGCGGGCATGCCACCGGCGGGCCGCCGGCCCGCACCGTGGACGCGCTCGGCCTGTACTTCGGCCCGAGCCGCGAGCTGTCCGACCTGCTGTCGCCGGTGCGCGCCGCGGCCTGGCCGTCGCAGCAGCTCATCGAGGACCGCGAGTACGTGGCGGCGCAGTCGGTGCTGGCCCGCAGCGTGCCCGCGGGCCGGTTCGCCTCCAGGTCGCGGTTCCTGGCCTCGGCGCTGCCCGGCGGCGGCGTGGCTGCCGCGATCCGCTGGCTGGAGCGATGGCCTGGCAGCTCTAACCCGTCGGGCGCGGGGGTGACGATCTTCGCCTGGGGCGGCCGGATCCGGCGGGTGGCGCCGGAGCGGACCGCGTTCGTGCACCGGGACCCGGCGTTCCTGATGGACACCGAGACGACCTGGACGGCCCGGGACAGCAAGCGGGTGGTCACGGCGAACCTGGACTGGCTGGCCGGCATCTACGACGCGCTGGCCGGCTACGGGATGCGCCAGGCGTACCAGAACTTCATCGACCCGTCGCTGGCGGACTGGAAGAAGGCCTACTACGGCGAGAACCTGCCGAGGCTGGTGCGAGTGAAGCGCCGTTACGACCCGGACGACGCGTTCCGGTTCGCCCAGTCCATCCCGGAGAAGCTGCGCTAGCTGTCCAGACGACCCGCCGCCGTCCCCGGACTGCCCTGCGGTGGCTGATAATGTCGTATCACGATGCAAAATTTCACGGCTCCCGATGTGCCCGGAGCGGCACTGGGCGACTTCACCGTCACGACCGCGATCCTCCGCCTGGTGCCGCTGGCCATCGGGGTCGGCGCGATCGCGGCCGGGATCTCGCTCGCCCTGCTTGACATGATCGGGCTGGTCACCAACCTGCTCTATTACCAGCGGCTGAGCGTGCACCTGGTCTCCCCGGCCGGCAACACCCTCGGCGCGCTTGCCATCGTCATCCCGGTCGGCGGCGGCCTGGTCATCGGCCTGATGGCCCGGTTCGGCTCGGAGCAGATCCGCGGCCACGGCATCCCCGAGGCGATGGAGCGGGTCCTGGTCAACGGCAGCAAGGTCGCGCCGCGGCTGGCCATCCTCAAGCCCATCTCCAGCGCGATCAGCATCGGCACCGGCGGGCCGTTCGGCGCGGAAGGCCCGATCATCCTGACCGGCGGCGCCGTCGGCTCCATCGCGGGCCAGCTCTTCCGGCTCACCGCCGCGCAGCGGCGGGCGCTGCTGGTGGCGGGGGCGGCGGCCGGCATGAGCGCGGTGTTCGGCACCCCGGTGGCCGCCACCTTGTTCGGCGTCGAGCTGCTCGCGTTCGAGTTCCGGCCCCGGTCGACGGTGCTGATCGCGCTGGCGTCGGCCACCGCGGACGGGCTGCGGATGGCGATGGCGCACAGCGGCCTGGTCAGCGCGCAGCCGATCTTCCCGGTGCCGGGGCACGCCGTGCTGAGCGGGATCGCGCTGCCCGGCGCCGCCGTCGTCGGCCTCGCCACCGGCCTGGCCGCCTGGCTGCTGACCCAGGCCGTCTACCGGACCGAGGACGCCTTCGGCAAGCTGTCTGAGCACCTGCACTGGATGTGGTGGCCGGTGATCGGCGGCCTGGTCATCGGGGTCGGCGGGCTGGCCGACCCGCGGGCGCTCGGTGTCGGCTACGACACCATCCACGCCCAGCTCCTCGGCCAGCTCGGCATCGGCGCACTGGTCACCCTGTTCGTGGTCAAGCTGGTCATCTGGTCGGCCGGGCTTGGCAGCGGCACCAGCGGCGGCATCCTGGCGCCGGTGCTGATGATGGGCGCCTGCGTCGGCGGCGTCCTTGGCCACGTGCTGCCCGGCGCGCCGCCTGGCACCTGGGCGCTGATCGGGCTGGCCGGCGCGCTGGCCGGGGTGACCAGGTCACCGTTCACCGCGGTCGTCTTCGCGTTCGAGCTCACCCACGACACCGGGGCGCTGCTCGCGCTGCTCATCGTCGCGGCGGTCGCGCACCTGGTCAGCACGCTGGTGCTGCGGCGCTCGATCCTCACGGAAAAGGTCGCCAGACGCGGCTTCCACGTGATGCGCGAGTACGCGGTCGACCCGCTGGAGGCCACGTTCGTGCGCGAGGTGATGGACACCGACCTGTTCACCACCGAGCCGGACCGGCCCGTCGCGGAGCTGTACGCGGCGCTGCCCGAGGGCTCGGCGCAGCGCCGCCAGCGGCTGTACCCGGTGCTGGACGACGCGGGCGCCCTGATCGGGGTGCTGCCCTGGTCCGCCGTTCTGGGCGGGCGAGCGGAGCGGGCCGGGCCAGCCGGCCGGCCGCTGCTGGTGCGGGACGTCATGATCACCCAGGCGGCGATGGCGCATCCCGACGAGATCCTGCGGGTGGTCGCGGAGCGGATGGCCGCGCTGCGGCTGGGCGCGCTGCCCGTGGTGGACCGCGCGGAACCGCGCCGCCTGGACGGCATCATCACCCAGTTCAACCTGCTCCAGGCGCGGGAGAAGCTGCTGATCGAGGAACGGCACGCGGAGCGGGTGCTGCAGCTCCGCCGGGTCAGCGGCGGGCGAGCCGGTGCCAGGCGGGCCAGCGGCGCGAAGGCGGAGCAGGATAGAGGCGAGCCCACGGCCAGGAGCGCCTAGGAGGCCAGGAGCGCCTAGGAGGACAGTGCCGGAGAAAGAAACAGGGCCGGAGAAAGAAATGGTGCCGGAGCCGACTCGGCGGGACTATCAGCGCCTGCTGGCCTTCCGCATCCGGCTGCGCGAGTTCCAGCACTGGAGCGAGGCCCAGGCACACGAGGCCGGCCTGACCCACGTGCAGCATCAGCTCCTGGTCGCGGTCAAGGGGCATCCGGGGGACCAGCCGCCTGCCGTCGGCGACCTGGCCGGCTACCTGCTGCTCCGCCCGCACAGCGCCGTTGAGCTGGTCAACCGCACCGCCGCCGCCGGGTTCGTGCGCCGGGTCGCCGACCCCGCCGACGGCCGGGTGGTGCGGGTCGAGCTGACCGCCAGGGGCGAGCGCTGCCTCGCCAAGCTGACCCCGGCGCACCTGCGCGAGCTCAACGGCCTGGCCAGGACGCTCAACGCGCTGCTGGACGAGCCCGCCGGCCTGCCGGCGTAGCGGCGCAGGCCGGCCGGGACCGTCGCCTCAGCCGGGGATTCCGGCCAGCACGAAGAACTCGGCGCGGGAACGGGGGTCCGAGCGCAAGGTCCCCAGCAGCGCCGAGGTGACCGTGCTGGACCCGAGGGCGCGTACCCCGCGGATCGTCATGCAGGAATGCTCGGCCTCCAGCACCACCCCGGCGCCGCGCGGGTGCAGGTGCTCGGTGAGGCAGTCGGCGATCTGCCTGGTCATCCGCTCCTGGGTCTGCGGCCTGGCGGCGAAGTGACCGACGATGCGGGCCAGCTTGGACAGCCCGAGTATCCGCTCGCCCGGCAGGTAGCCGACGTGCGCGGTGCCGGAGAACGGCAGCAGGTGATGCTCGCAGACCGTGCGGAACGGGATGGCCCTGGCCAGCACCAGCTCGTCGTAGCCCTCATCGTTGGGGAACGTGGTGAGCTGGAACGGCTCGGCGGTGAACAGCTCGGCGTAGGCGCGGGCCATCCGGGCCGGCGTCTCCGCCAGGCCCTCGCGGTCCAGCCCGACCCCGAGCGCGGCCAGGAAGTCCGCCGCCGCTCGCTGTGCCGCCGCCATGTCGATCGCCGGCGGCGCCGCCGCGATCCGCAGCGGCGGGGTCAGGCCGGTGCCGGTCAGGTCGGTATCCGCCAGATCAGGGCGGGGCAGGTCAGCTGCCAGATCCTGGGTCATGGCGCCGGTCCTCCACATCTCGCTGGGTTATCGCGACGCAGCAGTGTCCGGGCCGCGGGTCTAGCTCCGGGCTCAGGCCTGTCGCGCCTGTCCCGGTGAGCACGCCCTGGATGAGCGCGAGGTTCATGCCGCAGACCAGGCCGGGGTCCTGCGCCGCGAGCTGATGGAACGGGCAGTTGGCCAGCCGGACGGCGTGATCGCTGCCCTCGTACGGCTCGAAGCCGTGCTCACGCAGGATCGCCGTCAGGTGCGCGCGGTCATCCGCACGGTCGGGCGGATGACCCCCGGCCCCGCCCTGGGCGCCAATCTGGGCGCCAAGCCGCCGCGCGGCCCCGGCCAGCGCGGCCCGGCTCTGGCCGCTGGGATCATCTGCCACCGCCTGCACCAGCAGGCGGGCCGCCAGCTCGTACGCGCGCGGCGGCACGCTGACCGTGAACTCCCGCGACGAGCGGGAGTAGACCTTGGCAGGCCGTCCGGCGCCCGGTCCTGTCCGGCCAGGCGGTCGCTGGTAGCTGGCGGTCAGCAGCCCGGCATCGACAAGCTTGTCCAGGTGGTAGACGGCCAGCGCCCGGCCGATCCCGGCGGCGGCCGCCGCCTCGTCCCGCCCGACCGGATCCGCGCTCGCGGACACGACCTCATACAGCCGGGCCCGTACCCGGTCATCCAGGCTGCTCAGCGATGCCAGGTCGGCAGGCCTCCCGGTGACCTCCATCCTGGGACTCTATCACTAGCTAATCCTCATTAAAGAGGCTGGAGGGGCCAGGCGGATCAGCGGGAGGCCCCACGACGAGTGACTGCCGGCGCTGGTGCACCGTCAGGTAAGCCAGCCCGCCCGGCCCGGCGGTGAACTCGCGCTCGCTGCGGCGCGGCAGCCAGAGCAGCGCGCCTTGACGCAGTTCCACCGGCCCGGCCGCGGTGCCGAGGCGGCCTGCGCCGTCCAGGATGAGCAGCAGCACGTCGAGGTCGGGACCGGCATGACGGCCGATGCTGCCGCCGGGGCGCAGCCGGACGATGTTGGCATCCAGGTCGCGCACAGGCTCGGCAAGCTTCCAGGCCGCACCCGTCAGGTCCTGGTCCGCGGCCATCGCGATGACCCCGCCGGCGTCGGCGAGGATCCGCGGGCCGTTCTCGCCATGCTGCTCGGGCACGAAGCTCCCTCCTCTCTTAACACGAACGCTATTGGGCCGGCGGCGCGCCGGGTCAGGCCTGCGCGCAGCCGGCGCGGTGGCCCTCGGTGACCACCGCTCCGCACTCCGGGCAGACCAGGTGGGCGAAGCAGGCCGGGTTCCCGGCCTCCCGCTCCCGTTCCTGCCGCGCGGCGTCGGTGAGCAGGTCGGCGAGTACCTGGGCCTGGCTGATGGCGACGTCCCTGGTGGCGGTCAGCAGGGTGACCGGGCCGGCCGCCGTCAGGGCACGGAGCCTGCCGAGAGCGGCCCGCTGGCCGGCCCCGGCCAGCTCGGCGCGGTAACGCTGGCCGAACTCGGCCCACTTCGCCGGGTCGTGCCCGTACCAGGTGCGCAACTGGGCGGAGGGCGCGACATCCTTCGCCCAGTCGTCCAGCCGGGCCGCGTCCTTGCGCAGCCCGCGCGGCCAGACGCGGTCCACCAGCACCCGCGCCCCGTCACCGGCCTGCGGTGCCTCGTACACGCGGCGGACCCGGACCTGGCTCGTCATGCGGCGCCGCCGTCCGGCCGGGGTCGACGCCGGGGGCGGGCGGCGATGAGGCTGGCCACGCACATGCCGGGCTCGGCGAACGGCTCAAGCCGGGCGGTGGCCAGCGGGGCACGGAGCTGTTCGAGCGCGCCGTCCATCAGGCCCAGGTGGAGCTGGCAGACGATATCGGAGTGCTGGGACGCCACCTCAAGGAACGGGCACCGGTGCAGCCGGATCTGGAAGCCGTGGCCGTCGGCGACGGTCTCCGGCGCGAACCCGGCCTGGTCCAGGATGCCGGCCAGCTTCCCGGCGGCCTGCGGGGCGCGGACCCGCTGCCCGGCCGGGGCCGGCGTGGTCATCCGCGCGCCCCACTCCCGGCCGGCCTTCTCCGCCGCGGCGGCCGGGTCGGGCAGCGAACCCGAGACCAGGCTGGCGAGCATCCTGGCCAGGAGCTGGTACCGGCGCTGGCCGATGGTGCTGCCGTCGGACAGCGCCCGGTAGGTCATGCTCGGCCGGCCGGGCGCCCGAGGCGCGTTCGGCGCCCGTGCCGCCAGGCCGGACCCGGCGAGGGCGTCCAGGTGGAACCTGACGGTGTTGGGATGCAGCCCGGTCCGGCTGGACATCTCCCTGATCTCCATCGGCCGCCCGGCGCTGATCAGCAGGTCAAGCACGCGGGCGCGGCTGGCGCCGAGCGGCCGGGGCGTTTCGGGCGTGAGCAGCTCATCGCGGTCGGCGGGGCTGCCGGGCCGCGGGGCGGTGCTGGCCGCCCGGTCGCCAATGCTCGTCATCTGTCTAATTTTACCGAATGACATTGGGAAAACCCAGGCCGCGAAGTGACCCCTGCGGGCGCCTTGAGCGGGCTGGCACCGCCGCTGTCGCCGCGAGCCGGCCTGCCTGTCACCATGAGGACATGTCGGTATCGGGTACCGAGGCTGGCGGACTGGGCGGTGCCGGGGACGGCGGGGAGCCGGACGCGCGGTTCACGCTCGCCAACGAGCGGACCTTCCTGGCCTGGAACCGCACCGCGCTGGCGCTGGTCGTCGCCGGCCTTGGCATCGTGCAGCTGCTGCCGCCGTTTCCCGGCGTGCCGTGGGGACGGCACCTGCTCGGCATGCCGCTGATCGTGCTCGGGGCGGGCGTGGCGGTGGCTGCCTACGCCGAGTGGCGCCGCAACCAGGCGGCGCTGCGCGAGAACCGGCCGCTGCACGGGTCGGTGCTGCCGAAGGTGCTCGCGGCCACCATCGCCGGAGTGGCCGTCGCGGCGGCGATCGTGCTGCTGGTCTCCGCGATCAGGTAGCCCGTGCTACCCGACGATGCCGTGCTGCCCGACGATCCCGAGGATCGCGACCCTGGCCAGGCGCACGGGCGGACCAGGCTGGCCTGGACGCGGACCGCGATCGCGTTCGGCGCCCTGGGCGTGACGGTGCTGCGCAAGGAACTGGCCGGCGGGCTCGTGGTGCTCGGGCTGGCCCCGCTGGTCTGGCTGGCGGGCCAGGTCGCCGGCCGGCCCGAGACGGTGCGGCAGCTGCCCAGGGCGCGGCGGCTGCTGCTGGTGACGGCCAGCGTGGTGCTGGCGGCGGCGCTCGCGGCGGCGGTCGCGCTCTGGTCGCACGGCCCGGCCAGCCTCCATGACCTGTTCCCGCATGCCCGCTGGTAGGGCGCCAGGGCGGGACGGCATCATGAGGGTGCCGCAAGACGATCAGCAGGGGCACGGCCGTCCGGCCCGCCGGAAGAACCAGAAGAAGGAGCCACCGTGGCGACGACGCTTACCGGATCCGACCTCGGCGCGCTGGCCCGCGAGGCCCTGACCAGGTGCGGCAGCGACCTTGACCTGGAGGGCGGCGAGCACCGGGTCGGCTCGCCGGTCACCGGGGCCGCGCTGGCCTCGGTGCGGCTGGCCGGCGCCGCCGAGGTGGGCGACGCCGTCGGCCGGGCCCGGGAGGCGTTCCTGGCCTGGCGCGACGTGCCCGCGCCAGCCCGCGGCGCGGTGGTCAAGCACTTCGGTGAGCTGATCGCCGAGCACCAGCACGACCTGGCGACGCTGATCACGCTGGAGGCCGGCAAGATCGGCTCGGAGGCGCTCGGCGAGGTGCGGGAGATGATCGACATCTGCGACTTCGCGGTCGGGCTGTCCCGCCAGCTCTACGGCCGGACGATGCCGTCCGAGCGGCCGGGCCACCGGCTGATGGAGACCTGGCATCCGCTCGGCGTGGTCGGCGTGATCAGCGCGTTCAACTTCCCGATGGCGGTCTGGTCGTGGAACACCGCGATCGCCCTGGTGTGCGGCGACACCGTGGTGTGGAAGCCGTCCGAGCTGACCCCGCTGTGCGCGGCGGCCTGCACCGCGCTGCTGCGCCGCGCGCTGGCCAGCCGGGGCGCGCCGCCTGACGTCAGCCAGCTGGTGGTCGGCGCGGCTCAGGCGGGGGAGGCGCTGGCCGATGACCGCCGGGTCGCCCTGGTCAGCGCCACCGGCTCGACGCGGATGGGCAAGGCGCTCGCGCCGCGGGTCGCCGCCCGGCTTGGCCGCTACCTGCTGGAGCTGGGCGGCAACAACGCGGCGGTGGTGACGCCGAGCGCCGACCTCGCGCTCGCTGTCCGGGGCATCGTGTTCGCGGCGGCCGGCACCGCGGGGCAGCGGTGCACCACCATGCGCCGGGTCATCGCGCACGACAGCGTCATCGACGACCTCGCCACCGCCCTGGTCGCGGCCTATGACCGGCTGCCGGTGGGCAGCCCGCTGGAGCAGGGCACCCTCGTCGGGCCGCTGATCCACGGCGGTGCCTACGACGCCATGCGGGCGGCGCTTGGTGCCGCCCGCGAGCAGGGCGGCACCGTGATCGCGGGCGGCGAGCGGGTGCCGGTCGCCGACTGCCCGGACGGCTACTACGTGCGGCCGGCCGTGGTCCGGCTGCCCGGCCAGGTGCCGATCGCCGCGCGGGAGACCTTCGCGCCGATCCTGTACCTGCTGCCGTACTCCTCGCTGGCGGATGCCGTCGAGCTGCACAACGCCGTGCCGCAGGGCCTGTCCTCGTCGATCTTCACCGCGGACCAGGCCGAGGCCGAGCGGTTCCTGGCCGCCGGCGGGTCTGACTGCGGCATCGTCAACGTCAACATCGGCACCTCGGGCGCGGAGATCGGCGGCGCGTTCGGCGGCGAGAAGGACACCGGCGGCGGCCGCGAGTCCGGGTCCGACGCCTGGCGCGCCTACATGCGGCGGGCCACGAACACCATCAACTACTCCGGTCAGCTCCCGCTCGCCCAGGGCGTCCAGTTCGACGTCTGACCGCGCGGGCAGGCATCCGCCCGGCCGGCTAGCTGATCGCCCGCCTGGCCATCAGCTCGACGTTGATCGCGGAGATCTCGGCGAGCACCGCCTCCACCTCCTCGCCGCTCAGCACGCAGGACTTGACGGTGGAGACCAGCGCCTCCGGCACGTACCGCATGCCCCGCCCGCCGCGCCGCTGCGCGAAGTAGGCATAGGGCCCGTGCAGGTCGCCGGTCGCGCACCGGCAGCTCGCCCTGCCGCACCGGCGCATCTGCTCGACGAGCGATCCGAGCAGCACGTGCTCGACGTCGCTGAGCCGTGCCGCGAGCCGCCGGCGGCGCGCCAGCAAGTCGCGCGTGGAGAGCCGGAGGAGGTCCGACTTATGTTGCTTCATCACACAAGATTAATCTTGACCGTCTATGACCACCATGTGACTATTCTCCCAAAAGCCACCTCCGGTACCTGACCAGGCACGACGCGCTGCCCATCCGCTGGTCGATCGGCGGCCACCGATCGACCGATGTTACTGGTGAACGCTATTCCGCGCGACTGTTCTCACCTTTCCGGCCCTCAGAAAGGTACTGCCTTGCTACAGGAAGCGGCGGATATCCAGCCGTCCCACTACCATTGTGCTGGCATCGGAGTCGGTCCGGCAAATCTCAGCCTGGCATCGCTTATGCACGGCCATCCTGAGCTGACGAACATCTTCCTGGACAAGAAGCCGAGCTTCGGCTGGCACGACGGCCAGCAGCTCGCGAGCACCACCATTCAGGTGTCGATGCTGAAAGACCTGGTCAGTCTCTCAGACCCGACGAACGCCTATTCCTTCCTGTCCTACCTGCACGAGGCCGGGCGCCTGTACCACTATCTCAACGCCCAGTTCGACGCGGTGCCCAGGCTGGAATTCCGCAACTACATGGAGTGGGCCAGCCGGAAGAACGAGAACATCCGGTTCGGTCACCAGGTGCGGTCGGTCGAGTTCGACGGGACGTTCCTGATCACCACCTCGGCGGGCGCCATGAGGGCCGACAACATCGTGATCGGCGTCGGCGTCCAGCCGCAGGTCCCGCCGCAAGCGCAGGTCAGCGAGGGCAGCAGGCAGTTCCACGTGAGCGAGTTCCTGGGCCGGGCCGCCGACCTGGCCGGCCTGCGGGTCGGCGTCGTCGGCGGCGGCCAGTCCGGCGCCGAGGCATTCCTGGACCTCGTATCGCGCCCGGCCGACGGTTTACCGCGACGGGTGGTGTGGATTTCCCGGCGGCCTAACTATTTCCCGCTTGATGACTCACCATTCACCAACGACTATTACATGCCCTGTTACTCCGACTACTTCGCCCGGCTTGACCCCGCGACTCGCCGTACCCTCAACGAGCGCCATCTGCTGACCAGCGACGGGATTTCCGAGGTTACCCTGCGCGGTATCTACCAGCAGATCTACACCCACCGTTTCATCAACGGTTACGACGATCTCGTCGCGCTGTACCCGAACCGGATGGTCACCGATGTCACGAAGGCGCCCACGCGGGCCTGGAATCTTTCGCTCGCGCACAATGATCACCGGGGCGTAAAGGAGAATATCGAGCTGGACGTGGTGATCTGGGCGACCGGATTCCGGCCCGCGCCGCTGGATTTCCTGGCGCCGATCTCGGATCGGCTGGAGCGGGAGGGCGACGAGTTCAAGATCGACGAAAGTTTCGCCATACGCTGGGATGGTCCCGCGGACCGCAACATCTTCCTGCAGAACGCCGCCCGCGGGCAGCGCGGGCTGGCCGATCCGAACCTCAGCCTGAACGCCTGGCGGAGCCAGCGGATCCTGGACCGGCTGCGCGGCGTCCGCACCGAGCGCCCGCTGACCCCCTTCATCGAGTGGATGACCAAGCCATCCAGCGAAGAGTTCCAGGGGGCCTAAGGCGATGGCGCGACCTGCGATCGCTGTCGTGGGCGCCGGGATCGCCGGCTGCCTGGCCGCGCGCGAGCTGGCGGCCAGGTTCCCGTGGGCCACGGTGACCGTGCTGGACTCCGACGGCGTGGGCAGCGGCGCGAGCCGCCGGTCGGCGGGCCTGCACCTGCCGCGCGGCAGCACGCCGCGGCTGCGCCGGATGTCGGCCTACAGCCACGACTACTACGCCGACCTGCTGCGCAGGCATCCGGTGCCGCTGCACCCGGTGGCGGCCAGCGTGGTCACCCCGGCCGCCAGCGGCGACCCGCGTGGCCGGGGCTACCTCGGCCTGACGAAACCGGAACTGACGGAACCGGAACTGACGGAGTCGCCGCCAGGCGGAGCTGTCGCGGTGCCGGACGGCTGGCAGCGCTGGCGCATCGCCGGCTGCCACTACGCCGACGTGCAGCAGCTCGCCCAGGTGATCGCCGCGCGGCTGCGGCCTCGGGTGCGCTTCCTTGAGGGCGTCGCGGTGACCGGCCTGGCCAGGCGCGGCGGCCGGATCGTGCTGTCTGGCGGGACCGGCGAGCAGCTCACCGCCGACGCGGTGGTGCTGGCGCCGGGACCCTGGCTGGCCTGCGCCGGGTGGCGGGACCTGCTCGCGCCGCTCGGGCTGCGGGTGAAGAAGATCGTCGCCCTGCACATCGAGCGGCGGCCGGGGCCGGGCGACGAGGTCACCGTGCTGGACGCCGACGACGCCTTCGCGCTGCCGCTGGCGCATCGCGGGCACTGGCTGTTCAGCTTCGCCAGCGAGGACTGGGACGTCGATCCCGACGGCCTGGCCGGCGGGATGTCCGCGGCCGACCTGGCCGCCGCCAGGGACTGCCTGCGCCGCTACAGCCCGGCCCTGGCCGCCGCGCCCGGCTGCGGCCGGGTGTTCTGCGATGCCTACAGCCCCGGCCGCGAGCCGGTGGTGCGCGCCCTGGACGACAGCGGCCAGATCGTCTTCGCCGGCGCCGCCAGCGGCTCCGGCTACCGGCTCGGGCCGGCCATCGCGGCGGAGGCCGCCGACCTGCTGAGCACCAGGCTGAGCGAAGGAGCCACGGATGATCACCAGTACGTATGACGCCGAGCACCTGCACCAGGCGTTCGGCATCGACCTCGGCGACATCGACATGGGCGCCGTCGAATCGCTGGGCGTGGGCGCGAACTGGGGCCGGGTCAGCCCCGGCCGGCACTCCGACCCGCATCAGCACGACGAGACCGAGACGTTCGTCATCCTGTCGGGCACCGGGGACCTGGTGATGGACGGCAAGCGGATGCTGGTCAGGCCCGGCATGGTGCTCCAGTTCGAGCCGTTCGAGACGCATTACCTGGACAACACCTCCGACGCCGACCTGCTGTTCGCCACGTTCTACTGGCGGGACTCGCCGCGCGCCGTCCGGCGGGCGCCAGAGCCGGGCAGGCGGCGGTTCGGCGAGCGGCCGGTGTTCGTGTTCTCCACGCCGCCGACGCCGAACGGCACCCTGCACATCGGCCACCTGTCCGGGCCCTACCTCGGCACCGACGTGTACGTGCGGTACCAGCGGATGCGCGGCACCAGGGTCTGGCACCTGGCCGCGACCGACGACTTCCAGAGCTACGTGGCCGAGTGCGCGCGGCGGGAGGGCCGGTCACCGCAGCAGGTGGCGCAGCACTACGCCGGCGAGATCGCCGAGGCCCTGGCGCTGATGGACATCGTCCCCGACCAGGTCACGCACACCAGCACGGACGAGCGGTACCCGCAGGCGCTGCGCGACTTCTTCACCCGCCTGGTCGCCTCCGGCAAGGTCACCCCGCAGGCTGGCAGCGCGCTGTTCGACGCCGAGACCGGCCAGTACCTCTACGAGCCCTACGTCAGCGGCAAGTGCCCGGCCTGCGGATCACGGGCCGGCGGGAACATCTGCGAGGAGTGCGGCGAGCCGAACTTCTGCACCGACCTGGTGGCGCCGGCGTCCTACCGGTCGCAGGAACCGCCGCGCGAGGACACCATCGTGCGGTACACGCTGCCGCTGCACGAGATGCGCGCGGACGTGCTTGAGCACCACCATGTCGGCCGCGCCCCGGCCCGGCTGCGCGAGCTGGCGCACCGGGTCCTCAGCAGGGACCGGATCGACGTCGCGCTCAGCCACCCCTCGGAGTGGGGCGTCCGCCCGGACCAGCCCGACCTGCCAGGCCAGGTCATCTGGGTCTGGATCGAGCTGGCCTTCTGCTTCATCTACGGCATCGAGTCGCTGGGCCGCACGCTGGGCACGGGCTGGCGCGCCGACGCGCCGGACGGCGACTGGAAGATCGTGCACTTCCTCGGCTACGACAACACCTTCTACCACTCCATCCTCGGCCCTGCGCTTTACAAGCTGGCCAGCCCGGAGTGGATCCCCGACGTGGACTACCACGTCAACGAGTTCTACCTGCTGGACGGCGAGAAGTTCTCCACCAGCAGGCGGCACGCCATCTGGGGCAAGGACCTGCTGACGCCGCAGACCGTGGACGCCGTCCGCTACTACCTGGCCAAGACCAGGCCGGAGACCAGCCGCACCAACTTCACCCTGGCCGGCGTACCAGGCCGCGGTCGACGAGATCCTGGTCGGCACCTGGCAGCGGTGGCTGAACGACCTGGGCGAGCGGGTCGGGCGGCGCTACGGCGGCACCGTGCCGGACGCGGGCATCTGGACCCCCGAGCACACCGCGTTCCTGGCCAGGCTGGAGGGCCGCCTCGCGCAGCTGGCCGGCTGCCTGGGCCAGGACGGGTTCTCGCTGAACCGGGCCGCCGGGGTGCTCGACGGCATCGTCGCCGACGCGCTGGCGTTCTCCGCCGCCGAGCAGCACGTCGCCGGGATGCCCGACTGGGCGGACGAGTCGCGCACCGCCATCGCCCTGGAGCTGGCCGCCGCCCGGCTGCTGGCCTGCTGCGCCGCGCCGGTGATGCCCAGGTTCGCGGCCGGCTGGCCGCCGCCCTCGGGGTGCCAGAGCCGGCCCAGTGGCCCGAGCTGGTCGCGCTGGTCCCGCCGGGCACCAGGTGCGGGCTGGCCGGGCAGGTGTACTTCGGCGCTGCCGAGCCGGAGCCCGAGCCCGAGCCGCCGCTGCTGCCGTGGCTGTCCGGGCTGGTCAGGCAGACGCTGCGGCTGGCGCAGGACGAGCAGGTGGCGAACGCCACGCTGGTCGGGCTCGGCGTGGAATCCCTCCAGGCCATCGCGCTTCAGTACCAGATCCTGGAGCGCACCGGCGCGGAGGTGCCGGTGGATGACCTGCTCGGCGACAAGACGGTCACCCAGCTGGCGGTGTCGCTTGAGGCGGCCGGCCTGGAAGAAGGCCTGGAAGAAGGAGCGGTGCTGGCGTGAACCACCTGGACGTGCTCGCCGAGGTGGAGGCGCGGGGCCTGCGGCTCACCGTCTCCGGCGACGCGCTGCGCCTGCAGGGGCCGCCGCAGCGGGCCGACCCCGAGCTGGTCGGCCGGATCCGGGATGCCAAGGCGGAGCTGCTCGCCTACCTGAGCGCCCAGCCGGAGCCGCCCGCCGGGTACCCGCTGACGCTGCTCCAGCGCGGGTTCTGGATCGGCCGGGGCGATTCGGTGGAGCTGGGCAACGTGGCCAGCCACATCTACCACGAGATCGACGGCTGCTGGGATCTGGACGCGCTGGAGGCCGCGTTGCGCGAGGTGGTCGCCTGGCACGGCATGCTGCGCACCCGGTTCACCGGCGACGGCGCGCAGGTCACGCAGGACTCGGCGGAGGTCTCGATCGGGCGGCTCGATCTGCGCGGCGAGCCGCCCGCCGCCCAGCAGGCCCGGCTGGCGGAGCTGCGCGAGGCGCGCTCGCACCGCATCCTGCCCGGTGACCGCGCGCCGCTGCTGGCCGCCGATGTGACCCTGCTGGCCGATGACCGGATGCGGCTGCACGTCGGCCATGACGGCCTGGTCATGGACGGGATCAGCATGTTCCTGTTCTTCCGCGACTGGTGGCGCGCCTGCAACGGCGAGCCGCCGGCCGGCGACCAGGTGTCGTTCGCCGATTACGTGGCCGCCATCGAGGCGGTGAGCGGCAAGCCGCCGGGCGCCAGGTCCCGCGCCTACTGGCTGGACCGGCTCGACGACCTGCCCGCGCACCCCAGCCTGCCGCTGGCGGCCAGCCCGTCCGCGATCACCGCGCCCCGGTTCACCCAGCACACCGTGAGCCTGGACGCCGCGCGCTGGTCCGAGCTGAAGACGCGGGCCGCCGCCGCCAAGGTCACCCCGACGGTGGTGCTGCTGGCCGCCTACGCCGAGGCGCTGGCCAGGTGGGGCGCCGGGCCCAGGTTCACCCTGGCCACCACGGTGGCCAGCCGCCCGCCCATCCACCCGCGGATCTTCGACGCCATCGGCAACTTCAGCCAGACCCTGCTGGTGGAGATCGACATCGACCGGCGGGCCAGCTTCGCCGACCGGGCGCGGGCGCTCCAGTCCCGGCTGCGCCGCGACCTGGACCACCGGCACTTCTCCGGCATCGAGGTGCTGCGCGAGCTGGGCAGGCGGGACCGGGAGGCCGACACCCGGATGCCGTACACGTTCAACTCGGCCATCGGCTACGTGGACGACGTGGACGGCTCGACGCTGGAGCTGTTCGGCCCCGAGGTGTATACCTCCAGCCAGACCCCGCAGGTCTGGCTGAACGGCTTCTGCTTCGAGCAGCACGGCGGCGTGGTGATCCAGGCCGACGAGGTGCGGGACCTGTTCCCCGACGGCATGATCGCCGCGATGATGTCCGGCTTCGCCGGCCTGCTCGACCGGCTGCGCGACGAGCGCGCCTGGGACCAGGCCAGCTTCGACCTGCTGCCGGATGACCAGCGGGCCCGCCGCCGGGCCGCCAACGACACCGCCGTCCCGGCCCCAGGACACCTGCTGCACGAGGCCGTGCTGCGCCAGGCCGCGGCCACGCCGGACGCCCCGGCGGTCATCACCGCTTCGGGCACCATGAGCTACGGCGAGCTGGCGCACCGGGCCAGGGCCGCCGCCGCGTGGCTGGCGGAACGGGGCGTGCGCCGGGACGAGCTGGTGGCGCTGATCATGCGCCGCGGCCCTGAGCAGATCGTCGGCATCCTGGCCACGCTGCTGGCCGGCGGCGCCTACCTGCCGGTGGACGCCGCGCTGCCCGCGCAGCGGATCGGCTACATGCTGGCCGACGGCCAGGTCCGCTGTGTGCTCAGCAACGCCGGCTGGCAGCCGTCAGGCGACGGCGAACCCGGCGGCATCGAGGTGCTGCCGCTGGCGGCGGCGGAGCCCGCCCCGCTGGACGTGCCCGGCCAGGGCAGCCTGCCCGGCGCCGAACCCGACGACCTGGCCTACGTGCTCTACACCTCGGGCACCACCGGCGAGCCCAAGGGCGTCATGATCAGCCACCGCAGCGTCGCCAACGTGGCGGCCGACTGCAACGCCCGGCTCGGCATCGGCCCGGCCGACCGGTTCATCGCGGTCAGCGCCGTGCACTTCGACCTGTCGGTCTACGACGTGTTCGGCGCGCTGTCGGCCGGCGCCGCGCTGGTCATCCCCGACGCGGCGCGGGCCGCCGACCCGGCGCACTGGCTGGAGCTGTGCGAGCGGTTCGGCGTCACGGTGTGGAACTCGGTGCCCGCCATCGCCGGCCTGCTGGCCGAGCACGCGCAGGCCGAGCCGGACGGAGCGGCGAAACTGGCTGCGCTGCGGCTCGTCATGATGAGCGGCGACCGGATCCCGCCTGCCCTTCCTGGCGCGCTGCGCCAGGTGCGCCAGGAGCTGACGCTGATGTCGCTCGGCGGCCCGACCGAGACCACCATCTGGAACATCAGCCACCCGATCGGCGCGGCCGACCCGAGCCGCAGCATCCCCTACGGCCGGCCCAACGCCAACAACCGGGCCTACATCCTTTCCGCCGACGGTCTCGATGCCCCGGACTGGGTGACCGGGGAGATCTGCGCCGCCGGCGCCGGGCTGGCCCGCGGCTACTGGCGGGACGAGGCCAGGACCGCGCAGCGGTTCTGGCACGACGAGCGGCTCGGCGAGCGGCTGTACCGGACCGGCGACCTGGGCCGGTACCTGCCGGACGGCAGCATCGACATCGCCGGCCGCGGCGACTTCCAGATCAAGGTGAACGGGCACCGGATCGAGGCCGGGGAGGTGGAGACCCGGCTGGCCGCGATCAGCGCGGTGAAGCAGGCCGTGGTGGTCCGCCAGGCGGCGGCGCGCGGCGACCGGCTCGTCGCCCACCTGGTGCCGGCCGGCGACGCCAGGCCCAGCCAGGAGGACATCCGCGGCCAGCTCCGCGAGCACCTGCCCGACTACATGACCCCGGCCGCGGTGATCTGGCACGACAGCCTGCCGCTGACCCGCAACGGCAAGGTAGACCGGGGTCGGCTCGCCGCGATGACGGCCGCGCAGGCCGGCCCAGGTAGCGACGACGGCACTGGCGGGCCGGACCGGCCGCCGACCGGGCTGGAGCGCGAGGTGGCGGAGCTGTGGGCCGGGGTGCTGCGGGTGGACCCGGCCGGGATTGGCCCGGGCACCAGCTTCTACGACCTGGGCGGCGACTCGCTCGCGGCGGCGCGGGTGTGCACCGGGGTGCGCAAGCGGTTCGGCGTCAGCATCACCCTGGACCGGATGTACGAGGTGCGGACGATCGCGGCGATGGCCGGCCGGATCGAGGCCGGCCGGCCGCACGGGCAGGGAGGCGGCTCGTGACCGGATCTGTGCTCAGCAAGGTCATCGCCGGGCCGCCGCCCGGCGGCCACCAGGTCAGCTTCCGGCGGCTGGACGGCACGACCACCCTGTCCCTGGCCGAGCTGCATAGCCGGGCCAGGCGGCTGGCCGCCGCGCTGCGGGCCGAGGGGATCCGGCCCGGCGACCGGATCGGCATCCTCGCCGCGAACAGCCCGGAGTGGGTGCTGCTTGACCTGGCCGCGCTGATGCTCAAGGCGGTCACGGCCGGCTTCGAGCCGGCGAAGTTCGAGCCGGGACCCGCGCTGGCCGCGCGCTATGACCTGACCCTGCTGTTCACCGACCGGCCAGCGGCCGGCCCCGGCATCCGCCCGCTGGCCGACGTCGGCGCGCTGATCGAGCGGACCGGGCCGCCGGACCCGGCGGCGCTGCCGGCCGTCGAGTTCGGGCCGGCCGAGCCGACCACGATCAAGTTCACCTCGGGCAGCACCGGCGAGCCCAAGGGCCTGGCCGCCACGGCCGGCAGCATCAGCTCCTCGATCAGCGCCGTGCAGGAGATGTTCGGGCACGGCGCTGGCGACAACCTGTTCCTGTTCCTGCCGCTGTCCCTGGTGCAGCAGCGGTACTGGGTCTACTCGGCGCTGGCCTACGGTCACGATCTCACCATCGCCACCTACGAGGCGGCGTTCCCCGCGCTGCGCGCGGCCAGCCCCACGGTGGTGATGGGCGTGCCGGCGTTCTACGAGACCGCACGGCGGCACATCGAGTCTCGGGCGAGCCGGGGCGCGCCGCCGGGCGGGCCGTCACCCGAGGCGCTGCGGGCCGCCGCGGCCGGGCTGTTCGGCGAGCGCATCAGGTACCTGTGGACCGGCTCGGCGCCCGCGCGCCAGGACACGCTGCGCTTCTTCACCGAAGCCGGGCTGCCGATCTACGAGGGCTACGGCCTGAACGAGGCGTGCATCGTGGCCAAGAACCACCCGGGCGCGCACCGGGAGGGCAGCGTGGGCCAGGTGCTGCGCGGCAAGCAGGTGCTGATCGACTCCGCCGGGGTGGTCAGCATCCGCAGCGACTTCCCGGTCAACACCCGCTACGAGTACGCCAAGCCCGGCGACTCCGAGCGGGTCTTCAGGCCGGGCGGCATCGTCAGGACCGGTGATGTCGGCTACCTGGACGCCGACGGGTTCCTGTTCATCTCCGGCCGGGCCGACGACGTCATCGTGCTGGACAACGGGAAGAAGATCATCGTCGCGCCGCTGGAGGAGTACTTCAGGGCCAGCCCGGCCATCGAGGAATGCGTCGTGTTCTGCCCCGCGCAGACCCAGCTGGTGGCGGTGGTGTCCCCGTCCGGCGATCCGGCCGACGAGGCCGCCATCGCCGCCCGGCTGGCCGCCGCCAACGCCGAGTTCAGCGCCGACGAGCAGATCGCCGACGTGGTCATCGCCCGGCCCAGGTTCACCATCGCCAACGGCATGCTGACCTCGCAGTTCAAGCCGCGCCGTGCGCAGATCGCCGCCGCCTACCTGCCCGGCGCCGCCGCGGCGGCGGTGCGGAGGGCGGCCAGATGCTGACCGACGCGCAGCGCGAGGCGCTGGCCGGGCGACTGCGGCAGGGCCGCCAGGGCCCGGCGGCCATCCCGCGCCGTCCCGCCGGGCTGACCGGGCTGCCGCTGTCGCACGGGCAGGAGCAGCTCTGGTTTCTCGACCAGTTCGCGCCGGGGCTGGCCACCTACAACATCCCGCTGGCCATCTCGGTATCAGGACCACTGGACGACGCGGCGCTCGGCCGCGCGCTGGACGGCCTCGCCGCGCGGCACGAAGCGCTGCGGACCCGGCTGCTGCCCGGTCCGGACGGCCGCCCGGTGCAGGTCATCGACCCGCCGACTAGCGGGCTGCTTGAGCTGACCGATCTGTCAGGGCCGGATGCCGCGCGGTGCCGGGAACGGCTGGCCGCCTTCATCGGCCGCGAGGCGGAGCGGCCGTTCGACCTGGCCCGCGGGCCGCTGCTGCGGGCCCGGCTGCTGCGGCTGGCCGCCGATGACCACATCCTGCTGCTGGTGGTGCATCACGCCGTCTTCGACGGCTGGTCAGCCGGGGTGGCGGTGGCCGACCTGGCGGCGCTGTACGGGGCCGAGGCGACGGGCGGGCCGTCCGGCCTGGCCGAGCTCCCCGTGCAGTTCGCCGACTATGCCATCTGGGAGCGAGACCGGCTGGCCGGCGAGCGGCTGGCCGACCTGGAGCGGTACTGGCGCGCGGCGCTGACCGGCGCCGCGACGGTGCAGTTCCCGGCAGACCGGCCCCGCCCGGCGCTGGACAGCTTCGCCGGCCAGATTGCCGAGCGGCTGGCCGGCCGGGAGCTGCTTGACGGGCTCCGCGACCTGAGTACCCGGACCGGCAGCACGCTGCCGGCCTTGCTGCTGACGGCGCTGCACGTGCTGCTGTCCAGGCACACCGGGCAGGCCGACCTGACGATCGGCACGTTCAGCGCGAACCGGGGCAGGCCAGAACTGGCGCGGATGATCGGCTTCCTGGTCAATACCCTGCCGGTCCGGGCCGACCTATCCGGCGACCCGCCCTTCACCGGCCTGCTGCGCCAGGTACGCGACACCCTGGTGGCCGGGTACGAGCACCAGGACCTGCCGTTCGGGCGGCTCGTGGAGACGCTGAACGTGCCACGCGACCCGAGCCGCGCCCCGCTGGTGCAGATCGCCGCCAGCTATGCCGAGCGCGATCCGGTGCCCGTCACCGCGGCGGGGGCCGTCTTTACCCTGACCGACCTCGTGGTCGGGGTAAAGGCCGCCAAGTTCGACCTATCGCTGCTGATGGAGGCCAGGCCGGCCGGGCTATGGCTGGAGTGCACCTACAAGCCGGGACTGTACGACGCGGCGACCATCACCAGGCTGCTGGCCAGCTTCGAGACCCTGCTGGCCGGCATCGTGGCCCGTCCGGACGCCAGGCTGTCGCGATTGCCGGTGCTCACCGGGGCAGAGCTGCGCCAGGAGCTGGCCCGCGGCGTCGGCCCCGCCGGGCAGGCGCCGCCCGGCTGCCTGCATGAGCTGTTCGAGGCGCAGGCGGCGCGTACGCCGGACGCGGTGGCGGCGGAGTACGAGGGCGAGTGCTGGACGTATGCGGAGCTGAACCACGCGGCTAACCAGGTCGCCAGGCTGCTGCGCGGCGCGGGCGCGGCCCCCGAGGTGCTGACCGGGATCTGCATGACGGCCGGCCTGACCCGGCTCGCGGCGATGCTCGGCGCCTGGAAGGCCGGTGCCGGGTACGTGCCGCTGGATCCCGGGCTGCCGCGCGCCCGGCTGGAGTTCATGATCACCGACACCCGGATGCCGGTGCTGCTCACCGACGCGGCCAGCGCGGCCGCGCTGCCGGCCGTGGCCGGGGTCACCGTGCTCAGCCTGGACGCCGAGCGGGCCGCCCTGGCCGCGCTGCCCGGCGGAAACCTGGCCGACACGGGGGTGACCTCGGCTAACACCGCGTACGTGCTCTACACCTCGGGCTCGACCGGCCAGCCCAAGGGCGTGCTGATGGAGCACCGGCAGCCGGTCAGCTTCCTGCACGGCATGATGACCCGGTGGGGCATCGGGCCGGCCGACGTGGTGCTCCAGTTCTCGTCCTTCACCTTCGACATCTCGATCATGGACACCTACCTGCCGCTGCTGGCCGGCGGCCGGGTGCTGCTGGCGTCCCGGCAGACCCTGCACTCGCCGCCGCGCCTCGCCGCGCTGATCTCCGGCCGCGGCGTGACGGTGGCCTGCCTGACCCCGCCGGTGCTGAGCCTGCTGGCCGGCGAGCGGCTGAACGGCCTGCGGCTGCTGCTCTCTGTCGGGGAGGAACTGCCGTCCGCGCTGGTCCGGCACTGGATCCGGCCCGGCCTGACTTTCGTCAACGACTACGGCCCCACCGAGGCCTGCATCGGAGCGCTGTACATGCCGCTCGATGACGGCACCGGGCTGCCGCCGCCGATCGGCGGGCCGAAGCCCGGCTACCGCGCGCATGTGCTAGATGGCTACGGCGGGCTGGTACCGCCCGGCGCGCCTGGCGAGCTGCATCTGGGCGGCGCCGGCCTGGCCAGGGGCTACCTTGGCCGCCCCGCGCTGACCGCGCAGCGGTTCGTCGCTGACCCGTTCGCCCAGAGGCCGGGCGGCCGGCTGTACCGGACCGGCGATCTGGTGCGCCGGCGCGGTGACGGGCGGCTGGTCTTCCTCGGCCGGATCGACGGGCAGGTGAAGATCCGCGGGCTCCGCATAGAGCTGGGCGAGATCGAGGCGGCGCTGGCCGCCCATCCGGCGGTCGCCCAGGCCGTCGTGGTGGTCAGGACCGACCAGGCCGGCGAGCGGCAGCTGGCCGGCTATCTGCGCCGTGAGCCCGGCGCGCCGCCGGCCAGCGACGCCGTGCTGCGCGAGCACCTGGCCAGGACGCTGCCCGCCTACATGATCCCGGCCTCGCTCATCGAGGTCGCCGAGTTCCCGATGAACCCCAGCGGAAAGATCAATAAGTCCGCGCTGCCCGCCCCGCCGGCGTCCCGCCCAGGCGCGCCCGCCGCGCCTGGCACGCTGCTGGAAACCGTGCTGGCGAGCTGGTACGCGATGCTGCTGCACCGCGAGCTGGTCGGCGCCGACGACGGCTTCTTCGATCTCGGTGGCACCTCGCTGCAGGCGATGCGCCTGGTCGCGCTGGTGAGTGACGAGCTGGACGTGGACATCGCCGTCGCCTCGGTGTTCCTGGCACCCACCCCCCGGCAGCTCGCCACCACCCTGCGCGCCGAGCACGGCCTGCACGACACCGAGCTGAGCGCCGCCGAGCTGGCCGGACTGGGCCTGGGCGGGCTGGGCCTGACCGAAGGGCTGGGCCTGACTGGCCCTCCGGCGGCGACGGGTGCGGCATGACGGCCGGGGAGACCGCGACCGCGGCGGCCGAGCCGGCTGGCCCGCCCGCGCCCGTCGGCCGGGGCGTGCTGGCCAACGCCGACTTCGTCAAGCTGTGGGCCGGGCAGACCGTGTCGCTGATCGGCACTCAGGTCACCCTGTTCACCATGCCGCTGGTGGCGATCCTGACGCTGCACGCCACGGTGGTCGAGGTCAGCGTGCTCAACGCGCTGCGCTTCGTGCCGGTGATCGCGCTGTCGGTGGTGGCGGGCGTCTGGCTGGACCGCCGCCGCCGCCGTCCGGTGCTGATCACCTGCGCGCTCAGCAGCGCCGTGCTGATCGGCCTGGTGCCGGTGTCGGCGGCCGCCGGCTTCCTGTCCATCGGCCTGCTGTACGTGGTGACCGCGCTGGTCGGCACGCTCAACATGGTCTTTGACGTCGGGGCGCTTTCCTACGTGCCGTTCCTCGTGGACCGTCAGCACCTGGCCGAGGGCAACGGCAAGCTCCAGGCCAGCAACGCGGTCGCCGGCATCTCGGGACCTGGCCTGGCCGGCCTGCTCGTCGGCCTGATCACCGCGCCGGTCACCCTGTCCGCGGACGCGGTCTCCTACCTGTTCTCCGCGCTTGGCCTGATCAGCATCACCCGGCACGAGCCGGCCCCGGAGGTGCCCGAGCACCCGGTGCCGGTCCGGCAGTCGATCGCCGAGGGGTTCCGCGCCGTCTTCGGCACCAGGCTGCTGCGGAGCCTGCTCACCCAGACCACGACGCTCAACCTGTTCTTCGGCGCCTACCTGACCGTCTTCGTCGTCTACGCGGTTCGCACCCTGCACCTGAGCCCGGCGGAGCTGGGCATCGTGCTCGGCGCGGGACCGGCGGGCGGGCTGTTCGGCGCGCTGCTGGCGGGCCGGATCCGGCAGGCGCTCGGCCTGGGGAGGGCGATGACCGTCGCCATGACCGGGGTGTCCGGGCTGCTGCTGTTCCTGCTCGTCCCGCACTCCGCGAGCGCGGCCGCCATCGCGATCATGGCCGCGGCTCAGCTCGGCTACGGGTTCTGCATCGCGATGTTCAACGTGAACGCCATCACGCTGCGGCAGACCGTCACACCGCGCCGGCTGCTCGCCCGGATGAACGCCACGTACCGAATGATGATCTTCGGTGCGCAGCCGCCCGGCGCGCTGCTCGGCGGCCTGCTCGCTACCCTGGCCGGGCTGCACGCCGCACTGGCGATCTCGCTGCTGGCGATGATCTCACCCGCACTGTGGATCTTCTTCTCCCCGGTGTACCGGCTCACGCAGATGCCACCAGGGCCGCAGGCCCCTGGCCAGGACCGGGACGGAGCCGATGACTGATCAGATCGTGCCGGACCGCGCTCAGGCCGCCGCCAGTTCCGGCGCGGCCGCGCCCGGGGTCATGGCCAACCCCGACTTCGCGAAGCTGTGGGCCGGGGAGACGGTGTCCCGCATCGGCTCGCAAGTCACCCAGTTCGCCATGCCGCTGGTGGCGGTGCTGTCCCTGAACGCCACCGTGTTCGAGGTTGGCGTGCTCAACGCGCTGCGCTTCGTGCCCGTCATCTTCGTGTCGCTGTTCGCCGGAGTCTGGCTTGACGGCCGCCGGCGGCGGCCGGTGCTGATCTGCTGCTCGCTGGCCAACACGCTGCTGATCGGCCTGGTGCCGGTCTCGGCCGCCCTCGGGTTCCTGTCCATCGGCCTGCTGTGCGCGGTGGCCCTGCTGGTCGGCACGCTGACCGTGGTATTCGACGTGGGGGCGCTTTCTTACGTGCCGTTCCTGGTGCGGCGCTCGGAGCTGCCGTCAGCGAACAGCAAGATCCAGGCCAGCAACGCGTTCGCGGGCATCGCCGGGCCTGGCATCGCCGGGCTGCTGATCGGGCTGGTCACCGCGCCGGTCACGCTATCGGCCGACGCGGTTTCCTACCTGTTCTCGGCGGCCGGGCTGCTCTCCATCCGCAAGCCCGAGCCCGCGCCTGACCCGGCGGCGGTGCGGCCGCCGGTCCGGCAGTCGATCGCCGAGGGCTTCCGCGCGGTCTACGGCACGCCGCTGCTGCGGGCGCTGCTCACCCAGTCAGCGTTGCTGAACATCGGCTTCGGCGCCATCTCCACCGTCTTCACCGTGTACGGGCTGCGCGTCCTGCAGCTGAGCCCGCTGCGGCTCGGCGTGGCCGTCGGCGCGCTGGCGGCCGGCGCGCTGGCCGGCTCGCTGGGCGCCAGCCGGGTGCAGGACCTGCTCGGCTTCGGCCGCACCCTGACCGTCGCGATCCTCGGCGTCTGCCTGTCGCCGCTGCTGCTGCTGATCCCGTCCGGCGGCAGCGGGCTGGCCATGGTGGCGCTGATCGCCGGGTGGCTCGGCCACGGCTGCGGGATCTCGATCTGGAACGTGAACACGATCACGATGCGCCAGGCGCTCACCCCCATGCACGTGCTGGCCCGGATGAACGCGACCTACCGGATGCTGCTATTCGGCGCGCTGCCGCTGGGGGCGATGGCCGGCGGGCTGCTGGGCAGCGCCTTCGGCCTGCGGCACGCCATGGTGATCTCGGCGCTGCTGCTGACGACCCCGATCCTGTGGATCTTCTTCTCGCCGGTGTTCCGGCTCACCCAGATGCCGCAGGGGCCGCTATCCGCCCTGCCCGACTGCCCGCCCGATGACGGGGATGGAGAGAGCTGATGTCGCAGACCGCACCGACGGCCGACGCCGTGTCCGGGCGCGATCCCGGCGCCACCGACCTGCCGCTGAGCTACGCGCAGGAACAACTGTGGTTCATCGACGAGTTTCACCACGGGCTGCCCGCGCACAACCTGCCGTGCCTGCTGCGGCTGTCCGGGCCGCTGGACGCCGCCGCGCTGCGCCGGGCGCTTGACGCCCTGGCCGCCCGGCACGAGCCGCTGCGCACCCGGCTGCTGGCCGGGCCTGACGGCATGCCGGTGCAGGTCATCGACCCGCCGGCGGCTGGCGGTCCCGGAAGCTGCGACCTGGCCGACCTCAGCGGCCTGGACGCCGAGTCCGCGCGGGACGCGCTGGCCAGCCTGGCGGCGGAGGACTCGCTGCGCCCGTTCCGGCTGGCCGAGGGGTCCCTGCTGCGGGCCCGGCTGGCGCGGCTGGGCGCGGCGGAGCACGCGCTGATCCTGGTGACCCATCAGACGGTGTTCGACGAGGCGTCATGGGCCGTGCTGATGTCCGATCTCGCCGCCCTGTACCGGGCCGAGGTGACCGGTGACGGCAGCGGCCTTGCCGAGCTGGCGGTGCAGGCCGCCGACATGGCGCTCTGGGAGCGGCGCCGCCTGAGCGGCGCCCACCTCGCCGGGCTGGAGGAGTACTGGCGCGGCGCGCTCGCCGAGTTCCCGGTCTCGCAGTTCCCCGTCGACCGGGCACGGCCGATATTCGCCAGCCATGATGGCGCGGTCATCACCGCCCGGCTGGACGCCGGGCTGCTGGCCAGCCTGCGGGAGCTGAGCGCCACCGCGGGCACCACCCTGGACGTGACGCTGCTCGCCGGGATCCAGGCGCTGCTGGCCCGCGGCACCGGGCAGGACGACGTGATCACCGGCTACCTGGGCGCGGCCAGGCCGGCCGGACTCGGCGCGCTGATCGGGTCCCTGTCGGCCACGCTGCCCATCCGCACCGACGCCTCAGGCGACCCGAGCGTCACCGAATTCCTGCGCCGGGTGCACGGCGCGGTGCAGGGCGCCCGCGAGCACGCCGCCCTGCCGTTCGCCAGGATCGTCGAGGCGCTGCACGTCGAGCGGGACACCGGCCGGTTCCCGCTGTTCCAGGTCGGCTTCTCCTGCGCGCAGCCCGCCGCGGAAGTCGCCGCGGCCGGCGTCACCTTCCGCCGTGCGGATATCGGCCTGGCGGCGTCCAGCTATGACATCAGCTTCGCGGCCCGGCCGGGACCCGGCGGCGTTGACCTCGCCATCACCTATACCCCGGCGCTGTTCGACGCGCAGACGGTGACGCGGCTCGCCGGGCACCTGGAGGTGCTGCTGCGCGCCGCGGCCGCCGACCCGTCCGCCGCGCTATCCCGGCTGCCGGTGCTGACCGAAGCGGAACGGCGCCGGGAGCTCATCGAGTGGAACGACACGGCGACGGCGTTCCCGTCGATCTGCATCCACCAGGGGTTCGAGGAATGGGCTGCCCGCGCCCCCGAGGCCGTCGCCGCACAGTACGAGGACCAGCGCTGGAGTTACGCGGAGCTGGACCGCCGGGCCGGGCAGGCGGCGCGGCGGCTGCGCGCGGCCGGCGTCGGCCCCGAGGTCCTGGTCGGAGTGTGCATGGCGACCGGGCTGGACCGGCTGGCCGTGCTGCTCGGCGTCTGGAAGGCCGGCGGCGGGTACGTGCCGCTTGACCCCGGCCTGCCGGCCGACCGGCTGTCCTTCATGATCGGCGATACCGGGATGCCGGTGATCGTCGCCGACGAGGCCAGCGCCGCGAGCGTGCCCCCCGGGCCGGTGCCGGTGCTGCCTGCCCTTTCCGTGCTGTCGGGGGAGCCTGGGGAGCCAGGGGAGCCGCTGGACGACAGCGGGGTGACCCCGGCGAACGTCGCCTACGTGATCTACACCTCCGGGTCCACCGGCCAGCCCAAGGGCGTGGTGGTGGAGCACCGGCAGGCGATCAACTTCCTGCAGGGCATGGTGATCGCCTGGGGCATCACCCCGGACAGCGCGGTGCTCGGGTTCGCCGCCTACACCTTCGACGTGTCGGTGATGGACATGTTCATGCCGCTGCTCGGCGGTGCCAGGGTGGTGCTCGCCCCGCCGGCCACGCTGCACTCGCCGCCCCGGCTTGCCGCGCTGCTGCGCGAGGCCCAGATCACCTTCGCCTGCCTGCCCCCGGCCGTGCTCAACCTGCTGGCCGGCGAGGACTTCCCGGCGCTGCGCACCCTGCTGTCGGCCGGCGAGGAGCTCTCCAGCGACCTGCTCGGCCGCTGGCTCCGGCCTGGCCTGGACATCTACAACGGCTACGGGCCGACCGAGGCCTCCATCGGGTCCACGTTCATGAAACTGGAGCGCGATACCCCGCTGCCGCCGCCGATTGGCCGGCCGAAGCCGAACTACCGTGCCTACGTCCTGGACGCGCACCTGAACCCGGTTCCCGTCGGGGTGACCGGCGAACTGCACGTCGGCGGTCCCGGCGTGGCCCGCGGCTACCTGAACCGGCCCGAGCTGACCAGAGAGCGGTTCATCGCCGACCCGTTCGTTCCCGGCGGACGCCTGTACAAGACCGGCGACCTGGTCAGGCGCCGGCCCGACGGCACCATCGAGTTCGCGGGGCGCGCCGACAACCAGGTCAAGATCCGCGGCCTCCGGGTGGAACTGGGCGAGATCGAGGCCGCGCTGGTCGCCCATCCCGATGTGGTCCAGGCGGTCGTGGCCGTGATCGACGGCGCCGGCGGGGAGAAGCAGCTCGCCGGATACCTGCGGCCCGCCGCCGGGCCGCCGGATATCCCGGCCGTCCGCGACCACCTGGCCAGCGTGCTGCCCGGCTACATGATCCCTGGCTACCTGATCACCCTGGCGGAGTTCCCGCTCACCACCAATGGCAAGGTCGATAAGGCCGCGCTGCCCCGGCCGGAGATCGGCCAGGACGCCGGCCAGGCGGAGCCGCCAGCCACCCTGGTCGAGACCATGATGGTCGAGCTGTACTCCATCGTGCTCGGCAGCGAGCAGGTCGGCGCCACCGACAGCTTCTTCGACCTGGGCGGCAGCTCGCTCCAGGCGATGCGGCTGGTCTCCATGATCAACACCGAGCTGGAGGTGGACATCGGCGTCGCCGCGGTGTTCCAGGGGCCGGCACCGCGCCAGCTTGCCGCGGTGCTGCGGGACAAGCACGGGCTGCAGGACGAGGAGCTGGGCGCGGACGGCATCGCGGGGCTGGAGGAGCTGGCGGCGGACGAGACATGCTGACCGACGCCCAGCGGGCCGCGCTGGTCGCCCGGCTGCGCGCCGGGCAGTCCGGCACCAGCGTCCAGCGGATCACCCCGCGGCCGGCCGGCCAGGACCGGGCGCCGGCTTCGGCGGGGCAGGAGCAGCTCTGGTTCCTGGACCGGCTGAACCCGGGCCAGCCCGCCTACAACGTGCCGTGTGTCATCTGGCTGCGCGGCCCGCTCGACGCTGGCGCGCTGTGCCGCGCGCTCGACGCCGTGGCGGGCCGGCACGAAACGCTGCGCACCAGGCTGGTGGCCGGCCCCGACAGCCGTCCCGTCCAGGTCATCGACCCGCCGCCGGGCCAGGTCGCCGAGGTGCTCGACTATTCAGGTGACGGCCCCGAGCAGGCCAGGCGGCGGCTGGACGAGCTGGCCGACGCCGAGCTGCGCCGCCCGTTCGACCTGGCCGCCGGGCCGCTGCTGCGTGCCTGCCTGGTCGGGATCGCCGAAGCCGAGCATGTCCTGCTGGCCACCGTGCATCACGCGGTCTTCGACGGCTGGTCGGCCACCGTGCTGGCAGAGGACCTGGCCGCGCTGTATGAGGCCGAGGTCACCGGCGCGCCGCCCGCGCTGCCCGAGCTGCCCGTGCAGTTCGCCGATTACGCGATCTGGGAGCAGCGGCAGCTCCGCGAGGCAGCGCGGGAGGAACTGGCGCGGTACTGGCAGCGGGCGCTGGACGGCTTCGAGATCCTGGCGGTGCCCACCGACCGGCCGCGGCCGCAGGTGATGGATACCCGCGGCCGCGAGGAGCACCGCGCCGTGGCTCCGGCGCTGCTGACCGGGCTGCGCGAGCTGGGCCGCGGCGAGGGCACCACCTTGTTCGTCGTCCTGATGGCCGCGGCGGCGGCCCTGCTGCACCGCTACACCGGCCAGGACGACATCGTGGTGGGCTCGACGAGCGCGAACCGCAGCCGCGCGGTGCTCGCCCCGCTCATCGCGTTCCTGGTGAACACCCTGCCGGTCCGCTGCGACCTGTCGGGCGACCCGGCCTTCGCCGAGCTGGTGCGCCGGGTGCGCGAGGCCACCGTGGCCGCGCACGGGCACCAGGACCTGCCGTTCGCCGCGATCGTCGAGGCGCTGCGGGTGGAGCGGGATGCCAGCCGCGCCCCGCTCGTCCAGGTCATGTTCAACCTGGTGGAGGCGCCCGGCGCCGGCCCGGCCGCCGCCGGAGTCAGTTTCGAGCCGTCCGCCAAGCTGGCCGAGGCCGACACCACCAAGTTCGACATCTCGCTCTTCGCGCACGCCGGGCCGGATGAATTCACCCTCAGCGCGGTATACGCGACCGCGCTGTTCGACCAGGCGACCATCGCCGCGTTGCTGGCCGGCCTGGAGGAACTGCTGCGCGCGGTGGTCGCCGACCCGGCGGCGCCGCTGTCCATGCTGCCGGTGCTCGGCGGCGCGGAGCTTGGCCGGGAGCTGGCCAGGGGCAACGGCACGACCGTGCCGGTACCGGACGCGTGCGTCCACGAGGCGTTCGAGGCCCAGGCCGCCAGGACGCCCGACGCGGTGGCCGCGCAGTTCGGCAGCGAGCTGGTGACCTACGCCGAGCTGAGCCGCCAGGCCGGCCAGGTCGCGACGTGGCTGCGCGGTGCGGGCGCCGGGCCTGAGGTGCTGGCCGGGGTGTGCATGGCGCCGTCGCTGCGCCGGCTCGCGGTGCTGCTGGGTATCTGGAAATCCGGCGCGGGCTACCTGCCGCTTGACCCGGCGCTGCCTGCCGCCCGGCTGTCGTACATGATCGCCGATGCCGGGCTGAAGCTGGTCATCGCCGACAACGATGCCCTGCCGGCGCTGGCCCCCGTGCTAGCCAGCACCGTGCTGGGTAGCACCGTGCTGGGTAGCACCGTGCTGGGTAGCACCGTGCTGGATAGCACCGTGCTGGCGGTGGACGCGGAGTGGGCCGCCATCACCGGGCTGCGCCCGTGCGCGCCGCCCGGCTCGGGGGCGACCCCGGCGAATGTCGCCTACGTGATCTACACCTCGGGCTCCACCGGCCAGCCCAAGGGCGTCGTGGTCGAGCACCGGCAGGCGGTCAGCCTGCTCACCGCCCTCATCGACAGGCTCGGCATCGGCCCCGGTGACGTCTCTCTTCAGCTCGCCTCGCTCAGCTTCGATGTCTCGGTCAAGGACATGTTCGTGCCGCTGCTGTCGGGCGGCCGGGTGGTGCTGGCACCGCCGGAATCCCGGTCCTCGCCCCGGCGGCTCGCCGAGCTGATCAGGCAGGCGGGCGTGACCTTCGCCAGCATGACCCCGTCTGTGCTCGGCCTGCTCACCGGCGAGGATCTGCCGAGCCTGCGGGTGCTGGTGTCCGGCGGCGAGGAGCTGCCCGCCGAGCTGGCCCGCGCCTGGCAGCGGCCAGGGCTGGCGCTTTACAACGGCTACGGGCCGACCGAGACAACGGTCAGCGCCACCGGAGCGCTGACCGGCCCCGCGTCCATGGAGCCGTCCGGCCGCGCGGGCGGGGCGCTGGCCGGAGCCGCGACGAAGGAGCCGGCTGGCACGACCCCGCCGCCGATCGGCCTGCCCTGGCCGAACTACCGCGCCTACGTGCTTGACCGGTACGGCAGCCCGGTGCTGCCAGGGGCGGTGGGGGAGCTGCATATCGGCGGCGCCGGCGTGGCCCGCGGCTACCTGGGCCGGCCCGGCCTGACCAGCGGGCGGTTCATCCCCGACCCGTTCGGCGGTACCGCCGGGGCGCGCATGTACCGGACGGGGGACCTGGTGCGGCGGCGCGCCGACGGCATGCTGGTATTCGCCGGGCGAGCCGATGGCCAGGTCAAGGTCCGCGGCCTGCGGATGGAGCTGGGCGAGATCGAGGCCGCGCTGGCGGCGTGCCAGGGCGTGGCGCAGGCCGCGGTGGCGGTGGTAACCGACGCCACGGGGGAACGTCAGCTCGCCGGGTACGTGCGGATGACGGGCGGCGAGCCGGCGGACCTGGCGGAGCTGCGTCGGCGGCTGGCCGCCACGCTGCCTGGGTACATGATCCCGGCGTTCCTCGCGGAGGTGGCGGAGTTCCCGCTGAGCAACAGCGGCAAGATCGACAAGGCGGCGCTGCCGGCACCGGACCGGGCCGCCGGGGGAGCATCAGCCGGATCCGGCGCGGCCGGAAGCGGGCCGGCTCCGGCCGGGCCGGCCACGCCGGCGCAGGCGCTGCTGGCCGAGCTGTTCGCGGCGGTGCTTGGCGCAGGCCCTGGCGGCGCCGACACCGGGTTCTTCGAGATGGGCGGCAGCTCGCTGCAGGTCATGCGGCTGGTCGACCTGATCGGCAGGGAGACCGGGATCGACCTGAGCGTGACCGAGGTGTTCCTGCACCCCACGCCCCGTGCGCTGGCCGCGCGGATCGACGCGATACGGTCCGGCGACGCGTCAGGGGCGAGTGCGGCCGCGGGACCGCTGGTGCCGCTCGGCCAGGGCGAGGGCAAGCTGCCGCTTTTCCTGGTGCACGCGGTCGGCGGTACGGTCGCCGGCTACGCCGGCCTGGGCCAGGACCTGGGCAGCGTGTTCAGTGTTCAGGGAATCCAGTCGCCGGGGCTGACCGGGCAGGGCAAGGTCGCCGGGTCGCTGGCCGGCCTGGCGGACGAGTACATCGCCCTGATCCGTGCCGCGCAGCCAGCCGGTCCTTACCGGCTCGCGGGCTGGTCGATGGGCGGCGTGGTCGCCTTCGAGATCGCCAGGCGGCTGGAGCGCGACGGCGCGCGGGTCGGCACGCTGGTGCTGCTCGACGCGCCGTTCGAGCTGCCCGGCGGCTCGCCCCAGGGCGAGGCCGGGCTGGCCGGGCGCTTCCTGGCCGACGTGGCGGCCAGCTCGGGCTGGGACCTCGCGGACCTGCCCGACCCGGCCCGCGCCGGGCCGGCGAGCAGCTTGCCTGGCTGGCCGCCCGGCTCGGCGGCCAGGGCGACACCCGACCCGCCGGGGACGAGGCCGGGCTGGCCGGGCTGCTGCGCCGCAGGTTCGAGGTGTTCTCGGCGCATGTCACGATGCTGGCCGGCTACACCGCCGCCGGGCCGGCGGTCGCCGCGCCGACGCTGATCGTCACCGCCGATCGGTCGCCGAACGCCGTGTTCAGATCCCAGTGGCCAGGTGTGCTCGCCGGGCCTGTCGACACCCTTACGGTGGCGGCCGACCACTACGGCTTCCTGCTCCCGCCGCTGGTCACGCAGGTCGGTGCCGCGATCCTGGACTGGCACGCCGGGCACGCCGGGGAACAGGCCGCCCCGCAGGACAGCGCGCTGGCGCGCTGACCGGCGGCTAGATCAGCAGGTCAACCGGGTCCTGCTGGGCGGCCGTTACCTGGCGGAGCAGGGCGTGCTCGACGAACCAGGCCAGCGAGGCGTAGCCGCGCCAGACCCGGCGCCATTGCGCGGCCACCGCCGCGTCGCCGAGCGTGCGGCTCACCTCGTCCAGGTAGCCGACGATGATGTCGGCGGCCTGCCGAGAGTGCCCGGCCGAGATGTTGTCGATGGTCAGGTGCGCCTGCTCGTAGCAGTCGTCGAAGCCGTAGTGCCGGAGCTTCTGCACCTCGTGCAGCCGCAGCTCACCGAGGCCGAACATCTCGATGGCCAGGTTGTAGCCGAGGATCTCGGCGTAGTAGGTGTCGGGGAACAGCGCCATGCAGAGCTGGTGCAGCGAGAACCCGTACAGGTCATCGGGCAGGTCGCCCTGGTCGCGGAACGCGGCGTCGCGGATGTGCGGCAGCGCGATGCCCATGCTGCCGAGCGCCTGGTGGATCAGCGTGATGTGGTTCTTGCGCAGGTCGCCGTGGCCCATCTCGTCGGCGTAGATGGAGAAAAGCGCGAGGTCGCCGCGCCGGTGCGAGCGGCCGAGGTTGGCGGTCCGGTGGATCCAGGTCGCGTCGATCAGCGCGCCGAGCGCGTAGGTGGTCTGCAGGAACACCACCTCGTCCCGGTCGGGGATCTGGGTCAGCGGCGCGTAGGGCGCGATCAGCTTGTCCCAGTACACCCGCTCGGCCCGCTCGTACAGGGCCTGCGGGCTGTAGTCGAACCAGCTCGCGTCGGTATACCGGCCGCCGCCGCCGTGAGTGAACAGCACCTCGGCGTCGGTGAACAGCCGCTCGGCGCGGGCCGCCGCCACCGGCAGCGTGCTGGCGAAGTTCTCGATGTTCACCAGCCGGTAGAACAGCTCCCGGTCATCGGGCTCGCCGGGCTCGGCGAACACCACGTCGGCGGGCTCGCTGGCCGCGATGGCCGCCGCCAGCGGCGCGGCGGCCGCGTCGCCGGCGGTACACGGCGACAGCACGATGTCCGGCCGGTCGCCGGCCTGCACCGACCGGGTCCAGGCCTGGAAGACCCCGGCCTCGCGCTCGGTGAAGATGCCGAACATCGGCCCGCCGAACTTGATCGCGCTGGTGAACCGGGACAGCTCGCCGTCGTGCGGGCGCAGCTGCCTGGCCTCGCGGAACTCGCGCAGGAACGCGGCGATGTCCAGGTCCGGGTCGGTGAAGGTGTCCGCGAGCCGCTTCCCGCCGACGCGTACCTCGCGGTGCTGCGACCCGGCGTACGGGGCGTGCCTGGCGATGATCTCCGCGACCCTCGACTCCAGCGGCAGGTCCTGCCGCCACCGGGCCAGCTCGGCGAGCATCTCCACGTGCGCGGTCTCCAGCGCCAGCGTCAGCTCGATGCCCGCGAGCAGCCGGCCGCGCTGGGCCGGCCCGGCCAGCTCCAGGTAGGCGGCCAGCGCCTCGCGCAGCCCGGCCTCGGGCAGCAACGGCGTTTCGCCGGCCAGCAGGTCATCGGTGCCAAGGGCGAAGAAGGCGTAGTGCACGCCAGTCAGTTCGGGAAGAAAATTGGCGGGCAGCCGGGACAGCGCCAGGTAGAAGCTGCCGTGCAGGGCGGTCAGCGGCCTGGCGGCCGCGGCGTCAAGGAAGTCGGCGGCGCCGATGTCGGGCAGGTCGATGCCCTCGGCCTCCAGCCCCAGCCGCCGCAGGTAGTGCAGCGAGCGGCGGTGGCTGCCCGCGCCGCGCAGCGCGAACTGCTGGGCGAACAGCCGGTTCACGATCACCGACGGCTGGGTGGCCGGCTGGGAGATCACGTCCAGCCAGCAGCCGGCCAGCAGCCCGAGCGGGGCGCGCTGCCGCCGCACCGCGTCCCGCGCGTCCTGGCCGGCCCCGGCCAGCGCGCCGATCGACGCGGCCAGCCCGGCCCTGGCCCGCGCGACGTGGGCGGCGATCTCGTCCGGGCCGGCCTGCGGGTCCGGGGCCGCCGGGCAGGCGGTGCGCAGGAAAGCGTCGATCACCTTGCGGGCGGTCAGCAGCGTCGCCTGCGATTCCTGGTCACCTAGCAGCGCCCGGAACAGCCCGGCGGGCGGCAGCGCGCAGATCGCGGCGGCCTGGTCGCGGGTGTCCAGGCTGAACTCGAACGGGCGCGGGTCCAGGGCGGTCGTCGTGTCGGGCAGCTCGAAGGCTGATAGCGGTGCCGCGGTCATCGGCGGGTCCCTCTCCTCCGGCGAGATGCCTAGCGAACTCTCCTGAGCAGCGCGCCGATCCGCGAGCCGGGCACGCTGGAGGCCAGCATGCAGTACCGGTCCCGGCTGACGTGCCCGAGCGCGGCGCGGTCGACGAGGTTGATCAGCGGGTCGGCGGCGAAGCAGTGCCCGATCCGCGGGATGTTGTCCAGGTAGAGCTGCTCGGGGCTGAAGCCGGCCTGCCGTTCCTTCATCACCAGCAGCGGGATGTACAGGTTGGCGTGCAGCAGCGCCGCGATGTCCCCGATCTTCAGCCCGTGCGGGCCAAGCAGCGCGTCGTTGACCACCCTGGCCAGGTCGGAGCTGATCTCGTGGGTCCACTCCAGCGACGCGGTGTCCTGCGCGGTGGCGCAGCCCAGCAGCTCGTAGCTGTCGGCGTCGCCGGGATCCGCGGCCACCACGCAGCTCGCCGCGCCGTCGCTGAACAGCGCGAACTGCGACATCCGCGGATCGCCAGCGGCCACCGCGTCGGTGCTGATGACCAGCATCCGCCGGTACCGGCCGCTGGTCACCAGCGCGCGGGCCACGTCCAGGCCGGCCAGCAGGTTCACGCACCGGTTCAGGTGCTGGCCGTAGCAGGGGATGTCACCAAGGCCGGCCCCGGTCAGCACGTTGGCGACGAAGCTGCCGTGCCCCTCGGCCGGGCCCGGCACCCGGTTGGAGCAGATCAGCAGCGCGTCGATGCCGGCCGGCGCCAGGCCCGCGGCGGCCAGCGTCGCGGTAGCGGTGTCCACCGCGAGCTCCTCCAGGTCCCGGCTGGTGGTGCGGATGGTGCCCCAGCCCCACAGGCCGGCGCTCGGCACCATCTTGAACTGCCTGGCCAGCTCCGGGAGGTTCTCGATCGCCTCGTGGCTGGCCTCGTGCTCGCCGAGCGCGTAGGCCGGGCCGCGCAGGTACGCCTGGGTGGTCATTCAGATCAGCTCCACATGCTGGTCGGCCCTGATGAGCGCGGCGATGATCTCGGTGGCGACGCCGGGCCGCCCGTCGAAGTAGAAGTGACCGCCGTCCACCCAGCGCAGCTCGGGCGGCCAGCTGAACTCGCCCGTCCACGGGGCCACCTGCTCGGCCCTGACGTGCGGGTCGTCGCGGCCGACCACCAGGGTGGCGGGCACCGAGAGCCGGGGACCCGGCAGGTACCGGTACCCGGACGCCATCCGGAAGTCGGCGATCACGTCGGGCAGCAGCAGCTCGCGCATGTCGTCGTCGGCGATCACTTCGGCGGGCAGGCCGCCGAAGAAGCCGACCGCCTCGGCGAACTCGCGGCCGGTGAGCCGGGCGATGTCGAGCACCCGGCGGGAGGGCAGCAGCGGCGGGGCCGCGCAGCCCGAGGCGATCAGGTGCCGGGGCAGGGTGTCCTGCGGCAGCGCCCGGCACACCTCGAACGCGATCAGCGCGCCGAGGCTGTGCCCGAACAGGTAGAACGGCCGGCCGTCCGACCTGGTCAGCTCCGTGATCGCGGCGGCCGCGCCGGCGATCAGCTCGGTGACGGCCGGCGGCGGCTCGGCGGCCCGGTGCTCGCGGCCCGGCCGGCAGACGGCCAGGATCTCGGCGTCCTCGCCGAGGCCGGCCTGCCAGTCGCCGAAGATCCGGGGGCTGCCGCCGGCGAACGGGAAGCAGAACACCCGCGGCGACCAGGGCGCCGCGCCGGGCCGCTGGCCGATGAACCAGCGGCCGGGGCCTTGGTCTGAGCCGGGGCCGGGGCCTGGGCCGGTCATGCGGCGCTCCCGCCGGCCAGCCGGAAGACCTGGGTGCTGCTGCGGGACGGGTCGCCGGGCCGGACGTGCAGCTCACCGCGCCCGGGCAGCAGGACCACCGCCGCCACGGTCTTCTCCCGGCGGATGTCGCCGGTGTCGGCGACGCAGACCGGCGGCTGGGCCAGCTGGGCGAAGTGCTGCTCCGGGTCCGCGCCGCCGGCGGCGGTCAGCTCGGCCAGGCCGGCCGCGCCCGCCTTCAGCCGCAGCGCCGAGGAGTTGCGGGCGAAGATGTTCAGCTCGTCGCGGCCGGTGAAGTCGGGGTGCAGGAAGTGGTTGGTGTGCACGACGTGGCCGGCCGTGGTGACCAGCCGGACCTGCCGGTCGATGATCTCCGCGCAGGCGATGCTGCCGGGGTCGCACAGGGTCAGCGAGCGGGAGCTGGCTAAGGGCAGGTGCTCCAGGATGTCCAGCGCCTGCGCCACGGACCCGGCCTGGTCGAGCAGGTGCCGGATGGCCAGGTAGGGCGGCAGGCCCGGTCCCCAGGTGCCGCCGAGGACCAGGTTCAGCCCGATCGCCAGGCCGTCGCTGTTGACGCCGAGGTAGCCGAGCAGCCCGCCGAAGCTCAGCAGCAGCGCCCGGCGCGGCGCGGAGGCCAGGCTGATGTCGAGCACGCTGAGCTGGTCGTCGAGGTTGCCGTTCAGGTCCACGGTCTGGGCCAGCACCGGCTCGCCGCCAGGGCCGGCGGTCAGGCTGGCATAGGTGGTGCAGTCGCCGCGGGCCGGGATCCGCTGGTAGCCGATGATCTCGCGGCGCACCTGGAGCAGCACCGCCTCGGCCCGGGAGATGCCCGCGCCGGCGGCCAGGCCGTCGATCTCCGCGCTCAGCGCCGGGGCCGCCGCGGCGATCTCCGCATCGTAGGCGGCCAGCACGTCCGCCAGGCCGTCCATGCTGACCGGCCCGGCGGCGAGCCTGCCGATCCGGCACAGGTCGTCGGCGAGGAACGCGCGCAGCCCTTCGCCCAGCGCGGCGCCGTGCTGGCGGCCGACCTCACGCGGCTGGCCGGCCGCGCGGACGAAGGCGACCGTCTGGCTCACCGCCCGCTGTCCCTTGGAACCCGCGCGCTGTCCCTTGGAACCCGCCCGCTGTCCCTTGGAACCCGCCCGCCCACCCTTACCCACCCGCCCTGATGACCTTCGGCGCGGCGGCGAGCTGCTCGGCGACGGCCGGCCACTCGGCGCGCAGCACGCTGTAGAAAACGGCGTTGCGGCGGCGGCCGCCCGGCATCGGGTTGAAGCTGCGCAGCGTGCCTTCCTCGCAGGCGCCGATATTGCGCAGCGCGCGGCGCGCCTGGGTGTTCAGCTCGTCGGTCTTGAATTCCACCCGCTCGGCTTTCAGCACCTCGAAGGCGTGCTCCAGCATGAGGTATTTCGCCCACCTGTTGACACCGCCCCCGCGGGCATGCGGCCCGAGCCAGGACCAGCCAATCTCCAGGCGGCCATCGCTTTCCGCCAGATTGAAGAAACTCATGCTCCCGGCGACCCGGTCGTCGCGCTTGTCGGTGACGGTATAGGCAATCCTGGTCCCGGCCCGCTGACTGGCCAGGGCGGCGTCGAAGAAGGCGTCGAAGTCGGCCTCGGTCTCCACGAGGCTGATGAAATACCGCCAGATCTCCGGGTCAAGCGCGATCGCCAGCAGCGCGTCGCGGTCGCCCGGCCGTGCCGGGGCCAGCCGCACGTGCTCGTTCTCCAGTCGCACCGCGGCCTGCTCAGCCCAGCCCACGTCAGGCCGCCGTGCCCGCGTGGCTGGCCAGGGCGGCGATGACATCGCGCAGCGTGCGCATCGCGGCCACGTCGGGCTCGGTGAAGCTGGCCAGGCTGACCCGCGTGTCGTCGCACACCGACATCAGGAACAGCACCTTGTTCAGGGAGGTGAGCCCGTACCCGTCGGCCATGTCCAGATCGGGGTCCAGATCGGCGGGCTCAACGGGAAGGTCGAGCACGCGGGCCAGATCCTCGCGTGCCACGGTCTCGATCGCCGTGTCGGTAGGCAAGAGGTCCTCCTGAGATTCGCGTTCGGGATGCCGGCCGCGCATTCCGCGTGAACGCGCATGCGGAATGCGAAGGCAGTGTCGGGGGGATGGCCAAGATAACGGACAGTTAGCTAAGCGCGTGATTAATAACGGCGGGTGTACGTTCTGCTCGGCTTTGTAACAATTTAATATTAGAGGGGACACCGGGGCGAGTCAACGAGCGAAGTTTCGTATTCTTACGCTCACCTTTAGTAGCGGCTGTTCCCGGCCGCCGCGGCGCGGCTATCCGCGGCCTTCTCCCGGCGGCGCGGGCCGCCGCCGAATGCGGCCGCGCCCGCGGCCGCGCCCGCCGCCGCCGGGGGGCGCAGGCCGGCGTACGCTCGGGAGCAGGCCCGCGCGGGCCGGGGGCTTGACCGATGCGGGAGATGCGGGTGAGGGCAGGCACGGGCGGGGGGACGGCCTCGCAGCCTCGCGGAGTGGACTTCCTCTGGGCCTCGCGGGAGCGGCCGAGCCGCGGCCCGCGGCCTGGCCTGTCGGTGCAGCGGATCGTCGCCGCCGCCGTCGGCATCGCCGACGCCGACGGGCTCGGCGCGGTGTCCATGCAGCGGGTCGCCAGCGAGGTCGGGTTCGCCACCATGGCCCTGTACCGGTACGTGCCCGGCAAGACCGAGCTGATCAGCGTCATGATCGACACCATCCTTGGCGACCCGCCCCGGCTGACCGGACACGACGGCTGGCGCGGCCGGCTGGAGGAATGGGCCAGGCAGGCCGAGGCCGCCTTCCGCGCGCACCCGTGGGCGCTGCAGGTCTCCGCCGCCGGCCGGGTCATCGGCCCGAACGAGCTGGGCTGGCTGGAGGCCGGCGTCGCGGCGCTGGCCGGCACCGGGCTGACCGGCGCCGAGCAGGCCGACGCTGTCCTGGCGGTCAGCGGGCACGTCAGGAACTGGGTGCAGTACTCCCTCGCCGCCGCCGGCCCGCAGGCCGGGACCGGCCAGCGGTGGCTGTCGGTGATCGGCGACCTGGTGGGCAGCCATCGTGATCGCTACCCGGCGCTGCTGGCCGCGATGTCCGCCGGGGGACTCGGCGCCCCGCAGGAGGGTGGCCAGCGGGAGGACGGCCAGCAGTTCGGGCTGCGCTGCGTGCTGGACGGCATCGGGGCGCGGATCAGCGAGCGCGCCAGGGAGCGGGCCTAGACCTTAAGCCGGCGCCGCCGGAGCCGATAGCCAGGCAGCGCGACCCGGCGTCGCGGCTGGCCCGCGAATACCGCGGGCCAGGACACCTCGACCCCGCCCGCGTGCAGTTCGGCGAGCGCGCTGAGCAGCCGCGGCCAGGCGTCCGCGCCGCGGCGCAGCGAGCCCGTCACGATCGCGGGCTGCCCCGCATCCGCCAGCGTCTCTCGCACCGCGACCGCCAGCGAGGGATGCGAGCTGACCTCGATGAACACGCTGTGCCCCGTGCCGGCCAGCGCCCGCACGGCGGCCTCGAACTGGATCGGGCTGCGCAGGTTGGCGTACCAGTAGCCGGCGTCAAGGCCGGCGGTGTCGATGACCTCGCCGGTCACCGTCGAGCAGAACGCCACCGTGCCGCAGGCCGGTGCCACCCCGGCCAGCGCGGCGGCCAGCGGCTCGCGCAGTGGCTCGACGAGCGGGCAGTGCGAGGCGTAGGAGACGGGCACCAGCCGGGTCCGGATGCCGGCCGCCGTGCACCTGGCGACCGCTTCGGCGACCGCGTCCTGAGTGCCGGATAATACGCAGCCGCCAGGGCCGTTGGCCGCCGCGACGTACAGGTCGCCGCCGCGCCTGGAGTCGATGAGCTGCCGCGCCCTGGCCGCCGGCAGCGCCACCGAGACCATCGCCCCCGTGCCGGCCAGCGTGGACACCGCCTGGCTGCGGATCGCGACGATCCGGGCCGCGTCCGCCAGGGTGAGCGCCCCGGCGGCGTGAGCGGCGGCGATCTCGCCCTGCGAATGGCCAAGCACGGCGGCGGGCCGCACGCCCAGCGACTCCCATAGCCGGGCCAGCCCGGTCATGACGGTGAACAGGGCTGGCTGGACCACGTCGTCGCCGGCCAGCAGCGGCGCCCCCGGCGCGCCGCTGAGCAGGCCGGTCACCGACCAGCCCGTGTGCGGCTCGAGCGCCGCGGAGCACGCGCGCACGTGCTCGCGGAACACGGGGGAGCTGGCCAGCAGGTCCCGTGCCATGCCTGGCCACTGCGATCCCTGGCCGGGGAACACGAAGACCGTCTTGCCCGGCGCGGCGGCGGTCCCGGTGGTCAGGCCGGCCGCGGGCCGGCCGCCCGCCAGCGCCCGCAGGGCGCCGGCCAGGTCATCCCGGCTCGCGCCGACCAGGACCGCCCGGTGCGCCAAGTGCGCCCGGCGGGCGGTCAGGGTCCAGCCGACATCCGCCAGGTCGGCGTGGTCGTGCTCGTCCAGCCAGGCGGCGAGCCGGCCGGCCTGCCGCCGCAGCGCGGCCGGGGTGCGACCGGACAGCACCCAGGCATGCGGCGGTACCACGGGCCCGGCGGCGTGATCGAGCGCACTGGTCATGGCGCCGCGCGCCTCCTTGCTCGTACCGACGCGGCCATCCCTTATGTGCTGCTAGATGCTCCCACGACGGGCGGGGACGCCTCTCCCGGATCCGCAGGGTTATGTATGTCGTACGCAGTTATGCGCATGGTGTACGCGGAACTGACGGGCCGAGCGAGGAGCGTGCTGGGCATGGCGAGTGAGCTGGCGGTCGAGGTGGCCGCCCTGGAGAAGTCCGACATCACCGCCTGAGCGGCCGGTCATTCTGGCGGTGCCCCGGCCGCAGGGTTGAAACATCAAACTCACGATGGCTAGAATTGCTGAGTTTGTAAATCAAACCAATGGAGGCGGCCGGTGGCGGGACAACGCCAGGGCGCGCGGCAGGCGCCGGCGGAAAAGGCACTCTCCAAGGCGGCCCGGCTCGGGCCGGTGTTCGCGGTCGTCGCCGCCGGCGTCGCCATGTCAAACCTGGACACATTCGTCGTCAACGTGGCGCTGCCGCAGATAGACGCGCACTTTCACACTCAGCTTTCGTCGGTTTCGTGGATTCTCAACGCCTACACCGTGATCTTCGCCGCGCTGCTGGTGCCGGCCGGCAGCCTGGCCGACCGGCTCGGCGCCCGCCCGGCCTTCCTGCTCGGCACCGGGATCTTCACCGCCGCCTCGCTAGCCTGCTCGCTGGCGCCGGGGATCTGGTGGCTGGTCGCGTTCCGCGCGGTGCAGGCGGCCGGCGCCGCGGCGCTGATCCCGTCCTCGCTCGGGCTGCTGCTGGCCGCCGCGCCACCGGAGAAACGGCAGATCTCGGTACGCGGCTGGACCGCTATCAGCGGCGTGGCGGCCGCGCTCGGGCCGGCCCTCGGCGGCCTGCTCACCGAGGCGAGCTGGCGGTGGGTGTTCTGGATCAACGTGCCCATCGGCGTGGCCGCCCTGGTGGCCGGGGTGTTCGTGCTGCCTGTCCCGCCGGCCCGTAACCGCGCCGCCCGGCCGGACCTGGCCGGCGCCGTCCTGCTCACCCTCGGGGCCGCGGCGGCCGTGCTCGGCCTGGTCGAGAGCTCGTCCTGGGGCTGGGGCTCGGCCAGGGTGATCGGCGCGCTGCTGGCCGGCGCCGTGCTGCTCTGCCTGTTCGTGGCGCAGTCCGCCCGGCACCCCGACCCGGTGCTGCCGCTGGGGCTGCTGAAGCTGCCGGAGTTCTCCTGGCCGTCGGCGGCCAGCCTGCTGTTCGCCATCCCGTTCGCCGCGATGCTGCTGTCGATCGTGCTCTGGTGCCAGGACGTGTGGCACTGGTCGCCGCTGGCCACCGGCCTGGGCATCGCGCCTGGCCCGCTCATGGTGCCGATCTTCGCGCTCGGCGCCGGGCCGGTGCTGGCCCGCCGGCTCGGCTCGTCGGCCGTCGGTCTTGCCGGATGCCTGTTCTTCGCCGCCGGCATCGGCTGGTGGATCGCCGGAATGCGGGCCAGCCCGGACTACCCGCTCGGCATGCTCCCCGGCATGCTGCTGGGCGGCATCGGCGTCGGGCTGGCCCTGCCGACGCTGATCAGCGTGGCGCTCACCGCGCTGCCGCCGCCGAGCTTCTCCACCGGCTCAGCGGTGATCACCATGGGCCGCCAGATCGGCACCGTGCTCGGCGTGGGCGTCCTGGTGGCGATCCTCGGAGCCAGCAAGCACGCGGGGCAGGTCGCCGCGTTCGACCGGGGCTGGTGGTTCATCGTCGTGGCCGCCGTGGTCACCGCGCTGGCCTGCCTGCCGGTGGGCCGTGCCGCCACCAGGCGGAGCGCCGCGCCTGCCTCCCCGCAGGCGGCCGCCAGGAGCTAGGCCGGGCCAGCCAGGGCGGGCCAGCCAGGGTGAGCTAGCTCACCGGGCCGCGGGCGTCCCAGCCCTCGGCCAGCACCCGCAGGCCCAGGTCGGCCGGGTTGACCTCGTCGCCGCAGTGCCGGCAGACCATGGCCGTGTCCAGGTCGTGCCCGCAGGCGTGCTCGAAGGCGGCGGGCGGCGAGGCGACCGCCCAGCGGTCACCCCAGGTGCGGAATGCCTGGAGCACCGGGAGCAGGTCCTGGCCGGCCTCGGTCAGCAGGTACTCCCAGCGCGGCGGATGCCGGGAGTACTGCTCCCGGTAGATGATCCCGGCCGCCTCAAGCGCGCGGAGCCGGGCGGCCAGCCGGTCTCTGGGGGCACCGGTGTTGCGGGCGATGATGTCGAAGCGGCGGTTGCCGAACGCGATCTCCCTGACGGCCAGCAGGGACCACTTCTCCCCGACCAGCGCGAGGGCGGCGGCGATCGAGCACGGCCGCCCGGGGAGCCCGGCGGGCTGCGTCACGTCGCTGCGTTGTGCGGTCATGCACCTACGTTGCCATATCAAACCAAGCTGACGCTACTCGCGTGCCCCGGCCGGTCTCCGCGAAGATCGCCAGGAGAATAGAATCTCGCGATTAAATCCGGACTCGCGGGGAAATTTCTCTTTCTTATTCAGGGGGGCGGCCGTAGCTTGAGGTAATCCGCCCGTCCCTCGTTATTCTACGCGGCTAGTGCCGTTGCCGCGTGGCCGCCCCGACCGTTGCGACGATCCGCTCAAACCGCCATTCTGACACCGAGGAGGACGTCGATGTCTGATGGCCGGCTCTCCCCGCCGCCGCTCCTGCTGGATAGCCGCGATCGCGACCTGGCCGGGATCCGCGCCATCGGGGACCGGTGCCAGCGCGCCATGCGAGCGCGCGTGCCCGAACTGGCCGGGCTGGTGTTCACCGCGCTGCGCGACAGCGAGCCCGCCTACCGCAGCGGCGCGGTCCCGCCAGAGGAACCGCCGCTGTGGATCGGCAGGTCCATCGCCCGGGTGCTGGACGCCGTGCCGCTGCAGCCCGGTGACCTGCCGGTTACCCTCGACGTGGCCGAGCTGACCGGGGCGCGGCGCGGCCGCCAGGGCGTGCCGCCGCGGGCGCTGCTGCGCGCTTACCACATCGGCGGCCGGGCTCTTTCTACCGCGTTCATGCAGTGGGCGAGCGCCGAGGATCTCAGCGCCGAGTCCTCGGCACTGCTGATCAGCCGCCTGTGGGAAGTGGTCGACGCGCACAGCGCGGCCGCCGTCACCGCGTTGTGCCGCGCCCAGGACGAGTGCGTGGACCACCACTCGGCCGGCTACCTGCTCGACGCGCTGCTGAACGGCGATACCCGGCCGACCACGATCGCGATCGTGGCTCGTGCCCTCGCCCTGCCCGAGCAGGGCAGGTACGCGGTGATCGCCCGCCAGCCCGCGCCCCGCGGCGGCCCGCCGCACGGCGAGGACCTGCTGCCATACGTGCGGGGCATGCGGGTCATCTGGCGACGGCACGGGGAGAGCGCGCTCGGCGTGGTAGCGCTCGGCGCCGAGCAGCCCACCAGCCTGCGCGGCTGCCTGCCCGGCCTGCGCCTGTACCGGACCGGGATCAGCGCCGCGCTGGCCGGCCTCGGCTCGCTCGGCCGCGCCCGCCAGCAGGCGGAGTCGGCGGCCCGCACGCTACTGGGGCCGGGGCTGGCGTTCCTTGAGGACCGGCTGGAGATCGCCATCCTCAACGCCAGCCCCGACCTGGCCAGGCAGTTACAAGCTCAGGTGCTCGGCCCGGTGCTCGCCCTGGAGGGCCGGCGCCAGGAGGTGCTGCTTGACACCCTGGAGGCGTGGCTGGCCGCCGACGGGTCCGTGGCGGGCGCGGCGGCGGCGCTGTACTGCCATCGCAACACCGTGCTCAACCGGCTGCGGCGCATCGAGGAACTGACGGGCAAGTCGCTGTCGGTGCCCAGGGACCTCATCGACCTCGGGCTGGCGCTGGAGGCCGTCAGGAGGTTCGACAGCGGCCGCTGAGGCGCTGCCGTCCCGTCCCCGGCGAAAAACGCCGGCGCGGCGGCGCGGCCTGCCTGTTGCTCCGAAGCTATCCCCGAGCGGGCGCTCACCGCGCGTCCAGCCCCGATTGTGCGCCGCCACAATTTGCGGGCTGCTTTTGTGCTCCGCGCACATAAATGGCCAGCGATAATCGCACGGCATTGACCGGGTTATTTGACTTATGCCAATATGGACAGCATGTCATTTCCTTGCCGCCTGTTACCGGCCGGGTGTCATTAATGCACCTTCCTGCGAACTCGCTTACCGAGATTCTCAGGGTCAGATCACAGGAGCAGGGCGATTCGGTTGCCTTTCGGTTCCTGGCTGACGGGACGAGCGACCAGGCGATCGACTGGACCTACCGCGATGTGGCCGGCCGGGCCGCCGCGATCGCGGCGGAGCTGACGGGCGCGGCCGGGCGGCGCGTCGTGCTCGCCGCCGATCCCGGCCTGCACTATGTCGCCGCGCTCTTCGGCTGCCTGGCGGCCGGCGCGATCGCGGCGCCGTCCTTCCCGCCGGCCGGGCGCCGGGCCACCGCCAGGTTCCTGGCGATCATCGCCGACTGCGAGCCCGACGTGATCATCGTGTCGGCCCGGCTGGCCGGCGAGGCCGCCGAGCTGACCGCCGGGCTCCCGCCCGCCGCGCGGCGGGCGCGCTGGATGTTCCTCGACGATGACTTCTTCGCGGCGCGCGGCGCCGCCTGGCCGCTGCCGGCCGGGCCAGCCGGCGAGGCGACCGCGCTGCTCCAGTACACCTCGGGCTCGACCGGTGACCCCAAGGGCATCATCCTCAGCCAGCGCAACCTGGTCAGCAACTGCGAGGTGCTGGAGCACAACATGGGCGTCGTGCCCGGCCGGACCGGCTGCTCCTGGCTGCCGCCCTATCACGACATGGGCCTGATGGGCACGATCATGCTGGCGGTGCACGGCGGCTGGCCGCTGGTCATGCTGTCCCCGGTGCACTTCGTTCAGCAGCCCTACCGCTGGCTCAAGGCGCTCTCCGACTACCGGGTGACCATCTCGGTGGCCCCGAACTTCGCCTTCGACCTGTGCACCGACACGGTCACCGATGAGGAGCTGGCCACCCTGGACCTGTCCAGCCTGCGCCAGCTCTACTGCGGCGCCGAGCCGGTGCTGACCTCCACGCTGCGCCGGTTCGCCGAGCGGTTCGGCCCCGCCGGGTACCGCGAGTCCGCGCTCATCCCGTGCTACGGCATGGCCGAGGCGACCCTGTTCGTGTCGGGCAAGCCGGACGGGACGTCGCCGCGCGGCACCTGGCTGGACAAGGCCGCCCTGGAGCGGGGCGCCGTGGCGGCCGCCACGGCCGGGGCGGCCGGGGCCGCCGAGGTGATGAGCTGCGGGGCCGTCGCGCACGGGCACGAGGTGGTCATCGTCGACGGCCAGGCACGCCGGCCGGTCCCGCCGGGCACCGTGGGCGAGATCTGGGTGGCCGGGCCGAACGTGGCCCATGGCTACTTCGGGCGCCCCGAGCTGACCGCCGGGGTATTCCAGGCCAGGCTCGACGGCGCGCCGGACGGCGGCCCCGGCTACCTGCGCACCGGTGACGCCGGCTTCCTGGCCGGCGGCGAGCTGTATGTCACCGGCCGGCTCAAGGACGTCATCATCATCGCCGGGCGCAACCTGTACCCGCAGGACATCGAGGTGTCCGTGCTGGCCGCCAGCGGCGACCTGCGCCGCGCCGCCGCCTTCGGGGTGAGCCCGGGCGACGGCGAGGAACAGCTCGTGGTGGTGGCCGAGCTGCGCCGTGCCGGGCAGCGCGGCGAGCAGTACCTGGCCGGCCTGCGAGAGCAGGTCACCGCAGCGGTGGCCGCCGGGCACGCGGTCAGGCCTGCCCTGGTGCACCTCGGGCCGCCCGGCACCATCGCCACCACCACAAGCGGCAAGGTGCGCAGGAGCGCGACCAGGCAGGCCTACCAGGACGGCACGCTGAAGGAGCTCGCGCCGGCCAGGCCGGGCGAGCTGGCGGCGTCCGCCGAGGGGGCGCGATGAGCACCCAGGTAGCGGGCGCGCCCGTGCTCGCCCCGGACACCGACGCCCTGGCCAGGCGGCTGCCCTACCTGATGGTCTGCGTGCCCGCCGCCGGGTTCGCCGCCGCCGTCGCGTTCTCGCTGCGGTACGGCTTCAGCTGGTCAGACGGACTGGTGCTCGGGGCCATGTACCTGGTGACCGCGCTCGGCGTGGAGGGCGGGCTGCACCGGTTCTTCTCGCACTGCGCCTTCGGCGCCGGGCCCGTGGTGACCACGCTGTGGGGGATCGCCGGCAGCATGGCCGCCCAGGGGCCGATCGTGTTCTGGGTCGCCACGCACCGGATTCACCACGCCTTCACCGACACCGACAGGGATCCGCACTCGCCGCGGCCGATCGGCGACGGCACGCTCGGCCGGCTGCGCGGCCTGTGGCACGGGCATGTCGGCTGGCTGTTCACCGTGCGCCGGGCCAACTGGAGCAAGCACGTTCCCGACCTGCTGTCCAACCGGCAGCTCATGAAGGTGAACCAGCACTACTTCGCCTGGGTGCTCCTCGGCCTGGCCCTGCCGGCGGCGGCCGGCGGCCTGCTCACCTGGAGCCCGCTCGGCGCGGCCGGCGGGCTGCTGTGGGGCGGGCTGGCCCGGATCTTCCTGCTCGACCAGGTGACCTGGGGTGTCAACTCCATCGGCCACACCGTCGGCAGCCGCTCGTACCCGACCAGGGACAACAGCCGCAACGTCGCGGTCATGGCGCCGGTCTCGGTCGGCGGCTCCTGGCACAACAACCACCACGCCAGGCCGTCGCTGGCCACCAACAGGCACAGCACCTGGCAGGTCGATGTCACCGGGTCCGTCATCCGGCTGCTCGACCTGCTCGGGCTGGTCCGCAACGTCCGCTACAAAGCCCGCGACTCGACATGAGCTGGAGGTAACCGGGTGTCCGTGACAGCAGCACCCAGGCCCGCGCGGGCCGCGATCGTGAAGCTCGATCCGGCCAGCGCCCGCATCAAGTGGGTGACGGCCTTCGCGATGATGGCCCTGCCGGGGCTCGGCACCGTCGCCGCGGCCCTGATCATGTGGCGGGGCAGCTACGTGACCGGCGACCTGTGGCTGTTCGCCGCCATGTACGCGGTGCACATGGGCGGCATCACCATCGGCTTCCACCGCTACCTGGCGCACAAGTCGTTCAAGACCGGGCCGGTCTTCGAGGCGATCATGCTGATCGCGGGCTCGATGGGCGGCGAGGGACCGATCATGTACTGGGTCACCACGCACCGCCGGCATCACCACTTCAGTGACCGGGACGGCGACCCGCACTCGCCGAACCTGAAGGGCGCCAGCCTGCGCGCCAAGCTGGCCGGCCTGTGGTGGGCGCACATGCCGTGGATGCTCAGCGACGAGAGCTCAAGCTGGAGCCACTGGGCGCCGGACGTGCTGCGCAACCGGCGGGTGTTCTTCTACCACCGGACCTACCAGCTCTGGGTGGTGGCCGGTCTGGTGGCTCCGGCGCTGATCGGCTTCGCGATCCAGCCGACCCCGATGGGCCTGCTGAACGGCTTCCTGTTCGGCGGGCTGGCCCGGATGTTCCTGGCCAACCAGGCCGCCTGGTGCGTCGGCTCGGTCAGCCACATGATCGGCGGCCGGCCGTTCAGCAACGGCGACCGCAGCGCCAACAACTGGCCGGTGGCCGTCTTCACCTTCGGCGAGGGCCTGCAGAACAACCACCACGCCTTCCCCGGCTCCTACAAGCACGCGGTCCGGTTCTACGAGCCCGACCTGAGCGGCTGGGTGCTCACCATGCTCGGCTGGGCGCGGGTGGTCTGGGGCCTGCGCCAGCCGGACTCCAAAGCCATCGCCGCGCGCAGGCGCGGTGCCGACCCGAGCGGGAATGTGATCACCGATGTTCACTAAGAAGAAGGCACGCCAGCTCGACGGCCCGCTGACCAGCGAGACGCTGCGCCGCTGGCTGATCGAGCACCTGGCCGACCGGATCAGCGCCGACCCCGCCGACATCGACACCAGCAAGAGCTTCGAGGACTACGGCCTCGACTCGCGGGTGGCGGTCCAGGTGTCCGGGTCCCTGGAGAAGATCGTCGAGCGGCGGCTGTCGCCCGGCCTGCTGTACGAGCACCGCAACATCGACGACCTCAGCTCCTACCTGTCCCGCGAGCTGCACCTGGCGCGGCAGGCCTAGCCGGAAAGGAAGGAGCGCGCCCATCATGGCCGCCATCAGCTTCCCGACGTCCCCCGGCACGGAGTTCGAGGAGCTCCTGCGCAAGTCCGAGCTGATCAGGGACGAGCGGCTGGCCGCGGCGATCCCGCGCGAGTTCTTCGTGCCGCGCGTCTGGCGCGGGCTGACCGGCTTCGCGGTGAGCTGGGTGCTCTACCTCGGGGCCATCGCCGGCCTGGCCTTCGCCCCGACACCGCTGCTGTACCCGCCGCTGCTGATCGTCGCGGGCCTTGGCGGCTGGGGGCTGCACTGCATCGCCCACGACTGCGGGCACGGCTCGTTCTCCCGGTCGCGGCGGTTCAACTTCGCCATCGGGCACGTGGCCCTGCTGCCGCTGGCCTACCCGTTCCACGCCTGGCGGCACGTGCACAACCTGCACCACACCTACACCAACAGCCTGGAGCTTGACACCGACTGGAAGCCGATGCCGGCCGGCATGTACGAGCGGATGCCGCTGTGGGAGCGGGTGATCTACCACGGAACCAGGACCTGGGGGTTCTGGGGCGGCACCATCAACTACTGGCGGGTGTCCGGCTTCCGGCCCTCGTTCTTCCCGAAAAGGGAGATGCGCAGGGACGTCCGCCGGTCCATCTGGTTCGTGGCCATCGTCTTCGCGGTGTACCTGCCCGCGCTGTGCTACTTCACCGGGATCCGGGGCGTGCTGCTGTTCTTCGTGGCGCCGTGGATCGCCACCCACGCCTGGTTCAGCGCGACCACGCTGATGCACCACAGCTCCGCCGACGTGCCGTACCTGACCTCCGAGCACTGGACGAAGAACGCCTGGCTGCTGCTCACCACCGACTACCTGTACCCGCGCTGGCTGCTGTTCCTGACCCACAACATCTCGGTGCACACCGCGCACCACGTCGCGCCGCCGGTGCCGTTCTACAACCTGCTCAAGGCGCAGTCGGCGCTGAAGGACGCCTACCCCGGCATGATCAGGGAACGGCGGCTGCGCGGCAGGTACCTGTGGGGGATCGTCAGCCGGCTGCACTTCTACGACCCCGAGTCCGGCTTCTACGCCGACTACTCCCGCGCCCAGGTCGCCCCGGAGCTCGACCTGCTCCGGCAGCAGTCCGCGACCACGGCGGGCGTGCGATGACCCAGCCCCGCATGGCACTGCGCGCCGGGCGGCTCGGCTACGCCGTGCTCGGCCGGGCGGCGCCGGGGCTGGCCGGGCGGCTGGCCACCGACGTGTTCAGCGACACCAGGAAGCTGGGCACCCGCCCCGACGACACCGTGCCGCTCGGCGCCCGCCGGTTCGAGGTCACCGGCTGCCCGGACATCCGCGGCGGCTACCTGTGGGGCGAGGCCGGGCCCGTCGCGCTGCTGGTGCACGGCTGGGGCATCGACTCCAGCGCCATGCATGCCCTGGTCCCGCCGCTGCGGGCGCGGGGCTACCTGGTGGCCGCCTTCGACGCGCCCGCGCACGGCATCTGCCCGGGCTCGCAGGCCACCATGACGCAGTACACCAGGGCGGCGGGCGCGGTCATCGACACCCTGGGCGACGTGCGGGTTGTCGTCGCGCACTCGCTGGGCTCCATCGCCGCCGTCGGCGCCATCGCGGCCCGGCCCGAGCTGACCGTGGACAGCCTCACGCTGATCGCGCCCACAGCCACGCTGGCCGGCGTGCTGGAGCGGTGGTCGGTTTCCGAGCTGCGGCTGCGCCGGCCCATCGTCGAGCGGATCTACGCCGAGCTGCATGCCCGCAACGGCGTTCCCGTCTCGCACTGGGACGTCATCGGCCTCGGGGCCGGCCTGGACTGCCCGGTGCTGGCCATCCACGACCCCGGCGACGACGTCGTGCCCTTCAGCGAGGCGCAGGCTGTCGCGGCCGGGCTCAGGAACGTCCGGCTGGCCGTGACGCCGGGCCTGGGGCACATGGGCATCCTGATGGCCCCGGCCGTCCTTGACCTGGTGTCCGAGTTCGTATCCGCCCGCGCGGGCAGCACCGCCGACCAAGTACCAGGGAGCTGAAAGTGAGCCGGACCATGGTCCTCGCCGACCCGCTGGACGTGATGGGGCGGCTGCTGTCGTTCGAGGGCAAGCAGAACCCTTACCCGCTGTATGAGGAGATGCGCGCGCACGGCCCCCTGGTGGACGTGAACGGCGTGCACTTCTTCGCCACCGGGTACCCGCAGTGCGCCCGCGCGCTCCGCGAGCCTGGCCTGCTGTCCACCGACGCCGCCGTGCAGGACCTGCGGATGCCCGGCTGGCGCGAGCACGCCTCCTGGGTGTGGCTGACCAGGAACATGCTGTTCGCCAACGAGCCGGACCACGACAGGTACCGCCGCTTCTTCTCCAGCGCGTTCTCCGCCCGTTCGGTGCTGGCCAGGCGCGAGCGGGTCGAGCAGCTCGCGGAGGAGGCGGTCACGCACGTGGCCAGCCTCGGCGCCGGGGGAGCGGTCGTCGACCTGGTCCCTGAGTTCTCCTTCCGGTTCCCGATCGCGGTCATCGGCGACCTGCTCGGCATTCCGCCCGCCGACCAGCCGGGGATGCGCGGCATCATCGGGCACGTCACCACCGCGCTTGACCCCATCGGCGACCTCGACCAGCTCGTCCCCGGCGACGCCGGGATGTCCGAGCTCGCCGACTACTTCTACGCGCTGGTCGCCCGGCACCGGGCCAGCCCGGAGCCCGACCTGACCTCGGACTGGATCGCCGCGCGCGACGCCGGGAACGACATCACCGAGGAAGAGCTCGTCGGGAACCTGATGCTGCTGCTGGTCGCCGCGACCGAGGCCGCGCAGGACCTGTACAGCAACATGGTCCGGCTGGCCCTGGAGCACCCGGAGCACGGCGCCACCTTCCGCGACGACCCCGCGGCCGGCCCTGGCTTCGTGGACGAGACGCTGCGCTTCGACCCCGCCGTCCAGGCGCTGAACCGGGTGGCGGCCAGGGACATGGACTACTTCGGCGTGCGGATCCCGCGGGGCATGCCGCTGACCCTGCTGATCGCCGCCGCCAACAGGGACCCGGCCAGGTTCCCCGAGCCCGCTGTCTTCAACCCCGCCCGCACCGACAACCAGCAGCTCACCATGAGCGCAGGGGCGCACTTCTGCCTCGGTGCCGCGCTGGCCAGGACGTCCGCCCAGATCGCCGTCCCGCTGATGCTCCGCCGGCTGCCCGAGCTGGCGCTGGCCGGGCAGCCCACGTTCCGGGACCAGATCGTCCAGCGCGGTCATGACTACCTGCCCGTGACGACCGAGTAAGCCAGGAAGGGAATCCCGTGGCCGCAGAGACTGCGCACACCCCCAGCCCGCTCGCTGACCTGAGCGACGCCGCGCTCGCCGCGTCGCTGGACGGCGACTTCGCCAGCGAGTACGCCGAGGTGAACAGCGCCCGGCTGCACTACGTGGCCGGCGGCGCCGGCGAGCCGCTTGTGCTGCTGCCCGGCTGGCCGGAGACCTGGTGGGAGTACCGCAAGGTGATGCCCGAGCTGGCCAGGCACTACCGGGTCATCGCCGTCGATATCCGCGGCATGGGCGGCTCGGAGCGGACCAAGTCGGGCTACGAGAAGAAGGCGATGGCCGGCGACATCCGCGAGCTGGCCCGTCACCTCGGCTACGAGAAGGTCAACATCGCCGGGCACGGCATCGGCTCCATGGTCGCGTTCGCCTACGCGGTGAATTACCCGGCGGCGACGCGCAAGCTGGCCATGCTGAACACCACGCACATCGACGAGAGCTACTACGGGTTCGCGATCATGCCGCCGCCCGACGAGGCGCCGCCGCACCGCTGGTGGCTGGCCTTCAACCTGGTGCCCGACCTGCCCGAGCAGCTGCTGGCCGGCCGGTACCGGTACATGGTGGACTGGATGTTCGGCCTCAGCCTGCTCAACCCGGACGCGATCAGCGATCGCGATCGCGACGTCTACGCGGCGGCGTACTCCACCCCCGAGGCGATCCGCGCCAGCCAGGCCTGGTTCCAGGCCTACCAGCGCGATATCGCGGACTTCTACAGCTACCCGAAGGTCAGCGTGCCGATGCTCGGCCTGGCCTACGGCGGGTTCTTCGAGTACATGAGCAAGGTGCTGCCGGGCCAGGGCAGCGACGTGCGCGTGCAGGAGATCACCGGCAGCCGCAATTACCTGGTCGAGGAGCAGCCGGAGGCGGTGGCCAGCGCGCTTCGCGAATTCTTCGGCTAGCAGCGGAACGGCGGCGCCAGGCCGCCGGAAGCGTCAGGGGAAAGAGCCCGCAATGCTCCTTTATAGTCAGTCTCATGCCCCAACTGACCTGCCTGATTGTCTCCCAGCCCCGGAACCGCCGGTGATCGCCGACGACGCGCCGGCCGGCCCCGGCGCGCTGCTGTCCTCCTACGGCGGCGGCGCCCTTGACCCGGGGCCGCACCTGCGCGGCTTCGGCGGGCTGCACGGCGGGCTCGTCCTTGGCCTGATGGTGTCGGCGATGGCGCAGCGCGTCCCCGACCCGAGCCTGCGCAGCGTCACCGGGCGGTATTACCGGCCGGTGGGCGGCGAGTTCGGCATCGAGACAGAGGTGGTGCGCAACGGGCGCTCCTCGGCCACCGTGTCGGCCTGGGCCTCCGGCGAGCGCGGCGTGCATGTCGAGGCCACCGGCGTCTTCGGTCCCGCCGGGACCGCCAGGTGGCCGGCCATCGCCCCGCAGCCGCCTGCCGCGCCGCCGCCGCACGACTGCGAGGAGTTCGCGATCCCGCCCGAGTTCGTGCCCATCGCGGCCGCCATGCAGATCAGGCCCGTCGGGCCGAACCGGCCCTACGCCGGGGGCGACGACCCCGAGCTGACCGCGTGGATCCGGCTCACCGAGGACGACCTGCCGCCCGATCTGCTCCGCTTCATCCTGCTGATGGACGGCCTCGCGCCCGCCTACGCGGCGGTGCTGAGCGACCTGGTGCTCATCCCCACCGTGGAGTTCACCGTCCGGCCCGCTGCCGCGCTGGCCAAGGCCGTGTCGCCGTGGGTGCTGCTGCGCGCCCGCACCGTCGCCGCCGGGCCCGACGGCTGGAACGAGGAGCAGATCCAGGCCTGGGACCTCGACGGCGGGTACCTCGGCTCGGCCCACCAGCTCCGGATGACCAGGACAGGCTAGGCGGTCACATGCAGCGGGGACAGCGCGACAGGCACGCCAGGATCGCCGGCGTCGGCGGCTACCGGCCGCGGCGGATCCTCACCAACACCGAGATCTGCCGCAGCGTCGACTCCTCCGATGAGTGGATCCGGCGGCGGACCGGCATCAGGACCAGGCGGTTCGCCGGGCCGGACGAGACCCTGGCGATGATGGCCGCCACCGCGGCGGGCAAGGCCCTGGCCTACGCCGGGCTGACCGCCGGCGACGTGGACTGCGTGATCGCCGCGTCCATGTCCCGCCTGTACCAGGCACCGCCGCTGGCCGCCGAGATCACCGGCCTGCTCGGCAGCATGCCGGCCGCCAGCTTCGACGTGGCCGCCGCCTGCGCCGGCTTCTGTCACGCCCTGGCCCTCGCCAGTGACCTGGTCTGCGCCGGCACCGCCAGGTGCGTCGTGGTGGCCGGCACCGAGCGGATGTCCGACATCGTGGACCCGGCCGACCGGTCCACCTCGTTCATCTTCGGCGACGGCGCCGGTGCCGTCGTGGTCGTCCCCGCCGACCGGCCCGGCATCGGCCCGGTGGCCTGGGGCACCGACCCCGGCGGGCTGCACCACATCGAGCAGCAGGTCTCCTGGCGGGATACCCGCGACGGGCTGGCCGACGGCGACTGGCCCTACCTGCGGATGGCCGGGCCGCAGGTCTACCGCTGGGTGATCAGCAAGGTTCCTGAGGTGGCCCGCCAGGCGCTGGACGAGGCCGGCGTGGCGGTCGGCGACCTGGCCGCGTTCATCCCGCACCAGGCGAACTTACGCATCTGCGAGGCGCTGGCCAAGGCGCTTGACCTGCCACCGCAGGTCAAGGTGGCCACCGACGTCACCGATATGGGCAACACCTCGGCGGCTTCCGTGCCGCTGGCGATGGAGCGGATGCTCGCGTCCGGCGAGGTGCCAAGCGGCGGCCCGGCGCTGCTCGCCGGGTTTGGCTCAGGAATCGGCTACTCCGCGCAGGTCGCCTGGCTGCCCTGACCCGCTGGCGCGCTTGCGCGGATCAGCCGCCGAGCCTGACCCTGCGCAGCCGCAGGCTGCTCCAGACCACGAAGGTGGAGGACAGCGTCATGGCGGCTGCCGCGATCAGCGGGTTGAGGAACCCGGCCGCGGCCAGCGGGACCGCCGCCAGGTTGTAGCCGAACGCCCAGGCCAGGTTGCGCCGGATGACCTGATGGGTCGCCCGGGCGAGCCGGATGGCCTGCGGGACGGCGGTCAGGTCATCGCGCAGCACGATGACGTCGGCGGCGCTCATCGCGACGTCGGTACCTGAGCCGAGGGCGAGCGCCAGGTCGGCGGCGGCCAGCGCCGGGCCGTCGTTGACGCCGTCACCGACCATGGCGACCCGCTCCCCGCGGGCTCGCAGCTCCTGGACGAAGGCGGCCTTGCCGGATGGCGTCGCTTCCGCGTGCACCTCGTCGGCTCCGGCCTGGTCGGCGATGGCCCGTGCGGCGGCCTGGTTATCGCCGGTCAGCACGACGGTGCGGACGCCAAGAGCGCGCAGCCCCGCGACGGCCGCCGCAGCGGTGGGCTTGATGGAGTCGGCCACGGCGATCACACCGCGCGCCGCCCCGTTCCAGCCGGCCAGGACCGTGGTCAGCCCGGCTGCCTCCCAGCGAGCCGCCTGGTCGGCGATCGCGGCCGGGACGCTCAGCCCGCGGTCGCCCAGCAGCGCGGGGCGGCCGACCGTGATCTCGTCGGCGCCGACCCGGCCGGAGGCGCCGAGCCCGGCCAGCGCGGCGAAGTCGGCGGCCGTCGGCAGGTCGCCGATCTCGGTGCGGGCGGCGGCGGTGATCGCGGCGGCGACGGAGTGCTCGGACGCCTGCTCGACCGCGCCGGCCAGGCGCAGCAGCCCGGCGCGGCTGGTGCCGTCCGCCACGGCGATGCCGGCCACCGTCATGATGCCGGTGGTGAGGGTTCCGGTCTTGTCGAGCACGACCGTGCTGATAGACCGGCAGGCTTCCAGAGCCGGGTAGCCCTTGATGAAAATGCCCAGCCGCGCGCCCCGGCCGCAGGCGACGACCAGCGCGGCGGGCGTGGCCAGGCCGAGGGCGCACGGACAGGCGATGATCAGGACCGCGAGCCCGGCCGCGAGCGCGTGTCCGGCCGGCGCCCCGGCGACCAGCCAGCCGGCCAGGGTGGCCACCGCGGCCAGGAGCACGGCGGGCACGAAGACGCCGGAGATCCGGTCGGCGACCCGCTGGATCGCCGCCTTCTCCCCCTGCGCGCGCTCGACCAGGCGGATCAGGTGCGCCAGCGCGGTGTCGTCGCCCACCCGGACGGCCCGGACGAACAGCCTGCCGGCCAGGGCGATGGTGCCGGCGCTCACCTGGTCGCCCATGGTCACATCCGCCGGGACCGACTCGCCCGTCATCATGCTGCGGTCGATCTCGCAGCGCCCGTAGACTACCTCGCCGTCCGCGGCGATCTTCTCGCCGGGCCGGACCATGAAGGTATCGCCGGGCCGCAGTTCCGTCACCGGAATCTCCCGCGGTGTGCCGTCGGCGGCGACGAGGCGGACAGTCCTGGCCCCGGCGGCGGCCAGGTCGCGCATCGCCTCGCCCGCGGTGCGCCGGCCGCGCGCCTCGAAGTAGCGGCCGGCCAGCAGGAACGTCGTCACCGCCGCCGCGACCTCCAGGTAGATCCCGCCGCCGGAGGCGTGCACAAGCTCGTAGCGGGCGCTATGCCAGGCCGGCCCTGAGTCAAGCGCGAACATCGCGTAAAGCGACCAGCTCGCCGACGCCGCGATTCCCAGCGACACCAGCGTGTCCATGCTCAGCGCGCCGTGCCGCAGGCCGGCAAGCGCGGCACGGTAAAACGGCCAGGCGGCCCAGGTGAGCACGGGCGCCGCCAGCGCCACCAGCAGCCACTGCCAGCCGGGGAACCGGAAGGAAGGGAACAGCGACAGGGCTGCCGACAGGTCCGACAGGGGGATGAAGAAGGCGGCCGCGAGGATCAGCCGCCGCCGCAGGCCCGCAGCCTGCCCGCCGGCGGGATCCCCGGCGGTGCCGGCCCCCGCGGTGCCTTCCGCGCCGGCCTGATCGGCCGCGGCGTGCTGCGGCCGGGCGTCCGCGGCCTGATACCCGGCTTGCCTGACCACCTCGATCAGGGTTGCCGCGCTGGTCCCCGGCGGCACCAGCACACTGGCCCGTTCGGTGGCGAAGTTCACCGAGGCGCTGACGCCGTCGAGCGCGTTGAGCCGCTTCTGCACCCTGGCCGCGCAGGCCGAGCACGTCATCCCGCCGATGAGCAGCTCGACCTCGGCGGGCGGCGAGCATAGGGGTATCGTGCCCTCGTGCGATCCGTCTTCTCCGTCGCCGGCATGACCTGCGGCCACTGCGTGTCCGCCGTCCGGGCCGAGGTCGCCGGGGTGCCGGGCGTCCGCGACGTCGACGTCGATCTTGACCTGGGCAGCCTCACCGTCAGCTCGGACGGCGACATCGACCCGGCCGCGATCGCGGCCGCCGTCGAGGAGGCCGGCTACCAGCTCGTCTCCTAGCGCCGCTGCCGTCGTGTCCCGGCCCGCCGCCGGGTTAGCTGGACGATCCATACTGGATCGGCACCCTGATCGCCTGCGTCCGCGTCCATGCCGTGCCGCTCAGCCGCCAGATCGTCAGCGTGCCGGCCGCGGCGGCCAGGGCCTCCGGGGCCCCGCGGCTCGGCAGCGCGATGACCACGTCGTGACCGGCCGGGACGGCCGGCGTCCGCTGCCACGCCCCCGCCGGGTCGCAGATCTCGCCGCGGCCGTTGGACAGGACCACGGCCACGGCTCCAGCCGGGCCGAGCCCGGTGGTGCTGACCGAGGCTGTGCCCAGGTCAAGCGCGGGCGACAGGGTCCACCGGCCGGCCCGGCTCAGCCACCCGGCGATCAGCTCGCGCCGCCCGCCGTTGCCGGCCTCCAGCAGCGCGGCCGTCCCCGTGCCCGCGGCGGCGAGCCGGAGCACCTGAATCTCCTGCCCGGCCAGCGACCCTGGCAGCCGCGGCCCCGCGGCCCGCCAGAACGAGCCGGCCAGCCCGAAAATCCCGGCGATGCCCGGCCGGGTGCACGCGCCGGCGGTCAGCGGGATCCCGGCTGGGGAGTAGGCCACGGCGGTCAGCCGCACCAGGCCGCAGCGAGCGCCCGCCGGCGTCGCCGCCAGCGGACGCTCGCCCGCCAGCGCGGCCCATCCCGAGCCGCCGGCGGCCGCCTTGCTTACCTGGCCCGACCGGCTCAGCGACAGCAGCGCCCCGCCGGGCGCGGCGGCCAGCGCGTCGGGCACGCTGGCAAGGCCGGGCGCCGGCGGCCCCGCGGTCCAGACCCGCCCGCCGTCGACGGTCGCGCTGACGGGGGAGTAGGCCAGGTACAGGCTTGGCCGCACGCCGGCGACCAGCCCGGCGCCGGGCAACCCGGCCAGCGCGGGGGCGCCGTTGGTGGCGATGTCAGGCGGGGTCTCCAGCTTCCACCACCGGGTGCCGCCGGGCAGCAGGAAGAGCTGCCAGAACTCATTGGGGCCAGACCGCGCGCCCATCGGCAGGACCGCCCAGGCGGCCTGGCCGGTCGCCTGCGAGCTGGCCACCGACAGCGCGGCCGGCGCGGGGCGGGCCGCCCGGCCGCGATCGGCGCGACGGCCGAGCCGCACCCGGCACACAGCACGGCGGCACCCAGTGCGGCCGCACCAAGCACCCCGCCCGCGAGCGTGGCGCTGCCCCGCGCGCCCTGGCTCCTCATGACGAGCTCAGCGCGTGGCCGGCCGCTGTCGCCAGTTCTGTCGCGAACGACGACACGGTGGCGCCGGTGCCAGGCCCTGGGTCGAAGTCGAGCTCCTCCACCAGACGGCCGCGCGGGCTGATGACGAACGCGGCGTCGCTGTGGCCGAGCATCGAGCCGGCCGGCAGGCTCTGCGACACCACCCCGTAGTTCTTCCACACTCGCCCGAGCTGCGCCGGAGTGCCGGTCAGGTACCGCCAGTCCGGCACCCGTGACAGCAGCTCCTCGGTGTCGAATGCCCGCAGGTAGCTGGTGCTCCGGTAGAGCGGGTTCAGGTTCACGGCGACCAGCTCCACGCGGCTGGCGCGGCTGCCGAGCAGCACACCCGCCTCCCGGAACTCCTGGGCGATCAGCGGGCAGTCAGTCACGCAGACGGGGTCAAGGAAGGTCAGCAGTACGGCCTTGCCCCGCAGGCTGGCCAGGGAGACCGGCCGGCCGTCCTGGTCGGTCAGGGTAAAGCCGGGCGCGGCTGAGTTCAGCGGCGCGCTAGAGCCGTCCACGGCCTGAGCCAGGATCGCTGACGCGTTCGGGCTCGCCTGTGCCGCCGCCATCGGGACCGCGCCCAGCAGGACCAGGCCGACCGCGCCGGCCGACCCGACGGCGGCCAGGCTGGCCGCTGCCAGCCTGGCCCGCAGGCTGGCAGGCCGCAGCCGCAGCCGCCAGCCGGCCGGGCCGGACGGCATGCCCTGCTCGGCCGGGTCGGTGCTGGCCTCCCCAGGATGGGCTGCGGGCGCAGGGCGGGGGCACAGGGCCAGATAGCCCGCGACGGCAAGGGCGAACATGGGGATCATGCTGTTCGGGTCGGTGCCGAGGCCGCCGAAGAAGCCGAGATCCTGCACCAGCACCCAGTCAGCCAGGCAGAACGCCGCCAGCATGACCAGGGCGGGCCGGACGATGCGCGGCCGCGTGGTGAGCAGCGCCGCTCCGGTCGCGGCCAGCACGGCGACGGCGGCCAGGTTGACCGCGTAGCCATGCGACCGGACCAGCCCGGCGAACCCGGACACCAGGTCGCCGAGCGCGCTCGGCTGCGAGAGCGCTGCCATGGACTGCACCATCGCGGCCAGCGAGCCGGGCTGGCCGCGCAGCTCGCCCTGCCAGAAGCCGCGGCCCGGCCAGGCCTGCAGGACGGCCATGACGACGAGGAACATCCCGAACGCGCTGGTCATCAGCCGGCCCGCGGCCCTGGTACTCCAGCAGCGGGCGGGCAGCGCGACCAGCGCGCCCGCGGCGCAGTAGCACAGCGCGGCACCGGGCGCGCCGGTCAGCCAGCTCAGCCCCGGCGCGAGGATCCCGCCGAGGGACTCGCCGAAGACCCAGACGACCAGGCCCCAGCCGGCCGATGCCAGCCCGGCCGCCCGCGAGAGCCTGCCCCGGCTGGCGAGCAGCAGCCAGAGCCCGATGCCGATCTGGATCCAGACCGCACCCGCGGCCGCCTGGACCGGGTGATAGGACCAGCTCGTCCCCGCCCAGTTCACCAGGTGCCTGACCCACTCCGGGGAGCTCTGCGCCGTCGGCTGGATGACCTGTGACGGCAGCCCGACCGCCATGCCCGGCTGCGCCTGGAGGATCCCGTCCAGGATCCACAGCACGCCAAAGACGATCCGCAGCAGCCGCCGGGCACGAGACTCGGGTGCGAGGACGGGGGCCGTGCCGCTGTCAGCCGCGTGCCGGGGCCGCAGCTCGCGGACGCTAACCCAGGCCACGATCAGCAGGGCGAACAGCGCCGCCGCGGCCAGCCCCTGACGCAGCAGCGCGTGCCTGAAGGCCGCCACGACAATCGGGTCATTGATGTTCAGGCCGTTGTTCATCCCCGGCATGGGTCAGGCGTCCTTCACGGCTGGCGAGGGGTGCGATCGGGCATGGTGAGCAGCTCCCGCGATCTGCTAGAGTGCATACGCACTACGAACTGTAGTATGACGACGCGCGCTCCGGCGCCGCAGGCCGCGAGCCGAGATTACCGCCTGGACCGTCGTCGGGTTCGCGCCGCTAGCGAGCATGACGAAAGCGTCACGATGACCCCCCTAGCAGGCCGCAAGGCCGTGACCACGCGACTGGCCGCGGCGCTGGTCGTCGCCGCGCTGGCCGCGGCCTGTGGCGGCCCGCCCGCCGCCTCGTCCGGGTCCGCGCCCGGCGCCGGTCCTGGCGTGACGGTCCTGGCGCGTGACCTGCCGCAGCTGGGCACCGTCCTGGTGACAAGCAAGGGATACGCGCTCTACATGTTCGTGCCGGACGCGCAGCGGCAGGTGACCTGCACGGGGCTGTGCGCGGCGACCTGGCCGCCGGTGAAGATCTCGCCCGCCGCGCGGCTGTCCGCCGGGCCCGGGGTTCGCGCCGGGCTGCTCGGCTCTGATCCTGACCCGGCCGGCGGCCGGGTCGTCACCTACGACGGCTGGCCCCTGTACACCTACACCGGGGATGTGCGCCCCGGCCAGGCCACCGGGCAGGGCATCGACCTGAACGGCGGCGACTGGTACCTGATGCGAGTCTCTGGCAAGCCGCTCGCCACCGGGCCGGCCTGATGCCGCGTCCGGGGCCGGTGCCCCGGCGGCGGGTCCTGGCCGCCGCCGGCGGGCTCGCGGCGGCCGGCGGCGGGCTCGCGGCCGGCCTGGGGATCGCGGCCGCGGGTCATTCTGATCAGGGGCAGGCCCAGCGCGTCAGCGGGCAGATACAGCCAGCGCCCGGCGAGGACCTGATGGCCGAGCATGGCCTGCTGGTCCGGGTGCTGCTGGTGTACCGGCACCTGATCGCGGCACACGCCGCGGGCCGGCCGGTGCCCGCCGACCACCTGCACGACTCGGCGCTGATCATCCACGACTTCATCGAGTCGTTCCACGAGGAGCTTGAGGAGGCTTACGTCTTCCCCCGGCTGCGGCAGGCCGGCCGCCTGGTGGCGACCGTCGCCACGTTGCTGCTCCAGCACGCGCGCGGCCGGGAGCTGACACAGCTCATCCTCGCCGAGACCGGCGGTTCCGGCACGCTGCGGTCGGCTCCGGCTCGCCAGGTCAGCGGCGCGATGGCCGCCTTCGTGCGGATGTACGAGCCGCATGAGGCTCGCGAGGACACCGTCGTCTTCCCGGCCTTCCGCACGCTGCTGTCTCCGGCGGAGCTCGGCGACCTCGCGGAGCGGTTCGCGGCACTTCAGCGTGAGCAGTTCGGCCGCGATGGGTTCGCCCTGATGGTGGACCGGGTGGCGGCGATCGAGCAGGCGCTTGGCATCTACGACCTGGCCCAGTTCACCCCGCCCAACATCACGCCGCCGGCAGGCTGAGCGCGGTCAGGGAGTACCCGGCGGCGTGACCATGGCTTCCACGGTCACCAGGCCCGCGTCGCGGAACCGCAGCCGCAGCAGCACCTGCTGGCCGGCCATCAGCGGCCGGGGACCGATCAGCACCAGGTCAGGGCCGAACGGGCTGAGGCTTATCGTGCCAAGGGCCGGGACGGCCAGGCCGCCATGTGCGGGCACCGCGCCCGGCCCGGCCCGCCTGGCAACGATCACCCTGGCCGCGTCCGGGCTGCTCGCCGAGAGCAGGACGTCGCCGTGGCCGGCCAGGTTGCGGATGGTCAGGTATGCCGTCGCGGAACGGCCAGCGGCGCCGCGGGCGGTGTAGGACACCATCGGGACGGTCGCCCTGGTCACCTGGATGCGAACCCGGCTGATGGTGCCGGCCCCGCCCGTCGCGACCCAGCCCGCCAGCCCGGCGAGCAGGACGAGTCCGCAGGCCAGCGGTGCCGCCACCGCCCTGGCCGCCTCCCGGCCCCAGCCGCCGGCCCGGCCCGCGCGCTGGCCAGCCGCGCCCGGGCCTGCTGGCCGCGCGTGGCCCGCGCCAGGCGTGGCGGCGGTCACGGCGACCCGGCCGCCGGCCGGAACCGCCGCAGCAGCAGGCTGTTGGCGACCACGATCAGCGAGCTGGCCGACATGGCGATGCCCGCGAACAGCGGGTTCAAGTACCCGAGCGCGGCGAGCGGAATGGCGATCACGTTGTAGCAGAACGCCCAGCCGAGGTTCACCCTGATCACGGTCCGCGTCGCGCGGGCGAGCTGGATCGCGTCCGGGATGACGCCGGGGTCGGACCTGGCCAGCGTCAGGTCGCTGGCGCCGATCGCGGCGTCGGTGCCCGACGCCATCGCCATGCCCAGGTCCGCGGCGGCAAGCGCCGCCGCATCGTTCACCCCGTCGCCGGCCATGGCCACGGCGGCGCCGGCCGCTTGCAGGTCGCGCACCACCCGCGCCTTGCCGGCCGGCCCGGCGGCGGCGATGACCTGGCCGGCCGGGATGCCGAGCTGCCCGGCGACCGCGGCGGCGGCCTCGGGGGAGTCGCCGGTTAGCACGTAGGGCGTCAGGCCAAGGCGGCGGATCCGGTCCAGCGCCTTGCCGGCGCCCGGCCGCAGCGTGTCGCCGACCTCCAGGACCGCGCGGGCCTGGCCATCCCAGCCGGCGACGACGGCTGTCCGGCCGGCCTGCCCGGCCAGCGCCACCGCCGCGCTGAGGGCCGGCGGCAGCGCCAGGCCCGACGACACGGCGAACTCCGGCCGCCCCGCCAGCACCGCGTGGCCGTCGGCTAGCCCCCGGACACCCGCGCCAGGGATGCTCGTGAACTCGCTGACCTCGGGCAGCCGCCCGCAGCGGCGGGCGGCCTCGATCGTGATGGCCTGGCCGGCCGGATGCTCAGACGCGGCCTCCGCCGCCCCGGTCAGCCGGAGCGCCTCCGTCTCGTCGCAGCCGGCCGTGGTGATCCGGTGCACGGTCATCGTCCCCGTGGTCAGCGTGCCCGTCTTGTCCATGACAAGGACGCCGACCCGGCCGGCGGTCTCCAGCGACTGGGCGCTGCGGACCAGGACGCCGAGCTCGGCGCCGCGGCCCAGCGCCGCCAGCAGCGCCGCCGGGGTAGCCAGGCCAAGAGCGCATGGGCAGGCAACGACCAGCACGGCGACGCCCGCGCTCCAGGCGCTTGCCGCCGCCAGGCCGGTGCCGAGCCAGAAGCCGAGCGTGACCGCCGCGAGGCAGATGACGCACGGGACGAAGACGGCGGCGGCCAGGTCGGCCAGCCGCTGCGCGCGAGCCTTGCTGGCCATCGCCTCGGTCACCAGCCGGGTGATGCCGGCCAGGGTAGTGTGCGGGCCGACCCTGGTGGCCCTGGCCACCAGCCGCCCGGTCAGGTTCAGCGTGCCTCCGGTTACCTCGTCGCCCGCCGTGACCTCGCGGGGCATCGACTCGCCCGTCACCATCGAGGTATCGATGGCCGAGCCGCCGTCGGTGACGAGCCCGTCGGCGGCGATCCGCTCGCCTGGCCGGACCGTGAACAGCTCGCCGGTCCGCAGCTCGGCGGCGGGAATCTGCTGCTCGGCCCCGTCGCGCAGCACCGTCACGCTCTTGACCGCGTACTGTGCGAGCGCGGTGAGCGCGCCGCCGGCCCTGGCCTTGGCCCGTGCCTCAAGGAACCGCCCGGCGAGCACGGCGGTGGTGACCCCGGCCGCCGCCTCCAGGTAGATCGCCTGGCCGCTGGCCATGCCGAAGCTCAGCGCGAACGGCATCCGCATGCCGACCGCGCCGGCACCGCCGAAAAGCAGGGCATAGACCGACCAGCCGAACGAGGCGATGACGCCCAGGCTGACTAGCGTGTCCATGGTCGCGGCCGCATGGCCAAGGCCGCGCCAGGCGGCGCGGTGCAGCGGCCAGGCCCCCCAGGTCGCCACCGGCCCGGCCAGCAGCAGGCTCGCCCACTGCCAGCCGGGAAACTGCGCGGCGGGGACCATGGCCAGCACGATCGTCGCCGCGGCTAGCGGCGCGCACACCGCCAGCCGCCTGCCGGTCTCGCGGGCCTGCTGGGCGGCCGGGGCGGCGGCCGCTCCGGCGACGGTCAGCTCGGCGGTGTAGCCGGCCGACTCGATCACGGTGATCAGTTCGGCGGGGGCACGGCCTCCGGCGCTGGTCACGTACGCGCGCTCAGTCGCGTAGCTGACCGTCGCGCAGACGCCGTCGAGCTTGCTGAGCTGGCGTTCGATCCGCGCCGCGCAGGACGCGCAGGTCATGCCGCCGACCCGGAATTCCAGCACCGCCGTCAGCGGGCCGGCCGCCGTGGTCCCGGCGACCGCGGCCGGGCCGCCGGACCTGGCCGGAACGGTCACCTCCCGAGCCCCGGCACCCGGCTGGCGGGCCCGGCCGCCGGCCACCCGGGCACCGGGCCGGAACCGGTGCTCATGTGCATGCCGCCGCCGTGTCCCTGGTGCGCCATGGTGATCGGCCCCAGGGACGCGCCGGCCGCGTAGGCGGCGGCGAACATGGTGGCGAGCAGCAGCACGAATCCGAGCAGCCGGACTGCCGGGCTCACCATGTCGTCCCCTCGGGAAGGCGTCAGCTAGCGGAGGAGGCGGCGCATGCCGGGTGGCACGGACGCCGCCGACGCCTTGCATTGTGCCACCACGGCCGGGCTGGCCCGCTAGCTGTCCGCCTGATCGCTCTTTGCCAATTACCCCCTGGGGGTTCCTGAATTACCCCGGCCGGGTTTCCGGGGATACCCGGCCGGGGTTTTAGGCGATACCCGGCAGGGGTTAGAGAATTTGCGGAAAGCGAAGTTCCTGTAGTCAATTTCGCAGGTCAGAGCCTAGTTGCGGACAGGGTTCACTCGGCCTAAACTCGTCCGCGCGTCATTAAGCGCGCGGCCGGTAATGGCCAGCCATATTCGCCTTCGGGAAAGACGGCGACTTCGGACCGGAGCAGATCATGGTAAGTAACAGCATGGCCCAGCCGGGCGTGCTGGCCGCGGACAGCGGCGCGCTCTCGTGGCGCGGCGGGCTGCCAGGCGCCCGCCGGTTCCTGCAGCTCGCGCTGGCCGGCATCTGGGTACTGGACGGCGTCCTGCAGTACCAGTCGTTCATGTTCAGCAAGGCGTTTGCCCAGATGCTCGCCGCCACCGCGCCGGGCAACCCCGCCGTCATCGCCGACCCGATGACCTGGGCAGCGCAGCTCGTCGAGCGCCATCCGGCGCCGACCAATGCGGCGTTCGCCACCATCCAGCTCCTGCTTGGCCTGGGCATCGCCTGGCGCCCCGCGCTGCGTGCGGCGCTGGCCGCGTCGATCGCCTGGTCGGTCGCGGTCTGGTGGTTCGGCGAAGGGCTGGGCGGAGTGCTCAACGGCGGGGCCAGCCCCGTCAATGGCGCGCCAGGCGCGGTGATCTTGTATGCGCTGCTGGCGGTGCTGCTCTGGCCCGCGGGCCGTACCGAGGACCCTGATCCGTCCTTCGTGGCGGCCCGCCCGGTAGGCGTGCCCGTAGCGCGGACGCTGTGGCTGGTGCTGTGGGGCAGCCTGGCCTATTTCGCCGTCACGCCCGGCAACCGGACCGCGCAGGGACTGCACGGCATGGTCGCGGGGATGGCGGATGGCGAGCCGGGCTGGCTGGCCGCGATCAACCGGGGAGCGGCCGGCGTCCTCGACCACCGCGGTCTGGCGGCATCGGTCGTGCTCGCCGTCGTCCTGGGCCTGATCGCCCTCGGGGTCTTCCTGCCCGCCCCGCTGTGCCGGGCGGCGGCCGTGCTCGCGGTCGTGGTAGCGCTGGCCATCTGGGTCGTCGGGCAGGATCTCGGCTGCATCCTGGCCGGCGGCGCCACCGATCCCAACTCCGGTCCGCTGCTGGCGCTTATCGCGCTGGCCTACTGGCCCCGCCGCGTCCCCCCGGCATCCGCCCCGAGCGCGAAGGACGGCGCAGCCCGATGATTCCCGCCTGGATCCTTGACATCTTCGCCGCGATCATGCTGGTCGTGGCCGCGGCGAGCTGCGCGCGCCTGGTCGCGGCCCGGCCCTGGTCGCGGCTGCCCGTCACCGCCGACATCGACCTCGCCCATGTGCTGATGGGCATCGCGATGGCTGGCATGCTCGCGCCTGGCCTGCGGACGCTGCCGGACGGCGCGTGGACCGCCGTCTTCGCCGTGGTGACGGCCTGGTTCGGCTGGCGGGTCGTCGGCACGGTGCGCTCCCGCAGGACAGCCGGCCATGCCCGCGGCCACCTCCTGCCGCACCTGGTCCACGGCGCGGCCATGGTCTACATGTTCGCGGCCGTGAGCAGCGCCGGCCAGTCCGGCGGGGCCGGGATGGGCGGGATGACAGGCAGCGCCGCGGGCACCCTGCGCCTGCCGACACTTGGCCTGGTATTCATCCTGCTCATGGCGGGCTGGGCGGTCTGGGACCTGGACCAGATCAGTGGCTCGCCCGCTGGCGGGAGCCCGGCTGGCGGCGTCCCTGCTGCCGGTGACCAGGGAGCGGGAGTAGCGCTGGCCGGCGGGGCCGGGGGCGTGGCGGTCGCCGTGCCGGCCGTTCCGGCAGCCGCCGTGGTACTGGACTCGCGCGTCGCGACGGGGTGCCGGATCGCGATGGGCGTGACGATGGCCCTGATGCTGGTCATCATGATCTAGCGAGACGACGCTGGCTCCGGCGCTGACGCCGGCAGGTCCCGGTCCGCCAGCAGGGCCGGGGTGAGCAGCAGCGTGCCGGACAGGGCGTACAAGGTCAGGATGAGCCAGAGCGCGCCGCGCACCGACAGGGCCGTGGCCAGCGCGCCGCCCGCGAGCGCGCCGAGCGGGATGCCGCTGTAGGCCAGGAACCGTCCCGTCGCGGTGATTCGGCCGATCATCTCCGGCGGGCAGTAGTGCTGCCGGAAGCTGGAGATGATCGTGTTCGCCACCGCCAGTCCCGCCGCCATCATGCCAGAGCCGACCGCGAAGCAGGCGAGCAGCGGGCCCGGCCGGGCGAGCGGGATAAGCAGCGTGGCCGCCCCGCAGACCAGGCCGCTGACCGCCAGCCCGCGCGCCGTGCCCAGTGACCGGGCCAGCCACCGTGCGACCAGCGCGCCGAGCAGCCCGCCCGCCCCGCCGGCCGTCAGCAGCAGCCCCGTCCAGGCCGGGCTAACCCCGTCCACCCGGACCAGGAATACCACGAACAGGGAGGTGGAGCCGCTGAAGGCGAGGTTGCCGGTCACCGCGTAGATCGACATCGGGCGCACGTAGCGGTCGCGCAGCATCAGCCCGAACCCCGCCGCGATATCCGCGCGCAGCGACCCGGACCGCGCCGCCCGCGGCTGCGGCCGCTCGCCGCTGATGGCGAGCAGGCACGCCGCCGAGACCAGGAAGCTGACCGAGTTGACGAGCAGCGCGGCCGCGTCGCCGGCGATCCTGGCGGCCAGGCCCGCCGCCCCGCGCCCGGCGATCGTGGCGACCGAGCTGCTGCCCTGCATCTTCGCGTTGCCCTCCAGCAGGTCCGCCGGGGCGAGAATCGACGGCAGCCAGGGCTGGTAGGCCGTGCTGAAGACGACCTCGGCCACCCCTCCGGCCAGCGCCACCGCGATGACCTGGCCCATCGTCAGCACGCCCAGCCAGGCCGCGACGGGCAGGCTCGCGTACAGCAGTGCCGCCGCCACGTCCGCGCCGATCATCAGCGGGCGGCTCGGCAGCCGGTCCGCCCAGACTCCGGCCGGCAGGCCGATGATCAGCCAGGGCACGTATGCGGCGGCGGTTAGCGATGCGATAGCGAACGTGCTGGCGTGCAGCACCTCAACGGCCAGCAGCGCTACGCCGATCGTGGCCATCGAGCCGCCGATACTGCTGACGGTCTCGCCGGTCCACAGCAGCCGGAAATTGCGCTGCCGCAGGACGCCGCCGAGGCGGCGCGGGGTCGGAATTGCGGTAGGCCCGTCAGGCACGCGGAAATGGTAACAACGTCCGTTGTCCCTTTACTACGCCGTTTTCTCCGGAGAACCGCTAGCGCCACGCATTTACTGAGGCAACTAGTCAGGAGACTCGCCGGGATGTCTTCGAGGTCGGCTTGTGCCCGGCCCAGCCCGGGCTCCGGGAGCGTGCTCAGCCGTCGCGGCTGCCGGCGGACGCCGAGGATCAGCTCTTAGCCGCCGGCCGCGGCTGCTTCTAGGCCGCGGAATTCGAGGTTCCTTAGCAGGCCGGCGGGGAGAATATGTGCCAGTCGATACCCGGTCACGGCCGTTAACGGACCTTGCCTGTTCGGATTACGGCCGCCCGGCCGTCGGCTTTCCAGGTCCGGTCATGTATCATCATGAGCGGATATTCCGGAACTTTCGCTTGACCTGCCGCTATTGCGGCGGCTTCATCATGTCTAGGGAAGCTATTTCTATGGCAGAAAATTTACCCCTCCTTCCCTGGAAAATTGCATCCGGTACTGACTGCGTCGGCATGATTGGACGGGATGCCGAGCTGGAGAAGATCAGCCGGTTTCTGTGCAGGCTCCCGGCCGGCGGCATTCAGGTAATGGTTATTGAAGGCCCGCCGGGATCGGGCAAGTCGCGGCTGCTGTGCGAGGCGGGCCGGCTCGCTCGCCAGCAGGGCTTCACTGTGCGCAGCAGCACCCTTGCCCCGGCGGCCGGCGCCGCGCCCGCGGCGAGCAGGACGGGCTCCAGGCCGGCGAGCGCGGCAGCGGGAGTCTCCCGCGGCGCCGAGACCCCCGAGCTCACCGTCGTCGACGGCGCGCATTCCCTGGCTCCGGCGGCCATCGCGGCGCTGCTATCGCTCCAGGAGTCCGCCAGCAGCAGGGCCGCGTGCATGATCGCGGTGCGCAGGTCCTGCTGGCGCGACGGCAGCCGGCCGGGACCAGGCGGCTTCGCCGGCCCAGAGCGGATTCGGTTGCCGCCGCTCGCCGATGGCGCCGTCAGCGAGATCGCCGCGAGCGCCCTCGGCGCGCGGCCAGGCGACGCGCTCACCGGGCTGCTGCGGGCGGCGACCGGGAATCCGCTGCTGGTCATGGAGCTGATCAGGGGGCTCGGCGAGGAGCACGCGCTGGCGATCAGCGCGGGCACGGCCGTGCTGACCACGAGCCGCGTGCCGGATCGGGTCGGCGTGGTCGTGCGGGACTGGCTGTGCGGCCTGTCGGAAGCGACCAGGCAGTTCCTCTGGGAGGCCGCCACCCTGGGCGAGTCGTTCACGCTGAGCGAGCTGGCGCGGCTGCGCGGCGAGCCCCCGGCCGCGCTGGTCCCGGCACTCGACGAGGCGCTGGAGTACCTGCTTGCGTCCAGCGGCGGCGACCGCTTCGCGTTCCGGCATCCGCTGCTCTGGCGGGTGCTGGCGGAGGCGGGACCCGGCCTGAGGCCAGCCGAGCGGGCCGCCCCGCGAGAGCGGGCCAGGGCGGCGGCGCGGCCGGCCGGGCTGCCAGGGCCGCCGGCCCAGCGGCACGGGACCGCGTCTCAGCTGGTGCCCGCGCTGCTGCTGGCCAGGGGCAGCCTGCAGCGGCCGCTGCACCGGGGGGTCCGCGAGGACTTGTGCTCTGGCCTTGCCTATGCCATGGCCAGCGCGGGGGAGAGCGCGGACTTCCGGGCGTGCAGCGCCCAGGCGCGGCTGATCGGCGGCCTGTTCACCCACGACGAGAGCAAGGCCAGGCGCCGGGCCAGGCAGATCCTGGCGGGCGAGCCGCCGACCCAGGTCGGCCAGGCAATCGCCGCCACCGTGGCATCCAACCTGGCCTGGGCGGATGGCCGGCTGGACAGCGGGATGAAGTGGGGCAGGCACGCCGCGAACCTGGCCGGCCTCCTGGCGCCCGCCGGGTGGCGCGCCTACCCGCTGCTCGCGCTCGCGATGAAGCTCGCCGAGGCGGGCGACGCCGAGGAAGCACAGTTATGGATAAAGGCGGCGCAGAGCGAGCCGGGCGACGGCGTGCCCGAGGACGCCGCGTATGTCGCGCTTGGCCGTGCCCGGCTGCTGCTGACGGCGGGCAAGTTCGGCCAGGCCAGGCGCGAGGCCGAGGCGGCGATGGCGCTGGCCGGCCGGCTGGCCCTTGGCCGGCCACGCGGCAGGGCCTGTACCTGCTGGGAATGATCGCGCTGCGCTCCGGCGACGGGCATGCCGCCGCCGACTACATGTGGCGGTGCCGCGGTGAGGTGGCCGGGCAGCAGGTGCCGTTCCGGTCCAGCGCCTGCCGGTGGGGTGAGTACCTGGCCACCGCCGTCCATCTCACCCCCGACCGGGCCGCCCGGCTGCTGACCACCGATTACCCGGACGTGCTGGAGAGTCCCGGACTGCTGATCGAGGACCCGGCGGCCGCGCCGTGGCTGGCGCGGCTGGCGGTCGCGGCCGGCGATGCGCTGCTGGCCACCAGCATCGTGACCGCCGCCGAGCGGCTGGCCGCGCTGAGCCCCGGCTGGCAGGCGGCCGACGTGATCGCCCGGCACGCGCGCGCGGTGCTCCGGCGCGACGCCGGGACGCTGGAGTACGTCGCTGGCGAGCACCAGGACGCCTGGGCGGCGAAGCTGGCCAGCGAGGATGCCCTGGCCGCCAGGGCGGCGCGGCCGGCGGCGGCCAGGCCAGGCCCGCGGGCAGCGGGCGGCAGCCAGAAAGGTCCCGTGCGCAGCCCGGCGCAGGCGCGGGAGATGGCAGGCCAGCCGGATGGCCTGCGACCGGAGGAGGAGAACTGCCCGGTGTCGCTGCCGCCTGGCGTGCGGATGACCGCCATCGAGGAGCAGGTCATGCGGCTGGCCGCCGAGGGCATGACCAACCGCCAGATCGCCCGCGCCATCTCCCGTTCGCCGCACACGGTGAATTACCATCTGCGCCGGATATTCCGGAAGCTCAACCTCCGCTCCCGGGTGGAACTGGCCAAGTACGTGTACGGCAGGGGCTGACGGACCGCCGGGCGCTCACTCCCAGGCCAGCGCGGCCGCCAGCGCCTGACGCTGGTTGAGCCGCGGATCGCACAGGGTGGTGTACGGGTCGCCGACAAGGTCGAGCTTCCGACTCGTACATGACGCACTCGCTGACAGGATCCGGGGTGGCCTCCAGGTGCAGTCCGCCCGCCGTGCCGCCCGCCCCGGCGACCGCCCGCTGGAACTCGCGGATCTCCCTGAGCATCGTGGCGACCACCCGGGTCTTGCGGGCGTTAGCCAGCGTCAGGGTGTTGCCGTGCATCGGGTCGCTGAGCCAGATGACCGGATGCCCGGCCTCGCGCACCGCCCGCACCAGCGGCGGCAGCCGGTCTCCGACGATGTCCGCGCCCATCCGCACGATGAAGGTCAGGCGGCCCCGCTCCCGCCGGGGATCCAGTTCCCGGCACAGGCTCAGCAGGTCAGCGGTACTGGCGTCCGGACCCACCTTGCAGGCGACCGGATTGCTGACCAGCGACAGCAGCCGGACATGCGCGCCGCCGGGCTGGCGGGTCCGTTCCCCGACCCACGGCCAGTGCGTCGACGTCAGCACCAGAGCGCCATCGCGATCCGGCCGGACCTGCGGGATCTCGTAGTCGAGGACAAGCGCCTCGTGACTGGTCCACAGCCGCGGCGACCGGTGCTCCTCGCCTGGCTCGCTGAGGTAGCGCATGCTGATCATCGCGGAGCGATGGCAGCGGAGCATCCGCCGCGGATCGGGACGCCGCGCGGCTGGGTGCGGCAGCGGATCGTTCACCATCGGACCTCGGTAGGAGGGCAGCACCATGCCGCCCGACCACTCAGTGAGCCGGGATCGCGGCTTGGCGAACTGCCCGGCGATGCGCCCGACGCGCAGCACCGGGCGGCCCGTCGTCGCGCGCATCACCCCGGCCAGCGCCTCCACTAGGCCGACCTTCCTGCTCAGCCGCAGGCGGCTGTTGTCCACCGGGTCCTCGGCGCAGTCCCCGGCCTGGATCACCAGCAGCCGGCCGGCCGCAACCTCGGCGAGCAGCAGGCGCAGCGTGCCGACGTCGCTGGCGGGTACCAGCGGCGGCGCCCCGGCGAGCGCGCGGCGGATCCGCTGCAGCTCGGGTCCCTCGGCCCAGCCGGGGTGCTGCCACGCGGCCCGCGTCGCGGCGATGGCCCAGATGTCGGGACCGCTCACGGAGCGCGTGACCTCGCGGCGGTCGCGGCGGGCCGTTGCCGGCCGCCGCGAGCAAGCGGTAACAGGCCAGCCGAAACGGCTCTACCGCGGAAATCCTTGCTGGGCATGGTCTCCTGCCGTGGCCGCGGAATCGTAGGTGGCCGCAGCCGCTCGCCAGGAAGCCGGGTGAATAGCGACCCGGTACTTCCGCGCCTTAGCGTACGGAAAGGGCGCGACGGTGAACACTACCCGGACAGGTAATACGGCCCCGGCCGTGACTGGCTGGCTGGCAGCGGGCGCCGGGCTACCCGCACGGGCAGCACGATTACCGCGTGCCTACTCACGTGAGCAAGCGGCAGTGATTGTCACGAGGAGCTGGGCTACGGTGAGCTTTCGCAGCCAAATCGTGAGCGGAAGCCGAGAGAATGCGTGCCGGTCTGAGGTCATGGATCACAGCATGGAAAAGCTGCCGGTAGCGATAGTCCCGATCAGCGCCCTGGCGATATCGGGTACGCCGCGGAACTCCGGCGAGAACCGCGAGCACATCCGCAGGCTGGCTGAGTCGGAGGACCGGCTGCCGCCGATCCTGGTCCATCAGCCGACCATGCGGGTGCTGGACGGCGTGCACCGCGTGCGCGCGGCCGAGCTGCGCGGTGAGCGCGACATCGAGGCCAGGCTCTTCAGCGGGGACGAGGCCAGCTCGTTCGTGCTCGCGGTCCAGACAAATACCACGCACGGCCTGCCGCTGTCGCTGGGCGATCGCAAGGCGGCGGCCCAGCGCATCATCCAGTTCTACCCGCAGTGGTCAGACCGGGCGATCGCGTCGGTGACCGGCCTGGCGCACCGGACCGTCGCGGCGATACGCGCCTGTCCAACCGGTCAGGTTGTCCAGTTAGACGCGCGCGTCGGGCGTGACGGCCGGGTCCGGCCGCGGGACGCCGGCCAGCGACGGGCGCTCGCGGCCAGCATCATCGGCGACAACCCTGGCGCGCCGCTGCGGGAGATCGCGCAGCGGGCCGGGCTGTCGCCGGAGACGGTCCGCAAGATCCGGGCTGAGCTGGCCGTCGGCCCGGGCGTGCCGCCCGCTGGCGATGAGGCCGCGCGGCCGCTGGCCGGCCCGTGGCAGGCGCTGCGCGCCGATCCGGCCTTCCGGTCCACCGAGGCGGGACGGTCGCTGCTGCGGGCGCTCAGCTCGTACCAGCTTCCGCAGGCAAGCGGTGAGCGGCTGGCCGAGCAGGTCCCCCCGCACTGCCTGGGCCGCGTCGCGGAGGCCGCCCGGTTATGCAGCCAGGCCTGGCGCGATTTCGCCTGGTACATAGATAACAAGATCACCGATAAGCCGGTGAAATGAAACTCATCCATGGAGTAGGAAGCGTGGATTTTAGCCAGACGCCAGAACAGCGGAAATTCTGGAGGTCGGTGCGGGAATTTAGCGAGCGCGAGCTGAATGCCGGCAGCGCTGCCGACGAGCAGGCCGGCCGGTTTAACCGTGACGGCTGGCTCAAGTGCGCCGAGCTGGGCGTGCTTGGCTGGCCCGTGCCGGCCAGGTACGGCGGGAGCGGCCTTGACCCCCTGTCGGTGATCGGAGGCATGGACGCGCTGGGCTACGGGTGCCGCGACAACGGGCTGCTCTTCGCCATCAACAACCATCTCTGGGCTTGCGCGGTCTACCTCGTCCAGCACGGGACCCCCGAGCAGTGCGCGGAGTTCCTGCCGCCGATGTGCGACGGGCGGTGGATCGGCGCGCACGCCGTGACCGAGCCCGGCGCCGGATCCGATGTCCTGGGCATCACGACCAGCGCGGTGCGCGATGGCGACTGCTACGTCCTGAACGGGGTGAAGACCTTCATCAGCAATGCTCCCGTAGCCGACGTGCTCGTGGTCCTCGCCAGGACAGGGCCGCCTGGACGGCGCCAGGACGCGCTGTCCATGTTCGCTGTCCTGGCCGGCACGCCCGGACTGCGGGTGAGCCGCGAATGGGAGAAGGCGGGGCTGCGGACCACGCCGATGGGCGAGGTCAGCCTGGCCGGCTGCCGGGTGCCCGCGCGGAACATGCTGGGGCGCGAGGGAGACGGATACAGCATCTTCACCGCGACGATCGAGTGGGAGCGCGCCTTCATGTTCGCCAGCCAGGTGGGGGTCATGGAGCGGATTCTCGATGACTGCGTGCGCCACGCGAGGACCCGGCGGCAATTCGCCAGGCCGCTCGGCGGCTTCGACTCGGTGAGCGCGCGGATCGCCGACATGAAGGTCCGCGTCGAGTTATCCCGGCTGATGCTGCAGAAGATCGGCTGGCTGAAATGCCAGGGGCGAGTGGCGATCATGGAATCCTCGATCGCCAAGCTCTTCATCAGCGAAAGCCACCTGAGCACGGCGCTTGACGCGGTCCAGATTCACGGCGCGCGCGGATACCTGACGGAATTCGGCATAGAGCGAGAGCTGCGCGATGCGCTATGCGGACCGATCTACGGCGGCACCTCGGAGATCCAGCGAAAGCTCATTTCAGGGATACTCGGGGTGGTCCCCGGCGGCGAAGGGGATTGACGGAATGTACCAGTACCGGGTGACCCTCGACGAGGTACTGCCCGCTGAGCGGGGGCCGGACCTGCGGTCCCGGATCTTCTTCGTGGACGAGGCCATCACCGACTTCTCGCTGTCGGTCACCGACAAGGGCATCGACGAGGTCACCCTGGTGACCCGGGATCCGGCGGAGCCGGCGGCCTCAGCCGCAAGCTGCGGCTCCTGGTCGAGGACCAGATCAGGAGCATGCGCACCGTCCCGGCCGCGCCGGTCTGGGAATCGGCGCACCCGCCCCGCCCGAACCCTGCGGTGTTCGAGGAGCTGGCCGCCGCGGGCGGCGTGGCCGAGCTGGGCGAGGGGCAGTTCGGGCTTGGCGAGACGTTCATGGCGGTCATGGACTACCTCGACAGCCGGCTAAGGGAGATCGTCAGGACGGCGTTCTCGGCCCGCGAGTACCGGTACCCGACGCTGCTCCCCGTGCCGGTCCTGCGCAGGACCGGCTACCTGTCGTCCTTCCCGCAGTTCCTGATGATCGTCACGCGCCTGCACGCCGACATCGACGTCTACGACTCGTTCCTTGGCGAGGAGAACCGGACCGCGGACGGCGTCGGCGACCTGCTGCGGTTCTGCCAGAACGCGGACTACTGCCTGCCGCCCACCATGTGCTTCCACACCTACCACCAGTGGCAGGGCCAGGCGGTCGCCGACATGGTCGTCACCGCGCAGGGGAAGTCGTTCCGCTTCGAGTCCCGCTACCGCCGGTCGCTGGAGCGGTTATGGGACTTCACGATCCGCGAGATCGTCTTCCTGGGCAGCAGCGATTTCGTCCTGGCCAGCCGCGAGACCCTCATGGCGCGCGTCTTTGACCTGCTGACCGAGCTCGGCATGGCGGGGCACTGCGCGGTCGCCAGCGACCTGTTCTTCAGCGGCGTGCAGACCGCGGCGCAGGCCGTCTCGCAGCGCATGCTGGAGCTCAAGTACGAGCTGCGCGCCCCGGTCGCCGCCGACCGCACCATGGCCATCGGCTCGTTCAATTTCCACGAGCGCTTCTTCGCCAGGGCCTTCGGCCTGACGCACGCGGCGGGAGTGCCGGCGTACACCGGCTGCGCGGGCTTCGGCCTGGAGCGCTTCGCCTACGCCTTCCTGTGCCAGCACGGCGCGACGCCGCGCGACTGGCCCGAGCCCGTGCGCGCGTTCTGCGAGATGAGGTGCGCGTGACCGGCAAGGCCGTCAGGTCCGTCGGCGTCGTCGGCGCGGGCACGATGGGGACCGGGGTCTCGCTCCTCTTCGCGGAGAACGGGTTCCCTGTCGTCCTTCAGGACACCTCGCGGCAAGCCCTGGAGCGCGCCAGCGAGCTGATGTCCCGCAACGCGCGGTTCTACGAGCTGGTGCGCCCCGGCCGGGTGGCCGCCGCGCCAGCGGAGGTGCTCGGCAGGATCACCCTGACGCTCGACCCGGCCGCCTTCCAGGCTGTCGACTACGTGGTCGAGAACGCCGTGGAGAAGTGGGACGTCAAGCGCTCGATCTACGCGGAGCTGGGCGAGATCTGCCGTGCCGACTGCATTTTCGGGGCGAACACCTCGGCGATCTCGATTACCCGGCTGGGTGCTGCCGCCGGTCGTCCCGGCAACGTGATCGGCGTCCACTTCATGAACCCGGCCCCGCTCAAGCCGCTGGTCGAGGTGATTCGCGGATTCCACACCACCGCCGAGACGATCCGGGCCACCCGCGACCTTCTTGCGGGCCTGGGCAAGGACAGCGTGGTGGTCGAGGACTCGCCGGGGTTCGTCACCAACCGCGTCCTGATGCTCACTATCAACGAGGCGATCTTCCTGCTGGCGGAGAACGTCGCCAGCGCCGACGAGATAGACCGGCTCTTCCGGGAGTGCTTCGGCCACAAGATGGGGCCGCTGGAGACAGCCGACCTGATCGGCCTGGACACCGTCCTGCTGTCACTGGAAGTGCTCTACGAGAGCTTCAGCGACGACAAATACCGGCCAAGCCCGCTGCTCCGCAAGATGGTCTACGCGGGGCTGCTGGGCGAGAAGAGCGGACGCGGCTTCCGTAAATACTGCTAGTGATAGGCGGAAAGAATCTGATGGATACGGTTGTCGAGCAAGTGAGCGAGTTCATCGGCGGCCATGCGGGGCAGCGACCGGAGAATATCGAGGACGATATCTTCGCCCGGGGCATTGTCAGCTCTGTCTTCGCCGTCAACATCCTGGCCTGGATAGAGCGGACATTCGATGTCGAGGTCCGGAGCGAGGACCTGATGATCGATAACTTCAGGACCGTCAGGTCGATTGCCGAGTTCGTCGAGCGCAAGCGCTCGCCGGGGGCGGGATGAGGTTCCTGGTGCCAAGGGCGAGCCGATGACGACGATCTGCGTGTTCCCCGGCCACGGCTCCCAGCGCGTCGGCATGGGCGCCGGGGTGCTCGGCCGCTTCCCCGAGCTGACGGCGCAGGCCGACGCGGTCCTGGGCTACTCGGTCGAGGAGCTGTGCCTGCGCGGGCCGGCCGCCAGGCTGGCCGACAACCGGTTCGCCCAGCCCGCCACGTACGTGGTCAGCGCCCTGGAGTTCCTCGCCAGGACGCACCGCGGGGAAGCGCCGCCCGACGTGGTGGCCGGGCACAGCGCGGGCGAGTACGCGGCCCTGTTCGCGGCGGGCTCCGTCGACTTCGGCACGGGCCTGCGGATCGTCGCCAGGCGCGCGGAGCTGATGAACCGCCGGCCCACCGGGGCCATGGTGTCGGTGCTCGGCCTGGCACCGGAGCGCATCAGCGAGCTGCTGGCGCGCGAGGGCCTGACGGAGGTGAGCGTCGCCTGCTTCAACTCGCCGGAACAGACCGCGCTCAGCGGCCCGGAGGGCGGGATCCGCGCCGCCGCCGAGTTACTGCGCGGCGAGGCGGAAGCGGTGTTCTGGGTCTCGCTGACAACCGCGCCGCACTCACCGCGGCTGGCCCGGGCGGCCAGGGAGCTCGCCGGGTTCCTCGAATCGGCTCAGCTGGCCGCGCCGTCCATTCCGGTGATCGCCAACGTGACCGCCCGGCCGTATGGGCCCGCCGACCTGCCTGGGCTGCTGATCCGCCAGCTCACCGAGCCCGTGCGGTGGACGCAGACCGCCCGCTACCTGCTGGCCCTTGACCGCCCGCGGTTCACCGAGATCGGCCCTGGCACGGTCCTCACCGGCCTGATCGAGGCGACCCGCGCCGCCGCGCCGTCCGGCCGGGCGGCCGCCGCGGAGGCTGCGGGCCCGGACCTGGCAGCCACCGCGGCGGCGCTGGTTCGCGAGGCGCTCGCCAGCGGCGCCGCCCGGCTCGGCGGCCCGGTGCTCGCCCAGACGCCGCTGACCGACCTGGGCCTGACCTCGGCCGAGATGATCGCCACCATCGTCGAGCTGGAGAAGAGCGTCGGCGAGCTGCCCGTCACGCTCTTCGTCGAGCACCGTGACATCGAGGAGATCGCCGGGTACCTGGCGGCGGAGCACGGCGACGCCCTCGCGGCGGCCAGCCCCGCCCCGGCCAGCCCCGCCCCGGCCAGCCCCGCGCCGGCCAGCCCCGCCCCGGCGCGGCCGGCGGCCCGGCACGAGGCAGCGGCTGAGCGGCCAGCGCCAGCACCTGGCACCGCTCAGGAACCCGGCGGCGCGGCCTTGCCCGAGAACGCCATCGCGATCGTCGGCATGGCGGGACGGTTCCCCGGCGCCGCCGACGTGAACGCGCTCTGGGACCTGGTCGCGCACGGCCGGAGCGCGGTCAGGGAACTGGCCGGCGAGCGCTGGGAGCACTCGCGGTACCTGTCGGCCGGGCCGGACGGCGGCAGCGGGACCACCTACTCGCGCTGGGCCGCCCTGCTGGCCGACGCTGACCGCTTCGACTCGTTCTTCTTCGGCATCTCGCCCGGCGAGGCCGAGCAGATGGATGCCCAGCAGCGTGTCTTCCTGGAGACGGCGTACGAGGCCCTGCAAGACGGCGGGCTCACCAGGGACAGCCTGGGCCGCGATACCGGTGTCTATGTCGGCGCCATGAACAGTGACTACGCCGTGCTCACCGCGCAGGGAGCGCTGTCGGGCGCCTGTCCGTACCCCTACGCGGGGAATTACCAGATCGCCAACCGGGTCTCCTACTTCCTGGACCTGCGCGGCCCGAGCATCACGATTGACACCGCCTGCTCCAGCTCGCTCGTCGCCGTGCACCTCGCCTGCGAGGCGCTGCTCGCCGGCTCGGTCACGGCGGCCATCGCGGGCGGGGTGAACATCCTGGCGCACCCGGCCCGGCATGTGCAGTACGCGAACATGGGGATGCTCTCGCGGGCCGGCCGGTGCGCCACCTTCAGCGCCCGCGCGGATGGCATCGTCCTTGGCGAGGGTGTCGCGGCCGTCGTCCTGAAGCGGCTGGACCGCGCGGTCGCCGACGGCGACGTCATCCACGGGGTGATCCGGGGGAGCTGGACCAGTTCGGAAGGGCACACGAGCGGGTTCACCGTGCCCAGCCCGCAGGCACAGGCCAGCGTGGTGCGCCGCGCCCTGGAGCGGGCCGGGATCCCGGCCGACACCATCGGCTACGTCGAAGCGCACGGCACAGGGACGCCGCTTGGCGATCCCATCGAGGTCCGCGGGCTGGCCCTGGCGCTCGGCCCGCTCGCGGGCGGCACCAGGGCCATCGCCAGCCTGAAGCCCAACATCGGTCACCTGGAGGCGGCCGCAGGCGCGGCCGGGCTGGTCAAGGTCCTGCTCCAGTTCCGCCACCGGGCGCTGGCCCCGTCGCTGCACGCCGACCCGCTCAACCCCCGCATCAAGTTCGCCGGCGGGTCCTTCGAGGTGCCGCGGCGGCTCAGCGAGTGGTCGCGCCTCGCGCCCGGCATCCCCCGGCGGGCCGGCGTCAGCTCCTTCGGCCTGGGCGGGGTGAACGCCCATCTCGTCGTGGAGGAGTTCGACCCCGCGCCGGCGGCTGCCCGGCAGCCGGTCAGGGATCCGCTGCTGTTCCTGCTGTCAGGCAGGACGCCAGGCGCGGTGCGGCAGTACGCGGCGCGGCTGGCGAGCCGGCTCGCCGCGCAACCGGAGGACCTGCGGGATGTTGCCGAGACGCTGCGCACCGGGCGCGAGCATCTTGGCGAGCGCGCCGCGTTCACGGCACGCTCGCACGAGGAACTGCTGAGCGCCCTGCTGGCCCTGGCGGGGGAGGCGCCAGCGGGCACGGCGGCCGTCCGCGCCCCGGCCACGGATGACCAGGCCGCCGGGCCGCCGCACGGGGATGAGCCGCTCCCCGAGCCGGCCCGCCGCTGGTGCGCGGGCGCGGAACTGCCGGACTGCCAGCCGCCGGCCGGGCAGCGCGGCCGCCGCATCCCGCTGCCCACCTATCCCTTCGCCGACGAGCGCCACTGGGTCAGCGTCGCCGATGCCCTGCGGGCCGGTTCCGCGCGGAACGGACGCGCGGACTCGGGCACCGGGACCGCCGGCCGGGCCGTGCCCGGACCCGACGGCCAGGCCGGCCTGCTGGAAGGCCGCCTGCGAGGGGCCGTGGCCGAGGTGGTCAAGGCCCCGCCCGGCCAGCTTGAGGATGACGTCAGCTTCACCGAGTACGGCCTCAATTCCGTGCTGCTGGCGCGGCTGTCCGGCGAGCTAAGCCGTGCCTTCGCCGTCACCCTGACGATGACCGAGCTGGCGGAGCACCAGACGATCGCCGGCCTCGCCAGCTACCTGATGCGGGAGCACCGTGCGGCCGTCGCGGCCGCGATCCAGGAAACGGAGGATGAGTCCTGTGAGCAATGATCGGCACTATGCCGCGCGCATCCTGGCCGCGCTGTCGGCGCGGCCCGACCGGCCGGCGCTGTGGTGGCGCGGCCGGGAGAGCACGGCCGGGGACCTGCGCCGCAGCATCGAGGCGGCCGGCCAGGCCATGCGCGATGCCGGGATCGACTCGGCGTCCACCGTGGCCATCCTGACCGAGTCGAACAGCCCCGACATGCTCGCCGCCAGGTACGCGGCGAACCTCCTGGGCGCCTCGGTCTTCCACCTGCGCTCGACCAACGCGGTCAGCTCCCTGGCGCACGCCCACGAGGAATCCCAGTCCGCCATGCTCCGCGAGACGGAGTGCGCGCTGGTCGTCACCGACGCGGCGACCATCGACCGGGCGCGGGCGCTGGCCGCCCGGCTCGATCACCCGCCGCGGCTGGCCGCCTTCGCCCCGCTCGGCCCGGACGTCGTTGACCTCACCGCCGTCCCTGGCCAGGACCCGTCCCCGTGGCCGGCGATCGATCAGGAGGAACTGGCGATCATCACCTACACGAGCGGCTCGACCGGCCAGCCGCGGGGGATCGGCCGGTCCTTCCGCGCCTGGCAGCACGCGGTGTCCACCACCGCGGACATGACCGACGAGCCCAGGATGCTGGTGACCACTCCGCTGAGCCACACGGTCGGGCCGATGGCGGACGCCGCGCTGGCCACCGGGGGCATGCTCTTCCTGTACCAGGACTTCGAGCCGGGAGCGGTGCTGGAGGCCATCGCCGAGCACCGGATCAGCCGGGTGTTCTGGGCCGCCCCGCAGATCTACCAGGTGCTGGATCATCCGACGCTGGGCCAGACCGACACCTCAAGCCTCAGCCTCATCCTGTACGGGGGGACGCCGGCCTCGCGGGACCGGCTCGCCCAGGGCCTGCGGGTGTTCGGCCCCGTCTTCGTCCAGACCTACGGGACGACGGAGACCTGGGAGATCGGGACCTTGTCCCGGCAGGATCACCTCGATCCGGCGCTGCTGGGGTCATCGGGCTGCCCGTCGCCTGGCACCCGGGTGGTGGTCAGGGATCCCGACACCGGCACGGAGCTGCCGGCCGGCGAGACCGGCGAGATCTGCGTCCAGTCGCCGGGGATGCTCAACGGCTACTGGAACGATCCCGTCCTGACCGCGCGCACGCTCAGCGGCGGCTGGTTCCGCACCGGCGACCTGGGTTACTTCGACGAGCGCGGATACCTGCACCTGATCGACCGGCTGGCTCACGTGATCAAGTACAACGGGGTCAAGGTCTACCCGACCGCGGTCGAGAACGCGCTGCTGCGGCATCCTGATGTCGCGCAGGCGGCGGCATTCGGGGTCGCCGACTCCGACCGGGTCGAGCATGTGCATGCCGCAGTGGTGCCGCGTGCCGGGCGCGCCGTCACCGAGGCCGAGCTGCGCCAGCACATTGCCCTGTCGCTGTCGGCCGAGTACGTCCCGCATGTGATCACGCTGCGCAGCGAGCTGCCCTTCATCAGCTCGGGAAAGCTGGATAAGCAGCGGCTGAAGCGAGAAGCGCTGGAGCGGCAGGGATGATCGCGCCGCAGGAGGCGGCAGCCGAGGCCGCCGAGGCGGCCGGGTCCGTGCGGCCGGGAGCCGTGTCCCGGCTGGACGACGACGACCTGAGGACGCTGCTGCTCATCCGGCACTTCGAGCAGGCGCTCCTTGAGCTGTTCGGCCGGGGGGAGCTGAACGGCACGACGCATACCTGCATCGGCCAGGAGTACGTGCCGGTGGCGGTCAGCGCGCTGCTGGCGGCCGGCGATTTCGTGTTCAGCAACCATCGCGGCCACGGGCACTACCTCGCCAGGTTCGGTGACCCGCACGGCCTGCTCGCCGAGATCATGGGACGGGCGGGCGCGGTCTGCGGCGGGGTCGGCGGCAGCCAGCACATCCACAGGGACAGGTACCTGTCAACCGGGGTGCAGGGCCAGAGCCTGCCGGTCGCGGTCGGTACCGCCCTGCACCTGCGGGACGCCGAGCCCGGGGTCATCGCCTGCGTGTACGTGGGCGACGGGACCTGGGGCGAGGGCGCCGTCTACGAGGCGCTCAACATGGCGGCGTTATGGCAGGTCCCGCTCCTCGTCGTGGTCGAGAACAACGGGATCGCGCAGACCACCCCGGCCGCCGCGCACCTGGCGGGCACCGTGGCCGCTCGCGCCCGCGCGTTCGGCCTGCCCTATCACCGGACCGAGTCGACCGACGTGACCGAGATCCGCGCTGGGCTGGCGCCGCTCATCCGCCAGGTGCGCGGCACGGGCGGGCCGGCCGTCGCGGAGTTCGTCACCTGCCGGCTCGCCGCGCACAGCAAGGGCGACGACACCCGGCCGCCGGACGAGCTGCGCCGGATCGAGTCGCTGGACTGGTGCCGGCGCTACGCCGCCGGGCAGCCCGGCCACTTCAGGCAGTGGGATGACTGGGCGCGAGCGCACGTGGCCGAGGTGGTGCGCGACGTGGCAGGCCGGCCGCTAGCGGAAGGCGCCGGCGCATGAGGCACGCAGAGCAGCTCAACCGCACGCTGCATGCGCTGATGGAGCAGGACGACCGGGTGTACCTGCTGGGGCAGGACATCGGCGACCCCTACGGGGGCGCGTTCAAGGTGACCAGGGGCCTGTCGAGCCGCTTCGGCAGCCGGGTAGTCAGCACGCCGATCAGCGAGGCAGGGATCGCCGGGGCCGCGGCGGGGCTGGCGCTGGCCGGCGATACCGCGATCGCGGAGGTGATGTTCTCCGACTTCGCCTCGCTGGCCTTCGACCAGCTCGTCAACTTCGCCAGCAAGTCGGTGTCGATGTACGGGCACCGGCTGCCGCTGCGCATGGTGCTGCGCTGCCCGACCGGCGCCGGGCGCTCGTACGGCCCGACGCACAGCCAGAGCCTGCAGAAGCACTTCATCGGCGTGCCAGGGCTCTCGCTCTACGAGATGTCGCCGTTTCACGAGACTGGCCCGGTTTTCCGGGAGATGATCGACCGCGCCGAGCCAGCCCTGTTCTTCGAGGACAAGATTCTCTACACCCAGGCCGGGTTCAGCGACGGCATCGTGGATGACCTATTCCGCTATGACCTCGATCAGGCCGGCAACGCGCGGGTGTTCCTCGACCGGCCGGGCGACGCCGCCTGCGCGCTGATCGCCACGGGCGGCGTGGCGTACCGGGCCGTCCGCGCGATTCGAGGGCTGCTGCTTGATCGCGATATCAGCTGCACGCTCACCGTCCCGTCCCGGCTCTATCCGCTGGACGCCGGCGCCCTGGCGGCGGCGGTCGGCGGTGCCAGCACGGTACTCGTGGCTGAGGAGAGCACGGCCGGAGGCACCTGGGGAGCCGAGGTCGCCCACGCGCTCCATGAGCGCGGCTGGGACCGCCTGCGGCGACCGGTCACCCTGATCCACTCCGCCGGCAGCGTCATTCCCGCGGCGGCTCACCTGGAAGAGAAAATGCTGGTCAGCGAGACGTGCATCAGGAGCGCGATCGTGGAGGCGCTCCGTGACTGACATCACGATTCCCAAGCTGAACAATAATGACAGCACCTACCTGCTGCTGGAATGGCTGGCCGCGGACGGCGCGAGCGTCACGGCCGCCGAGCCGGTCGCGAGCATCGAGACATCCAAGGCGGTCGAGGAACTGGTCAGCGAGGAAGAAGGCCGGCTCAGTCACCGGGTCGCCGCGGGGCAGCAGTGCCGGCCCGGCTCGGTCATCGGCTACGTCGTCCCGCCGGGTGCGGCCGATCCTGGCCCGCCTCCCGGCGGCGCCGGGGCGGTCGCCCAGGCGGCTGCCAGGCGGGCGGATGAGCCGGGCGCCACGGCCGGCCTGGTCGTCACCGAGCCGGCCCGCGAGCTCATCGAGACGCTCGGCCTCGATCCCGCCCTGCTGCGCGGCCTGGGCAAGAAGCTGATCAGGGAGGCCGACGTCCGGGATCTCGCGGCGACAGCCGGGCGACGGCGGACGCATGCCGTCAGCCCCGTGCAGGCGGCGGTGGCGCAGGCCGTCACGGCATCGCATGACACCATCCCCGCCGCCTTCACCGCGATGCGCGTCCCGGTCGATGCCGCGCTCACCGCGGCCCGTGTCCTGAGCGCGCGGCTGCACGCGCTGGTCGGGCTGCCGGAGCTCCTCATCGCGGCGACCGCCTCGCTGCACGGCGAGTTCCCGCTCTTCTTCGCCTCTGACGACGGCGACGGAGCACTGGCGCAGGCCGACGGCGCGCACGTCGGGATCACCATTGACGTGGGCAAGGGCCTGTATGTCCCGGTCATCAGGGATGCCGGGAGGCTGGGCCTGCCGCGGATCGCCCAGGCCGTCACCGGCTACCGGAGCACGGCGCTGCACGGCCGGTTCAGCGAGCGGGACCTGCGGGGCGGGAACATCACCATCACCCTGCATTCCGACCCTGACGTGATCATCGCGCAGCCGCTGGTGTTCCCCGGCCAGACCTGCGCGCTCTCGCTGCCGGGCGCCCGCCCCGAGGCTCCGGCAGGACCCCGGCGGCGGGCTGACCAGCACGACCGTGGCCGACATCGGCATCAGCTACGACCACAGGCGGGTGAACGGCAGGGACGCGATCGGGTTCCTCGCCGCGATCAGCAGGGTCCTCCGCGCTCCCGGCGAGCTTCCCGGCGTAACCGAGGCACGGTCCGGGTCACCCGCCCCCGGCGGCTGCTGATGTCGCTCGCCGATCTGGACGCCGTCGCCATCGCGGGCCTGGTGACCCGGCGCGACCTGGCGGCCGTCGAGATCACCAGGGCCGCGCTTGACCGGCTCGCCGAGGCCGACGGCCGGCTGCGTGCCTTTCAGGAGACCTGGCCCGAGCGGGCGATCCGGGCCGCCGAGAAGGTGGACCGTGCGGTCGCGGCGGGCGAGCGGCTGCCCCTGGCCGGCGTCCCGATCGGCGTCAAGGCATGGCAGCGCGACGCGCCGAGCACCGAGCGGCTTTGCCGGGCCGGCTGCGTCGTCCTGGGGCTGACCTCGGTCCCGCGGCCCGTGCATGACTGGCAGACCTGGGGGGTGACGAGCCGGGGCCTCACGCTCAACCCGTGGCGACCCGACCGTTCCCCCGGCGGGTCCTCCGCGGGCTCGGCAGTGGCGGTGGCCAGCCGCATCGTGCCGCTAGCCACCGGCAGCGACGGGGCGGGCTCGCTGCGCATCCCAGCCGCCTGGTGCGGTGTCCTGGGGCTCAAGCCGACCGGGCACGGCGGGACAGTGGCCGTCGACGGGGCCGTTGTCCGTACCGCCCGCGACGCCATGCTGCACCTGTCCGTCCTGAACGGCGCGCCCGCCGACCCTGGCCGCTGGCCGGCCCGCGCCACCTGGTCGGGCACGCTGGGGTTCGCCGAGGTCGATGAGGAGCAGGCCGCCATCGCCCGTGCCGCCGCCGGCCGCCTGGCCGCCGCCGGGATGATCGAGTGGCAGCACCGGCCGGTCAGGCTCGCCGATCCCGAGCCCGCCTGGCGGGCCGCGCGGGCGGGCGGCCAGCATGAGGCACGGGCGAGAAATGATGCCGCGCTGAGCGAGATATTCCGCGCCGTCGATGTCCTGTGCACGCCCACGACGCCGATACCGCCGCACGGGCACCAGGGTCCGGGGTCCGCGATGGCCGTGGCCCTGACGTGGGCGTTCAATCTTTCCGGGCATCCGGCGATCAGCGTGCCCGCCGGGTTCGCCGGTGACGGTACTCCGGTCGGCTTGCAGATTATCGCGGCACACGGCCGTGAAAGCCTGCTGACGAGAATCGCGCGCGAGCTAGAAGACATCTCCGCGCCGGTGCTGGCAAGCTAAAACCTTGACCCTCCTATGAGGACCTGATACTTTTCTGCCAGCTTATCCGCTGACGATTTGCAGGGTCATCTAAGTTCCCGGAATTTCGGCACTGGAGTAGTGTAGGCGTGGTCAAGCCCCGGACACTTCTCATTGACAACTACGATTCATATACCTTCAATCTTTTCCAGCTGCTGAGCGTCGTCTATGGCACCCGGCCGCAGGTGGCGTATAACGACGATCCCCGGCTGCTTGATCTGGCTGCCCGCAGCGACCTGGCCGTGATCTCCCCTGGTCCGGGAAACCCCGTCAGGGAGGCCGACTTCGGGCTGTGCGCCGCGCTGCTGCGCGAGTCCGGGCTTCCGGTCCTTGGGGTATGCCTGGGGCACCAGGGCATCGCCACCTGCGCGGGCGGCCGCGTCGGCCGGGCGCCGCGGGCGCGGCATGGCCATGTCAGCCGGATCCGGCACGAGCCCGATCCGCTCTTCGGCGGCATCCCGCGGGAGTTTTCCGCCGTCCGGTACCACTCGCTGCGGGTGCGGGAGCCGCTGCCGCCTGAACTGATCCCGCTGGCCTGGGCGGAAGATGACGTGCTCATGGCCCTGCGGCACCGGGACCGGCCCTGGTGGGGCGTTCAATTTCATCCTGAGTCCGTGCTGACCGAATACGGTGGCCTGCTGCTGGCGAATTTCCGCGATGCCGCGCTGCCCCCGCGCCGTCCGGCCGCCGTGCCGCAGGCCAGGACCTACCAGGCGCATGTGCGGGTCATCGATTCCGAGCACGACCCGGAAGAGGTATTCGCCTGCCTATTCCAGCCGCATGATCATAAAGCGTGGCTGGATAGCCCGCCGGGAAGTAACGGGCGCGGCAGGTTTTCCTATCTTTTGCTGGCGTCAGATGCGCTGGGTGAGATTCTTTCCTGCCGGCTCGCGGAGGGTGTCACGACGCTGGAGAAAGTCGGCAGCGGATTCCGCACGCTGCCCGGTTCGATCTTCGACGCGCTCGGCCGCGAGCTGGCCATGCGGACGATCCAGGCGCCGGAGCTGCCCTTCGACTTCACCGGGGGTTTCGTCGGCTACTTCGGGTACGAGCTCAAGGCAAACTGCGGCGCCAGGCGCGTGCACCGGGCCGCCAGCCCCGATTCGATGTGGCTGTTCCCCGACCGGTTCGTGGTGTTCGATCACCTCAGCTCCTGCGCGTTCCTGGTGGCGCTGAGCGACGAATCGCAGCGGACCCGGGACGCCGCGCTCTGCTGGCTTGACGAGGCGGAACGGGTGATCCGCGGCACCGCCGCGGGCGAGGCGGGGCAGGTCCTTCCCGGCGCCGATGGCGAGGCACGGCTGCTGGCGCAGGAATGGCTCGTCAGGGACCGCCGCAGGTACCTCGCCGACGTGCGCAGCGCCCAGGACAAGCTCCTGGAAGGCGAGTCCTACGAGATCTGCCTGACCAACGCGGTGCGGCTGCCGCGGACGGTCGAGCCATGGCCGTACTACCGGTCGCTGCGGCGGCACAACCCCGCCCCGTACGCCGCTTACATCGGCACGCCGGGGATTTCCGTCGCCAGCTCCTCGCCCGAGCGCTTCCTGAAGATCTCCAGGGACCGGGTGGTGGAGAGCAAGCCGATCAAGGGCACCGCCGCGCGCGGGCGGAGCTGGCAGGAGGACGTGCGCCTGCGCAGGGAGCTGATGACCAGCGCGAAGAATAGGTCAGAGAACCTCATGATCGTGGACCTGCTGAGGAACGACCTGGGCCGGGTCTGCGTTCCCGGCACCGTTCATGTCCCGCTGCTCATGCAGGTGGAGTCCTACCAGACCGTGCACCAACTCGTCTCGACCGTCCGGGGCGAGCTGGACCCTGGTGTCTCGGCGGTCGACTGCGTGCGGGCCTGCTTCCCCGGCGGCTCCATGACGGGCGCGCCGAAGCTGCGCACCATGGAGATCATCGACGAGCTGGAGACGGCGGCGCGCGGCGTCTACTCCGGCAGCATCGGCTTCCTGGGCTGCAACGGAACCGCGGATCTCAGCATCGCCATCCGGACGGCGGTGTTCCTCCCCGGCGTGATCCACGTCGGCGCCGGCGGGGCGGTGGTGCTGGACTCCGACCCGGAGGAAGAGTACGAGGAGATGCTGCTGAAGGCCGTGGCGCCGCTTCGGGCGCTGCTGGCGTGCCAGCGCGCGGCGGCCACTCCCGTACCCCAGGTGACGTCGTGACCCCGGCGCTTGCTTCCGGAGCGCCGGCCGGCCTGTACCGGCTGCTCGGCGGCCGGCTCGTGAGCTGCCCGGACGATGCGCGCAGCCTGGCGGCGGCGGACTCGTGGCTGCTGCGGGACGGCGCGGTCCGCGCACTGGACCTGCACCGCGCGCGGTTCGACGCATCCTGCCGGGCCCGCGGCGTGCCGGATGCCCGGCTGGATGCCTTCTGGTCCGGGCTCGACTGCCTGCTGCCGGGGACCGGGGCGTGGTTCCCGCGCGCGGAGCTCACCGCGGCGGGCGAGCTGCGGCTGCGGATGCGCCCGGCCCCCGCGCTCGGGACCCGGCTGACCGCTTCGCCGTATCCGGGGCCTGACCCGCGCGCCGAGCCGCGGACCAAGGGCCCGGACCTAGAGCGGCTCGCCCAGGCGCGCGCCGGAGCCGCCGCGCACGGCGCGGACGAGGCGCTGCTGCTGTCCGGCGAGGGCTTCGTCCTGGAGGGAACCACGACCAGCCTGCTGTGGTGGGACGGGGACACGCTGTGCCTGCCGAGCGCCGCGCTGCCCGTGCTGCCCGGCGTGACCGCGAGCCTCCTGGTGCGGCTGGCACGCGAGGAGCGGGTGCCTGTGCGGTACTGCCACGCGCGGCTGCCCGATCTCAGCGGCCGGGAGGCCTGGCTGGTCAACGCGCTGCACGGGATCCGCCCCGTGACCGCCTGGCGCGGCGTCGCGCTGGCCGCGGGCCGGCCGGCCAGGGCCGCCGCGTGGTCGGCACGGCTGGGCGCCCTCGCCGCGCCGGCCGGAAGGGCCGCGGAGCCGGGCGGGAGCCCGCGAGCCGCGCGCAGGTGAGATCCCGGCGCCCGATCGCGGCCGGCCGGGTTACTGTGGGCCCGGCAGGCCACTGATTACCTGGATGGAACGATGGCGCGGCTGAACTCCCAGGACGCCGAGGCGCGAGCCGTCCGGCCGATGGCCCCTGGCGTGAGCCCGGCTGACTTCTCCGAGGGCCTGGCCCGCGGCCTGCGCGTGCTGACCGCCTTCAGCGCGCAGCACCCGCGCATGACGCTGGCGGACGCGGCCAGGGCCGTGGCCCTGCCCAGGGCAACCGTGCGGCGCGCGCTGACCACGCTGGTCCACCTGGGATACCTGTCCCTGGAGGGTAGGGTCTACGAGCTCGCCCCCCAGGTGCTCGAACTCGCCTCGGCGTATCTCGCCGCCAACCCGGTCAGCACGATCATGCAGCCGGCCTGCGAGCGGATCTGCGAGCAGGCGGGGGAGTCCTGCACGGTCGCCGTCCTTGACGGCGAGGACGCGGTGATGATCGCGCGGGCCGTCCCGAGGAACCCGGTCCGCCTGGGCACGGGGGTGGGGTACCGGGTCCCCGCGCTGCACTCCGCGCTGGGCCGGGTGCTGCTGGCCGGCCTGGACGATGCTGCCCTGGAGGACTTCCTGCGGGCCGCGCGGGTCAGGCAGACCACGCCGCGGGCGGTGACGAGCAAGGCCGAGCTGCGCAGGCTCATCCTGGCGGCCCGCGCGGCGGGCTTTGCCTACGTGGGTCACGAGGCGGAGGCCGGGTTCCACTCGGTCGCCGTGCCCGTCCGGCGGTGGGACGGCAGGCAGGTTGCCGCGATGAACATCGGCGCGCCCGCGGACCGGGTGGACCGCGACACGATGACCGGCCCGGTCCTGGACACGCTGCGCGAGGCCAGCGCCGAGCTGCGCCGCCAGCTCCTGTGACGGGCTCCTGCGCCGGGCCGGGAGGGCTTGACGCGCCGTCCGTGCGGTCTTTAAGTTGAAAGAGCGCACCAAAGTTCGTTAGACGAACATTGGACCTCCCGATGCTCTCGCAGGAAGAGAACGAGTTCCTGACCCGGACGGGTCCGGGCAGGCCATGCGGCGGCCTGCTGCGCGCGTTCTGGCAGCCGGTCGCGCTGACCGAGGAATTACCGGACGAGCGCCCGGCCAAGGCCGTCCGGCTGCTCGGCGAGGACCTGGTGCTGTGGCGCCGGCCCGATGGCACTTACGGGCTCATCGGCCGGTACTGCTCGCACCGCGGCGCGGACCTGTCCTTCGGGCGGCTGGAGGACGGCGGCATCCGCTGCCTGTACCACGGCTGGCTTTATGACCCGAGGGGCCGGTGCCTGGACCAGCCGGCCGAGCCGCCTGGCAGCCGGTTCCGCGAGAAGATCCGGCACCGCGGCTACCCGGCGCGCGAGCGCAACGGCATCGTGTTCGCCTACCTGGGCGGCGGGGAGCCGCCGTCCTTCCCCGGATACGACTGGTCGGCTGTGCCCGATCGGTACTCCTTCGCCTTCAAGGGGCTGTGGGAGTGCAACTGGCTGCAGGGGCTGGAAGGCGGGATCGACCCCAGTCACGTCTCCTTCCTGCACCGGTTCCTGGCCGAGGATCCCCGCGAGGCCTACGGGCAGCAGTTCGGCGAGACGGTCCAGGGAACCGGCAGGCGGCTGTCCGACATCGTCGGGACGCGATCCCGCCCCGACATCGGGGTCGACGCCACGGAGTACGGGCTGCGGGTCACGGCGACCCGGCAGATCGACGACGCGACCTGCCACGTCCGCATCACCAACCTGCTCTTCCCGAACGCGTTCGTGATCCCGTTCGGCACCACCATGGCAATCGCCCAGTGGCATGTGCCCGCGGACGACACGCACCACTACTGGTACATGATCATGTACGACTTCGCCCGCGAGACGGACAAGAAGAAGCTACGCGAGCAGCGGCTCTCCTCGTGCACCCTGCCGGACTACCGGCCTGTCAGGAGCCGGGCGAACGACTGGGGCTTCGACCCCCGCGAGCAGGCGGCTCTCACCTATACCGGGATGGGCCTGGACATCAACGTGCACGACCAGTGGGCCGTGGAGAGCCCCGGCCCCATCCAGGACCGGACGGCAGAGCACCTCGGGCAGTCCGACCGGGCGATCACCGCCTACCGGCGGATCCTGCTGCGCGCGATCCGCGATCACCAGGCGGGCATCAGGGTGCCCGGCATGGCCGCCGATGACGCGGCGGCCCGCGCGGCGCGCGGCCCCGCCGCGATCGACACGATTGCCCCCCGCGCGGAGTGGCGCGCGACCTGGCCGCGCCGGGAGGCCGAGCGGCGCGCCGCGTCGCCATGGGCGGCGGGCTACCCCGTGACCTGAGCCCCGAGGGAGGGCGAGCGGATGGCGGCAGGCAGCGGACCAGACAGCGGGGCCGCGCGGGACAGTTTCACCGCACGGTGCGGCCTGCGCACGGACGAGCGGGACGAGGCCGCTCGCCAGGCGCGGCGGGTGATCGACGAGCGCGGGATCGACCTCGTGCGCATCGCCTTCCCCGACAGCAGCGGCACGCTGCGCGGGAAGACGCTGACCGCTGAGGCCTTTCTCGGCTCGGCGCTGGACGGCGGTCATTCCGCGCCCTCGACCCTGGTGCTCAAGGACACCTCGGGACGCACCGCCTACCCGGTGTTCCGCAAGGGCGGCGTGCCTGGCGTGCCGGGGCTTGGCGGTGTCGCCGACATCGTGCTGCTCCCCGACCCGGCTACCTTCCGCGTGCTGCCCTGGGCGCCGCGGACTGGGTGGGTCATGTGCGACATCTACTTTCCCGACGGCCGGCCGGTGTCGCTCTCGTCCCGGCACCTCTACCGCGACGTGCTGGCGGAGGCGGCGGCTCGCGGGTACGAGCTCGTCGTCGGCCTGGAGTTGGAGTTTCACGTCTTCCGCCTGGACGACGCCAGGCTGGCCGCGCAGGACGCGGGCTGGCCCGCCCAGCCACCGCAAGTCAGCCTGCTCAACCACGGCTACCAGCTCGCGGCGGACGACCGGATCGACGAACTGGACCCGGTGGTCAGGCTGATCCACGGCGCGGCCACCGCGCTGGACCTGCCGCTCCGCACCATCGAGCTTGAGCTGGGACCCAGCCAGCTTGAGGTGACCTTCGCGCCGCAGTCAGGGATCCGGGCCGCGGACGACGCCGTGCTGTTCCGCAGCGCGGTCAGGCAGGTATGCCGCCGCCACGGGTACCACGCGACCTTCATGTGCCGGCCGAACCTGCCGAACCTCGTCTCCAGCGGGTGGCACCTGCACCAGTCGCTGCGTGCGGTGGCCACCTCCGCCAGCGTCTTCGCCGCGTCCGGCCCCGGGTCTCTGCTCTCCGCCACCGGCCGCCACTACCTCGGCGGGCTGCTGGCGCATGCCGCGGCGGCGTCGGTCTTTACCACCCCCACGATCAACGGCTACAAGCGCTATCGCCCGAACTCCCTGGCGCCCGACCGGATCGCCTGGGGCGCGGATAACAAGGGCGCCATGATCAGGGTCGTCGGCGGCGGCGGAGATCCGGCCACCCGGCTGGAGAACCGGGCGGGCGAGCCGTCCGCCAACCCCTACCTGTACATGGCATCCCAGCTCGTATCGGGCCTGGACGGCATCGAGCGGGAACTCGACCCGGGGGCGCCCACCGAGGAGCCTTATGACGCCGCCGCCGAGCCCCTGCCGGGAAGCCTGCTCGACGCGGTCCAGGCGCTGGCCGCCGACGAGCTATTCGCCAAGTGGCTCGGCACCGATTTAGTCGGTCACATCCTCACGCTCAAGCGTGCCGAGATTAACCGGTACCTGTCCGAGGTCTCGGACTGGGAGCACCGCGAGTACTTCGACTTCTTCTAGACGTCCTCAGGCGCCTCCGGGAATATTGACAGCAGGAGGAACAGAAAATGGCAGCGAAAAGGTCGTTAGCCGCGAATTCAGCAGGCCTGTGGCAGGCCGTCGGCCAGTCGATGGCCGCCGGGCCGCTGTTCTCCGCGGCACTGTTCGGCGGGATCATCGCCGGGATCGGCGGATCGGCCGGCCCGTTCGTGCTCGCGGTGACCACCATCGGGATGATGGCGGTGGCGTTCGTGCTGGCCACGTACGCCAGGCAGTACCCGAACGCGGGGTCGGTCTACGGGTTCTTCCGGAGCAGCGTCAGGCCCGCCGGGGTCGCGGCCTTCGGGGCAGGCGTCTACTTCTACGGCTTGCTCTTCCTCGGCGCCGGCGGCATCTACATCGGCTTCGGGCTGGTGTTCCAGCAATTCGCGGCCCGGTACCTGGGATTCTCCCCGGCCTGGTGGGCGGTGTCGCTGATCGCGGCACTGGTGGTTTTCGCCATCAACATCCTCGGCATCAGGCCGACCGTCCGCGCGCAACTCGCCATCCTGGCGGTGTCGGCCATACCATTTCTCATCCTGGCCGGCAAGATTCTGGCAACCGGCGGGGCGCACGGTAACACGTGGAGCGTTTTCAATCCGAGCGCACCCACCGTCGGCGATGTCTTTACCGCGTTCCTCTTCTGCATTGTCCTGTTCCTCGGGTTCGAGCTCTCCTCGGCCCTCGGCGAGGAAGCCAGGCGGCCGGGCACGACCATACCGTCGGCCATCGTCATCACCGTCGCCATCATCGGCTGCTTCTACATCCTCATGCAGTACGTCGGGACCATCGGCTTCGGGCTGCGCGCCGCCGCCGGGACCTGGGCGCCGAGCCCCAACGGGCTGGCCGTCCTCGGCGGCCGCTACCTCGGAAGCTGGGACGAGGTCTGGATCGACGTGGCCGTGCTGCTGGACATCCTGGCGGTCGCCTCCGGGTTCACCATCAGCCTCGCCCGCGGGCTGTTCTCGCTGGGGCGCGACGGCATGCTCCCCGCGTACCTGAGCGGGCTGTCGCGTACCAGGATCCCGCTGCGGGCACACGTCGCCATCCTGATCGGCGCGTTCGTCATCGTCATCGGCTTCGCGCTGTGCCCGATCGAGCCCAAGCTGGAGGCCTTCGTCGTCACCGCGGGCGTCGGCGCCCTGCTCATGCTGCTGGTCTACGTCGGCCTGAGCGCCCTGTTGCTGGCTCGCCGCGGCGGCCGGGTGACCACGGCGGCCGCCGCCGCGGTCGCGCTCGCCGTGTCCGGGCTTGGCATCTACGGATCCGTCTGGCCCTTCCCTGCCGGGACGGCCCGGTGGGAGATCTGGTTCGCGCTGCTCGGCGTCGGGCTGGCTGCCATGTTCGCGGGCCTGACCGCCAGCAGGCCCGCCAGGACCCCCGCACCCGCTGCGGCCCGTCAGTGACCGGCGGCTTACCACGCCGTTCTTCCTGGGTGTGCTAGCGGTTGCGCATTGACTGAGGTAATAACCCAACCTGAAGGTCTCCCCTGGCGCGGGCCTGAGCCGCGCCAGGGGAGACCCGGAACGGAAGCTACGGCAGGTAAACCGGACCGTTCGCGGCGACGGGGCTGCACGTCGTCGAACCGCCGAATGTCCAGGTGACGCACACCTGGGCTTCGGTCGTGTAGTTGCCCGCCGATAGCGGGTAGAGGGTGTCTGCGGCCAACGACCCAGTTACATACTCGGTGTTGGTGTTCCAAGACACTTCGGTTCCGTTGAGGAACAGCGCGACGATGACCTCCAGCTCGTATACCGTGCCGCCGGTGCACTGGGCTTCGGCAATGCCTTCCTCGCCGCCGCCGTAGGTCCCGCCGTAATACTCGAAGGGGGCTGACGGCGTCACCGTGCACGATGTCGCCGTCTGAGGTGCGTCAGGTCGTGACCTCATGTCTGGGCGCGTAGTGATGCTATGAGTCACGTGTCCGCTGATCGCTGGCAACCGCCCCAAGTGCGGTGCCGTCGAAGCGCTGGCACCGGGGGTGGCCGCGCCCAGCGCCGCCACTGCGAAGGCGGTGAGCGCGGCGATTCCGTATGCCCTGCGCCCTAACCGAGACCGTAAGCTGCTGATCATCGACCTAGCTTCCCTTCGTATTCGGATTTACATGCGCCGTTCAGGTTCGCAAGAAACTCTTGCAACGCGCTAGGGATGCCCACGCTGAAGCACCGGATACCGACTCCGTTCTGGGATGTGCGGAATGAACCCGTGAGCGCCCGCAAAATTGGCGCTGGGAAACGGCGCGCTTTTCCTTGCATTCGACACGTTATCACCGGCCTGCTGTCATGTCATCAAATAAAGAAATCCCTTATGTTATGGACGTGACAATTGTCGTCCAGAATAATTGCATAACTGCCTAATTTTCGCGACTGTCATATCTGCGCAGTTTGGGATGCTTACTGCTTGCAGATCGCCTCTGCTGAGGACGGCGCGATGGCAACTCGTTCGGCCGGCCGCTATTCGCCGTGAATGGCGGTATCGTGGCCGTCACCAACTGGCCTTCCTGCTACTGGAGTCACGTGAGCGCTACCAGCCCGCAGGCGCGCCCAGGCAGAACGAACTCGCTGGCCATCGTGGCGCTGGTCTGCGGAATCGTCGGGCTCTGCGGCCTGTTCCCGGCCGACTTCGTCGCCATCATCCTGGGCCACAGGGCTCGCCGCCAGATCTCGCACACCGGCGAGCAAGGCAGCGGCCTGGCGAAGGCCGGACTGATCCTCGGATACGTCGGACTCGCCCTGCTGATCCTGCCCGCGCTGTTCCTGCTGGCGTCCGCAAATCCTGCCCGCCCGGGCTGATCTCGCTCGCCAGGAACGAACGACTGCTGCCCTAATCAGTCACGACCGTAAGGTGAGCCCGGTAAGTCACAGTGCGATCTGATTCGGTCGGCGCGTGCGCGGACCGCGGGCTTCAGGGTCCCCGCGACGAAGTCGACATGGGTGCCGAGGATGTCTTCCAGGTCGGCTTGCACTCGGCCCAGCCCGAGCAGTCCCATGCCGGGCGGGAGGTCGGCCAGCAGGTCCACATCGCTGTCGGGACGGTCCTGGCTTTGCTTGCTTCCTTGATGCGGTGGCGCAGGGAGGTGAGGTCATGGGCGGCGAGGATGCAGGTGTAGTCGCCGGGGTCGCGGCGGCCGGCGACCCATTCGCTGCTGCGGGGGATCTTCTCTATTTCCCAGGCGTCGCCGTAGTCGCGGAACAGGCGGGCGAGGCTGGCGTCACCGGGCAGCATGGCGGTCCTGGGTCGGCGCTGTTGCGGCGCTGGGCCATGTACCGGTGCCCGCGCGGGCCGGCGTGCTCGTGGCGGAACCGGAAGGCCGGGTACCTGGCGGTAAGAGTACTGAGCTCGTCTGTGCCCCATCGTGCGCGGGTCCGGCTGGCTGAGCTGGGGGGACTTGCGCTGTCGCTCCTGCTCATAACCGCATGGTCATGCATGGTGGTGCAGCGTGCTATAGCGTGCTGCATCTTGGTTCTGTGCGGTGCGGTCAGGCATGCTGTGGCGCGTGGTGATCAATCACACCGGGCCGGTGCCGATCTGGCGGCAGGTGGCCGACATCATGCGCCGCCGCATCGCTGACGGCACCTACCCGCCGGATACTGCCATCCCCTCGCTGGTGAAGCTGACCGCCGAGTTCGGCATCGCGGAAGTCACCGTCCGCAAGGCCATTGACGCGCTCAAGGGCGAGGGGCTGCTAACGGGCACGCCCGGCAAGGGCACCTACGTCGTCCCGGGGCGGCGCTAGACCGCCTCGCCTCAGGAGACCGCAGCGTCAGCATGGCCCAATCGTGTAGCCGGCGCCGAGCGTGTCGAGACCGACAACCGGGTGGGGCGCGCGCTGGGTCATGCGATGGGCTGCTGACGGACCCGCCAGGCCTGTTCGGCGTGCAGTGACGCTTCGTTGGCGGCATTGATCTCAGCGTTGATCTCTGCGGGGTACTCGCCGTAGTAGCTGACGGCGGCGGCCATATGGCCAGGGTCGGTGGCGAAGGCCTCAGTTGCGGCGCTGAGGGCGGCAGGACCACGGTCATCAATCTCGCGGAGGTACTTGATGATCTCCCAGACGTCGGGGCCGCAGGCAAGGGCGGCACGGCGTCCGGACGGGCCGTCCTTGAAGATGATCCCCGGATGGTCGGTCATCCGGAGACCCTCATCGATGAGCGAAAGCGGAGCACTCATGTAACACATTGTGGCCGACGTATCACATCTTCCGCAGCCGACGGCAGGCGAGGAAGGACGTGATCTGCGGTCAAGGGTTCAGGGCGGCGCGGGCCAGGCCTAGTAGCTCGGTGTCGGGGATGGCGTCGGCCGCGTCGTGGCGGAGCTGGAGGGTGCCGCGGCCGGTGATCAGGTCGGGGTGCCGGGCGCTGAAGCCGCCGTCATGGTCGGCCTGCCAGCCGTACAGGGACAGGCCGTGCTTCCAGGCGCCGACGTACAGGCGGCGCTTCCCGACCCGGTAGGTCGGGATCCGGTAGGAGATGCCGATGCTCGCCTCGGGGTGCGCCGTCATGATCAGGGCGTGTACCCGGTCGAACAGCTCGCGGTTGGCCGGCGCGATGCCCTCGATGTACTGGCTGACCTCCTGATCCATTAGCAAAATCTACCCCGGCCCGCCGGGCCTGACCCGACTACCGGGCCAGGCCGAGATCGAATAGGCCGGACAGGCTGCCCGTCGGCCGGATGATCGCCGCCGCTGCGGCGGCCTTGTCCAGCGGCTGGAGGCCGGCGGCGCTGGTACGGGAGGTGCAGGTGAGCTGGCCGAACGCGGTCGTCTGCTCGGCCGGGGTGAGCGCGGCGCCCGTCGCCAGCTCCAGCGTCCTGGCCACCGCCGTACGCGCGGCCTCTGGGTGCCGGGTGAACAGCGAGCACACCTGTTCCTGGACGAGTAGAAGGCTGCGCACGGCCGCCGGGTTGGCGGTCATGAACCGCTGCGTCACCATCAGAACCCCGGCTGGGCTTGATGCGGGCAGCGCGGCGAGCACGTGCCCGCCGGCGGCGAGCAGCTGCTGAGCCAGCGGCGCAGGTTCCCAGGCCGCCGCGACGATGCCCTTCCTGAACTGCCGCAGGATGCCGATGCTGGTGACGGCAGAGCCGTCCAGCCTGACATGCGCGGTGAGGTGCTGCTGCCGGAGCCAGCCATCGAGCGCGGCGGCCTGGCTGGAATCCACCGGGGCCTCGACCCGCTTGCCGCGCAGCCGCGCGGGCGAGGTGATCTGGGCGCGCGCGACTAGTTCGCTGGGGCCGTTGACCGCGCCAGCGACGATCTTGAGCGAGCCGGGGGCGCTGGCCTGCCAGGCCTGGACGGCCGCAACGGGGTCGAGGTAGGCGGCGTCGAGCTGGCCGTGCTCCAGGGCGTTAGCCTCGTCCAGGTCCGAAAGGTAGCCCGTCGGCTGGACCTGCACGCTGCCGAGCCCGGAGTGGAACGTGCCAAGCTCCAGGGCGGCCAGTGCCGGGACACTGCCCAGGTCGTCTAGGTAGCCCAGGCGGAGCACCTGGCCGTTGAGCACGTTCTGCACCGAGCCTGCCGAGCGGGCCAGGTCGGTCCTGGCGGCGCGCCGGTGCTGCTGGCCGGCGGTGAGATGCGGCGCGGACGCCGAGCAGCCGGCGATGGCCAGTAAGGCCGTGAGGGCGAGTCCGCCGGTGATCTTCCTCATGGCGCTTGTCCCAGGTCATTCGTACGGGGTTTCCGAAACTCTCGCGCGGCCGGCAGCCCGGAATGATCACCCGGTGCCGCTGGCTGGCCTGCCCAATTCCTATCACTACACGGCCGAAAAGGAAAGATCCCTTAATTTTGCCAATTCATTCCTTTACGGCCGCCTAGGCCGGACGTATAAATCTTGTGGATAGGTCTGCACCGGGCTGTGGTTCGGGGGGTGCCTTGGTTCATGGTGCCCTCGGAAAGGCTCGGACGATGACGCTTCTAGCGGCTTTACGTGCATGGGCTGGCAGGGCTGGCAATAACGAAAAGCGCGCTACGCGAGCGAGGCGCCGCAGGTCCCTGGCCGCGGGGAGGCGGTTCACCGCTGGCCTGATGGCGCCGGTGCTGGCATCGGGGCTGTCCCTGGTGCCGCTTGTCGTGACCGCCGGGGCGGTCGCCGGGATCGCCGCCGTGGCCAGGGCGACGCCGGCCCGCGCGTCCACCGGGCCGTCTGTCGCGGTAGTCCTGGTGAACGGGGAGAGCAGCGCACCGGAGACGCCCGTGCTCCAGGCGGCCGGGTTCACCGTCACCCAGGTGACCCCGGCGACACTGTCATCGATGAGCCAGTCCACCTTCCAGGGCTTTGCGGCCGTCGTGATCGGCGACTCCTCCACCAGCGGGTCCTGCTCGACTACCGTCCCGTCCACCAGCTCGCTCGGCACGAACTGGGAGCCGTGGGTCACCGGGCACGTGGCGGTGCTTGGCACCGCGCCGGCCCGGCCGGGGACGACCGGGGCGGACGCACTGATCGCCGACGCGGCCAGCTACGCGGCGCAGCAGCCGTCATCCGGCTCGTCAACCGGCCTTTACCTGTCGCTGAACTGCGGATACGCCAGTGCTGCGGCCGGGACGGCCGTGTCGCTGCTGAGCGGCGTCGAGGGCATCGGCACCGCCGGAGGCGTGACGGTGAACGGCAGCCTCGCCTGCACCGACGGCGGCACCGTGAACAAGTGGGCAGCGGCAAGCGCGGGCACCTTCAGCGGTTTCACCAGCACGTCGCTGGGCACCGGGAGTAACGGGTTCCCGTCGCCGTCGTGCCCGGTCGAGGAGGCATTCGACTCCTGGCCGGCGATGTTCACCCCGGTCGGTTACGACACTGCCAGCGATGTGACCAGGAATTTCACCGCCTCCGATGGGGTGCCGGGCCAGCCCTACATCCTGCTCGGCGCGCCCGCCTCGGCCGCTACCCAGCAACTCGCCGTGACGACCGGCGGTGAGGTTCCCCAGGGCACCACGACCGGCGGAACCAACCCGGCGGCGGCCGGGGTGAACCAGGCAACGGCGGGCGACCCGGTGAATACCGAGAACGGTGATTTCTCGCAGACCGACGCCGATATCTCGATCCCCGGATACGGTCCGTCACTTGCCTTTACCAGAACGTATGACGCGGACCTGGCGCAGGCAGAAACAGAGACCGGAACACCGGGTTCACTCGGTTACGGCTGGGCCGATAACTGGGCCACGTCACTGTCGACCGGTCATCCGGTTCCCGGCGATATCTATACTGTGGACGGCCTGGAAACCAACACCGGCACCGGCGGCCCGCCGACCGGCGCGGCCATGAAATCGCCGTCCCAGGACATTTACACCAGCAGCGGTGTCTACATCGCCGATTACGGCGATAACCGGGTACTGGAGATTCCGTCCGCGACGGGGACCCAGTGGGGGCAGTCCATGACCGCCGGTGACATCTACGCCATCGCCGGCAGCCCTTCCGGTGCCTCCGGAGCGTCAGGGAACGGGACCGCGGCCTCCGCCGCGCTGCTGGACCAGCCGCAGGGCCTGGCCATGGACTCCGCCGGGGACCTGTTCATCGCCGACGCCGGAAACGAGCGCGTGGTGGAACTCGCCGCCGCCACCGGCACGCAGTTTGGCAGCATCGCGATGACCAAGAACGACCTGTACGTCGTCGCGGGCGTGACCGGCTCCGCCGGCACGTTCACCGACAGCGGTCCCGCGACATCGTCGAAGCTGAGCTGGCCTGAGCAGCTCGCCGTCAGCTCGAACGGCAGCCTGTACATCGCGGACAACGGATCGAACGCCATCGAGGAGGTCGCGGCGGCCAGCGGGACGCAGTGGGGCCAGTCCATGACCGCCGGCGACATCTACACCGTGGCGGGCAGCCCGGCCGGCACGGCCGGTGACTCAGGGGACGGCGGCGCCGCGACCTCCGCGCTGCTGAACTCGCCGGTCGGAGTTGCCGTCGACTCGGCGGGCGACCTGCTCCTCTCCGACCACGGCAACAACCAGGTCCGCGAGGTAGCTGCCGCGGGCGGCACCCAGTGGGGCCACGTCGTGATGGCCGCCGGGGATATCTACACCATCGCCGGCAGCACCGCCGGCACGTCGGGCACCAGCGGCGACGGCGGGCTGGCGACCAGCGCGCTGACTGATGGGCCCACCGGTCTGGCCATCGGTGACGGCGGGCAGCTCTACATCGACGATACCTTCAACAACCGGATTCAGGAAATCGCCGCCACCACGCACACCGAGCGCAGTACGTCGATGACCGTCGGCGACATCTACACCATCGCCGGCAGCGCCACCGGTACCTACGGGAACTTGGGAAACGGCGGCCTGGCGACCTCGGCCGAGCTCGGCAACCCGTGGGGCCTAGCCATCGACGGGTCCGGCAATCTCTACATCGACGATACGGGCAACTACCAGGCCCGCGAGGTCTCGGCGTCCACCGGTGATATCTCCGAGTACGCCGGTGGCGTGGGCACCATGATGCAAGACGGCGAGAACGGTCCCGCCGTGGACGCCGGCCTGGACAGCCCCGACGGCGTGGCGACGGACGCGCAGGGCGACATCTTCATCGCGGACACCTATGGCAACCGCGTGCAGGAGATCTCCGTCTCCAACCACACCCAGTTCGGCATCACCATGAAGGCCGGCGACGTCTATGACGTGGCCGGCAGCACGGCTGGCTGGGGCGGCACCTGGGGAGATGGCACCCCGGCCACCTGGGCCGGACTCGATGAGCCGTACGACGTGACGGTGGACTCATCCGGCAACTTGTACATCGCCGACGGCCAGGGCATGCGGATCCAGGAAGTGCCCGCGGCCTCCGGTAATCAGTGGGGCCAGTCCATGACCGTCGGCTACATGTACACCATCGCCGGCCAGGCGGTCGAGGACTGCGGCAACTCCGGCCAGGGTGGCCCCGCGACCTCGGCCCTGTTCCAGGTCCCGTCGGCCATCGCGACCGACGCGGCAGGTGACGTGATCATCGAGGACGCGGTCAACAACCAGGTCTACGTCGTCCCGGCGGCCTCCGGCACGCACTACGGCATCACCATGACCGCCGACTACCTCTACACCATCGCCGGCTCGACCGCCGCCACCGCCGGGTCGAGCGGCGATGGTGGCCTGGGCACCTCGGCGCTGCTGAACGACCCCGACGGGCTCGCCGTCGATCCCGCCGGGAACGTGTACGTCGCCGACGCCGGGAACAACCGGATTCAGGAGATCGCCGCCGTCACCGGTTCCCAGCGGGGACAGTCCATGACCGCCGGTCACATCTACACCATCGCCGGCTCGGCCGCCGGCACCTCTGGTAACACTGGGGATGGCGGCCCCGCCGCCACCGCGCTGCTGCACTCGCCGGGCGGGCTGAGCCTGGACGCCAGCGGCGACCTGTACGTCATCGACTACGCCAACAACCGCGTCCGCGAGATCGTGGCCGCCAACGGCACCCAGTGGGGCCAGTCCATGACCGCCGGCGACATCTACAACGTCGCCGGGAACGCGGGCGGGACCGGGGGAGAGTCCGGCGACGGCGGCCCCGCCACGTCCGCGCTGATCTCCAGTCCGGCTGGCATCGCCACCGACCCGGCCGGCGACATCTTCCTGACTGACTCCGGGTACTCGCGGCTCCGGGAGATCACCGCGTCCACCACCCAGATCACGGGGACCAGCCCGGCCGGCTCTGCGGTCACCGTCACCCAGGCCGATGGGTCGCAGGTCGGCTTCGTGCCGCAGTCTGGCGGGTCCTGCACCGCCCCGTACGTGACCGCCGGCGGGTACTGCGTGCTCCCGGCCGACACCGGCGCCACCCTCACCTACTCCTCCGGGACCTACACCTTCACCGCCGCCCCCGGTGACGACTCCTACTCCTACAATTCATCCGGCCAGCTCACCGCCGAGACAGACACCGCCGGCGACAAGCTGACCGTCACCTACAACAGCCCGGCGCCCGGCGGCACCGTCACCGGCAATGGCACCTGCCCGTCCTCGGCGGCGAGCTGCCAGACCATCACGGCCGCCTCCGGCCGGGCGCTGGTCCTGGGCTGGAACGGCAGCAGCGATTCTGGCCAGGTCACCTCGGTCACCGACCCGATGAACCGGACCTGGACCTACGCCTACTCCTCGGGTCAGCTCACCTCGGCGACCGACCCGATGACCAACAAGACCAGCTACACCTACGGCTCGGGCTCGACCGGCAACCCGCTGCTCGCCAATGACCTGCTGACCATCACCGAGCCGAACGCCCAGCCCGGCGGCCCGGACGCAGGCGACGTGACCGTCAACGTGTACAACGCAGCCGGCGAGGTGACCCAGCAAACCGACCCCATGGGGTTCAAGACCACCTTCAACTACTGCGTCAGCGCCACCGACAGCGACTGCATGGACGCCGCCACCGGAACTGGCCTGGTCACCGTCACCGACCCCGACGGCAACTCCACCATCTACGACTACGACCAGGGCACTCTCGCGGCGCAAACCGAGCTGACTGGCGGCACGGTCACCTCCGAGCAGGACAGCGTCCCCGACACCACGGCCGGCGGCAGCGTCGGCGGCAGCCTGCTCGACACCTCCGCCACCGATGGCGACGGCAACACCACCACCAGCGCCTACAACTCCGACGGCAACACCACCAGCTCGACCTCTCCCGGCGCGAACGGCACGCCGGCCACGACGACCTCCAGTTACACCAGCACCCTGCAGGCTGAGAACTGCCAGAGCACCGCGGAAGCATCGTCCACGGCGACCTGCAGTCAGGACCCAGGTCCATCGCCCGTCGCGCCTGCCGGTGTGATCACGCCGCCGTCGTCGGCACCGTCGCTCGGCCTGACCTACACGCTGTACGACACAGACGGCAACGCGCTGTACACGACCACCGGCGTCTATGAACCTGGCGGGAGTTCGGCGGCCTATTCGCAGACGACCTACCAGCTCTTCAAGGGCAACAGCGTCACTCTCAACAGCACCAACATCGCCTGCACCTACACTCCGCCGTCGGCTTCGCTGCCCTGTGCCACCATCAACGCCGACGGCGTGGTGACCCAGCTGGAGTACGACACCGCCGGCGACCAGACCCTGTCCTCGACCCCTGACGGCAACAGCGGCGGCCAGCTCGCCAGCACCACCTACACCTATAACGGTGACGGCGAGCAGCTCACCAAGGTCGCCCCGGACGGCAACGTCTCCGGTGCCAACGCCGGGAACTACACCACCACGACCGCGTGGAACGCCGACGGCAAGCAGGCCTCAGCCACCCAGGGCAACGGCACCGGGTACACCGACACGCCACGGCTCACGAGCTACACCTATGACGCGGACAGCAACCAGACCAAGGTCGAGGACGCCCGCGGCTACACCACCGCGACGGCCTACAACGCCGACGACAAGCCGACGCTGGTCACGGACCCAGACAGCAACGCCACGCTGACCTGCTATGACGGTGACGGGAACACAGCCCAGACCGTGCCGCCGGTCGGCGTGGCCGCCAACTCGCTGACTGCTTCGTCGTGTCCGGCGGCTTATCCCGCTGGGTACGCCGACCGGCTTGCCTCGGATGCCACGGTGTCGACGTTCAATGCTCAGGGGGCCATGACCCAGAAGACGACGCCCGCGCCAGCGGGGCAGTCGGGCTATGAGACTACGACGTACACCTACGACGACAATGGGAATCTGCTAACGACAACAGCGCCGCCCGTTACCAACGGCGGAAGCAGCAGGGCAACCGTCAACACATATGACAGCGCCGGGCAGTTGGCTTCGCAGACGACAGCGTCTGGCACGGCTGCTGCTGCCACGGTCAGCTTCTGCTATGACCCAGATAACGATCAAACCTCGGTGGTGTATGCGGACGGGAACACTTCCGGTACTGCCTCGTGCGAGTCGTCCTCGCCATGGGTGGTGAGTTCCTCCGCTCAGGCCGCCTATCAGACGACATACTCCTATGACTCGGCCGGAGAAGCGGTGTCAGCCATCACACCGAAGACGGCGGCGGCGCCTAGCGGTGCCACGACCACGTCGACCTATGACCCGGCCGAGAACATGCTGACCCGGACAGATCCGGACGGCGTGACCACGACCTGGACCTATACGCCGCTCAGCCTGCCAGCGACGACTTCCTACTCGGGATCGTCAGCGCACTCGGTCTCCTTTAGCTACGACGCCGACGGCAACAAGACCGGGATGACCGATGCAACGGGAACCTCTTCCTACGTATATGACTCCTTCGGCGACCTGACCTCTGAGAAAAACGGCGCCGGCGCTACCACGGGCTACGCATACAACGCAGACGGCGGCGTCACGGGAATCACCTATCCGCTGCCCGCCACCGCTACATGGGCCACCACAGACACCGTCAGCTACGGCTATGACCACGCCGACCTGCTCACCTCGGTCACCGATTTCAACGGCAAGACGATCACGGTCGGGAACACCGCCGACGGCCTGCCCGACAGCGAGGCTCTTGGCTCGACCGGTGACACCATCGGCACCACCTACGACCCCACCGACGCTCCGTCCGCGATCACGCTAAAGAACGCCACGACCACGCTCCAGTCCTTCGCCTACTCCGACGCACCAGCCGGGGACATCCTCTCGGAGACCGACACGCCGTCCTCGTCGCTGTCCCCGGCCGACTACACCTACGACGCTCAGGACCGGGTCATATCCATGACGCCCGGAACAGGCTCAGCGAAGGCGTACAGCTTCGACGCCTCCTCGAACCTGACGACCTTGCCAAGCGGCGGGGCCGGCACCTACAACGACGCTGGGGAACTCACGTCGTCATCTCTGTCCGGCACCACCACTGACTACAGCTACAACGCCGACGGGGAGCAACTGACCGCCACCCAGGGCTCCGCCACCGTGGCATCGGGAACCTGGAACGGCGCCGGGGAACTGATTGCCTATGACGACAGCGCGGCGAACATGACCGCGGCGACCTACGACGGCAACGGACTGCGGGCGTCATCGAGCATCACGCCGTCCGGCGGATCCGCAGTCACCCAGGCCTTTGTCTGGGACACTGTACCTCAGGTTCCGCAACTGATCATGGACTCGGCCAATGCCTACATCTACGATTCCGATCCAGCGCCGGCAGAGCAAGTGAGCCTGGCTACCGGTACTATTACGTATCTGGTCAGCGATCAGCTGGGATCTGTCCGGGGCGCGGTAAATTCCTCAGGCAGCCTAACCGGTACCACTAGCTATGACGCCTGGGGCAATCCGGAGACGGCGGGAGGGCTCACCGCAGCGACACCCTTTGGTTTTGCCGGGGGTTATACAGACGGTAATGTCCTGATCTATCTCCTGAATCGGTACTACGATTCACAGGAGGGTCAGTTCATGTCTCCGGATCCAATGCTGAGCCAGACCATGGAACCGTATGGCTATGCCGCAGGAAATCCGGTTTCTAACACCGACCCGGCTGGTTATTTCCCGGTTCATACGAGAGTTCACTGGTGCTGCTCGATCGACTTCTATTTCCCGTGGCATGTCACTCTGCTCATGGCGGAGGCTAATACTGCAGAACTGGTAGCGCTTAAGGCCGGCGTCGACTATCTGATCTACCAATATGTTCCGCCTCCATTGGACAGCTATCTAGTCGACAAATTCGACAACGCAGTAGACGATGGCGTTGCTGAGGCCAGAGATATCGCTGGTCATACAGAGGCACAGCGAAAGCGCTATCAGGAGGCGGCCAATAAGCGATGTATCTACGCGGACGCCTATATCTCATGGTTCCAGCCCTATGTAGGATGGGGCAGCTATAAGCTGCCCAAGGCATGGTGTCTCGATAGCTGAGTTCTGGCTGCTTCGCTGGAAGCCGCCGGTCCGACCTATAGGCTGTGTCAATGCCTGACCTCGCTGCGCTCCCCGCGCTGATCTACCGGCCGGGCTGGACCAGGCTCACTATGTCTGGTCACGTCAGGCGACGCCGTGCGGCCGCGCGACCGCACGGGCAAGATGATCAGAGTGAACTGCAGGGCAGCTTGTCGGTCGCTCCTGGTGGGCGGTACCGGGCTGACCTGGCAGACGATTCCGGTGAGCGCTGGCTGGAGATCTGCGATGGCACTTCGGCCTGGGTGGTCTCCGAAGGGACCAGCACGCATGAACGGGCCGTCGACAATGAAATTCCCTTTGGCGACCTGCTGATTCCCAGATGGCTGCTAGCGAACTATGAGCTGGAAATCACCGGGCAATCCAAATATATTGGAAGATCCGCTCTCGTCGTTGTCGGGCACCGCCAGCCGGCCGGCGGTGCGCAGGACGGGACCGGCCGTCGTGCTGCCCATGTCGACGCGCTGATTGATGACGAGCTAGGCTTTCTGCTTCGTTACGAGAAAGGCGACCGGAGAGGTGCCGCGGAAACGGCTGAGTTCGTCAGTCTCAGCGTGGATACTCCGGACGAGGCTGGCGTGGGTTATCCGGCATCGGATCGCATGGCGGAGACGCCGAGCGATGGCCTGGTTAACCAGCTCTACAACTCTGGGTTGCGGCAGCGCTTCTCGGCTCAGCTGCATGAGCGGGTGGACGGACGTGCCATCGAGCGTGTCCACAGGGCCGTGGCGTCATCGGCATCCAGCATTGCGGTCCGGCGGCTAGCGCAGTTCGCCGCCGACCGCGTCGAGGGCGCTGACCTCGACGCCAGTCTTCAGGTGTCCATGCCGGGCCGTTACCGGATCGAGAAGGCAGCTGGTTCCGGCGGGGCGGCTGAGCAGGTGATCTGTGATGGGGAGTTCTTGTGGCGGATCATCGGAGATCGGTATCACCGGACTTCGGCTGCTCCTCCCGCCGCCGGAATTGCTCAGATCATCGATCCGGCATGGATGCTGGACCAGCACGGTCTGGAGGTCGCGGAGGTCGTCACCTTCGATGGCCGTCCTGGCTTGCGTCTATCGGCCGAGCCGCTAGACGCAGTCGTCCAGCAGGGACGTGGCCCGTTGTCGCGTATTACCGTCCCTGCCGACAGAATTGATGCTGTCATTGACATTCAGCTAGGGATGGCGCTCCGCCTTGAGTGGTTCTATGACGGCGAATCACTTCTCGTCGCTGAGCTAAGCGGCGTCACAGACCAGGTCGATCACGCTATGTTGCGAGTCGAACCGCCGCCGGGAGCCCAGGTCATTACCGCCGCGAATCCTCTCGCGGAGATATCACTCAAAGATGCCGCAGAGAGTGCTCTTAAGATCGCTGCGCAGGTCGGCAAGTGGATCCGCAAGCCACAGCGATAGGTTCGATCAGGGGCGTGCTACGGCGGCTCGATGCCATCGATGTAGCTGCGGACCGCGCCGTCCGTACTCGGTTACCGGGCCAGGCCCAGGCGCTGCCAGTCGGAGACCAGGACGACGGCTAGCTCGCGGAGGGCCACCTGCCAGCCGGGCGGTGCGTCGCGCCAGTCGAAGCCGCCGCCGGCTAGCCGGGTGGCGGAGACCAGGTGGTCGGGGATGACCACGAGGCCGCGGGCGCCGGGCAGGTAGCGGCTGAGCCGCTCCAGGTCCAGCCGGGAGCCGCGGGCGGGCATCCGGTTGACCACCACGGTGATCGGCCTTCCCGACTGGTGCAGCAGGTCGGCGGACTGGGCGACCAGGCTGGCGGTGGCGGGCTGGGCGTCGGTGATGAGGACGACCTGGTCGGCGGTGGCGATGGCGGCGGCGGAGGCGGGGTCCTGCAGGCCGGTGCCGCAGTCGAGCAGGATCAGGCTGAAGAAATCCTTGAGCCGGGTGATCACCTGGCGGTAGGAGTCCTCGTCGAGCGCGGCCATCCGGGCGGGGTCGGTGGGGGCCGGCACGACCAGCAGGCCGTGGATGGCCCGGCCGAGCTGGGAGTCAAGCGCGGTTAGGGACAGCTCCTCGTCGCGGGCGACGAGCCGGGCCAGGTCATCGACGTACCAGGACTGGTCGGGGGTGAGCACCCGGCCGAGCGAGCCGAAGTCGGGGTTGGTGTCCACGGCGACGGTCGGGTCGCGGCGCAGCAGCGAGAACAGGGTGCCGAGCAGCGCGGTGACGGTGGTCTTGCCGACGCCGCCCTTGGGCGAGACCACGGCGATGGTGGCGCAGTGCTGGAGGCGGGGACCGGTGATCTTGGCGTCGAGCTGGTTCAGGTGATCCAGGTCGCGCCACCGGGCGCGGGCCCGCTCTGACCGGGTCAGCGCGGCGGTCACGGTGAGGTCGGCGGGCAGCACGCCGGGCCGCGGAGCCTGGCCGGCCGGCGACTGCGCGGCGGCTGGGCCGCCAGCGGCTGCCGGGCCGCCGGTCGACGAACCTGGCTCCGCGCCGGGCCTGGCGGCCGGCTGCGCGGCCGGCTGGCCGGGGCGGGACCCGCCTGGCGGCGGCGGGAGCAGGGAGGTCTGGCCAAGCCCGGTACGCGCCTGCCCAGGCCCGGCGGGCGCCTGCGGCCCAGTAAGGCCAGCCGGCCCTTGCTGTCCGGCCTGCGCCTGCTGCTGACTCTCCGGCGTGAGGCCGGGCGGCGGCCAGACCAGCCGCCGCGAGCCCTTCCCGCCCTGCTGTCCGGCGGGGTCGTCGGAGGGCTGCAGGAACGCGGTGGCCGCGGCGGCCAGCCGCCGGTGCCTGCCGACGGGCTGGGGGAGCAGGGACCGGACGCGCTGCAGCGGGGTCTGGCTGTCGCTGGCCGGGCCGGACGGGGACTGCGGGCGCGGCACGTGCCGGGACAGCAGGCTGGTGTCGCGCGCGCCGGCGGCGGGACCGGCTGGCCGGGCCGGGCGGGCCGCGTCGGCGATGCCGTGCAGGTGCAGGATCGCGCCGGGCGCGATGCCGAGCCCGGCGAGGCTGTCGCCGTCGGCGAGCGGGCGGCCGTCGGCGTCGCTGAGCTGCCAGGTGGTGCCGGCGGCGGTGGCCTGGCTGGGATGCAGGCCGGCCATGGCGAGCAGGTCGGGCAGCAGGCTGCCGACGGGGACGTCGGCGGGCAGGTCGACCTGGTGCTGGCCGAACGGCCCGACCACGGTCACCCGCTGCCGGTAGTCGGCGGTGCTCATCGGGTCCTCCCTGACTTGGTGGTGCGAGTCCGGCCCCTGGTGCTGGGAGAACTGCTGCCGGGGGAGCTGGACGGCCCGGCCGGATGGCTGGCCCCGGCGGCCGGCGCGCCGCCGCCTGGCCCGGTGCCGACTAGCGCGACGTTGCCCATGGCGGCGTAGGCGGACAGCCGGGAGGCGACCCTGGCGGGCACGACTACGGTGGCCTGCATGGCGCCGGACCCGGCGGAGCGCAGGTCCCAGACGGTAGCGGTGACCAGCGGGATGGGGGTGACGGTGGAGTTCTGGGCGTCGGGCCACAGCTCGACGACGAGCACCCGCTGGCCGGCCACCAGGCCGCCGGCGGGCAGCTCACCGGGCTTGAGCGCCAGGCCGACCAGCGCCTGCGCGGGGCCGGGAACCGCGCCGCCGGGCGCGACCATCGCGGAGCTGACGAAGGTCCCGGCGGGCAGCGCGTTTCGGGTCACCAGGCCGCGCAGCCGCGTCGCGGCCGCCGGGCTGAGCGCGCCGGCCGGCACGGCCGCGCCGGGACGCACCGAGACGACGCGCAGGTCGGCGGCGGTCAGCCGGGTACCGGCGGGCAGGCTGCCGGCGGTCACCACGAGCTGGGAAAGCGGCGGCGCGGGCGGCGGCCAGGTGAAGTGGCCGGCCAGGTAACCGCCGACGATCAGCACGACGATCCCCGCCGCCGTCAGCGCGTGCCGCCAGGTCATCCCGCGCGCGGGCGGCTCCGGCGCGGTGAGCAGGGGCTCCAGCGACGGCGGGGTCGCGTGCGCGCCCGGAGCCGCCGCGCCGAACCGGCCCTCCCATGACGGCTGGTCCAAGCTGGTCATATCCCTGCCTCTCCTTCGCTTGAACGGTTGTCTCGCTGGCCGGCCTGCCCGCTGCCGGCTGGTCCCGCCCCGTACTGGTGCCCGGCGCCGGGTAGCTGGCCGGCCTGCCGGGCCGGCCCAGCCGCGCGGCGGGCGTGACGGGGCCTGGCGGCGCGCGGAACACGATCAGGTCGCCGTCGGACACCCCGGCGTCGGACAGCGGCACGCCAGGCACGAGCATCGCCCGGCTGCCGCGCGGGTCGCCGGGGCGCGGCGGCGAGCGGTGCTCGGCGGCTGGCCACGGCTCCCTGATGCCGAGCACCGCGCTGAGCGAGCTCGCCAGCTCCTCTGGCGTCACGTCGGAACGCACGCCGACGTCCACGTGGCCATCCGGCCCGGCCACGGTCACCAGGATGACCCGGACGGCGCTCACCATCCGGCCCGCCCGCCCTGGCCAGAGTCACTGGGGCCTGAGTCACCGGAGCCTGAGTCACCGGGACCCGAGTCACCGGAGCCTGAGTCACCGGGGTAGCCGGCGGGCTCGGGGTCCAGGCAGCACTGGACGAGCTGCGGCCTGGCGCGCCTGGCCACCAGCATGCCGCGGCCCGGCGGCCACTGCCGCGCGGAGACCCCGGCGACCAGCGGCCCCTCGTCGGTCTGGCCGGACAGGATCAGCACGTGGTCGGCGACCTCCCGCAGCCGCTGGCCGAAGGGCTCGAACGAGGTCCGCTGGCTGCCGGCCACCCGCCGGGTCAGCACGACGCTCAGGCCGATGTCGCCGCCGGAGGCCACCAGCTCGGCCAGCGCGCCGAACGGCCCGCCCATGGACCCGACGAGCAGGTCGTAGTCGTCGACGAGCAGTACGTGCCGCGGCCCGGACCACCAGCGGTCGCCGCGCAGCTCGGCCACGCCCGCGTCGTCGGGCGCGACCCTGGGCTGCAAGATCCCGGCCAGCCGCATGGCCAGCTTCTCGGCCGCCGGGGCGCTGGCGGCGTAGCCGTCGACGCCGGGCTGGTCGGCCAGGTCGAGCAGCCCGCGTCCGGGGTCCACGATGTCGATGACCAGGCCGCCGTCGCCGCCGGGCTGGCCCGGCCAGGCGGCGGACACCTCCAGCAGGTACCGCGCGATGCGGCGGAGCAGCGTGGTACGCCCGGAACCGCTGTCACCGAAGACCAGCACCCGGCTGCCCGGCCGTTCCAGGTCGAGCTGCACGGGCCGGCTGCGGAACTCGCTGATGCCCAGCAGGAACCCGGCGCCGTAGACGGGCGGCGCCGAGCCCGCGGCCCTGGCCAGGCCCGCCACCTGCCCGCTGCTGACCTGCGCGGGCAGTGGGCCGACGGCGGGCGCCCTGTCCTCGCCGGCCGCCGCGCGGATCGCCGCCACCGCCTCGGCCAGCGCACCTGGGGCAGGCTCGGCGCTGAACGCGGGCAGCGCGGCCTGGAACAGGTGCCCGTCCCTGGCCAGGCCCCGGCCCGGCTGGCCGGCCGGCACCCTGGACGGCGGCCTGGCGGCCGGCCAGCGACTCGGCCGGGTCGGCCAGGTGCAGCTCCCAGCGGCTGCCGAGCGCGTCAAGCAGCTGCGGCCTGATGTCGAGCCAGCGGTTGGCCGACAGCAGCACGTGCAGGTCGAACGGGAGGCCGGCGGTGGCCAGCTCGATGAGGTCGCTTTCCAGGTCGGGGGCGGACTGGCGGAGCTGGCCGACGTTGTCGACGACCAGGAACACCTGCGGCCAGCGGCGGCCGCCCGCCGGGCCGGACTGGCGCAGGCTGGCCCGCTCGTCGAGCAGCGCGCGCAGCTCGCGGAACAGCCGGGCGGCGGCCTCGGCCTCGCCGCGGCCGATCACGCCCCCGACATGAGGCAGCCCGGCCAGCTCGAACAGGCCGCCGCCGCCCAGGTCCAGGCAGTAGAACTGGCGGTCGGCCGGCGTGGCGTCGCAGGCCAGCGCGAGCACCAGGGACTGGAGGAAGGTGGACTTGCCGGTCCGCGGCGCGCCGGCCACCCCGAGGTTGCCGTCGGCGCCGTGCGGGTCGTACCAGATGGCGGCGGTGGCCTGCCGTTCCGGGTAGTCGGCCAGCCCGAGCGGCACCGCGCCGCCGCGCTGCGGCGCGTGGCCCGCCACGAGCCGGCGCAGGCCGCCGAGGGTCAGCGCGCCGGGCAGCGGCGGCAGCCAGATCTGCCTGGCGCGGCCGCTCGCCGCCTGGGCGGCCAGCCGGACCAGCACCTGGAGGTCGTTGGCCCGCGCGGTGGCGGTCACCGGCTGGCCGTCGGCGAACCCCGCGCCCGCCAGCCCGAGCGGCAGCAGCGTGGTGCCAGGCGGCATGCCGGGCAGGCCCGGCGGCGCCGGGGTCTGCTCCAGGGCCGATTCGCCGGAGGCAGCGGCGGCCGGCTGGCTCGCCTCGTTCTGTGCCCAGGAGGGTGCGGACGCGCAGAGCGCGGCCTTGAACCTGGTCAGCTCGGTGTCTACCTTGAGGTAGCCGAGTCCCGGCAGCGACGGCAGCTCGAAGGCGTCGGGCGAGCCGAGCACGGCGCGGGACTCCTCGGTGGTGAAGGTGCGCAGGCAGAGCCGGTAGCGCAGGTGCGGCTCCAGGCCGCGGATCCGGCCCTCGTCCAGCCGCTGGGTGGCCAGCAGCAGGTGCACGCCGAGGGACCGGCCGAGCCGGGCCAGGGTGAGGAAGGTGTCGAGGAACTCGGGCCTGGCCGTCAGCAGCTCGCCGAACTCGTCCACCACGACGAGCAGGTAGGGCAGCGGCGGCAGGTCAAGGCCGCGAGCCCTGGCCGCCTGGTACTCGGCGATCGAGCCCAGGTTGCCCGCCAGCCGCAGCGCCTCCTGGCGGCGGGCCAGCTCGCCGGCCAGCGCGAGCTGCACCCGGTCGACCAGGCTGAGGTCGTCGGCCAGGTTGGTGACCAGGCCGGCCACGTGCGGCAGCGCGGCCAGCTCGGCGAACGCCGCGCCGCCCTTGAAGTCGATGAGCAGCATGTTGACCAGCGCCGGGTCGTGCCGCGCGGCCACCGCCGCGGTCAGCGAGCGGAGCAGCTCGCTCTTGCCCGAGCCGGTCGCGCCGACCAGCATGCCGTGCGGGCCCATGCCGCCGGCCGCCGCCTCCTTGAGGTCGAGCACCAGCGGGCCGCCGTCCTCGCGGCGGCCGATCGGCACCGCAAGAAAGTCATCGGGCAGCCCCCAGGCCAGCGCGCTGAGCGGTGCCCACGCCGCCGGCAGGTCGAGCTGCGCGGCCTCGTCGGCGCCGAGCAGTTCCACCAGCCGGACCTGGTCGGCCAGGTCGGCGCCCGCCTCGCCGGAACGCAGCGCCAGCGGGGCCAGGGTCCTGGCGAGCTGGGTGGCCACCACCGGGTCAAGCCGGTCGGGCAGCACCCCGGTGGCGCTCCGGCCGCTGGCGCCTGACTCCACGTAGCGCACGGTGCCGGCCGGCTCCCAGTCCACCATCGCGCCGCAGGCTGCCGGCACCTCGGCGTGCCCGCGGACCAGCACGATCACCGTGACGCCAATTGACGCCCCGGCCGCCAGCAGCGCGTCGAGCGCGTGCGGAAGGGCGCCGGGGCGGTAGCCGTCCACCACCACGATGACGTGCTCGTACTCCTGCTCTCCCCGGCCCGTCGTCGGGCTCGTGGCCGACGCCCCCGTCAGCGCCTGCTCCGAGCGCCGCCGCAGGCTCTCCAGCCGCCGCCTGGCCAGCGCCTCGATCTGGGTGGCGAACGCGGCCGGATCGGCGGTGACCGCGCGGGTTACCCGGCCCAGGCCCTCGCCGGCCTCGGGGTCCCTGGTGTGCGGCAGCCACTTGAGCCAGTCCCAGGTGCGCACCGCGGACAGCGGCACCAGCCCGATCATCCGCAGCTCGGCGGGGGCGTGAAAGGTCGCCAGGCTGGCCAGCCAGGCGCCGGCCAGGCCGCGCGCGGACTCCGGGTCGCCGACGATGGCGATACCGCCGAGCCGGGCCAGCGGGATGGGCACGGGCGCGCCCTGCAAGGTAGCGGTCTCGGCGACCACCCGGTCGGCGGCGTCGGCCAGGTCGGGGTCGGCCTCGGCCAGCGGCCCCTGATCCTGGGCCAGCACCACCGGGCAGGACGCCCGCACCACGCCGCGGCCCAGCCGCACCGCGCCGAAGTCCTGGTCGCCTGGCCGCCGCTCCCACAGGCCGTCGCCGGTCGCGGCGGCCATCCGCAGCATCGGCGAATCGGGGAACAGCGCCTCGGCGGCGTCGCGCTGGGCGGCGGCCGCCGCGGCGGCCCGGCCCCTGACCGACTCCAGGTGCGCGTGGTAGCGCCGGCTCGTTCGCGCCCAGCGCCTGGCCCGGCGGCGGCGCTGGCTGATCGTGACCGCGAGCCCGCCGCCCACCATCACCAGCACCATCGCGCCGATGACGATCAGGTACACCAGGCTGTGGATCAGGAAGGCGAACCCCACCATGGCCAGGCTGCCGAGCGCGGGCAGGAACGAGGCCAGCTTGCCGGCCCCGTCGTCGGGCCTGCCGGGCGGCGGCGCCAGCTCGATCGGCGCGGCCGCCGGCGGATGCGGCCAGGCTCGCTCGGGGCGGTGGATGCCCGGCCAGCCCGGCTCCGCACCCGGCCCCGCACCTGGCCCGGCCGGCGTGCCGGGTACCGGGAGAAGCTCCTCGGCCAACTATCTCGGTCCTCGGTTCCTTTTCGCGTGGTTTGACCTGCGCTGATCTGGAAAGGCATTTCAACCGCGATACGGACAAGAGATCACATAGTAATGTTGACGGCCACAGAAGCTGCCCGTTATGGCGCCAGGCGAACGGCGCCGCGCGGACATCTGGTCACGACGAATTGGCGAGGAGCAGCGATGGCAGGCCTGATCCGCGTAACCCCCGAGCATCTCGCCGGGGTTTCCGCCCAGCTCAACGGCGGTGCCAGCTCGATCGAGGCGACCTTGTCGCAGCTCGCCGCGCAGGTCGGTCCGCTCAGGTCGGAGTGGGCGGGCGTCGGCCAGGCCAGGTTCGAGCAGCTCTGGCTGCAGTGGCAGACCTCCTCGCGGCAGCTGCACCAGGCGCTGACCGACATCAGCGTGCTGATGCGGCAAGCCTCGGCGGCCTACGAAGCCAACGACGCCCAGGTGGGCGCCAGCTTCAAGTAAGGCGTCGTCATGCTGATCGGAGGTGGCGGCGGCTCCATCTCGGTGGAGCCCGCCGCCGTTGACGCCATGGCGGCCCGCATCTCGGGCGTGGCGAGCAGCACCTCGGGCGTGCGCGGCAGCCTGTCCGGCGCCGCGGACGCGGCGGCGGGCTGCCAGGACCCGGCCTCGGGTTCCTACAGCCTGCTCCAGTCGCTGCTCATGGGCGCGCTCGGCTGCCTCGATGACTGCTCGCTCGTGCTGAGCCGGGCCACCACTAGCGCGTCGGGCGCCTATGCGGGCACCGACGCCGCGCAGATGCCCATGACCGTCCAGAGCTGCCCCGCGGCTCCCTAGGCCAGAAGGCTGTCCGTATTCATGCTGCCAGATGACGGCGGGCCGGACGGCGGGCTGTTCCTCAGCCCCGTTCCGGTCCCGAAGGGCGACCCTGGAGCGCTGGCGCACGCGGCCGGCACCTACACGGCCGCGCAGGGTGAGATCGACCGTAGCCGCGGCACGCTGAGCGGCGCCGCCGCTCAGGCCAGCGGCGCGGCCTGGACCGGCACCGGGGCGGCGGCCTACTCCGGCGCCACGACCGACCTGGCCACGGTGTTCGGCCTGACCTCCGCCGCGCTGGCGAAGGGCGCGACCGCGCTCCGGGCCTACTCCCGCGACCTGGCCACCGCGCAGCACACCGCGCATCAGGCCAACGCGGCGGTCGCCACCTCCAACGGTGCCGCGAGCGCGCTCCTGTCCGCGCAGGCCGAGTCCGAGCAGGCGCAGGCCAGCGCGCAGGACGCCGCCACCGCCTCAGATACGGCGCAGTCGCACGCCACGGCTAACCCGCACTCCCCGGCGGCGGCGACGGCGGCGCAGGATGCCAAGAACACCGCCAGCACGGCGCAGTCCGCGGCCACCACCGCCGCCAGCGCGCTGAACGCCGCGTCGGCGCGGTACTCGGCCGCCCGGTCCCGCGCGGTGACCCTGTGCTCGCAGGCCCAGCAGGAGGCTAAGCAGGCCGCGTCCAAGGCGGCGTCCGGGTTCGACGCGGCCGCCACCGAGCTGATGGGGCAGCAGGCCCGCCCGGCGGCCGGCGGCGCGGCGGCGACGCCTGGCGGCAGCCCGTGGCAGACCGTCATCGGCGCGCTGTCCACCGGGAACAGCTGGGCGGCGCCGGTCCTGACGAGCTGGGGCGCGTTCGGCGCGGTGCTGGTCAGCAAGGCCGAGGTCAGCTACCTGGAGGCGCAGGCCGGCCTGGGCAAGGCGGTCGACACCTTCGACAGCGCGGTCAACGACGTGATGGCCGGCAAGGGCTTCTACAGCAGCGGCTTCTACGACGCGGCCGACGGCCTGAACGGCGCGTTCGCCACCCGCGGCGCCGCGAACGCGGACCTGCTCAAGGCCATCGGCCCGCGGCCGACGACAGCGGCTTCGGCGCGCTGCTCGGCCGGACCGGGCTCGGCCTGGGGATGGCCTCCGACGCCATCACGCTGGCCGACCCGGCGCCGTCGTTCGGCCCCGACCACCTGCTGGGCGGCAACACCGACCGGGTCATGGCCGGCGCGAACCTGGCCGCCTCCGGGCTGGCGCTTGGCAGCAGCATGGACATCGGCCTGGCCACCACGGCGATGGCCATCCCCGGCGTGGACGTGGTGGTCGGCGGCGTGGTGATCGGCACCGCCACCTACTTCGCGGGCGAATACGTCTACCAGCACTTCGGCGCCATCACGCACGGGATCGGCGCAGCGGGCTCCTGGGCCGGGCACGAGGCGGATAGTGTCGGCCACGACATCGGCAAGGCGTTCTCCTGGCTGTGAGGGACCCGTGGTAGGCGTCGAGGTGAGCGGCCAGGGCCTGAAGGTCACGGTGACCGGCCAGGATGCCTGGCTGCTTGCCATGCGGTCCAGCTGGGAGACCTTCGTGCCTCTTGAGCATGTCAAGCAGGCCAGCGTGGGCAAGCCCGTCGGCCTCGCGGTGCGCCGGCACTCGGCGAGCAGGGGCAGCACCATGACGTGCGCGCAGCGCACCGGGCCGACCGTCGTCATCGACCTGGACGGCGATCCGTATATCCGGATGACGCTGTCGGTCGCTGACCCGGAGGACACGGTGGCCGCGATCAAGGGCGCGCTGCGCACCCGGTCATGAGCTGGCGGTCATGAGCTGGCGGAAGCGAGCGCCGGTCAGCGTCACCGAGCGCTGGCGGCAGGCCTTCGACGCCGGTCAGGCACCACTGGACTCTTTTACGCGGGCAGAACTGGACTGCGTCGCGATGGACCCGGACTTCCTGCCGGACCGGCAGCGGGGTCCGGCCCTGCAGACCGCGGCGCCGCTGCTCGCCCGGCTCACCGCCGAGCGCGGTGGCACCGGGCCGGTGCCCGCGGCGGCGGCGCTGACCAGCTCACCCGCCGAGCTGGCGGCCGCCGCGGCCGGCCTGGAGAGCCGCGGCTACCTGCGGCCGGGCCCGCCCCGGCCGGGCGAAGGCAAGCTGGCCGACGAGCTGGCCGGCTGGTCCGCCGATCCGGCCGGGCCGGCCGGCCAGACCGTGACCAGGCGAGTGGCCATCCTGGGCGACCTGGCCATCGCGACCCGGATGCGGTCGCAGCCGTACTGGGTGGCCGAGGGCTTCGGCTCGCCCGAGCCGTCCCGGCCCGATCCCGGCGCGACCTCCTGGCAGCTCGCCGGGCGGATGTACGCCGCGTACCGGCCGCCGGGCGTGCTGGCCGAGCAGCCGCCAGGCCGGGACGGGAAGCCGGGGGCGCTGTCCGCGCTGTGGCAGCCGGCCGCCGCGCGGCTGATGTCGGCCTGGTGCGGCATCGACCCCGGTGAGCTGGCCGACCCGGCCCGCCGGTCCCGGTCCGCGGGCGGCGGCGTGCTGTCCTGCGCTCAGGCGGCGGCCGGGTTTACCAGCGTCACCTGTGTCCGTGTCGTGCATCCGGCGGGCCAGCAGGTCGTGATCAGGAGCCTGATCACGGCGTCGGACGGCGAGCAGCACTGGCTGCTGGAGGGCGAGCACGCCGAGCGGGCGGTCCCGGTGTCGGCTGACCAGATCGGCCAGCGGATCGACGAGCTGGTCACCGCCGCGTCATGATCCGGGTCCTGGCCAGCCTGCTGCTCCTGCTGCTCACCGCCGGGCTCGTGGTCGTCGGCATCGCCGGGCTCGTGGCAGCGGCGACCGGGCACCAGAGTGCCGGGGCCGGCGGCGGTATCGCGTTCGTGTTCCTGCTGGCCCTGCTGTCCGGATCCGCGGCCCGCGTGGTCGCCAAGGGCCGCCAGGCTTCGGCTGCCCCGTCCGTGGCTGCCCTGCCCGTGGCTGGCCCCGGCAGCCCGGGCAGGGGGCCTGCGGTGCGGCCCGGCGTCCGGTACCGCGAGCGGTGCTCGCAGTTCCCGGTGACCGGTGCCGTCGTCGCGGTGATCCTGCTGGCGGCCGGCCTGGCAGGGCTGGTCGCCGACGGCGGGCCGAACGGCCGGGGCGCCGGAGCCGGGGGAGCGCTGGCCCTGGGCGCCGCGCTGGGCGGCGCCGGTTACTTGCTGCTGGTGCTGCTCGACCTGCCCAACGGCATCGAGGTCGGCGACGGCCTGTTCGCCGCCGGCGTCAGCGGAGTCCGCCCGGCCGGGCGGATCTGGCGGCGGGTAGCTGGGCCGCTGGACGCGATCACGGGCTGGCAGGTGCTGTCCGCCGCGCAGGCACGCGAGCTTGGTGCCGCCCGCCGGGCCGCCGCGCCGCGCGGCCGGCCCCGGCAGTACCTCGGCGACCTGCGGATGTTCGGCCGCCGTCAGGTGCTGATGCTGCGCGTCGACCCGGCGGCGGTCCAGGCGAGCTTCCCGGCGCGGATCCTGGTCGGCTATGTGCTGGCGCCGACGGCCGTCACCGGCGCGGTCTGGGACGGGGTGGTGCTGATCGGCACCCGCCGGCCGGCCGGCTCGCCGGCGCGCTGGCGCAGGCGCTGCCGGGGCGGTGCCTGACCGGCGACGCCACGTGACGCCCGATCCCGGCCAGCCGCGGATCCGGGCCAGGGTCTATCTCGCCAGCCAGAACGCGATCAAGCTAGAGGAGGCGCGGCGGATCTTCGTCGATGTCGGGGTGATCGACCTGGAGCTGGACGAGATCCAGTCGCCCGACCCGCTGGTCGTGGTGAGGCACAAGCTGGATCAGGTGCTCCGCGCCCGTCTCGGCGTCCCGGTCGTCGTGGAGGACACCGGCCTGGCCGTGCGGCACTGGGGCACCCTGCCGGGCGCGCTGATCAAGTGGTTCGTCGAGGAACTCGGCCCCAGCCGGCTGGCGGACGTCCTGGGTGCCGGGCTCGCCGCCGGGCCAGCGCCGGCGCCGTGGCGACGGCGACCAGCGCGGTCGGCGCCGCCTGCGGCGGCAAGTCCCGGCTGTGGGCCGGCAGCACACCGGGCCGGATCGTCGCCCCCAGGGGCTGCCTTGGCGGCTGGACTCCGGTGTTCGAGGTGGCCGGCACCGGCAAGACGCTCGCCGAGATGACCCTGGATGAGCGCATGGCCCACACCATGCGCGCCGAGCCGTTCCGGCTCGCCAGGGCCTGGCTGGGCGAGCAAGATCGCGACGACCGCAGGTGACGGCGCGCCGGCGTATGGTGGGCGCGTGCCCGCTTAGCGCTGCCGGGCAGCCGGACGGGAGGGTGGCACGATGCCGACGGGAGTTGCCATCCGCGACGCGCGCCAGCAGCTCTTCGGCGCCGCTGAGCGGGTCCTGCTCCGGGACGGGCCGAACGCGCTGACCAGCCGGGCGATCACCACCGAGGCGGGCTGCGCCAAGGGCGTCCTGCACCGGCACTTCGCCGATTTCGACGACTTCCTGGCCGAGCTGGTGGCGGACCGCGCCGCCCGCCTCGACGGCCAGGCAGCCGCGCTGCGCGCGGCCGCCGGGACCGGTACCGTCACCGGCAACCTGGCCGCCGCGCTGACGGAGGTGTTCGGGTCGGTCGCGCTGGAGATCGTCGGGCTGCTCATCTTCCGCGACGACCTGCGTGCCCGGCTGCGGCAGGCCGGCCGGCCCGGCGTTCCGCTGCTGGCCGAGGCCACCGCGATGGTCGCCGCTTACCTCGCGGCCGAGCGCGGCCTCGGCCGTGTCGCGGCCGGCGCCGATGTCGACGTTCTCGCGCCCACCCTGATCGGGGCCGGGCACCTGCTGTTCGCCGGCCGGGACACCGCGCCGCCGGCCAGCGCCGTCACCACGATGGTGCGCACGGTCCTCGGCCAGTGAGGGAGGAAGCAGATGCTGGACGCCCTGGACGCGCGGCTGCGCTTCGAGCCGTAGCAAATCGTACGCTGATGGACATACACCACCCGGTTCCGCAGGACGACCCCGAGTCGGCGGAGCTTGAGTTCCGCTTGCTAGGTCCGCTCGAGGTGCGGCGCGGCGGAGCGCCGGTGCCGCTGGCGGGCGGCAAGCAGCGGGCGGTCCTGGCGGCGCTGCTGCTGAGCGCCGGGCGCGTCGTGAGCCTCGGGGAGCTGACGGAAGCGCTGTGGGGACCGAGCGCGCCCGTGTCGGCCAGGGTGACCGTGCAGAACTACGTGACGCGGCTGCGCAAGGCCCTCGGCGACGGCGGCCGGGACCGGATCCAGACCGTGTCGCAGGGCTACCTGATCCGGGCCGCCAGCCACGAGCTGGATAGCGCCAGGTTCGAGGCGCTGCTGGACGCGGCGCGCGCCGCCGCCCGGCAGGCCGACTGGGCGGCTGCCGCGGCCAGGGCAGCCGAGGCGCTCGCGCTGTGGCGCGGGGAGCCGCTGGCGGATACCGGCTCTGAGCTGCTGGCGGCGCGCGAGCTGCCGAGGCTGGCCGAGCTGCGGGCGCAGGCCATCGAGGCGCAGCTGGAGGCCGAGGTGCACCTGGGCCGCCGCGCCGGGGTGATCGGCGAGCTGCGGCGGCTGGCGCTGCTTTACCCGCTGCGGGAGCGGGTGCACGGGCTGCTCATGCTGGCGCTCTACCTGGACGGCCGGCAGGGCGAGGCGCTGGCGGCGTACCAGCAGGCCCGGCAGTTGCTCAACGACGAACTGGGCGCCGAGCCCGGCGCCGCGCTGCGCGACCTGCACCAGCGGGTGCTGGCCGCCGACCCGGCGCTGGCCCGGTCCGCGCCCGGCCAGCCGCCGGGCGCCAGCCCGGGCCCGCCGGTACCCCGGCAGCTGCCCGCCGGGGTACCGCATTTCACCGGCCGGGCAGGGGAGCTGGCCACCCTGACCGGGCTGCTTGATCACCCCGGCCAGGCCGGCCCGGCCACGGTGGTGGTCTCGGCGATCGGCGGCACGGCCGGGGTCGGCAAGACCGAGTTCGCCGTGCGCTGGGCGCATCAGGTCGCGGGCCGGTTCCCCGACGGGCAGCTCTACGTGAACCTGCGCGGCTATGACCCCGGCCGCCCGCTGGCGGCGGCCGACGCGCTCGCCGGGTTCCTGCGCGCCCTGGGCGTGGCCGGGCGGGACATCCCCGCGGCGACAGATGAACGGGCTGCGCGCTACCGGACGCTGCTGGCGGGCCGGCGGATGCTGGTGCTGCTCGACAACGCCGCGTCGGCGGATCAGGTACGGCCGCTGCTGCCGGGATCACCTGGCTGCGCGACGGTGGTCACCAGCCGCGGCACGCTGGCCGGGCTGGTCGCCCGGCATGGTGCTACCCGACTGGACCTGGGCCTGCTGCCGCCCGCCGAGTCGGCGGAGCTGCTGCGCGAGCTGATCGGCGGCCGGGCTGATGCCGACCCGGCCGCGACGGCCGCGCTTGCCGTCCAGTGCTGCCACCTGCCGCTGGCGCTGCGGGTGGCCGCGGAGCTGGCCAGCGCCCGCCCCGCCGCCCCGCTGGCCGGCCTGGTGGCCGAGCTGGCCGACCGGCAGCGGCGGCTGGACCTGCTGGACGTCGGCGGGGACACCGAGACCGCGGTGCGGACGGTGTTCTCCTGGTCCTGGCAGCACCTGAGCCCCGCGGCGGGACGGGCGTTCCGGCTACTCGGCCTGCATCCCGGTACCGACCTCGACCTGCACGCCGCCGCCGCGCTGCTGGGCGCCGCTCCCGGCGAGGCCGGGGACCTGCTGGAAGAACTGGCCAGGGCCTACCTGATCCAGCCCGCGCGGCCCGGCCGCTACCAGCCGCACGACCTGCTCCGCGCCTACGCCGCCGAGCTGACCGCCGCCCTGGACAGCGACGCCGATCGCCGCGCCGCGCTCACCCGGCTGCTCGACCACTACCTGCACACCGCCGCCACCGCGATGGACATCCTGCGGCCCGGCGACGTCGGCCGCCGGCCTCGGGTCCTGGCGCCCGGCACCGCCGGGCCGCCGCTCGCCGGCGTGGTCGCGGCGCGCGCCTGGCTGGACGGGCAGCGGGCCAGCCTGGTGGCGGCCGCCGAGCACGCCTGCGCCCACGGCTGGCCCGGCCATAGCATCACGCTGGCCGCCACCCTGTACCGCTATCTCGATACCGGCGGGCACTATCCCGAGGCCATCGCCATCCACTCCAGCGCCAGGGCCGCCGCCCGCGACACCGGCGACGTCGCCGCCGAGGCGATGGCGCTGACCAGCATCGGCATGATCGAGCGGCGCCAGGGCCGCTACGACCAGGCGGCCGGGTCACTGCGGGAGGCGCTGGCGCTGTACCGGACGGCGGGGGATCAGCGGGGCGAGGCCAGGGTGCTGTCGAACCTGGCCGGCATCGACCTGTGGCGGGGCCGCTACGCGGCGGCCACCGGGCTGCTGACCGGCGCGCTGGAGCTGTGCCGCCAGGCCGGCGACCGGGCCGGGGAGGCGCGGGCGGTCGCCACCCTCGGCGGCATCGAGCAGCGGCAGGGCCGCTACCCGCAGGCCGCTCGCCGGCACCGGGCGGCGCTGGCTCTGTACCGGCAGGCCGGCCACACCGACGGTGAGGCGCAGGCGCTGAACAACCTCGGCGGCGTGCAGCGCCGGATGGGCCGTTTCGACCAGGCCGCCCGGCACCACCAGCAGGCGCTGGCCCTGTACCGGCAGGCCGGCGACCGGCCGGGCGAGGCATACTCGCTCGGCAACCTCGGCGGCCTGTACCTGCGGCAGGGCCGGTACGACGACGCCGCCAGGTACCTGCGGCAGGCCCTGGCGCTCTGCCAGCAGACCGGTGACCGGCCTACCGAGGCCTACGCCCTGTCCTACCTCGGCGATGTCTGCCTGCGGCAGGGCCGCCCGGACCAGGCTGCCCGCCATCAGCAGCAGGCCCTTGAGCTGTTCCGCGAGGCGGGTGACCCGGCCGGCGAGGCGCAGGCGCTCAACGGCCTGGGCGAAGCCCACCTGACCGCGGGCCAGCCCGGCCTGGCGCGCGGCGAGCACGAAAGGGCGCTGGAACTGGCCAGCCGGATCGGCGACAGGGACGCGCGGGACCGCGCCGGGCAGGGCCTGGCCGGCTGCGCGCGGGCCGGGTGTATCTGACCGGGTCCCGCGGCGCCTCTATCCAGGTGAACCTGGACCCGCTCGCCGGAGGCACCTGTGTGGCGATACGAGATAGTTCACCTGTTCGGTCCTGCGGGGGCCGCGGGGGCCGCGGGGTCGCCGCTCGCCGTGCTGCCGGACGCGGGCGGAATGCCGGCCGGCGTGATGCTCGCCGTGGCGGCCAGGCTCGGCACGCCGCAGACCGCCTTCGTGACCGGTGTCTCCGCGGCGGGTTACCGGGTGCGCGTGCTCGGCCCGGCCGCGGCGTGCTCCTCCGGCGGTCACTCGGCGATCGGGACCGCGGCGGTCCTGGCCCGGCTCGGCCTCATCCGGTCGGGGCGCGTGGTGCAGGACAGCGGCTCTGGCGAGGTCACGGTGCACGTCAGGGACGGCGCGGCGGCGCTGAAGGGGACCGCCCCCGCGGCGTGCCTGGACACCGACGCGGCCGTGCTGGCCGCGGCGGCCGGCCTGGCCGCGCCGGACGTGCTTGATGTGCCAGGCCGGGCGGCCGGCTTCGGGCGCCGGTTCTGCTACCTGCCGGTCCGGCCAGGCGCGATCGGCCGCGTCCGGGCGGACCAGGTCGAGCTGGCGCGGCACGGCCTGGCGGATCTCGTCGTGTTCAGCTGGGACCCCGGCCGGCGGCTCGCGCACGCACGGCTGCTCGGGGCAGGTCACGGCCCGGCCGGGCACCCGGCATGCGGGCCGGCCGCGCTGGGGCTTGGCCTGTGGCTCGCGGACGCGGGCTGGCTCCCGGCTCGCGACGGCCCGGTGGCGTTCGGCGTCCGGCAGGATGGCGGCCCCGGCAGTCTGGCGGAGCTGCACTGCGGACTGGTCCTGGCGGACGGTCAGGTCATCGACGCGGCGGTCAGTGGCACCGTGGCCAGTGCCGGCGGCGGGCGGCTAACCCTGCGCCGCGAGCCCGCGCGCTGCCAGGAAGTCCGCCGTCCGCCGGCCTGCCCGGCCGGGCACGGGCCGGCCCGGCCGCACCGGACGGCCTCGGGAAGCTGCCGGTGAACTCGGGCGTGCGCACGAGCAGCTGGATCGCCCGCAGCCGCATCGGCCCGATGCTGCCCCTCGGCAGGCTCATCCGGGCGGCGACCTCGGCGTAGCTGAGCCCGAGGTCGCTGGTGAGCAGCGCGAGCAGGGTCCGGTACCGGCTGGGAAGCCGGCGCAGCGCTCGCTGGAGCGTCCCGTCGTAGTCCCGCTCGGCGGGGTCGGCGTCCCACGTGGCCGCCCCCGGCGTCCCGCGCTCATCGCCGAGCGGATCGGCGCACAGCACGAGCGGGCGGGTCACGGCCGCGAGCCGGATGGCCTCGCGCCGCGCCGTGCGGGCCAGCCATCCGGCCAGCCGGTCCGGATCCCGGATCTGGTGACCGTGCTGCCACAGCCGCAGCCAGGTGAGCTGCGCCGCGTCGCTGGCGTCGGCGCGGCTGAGGCCGGCCGAGACGGCGGCCCGGATGACCAGCCCGCCGTGCCGGCTGATGATCTCCTCCCAGGCGCTCCGCTCGCCGGCGGCGGCACCGCTGAGCAGGGCGCCGGCGGTCCGGTCACCGGGCGGCGGCCAGGGCGGCACGGGACCGCGCGGCTCGCGCGGGGGAGCGGGCACAGGCTCGGCCCTCCGGTTCCTGTCGGCTGGGAACCGGCCCAGTCTTGCCCGTGCCGTCAGCGCCTCGTTAGCAGTCGATCAGCACGGCGCCGCCACCAGCGCCGGGTGCCCTGGGAGTGAGCACCGCGGCCTGGTGGCGGCGGGACTGGCGGATCAGCCGTCCGTGGCCAGGATCTTCAGCCGGCTCTCCGCGCCGTTGAAGACGTCCTGGTCGCCCGGCTCCGAGCCGGAGTCGGCGTACTGCCAGAAGGTGTAGTAGCCCCAGCCGGCCGGCAGGGTGCCGCCGTTGCTGGCCGAGTAGTTGGCGATCCACAGCGGGTCGTTGCCGCTGAAGGCGCCGCTGTTCCCTGTGCAGGTTGACCACCAGTCCGTGGTCGTGTAAATAACCGGGTAGACACCAGTCCTGTAGGCGTACTCATTGACAAAGTTGTGCAGCCAGGTCACCATCTGCGCGGCGGTAAGGCCGTAGCATTCCGCGCCGTAGGGGTTGTACTCGATGTCGAGCGCGCCCGGCAGGGTAAGGCCGTCGCTCGACCATCCGCCGCCGTTATTGACAAAGTAATCCGCCTGCGTATTGCCCTGCGAGTTGTTCGGGATAGCGAAATGGTATGACCCGCGGATCACGCCCTGGTTGTACGGGCCTTCGTACTGGTTGCTGAAGTCGGGGTTGGTGTAGTAAGTGCCCTCCGTCGCCTTGGTGTAGGAGAAGTCGATGTGCGGGGCGACCGAGGCCCAGTTGATGTCGCCCTGGTACGAGCTGACATCGATGCCGGGGAGCCCGGACACGTCGGGGGAGACGGCGTTCGACTTCTTCTTCCATGGAGCATGAGCTGCGGTTACTCGGCCCATGGTGTCCTTGCCGGGGTGGGTGATCTTCTCCGGGTGGACCGGTGTCTTCTTGAACACGGGCTTGGCCACCGGCACCTTGGCACCGGACGCGGTCACGGCCCAGTGGGTCGTGGCCGGGTGCGTGGCAGTGGCCGCCTGGGCGGGCGGGCCCGCCATTCCCAGCACGCCAGCCGCCAGCCCCGCGACCGAGAAAGCAGCTAAATAGCGGGTTACGGGAATGGCAGTAAGACGACGTTTTCCGCGCACGTTTTCCTCCTGTTTGTGTCCGCCTGGGGGGGCTCCCTGAATGTCTCACAATCAGGGACGTAACGCTATGCGCGGGCGATACCTTTTTTTGGTCACATCCTGCTCATCCCGTCACATCCTCATTTTGCGTCTCGGTCCGTCACAGGACCTTGGCGAGGAAGGAACGGGTGCGGTCGTGCTGCGGGCTGGCCAGCATCTCGCGGGGCCGGCCGGCCTCCACGATGACCCCCTCGTCCATGAACACCAGGCTGTCGCCGACCTCGCGGGCGAACCCCATCTCGTGCGTGACCACGATCATCGTCATCCCGGAGACCGCCAGGTCGCGCATGGCCGCCAGCACGTCGCCCACCAGCTCCGGATCCAGCGCGCTGGTCGGCTCGTCGAACAGCATCAGCTTGGGCCGCATGGCCAGCGCCCTGGCGATGGCCACCCGCTGCTGCTGGCCGCCGGATAGCTGCTTGGGATAGGCGGACGCCTTGTCCTGCAGGTCGACCCGGTGCAGCAGCTCCATGGCCAGCTCGGTGGCCCGCGCCTTGGCCATGCCCTGCACCCGGACCGGCGCCTCGGCCACGTTGTCCAGCGCCGTCATGTGCGGGAACAGGTTGAACTGCTGGAACACCATGCCGATCTCCGCGCGCTTGGCGCAGATCTCCTTATCCCGCAGCTCATAGAGCTTGCCGCCCTGCTGCCGGTAGCCGACCAGCTCGCCGTCCACCCAGAGCCGGCCCGCGTTGATCTTCTCCAGGTGGTTGACGCAGCGCAGCAGCGTGGACTTGCCCGAGCCCGACGGGCCGATGACGCACATGACCTCCTGCCGCTCGACCCGCAGGTCGATGCCGCGCAGCACGTGCAGCCGGCCGAAGCTCTTGTGCAGTGCCTCGGCCAGGACCATGGGCCCGGTGCCCGCGCTCCCGGCCTCCGCCGCCGTCGCGCTCACCGGCCTGTCCCCGTCGGCAGCTGCGGGGGAGCGGGCGGCGCCGAGTGGAAGGTAAACAGCATCCGGCGCAGCCGCTGCCACGGCGTCAGCGGAAGCTGGCGGGCCGAGCCGCGGGCGTAATGCCGTTCGATGTAGTACTGCCCGATGGTCAGCAGCGACGTCACGATGAGGTACCAGATGCTGGCCACGATCAGCAGCGGGATGGTCTGGAAGTTGACCGAGTAGATGAGCTGCACCGCGTACAGCAGCTCGGTGACCGTGATCACGCTGGCCAGCGACGAGGTCTTCAGCATGGAGATGGTCTCGTTGCCGGTCGGCGGGATGATCACCCGCATGGCCTGCGGCAGGATGATCCGCCGCATCGTCAGCGAGCGGCGCATGCCGAGCGCCTGCGCCGCCTCGGACTGGCCGTGCTCCACCGACAGGATCCCGGCGCGGACGATCTCCGCCATGTAGGCGCCCTCATTCAGGCCGAGCCCGAGGATGGCCGCGGTGATCCCGGAGATCAGGTCGTTGGCGTTGAAGGTGGCGAAGGACGGACCGAACGGCACGCCCACCGAGATGTGCGGGTACAGCGCCGCCAGGTTGAACCAGAACAGCAGCTGGACCAGTACCGGCGTGCCGCGGAACAGCCAGATATAGCACCAGCTCGCGCCCGAAAGCAGCGGGTTGGCCGACAGCCGCATGACGGCCAGCAGCACGCCGAGCACGATGCCGATGACCATTGCCACCGCGGTCAGCAGCAGGGTGACGGCCAGCCCCTTCAGCACCCGGCTGGACAGGAAGTACTGGCCGATCACGTCCCACTGGAAGCGCGAGTTGCTGACCAGCGTGTGCACCAGCATCGCGGCCAGCACCAGGACCACGGCCGCCGCCACCCACCGGCCGGGATGCCGGACCGGGACGGCCCGGATCTCTTCCGGCGAGGCGGCGGCCTCGGTGCTGTCCTGGGTCGTGCGCGGGGCGTCAGGACCGGAGTTCATCCAGCCGCTCTCAGCTCACTGCCTTGTTGATGCCAGGGTTGGAGATCGCGCCGCTCTGCAGTCCCCACTTCTTCAGGATCTGCGTGTAGGTGCCGTCGGCCATGATGTGCTTGACCGCCGCGAGCGTCGGCTGGGCCATCCCGCTGTTCTTGGGGACGGCGATGCCGTACGGCGCGTTCGCGTACGAAGGGCCGGAGAGCTTGAACATCCCGTGGGACTGCTTGACCTGGTACTCGGCCACCGGCGAGTCCGCCATGGCCACCTGCGCCCTGGCGGACGACAGCGCCAGGTTGACCGCGTTCTGGTCGTTGTAGACCTGCACCGTGACCGTCGGCTTGCCCGCGGACTTGCACTTGGTCGCCTGGCCCTGCGCGTCCGACTGCTGCGTGGTGCCCTTCTCCACGGCCACCGTGTGCCCGCAGAGGTCCGCCAGCTTGGTGACCGGCGGCCCCCCGCTAGTTTTCACATAGAACGAGGTGCCCGCCTCGAAGTAGGTCACGAAGTCGACGACCTTCTGCCTGGCCTTCGTGTCGGTGAACGAGGACATGCCGAGGTCGTACTTGCCCGAGGTCAGGCCGGGCAGGATCGTGTCGAAGGTCGCGTTGACCATGTTCACCTTCAGGCCCATGACCTTGCCGATCGCCTGCGCCATATCCGCGTCCATGCCGATGACCGTCTTGCCGTTGGACGCGATGAACTCATTGGGCGCGTAAGTGGCGTCCGCCGCGACGGTCAGCGTGCCGCCTGACCTGATGCCGCTCGGCACCTGCGCCGCGATCGACGCGACCTTGCCCGAGCCCGATCCCGACGCGGACGGCGACGAGCTGGCGGCCGAGCCGCCGCCCCCGCTGCTGCCGCACGCCGCCGCGATCAGGGCAGCCATAGAGACAGCCGCCGTAGCGAACAGCGGCCTGCGAGCACTGCGTGTTCTCACCGGGCACCCCCCCGAGTGCAGCCCAGTCTTCCTATCTTTCGTGATCGTGCCCGGTGAGCGAGGGCGCAACCACTGTGTAATCCCGCTGAGATTCCGGTCGCCGGCAGGCTCTTTAGCCCCACTTATCATCTGAAGTCCCGCTATCAAGCGCGGCAGGCTATGGTCTCCGTTACCGGAAAGCGACGGCCTGCCGGTCGGCCAGCCAGAGTTATGCCAGGGCACATACCGGGGTGAAGGTCGCAATCAGGAAACGGAGCAGCAATGACGCCGTCGCTCGCCTGCGCCGACTGCGGGGAAGTCATCACCGCCGAGAGCCAGGACGCCCTTATCGCCGGGGTCCAGGCACACGCCCGCCTGCATGGCGGGGAGATCTCCCGTGATTATGTCCTCGCCCACCTGGCCGGCACCGACCTCGACCAGGGCTCCTGGCGGCTGGTCACCGAGTCCTCCGCCGAGGCGCTGTGGTTCAACGGCTCGCTGATGGTCATCCGGGCGGATGGCACCATGACCAGCGGCAAGCTGTCGATCATCGACAAGACCGAGAACGCCGGCCGGTTCACCCCCCTGCATAAGGGGACCACCGACCAGGTCTTCTTCGTGCTGGCCGGCACCATGGAGTTTGTCATCGGCGACGACCTGGTCACCGTCCCGGCGAACGCGACGATGATGCTGCGCGCGGGAACCGTCTTCGCGCACCGCTGTGCCGCCACGCCGACGCGATGCCTGTTCATCAACGCCCCGGCCGGCATCGAGCCGTTCTTCCGGGCCGGCGGCGAGCGCGCGCCGAGCCACACCGTCCCGCCCGAGTCCCACCCCCGTCCCGACATTCAGGCCCTCGCGGCGGCGGCCCCCTGGGGCGGCGTAGAGATTGTCGGCCCGCCGCCCGCCATCTGACCCGCCGCCCGCGCCCGCCAGCCCGCTGTCGCCGCGCTCGCGCCGTCCTCGCCGGGGCCAATAACCCGTGGCCGGGGCGCGGGAACGGTCGCTACGCTCGCGAGATCCGCGTCCAGTTCTCTAGTGAGCCGCAGCGAGCATGAGCCAGCCGCGTCATGGTTTCCGGCAGTTCCTTGGCCATCCGGGCGTGTTGCGGATCTTGTTCCCCAGCCTGATCGCCCGGCTGCCGAGCGGCATGATCGCGCTCGCGGTCGTGCTGGCGGTCGCCCGCTCCACGCACTCCTACGCCTACGCCGGCATCGTGTCCGGCGCCTACGGCGCCGGGTCGGCCTGTGCCGGGCCGTGGCGCGGCCGGATGGTGGCAAGGCGCGGCGCCCGTGCCGTGGTGACCAGGGCCGCCCTGCTCCAGGGCGGCCTGCTGATCGGCCTGGCGCTGGCCTGCGGCGGCGGCGCGCCGCCCTGGCTGCTGGTCGTGATCGCCGCGCTGACCGGCGCCGCGCAGCCGCCGCTCAACCCGATGATGCGGACCATCTGGTCGCTGCTGCTGGCCGGCGACCCGGCCGCCCGCGATGCCGCGTCGTCGTTCGAGTCGATGGCGGTCGACTTCGTCTACGTCGCCGGGCCGCTGGCGGTCTCGGCGGTCCTGGCGCTGACCGTGCCCGCGCTCGTCCTCGGGGTGGCCGGGGTCATCCGCGTCGCCGGCTCGCTCGGCACCGTGTCGGCCCCGATGGTGCACGACCTGGTCCCCGGCCGTGCCGATGCCCGCCGTGGCCGGCACTGGCTGGGGCCGCTGCGCTCGGGCCGGGTCGCTGCCCTGCTGGCGGTCAGCTTCTGCCTGTTCGGCAGCATCGTGGCCATCGAGGTCTCGGTCACCGCGGCCGTCACCCGCCTCGGTGAGCGTGACCTGGCCGGGGTCCTGATTGCCGCGCTCTCGGTGGGCGGTCTGGCCGGCGGCGTGCTCTGGGGCTCGCGGCGGCCGCGCGGCCGGGTCGCGGCGCACGCGGCGATCCTGCTGCTCCTGCTGGCGGGCGGCTGGGCCGCGCTGAGCATCGCTACCTCGGCCTGGGCGCTTGGCGCGATCATCCTCGCCGCCGGGCTGGCGCTGAATCCGGCGATCACCTCTGGCTATGACCTGCTCGGGCAGGTGACCGCGGCGGACGAGCTCACCGAGGCCTACGGCTGGTTCGACGCGCTGAACGCGGCCGGCGCCGCGACCGGGGCCGCGCTCGCCGGATGGCTGGCCCAGCATTCGCGGCCCGGCGGCTTCCTGCTGGCCGCCGGGCTGGCCCTGGCCGGGGCCGTCTGCTGCGCCGGGCTCGCGGTCGGCAGGCGGCCGGGCCGGGGCCGGCTGGGTCAGGCGGGCGGCGGGAGCGCCGCCCCGTCATCCGGGTAGCCGGCGCTCACAGGAGTGCCTTGAGGGAAGTCATCGCTTTCAGCCGCGGATTGAACCGGCGCTGGACCAGGCGCGCTAGTCCTGGCGTGGCCGCGGCGCCGGCCGCCACGGGGATAAACGGGTTGATGGCCGCGAGCGGTATCAGCGCGGCGGCGATCGCCGCGGTGAACACGACGCTGGGTATCGGGCGCTCGGCGAAGCCGATCACCTTCCCCTTCTTTCCGGCGTAGCCGGCGATCCGCTCGTCAAATAGCTCCCTGCAGCTTGCTGCCGCGGCCGAGCGAGGGACGCCGTCCACCACCCAGTCCCGCAGCGACGCCTGGCAGTCGGTAACCGCGCCGCGTACCGCCGCGAATCCCTCCTCGTTTTTCCGCAGGCTCAGGAGCGTTTCGACGGAAATAGGCTTCTTCTCGCCTAGCGGGACGATGTCCAGGGAGGTCAGGTCACAGGTAAGGTCGCCGGGCTCCTCATCTCCCGCCAGGTACAGCCGAGAGGCGAAGTCGAACATCCTCCGGTTCGGGAAGACCGGATCCAGTCCCAGCAGCCGTGCGTTAAGCCAGGCGCCCTCGACCTCGCGCTCGCCGAACCACGCCGGGCCCGGCTGCGCGGGACCCGGCGCGGGCCGGGTTCTCAGGCTCGCGAACGCTTCCTTGGACGGGGGCTTGGCGCCCGTCTCGTAGGGCCATGAGGGCATCAGGTAGTAGGGCATGAACACCAGGGCCTGAGTCTCGACCAGCCGCCGTAGCTCCCTCAGCAGCGGCAGCCACGCCTTGAGCCTGCTGATGCCGAAGCTGACCTGCCCGGCCAGGTTCGGGTCATCGCGCCAGCCCGCCGCCGTGACGCATCCCTCGATGAGGTCGAAGCTGTAATAGAAGCTGTCGCGGATATAGACCGAGTCCGCGATGAGAAGGTGCTTCTTCAGCGGCCCGAGGATCTCGGCGGCGGCAGCCGCGTTCAGGTCTCCGCTGGCGGGGTCGGGCGTCACGCCGAGCAGCGGGCTTGGCGACCAGTTGAGGCCAGCGGCCGCCGCGTCCCATTCCTGCCTCAGCCGCGGCTCGAAGTAGAGCCGGTTCGGTGCCTGCTTGTCGTCCTCGACTTCGAGGAAATCCGCGACGAAGTTCGCCCGCATCGTGTGCAGGTAGTGCAGGGCGAAATCGACCCACTTGCTCTCGTCGGCGATGCCCATCAGGTGCTTGGTGCCGGACTTGTCGAGTTCTGTGCCGAAGTAGGACTCGATGATGCGCAGCGGTGTCGCGGCTTTCGTGGTCATGCCCCGTCCTCCGTAAAGACTCCGTTCCCCGTGAAGACACTGCCCCCCGCAAAAAACTCCGTCAGCACCGGGGCGAGCGCTTCCGGCTGCACCTCGTGCGTCTGGCCCCGCAGCGTCGCCAGCCGGCCCTGGGGGATCGCCTGGCTCAGCACGCGCGCCGCGTCGGGCATGAACGGAAGGCTCGCGTCGCCCGCCATCACCAGCGCGGGCACCCGGACGCGCGCGGCCAGCTCGGCCGGCACCGACCAGGGCCGGCCAAGGATGGCGGCGTGGTCGTAGGCCAGGGTCGGGGCGACGGCCGCCATGCCAGGCCAGAACGGCGCGGTACGCATCTCGTCGACCAACTCGGCGGGCGTGCCGACGAACCGCATGAACAGGGCCACCGCGTCGCCCCGGCGGTCTTCGGCCAGGGCCTCGCCTAGCTGGGTCAGGTACTGGCTCCAGGGCTCCTGCGCGGCCGGGTCGTTGTTGTACGGCGGCTCGTACATGGCGAGCCCGGTGACCTTGCCGCCGAGCCTGATGGCCGCCCGCATGGCCAGCGGGCCGCCGGATGAGTGGCCGTAGAGGAACGCCCGGCCGCCGGCCCGGTCGATCATCGCCTCGATGTCGTCGATCTCCCGGTCGACCGCGTAGGGCAGCGTGTCCCCGCTCTCGCCCCGGCCGCGGCGGTCGAAGCCGTAGACCGTGAAGTGCGGCGAGAGCAGCCGCGCCAGTTCCCCGGAGCCGGACGAGTGGACGGTCAGCGCGCCGTCGACCAGGATCAGGGCAGGTCCGGTGCCCCGCCGGTCGAATGCGATCGCCGTGCCGTCGGGTGAGCTGAGCTTGTCCATGGGTGTCTCCTCCGGCTTAGTCGATGGCCCAGTCCTCAGTGTGGCGACACCTCGCCGGGTAACCGCGCATATTGACGCAGTGTCCCTGGTGGAGCACGCTCGGTGTAAGTACTAGTTTCCAACGGTCGCGCGTGACCACTGGACGGATGTGTTGTGCCGATGACTGCTCGCGAGCGCCTGAGCCGCGTCCGGATACTGCTCGCCGCGGTCGCGGCGGTCGCCCTGGCCAGCGTCGGCCTGCTCGCGCTTCCGGGGGTCTCGCAGGCCGCCGGGTCGCTGCCCTGCGACTTATACGGCGCGGCCGGCACGCCCTGCGTGGCCGCGTACAGCACGGTGCGCGCCCTCTACTCCGCCTATGACGGCCCGCTGTACCAGGTCAGGCGGGTCTCCGACGGAGCGACGACCAACGTCGGCCTGCTGGCCGCCGGCGGCTACGCCAACGCCACCACCCAGGACGTCTTCTGTGCCCACACCGCCTGCGTCATCACCGAGCTCTACGACCAGTCGCCGCAGGGCAACAACCTGACCATCGAGGGGCCGGGCGGCGCCGCCGGGCAGGATGTCGGCGCCAACGCCGCCGCGCTGCCGCTCACGGCGGGCGGTCATCGGGTGTACGGCCTCTACATCGCCGGGCAGACCGGCTACCGGGATAACAGCACCCGCGGCGTCGCCGTCAACGGCGCGGCCGAGGGCATGTACATGGTGGCCAGCGGCACCCACGTCAACTCCGGCTGCTGCTTCGACTTCGGCAACGCCGAGGCGAACAGCGACGACAACGGCAACGGGCACATGGACGCCGTCAATCTCGGTACCGAGTGCTACTTCACGCCCTGCACCGGCAGCGGCCCGTGGGTCGAGGCCGACATGGAGAACGGCCTGTTCTCCGGCGGGAACGGCCCGAACACCGCCAACGACGGCAACAGCAGCGACTTCGTCACGGCGATGCTGAAGAACAACGGGCAGACGACCTACGCCCTCAAGGGCGGCAACGCGCAATCCGGCGGCCTCAGCACGTGGTGGAGCGGAGCCCTGCCCGATATCGGCGGCTACACGCCGATGCACCAGGAGGGCGGGATCGTGCTCGGCACGGGCGGGGATAACAGCAACTGGTCGGTCGGCTCGTTCTTCGAGGGCGTGATGACGGCGGGTTACCCGACCGATGCCGCCGACAGCGCCGTCCAGGCGAACATCGTGTCCGCCGGCTACTCCGGCGCGTCCAATGGCGGCACCCCGCCCGCCGGCACGATCGCCGGCCCCGGCGGCCAGTGCGTGGACGTCATCGGCGACGACTCCGGGACCGACGGCGCTGTCGTGGATCTCTGGAACTGCCAGTCGAACGCCATCGACCAGCACTGGACGCACAACTCCGACGACTCGCTCAGCACGCTTGGCCGCTGCCTGGACATCGACGGCGACGGCACGGCGGTGGGCACCAAGGTCGAGCTGTGGGATTGCAACGGCGTCGGCGGCCAGAAATGGGTCCAGCAGTCCAACGGCTCGCTGCTGAACCCGCAGTCCGGGCTGTGCCTCGATGACCCCAGCGACAACACGGCCAACGGCACGCAGCTCCAGATCTACACCTGTAACGGGACCGCGGCCCAGGTGTTCTCCGTGACCGGTGGCGGCATGATCGACGGACCCGGCGGCCAGTGCGCTGACGTCGCGGGCGATGACGTCGGCGTGGACGGCACCGCGGTGCAGCTCTGGGGCTGCCAGTCTTACGCCATCGACCAGCACTGGTACCACAACTCCAACGGCTCGCTGGAGACCCTCGGCCGCTGCCTGGACATCGACGGCGACGGCACGGCGGTGGGCACCAAGGTCGAGCTGTGGGACTGCAACGGCGTCGGCGGCCAGGTCTGGCAGCAGCAGTCCAACGGCTCCCTGCTGAACCCGCAGTCCGGGCTGTGCCTCGATGACCCCAGCGGCAACACGGCCAACGGCACCCAGCTCCAGATCTACACCTGCAACGGCACCGCCGCCCAGCAGTTCCCGCTCAGCTAGTCACGGCGGCCGGCTCGGCGGTGGTCCGGCCCGCGCCGGGCGCGGGGGCGTCCAGCCGGCGGATCAGCGCGGGGGTGACTCCCTTATACGCGGCCGGGTTGATCGGATTGAGCCAGTGGCTGGCGCGGACCCGTGCGCTGATGTTGAGGCCGAGGTCGCCGAGCACCTCGTCCACGTTGTGCATGGAGAACGGGATGATCTTGGCTCCCCGGCAGTGGTGGCCGCTGGTCGCGAGGTCCATGAACGCGAGCTGGGCCGCGATGTCCTGGCGCATGGCCGCCGCGCCGGGCAGCGAGACCTGCCCGGCCAGGTCGGCCGCGATCCAGACGGCGGCCATCTCGGCGTTCAGCGGGCTGAAGAACGAGGAGTTGTACCCGTTGAAGTACAGCCCCGGCGCATCGGCCGGGCGGATCTGCCGGTACAGCAGGAAGTTCCCGCGCTCATCCAGCAGCGTCGCGGTCACCCGCTCGGGCAGGAACCCGACGTCCTGGGTGAACCCCGTGGCGCACACGATGAGGTCGGCAGGGAGCATCGTGCCGTCGCTCAGCTCCGCGGCGGGCTGCCCGTCTGGCGCGGAGAGCCGCGCGATGGTGCGGTCGCGATGGACCGCGATGCTGCCGTCCGCGACGCCCTCGAAGAACCCCTCGGTGGCCAGCCCGATCGCGCCCCTGACGATGTCCTCCAGGTGCCCGGCGGGCACCAGGCCGGCCTGCTCAAGCCCGAACTGCCGGATAGACACCGAGCCGATCGAGTTGATCATGCAGCCGCGCAGGCCGTTGCCCGGCCCGTGCAGGAAGCGCTCCATGCCCCGCAGGTAGCGGTACCGGAAGAGCGCCTCGCCCATCCGGGTCAGCAGCAGCAGCTTGAAGTTGAGGAAGCCGCCGATGCGCCTGGGCACCTTCCACAGCAGCTGCCGCGCGATGACGTCGGTGCTGGCCGCGACCCGGCTGACCGGGACGGTGACGTCGCACGCCGACTTGCCGTAGCCGACGACGAGGACGTGCTTGCCGCGTGCCATCTCGGCGTCGTGCAGCTCGGTGCCTGCCAGCACCCGCCCGCCGGCCGCCGTGAAGTCGTCCGCGCCCGGGTAGGCCGGCACCGCCGGCTCGCAGAAGATGCCGTTGGCCACCACCAGGCGGTCGAAGGTCTCGGCCTGGACCGCGCCGCCGTGCTCACGGGTCTCGACCGACCACCGGCCGTCTTCGGCCGGGCGGGCGGCGGTGACCTCGGTGTTCAGGCGAAGCAGCGGCGTCACGCCGAAGTGGTCGGCGTAGGCGGCCAGGTATGCCTGGACCTGGGCGCCCGTCGGCCACTGCGGGTAGTCCCCTGGCATCGGGAAGTCGGACAGCGAGTACTGCGCCTTGGGGCTCTGCGTGGTCAGGCCGGGGTACCGCCGGGTCCGGCTCCACACGCCGCCGACATCCGGCGTCTTGTCGTAGACGGCGACCTCGTGCCCGGCCTGGGTGAGCACCTTGGCGGTGGCCAGGCCGGCGACGCCCGCGCCGATGACGGCGACGCGCACGGCTACCGCACCTCAGGCGGAAGCTGCATCTCGATGCCGAAGTCCGCCATGATCTTCTTCATCAGCGTGATGTCCTTCGGCCCGGGCGGCATGTCGGCCAGCGCCTGGTAGTACTGCTCAAGCCCGGCCGGCGACACCACCGAGATCACCCGGGACTCGTCGGAGTACGGGTTGCGGAACGCGTGGACCACGTCGCGCGGCAGGAACAGGTAGTCGCCGAGCCCGAGCGTGTAGTCCGTGCCGCCGAGGAACACGTCCAGGCGGCCCGACAGGCAGATGAACGACTCGTCCTCGCGGGTGTGCAGGTGCGGGGGCGGGCCGTCGGTCTCCGGCGGGATGGTGTACTCGAACAGCGAGTACGCGTCGTGGGTGGACTTGCCGTCGGTCTTCATCGTGATGCCAAGGCCGATCGCCGCGATCGCATGTCCGTCGCGCGAGGGGACCATGTAGCCACCGCCAAGAGTCACCGTCGCCTCCTTCGCTTCGCGCGCCGGCATGTCGCCGGCGGGTCAGGTCTCACAGCGTCCGCGCCGGCGTGCCGGTCCGCAATCGCCTATCCCGCTCACTGGGACACCGGCGGGACGGCGCAGGGCGGCCGAGGTCAGCCGCCGAGGTCAGCGGTTGCGGGAGTACGCGCGGGACGCCGCGGCGGCGGCCATCCGCACCGTGGGGCCGAGGCGGTCGGCGCGGACGAGCTGGCTGGGGCCGGTGACCGACAGCGCGGCCACCACCCGGCCCAGCGGGCCGAAGATCGGGGCGGCGACGCAGCTCACGCCGATGTTGCCTTCCTCGCGGTCGATCGCCCAGCCGCGATCGGGCACCGCCGTGAGCTCCCGCATGATCGCCACCGGGCTGGTCAGCGTCCGCGGCGTGCGGGCCGCCAGGTCACCGGCGAGGGCGGCGTGGATCGTGTCCGGATCGGAGTAGGCGAGGATGGCCCGGCCGAGCGCCGAGCAGTGCACGGGGATCACGCCGCCGACCTGAGAGAGCATCGGCATGGCCCGGTGCCCGGTGATCTTCTCGACGACCAGGATCTGGCCGCCCTCCAGCACGCCGAGCTGGGCGGTGATCTTCGTGGCCTGGTGCAGGTCATGCAGGAACGGCAGCACGGCCTCGCGCAGCTCAAGCCGGGTCGGGGAGAGGCTCGCGATCTCGAACAGCCGGTTGCCGATGCGGTACCGGTCCGCCGGCTTGTCCAGCCAGCCCAGGCGGATCATCCGGGCGGCGGTGCGGTGCGTCGTGGAGCGGGGCATGCCGCAGCGCGCGACCAGCGCGGCCAGGGTGAGCTCGCGGTGCGTGGCGTCGAAGGCGCCGAGGATGGCCGCGGCGCGGTCCAGGCCGCCCAGGACGGCTTCTTTATCCCGCTCAGCGGGACTCACCGTTGGTCTCCGGGGTGCATACCGGTCAGGCTAGACCCGTCACGATCCGGGCAGCTGGCCACCGGGAGGCCGTCATCACCGTTTCCACAGCTCTCGTCGGCGGCGGCGCTGCCGGCATCGGTTATGCGACCGCCGAGCGGCTCGCCCGCGGCGGTGACCGCGTGGTGATCACCGGCCGCCGCGCGGGTGCCCTGGACGCCGCGGCGGCGCGGCTCAAGGACGCCACCGGCGGTGACATCGCGGCGCTGGTGCATGACGTGTCGGTGCCGGCCGCGGCGGAAGCGCTGGTGGCCGAGGTCGAGGCCAGGTACGGACGGCTCGACGTGCTGGTCGTCAACGCGGGCGGGCCGCGGCCAGGCCGCATCCTCGATATCGACGACGCGGGCTGGACGCAGGCCTGCGACCTGCTGCTGGTCGGGCCGCTGGCGCTGGCCCGCGCGGCGCTGCCGCGGATGGCCGGACGGGGCTTCGGCCGCGTCGTGTTCGTGACCTCGGGCGCGGTCCGCCAGCCGCAGCCCGACCTGGCCGCCTCGGTCGTGCTGCGCGCGGCGGTCACCGCCGCGGCCAAGCTGCTGTCCCGCGAGCACGCGGCGCACGGCGTGACCGTCAACTGCGTCGCGCCTGGCGCGACGGCCACCGAGCGGCGCCAGGAGATTCTGGCCAGCCGGGCGCGCGCGGCCGGCACCGACCTCGCCGACGCCTGTGCGGCGGACGCGGCGGCGATCCCGGCCGGCCGGGCCGGGACGCCGGGCGAGGTGGCCGCCGCGATCGCATTCCTGGCGTCTGAGAGCGCGAGTTATGTCAACGGGACCGTGCTCACGGTCGACGGCGGACGGACGGAGACGGTCTGATGGCCCTGTCAGGACCCGGATTCAGCATGGCCGAGTTTCTCGGCGCCATCTGTGACGAGGTGCCGCCAGGACCCGCGCGGCCGATCGTGGTGCGGGCCGCCGAGCTGGAGCCGCTCCCGGCCGATCAGGTGCACAACCCGACCGCCCTGTCGGTGGCGGGCGCGCTGCCCAGCACCACGTTCGAGATATTCCGGCAGGTGATCCCCGCCGGCCTCAGCTCCGACATGCAGCGGCACCACCACGAGACGGTGCACTTCGTCCTGTCCGGACGCGGTCACAGCGAGGTCGAGGACGACGTCGCGAGCTGGGCGGCCGGCGATTTCATCTACACGCCGCCGTGGGCCTGGCACCGGCACTACAACGACTCCGCCGACGAGCTCGCGGAGTTCCTGACCATCGAGAATTCCCGCCTGCTCGGCGCCCTGGGCGTCGGGCGGCGGCAGAGCGCGGGGCTGGCCACGGTCGCGCAGGCCCGCGCCCGCTTCCCGGAGGGACGCTCATGACGGACCTGCCCGAGCACATCAGCATCTGGGGCGAGCTGGCTGACACCGACCACGAGCTGCGCCATGTCGACGTCGGCGGCGTGCGCACCAGGGTGCTGCGGGCCGGCGCTGGCCCCGACCTTGTCCTGCTGCACGGCACCGGCGGCCACCTGGAGGCCTACGCCCGCGACATCGCCGGCCTGGCCGCCGACTTCCGGGTTACCGCCTACGACATGACCGGGCACGGCTGGTCGGACCTGCCGGACCGGCCCTACACCATCGACGTGCTGTCCGCCCACCTGACCGGGCTGATGGACGCGCTCGGCATCGAGGCCGCGCACCTGTCCGGTGAGTCGCTCGGCGGCTGGGTGGCCGCGTGGACCGCGGCCCGCCAACCGGACCGGGTGCGCCGGATGGTGCTCAACACGCCCGGCAACATCGCGAACAAGCCCGAGGTCATGGCCCGGCTGCGGGACAGCACGATGGCCGCGGTGCGCGACCCGAGCGAGGCGACCGTGCGGCGGCGGGTGGAGTTCCTTTTCCACCACACCGAGATGGTCACCGACGAGCTGGTGACCCTGCGGCGGGCGGTCTACAGCCGGCCCGGCTTCGTCCGCGCGATCACCAACACGCTGGTCCTTCAGAATCCCGAGGTCCGCAAGGACTTCGCCTGGGACCCGTCCTGGGTGAGCAGGATCGGCGCGCCGACCCTGCTGCTGTGGACCGACCACGACCCGACCGGCGGCCTGGACGAGGCGGCGCTGCTGCTGGACTGGCTGCCCGACGCGCGGCTGCACGTCATCGAGGACGCCGGGCACTGGCCGCAGTGGGAGAAGCCGGCCGAGTTCCTCCGCGTCCACCATGACTTCCTCGCGCTCGGCAAGGACCCGGTGTGAGCGAGATCATCGGGCTGGCCGGGATGTCGCATTCCCCGTTCGCGACGATGCTGCCGCCGCCTGGCCCGGCCGGGCCAGGCGGCCGGTTCCTCGCCGACGCCGCCCGGGTGGCGTCGGCTGTCGCGGCGCTGGCCCCCGACGCGGTCGTCATGATCGGCCCGGACCATTTCCACGCGAACTTCTACGACGCGATGCCGCCGTTCGTGCTCGGCGTCGAGGCGGCCGAGGGGTTCGGCGACTTCGGCAGCCGGTCCGGCCCGCTGCCGGTGGCCACGCAGCTCGCCTGGGCGGTCCGCGACGGGCTGGCCGAGGCCGGCTTCGACCTGTCGCTGTCCTACGCGCTGACCGTCGACCACGGCCTGGTGCAGAGCTACGACATGATCTGCGGCGGGGCCGGCATCCCGCTGGTGCCGCTGGTCGTCAACACCGCCGCGCCGCCGCTGCCCAGCATGCGGCGGTGCGCGGCGCTCGGCGCGGCGCTCGGCGCGGCGATCCGCTCGGCGGAGTACCAGGGCCGGGTGCTGATCGCGGCCAGCGGCGGGCTGTCGCACTGGCTGCCCCCCAACGACCCCCGCGACCCTTCGGTGGGCGCGCGGCGGCGCGAGCAGGTGATCCACGGGCGCCGGGACGTCGCCGCGCTGGCCGCGGACCGCGAGCCGCTGGTGCTGGCCATGGGCGGCGATCCCGGCGGGCAGGTCAATACCGACTGGGACACCTGGTTCCTGCGGAAGCTGGCCGCCGCCGACTTGGCGGCGGTGACCGCACTCGGGGACGATGGCCTGGAGAAGCACGCGGGCAGCGGCGGCCATGAGATCAGGACCTGGCTGATCGGGCTGGCCGCGGCGGGCCTGCCGCTGCGCTGGACCAGCTACGAGCCGGTGCCGCAGTGGATCACCGGCATGGGCATCGGCACGACCTTCGAGGTGAGCTGAGATGAACGAAGAAGCGGCCAGGCGGCTAGCCGGGGCTAGGGCGACCGGGCGGCCCTGCGCGCCCGTGCGCGACCTGCTGGCGGCCGACGACCTCGCGGGCGCGTACGCGATCCAGGCCGGCTGGGTGGCCGGGCAGGTCGCGGCCGGCGCGCGGGTGGTCGGCCGGAAGATCGGGCTGACCAACCCGGAGGTGCAGGCGCAGCTCGGCGTGGACCAGCCGGACTTCGGCACCCTGCTGGACACGATGGACTGCCCGGCCGGCCAGCCGGTCGACATCGGGCGGGTGCTGCAGCCGAAGATCGAGGCCGAGATCGCGTTCATCCTGGCCAGCGACCTCACGGCGGCCGTCATCGGCCCGGACCAGGTCGCGGCGGCGACGGCCTGGGTGGTGCCGGCGCTGGAGATCGTGGGCAGCCGGATCGCCGGCTGGGACATCAGCCTCGTGGACACCGTGGCCGACAACGCCTCGGCCGGCCTGTTCACCCTGGGCGCCGCGCGCCGCCCTGCCGCCGGGCTTGACCTGGCCGGCTGCGCGATGACGATGTGGCGCGGCGATGAGGTGGTCTCGGCCGGCACCGGCGCGGCGTGCCTGGGCGATCCGCTGGCGGCGGTGGCCTGGCTGGCCGAGACCGCGCGCCGGTACGGGGCGCCGCTGCGCGCGGGGGAGGTGGTGCTGTCCGGCTCGCTGGGCCCGGTGGTGCCGGTTGAGCCGGGGGACCGGTTCCGGGCCGAGATCACCGGCCTCGGCGCGGTAGAGGCGGCGTTCACCGGAGGGCCGTGACCGGCTCAGGCACATCGGCACGGCCAGGTCACCGGTCCCTGAGCCAGCGTCTGAGGGTCCCCGGATGAGGCTGGGCTCGGCGTGGCGGCGGCACCTCGCGCGGCAGTGCTCTAGAGTGGTAGCTGTAGTCGAAGTTCGTTCACGTGTAACAGCGCCTGCGAATTCTGACAGCGGGCGCCTTGGGTTGAGACGATCCAGATTCTCTCCGGCGGGCGGTCGCGACAGCTAGGGATGCGCAACAAGGCCATCCCGAAGATCGCTCAAGCAAGGGGAAAGTACATGGCTCAGGGCACCGTGAAGTGGTTCAACGCTGATAAGGGCTTCGGGTTCATCGCGCCCGACGACGGCACTGCTGACGTCTTCGTGCACCACTCAGCTATCCAGACTGACGGCTACCGCAGCCTTCAGGAGAACCAGCGTGTCGAGTTCACCACGACGCGCGGACCGAAGGGCCCCCAGGCCGAGCAGGTCCAGCCCGTCTAGGCGAAATCGCCGGAAATACCGTGAGCCGGGTGGCTCCTTCGCCTGAAGGAGCCACCCGGCTTTCCGCGTGCCGGAACCGCCTCGGTTAACCCGGCCTGAGGTGGCTGGCCGCCCAGCACGCGGTGCTGTTATGGCAGTTCTCCATCGCCACGAGGGCGTGCCGCAGGGCGGCTGGGACGCCGCCGGCGGCGATGTTGTCCAGCTCGTACGGGTCCTTTGCGGTGTCGTAGTATTCCTGCTCCCCGTTGCTGTAGAGGACGTAAAGCGCGGTGGCCGTGCGGACCGCCTCGTAGGAGGGCGGGTCCGCGGCCGCCTGGTCCTGCGCGTCCGGGTCGCCAGAGGTGTCGTCCGGGCCGTGGTGCTCGATCAGCACGGCCTGCCGCCAGTCCGGCGGGTCGTGCCCGTGCCACAGCGCGGCCAGGCTGTGGCCGTCGACGGTGGACGGCACCTGGACGCCGGCCAGGGTCTCGAACGTGGGGCAGATGTCGATGTTGGATGTCAGCTCGCTGGCCACCCGCCCGGCCGGCACGCCGGGCCCGGTGACGATCAGGGGCACGTGGATGTCGGTGTCGAACGCGGTCTGCTTTCCCGGCTGGAGCCGGTACTCGCCCATGTGGTAGCCGTTGTCCGAGCTGAACACGAAGTAGGTGTTGTCGGCGAGGCCCTTGGCCCGCAGCTCGCTCTCCAGGTGCCCGATCATGGCGTCCACGGACATGTCGGCCTCGACCCGCTCGCGGTAGTCCGAGAGGATCTTGTTCTGCCACCACGGCCCCAGCGGGGGACGGTGCTTGAGCCAGGACGGCGGATCGACGGGCACCGTGTCGTAGGCCGGGGTCTTCGGATAGGCCACCGTGGCGGCCGCATTCGCGTACTGAGGGGCCGGCGTGTAGGGGGAGTGCGGCGAGAACGTCGCCACCTCGAGCATGAACGGCTTGCCAGCGGAGGCGGCCGAGCTGATGAACGAGCTCGCCTTCGACGAGAGCACGTTGGTCAGGTAGTCCTTCGGCGCGTCCCCGTAGCGCACCAGCTTGCCGTTCTCGTTCAGGGTGTAGTTGAACTCCGGGTAGCCGTCGCCGGCCACGTCCCAGTCATCCCAGCCGGGCGGCGCGTGATCGACGGGCCAGTAGCCGTTCAGGTACTTGCCCATCATGGCGGTGGTGTAGCCCGCCTTCTGCAGCGCCACGGCAAAGGTGCGCGAGGCGTCCTTGTGCTGGTTGAAGGCGCTGAATCCGCCATCGGGGCCGACGTTGGCGAAGACTCCGTCGTCATGGGGGTACTCGCCGGTGAAGATGGCCGTGCGCGACGGGCAGCACAGCGAGTCGACCACGTAGTAGTGCGACATCGTGGTCCCGGCCTTTTCCAGGGCGAGCACGTGCGGCATGTGGCTGACCAGGTTCCACGACAGGTCATCGGTGAGGACGAAGACGAAGTTCGGCCGCGAGCTGGAACCAAAGCCCAGGAAGGAGGTGCACCCGGCCGTCAGTGCGCAGCAAACCAGGCCCGCGAGAACCGCGAGCAGTTTCTTCTTCATCCCTGGGTGAATTCCTTCGGTCGGCTTCGGCCACGATCGATCCTGCCGTGCGCCGCGGGGCGGACGCCTCTGCTCTGGCTCGGACCGGACTCTCGACGAGTCCTATCCTTCTAGCGCAGGGACACCTTCTGGTGCAAATGAGCCGTCCGGGAGTGATCTACCCGAAATTCCAGGGCCGGGTCAGCCCGGCTAGTAGCCGGGCTGACCGGAAATTCCAGCACCGGGCCAGCCCGGCTAGTAGCCGGGCTGGCCCGAGGGAGACGGGCTGGAGCCGCCGCCGCCGGACCCGGACGACGGGCCGCACGCGGTCGCCAGGAAGGCGGCGGCGATGAGCGCCACCACCAGGAGCGACCAGCGGTATGCCGCTCGCCCGTGACCGGAGCGGACGGCCGTTCGCTTCATCATGATTCCGTTACCCATCTGATCGGCTAGCTGGTGGTGAACGGCTTCGAGGTGCCGATGACCTTGCCCCGCGCGCTGAGCGCCTGGACCTGGAGAACCCGGGAGCCTGACGGCACCCCGATCGTGGTCTGGAACCCGCCCTTCCTGGCCGTGGCCACCGCGTGCAGCGCGCCCGCGGCCTGGCCGGCCAGCACCCGCCAGGACCGGACCTGGGTAGCGCCGTTCCAGCTCACGTAGACCTTCGTGGCACCGCCGGAGCCGCGCGCCACCGCGCTTGGCACGGTGAGCGGCAGCCCGGTCCAGTGCTGTACCTGAACGGCCCGGTAGCTCATGTCCGGGCCGGGGAAGACCCCGTCCAGCAGCCGCTTGCCTGAGCTGGAGTACTCAGAGAAGTACGGCAGCTCGCCGAATCCCACGAATACGCCGCCGTCCGGCAGCAGCTCGGCGCTGCCCATGTAGGCGGCGGACTCGCCCTCGTGGGTGTACTGGGTCACCAGGGTGGCGGTGCGCGCCGCCGGGCTGATGCTCAGGGTCATCGCCCTGGACGGCCCGTTGGGGGCCAGGTAGGTTCCGGCCCCGCTGATCTGGCAGCAGTTGTCGTCGAACAGGGTGACCTTGCTGCCCTGGATCGTCACGTCGTGCTGCCATTCGAAGCGGGCGTTCGCCGGCAGCCGGAAGCTGGACTGCTTGCCGCCCAGGGTCCAGAGGATCTTGCCGGTGGCCGGGTTGATCAGGTAGGCCGCCCAGGTGTCGCGCATCGACACCAGCAGGTCGCCGTGCGGCGCCAGGCTGATCGAGTTGACGTGGTAGGCGTCCCACGGGAAGCCGTTGGTCTGCGGGATGGCGTAGGAGTCCGACACCGGGATGTGATCGAGCGCGTCCCACGTGCGGATCAGCGCGCCGGTCCTCAGGTCGTACTCCTGCACCGCCGAGTCCACGATCGCGCCGTCAACGGAGCCGCCGTACTTGGACAGGTTCATCGGCGTGTTCTTGTTCGCCGTCACCCAGGCGTCGGCACCGCTGATCACCATCGAGTGCAGGGTGAGCACCCAGCCGTCGGCGCCCCGGAGCGTGGCGACGGGCTGGTAATGCTGGTTGACCACCACGTACTTGCCGGTCTCCGTGGCCCCGGTGGCGGTGACGGTGCCCTCCCACCAGGTCAGCACCGGCTTGCCCTGGTAGGTCTGCTCGGCCAGGTCGGAGGCCACGTCGTCGGTGGGCACCGGCTGGAACCAGACCGGCTGGAGCGAGTTGCTGAGGATCAGCGGGCCGCTCTGGCCCTGGATTGGCGGGCTGGTCACGTTGAAGAAGTTGGCCAGCAGGATGTAGCCGGGCTCCAGCGCGCCGCTGTCGGACGGCATGCTCGCCGTGATCTTCGGCGGATGCAGGCCGGGCGCGGACACGTAGGAGTAGGAGTTCTTCGTGGTGTAGGCGCCTATCGGCGGTCCCGGCGCGCCCGCCGCCGTGAAGTCCACCGTCACGAACACCGCGAGCACCACGATGGCGACGGCCGGCATGGTCAGCCGGGCCCGCAGGGACCGGCCAGGTGCCCGCGGGCCGCGCAGCAGCACGGCCGTCGCTATCGCCGCCAGCAGGGCGAGCCCGGCCGCGATCAGGTAGGCGATCCGGAAGCCTTCGGTCAGCGCTTCCGACACCTGGGTGCTGGCGCCGATCAGGTGGCTGGTGTAGCTGGTGGCGATGGAGACGAGCAGCGCGATCCCGAGTGCGCCGCCTACCTGACGGGAGGTGTTCACCAGCCCCGAGGCCAGGCCGGCCTGCTGATGGCCGGCCGCCTGGGTGGCGGCGATGGTGGACGGCACGATGGACAGCCCGATGCCGATCGCCACCAGCAGGCCGGGCAGCAGCACGAACCCGATGGCGCTGCCGCTGTCCCCGATCCTGGCCAGCAGCGCCATGCCCGAGGCCAGCAGCACCAGCCCGCTGGCCAGCACCGCGCGCACCCCGAAGCGGCCGACCAGCTTGCCCGCCCGCTGCGCGGTCAGCATGATGACCAGCGCCATCGGGAAGAAGGCCAGCCCGGCCTGCAGCGGAGACAGCCCGAGCACCTGCTGGAGGTACAGGGAGCTGACATACCACATCGGGAACAGCGCGGCGCTGAACAGCGCCACGATCAGGTTGGCAGACCGCAGCGGCCCGGTCACCGCCTTCAGCGGCACCAGCGGGTCGGACGCCCGCGCCTCGATCACCGGGAACAGCCCGGTCAGCGCGAGCCCGGCCAGGACCGGGCCAAGAGCGATGGCCGCGGTCCAGCCGTAAGAGCTGGCGTTGACGATCCCGTAGGCGGTGACCATCAGGCCGGCGGTCAGCGTCGCCGCGCCCGCCAGGTCGAAGCCGGACCGGCTCTTGGTCGGGCGGTCCGTCACCACGTACCAGGTGACCGCGGCTGCCGCGACCCCGATCGGCGGGTTGATCAGCAGCACCCAGCGCCAGCCAAGCTCCTGGGTGATGATCCCGCCGAACAGGCCGCCGGCCGCGCCGCCCGCGCCGTTCATCGCCCCCCACAGGCCGATGGCCCGGTGCCGGGCCGGGCCAGGCGCGAAAGACGAGGTGATGGTCGCCAGCGATGCCGCGGCCATCAGCGCGCCGCTCAGGCCCTGGACGGCGCGGGCGGTGATGAGCATGGCCTGGTCGGTGGCCAGGCCCCCGGCCAGCGACGCGAGCCCGAACAGCAGCAGCGCGGCGGCCAGCGAGCGCCGCTGCCCGAAGGTGTCGGCCACCCGGCCGCCCAGCATCAGGAAGCCCGCGAAGATGATCGAGTAGGCGTCGACTATCCACTGCAGCCCGATCGCGGTAAAGCCCAGGCTGGCCTGGATGGATGGCAGCGCCACGTTCACGATCGACAGGTCCAGGATCACCATGAACTGCGCGACGCAGCACACGGTGAGCAGCCAGGCCTGCTTCCGGCCGGCGGCCGGCGGTTCCTGCCCGGCCCCAGCCGGGGTGGGCACAGCCGGGGTGGGCACAGCCGGAACAAGCGGGTCCGGCGCGCCGCGTCGCCGCGGCGCGGTTGCGCGGGTGCTCATTACCGGGCGGCGGCCAGGTCCTGCTGCCGCTCCAGCCACTGGGACAGGACGGCCATGGAGCCCTCGACGATGCGGTCGGCGAACATCGACGAGTCGTTCACCCGCGGCAGCGGGGCGTGCGGCACCGGCACCTCAAGGAACTCGCACAGCGGTTCCCAGCCGTCGGCGGGCTGCCACACCAGCAGCCGCTCCGCGGGCACCACCGATCGGACCTCGGCGATGTGCCGCTCCATCCCGGTGGCCATCGCCCCGGCGTCGAAGCTCTCCTCGTCGTCGCCGAGCAGGCCGCTGCGCTGCCACATGGATCGCATCAGCTCCATGTACTGCGCCCAGCCAGAATCGACCCGCGCCCGCGCGCTGGACAGGTCGCGCATCATGACGTCGCCGTAGAAGAGGCCCCAGATCGTGTCATGCATGCTGCGGGCCCACGCCGCGCCGTCACGGGCGCTGAGCAGGACCTTGGCGTCCGGGAAGGCATCGATCAGCTCCCGGTAGAAGAAGGCGCCCGGCCAGTCGACGGTGGACTGGAAGCCCTCGAAGATCTTCTCCCAGTCAGTCCCGCCCTCGAAGGCGTCCTGCCACCGCTGGACGAGGCTCATGTCGCTGAGGATGTTGACCATGTGATAGCAGGGGCCGAAGCCCAGCATCTCCAGCGAGATCTTCTGGGTGAGGGTGGCGGTCCGTGGCAAGCCCGCTCCGATGATCTTCATGCGGCTCTCCGTAAATCCCTGTGCGGTGCTCCCTCGGCACGGATGGGCCGGTCTCCCGCTGGGGCAGATCCCGGTTCACCAGGTGCGCGATGGTTTGGACACAGTAACTATGCCGCCATGTCCAGCTCAAGAGATGTTAAAGAGATGCCCTTGAAGAAACTTCGATGCTAATGCCCTGCTTTCCCTCAGCTAGGGCCCGCGGCCTGAAGGGCCGCTCAGCTTGCGGCGGACCATCCGGTCACTGCACGACGGACCACGTGAAGGTGGCCGTGCCGGAGACTCCTTCCGTGTCGGTCGCGGTCACCGTCACCGTGTAGGTCCCGAGCGTGCTGCCGGTGCCGGAGATCGTGCCGTTCGAGGCGATGGTGATGCCGGGCGGCAGCCCGCTGGCGGTGAAGGTGAGGGTCTGCGCCGGGTTGGAGTCCACCGCCTGCATCGCGAACGACATCGCCGTGCCCTTGGGGCTGCTGTAGCCGAAGGGGTTCACCACCCCGACGGTCTCCGCGCCCGGCACGCCCGAGTTCGGGGTGACGTTCGCGCTGACCGCGGTATTGGCCAGCGAGACGCCCGCGCCCGAGGCGCCCGCGGCGACCTGGCCGGTCAGCTCGTGGGCCAGGCTCGTCGAGCCGGTCAGCGGCAGGCTGGCCGAGGAGTCACCGACCGAGATCGAGTAGGTGCCGGCCTGCGCCTCCCAGGCGTTGTCGGCCGCCGACCACGAGGCCAGGTCGTGGATGGTGAGCGGGAAGGACACCGTCGTGGCCTGGCCCGCGTTCAGGGTCACCCGCTGGAAGCCCGCGAGCTGCTTCGGCGGATCCTGGCTGGCCGCCGGGTCGCCCACGTACATCTGCGCTACGTCCGCGCCCGCGACCGACCCGGTGTTGGTGATCGTCGCGGTCACCGTGGCGGTGCCGTTGGCGCTGAACGCGCCGACCTTCAGGTTGGAGAACGAGAACTTCGTGTACGACAGGCCGTACCCGAACGGGAACAGCGGGGTGATGTTCTGGGACTGGTACCAGCGGTAGCCGATGTTCACGCCCTCGCTGTAGGTGACGCCGGTCGAGGTGCCCGGCCACTGCGCCTGTGTCTGCGCCGGGACCTGGCTGAGGCTGGCCGGGAAGGTGACCGGCAGCTTGCCGGACGGGTCGACCGTGCCGAAGATCAGCGCGGCCATCGCGGCGCCGGTCTCCTGGCCGCCGTACCAGTTCTCGAACACGCCGGCCACCGAGCTGAGCCACGGCATGACCACCGGGCCACCGCTATTGATCACCACGATGGTGTTCGGGTTGGCAGCGGCCACGTCCGCGATCATCGTCTCGTCCGCGGCGGACAGGTCGAGCGAGGTCAGGTCGCTCTCCTCGCCCTCCGGGAGGCTGACGACCACGATCGCGTCGGTGGCGGCCTTCGCGGCGGTCACCGCCTGGGGGATGTCGGTGGTGCCGTTGTCGTCGCCCGCGGTGTAGGTGACCTTGACGTTCGGCCCGACCGCGTCCTGGATGCCGGTCAGCGGCCAGACCGTGTTCGAGCCGTTGACCGAGCCACTGCCGCCGCCGGCGATCTCGACCCCGGCGCCGCCGTCGGTGCCGATCACCGCGATGGACTCGCTCCCGCTCGGGTTCAGCGGCAGCAGTCCGTTGTTCTTCAGCATGACCGTGCCCTCTTCGCCGAGCTGCAGCGCGGTCTGCTGGTGCGCCGCGGTGGTGACGGTGTCAGCGAGCGCGCCGTAGGACGGGTTGTCGAACATGCCGAAGGCGAACATCTGGGTCAGGATCCGGGCCACCACCGCGTTGAGGGTCGCCTGGTTCAGCGTGCCGGCCGACAGGGCGGCGGACACGTCGCTCGCGTTGGAGAACGGCATCGCTATGTCCATGCCGCCCACGAGGTCGGCGACGGCGTTGCCGGCGGCGCCCCAGTCGGAGACGACGAAGCCGCCGGAGTTGGCCTGCTCGTCGAGTCCGTCCTGGAGCATGTCGGCGTTCGCGCAGGAGGGGTAGGTGTTCACCACGGCGTAGGAGCACATGAACGACGCGGGCGCCGCCTGCTCGGTGGCGGCCTGGAACGGTGCCAGGTACAGCTCCTCCAGCGCCTTCTGGCTGACTGTCTCGTTGTCGCCGCCGTTCGGGTACTGCTCCTGGTCGTAGGCGGCGACGTGCTTGACATCGGCCATCACGCCCTGGCTCTGCAGTCCTTCCACCTCCGCCGAGGTGACCTGGCCGGCCAGGTACGGGTCCTCGCCGTAGGTCTCGTAGGTCCGGCCCCAGCGCGGGTCGCGCACCAGGTTGGTTGTCGGGCCAAGCGAGATGTTCACGCCCTTGCCGGCGAACTCGGCGCCCATCGCCGTGCCCTCCTGCTTGATCAGCGCGGGGTCCCACGTCGCGGCCGCGTTCTCCCCGTCGGGGAAGGCCGTCACGCCGCCGTTCCCGTCACCCACTCCGTTCGGGCCGTCTTCCATGTTCAGCGGCTTGATGCACAGATTGGGGATGCCGTTGACCTGGCCGATGTACGACGAGCCGCCGTCGCCGGAGGCCAGGGTGACCTCCTCGGACTGGTCCATCGTGTTGAGCACCTGCTGGACCCGCTGGGCGACCGGCGCGGTGGATCCGACCCAGGGGCAGGTCCCGTTGCCGCCGTTGCCGTTGCCGCCCGTGACCGGCGGGGTGGTGGTGAGGCCGTAGACGTCGAACTCGAAGATCGAGTCGCCCCACTGAGTGGCGCGCACCGTGGCGTACATGCGGATATAGCGCGCGGTCACCGAGATATTGAACGTCTGGCTACCGCCGGTGCCGGTCGTGGTGGAGTAGACCGTGGTCCAGTTCGTGTTGTCGTCTGACACCTGGATCTGGAACGCCGAGGCGTACGCGGTCTCCCAGAGGATGCCCACGCTGCAGATGTTCTGCTCGGAGCCGAGGTCGACCTCTAGCCACTGCGGGTCGCTGGCCGCGCTTGACCAGCGGGTGCCCGGGTCGCCGTCAGTGGCGTCGGGCGCCGGGTAGTCGGTGGCGTCCTGGGTCGAGGAGGCCGTGGTCGGCTCGTCAAGCGCCAGGTCCTGGGTGCCGCAGTACTCGGTCGGGCCGGTGCCGCCGCCACCGCCGCTTGAGCCCTGGGTGATGGCCAGGTAGTGGAAGTTCCAGCCGTTGGAGTCCTGGTCGACGGTGAGCGTCTGCTCGCCGGCTGGCAGGGTGATGCTGGCGGTGACCGTGGCCCAGGTTTCGTACCCGCCGGTGTTCGGAACGGCGACCGCGCCCGTCAGGTTAGTTCCGGAAGAACTGGCGATATGCAGTGCATCGGTGATCCCGTACGGCGAGGACACCCGGAAGCTGACCGTGTAGACCCCGGCGGTGGTGACCTGGACCGTGTACTTGAACCACTGCCCCGGCGTGGTCCAGCCCATGTCGTAGGCGCCGCCGGCCGGGCTGGTGTCCTGGGTGTCGGCGGTGTCCTCAAGGTCGACGCCGTCAGATCGGTAGCTGTTGGCGGTGCCGTTGGCCGAGGTGACGTTGTAGGCCACGCCCTGCCCGCCGGTGTCGTAGTTCGCCACCTGGATCGTGCCGGGCACGGCCGCGGGCGTCCCGCCGAAGGGCTGGTCGCCGCCGGAGCCGCTGCCCCCGCCCGAGTCCAGGGTGAAGGCCATGAAGTGGAAGTTCCAGCCGTTGGAGTCCTGGTCGACCGTGAGCGTCTGCTGGCCGGCTGGCAGGGTGATGCTGGCGGTGACCGTGGCCCAGGTCTCGTACCCGCCGGTGTTCGGGACGGCGACCGGGCCGGTCAGGCTGACGCCAGAGGCGTTGGCGATGTGCAGCGCGTCGGTGATCCCGTACGGCGAGGACAGCCGGAAGCTGACCGTGTAGGTGCCCGCCGTCGCGACGTTGACGGTGTACTTGAACCACTGGCTGCCCGTGGTCCAGCCCATGTCGTAGGCGCCGCCGGCCGGGCTGGTGTCCTGGGTGTCGGCAGTGGTTTCCAGGTCAACGCCGTCGGAGCGGTAGCTGTTGGCGGTGCCGTTGGCCGAGGTGACGTTGTAGGCCACGCCCTGCCCGCCGGTGTCGTAGTTGGCCGCCTGGACCGTGCCAGGCAACGCCGCCGGGGTGCCTCCGTAGGGGGCGTCGGCGGCAGCGTAGGCCGCGTGCCGCGTGCCGTTCACCACCGTCAGGGCGGCCAGGACCGCGACCGCGAGGGCCGCGGCGCTCCGGCGGCGTCGCCGTCGGGCGGCGGGCTCCGGGCGGTGAACCGCCGCTGCTAAGGACTGCCAGACAGGACCACGGCCAGTGAGTCGCACGCGCATGGTGGTTCCTAAATTCAGACCTTATATTAAGTAGCGATTTAATCATCGCCTTCCTAATCGGTCAAGAGACACCTGCGGGACCGGTTTCTCGGCTGGAATAGGGCCGGACGTCCGGGGAAGTAAGGATGCTTGCCGCCGTGGCCGTCGCGCTGCGCTCGCCCGACAGCCGGGCGGTCTGCCGGATGTCGCGAGGAGCCGGAATGGGCATGGTCAGCCGGGCCGATGCTTATCAGCGGCGGCATCGCTGGGCGGGGCTGCCGCTGGCGGTGCTGTATAAGTTCGCTGATGATCAGGGTGGCTACCTGGCCGCGCAGATCACCTACTACGGGTTCGTCGCGGTGTTCCCGCTGTTGCTGCTGCTGGCCACCTTCCTGGGTTACGCGCTGCACGGCAGCGAGCACCTGCAGCAGCAGGTGCTGGACTCCGCGCTTGCCCAGTTCCCCGTTGTCGGCACGCAGATTGCCACCAACATCCGGTCTTTCCACGGCAGCGTCCTCGGCGTGGTCATCGGCATTCTGGGCTGCGTCTACGGCGGTCTGGGCATCGTCCAGGCTGTCCAGACCATGCTGAACAAGGTGTGGGGGGTGCCGCGCAACTCTCGCCCGAATCCGGTCCGGGCTCGCCTGCGGAGCCTGCTGCTCCTGGTCGCCGGGGGCGCCAGCGTCATCGTCACCACCCTGCTGACCGCGCTGGCCGCCGCCGCGGATGCCTACGGCGCCACTTTCGGCCTTGGGGTGCGGGTCGCGGCGACCGCGGTGGCGGTCATCCTGAACGTGACCATGTTTATGGCGGCGTTCAAGGTACTGACCGCGCGCCGCCTCACCATCCGCCAGATCCGCCCCGGCGCGATCGCCGCCGCGGTGACCTGGCAGGCCCTGCAATGGACCTTCGCGCTGCTGCTGGGGCACAAGCTCAAGGGCGCGACCGCCACCTACGGTTTGTTCGCGATCGTCCTGGGCCTGCTCGCCTGGATCTACCTCGGCGCGGTCACCGTCGTGATCTGCGCGGAATTCAACGCGGTGCGTGCCGGGCGGCTATGGCCGCGCAGCCTGCTGACGCCATTCACCGACAAAGCGGGCCTCACCCCCGCCGACGAGCGTGCCTACATCTCCTACGCCAAAACCGAGCAGCACAAGACCTTCGAGAACATCGACGTCACCTTCGACAGCCCTCCGAACCCCGGACCACATGCTTGACCTGTCTATCCTTCGGGGCTACCGGCGGCTGGCGCTGGTGGCTAGGCGTGAGCGGGCAGGCCACCGGCTTGCTCAGCGGTGGCTGCCCAGCTCGCGAGCATCTTGAGGCTGTCGGCCGTTGGGGTGCCCGCCGGGGCGGTGTAGGCGAGCAGCGTCAGGTGTCGCGCGGGTTGCTGCCCGCCTCGGACCGGAGCATGGCGGCGAGCATGTCGTGCCGCGCGTTGCGGACCCAGGCTGGAGCTTCGGTGATGGCGTCGAGGATCTGCTGGATGCCGTCGGTGATGCCGGAGGTCTTGCCGCGCGGCCGCCGCGGCGGGGCGGGCTGGGCGGCGCGTGCCAGGTCGGACAGGTGGGCGCGCTCGGTTTCGTCTAGCTGAAGCGCGCTCGCGACCCCGTCGAGGACGGCCTCGGACGCGCCCCCCAGGTTCCCGCGTTCCATGCCGATGTAGTAGTCGATGCTGACACCGGCGAGAACCATTGAGGAGCACGACGTGGACACCAGAACGCTTGGCACGGGCGAGCATGCTCTGCGGGTCTCGGCTATCGGCTATGGCTGCATGGGCCTGAGCCAGTCCTACCTCCCGATCCCAGCCCGCGACGAGGGCATCGACCTCATCCGTGCCGCCGCCGAGCGAGGAGTTACCTTCTTCGACACCGCGGAGGTCTACGGCCCGTTCGGCAACGAGGAGATCGTCACGGCAAGCAAACCGGCGGCCTCAAACAGCCGGCCCGAGCACATCATGGCCGCGGTCGACGGCTCGCTGCGCCGTCTGGGGATCGAGCGGATCGACCTGCTGTACCAGCACCGTGTCGACCCCGCCGTCCCGGTCGAGGACACCGCCGGGGCCGTTAAGGACCTCATCGAGGCCGGCAAGGTCGCGCACTTCGGGATGTCGGAGGCATCCCCTGCCACGATCCGCCGCGCCCACGCTGTCCAGCCGGTCACGGCGCTGCAATCGGAGTACTCGCTGTGGTGGCGCGAACCCGAGGCAGAGATCATCCCGACGCTGGCTGAGCTGGGGATCGGACTCGTGCCGTTCAGCCCGCTCGGCAAGGGTTTCCTCACCGGCACGATCGACGCGAGCACCGCGTTCGAGGCCGGTGACTTCCGCCGCTCCATTCTGCGGTTCGAGACAGACGCTCGCGCCGCGAACCGGACCGTCGTCGACCTGCTCGGCCGTATCGCCGGGCGGCTCGGCGCGACCGCGGCCCAAGTCGCGCTGGCCTGGCTGCTCGCCCAGCAGCCTTGGATCGTCCCGATCCCCGGCACCCGCAAGGTCTCGCGACTCGAGGAAAATCTCGCTGCACCCGGTCTTCAGCACGGCGCTGGGACCGGCACCAGGGCCATCGCCTCGACCTCGACGTCGGTGCGCCCCTGATCAGCGTCGATCTTGAGGAACACGTCACCGACGCGCAGGGTCGCGCGCTCGTGATGGGCGACGACGACATCGACCTGCTCCACGCCGGCCATCATCGCGAGAAGGCCGCCGTTTGTCGCCGGGTTAACCGCCCGCGACCGCGCGCCTGACCGCGTCGCGCCGCCCGGACTGTGCGCGTCCAGCATGGCGGCGTGCTCGCGTCCGTCGAGTAGCGACTTGCGAAGCAGGGAGTGCGGCCACTGCTAGTCGTCCTCCTCGACGCCGCCGACCGCCTCCAGTTCCTCACGGGTCATGCCGGCCAGCATCGCGACCCTGGACGCGCGGCTGCCGTCAAGCTGGCTGAGTAGCTCCCGCATACCGGCCTGCATTTCCTCCCGCCGGGCGTCCAGGTAAAACTCGACGGCGGCCTCTACGAGGTCTTTCTTGCTCATGTGCAGGTAATGTGCGCCGCTGGTGATCAGCCGGTCGCCCTCAGGGGAGACCTTGACCGCGACCTGCCTCGGTTCCATCGTCGTCATACGCGCATTCCCTTCCTTCAAGGAACCACGACTGCCGGTACCTCTGGTACCTCAAGTGTACTTCGGCTACCCCTAGCCGCCACGGCCGTCCGGACTCTAGATCGGCCTGCAGGCCGACAATCGCATTGACAATTATCTATGTATTGGCGATTCTGGTCGCGTTGATGATCGTCTGCGCATGCGATCGGGCTCTGCCAGCGTGCTTGCGGCCGCCCTGCGAGTGGGTCGTCGCGCTGCTGCAGGCCGGCTGCGCGCTTACTCGCGATAACCGGAGGCATGCCCGTGGCCGACATCCCCGAAGTGCTGTTCGTCTGCACCCATAACGCTGGCCGGTCCCAGATGGCCGCCGGGCTGCTCGACCGCGAGGCCGGCGGGCGTGTCCGCGTCGCCTCGGCAGGTTCGCAGCCCGCGAGCCAGCTCAACCCGGCCGTGGTCGAGGCGATGGCCGAGATCGGGCTCGATATCTCCCGCGAGTTCCCCCGGAAGCTGACCGCCGGCCACGTCCAGGCCGCTGACATCGTGATCACCATGGGCTGCGGCGACGCCTGTCCCGTCTATCCCGGCAAGCGATACCTCGACTGGGATATCGCCGACCCCGCCGGCCTCTCCGTTGAGCAGGTCCGGCCGATCCTTGAGCAGATCCGCCAGCGGGTAGCCGCTCTCATCGCCGAGATCGGCCCGCTCAGCCCCGCTTCCTGGCAGGGCTGAGCGGGCCGGCGGCGGACTGGCCTGGTCAGCTGGCGCTGACGACGGCCCGGTCTGGTGCCGGCTCGTCGACGATGTCGGCGGCGACCCGCGCGGCATCTGGATACAGGGCACGGACCAGCGCCCAGGCGGCGAGGCCGCCGATGAGCTGCATGAGGATGAACATGGGGGCCGAGCTGGGAGCGATTCCGGCGAAGGTGTTGGAGAACATCCGGGCGATGGTGACGGCGGGATTGGCGAAGCTGGTGGAGCTGGTGAACCAGTAGGCGGCGGTGATGTAGCCGCCGACGGCGATGCCGATGCTGCTGGCCCGCCCGGCGCGGGCCATGCCGAAGATCACCAGCACCAGGCCCAGGGTGGCGACGACCTCGCCGAGCCACAGGTTGGCGCCGGTGCGGTGGTGGACGGAGAGGGTAACGGCGGGCAGCTTGAACATCAGGTTGGCGACGATAGCGCCGAGGATGCCGCCGGCGATCTGGGCGGCGGCGAGAACGATGGCGGCCTGGGTGGTGATCGCCCCGAGCAGGCGCTCGACCAGGGTGACGACCGGGTTGAAGGCGGCGGATACCGGCTGGAGGGCGAGGATCAGGGCGATCAGTGCCCCGCCGGTGATCAGGGAGTTTTCCAGCAGCTCCAGGCCGGTGTCGGTGGGGGACAGCCGGACGGCGGCGATGCCAGACCCCACGACGGCGGCGACGAGGAACGCGGTGCCGAGCAGCTCGGCGAGTGCCCGGCGGGCCAGGTGCGTGCTCATAGCGTGACTTCCTGATCGGGTTCTTACGCGTCGGCCGCGGCGAGGCGGTGTATCGGCCGCGGGTATCCGGGCTTGAACGAGACGGCGCCCCCGGACCGTGCCGAGGCGGTCGCGGCGGTGCTGTCAGCATGGGCGACCGCGTCCAGGACCGCCTGGTCCATGGCGGCGGGCTCGCAGGCGACCCGGGCGTTGACGTAGGCGGCCGCGGAGGTGACCGGTGTCTGGTCGGTCACATCGGCCGATGGCCGGCGTCGGTGCCGGTGACGCTCAGCTTGGTGACCCCGTGCTCGGTCTCGATCATGATCTTGGCGTGGCCGATGCTGGCTGGGTCGCCGATGATCTCGACCAGCCGGTCCAGGGCGGCCCGTGCCCAGCCGGCCGGGCTGAATCCTTCTGCACCGGCGGCCCGCACGTCGAACCGCTGGTTGTACCAGGCGAGCTGTGCCTCGGCGGCGGCGTACCGGTCGTAGTCGACCTCCAGGTCGCCGGCCCAGGCGGCCTCCTGGTCCCAGGCGCGGACGAGATCCTCCAGTCCGTCGCCGGTGAGGGCAGAGTAGGGAATGACCGTCGCCGACGGGTACCTCGCCTGAAGCGTGCCGATCAGCTCCGCCAGGGCGTCGCTGCCGATGGTGTCGGCCTTGTTGACGGCGATGACGTCGGCCTCGGCGAGCTGCCGGCCGAACAGGTACGACAGGTCGGATTCCGGCTCGCCGCGCTCGGCTGCCCTGGCGAAGGCGCGCAGCCGGTGCGGGTCGACGATGGTCGCCAGCGGCGCCACGCTGAACCGCTCGCCGTGGTACTTGCGCAGCGGCCGGACGACGGTGGCCTGCAGGTCGGTGCAGCTGCCCACCGCCTCGGCGATCACGGTGTCGGCGCTGCCCCGCGCGAGCAGCTCGCCGACTACGGTCATCAGGTCGTCGAACTTGCAGCAGAAGCACCCGCCGGTGACCTCGGCGACGGAGTCGAGGCTGCTGCGCGCCAGCTTGGTGTCGACCAGGTCGGTGCCCTGGTCGTTGGTCACGACCGATACCCGGCGGCCCTGCTCTTCGAGCTTGCGGGCGGCGGCGATCAGCGTGGTGGTCTTGCCCGCGCCGAGGAAGCCGCTCAGGGCGATGAACTTGATCATGATGGAACTCCCTTCAGGGGCCAGCGTGACCGCCGCGCGGCGCCAGGGCACGCCGGCAACGACGATGGCGATTCGGGAGGAACGCCGGGGACCCCGCGGCCGCTGCTCTCACTGCCGACCCTGGTCGCGGTCCGGCGGGGCAGGCGGAGCGCCGGGTAATCCCGCCGCCCGCATGGAGGCGGGCGCCGGGCGGCCAGGTAACCAGCTACGGTGCCCGCGCTGTCCGCTCATTCCCGCCTTCCCCGTGCTGCCGATTACGCTCGCAGTCTGATCCACATATGTCAATAGATGGATTTGTCAGGGCAGGCGATGACCGGCGGATCTACGGCGGCTCTGGTCAGGTAAGGACTTCCTGCGGCGCTGGCTGCGCCCGGCGGGCGGCGCGGTCAGCCATGAACATGCTTCCGGCGGCAGCGGCGGAGAACGCGGCGCCGGTGATGAAGACGGCCTGGTACCCGGCCCAGGCATGCAGCAGGCTGCCGGCCACGGGCGCGAGGACCTGCGCCACGGTGAGGATGGTGGACTGGAAGCCCTGCCAGCGGGCGTACATGTGCGCCGGGGCGTAGTCGGCGAGCAGCCTGGCGCGGGCCAGCGTGATGACGCCGAACCCGGCGCCGAACAGCAGGATGAACGCGGCCAGGCCGGCGATCGCCCGGGCGCCGGCGAGCAGCGGGATGACCGCGACGGCCTGGCAGGCGACCAGCGCTCCGGTGATCCTGGCGAGCCGGAGTCGCTGCGCGACGCGGGAGACCAGCACGCGGCCGAGCACGCTGAGGATGCCCAGCGATCCGGTCGCCGCCGCGGCGGCGGTCAGCGAGTATCCCTCTCCCAGGAGGTAGGAGATCAGGTAGACGTTGACGAATACCAGGGCGACCGACAGCAGGAACGACGCCAGCGTGAGCCAGCGGTAGGGCCTGGACCTGGCAGCGAGCCGGGCGGCGGGCCGGATTCCCGCAGTGGCGGCATGGTCGGGATCCTCGGTGGCGGGGTCGGCTCGCGGCGCGTCCCGGACGAGCAGCGCCAGCGGGATGACCGCGCCGGCCAGGACGATCGCGGCCAGCGCCAGCAGCGCGTGCCGCCAGCCCAGCCAGCCGACCAGGGCGCCGGCCAGCGGCAGGAAGACGGTGCTGGCGAACCCGCCGAGCACGGTGACGACCAGGATCGCGCTGGTGCGCCGGTCCGGGTAGCGGCGGACGACGATGGCGAACGCCGGCTCGTACAGCACGGCGGAGGTCACGATCCCTACGCCCAGGAAGACAGCGAACAACTCCAGGGGCGAGGAGATCCCCGACCAGGCGGCGAGGACGAGGACGCTGCCCAGCGCGCCGGCGATCATCAGCCCGGCCGCGCCGCGGCGGTCCATCCACCAGCCGGCGGCGGTTACGGCGACTGCGCGCACGGCGATGGAGAAGGAGTAGGCGGCGGTGATGAGGGTCTGGCTCCAGCCCAGGCCCTGGTGCATGGCGGGCAGGAATACCGAGAACGTGTAGATCAGGGCGCCCCAGCAGGTCAGCTCGACCGTCCCGAGTGCCCACGCCGTCCGCAGCGACGGCCTGGCGTCCGGGGGAGCCGTTGGGTCGCTCACGCGTCCGCGGCCTTCCCGGCCTCCTGCCGGGCCGGCGACCCGGCGGCTCGGTAGGTGCACATCGCGCCCGCCCCGGTCTCGAGGTTGACGACTCCCACGCCGGTGCCGACCAGTCCTCGCACCAGGGCGCCGGCGCCGCGCCCGGCCGTGATGAAGACGCCCCAGGTCAGCGTCGTCTCCTCTAGCCGCCCTGGCGGCACGTCGCCGGCGAAGCGCTCGGTGGCCGGCGTGACCCGGCGCTGCGCGACGATGCTGCCGTCCATTCCTGCCTGGACGGCCTCGGCCCAGGTCCGCTGGTCGGTGGTCCAGCCGGGCAGGATGCCGACGCCACCGTACAGCTGGGCGGGCTTGAGTATCAGCTCAGCGCGACGGGCGAGCACGTAGTCGGCGAGGTCCACGCGCTGGCCGTCGGCGCTGGTCTCCCCGGCGCGCAGGGTCCTGGTCCACGGGATGAAGCGATCGATGAGCGCCCGCTCGGCCGGGCTGAACGCCTCGCGGTGATCGTCGTCGGACAGCAGCGCCAGGCACCCCTTGCTGGCGAACAGGCCGGCGGAGAACCCGGTGATCAGCCGGACGGTACCCCGTTCCGCGGCGGTGATGACGGGCTCGACCAGGGCAAGCGCAGACGGGCCGCCGAGCAGGTCGCTGAGCGGGATGAACCGGTACACCGCATCCACATGCTGGCCGTGCAGGTACAGGTGGCCGTCTCGGGTGGCTAGCTGGCCGGCGTGGCAGCCGCGGGCGTCCAGGCCGAAGGGCGCGAGCGAGCGGGCCATGAAGTCCAGGCACGGCCCGAACGTCGGGTAGCTGTCCGGCCAGTCTGTCAGCGCGACGACCGGGCGGGACGGGCAGTCCAGCCCGGCGCATTCGGCCCGGATGACCTCGGCGAAGGCGGCGACGGTGTCGGGAAAGGCCAGCCCTTCCTCGTCGGCGAAGGCGGCGAGAAAGGGGTCACGGAGCAGCCACCGGCTCAGGATGGAGATGTCCCAGCCACCCAGAGCGCTGCTGACGTTGTATTCCAGCAGCCGGAAGTTCTCGCCGTCGTCGTAGAGATCGGCCCGGCCGAGCCGGACCGGATGCTCGGTGGCCGTCCGCACGATGGCCTCGGCCTGGATCGGGGTCAGCCCCACGGCCTTCGCCATTGCCGCGAGATCGCCGCTGAACAGCCGCCGGGGCAGGGTGAAGAGCAGGTCGAGCAAGGCCGCGGAGTCCGCCGAGGCCTGCCGTGCCTGCTCGGCCTCCAGGAACGCCGGGCGGGTCAGCAGCCGCCGGCCGAAGGTCAGCGGCTCGCCCAGCCCGGTCGCGAGTTCCCGTAACCGGCCGGGTGGCTGCCCGGCCCAGCGTTCGAGAAAGCGCTGCGTAATCCCGTTCTCGGCTGGCATCGCCAGGAGGTCAGGCAGACGGCATGATCGCGAGGGCAGCGGCGCGCATGGCGTCCTCGACGATTCGGTAGTAGGCCCACTTGCCGCGCTGTTCCCTGGTCACCAGCCCGGCATCGACCAGCTGCTTCATGTGGTGGGAGACCGTCGGCTGGCTGAGTCCCACTGGCGCGGTCAGCTCGCAGATGCACGCCTCGCCGCTCTCGGCGATCAGCGAGAGCAGGCGGACCCTGGCCGGATCGCCGAGCGCCTTGAAGATCCGGGCCAGCCGCCCCGCCGCCGCCAGGTCCAGGACGCCGCCGGTGACCGGCGTGCAGTCCAGGCCAGCAGCCGCGGCGGCCAGGGACAAGGAAGGCGGAGCCATGACTGTAGTGTGCCACAGCATGCGAGGTCAGATTGACATATGTCGATCAGACAGGGCAGAGTCAGTCGTATCGAGACCTGGCGATATGAGGGGGCGCGATGGACGGGCTGCCGGTTGCCGTGATCGGGGCGGGTCCCGTGGGCCTGGCGGCGGCGGCGCACCTCCTGGAACGGGGCCTGGACCCGCTGGTGCTGGAGGCCGGGGACAGCCCGGCGCACGCGGTCAGCCAGTGGGGCCATGTCCGGCTCTTCTCCGGCTGGCCCGAGCTCGTGGACGCGGCCGGCGCCCGGCTGCTCGCGCCGACCGGATGGGAGGCGCCGGCCCAGGGATACCCGACCGGCGCCGAGTGGGCCGGCCGGTACCTGCGACCGCTGGCGGATGCGCTTGCCTGGCATGTCCGCTGCGGCGCGCGGGTGACCGGCGTTTCCCGCCGCGGCCGGGACCGCCTGGTTGACGCCGGCCGCGCGGATCAGCCTTTCACGGTGCACGTGAGCGGCCCGGCGGGCGCCGAGTCGCGGCTGGAGGCCCGCGCCGTCATCGATGCCTCCGGCACCTGGGGGCAGCCAGGCCCGGCCGGCGCTGACGGCCTGCCCGCCATCGGGGAGCGGGCCGCACGCGGCCAGCTGGCGTACCGGCTGCCGGACATCGGGGCGGGCGGATTCGCCGGCCGTCACACCATCGTGCTCGGCAGCGGGCATTCGGCGCTGACCGCGATCGGCGAGCTGGCCGACCGTGATCCTGGAGGCCGGGGACGGCAGGGTCCTGGACGCAGCCGACCGCGTGCTCGTGCTCACCGGGTTCCGGCCGGACCTGTCGCTGCTGTCAGAGCTGCGGCTGGAGCTGGACCCGGTTCTCCAGGCGCCAGCACGGCTCGCGGCCGAGATCGACCCCAACCTGCACTCCTGCGGAGACGTGGCGGCCACCGGGGCCGCCGACCTCGCCCAGCCCGAGCCCGGCCTGTACCTGGCCGGGATGAAGTCCTACGGGCGCGCCCCGACGTTCCTGGCGATGACCGGCTACGAGCAGGTCCGCAGCATCGCCGCCGAGCTGGCCGGCGACCACGAGGCGGCGGCCAGGGTTGAGCTGGTCCTGCCGGACACGGGCGTGTGCGGCGGATCGGGGCTGTTCGACGATCCCGGCGGCGCGGTGCAGGGCGGCTGCTGCTCCCCGGCCGCGACGACTGTCCGTTATTCATCGACCCATTGACATATATCACTACGTCCTGCACCGTGGGCTCCAGGCTCGGCCCAGCTCACCGGGAAGTCCCGGCGCGAAGGGAGAGAGACATGTCCCAGCCCCGCGTGCTCGTGGCCTCCGCGTTCGAGGCCGAGATGCAGCCGCTGGCGTCCGCGTGCGCGGCAGCCGCGATCCGGGCGCGGGGCGCCGAGGTGACCGGCTGGGATGCGCACCTGTTACCCGAGGCCATGCCCGAGGGCCCGTTCGACCTCACGCTGATCTCCGTCCAGCAGTTCGAGGGCCTGGAACGGGCCGTGCGGCTGGCTGGCGAGCTGCGTGCCCGGTCCGGTGCGGCCCTGGTGGCCTTCGGCCAGTACGCGCAGCTGAACCACCGCGCGTTCCTGGACGTCGCCGACGGCGTGGCGATGGACGAGCCGGAGCGTATCGCCATGGAACTGGCCGAGGCAGCCGCCGGCACTCGCGAGCTGGCCAGCGTCCCCGCGCTGATGACCCGCTCCGGCCTGGCGCCCGGGCCGCCGCGACGGCGGATCGGCGGACTCCTCCCGGCCCGCGAGCTGTTTCCCTCGCTCGTCCACTACCCGGCCCACCACTCGCCGCTCGGCCTGATGGGCAACATCGAGGCGACCCGGGGCTGCCACCACAAGTGCACCTACTGCTCGGTGTACGGGGCGTATGACGGCGGCGTGACGGCCTATGAGTCCGCGACCGTGCTGGACGACGCGCTGCAACTGGCCGAGGAAGGCGTCCGGCACTTCTGCTTCATCGACGCGGAGTTCTTCAACTCCCGCACCATCGGCGCGGGCGTCGTCGAGAAGCTCTCCCGTGAGGTCGGGCCGGTCACCTTCGAGTTCACCACCCGCGTGGACCACATCCTGGACTACCCGGCTGAGCTGGAGCACCTGGTCTCGCTCGGGCTGCGGCGGGTGACCTCCGCGCTGGAGTTCCCCTCCGACCGGATCCTGCGCATCTTCGACAAGCACATTGACGTCGAGCACATCAGGGCGGCCGTGGTGCAGGCCGGCCGGATCGGGTTCGAGCTATACCCGACCTTCATCCCGTTCACCCCGTGGGTGGAGTACGAGGAGCTGCTCGGCTTCGAGGACTTCCTGGTGGACACCGGGCTGGCCAGGGTGACCGACCCGACCGCGCTGCAGACCCGGCTGCTGCTGTTCAAGGGCTCGCCGCTGCTCCGGTCGCCGTGGATGGAAGACATCGCCACCGCCGACCGGGGGTTCTGGGTGGACTGGGCGCATCCCGACCCGCGAGTCGATGAGCTGTGGCAGGAACGCCGCGCGGAGGCCGAGGGCGCTGGCCGCGGGCGCTGCTGCGTCAAGTGCTGACGCCTGCCAGAACAGAACTGCCAGAGCAAACTGCCAGAGCAGAAGGAGAGCGCAATGGGCGGGTCGCCCCGCGTCGTGGTGTTACCCGGGCAGGAGCTGCCGGACCTGGACTGGCCCGGCGAGCTGGCGAACCTGACCGAGGCCTGGCCCTATACCGGGCCGACCTGGCTGGCCGCCGCCGAGAAGGCGGCTCCCGGCCTGCGTCCCTGGCACACCGTCGCCACCCGGGCCCGCGGCGAGCTTGCCCTGGCGGCCGGCTACCTGCTGGATGCGCCGTCGTCGCCTGACCACGACCCGCGCACCTACCTGGCCGGCCCGGCAGACGCCGGAGCGTTCTTCCCCGCGCTGCTGCTGGGCTCCCCGCTCGGCTACCGCACCGAGGTCGCCTACAACTTCTGGACCCCCGCCCTGATGGCGACCATGGTCGCCGCGCTGGTCCCCGCCGCGTTCGAGGCCGGGGCGCGGTGCGTGCTGGCACCGTGGATCCCGGACCGCCTCGGCAACCAGGCTCTCGTGGCGGCGCTGTCGGCCGCCGGCGGGCACAGTGCGTTCTGGGGTTATGAGGACTATGCCCGGCTCGCGCCCGGTGGCTGGGACCGGCACCTGGCCGGCCTGCCCGCCAGGACGCGGCGGCGGGTACAGGAGGACCTGCGCCGCGCCGCGGACTCCGGGGTGGCGATCGACCGGGCGGACGGCGCGGCCATCCGCCCCCATGTCGCGCGCATCGCGGAGCTGACCAGCCTGAACCAGGAGAAGAACGGCGCGAGCGAGGAGCCCGGCCACATCGCGGCCGTGCTGGGCTCGCTGCTCGACAGCGGCGCGGACGTCCGGGCCTATCTCGGCATCCGGGGCGGCGAGCTGGTGGCCAGCTGCGTGGCGATCCGCAAGAACCACCGCCTGTTCGTCAAGTGGCCGGGGTTCGACTATGCGGCCCTGGGCGAGCGCAGTGGCGTGTACTTCGCCCTTGTCCTGGACGCCCCGGTCCGTGATGCCTGCGCCGAGGGCCTGCGCACCGTGGAGTTCGGCGCCGGCGCCCACCGGGCCAAGGCGCTGCGCGGCGCGCTGCGACGCGAGGTCACCACGGCGATGGTGCTGGCCGACCCGGCGCTCCGCCCGCGGGCCGCCGGCTGGCTGGACGGCTTCGGCCGTGCCCGCCGCACGGCGTTCGGCGATGTTCCCGCCGACGGTCCGGCACCAAGTGCCGCGGCGGCGGACGGGGCGTGCTGCGCGAACGGCTAGGCAATGACCCATTCGTGCGACGGCAGGTAGCCCAGCGCCGCGCCGAAGTCCTCGTCCCAGCCGCGCAGTCGGTCCTGGCTGAGGACCGCCAGCCGCCGCAGGGCCTCGCCGCTGAGCGGCTCCGCCCGCCGGGCGGCCGACCAGAGCGGCCGCAGCGAGCAGCCCCGCTGGATCTTGGCGGCATAGGACTCGGTGCCGAAGTGGACCAGGGCCAGGCCGCGGGTGATGGCATACCTGATCGGCTCGTAGAACATGACCATGAAGTGCTCGCCCTGCCGGGGCAGCGCGTCGTAGTCGAAGCCCGCCGACCGGATGTAGAGCGTGTCCTGCCAGGTGAAGGCGAGCGCGTAGCCAATCAGGCGGCCGCTGTCGAAACAGCCGAAGATGAGCGCGTCGCTACCAAGCCGCGCGGCGCAGTCGGCGAAGAACCGCACCTGGCGGACCACGCTGGACTGGTGGCCGTACTTGAGCTGGACGTTCACGGCCAGCGGCGCGGCCTCCCCGGTCACCTCCGCCAGCGGGACCAGCCGTGCCTCCAGCCCGGACCGGGAGAAGCGCCGCAGCTCAGAACGGGCGTTCGCGCGCTGGTGCCGGGTCAGGCCTGCCAGGTACTCCTCGAAGGAGGACCAGGTGACGGGCAGCACGGCCTCCGCCGAGCTGAACACCAGCGGCCAGTCCGGGAATCCGGCGATCTGGGCCGCGCCGTGCTCGTTGAGGTACAGCAGCGAGCTGCTGCGATAGCCCTCGCCCGCGGCGTAGCCGGCCAGCGCGTCCAGCAGCGCCCGGCAGACGGCCCGCCGGGCACCGGCCGGCAGCCCGGGATCGGCCAGGATCGCGCTGGAGTAGCCGATCCGCGCGCCGCCCAGCAGCGCCGGGTACCAGCCGTCCAGGGCGCCGGCGCCGGTCATGACCCGCGCCGGGTCGGACAGGTGGTTGCCGGGCGGCCGCTCCAGCCGGTAGGCCGGCAGCGCTCCCGCCAGGGTCCCGCCGTCCGACCAGGCCGCGAAGTAGCCGGGCGATGGCTGCGAGTCCGCCTCGACCACGCTCAGCCACCGGTGACTGAGGTAGATGTTCCCGCCGGCCAGCGCGTCCCAGGCGGGCGCGGCCAGGTCGTGGATGGATGCGTGATAGGTGACCTTGACGGTCATCGCCCTTCCCCGCCGTGCACCGCGGGCGCGGCGTCCGCCGCCTGGCCGCCGGCGTCCTCCGGGCCGGTGTCGACGAAGATGTGCGCCAGGGCCGTCTCGGCGGCCCGGCAGGCCGTGTAGGTCGTGTCCCCCCACGCGATGACGTATGACACCCGGTCATGGTCCCCGGCCAGCGGCCGGACCACCCCGCCCGGCGCCACCTCAAGCCCGACGTCCGTGACTCCTGGCAGGCCGCGGGCCAGGTCAGCGCCGAGGATCCGGCGCACCCGGCCCGGGTAGGCCCAGCCGAACCGGATCGCGGCAGCCCGGTCCCGCCTCGGGGTGAGGTCCGGCGCATGCCCCAGCGACATCCGCAGGACCTCCCGGACCAGGGAGACGCCCGTGGCCAGCTCCACCAGGTCGGGGATCCGGTCGCCCGCCGGGCGGGCGTTGACCTCGATGAGCCGAGGGCCATCGGCCGACATCCTGACCTCGACGTGCGCGACGCCCAGGTCATAGCCGACCGCCGCCAGCGCCGCGACGGCTACCTGCCCGCAGGCATCGGCCACCTGGGCGGGCAGCGCCGAAGGGACGGCGTGGCCCATCTCCACGAAGTACGGCAGTGACGACAGCTGCTTGTCCGTGACCGCGACCACCGTGGCCGCGCCGCCGAAGGACACCGTCTCGACACTGACCTCCGCGCCGGTCAGGTACTCCTCGAAGAGCGCTAGCGGGCTCCTGGCCTGGCCGCGGTAGTTCACCGGCGATGCCCTGATCTCCCCGGTCATGCGCCGGGCGTCGGCGTCGTCGTAGCAGATCGCGACGTCGGTGCTGCCGCTCTGGTCCGCGGGCTTCACCACGCACGGGTAGCCCACCGACCCGGCCACGGCCGCCGCGTCGGCGCCGGCGTCCGCGATCGCGAAGCGCGGCACCGGCACTCCGGCGGATGCGCAGGCCGCCCGCATCAGGTCCTTGTTCCGGGAGACGCGCACCGACTCCGGGTCGGGACCCGGCAGGCCCAGCCGGCGGCACACCGCGGCCGCGATACTCACGTGGTACTCGCCGAAGGCGGCGATGCCGTCGAGCGGGCGGCGCGACCGGTATTCCTCCAGCGTCTTGACGATGGAGTCCTCGTCATTGGTCTCGCAGGTGACGACCTCGCTGATGTAGCGCCGGAACAGCTCGGCCACGCCGGGAATGGTCTCGTAAAGGCTGAGGTCACGGGTCACGAAGACCAGCCCGATATCGAGGTCGCCGGCCAGCCTGAACGCCTGGAACCCGGTACCGCTCATGTTGGTCTCGATCATCGCCACGCGCTTCACGGCCTCGGCTCCCGTCCGTCATCCGTCCTCATGCGAGCCGGGCGGCCGCTCGCGCCTGGCCGTGATCACATCGTCGAACGTCGATATGAGAACTCTGCCCGCCCGCCCAGCCGATGTCAATTGGCCGGTCGGGTGCCGTGGTCCGGCAGGCCCGCTGGTGCACCGGCATCCGAATCGCCGGGGATTCCGCTGGCGACAACCTCGCAGAACAACTTTGTGGATAACCGCCCGCGGCTTGGCGAGTTCCCGTATCGCGCAAAGAGATCAGGGACTCGGCGGCAAGGCGGGCTCGGTAGCAGCGCGCCGCCTTTAATACTGACACGCTAGGAATAATCGACAATAATGGATCACGGAAACAGCCGGCTCCCGGGGCCCGCCATTCACGGCATGCGCGCAGTTCAGAGTATGAGATGGCGCGGCATGGTTGTCCTCGGGCTTGTTATGGATAAAGATAGGTATGCGGGTGAAACTAGCCCCGATCTTGGAGGCGCCGCCACGGCCTGCGAGGCCTGGCGGGAGTGAGTTTTTCTCGTCGGCATTACGCACAGTAGCTGGGAACCGAGCGTGAGGGGAGTCCCGCCCTTATGTGCCAGCTAGGCGCAGGACGGTTCTCGAAACAGGATGCCCGCGGCATCTCGAACCTGGCTGAGCCGGGCATTTATTCCCATAGTGCTATATTCAGGGCCGGACTAAGAGCGGTGGTTAATAAGATCAGTGATCGCTTCTCCCTGCTGACAGGCGCCCCCGCGCTGAGGTGGTTATGCCGCGATCTCAAAGACGATATGGAAGGCGCGCGGCCCATGGCCTGCCCCGTCTTTCTCCCGCTCGTGCGGGAAGTGTTCCGCATCATCGGATCACCCTCCGCCGTCGCCGCCCGGTTACCGGCTGAGATCCCTCGCCGGTTATGCGCCAGCCTGGATGCCAGCAGGCGCGAGGCGGCGCGCCGCGGACATCAGCTACCCCCGCGGGCTCGACTCCGGCGGCTGCGGACACGTAGCCGCCCGCTCAGCGTGGCCGGGGGACAAGCGGTGCGGCGGGCATGACCGTGACCTTGCCGGCCGGGCGGTTATCCGCGGCAGACCTGATCGCCGAGCTCGGCCCCGGCCATCGCGACTGGCTCGATCCGGCCTTCAGGCCGGCCCTGTCCCGATTATGCGAGGCGATCAGCGGCGAGGCCGGGCTTACCAGCGCGGGCGAACGGGCCGCGCGCGCCGCGCTGATCCGCGCCCTGACCGTGCAAGCGCAGGTCAGGCAGTTCGCGGCCGCGCACCCTGAGATTGCGGAGCGCCCGCTCGGGCCGGTGGTGGTGATCACCGGGCTGCATCGCAGCGGCACCACGCTGCTGCAGAACCTGCTCGCCGAGCATCCCGGACTGCGCGCGCCGCGGCTCTGGGAGCTGATGTCACCGGTAGCGGCCGACGTGACCAGGGCGCGGCGGCAGGCCGGCGATTACATCGCGGCCTACTACCGTGACGCGCCCGGCTTCCGCGCGGTACATGAACTCGGCCCTGACCGGCCAGAGGAATGCCACCGGCTGATCGGCAACTGCTTCTACTCGGAGATCTATGGCATGCGGTACCGGGTGCCCAGCTATCTTGGCTGGCTCGCTGGCCAGGACTTCACGCCCGCCTACCGGTTCCACCTGACGCAGCTTCAGGCCATTCTCCGTCGCGAGCCCGGCGGCGCCGTGGTGCTGAAGTGCCCGCTCCACCTATGGCACACCGATGCGCTGGCCGCCGTGTACCCGCAGGCTCTCGTAGTGCGCCTGCACCGGGATCCGGCGCAGGCGGTTCCTTCCGGATGCAGCCTGGTGGCGGTCATCAGGCGGGCTCGCAGCGAGCGGGTCGACCGGGCCGAGTTGGGCAGGTTCTGGCTCCGCCGCACCGATGAGGCGGTCGGCCTGCTCCGGCGGCAGGGGCCCGACGCCGCGCACGGACTGCCCGTGCTCGACATCCGCTATCCGGATCTCATCCGTGACCCGGTCGGTACGGCCGCCAGCGTCTGTGATTTCGCGCGGATGGAGATGACTGGCGAGGCGGTCGGCCTGATGCGGGACTGGCTAGCCCGAAGCAGGTCGCCGGCCGCCAGCCACGAGTACGACGCCAGTGACTTCGGCCTGGACACCGGCCAGCTCCGGACCCGCTTTCGCGGTTACCGGGATCAGTACGACCTCTGACAGCCCAGGCGCGATCCGCCGACGCGACGAAGGAGAAGCTAATAATGGCCCCAGATGCGGCAGCCCCGACCGCAGCCCCGACCGCAGCCTCAGCCGAAGCCGGGATCCCGGCTGCCAGGGAGAACGGGTCAGCCGGACCCGACCCGATGACTCTCGCGATGGACGAGATCGAGGCCGTCAACCGGGAGGCCGGCGACAACCCGGTCAAGGTGGGCCTGATCACCCCGCTGACTCCGCCGGGCGACGCGCTGGCGGGCGTCATAGTGACGCGCGGTGCCCGGCTTGGCGTCGAGTACGTGCGGGAGCACGGCGGCGTGCTTGGCGGCCGCAGCCTCGCTCTCGTGGCCGCTAACGACATGGCCTCAGCTCGCGAGGATGGCTTCCAGCGGTCCGCTGTCGGCGCCATGGCGAAGCTGGCGATCGTGGACAACGTCGTGGCCGCGCTCGGCCAGTGGCACCTGCGCACCGCCGGGCCGGTGGCCGAGCTTTGCGAGCAGATCGGGCTGCCGCTGTTCGTCGAGAACGGGCATCCCACGGTCACCCATGGCAGGCGGGCCATCTTCCGCACCTACTTCTCTAACCAAGACCGGGCACCGCTGATGATCGACTGCCTGGCCGCGGCCGGCGCCGCGCGGATCGGCATGATCGCGGCGGACACAGTGTTCGGCAGGACCATCGCTGACGCGCTCGAGGACTACGGGAGAAATGAGCGCGGCATGGAGTTCCTCCGGCTCGACTTCCCGCAGGAGAGCACGCTCGACTGGCGTGCGCAGCTCGCCGAGATCAAGGCGTGGGGCCCGATGCCTTCATCGACGGCGGCGTCAACGTCATCGCCGGCGGGGGACCGGTCGGCAACACCTACCACATTCTCCAGCAGGCCATCGAGGTTGGGCTGCTGCCTGGCCCGCCGGTGATGGTCACCTTCGGGTTTCCCACCCGGTCGCAGGACTACTGGCGGATGGCGGGCAGCGGCGGCAACGGCGTCATGTGGCCCGCCTCGCGGTACCGTCCGTCCTGGGAAGGGCTGACCGAGATCGGCCACTGGTTCACCAGCAGGTTCATCGAGCGCTATGGCGTCACCCCGCCAGACACCTCGCTGAGCGCCTTCACCGACGTGACCATCATCGGCCAGGCGATCGAGGCCGCGGGTTCCGCCGACCGGGAAGCTGTCCTCGCCGCCCTTGAGTCGGAATCCTTCGACACCTGGCGCGGTCCCGTGCGCTTCGACCGCGGCACCGAGCACTGGCACCACAGCCCGCCCGAGCTGGTCATCCTCCAGTACCAGCAGGTTGGCCAGACGTTCGACGAGGCGGCGATCATCTATCCGCCGGAACGGGCCAATGCCCCCTACGCCGGCTCGCGCCCCTGATCGGGGGGCTGCGATGTCCTCGTCCCCCGGTGGGCAACCGGTCTGCGCCGGCTCCTCGCAGTCTGCCCGCACCCTGGTGGACAGCATCCGCGGTCACGGCGTGGACCGGGTGTTCTGCGTGGCCGGCGAGAGCTATCTCGCGGTGCTTGACGAACTGCACGACGCGCCGGATGTGGATGTGGTGACCTGCAGGCACGAGGCATCGGCAGGATTCGCCGCGCTCGCCGATGCCAGGCTGACCGGGCGTGCGGGAGTCTGCCTGGTCAGCCGCGGACCCGGGGCGACCAACGCGAGCATCGCCGTGCATGCCGCCAGCCAGGACGCCAGCCCGCTCGTGCTGATCGTGGGCTGCGTGCCCGTGGCCAGCCTCGGGCGCGAGGCGTTCCAGGACCTCGACTGCGATGCCCTCTTCGGGCGCGTGGCCAAGGCATGCTGGCTCCTGCTTGACCCGTCGAGGACGGCTGAGTTCATCGCCAGGGCCTTCCGCATCGCCGAGTCGGGCACGCCGGGGCCGGTCGTCCTCGCCGTGCCCGAGGACGTGCTCACCCGCGCCGACGACATCGCCGTCCCCGCTGCTCGGTGGCCGGCCAGCCCGATGGTGGCGTGCCCCGCCGATCTGGCCGACACGGCGCGGCTGCTCCGCCAGGCGCGGCGTCCGCTACTGATCGCCGGCGGCATGGCTGGCGGAGACGCGGGCCGGGCCGAACTGCGGGCCGCCGCGGAACGGCACATGCTGCCCGTGGTCACCAGCAACAAGCGTCAGGATGTGTTCGACAACCGGCACCCCTGCTACGCCGGGCACCTGCACAACAACACGCCAGCGGTGCAGCGTGACCTGCTCGGCCAGGCGGACCTCATCCTCGCGGTGGGCACCAGGCTTGACGGGGTCACTACGCTCGGCCGGCGGCTGCCCGCGTCGCCGGCTCCCGGCCAGGATCTCGTCCATGTCTACCCCGATGCCGCCCGCATCGGCCAGTTTCACCGGCCCCGGATCGGCCTGGCCGCCGATCCGGTTCGCTTCTTGCATGATCTGGCTGCTCTCGATGCCACGGGCGGCCGGGAGCGTGACTCCTGGGTGCGGCAGCTCAACGGTCTCGAGACCGCGAAGGCGGCCTGGCGACCGCACGAGAGCGATGACGGCGTGGCCTTCGGCGCGGTCGTGCACGCGCTTGACGAGCTGACCGGCGGTGACGTGGTGGTTACCCTCGACGCCGGTACCTTCACTAGCTGGCTGTACCGGTACCTGCGGATGAGCGGTGCCGGCCGGATGCTCGGCATCAGCTCAAGCGCGATGGGCTACGGGCTGCCGGCCGGGGTGGCCGCGGCGCTGCGGCTGGACAGGCCCACGGTCGTGATCGCCGGCGACGGCGGATTCCTGATGACAAGCGGCGAGCTGGCCACCGCGGCGGAGCGTCAGCTGCCGCTGATCGTGCTGGTCGCCAACAACTCGAGTTACGCCACGATCCGCCTGCATCAGGAACGCGCCTATCCGGGGCGCACCATCGCCACCGATCTGGTGAACCCGGATTTCGCCCTGCTGGCCCGCGCGTATGGCGTACTCGGCCTGAAGATCAGCCATCCCGGTGATGTCCGTCCTCGCCTCGCCCAGGCGCTCGCCCACCGCGGCCCCGTCGTGGTGGAGGTCTGGACCAGCCTGTCCTGGATCACCGCTTACCGCAGGCTCGCGCCGCAAGGCGGGGTCGTGACCGTGCCGCTGCTGACCGGACAGGCCGGAACGGCCCGATGAGGTATTCCGAGTCGGTGACCGGGCTTATTGGCGGAACGCCGCTTGTCCGCTTGCGCAGGGTCACGGAGGGCCTGGCGGCACCGGTGCTCGCCAAGGTCGAGTACCTCAACCCCGGCGGGTCGGTGAAGGACAGGATCGCCCTGCGCATGGTCGAGGCGGCGGAGGAGGCGGGAACCTTGCTGCCCGGTGGGGTGATCGTGGAGCCGACCTCGGGGAACACCGGCGTCGGGCTGGCCATCGTTGCTCAGGACAAGGGCTACCGGTGCGTCTTCACCTGCCCGGATAAGGTGTCGTCCGACAAGGTCGCGGTTCTGCGCGCCTACGGAGCCGAGGTCGTGATCTGCCCGGCTGCGGTGCCGCCCGACCATCCCGACTCCTACCGCAGTGTCTCCGACCGGCTGGCCCGCGATATCCATGGCGCGGTCAAGCTCGACCAGTACAGCAACGAAGAGAACGCGCGTTCCCACTACCTCGGCACCGGGCCGGAGCTATGGGAGCAGACCGGCGGCCGGATCACGCACTTCGTGACGGGCGTGGGGACCGGCGGCACCATCACTGGCGCCGGGCGCTACCTCAAGGAAGTGTCGGGCGGGACGGTCCAGGTCATCGGCGCCGACCCTGACGGTTCCGTCTACTCGGGCGGCGCCGGCCGTCCCTACCTGCTTGAGGGTGTCGGGCAGCCAACTGTGCCGCAGTCCTACGACCCGTCAGTGCCCGACGAGATCATCGCGGTCGCCGATGCCGATTCGCTCAGGATGACCAGGCGGCTCGCCCGCGAGGAGGCGCTGCTGACCGGCGGGTCCTGCGGCATGGCCGTGGTGGCGGCGCTGCGGGTCGCCGCGAAGCTCGAGGCCGACGCCGTGGTCGTGGTGCTGCTGCCTGACTCGGGCCGCGGCTACCTGTCGAAGGTATTCGATGACGGCTGGATGGCACGCCACGGGCTGCTCGAGACGGCTCGGGACCTTCCCTCCGCCCGCGCCCTGCTCGGCGGCAGCCGGCCAGCGCTCCCGGCCATCGCGCCGTCGGACACCGTCGCCGACGCGCTCAGCGCCATGCACACGTCAGGCACAAGCCACCTCATCCTCGCCAGGGCCGAACCGCCGCTGCGGCTCGGCGAGGTGCAGGGGATCGTGGCGCGGTCCGGCCTGATGCGGCAGCTCGCCCTGGGCAGGGCCACGCTCTCCGATCCGGCCGGCGGCCATGCCGACCGCGACCTGGCCCTGGTCGGTGCCGACGAGCCGCTCAGCCGGCGACAGGAACTGCTTGACCACAGGCACGCCGTGATCGTCATGGAAGACGGCCTCCCGGCGAGGATCGTCAGCGCCGATGACGTGGCGGCCATCGTCGCGGGATGTGAACTGCCCGCGGAGAACCGAACCGGCAGCGGCATTAGGGAATGAAATGAGCACCATCATCGAGTACCGCGATCCCTCCGGAGGAACCAGCGGCTGGCTGGCGTACGACGGTCTCGCCTGCCGGCTCGCCGCGGGCGGCTGCCGGGCACAGCACGGCCTGACCGCGGACACCCTAGCCACGCTGGCCTCCCGGATGACGCTGAAGGAAAGGATCCTCGGCATCAACGTGGACGGCGCCAAGTGCGGGCTGGCGATCAGCCCGCAGGCCCCGGAAAAGCAGGCCGCGCTCGGCCGGTTTCTCGCGTTCCTGCGCGCCGAGCTTGCCAGCAGGCTCAGCCTCGGCTCCGACATGGGCACGAGCTGGGGGAGCTCGAGGAAATCGCCCGCGGCCAGGACATCCCCTCGATCAAGTACGCGATCAGGCAGGCTCAGGAACTGAGCGACGAGGACTTCTTCGCCCGCCTTCGCAGCCTCGATGAGCCGGTGGGCCCGCTGACGCTGGCGCAGCGGCGGGCCGGCCACGCGCTCGCCGAGACCGCCATCGGTGCCGCCAGGAGCGCGCTCCTGGCGGCACCCGTGACCTGCTCGCTTCAGGGGTTCGGTACCCTCGGCCGCGGCGCGGCCTGCACCCTGGCCGGCAACGGAATCCGCGTTGTCGCGGTGGCGGACGAGTACGGCTGCGTGACCGACCCGCATGGCCTCGACGTGATGCGGATGCTCGGCGAGCCGCCAGGTACCCCGGTCACCGCCATCGCGGCCGGCCAGCACCTGCCGAGCAGCGCGCTTTTCAGCCTGCCAGCCGACCTGATCGTGCTGGCCGCTCACGAGGACGCGGTCACGGCCGAGCAGGCAGCGGGTCTCCAGGCGCCTGTCGTGGTGGTCGGCGCCAACTGCGGGCTCTCGCTGCCGGCTGAACGCCTGCTCTGCCAGGCGGGAGTGCTGGTCATCCCGGACTTCATCGGCGGGATCGGCGGCTCGGCCTCGATGGAGGCCCTATTCGGCGCCGGCTGGCGGCCCGACCCGGCCGGAGTGCTCGCCGATGTTACCCACCTGATGCGCCAGCTCGCGGACCACCTGATCACCGAGGCGAGGCGGCAGGGCAGGTCACTGCGCGAGGTCGCCTGCGACCTCGCGGCTGCCGCGGTACCCGATCCCACCGCGCGGCCCTACGGCGGAAGCCCTTACCTGCGATCCGGCCGCCCGAGCCGCCCAGAACGCACCTTTGTCACCGCTGAGGAGAATCCCTTGACCGCGACCAGCTCGCCCGCCAGTCCCGCCGCTGACTGCCGTCACGAACGGGGGCACATCACCGATTCACGGTTCTACGGCGACCGGTACGCTACCCCCGCCAGCAGGCGGATCTTCTGTGATGACTGCCGCAACCAGCGCTGGCTCGACATCGAGGCCGCGCTCGCGCAGGCCCAGGCCGAGCTTGGCGTGATTCCTGATCTGGCGGCAGCGTCCATCACCTCGGCCGCCGTCCTCGACAACATCGACCTGGCGGCCGTGCGCGAGGAGATCAACCGGTCCGGGCATTCGCTCATCGGCTTGCTGCGCGTGCTTCAGGCCGCATGCCCGGACGGTGCTGGCGAGTACATCCATTTCGGCGCGACCACGCAGGACATCCAGGACACCGGCCAGGTGCTCGAGATGCGTGACGTGCTCGACGAGCTTGATACGGTCCTGCGCGCCGTGAGCTCGCGGCTGGCCGAGCTCGCCGAGGAGCACGCGGAGACGATCGCTCTCGGCCGCACCCATGCCAGGCCCGCGCTGCCGATGAGCTTCGGTCTCAAGATCGCGAGCTGGCTCGATGAGCTGCAGCGGGACGCGCAGCGGCTGACGGACATGCGGTCAAGGGTCCTCGTGGCCCAGCTCTTCGGCGGGGCGGGCACCATGGCCGGTTTCGGCGGCCTTGGCGAGCAGGTGCTCTTGGGACTCGCCAGGCGCCTCGGGCTCGGGGTACCGCGCATCGGCTGGCATGTGGCCAGGGACAGGATCGTCGAGTACGTGACTAACCTGGCGACCGTCGCCGGGACAATGGGCCGGATAGCCGACGAGATCCGCACGATCGGCAGGCCCGAGTTCGGCGAGATCTCCGAGGACTGGCGTCCGGGCAAGGTCGGATCGAGCACCATGCCGCACAAGCGCAACCCAGAGCGCGCCGAGCAGGTTGTCGTGATGGCCAAGCTGGCAGCCGCCCAGGCGGGCATCGCCCTGACCAGCATGATCGGCGATCACGAGCGCGATTCCCGCGCGCTGCGCGTCGAGTGGGCGTGCGTGCCAGATGTGTCCCACTACTGCCTGGCGGCGTGCGAGATCATGCGGGAGCTCGTGACCGGGCTCAGCGTGCAGCCGGACCGGCTCTGGGAGAACGTGCGTGAGGTCGCCGACGAGATCTCGTCAGAGCGGCTCATGCTCGCCCTCGGCCAGCACCTCGGCAAGCAGACCGCGCACGAGCGCGTCTACGAGCTCAGCCAGGCGGCACACGACTGCGGCAGGTCCATCCGCGACCTGCTCGGGGAATGCGATGACCTCCGCGGCCTGCTCAGCAGCGAGGATCTCGATACCGTGTTCGACCCGGTCGGCTATCTCGGCGAGTCAGCCGTCCTGACTCGGCGGACGGTCGCTGCCACCCGTAGCTGGCTAAAGGAGCCGTGACGGCGCGGTCAGCCCCGGCCGAGCCAGGCGCCGCCGTTGATGTGGATGAGCTCGCCAGTGATGAACCCGGCTTCGGCGCTCGCCAGGTAGCGGACAAGCCCGGCGACCTCGGCTGGCTCGCCGCCGCGGCCGGTCGGCGCCTGCCTGGAGCGATCTGCGTGGAATCGCGGGTTCATCCGCTCGCGATAGAACTCGGTGCCACCCACGTAGCCGGGAGCGACCGTGTTCACGGTGATGCCCTCGGGTGCCAGGCGGATCGCCAGCTCGGCCGCCCACGGGTGCAGCGCCGCCTTGGCGGCGCCGTAGGACGCGTTGCCTCGCATGGCGGCGATGGAGCTCACCGTGATCACCCGGCCTCCTGGGCGGCGCAGGGACGGCAGCAGCGCGTGAGTCAGCAGCACGGCAGGCAGGACGTTGCCCGCGAAGTTTTCCAGGTACTGGTCACGCAGCTCGGCCAGCCCTGGTGCGACGTGCGCGGCGAAATTCCCCCCGGCATTGTTGATCAGCACATCGACCTCGCGGCTACCGTCGCAGATGTTCCGCGCAGCCGCGCCAGCCGCCTCGGGATCCCGCAGGTCGGCCGTCAGCCAGCTGACCCGAGCGGATTCATGTTCCGCGTTGATCCGTGCCGCGGCGGCTGCGAGGATCTCACCGCGTCGCCCGAGGATCACCACATCGCTGTCGGCAGCCATAGCCGCTGCCACGGCATAGCCGATCCCGGTTCCGCCACCGGAGACAACCGCGAGTCTGCGCATGATTTGCACCCTTCGTGTCGCTTGCCTCATCGCCCGCGCAGTTCGAGTGCGACCGCGCCGAGCACTAAGGCCCCTCCGGCAAACGCGCCGGCCCAGAGCGGCTCGTCAAGCACCGTCGCGCCGATCACGGCGCCGACAAGCGGCGTGACGTAGGCGTAGGTACTGACCAGCGGCGCCGGCGCGCTCTCCAGGAGGCGCGTGTAGAGCATGAAGCCGGCGAGCGAGTCGAAGACGAGCAGGAACACCGCCGCCCCGGCCGATGTCAGGCTGACGTCCGACCAACGAGTGGGATCGAGCTCACCGAGCGACAGCGCGACCAGCAGCAACACGGTCCCCCCGGCAAGCAGCTGAACCGCGCTGGCGGCTACTCGATCGACCGGCCGGTCGACCCTCGCCGTCAGCAGGCTTCCCGCGGCCCACAGGACCGGCGCGACGCAGAATGCCGCCACCGCCCACGGCGCCCCGCCGATCGCGCTGGCCGGCGCCGTCAGCACGACGATCACGATGCCGCTGAACCCCGCCACCAGGCGCGCCCGCGACGCGATCGATACACGGGTTCCGGTCAGCCCGCTCAGTACTACCACCCACAGCGGGATCGCCGCGGCGAGGATCGCCCCGAGGCTGGCGGTCACCGCGGTCAGCGCGATCGTGGCGAGTCCTTGCCCGCCCACCAGCAGCAGCACGCCGGCGATCACCAGGCGCCGCAGCTGCACACGCGTGGGCCGGGGACGCCTGCGCGCGGCACCAGCGAGCACTACCCCAGCCAGCAGGAAGATCAGCGCCGCTCCGCCGAGCGGCGGCACGGTGTCGACCATCAGCTTCATCGCCGGGATCGCCGAGCCCCAGCACGCATAGAGCGCGAGCAGCAGGAGCACAGTGCGGTCAGGAGCCGCCATGGCCGTCCGCCCGCTGACCCGGCGCCGCGCCATTCTGCCGATGAAGCCGGAGATCCGGCTCGCCGCCGTGCCGATGATTATCGCGAAGCTCCCTACATTTTCTCGGTCCACATCATTTGTTCAAAAATCACATCATTTCGACCAGCAGCAGTGAGTATTTCACGGCCGGTTCTTCATATGACTGCATTATACGCATTCCTGCTGAGTCCAGCAGTTCATCCAGCTCATCGGCCCTGAACTTATGAGACGTATCGACAATTACGTGCTCACCTGCCTTGATAACTCCTCGAAGATTCAAGTCGGCAAGGCAGAACTCTACGTCAGCTCTTGGCCAGATCCGCGCTTCCACACGGCGGGCATCCGTGTTATATGAGAGCCTGCTATCGAAGGCGGATGGATCGAAGTCGCCATTGAAAAGCCTGTTTAGGCATGTCAGCCTGTTAGTCAGAAAATTATGCCACAGATCACATTCGGGCGGATCATTGTACGCGGTCTCTAGTATCGAGCGGGGCTTGTCGAAATCGACACCGACTAGCATAAGATCGCCGCGCTGGCCCGCTAATCTTATACTTGTCAGGAGTTCGCGTCGCTTCTGCTCGCTCATATTTCCCAGCGAGCTGCCCATGAACAAGAACAGCCGCGATGTCTTCGGTTGCTGCTCGACGACGCTGAGGCCGCTGTGGTAATCACCGGCAATGGGCCCGATCTCAAGGCCGTCGATAGAATCAGCGAGCCGGGTGGAAGTCGTTCTCAGCATTTCTACCGACACATCGATCGGGACATATCTCAGCGGCGCCCTGGACTCAGCGGACGCCCGGCTCAGTAACAGCTCAGATTTCGTGGCCGTACCGCAGCCTAATTCAACCATTTCGCTTACCTTGGCAAGCCGGCAGATCGAGTTAACATTAGCTGTCAGCAGAGCCCATTCGGCGTGATATGGGTAGTAGGTTTCTAAGTCGCAGATCTGTGCGTACAGCTCCGACCCTCGTTCGTCATATCCATAGACGGTCGGGATCAGGTGGGGAGCTTCTGAAAGGCCCGCTATAAGGTCGCGGATCTCGCTCGCCGCATCATCAACTCGCACATCGACCAGATCACTGACTGCGCCCATCAAGGCCATCCAATTACCTAGACTACAACAACGAACACGTCATCATTGATCTCGCGAAGCGCGAACGTCGCTTAGCCCATCTGCCACCTCCGCCGCTCGCTTGATAGCGTGCCGCTAGCGCGATTCTGATGCATAGGCATCAGAATGTCAAACCTGGTGCCGATCGTTGATCTGTCCAGAATCCGCGAGTAAGTCGGTTACGCGAACCGGCAGATGGCGATAGATGGCACTGACCCGTTCTTATCCACCACCAGCACGCCGTCGGCAGCCCGGTGGTCGGGCCGGGGCGGGCGGAGCTGGCGGCTGCGATGGGACGCTGACGCTGCAGGGTCACCGCGCAGTCCAGGTGGAAGAAGTCGGAAGGAGGTCGTGGCATGCGCGACACGTCACCGGTCGACCAGACGCGGACCGGGGCGCAGACATGGCGCCCCGCCCGGACGCATGGTGAGCGCTGCCAGAGGCGCGTGGTGACATGGAGCGATTGACCTCCGGCGGACCTGCGGTGTACCTCGCATGGGCCTGCGGACTGGCTGGTGTAGCCCGCTGGTGAGGTGCAGGCCGGTGATCGCGGCGGCGAGCTGGGCGGGTGCAAGCCCGGCTCCGGTAGCGGTGTGCCGCCTGGTCCACAGCGTGGCCATGACGCGGCGCCCGGCGGTTACCCATTCGGTGCTGCGCCTGCCCAGCCGGCCGCTGGTGCGAGGGTCGGGAACAACTCGATCTCTGTCGCGCCGGCGCCTGACGACATGGTGCTCGCGCTGGCAAGGCTCGCTGATTCACAGTCCCCGCGTTTCCGGTGGTGGCGCTCCGTAGCTTCAGCGGACTTGCCCGCGGGTAATGCGTTAGCGCCTAGCTGCCTGCGGGATCCGAAGTCCTGTTTCCGGGTTCTGCGGGGTTGTTTATTTCAGTGGCGAGCCGGGCGGCGTCTGCGGCGCCGATGCGCTGGTAGATTTCCAGTGCTTGCCGGAGGGCGTTGCCGGCTGGGCCGGTCGTGGTCGTGGTCGTGGTGCACTTTCCGATTCCTTCCAGGGCGCGGGCTTGCTCTAGCTGGCTGCCTATGGTGCGGGCGAGTTGCAGGGCGTGCTGGTAGTGGGTGCGGGCCTGTTGCGGATCGCCGCGGGTCAGGTGCATGGCTCCGGTTTCGATGAGCGCTGCTGACTCGCCGAGGCGGTCGCCGGTGTGGCGGTAGATGTCGCGGGCTTGTTCCAGCAGGCTGGCCGCGGCCTGGTAGTCGCCGGTCTCCTGCCGGATGCTGCCCAGGTGGCAGAGGGTGTTGGCCTCGCCGAGCTGGCTGCCGAGATCTTGGTAGATGTCGCGGGCTTGCTCCAGCAGGCTGGCTGCGGCCTGGTAGTCGCCGGTTTCCTTCCGGATGGCCCCGAGGTACAGCAGGGTGTTGGCCTCGCCGAGCTGGCTGCCGGTGCCGCGGTAGATGCCCCGGGCTTGCTCCAGCAGGCTGGCCGCGGCCCGGTAGTCGCCGGTCACCTGCCGTACTGCCCCGAGATAGAGCAGGGCGTTGGCCTCGCCGAGCCGGTAGCTGATGCCGCGCGAGATGCCGCGGGCCTGTTCCAGCAGGCCGGTCGCGCCCGGGTAGTCGCCGGTCTCCTGACGTATGGCCCCGAGATACAGGAGGGCGTCGGCCTGGCCGAGCTGGTAGCCGATGCCGCGGAAGATGGCCAGGGCCGCCTCGAGCAGGCGGGTTGCGCCTGGGTAGTCGCCGGTCATTTCTTGGACGGTTCCCAGGTTGCGCAGGGCGCTGGCCTCGCCGAGCTGGCTGCCGGTGCCGTGGTAGATGGCCAGGGCCGCCTCGAGCAGGCCGGCGGCGCCCGGGAAGTCGCCGGTCAGCCGTCGCGCATCTCCCAGGTAGAGCAGGGCGTTGGCCTCGCCGAGCTGGCTGCCGATGCGGTGGTAGATGCTGCGGGCTTGTTCCAGCAGGCCGGCCGCGCCCGGGTAGTCGCCGGTCAGCTGCAGCACATCACCCAGGTTGAGCAGGGCGTTGGCGTGGCCGGGCTGGTCGCCGAGGTGCTCGGCTACCCGGGCGGCGGCGGTGTGCAGTGCGGCGGCCTGCGGCCAGGGGCCGTCGCTGCGCAGGTGGGAGGCGATGGCGGCGGTCAGGCCCGTGATCCGGGCGTGGTCCTGGCGGGCGGTGGCGTGGCTGATGCAGGCGATCAGGTTCGCGCGCTCGGCGGTCATCCAGGCGCGGGCCTGGTCGCGGGCGTGCAGGCTGGGCGCGGCCGGCGGCGGGGCCGGCGCGGCGGTGGCAGGCCGGGGGTGGCGGGTGAGGTGCGCGTCGGCGGCGTAGGCGGCGTGCTGGTAGTAGTCAAGGAGCCGTCTGATGGGCTGTTCCCGCTCACGGGCCATCTCATCTGGGGCTTGTCCGGCGGCGATGCTCCGGGCGTACTGGCGGATCAGGTTGTGCATCTGGTAGCGGTGCGGGACGGGCTCCTCCAGCAGCCGGCAGCCGTGCAGGGCATCGAGGTGGGCGGCGGCCTGGGCGGGCGGCAGGCCGGCCAGGGCGGCGGCGGCATAGGCGTCGATGTCAGCGCCGGGGTGCAGTCCCAGGTGGCGGAAGAAACGCTGCTGTCCGGCTTCCAGGTTCTGGTAGGACAGTCCGAACGCTGCGGCGACTGTGCGGCTTTCCGCGGTAACGGTCAGCAGCCGCTCCCGCGTCCGGGCGATCAGGTCGGCCATAGTCCAGGACTGGTGCTGGGTGAATAGCCGGGCCAGCAGCGCGATCGCCAGCGGCAGGTGGCCGCAGCAGGCGGCCATCTCGGCCACCTCAGCGGGCTCGCCGGCGGCGCGGGGCGCCAGGCTCATGAACATCGCCTGGGCATCGCCAGGCGGCAGGGTATCCAGCGGTATCTGTGCCGGTGCGGGCAGGTCGCCCAGGAACCGGCGGCTGGTGACCAGCACCAGGCACCTTGCGGTGCCGGGCAGCAGCGGCGCGACCTGGGCACTGCTGGCGGCGTTGTCGAGGATCAGCAGGACCCGCTGCCCGGCGATCCGGTCCCGCCACATCGCGGCCCGCCCCTCCAGGCCAGCTGGCAGGTACCGGGGGTCCACCCCGTCGGCGGCCAGTAACCCGGCCAGCACGTCCGCCGGGTCGGATGGTTCCTGGCCGGGGGTGTGGCCGTGCAGGTCTACGAACAGCTGCCGGTCCGGGTACCGGCCGGCCAGCAGGTGCCCGGCCTGCACTGCCAGGGCGGTCTTGCCTGCCCCGGGCATCCCGTCGATCGCCGAGATCACCATCGTCCCCGGCAGGTCCGTGCCAGACCTGTCCGCCAGCCTGGTCAGCACCGCCAGCTCGGCGGCCCGCCCGGCGAATTTCGCCGCAGTTCCCGGCAGCTGCCGCAGCACCGCCGGCGGCGCTGCCGCCCCGCCCGGCGGGGCCCGCTCGGCGGCCGGATAACTGGCGCTGCTCCGCCGGCCAGCAGACGCCGGTGCAGGTGCTGCAGGCCAGGCCCGGGATCGGCACCCAGCTCATCGGCCAGGACGACCTGGACCTGCCTGTACACCTCCAGCGCCTCGGCGCGGCGGCCGCTGGCTTCCAGCACGCGCATCAGCTGGTGCCAGAACTGCTCCCGCAGCGGATAACCAGCCGTGAGGTGACGCAGCTCCGCTACCAGCTCAGGCCCGCGGCCACAGCGGATCCCGGCCTCCGTCCGCAGCTCTACCGCGCCCAGGCGCAGTTCCTCCAGCCGGGCCACTTCGGCCGCTATCAGCGGCCCGGGCGGCACATCTGCCAGCGGCGGGCCCCGCCACAGTTCCAGCGCCCCGCCCAGGAGCTCCGCGGCCCGCGCGCCGTCTGCGCCGTCCAGCGCCCTGCGGGCCGCCGCCGTAAGCTCCTCGAACCGTGCGACGTCCACGTCACCCGGGGCTACCAGCAGCCGGTACCCGGGCGACGAGGTCACCAGCACCCGGCCGTCGGGGTCGCCGATCAGCCGCCTCAGCCGCAGCACATAGCCGCTGACCAGCTTGCGTGCGGCCAGCGGCGGGTCATCACCCCACAGCTCGTCCACCAGCCGCCCGGCCGGGACCACCTGGCCCGGACGCAGCAGCAGCGTTGCCAGCAGCGCCCGTAACTTCGGGGCGCTCACCCCAGTCCAGTCCCCGCCAGCCGAGATCTGCACCGGGCCCAGCAGGCGGCATATCACGATTTCTCCCGGCGCTATCAGGCAAATGATCGAGACCTGGCAAATAGGCGGCGCAGCCATTGTCAACCTTGATTCAGACAAGAATCAACCGGGTCCCGTCATCCTGGTGCTGCCGGGCCGCGCAAAGCCCGGCAACAGGACAGTGCTGCGCGTCCCCGGGAGTTACCGTTACGGCGTTTCCGGCCGGAAGGAGCTTGCTGATGCACGCCATCGCCCCTGCATCTCCCAGCGGCGCCAGCCTGCCCCGGAAGACGAGGTCGGCGATCCCGTGCCGCTGGCGCCGTTTCGGCGCTGCCGGGCGGGCCGCCGATATCGACAGCAGATCTCGTGACCGAGCGCGGCGGCACGTCCCTCCGCCTGGTCTCATCACGGAATGGAGTATGGTCTCTTATGCGCAGGTTATTCTTGTCGCTGGCTGCTGCCGCGATAGCGTTCGGCGTGCCCGCCCTCGCGGCGAGCCCCGTCTCCGCAAGCACCCTGACCATGGGATGCAACGTCCAGCCATCGGCCCATGACACATTCCCTCTCGGCTGCGGTACAGGGTACGTATCGCAAAATTACACCGTCGACTTCGCCGTATCGGGCCAGACGGGAACGGATACCTATGCCTGGACCCCGCCGGCATACTTTCCGATTGTCTCCGGCTGCACGTCGACTAGCACGTACTGCATAATACGTGCGTATGAGGGCGCCGGGCTTCTGCGCGGCTCCGTAGTTGTCACCCAAGGTGGCGTGCAGACCGATTTCTCAGCGACCGCCATGGTCCCTCAGGTCTGCGACGGCGTGTTGTGCTAGCTACTGCGACCTGAAGAACCTGAGCGGCGGTCCGCGATCAGCGGGCTGGCTGACGGGCGGATGGCCCCGAACCCCTGAGCTGCAGGGGGCCGGGGCCATCCGCGTTTCCTGCCGCCCGCCCGGCACCCGTGAAAAGGCAGCCCCCATCACGCGACACGCCAGGGCAACAGCGCACCCGCACCAGCAAGCCCTCCACCTCGCCGGGACCGGCAGCCGGCAAGAAACCCGCCACCCAGCAGCGACACCCGCCTGCCCGGACCGAAGGCACCGCAGATCGCCTCCCGAATGCTCGCCAGAGCACAGGACCCAGACAAGATGCCATGTTCCCGCCAGGCAATCCTCGCTGACCGGCACACCGCTCAATCCAGCCCGCCGCCATTCCCGCAGAAACAGTAAAACCCGGCCACCGAGTGTCGCGGATGACGACGGTCAGGCTCATGCCAGGTGCCAGGTGCCAGGTGCCAGGTGCCAGGGGCCGATCCGGTCGAGCGCGGCGCCGAGGTCGGTGAGGCTGGTGCCGCCGCGTCCGGCGGCCTTGTCAGCCAGGTGTGCGGCAGGTCCACGACCCGCTGAGCAAAGGCACGGGCCTCGCGGCGGCTCAGCCTTTCGCTGAACACGGTCAAGCGGTATGCCGCGCTGCCGAGCCGCAGCGGATGATCCGCGCGCCCCCAGTACCGGACGACGCTGGTGGATCCCTACCGGGATCACCTGCGTGCCCGCCGCGCCGCCGACCCGGGCCGTGCCCGTGCAGCAACTGCTCGCCGAGATCCGCGAGCAGGGCTACCCCGGCAGCATGAACCTGCTCTACCGCTACATCACAGGGCCGCGTCGAAGCTGACCGGCCGCACCTGTCATCCAGGCGTGTCGCCCGGCTCCTGCTCACCCGGCCAGCCGTGCTCTGCGGGTCCAGCAGGCGCTGGATCGTGCCGACTGGCCAGCTCATCGATTGCCTCCGGCAGGGCTTTCGGTTCGAGGCCGAAGTCACCAGCCGCACCGGTGGGGCGATCCACATCGGGGTGCGGGCGGCGTCGGCGAACCTGCTGAAGGCCCACGGCGGGCGCGGGTACACGCTCCGCCTGTACGGGCAGGAGGCCGTGGCGAACACCGCTGGCGTGGCCCGTATGAACCTGTTCATGCACAACCTGTCCCAGTTCCAGGTCGAGGTCGGCGACACCCTGAAGGATCCCCGCTTCAAGAAGCCGGACGGCTCGGTGGCGACCTTCGACGTGGTCGTGGCCAACCCGCCGTACTCGCTGAAGTGGAAGCCCTGGACGCGCGATCCGCGCGCTATCGGCGGGGTCGCGCCGCAGTCGACGGCGGACTGGGCGTTCGTGCAGCACATGATCGCCTCGATGGATCCGCGCAAGGGCCGGGTTGGCGTGGTTCTGCCGCACGGCGTGCTGTTCCGCGGCGGCCAGGAGGCTGCCATCCGCCAGCGCGTCCTGGCCGACGACCTCCTGGAGGCTGTCATCGGGCTGCCGCCCAACCTCTTCTACTCGACGTCCATCCCCACGTGCATTCTGATGTTCCGCGCTCCTGGCACCAAGGCCCCCCAGCGTAAGGACAGCGTCCTGTTCATCGACGCCTCCCGGCGGTTCGCCAAGGCCAGGAACCGCAACGTCCTCACCCCGGCCGACATCGCCGCCGTCGTGGCCGCCTACCAGGCAGAGTTCGGCGCCGATGGGAACCCGACGGACTTCGATGGGGAGGGCGGCCTGGCTGTCCGTCTTGTGCCCATGGCAGAGGTCGCGGGCAACGGGCACGACCTCAACATCGGCAGGTACATCAAGCAGGCTGCCGCCGAGCAGGAAGACCTCGGCACCCTCATCGACGCCTACAACCTCGCACGGGCCGAACGCCAGAAGGCCGAGCAGCGCATGCTCGCCGTCCTCGCGGACGCCGGGATTAAGGGATTCGATGAGTAATCGGCGGCAGGTCTCGCTGCCGGAAGTCGTCGCGCGCGTCACGACGAAGAAGAAGGCGCTCGGGGACCTCTGCCCCGTAATCGGCTCGGGCCCGTCCTGGGCGGCCAAGGATGAGTCTTCGGTCCCGTCGGAGGGAGCGCTGACGGTCCTGAAGATCACCAACACGAGGCCCGATGGGTCTATCGACCTGAGTGAACTGGCCTACGTGTCGGGGCTTCCGGCCCGCACAAAAGTCATCGGGGCGACGAGCCTGGTGATGATCCGCACCAACGGAAACCGCGAGCGGATCGGCAACGTCTACCTTCCGTCGGGGGAAGTCCACGGAGCAGCAGTGTCCGCCTTCCAGTTCATCCTGGATGCACTCGACGCTGAGACTCGGGACTACCTCTATCTGGTGCTCCGAAGCCCCGGAATCCAGCACCTGATGAGCGAGTCCTCGAGTGGTAGCACTGGACTCGGCAATCTGGCATTGCGGTGGCTGAAGACCTTGGAGATTCCTTGGCCCGATGCACCGGAGCGCAAGTCCCAGGTCGCGGTCGTCGGTGCTGTGGACGACCAGATCACCGCACTCGACAAGGAAGCAAGGGCGCTGGAAGCTCTGCTTCGGGGGCGCAAGGAAGAATTGTTCGCGCACTATGCGGTCACCGCGAACATGCTGCCGATCGGCGAGGTCCTGGAAGAGGTCAAGCGCCCGATCACCGTCGACCCTGAAGCAGAGTACCGGCAGATTGGGATCAGGTCCCACGGGCGCGGGTTGTTCACCAAGGAGGTGGTGACGGGAGAGTCTCTGGGGTCCAAGAGGGTGTTCTGGGTCGAGCCCGGCGACCTGGTCATCAACATCGTCTTCGCGTGGGAGGGGGCAGTCGCCATTGTGCCCCCGGAGATCGAGGGCTACTGCGGATCACACAGGTTCCCGCCTTACCGTCGGCTCGACGGTGGAGACATCGATTTCTTCCGACTCTTCTTCTCCACTACGTCAGGTGCGCAGCTCCTGGCGGACTGCTCTCCCGGCGGTGCTGGACGCAACCGCACACTAAGCCGCAAACGCCTGATGGAGTCACCGATCGGAATGCCCTCGGCCCAGGAACAAGAGCGGGCGATCTCCGAACTGCAGGCGCTGGAGACGAACGTCTTGGCCTTGCGCGCCGAGGCTGACCGGCTGCGCGCCGTGCATGCCACCCTGCTGTCAGGGCTGCTGGACCGCACCATCACCATCGCGCGCGCTGAGCTGGAGGTTTGACCCGTGGCGAAGGGTATCCGGGAGCGTGAGGTCCAGAACTTGATGGTCCAGTGGTCGCTGCCGCTGGGCTGGGCCTACATGGCGGGACGGGACCTGCCTCGCGCCGCCACGGAGACAGTGCTCGTCGGCGAGCTGCGCGACGCGGTCGTCCGCCTCAACCCCGCCGTGATCGGCGGTTTTGACGTGGACGCGGTGGTCGCGGAGATTACCGCGCTGGTCAATGCTGTTGATGGCGGGCTGGTGCGGGCCAACCGGCAGGTGCTGAAGGTCCTGCGCGGGCAGCAGGAGTTCCGGGACGCGGACGGGGCGTGGCACTCGCTGAAGGTCATCGACTTGGAGCACCCGGCGGCGAACATGCTGACCGTGTCGGATGAGGTGACCATCACCGTCCCAGGTAAGACGCCGCGCCGGTTTGACCTGGTGTACTGGGTGAACGGGCTGCCGCTGGTCGTGGTGGAGCTGAAGTCCCCGACGGCGAAGGCCGGGTGGAAGCGAGCCGCCCGCGAGGTCAACGACGTCTACGCCGCGGACTACCCGTGGTTCTTCACCCCGAACGTGTTCGCGGTCGCGTCCGACGGGCTGGAGCTCCGGTTCGGTGCGGCGGGCGCGCCGGTGAACCTGTGGCAGCCGTTCCGGTCCACCGCCGATGACGAGAGCCTGTCGGGGCGGGCCGACGTGCGCCGCTCCGTCGAGCTGCTGCTGAGCCCGGCGACGGTGCTGGACATCCTGGCGAACTTCACGCTGTTCGACACCTCCGGCGGCGGCCCGGACGTGAAGTACCTGCCCCGCTACCCGCAGCTGGAGGCTGCGCACCTGATCCACGATCGGGTCGTGGCGGGCGGGCGGCGGGGCCTGGTCTGGCACCACCAGGGGTCGGGCAAGACGCTGCTGATGGTGTTCGCCGCGTCCCTGCTGCTGGCCGACACCCGGACCGACTCGCCGACGATCATCCTGATATCGGACCGGACCCAGCTGGTCCGGCAGACCTCGGGGGTGTTCACCTCCGCGCTGGGGGACGCCTACTTCCACGAGCCTAAGACCAGCCAGGAGCTGCGCGCCCTGCTGGCCGGCGACGTCCGCGGTGTCATCGCCACGACCGTCCACAAGTTCGCCGACGCGGGGAAGGGCCTGTCGGTCCGGGACAACATCATCGTGATGGTTGATGAGGCGCACCGGACCCAGTCCGACCGGGAGGAGTCCCTGGCCGGGCAGCTGCGCGGCGCGCTGCCGAACGCGCGGTACTTCGGCATGACCGGCACCCCGGTGCGGAGCCTCGCCACCGACACGTTCGCCCTGTTCGGCGATGCGGGTGACCCGGGCCGGGTTCTGCACCGGTACTCGGTGTCGCGGTCCCTGCTGGACGAGGCGACGGTCCCGGTCATGCTGGACCCGCGCCCGGTAGTGTTCGAGATGGACGACGAGGCACTGCAGGCCGAGTTCGATCAGTTCGCCGACGACTTCGGCCTCGATGACCCCGACCGGGAGACCCTGTCCCGTAAGTTCGGGCGGCTCACCTCGGTGTTCGGCAACCCGGACCGCGTCCGCGCGGTCTGCCAGGACATCGTGGACCACTACCTGGTCGGCGCATACCGCAACGGCCTCAAGGCCCAGGTCGTCGCGTTCAGCCGCGAGCTGGCCGTCACGTACACCGACACGATCAACGAGCTGCTGGCCGGCTACCCGGCATCGCAGGTGCTCGCCGAGGTCGGCAGGCACCAGCGGATCACCGCCGAGGTGAACATCTCCGTCTCCGACGCCAAGGACGAGGACCCCGCCATGCGGCCCTTCCGGATGACGGAGGCGCAGGAGGAGGAGCAGAAGCGGCGGTTCCTCACCCCGGATGACCCGCTGTGCTTCCTGGTGGTGACCGCGAAGCTGATGACCGGGTTCGACGCCCCGAACGAGGGCGTTCTGTACCTGGACAAGCCGATGAAGGCGCACACCTTGTTCCAGGCGATCACCCGCCCGAACCGGACCTGGATCTCCCCGGCCGGGTACACGAAAACGACAGGCGTGGTCGTGGACTACATCGGCCTGGCCGAGGAGGTCCAGCGCGCCGTCACCGACCCCGCCGCAGGCGAAGAGCGGGACGATGGCGAGAAGGGCGGCGGGTTCGTTACCGACCTGTCCGACCTGGTCGCCGAGTTCCGCGCCGCCTTCGCCCGCGTCGAGGACCTCCTCGCCGGAGCCGATGACCTGGACCTCACCGTCCGCGGGTACGCCTCCGTGCGGGCCATCAGCGCCTTCCTCGACTCCCACCCCGCAGCCGCTGAGGCGTTCGCCCGGGACTACCGGCTGCTGGCCCGGCTGTACCCGCACATCGCCACCGATCCCCGCGCGGCCAAGTACCGCGACGGGTTCGGGCTGTTCGGGTCGGTGTACACGACCTTGTTCAAGAAGTCCTCCGACGAGGAGCGCAAGGAGCGGCTGGCCGAGCTGGGGCCGATGGTCCTGGAGATCATCAACGCCCACGTCCACTCCTTCGCTGTCGCCGCGTCCCAGGAAGAACCGCTCGTCCTGGACGCGCAGGGCATCGCCATCCTGAAGGAACTGCTGGCCCTCGTCCGGCCCAGGACCGACCCGGACGACGAGGCCAAGGCGCCGCCGTCGGCGGCGGAGATCCTGGACGCCATCAAGGCCGCCCTCGACGAGGGCGTCGAGCCAGCGTCGGCGAAGTACACCGCCCTCGCCGAGCGCCTGCGGCAGCTGCGGGACCGGATCATCCAGAACGCCCAGGACGCCCTGGACTTCCTGGCCGAGGCGCTCAAGGTCGCCCGCGCCGTCGTTGACGCGGCCCGCAACCCTGACCAGGCCGTCGTCCTGGACGACGACCACGTCGGGGTCCTGTCCCGGATCATCCACGACCACGCGCCGGAGGGCCTCACGGTCACCGAGCGGAACCTGGCCGAGGAAATCGACCAGGTAGTCAAGCAGACCCTCGCCCGCCCCTGGGACAACGCCGACGCCCGCAGCCGGGCCGTCCGCCGCGCCACCGCCGCAGTCTTCCGCCGGTACACGCTGAAGCCGGTAGGGGAACCGTACGACTCAACCGTCGCCTACATCGAAGCCCACTACCTCGTCGACTGACGGATGCCCGTTGCCCGGCTTGTCATCTGCGGCTCGCCCCGAGGCTGCAACCGAACGCCGGCCATTCCGGACCGCGACGGGCCGCCCGATGGGCCCTGTCCGGCCGTGCGTCACCAGCAGGTCGCAGCCGCGGGCGGCAGCACGCGCGGTGGTCGCCCGCGACGGCAGGGAGCGCTGCTAGGGAGTGCCGGCGGTGATGCGGCCGAGTTCCAGGATCGCTGGCTCGGAAGCGCAGCAGGCTCCGCTGCTAGCCTCGTCTGCCCTGTCGTATGGCCCGGCGCCGCCGCAGACTCCCGTGTCGGGCAGCACTAGCTCAACGCGGGCGGCTGCCTCGTGGTCACCGGCAAGCTCTGCGGCGACGCTGCGGACTTGCTCGTAGCCGGTCATCGCCAGGAAGGTCGGGGCGCGGCCGTATGACTTCATGCCCACCAGGTACAGGTCGGGTTCCGGGTGGGCCAGGTCCTTGGCCCCGGTGGCCGCGACATCGCCGCAGGAGTGCAGGTTCGGGTCTATCTCGCTGGCCACCCGGACAGGGGCCTGCAGGGTGGGGTCGAGTTCCAGCCGCATTTCGGAGAGGAACGACAAATCCGGCCGGAACCCGGCCAGCACCACCACCTTGTCGGCTGGAGGCAGCAAGCGGCCGTCTTCAGCGCCCACTATTACGCCGCCGTCAACTCGCTCGATCCTCTCGACCCGGAATCCGGTCATGACATTCACGAGCCCGGTTTCGACAGCCTCCTTGGCGCGTATCCCGAGTGCGCCGCGCTCGGGAAGCTGGTCGGCTTCGCCGCCTCCAAAGGTGTTGCCGATGCCGCCGCGCCGCAGCACCCAGGTCACCCGGGTGCCGGAGCTGGCCTCCGCCACGCGGGTCAGCTCGCTGATCGCGGTCAGCGCCGAGTGGCCGCTTCCGACCACCACAATGTGCCGGCCCGCGAACTCCGCGGCCTGGGCGAAGTCCGGTATCTGGTAGCAGAGCGCGTCCGCCGCGGCTCGCTCGCCGAGTGCGGGCAGGCCGTCCGCGCCTGCCGGGTTCGGCTGCTGCCATGTCCCGGAAGCGTCGATGACGGCGCGTGCATCAAGCCGCGACTCCGTGCCGTCCGGGTCCGTGACGTGCACGGTGAACGGCTGGCTGGCCCGCCCGGCGTCTACCAGCCGGTCCCGGCCGCGCCGTGAGACACCCGTGACCCGCGTCCCGAAACGGACATGCCCGGCCAGCGCCTCGGCCAGCGGGCTGAGGTAGGAGGCGACCCACTGCGCCCCGGTCGGGTACCCCGCCTCCGGGGCTGTCCACCCGGCCTGTTCAAGCAGCCGGGCGCAGGCCGCGTCGACCAGCTCGGGCCAGGCCGAGAACAGCTGCACGTGGCCCCACTGGCTGACCGTGTAGCCGGGACGGTCCCCGGCCTCCAGCACTACCGGGCCCAGGCCGCGCTCCAGCAGGTGCGCAGCGGCCGCCAGGCCTTGCGGCCCGGCGCCGATCACGACAACGGGCAGGTCGCTCATCAGCACTCCCGGCGGTGAAGGATCTCGATGAAAAGACTCTCCCCGACTGATCGACGGATGTCAATCTGACGTGCGATAATGGGATGCATGTCCACGATGGCGCCCCCGCTGACCGCCGACGGCTTCGCGTCTTCCTGCACGCCGGTAACCGGCGGCGTGCTGGATGTCGCCGCAGCCGAGCGGCTCGCTCGCATCTTCAAGGCGCTCGGCGACCCGAACCGGGTCCGCCTGCTGTCGCTGGTCGCGGAGAATGGCGAGGCCTGTATCTGCGATCTCACCGAGCTTGTCGCCCTGGCTCAGCCGACGGTCTCCCACCACATGAAGCAGCTGGCCGACGCGGGCCTCGTCGTGCGCGAGCAGCGCGGCCGGTGGGCGTACTTCCGGGTCGCGAGCGAGGCCCTGCAGAGCCTCGCTCAGGCCATCACGCCGGTGGCCAGGACGCTCCCGTCATAGCTCCCTGGCAACGGCCGGTGCGGCCCGGGAAGGCTGGCCGGCCGCATGACCCGTACCCGTGACAATGCAGGCTGCAGGGGATCCCTGACAGGCGGGAGTCACCATCATGACGCGCGTCGCGATGATCGAGACCAACATGAGCGGCACCGGTTTCCAGGCATTCAGCATCGCGGGCGAGCTCGGCATCGAGCTGGTCTTCGTGGCCCGCGACATGAAACTGTACGAGGCGATCCCCGGAGTGCCGGAGCTGTTCAGGCGGTATATCAGCGAATTCGTCACCTGCGAGACCAACGACGAGGACTCCCTGGTGAAGGCGCTCGAGGAATACCGCTCAGATCATCCCCTTGACGGGATCGCCGCGTTCGGCGAGTACCACGTCAGCATCGCCTCGGCGGCCTGCCGCCGGCTGGGCCTGCCGGGACCAGATCCGGTGTCTGTCCGCACCTCGCGGAACAAGGACCAGATGCGCGCCGCATGCGCATCGGCGGGCGTGGCGACGCCGCGGTTCGCCGTCGCCGCCGGTCCGGCCGAGGCTGTCACGGCCGCCGGCTCGGTGGGCTATCCCTGTGTCGTGAAGCCCGCGGACCAGAGCGGGAGCACCGACGTGGGCGTCTGCTTCGACGCCGCCGACGTCCGGCGCCGGGCCGAGGCGGTCGGGGCGGTCACGGTGAACTACCGCGGCCAGCTCCGGAGCCCGCTCGTGCTTGTCGAGGAGTACCTGACCGGCCCGGAGGTCAGCGTGGAGACGGTCACCTACGGCGGCCGTACCACCGTGATCGGCGTCACCGACAAGCAGCTCTCCGGCCTGCCGTACTTCGTGGAGATGGGCCATGCGTTCCCCTCTGCGATGCCCGCGCCGACGGTGGACGCATGCGCGCAGGTGGCGGTGGAGGCGCTCGCCGCGGTCGGCTACGACCTGGGCGTGGCGCACGTCGAGGTCAGGATGTCGGCGGACGGGCCGAGGCTGATCGAGATCAACCCGCGCCCGGCCGGCGACAGGATCCCTGACCTCGTGGAACTCGCCACCGGCATCTCCCTGGTCCGCGAGGTGCTCCGGATGTGCCTGGGCCAGGCTCCCGACCTGACTGCCCGGCAGGCCCGCGCCGCCGCGATCCGCTTCGGATCCGCGTACCCCGGCATGGTCTGCCAGATACTCGGCACCGATCTTGCGCGCGGGCTTCCCGATGTCGCCGATGTCGGGCTTGAGGTCGCTCCAGGAGACCCGGTCCGGGTCCTCGCTAACGATCATGACCGGGTGGCCTACGTCATCGCCTCGGGGGAATCCACCTACCAGGCCTGCCGTACAGCCGAGACGGCCCTGGCGCACATCATGGTCGACACCAGCCAGCCGGAAGCCGTCGGCCGGGCCGGCGCCGGCTCCCCGGCGAGTCATCCCTGATGCCCGGCCGGCGGCGGAGCATGTGCGCAAAAGGCGGTACTGATGGCAGCTAAGGCGGCCTGCAAGGTCACGCTGCACGCGTCGATCCGCGAGCTGCCCGCGGCCGAATGGGACGCCCTGTCCGGGGAGAACTTCTACCTGAGCCACGCGTGGCTCAGGGTCGTGGAAGCCGACTCGCAGCCTCCGCCTGCCTACCTCGCCGCATGGTCAGGCGACGGCCGCCTGGCCGGCGGGCTGCCCGTCTACCGCCTGGCCCAGCCGCCCGGCAACCGTCTCGCCGATCCCGCCTACGCCGTCAGCGACCGCCCGGCCGCGGACGGGTGATATCCGGCGCTCCTGGGCGGCGCCAGGATCGGGTACGCCAACAACATCCCCGTCCGCGCGGCGCTGCCGGCATCCGGTAAGGATGCCGTCTGCCAGGCGCTGCTTGAGTCGCTGGCCAGCCACGCGGCTGACAGCGGGTTCCGCAGCTGCGCGCTGCTGTATCTCAGCGAGGCGGGCAAGGAGCAGCTGGCGGAGGTGCCCGGATGGCCGCTGGTGTTCAGCTCGGCCGAGGCCCTGCTTGATGTTGCCTGGCCGTCATTCGAGGGATACCTGGCCAGCCTCTCCCGGCACAGGCGCGCGAACGTCCGCGCTGACCTGAGGCGGTTCTCGCAGTCCGGGCTGGAGTTCCGGCTGACGCGGCTGGGCGAGATAGCAGGCGAAGCCGCCCCGCTGGCCGTCAGGGTCCAGTACAAGTACGGCCACCAGGGCGGCGTCGCCCGGCAGCTGCGGTTCTTCGGCGACTGCACCAGGAGCCTGGAGACGACGCCCTGGTATTCGGCTGCTTCGACAGCCAGGGACTCATCGGCTTCGCGCTCGCGTTCCGGTGGCACGACACGCTCTACATCCGGTCGGCGGGCTTTGACTACGATCGCCTGCCGCGCCGGGAGAGCACTTCACGGTCATGTTCTACGAGCCGATCCGCTACGCGATCGAGCACGGCCTGGCCCGGGTCCACTTCGGCACCGAATCCGTCGCGGCGAAGGCACAGCGAGGGTGCCAGTTCCGGCCCCTGTGGTCGGCGGCCTGGCTGGACCGGCCATTCGGCGACACTGACTTGCGACGATTCAGTGCGGTAGGCGAGGCTCGCCTGCGTGCCGGCGATGAGGATTTCGCCGTGAGCCTGGGCTACGAGCCCTCCCGCGCATGGGATCTCGCTAGGGGCGGCACGCAAGTGTGAGCATGCGGCCGCCGCGGCCAGCGGCGCTCTCGGCGTCCTGGCGTGGCTGGCCGGGTGGTTCTCTCCCGGTCCGCGCAGCGGATCAGGCTCGCGCTGCTCGCCGCCGGGCTGGTCGCCCGCCAGGCGCTGGCGGTCATCCCGCGCCCATGTACGCGCGGCAGGCCGGATTCCAGTCCACTGCCGTCACGATCGCGCAGGTTCTCGCACCCGTGAGCGGCAGCCTCCTGCATGGCTGGGCCGGGTATCACGCCGTCTTCGGCACCGGCGCACTCTTCTCCGCAGACGCCGCCGGAAGCCTCCTGATGGCCGACCGCGCTGCCCGGCAGGGTCGCTGAGCCCGCCCCGTCACGGCGCCAGGCTCATCTCTGGCGCAGGCCTGAAGAAAGCCGGTGATGCAAAGGCATTTGCATCACCGGTGCTGATGTGGTCGGCGTGATAACTGATACGCATGCGTATCGCGAAAGCAGATCTTGCAGCGGCGCCGCGTTAGGCGCTTTCCCCGCTGATCGATCTATTGACATATGTCAAATAAATGGGGCAACCTAACGGGTGGGCAGACGAGCCGTTTCCGCCGCCCCGCCAGGGTCGCCGCGGGCCGGGCGAGTCTGCAGGGATTCCCGACGCAAGGGGGAAGCATGCCCCGACCACGCGTGCTGGTGGCTTCCGCGTTCGAGGCCGAGATGCAGCCGCTGGCCTCCGCCTGCGCGGCCGCCGCCCTCAGGGACGCCGATGCCGAGGTCGTCGGCTGGGACGCGCACCTGTTACCGGAGCGCCAGCCCGAGGGGCCGTTCGACTTAGCGCTCGTCTCTGTCCAGCAGTTCGAGGGACTGGACCGCGGCATTGAGCTAGCCCGGCGCGTGTCCGCGTCCGGCCGCACGCCAGTGGTCGCCTTCGGCCAGTACGCGCAGATGAATCATCGCGTCTTCCTGGACGTCGCGGACGCCGTGGCGATGGACGAGCCCGAGCGCATCGCCGGCGAGCTGGCCGAGGCGGCCAGCGGCACGCGCGAGCTCAGCAGCGTCCCGGCGCTGATGACACGTCATGGCATGCAGCCCAAGCCGCCGCGCCGCAGGATAGGGGTGCCGGTGCCGGCGCGCGACCTGTTCCCCTCCCTCATCCACTATGAGGCCCACCAGTCCCCGTTCGGGCTGATGGGCAACATCGAGGCGTCACGGGGCTGCCACCACAAGTGCACCTACTGCTCGGTTTACGGCGCCTACGACGGCGGCGTCGCCGCCTATGAGTCCGCGACGGTCCTGGCGGACGCGCTGCAGCTAGCCGAGGAAGGCGTCCGGCATTTCTGCTTCATCGACGCTGAGTTCTTCAACTCGCGCACCATCGGCGTCGGCGTGGTCGAGCAGCTCGTCGACCGGATCGGGCCGATCACCTTCGAGATGACCACTCGCGTCGACCACATCCTCGATTACACGAGCGAGCTGGAGAAGCTCGTCGCCCTGGGGCTGCGCCGGGTGACCTCGGCGCTGGAGTTCCCCTCCGACCGGATCCTGCGGATCTTCGACAAGCACATCGACGTCGATCACATGAAGGCCGCGATCAGGGAATCGGCCCGCCTGGGGTTCGAGCTGTACCCCACGTTCATTCCCTTCACGCCGTGGATCGAGTACGAGGAACTGCTCGGCTTCGAGGACTTCCTGGTCGGAACGGGGCTGGCGCGCGTCACGGACCCGACCGCGCTGCAGACGCGCCTGCTTTTGTTCAAGGGCTCGCCGCTGCTGTCCTCGCCGTGGATGGAGGACATTGCTACCGCCGACCGCGGGTTCTGGGTGGAGTGGACGCACCCGGACCGCCGCGTGGAAGACCTGTGGCAGCAGCGGCGCTCCGAGGCCGAGGGCGCTGGCCGGCTTCGCTGCTGCGTGAAGTGCTGACGGCCGCGGCACTTGGAAGGACACCGAACCGGAAGAGCACCGAACCGGAAGGACACCAGATATGGGCGGGTCTCCTCGCGTCGTCGTGACGCCCGGCCAGGAACTCCCGGACCTGGACTGGCCGGCTGAGCTGGCACGGCTGACGGCGGCCAGCCCGTATCTGGGCCCGACCTGGATGGCCGCCACCGAGAAGACCCTGCCGCGGCTCCGCCCCTGGCATACCGTCGCTACCCGCGCCCGCGGCGAGCTCGCGCTGGCTGCCGGGTACATCATCACCGAGCCGCCCGCCGTCGATCACGAGCCGCGGACCTACCTCGGCTGGCAGGCGCCCGCCGGGGAGAGCGCCTGCTGCGGCGGCGCCGGCGGCTCGGCGGTCAGCACGGAAGTCGGGTCGCTGGGCACTGAGCCGTTCTTCCCCGCCCTGATACTCGGTTCGCCGCTGGGCTACCGCACCGAGGTCGCCTACAACTTCTGGACGCCCGCGCTGATGTCCGCGATCACCAGCACGCTCCTGCCCGCCGCGTTCGACGCCGGGGTGCGGTGCGTCATCGCGCCCTGGATCCCTGACCGGCGAGGCAACCAGGCCCTGGTGGACGCGCTGGTCGCGGCCGGAGGGCACAGCACGTTCTGGGGCTATGAGGACTACATGCACCTGGACGCCGGCGGACGGGACACCCACCTGGCCGCCCTCCCGGCCAGGAAGCGCCGCCGCGTCGACGAGGATGCCCGCCGCGCGGCGGCGTCCGGCGTGCGGATCGAGCGCGCCGACGCCGAGGCAGTCCGCCCGCATGTCGCGCGGATCGCCGAGCTCGCGAGCATGAACCGCGAGAAGAACGGCGCCGGCGACGACCCGGCCCAGGTGGCTGTCATGCTCACCGCGCTCCTGGACGCCGGCGCGGACGTCCGCGCCTACCTCGGCCGCAAGGACGGCTCGCTGGTGGCCAGTTGCGTGACCATCAGCAAGAATCACCGCCTGTACGTCAAGTGGCCCGGATTCGATTACGACGCGCTCGGCGAGCGCAGCGGCATCTACTTCACCCTCGTGCTCGACGCGCCCGTGCGTGACGCCTACGCCGATGGCCTGCGGACAATCGAGTTCGGTGCCGGCGCCCACCAGGCCAAGGCCCTGCGCGGCTGCCTGCCCCGCGCGGTCACCACCACGATGATCCTGGCTGACCCGCAGCTCCGGCCCCGGGCGGCGGCCTGGCTGGACTCCTTCGGCCGTGGCCGGCGCGCCGCCTTCGGCGACGCTCTCCCCGAAGCCGAGAGCGCGCCAGCAGCATCAGCCCCCGACGGCGCCTGCTGCAGCGCGGGATAGCCGGACCCTGACCGACCAGAAGGAGCCCGACGTGATCACGTTCATACCGCTGACCGGTTTCCTGGGCGCGGGAAAGACCACGACCATGATCGCCACCGCCAAGGCCCTGCAAGAACGCGGGCACAAGGTGGCCGTCATCACCAACGACCAGGGCGTCGAGCTGGTGGACTCCAGGCTCGCGCGCAGCAGCCTCGAAGCCGTTGCCGAGGTAACCGGCGGCTGCTTCTGCTGCCGCTTCGAGGACCTTGTCGAGGCGATCACCACCCTGGTCAGGACAGACAACGTCGACACCGTCATCGCCGAGGCCGTCGGCAGCTGCACCGACCTGCAGGCAACGGTCGTGCGCCCGCTGCGCCGCTACTACGGCGACACCATGGTCGTCACGCCCCTGACCACCGTCCTGGACCCCGCGCGGCACATCGCCTTCGAGCGGGCGACCGGGCGGGGCGAGCCGGAATCGGACCTGTCCTACCTTTTCCACAAGCAGCTTGCCGAGGCCGACGTCATCGCCGCGAACAAGCTGGATACCCTCCCGGCCGACAGGGCAGCCGGCCTGGTAGCCCGGCTGCGGTCGCAGTACCCGGCCGCCACCGTAGTCGGGTATTCCGCAGCGACCAGGGACGGCCTCGGAGAACTGCTCGCAGCATGGAACGGGCCTGCCACCAACAGCGCCGTCAACCTCGAAGTCGACTATGACCGCTATGCCGCCGCCGAAGCCCAGCTAGCGTGGCTCAACCAGGAACTCGACCTGGAGGCCGACGGCGCGGACTTCGACCCGGCACGCTGGGCAAGCGCGGTGCTCGGCCATCTTTCCGCCTGGGCAGGAAAGACCGGCACGGTGATCGGTCACGCGAAAGTCACCGCAGGCGCCGGCAGCTACGCGAAACTCAGCCTGGTCTCCGCCGGCGCCCCGCCCGTGCTGGACCAGGACGGACCTAGCCCGGCCGCACGCGCGCACGCCGTCATCAACGCGCGTGTCGCCTGCGAACCCGATGTCCTCGACCGCGTCATCACCCAGGCAGTAGCCGCCGCCGATCACGCCAGCGCGGTCACCTCGACGGCCGCCCCGGCGGCGTCGTTCAAGCCGGGCTACCCCCGCCCCATCCACCGCATGGCACCGTAGGCGACGGCGAGGCCTACCGAGCGGCGATGAACACCAGCGCCGCGACCACGGCGGCGAAAGGCGGGGTGACGAGCCAGGCAATGAGGAAGTGCCGCAGCGTCCTGCCGCTGAGCCGCTTCAGGCTGAATCCGGCGGTCCCGGTGATCGCCCCGGTGGACACATGAGTGGTGGACATCGGGAGCCCGGATCCGGCGCCTACCCCGACCAGCGTCGCCGTGGTCAGGTTCGCGAGGAAACCCTCCCGGTGGTTCATCCGCACCACGCCCTCACCCAGGCGCTTGGCCACCCGCATGCCGCCGAGCAGCGATCCGGCCGCCATGGCCGCCGCGACGAGCAGCATGATCTGCCAGGGCTCCATGCCCGCCGGGACCAGGGCGAATGCCCCGACAGCCACGATCTTCGGCGTGTCGTTCAGCCCCCGGGCGAAACCTGTCGCCCCGCTGGTGACCCAGTGGGCCCCGCCAGGGCCCGGTTCGGCGCTTCGGGCTCGGCGTCTGCCTCGGCAGTGGCCGTATCGGCCTCCAGGACCGCTACGGCCGCGCCGGTGTCCTCCTGCGGCGCGGGAAGCGGACCCGGGCCGCCGTCTGAAGGCGCCGTGCGGGCAGGCGCATGGCGCCCGATATGCCCGAATGCCAGGGTCAGGGCCAGCGAGATGACATAGGCGACGCCGATGCTCAGGAGCAGCGGGACGGCCACCTTCTGGACCAGCGCGCTCCAGGCCACGCTCCGGGCCGACAGCAGCAAGCCAGCTCCGATAAGGGCGCCGACCAGCGCATGAGTCGTCGACACGGGCAGGCGCAGCGCCGTGGCCAGGGCCACCCAGCTGACCGCGCCCGCTAACACCGCCACGGCGAAGGCGTCGGTGGGCCTGGCGGTGAAGATCCCCGTGGAGAACAGCTTGGTCATCTTGGCGGCCAGGGTCAGCGAGAAAACGCAGCCGACCAGGGTGGTCACAGTCCCCCAGAGGATGGCGGTGCGGTACCTGGTGACCCCGGCGCCGGCCAGAGTAGCTACCCCCTTAGGAACATCGTTACTGCCGTTGACCGCAGCGAGCGCCGCAACGAGAATAAAGACAACTATGGGTAAACCAGACATTCTTACCTCTCGTCCTGCCGACGGCCGCGAAAGGCGCCGGCTCATTCGATCCATGCACGCGTCTCCGCGAGCCTGGAGGCCCGCAGGCAGCCGCCGTCCGCAAGGACGCCGCCGCCCTCCAGGTCGGCTGGCGTTCACCTCTTGTTAATCTGCAATACACTTTGATATCAGTCAATACGTCAATATCAGCGCTACGGGCGGCCATAGTGCTCGCTGGCGAGGATTTCGGATCAGGCTGGACCGCGGCCTGTCGGAGGGTGCTTATGCCGTCAGGCCCTGAGGCGGGCGTGCATGACGATCGCGCCGCCGCCAGCGGCGGCGCGGGGTTCCCGTACGCCGAGAACGAGATCACGCAACGTTTCCTGGCCCGCTGGGCCGGCAAGCCACCGACGCGGCTGCAGGGCTCGCGGATGAGCTGAAGCTGCCGTTCACGTTCGGGAACCGGTTCCTGACCCGCCCGGTGTTCCTTGAGGCAGCGCAGCAGCAGCTCGTCGCGGCGGACATGAGCGCTTTACTCGACCTGCTCTTCACGCTCCCGCGGCGGCTTTTCGGCGGCGACATCGCGGCGATGGCAGCCGCCGTGGGATTCGCGCCCCCGCAGGTCGAGGCAATCGTGCGGACGGCCACCGAGCATCCGGTGAGGCTCGCCCGTGCCGACCTTTACCACGACGGCCAGGCGTTCAGGGTCCTGGAGTTCAACGTGAGCAGCGCGCTGGGCGGCTGGGACACCTCTGTCCTGGCCCGCCAGCTGCTCCGCGACCCTGACCTGGCGTCATTCACCGATGAGGAAGGACTGGCGTTCACCGACACCATTGCTGCCTTCGCCGAGGTCATCCGCGGGGAGTGCGCGGGACTCGACTGCCCGTCCCGTCCGGTCGTCGCGCTGGTCGACTGGCCGGGGACCTATCCGGCCTTCGGGCCGAACCTCGACTTCATGGCGCGCTCGCTTGCTCCATTCGGCTTTGAGGCGCTCGGATGCCACGCCGGCCAGCTCACCACCCGCGGCGGGCATCTCTTTCTCGGGGGCCGGCACATCGACGTCGTCTACCGGTTCATCCCGATCGGCGAACTGCTGGACGGGCCGGACGCGCTCGGGGTGGTAGAGCCGATCATCGCTGCCGCCGAAAGGGGCACGGCCCGTCTCGTGACCGGATTCGGGGCTGGCCTGTTCGGCAGCAAGGGATGCCTGGCCCTGCTGAGCGACGATGAGCACCGCAGCGTCTTCAGCCCCGTCGAGCGTGACCTGATCGACCGTGTCATCCCGTGGACGAGGATCTTGCGCGCCGGCGAGACATCCGCCGACGGCCAGCGTGCCGAGCTTGTCGACTTCGTGCTCGCCAGGCGGCCCGAGCTCGTCCTCAAGCCAGCCGAGTCCTATGGCGGCACTGGCGTCCTGCCCGGCTGGAAGACCGACCAGCGAACCTGGGCGGAAGCCGTTCGCACCGGGCTGCAGAACCGGTTCGTCGTGCAGCGCCGGGTGCGCCCGGCAGCCGAGCGCTTCCCGGCCGCCGATCCGGCGGAGCGAACAAGCGACATGGTGCTCAACTGGGGCGTCGTCATTGCCGGCGCAGGCTACGGCGGGGCAGTCGTGCGGGCGCTTCCTGGCCCCGACACGGGCATCATCAACGTGTCGGCCGGCGCCAGGGCGACCTGCGTGTTCCACGCTGCTGGCTGAGGAGCCGGCAGTGACACCAGTCACTGGCGGCGGGGACCCTCCGGGCAGCGGGCCAGGACCCGGCAGGCTGTCGCGCCAGATTGACAATCATCGATGCTCTCGGCAGAGTCCCGGTATCCAAGTACGGCGATATGAGGGGATGCCTGGTGAGCGAGCAGGACGCCGATGCGGCGGAAGCCGGGCCGTCGTTACGCCCGGCCTGGGCGCTCGGGACCGTCGAGCTGACATGCTGGGGCGGGCTGATCTACACGTTCTCGGTATTCCTGCCGGAACTGCACAAGAGCCTGGGCCTGAGCCTGAGCGTCATCACCGCCGCTTACTCGCTCTCTATCGCCGTGCGCGCTGTCGCCGCGACCGCCGTGGGATGGTGGGTCGATCGCCGCGGCGCGGCCACGCTGATGACCGCCGGCGCACTGGGCGGTGCCGCCATGCTCGTGGCATGGTCTTTCGTGTCCTCGCCCCTGGAGCTATTTGCCGTCTTCTTCGGCATCGGGGTGGCGACTTCCGCGGTCGTGTACGAGCCGGCCTTTGCCATCATCGTCCGCCTTTACCCGGACCGGCGTAATAACACGCTGCTGATCGTCACCGTGCTGGGCGGATTCGCCAGCACCGTCTTCCTGCCGGCCGCCGGTGCCCTGGTCGCCTGGCTGGGCTGGCGGCACGCCCTGCTCGCGCTGGCCGCGATCGTGCTGGCCGGAGCGGTCCTGCCGCTGGCACTGTTCGTCCGCGACCCCCGCGGCCCCCGCGATCGCGGTCAGGCCGCTCATGAGCCCGGACATATCGCCCCTGAGCCCGCCGGGGCTGCGCTGACCGGAATCCGCCCCGCGGCCCGCCTGGCCGCCGGGTCCCGGCCGTACCGCTGGCTGACACTGGCCGGGTTCCTGGTTTCCGTGCCCGTGGTGTTCGTGAATGTGTACCTGGTCTCCTACCTCCTGGGGCACGGCTACTCGCTCACCGCGGCTGCGGCGGCCAGCGGCTCCCTGGGGATCCTCAGCGTGCTGGGCCGGGTATTCATGTCCCGCGCCGCGCAGCGGATAAGGCTCGCCCGCATCACCGGGGTACTGGTCGCCTGCCAGGCACTCGCGGTGCTTCCCCTGCTCAGCGGTGCCGGCGCGGTGCCCGGCCTGGTGGCATTCATCCTGCTCTTCGGTGCCGGGTTCGGCGTGATTACCCTGGCCCGCGCGAGCCTGCTAGCGGATTACGCGCCGGCGCCGATGTACGCCCGGTGGGCCGGCTTCCAGTCCACGATCCTGACCGTGGCGCAGGTCATCGCTCCCGTGGCCGGGAGCCTCCTGCACGCCGGGGCGGGATACCGCGCTGTCTTCCTGACCGGGGCCGTGTTCTCCGTCGCCGGCGCTGGATGCATGTTCATGGCCGACCGCGCTGCCCGCCGGAGCCGGCCGCCGGCCGAGGTGATGGCGTCATGAGCGGTGCGGGCCGGGCTGCCTGATTACGGCGGCGTCCGCCCCTCATTCACCCAACGCCTGCCGGGCTGGTCAGGCTGGCGGGACGGACCGGCTCCATGCCTGGGCGCCTGCCTGGACCGCGTCCCAGGGGCTGCCCAGCGGCGGCGTGTAGGAGAGGTCGAGGTCACTGATGTCGTCGATGGTCATGCCGTGGAAGATGCCGGTGGCGGCGATGTCGATGCGCTTGGCGATCTCCGCGTGCTTGTGCCCGAACAGCTGCACGCCGAGCAGCCGCCTGGTGGACCGGTCGCCGGTGAAGCGCATGGCGATGCGGTGACTGCCGGGGTAGTAGGCCTTGTGGTCGTCGGCTTCTGACTGCACGGTGACTGTGTCGAAGCCCGCGGCTGCGGCCTCGTGGTCGCGCAGGCCGGTCCGGGCCACGGCGTGATCGAAGACCTTGACTACCTGGGTGCCGAGGCTGCCGGCGAACTCGCGGGTACCGCCGAGCGCGTTCTCGCCGGCGACCCGGCCCTGCTTGTGGGCGGTGGTGCCGAGCGGGAGATAGGTGTCGCCGAGCAGGCGGTGGTGGGTCATCACGCAGTCGCCGGCGGCGTAGACGCCAGGCAGGCCGGTGCGCATCTGACGGTCGACGGCGATGGCGCCCTTCATGCCCAGGCTCGCGCCTGCCGCTACGGCAAGTTCGGTGTCGGGCCGCACCCCGGCCACGATCAGGACCATGTCGGTGCTGAGGGTCGCCGGGCCGCCGGCCGCGGTTCTGGCCTCGACACGCAGGCGCGCAGGGTCGCCAGCCCGGGCGCGGCCGATCCCGGTGACCGTGGTGCCGGTCAGGATCTCGACGGCGCGGCTTTCCAGCTGCGCGCGGACCAGCGCGCCCAGCTGCGGGTCGACGGTCGGGAGCACCTCGGGGAGCTGCTCGACCTGGGTCACGGCCAGGCCCCGCCCGGTGAGGGCTTCTGCCATCTCCAGGCCGATGTACCCGGCGCCGACGATCACGGCACTGGACGGCTGCCTGCCTTCCAGCGTGCGCATGACCGCGAAGGTGTCGCCCATCGAGTGGAGCAGGTGGACGCCGTCATCGCTGCCGAGCGCTTCAGGGCCGGTGAGACCGCCGATGGGAGGCCGCACCGGGACGGCTCCTGTGCCGATGACCAGCTTGTCGTAGCCGATCAGCTCGTCGCCGCCGGATGCGCCGGTCACGCGGAGCTTGCGGCTGGCGACGTCGATGCGGCGGGCCGTGGTGTCGAGCCGCAGCTGCATCCCGGTGGCCTCAAGGTCGGCGATGGTGCGGTGAGCGAGGTTGCGCCAGTGCGTGACCTCGCCGGACACGTAATAGGGAATCCCGCAGATCGAGAAGTTCGGGTAAGCGTCGGCGACCACCACGGTCACCTCGGCCTGCTGGTCGAGCTCGCGGGCGCGCAGCGCCGCGCTGATGCCGGCGTCACTCCCGCCGATGGCTACCAGGTGCATGAGACTCCCATCACGTCCTCAGGTCCCAGGGCGGGGAGACCTGCGGGTACAGCTCCATGGTCACTGCCGTCTCGCAGCCGGTGCCGGCTGCTGATCGGCCGGATTGTCCTCGCCGTTCCTGGCGGCCCTGCCGCTCAGCCGCGGCATGACTGCCCTGGCTGCCTGAGCCGGGGTGATGCCGGGGTACAGGACCCGGATGATGGCCACGGCGAGGGCTCCGCCGATGATCTGGGCGGCGACGAACGGCGCGGCCGAGGAGGGGGCGATCCCGGCGAAGGTGTCGGAGAACATGCGCCCGACGGTGATGGCCGGGTTGGCGAAGCTGGCTGAGGAGGTGAAGAAGTAGGCCGCGCCGATGTACGCGCCGACAGCAGCGGGCGCGGTCGCGGCCCGGCCGGTCCTGGCCAGCGCGAAGATGACCAGCAGGAGCCCGGCCGTGGCGATGACCTCGGACAGCAGGTGCGCGGGCGTTGCCCGGCGGTGGACGGAGATCGACACAGCCGGCGCGGAGAACATCAGGTTGGCCAGCACCGTGCCGCCCGTGCAGCCGGCGACCTGGGCGGGCAGGTAGGCCGACGCGTCCCGCCAGCGCATGCCGCCCAGTGCCGCGTCGGCGAACGAGACAACCGGATTGAAGTGCCCCCCGGACACTGGCCCGAACATCAGGATGATCGCGAACAGGCCGGCTGCCGTCGCCGCGGCGTTCTCCAGGAGCTCCAGGCCGGTGTCGCCGGGCGAGAGCCGCTGGGCGGCGATGCCCGACCCGACGACCACCGCACCCAGCAGCGCGCTCCCGAGCAGCTCGGCGAGGAGCCGCCGGCTCAGCGGCATGTCGTTCACTGGCGCCTCCGGCGGGCCACCTCGGGCTGTCGCGGCTGACCTGGTCACTTACTCCCCGCCGTGGCCGTGGCCTGCGGCCCCAGGAGCACCGACAACCGGGCGAGCACAGCCGGGTTGATCCAGTAATCGACCCAGGTGCCACGGCGCCGCGAGCCGATCAGCCCGGCTTCGCGCAGCACCTTCAGATGATGGCTGATGGTGGGCGGAGTCACGTCGAATGCTCCGGTCAGCTCGCAGACGCATGCCTTGCCGCCCTCATGGCAGGCGATCAGCGACACCAGCCGCAGCCGCACGGGATCAGCGATGGCCTTGAACAGGACCGCCATCTCCTCGGCCTCCTCCGCGGACAGCGGCTCGCACATCAGCGGCGTGCAGCAGGTCTCCCCGGCGGGCTCCGCGACCAGCTCCAGGCGATTCGGCATGGATCTAATTTGACAGGTATCCATGCAAGGTGCAAGCTGAGCCATGATTCGATGATCATCAAAACAATCATCACGGCAGTCCCGACTGGTCCTGTCCGGCAACCGGCAAGGAGGCATCATGTCCCGCGTCCAGCTAGCCCTTCGCGTACCTGACCTGCAGGGCTCCATCGATTTCTATTCCAGGCTGTTCAGCACCGGGCCCGCGAAGGTCCGTCCCGGGTACGCCAACTTCGCGATCGCCGAGCCGCCGCTGAAGCTGGTGCTCCTGGAAGGGCACGGCGACGAGCCGACCCGGATGGATCACCTCGGCGTCGAGGTCGAGGACACCGCCGAGGTCACCGCGGCGGCTGAGCGGCTCAGGGAAGCCGGGCTGGCGACAACAGAAGAGCAGGACGCCGCCTGCTGCTACGCGCTGCAGGACAAGGTCTGGGTGACCGGGCCGGGCACCGAGCCCTGGGAGGTCTACGTCGTCAAGGGAGAAGCCGGCACCCTGGACAGGGACGCTAGCTCCGCGTGCTGCACCCCCGCCAGGGCTTCCACCGGGACCTCAGCCCGCGGGGATGCGTGCTGCTGACATCGCAAGGAGCGCCTGAACGCGTTAGCAGGAGGCCCGGCCCGCACCCGGCCGGGCCTCCTGCTCGCATCCGTGATCGCGACGCGGGGTCCGGCCCGGTGCCGGGCCCGGGCGTTCATCGGTGCTGCTGGTCAGTTGCCAGAGTTGGTCAGCCAGAACTGCTGGTTCCACCCCCCGTTCCAGGGCCACTGGTCGACCGTGCCGCCCGCCCACGGGTAGGCGTTCTGCACGTCGATGACCTGGCCACTGTTCGCGTTGCTGATCCCGTAGGTGGTGTTGAGCGAGATGCTGCCCAGGTACCAGAGCTGGGACCAGGCGCCGTAACACGGGTACTGGACGAGACCGGTTCCCGCTGTCAGCGAGTTGTTGTCCACCGACAGGCACTGCCCGCTGCCCCGGCTGACGATCTCGTACCAGCCCGAGTACGGGCTCTGCACGAACGCCCAGTCCTGGTTGTAGCCGTTGTTCCAGGTCCAGGTGTCGATGCTGGCGTTCCGTGCCTGGGAGCCGTTGGCCACATCCAGGACCAGGAGCTGGCCCGACGAGGTGTAGGTCCAGATGTCGTAGTAGACGTTGCTGAACGCGCCGAACCCGGTCTCGAGCGAGTTCAGCACAGTCTGGCCGTAGTCGCCCACGCTGCCGAGGGCGTTGTTGATGTCGTACTCGCTGTACCCGAGACTCTGCAGCGCGGAGACGATGGTGCTGGCCGCCGCTCCGGCGTTCTGGAGGAATCCGGTTACCGCGGTGATCGAGTCGGTGTAGTCGCTCCAGCTCAGGCCGCCGCCCGGCAGGGCGAAGCTGAAGGACACGCTGCCGAAGGTCTGGCCGCCCGCGACGAACGACCCTGATCCCGAGGCCGCGAGCTGGGCCGTGCCCCCGTCACCGCTGACGGAGCCGCTCAGCGCGCCGCTGATCTGGACATAGGACGGCAGGCCGGCCGTGGCCTGCAGGCTGAACCAGGCCCCGTTGGCCGAGTTGCCCAGGGCCAGGTGGATCGACGCCGCGAAGGTGATCCCGTTGCTGGCGAACGACCCGCTGAACCCGATCTGGTAGCTGGTCGGGCTGATGTCGAGCTGGAATGTCGCCGCCCCGATGGTCACCGGGCCGACCATGTAGCTGCCGGCGCTGGCCGAGGCGGTCAGCGACGGGTTGGGCAGATTCGGGTTGACAGCGGCCGCGACGGTGACCGGGTCGTTGTCGACCTTGGCACTGAAGCTCACCGCCAGGCCCGCCGGGAAGCTCTGCCCGGCGATGCTCCCCCCGAACGGGGCGATGTAGAACTGGGCCGAGCTGATCTCGAAGGAGTCGATCAGGGTCTGCTGGCCTGGGCTCGGGGCCGGGCCGAAGGCCAGCGCCAGCGGCGTGATGGCATAGCTCTGGCCCGCCCCCGGATTGATCGAGAAGTCGAGCAGTGGCTGGGTCAGGCTGATGCTGGAGGCCAGGGTGATCTGCGCACCCGGCACGAACCCGATGGTCGTGTCCCAGCTATCCGGGAGCTTGATCCCGCTGGCGTTCAGGCTCAGCGACGGATCGTCGCTTGAGATCCCCACCTCCCCGCCGAAGCTGGCCACATCCAGGCCCTGGACGCCGAACGCGTTCATGACGTTTGTGGCCGAGATCGACAGGTTCAGTACCGGCGGCGTTAGCTGGAACGAGGCGCTGAGCGTCACGTTCGCGCTCGACGCGGCACCGCCGGAGTAGAGCTGGGGCAGGTACAGGTCGCCCGACCCGGCCAGGGTGACGCTCGTCGCCGTCCCCAGAGCCAGGCTGAACGTGACATCGTCCAGGTAGAAGGCGGTGCCGCTGGAGGCGCTGACGACCTGCAGGCCGCCGGTCCCCGACCCGAAGTTCAGGTCCAGGCTGAGCAAGAAGCCGCTGCTGCCGAGCGATGCGACAGCCAGGACCGTTTTCGGCGGCACGGTCACGCCGACGTTAGACAGGGCCGCGGTCACGTTCTGCGGTAGCTGACCGGAGTAGGTGACGGTCACTCCCGGCGGCAGCGGGATGCTGGCGGGGAACGCCGCGCCGGTCAGGCCGTAGCTGGCCGGGGCGAAGTTGGTGACCTGGGTGCTGGAGATGTAGACAGTGCCGCTGCCGGACAGATTGGAGCTGAGCGCGCCCAGGTCGCTGAGGCTGGCCGCCGCGATCACCCCGCCGCTGCCGAACGAGACGGCGGCGCTGACCCCGGAGACCGAGCCGCCGGGCGCGGCGACCGACAGGCTGGCGGTACCGGTGACGCTGAAGGAGCCCGCGCCTCCGGTCGCGGTCAGCCCGGCCTGGCTGAGGCTGAAAGCCGGGTTGCCCGGCAGCAGCGTGCCGGTTGCGGACGTCGTGATCTGGAAGGTCGGGCCGGACAGGTCCACGCAGCCCTGGCCGGACAGGCCGAGGTTCGCCGGGGAGTAACTGAACGTGCCGGTCGCGTCGATCCAGACGTCACCCGCCTTGACCGCCGCGGCGCAGGACACCCCGTCGCCCGGTGCCTGGTTCGACACCTGCAGGCTGCTGACTGAGAAGGTCGCGCCGGACCCTGGGCTCCAGTTGAGGACGCTGGTCCCGGTCACTGACGCGGCTGTGAGGTCGAACCCGACGGTGCCCGCCTGATCGGTAATCGAGCCGGTGAAGTCGGGCTGGATGGTCAGCGTGGACAGCGGCTGCCAGGCCTGCGCCGCCGTCTCGCTCACCGCCAGCGACCAGTTCTTCAGATCGGTCAGGATGCCGGTCACCTGCACCTGGAAGGAGGTGCTTGACGACCCGACGGCGGCCGTGCCGGAGACGGCCAGGCCGGATCCGGTGGCGAGGGTCAGTGAGCTGCCGGGCTCGAGCGTGACCGCTCCGCCGGCGATGGGCAGCGCCGTGGTCAGGCTGCCGGTCAGCGAGGCGCTGGCCGCGCCGGCCGCGTCGGTGACAGTGCCCTGCAGGCTCGCGGCCGAGCCGAAGAACGGTATGGCGCCGATAGTCAGCGACCCGGTCACATCCGCGCTGGTCAGGGAGGCGGATGCGTTGGCGATGGTCACCGTGAGGTCAGCCGTCACCCCGGCCGTGGCGGTCGAGTTGAGCGTAATCGTGTTCGCCGACTCGTCGACGGTCACGGTCGTCTGGCCGAGCACCGGGGCCGTGATGCCGGCCGGCAGCGAGACCGGGAGCTGGCCAGGAGCGCCGACGGTGAGCGTCAGGGTACTACCCGACTGCGAGCCGGAGATCGTCGTAGCCGAGCCGAGGGGGATGCCGAGCGCGTTGTCGATGAAGCTGAGAACACTGCTGGACAGGGTGTAGCTGCCGGCGGTGCCGCTGGCCGGGACCGCCTGGCCAGCGGAGTGGCTGGCGGGCCGGGCGGCCGGGGTGCTCGACGGGGTGCTCGCCGGGGTGCCGGCGGGACTGGGCCGGGCCGGCGGGGCCGGGCCTGGGTGGTAGCGCACTGCCAGGCGGCCGCCGGAGGTCAGGCTCACGGTGCCACGGGCCAGCACCGTCCGGCCGCCGGATCGCACCGCGCTGACAAGGCCGGTACCGCCTACATGACCAGTCCCGCCAGCGCGGCCGACGGTGAGGCTGCCGCCGATGCTGGTGTCACGCAGGGTGACCGGGTGGCTGCCGCCGCTCAGCGACAGTGCCCCGGACTGGTGCCCGGTGACGATCGCCGCCCCGGTGCTCAGGTTGACCGCGACCGTGCCGTGCCCGGCCAGTCCCCGGTCCGGACCTGCGGTCAGTCGCAGGTTCCCGGTCACGTCGGCCCAGGGGGTGTGCCGGGCCAGGGCGGGCGCCGCCACGGACCAGTCATCGGGCAGCCGGTCGGCGAACTCGAGCTGGCCGCCGGTCAGGGTGAAGCCCGGCTTCGGCGTCCAGGGGCCGGCCGCGTGGGCGCGCACGTCGAAGCTGACGCCGTCGCGGGTGCTGGTGACCGTACCGGACAGGCCGGGGGCGAGCCGCAGGCCCGGCACCAGCGCCGGGACCGTGCTGGCGGCCCGCTGGCCGACGCGCAGCGACCACACCGGGCCCCGGCGGACCGGACCGGACAGGGTGACCGCGAGCTGGTGTCCCGGCGGCCCGGCGATGGCGGGGCCGGTGACGCGGAGCCCGGCGCCGTTCAGCGTGATCGTCGCGCCCCGGCTCAGGGTCGCGACATCCGGGGCGAGCACGACCGCCCTGGCCAGCGAGCCCGCGAGCGAGACCGCGGCCTGGCCGCCGTTGTAGCGCAGTGAGCCGGACAGGCGCACGTCCTGCCCGAAGGCCGGGACGCCCAGGGTCAGCTCACTGGACAGGTCCGACCCGCCGGCCAGAGTGGCGACGGACGCGCGGGCGATCGTGACCCGCAGAGTCGCGCGGGCGGCGGACGCGGTGACCGTCAGTGTGCCTGAGCGCCGGTCAACCGTGATGACGGTGTGGGAAAAGGCGGGCATCCTGAGGCCGGCGGGCAGGTCGAAGCGCACCCGCGGCGCGCTGGCCACCGGGATCCGCAGCGTCGCGGCCGGTCCGGGCTCCGGCTGCCCGACCAGCAGCCGTGAGGGCCCAGGCGCAGGCGCAGGCCACGGTTCAGGAACCCCCGCACGGCGGCCGACACGACGAAGCTGCCCGCCTGATCCGGCGGGTCAGCGATTCTGGCTGCCCGGCGGCGAACCGCGGCCAGGGCGGCCCGGCCGGCCTGAGCCCGGCGTTTCTCAGTCCTGCGGGCGGCGGCGATCAGCGAGCCGCGGGCCGATTGCCACGAGCTCGCTCCGGCTGACCCCGGCCGGCCCGGCCGATGGTAGGAGTAGTGCAGGAAAGAAGGCGGAACCCGGCCAGGTTCCGCCGTTCCGCTCGGGCGCGGACCGATGTCCTGAGCGCTCGCGGCAGTCAGCGGCCCGACGGCCTGGATGGCCATCAGGCCCGCGGCCAGGACCGCGACGATCCCGTAGGCGAAGCCGGGCCGACGCCGCCTCGGTACCGTCGTCGCTGTCCGGAGAATGGCGCGCAGCGCGCCTCGCAGTCTGCCGATCACATATCCGGGCATGGTGTGCCCCTTTTCTTTTCGCGCCCGGCTGCTGTGCCGGAACCCCATAGTCAGGACCGTAAGAAAAAGGGCGTAGTGGCAGGCCGCAACCGAACAGCATCGCGTCTGCGCTGGTCGGGAGGCAATTGCGGCAAGAAGCGGCAAGCTGAGAAAATTGCCTCATGGAGCCGGGATGGACCGCGGGCGGACTACTGCGGGCATCACGGGCGCGGGCCGGGCTGACACAGCGGCAGCTCGCGGAGCGATCCGGCGTCAGCATCCGAACCGTACGCGGGCTCGAGAACAACACCGTAGGCCGGCCTCAGGCCGCCTCGCTGCACCGGCTGGCCGTTGTTCTCGGCCTCGATCCGGCACACCTCGCGGCCCCGCCGGGTGAGGCAGCGGCCGAATCCGATACCGGCCCGCTGCGCGTCGATGTCCTCGGGCCGCTGGCCGTGCGGCGCGGTCAGCAGACGATCACGCTGGCCTCGCCGCTGCATCGCACCCTGCTCGGGCTGCTCGCGATCCAGCCACAGCGCGATGTGGCCATCGACGAGATCATCGACACCCTCTGGGAGGCGGTGCCGCCGCGTACCTGCCGGGAGCTGGTGCACACCTACTCCGGGGCGGTACGCCGGCTGCTGAGCGCCCCGGGGACCGGGCCGGTCCTGGTCCGCGGCACCCAGGGGTACCGGCTGCTGCTGGACACCGGACAGTCCGACGCGGCCGACTTCGGCAGCCTGCTGACCAGGGCCGGGCAGGCTGCGGCGGAGCACGCCGAGCTGTCCGCCTGGCAGCTCTATACCGAGGCCCTGGCCTGCTGGCGCGGGCCGCTGCTGGCCGGGGTCGGCCCCTGGCCCCAGCGCCAGCCTGCCGCCATCGCACTGACCGGCCAGCGCACGAGCGCGGTTCTGGCCTGGGCCGACCTTGGCCTGCGGCTGGCCCGCTACCGCGAGCTGATCCCGGCCCTGGGCGCGCTCGGGGCCAGCCAGCCGCTGCACGAGGGGCTGGCCGCGCGGCTCATGCTGGCCCTGGCCGGGGCCGGACAGCAGGCCGAGGCGCTGGCTGTCTACGACCGGCTGCGTGACCGGCTGGCGGCCGAGCTCGGGATCGATCCCGGCTCTGAGCTGAGGTCGGCCCAGCTCCGCGTCTTGCGCGGGCAGCTCCCTGAGCCGGTGGTCACGGTCGCGGCCGCGACCCCGCCGCCAGCCCAGCTCCCGACCGACTGCGCCGAGTTCACCGGCCGGGCCGCCGAGCTGGCGGCGCTGGACCGGCTCCTGACCGCGGACCCCGCCGCCAGGGCCGCTCCTGTCGTGGTCCTGACCGGGATGGGGGGCGTGGGCAAGACCGCGCTCGCCGTCCGGTGGGCCCGGCGGGAACAGGCCAGGTACCCCGATGGCCAGCTTTACGCCGACCTGCGCGGCCACGGCGTGACCGGCCCGGTCCGGCCCCTGCAGGTGCTGGCCGGGTTCCTCGCCGCGCTGGGCGAGCGGACCGAGCGCATTCCCGACGACGAGGGGCAGGCCGCGGCGCTACTGCGGACCCGCCTGGCTGGCCGCCGCATCCTGATCCTGCTCGACAACGCGCTCGACGCCGAGCAGGTCCGCCCGCTGCTGCCCGCCGCGCCCGGCAGCGCGGCTATCGTCACGGCCCGAAGCCGGCTGACCGGCCTGGTGGCCAGGGACGGCGCGGGCCTGCTAGCGGTGCGCCCGCTGCCCGAGCACGATGCGTCCGCGCTGCTGGCCAGCGTCCTGGGCGACCGCGGCAGTGCCGAGCCGCCAGAAACGCTGGCCGAGCTGGCAGGGCTGTGCGCCCACCTGCCGCTGGCCCTGCGCATCGCCGCGGCCAACCTCGCGGCCCGCCCCGACTACCGTCTCGCCGACTACGCCGCCAAGCTCGCTGCCGGTGACCGGCTGACCGGGCTCGCCATCGCCGAGGACCCGCAGACCGCGGTGCGCTCGACCTTCGAGCTGTCCTGCGACGCGCTCAAGCCCGAGCACCGGCGGATGTTCCGGCTCGCCGGACTCGTCCCCGGCGGAACCCTGACCCCGGCCGACGCGGCAGCACTGGCCGACATCACGCCCGGCCTGGCCGAGTCGCTGCTCGATCTGCTCAGCGTCCGCAGCCTGGTCGACGAGTACACCCCCGGCCGCTATCGCCTCCACGACCTGCTGCGGCTGTACGCGGCCGAGCTCGCCGCGGCCGAGGAGACCACCGCCGACCGGGTCGCCGCGCTCGACCGCCTCGCCCGGGCCACTCTTGCCGCCCTGCGGCGGGCCGCAGCGCTGCTGTACCCGCACCTGCTGCACCTGCCCGACGAGGAGGACGCCGAGCCAGCCGGCTCTGGCCCGACCCTGGCCGACAGCCAGGCCGCGCTGGCCTGGCTCGACGCCGAGCAGGCCAACGTCGTCGCGCTCATCGTCCGGCTCGGCGAGACCGGCCGGCACGCCCTGGCCTGGCGGCTAGCCGACCGTCTGACCGGCTACCTGCACCTGCGCATGAAGACCGTCGACGGGCTCACCGCGGCCCGTGCGGCCAGGCACGCCGCCATCGCGGCCGGCGACCCGGCCGCGATGGCGAACGCCGAGCTGCAGCTGGGCATGCTCGACGACGCGCTGTCCCGCCACGAGGAGGCGGCCCGGCACTTCGCCGCGGCAGCCCGGATCGCCCGGCAGGCCGGCTGGACCGCCTGTGAAGCTACCGCGCTCAACAACCTGGCCAGGGCCCACTGGACCGCCGGGCGGGCCAGCCAGACCATCGAGTACCTGAACGCGGCCCTGGACCTCCACCGGCGCAGCGGCCGGATGGCGGGCGAGGCCGTCACCCTGGCTAACCTCGCCACTGCCCGGCTCGAGCTCGCGCGCTCAGCCGAAGCAGACGGCGACCACGCCAGCGCCCGGCTGGACCGCCACGAGGCCGTGCGCCAGCTCGGCACCGCCCTGGAGATGCACGAGACTCTCGGTGACCGCCGCAACGAAGCAGACACCCGCCGGGTGCTGGCCGAGGCGCACCGGGACCTCGGCCAGATCGGACCGGCCGCGGATTACGTCCGGCAGGCTCTGCAGCTCGCTCAGGAGGCCGCCGACCTGCGATTCGAAGCCGCCTCACGGAACACCCTGGCCACCATTCAGGCCAGGCTCGGGGAGCGGGACTCGTGCCTGGCCGGGCACCGGCGGGCGCAGGATCTGGCCCGGCAGGCGGGCGACTCGCGCCAGCAGGCCGACATCCTGGTCGACCTGGCCGGCAGCCTGATACTGCTCGGCCGGCCGCGGGAAGCACTGCTGGCCGTGCAGGACGCCACCGCCATCGCCGGCAAGATCGGCTCGCCCCTGATCCGGCGCCGCTGCGAGTACCTGCTCGCTGCCCTCACCCGCCAGCACCCGGGCCGCTAGAGCGGTAACTGATCACGTTTGCCCCGCCGCCTCCCGAGACCGACATCACCAACGCCGATGAGATCGGTAGCGAGCCCGCATCCGCGCCGACAAGCCCACCGAGCCGCCGCGGCAGCGCGGGGCTGCCAGGCGTCTCACCGTGCGTGACCTCGTCAGAAGGGAGTCCTGGCATGCGCAGCACGTCACCGGTCGACCGGTGACGTGCCGGGGAGCAAACGAGGAGCAAACATGACCGGCGCACGGCCACCTCAGAGCTTAAAGAGGTGGCGAAAAGTGCCAGATCAGTACGGGTGCGCCGCCAGGGACTTGAACCCCGAACCCGCGGATTAAGAGTCCGCTGCTCTGCCAATTGAGCTAGCGGCGCGTGGAGACGGAGCGATACTAGCGCAACTTCTCAGGGTGAGCGAATCACCGGGAAACCACCCGCCAGCACCTGCCCAGACGCCGCGAGCCGCCCCCCAGCCCGCTGCCAGACGCCTCTAGGCACCGAGGAACCGGCCCATGAAAGCGGCGCTGCGCGACGGCCGGCCTGTCCTGGCTTCCTGGCGGTCGGCCAGGCTCATGACCTGGAGCCCGGCGTTCAGGCCCAGCCAGCGCAGCGGCTCTGGCTCCCAGTCGGGCGACCGGTGGCCGACCCACGGCAGGGCGGTCAGCTCGGTGTCCCGGCCCAGGATCAGGTCGGCCAGGGTGCGGCCGGCCAGGTTCGTCGTCGACACCCCGTCCCCGACGTAACCGCCGGCCCAGCCGACCCCCGTCACCGGGTCCAGCCCGACCGAGGCGCACCAGTCCCTGGGCACGCCGATCGGCCCGCCCCAGCGGTGGGTCACCTGCACGTCGGCCAGGACGGGGAACAGCTCGGCCAGGGTCCGCCGCAGGGCGTCGAACACCGCCGGGACCCGCTCGAACGCCGGCCGGACGGCCGACCCGAGGTGGTAAGGAGCGCCCCGGCCGCCGAACGCCAGGCGGCCGTCGGCGGTCCGCTGGCCATAGATGATCAGGTGCCGCAGGTCGCCGAAGGTCGGCCGCCCGGCCAGGCCGATCTGCTCCCAGACCGGCTCGGGCAGCGGCGCGGTGGCGATCATCAGCGAGTACACCGGGGCGATGGCCCGGCCCAGGCCGGGCAGCTTGGGCGTGTACCCCTCGGTGGCCCGGATGACGTGCCGGGCCCGGACGGTGCCGCGGGAGGTGACCAGCGCGCCCGGCTCGATCCGCAGCACCGGCGTCCGCTCGCAGACGGTCACCCCGGCCGCGCGGACCGCGTCGGCCAGGCCGCGGGCGAGCCGCGCCGGGTGGATGGCGGCGCAGTGCGGGGTGTAGGTGCCGCCGAGCACGCCATCGGCGGCGGCCAGTTCGACCGCCTCGGCGGCGGTCAGCAGCCGCAGGTCGTCCTCGCCGAACCCGAACTCCCGCGCCTCGGAGATCTCCGCCCTGGCCCGGCTCAGCTGAGTGTCTGACCGGGCGAGCATGACGGTGCCGCCCTTGGCGAAATGGCAGTCGATGTTCTCGGCGGCGGCCACCCGGCCCACCTCGTCCACGCTGGCCTGCATGGCTCGCTGCATGGCGATCGCGGAGTCCCTGCTCGCCAGCCGTTCGAGCTTATGGGCGGAGGCCGGGAACAGGGCCGAGCACCATCCGCCGTTCCGGCCGGAGGCCCCGTAGCCGGCGATCTCCGCCTCGCAGACCACGATCCGCAGCCCCGGGTTCGCCCGGGCGAGGTAGTAGGCGGTCCACAGGCCGGTGAAGCCGGCCCCGGCGATCGCCACATCAGCCTCAGTGTCCCCAGCGAGCGGCTCACCGGGGGTGAGCGTGCCCGGCACGGTGTCATGCCAGAAGGACAGCGAACGGTAGTTCTCGGGCAAAACCATGCTCACCATCGTGGCAGGTAGCAGAGCTGCGCCCGGCATCGGGCATGCTGGAGGCATGGCCGATGACCTTGCCGCCGGGGTGCCGGCGCCGCGAAACTCCCGTGACGACAGGTACCGGATCTGCCTGGTGTGCCTGGGCAACATCTGCCGGTCGCCGATGGCCGAGGTGGTGCTGCGCGACGAGCTGGACCGGGCCGGGCTGGGGGACCGGGTCAGCGTGGAGAGCGCTGGTACCGGCGACTGGCACATCGGCGGCCCGATGGACCCGCGGGCCAGGACCGAGCTGACCCGGCGCGGATACGACGGCTCCCGGCATATCGCCCGGCAGATCAAGCCGCACTGGATGGACCGGTACGACCTGCTGGTCGTCATGGACCTCAAGAACCTGGCGACGCTGCGGAGCTGGGCCGGCGACGACCCGGAGCTGGCGGACGGGCGGATTCAGCTGATGCGGGCGTTCGACCCCGCGGCCGGCGCCAGCGACGAGGTCCCCGACCCGTATGACGGCGGCCCGGCCGAGTACACGCAGACGTTCGAGCTGGTGCACGCCGCCGCCCGCGGCCTGGCCGGCCGGCTCGCCGGGCTGCTGGCCGGCGAGCCGGGCCGGGCGCAGGGCTGAGCCCGCCCATCATGCGAGCCGGGCTCGCGCAGCGGCTGGAAGCGGCGGTCGGCGGCCAGGTGCGGACCGCGACCGGCCTGGGCGGCCAGCACGGCGTGACCCATTACCAGCTTGAACTAGGGGACGGCCGTACTGCCTTCGCCAAGGCCGGTGCCGCGTCGGACGCGGCAGGCTTCGCCGCGGCGGCGGCCAGCCTGCGCTGGCTGGCCGGCGCGGGCGCGGTCGCCGTGCCCGAGGTGCTGGGCGAGGCCGAGTCGGTGCTGGTGCTGGCCTGGGTGCCGCAGGGCGGTGCGGACGCGACAGCGGCGGCCCGGTTCGGGCGGGAGCTGGCGGCGCTGCACCTGGCCGGCGCCGGCTCGTTCGGCGCGCCGTGGCCCGGCGTGATCGCCGGCCTCCCGCTGCCCAACGGTCCCGATCTGCCGGGCGCGGCCGGCGGCGGCTGGGCGCGGTGGTACGCCGCCGCTCGGGTGCTGCCGTACCTGCGGATGGCCAGGGACGCCGGCACCCTGTCGGCGCGGCAGGCCAGCGTGATCGAGGCCGCGGCCGAACGCGCCCCGGCGGTGGCGGGCCCGCCCGAGCCGCCCGCCAGGCTGCACGGCGACCTGTGGTCGGGCAACCTGCTCTGGTCGAGCGGACGCTGCTGGCTGGTGGACCCGGCGGCGCACGGCGGGCACAGGGAGACGGACCTGGCGATGCTCGCCCTGTTCGGCGCGCCGTACCTGGCGGAGATCATCGCCGGGTACGCCGAGGCCGCGCCGCTGGCCGACGGCTGGCGGGACCGGGTGCCCCTGCATCAGCTGCACCCGCTGCTGGTGCATGCCTGCCTGTTCGGCGCGGGCTACGCGGCGGCGGCGGTCAGCGCCGCGCAGGCTGTTCTGGCCCTGTGACCTAGACTTCCTTGTAATTCGGTAGTTAATATCGATTTATGGCACGAGCCCAGATCCACGCGATCCCGGAACTCGACGCCCAGTCGGCCGCGCAGGCGGCGGCGCGGGCCGGGCTCGTCGTCCGCCGGGAGGAGCCCCTCAACGCCGAGGTGCAGCCAGCCGCGCTGGACGGCGAGCTCACCCCGCCCGGCCAGTTCTTCCTGCGCAATCACTTCCCCATCCCGGAACTGCGGGCGGCGGACTGGCGGCTGCGCGTCGGCGGCCTGGTCGGCGAGCCGCTGGAGCTGAGCCTGGACGAGCTGGCCGGCCTCGGCCGGGTCTGCTCGGTGGCCACGCTGGAGTGCGCGGGCAACGGGCGGATCCGGTTCGGCCCGGCGGCGCACGGCGAGCGGTGGGCCGAGGGCGCGGTCGGCTCGGCATGGTGGGCCGGCGTGCCACTGGAGCGGGTGCTGCGGCGGGCCGGGATCCTGCCGGGATCCTGCGAGGTGGTGTTCCGGGGCGCGGACGCCGGCCAGGTGGAGGACCGCGGCGAGCCGGTCAGGTTCGAGCGGAGCCTGACCGTCGCGGACGCGCTGCGCAGCGGGGCGCTGCTGGCCTATGAGATGAACGGCGCGCCGCTGCCGGCCCGGCACGGCTACCCGGTCCGGCTGGTGGTGCCGGGCTGGTACGCGGTCGCCTCGGTGAAGTGGCTGACCGACATCGATGTCACCGGCGAGCCGTTCACCGGTTACTTCCAGGGCGAGCACTACGTCTACGAATGGCCGCGCGGCGGCGCGCTGGCCCGCGAGCCGGTCCGGCTGCAGCGGGTCAGGTCGCTGGTGACCGAGCCAGGCGGCGGCTCCTGGCGCCCGGCCGGCGACCTGGCGGTCAGGGGAGTGGCGTGGTCGGGATCGGCGCCGGTCAACCGGGTCGAGGTGGCCATCGGAGACGGCCAGTGGCGGGAGGCGGAGCTGGCTACCAGGCCGCCGGATCACGGCTGGCGGCGCTGGGCGCTGACGGTCACGGACGTGCCGCCCGGCCTGACCAGGATCCGGTCCCGTGCCTATGACCGCGCCGGGCACGACCAGCTCACGGCGCCGGAGTGGAACCGGCGCGGCTACGGCGGCAACTTCGTGCACGAGGTGCCGGTCAGGCTGTACTAGGGAGCGTCGTGCTCGTCGTGCTCGTCGTGCTCGTCGTGGGGCAGGGCCTCGGGGGCGAGCGGCAGCGCGATCCTGAACGTGGCGCCGCCGCCCGGCGCGGAGTCCACCCAGACCACGCCGTCGTGCGCGGTGACCAGGGAGGACACGATGGCCAGGCCGAGGCCGGTACCGCCGGTGGTCCTGGCCTGGTCCGTGCGGTAGAACCGCTCGAAGACGTGCTCGGCCTGCTCCCGGCTTATCCCAGGGCCGTGATCGGTGACCTCAAGCACCGCGGCCGGCCTGGCCGCGGCCGGGCCAGGGACCGCGCCGTCGCCGGGCGCCGGCGGAGCGGCGGGGCGGGCCTCGGCCAGGGTGCCGGACCTGATCGAGACGTCCACCGGGGTGCCGGCCGGGGTGTGCGAAAGCGCGTTGCTCATCAGGTTGCCGATGACCTGGCGCAGCCGGACCTCGTCGCCTAGTACCAGCAGGGCCGCGCCGGCGCCGACGGTCAGGTTGATGGCCCGGTCGGGGGCGACCACCCGGGCGTCGTGCACCGCGTCGGCCGCCAGGGTGAGCAGGTCCACGGTCCGGTTCTCCAGCGGTCGCTGCTGGTCCAGCCGTGCGAGCAGCAGCATGTCCTCGACCAGGATGCCCATCCGGGACGACTCCTGCTCGACCCGGCGCATGATCCGGTCCAGGTCGGCGGGGGCCAGCTGGCCGTGCCCGTTCCCGTTGCCGTTCCGCGCGGCCGGGGCAAGCTCGCCGCCGGGCCGCCCGGCCCCGCGGCCGCCCGGCCCGGCCTGGCCCTGACCCGCCTGGCCCTGACCCGCCTGGCCCGGCCCGGCCGGTCCGGGCAGGGCGACGCCGCCGCGCTGGCGGTAGTACTCGGCGAAGCCGCGGATCGCGGTGAGCGGCGTGCGCAGCTCGTGACTGGCGTCCGCGACGAACTGCCGCATCCGCTCCTCGGAGCGCCTGGCCGCGGTCTCCGAGCTGGCCTGGGCGTGGAACGCGGCCTCGACCTGGGCCAGCATCGTGTTCAGCGAACGTCCCAGCCGGCCGATCTCGGTGCGCGGGTCCAGGTCGGGGACCCGGCGGGACAGGTCGCCGGCCGCGATGGCCTCGGCCGTCTTCTCGATGTCGGTGAGCGGGCGCAGGCTGGCCCGGATCACGGCCACTCCGAGGATGGCCAGGCCGATCAGCAGGATGCCGCTGACGACCAGGTCAACGGCGGTCAGCCTGGCCAGTGTCTGGTAGGAGGCGCTGACGTCCAGGCCGATCACGATCGTCCCGTTGACCAGCCCGCCATTGGAGTCAGGCATGGCCTGGCCGGGCAGGGCCAGCATCCGGTACCTGCCGCCGCCAGAGGTGGCGCCGACGGTCGCCAGCGATTCCCCGGAAAGCCAGGCCGCGCCAGGCGTGACCGCTGGGCCTGGCTTCAGCCGCGCCGCACTGCCGGAGCTCGACGGGCTGGTGTAGCCGACGGGCTCGCGCAGGACGTACTGCAGCTTGCCGCCGGCCGGCAGCCAGCCGATGGCGTACGGGCCGTTGGAGACCTCCGTGTGGCCACCGCGGGCCAGGTACTGCGCGACGGTGAACTCGATCCGCCCCGACTGCTGGCTCATGCTGGTGAGCTGGCTATCGGCCTGGCCGATCAGGTAGTTCCGCAGGAACCCGAAGCCCGCCACGCTGATCACCATCAGCGCGATGGCCACCAGGGCCAGCACCGCGGCGATCATCTTCACCCGCAGCGGGGTGCGCGCGGGAAGCTGCCGCAGCGAGCGCGACAGCCTGCCGCCCGGCCGGGCACGCCCTGGCGCCCCCGGCGGCCGGGGCGGCGGCGGAGGCGGTGCCATCAGCGGCGGCGGAGGCGAGGCCATCGGGCGCCGGACCTAGGAAGCGGGCAGCCTGAGCACGTACCCCACGCCCCGCAGCGTGTGCAGCAGGTGCGGCTCCGAGGTGTCGACCTTGCGGCGCAGCACCGACACGTAGGACTCCACGATGCCCGTGTCGCCGCGGAAGTCGTAGTCCCAGACGTGATCGAGGATCTGCATCTTCGACAGCACCCGGTTGGCGTTGCCCATGAAGTAGCGCAGCAGCTTGAACTCGGTGGGGGAAAGCTGGATCTGCTTGCCGTCCCGCCACACCTCGTGGCTGTCCTCGTCTAGTTCCAGGTCGGCGAATTTCAGCCGGGGCGGTGGCTCGGTGCCATCGCCCCGGGTCCGGCGGAGCACCGCCCGGATCCGCGCGATGACCTCTTCGAGGCTGAACGGCTTGGTGACGTAGTCGTCGCCACCGAGCGTGAGGCCGCGGATCTTGTCTTCCGTGGAGTCACGGGCGGTGAGGAAAACCACCGGGATCCGGGCGCCGCCGCCGCGCAGCCGCCGGATCACGTCGAAGCCATCCATGTCCGGGAGCATCACGTCGAGCACGATGAGATCCGGCCGGTATCGCTGCGCGGCCTGAACTGCCTCGCCGCCGGCTGCCGCGGTGACCACCTCGAAGCCGGAGTAACGCAAGCTGGCGGACAGCAGCTCCAGGATGTTCGGCTCATCCTCGACCACCAGCAGCCGTGCGTCAGGTGCCCGGCTGCCGTTCACGGGCTGACTGTTCATGACCCTATTCTCAGGCAATTGCCTGAAGGCTAGCTGAGGGTAAGCTCCAGGTGGCCTTCGCAGGTCATCGCCTTGATCACGGATTCTGCGCGGGACGGGACAGACGGCCGGCGCCGCCCCGTCCGCGCAGTCCGGCCGCGGCGGCTAGCTGCCGGTCCACATGGCGATCGCATCGGCGCGGGAAGCCGCACCGATCTTGCCATAGATCCTGTTCACGTGATTCTTGACGGTCTTCTCAGTCACCACCAGGCTCGCGGCGATCTGTCCGTTGGTGTGCCCGTCGGCGATCATCGCCATGATCTGGGCCTCACGAGCGGACAGCGCGCCGGGCAGGGACATGGCCTGGCGCTCGTTTCTCGTAGTGACGGTCTGCATGCGCCCTCCGGCTGGCACAGCGGTTGAATAGGTACGCATGCTATCGATTGCATACCTATAGCTGGCAAGAGCGCGAGCCAACTAATATCAGCACTTACCTGCCGGGAAAACTCCGGATGGCCCCTAGCTTCCCTGCTGTGATCCGGTGATCAGGCTGCCCGGCACCGGCCTGCCAGCATTCAGGTCGTTAAACAGCTCCAGCGCCTGCGACCGGTCCCAGAGCACCGCGTCCTCCCCGCTCGGCGTGACGTAGTTGGCCGACGCGATCGGGATTGTCGTGGTCTGCGGGTGGCGCAGCGCGAACGCCGCCTCGACGAGCTGGAGCAGGCTCGTGCTCTTGTCCACCGTGAGCGTGCTCGCCGTGCCGGTGGCCGCCGGGATCGCGTCGAACGGGTTGAGCAGCACGCCTGTGCTGGTCATCTTGCTCAGCAGGGCGCGCATCAGGATCCGCTGGTCCTGCACGCGCTGCAGGTCCTGCTCGGCGAAATTGTGCCGGTCCCGCACGTAGGCCAGCGCCTCGTCGCCGTCCAGGGTCTGGCAGCCCTTCTCGATGTCCAGGCCAGAGGCGACGTCGCGCAGCGGGTGCTTGATGCACATGTGCACGCCGCCGACCGCGTTCACCACGTTGACGAATCCGCCGAACCCGATCTCCATGTAATGGTCGATACGCAGGCCGGTGGCGTTCTGCACCGTCTTGGCCAGCAGCCGCGGGCCGCCGAAGTCGTAGGCGGCGTTGATCTTGTTATCGCCGTAACCGGGGATATCGACCCACGAGTCGCGCGGCAGGCTGATCAGGATCGGCTTGCCGCCGCCCGAGGGGATATGCAGGATCATGATCGTGTCCGAGCGGTGCCCGCTCACGTCGAAGCCGGTGGCCAGCTTCCGCTCCTGCGCCGTGGTCAGCCCCTGGCGGCTGTCCGAGCCCGCGATCAGCCAGTTGTCCCCGCTGCCCTGGGCCGGCCGCGCCGAGTAGTTCACCAGCACGTTCTTGCGGTGCAGATCGCCGTTCAGGATGAAGTACATCGAGATGACGCCGACCAGGATCAGCGCCACCACCACCGCCAGCACCCCGAAGATCCGGCGCGGCCGCAGCCACCCGGTGCCCGCCCCGGAGTTCCGGCGCGGTGCTCCCGCGCCAGAGCCCGGCTGGTAGCCCGATGGCCCGCCCGGCCCGGAGGCTGACCGCCGCGACGGTGCCGCCGCGCCGCCCGCCTGCGGCCAGCCGCCCCCGGGCTGCCCGCCAGGCGCTCGCTGCCCGCTGCCCGCCGCACCGCGCCCGGAGGCGGACCGCGGCGGCTGCTCCGGCCAGCCGCCCGGCCGCTGACTCGCGCTGGCCTGGCCGCTGCCCGCCGGCCTGGCGCTGCCCGCCGGCCTGGCGCTGCCCGCTGGCCGCGCACCTGGGGGCGGCGCGCCAGTCGCCCCGCCGCTCGCCGGGCGGGAGCCGGCCGGCAGCCGCACCGTCGGATCAGCGGCACCTGGGCCCGCGGCCTCCTCGCCGTCTGGCGTCCCCCGGAACCAGCCCTGCGGCCACTCGTTCATGCTGCCGTCCCATCGACGCCGTCGTTGTCACCATCGTCTCTACCTTCAAGACGACGCTGCGGCCAAATTGGCGACACGCGATCGCGGCTAATCCTGGTAATCGTGTCCCGCGGCGCTGCCTGCCCACCAGATCGTGACCACGTCGCGGCGGGACGTGCCCAGGTCGGCGGGGGAGTCCGGGTCGGCGCCCGCCTCCAGCAGGGCCTGCGCGACCTCCTCGGACCTGGCCGCCGGCAGGCACAGCCGCCGTGTCGTCACCTCGGTCAGCTCGGCGAAGCTCGCGTAGTCGGCCGCGCTGGGGCGCTGCCAGTGCTCGCTGCTGGCCTGGAAGCCCATCGCGGCCAGGATGTCCAGCAGGTCCCCGGCGGTCGGTCCCTCGGGCCGCTCAAGCCCGTGGAACCGCAGCCAGAGCGGGTTCAGGCTGACCAGCGGATGCTGTGCGGTCAGCTCCACCACCACGAGCCGCCGCGCGCTCGCCGTCAGCGCGGCCAGGAACGGCAGGATGTCCGGCACGTTGTATACCACGTTGAAGCAGGTCACCACGTCCGCCGGTGCCGCGTCGGGCGCCACCTCCGGCCAGGTCCCCTGGACCAGCGACACCCGCCCGGTCAGCGCCCCGGCCCGCTCCGCGAGCAGCCCGAGCATCCCGGCGTCGGTGTCCACCGCCGTCAGCGCGGTGGTGCGATCCAGCAGCGGCACGCACGCCGCGCCCGCCCCCGCGCCCACGTCCAGCACGCTGCCCGGCGGGTCAAGCGCCGCCCACGCCCGCCGGTAGGAGGGTCCGTGCGGCTCGGCGGCCAGCCGGTCGGCACGCCGCGCGAACACCTGCCGGGGCAGCGCCCACGGCGACTCAGTGACGGCGGCGGTGATGCGCTCAGGAATCGCCCACGCCGCCAGCTCATCCCGCCAGTGATCCAGCAACTCACCCAGCCCTGCTGGCCGCCCGCCAGCCGGGTCCGGTGCTGCGCTGCGTGACCATTCATGGCGTGTCCCGGCTCGATCAGGCCGACGCTAGCGCGCGGCTTTCCGTTTTACCGCGAAACATGACGCTGCCGGGCAGCGGGAAGTGCGGGCGAAGCCGCCATCCCGGCTGCCCGGCAGCCAGCTTCCAGATTCGCTGCTCTTCGGCCTCAGCGAAATCACTTAGAAGCAGTCAAACTCCCCATTCTTCACTCCAGCCACAAAGGCGCGCCATTCTCCTGGGGTGAACATCAGCGCTGGCCCGGACTTGTCCTTGCTGTCGCGGACCGCGAGGTGGTGCCCGTCCGGGGTCCTGGCAGCTTCAAGGCAGTTACCATTCCCAATGCTAAACGAGCTCTTCCACCAGGTCAGCGTGTCCGACCCGACGTGCGTCGCGGTCCGGCCCGTAACACCTTCCGCTGATTGCGCCATTGCAGTTTTCCTTGCTCTAGGTTTCCAAATGACTACGTAGGGCAACTAGCTGCGCCACACTGCACGCCAGTTGCCCTACGCCCAGACTTTGGTGGCTATGTCGGCTATCAGGTCGCGTGACTGTGATGCCGTAAGGGAAGCCTCCAGGAGCCGCTCGAAGACGAGCCGGTACTGGTATGTATCGGCCTCACCCTCGAAGTACAGCGTGCTCCTGAGATGCTCCGTGAAGACCACATCGGGCAGTCGTGAGCGGTTCCGTCAGCCGAACCGGAGGAGGTCAAAAGATTCCATGATGATCGGGATTTCGTCGTTCAGCCGCAGGACCCGAAGCGTTACGTTCGGAAACTTGGCGACGCGTATGAGATGCAGTAGTTGCCTGCGCATCACTGGCGCACTGGCCATTTTCCGCCGCAGGACCGACTCGTCTAGCACGACCGTCAGTTCCAGGGGAGGGTCGTTGTGCAGCAACTGCTGACGGCGCATCCGGGCCTGCACGCTTCGCTCGACTTTCCGCGGCGGGACGAGATCGAGCGAGTAACCCCTTCTGGTTCACGCTGTCGCGCGTAGGCCTCGGTTTGCAGCAGCCCCGGAATCACTTCCAGATACCACGACAATTCGAGCGCTAGCTTCGTCTTCCATGCCGATGATCGACATGTATTCGTCGGACATGACGTCCGTGTACTCTTCCCACCAGCCCTTGGTGGTGGCCTGGCGGGCGAGGGCGAGCAGGTCTTCCTGGCGGGTGGCGTCGACCCCGTAGACCTCCAGCATCTTGCGCACGTCTGACGGGCGCAGGCCGGTGCGGGCGAGTTCGTACCTGCTGACCTTCGAAGGCGACCAGCCGAGCTGGCTGGCCACTTCGTCGCCAGTCTGGCCGGACCGGTCGCGCAGTCGCCGGAGCTCAGCCGCGAGTCGTGCGGCGGCGCACTTCCGGACTGACGTTCCCCGGCATCTGGCCCCTGCCTCTCGGTTCAGGCGGTACAGCCGTTAAACCTAGCGCTCTGTGATGCCCCGCGAGGCGACACGACACTCTGAGAGTTGCCAAAGATCTTGAGGTGAATGTGTTAGTGAAAGTCTCAGTGCGAGCATCATATACGTAGGGGTGACGTCCCCCAGAGGGGTAAGGGGCGTTGGCATGAAGCACAGCTACATCAGGCACAGCCAGATGCCGAGACCAGACCCCCGTTTGCTGGTCGGCTCAGGGCACCGTCGCCCGCGACCACCGCCACCATCCGGACCGGGTTCGCGATCGCAGCGATTTGGCCCGGACATGGATCGGACCGATGGGTGTCGCCATCGGCCCGAATCACCAGTCACGCAACCCGCGTCGCAGTCAGTGCCGCCCAACTGGAGGAATCACGTGAACCTCACCAACATTACTCCCGAGCAGGATCGTTGGGAATGCTCCCCGTCCCGCGTACCACCGGCGCAGTTAGCGGCCGGGACATGCTCGCCGCAGCCGCCCTGGCCAGTCTGGTGACCGGGCTCGCTATGGGCTGGCTGATCCGGGCCACCTTGGTGATGGCGCAGATCTCCCGGTCGCAGGAGCGCATGCAGCGCAAGGTGCGCTACTGGCAGTCCGAGGCCGCGTACGCGCGGAACGCCGCCGAGCGGCTGGCCAGGTACCTGGTCGCGACCCCGGCGATGACCGACGACGAGCAGGACCTGCCGCCTGCGAGCGGCGGGCATCAGGCAGGGGGATGAGAGATGGACTTCGTCTACGGGGCCGGACTGGTAGCCGCCCTGGTCACCGGCGGTGCCGCCAGCTGGCTGGGGACGATCCTGCACGTCGAGCACGTCACGATGCGCGAGCGCGGTTACGAGCGGGAACTGGCCGAGACCGAGGAACTGCTCGCGACCAGGGCCGCCCTGCGCCGCAGGTAGTCACTGCCGCCGGAAAACGCCAGTTAAATGGGGTGAGCGAGGGGATTCGAACCCCCGACATCCAGGACCACAACCTGGCGCTCTAACCAACTGAGCTACGCCCACCATGTCCGCCCAGGGGACTCTGCCCCCGTTCGGCCTACCGAAGCATACCGGGAGCCGGGGACTGCGCAGGACGGGTATCCCCGTTCCCGGCGGACTTCCCGGCATGTCCGGCTCCGGCGGGCCCGGACTCCGCGATGAACCGGGCCGCGATCTTGCGGGCGGTCGAGGTGTCCGGGCCGGGATGGGGCACGAACACGGCCGCCCGGTAGTAGCGGAGTTCCCTGATGCTCTCGATGATGTCGGCCAGGGCCCGGTGACCGCCGTGCTTGGGCGGGCTGGCGAAGTAGGTGCGCGGGTACCAGCGCCTGGCCAGTTCCTTGATGCTGGACACGTCCACCATCCGGTAGTGCAGGAACTCGTCGAGCTCGGGCATGTCCCTGGCCAGGAACGTGCGGTCGGTGGCGATGGAGTTCCCGCACAGCGGGACCTTCCTGGCCTCGGGTACATGCTGGCGCACGTAGCCGAGGATCAGGTCCTGCGCCTCGGCGAGGGTCACCCCGGCGGGCAGCTCATCGAGCAGCCCCGACTTGGTGTGCATCTCGCGGACGACATCAGGCATGTTGTCGAGTGCTTCAGCCGAGGGCTTGATGATCACGTCGATCCCGCCGTCGAGCGCGGTCAGCTCACCGTCGGTGACGATGCACGCGATCTCCACCAGCGCGTCCCTGGTGAGGTCAAGCCCGGTCATCTCGCAGTCGATCCAGACGAGCCGGTCGGTCATGCCTCCACCCTAGGCCAGCCGGGCAGCCTGTCGCGCACGGCGTCGCCTGTCACCGAGCCCGGCATCCCTGCCGCGCGAGCCCGGCATCCCTGCCGCGCGAGGTCAGGCGGGACTTCCGGGCTGGGCGAAGCGGGTGGTCAGCGCTGCGATGTGGTCGGGCACCCCGTTACCATCCCGCAGCTCGGGATCGGGCTGCGGCGCGCCGAAGACTAGGGCGGCGGGAACGACGCCGGCCCAGATTCCGGTCTCATAGTCAGGCGGATCGTCCTTGGGGTGGCCGGACCGCGCCTTGACCGAGGCCTCGGCCAGCGGCAGCGCGATGACGGCGGTGGCGGCTAGCTCCTTGCGGGTCGGCGGCCTGGCGTGCTCCCAGCGGCCGGGGGCGAGTTGCTCGGTGACGGCGCGCAGCGCATCCAGCCGCTCGCTGTCGCCGGTGACCAGCCGCCCGGTGCCGAAGATGACGGCGCTGCGGTAGTTGATCGAGTGATGGAAGACGGCGCGGGCGCACACCAGCCCGTCGACCAGCGTGACGGTCACGCAGATCTCCTGGCCGTCGGCCGCGAGGATGGACCGGTTGGCAGACGAGCCGTGCAGGTAGAGGGTGTCGCCGATGCGGCCGTACCCGGTCGGCAGCACCACGGGCGTGCCGTCGATCACCACCCCGGCATGGCAGATCAGGCCGGCGTCGAGCACCGCGTACAGGTCCTGCCGGCCGGCCCGGCCGCGCTCGCGCAGCCGGTGCAGCGTGGTCCGGGGCGTGGCCGACAGCGGCGCGCCCTCGACGTCGGGAACGGGAGGGGCGGACATGCGGGACTCCGGGGTGCTCACGGTGCCAACGGTACCGGGACACCCCGTGGTCCGCCGAGGTCAGCCGGCCTGGGTCAGCGCATGACTCGCGATGGCGTCGCTCGTCACCTCATTCCCCGTCACGTCATCGTTCAGGAACACGCCGAGCGGCACGCAGCCGCCGGACTCCAGCTCGGCGCCGGGGTTCCGGGCTAAGGACCAGCCGGTCAGCCGCTCGATGTCGATCGGCCCCGGACCAACCGCGGTCAGGCCAGGAACCTGGGACGCACCGAAATGACCGCCGCGGGCCCACAGGCGGCGGCTGCGCGGGCTGCCGTGGCAGTCGCGGGCCGGGGCCGGCTGGCCGGCCGGCCAGATGCGCGGCACGCCCCAGGAGTCGAGCCACCGCATGATCTGGAAGACTCCGGTCATCGGCCCGCGGTGAAAGGCTCGGCGGCCAGCGCCACCACGCCGATCTGAACGCAGACCCTGCCCTCGTTGTTGACGGCGGCGATCAGGTCGCGGGCGGGCCTGCTCAGCGGCCCGGCGAACTCCGGCGCGCACAGCGACCTGCCTGCCCTGACACTCGGGATGAGCTGAACGATTTCGCCGTTGAGCGGGTTCCAGACCAGGTGGCCAGGGTGACCGCCGTTGTCCAGGCGCTGCGCTGCCGACCGGGCGGACACGGTCCGCGGGTCGGCGCCCAGCGCCTGCCATACCACCCGGGGCGCCCCACCCCGCAGCGGTCCTCCGTCGGCCTCAGCCCGGATGTACCTGACGCCGGGCATCCATGCGTCAGCCATCATGCCCCCTTCGCATCGGACAGGATCGGCCTCATTGCCCCTTATATCTGGCCTACAGCCGGTTCAGTGATTAGTCCAGCCCTGCCGTACCGGCATGGGGAGATACCGGGGATTATGGGGACGCCGCGTTGACATTGCCGGAGCGTTAGCGGGAGAGGTGCGCAGTGACTGAGGACAGCAGTGACTGAGGACAGCGAGGCTCAGCCAGCAGCCGGGACCGGCGCCGGGCAGGTCATGGGGGTGCCTGGCATCGAGGATCCGGGCCGCCTGGCGGCCTGGATCGCGGCCAGCGGCGTGCCGGACCTGGGTGAGCTGCGCGGCGTCGCGCTGATCGCCGGGGGCCGGTCGAACCTGACCTACCGGCTGGACATGTCCGCGGGCCCGGTCGTGCTGCGCCGGCCGCCGCTTGGCCATGTGCTGCCGACCGCGCACGACATGAGCAGGGAATACCGGGTGCTGACCGCGCTGACCGGCACCGACGTGCCGGTGCCGGGGCCGCTGGCGAGCTGCGCGGACGAGGCCGTGATCGGCGCGCCGTTCTACCTGATGCGGTTCGTTGACGGCCTGGTGCTCCGCACCAGGGAAGACGGTGCGGAGCTAACCAGGGAGCAGGCCGGCGGCCTGGCCGCCGCGCTGGCGGAGATGCTGGCCCGGATCCACGGGGTGGACACCGCCGCGGCGGGGCTGACCGGCTTCGGCCGGCCCGACGGGTACCTGGCCCGCCAGCTGGCCCGCTGGCAGCGGCAGTGGGAGCTGTCGGTGACCAGGAGGGTGCCCGGCTACGACGAGCTGGTGCACCGGCTCGCCGCCGGCCTGCCGGCCTCGGCCGAGGGCACGCTGGTGCACGGCGACTTCCGGCTGGACAACACCCTGGTCACCCTGGGCGAACGGCCGGCCATCGAGGCGGTCGTGGACTGGGAGATGTCGACCCTGGGTGACCCGCTCGCCGACCTGGGCCTGACGCTCACCTACTGGGCCGATCCCGACGACGAGCAGTGGCGGGACCTGAACGTCGGCGCGTCGGTGACGGCCCTGCCCGGCTTTGGCACCGCGGGCGAGTTCGCCGCCACGTACGCGGAGCTGACCGGCAGGGACACCTCGGCCATCGGCTACTACATGGCGTTCGGCTGCTTCAAGCTGGCCGTCGTGCTTGAGGGCATCAACGCGCGGTTCCTGCAGCGCAAGACGGTGGGCGAGGGGTTCGACCGGGAGGGCAGGGCGGTGCCGGTGCTGATCGACCGGGCGCACCGGCTGCTGGACGCCAGTCCTCGCTAGACGCCAGCCGCGCTCGCGCCCGCATGGAAAACCCGGGCCAGGATGCCCTGGCCCGGGTTCGCTCAGTGAGGCCCGGCGCCCCGCTCTCGCCGGGCCTCATAAACAAGACGCCGGGTTGGCCAGCGGGGTTCACACGTTGCCGCGATTTCGGCAACCTTTTTTTCGCGGGCTCGTCCGGTCGGGCGCCGATGGGTCACCGGAGCCGGGCGAGCACGCCCCGGATGGCGGTGCCGAGCTGAGCCGGCGCGGTCACCTGGTACACGGCGCCGCCGGTTTCTGACGCGGCCTGCTGCCAGGTGGCGAGGTCGTCGCCGTGGCCCAGCACGATGACGATGACCTGGACGTGATGGCTCGCCAGCGCGTGCAGCCCGGTCTCCAGAGCGCTGGCGGGCAGGTCCTTGCCGCCGTCGGTCCCCGCGGTGATGACGATGACCGCCGCCGGGGCGCCCGCCTGGCTCGCGGCCGCCACTTTCCTCGCGGCGGCCAGCACCGTGTCGTTGAGCGCGACGCGGGCCTGGCTGCCCCCGGCGCGCAGCTTCGCGGTCACCTGGCGCAGCAGGTCGGCGCGGGCCGGAGCGCCGACCTGGGCAGTGGCGGGGGAGTCCAGCGGGCCGAGGGAGACGAGCTGCCGGTAGCCGTCGGCCGATGTGCCCGCCGCCGGGGTGGCGGAACCGGCCGGGGCGGGGCCTGGCACCTGCCACTCGCCGGCCTGCGCGCCGCCGGGCAGCAGCGCGGCGGTCAGGCTCGCGGCCGTGACGGCCTGCTGCTCCAGGTCCCCGCCGCCGGCCGCTGCCGCCGACATCGCGGGGGAGGCATCGGTCACGATCAGCGCGGTGGGGTCCTGGCGCAGCCGCGCCCAGTCTTGCTCGGCGGCCTGCACGGTGCCCGCGGCGGGCGGCGGGACCCGCTGGAGCACCTGTCCGCGCAGCCCGGCGTAGCCGGGCATGACGGCACCGGTCCCGTCGGGGGAGCGGAACCCGGCGTACCTGATCTCGGTCACGGCCTGCGGCTGCTGGAGCGCCAGGCCGAACTCGCGCGCCGCGCGCGCCAGCAGCGAGCTGGTCGTCGTGACCACGTAGGGATAGTCAAGCACCGGGCTGCCCAGGCCGGACTTGAAGCTGACCGGGTAGCTCGCGGCCAGCGGCGCGCCGGGATGCGCCCGGTCGTAGGCGAGCACCGCCTGCTCGGTGGCGACCGTCACCGGGCGGCTGTCCAGCGGCGGGCCCGCGCTGGCGACCAGCGCGGCCAGCGACGCCGTGCTGGAGAACTGCCCGGTGGCCGTCGCGCCGCGCTCGAAGCTCGCGAGCTCCGACTGCGCCGCCGCGGTATGCCCGAGCAGCTTGCTCAGCTCCAGCAGGGCCGCCAGGCCCGCCGCGCTGGCCGCCGGGTCGGGCAGTTCGGCATGCAGCCGCAGTGCGGCAGGCGGCCCGCCCGCCGACTTCGGCAGCAGCACGCTCCAGCCGGCCGGCGCGGCGAAGATCCTGGTGCTCTGCTCCACCGCGCGCGGCGTCACCAGCACCAGCGGCGAGCTGGCCACGTCGGCCCCGGTCGGCTGGACGGCGCGGGCGCCGAGCGGGAAGCTGCGGGCCACGTCCACCCAGAGGCTGGAGTCGGGAATCCACGCGGCGGGTGCCACCGCCCCCCGCGCCGGGGCCTGCCCGTCGATCAGCGCCGCCGCGCTGGCGGGCGCCTGCGGGGTCACGCTGATCCTGATGCACCGCCCGCGCGAGGGCTGCTGCCTGGCGTTGAAATCCTGCGCGACGGCCCGCACCGCGGGAGCCAGCTCGGGGGCGACAGCCACGTTCAGGGCCAGGGGGTTCCTGGTGCACGACGGCGGGCGGCTGGCGATCGCGCCGGCGCTGAGCGTCACCATCAGCGCGCCGGAGGCCACCACGGCCAGGGCCACGAGCACGCCCGTGCTGGCGCGGCGTGACCGGCTCCGCCGGGCCGTCGATCGCGTAGCTGTACCTGAGCGTGCCACCATCGCGTCCTTTGCCCCGGCGTCCGAGCGCGACTATATCGGTACGGCGGCAGCGGATCTGGCGACTTGCCCGGTTTCGGCCGCCGCTCGCGGCCGGGCGGCGCACGCCCCGGCGGTGTCGGCCAGACTGGCCGGCCAGACTCGCCGGCAGACTGGCCGGCCAGACTGGGCGGATGGCGAGCCTGGAGCACGTGGCCGACGCCGCCGACCCGCGGCTGGCCGATTACACCCGGCTGACCGACGTGCACCTGCGGCGCAGCCTGGAGGCCGAGCACGGGCTGTTCATCGCCGAGGGCGAGAAGGTCATCCGCCGGGCCATCGCCGCCGGGTACCCGGTCAGGTCGCTGCTGGTCGCGGAGGATAAGGCGGCAGCCGCCGCCGACCTGGTGGCGGACTGCCCGGGGCCGGCCTACGTGGTGCCCGTGCCGGTGGCCGAGCAGCTCACCGGGTACCGGGTGCACCGCGGCGCGCTGGCGTCGGTGCGCCGCCTGCCGCTGCCGCCGGTCGCCGGGGTGATCGCCGGCGCGAGCCGGGTGGTGGTGCTGGAGGACATCGTGGATCACGCCAACGTGGGCGCGATCTTCCGCTGCGCGGCCGCGCTCGGCTTCGACGCGGTGATCCTGGCGCCCCGGTGCGCCGACCCGCTGTACCGGCGCGCGGTGAAGGTCTCGATGGGCACGGTGTTCGCCGTGCCCTACGCGCGGCTGGCGGACTGGCGCGGCGGGCTGGCGGAGCTGCGGGCCGCCGGGTTCAGGCTGCTCGCGCTGACGCCGCTGGCCGACGCGGTGCCGGTCGGCGAGATCCCGGCCGCCGGGCGGCTGGCGCTGCTGCTCGGCACTGAGGGGGACGGGCTGTCGGCGCGCTGGCTGGAGGCGGCCGACCAGGCGGTCCGGATCCCGATGCGCCCCGGCGTGGACTCGCTGAACGTCGCCAGCGCCGCCGCCATCGCCTGCTACCTGCTCGGCCGAGGATGATCTTGAGTGGTCGAGGGCTAGAGCAGGGTAATCAGGTCGATTGCCACGGTGACTGGGTCAGTGATGACCAGCTTTCCCGTGTGCACTCCTGCTGAGGAATACGCGCCCGTAGTGGGATCGAGCCGGTAGCAGAAAACAGACAGGGCGCTTTCCGCCGGGTCGTGTTCGATGCGCCAGTAATGGGGGATGCGGGCGGCAGCGTACTCGGCGGGCTTGTCGGTCTGGTCAGTGGTAACCGAGCCAGGAGACATGACTTCGACTACGAGGCTGCAATGCTCCGGGCGCAGCACCGCTTCGTCGGGGAGGGCTGAGTCATAGAGCACCACGTCGGGGCGGCGGTTGAGCAGCGGGATGTCTCGCAGCCGCAGGTCCACATCCGTGGACACGGTAAGGCCCCTCCCGCTTGCTGCTTCCAGGACGTTAGCGAGGCGGCGGCAGATGTTCTGGTGCAGGCGGCGTGGTGCGGCGTTCACGATGATGGCTCCGTCAACGATCTCGATACGCCGGCAGATTTCCTCCGGAAGCGCCTCGTAATCCGCGGTGCTCAAGCCGCCTGGCCGGTCCATCCAGTCAGGCAGGGCGGTCATGGCGTCCTCCCTCCGTGCGTGCGCTGTCAGGTTAACGGTAACTGGTGACGCAGCGAGCAAGGCCGGACGGTGAGCGGGCGGCGATGATGCGGCGGTACTCGCGCTCGGTGGCGCGGGCGACGGCGGGCCAGGTGAAGCGTTCCTGGACGCGCCGCACGGCGCGCTCCGCCAGCGCGGCCCGTTCCTGCGGGGAATCATGCAGGCGGCGCAGGGCGGCCGCGAGTTCCTCGACGTCACCAGGGGCCACGATCAGCGCCACCTGGTCGGCTATCTCCGGCAGGGCGCCGACGCGGCTGGCGATCAGCGCGGTCCCGCAAGCCATGTGCTCCAGGGCCGGCAGCGAGAACCCCTCGTAGAGCGAGGGCACCACCGCGATCTCGGCGCTGGACAGCAGATCCGCCAGCTCCTCGTCGGTCAGCCCGCTGACGAACCTGACCTGGTCGCCGAGCGACAGCTCGCTGACCAGCTTCACCGTCGCGCCGCCCGGCGTGGGCTTGCTGACCACCGTCAGCGTGGCGTCCCGGTCGGTGATGAGCTTCGCGAACGCCTGGAGCAGGACCGCGACGCCCTTGAGCGGCGAGTCGGCGCTCGCCACGGCGACGATCCGCCCCGGCACCTTGGCCGACCGGCCGGGGCGGAAGACCCTGGAGTCCACCCCGAGCGGGATGATGCGCACGTTTTCGGCGGAGACGCCGAAGTCCTGGCAGATGTCGGCGCGGGGGTACTCCGCGCTGGTCAGCACGGGACCGACGTGGCGGGCGACCCTGGCCTGCATCCGGACGAAGGAGTACCAGCGGCGCTTCGACAGCCGGGCCAGGCCGCGGGAGGCCGCCAGCTCGATCTTGCGATCCCTGCTGATGGGGTGGTGAATGCTGGTCACCAGCGGCGTGCCGAGGCGGGCGATGCCGAGCATCCCGTAGGCCAGCACCTGATTGTCATGGAGGATGTCGAAGTCGCCCCGCCGCCTGCGCAGTTCCCGCCAGGCACGGAGGCTGAAGGTGAGCGGCTCGGGGAACGCGCCGGTCCACATCATGCCGACTTCCAGCAGGTCGATGGCGTCCCGGTACTCGCCAAGCCGGGGGGTGCGGAACGGGTCCTCCGCGCGGTAGAGATCCAGGCTGGGAACGCGGGTGAGCGCGACGCCCTCGTCAAGCTCGGGGTAGGGCTGGCCGGACAGGACCTCGACGCTGTGGCCGAGATTCACCAGCTCGCGGGACAGGTGCCTGATGTAGACGCCCTGGCCGCCGCAGTGCGGCTTGCTGCGGTAGGACAGCAGCCCGATGCGCAGCGGCGTGCCGGACGTCGCGTGTCCATCGGGACCGTCCTGCCCCGATCGGTCAGTCGCCACTCGATAGTGCCTTCCGATGTCCGGCGCCCGGTCAGCGATCGCTTCGCCGGCTCGCCGGCGACGGTCGCGGGGATCAGGCTAGCCGCCCGTGCCCTGCCGGGCACCCGGCGGGCGTCCGAAGCGGTCAAGCCGCTCCGGAGTTCCCAGGTCATCTACCCGCTCGCGGACATCGTAATATCCGACCTCGGCGGCCCCGCCGATCACCCAGGGCAGGAAGTCCCGGTATAGATCGAAGCTGTGCATCCGGGGGCGCCGCGCGAGGTACTGAGAGAAAAGCTCCAGGGCCGCCTCCCTGGAGAAGATGACCGCCCCCGCGCTGGTGCCCCTGATCTCGTTCTCCCCGCCCTGCCGGGGGACGGCGGCGGCCGGGTCCTCTAGCGCCTGGGTGACCCGGCGGCGGGCGGCGTCGCAGATGATGCGGCCGAAGTTCTGCGCGGCCGGGTCCGCATGTGTCGTGATGGTCCAGGTGACCGGGTGCCCGGAGCTCTCATGGGCGAGCATCGCCTGGGGGAGCGCGTGGAAGGGAAAGAGAATATCGCCGGGCAGCACGATCACCGTGGCGGAGTAGACGCAGCGCAGCGCGGCGCAGACGGCCATCCCGGTGCCCCGCCGCTCTCGCTCGCGGATGATGGACGGCCGCTGTTTCCAGCCTGCCAGGGACATGACATGCCGGCCGATGGCGTCGCCGAATTCGCCGTCCGGCGCCGTCACCAGCGCGATGCCGCCAATCCCGCTGGCCAGCAGGCTGCTCACCACATGATCGAGCATGGTGACGGGAACGCCGTCGGGACAGATCTCCACCAGCAGCTTCGGCTTCGACCGGACGCTGGCGTCCGGCGAGCTCCGCAGCCGGGACCCCTCGCCGCCGGCCAGGATGAGCGCGGTGTCCCCGGTCAGCACGCTCGCCTGCGGCCAGCCGGGCTCGCTCATCTGGGTCACCGGCTCTCGTTCTGTGCCTGCCTGTCGTCCTTGGCCTGCCTGTCGTTCTGGGCGGGGATCACCGTGTTGTAGTCAAGGTCGTTGCCCTTGTAGACCCAGCCGCCGGTGAGCAGGACGTGCCGGTCGCTCGCCCGGTCGAGCTCGTCGACGCTCCGCATCGCGAAGGTGGAGCTCATCCGCGTCTGGCCGGTGGCATTCCGCCCGACGGAGTGGAAGGCGAGGCTGTCCAGCACGAGCAGGTCGCCCGACTCCATCGGGACCGGGACCGACTGGTCCAGCAGGTGCCGGTACTCCTCGTGATCGTCCGCCCAGTTTCCCCCGCCGCCATCAGGCGGCATGCCCGCGTAGGCCTCCAGGTGCGAGCCGGGGACCACGTGCGTGCAGCCGCGCTCGAACGGAGCGTCGTCAATGTAAATAATGACCGTGACGATCGGCCGTGACCACTGGAGAATGTCGCGGTGCAGCCGGAATGGAATATCGCCGCGGCGATTCAGGGTCGCGTGATCGTGGCGGCTCTGCAGCAGGACAATGTTCGGCCCGAGGAGCGGGGCGAGGAAACCGGTCACCGCGGGACTGCGGAGCGCGTCAAGGAACACCGGGTCGCGGCGTGATACCGCATCGAGCCTGATCGGATTCCCGTCGGCGTCCGTGCGGAAGGGGCGGCGCTTCTCCCGCAGGTCCCGCGCGATCACCTGCCGCATCCTGCCGATCATGCCCGGGCCCACCGCGCCGCGCGCACGGAGGAACCCCGCCCGCCTGAAGTGCTGGTAAAGCCCGGCCTGTCCGCCCTCACCTGGCATTCCGCTGGCTCCATTTCTCGGCCGGCCCGCCCCGCCACGAAATCAGGATGAACGAGGGCGGCCCTCGCTCGCAAGCGGGCTCAGCCGCGGCCTAGAGTGGGCCGGTGGAATTCGCCGATGTCATCTCCAGGCGCAAGATGGTCCGTGCCTTCAGCACCCAGCCGCTCGACCCGCAGGTGGTGCGGCGCATCCTGGCGGCGGCCAACCGCGCGCCCTCGGCGGGTTTCAGCCAGGGCTACGCGCTGCTTACCCTGGAAGGACCCGAGCAGCTCGGGCCGTTCTGGGAGCTGCTGGCCGACGATGAGGACGAGGTGCCGGCCCGCGGCGGCCGCTCGTTCGAGCCCGTTACCCGCGCCCCGCTCGTGGTGGTGCCGCTGTCCTGCAAGGACATCTACCTGGACCGGTACGCCCGGCAGGACAAGGGCTGGACCGACAGGGACGAGTCACGCTGGCCGGTGCCGTACTGGGACATCGACACGGGGTTCATGGCGCTGCTGATGCTGCTGACAGCGGTGGACGAGGAGCTGGGCGCGCTGTTCTTCGGCATCCCGCCGGACCGGTTCGAGGCATTCCGCGGCCGGTTCGGCGTGCCGGAGCGGTACACGCCGATCGGCGCGGTCGCGGTCGGCTACCCCGACCCGGCGGCGGACGCCGGCGGGTCTTCCTCGGCCATCCGCCGACGCAGCCTCGATGACCTGGTGCACCGGGGCCGCTGGTAGCGCGTCCCGCCGGGTAACCCAGGGGCTAGGACACGCCCAGCGGCCTGGGCGGCGCCGGGTAGCTGGCCCGCAGCCGCGCGGCGGCGGCCTCGTCCGCGCCCGCGGCGTCCAGGCCGAGCAGCGCGGCGCCGGCCACCGGGGGCACGTCCACGATCCGCATCGTGGCGGCGGGCAGCTCGGCGGCGAGCCGCTCGGTCAGCCGGCCGATCAGCAGCGGGTCGCGGGCGGTCACAATGCTGCCGCCGAGCACCACCGGCAGGGGGGTGCTGGCCAGATCGGGGCCGGCCAGGGCAGTGCCAGCCAGGCCGAGGCGGCGGGCGGCCACCGAGGCCATCGTGACGATCTCGTCGGCCTGCGCGGTCAGCAGCCGGACCGCCACCTCATCGCCCTGGCCGGCCGCCGAGAACAGCACGGGGACAAGACCGTGCAGGTCGGCGCCGCTGATCTTGCCGTGGTAACGGCCGATGGCGACATCCCTGACCTGCTCAAGCCCGAAGTGCGCGGGCACGGCGGTAGCCAGCATGGTCGCCGGGCCGCGGCCGTCCTCGGCCCTGGCCGCGTGCCACAGCGCGTCGCGGGCCAGGTCGCTGCCGCCGCCCCAGTCGCCGCTGTCCTGGCCGAGGGACAGGAACCTGGTGACCCGGCCGTCGGGAGCGACGCCGACGCAGTTGATCCCGGCGCCGCAGGTGACGCCGACGCCCCAGCGCCGCCCTGGCCCGTCGTCCAGGCCGGCCCGCAGCACCGCGAACGTGTCGTTGACCACCTCGGCGGACCGTGACCAGCCCCTGGCGGCGACCAGCTCGGTGAGCTGAAGCTCCTCCTGCGGCAGGTCCGCGCCGGCCAGGCAGGCCGAGCAGTGCCCGGCCACCGGCCCGCCGTCCCCGCCTGGGCCGCCGGCCAGGCCGGCCTGCGCCGCTGCCCGCGCCACCAGGCCGCTCAGCACCGCGAACGCGGCGTCCAGGCCGCCGCAGGTCTGCGGGTTGGACGCCGCGCCGCGCACCTGGGCGAGCAGCGTCCCGTCGGCGGCCACCAGGACAGCCTCGGTCTTGCTGTTCCCGCCATCGATGGCCAGGACAGCGGGGAGCGGCTGGCTCGCCGGCGGCTGGGTCACTGGCGGCTGGCCCAGGGCAGGAACGCCGCGTTCTCGGCCAGCAGCCGGTCGGCGAGCTGGTCCGCCAGGTCGTACTGCCCGATCAGCGGGTGTGCGAGCAGCGCCATCGCCACCCGGTCCCGCCCGCCGCGCAGCGCCGCGTCCACCGCCAGCTCCTCATATCCCGACACGTGCGCCACCAGGCCGCGCATCAGCGGGCTGAGTGGCGCCACCGGGACCGGCACCGCGCCGTCGCGGCCGATCGTGGCCCGCACCTCGATGACCGCCTCGTCGGGCAGGAACGGCAGCGTGCCCGCGTTGCGCACGTTCACCACCTGCTCGTCCCCGGCGTCGGTGACCAGCGAGGCGAGCAGCTCCACCGCGGCCTCGGAGTAGAACGCGCCGCCGCGCTCGCCGAGCAGCTCGGGCTTGCGGTCCAGGGCCGGGTCGGCGTACATCTCCAGCAGCTTGTCCTCAAGCTCGGCCACCTGCTGCGCCCGCGTCGGCCGCCCGCGGCCCTCGGCGACCACGGCGTCATGCGCCCAGAAATACCGCAGGTAGTACGAAGGAACACTGCTGGTTTCGCGCAGAACTTTCTCCGGAGCCCCGACCCGCTCCGCTAGCGCGGCCCCGTGCGCTTCGAGGATTTCCGGCAGCCGGTCAGCCCCGTCCACCAGCGCGGCCCGCTCCCAGGTCAGGTGGTTCAGCCCGACGTGGTCCAGGGCGACCTGACCGGGCGTGACGCCCAGGTAATCGGCGAACTGGCGCTGGAACCCGATGGCCACGTTGCACAGGCCGATGGCCCGGTGCCCGGCGTCCAGCAGCGCCCTGGTGACGATGCCGACCGGGTTGGTGAAGTCGATGATCCAGGCGTCGGCGGCGGCCCGCTCCCTGGCCCGCGCGGCGATGTCCAGCACCACGGGGACGGTGCGCAGCGCCTTGGCCAGGCCGCCCGCGCCGGTGGTCTCCTGGCCGACGCAGCCGCACTCGGTCGGCCAGGTCTCGTCCCGGTGCCTGGCGGCCTGGCCGCCGACCCGGAGCTGGAGCAGCACGCCGCCGGCCCCGTCCAGGCCGTCATCCAGGTCGCCGGTCCAGCGCACCTTCGCCGGGTGGCCGTAGGCGGCCATGATCCGCGCCGAGACCGGCCCGACCACCGCCAGCCGGGAGGCGTCCGGGTCGACCAGGACCAGCTCGGTGACCTTGATGTCGCCGGTGAGCCTGGCGATCCCGTCGACCAGCTCGGGGGTGTAGGTGGAGCCGCCGCCGATGACCGCGAGCTTCATGAGAATGCCTTCACTTCCGCGCCGGACTGCGCGACGTGGCAGGCGGCGTCATGATCGGGGGCGAGCTGGGTGAGTTCGGGGGTGACGGTGGCGCAGGTGTCGATGGCCAGCGGGCAGCGCCAGCGGAACCGGCAGCCCGGCGCCGGGTCGATCACCCGGGGCGGCTCGCCGCGGTCGGTCTGCGCGGTCACGCTCGGCTCGGCGCGCGGGTCGGGCACCGCGGAGACCAGCAGCTGGGTGTAGGGGTGCCGCGGGCTGGCCAGCACCTCCTCGACCGGGCCGGCCTCGGCGATCTGCCCGGCGTACATGACCACCAGCCGGTCGGCCACGTAGCGCGCGCTGGCGATGTCGTGCGTGATGTACAGGATCGACACGCCCTGCTCGTCGCGGAGCTGCGCCATCAGGTTGAGCAGGCCGATCCGGATGGAGACGTCCAGCATGGAGACCGGCTCGTCGGCGATGATCAGCTTCGGCCGCATCGCCAGCGCCTGGGCGAACCCGACCCGCTGCCGCTGGCCGCCGGACAGCTCGTGCGGGTAGCGGCTCAGCGCCTGCTCGGCGGGGATGAGCCCGACCGTCTCGAAGACCTGGCGGGCCTGCTCCCAGCGCTCGTCGGCGGATAGCTCTGGCCGGTGCAGCTTGAGTGCGCGGAGCACCCCGTGCGATACCCGGAACACCGGGTTGATCGAGGCGAACGGGTCCTGGAAGACCATCGGCGCCTCGCCGCTGTAGCGCAGCCGGCTGGCCCGCGACTTCATCGCGGTGACCGGCTTGCCGTCGAAGAAGATCTCCCCGGCGGTGGGCTCGTAGACCTTGGCCAGCAGCCGGGCCACGGTGCTCTTGCCGCTGCCGCTCTCCCCGGCCAGCGCGACGATCTGCCGCTCGCCGATGCTCAGGCCGAACCCGTCCACGGCGTGCAGGGTCCGCCTGGACAGCGCGTTCCCGATCTTGAAGTGCTTGGTGAGCCCCTCGGTGCGCAGCAGCTCGGTCATCCGGTCGCCTCGCTCTCTGGAGCCTTCTTGCTGGCGGGCACCTGGGCCCGCTGGCCGGCCAGGCCGCTGTCCTTGCCGTGCTCGTGCCGCAGGCAGCGGACCTGGGTGCCGCCGATCTGGTACAGCCCTGGCCCGCGGTCCCGGCAGTCCTGGCCTGCCTTCGGGCAGCGCGGCTCGAAGTGGCAGCCGCTGGCCGGCCGGCTCAGGTCCGGCGGGCTGCCGGGGATGCCGCTGAGCCGCACCCGCGGGCCGCGGATCGACGGGAACGCCTCCATCAGCCCGGCGGTGTAGGGGTGCAGCGGTGCGGCGAACACGTCCCTGGTCGGGCCCAGCTCGGCGACCTGGCCGGCGTACATCACCATCAGCCGGTCGGAGAAGTGGCTGACCAGCGACATGTCGTGGGTCACGAACAGGACCGCGAACCCGAACTGCTGCTGCAGCTCCTTGATCTGCACCATCAGCGAGCGCTGCGCGACCACGTCGAGCGCGGAGGTGGGCTCGTCCATGATCACCAGGTCGGGGGTGAACAGCATCGCCATCGCGATCATCGACCGCTGCCGCATGCCGCCGGAGAGCTGATGCGGGTAGCTCTTGAGGTGCGTCGGGTCGATGCCGACCATCTTCAGCACCTCGGCGGACCGGCTGGCGATCTCCTGCCGGGAGCTGGTGCCGTGCGCCCGCATCGCGTCCTTGAACTGCGCGCCGATGGTCTTGACCGGGTTGAGCGCGTTCATCGCGCTCTGCATGACCACCGACAGGTCGCGCCAGCGCACCGAGGCGAGCTGGGAGTCGGTCAGCCCGACCAGGCTGCGGCCCTTGAACACCACCTTGCCGCCGGTGACGGCGGCCGGGCCGCTGAGCAGCTGGGCGATGGCGAACAGCAGCGTGGACTTGCCGCAGCCGGACTCGCCGACGATGCCGACGAACTCGCCGGGCGCCACGTCCAGGCTGACCTGGTCCACGGCGGTGACCTCGCCGCGGTCCATCGCGTAGGTCACGGACAGGTCGGTGACGGCCAGGATCGGCTCGCCAGGCGCGAGCGCCGCTCGGCCGTCTGGATGAGTCTCAGCGGGCAGGCCGGACACGCCGCCTCCTCACGGGCCGCAGGGCCGGGTTGCCGATCTCGTCGAACGCGTAGTTAAGCAGTGCGAACGCCGTGCCGAGCAGGGCGATCAGCGCACCGGGCACGATGGCCCACAGGTACTGGCCGGTCTGCAGCGCCTCGTTGTTCTCGGCCCAGTAGAGCATCGTGCCCCAGCTCACTGTGTTGGGGTCGCCGAGGCCGATGAACTGGAGGCTGGAGCCGAACAGCACCGCGTACAGCGCGTTGGTCAGGAAGCTGGCCACGATCAGCGAGGTCAGCGTCGGGATGATCTCGACCATGATGATGTAGAACCGCCGCTCGCCGCGCACCCGCGCCGCCTCCAGGAAGTCCCGGCCGCGCAGCGAGAGCGCCTGGGCGCGGAGCTGGCGGGCGGTGTAGGACCACTGGGTCAGCGTGAGCACCACCGCGAGCACCAGCGTGCCGGCGTTCTGCACATAGGTCGCGATGACGATCAGCAGCGGGAACAGCGGGATGACCAGCAGCACGTCGGTCAGCAGGTTCAGCCCGCCGTCCCACCAGCCGCCGAGGTAAGCGGCGGCCACGCCGATCAGCACCGCGATGGCCGTGGAGGCCAGTCCCACGCCGATGGCGATGATCAGCACCTGGCGGGTGCCCCAGATCGCCTGGGCGAAGATGTCCTGGCCGAGCGCGGTGGTGCCGAGCAGGTGCGCCCCCGACGGGCCGAGGCTGCGTCCGTAGATCGAGGCGTTCGGCGAGTCGCGCGCGATGACACCGGGGAACAGCGCCAGCAGCACGAAGATGACCATCAGGATGAAGCCGGCGGTGGCCTTGCGGTTGGACCGGACGGCCCGCATCATCCGGGCCAGCGCGTTGCGGCCGCCGCCGTGCCTGGCTGGGCCGCCGAGCTGGAGCGCCAGGTCGGCGGGGGGCGCGGAGTCCGCCGCGGCGGGGACGGGCATCATGGCCATGACTACCCCTTCGTCCTGGTGCGCGGGTCGAATAGCGCCGTGACCACGTCGGCGAGCAGGATCGCCACCAGCACGGCCACGGTGATGAGCAGGAACAGCGCCTGCATCAGCGGGTAGTCCTCGTTGTTGACGGCCTGCAGCAGCATGAATCCGACGCCGGGGTAGTTGAACACGTACTCCACCAGGATCGCGCCGCCGACCACGAAGCCCAGCGACATCGCGAAGCCGGTCAGGTTCGGCAGGATCGCGTTGCGGGCGGCATAGTCAAGCATGATCCTTCGGCCCGGCAGGCCCTTGGCCCTGGCCATCCGCACGTAGTCCTCGGCGAGCGTGGTCACCATGGTGTTGCGCATGGTCAGGATCCAGGTGCCGATGGTCGTGACCAGCAGCGCGGCGGCCGGCAGGATGGCGTGCGCCAGGATGTCGCCGATGAACGGCAGGGTGAGCGCCGGCGTGGTGGTGACGTCGTAGCCGAAGGCCGCGGGCAGCCACTGGAGCTTGACCGCGAAGATCAGGATCAGCATCAGGCCGATCCAGAAGTAGGGGATCGCGGTGGTGATCACGAAGACCGGCGGCAGGATGGAGTCCATCAGGCCGCCGCGCCGCCACGCGGAGACGATCCCGGTGCCGGTGCCGAGCAGGAACGCCAGGATCGTGGTGACGCCGACCAGCCCGAGGGTCCACGGGATCGCGTCCAGGATGACCCGGCCGACCGACTCGGGATAGAAGTACAGCGAGGTGCCGAACTTGCCGGTGGAGACATTGCCCAGGTAGCCGAGGTACTGGGCGATCAGGCTCTGGTGGGTGTCCACGCCGAAAGCCGCCTCAAGCGCCTTCAGCGCCTGGCCGGTCACCGGGCCGCGGAACTTGCCCATCATCGCGATGGCCGGGTTGCCCGGCATCAGCCGCGGCAGGAAGAAGTTGAGCGTGAGCGCCGCCCACAGGGTGAGCACGAAGAAGCCGAGGCGGCGCAGTACGAACCTCACGGTCCCCTCCTAGCCGAGATGGCGGGTAACTGCCCGGGGTGGTGGGATCTGGCGCCTGGCGTGCCCGGACGAGATGCCGGGCACGCCAGGCGTTCTGGCTGGTGTCGGTAGTCAGGTGCGAACGGCGGTTACTTGGGGCCGACCCGCATGAGCAGCTGGCCCCAGTCCGGGTAGTTGTACGGGGCCGGCTGGGCGTAGGGGTCCTGCTGGGTGATCCAGCCGGTGAAGCTGGCGGTGCTGTACTGGTACCAGTCCACCGACTCGGTCACCGGGATGACCGGGACGTCCTTGAGCATGACCGCCTCCAGCTTGTTCACGATCGCGTGCTGCTGCGCCGCGCTCGTGGTGTCGCCGTAGGAGTTGATCAGGGCGTCGGTGGCCGGGCTGGAGTACCGCTCGAAGTTCGAGCCGGCTGGCTGGCCGATCGGGGCCGAGTTAGCCGAGTACAGCCACTGCCGCAGCTCGTAGTACGGCGTCGGGCCGCCGGTCTCGCTGCCGTAGGCGAGCTGGTAGTTCCCGTCGTACTCGGCCGCCTCGTAGGCCGGGGCCGCCATGTCCTTGGGGGTGACCTGGATGCCGATCGGCTTCAGGCTGGCCTGGATGGTGTTGACGGCCGCGACCCAGTCGGAGAAGCCGCCGTTGTTGATGATGGTGAAGGACAGCTTCTGGCTGCCCTTGGCCATGATCCCGTCCGAGCCCTTCTTGAAGCCCGCGGCCTTGAGGATGGCGATCGCCTTGGCCGGGTTGTAGGCGTAGTTGTTGCCGTACTGGGCGGCCTGCGAGGTGTCCAGCCAGCTCGAGAACGTCGGGGTGACGATGCCGGACTGGTTGGAGGCCGGCTCGTAGCCGTACTCGCCGATGGTGGAGGCGCGCTGCCGGTTGATCCCGTAGGCCAGGGCCTCGCGGACCGCCACGTTGGACAGCACCGGGTTCTTCAGGTTGATGAACACCGAGACGTTGGCCAGCGGCGGGAACCAGTAGTGGTTGGCCGTGCTCTTGGCCATGTAGAACTTCTGGATGCTCGGGATGAACTGGCCGCCCCACTGAGCCTGGCCGCTGGCCAGGTAGGTGTTAGCGGTGTCGTTCGTGGTGAAGGCCGGGTAGTTGACCTTCTTCAGCTTCGGCTCGCCCGCCACGTAGTAGTGCGGGTTAGCGCTGTAGGTGATGTTCTGCGGCGTGCAGCCGCTCATCGTGTAGGCGCCGGTGCCGACGGGCTTGATGTCGGGGTACTTCACCGGGTCGGCGATGCTCGACCAGATGTGCTGCGGCACGATCGCGACCTGGTCGGCGATGTAGTAGAAGTAGTTCACCGCCGGCGCCTTGAAGGTCATCACGACCTGGTTGCCCTGCTGCGTGACGCTGGACAGCACCGACCAGACGGCGTTGATGTCCAGGGCCTTGAACTTCTTCAGCAGGTTGAAGCTGAAGGCCACGTCCGCCGCGGTCAGCGGCTTGCCATCCGACCACTTCACGCCCTTGCGGATGGTGAAGGTCAGCGTCTTGTTGTTGTTGCTGTAAGCCCAGCTCGAGGCCAGCCACGGGGTGGCCTTGGCGCTCTGCAGCGAGTTCACGAACACCAGCGGCTCGTAGACCGGGCCGAAGGAGTAGCCGATGTCGGACAGGTTGTACGGGTTGAAGTTACAGGTCCACAGGCTGCCGCTCTCGTTGTCGATAGTCAGCACGCCGCTGGGGCCTGATGAGGAGGATCCGCCGGATCCCGATGATGAGCTGGTCCCGCACGCGGCCGCCAGGAGGCTGGCCACGACGATGACCCCGATCGACATAAGTCGTTTCATGTGCCTAGCCCTTCGGGGGTTAGTCCGGTAGTGACACGGTCCAGGGCTTCCCTGACCGCCGCGACGAGGCAAGCAGCGTACCTTTCATGCCTCTACGCCCGTGTTGTTACTTAAAGTCCCGCTCGTCACGGCGGAGACCTGGTGCTCCCCGGCCGGGCTGAGGCCGGCCGGGGTGGTGCCGGGCAGTGCTGTACTGGGCTGCGTTGCGGAGGGCTGGGGAGCGCCGGGCTGTGTTGTCCCTGGCACGCCAGGGCGGGCCGCGTCGACCGCGAGGGCTACCGCGCCCAGCAGCGGGGCGTCGTAGGGGAACTGGCCGATGACCAGCTCCGGCGGGAACGGCGGCCCGGCCCGCAGCGCGTCGTGCAGCGCCGGGCCGAGCCGGTCCCAGGACCTGACGATCCCGCCGCCCACCACGATCCGCGCCGGGTTGACCAGGATGGCCAGGTTGACCAGGTGGAAGGCCAGCTCGGTGGCGAACTCGGCGACCAGCGCGGACAGCGCGGGATCGGTGCCGGCGGCGGCGAACACGTCGGCGGCGGTGAGCTGGCCGGGGCCGCGGCCAGCGCTGGCCCGGCGGCCGAGTGCCAGGCCGCTGACGATTTCCTCCAGCATGGTGCGCTCGCCGAGGGCCAGGCCCACGTCGGCGGCGGACCTCAGGTTGTAGCCGATCTCGCCGGCCGCCCCGTCGCCGCCGTATACGACCCTGCCGCCGGCCACGATTGCCGCCGACAGGCCGGTGCCGAGGTTGACGTAGACGCCGGGGTCGCAGCCGTGCAGCGCGCCCCACCTGGCCTCGGCGGCAGCCGCGGCCTTGGCGTCGGTGGCCATCTCGACCGGCACGCCGCCGAACGCGGCGCGCAGCTCCCGGCCGAGCGCCAGCCGCTCCCAGCCGTCGATCGTCGGCGCCAGCTCCACCCGGTCCTCATAGGGGATGCCGAGCGTCGAGACGCCGACCGCGGCCAGTTCTGCCCCTGACGGCACGCCGTCCAGCAGGTCGCGGGCCGCCTGGATGCCCCGCTGGAAGGCGGTCCTCGCCTGGTCCTCGCCCTCGCTCGCGGTGGCCGCGCCGGTGCTCACCGTCGTGGACGCCAGCCGGTTGCCTCGCAGGTCACAGACCGCGACGGCGATCTTCGTGCCGCCGAAGTCCAGGCCGAGCACGACCGGAGGACGCCTCACCATCACCTGCCAGGGATCGTCGGGGGAGCGAGCCGATGCGGGATCTTGCCACCAAGATAGTTAGGACAGTATCCTAACTATCTTACTAAAAGGTAACAAGCCTCGTAGCCGAAATGTGATGTGATACCGGCATGAACCGGCGGGATCGCCGCCGGCTCGGGCCGGGCCGTCTCACGGGCATTGCTAGCTTGGCTGGGCTGCACTCTCGGTGGCCGCGACCTGGGCAGGAGGACTACTCGGTTGGACATGATCTCGTTCGGCTCGGTGTTCCTTGAGCTGGTATTCGGTCACGTGCCCCGGCTGCCGGGGCCGGGCGAGGAGATCTTCACCGACGAGTTCGCCGTGTCCTGCGGCGGGGCCGTGACCAGCGCGAGCGCGGCCGCCGCGGCTGGGGCGAGCGCCGGGCTGTGCACGGTGCTCGGCGATGACCTCGGCTCGCGCGTGGTGCGGGAGTTCTGCGCCGGGCGCGGGGTGGACCTGTCCAGCTCGCGGCGGGTCGAGCGGCACAGCGCCGGCATCACCGTGGTGCTGAACTTCGACGGCGACCGTGCCTTCGTCACGCACAAGCCGCCCCGCCCGCCCGGCGAGCCGCGCGAGGTACCGCGCTGGAAGGACGTGCTGAGCAGCGAGCGGCCGCGCTGGTGCTACCTGCACGGCGGCCGCGGCGTCGCGGACGTCCTGCGGCACGCCCGCGAGCTGGGCACCAGGACGGTGCTGGACGTGTCGCTGGGCGACGAGCACATGCGCGACGTGGTGATCGAGTGCGTGCGGCTGGCCGACCTCTTCGTGCCGAACACCGATGAGCTGCTGCGGCTGACCCAGGAGGACAGCATGCCGGCCGCGGTGGCCGCCGCCAGGGCCTGGGGCACGCCGCTGGTGGTGACCCAGGGGCCGGCCGGCGCGCTGGTCGTCACCCCGGACGGGGTGACCGAGGTCAGCGAGGGGGTGGCCAGGGTCGAGGTCCGGGACAGCACCGGCGCCGGGGACAATTTCGCCGGCGCCCTGATCGGCGCGCTCGCCGGGGGCGCCCCGCTGCCGCGGGCCGTGGTCGCGGCGAACGAGGCCGGGTCGCGGTCGGTCGCCACCCTGGGCGCCGTCGGCGAGGTGGAGGTCGCCGGGTTCGGCCCGGCGGGACGGACGCTTGGCGTGGCCCTCGCGGGCAGCGCCGCCGCGGCGGCGAGCCGGGCCCAGGCCAGGACGGACAGGACAGAGATGGAGACGCAGACGTGAAGCTGGCAATCCTCGGCGGCGGCGGCGTGCGCATGCCCGCGTTCGTCCGGGCAGTGCTGACCACCAGGCCCGATGCCTTCGGCCAGATCAGCCTCTTCGAGCCCGACCCGGTGCGCCGGGACACCATCTGCCGCCTGGCCGCCGAGATCGGCACGATTCTCGGCCAGCCGGGCGTGGTCCAGGTGACCGGCGACGCCACCGAGGCGTTCACGGGCGCCGACTACGTGTTCTCCGCGATCCGGGTCGGCGGGGACCGGGGCCGGGTGATCGACGAGCAGGTCGCGCTGCGCCGCGGCATCGTCGGCCAGGAGACCACCGGGCCTGGCGGCTGCGCGATGGCGCTCCGCACCATCCCCGTCGTGCTGTCCTACTGCGACCTGCTGAGCCGCTGCGCGCCCGGTGCCGTGCTGATCAACTTCACCAACCCGGCCGGCCTGATCACCCAGGCGGTCAGCGCCCAGGGCAAGGTACGCGCCGTCGGCGTCTGCGACACCCCCGGCGGCACCGTGGCCAGGCTCGCGCAGTTCCTCGGCGCGGCCAGCTACGACGTGGCCGGCGCCTACGCCGGGCTGAACCACCTGGGCTGGATCTGCTCCTTCCAGGCCGACGGCGCCGAGCGGATCGGCGAGCTGCTTGACCGGTTCGAGGAGCTGCAAGCCTTCGACCACCGGTTCGCCGGCTTCGACCCGGCCATGGTCCGCCGCGTCGGCGGCATCCCGACCGAGTACGTCTACTACTTCTACGACCCCCGCCGGTACGTGGAGGGGGTGGCCAGGGCGGGCGCCAGCCGAGGCCAGGACGTGCTGCGCCTCAACACCGAGCTGCTTGAGGCGATCACCGCGGCGTTCGCCGGCGGCGACGCCAGGGCCGCGTGGACCGCCTACGACACGCTGATGGGCGTGCGCAGGGACACCTACATGCGCACCGACACCGAGGGCGACAACGGCCAGGGCGAGGCCCGCGCGCGCCGCGCGGCGGCCGGCGCGGTGGCCATCGACTCCGCCAGCATCGGCGGCTACGAGGGCCTGGCGCTGCGGGTCATCGACGGACTGGCGGGCCGCAAGGACGCCGAGGTCATCGTCAACATCCCCGGCGGCGCGGGCCTCGGCCTGGACGCCGGCGACGTGGTGGAGACCCCAGCCAGGGCGGACGCCTCCGGGCTGACCCCGCTCCCGGTGCCCGAGCTGCCGCTGTCCGCCCGTGCCCTGGTCGAGCAGGTGAAGGCCTACGAGCGCGGTACCGTCGAGGCCGCGATGACCGGCGACGCGGAGCTGGCCAGCGTGGCGCTGGCCCAGCATCCGCTGGTGCCGGGGATCACCGCGGCCAGGGAACTGATCGGGGAGTACCGCGCCGAGCACGGCCGCGATCTCGCCTACCTCAGCTAGCCGCCGGCCCCATAGACCAGGAGGTCTCCGTGACGATCGCGTCGCCGGGCGCGACCGGTGAGACGGCGCAGGCCGAGCCGGGCGGGCAGGCCGCCCGCCCGCAGCTGCTGCGGGCGATGAACGAGCAGCTCCTGCTCAGCCATATCCGGCGGCTCGGCCGCTGCTCGCGTGCCGACCTGGCCCGGCTGTCCGGGCTGTCCAAGCCGACGGTCTCGCTCGCGCTGGCCAACGTCGAGCGCTCTGGCCTGGTCAGGGAGGCCGGCCAGCGCACCGGCGTGCCGGGCCGCTCGGCGCTGCTGTACGAGGTGCGGCCCGACGCGGGGTACGTGCTCGGCCTGGACATCGGCCAGCAGTACCTGCGCGGCGCGCTGGCGGACCTGAGCGGGCAGGTCATCGGCAGGTCCACCGCGCGGTCGCGGGCCTCCAGCGTGGCCGCCAGGGTCGGCGAGCTGGCCAGCATGGCCGCCGGGCTGTGCGGCGGGGCCGGCATCACGCTGGCGCAGGTCACCCAGACCGTCATCGGCAGCCCCGGCGTGTACGACCCGCGCCGGGGCGCCATCGTGCTGGCCGGCGGGCTGGCCGGCTGGGGCCGCCGGGCCGTGCTTGACGGGCTGCACGAGGCGTTCGGCCCGCAGCTCGTCATCGAGAACGATGTGGACGCCGCCGCCGTCGCCGAGCGCGAGCACGGCCACGGGCGGCAGGCCGCCACCTTCGCCTTCGTCACGGTCGGCACCGGCATCGGCATGGGCCTGGTCATCGATGGCCGTCTGCACCGCGGCGTGCACGGGGTGGCCGGGGAGATCGCCTACCTGCCCATCTCCGAGGGGCACGGCAGCACCGCCGAGGACGCCAGGCGGCGCGGCCCGCTTGAGGCGTCGGGCGCGGCGGCCGGCGTGGTCAGGGCCGCGCGCCGGGCCGGGATGCGCGGCTCGGTAACGGCCCGCCGGGTGTTCGAGGCGGCGGCGGCCGGCGACCCGAGGGCCGCCGAGGTGGTCGCGGCCGAGGCGCTGCTGGTGGCCAAGGCCGTCTGCGCCATCATCACCGTGGTCGACCCCGAGCTGGTGGTCCTCGGCGGCGGCATCGGCCAGGCGCCGGGATTCGCGGCGGCGGTCACCGAGCGGCTGGCCGAGATCGCGCCGGTGCTGCCCGCCGTCCGGGTCAGCGCCCTCGGCACCGACGCGGTGGTGGACGGCTGCCTGGCCAGCGGCGCCGAGCTTGCCTGGCAGCGGCTGACCGCACTGCTGCCGTCGGCCTCACCGGACGCCGGCTGAGGCCGGCGTCGCGCAGGTCAGGCGGGAGTGGCACGTCAGGTGACACAATGCGGGCATGTCGCTCGTGCGCGTCCTGGGCACCTTGGAGACCGATCGGCTCATTCTCCGGCGCGGCACAGTGGGCGAGGCTGCCATCTACCGCCAGTTGTGGACTGAGCGGGATCCCCGGGTGCCGCCGCACCGGCGGATCGACTCCGAGGGCCGGCCGACCGTGGCGGACATCGCTGCCCGGATACGCGCAGAGCGCGGGGAGCCACGGCTAGGGCTGCTGGCGGTGGAGCGGAAGGACACGGCCGACGTCATCGGGTACTGCGGGCTGAACAGTCACGGGAACGGCTCGACTGACGAGCCTGAGCTGGCCTACGAGCTGCTGCGTGCGGCGCACGGCTGCGGTTACGCGACTGAGGCGGGCCTGGCCGTGGTCACCTGGGCGGGCGAGGCAGGCTACCGGCGGTTGTGGGCGGGAGTCTGGGACTGGAATATCGCGTCGCGGCGGGTCCTGGAGAAGCTCGGGTTCCGCGAAGCGGGCCGATCGGGACCCGACTCTGCCTGCGGCCACAACCTGCTGACCGTACGAGAGCCATGAACGGTTCTCGGACACAAACCATTACCCCATGAGGCTTCACCCCGACCTGCGTTTCTGCGCGGCCTCGGGCCGGATGGCAGACATGTCAATGGACATCAGAACGTGATCTGAATATGCTGGGAAGCATGAGCGTGCAGGTTTCCGATGCGGTGACGTTCTCCGACCTGTCCCGTAACCCGCGTGCGGTCGCGGAGCGTGCCCGGCGGCTGGGCCGGCTGCGGGTGACCCACCGCGACGCCCCCGATTTCTACCTGACGGCGGCTGACCGGGAGGAGGAGCGGGACGAGAACCTGGTGACCGCCTCCCGGATGTTCGCCGCGCTGGCCCGCAGTGAGTCCGGCGTGTACGTGGTCGTGTCAGTCCTGGCAGAGGTGTTCCCGTGGATCCGGCACCTGTCTCCAGCCGAGCAGTCCTCCTTCGCGGAGGAACTGATCGCTGCTTTGTCGGATGCGGCCGAGCTCACGATTGACCGCAACGCGCACGAGGTCATCGGCGGATGGCGGGCGACCGCACGGATAAAGGCAGACCCGGGCCAGTATGAGCAGGCCCTCGCTCCGACGGAGGGCGACTTCGGGCCGGTCGGGGCTCTCGGGTGAGCCCGCGCCGCGGGGACCGGGTCACCGTCCCGCCGCCGGCAGGTCAGTGGGAGGTCCGGTTCGGCACCGGCGATGCCGCAGCCGGCTGGGAGGAGCTGTGCCGCCATGCCCTGGCGAACACCCGCCGCTGCCTGGAGACCTTACGCGCTGACCCGTGCTCAGGAGCTGGCCATGACCGCCAGCACCGGCTCCGCGGCGACCTGGCCACCCACCGGCACAACGGCCGCGACCTGGAGCAATGGGAGTACGAGGTGACCAGCGGCGGCCGAGTACGCTACGTCATCGACGACCAGCAGCACACCATCTGGCTCATCTACGCATCCCCGCGCCACCCCAAGGACACCGACCGCTGACCACCAGAACGCCCGCCAGCAAAGCTGATCTTGAACGCTCAGGTACGCCTGAGCGGGATGCTGCTATATCAGCTGAGCAGAACCGTGCATGTGCATGCACGACACCGTCGCCGCGATCAGCGCCAACAGCTGGGGGGAAGCGCCAGGTGGGGAACGCCATCAACGGCACCGCTACTCGGTGCCGGATTCCTGCCGGCTGGCCCACTGATGCCACCCATATCGGGCTGGGGTGGCGAGGACCCCACAGGACCCGGTCTGGACGGCCGGCGGTCGCTGCGGGTGCCAGGGCGAGTGCGGACAGGTCGAAGAACCTCCTGGACGGCCGGTTTCACTGATGAGGTGCCCCCCTGACAGGCAATCGTTACGACATGCCTCAGGCGAGGCTATCGATTGGGACGGCCCCTGTGACCTACACTTGAGTAGTGGAACGTTGTTGGAACGTCAGCCGACGGGGCATCAGTTGACCATGTTCCGCCTAGAGCCGGCACCTCGCTACCGCCTGATCAGGCCGCCCCTGCACCAGGCGCTCGTGGACGTACGCTTCCCAGTCCAGGCAGCCCTCGCGGATCTGGCGGGGATAGCGCCGGTCCAACTGGAGCTGACCTCGCTTTTCCCGTATCTCAGGCCCCAGGAGGTCCACCAAGTCTCCCTCGCGCTGGGCCAAGGCGCTCCAGTGAATGCGGAGACTCAGACCACTCATGCCTGGCGCTTTGAGGACGACTCGGGCTGGACCCTGGTGATATCGCCAGGCAATGCCTCGCTTTCGATCGGCCCTGGGTACAGCGAGTTCCGTGAGTTCTCAGACCGGTTCCGCGCCGTAGCCAGAGCCCTCAGCAACAGCGTGGGCATCAAACGGGCCGATCGGCTCGGTGTCCGCTACCTGAACATCGCCGAAATCCCGCCCGGCGACAACCAGGAGTGGCGGCGGTGGTTCCGCCCCGAGCTGATTGGCTGGAGCGGCACGGAGGTTGTCGGTGACTCAAAAGTCACCACGAGCCTCACTCAGACCCAGCTCGCAGCGAGAGCCGTGGGCGAACTCAGCGGGCCGCCGGTCGATGTCCAGGCGGTCGTGCGGCATGGCATCGTGCCGGCAGGCACTATTGTTCCAGCCATGCTGCCCGCGCAGCTCCAGCGACCGGCCTACCTAATCGACCTTGACGTATTCGTAGATGCGCCGCAGTCCTTTGATCCCCAGGAACTATCACGACAGGTCACCGTGTTTCATGACCAGATCGACCGCTTCTTCTACTGGGCAATGACCGAGGAAGGGGCGGCATACTTCGGCCGTGAGGTTGCCAATGCCGACGACTCTTTATGACACCACCCTCCGCGGCGAGCCTTTGCAGCAGCCCATCGCCCGGCCCGCAGTCGACACGCGCAGCGACATCTGGCGGGTCGCCGGCTGGGCTGTCGGGATCCCTCCCTCACAGCCCCGGCCGGTGCCTGAGGCGACAAAGCTGATCACCCTCATCCGTGACCGGACCGGATGGTCAGGGCGGCGGCTTGCAGAGCTTCTCCGCGTCAGTCACTCGACCGTCGGGCGCATTACGAGAGGCCAGCGTCCGGAACCGGCCCACAGCGGCGACCTGCCGGACCGGCTGCGGAACGCCTACGAAGTCGTTGATCGCATCTACCTTCTGCTGTCCCGAGACCCGCAGGCGACCGCCAGCACGCTCGATAGCGCACTCGCAGGGCGCAGATCTCCGGCCGATGAGCTGCGCGCCGGGAATCCCGCGGCGGCATACTTGACGGCCATAGACATTCTCCGGCCACCGCAGACGACCGGGCTGATTACCGGAAGTCGGCCTCGCCGCGATGGCGCGACTGCGCCTCTGCACGAATAGGGCGTGTCGTGCATGGTATCGCTGTACGACGACGGATGGCGCCAGGGCACCGTCTTCGCCGCAGAGTTGCCACTAGACGCGGTTGTGCTGAGCGCGGCGGGGCGGCCAGAGCGGCGCACGGCCGGCCACGGCCTGTGGGTGGTCGCAACTCAAGACTGCGACCTTGACCAGACGGAAGCCGCGAACCCTGAGCCGAATATCGAGCTGCGACCTGTTTACACCGACGACCCGCCGCCGGATTGGGGCCTGCGGTCGGCCCGGCTACGACTCAGCGAGCGGGACTACATTCGCTCAACGAGCCCCCGCACGCTCGTATCGGCAGAAGTGCTGACGGCTCTGACGGCAGCCGACGCTGAGATCACGCAGCCCAGCTTCAGCCGGAGACGAGCGTTCACCGTATGGCTGGGCAAGCGATATGACCGCCCGGCGGTGCCACCAGAGCTCGTGCCTCTCGCTAGGCGTATCGCCGATCTGGTCAGCGTAAAGCGGAGGAGGCCCACCGGCACTCGCGTCCGCGATGTGCTGATGCAGTTCAATGAGGCTGCCAGACCTATGCGGTTCTCGCTCTTCGCAATCCTTGAGCACGAGGAAGATGAGTCAGTGGTCCGGGAGTGGCTCACCGCAATCGCCCTTGAGATTCCGGTTGAGCTTGGCTTCGCCGACCAGATCGAGGCAGCCACAGCGAGCCGCATCTCGCTTGAGCTCATAGAGACCTCGTATGCGGCGGATGTCACCCAGCTGACATGGCGACCGAATAACCCCGATCCCGAAGGCGCCCAGTGACCTCCCGGCGCGCGCCCAGGCAGACCGACCGCCAGTGCGGCCACTCTAGCGGGCCGCCATTTCAGGATAAAGGTGCCCACATGCCGCATGCCGGAGATATCGCTCCGAGTTCCATACGGCGCCCGGCCGCATACGCCCGGCTGGCAGTTCCTCTAAGCGGCGTGTGGCGGCATCGCCTCGTCTGCTATCGCCTTCGCCAGATCATGGCCCGCAAACTCACCGGCTAGGCCCGCGCTCTTGACGAGCCGACGCCAGCGCTCGTGCCGGCCGTATTGGCGAGCTATCGCGCTCCCAGTCGGGAGCGCACCATGACTGGCCTGGTGGGCCAACGCCCACTGCCATGCCTGGCGCCGCAACTCTCGGCGGCCGACAGGCAACCCGGTCGACTCTGGCCCATACACCGAATTGAGCACCGTCAGCTCTGGATCCAGGTCGTACCCACCTGAGACGCCGCGCTGATTGACAGCTGATCCAAGGGCGGCTGGCGCCGCTGGTCACGGCTGCCGTCATCGGCCGATGCGCTGCGGCGCACCTGGCGAGTCAGCAGCTCATATGAGGCCGTGAGGGCGAACGAGGGCCAGGCGGCGATCACCCGCCCGATCACTGTTGGCTCGGCCACCGCCACATTGGCCGCCAGGCTGGCAACGCTGCCCGCCACCAGCAGCGCCCACGGCAGCACCCCGGCCCGCCGCAACGCCACGCACCCGGTCGTGGTCCACCTGATCCAGCGATCTCCCTGCCCGCTCACCGCGCGCCCCCAAGGACCAGCTCACCGGTGATGGCGGGCATGTACGTACCGGGCGAGTCAGACCACGGACACAGACGCGCGTGACGGGGCGAACCGGTCTGGGGCGCGTCAGAACTTTTCGCTGCGGATGTAGGTGGTGGACTCGGGGCGCCAGAGCGCCACGATGGCGCCGACGCCAGCCAGCCAGAGCGGGATCAGGATCAGCTTGCTGACCAGCGAGCTGGGCTGGGCGATGAAGTCGGCGAAGCTGAGCGTGCTGATCGCGCACAGCACGGTGGCCGCGATGCGCGCCCAGCCCCGGCCCGCCAGGTTGGTCCGCGCCATGATCAGCCAGAGCGCGACGGTGATCACCCAGGTCACCACCAGGTAGGCGATCTCGGAGTGCACCGTGGCGCTCAGCCGGGCGGCGCTCCAGCCTGGGTTGGCCTTATGCAGCGCGCTCTTGGCCTGCCCGATGGTGGTCAGGGCGGCGATCAAGTCCGCCACGGACAGCAGCGCGCCCGCGTACATCAGCCGTGCGGCCAGCCTGACTGTCTTCGGCGGCTCGGTAACCTGCGGCAGCTGGCCGCGAGCCGACGCGGCCTTGGGCGGCCCGGCCTTGGCTGCTCCGGCCTTGGCTGCTCCTGCCTTAGCTGGCGCGGCCTTGGCTGGCGCGGCCTGCGGCGGCTGGCCGACGGGCCGGCGGGACTTGGCCATGATCGCTCCCGTCACGGAATGAGGCGGCGAAACCGGGCGTAAGCAGGCTTCGGGGCCTCAAGGTAGCACCCGCGACTGGGCCTGCCGGCACCCGTCACGAGCCGTGGTGCCGCCACACCGTGATGCCGGTCCTGCCCATGTGCACCTGGTAGTCCACCTTGAACCCGGTCGCGTACAGGTAACTGATCACGGTCGGCCGCGACGCGACCAGCCGGCGGTGCCAGACGATGATCCAGCCCACGTCGAGCTGGCTGGCGCTGCGCCTGGCGGCGGTCAGCGCCTGGCCGGCGCACAGGTGGTGCGGCCCGTTCTGCGCGGCGTACAGGCACCGGTAGAAGGGCTTGCTCCAGATGCCGTTGCGGGTCGGCAGCGGCACCCAGGAGGTGTAGGAGATCGCCCGCGGGTGGCCGTCGGCGGTGGCCAGCACCAGCGACTGCGGCCGCAGCCCGAAGCCGGTCAGCCCCACGCCGCCGCGCAGCCCGAACGGGACGTCCACCACGATCGAGTGCGAGCGGTCCGCGGCGATCGGCGCGTCCACGCTGGAGATCGTGGCGGGCATCTTCGGCGCGCCGGAGGCCGACCAGCCCGCCTCCAGGAGCCCGGCGACCCCGAGCACCACGATCGACAGGGTCGCGAGCACCGGCCGCAGGTGCCGGCACAGCCACTGGACCGCCGCCCCGGCCAGCACCGCCGCGCCGAGCATGCCCAGCAGGGCCAGCCGGTCCGCCTCGCGCAGCGCCGACAGGCCGGGAATCCGCACCAGCCAGGTGTAGGGCATCAGCAGTGAGACGGTGACGCCGTGCCAGCGCGAGGCCAGCGGCACGTACGTCTGGGTGCCCAGGATCAGCGTCGGCCCGAGCGCGAGCACCGCGCCCGCCGCCCACAGCAGTGCCATGCCCCACATCTGCCGCCGCCGCCAGGCCAGCGCCAGCCCGGCCAGCGCCAGGACGGTCAGCACGATGCCGAAGGTCGGGATGCCCTCGGACGGCTCGGCGTAGGTGTAGCCGGCCGCCAGGTGACCGAGATCCAGCGAGCCGACGTGGAAGTGGTACAGCCGGGGCGACGGGGCGAACAGGGTCGGCAGCCCGACCCCGTATTCCCGGTAGGTCTGGGTCAGCGAGCTGGGGCTGACCGCCGCGCCGCCGGCCGCCACCTGCCGGATCATCGCCCATAGCTGCGGGCTGGCCACCACGGCCGACACCAGCGCGGCCACCCCGACCACCAGGGCGGCGGGCCGCAGCCCGCCGCTCCGGTCGGCCGACTCGACGGCCGGCCCGTCCTGCTGACGGCGCTCGCGGCGCTCCCGGTACTCGGCCAGCCCTAGCCGGGCCAGCCACGGCACCAGCACCGCGGCGGCCAGCAGCACCGCCACCACGGCCGATTCCTGGTTCGTCAGCACGCTGGCGCCGAGCACCACGCCCAGCGTGATGCCGCGGCGGCGGCTCGGCGCGCGGCGCAGCCGGATCGCCGCCTCCAGCGTCATCGGCAGGAACAGCGTGCCGATGGAGATGTTCAGGTGGTACAGGTCCTGCCAGACCGCCATCGTGGACAGCCCGAAGAACGCGCCGGCCGCCACCGCGCCTGGCTGGCCAAGGAACAGCCTGGCCAGCCGGTACGTCACGTAGCACAGCAGCCCGGGCGTCACGATGGTGAGAACCGCGAACGACGCGGCGGGGCCGAACGCCACCGTCAGCGGCGTCATGATCAGGCCGGGCAGCGGCATCAGCGTGTCGAAGCCGAGTTCCACGCCGACCGGGGCCGCCATGTAGTGCGTGAACCACGGGTCGCCGAGGTGAGTGACCTGGTGTGCCATCCACCACAGCGCCCAGACGTAGCTGGACACGTCGGGGACCTTGATCAGCGCGCCGCCGGCCAGTTTTTCCGGCAGCGGCCAGGTGACCACGACCCCGGCGCCGATGTACCCGGCCGCCAGTGCCAGGTGCGCCAGCACTCGCCGGGTGACGGGCCGGCGCAGCAGCCGCCGCCCGGCGGTCGCCGCTGCGGGGCCAGCCTGGCGCAGCGCCCGCCCGGCCCAGGGCAGCGCCCGCCCGGCCCGGCGCCACGGGCGGGCGGGCGCCGGCGGCGATCCGGGACGGGTGGGAGAACGGGGCGGGCTGGCCGCGGTGGCGGACCTGGCGGTGGTGCTGGCGGATCCGGCGGTGCTGGCGGATCCGGCGGGCGGCGTGGGGGAGCCAGGTGTCTCGGCGGCGCGCATCCCAGACTGGCCAGGCGGCGCCGTGGCAGCCTTACGACCGCTCATGCCCGCACCGCCCCGTCCGGGCACCCTGCCTGCCGGCCCTCGTCGCGCGTCCTGCCACGGCTGGTATCCCGCCTAACGCCGCCACCCGATCTCACCGTCCTGGCATCTCCTGAGCTGGCGCGACCGCCACCCGCACGGCACGCTGTGTCATCAGCCCGCTACCCCGCGCGGCTTGCCGGGGCCGCCAGGCAGCCAGCGCGGCGACCACCGCGTCCTGCCTGACTCAGCTTGCGCGCCGCATCACCCAGCGCCTGGCGCGTCAAACCGTGCGCGCCAATACCTTGCGCCATTACGTTGCGCGACTGCCCCGTGCGCGAACTCCCGCGCCACCTGCGCGAGGTGCGTGGCCCGTAACGGCCGTCCGGCGTCATGAAGCCGACCCGGCGACACCCGGTCCTGCCACTGCCTTCGCAGAAGGTTACCGCCGCGCATGTCGGCCGTGTGCGCCGGATTCGTTCTATCCAATACTCAGAGTGCACGATTAGGTGACAATCGGTACGCAGCGACGGCACTTTTCTCTCCGCCGGGGGGATTCCCGGCAGTCCGCCGTCCCGGGCGTGTCGCCTGACGGACGGCACACCAGAGCCAGACAGGTACGCTGCCCGCTGCTTCCGGCCCGGAAACTCGCGTGGCGGCCCAGCCGCTACAGTCCTGGAGTGGCACTCGTGGAGGACCCGGGCCTGCGCCTGCCGCCGGCCCGGCTGCTGCGCTGGGAGATCTTCGCGGTCCTGGCGCTCTCGCTGGGCGCGAGCGCGCTCAACGCGCTGCTCGACCTGACCGGCTCGCTGCTGTCCCGGCAGTCGCTCGGCAGCCAGCAGGCGCTGCTGGTCGGCCCGCTCGCCGCCAACAACTGGCTGGACCTGGCGCTCCAGCTGGCCGGCATCGCCGAGGACCTGGCGCCGGTCGTGCTCGTCCTCTACCTGCTGGCCCGCTCGGGGGAGTCGGCGTCCGACATCGGCCTGGACACCAGCCAGCCCGGCACCGACGTGGCCCGCGGCGCGGTGCTCGCGGCCGTCATCGGCGGGTCAGGCCTGCTGCTCTACATCGCCGCGTTCCATCTCGGGGCCAGCCTGGACGTGGTGCCGGAGAGCCTGCCGGCCGTCTGGTGGCGGATCCCGGTGCTGCTGCTCAGCGCCGCGCACGACGGCATCCTCGAAGAGGTCGTCATCCTGGCCTACCTGCTGCGCCGGCTCGACCAGCTCGGCTGGACCCCGTGGAAGGCCATCCTGCTCAGTGCGGTACTGCGCGGCTCCTACCACCTGTACCAGGGCTTCGGCGCGTTCGTGGGGAACGCGATCATGGGCATCATCTTCGGCGTCCTGTACAAGCGGTGGGGCCGCTGCACGCCGATGATCGTCGCGCACACGCTGATCGACGCCGTGGCGTTCGTCGGCTACGCGGCCCTGCACGGCAAGGTGTCCTGGCTGCCCTGACGGCAGCCGGGCGGCTAGCGGCCCAGGCCCTCCAGCACCACCGCGCCTGGCAGCCGGGTCAGCACCTCGCCAGGCAGCGCCAGCTTGGACCGGCGGACCCCGCTGCCCACGATGACCAGCGGCGCCGCCGCCACCGCCGAGTCAATCAGCACCGGCCAGCCGGCCGGGAGGCCGACCGGGGTGATGCCGCCGTACTCCATCCCGGTCTGCGCCACCGCCTCGTCCATCGGCGCGAACGAGGCCTTGCGGACATCGAGCTGACGGCGGGCCAGCCCGTTCACGTCGGCGCGGGTGGTCGCCAGGATCACGCAGGCGGCGTACCTGACCTGGCCGTCGCGGCGGCCGGCCACCACGACGCAGTTGGCCGACTCGGTCAGCGCCACCTGGTACCGCTCGCAGAACGCCGCCGTGTCCGCGAGCTCGGGATCGATCTCCGCGACCGCGACCGCGCTGGCCGGCAGGGCGTCCGCCAGCTCGGTGAGCGCCTTGGCCACCGGGGCGGCCAGCAGGTCCTCGCGGTCCAGGGCGGGCCCGGCACTGAGCTGTCCTATGTGCACTGTCACCCGCCGCAGTTTAGAACCTGCCGGCCCGCGGCTGCGGCGCCAGCCTGCGGTCGTCTCAGCCGGGCAGGCTGCCGAGGGTGAGGCTGACCTGGTGCTGACGGCCGTTCCGGACGATATGTACGGTCACCTCGTCGCCGGGCTTGCGGCTGGCCAGGTTGCCCTCCAGCGCCGCCAGGCTCGGGGTGCCCTGGCCCTCGACGCCGATGATCACGTCGCCGGCCCGCAGGCCGGCCCTGGCGGCCGGGCCGCCGGAGACCACCGCGACGACCGCCACCCCGGCCGGCTTGCCCTGGTCGTCGACCACGGTCTGCGCCGAGATGCCTAGCGACGCGCGGCCGGAGTCGGTGACCCGGCCGCTGGCGATGAGCTGCCCGGCGATCTTCTTGACCGTGTTGCTCGGGATGGCGAAGCCAATGCCGGGCGCCGCGCCGCCGCCGTTCGGCTCGCGGGCCGCCAGCGTCGGGATGCCCAGCACCTGGCCGCCCAGGTTGACCAGCGCGCCGCCGCTGTTGCCCGGGTTGATGTCCGCGCTGGTCTGGATGGCGGCGGTGATCAGGGCCGCGCCGCTGCCGCTCTCGCCGGCGGCCGACACGGTGCGGCCGGTCGCGGACACGATGCCCTGGGTGACGCTGTCGGTGAGGCCGAGCGGGTTGCCCATCGCGAGCACGATCTCGCCGATCCTGGCCTGCTGGGAGTCGGCGAACGCGGCGGGCTTCAGCGCGGCGGCGTCCTTCTCGACCCTGATCACCGCCAGGTCGTCAGGGTCGAAGCTGCCGATCACCCTGGCCGGCAGCGACTTGCCGCTGGTCGCCGGGCGCACCTCGACCGTGCGGGAGCCGCCCACGACGTGCGCGTTGGTGACGATGTCGCCCTTGCCGTCGTAGACCACCCCTGAGCCCGTCGAGTTCGAGGTGCTGATCTGCACCACCGACGGGAGCACCGTCCTGACGACCTGCTGGTACTGAGCCTGCAGCCCGGCGGCGGCCGAGTTCGTGCTCAGCGGGCTCTGCGCGGTGCCGCCGCTCCCGGCGCTCGCGCCGGCTTCGCCGCCGCTGCTCCCGCAGGAGGCCAGCGCCGCCACCGCGGCCAGCGCGGCACCGGGCAGCAGCCAGGCCCGCGACCGGGCACGGGCGCGCGACGTCCAGGACGAATCCATGCAGAACCCCCCGTGGCGTATTCGCCAGCCCCGGTATTGTTCCACCGCTCCTGCCAGGCCAACCCTGGACAGAACCCCCGCGGGCGCGCCGCGCATAATTCGGTCATGTCGATGAGCGATGAACTGGCCGAGCAGATCGCCGGAACGGGGCTGGACGCGCGGAGCGCCACCGCTGCCGAGCTGACCGGCGCCCTGACCGCGGGGACGGCGACCGCGGCGGGCCTTGCCGCCTTCTACCTGGCCAGGATCGAGCGGCTGAACCCCGGCCTGCGAGCGGTCATCTCGACCTGCCCGGACGCCGCAGGGGAGGCGGCCGCGAGCGACGCCCGCCGCGCGGCCGGCCAGCCGCGCGGCCCGCTCGACGGCATTCCCGTGCTGGTCAAGGACAACATCAGCCTGGCCGGGATGCCCGCGACCGCCGGCTCGCCCGCGCTCGCGGCGGCCGGGGGCGACGACGCGTTCTGCGCCAGGATGCTGCGCGCCGCCGGGGCGGTGATCATCGGGAAGGCCAACCTGTCCGAGTGGGCGAACTTCCGCTCGCGCCACTCAAGCAGCGGCTGGAGCACGCTCGGCGGCCAGGCCGTGAACCCGCACGGGACCGGCCGCAACCCGTCCGGCTCCAGTTCTGGGTCCGCCGTCGCGGTGGCGGCCGGGCTGGTGCCGCTGGCCGTCGGCACCGAGACCGACGGGTCGATCGTCTCGCCCGCGTCGGTGTGCGGCATCGCGGGCATCAAGCCGACGCTCGGCCTGGTCAGCCGGTCCGGCATCGTGCCGATCTCCGCCGCGCAGGACACCGCCGGCCCGATGGCCAGGACGGTCGCCGACGCCGCGGCCCTGCTCACCGCGCTGGCCGGCGCGGACCCCGCCGACCCGGCGGGTGCGGACAGCGCCGGGCAGGCTGCCGACTACGCCGCCTTCCTCGATCCCGGCGCGCTGGACGGCGCCCGGCTCGGCGTGTGGCGCCCGGATGACCTGGCCAACGCCGGGCCGGGCGCGCTGGCCGTGCTGGACGCCGCCATCGTCACCCTGCGCCGGGCAGGCGCGCAGGTCATCGACCCGGTCGAGCTGCCGGACGCGGCCAAGATCGGGCAGCCGGAGTTCGCCGCGCTGACCCACGAGTTCAAGCACGACCTCAACGTCTACCTGCGGGCGCTGCCCGGCGAGCATCCCGGCAGCCTTGCCGGGCTCATCGCCTACAACAGCGAGCACGCGGCCAGGGTGCTGCCGGTCTTCGGCCAGGACATCATGGAGGCGGCTCAGGCGGCCAGCGGCGACCTGGCCGACCCGGAATACGCCAGCGCCCGCGCGGAGGCACGGCGGCTGGCCCGCGGCGCCCTGGACGCCGCGCTGAGCACCTCGCGGCTGGACGCGGTGCTCGCCCTGACCGGCTCGCCGGCCTGGCTGACCGACCATGTGCTCGGCGACCGCTACGGCTACGGGGCCTCCAGCCCGGCGGCGGTGTCCGGGTACCCGTCGGTGACGGTGCCGGCCGGGCAGGTCCGCGGGCTGCCGGTGGGCCTGTCCTTCACCGGGCCGGCCTGGAGCGAGCCTCGGCTGATCGCGCTGGCTCACGCGTTCGAGGTGGCAGCGGGCTCGCGCGGCTAGGAACCCCGGCCAGGCGGCCAGCTCAACTCTTTCTCCGGCCGGTGAACGTTTCTGTGCTATCCCCAGGCCAGCGAAAGTGGCACTAACGCCGGCCGGTCCCGCGGCATGAGCCTGGCGGCATGACACATGCCAACTTCGCAGATGACAAGGCGGGTGCCCAGCCGCAGGCCCGGGTACAGGTGGGGTCGCAGGCCGGGCTGCTGGCCGCGGTGCCGCACCTGCTGGGCTTCCATCCGGCCCGCAGCCTGGTCGTGCTCGGCGTGGCCGGGCCGCACGACCGGGTGTCGCTGGCCTTCCGGTACGACCTGCCAGACCCGGCCGACGCCGAGCTGGCCGCCGACATCGCCGAGCACGCCGGCACGGTGCTGGCCAGGGAGTCCATCGGGGCGGTGGCGCTGGTCGGCTACGGCACGGCCACCCTGGTTACCCAGGCACTCGACGCGGTGGTCGGGGTGCTGCTTCGCCGCGGCCTGGAGATCCGCGAGGTGCTGCGCGCTGACGCTGGCCGGTACTGGTCGGCGCTGTGCCAGGATCCGGCCTGCTGCCCGGCCGAGGGCGTCTCCTACGATCCGTGCTCGCATCCGGTGGCGGCCACGCTGGCGGCTCAGGCGGGCAAGGACGCCTTCCCCGACCGGGAGGCGCTGGCCAGGACCCTCCAGCCGGAGCCGGGCAGCGCCCGGCCGGTGCGTGAGGCCACCCGGCGGGCGCTGCGGCGGCTCGACCGGCTGATGAGCGCGGCGGAGCAGGCCGGGCGTGACCCCTCGGCGGCGCTGGCTGAGGCCGGCCGTCGCGCGGTGCGCCAGGCCATCGCCAGGTACCAGTCCGGCGGGCGGGTCACCGAGCGGGGGCCGCTGGCGTTCCTCGCCGTGGCCATCGCGGACCTGCGGGTCCGCGATGATGCCTGGGCGCGGATGGACCCCGAGCACCGCGCCGCGCACCTGCGGCTGTGGACCGACGTGGTGACCGGGGCGGCACCGGAGTTCGTCCCGGCGGCGGCGTCCCTGCTGGCCTTCACCGCCTGGCAGTCCGGCGACGGCGCGCTGGCCAACGTCGCGGCGGACCGCGCGCTCGCGGCCGACCCGGCCTACTCGATGGCGCTGCTGATCGCCCAGGCTGTGCAGGGCGGTCTGCCGCCGTCCTTCGCCCGGCTGTCCATGACGCCGGAAGAGGTCGCGGCCAGCTACGCGGCACAGCCCGGGCAGGCGGCACAGCCCGGGCAGGAGGCACAGTCCGCGCAGGCGGCCCAGCCCGCGCAGGAGGCGCCGGGGCCTGGAGAAGCCGAGGCGCCGCCTGCCGCGCAGGCGGGCTGAGCCGTGACGGCGTACCGCTACGCGGCCCGCCAGGTGCTGCCGGGTGCCGCCGCGCAGGACTCGATCACCAGGCGGGTGCCGCTGGTGGTGGCGCCATCCGGCGCGGTCAGGCAGCGGCCCGACCGCGCGTTCTGCAGCAGGAAGCCAGGTCCAGGCGACGCGCCTGCCTTGGCGGCCGGGATTACCCGCCAGAGCTCGGCCCCGGTGCCATCGCACTTGTACAGCCCGACCGGGCTGCCACTGGCCGTCTTGCCCTGGCTGACGCCCAGGCACCGGCCGTGTACCCGGATGGTCCCGTCGTGACTCAGGGTCCACGCCTGGCGGCTGGCGCCGTCGCAGGTCCAGATGTCAGCCTTGGTGCCGCTGGCGGTCCGGTTGTCGTAGTCGTCCAGGCACTTGCCCGGCAGCCCGGACAGGACCGGGCCGGCCGGCAGCGTCCAGGACTGCCCCGCCGCGCCCGTGCACGGCCGGATGACAGCGGTGGTCCCGGCGGTCTTGGCCGGCATGCTCAGGCACATGGCCGCCCACGGGCTGACCAGGGTGGTGGCGCGGGTCCCGGCCGAGGCGGACAGCGCTGGCGGGTAGGCGGGCTGCCACTGCTGCCGCGCCGCGCCGGTGCAGGTCTCCAGCCGCGGCTTCGAGCCGCTGGCCGGGTGGCTGCCGGTCACCGTCAGGCATCGGCCGCCGGAGCGCAGCGTGCCGTCGCGCAGGTAGTCCCAGCGCTGCGCGGCGGCGTCGGCGCAGCCGCGCAGCACGGCCGCCGTGCCGTCGGCGGCCAGGCAGTCACGCGGCGACAGGGCGGAGGTGACGGGCTGGCCGGCCCCGCGGGCGGCGGCCAGCTGGACGGTCCAGGTGAAGGCGGCCGACGCGGTCGCGCCGATGGCGTCCGTCACCGTTACCTTGACCCGGTAGCTGTGCGGGCTGAGCGGCCAGCCGGTGACCTGGCCGTCCGGTGCCACGGTCACGCCCGGCGGCAGCCCGGTGGCGGCGAAGGACAGCTGCTGCCCAGCGGCCGAGTCAGTGGCCCGGAGCCGGAAGCTGGCCGGGCTGCCCGCGGCCGAGGCCCGGTTCGCCGGCGCCGTCGCGGTGATCGTGCCGTGCACGTCCCAGGTGAAGCTGGCCGATGCCGTGGCGCTGGCCGGCGCCGGGGCGGTGGCGGTGACCGTGACCGGGTACGCGCCAGGCGTGGCCGGAGTCCCGGTGACCTGGCCGGTGGCCGGGTTGATGCTCAGGCCGTTCGGCAGCCCGGTGGCGGCGTAGCTGGCCCCGGACACCGAGGTGGTGAGCTGGAGGGAGACCGCCGTCCCGGTCAGGGTGCGCTGGGTGCCCGGGCTCAGCAGGGTCAGTGCCGCCGGGTTGAGCTGGTCGAGGTCGACGTGACCGGTGTCCGGGATGCCGGTGACCGTGCCGGTGCTGGTGTACTGCCAGGTGTTCCACGCGCTCCAGCCGGCGGGCAGGGCGCCGGGGCTGGGCGAGGAACTGGCGGAACCCGGGTAGCTGGCGATCCAGAGCGGATCGGCGGCCAGCGTGGCTGCGGAGCCGGTGCACTTCGTCCACCAGTCGGTGGTGCTGTAGATGTACGGCGGCTGGCCGGTGACCGCCTGCACCCGGGCGCTGAACGCCGAGATCCAGCTCGTCATCGCCGTCGGCGTGAGGCCGTAGCACTCGTTCGTGTGGTCGTCACCGATATACGGGTCGTACTCGATGTCCAGCGCCAGCGGCGGCAGGTCGCCGTTCGCGTCGGCGGCATGCGCGATCAGGTAGTTGGCCTGGGTCACCGGGCTGGCGCTGAAGCCGCCGCCGTTGGGGATCGCGAAGGTATAGGCCATTACCGCGATCCCGGCCGCCCGCGCGGCGGTCAGGTCGGCGCTGGCGTACTGGTTGACGTAGTAGTCGCCCTCGGTCGCCTTGACGGCCGCGAACTTGATGCCCGAAGCGGCAACCTGTGCCCAGTCGATCCCGCCGGATTCCTGGTAGGACGCCACGTCCACGCCCTGCACCGCGCCGGTGATGAGCCCGTAGGGCGCCTGCTGCGCGACGATCGCCGGCCCCGGCCCGGCCATTCGCGGAACCGCCGCGGCCGCGGGCGGTGTGGCCAGCCGGCGCAGCAGTTCAGGCGAGTGCGTCGCCCCGGTGTTGTCGTGCGGGAACACCGCGGCGGTTGCAGTCCTGGCCGGGTGGCTCACCGCGGCTGTGGCGGTGGCCGTGGCGGTGGTGGCGGCGGGACCCGCCAGCAGCGCGAGCGCGGCGGTGCTGACGACGGCCGCCCGGCGGCGGGCGGCGGGCGAGATGTGCACGCGGCACATGGCAGACATGTCACGAGATTCTGGCATGCCCGGCGGGCTGCCCCGGCTGGTGATGCGAGAGCGTGACGATAAGCTTCGTGAGCTGTTCATCCAGTACGGGAGGGCGCGTGACCGACGTGGCCGACACGATCCAGCCAGCGTCCGCGTCCGGCACCGGGCGGGCGGCCGCGCGGCTGGCCGCGCACCGGGCGGCGGTCGCGCGGATCCGCGATGAGTACGCCGCCATCCCGGCGGGTACCCCGGTGCGGCTGGCCAAGAGCACGTCCAACCTGTTCCGGTTCCGCGGTGAGACGGCCGGCCCTGGACTGGACGTGTCGGCCTTCGATCACGTGCTGAGCGTCGACCCCGACGCCAGGACGGCGGTCGTCGGCGGCATGACCACCTACGAGCACCTGGCCGACGCCACGCTGGCGCACAACCTGATGCCGCTCGTGGTCCCGCAGCTCAAGACGATCACCCTCGGCGGCGCGGTCAGCGGGCTTGGCATCGAGTCCACCTCGCTGCGCAGCGGCATGCCGCACGAGTCGGTGCTGGAGATGGAGATCCTGACCGGAGACGGCCGGGTGGTCACGGCGGCGCCGGGCGGCGAGCACGATGCGCTCTACCACGGCTTCCCGAACTCCTACGGCACCCTCGGCTACACCCTCTCGCTCACCATCGAGCTTGAGCCGGTCACGCCGCATGTGCACCTGCGGCACTTCCGGTTCGACAGCCCAGAGGACTGCATGGCGGCGGTCGCCCAGATCGCCGCCGACGGCAGCTACGCCGGGCACCGGGCCGACTTCGTCGACGGGACGATGTTCAGCCTGGACGAGCTGTACCTCACCGTCGCCGCGTTCAGCGAGGTCGCGCCCTGGACCAGCGATTACACCAGGGACCGGATCTACTACCAGTCGCTGCGCGGGCCGCGCGAGGACTTCCTGACCATCAGGGACTACCTGTGGCGGTGGGACACCGACTGGTTCTGGTGCTCGCGGCCGTTCGGGGTGCAGAACCCAGTGATCCGCCGCGCCTGGCCGCGCCGGTACCGGCGCTCGGACGTGTACCGCAAGCTGGTGGCCCTGGACCGGCGGCATCAGTTCAGCGCGCGGGTCAACGCCCGGCGCGGGGCCGCCAGGCAGGAGGACGTCATCCAGGACGTGGAGATCCCGGTCGACCGCGGCGCCGAGTTCCTCCGGTCCTTCGCCGCCGATGTCGGGATGAGCCCGGTCTGGATGTGCCCGCTGCGGCTGCGCGGCGAGCGCACCTGGCCGCTGTACCCGATGCGGGCCGGCCAGGTGTACGTGAACTTCGGCTTCTGGGGAACTGTCGGGCTGCCGGCGGGGCAGGCCGACGGCTACTACAACAGGAAGGTCGAGGACGAGGTCACCCGCCTGGGCGGGCACAAGGGCCTGTACTCCACGTCCTTCTACTCACCCGAGGAATTCTGGGCCCGGTACAGCGGGACGCAGTACGGCAAGCTGAAGCAGGAGTACGACGCTGACAGCCGGCTGGCCGATTTGTACGATAAGTGCGTTCGCGGTCGGTGAGCGTGCCGGCGGGTCCTGTCTTCGCCAGGGCCGGCCAGCGAGTAGTGGCAACGGTGCAGAGGGGTAGCTGAGATGGCGCTTGCGCAGGTATTCGAGCGGGTCGCTGGCCCGGATGCCCCGGTGGAGTTCCATGCCTACGACGGGAGCACTGCCGGGCAGCCCAGTGCCCCGGTGAAGATCACCGTCAAGACGCCGACGGCCGTGTCCTACCTGGCCCAGGCGCCCGGCGCGCTCGGCCTGGCCCGCGCCTACGTCGCCGGGCACCTGGACGTGGACGGCGACATGTACGGGGCGCTGCGCCGGATGGCCAGCGCGCAGCAGCTGGAGATCAGCCTCGGCAAGCGGCTCCGGCTGCTCAGCGAGCTCGGCGGCCCGCGGCTGCTGGTGCCACGGGTCGCGCCGCCGCCGCAGGAGGTGCGGGTCAACAGCCGGTGGCGGATCGGCAGGCGGCACTCCAAGGACCGCGACGCCAATGCCATCTCGCACCACTACGACGTCTCCAACACCTTCTACGAGTGGGTGCTCGGCCCCTCGATGGCCTACACCTGCGCCTGTTACCAGCGCGACGACTCGACCCTGGAGCAGGCCCAGGCCGCCAAGTTCGACCTGGTCGCCAGGAAGCTCGGGCTGCGCGAGGGGATGCGGCTGCTGGACGTCGGCTGCGGCTGGGGCGGAATGGTGATGCACGCCGCCCGCGAGTACGGCGTCCGGGCGCTCGGCGTGACGCTCTCGGAGCAGCAGGCGTCCTGGGCGCAGCGTGCCATCAAGGAGGCCGGCCTGAGCGACCTGGCCGAGGTTCGCCACATGGACTACCGCGACGTACCCGAGGAGGGCTTCGACGCGGTCAGCTCCATCGGGCTTACCGAGCACATCGGCAAGGCGCAGCTACCCGGCTATTTCGAGTTCCTGTACGGCAAGCTGCGCCCGGAGGGCCGGCTGCTCAACCACTGCATCACCAGGCCGGACAACAACGGGCCCGCCAACGTCAAGGACGGGTTCATCAACCGGTACGTGTTCCCCGACGGTGAGCTGGAAGGCCCTGGCTACCTGGTCTCGCTCGTTCACGACACCGGTTTCGAGGTCCGGCACCTGGAGAACCTGCGCGAGCACTACGCCAAGACGCTGACCGGCTGGTGCGACAACCTGGACGAGCACTGGGACGAGGCGGTCGCCGAGGTCGGCGAGGGCACCGCGCGGGTGTGGCGGCTGTACATGGCCGGCTCCCGGCTGGGGTTCGAGCGCAACCAGATCCAGCTGCACCAGATCCTCGCGGTCAAGGTCGGCACCGACGGCAGCGCCGCCATGCCGCTGCGCCCGGACTGGGAGCCGCCGCTGCCCGCGGTCGGCTAAGAAAGCCGACGGACTGGAGGCCTGGACGGCACCGGCGGGCCGGACGCCGGCCGGCCCGTCAGCCGTCCAGCGGGCAGTGCGCGGCCACGTATTCGGCGGTGGCCAGCATCTCCCGGCCGGCCGGCCGCACGCCGATCCTGGTCAGCCCGAGCCCGGTCGCCAGCCGGTCCGCGGCACCCCACTCCCAGATCGCGGCGGCGTCAAGCCCGCAGCGCGCGGCCAGCCGGCGGGCGCGCTCGCGCGGATCGCCGTGGCGCAGTTCTACCGGGTCCTCGCGCATCAGCACGCCCAGCTCGCATTCCGCCTCGGCGAGCAGGCCGTCCGGGTCCACGAGCCGGAACTCGCCCGCCGCGGCCCGCTCGCCCGCCGGCTCCAGCGCGTTCCACTCGTGCACGTCCCCGTGCACCAGGACCGCGCGCTCGTCGTCGTGCGCCGCGACCCGCCGCCGCGCGCAGGCTAGCGCGTAATCGACGGCCCGCTCGGTACAGGGGCGGCCCAGCTCCTCCCAGCCCGCGACGATGTCGCGGGCCAGCCGCTCGCCGTGCCAGGAGCCGGTCGGCAGGCCGCAGCCGGCCGCCGGGCGCCACAGCGGCATGACCGCCGCGCAGAGCAGGTCAAGCCGCCGGGCCAGCGGCAGCCGCAGTTCGTGCATCGACCGCCCGAGCCGCTCCAGCAGCAGCGCTCCGCGTGCCGGGTCGGCGCGCAGCAGCGCGGCGCAGCCCCGCCCGCCAGCCAGCCGCAGCACCGTGATCTCCCGCGCGGCCAGGCCCCCGCCGTCGCGGGGCACGAGCAGCTTCAGCACCGCGGGCGTGCCGTCGGCGAGCTCGGCCCGCAGCACTAGCGCCTCAGTCGCGTCCGCGTAGGGCCGCCCGGCCGTCACTGACCACTCGCGTTCCAGGTCCGCGATCAGCCCGGGCAGGCCGGCCAGCCAGCCCGCCGCGCCGGCCGTCACCGCCTTGCGCCGCACCGCCGCCGGAACGTCGATCGCCGCGCCGCGCTCTGTCACGGCCTCACCCTAGGAACGGCGCGCCACCACGCGCCACTCGCTATTGCCCGTCCCGCGCCTTGCCTGCTGCCGTATGGGGCCGAGCAAGCCGCGATAGGAGAATCCAGCGCCCCAGGCATCGCGCCTGGGCGTGGTTCTGCCGTGGCATTTGCCCGCTCGCGCCGGCGTCCCGGTGCTAAGAGTGGACGCCTGGAGGGACCGAATGAGCAAGTACACCTGGCCCGTCACCGTGGTGGTGGCGGCCGTCGTCCTGGTGATCGGGGCCGTGGTGGTGGCGCTGATCCTGCACGGCTCGCCGAGATCCGGCGCGAACCGGACCAGCGCGGCGGCGCCGTCGCCGGCCGCCTCGTCGCCTTCCGCGTCGGCGGCGGCTACCGAGCAGGCCGCACCGCTCGAAGACGTCAAGCTCTGCACCAGCCCCGTGGTGACCTGCACGGGCGAGATGCGGACCGAGCCCGCGCAGATCGGGCTCGCGGCGGACGGGACCGGCTACCTGACCAGCCTGGTGTGGTCGGGCTGGGGGACCCCCACGGCCACGGCCGTCGGCACGCTGGAGGTCAACAACTGCCAGCCGAACTGCGCGCAGGGCTCCTTCACCGGCTACCCGGCCACGGTGAAGGCCACCGGTCTCACGCACTACGGGAACGGACTGCAGGCCTACGCGGACCTGGCGATCTCCGCGCCGTCCGCCCCGTCCTCGATCCGCTCATCCCGCTACACCAGCCTGCTCCCCAGGCAGTAGCCCTGGATGACATCCTCTTGGACGTATGACAAACTCAATACATGGCTAAGGAGACACGCGGGACACTAGAGAGGCGCCAGTCGTCGGCCAGAGAGCCTAGGTCACGCGATGGCGGGCTCGTCGGATCTGTGACCATGCAGGCGAGGGTGGATGCGGACTTCGCCAGGGAACTCGTCGAGGTAGACGCGGCGATCCTGGGACTGGACGGCATCTCCGCGCTCGTCCGTGAGGGTCTGCGGCTGGTCCACAAGCGGGCCAGAGAGCTGACGATGGCCCAGGAGTACGACAGCTTCTACGGTGGCCAGCAGGCACCCGCGCCGGAGGGCGTCGCCGCGATCTGGGGAAGCTAGCGCGTGGAACCGATGCGGGGCGAGGTCTGGCACGCCCACTTCCCCGGTGCCATCGGCCCGCATCCCGTGCTCATCCTGACGGTCAACGCCGTCGGCCAGCGGCTCAGCGCCCTGACCGTCGCCGTGATTACCGGAACCGCGGGTCCGCCCTCTACTCACGTAGAGGTCGACAGCGATGCTGGCCTGACCGGACACGACGTGAGCTACGTGAACGTCACTGACTTGCATACCCTGCCCGAAAGCAAACTGCGTCGGCGGCGCGGGCGACTGCACCCAGCAGAGCTCGTTCAGGTCGAAAATGCCGTTCGCGGCTACCTCGGGCTCTGAGCCACCGTCGTTGCCCTTGGCCCGGGTTGCGATGGCGAGCACTCGCAGGCTCAGTTCAGCAGTTCCTCGGTCAGCGGGTCGGGCTGGCCGTCGTAGAACCGGTCCAGCACCGCGCCGAACACCGCCTGGCCCGCCTCGGCCCGCTGGAACAGCGTCATCGACGAACGTAGTTTCATCGCATCCACCGGGCCGAGAACCTGACCGGCGTCCCTGCCCTGGGTGCCCGCCACGATGCCGGCGCAATCCGCCAGCCGGGGGCCGAGCACCGGGTGGCGCAGGTAGGCACGGGCCTCGGCGAGCGAGGAGATCGCGTAGTGCCGGGCCACCGCGCTGTGCCCGAGCCCGGCGAGCTGCGGGAAGACGAACCACATCCAGTGACTGGTCTTGCGGCCGGCGCGCAGCTCGGCCACGGCCCGGTCGTAGGTGCCGCCCTCGCCCTGCGCGGTGACGAACCGGCCCAGGCCGAACGGGTCGTCACCGTCGGCCTCGCCGGTCATCGGCGGTAGCTGTCGGCCACCGTGAAGGCCAGGTCAAGGGCCTGGCTGCGGTTCAGCCGGGGGTCGCAGGCAGTCTCGTAACGCTGGTGCAGGTCGGCGGCGGCGATCTCGTGACTGCCGCCCACGCACTCGGTCACGTCGTCGCCGGTGAACTCGATGTGGATGCCGCCGGGGTGCGTGCCCAGCCGCCGGTGCACCTCGAAGAAGCCCTGCACCTCGGCGAGGACGTCATCGAACCGCCGGGTCTTGTGACCGCTGGGCGCCTCGAAGGTGTTGCCGTGCATCGGGTCGCAGACCCAGGCCACCGGGATGCCCGTGGCGCTGACCGCCTCCACCAGGGGCGGCAGCAGCTCGGTGATCCGGTCCGCGCCCAGCCGGGTGATCAGCGTCAGGCGGCCAGGCTCGCCGTCCGGGCTGAGCTTGCGGATCAGTTCCAGCAGGCCGGCCGGGGTGGCGCCGGGGCCGACCTTGAGGCCCAGCGGGTTGCGGATGCCGGCCGCGAACTCCACGTGCGCCCCGTCCGCAGCCCTGGTCCGCTCGCCAACCCACAGGAAGTGCGCGGACAGGTCGTAGGGCTGCCCCGTCCGGGCGTCGGTCCTGGTCAGGGCCTGCTCATAGGGGAGCAGCAGGGCCTCGTGACTGGAGTACAGCTCGACGGTGCGCAGCTCATCGGGGTCGGTGCCGCAGGCCCGCATGAAGGACAGCGCCCTGTCGATCTCGCTGGCCAGCCGCTCGTAACGCTGCCCGGCCGGGCTGGCCTGCACGAAGTCCTGGTTCCACGCGTGTACCTGGTGCAGGTCGGCGTAACCGCCGGTGGTGAACGCCCGGCACAGGTTCAGCGTGACGGCGGCGCTGTGGTAGGCGCGCAGCAGCCGGCCTGGATCGGGGGTCCTGGACTCCGCGGTGAACTCCAGCCCGTTGACCGCGTCACCCCGGTAGGCGGGCAGCTCTACTCCGCCGCGCACCTCGGTGCCGCTGGACCTGGGCTTGGCGAACTGGCCGGCCATCCGGCCGATCTTGACCACCGGGATGCTGGCCCCGTAGGTCAGGACCACCGCCATCTGCAGGACCGTCTGGAGCTTGGCGTGCACGGCCTCGGCGGTCACGCCGGCGAAGGTCTCCGCGCAGTCGCCGCCCTGGAGCACGAACGCCTCGCCCCTGGCCACCGCCGCCAGCCGGTCCCGGAGCTGGTCGCACTCGCCAGCGAAGACGAGCGGGGGCAGGGCGGCGAGCTGCGCGGTAGCGGCCGCTAGCCGTTCGGGATCTGGCCAGTCCGGCTGCTGGGCGGCCGGCCGGCCTTGCCAGCCGGCGGTTGCGGGGGAGGCGATGACGGACTCGGTCACGGGTCTCACGCTACGCGCTGCCGCCGGGTCCCCGTGCCCGCCGCCGGGCATCCGCCGTCCGCCCTGGCGGCGGCGCGGGCCGCCGGGCACCGGGGGCATCCGGCCGGCCGCCGGCGGGCACCGCGAGAGACAATGGCCGCATGGACACCGCGAGCATCAGCCCTGTCAGCACCAGTCCGGCCGCGAGCACCAGCACCGCCCGGCGGCCCGCCGGACCCGGCCAGGCCGACCCGCTCGCGTCGTTCTGCATGGATAGCGGCCCGGGTCCGGCGGCCGGGCGCCGGGAGATCGTCCTGCTGGGCTCGACCGGGTCCATCGGAACCCAGGCCGCCGACATCGTCCGCCGCAATCCGGACCGGTTCCGGCTCGCCGGGCTGGCCTCCGGCGGCGGGAATCCGGAGCTGCTGGCCAGCCAGGCGGCCGAGTTCGGGGTCGACGTGGTGGCCGTGGCCAGCGAGGCCGCCGCGCCGCGGGTGCGTGAGGCGGTCGCGGCCGCGTTCTCCGGTCTGCCCGGCCGCCGGCCGCCCCGGCTGGCGGCCGGCGCCGAGGCCATCGCCGAGCTGGCCGCCTGGCCCTGCGACGTCGTGCTGAACGCGGTCACCGGCGCGGCCGGGCTCGCCGCCACCCTGGCGGCGCTGGACGCGGGCCGGACGCTGGCGCTGGCCAACAAGGAATCGCTGATCATGGGCGGCCGGCTGGTCACCGGCCGGGCCGCGCCCGGCCAGATCGTGCCGGTGGACTCCGAGCACTCCACGATGGCGCAGTGCCTGCGCGGCGGGCGCGCGGGGGAGGTGTCCAGGCTGGTGCTGACCGCCAGCGGCGGGCCGTTCCTGCACCATGGCCGGGACGAGCTGAACGCGGTCACCCCGGAGCAGGCGCTGGCCCACCCGACCTGGAACATGGGCCCGGTCATCACCGTGAACTGCGCGACCCTGGTGAACAAGGGCCTGGAGCTGATCGAGGCGCACCTGCTGTTCGGTATCGGGTTCGACCGCATCGAGGTGGTCGTGCACCGGCAGTCGGTGGTGCACTCGATGGTCGAGTTCACCGATGGCGCCACCATGGCGATGGCCAGCCCGCCGGACATGCGGATCCCGATCGCCCTGTCCCTGGGCTGGCCCGACCGGGTGCCTGGCGCGGCCGCGCCGGTCGACTGGACCGCGTCGCATACCTGGACATTCGAGCCGCTGGACGAGGCGACATTCCCGGCGGTGGCCCTGGCCAGGCAGGCGGGCACGCGCTGGCGGGACCGTCCCGGCGGTCTACAACGCCGCGAACGAGGAATGCGTCGGCGGTTTCCTGGCCGGCCGGATCCCGTTCACCGGAATTGTCGATACGGTGGCCCAGGTAGTCTCGGAGCATGACGGCGGCGGGGGCGAGGCGACCGCGGTCGCGGACATCCTGGCCGCTGATGAGTGGGCGCGCATCCGGGCCCGCGAGCTGACGAGCACAAGCTGACGGGGCAGGCGGGCACGGCGCGGAACGCCGTTGCAGGGCAGGGAGGAGAGCCAGCCGGATGAGCTTCCTGCTGGGCGTGGTGATCTTTGTCGTCGCGCTGCTGATCTCGATCATGCTGCACGAGGCCGGGCCATTTCCTGACCGCCAAGAAGTTCCACATGAAGGTCACCCAGTTCTTCGTGGGCTTCGGCCAGACGATCTGGTCATGGACCCGCGGCGAGACCGAGTACGGGGTCAAGGCGCTGCCGCTCGGCGGCTTCGTCAAGATCACCGGGATGACCGCGCTCGATGAGGTCGATCCGGCCGACGAGCCGCGCTCGTTCCGCCGCCAGCCGGGCTGGCAGCGGATCATCGTGCTGGCGGCCGGCTCCTTCATGCACTTCGCGCTGGCGTTCGTGCTGCTGTTCATCCTCGCGGTCGGCATCGGCGTGCCGAATACCACCGTGGTCGGCGCGATCAGCCCTTGCCTGCCCAAGAACGGCCAAGGCGCTGGACAGCGCCCATCCCTGCGCGGGCGGGCTGCCGACCTCGCCGGCCCGCGAGGCCGGCCTGAAGGCCCACGACAAGATCCTCTCCGTCGCCGGGAAGCCGGTGAGCAGCTGGACCCAGCTCGGCAACGTGATCAAGCACCAGCCGGTCGGCGAGCCGGTCACCGTGGTGGTGGACCGGGACGGGCGGCAGCACGACCGTGACCATCACCCCCGGCAGCATCTCCGGCCGCAAGGGCGCCTACTTCGGCATCGAGGACCAGGTCTTCCAGCGGCTCGGCCCGATCAGCGGCGTCGCCTACGCCGGCTCGACGTTCGCGGAGGTGATGGAGCTGTCCGGGCAGGCGGTCGGCCAAGCTGCCGGCGGCGCTGCCCGACCTGTTCGCCAAGGACCGGGCCAAGACCGCGGGCGGCGACGTGAGCAGCATCTTCGGGGCCGCGGACGACGCCGGGCAGGTGGTGGCGGGCGGCGGCGGGTGGCAGTTCACCGTGTCCGAGCTGCTGCTGATCGTCATCTCGCTGAACATCTTCGTGGGCGCTTTCAACCTGCTGCCCTTGCTGCCGCTGGACGGCGGGCACCTCGCCGTGGTGATCTATGAACGGATACGGGCGTGGCTGGCCAGGCTGCGTGGCCGTCCTGATCCTGGTCTGGTAGACATGACGAAGCTGATCCCGGTGAGCGTGGGCGTGTTCGCCCTCCTTGTCGGGCTCGGCCTGATCCTGATCGCGGCTGACATCTTCAATCCGGTGCACCTGACTCAGTGAGGCGATTGCCCAGATGACTGTTGACCTTGGCATTCCGGACCTTCCGCCGGAGCCGCTGGCGACCCGCCGGAAGTCCCGCCAGATCATGGTGGGCAAGGGCGCGCACGCGGTACCGGTGGGCGGCGGTGCGCCAGTGTCCGTGCAGTCCATGACCACCACGCTGACCGCCGACGTGAACAGCACGCTCCAGCAGATCGCGGAGCTGACCGCCGCCGGCTGCCAGATCGTCCGGGTGGCGGTGCCGTCCCAGGATGACGCCGACGCGCTTCCGGCGATCGCCCGCAAATCTCAGATCCCGGTCATCGCGGACATTCACTTCCAGCCCAAGTACGTGTTCGCCGCCATCGACGCCGGGTGCGCCGCGGTCCGGGTCAACCCCGGCAACATCAAGGCGTTCGACGACAAGGTCGGCGAGATCGCCAAGGCCGCGTCCGCGGCCGGGGTCCCGATCAGGATCGGCGTCAACGCCGGCTCGCTGGACAAGCGGCTGCTGGCCAAGTACGGCAAGGCCACGCCAGAGGCGCTGGTGGAGTCGGCGCTCTGGGAGTGCTCGCTGTTCGAGGAGCACGGCTTCACCGACATCAAGATCTCGGTCAAGCACCACGACCCGGTCGTCATGATCAACGCCTACCGGCTGCTCGCGCAGCGGTGCGACTATCCGCTGCACCTCGGCGTCACCGAGGCCGGGCCGGCCTTCCAGGGCACGGTCAAGTCGGCGGTCGCGTTCGGCGCCCTGCTGGCCGAGGGCATCGGCGACACCATCCGGGTGTCGCTGTCCGCGCCGCCGGTCGAGGAGGTCAAGGTCGGCATCGCGATCCTGGAGTCGCTCGGCCTGCGCGAGCGCGGCCTGGAGATCGTGTCCTGCCCGTCCTGCGGCCGGGCCCAGGTGGACGTGTACAAGCTGGCCGACGAGGTGACAGCCGCGCTGGACGGGATGGACGTGCCGCTGCGGGTCGCGGTCATGGGCTGCGTGGTGAACGGGCCCGGCGAGGCTCGCGAGGCCGACCTGGGCGTCGCCTCGGGCAACGGCAAGGGCCAGATCTTCGTGCGCGGCCAGGTCATCAAGACCGTGCCGGAGGCACAGATCGTGGAGACGCTGATCGAGGAGGCCATGAAGCTGGCCGCCGAGATGGGCCTGGAGCCCGCCGAGAGCTAGCCGCCCCGCCTTTCGGATATCCGAAAGGCGGATTATATCCCATGCCAATACGGGGAAAAGCCAGGCAAAGCGATGGTCTGGCGGAGCCCATCTGGGCAGTCCCTGCCTCGTCAGGTGCGTGGTGTCACGCGCGTATGAACACTTCCCGCCAGACGACAGCCGTGGCCGCAGATCTTCGCATCCGTGCATTTCTCTGATTGACTGGCTATCTGCGACCGTTCTAGCAAATGGCGTCTGATATGCACCGGGAACAGATGTGAGCGCTAACAACGGCGGTCCCCGCCGGCCGATCGGCTGCCGATCGTGTCCGGCGGGCGGGTCAGCCCGCCGCGCCTCGCTCGTGCCCGGCCGCTGGGGCGGCGCGGTCTCGCATCCAAACCCCCCGGAGGTCCGCGATGGGCAAAGTCGACCCCACAGTCGATGAGGCGATCCAGAAGCTAGACATGAGGGACGGGCCGAGCCGGCGGCGCCTGCTGCAGGGCACCGGCCTGGTCAGCGCGACGGCGGCGGCCTCCGCGTTACTGGCGGCCTGCAGTTCCTCCAGCGGTAACGCCAGCGCCGCCAAGGATGCCGCGGGCAGCTTCCCCACGACTCCGAAGTGGCAGTTCTGGTTCGTCAATCACGTCACCACTAACACCTTCTTCGGCCCCACCCAGTACGGGTTCGCGGACGCCGCCGCCCTGCTCGGCCTGCCCACCCCGAAGTGGGGCGGCTCGGCCAACTCCATCGCCTCCCAGATGGTCAGCTACCTGCGCGACGCCATCGCCGCCAAGGCCGCGGGGATCGCCACCACCGCCATCGACTCCACGTCCTTCACCGCCCCGGTGTCCGACGCGATGAACGCGGGCATCCCGGTGCTGACCTACAACGCGGACGGCCTGGTGAGCTCCAAGGGCGTGCCGGAAATCGGCACCAACCGGCTGTGCTACGTCGGCCAGGCCCTGTTCACCTCGGGCCAGCAGCTCGGCCAGCGGATCAAGGCCCTGGTCCCCTCGCCTGGTGAAGTGGTGATCTTCATCGCCACGCCCGGCCAGGGGAACATCCAGCCACGTTACGACGGCGCGGCGTCGGTGCTCGGCCCGCTCGGCTACAAGGTCAGCGAGATCTCCACCAGCACCGAGCCGGCGCAGGAGCTGGCCAACGAGAAGGCGTTCCTGCTGGCGCACAAGACGGTGAAGGGCGCCTTCGCGGTGGACGCGGGCTCGACGGAGTTCCTGGCCCAGGCGCTCAAGGAGACCGGCCTCAACATTCCGAACGGGGGGTTCGACACCACCCCGACCACGCTGGCGAACATCAAGTCCGGGGCGACTAACTTCACCATCTACCAGGACCCCTACCTCCAGGGCTTCCTGCCGGTGATCTACCTGTACCTGTACAACCTGTCCGGCGGGACGCTCAGCCCCTCCGACACCGACACCGGCCTGACGCTCATCACCAAGAGCAACGCGGCGCCGTTCGACGCGATCAGCCGGTACCAGGGCTCGACCAAGGCCGAGAAGTACATCCCGCGGCCGGCCGGCGCGATCCAGAACCCGATGGCGACCACCAGCACCTGATCACCGCCGCCGGCCACCGGGGCATCGCGTGTCATCGGGCACGCGGCCCCGGCGGCCGGCGGGCGGCCCGGGCCGGGGCACGCCCGGGGTTCGCGGCCGCAGCGGCGGCCGGCCTGACGGGGTTGTCGGAAAACCGGAGGCGATGTGAGCGAGATGACCGAGCGGGGCGGCACGCTGGCCGGCCCGCAGGGCGGCATGAGCGGTGGCGGCGGGACCGGGCCGGGCCGGCTCCGCCAGGGCATAGGCGTCCTGTCCCGGCAGCGCGAGGCCACGGTGCTGGTCGTGACCGTCGCGCTGCTGCTCTACTTCGGGTTAACTCACGCCTCCACGTTCCTGTCCAACACCAACGCCGTGGACCTGCTGTCGGAGAACGCGGCACCCATCGCGATCATCGGCATCGGCGAGGTGCTGCTGCTGATCTGCGGCGAGATCGACCTGTCGGTCGGGTTCATCGCCACCTTCGCGCCGTTCGTCATGTACTTCCTGATCACCTACGACCACGTCCCCGCCCTGCTGGCGATCATCTTGTCGCTGCTCGTCGGGCTAATCGTCGGATGGATCAACGGGTTCATCACCGTAACTCTCGGGGTGCCCTCGTTCATCACCACGCTGGGCACCGGTTTCGTGCTGCTCGGCCTGGTGGACACCACCTCGCACGCCGAGCCGGTCAACATCCCGCCCAGCTCGGTCGGCCTGGGCAACTGGATCGGCAGCGACGGCTGGGCGCAGATCATCTGGGCGGTCGCGCTGGTGATCATCTTCCACATCGTGCTGACCAGGACCCCCTGGGGCCTGCACACCGTCGCCGTCGGCGGCAACCAGCTCGGCGCCCAGGAAGCCGGCATCAACGTGGGCCGGATCAAGTACGGCAACTTCATGATCACTGGAGTGCTCGGCGCGCTGGTCGGTCTCCAGACCGCCTTTTACACCAACACGATCGACCCGCTGTCCGGTGGCTACACGCCGATGTTCTACAGCGTCACCGCCGCGGTGATCGGCGGCACCGCGATGCTCGGCGGCTCCGGCACCATCCTCGGTGCCTTCCTCGGCGCGCTCGCCCTGTCCACCATGATCGACGGCTTCAACATCATCGGGATCAGCGCCAACCCGCTGCCCATCATCTTCGGCGGCGCGATCCTCGTCGCCATGATCGCCAACGTGCAGCTCGCGCGGCTGCGGGAAGCGGGGCGAGCGCGATGACCACGCCGGAAACGGTGCCTCAGGCGGCGGACGCGCTGCGCGCCGAGCACATCTCCAAGCGGTTCGGCGCGGTGACCGCGCTGACCGATATCAGCCTGCATGTCGGGCAGGGCGAGGTACTCGGGCTAATCGGCGACAACGGGGCGGGCAAGTCCACCCTGCTGAAGATCCTCTGCGGCTTCCAGCCGCCGGACTCGGGGGCCATCTACCTGAACGACGAGGAAGTCACCCTCAAGTCGGTGGACCACGCCCGCTCACTCGGTATCGACGCCGTGTACCAGGACCTGGCCCTGGTCAACGAGCTGAGCGTGTTCCACAACATGTACCTGAACCGGGAGCACGTGCGCTGGCGGCTGCTGAACAACCGGTCCATGCGCAAGGCGGCCCGGCAGCGGCTGGATGAGATGGGCGTGCGGATCCCGTCGGTCGACCTGCCGGTGGCCAGGCTGTCCGGCGGCCAGCGCCAGGCCATCGCCGTGGCCAGGTCCGTCTACTCCCACGCCAGGGTGCTGCTGCTGGACGAGCCGCTGGCCGCGATGGGCGCGAAGGAAGCGGCCATGATCCTCGGCCTGGTCGCCGACCTCAAGCAGCGCGGCGACGTGGCGATCATCATCATCGCGCACAACTACGCCCAGGTGCTGGAGGTCTGCGACCGGGTCAACCTGCTGCAGAACGGCCAGATCACCCTCGACAAGCGCAGCGCGGACACCTCGGTAGACGAGCTGACCGAACTAGTCGTCGCCGAGTACCGCGCCGCCCTCCAGGACCGCCAGCGCCAACCCTGACCGCCCCCGCCGCTGGCGCCCGCCAGCCGACGGCAAGGTGCTTGACCTCGGTATTCGCAAATCATGCAGAGTACTTTGCGCGATATGCGAAGCCGGCCCCGCGCCCTCAATCGACAGCGAACCCGCATCCGCTGGCGTGGCGGCGACAGCAACCCCCACGTCACCGCCAGCCTCACTGGCGTCGGGCGGCGTCGCTTCGCCCGGCCAAGCGACGGGTCCGCTAACGACAGTGAACCTATGTCTACTGTCGTTACAACGGCAGTAGACATAGGTTCACTGTCGTTGTTCCCGGCGCTGGGCTGCGGGCACTGGTCAGGGTCGGGCCGCCTGGGGCTGCCCGGGGCTGCCTGGGGTCGCGCGAGGGCTGGGTGCGGGCCGACTGCCCTGATCGTGGCCCGCCGTGGGTCGGCAGGCAACGACAGCGAAAGCGACTCTGCTGTCGCTGGGCCCGGGCGCGCTGGGGCCGGGCTCGCGCGGGCCGGGCGCACTGGGACCCGCCTCGCTGGACCGGCCTCGCTGGACCGGCCTCGCTGGCCTGCGAGCTTTGGCCCCGGCGCTCGCCTTTGGCACCCCCGAGATGGCCGGACCATGATCGACATATCTCGGGAGATGTGTGCGAACATTGTCAGATTAGGGCGGTTCGCGCCAGGCGTGAGGAGCGTGGTCATGGCGTCGTCTGCGAGTGGCCCGGCCACCCGCCGGGCGACGCGGAGCGCGGAGCGACGGCGGCCGGTGATGGCGGACGTGGCCCGCCTGGCCGGGGTCTCGCACCAGACCGTTTCCCGGGTGGTCAACGACCATCCCAACGTGCGCCCGCAGACCAGGGACCTGGTGCTAGCGGCGATCAGCAAGCTCGCCTACCGGCCGAACGCCGCCGCCAGGACGCTGGTCACCAGGCGCACCCACATGCTCGGCGTGATCAGCTGCGACACCGACCTGTTCGGGCCGGCGTCGATGCTGTACGGGATCGAGCAGGCGGCGGCCGGCAGCTACTTCGTGACCGTGGCCAGCCTGCCCGCGCTCGATCACGGCCTGGCGGTCGAGGCGGTGGAGCGGCTGCTCAGCCAGGGCGCCGAGGGCGTCGTCGTGATCGCGCCGAGCACCTCGGCGGTAGCGGCCCTGCGCGGTGTGCCCGACGAGGTGCCGCTGGTGGCGGTGGGCTGCGGGACCAGCGCGCCGCTGGCCTCGGTGACGGTGGACAACACGGCGGGCGCCGCCACGGCGACCCGGTACCTGCTGTCGCTGGGGCATGCCACGGTGCATTACGTCGGCGGCCCGGCCTCCAGCCTGGACGGCAGGGAGCGCGAGGCGGGCTGGCGGCAGGCGCTGGCGGAGGCCGGCGCCAGCGAGCCGGAGTTGCTGGCCGGCGACTGGTCGTCGCGGTCGGGGTTCGAGGCGGGCCGCAGGCTGGCGGCGCTGCCGGAGGTGACGGCGGTGTTCTGCGCGAACGACCAGATGGCGCTGGGCGTGCTGCGGGCGATGGCCGAGCACCCGCGTGCCGTGCCGGCGCAGGTCAGTGTGGTGGGGTTCGATGACGTCCCGGAGGCCGGGTATTTCCTGCCGCCGCTCACCACGGTGCGCCAGGACTTCGGGGAAGTGGGCAGGCGGGCGGTCCGCCTGCTGGTGGAGACGATCGCGGGCACCGCGCCGGAGCGCCCGCGGCAGCCGGTCGGGACAGAGCTGATCATCCGGGCGAGCGCCGCCCCGCCGCCGAAAACCTAACCGCCGGGGCGGCCGCCCCGGGCCGGCCGCCCCGGCGGCGGGGCCGACTCAGGCCGACTCAGGCCGACCGAGCCGACCGGGCCGCCTCGCGCGGCGCGACAGCAGCAGCCAGCAGGACCGAGGAGAAGGGGTCATCGGACACCATGAATGTGAGCGCTAACACCGGTTCCGCCGGACCGGACGCCTGCGTCATCGGCGTCGACTTCGGGACGCTGTCGGGCCGCGCCCTGGTGGTCCGGGTGCGCGACGGCGCCGAGCTGGGCACCGCGACGCACGAGTACCAGCACGGCGTGATGGACGACGTGCTGGCGGCCACCGGCCGGCCGCTGCCGCCGGACTGGGCGCTCCAGGATCCGGCCGACTACGTGGACGTGCTCAGGCACGCCGTGCCCGCGGCGATGCAGCGGGCCGGCATCGACCCGGTGCGGGTCATCGGCATCGCCACCGACTTCACCGCGTGCACGGTGCTGCCCGTGCTGGCGGACGGGACGTCGCTGTGCCAGGTACCGGACCTGCGCGGCAGGCCGCATGCCTACGTCAAGCTGTGGAAGCACCATGCCGCGCAGCCGCACGCGGACCGGATCAACGCGCTCGCGGCTGAGCGCGGCGAGCCCTGGCTGCCCCGCTACGGCGGCAAGATCTCCGCCGAATGGCAGTTCGCCAAGGGCCTCCAGCTCCTGGAGGAGGACCCGGACACCTACTGCCGGGCAGACCGCTGGATTGAGGCCGCCGACTGGATCATCTGGCAGCTCTGCGGCACCGAGACGCGGAACGCCTGCACCGCCGGCTACAAGGGCATCTACCAGGACGGTCACTACCCGTCCAGGGACTTCCTCGCCGCGCTGAACCCGGCCTTCGCCGGATTCGCGGCCGGCAAGCTGGCCCATCCGGTCGCGCAGCTCGGCACGCTGGCCGGGCCGCTCACGGCGCAGGCCGCGCAGTGGACCGGGCTGCCCGCCGGCATCGCCGTCGCGGTGGGCAACGTGGACGCGCACGTGACCCCGCCCGCCGCGAACGCCATCGCGCCCGGCCAGCTCACCGCGATCATGGGCACCTCGACCTGCCATGTGCTCAGCGCGCCCGCGCTCGCGCCGGTGCCCGGCATGTGCGGGGCGGTGGACGGCGGGATCGTGGCCGGGCTGTGGGGCTACGAGGCCGGCCAGAGCGGGGTCGGCGACATCTTCGCCTGGTACGCGGAGCAGGGCGTGCCGGCGGCCTACGCGGAGGAGGCGGCCCGCCAGGGCATCTCGCTGTTCGCGCTGCTGTCCAGGGACGCCGCCCGGCAGCCGGCCGGCGGGCACGGCCTGGTCGCGCTCGACTGGCTGAACGGGAACCGCTCGGTGCTGGTGGATCACTACCTGTCCGGCGCGATCGTGGGGCTGACGCTGGCGACCCGGCCGCCGGACATCTACCGGGCGCTGGTGGAGGCCACCGCGTTCGGCACCAGGGTGATCATCGACGGCTTCGCCGGGTCCGGCGTGGACGTCACCGAGCTGGTGGTGGCCGGCGGGCTGGTCAAGGACCAGTTCGTGATGCAGGTCTACGCCGACGTGCTGCGCCGCCCGCTGAGCCTGATCGCCTCCGAGCAGGGCCCGGCGCTCGGCTCGGCGATCCACGCGGCGGTGGCCGCGCGCGCCTACCCCGACGTGCCGGCCGCCGCGGCGGCGATGGGCCGCAAGAAGGACGCCGTGTACCGGCCGGACCCGGCCAGCGCCGGGGTCTACGACGAGCTGTACGCGCAGTACCTGGCGCTGCATGACCACTTCGGCCGCGGCGCCAGCGACGCCATGCACCGGCTGCGGGCGATCCGCGACCGGGCACTCGCCGCCGCCCAGTCCCCGGCCCCGTCCTCAGCCCCCCGCCTGGAAGGAACGCCGTCATGACCGCCGTCGCCAGCCCCGACCCGCTGACCAGCCCCGACCCGCTGACCAGCCCCGACCCGCTGACCAGCCCGGCGGTCCAGCAGGCCCGCGAGCAGGTCTGTGCCCTGCACGCCGAGCTGGTCACCGCCGGCCTGGTCGCCTGGACGGCCGGCAACATCTCCGCGCGGGTGCCCGGCACCGGCCTGATGGTGATCAAGCCGAGCGGGGTGTCCTACGCCGGCCTGACACCGGAGGCGATGGTCGTCTGCGACCTGGACGGCCGCAAGGTGGCGGGCGAGCTCAGCCCGTCCAGCGACACCGAGGCGCACGCCTACGTGTACCGGCACCGCGAGGACGTGGGCGGCGTGGTGCACACTCACTCGCCGTACGCCACCGCCTGGGCGGCGGTCGGCGAGCCGATCCCGTGCGTGCTGACCGCGATGGCGGACGAGTTCGGCGGCGAGATCCCGGTCGGGCCGTTCGCGCTCATCGGCTCGGACGCCATCGGCCGGGGCATCGTCGCGACCCTGGCCGGGCACCGCTCGCCGGCCGTGCTGATGCGCGGCCACGGCGTGTTCACCATCGGCGCGACCGCGAAGGACGCGGTCAAGGCGGCGGTGATGTGCGAGGACGTGGCGCGGACCGTGTTCCTCGCCAGGTCCCTCGGCCAGCCGGAGCCGCTCGCGCCCGGCGACATCGACGCCCTGCACGCGCGCTATACGAACGTCTACGGCCAGCGCTGACCGGCGCGGGCCAGCGGCAGTCACCCCGAGTCAATCGTTGCGGAGGAATGTCATGACCGACCGTAAGCCGCGGATCGGGATCCTGGGCATCATGCAGGACCTGTACGACGACATGGTTCCCGGCATCGCGGCCCGGCAGGCCGGCTATGCGGCCGAGCTGGCCAGCTGGCTGTCGGACGTGGGCGAGTTCATCCCGTCCGAGCCCGTGAAGTACCGGGAGGACGCCGAGCGGGCGATGCGGCAGTTCGAGCATGCCGGGCTTGACGGCGTGCTGGTGGTGATGCTCACCTACGGCCCGGCGATGCGGGTGGCCCGGCTGCTGGCGGAGTCCCGGCTGCCTGTCTGCCTGGCCAACATCCAGCCCGAGCCGAATGTCACGCCCGCCTGGGACATGGCCGACATGACCTACAACCAGGGCGTGCACGGCGCGCAGGACACCGCGAACGCGATGGTCAGGGCCGGCCGCCGGTTCCATGTGCTGACCGACGACTGGAAGACCGAGCGGTTCCGCGCCGACGTCGGCCGGTGGGCCGCGGCGGCCGCGGCGGTCACCATGTGGCGGTCGCTCAAGGTCGCGATCTTCGGTTACGCGATGAACGACATGGGCGACATCCGGGTGGACGAGAGCGCGCTGATCCGCAGCCTCGGCCCGGAGATCCTCGCGGTCGCCCCCGGCGACATGTACCGGGGCATGCAGGCCGTGACCGGCGAGCAGGTCGCCGAGGTGATCGCCGCCGAGGATGCCGCGTTCGAGATCGACGAGCGGCTGTCGGCCGACGAGCGCACCGACCACGCCCGGATGCAGGTGGCGATCAAGACGATCCTGGACGAGCGCGGGTTCGGCGCGTACACCGCGCACTTCGACGCGATCGGCGAGGACGGCCGGTTCAGCCGGCTGCCGCTCGCGGCGGCGTCCACCCTGATGGCGAACGGCTACGGGTACGCGGCCGAGGGCGACGTGCTGACCGCCTGCCTGGTGTCGGCGGGGCACACGCTGCTCGGCGACGCGCACTTCACCGAGATGTACGCGATGGACTTCCCGTCCGACTCGGTGCTGATGAGCCACATGGGCGAGGGCAACTGGAAGATCGCCCGCTCCGACCGGCCGGTGAAGCTGATCAAGCGGCCGCTCGGCATCGGCCGCCTGGCCGACCCGCCCACCTTCCTGTTCCAGTACCAGCCGGGCCCGGCCACGCTGGCCACCCTGGTGTCGCTGGAGGGGGAGCGGTTCCGCCTGGTGGTCGCCGAGGGGGAGAACCTGGACAGCCAGGTGCTGCCGGCCCTGGAGATGCCCTACGGCCAGTTCCGCCCGGCGTCAGGGCTTCGTAGTTGCCTGAACGGATGGCTCAGCGCCGGCGGCCCGCACCATGAGGTGATGAATCTCGGGCATCATGCCGCGGCGTGGCGGGTGTTCTGCCAGCTCGCGGGCATCGAGTTCGTCCAGGTCTGACCGGGCCGGCGCGGCCGGGCCGGCTTTCCCGCCGGGGCCGGCCCTCGCGGCCCTGCCGCCGAGGCCGGACGTATCGGGACGGGCCGGATCGGGCACGATGGCAGCGTGATGACCTCGCGGGCGGGCCGGGCGCTTGGCGCCGCTGTGGTCGGCGCCCTGGCCGCCGCCGTCGCGGCCGCCGGGTGCAGCTCGAGCGGGCCGGCCAGCCCGGCCGGCCAGAGCAGGTCGGCCCCGGCCAGTGGCGGGCCGGTCGCGGGGCCGGCCGCCGCTCCCGGCCAGCCGCTGCGCTGGCGGCCCTGCCCGAAGGTCGGCAGCGGGCTGCGCTGCGCCAGCCTGAAGGTGCCCGTGAACTATGCCAAACCGGGCGGCCGGCAGCTCACCCTCGCGCTCTCCGAGGCACCCGCCACCGCGCCGGCGGCCGGCGCCTGGGCGCGCTGCTGGTCAACCCCGGCGGGCCAGGCGGCAGCGGCCTCGGCCTGGCTTCCTACGTGGCGAGCCGCCTCACCCCGGCGGTGGCCGCCCGGTATGACATCGTCGGGTTCGACACCAGGGGCACCGGGTCCTCGGTGCCCGCGCTGCACTGCGACCGGTCGTTCTTCGCCGGCGTGCGGCCCGGCTACATCCCGGCCAGCAAGGCCGCCGAGCGGGTGCTGACCGGCCGGGCCAGGGCCTATGCCGCCGACTGCGAGCAGCGGTTCGGCTGGCTGCTGCCCTACCTGACCACGCGCGACATGGCCAGGGACCTGAACTCGATCAGGATCGCGCTGCGCCAGCCGCGGATCAGCTACTTCGCCTATTCCTACGGCACCTACCTCGGCCAGGTCTTCGCCACGATGTTCCCGCACCGGATCGCGCGGATGGTGCTGGACAGCACCGTCGACCCGGCGGGCGTCTGGTACGCCGACAACCTCGCCCAGGACTACGCCTTCCAGGGCCGGATCCGGGCTTTTTTCGCCTGGACCGCGCGGCACGCCGACAGTTATGGCCTGGGCAAGACCGCCGCCGCCGTCAGCGACGCCTGGCGGCGCGCCCGCGCCCGGCTGGCCGCGCACCCGGTCGCCGGCCCGGCCGGCCGCCGTGGGGGCGGACGAGTACGACGACATGTTCCTGTCCGGCGGCTATAACGACCAGTTCTGGCCGGCGCTGGCCACGGTGCTGGCCGCCTACCTGAATCAGGGCGCGACCGCGCCGCTGCTGCGGCTGTGGCGGGACATCGGCCGCCAGAGCGAGAACGAGTTCGCCGTCTACAACGCGGTGGAGTGCGCCGACGTAGCCTGGCCGCGAAACTGGGCGCGCTGGGATGCCGACACCAGGAAGGTCTACGCGAAGGCGCCATTCGAGGCGTGGGACAACACCTGGTTCAACGCGGCCTGCGCGTTCTGGCCGGTGCACGGTCCCGCCCGGCCGATGAAGATCAGCGGAGCCGGGCTGCCCGGCATCCTGATGCTCCAGGGCACCGCGGACCCGGCGACGCCCTACGCCGGCGCGCTGGCCGCCCGGCGGGTGCTGCCCAGCGCCAGGATGGTGGTCGTGCAGGGCGGCGGCAACCATGGCCAGTCGCTGGCCACCCCGCCGAACAGCTGCGTGGATGGCTACCTGAACCGGTACCTGGCCACCGGGGCGCTGCCGTCCGGGCGCGGCCTGGTCAGCGCGAAGTGCCCGGCGGGACCGCTGCCCCAGCCGTGAGGCCCGGCTAGCACAGCCGTGAGGCCCGGCTAGCACAGCCGTGAGGCCCTGGCAGTACGGCGGCGCGGATCCGCGCGGGGCTGGCCTGTGCCGGGGGTAACAGCCGTTACGCTGGAGATGTGCTGCGCACCAGGGCGTGGCGATCGACCTCGCTCCGCCTGATGACCGATCACGATCGCGACGAGGTTCTCGCCATCTGCGACCGCGATGCGGTCTCCAATGTCTTCGTCGCCTCCCGTATTCGCACCGCGGGCCTGGATCCGCGTCGGCTCGGCGCGCAGGTCTGGGGCTTTTTCGAGGCGGGCACGCTGACCTCGCTGTGCTACTCGGGCGCCAACCTGGTGCCGATCGAGGCCACTCCCGCCGCCATCGAGGCGTTCGCCGAGCGGGCCAGGGCCTATGGCAGGCGCTGCTCCTCGATCGTCGGCCCGGCCGACGCGGTGGCCCCGCTGTGGGAGATGCTCGCGCCGTCCTGGGGCAGGCCGCGCGAGGTCCGCGCGGCCCAGCCCGTGCTGACCATCTCGGGGCCGCCGCTGATCGCGTCCGATCCGCTGGTCAGGTCGGTCCGCGCGGCCGAGCTTGACGTGCTGCTGCCGGCCTGCGTGGCGATGTTCACCGAGGAGGTCGGCGTATCGCCGATCGGCCCGGACGGCGGCATCGCCTACCGGGCCAGGGTGGGCGAGCTGATCAGGTCGGGCCGCTCGTTCGCTCGGATCGAGGACGGCGAGGTGCTGTTCAAGGCGGAGGTGGGCGCGGTGACCCCGCAGGCCTGCCAGGTCCAGGGTGTCTGGGTGCCGCCGCACGCACGCGGCCAGGGCTACGCGGCCCGCGGCATGGCCGCCGTGGTGCGCGCCGCGCTCGCCACGCTGGCCCCGGTGGTCACGCTCTACGTGAACGACTACAACCTGCCCGCGCGCGGCGCCTACCGCCGGGTCGGGTTCACCCAGGCGGGCACCTTCACCTCGGTGCTGTTCTAGCGCGGTTCCTTTCTGGCGCCGTGCGGTTCTAGCGGGGATTCCGGCCCGGAACGCGGAGCGGGACCCGCCGCGTGAGCGGCGGGTCCCGCGATCCCCCTCGGGCGGCACTCTCCCCATTCCAAGCGCCTGAACGTAAGCTAACCTGTGCATGTCGCAGTAACGTCGCACAAGACCGTCCTGCACGCCGAAGTCGCCCGGCTACCTCGACAGAGTTATTTTCCGGACCAGGGGACGACAGCAGCACGTGAGCCCATCCGAGCCTCCCGCCGGCCATGGTCGCGGGCTGGCCGCTGCCTACCTGCGGCAGTTACTGCTCCGGCCAGGCTCCTACCGGCGGATGTGGGAGCAGCACGTGGTGCGCGAGCGCACCGGGGAGATCAACCAGCTCGCGGTCTCGGAGGTACTGGCCGAGCACCTGTGGAGTTACCCGCGGGTAACCGGCGACTCGGACGTGATGCCCCGGCAGCTCAAGGACTCGGTGTCCCGCGCGCTGTCCGGGCGGCTGCTCAGCCGCCGGCTGCTGACCTTGTTCATCGACGCGTTCGGCATCGCCGACAGCGAGGCGGAGCGGCTGTGGCGGCTGTGGAACGGGTCGGCGTCCATCGCCGTGCTGTCCGGCCGCCGGGCGGTCTCCCCGCAGGTCGAGACCGACCTGCGGGCCGCGCTCGGGCCGCGGCGGCACCAGACCCTGTCGCTGCACGATCACGCCGAGATCGGCGCGGACGGCCGCCTGGCCAGGACCAGGACCATGCAGGTCATCGAGGCCACCGCGCCCGGCACCAGCCAGATCCCCTACCTGTACGACACCAACACGGTGACGCTGGAGACGGGCCAGGGCTGCCAGGGCGTGTCCCGGCAGCTCTACCAGATCGGCACCGACCTGTTCGCGACCAGCATCCTCCTGGCCAGGACGCTGGACGTGGGGGAGACCTCCACCCTGGAGTACTGGACCGCCTACCAGTACGCCGGCGACCCGGCCGACCCCAGGGAACGCCAGTACCGGCGGGCGGTGATGGGCGCGATGGAGAACTTCGACCTGCGCGTGCAGTTCCATGCCAGCAGGCTGCCCGCCAAGCTCTGGCGGGCGAGCTGGAACGGCGTGGATGGCGACGTGATCGAGCAGCAGGAGGCGACGCTCGACATGCAGCACTCGGCGCACCTGTACCTGCGGGCCATCGAGCGCACCGTCGTCGGCTTCCACTGGTGCTGGTAGCGGCGTCGCGGCGGTGCTGGCAGCGGCGTCGCGCCTGCGGCGGCCGGCCACCGCGCAGCCCGTTCGGCCAAAAATAAGATGAGCCCTGGCACGGCGCGCTGCTAAGCTTTCGTGCCCTTTTCTTCGCGGGCCATCGCCGCCCGTGCCCTTGCCCTGTTCTGCTCCCGACGCCGTGCCCTGCCTGCCTGCCGCACGCGGCCCGCGGGCGCGCCCGCCTGCCCGTAAGGAGATCAGCCATGCCGCCGGCCGACACAGAAGGCCCGCACCGTTCCGACTCGACCCTGCTCGCCGAGCGCGAGCACCTGAGCAGTTCCCGCGAGTTCCTCCGGCTGATGCGCGAGGACGTGATGTCATTGCGCGCGCTGGCCGGAGACCCGGTGTCGGAGGAGTTCCTGAAGGCCGACCTGTGGCGGCGCGCCGAGGCGCTGAAGGACCTGCCCGACACCCCGCTGTTCTTCGGCCGGGTCAACTATGGCGCGCGCGACGCCCAGTCGTTCGCCGGCGAGCAGTTCCACATCGGCAGGCGGCACGTGCACGACGGCGATGGCCGGGCCGTGGTGGTGGACTGGCGGGCGCCGGTTTCCCGGCCGTTCTACCGGGCCAGCCAGGGCGAGCCGATGGGCCTGGAGCTGCGCCGCCGGTTCGGCTTCCACGGCGCCGACCTCACCGCCTACGAGGACGAGCAATTCGGCCAGCCAGCGGCCGGGGCGGCCGGGCCGGGGCTCAGCCAGATCATGATCGACGAGATCGAGCGGCCGCGCTCGGGGCCGATGCGCGACATCGTCGCGACCATCCAGCCCGACCAGGACGACATCGTCCGATCCGCGGTCGAGCAGAGCGTCTGCGTGCAGGGCGCGCCCGGCACCGGCAAGACCGCCGTCGGCCTGCACCGGGTCGCATACCTGCTGTACGCCTACGCCGAGCGGCTGGGCCGCGGCGGGGTCCTGGTCATCGGCCCGAACAGCGCCTTCCTGGCCTACATCAAGCACGTCCTGCCGGCCCTGGGCGAGCTGAGCGTGGCCCAGCTCTCGGTCGGTGACCTGCTGGCCAGCGTCCCGGTCCGTGGCACCGACACCGATCAGGCCGCGATCATCAAGGGCGGCGCGCGGATGGCCCAGGTCCTCCGCCGGGCGCTATGGGACCAGATCGCCGGGCCGGCCGCGTCGATCATGCTGCCGCGCGGGTCCCGGCGCTGGCGGGTGTCCGGCACGGAGATCGACGACCTGATCACCGAGCTGCGCGACCGCGGCGTCAGGTACGGGACCGGCCGGGACATGCTGGCACACCGGATCGCGCACGTCATCCTGACCAAGATGGAGGCGGCGGGGGAGAGCTGCGACGACCGCACCCACGACGCCGTCAGGCGGACCCGCCAGGTGCGCGGCGCCGTGGACGCCGTCTGGCCCAAGGCCGACCCGATGCGGCTGGTGCTGCGACTGCTGTCCGACCCGCAGGTGCTGGCCGGGGCGGCCGACGGGGTGCTCAGCGAGGACGAGCAGGCCGCGATCGCCTGGGCGGCACCGCCGCGCGGTCCAGGCTCGGCCCGGTGGAGCCAGGCGGACGCGGTGCTCATCGACGAGGCACGCGACCTGATCGAGCGGACCCCCAGCCTGGCGCACGTCGTGGTGGACGAGGCGCAGGACCTGTCGCCGATGGAGTGCCGGGCGATCGGCCGCCGGTGCGCGACCGGCTCGGTGACCGTGCTCGGTGACCTCGCCCAGGGCACCACGCCGTGGGCCACCACGAGCTGGGCCGAGCTGCTCGGGCACCTCGGCAAGGACGACGCGGACCTGCGGGTGCTGGAGACCGGCTACCGGGTGCCCAGGCAGATCCTCGACTTCGCCAGCAGGCTGCTCGACTTCATCGCGCCCGGCCTCGGCGCCGGCACCTCGATCCGCCAGGACGCCGGGTCGCTGCGGGTCGAGCAGGCCGGCCCTGGCGACCTGGGCGCGGCGCTGGCCCGCGAGTGCGCCGACGCGCTGTCGCGGCCCGGCTCGGTCGCCGTGATCGCGGCCGACGAGCAGGTGCCGGAGCTGGCCGGGGTACTGGACGCGGCCGGGCTGCCGCATGCCCTGCTCGACGGCGAGCCGGACGCCAGGCAGCTTGTCGTCGTCCCGGTGTCGCTGGCCAAGGGCCTGGAGTTCGACCACGTCATCGTCGTGGAGCCAGGCCGGATCGCCGCCGCCGAGCTGCGCGGCCTGCACCGGCTCTACGTGGCGCTTACCCGCGCGGTGTCCCGGCTGACCGTGCTGCACGCCCAGCCGCTGCCCGCCGAGCTGCTGCCCGCGGGGAACAGTCTCACATCTCCTTGATCACCGAGGTGATCAGGTTGGCGGAGGCCTCGAAGGACAGCGCGGTGGCGCGCAGGTGGTTGAAGAACATGTTGTACCTGTCCACCTCGTCCACGTCCTCCACGTACAGGGCGCTGGTCAGGTCCTCCAGGTAGACCACGTCCGGGTCGACCCGCTCGGGGAAGACCAGGATGACGAACGGCCGGCCCATCGCCGGGTGCGCGCCGCCGCCGAACGGGATCACCTGCAGCGAGACGTTGGACAGCTCGGACAGCTCCAGCAGGTACTCAAGCTGGAGCTTCATCAGCCCTGCGCCGCCGACCCGGCGGCGCAGGGCCGCCTCGTCCAGCACCGCCCAGACCTTGGGCGGCTCGGTCCTGGTCAGCGTCGGCTGCCTGGCCATCCGCAGCGCGACCTGCCGCTCGATGTCCTCCTGCGGGCTGGTCACCATGCCCGCGCTGATGACCGTCCTGGCGTAGTCCTCAGTCTGCAGCAGGTTCGGGATCAGGCTGACCTCGTAGATGCGGATCTCCGAGGCGGCGCTCTCCAGCCCCAGGTACGTGGCGAAGTGCGGCTGAATCGAGTCACTATAAGCGTGCCACCAGCCCTTCTGCCGTGAGTCACGGGCAAGCTGGACCAGGCTCTCGCGCTGGTCTTCCGGCACGCCGTAGATCTCCATCATGTCCCGGACATCCCGGGGCGAGACTGACACCCGGCCGGTCTCCACCCTGCTGATCTTGGATGCCGAGCACTCCAGCCGTTCTGCGACTTCCTCGCAGGTCAGCCGGGCTGACTCACGCAGCCGGCGGAGCTCGAGCGCAAGCCGGCGACGCCGGACAGTTGGGCTCTGCGCGCTGGCCATCGGTCCCCTCCCTCGGTCGGCGACGACCGTGACCGTCAATGTGTGACGACCGTGACCGTCAAGTGTGCTGGGTCCGGACCGTCTCGTCTAGTGCGGGGTCCTGCCTGGCCATATGCAACGATCCCGAGGTTACGTGCGAATTACCTTATGCATGTTGCATGTCGGGCTGGCGCTCGGCATGCTAGCCCTGTTCAATTACTCAATGTCTTCACATAGCTACTTGAGGTGACCACGATGACCGTGGAGGCCCGGCAGACGCGGGATGACGCCGACGGCCTGCTTGCTCGGTTGAGCAGGCTCGAAGGGCTCGCCGAGATACTGGCCCAGCAAGGCCTGCGGGCCCGGCTGGTGACGCCGCCAGGCCGGGTGCCCCGGCTGCACGTGGTGAACCCGGCCGCCAGCGCGCTGGCCGAGGACATCTACGTGGGCCGCTGCCAGGACGGCGAGTGGTGGTTCTGGTGGTCCTGGGCCGAGCGCATCGCCTCGTCCGGGGACCTGCCGGCCGCCGCCACCCAGATCGGCCGCGTCCTCGCCATCCGCCAGCCCACCGTGCCAGACTGACCCGCCGCCCGCGTTCCGCCCCCTGCTGGGCCGCGCGGTCGGGGCGCGCGGTCGGGGCGCGGAACCGCGCGAGGAACGACAGTGAACCCACTTCTACTGTCGTTCTAGCGTCGGTAGAAGTGGGTTCACTGTCGCTGGGAGCGGTTCGGCGGAACCGGCGCGAGCTGATTCGGGCGGGAGTTTGGGTGACATGCCTGTTACGGGGTCTTTGTGCTCGCTGAGGAGTGCCCGTTCGGCGCGGCTGACCCGGCTGGCTGGCCCAGAGTGCCGGGCAGGCCGGGGAAGGCGACCGGGTGGCCGCGCCAGGACGCGGCGCGCAGCGCCGCCGTCCGGACCTGGCGGGCGCCCAGCATCCGCAGCGGCAGGTCGGTCAGCCCCACCAGCCCCAGGTAGGCGCTGGCCACGTCGTCTTCCAGGGTCACGGCAAGCGCGGCGGCCTGCGCCGCGGTGCTGACCCGGTGCGGCAGCCGGTAGGCGACCCCCGACTGGGCCGGGGTGGCGGCGCGCGCCCGCAGCTCGGTCTCCAGTTTGTCCGCCGCGACCTGATGCGCGGTCCAGTCCGCCGTGGCGGCCAGGGCTGGCTCGCCGGTCAGGTGCGAGCCCACCACGCCATAGCCGTAGATCGCCGCCTGCTCCGCCGCCAGCGCCGCCTGCAGCGCGCCAACCTCCTGCGCGCTGACCTCCTGCGTCCCGGCGGTCATGGCTGGGCCTGCGCTCGGCGGAGGGCGGCGGCGTGGGTGGCCTCGCTGGCGCCGATGCTCGCCATCAGCTGGGCCAGGGCTGGCGGGACCTTGGCGACCTGGTCAAGCAGCCGCCCGGAGGCGGCCTGCTCGGCGCTGGCCAGGCCGTCGATGGCCTGCGCCGCCGACGGCGGCAGCACCGGCGGCGTGGGCTCGGGCAGCGGGCCTGATCCGGCCGCGAGCGGCGATCCGGGGACCAGGCTGGCCCGCAGCCGCTCCAGGTGGTCCTGATGCTCGGCGAGCACCCCGGCGAGGAGCTGGCGGGTGACCGCGCTGACGTCCTGGCCACCGCCGGACATCTTGATGACCGCCCGGTACCTGGCGATGAGCTGCTGCTCGGCGGTGATGGCCGAGCGGAGCTGGGTCACGTCGGGGGCGGGCCGCGGCGGCGTGCCAAGCGCCTGGGCGCCCTTGCAGCCCGCCACCAGCAGCGGCAGCACGGCGGTGGCGGCGAGCATCGCCCGCCGAGTCGGATCCGCCGCCATCCAGGAGCCTCCCGCCCGTGCCCGAGAACATGTGCCCGAGAAAGATCTTCGCAGCGCGGCCGGCGCCTCCGGGGCGGTCAGCGCCCAGCGGGGCCGCATGGCGGGGCGCCCCCCGGCGCGCCGCCGCCCACAGCATGCCACGGACCGAGCCGCCCCGCCGCCAGGGCCGGGCACGCCGACGCGGCGCGGGCGGCCCCGCCACCCGGCTAGGCTAGAGGCGCACTGATACAAAAGCACAGGTCGCGGGGCGAGGAGGTCGTGATGAGCGGGAGCTCTGGTCACGGTTCGGCACGGCCGCCAGCCGCCCCGGGCCAGCGGCAGGCTGGCGGCCGGGCGCAGGGAGCCGCAGGCCGCGGCGGTGCGGGCGGCCGTGCTGGCGCCGGCCGGCCCGCAGGCGGCCGCACCGCGGGGGAGCGTCGAGGCGACGGGCAGCGCCCGGCGAGCGGGCAGCGTTCGGCTAGCGAGCGGGCAGCGGCCGTCGCGGTGGACGCCGAGCGGCTGGCTGACCTCCTGGAGCCGGTGATCAGCGCCGCTGGCCTGGACCTGGAAGGCGTCAGGGTCACCTCGGCGGGCCGCCGGCGCCTGCTGCGCATCGTGGTGGACGGCGATGGCGGCGTCGGCCTGGATGACATCGCGGTGATCAGCAGAGACGTGTCGGCGGCGCTCGATGACAACGCCGCGATGGGGGAGCAGCCCTACACCCTGGAAGTGTCCTCGCCCGGCGTGGACCGCCCGCTGACCGAGCGGCGGCACTGGCGCCGGGCCATCGGCCGCCTGGTGACCGCGCCGCTGCTGACCGCGCCGGAGGGGGACGACCAGGCGCGGCCGGTCATCGAGGGCCGGATCACCGGGGCCAGCGCTGACGGGATCACGCTGGAGGCGGACGGCACGAGCCGCACGTTTGGCTATGCCGACCTAGGCCCGGGCAAGATAAAGATCGAGTTCGCACCGATCGATGCCGGGGACACCGACGACGAGGGCGCAGACGAGGAGGGATCCGATGGATATTGACCTGAGCGCGCTGCGCGGCCTGCAAGATGAGAAAGACATCTCGATGGACCTGTCGATCAAGGCCATCGAGGACGCGCTCCTCGTCGCCTACCACCGCAGCGAGGGAGCGGCGGCCCAGGCCAGGGTCGAGGTGAACCGGCGTACCGGCCACGTCATGGTATGGGCCAGGGAGCCCGCCGAGGAGGGCCAGGAGCCCAGGGAGTACGACGACACCCCGGACGGCTTCGGGCGGATCGCCGCCACTACCGCCCGGCAGGTCATCCTGCAGCGACTTCGCGACGCCGAGGACGAGCTCACCTTCGGGGAGTACGCCGGGCGCGAGGGCGACATCGTTGCCGGGGTGATCCAGCAGGGCAAGGACCCGCGCGCGGTGCTGGTCGACCTGGGCAAGCTGGAGGCCATCCTGCCGCCGAGCGAGCAGGTGCCAGGGGAGCGTTACGTGCACGGCGAGCGGCTGCGCTGCTATGTGCTGCACGTCCGCAAGGGCTACCGGGGTCCCTCGGTGACCTTGTCCCGCACGCACCCCAACCTGGTGCGCAAGCTATTCGCCCTGGAGGTACCCGAGATCGCGTCGGGTGCCGTGGAGATCGCGGCGATCGCCAGGGAGGCCGGGCACCGCAGCAAGATCGCGGTCGTGTCGCACCAGCCCGGCGTCAACGCCAAGGGCGCGTGCATCGGTCCGATGGGCAGCCGGGTGCGGAACGTCATGACCGAACTGCACGGCGAGAAAATCGACATCGTGGACTACTCCGCCGACCCGGCTGAGTTCGTCGGGCACGCCCTGTCGCCCGCCAGGGTCTCGAAGGTGAACGTCATCGATGCCGCCGCGCGGGTGGCGCAGGTGATCGTCCCCGATTACCAGCTCTCCCTGGCGATCGGCAAAGAGGGACAGAACGCCCGGCTCGCCGCGCGGCTGACCGGCTGGCGGATCGACATCAGGGCGGACACCGCCGGCGACGACCCGGCGAGCGCCCCGCCGGTCCCCGGCAGCCGCCAGGGCTCCGGCGGCTCGGGCGGCAGCGGCGGTGCCGAGGGTTCCGGCGGCGGCGCGGCGGGCACGGTGCCCGGTGCCGCGGATGCGCCGGCACTGTAAGCTAGAGAGCAGAAATGGCCAGGCGGTTCCGTTGCCTTCCTCACCGGTGTCACCAACCCGGACGTGCGTGGGTTGCGGACGCCGCACGGCCAAGTCCGAAATGCTTCGCCTGGTGGCAGTAGGGAATGACATAGTTCCCGATGTCGTCGCGCGGCTGCCTGGCCGTGGTGCGTACCTGCACCGCAGCCAGGATTGCTGGGAGAGGGCCCAGCGCCGCAAGGCACTGACCAGGGCGCTTCGCGCGCCGGGGGCGACCCCGGCAGGCGAGATCGCCGGGTTCCTGGCGCGTCGGACGGCGGACGTGGTTGAGAGGGCAGGCTGAGATTGCAATGAGCGCGCGATGAGCATGCGGCGATGAACAGCAGAGGCTGACGCCGGACTGGAGCACGCGCTGCCCCGGCCCGGCTGACGGGCCCGGCATATTGCCGGGCCGAGTAGAGGGAGCGCAGTGGCGAAGGTCCGGGTTTACGAACTCGCGAAAGAGTTCGGCGTGGAGAGCAAGGCCGTGATGGCCAAGCTCAATGAGATGGGTGAGTTCGTAAGGTCGGCGTCCTCGACGATCGAGGCGCCGGTAGTCCGCAGGCTGAAGGAAGCGTTCGCGACATCCCAGCCCAAGGGCGGGAACGGCCGGCGGAGCAGCCAGCCCGCACCGCGGGCCGACGCCGTGCAGGCCGCCGCGCAGGCAGGCCCCGCGCCGGCGCCGCCGCAGATCACGCCGGCCGAGAAGCCGGCCGCCGAGAGCACGAACGGCAGCGCCCCGCAGGCCCCCGCTCGTCCGGCGCAGGCCGATGGCGGCGCCGCGCCTGCGGCCGAGCCGCCGTCATCCCCCGCGGTGCCGACCCCGTTCCCCGTGGCGGAGCGCCAGCCGGAACGCCAGCCCGAGCAGCCCGCCGCGTCGGCCGACCAGCAGGCCGGCCACCCGCGCCCGGCGGCGCCGCGCCCGGCAGGGACGCCTGGCCCGCGGCCAGCCGCGCCCGGTTCCGGCCGCCCGGTGCCCAGGCCAGGGCCGCGCCCTGGCAACAACCCCTTCAGCTCGACGGCGACCGGCATGGGCGCTGCCAGGCCGCAGCCGCCCGCGGCCGGCCAGCCAAGCACTGGTGGCCAGCCCGGCGTGCCGCGTCCCGGTGCGCCAGGCGCGCCTGGCGGCCCGCGCCCGCCGGGCGCGCGCCCGGCCCGGCCTGGTCCCGGCGGTCCCGGCGACAGCCGTCCCGGCGGCCCGCGTCCCGGTGGCCCGCGGCCTAGCCCGAGCAGCATGCCGCCGCGCCCGGCCGGCGGTCGTGGCCCAGGCGGCCCCGGCGGTGCCGGCCGTCCCGGCGGTCCCGGTGCCGGTACCGGCGCCCGTCCCGGCGGCCGTGGCGGCCCCGGCGCCGGCGCGGGCCGTCCCGGCGGCGGTGGCGGCGGTGGCGGACCGCGTCCCGGCATGGGCCCGTCGCGTCCGGGAGGTCGCGGCCGCAGTGGCACGCAGGGCGCGTTCGGGCGGCCAGGCGGCCGGCCATCGCGCGGCCGCAAGTCGAAGAAGCAGCGCCGTCAGGAGTTCGACAACATGCAGGCGCCCGCCATTGGCGGCGTCTCCATCCCGCGCGGCAACGGCCAGGTCATCCGGCTGTCACGGGGCGCGTCGCTGAGCGACTTCGCCGACAAGATCGGGGTCAACCCGGCCTCGCTCGTGCAGGTGCTTTTCCATCTCGGCGAGATGGTGACGGCGACGCAGTCGGTCAACGACGAGACGCTTCAGCTGCTCGGCGCCGAGCTCAGCTACAACGTCCAGGTGGTCTCCCCTGAGGAAGAGGACAGGGAGCTGCTTGAGGCGTTCGACATCGAGTTCGGCGAGGACGAGGGCGACGATGCTGACCTGGTGGCCAGGCCGCCGGTGGTCACCGTCATGGGTCACGTCGACCACGGCAAGACCAAGCTGCTTGACGCCATCAGGAACACCAACGTGGTGGCGCACGAGGCCGGCGGCATCACCCAGCACATCGGTGCCTACCAGGTCAACACCGTGGTGGACGGCCACGAGCGGAAGATCACCTTCATCGACACCCCCGGCCACGAGGCGTTCACCGCCATGCGTGCCCGCGGTGCCGAGACGACCGACCTGGTCGTGCTGGTGGTGGCCGCCGACGACGGCGTCAAGCCGCAGACCACTGAGGCGCTGAACCACGCGCAGGCCGCGAAGGTGCCGATCGTGGTGGCCGTCAACAAGGTCGACAAGGAGGGCGCCGACCCGCAGCGGGTCCGGGCACAGCTCACCGAGTACGGCCTGGTAGCGGAGGAGTTCGGCGGCCAGAGCCTGTTCGTCGACGTGTCCGCCCGCAACGGCACCGGGATCGAGGCACTGCTTGAGGCGGTCATCCTGACCGCCGACGCGGAGCTTGACCTGCGGGCCAACCCCAAGCAGCAGGCGCAGGGCGTGGCCATCGAGGCCCACCTGGACAAGGGCCGCGGCCCGGTCGCGACCGTCCTGGTGCAGCGCGGCACGCTGCACGTCGGGGACTCCATCGTGACCGGCGAGGCGTTCGGCCGGGTCCGGGCCATGCTGGACGAGAACGGCGACCAGGTAGGCGAGGCGCCGCCGTCCCGGCCCGTCCAGGTGCTCGGCCTGACCGCGGTGCCCGGCGCGGGCGACAGCTTCCTGGTCGTCGATGACGACCGGGTGGCCCGCCAGATCGCCGAGCGGCGCGAGGCCAGGGAGCGCAGCGCGATGTTCGCGCAGCGCCGCCCCAGGGTCACCCTGGAAGACCTGGAGTCGGCACTCAAGTCCGGCGAGCGCGAAGAGCTGCTGCTGATCATCAAGGGCGACGTGTCCGGCTCTGTCGAGGCGCTGGAAGACGCGCTCATCCAGCTCGATGTGGGCGAGGAAGTCGTGCTCCGGGTGATCGGCCGCGGCGTCGGCGCGATCACCCAGGACGACGTCAACCTGGCGATCGCCTCCGATGCCGTGATCATCGGCTTCAACGTGCGGCCCGCGGGCCGGGCCGGCGAGCTGGCCCAGCGCGAGGGCGTGGACATCCGCTACTACTCGGTCATCTACCAGGCGATCGAGGAAGTAGAGGCCGCGCTCAAGGGCATGCTCAAGCCGATCTTCGAGGAGGCTCAGCTCGGCACGGCGGAGATCCGCGAGGTGTTCCGGGTGCCGCGGGTGGGCAACGTGGCCGGCTCGATCGTCCGGTCCGGCACCATCACCCGCAACAGCAAGGCCAGGCTGATCAGGGACAGCGTCGTGATCTCCGACAACCTGACCGTGGAGTCGCTGCGCCGGTTCAAGGATGACGCCACCGAGGTCCGTGAGGGCTTCGAGTGCGGCATCGGCGTCGGCTACAGCGACGTCAAGGTCGGCGATGTCATCGAGACCTTCGAGCTGCGGGAGAAGCCGCGGACCTGACCGCCACGGCGCTGCTGAGGACAACTGGCCTGACGAGGGCGGGCAGCCCGCGAGTGCGTGCGGGGTCAGTGTGTATGTCGGCACGCTGACCCTGGACGTGCTGCTCGGCGATGTCAGGTCGCTGAAGCAGAAGCGGTCGCTGGTCCGGCCGCTGGTGGCCGACGTGCGCCGGCATTTCCCGGCGGCGGCTGTTGGCGAGACCGGCTACCTTGACCTGCATCGCCGCGCCGAGATCGGCGTCGCCGTGGTGAGTTCCACCGCGGCGCACGCCGACGAGGTGCTTGAGGCCTGCGAGCGGTTCGTCGCGGGCCGCCCGGAGATCGAACTGCTGTCCGCGCGGCAGCGGCTGTTCCACGACGAAGAGGAGTGACCCGGGATGAACCCGGCGAGAGTCAGCAAGCTCGGTGAGCGGATTGCCCAGATCGTGGCCGAGACGCTGGAGCACCGGATCAAGGACCCCCGGCTGGGTTTCGTCACCGTGACCGAGGCCAGGGTCACCGGCGACCTGCGCGAGGCGACCGTCTTCTACACCGTGCTCGGCTCCGCGCAGGAGCAGGCGGGCACGGCCGCCGCGCTGTCCAGCGCGACCGGGCTGATCAGGTCCGAGGTCGGCCGCCAGACCGGGATCAAGCACACCCCGCTCATCTCCTTCGAGCTGGACAAGGTGCCCGACGAGGCCAGGACCATCGAGGACCTGGTGGCCAGGGCGCGGGAGGCGGACGCGGCGGTGGCGGCGGCCAGGGAGGGCGCCGCGCATGCGGGCGATCCCGACCCGTACCGCACGCCGGGCGTGCCGGACGACGATGACGAGCTAGACGACGAACTACAGGAAACCCCGGCCGGGCCGGAGCACAACGCGGGATACTCGCCGTCGTGACGCCTGGCGCCCCCTTCTCGCGAGACCTCGACGGCGAGTGGGCACGCGCCGTCAAGATCATGGCAGCGGCCCCGGAGATCTGCCTGGCCTGCCATGTCCGGCCCGATGCCGATGCCCTCGGCTCCATGCTCGCCGTCGCCCAGGCGCTGACCGCGCTCGGCCGGCTCGGCGCGGGCCCGGAGCGGGTGATCGCCTCCTTCGGCGATGACCCCTTCGAGGTGCCGGAGATCCTGCGGTTCCTGCCCGGCACCGAGCTGCTCTCCCCGCCCGGCGGGTACCCGGAGCGGCCCGCCGTGATGATGACCTTCGACGCGGCGAGCGCGGACCGGCTCGGCCTGCTGACCGCCAGCGCCGCGGCGGCGGGGGAGCTGATCGTCTTCGATCATCACGCCTCGAACACCGGGTTCGGCAGCATCGGCCTGGTCGACCCCGGCGCCCCGGCGACCGCGGTGCTGGCCCGCGAGCTGATTGCCCGGCTGGGCGCGGAGCTGACCACGGACGTCGCGCTGTGCCTGTACGCGGGGCTGGTCACCGACACCGGCTCCTTCAAGTTCTCCACCACCCCGGCCACCCATCACCTCGCCGCCGAGCTGCTGGCCACCGGGATCGATCCCGCGCCGGTGGCCCGGGAGCTGTTCGACCGCGCCCCGTTCGGCTACCTGGAGCTGCTGTCGACGGTGCTGAGCCGGGCGGTGCTCGAGCCAGGCGCGCTCGGCGGCCTTGGCCTGGTCTGGACCGCGGTCGGCCACGCCGACCTGGCCGCCGCCGGGCTCCCGCTTGAGGCCGCCGAGCCGGTGATCGACGTGCTGCGGCGCACCCAGGAAGCCGAGGTCGCCGTCGTGGCCAAGGAGTTCGGCGAAGGGACCTGGCTGGTCTCGTCCCGGTCCAAGGCGATCGCCGATGTCGGCCGGGCCTGCACGGCGCTGGGCGGCGGCGGGCACCCCAGGGCGGCGGGCTTTACCGCCCGCGGCAGCGCGCGGGACGCCGTGGCGGCGCTGCGCGACCAGCTCGCCAGCCAGGCGGCGGCCGGGCGGTGACGACCGCGCGCAGCGGGCTGGTCATCGTCGACAAGCCGGCCGGCTGGACCTCGCACGACGTGGTGGCCAGGATCCGCAGGCTGGCCGGGACCCGCAAGGTCGGCCACGCCGGCACCCTGGACCCGATGGCGACCGGGGTGCTGGTGGTGGGCGTCCAGCAGGCCACCCGGCTTCTGGGTCACCTGGCGCTGACCCAGAAGGAGTACCTGGGCACCATCAGGCTCGGCCAGGCGACCAGCACCGACGACGCCGACGGCGAGATCACCGCGCGGGCCCCGGCCGCGCCAGGTCACCGAGGCCGGGCTGCGGGCCGCGGCGGCGGAGCTGACCGGCGAGATCCAGCAGGTGCCGCCGGGCATCAGCGCGATCAAGGTGGACGGCGAGCGTGCCTACCGGCTGACCAGGGCGGGCGCGGCGCCGGAGCTGAAGGCGCGCACCGTGACGGTGTCCGTGCTTGACATCCTGGAGCTGCGCCGCGCGGGCGGCCTGCTGGACGTCGATGTCGCGGTGACCTGCTCCAGCGGCACCTACATCCGGGCGATCGCCCGTGACCTCGGCGCGGCGCTCCTGACGGGCGGGCACCTGACCGCGCTGCGCAGGACCAGGGTCGGGCCGTACCGCGTGGCGGACGCGGCCACACTGGACGAGCTGGCGGCCGACCTGCGGGTGGTGCCGATGGCGGCCGCGGCCGCCGCCGCGTTCGAGCGGCTGGACCTGAGCGAGGAGCAGGCCAGGCTGGTGGCGCACGGCGGGCGGCTGGCCCGCGCCGCGGGCCGCCGGCCTGATGGCGGCCGCCCGGTGGCCGCGTTCGGCCCCGACGGCGAGCTGATCGCCCTGCTGAGCCCGCGCGAGGAGTCCTACCAGCCGCTGGCCGTCTTCGCCGGCTGACCGGCTCACCCTCCGGGCCGCCATTCATGTACCCCCTGTGGCCCATTCTGAGCTGGCATTTTGTACGGGCCAGAAGTTTTTTGCTGGCATGTGTAACGCCTCGGGGGGGCGCGCCGCTGTATGCGGTGTAGTCAGCTGCTCCACTTCGGTGGGGCATGACCCGAAGGAGAAAAATGCGCGCTTCCCTGCTGAGCAAGGCGGGAGCGGTTGCCGTGACCGTCGGCATCGCCATGACCGGTGCTGTTGGTGTGGCGAACGCTTCGACCGCACCGCACCACCGCCTGCACACGACCCTCGCGGTCTCCGCGGCGACGCACAAGGCCGAGCACATCGACGTGCTCGCCGGCCACCTCAAGTCCAACGGTGTCGCGCTGCCGGCCCGCTGGATCGTGCTGGAGCGCACCAACGACAAGGGCAAGTGGATCATCCTGCGCAAGAAGCTCACCGACCGCTCAGGCGCGGTGCGCTTCGTGGTGGCGCCGAAGGTCCGCCGGCACTTCAAGCTGGTGTTCCGCGGCAGCAAGGTGTTCGCGCCCAGCGTCAGCCCGATCGTCGTCCTGAAGCCGGTCAGCTAACACTGCACCTGCTTCGCGTCGGCGGGCCGCCAGAATGGCCGATATCGGTCACTGGCGGCCCGCCGGCGTGAGACCCTTGCTGACGCGATGGTGAGCGACGCCCTCGGGCTTGATGACGCACTGGCACGGGCCCGGGGGGCGACGAGGCCGGTTTTCTTGTGCTGTGGCGGAACCTGCAGCCCCGGCTGCTGCGCTACCTGCGGGTGCTCGGCCGAGACGACGCCGACGACATCGCCAGCGAGACCTGGCTGCAGGTCGTACGCGACATGGACCGCTTCCGTGGTAGTTCCGATGACTTCCGCCGCTGGCTTTTCACGGTCGGGCGGCACCGCGCCATCGACGCCGCCAGATCCCGGCTGCGCCGCCGGGTCAGCGCGACTCCGCTGGACGCCGACGGGCTGGCGGACGACCAGCTCGTCGAGGATCAGGTGCTCGACGGCCTGTCGGTGCGGCACGCGATCAAGCTGCTATCCCGGCTGCCGCGCGAGCAGGCCGACGCCGTGGCGCTCCGCGTGATCGCCGGCCTGGAGACCGCCGCGGTGGCCGGCGTGCTCGGCAAATCCCCGGGCGCGGTGCGGGTTTCCCTGCACCGCGGCCTGCGCACACTGGCCGACGATCCGGGCATCAAGGCGCTGGCCGCGCAGTCGCCAGGCTGGGCAGGCCGGGCAGGCGGCGGCACCGCGCCGGGCGGGAAACCCGGCAAGCCCGAGGGCACGGACCCTGGCCTGCGGACGCTGGAGGAGGTGGACTGATGGCCGACGACTCGATGAACGAACCTGAGCTGGCCCAGCCCGGCCTCGACCGGCTGTTCGCCACGCTGACCACCGCCCCGTCCGCCGCCGAGCTGAGCGGCGAGGCGGCGGCCCTGGAGATGTTCCGCGCCAGCCGCCGGGCGGCCGGCGGCGCGGCTACCCTGGCCGCGGTGCCCGGCGGCACGACCGCGCTGCCCGGCTCGCGGGCCAGGCGGCTGGCGGTGAGCAGGCGCGTGCTGGCGGCGGCCGCCGCCGTGGTGCTGATCGGCGGCTTCGCGGCGGCGGCCTACTCGGCGGCGCTGCCCTCGCCGGTGCAGCACGTGGCCTACCACGTCCTTGGCTTCATCGGCGTGCCGGACTCCGGCGGCGGCCAGCCCGCGCCGCCGCGCCATCCCGGCGGCTCCGGACTGCCCCCGGCGTCGTCCGCTGTCTCGCCGCCGGCCACGGCGCCGGCCACCGGCCAGGCCACCTCCCCGACCGCCGGCCACCCGACCGGCAGCCCGTCGCCCGGCCACAGCGGCAGCCCGTCGCCCGGTCACTCCGCCAGTCCCAGCCCCGGCCAGTCCACGACGCCGACGCCGACGCCGGTGCCGAGCCTGTCCGTCACGGTCGCCCTGCCCAAGGTCGCTGCCGGCGGCAGCGAGCAGCTCACCGGGACCGCGACCAGCGCGGGCGGCGCCCTGGCAGGCGTGCTGCTGCGGTTCCAGCGGCACGCGGTGGGCCATCCCGGCTGGCACCTGGCCGGGACGGCCACGACGGGGCAGGACGGCCAGGCCAGCCTGACCGTCACCGGCCTGCTGGTGAACACCTATTTCCGGGTGGCCGGCCCTGGGGGCGCACGCAGCACGGCGGTCCGTGTCAAGGTGATTCCCCCGGTGACCCTGTCGATGGCCACCGGGGCGCACGCCCACCGGGCGCGGCTGACCGTGAGCTGCCCGGACGCCGCCGCGGGCAACATCCTGCTGCTGCAGAAGCTGATGCAGGGCATCTGGCAGACGCTCCGCACCGGTCGGCTGGGCGCCGGCGACAGCAAGGTCTTCGTCGTGGACCGGGTCAGTGCCAGCCACCGGTTCCGGGTCGTCCTGCTGGCCACGGTCCGCCACGCTCGCTCGGTGAGCAATCCGGTCGTCGTCCCGCGCCGCACGGCCTAGGACACGCCCGCAGGCACGCCGGAAGCGGCCGATCCCCCTGGGCCGGGCGCCGGCGGCCCGGCAGGCGTGGCAGGCTTGAGGCACCGCCGTACACCGCCAGATTCCATGAGGGGGATATCAGATGCAGCGGTGGCATGACCTGCGGGACGTGCCGCAGGACTGGGGTTCCTGCGTCGTCACTATCGGCGTGTTCGACGGCGTGCACCGCGGCCACCAGCGGATCGTGGCGCGAGCCAGCGCCGCGGCCGCCAGCCGGGAACTGCCCGTGGTCGTGGTGACGTTCGACCCGCACCCGGACGAGGTGGTGCGGCCAGGCTCGCACCCGCCGCTGCTGTGCGGCGTCAGGCGGCGCTGCGAGCTGCTGGCCGGCCTGGGCGTCGGCGCGGTCTGCGTGATCCCGTTCACCTACGAGTTCTCTCAGCTCAGCCCGGATGAGTTCGTGCAGGCGGTGCTGGCGGACCGGCTGCACGCCGCGCACGTGGCGGTGGGGGAGAACTTCCGCTTCGGCCGCCGCGCGGCCGGCGACGTCCCGCTGCTGGCCGAGCTGGGCGACAAGTACGAGTTCTCCGCCGAGGGCGTGCCGCTGCTCACCGATCAGGGCGTGACCATCTCCTCATCGGCGATCAGGGAACTGCTGGGCCGGGGCGAGGTGGCCGCGGCGGCGCGCTACCTGGGCCGGCCGCACCGGGTCGAGGGCGTGGTGGTCCGCGGCCGCCAGCGCGGCCGGGCGCTCGGCTTCCCGACGGCCAACCTGGAGACGCTGCCGCACACGGCGATCCCGGCGGACGGTGTCTACGCCGGCTGGCTGGCCGGCCTGGACGCCGCGGGCGCCCAGGCCAGGCGGTGGCCCGCGGCGATCTCGGTGGGCACCAACCCGACCTTCGACGAGACCCAGCGCACCGTGGAGGCCTACGCGCTTGACCGCGATGACCTGGACCTGTACGGGCTGCACATGGCGGCGGACTTCACCGCCAGGATCCGGGGCCAGGAGCGCTTCGAGTCCGTCGCCGAGCTGGTCGCCCAGATGGGCAGAGACGTCGAGTCTGCTAGAGACCTGCTGGCGTGATAGCGTAAGAAACCGGCCGGAGTATATGGCCCGGTCAGCTGCGCCCTCAGGCGGCTGGCCAATCGGAGTCCCCGTGCAGCCCCGCGCTATCGCGGTACCGCCGTCTGGCGGCCCCGTCCGCGCGGTGCGGTGCGGCCTCCCGACCCCGTTCGGCTGCCAGGGTTACCTGGACTGCCCGAGAATGACTTAACTGACGAGGGAGCAACGTGCCGCTCGACACCACGGTGAAGAACGAGATCATCGCCGGACACGCGACTAGTGAGGGTGACACCGGATCGCCGGAAGTCCAGGTCGCGCTGCTGACCAGGCGGATCAATGACCTGACCGAGCACCTGAAGGTGCACAAGCACGACCACCACAGCCGCCGCGGCCTGCTGCTGCTCGTGGGCCGCCGCCGGCGCCTGCTGCAGTACCTGGCCCGCAAGGACATCAGCCGCTACCGCGCCCTGATCGAGAAGCTCGGGCTGCGCAGGTAGGTTGAGGCAGACGGGCCGCGTACCCGCAGGCGGCGCGCGGCCCCTGGATACAACTGAATAACCACGAAACGTACGACGTCCCGCGGCTCCAGCCCGGAGCGCTGACGCGCCGAAAGGGCCGGTCCTCGGTAGTGGTTCTCGGGTCAGGGCAGCCTCGCGAGGCGGGCCAGGGCCGAGGGCTTCAATCGAAGACCGGCCGGCAGCACATCTCCCAGCTAGCTGGCTGGCATGGCGCTTCGCAGGCGGCGGGCAGGCGCGGGACCTCAGCCAAGGAGGTCTCACCCGTGGAGGGTGTTTATAGCGCCGAGGTCATCATTGACAACGGCCAGTTCGGCGTACACAAGATCAGGTTCGAGACGGGCAGGCTGGCCAAGCTGGCCGCCGGCTCGGCCGTGGTCTACCTGGACGACGAGACGATGGTGCTGTCCGCGACCACGGCGGGCAAGCAGCCGCGGGAGGGCTACGACTTCTTCCCGCTGACGGTGGACGTCGAGGAGCGGATGTACGCCGCGGGCCGGATCCCCGGCTCGTTCTTCCGCCGCGAGGGCCGCCCGTCCGAGGACGCGATCCTCACCTGCCGGCTGATCGACCGACCGCTGCGGCCGTCGTTCGTGCACGGCCTGCGCCACGAGGTGCAGGTCGTCGAGACGATCATGGCCCTGCACCCCGAGCACCTGTATGACGTGGTCGCCATCAACGCCGCGTCGCTGTCCACTCAGCTCTCCGGGCTGCCGTTCTCCGGCCCGATCGGCGGCGTGCGCGTCGCCCTGATCAAGGGCCAGTGGGTCGGCTTCCCGACCCACCCGCAGCTCGCCGAGGCCACCTTCGACATGGTGGTGGCCGGCCGGGTGCTTGAGGACGGCGAGGTCGCGATCATGATGGTCGAGGCCGAGTCCACCTCGGGCACGCTCTCGCTGCTCGCCGACCCCGCCAGCGGCGCCATCGCGCCGACCGAGGAGACGGTCGCCGAGGGACTGGAGGCGGCCAAGCCGTTCATCAGGGCGCTGTGCCAGGGCCAGCAGGAGATCGCCAACGTAGCGGCCAAGGAGACCCGCGAGTTCCCGGTCTTCGACGACTACGGCCAGGACGTCTACGACGCCGTCGCGGCGGACGTGTCCGGCGAGCTGGCGCAGGCGCTGACCATCGTCGGCAAGCAGGACCGCGACAACGAGACCGACCGGGTCAAGGCGCTGGTCACCGAGAAGCTCGCCGCCCAGTTCGAGGGCCGGGAGAAGGAGCTCAGCGGGGCGTTCCGCGCGCTGTCCAAGAAGCTGGTCAGGCAGCGGGTCATCGCCGATGGCATCCGCATCGACGGCCGCGGCCTGACGGACATCCGCCAGCTGTCGGCCGAGGCGGGCGTGCTGCCGCGGGTGCACGGTTCCGCGCTGTTCGAGCGTGGTGAGACGCAGATCCTGGGCGTGACCACGCTGAACATGCTCCGCATGGAGCAGATGATCGACACGCTGAACCCGGAGCGCACCAAGCGCTACATGCACAACTACAACATGCCGCCGTACTCGACCGGCGAGACCGGCCGGGTGGGCTCGCCCAAGCGGCGCGAGATTGGCCACGGCGCGCTCGCCGAGCGGGCGCTGATCCCGGTGCTGCCCACCCGCGAGGAGTTCCCCTACGCGATCCGGCAGGTGTCCGAGGCGGTCGGCTCCAACGGCTCCACCTCGATGGGCTCGGTCTGCGCGTCCACGATGTCGCTGCTGGACGCCGGCGTGCCGCTCAAGGACATGGTGGCGGGCATCGCGATGGGCCTCATCTATGAGGGCGGCGAGTTCGTCACGCTGACCGACATCCTGGGCGCCGAGGACGCGTTCGGCGACATGGACTTCAAGGTCGCCGGCACCAAGGACGTCATCACCGCGCTGCAGCTCGACACCAAGCTGGACGGCATCCCCGCCTCGGTGCTGGCCGCCGCGCTGCGGCAGGCCCGCGGCGCCCGGCTGACCATCCTTGAGGTGATGCGCGAGGCGATCGACGCGCCGGCGGAGATGAGCGACAACGCGCCGCGCATCATCACGGTCAAGGTCCCGGTGGACAAGATCGGCGAGGTCATCGGCCCGAAGGGGAAGATGATCAACTCGATCCAGGAGGACACCGGCGCCGAGATCACCATCGAGGACGACGGCACCATCTACATCGGCGCCACCGACGGCACCTCGGCCGAGGCGGCCAGGGCGGCGATCAACGCGATCGCCAACCCGCACATCCCCGAGGTGGGCGAGCGCTTCCTGGGCACGGTGGTGAAGACCACCACGTTCGGCGCGTTCATCTCGCTGCTGCCGGGCAAGGACGGCCTGCTGCACATCACCCAGATCCGCAAGCTGCACGGTGGTGCCAGGATCGAGAACGTGGACGACGTCGTCAAGGTCGGCGACAAGATCCAGGTCGAGATCCGCGAGGTCGACGACCGCGGCAAGCTGTCGCTGGTGCCGGTCGAGGTCGTGGAGCGCGAGGCGGCCGGCGAGGACCTCGGCGGCGGTCACGACGACCGGCCGCGCGAGCACCGCGGCGGCGACCGGGACCGCGGCGACCGCGGCGGCCCCGACCACCACCGCACCCGGCAGCGCAGCCGGGGCGCCTCCGGGCGGTCCGACAACTCATGACAACTAGCGAGCAGTCGCCGGGCAGCGACGCGGGCATCCGCCGCAGCGTCCTGCCCGGCGGGCTCCGCGTCATCACCGAGTCGCTGCCGGCCGTCCGGTCGGCGGCGATCGGCATCTGGGCCGGCGTCGGCTCCCGTGACGAGGAGCCGGCCCACGCGGGCGCCACGCATTACCTGGAGCACCTGCTGTTCAAGGGCACCGCGCGGCGCACGGCCATGGAGATCTCGGCGGAGCTGGACGCGGTCGGCGGCGAGCTGAACGCGTTCACCGCCAAGGAGTACACCTGCTACTACGCGCGGGTGCTCGACGCCGACCTGCCGCTGGCCATCGATGTGCTGTCCGACATGGTGAACAGCTCGCTGATCGCGCCCAAGGACGTGGACGCCGAGCGCGGCGTGATCCTCGAAGAGATCGCCATGAACGAGGACGATCCCGCCGATCTCGTGCACGAGGCCTTCGCCGCGCGGCTCTTTGGCGACACCCCGCTCGGCCGGCCCATCCTCGGCTCCGTCGACTCGATCAACTCGATCAGCCAGGGACGCGATCTTCGAGCACTACCGGGCCAGGTACACGCCGGACAACCTGGTGGTGGCCGCGGCGGGCAGCCTGGACCACGACGAGGTCAGCGGCCTGCTCAGCCGGGCGTTCGGCGACGCGCTCGGCGGTGATCGCGAGCCCGCGCCGCCGCGGCTGGGCGGCTCGGCCGCCGGCGATGCCCGCGGTACCGGCGTGACGTTGCTGTCCCGGCCGATCGAGCAGGCCAACCTGGTGCTCGGCTGCGCCGGGCTTGGCCGGAGCGACCCGCGCAGGTTCGCGCTCGGCGTGCTCAACTCAGCCCTGGGCGGCGGCATGTCGTCGCGGCTGTTCCAGGAGGTCAGGGAGAAGCGCGGGCTGGCCTACTCGGTCTACAGCTTCAGTTCCCAGCATGCCGAGTGCGGCATGTGGGGCATCTACGCGGGCTGCCTGCCGGCCAAGGCCGACGAGGTGCTGGCGATCTGCCAGGACGAGCTGGCCAAGGTCATCGACGGGGGGCTCACCGACGAGGAACTCGACCGGGGCAAGGGCCAGCTCCGCGGCTCCATCGTGCTCGGCCTGGAGGACCCGTCCTCCCGGATGAGCAGGCTCGGCAAGTCCGAGCTGGTGTATCCGCGGCTGGAGCCGGTCGAGGAGGTCCTGGCCAGCGTCGAGGCAGTCACCGGCGACGACATCCGCGAGGTGGCCGCGTCGCTGCTTACCCGGCCCAAGGTGCTGGCGGTGGTCGGCCCGTTCGACGACGCGGATCCCTTCGCGGCGGCCGTTCAGGGCTGACGGAGGCCCGGCAGGATCTGGCCGGCGCCGGTAGGATCTGGCCGCGAAGCGGGCGAGCGAGGAGCGCGATGATCAAGGTTGGGGTACTCGGGGCGAAGGGCCGGATGGGCGCGCAGACCTGCGCGACCGTCGAGGCCGCCGATGATCTCGACCTGGTCGCGCGGGTAGACGAAGGCGATGCCCGCGACCCGCTGACCGGCTGTGACGCGGTGGTGGACTTCACCCACCCCGGCGCGGTCATGGACAACGTGCGCTGGTGCGTCGAGCACGGGCTGGCCGTGGTGGCCGGCACCTCGGGGTTCGACGATGCCCGGCTGGGCCAGGTCAGGGACTGGCTCGCCGGGGCCGGAGCCGGAGCGGGCCGGGTGCTGGTGGTGCCGAACTTCTCGGTGGGCGCCGTGCTGATGATGCGGTTCGCCGAGCAGGCCGCGCCGTTCTTCGACTCCGTCGAGGTGATCGAGCTGCATCACGCGGGCAAGGCCGACGCGCCGTCGGGCACGGCGGCCAGGACGGCGTCGGTCATCGAGGCCGCCAGGACGGCCGCCGGACGCGGCCCGTCCCCGGACGCCACGGTGACGCAGGCCGAGGGCGCGCGGGGCACGGTGGTCGGCGGCGTGCATGTGCACTCGGTCCGGATGGCGGGCCTGGTCGCGCACCAGGAGGTGCTGCTCGGCGGCTCAGGGGAGATCCTGACCATCCGGCATGACTCGCTGGACCGGGCCTCGTTCATGCCCGGCGTGCTGCTCGCCGTGCGCGGCATCGCCGGCCTCCCGCCCGGCCTGTCCGTCGGCCTAGACGGACTCCTCGGCATCTAGCCCCGCCCCGGCCGGCCGGTTCCTGCTCGACCCCGGCCAGAAAGCTGGGGTCAGCCGCGCGGAGATGGAATCCTCAGGGGCTTCCCGGGGTTCTTCCGTAAAGCCGGTGATGATAGCGCCGGCAGGCGAGGCGTCAGGGAGATCCCGGCGCTCGCGATATGGGCCGGCCATCGGAGCCGGTCATCTGCTCAGCATGCTGAGGCCTATGGGGGGTAATCGCATGCTGAATCTGCAGCCGGGCTCTGTCCACGCCCAGGCGATGTGGTGATTGACCAGAAATCGCCTCATTTACTAATGAGACGCCACACATCGATCGGAGCGCGTGATGCGGTCTCGGCGTGGCCTAAGCCGGACCAAGGCGGACCCGACAACGACAGATCCGACAAAGACTGACTCGACAGGCACAGACCAGGCAGGCACGGGCCAGGCAGGCACGGGCCAGGCAGGCACAGACCAGGCAGGCACAGACCAGGCAGGCACAGGCCGGGCAAAGGAGAATCTGCTCGGCAAGATGCGCCTGACCGCCCGGCCAGGCGGCTGGCATGGCGTGGTGACCAGGACCCGGGCATGGGGGGCCGTGCTGATCCTGGCGATGACGCTGGTCCTGACCCTCGCGGGGGTCGCCGCCGCGGGCGGCTTCGGCCTGTCCGCCGCCGAATCGGGCGGCAGCCAGGCCAGGCACCCAGGTCCGGTGCACTTCTCCACCGGCGGCGCCGGACACGGCCAGCAGCAGGCGGCCCATCATCCGGCCGGGCCGGTCACCTCGTGCCGGTCGGTGGCGCATATCGGCGACTCCACCTCGGTGGACCTGACCTCGCCGGTCACCGTGCCGGACCCGGCGCACCGGCTGCCGGCCCAGTACGCCGACGTTGGCGTGCGGCACCTTCGGCTCAGCGCCTCGGGCGGCCGGTCCATCGTGGAGACGCTGCCTGGCCAGGTCAACGGCTACAACGTGGCCCGCGCCTGGTGGCAGGCCGGGTACCGGGGCTGCTGGGTGTTCGCCCTGGGCACCAACGACACCGCCAACGTGGCCGCCGGCTCGGCCATCGGCCTGACGGCGCGGATCGACAAGATGATGTCCGCCGCGCACGGCGAGCCGGTGATGTGGGTCAACACCACGACCCTGCTCGGCAGCGGCCCGTGGTCGCGGGCCAACGAGCGGGCCTGGGACAGCGCCCTGGACGCCGCGCTGGCGAAGTACCCGAACATGCGGGTGCTGAACTGGGCGGCGATCGCCAGGCCCGGATGGTTCCTGGCCGACGGCATCCACTACAACGAGGCGGGCTGCGCGGCCCGCGCCCAGGCGATTGCCGACGGGCTTGCCGCCGCGTTCCCGCGACAGGGCCACAGCCACGGCCAGATCGTGCGCTGACGGCCAGACCTTCCCGCAGCGCTGGCGGGCCGCCCGGCAGGGTGGCCCGCCAGTCGCTTGCGCGGCCAGGCAGCGGCCAGGTAGCGCGCCGGGGGCCGGTACGGGCCGCCGGGGACCGGGCAGGCTAGGAAGGAACCAGTCACCGGCCCGGCTAAGGAGGCGCCAGCCATGCGGACCATCCTGAACGTGATCTGGCTGGTGCTCTGCGGCATCTGGATGTCGATCGCCTATGCTGCTGGCCGGGATCGTGTGCTTCGTCCTGATCATCACGATTCCGTTCGGCATCGCCTGCTTCCGGATCGCGGGCTACGTGATCTGGCCGTTCGGCCGGCAGATCGTGCCGCGCCGGGACGCCGGGGCGGGCGCGCTGATCGGCAACGTTATCTGGGTCGTGCTGTTCGGCTGGTGGCTGGCCGTCGGACACCTGCTCACCGGGCTTGCGCTGTGCGTGACGATCATCGGCATCCCGCTCGGCCTGGCCAACTTCAAGATCATCCCGATCTCGCTGCTGCCGCTGGGCGTCGAGGTGGCCCCGTCGGGCCCCGGCGTCCCCGAGGCCTGGCGCTAGAGCTGGCCCACGTCGGTGACGGTGAGCACCGCGCTGCCCGCCTCGTCGCAGGCGTCCAGGTCGATGGTGGCGCTGAAGCCCCAGTCGCGGTCCCCGGCCGGGTCGTCGAAGATCTGCCGCGCCGTCCACTCCCGCGGCCCCTCCTGAAGGATGAGCATGGCCGGGCCGCGCGCGTCCGGGCCGGTGCTCAGCTCGCCGTGCCCGGCGAAGTACGGCTCCATCGCCTCGGCCCAGTCCTCCGCGTCCCAGCCCGCCTCGTGGTCCAGCTCACCCAGTTCCTCCCAGTGCCGAAGCGCCGCGAGTTCCACCCGCCGGAACAGGGCATTACGGACCAGTACCCGGAACGCACGGCGGTTGCCGGTCACCGCGGGAGGCAACTCGGGCACCGGGGCGGACCCGGCCGCCGCGGCGGCCGGGTTGCGCAGCTTCTCCCATTCGTCGATCAGGCTGGAGTCGACCTGGCGGACCAGTTCGCCCAGCCACTCGATCAGGTCGGTCAGCTCCTCGGTCCTGGCCTCTTCCGGCACCGTCTGGCGCATCGCCTTGTAGGCGTCGGCCAGGTACCGCAGCACCAGGCCCTCGGACCGGGACAGGCCGTAGAAGCCGACGTACTCGGTGAACGTCATGGCCCGCTCGAACATGTCCCTGGCCACCGACTTCGGGGCCAGCTCGTGGTCGGCGACCCATGGGTGACCGCGCCGGTAGATGTTGTAGGCGGCCTCCAGCAGGTCGGCCTGCGGGCGGGGGTAGGTCACCGAATCCAGCAGGGCCATCCGCTCTTCGTACTCGATGCCCTCGGCCTTCATCGCCGCGACGGCCTCGCCCCTGGCCTTGAATAGCTGCGCGGACAGCACCTGGCGGGGATCGTCCAGCGTAGCCTCGATGACCGACAGCACATCAAGCGGGTAGACCGGCGACTCCCGGTCCAGCAGCTCGATCGCGGCGAGCGCCAGCGGCGACAGCGGCTGGTTGAGCGCGAAGTCGTGCTGGAGGTCCACGGTGAGCCGAACCCAGCGGCCGTCGGAGTCGGGCTCGGCGAGCCGTTCCACCACTCCGCCGGCCAGCAGCGCGCGGTAGATCGCGACGGCCCGGCTGACCAGCCGCCGTTGCGCGGCGGCGTCCTCGTCGTTGTCGGTGAGCAGGTGGCGCATCGCGGCGAAGGCGTTGCCCGGCCGGCCGATGACGTTCAGCAGCATCGCGTGGCTGACCGCGAAGCTGGATCGCAGCGGCTCCGGCTCGGCCGCCACCAGCCGGTCGAAGGTGGGCTGGCCGTAGGAGACGAATCCCTCCGGCGGCTTCTTGCGCACCACCCGGCGGCGCTTGCGCGGGTCGTCGCCGGCTTTGGCCAGCGCCTTGAAGTTCTCGATGACATGCTCGGGCGCCTGTACCACGACCCGGCCCGTGGTGTCGAAGCCGGCCCGGCCGGCCCGCCCGGCGATCTGGTGGAACTCCCTGGCCATCAGCAGCCGGGTCCTGGTGCCGTCGTACTTGGACAGCGAGGTGAACAGCACGGTGCGGATCGGCACGTTGATGCCCACGCCCAGGGTGTCGGTGCCGCAGATGACCTTGAGCAGCCCGGCCTGGGCCAGCGTCTCCACCAGCCGCCGGTACTTGGGCAGCATGCCCGCGTGATGCACCCCGATGCCGTGCCTGACCAGCCGGGACAGCGTCTTGCCAAAGCCGGCCGCGAACCGGAAGCCGCCGATCAGCTCGGCGATGGCGTCCTTCTCGGCGCGGCTGCACACATTGACGCTCATCAGCGCCTGCGCCTGCTCGATCGCCGCGGCCTGGGTGAAGTGCACGATGTAGATGGGCGCCTGATGGGTGGTCAGCAGCTCGTTGACGGTCTCGTGCAGCGGGGTCATGGCGAACGCGAACACCAGCGGGACCGGCCGCTCGGCCGAGGACACCACCGCGGTCGGCCGGCCGGTGCGCCTGGTCAGGTCCTCCTCGAACCGGCTCACGTCGCCCAGGGTCGCGGACATCAGCAGGAACTGGGCCTGCGGCAGCTCGATCAGCGGCACCTGCCAGGCCCAGCCGCGATCGGGATCGGCGTAGAAATGGAACTCGTCCATCACCACCTGGCCGACGTCGGCGTCCGCGCCGTCGCGCAGCGCGATGCTGGCCAGCACCTCGGCCGTGCAGCAGATGACCGGCGCGTCCGGGTTCACGCTGCCGTCGCCGGTCATCATGCCCACGTCCGCCGGGCCGAGGATCTCGCAAAGCGCGAAGAACTTCTCCGAGACCAGCGCCTTGATCGGCGCGGTGTAGAAGGTTCGCTCGCCGCGGGCCAGCGCGGCGATGTGCGCCCCCGCCGCGACCAGGCTCTTGCCCGAGCCTGTCGGCGTCGACAAGATCACGTTCGCGCCCGAGACGATCTCGATCATCGCCTCTTCCTGGTGCGGGTACAGGGTCAGGCCCTGGTCCGCGGCCCAGCTCGCGAACGCCTCAAACACCTCGTCGGGATCCGAGGTGGCGGGGAGCTCGTCGAAGCGCTTCATGACCGGCTCCATCGTGCCAGTTCCGGGCGCAAAGTGCGCCATCGAGCGCCCGGCGCCGCCGGGGAAGCGCCGCCGCCGGCGCCGCCGGAAGGGGCTCAGCCGGCCCAGGGGAGCAGGTCACCCCTGGTGTAGGGTGGCTGACGCAGATGAGCTGCCGATGGGCTGTGCCCACGTAGGGCTGTGACCACGTAGCCAGCCAGTTCCGACCCGTGAAGGGACCTGTTGTGGGTACGGCAACAGCTATGCCTATGCAAAGCGACGACATCCGCCTCGTTGAGTCCCTGGCCACGCAGCTGCGCGCGGACAGCATCAGGTGCTCGACCAGCGCAGGGAGCGGTCACCCGACCTCCAGCATGTCGGCGGCGGACCTGCTCGCCGTCCTGGTGACGCGCCATCTCCGCTATGATTGGTCGCGGCCGAAGCTGCCGGGCAATGACCACCTGATCTTCTCCAAGGGGCACGCCTCCCCGCTGCTTTACTCGGTCTTCAAGGCCGTCGGCGTGGTCAGCGACGAGGAGCTGATGACCGGCTACCGCCGGGCCGGGCACCGCCTGCAGGGGCACCCCACGCCGATCCTGCCCTGGGTCGACGTGGCCACCGGCTCGCTGGGCCAGGGCCTGCCCGTCGGCGTCGGGGTGGCGCTGGCCGCCAGCCGCCTTGACCACACCGACGCCCATGTCTGGGTGCTCGGCGGCGACAGCGAGATGACCGAGGGCTCGTTCTGGGAGGCCCTGGACCGCGCCGCCGTGCTGGGCCTGGGCAACCTTACCCTGCTTGCGGACGTGAACCGGCTGGGCCAGCGCGGTCCGACCGAGCTGGGCTGGGACCTGGAGGCCTACGCGGCCAGGGTCAAGTCGTTCGGCTGGCACCCGCTGGTCATCGACGGCCATGACGTCACCGCGATCGACGAGGCGATGACCGCCGCCCGCGGCAGCGAGGTGCCGGTAGCGATCCTGGCCAAGACGATCAAGGGCAAGGGCTTCTCCAAGGTCGCGGACAAGGAGGGCTGGCACGGCAAGCCGCTGCCCCCCGACCTCGCGAAGGAAGCCCTCGCCGAGCTGAACTCCCCCGATGACCTGACGGTGACCAGCCCGCTGCCGGAGAACACCGAGCCCGCCGCGCCGCGGCCGCCGGTGCGCATCGAGCTGCCGGCCTACAAGCTCGGCGAGGAGGTGGCCACCCGCAAGGCCTACGGCGACGCCCTGGCCGCGGTCGGCGCCAACCCGCGGGTGGTCGCGCTGGACGCCGAGGTCGGCAACTCGACCTTCTCCAACATCTTCGGCGAGGCCTACCCCGACCGGTTCTTCGAGATGTACATCGCCGAGCAGCAGCTCGTGTCGGCGGCGATCGGCCTGGGGGTGCGCGGGTACGCGCCGTTCGCCTCCACGTTCGCGGCGTTCTTCTCCCGCGCCTATGACTTCCTGCGGATGACGGGCATCAGCGGCGTCAGCATCAAGCTGTGCGGCTCGCACGCCGGCGTGGAGATCGGCCCGGACGGCCCGTCGCAGATGGCGCTGGAGGACCTGGCGTCCATCCGCGCCGTGCACGGCTCGACGGTGCTGTACCCGTGCGACGCCGTCTCGACCGCCAGGCTGGTGCAGGAGATGGTCGACCGCGAGGGCGTTGTCTACCTGCGCTCGACGCGCGGCGCCTACCCGGTGCTCTACGGGCCGGACGAGCAGTTCCCCATCGGCGGCTCCAAGACGCTGCGCTCCAGCGACAGCGATGACCTGACGCTGGTCGGCGCGGGCATCACCTTGCACACCTGCCTGGCTGCCGCCGACGAGCTGGCCGCCAGCGGTGTCACCTGCCGGGTCATCGACGCCTACTCGGTCAAGCCGATCGACGGCGCCACGCTGGCCGCCGCTGCCGCGGACACCGGGCTGATCGTGGTCGCCGAGGACCACTACCCGCAGGGCGGGATCGGCTCCGCGGTCCTGGAGTCGCTGGCGAGCCAGGGCGTGACCTGCCCGGTCACCAGCCTGGCCGTGCCGGAGCTGCCCGGCTCAGGAGCGCCCGAGCAGATGCTGGAGATCGCCGGAATCTCCGCGCCGCGCATCGCCGCGAGCGCACGGGAGGCGCTGGCCCGCCTGCGCGGCTAGCACCGCGCGGCTACAACTGATCCGCACCGCACCCCCGGCCAGCGCCCGGGGGTGCGGTGTTTTGCTATCTGGGCCCCCGGCCAGCGCCCGGGGCGCGGTGTTTCGTCATCGAGCACAGTCATGGGCGCGTAGCGGAATGGCAAATACTTCCCCTACGTAGCTGAATCGTCACGTAATGCTCACCTTACGGCTGCTTGTCCCGCCCGGAATCGGACGGTGAGTATTTAACTGGGCCAACCTGGCCCTCGTCACCCCGCGACGAAAGGACGTTCATGTTACGCCGCACCCTGCTGGCCTCCGCGCTGGCGATGGGCACCTCGCTGGTGACCGTCGCCGCCATCGGGATGGCCGCCGCCCCGTCGGCCAGCGCCGCCACCACCTACACCCTGTTCACCGAGCCCAGCGCTGGCTTCTCCACCGTCTACAACCTGATCAACGGCGCCGCCTCCAGCATCGACATGACGATGTACCAGCTGGAGGACACCACCGCCGAGCAGGACCTCGCCGCGGCCGCCGCGCGCGGGGTGGACGTCCGGGTGATCCTGGACACCAAGGAGCAGAGCGACAACCAGGCCGCGTACACGTACCTGACCGACAACGGCGTGCACGTCGTCTGGTCATCGAGCTCGTACTACTACACCCACCAGAAGTCCCTGGTCATCGACAACTCCACCGCCGTCATCATGACCGCCAACCTGACCAGCCAGTACTACTCCACCAGCCGGGACTACGGTGTCGTCGACACCGACGCGAATGACGTCGCCGCCGTGGTCGCCGTGTTCAACGCCGACTACGCGCACACCTCGATCACCCCCAGCGACGGCGACGACCTGGTCTGGTCGCCGACCGACTCCCAGACCCAGCTGCTGGCGCTGATCAACGGCTCCACCAGCAGCCTGATGATCGAGTCCGAGGAGATGGACGACACCACCATCACCAACGCGCTGGTCAGCGCGGCCAAGCGCGGCGTCAAGGTGGAGATCTGCGGCGAGAACGAGGACGGCGAGTACGACAGCGAGTACGAGACGCTGGTGGACGCCGGGGCCACGGTACACTATTACAGCTCATCAACCGGCTTCTACATCCACGGCAAGATGATCCTGGCGGACTACGGCGCCTCCGCCGCCAAGATCTTCATCGGCTCGGAGAACTTCTCCAACACCTCACTGAACGAGAACCGCGAGCTTGGCCTGATCATCAACACCCCGGCGATCCTGTCGTCGGTGGACAGCACCTTCGCGTCCGACTTCGCGGGCGGGAAGAACTGGACCAAGTAACCGGCATCGGCAGCTAGAGCCGTCGCGGGCCAGGGCAGCCGCCCGTGTGGCGCTGCCCGGCCCGGCGGCGGGCCGGGCAGCGCCCGGCAGCCCGTGCCCTAGCCGCCGAAGTCCACCGCCGTGGTGTTCGCGCCGCTGACGATCACCGCGACATGCTCGCCGGGCTCGGGGGAGTAGCGGCCGGCCAGCAGGGCCGACAGGGCCGTCACGCCACCGGGCTCGGCCACGATCCGCAGCCGGTCCCACAGCGCCCGCTGGGCGGCCAGGATGTCGTCATCGGTGACCAGCACGACCGAGTCCGCGTGCCGTGACACCACCGCGAAGGTCAGCTCGCCCACCCGGCGCGGGGCCAGCGAGTCCACCGCCACGCTGCCCGTCGGCGCGTCCACCGGGTGCCCGGCCGCCAGCGCCCTGGTCATGGTCGGCGCCCCGTCCGGCTCCGCGCCTACCACCCTGGCGCGTCCGGCACAGGCCAGCGCGGTGCCGGACAGCAGGCCGCCGCCGCCGACGGCGGTGATGACCGTGGCCACGTCGGCGGCCTGGGACAGCAGTTCCAGGCCGGCTGTGCCGGCGCCCAGCACGGTCTCCGCCGCGTCGTAGGCGTGCACCGGCAGCGCGCCGCTGTCGGCGATCCACTCCTGGCTGACCGCGTAGGCGTCGGAGTAGGTCGCGCCCCGCACGACCAGGTCCGCGCCGTAGCCGCGGATGCGGCTGATCTTGGCCGGGGAGGATACCTCGGGCACGAAGATCCGGGCGGGCACGCCGAGCACGTCGGCCGCGTAGGCGACCGCCGCGCCATGGTTCCCGCCGGACGCGGCGGCCACGCCCGCCGCCGGGATCTCGCGCAGCAGCAGGTTGGCGAACGCGCCGCGGACCTTGAAGGAACCGGAGCGCTGCGCCGACTCCAGCTTCAGGGTGAGTGGCCCGGCGGGCAGCCCGAAGTCGGCACGGTCCACTCGCAGCACCGGGGTGGCCAGGACATAGCCGCGGATCCGGTCAAGCACCCGGGCGACCCCGGCCCGGTCCAGCGACCCGGCCAGGGCGGACGGCGCGGCTCCGGCGCTCAGATCTCGTCCATGATCTGCTGGCGCCGCGCCTCGAACTGCTCCTGGCTGAGCTGCCCGCGGTTGCGCATGTCCTGCAGCCTGGCCACCCGCTCGGCCTTGGTGTCCTGGCCGAATGACCCGCCGAACGAGTCATTGAAGGCCCCGAACGAGCCCTGCGGCGTGCTGCCGAACCCGCCACCCGGCTGCGTCGGCTGACCGAAGGACGGCGGGACGGCCGGGGCGGCGCCGGCGGGGTGAACGGCGGCGCCTGCGAGCCGAACGCGGGATTCGGCGTGCCGAACGCGGGCTCTGGCGAGCTGAACGTGGGCGGCACGGCGGCGGCCGGCGGAACCGGCTGGACCGCCGGCGGGGCGGCCTGCACCTCGTCGAACGTGCTCGGCCCGCCGGACGAGCTGAAGCCCTCCGGCGCCGGCGGCGCGGCCGGGCCCTGGTGGCCGGGCTGGCCGGGCACGCCGGGCGGCGGAGCCGCGGGAGCATGGCCACTCTGCGCGAGCATGTCGGTCTTGATCTGGCGCATCTTCTCGATGGCGGCGGCGCGCTGCGCGCCGCCGGCCATCAGCGCCTGCATCAGCTCGGCCGTCTGCTCGCCGCCGACCATCCGGACCTCGGTCGCGCCCGCCACGTGGACCTCGGCGCCGCCGGTGCTGATGTGCACGCCGGGGCCGAGCTTGCCCTCGGCGGCGGCCTCGGCCAGCCCGGCGATGGCGCTGGCTAGCCCGCCGCCGGCCATCTCGCCGCGCAGGTCCCTGGCCAGGTGCATCGCCTCGCGGACGGACGGGGTGCGGGCCACCGGGTGATGCGGGTCGAAGCGCACCTCGTCGGTCTTGGGGTTCCACTCCAGCTGCACCGCGGAGCCGGCGGGCAGCTCGGCGTTCATGAAGGCCAGCGCGGTGACCTCCGCGCGCAGCGTGCTGCCGTTGGTCCGCTGCACGTCAACGGTGTAGATCCGCTCCTGGTGCTGGGTCCCCGCGGCGGGCGCCTGGCCGAGCCGGGACGCCACGACGGTCCCGCGCACCGTCTCCAACTTATGTCCGAACACGCTTTTCCTCCCCGTACCTGCCTCACCGCACGGGGAGGCTGTCAAGGGCAACTATGACATGTCAGGACGGCCGCGTCAGGCCCTGGCGGCCTGCTCGGGGCGGGCCGGCCCTGGGCGGCTCAGGCGGTCGCCTGGCGGTCCGCCGTCTCCAGCCCGAGCTCGGCGACCGAGGTCTCGCGCATCTTGTACTTCTGCACCTTGCCGGTCACCGTCATCGGGAACTCATCGGTGAACCTGACATATCTCGGCACCTTGTAGTGCGCGATCTTGCCCACGCAGAACTCCCTGACCTGATCGGCGGTCAGCGCGCCGCCCGGCCGCACCTTCACCCAGGCGCACAGCTCCTCGCCGTACTTCAGGTCGGGCACCCCGATCACCTGCACGTCCTCGATCTCCGGGTGCCCGTAGAGGAACTCCTCGACCTCGCGCGGGTACACGTTCTCCCCGCCCCTGATCACCATGTCCTTGATCCGCCCGGTGATGTTCAGGTAGCCCGCGTCGTCGATGACGGCCAGGTCGCCGGTGTGCATCCAGCGCGCGGCGTCGATCGCCTCCGCGGTCTTCCCCGGCTCGTCCCAGTAACCGAGCATCACCGAGTAGCCGCGGGTGCACAGCTCGCCGTGGCTGCCGCTGGGCAGGATCAGCCCGGTCTCCGGGTCGATCACCTTGATCTCCACGTGCGGGTGCACCCGGCCCACCGTGGACACCCGGCGTTCCATGTCGTCGTCGGCGGTGGTCTGCGCGGACACCGGGGAGGTCTCGGTCATCCCGTAGCAGATGGTCACCTCGGCCATGTGCATCTCGCTGACCACCCGCTTCATCACCTCGACCGGGCACGGCGAGCCGGCCATGATGCCGGTCCGCAGCGTGGACAGGTCATAACTGGCGAAGTCGGGCAGCGCCAGCTCGGCGATGAACATGGTCGGCACCCCGTACAGCGAGGTACACCGCTCGTCCGCCACCGCGCGCAGCGTCGCGGCCGGGTCGAAGCCGGGTGCCGGGATGACGATGGCGGCCCCGTGCGTGGTGCAGGCCAGGTTGCCCAGCACCATCCCGAAGCAGTGATAGAACGGCACCGGGATGCAGACCCGGTCCGCCCGGCTGTACCCGCAGCCCGCGCCGATGAAGAACCCGTTGTTCAGGATGTTGTGATGCGACAGGGTCGCGCCCTTGGGGAACCCGGTCGTGCCGCTGGTGTACTGGATGTTGATCGGGTCGTCGAAGGCCAGCGCGGCGCCGGCGGCGGTGATCTGGCCGGGATCGGCGGCCAGCGCCGCCCGGCCCGCCGCCAGCAGGCCATCCCAGTCCGCCGTGCCGAGGTAGATCACCTGCTCCAGGCCGGCTAGCCCGTCGCGGACCTCGCTCACCATGGCGCGGTAGTCGCTGGTCTTGAAGCTCTCGGCGCTGACCAGCATCCTGACCCCGGACTGGGCCAGCACGTAGCGCAGCTCGTGGCTGCGGTAGGCGGGGTTGATGTTGACCAGGATCGCGCCGATCTTGGCGGTCGCGTACTGGATCAGCACCCACTCCGCGCAGTTCGGCGCCCAGATCCCGACCCGGTCGCCCTTGCCGATCCCCGCGGCCAGCAGCCCGGCCGCCACCACGTCGGTGTCGGCGTCCAGCTCCGCGTAACTCCACCGGCGGCCGGACGGCACGTCGACCAGCGCCTCGCCGGCGCCGCCCGCGGCGGCCATCCGGCGCAGGTTCTCGCCGATGGTCTCGCCGAGCAGCGGGACGGCGCTGGCCCCGTGGCTGTAGGAAAGCTCATGAGAAGTTTCCGGCATGACTGACCCCTTGTGAACGGCAGTGGGTCCATGATTCCCCGTTCCGGGCCATGGTGGGAAGCGCGCGGGGCCCCGGCCCGCCGTGCCGGCTGCCCAAAGCCCAGGTAGCGGGGTTACTGTGCTAGAAGGAGCTGAATCGGAGTGCTGCGGTGAGCACCTGGGTTGTCTGGCTGATCATCGCCGCGGTACTGGGTGCGGTCGAGATCGTCACCGTGACGCTCGCGTTCGGCCTGGTCGCCGTCGGCGCGCTGGTGGCTGCCATAGCGGGCGCGGCCGGGGGTGGCCTGGCCGTGCAGTTCGGCGCGTTCGTGGTGGCCTCCGCGCTCGGGCTCGGGGTCGCCAGGCCGATCGCCATGCGGCATGTCCGGCAGCCGCCGCTGCTGCGCACCGGGGCCGCCGCCCTGGTCGGCCGGTCGGCGATCGTGGTCGAGGAGGTCAGCGCCCAGGGCGGCCGGGTGCGGATCGGGGCCGACCTGTGGTCATCGCGGCCCTACGACGAGACGCTGGTCATCCCGGCCGGGGTCACCGTGGACGTGCTCCTGATCGAGGGCGCGACGGCGCTCGTCTACCCAAGGGAGTAACCGGCTATGGACGCACTGGGGATAGCCGGCGCGATCATCGTGCTGCTGGTCCTGCTCGTGGCCGTCCGCACGGTTCGGATCGTGCCGCAGGCCAAGGCGCGGAATGTGGAGCGGCTTGGCCGGTACCGCAAGACCCTGGAACCGGGGATGAACTTCGTCATCCCGCTGATCGACCGGGTCAAGCCGCTGATCGACCTGCGCGAGCAGGTGGTGTCCTTCCTCGGCCAGCCGGTCATCACCGAGGACAACCTGGTCGTCAAGATCGACACGGTGCTGTTCTTCCAGGTCACCGACCCGCGGGCCGCCGACTACGAGATCGTCGACTACATCCAGGCCATCGAGCAGCTCACCGCGACGATGCTGCGCAGCGTGATCGGCTCGATGGACCTGGAGCGCAGCCTGACCTCCCGTGACCAGATCAACACCATGCTGCGCGGGGTGCTCGACGATGCCTCGGGCAAGTGGGGGATCCGGGTCACCAGGGTCGAGATCAAGGCGATCGACCCGCCGCAGACGGTCAAGGAGGCGATGGAGAAGCAGATGCGCGCCGAGCGGGAGAAGCGCGCCGCCGTGCTGACCGCGGAGGGCGCCAGACAGTCGCAGATCCTCACCGCCGACGGTGACAAGCAGAGCGCGATCCTGCGCGCCGAGGGCGAGAAGCAGAGCGCCATCCTGCGGGCCGAGGGCGAGGCCCAGGCGATCGGCACGGTGTTCCAGTCGATCCACGACAACGACCCCGACCCCAAGCTGCTCGCCTACCAGTACCTCCAGACGCTGCCGCGGCTCGCCCAGGGCCAGGGCTCCACGATGTGGATGATCCCGAGCGAGCTGACCGGCGCGCTGAAGTCCCTGAGCACCGCGTTCGGGCCAGAAGGCGAGTCCTGGCGGGACGGTGCTGAGCGGCGCGGTGCTGAGCGGGACGGGACCGGTCGGCGGGCCGGGACTGGCACCGCCGGGGCTGGCACCGCGGGGACGGAGCCGGCCCGGCCGGGAGAGCTCGGCCAGGTGCCGCAGGCGCGGGACGCGGCGGCAGGCGAGCTGGAGGTCGCCGAGCCGGTCAGCGAGGTGCTGGAGCAGGCCGAGCCGGTGCCTGACCTGCTGAACGGCAGCGATGAGCCCGGCGAGCCGTCGGCCAGCAGCGGATAGTCGTTGGCCTGATAGCTCGCTGGTCGGCAAACCGTTGCCAGCAGCGCCCGTCAAGCTAGGTCACTATCGGCGATAGCTGGCGGGCTAGGCAGCCAGTACGGAGCTGACTTCAAGCCCGCCTGGGGTGGTTCTAGTCATGCCGACCCCTAGATACACCTATCTCTAACTGCGAAAACTCGGGGTTTGAGTCATGGCGACGCTTCGCGCGCTCGCGATGACGGCCGTCTTCCTGGACCATGGCCCTATCATCGCCGTTCTGACAAGCCGCCACCAGGGAGGTGCCGGGAATGTCGAGAGACCCTCGCAAGCATCTTCGAACGCACCGAATGCCGGAGGAAGTCCTTTCGCTGAGCGTGATCTTCACGGTCTTCGGATTGGTTTTAGCTCTAACCCTGGCAGGCTACAATCCCGCCGTAGCCACGGGGACGGCAGCCGCGTGCAGTCTTACAGCAGCGGAGTTGTTGCGCCGTATTCAGCGGAACGCCAAGAACCGGTCAAAGAGTGGAAGGCCAGGGAAGAAGTGACCACTGGGTTGTCGGTTTCGATACTCGGCAGTTTCAGGAAGCACTATCCGCAGATTGTCGCGACGGTAAAGGAGTTCGAAGAAGGCGGCGTTGCCGTGAATTCGCCAGTGGGAACTGAGATCATTAACCCAGGAGAGTTGTTTGCCCGCTTCGCGGGCGATTCTCCGAACTCGCCGGAGTACGTAATTCAGGAGCTCACGTTCGCGAAGATTTTCGCATCAGATTTCGTGTATATAGTGGCGCCAGATGGTTACATTGGGAGGACGACCTGCTTGGAGCTCGGACACGTCCGAGAACGAGGAATACCTGTCTTCTTCTCAGAGGTGGTCTGCGACCTCCCCATTGAGATCTCTGCCGACTCTGTTTGCGGCCCGTCCGATGCTGTAGGTCGGATGATGACGGCGGGCAGGAGCTTCAGTGAAAGTTGAGTCGGGCAGCCCTAGTCGGCATCGCATCGACGCCAAACACACAGCCGACCTGGTCTTGTTGATGATACGCGACGACCAGTTGCAAATCCTGCTCGTCGTCAGGGGGACTGAGCCTTTCAAGGGAAGACTGGCCCTTCCAGGTGGCTTCCTGCGTCCTAGGGAGGATCTGGAACAGACTGCTCGCAGGGAGCTCTTTGAAGAGACCGGCACGAAGGCAGATCAGTTTCCCTTCCTGCAGCTCCATACCTATTCGGCTCCTGACCGCGACCCCAGGGAGCGTGTCATAACCACTGCGTATCTGGTGATAGCGCGGGATCTGCCTATGCCGATGAGCGGAACTGATGCCCGTTATGCTGACTGGGTTGAATTTGATGAGTCATTGAGAACTCAGCTTGCTTTCGATCACTGGACGATCGCTGAGACCGCATTAAACCGCATCCGCAGCGAGCTAGAATACACGCCAATTGCCACTTCGCTCTGCCCTGCGGAATTTACCATGACGCAACTACGTCGAGTGTACGAGCTCGTCTGGGACACGACCCTGGACGCGGGGAACTTTCGGCGCAAGGTGCTGGCGACCAAGGGGTTTGTCGAGTTCGCAGGCAGTATGCGAAATAACGGCGACGGCGGTCGGCCGGCGGCTCTCTACCGACACGGTGGCGCTACCATACTCAGCCCTCCGTACAGGCGCCCGACAAGGCACAGGTCGCCAACTGCGGAGCCAGGTCACTAACCCTTCAGAGGCGGATGGCCAGGCCGAGGGTGAGCAGGGCGCCGAAGGCGAGCTGGAGGCGGCCCGTCTGGCCCAGCGCCGGGATCAGGCCCCGGCCGGTCGCGCCCTGGCGGACCTTCCGGACCGGGCCGACCGCCAGCGGCACCGCCGCCAGCGCCGCCAGGCACAGCGGCGCGACCGGGGCCAGCGCCGCCGCGACGCAGAACGGGATCAGCATGCAGCCGGTGTACAGCGCCCTGGTCCGGGTGTCGCCGAGGCGCACGGCGAGGGTCTGCTTGCCGGTCTGGGAGTCGGTGGGGATGTCCCGCAGGTTGTTGATGACCAGCAGCGCGCAGGCCAGCAGCCCGACCGGCGCGGCCGCCGCCACCGCCAGCCAGTCCAGCGTGCGCATCTGCACGTACGCGGTGCCGGCCACCGCGACCAGGCCGAAGAACACGAACACCGAGACCTCGCCGAGCCCGCGGTAGCCGTAGGGCCGGCTGCCGCCGGTGTAGAACCAGGCGGCGGCCACGGCCACCGCGCCGACGGCCAGCAGCCACCAGGACGTCATCGCCGCCAGCACCAGGCCGACGACGCCGGCGACTGCGAAGCTGGCGAGCGCCGCGGCCAGCACCTGGCGCGGCCGGGCCAGTCCCGAGGCGGTCAGCCGGACCGGGCCGACCCTGGTGGCATCGGTGCCGCGGATGCCGTCGCTGTAGTCGTTGGCGTAGTTGACGCCGACCTGGAGGGCGAGGGAGACGACCAGGGCGGCGGCGGCCCGCCAGGCCGAGAAGCTGCCATAGCCGGCGGCCACGCCCGAGCCCACCACCACGGGCACGATGGCCGCGGGCAGCGTGCGCGGCCTGGCGCCCGCTACCCAGTCCCTGACTGCCGCCACATCCCGCCTTCCGCCGAGCCGATGATCGCTCACAGGGTAATCGGAGCGCGGCTGCCTGGCCGACGGCGGGCTAGCTGGCCAGGCGGCGGGGCTGCCTGGCCGGCGGCGGAGCTATCTCAGCCGGCGGCAGGGCGGCGGACGCGGCCTCCGCCAGCGTGCTGATGTCATCCTCGGTGAGGTGCTGGCCGCGGGTGTCCCGCCCCTTGCGGCGGAAGTAGGTGCGCATCTTCTTGCCGCCGAACACCTCGACGCCGCGCAGTGTCGCGATGCCCCACGGGATCGCCGGGCCGTAGATCACCATCGCCGCGCTGACCGGGACGTCCTGGCCCAGCCCGGCACTGATCAGCGCCGCGGCCTGTGCCGCCTCCCAGCGCGCGTGCGCCAGCCGGGGCGCCTGGCTGTACGGCCCGTGGAAGAGCTGCCCGCCGCGCAGGCCGACGCCCTGGCCGCCGGGGCCGCCCGCGGTGGTGCGGACCGGCATCCGCCGGTCCCAGCGTTCTGAATCCACGGCGAAGACCCCGGCCGGGCCGATGACCAGGTGGTCAATGACCGAGTCGGTGCCGGGGATGGCCCGGTTGTGCAGGGCCAGGTAGCCGGCCGGGCGCAGCAGGTGCAGGCGGCGGCGGGTGCGCCGCTGCGCGGAGCTGGCGAGCACGTCGGCGGGCACCGGCGACATGGCCTTGGACTGGTAGAGGGTGTCCGCGATGGCGACCAGCGCGGCGGCGGTCAGGCCCCAGCGCCAGTTCTGCCAGAGCGTCACGGCGATGGCCGCGATCACCGCCAGCACCAGCCGCCTGGCCCAGATCGGCACCCGCGGGTCGCCAGCCAGCCCGGCCAGCACGGCGGGCAGCGGCGGCTCCGGCATCGCGGGCTCTGGCCGCGCGGGGGCCGCGGCGCCCCGGTCCTGTCTGGCCGGTCCTGGCGCCCCTGGCCGGGGTCCTGGCGGGCGGGTCACGCGCCTAAGGGTAACGAAATGATTACCGGTCGGCGGGCGCTCTGGCCAGCCGGGGGCCGGCCGGGCCTGGTGATCTCGCCCGGCGACCGGTGCGGCGACCGGTGCGGCGGCCGGGGATAGACCAGGTCTGCCGACGCCGTCTACTGTTCGGTAGGTGGCCGATATTCATGACCTGACGGTGACGGCGCTCGCGGCGGCTATCCGGGACGGCGAGCTGTCCCCTGTCGACATCACCGAGCATTACCTCGATCGCATCGACCGGCTCAACGAGCGGGTCGGCGCGTTCTACACGGTGACCCACGACCTGGCGCGCGATCAGGCCGCGCAGGCGGAGAAGGCGGTCGCCGCGGCCAGGAAGGACGGCACGCCGCTGCCGCCGCTGACCGGCGTGCCGATCCCGATCAAGGACCTGAACATGGTCGCGGGCGTCCGGATGACCCTGGGCAGCCTGGCTTTCGCCGACAACATCGCGACCGAGGACGACTACGTCGTCGCCGCGCTGCGGTCGGCCGGAATCGTCATCACCGGGAAGACGGCCACGCCCGAGTTCGGCCTGCCTTGCTACACCGAGACGAAGATCGGCCCGCCCGCGCGCACGCCGTGGGACCTGAGCCGGTCGGCCGGCGGGTCGAGCGGCGGCGCGGCCGCCGCGGTGGCGGCAGGCCTGGCGCCAGCCGCGCAGGGCAGCGACGGCGGTGGCTCGATCCGGATCCCGGCCAGCGTGTGCGGCCTGTTCGGGATCAAGCCGAGCCGCGGCCGGGTCTCCGGCGGCCCGCTGATGCCCGACCTGGCCGGGCTGGGCATCGACGGCCCGCTGGCCCGCACCGTCGCCGACGCGGCGCTGCTGCTTGACGCGATGACCTGCGCCCACCCCGGCGACCTGTACAGCCAGCCGCCGCTGCCCGCGGGCGAGAGCTTCCTGGGCTACGCCCGCCGCGAGCCGGGCAAGCTGCGCATCGCGCGGTCGCTGAAGGTCGTCGTTCCTGGCGCGGAAGTGCACCAGGACTGCGTGGCCGCCTACGAGGCGGCCAGCGCCCTGCTGGCCTCGCTCGGGCACGAGGTCGAGGAGATCGACCTGCCGTTCGGCGAGGACGCCGTGCCGCAGTTCGTGACGCTGTGGCAGGCGATGGCCACGCTGGCTCCGCTGTCGGTCGAGCAGGAGGGCATGCTGCTGCCGCTGACCGCCTACATGCGCGCGCAGGGCATGCAGATCAAGGCCTCCGACCTGCTGTTCGCCCAGGCCTACCTGCAGGCGATCATGCGCCCCGCGCTCACCACGCTGAATCAGTACGACGCCATCCTCACCCCGACCGTGGCGCTGCCGCCGCGGCCGGTCGGCTGGTTCGATGAGCTCGGCCCCGAGCGGAACTTCGAGCGGCAGAAGCTGTTCACCCCGTGGACGCCGCTGTACAACCTGTCCGGTCAGCCGGCCGTCAGCGTGCCGCTGCACTGGAGCGACGACGGCCTGCCCATCGGCGTGATGCTGGCCGGGCGGATGGGCGACGAGGCCACGCTGATCTCGCTGTCGGCGCAGCTAGAGGCGGCTCGCCCGTGGCAGGGCCGGCACCCGGAAATCTGGTAGCAAAAACCACCTCTGATAACAGCAAGAGGCGGGCTGGCGGGCCGCCGCGCCGGCGTGACAGGCTCGGAGCCACCGACACGGACATAATCGGCACGGAACGAGGGCAGGGGTTCCCGGGAGCGAGTATGGCTCGGTGTAGCCGGGGTTGACGCGATATATCTTGCGACGCGAGGTCGATGCGATATATCTTAAGCGCTGACCTATCGCGTGCCGGTGCCGTGCGCCGCGGCCGCGAGCCACTACCGATCCTGGGGGATCTCGAACATGAACACTGCCCGCGCGCTCGCGCGCGTGCCAAGCGGACGCCGGACCAAGTGGCTGGTCCTGGTTTTCTGGCTGATCCTGGTCGCCGTCGCCGGCCCGCTGGCCGGCAAGCTCAACGGGGCCGAGAAGAACGACGCGTCAGCGTGGCTGCCGGCCAAGGCCGAGTCCACTCAGGTGCTGAACCTTCAGTCCAGCTTCCAGTCGCCCAACCTGTTCACCGGCGTCGTGGTCTACTCCCGCGCCTCCGGGGTCACCGCCGCCGACAAGGCCAAGGCCGCCGCCGACGCGCGCAGCTTCGCCGGCCAGCCCGGCGTCGCGGGCAGCCAGATCATCGGCCCGGTCGTGTCCAGGACCGGCCGGGCCATCGAGACGATCGTGCCGGTCAACCTCGGCAAGGAAGGCTGGAACAAGGCCGCCGCGGCGACCGGGCGATTGCGCGCCGTCGCGGTATCGGGAAACACCGGCATGAACGTGCACATCGCCGGGCCGCTCGGTAACGCCTCCGACTCGTCCAAGTCGTTCGCGGGCATCGACAGCACACTGCTGTACGCGACCCTCGCGGTCGTCATCGTGCTGCTGCTGATCACCTACCGGAGTCCGGCCTTGTGGCTGCTGCCGGTGCTGTCGGCCGGCATCGCCCTGACCGCGTCGCAGGCGCTGATCTACCTGCTCGCCGCGCACGCCGGGCTGACCGTCAACGCCCAGACCGCCGGCATCCTGTACGTGCTGGTCTTCGGCGCGGGCACCGACTACGCGCTGCTGCTCACCGCGCGCTACCGGGAGGAACTGCGACGGCACGCCGACCGGCACGAGGCGATGGGCGAGGCCATCCGCCGGGCCGGCCCGGCCATCCTGGCCAGCGCGGGCACCGTCATCCTCGGCCTGCTCACGCTCAGCATCGCCGAGCTGAACTCGACCAAGAGCATGGGGCCGGTGCTGGCCATCGGCGTCGGCGTCGCCCTGGTGGCGATGATGACTCTGCTGCCGGCCCTGCTGGTGATCACTGGCCGGTGGATCTTCTGGCCGGTGAAGCCGACCCTCGGCTCGCCCGAGCCCACCGCCAGCGGCTTCTGGGCCAGGATCGGCAAGCGCATCTCCGGCCGGCCCCGGCTGGTCTGGGTGAGCACCGCCGTAGTGCTCGGCGCCCTGGCACTGGGCAGCCTCGGCCTGAAGGCCGGCGGCCTGACCACCGCCGAGTCGTTCCGCGGCGCCACGCCGGACTCGGTCGTCGGCCAGACGGTCATCGACCACAACTTCCCGGCGGGCGCCGGGCAGCCTGTCGTGGTGGTGGGCAGCCCGGCCGCCGGGCCGCGGATCGCCGCGGCCTTCCGTGCTACCCCCGGCATCGCGTCGGTCACCCCGCCCGCCATCAGGAACGGCCACGCCTGGATGTACGGGACGCTCTCGTCGGCACCCGACAGCCAGGCCGCCTACAACACGATCGGCGCGGTGCGCTCCGCCGTGCACACGGTGCCGGGCGGGCACGCCCTGGTCGGCGGCACGACGGCGATCAACCTGGACGTCAAGCAGGCCGCCACGCACGACCGTAACGTGATCATCCCGGTCATCCTGCTGGTGGTGTTCCTGATCCTGGGGCTGCTGCTGCGGGCGATCGTCGCCCCGGTGGTGCTGATCGCCACCGTGGTGCTGTCGTTCCTGACCGCGCTCGGGGTCAGCGCCCTGGCGTTCAACCACCTGTTCCACTACGGCAACGCGGACACCTCGTTCCCGCTGTTCGTCTTCGTGTTCCTGGTCGCCCTGGGCATCGACTACAACATCTTCCTGATGACCAGAGTCAGGGAGGAAGCCGGGCGGCGCGGGCCGCGCAACGGCGCGCTGGCCGGGCTGAGCGCGACCGGCGGGGTGATCACCTCGGCCGGCGCGGTGCTGGCCGGCACCTTCGCGGCGCTGTCCACCATCCCGGCCACGTTCCTGGCCGAGCTGGGCTTCGCGGTGGCGTTCGGCGTGCTGCTGGACACCATCATCGTCCGCTCGGTCCTGGTCACCGCGCTCAACCTGGACCTCGGCCGGTGGATGTGGTGGCCGAGCAAGCTGGCCACCAGGCCGGCGCCCGAGAAGGAGCTGCCCCTGGGCGAGCCGAGCGAACTGGAGCGAACCGGGACCCGCTGATTCCACCCGTGATGTTCGGCTAGATCACCCGCTGCGGGTGATCTAGCCGAACGCGTTTCCGGACATGACAGCGACCCGGGGCAGCAAGGCGCAGCGGACTTGTCCCGCCGGGGGAGCAACATGAACAGCCTGCTTGAGCGGGTTGCCGCGGTCGCGGTCAGGCGGCACTGGATCGTCATCGCGGCCTGGCTGGTCATCCTCGGCGGACTGCTCGGCGCCAGCCGGGCCTGGGGCGGCAGCTACGTCAACAACTACACCGTCAGCGGCACCGAGTCCTCGGCCGGCCTGGACCGGCTGAACGCGCAGTATCCGCAGCAAGGCGGCTATGCCGGGCAGGTGGTGTTCGGCGCCAGGCACGGGGCCACCGTCACCGCGCAGCAGTCGGCGGTGAACCAGGCCACCTCGAACCTGGCCAGGCTGCCACACGTGATCAAGGCGGTCAGCCCGTTCGCCTCATCCTCGAGCGGCGCCGTGTCGAAGAACGGGGAGATCGCCTACGCCAGCGTTTCGTGGAAAGTCAACCCGAACTCGCTGGGCACCTCGTACCTGAACCGGATGAACACCGCGGTGCGGCCCGCCCGCCGGGCGGGGCTCACGGTGGACTACGGGGCCGGCGCGGGGCAGATCGGCCAGACCACCGACGACCGCACCTCCGAGGCGATCGGCCTTGGCTGCGCGCTGATCCTGCTGATCCTGATGTTCGGCTCGCTGGTCACCGCGGCCATCCCGCTGCTGTCGGCGATCTTCAGCGTGGGCTCGGGGCTGGCCCTGCTGGCGCTGATCGCGGCGGGCATCACCTTCCCGACCACGGCGCCGACCATCGCCACGCTGCTCGGCCTGGGCGTCGCGGTCGACTACGGCCTGTTCCTGGTCTCCCGGCACCGCGAGCACCTGGACGCCGGGATGAGCGTCGCCGACTCCGCCGTGCACGCGCAGGGCACCTCGGGCGCGGCCATCGTGGTCGCTGGCACCACCGTGGTCATCTCCATCCTCGGCCTCTACGTGGTCGGCGTCAGCTTCGTCGGCTCGCTCGGCCTGGCCGCCGCCGTGGTCGTCGCCGTCACCATGCTGGCCGCGCTGACCATGGTGCCCGCCCTGCTCGGGCTGATCGGCGGGAACGCCAGGGCGCTGTCGGCCCGGCTGCGGGCCCGCAAGGAGGGCGTCTCGGTGCGGGAGCAGGCCAGGGAGAGCGCCGCCGCCACCGCGCGCCGGCACGAGCACAGCGCGTTCGCCCGGTGGGGCCGGATGGTCGCGGGGAACCCCTGGCCGTGGGGGCTGGCCGCCGTGGTGCTGCTGGTGGTGCTGGCGATCCCGCTCTTCTCCATCACCCTCGGCCAGCCAGACAACGGCACCAACCCGACCTCGCAGAGCAACCGCCGCGCCTACGACCAGCTCAGCAAGGGCTTCGGCGTCGGCGTGAACGGCCCGCTCTCTGTCGTGGTCAAGCTGCCGCACCAGTCCAGCTCGCAGACGAGCACGCTGCTGTCGGACATGCGCGGCGACGTCAGCAAGACCAGCGGCGTCGCCTCGGTCGGCCCGGCCGCGGTGAACTCGTCGGGCAACACGGCTGTGTTCAGCGTCATCCCGGCCACCCGGCCGCAGTCCACCGCCACCATCAGCCTGGTCGACCGGCTCCGCGACAACGTGCTGCCCCGCGAGCACGTCACCACCTACGTCACCGGCACCGTGGCCGGCGGGGTGGACTTCACCCGGCGCATCGCCAGCCGGATGGTCTACCTGATCCTGGCCGTGGTCGCCATCGCGTTCCTGCTCCTCACCACGGCATTCAGGTCGGTCGTCATCGCCGTCAAGGCGGCCATCCTGAACCTGCTGTCGATCGGCGCGGCCTACGGCGTGATCGTGGCCATCTTCCAGTGGGGCTGGGGACGCACCCTGGTCGGCGTGCCCAGCACGCTGCCGATCCCGTCGTACGTGCCCATGCTGGTATTCGCCATCGTGTTCGGCCTGTCCATGGACTACGAGGTGTTCCTGCTGTCCCGGGTGCACGAGGCGTGGATCGCCACCCGCGACCCGCACCGGGCCGTGGCCATCGGCATCGGCGGCACCGCGCGGGTGATCACCACCGCGGCGTCGATCATGGTGGTGGTGTTCGCGAGCTTCGTGCTGAGCACCGACCCGACGGTCAAGATGCTCTCCATCGGCATGGCGTTCGCGGTGCTGATCGACGCCTCCGTGGTCCGGATGGTCCTGGTCCCGGCCATCATGTCCGTGCTCGGGCGCCGCGCCTGGTGGATGCCGCGCTGGCTGGAGCCGGTAGTGCCGCACCTCAAGCTGGAGGGCAGCGCGGCGGCCGAGACAGCGGCCGGCGGATCGTCAGTTTCTGAACACGCTCCGTAGTTCGTGCGGCGGCCCGCCGCGCCTCCTAACATGCGAGTACGTCGCGCTCGCCTGGGCCGGCGGACTGCGGAGGTGATCTCATGTTGCCGGGGCGGCGGCGCTCGCGGCAGGCACGCCGGATCGGCAACCTGGTGCTCGCGCTCGGCTGCTGCGTGCTGGTCCTCAGCGTGCTCGGCGCCGGGCTAGGGACGGTACCGGGGCTCGGCCCGGTGCTGGACCCCGGCCACGGTGCCTGGGCCTCGGCCAGCACCGCGCTGCCGGTGCGCTCGCAGTCGCTACGGATTTCGGGCCTGGCCCATCCGGTCCAGGTCACCTTCACCAGCCAGGGCATCGCCTCGATTCGCGCGCAGAGCGACGCCGACCTGTACCTGGGCCTTGGCTACGTGCACGCCCGGTTCCGGCTGACCGAGATGGACCTGGAACGGCGGCTCGGCGAGGGGCGGCTGGCCCAGCTCGCCGGGGCGGGCGCGGTGCCCTCCGACAAGTTCGAGCTGCGGATGGGGCTGCTGCGGACCGCGCAGCGGGAGTGGGCCCAGATGCCCCGCTCCAGCCCGGCGGCCCAGGCGCTGCTGTCCTACTCGCGCGGGGTCAACGACTACCTGGCCGGGCTGCGGAGCAGCGGTCAGTGGCCGGCCGTGTTCTCGCTCGCGGGGGTGTACCCGGCGAACTGGACCCCGGTCGACAGCCTGGTCATCCAGGGAGACCTGACGCAGGAGCTGGACTTCACCACGACGCCGCTTGATTACGAGCTGCTTGACCGGTCGCTGGGCAGCGCCAGGACGATGAGCTGGTTCCCGGTGGTGGGGCCGGGGCCGCAGGTGCCGTATGACCGGGGGCCGTACCGCAACGGCGGGATCGCGCCGATCTCGGCGGGCGCGGACGGGAGCTACGGGACGAGCGGCGGGCCCGGGGAACAGGCCGAGGCGGGTCCGGGCGAGCCGGGACGACGCGGAGCCGGACGGGGAGCGGGCGGCACGGCCGGGGGACCGGGCTGGTCGCGGCGTCGGGGAACGATTCGTTCCGGATGAATGCCCGTCCGGGCAGCGCGGCCGGGACCGGGCGGGCGGCGCGAGCGGTGCTGGCCGAGGTCGCTGCGCTGCCCGCCGGGCAGGTGCACACCTACCCCGACAGCAACGCCTGGGCGGTGAACGGCCCGAAGGTGACCGGCAGCAGCGCGATGCTCGGCGGCGACCCGCACCTGCCGCAGACCCTGCCGTCGGTCTGGTACCAGGTCGCGCTGTCCGCGCCGGGGCTGGCGGTGTCCGGGGTCAGCGTGCCCGGCCTGCCCGGCGTGCTGATCGGGCACAACCGGGACATCGCCTGGTCGCTCACCGACACCCAGAACCAGAGCGCCATGTTCTACGACGAGCAGACCAGCAAGTCCCGGCCAGGGGAGTACCTCTGGCGGGGGCAGTGGCGGCGGGAACGGGAGCTGCACTACACGATCCCGGTGCGCGGCGGGTCCGCCCGGCGGCTCACCGTCGCGCTGACCGTGCACGGGCCGGTGCTGACCACCGCCGGGCAGACCGTCTCGGTGGACTGGATGGGCGCGCTCGGCTCGTCCGACCTCGCGGTGCTGCTGCGGATCAGCCAGGCCACCGACTTCGCGCAGTTCCGGTCCGCGCTGGCCGGCTGGCGGGCGCCGACCCAGAACTTCGTCTACGCCGACAAGCGCGGCAACATCGGCGCGATCTCGGCCGGCTACTACCCGCTGGTCCGCCGTGGCGACCCGTGGCTGCCGATGCCCGGCACCGGCGCCGACGACGTCGCGGGCGTGATCCCCTACGCCGACGTGCCGCAGGCCTACGACCCGCCCGGCCACGTCATCGCCACCGCCAACCAGCGGCCGGTCAGCGGCGCCTACCCGTACTACATCGGGACCAGCGCCAATGCCTTCGACGCCAGCTACCGGGCCGCCACCGAGTACGGCTACCTGGACCGGCACTCCGCGATGAGCCCGCCGCGGTTCGCCGCGCTCCAGGCCAGCCTGACCGACCAGCTCGCCAGGTCGGTGCTGCCCCGGCTGCTCGCCGCGCTGCGGAATGCCCCGCTGACGCCGCTGGAGCGGCAGGCTCGGCAGGCACTGGCCGGCTGGAACGACTGGATGGGCCCGTCGTCCGTCGGCGCGTCGGTCTGGTGGACCTTCTGGACCGATTACCTGGACGAGGTGTTCCAGCCCTGGTGGACCGCGCGTCATGTGCCCGTGCACCTCGATTCCTACGGGCTGTCCGTGAACCCGGACCAGGTCAGCCTGGACGAGGTGCTCCAGTCGTGGACCCTGCGTGACCAGCACAACTCCGCCTTCAGCCCGCCAGGCGGGCCGCGCCGGGACGCCGTTTCCGCCATGCGGTCGGCCTTCGCCTCCGCCGTGGCGCACCTGAAGTTCCAGCTCGGCACGGCCGCCTCCGGCTGGACCTGGGGACGGCTGCACAGCCGGAAGTTCCCCTCGCTCACGGGTGCCAGCGCGCTCGGGTACGGGCCGCGCCCGTCCGGCGGCGACCCGTGGACCGTGGACGCCGCCGACGGCGGGCTGACGGCCAGCGCCGGGCCGAGCTGGCGGATGATCGTGCACTGGAACTCCGCCGGCCAGGCCGTGGGCGAGGGCGTCTATCCGGGCGGGCAGAGCGAGAACCCGGCATCCCCGTGGTACCAGAACCTGATGGCCGACTGGTGGGCGGACCGGTACCTGCCGATGCCCGAGCCCGCCAGCCTGGCCAGGCCGGACCGGGTGGGCCGCCGGGGCGGCGGCGGGTCGGGCGCCGGGTCGGGCGCCGGGTCAGGGGGCGCGGGGGCCGCGTCCGGTGGATCGGGCGGCTCGGGCGCTTCGGGCGGCTCGGGCGGGGCCGGCGGGGCCGGCGGAGGCACGGTGGAGTGGGAGCTGACACCGTGACCGACCTCAAGCGGCTCGGCAAGCGCGGCTCCTACCGGCTCGGCAAGCTGCGCGCCCAGGGCATCGGCGCCGACGCGCCGCTGTCGCCGTTCCGGCCCAGCTTCACCAGGCCGCGCCATCGCGGCCCCGTCTCGCTGTGGCTGCTCGGCGCCCTGGCCGGGGCCGCCGTGATCGCCGGCGGCGCCGCGATCGGCTGGTGGTTCGTGCCGCTCGTCGTCGGCCTGGCCGCCGGGCTGGCGAACTACCTGGGCGAGTGGCGGGCCCGTGTGCTGCTGCCCGCCGTCGCGCTGGTCGCGATCGTCGGCTGGGCGGTCCCGCTGGCCCTGCCCGCGCTGCACGGCGTCCCCGTCGGCGCGACCGCCCGCGTCATCGCCGCGCTGGCCGGCCTGGCCGCGCAGGCCTGGATCACCATCGCGCTGACCCTGCTCGTCCCGGCCATCCAGGCGCTAGCCGGCCTCTGGCTAGGCCGCGCCCTCGCTCCCCGCGCCCACCTCGACTGAGACGCCTCCCAGCCCGCTGGGCCCGCCGGTACGCCGCTCGCGTCGGCCAAGACCGAACAGGACGCGCGCTAGCCAGCCCGTCCCAGCCCGCCCGGACCGGCCGGACCGGCCGCCTCCGCCGGCCCCGGCCGCCTCCGCCGGCCGGGCCGGCCGCCTCGCCCGGCGCGGCGACTGGGCGGGCCAGCCCGACCAGTCGGGCTGGCCCGCCCGGTGACCGGGCAGGCGGGGGAACAGGGCTTGCCGCCCTGGTAGCCGCGCAGCCCGAGCACCTCGACGACCTGGGCCGCGACCAGGCAGGGCGACTGCGTCACGTCCAGCCAGCCGAACCGCAGCGTCGTCACCCCGTCGGTCGCCGCCGCGTTGTCCCTGCGGATGTCGTTCCAGCGCAGCTCGGCCGGATGCGCGGCCTGCCCGTCCAGCTCCACCGCCAGCGCGTACTCCTCGTAGAGCACATCGCGGTAGATCACCGCCGCGCCGCGCCGCGCCCGCGCCTGCCGCGCCCCGCCCGGCAGCCCATGCCGCCGCTCCACATCCCGCCCATACCGGTACTCCAGCCCGGAATGCACTCCGACCCAGTCTGGTGACAGCAACTCGCCCAGCGCGCCGCGCCAGCGCAAGCGGCTGCGCAGCGCGGCTGCGTCGCGGAGCCTGGCCTGAGTCGTCAGCCTCCGGCCGAGCGCCCTGGTCACCCACCCCGCCGCGTCATCGACGGTGGCCGCCAGCTCCGTCATGTCAAGGACGGTCTCCTCGATCCGGGTCTGCGGCGGCGTCAGCGCCGGATGACGCGCCTGCGCGGCACGCCGCGACTCGTGCGGCACGATGCCAGAGATGGGCCTGACCCGCCGCGCGTACGGGAGCGTGACATGGATGAGAGCGCTGGGACGGTCCTCCAGCCGGGCTAGCTCCGCTGCCGTCTGGTGGCTCAGAACGGCGTCCGCTCCCACCCGCAGGACGGCCGCCCATAACACCGCGAGGCGTTCAGGCTGACCAGAGAAGGTTGCGTAGACGCCCGTCTGCATGCGCTGCCATCGTCCTTGCCGCAGCCGGGCCTTGATCAGGTCCCTGGTGATGCCGCCCGCGAGGGCTTGGCCGCACGTCAGGATGCCCCGCTGGAGCTCGGCCAGCTCACCCAGCTCCCCACGCAACTCGCCCATCACCCGCCCATCCTCCCCGCCCCTGCCGACACTGCCCCGGCCCCCGCCCCCAACCCCCGCCCCCAACCCCCGCCCCCAACCCCCGCCCCCAACCCCCGCCCCCAACCCCCGCCCCCAACCCCCGCCCCCAACCCCCGCCCCCAACCCCCGCCCCCAACCCCCGCCCCCAACCCCCGCCCCCAACCCCCGCCCCGCCACCCCGCCAGCGGGCCACGTCCATGATCGGGTAGCACTTTGGGCGTATAGGACCCCAAAGTGCTACCCGATCATGAAGCACCTTTCGCGCGGAGTTGGGGAGGATGGGGGAGTGATGGATGGAGAGCTGGCGCGGCGGGCCGAGGCCGCCGGGATCGCGACGAGCTATGACAACTGGCAGCATCAGCGCGTCGAGGTCCCCGCTGACACCATTGAGGCCCTGCTAGCCGCGCTGGACGCCCCCGCCAGCGCCCCCGCCGCCGGTACGCCCCCCGACGCCGCCTCGCCCGGCCTGGCCTCGCCCGCCTCGGCCGCCCCGGCCGGCCCCGCCCCGGCTGGCCCGGTCCCGGCTGCTCCGGCTGGCCCCGCTCCTGCTGACTCGGCTGGCCCAGGATCGAGCCTCGCCGACCCGGCCCCGGTTGACGGCTGCGCCGACGGGGCCAGGGCGCCGTTGCCTACTGGGCGGGCGTGGGGGTTTACCGTTCAGCTTTACTCCGTGCGGTCACGGGACTCGTGGGGGCACGGGGACCTGCATGACCTCGCCGAGCTCGCCAGGTGGAGCGGCCGGGAGCTGGGGGCCGGGTTCATCCTGGTGAACCCGCTGCACGCCGCCGAGCCGCTGCCACCCGTCAGCCCGTCCCCGTACCTGCCGATGACCAGGCGGTATGTCAGCCCGCTTTACCTGCGGGTGGAGGACGTTCCCGAGTACGCCGCCCTGCCGGCCGCCGCCCGGCAGGATGCAGAGCGCCTGGCCGCCCCGCTGCGCGCACTCGCCACCTCACCCGAACTCATCGATCGCGACGCCGTCTGGACCGCCAAGCGAGCTGTCCTGGAACGGCTTTTTGAGCTGCCGCGAAGCACCAAGCGCCAGTCCAGCTTCGACGCCTACCGGGCGGGCGAGGGCGCCGAGCTGCGGTACTGGACGAGCTGGTGCGCGCTGGCGCAGCGGCATGGCGCGGACTGGCGGCGCTGGCCGGCCCGGCTGCGGGACCGCGAGACTGGCGTCGCGGAGGCGGCGGCCCAGTATGGCGGCGCGGTGCAGTTCCACGCCTGGCTGCAATGGCTGGTCGATGAGCAGCTCGCCGCCGCGCAGCGGGCCGCACTCGCGGCCGGAATGGCGCACGGCGTGCTCCACGACCTCGCCGTCGGCGTGCATCCAGGTGGCGCCGACGCCTGGGCGCATCAGGATCTCCTTGTCACTGGGGTGAGCGTCGGCGCCCCGCCGGACAGCTTCAACCAGCTTGGCCAGGACTGGGCGCAGCCGCCGTGGCATCCGCGCCGCCTGGCGCAGGCCGGGTACCGGCCGCTGGCGGAGCTGTTCGGCGCGGCGTTCCGGCACGCCGGCGGGCTGCGCGTCGATCACGTGATGGGCCTGACCAGGCTGTGGTGGGTGCCCGAGGGCATGACCGCCGATCGCGGGGCCTACGTCAGCTACGACCACCGGGCAGCCGTCGCCGCGCTCGCCGGGCAGGCGGCCCGCTCCGGCGGGCTGGCCATCGGCGAGGACCTCGGCACCGTGCCCGGCTGGCTGCGCGGGTATCTCGCCGGCCACGACATCCTCGGCACGATGATGCTCTGGTTCGCCCAGGAGCCCGACGGCTCGCCGCTGGCGGCGCAGCACTGGCGCCGCGACTGCATGGCGACCGTGGGCACGCACGACGTGCCTACTGTGGCCGGGTTCTGCACCGGCGCTCAGGTCACCGAGCGGGAGCGGCTTGGGCTGCTGACCGAGCCACCAGACATTGAACGGGCTCGCGCGGCGCGGCTCGTCGCCGGCTGGCGGGACCTGCTCGGGGCGACTGGCCTGCTGACGCCGGGGGAGCAGGCCAGCCCGGCCGAGCTGACGGTCGGACTGTACGGGTTCCTCGCGCGGACCCAGGCCGCCCTGGTCGGCGTGTCACTCGCGGACGCCGTTGGCGACACGCGCAGCCAGAACATCCCCGGCACCAGCACCGAGTACCCCAACTGGCGGGTCCCCCTCTGCGACCAGGCGGGCCGCCCGGTCCCGCTAGAGGACCTGCCCGCCCACCCGCTGGTCACCGCAGTCGCCCGCGCCGCCGCCCCGCACTGAGCCCAGCAGCCGACCTATTCATTACGAGTGAATCGTCCCGCCGTCCGCGCTAACCGCCAGCCAGCGCATCGCGCTCCCGGCACCCGCTCTGTAGCCAGCACGGCTCAGGTGCCGGGAGCGTCGCGCTCCCGGCACCTGAGCGCCCTCAGCACGTCGTCGCGGCCCTCGGCGAGCAGGCGGCGGAGCGCGGCCGGGAGTTCCGGCCTGGCCAGGTAGGCGTTGGCGAAATCGACCGCCTCCTGACTGATGTCCGTCATCGGGTACCCTGCCTGCGCGAAGAACCTGGCCATGTCGCCCCACTGCTCCCACCGCGACCCGATCACCTCGAAGAACCGCTCCCGGTACGGCGCGAGCAGCTCCGCCTGGTCCAGATCCTGGAATCCCATGATCGTCTCCCTGACGACCGCGCTCGGCAGGCCGCCGTCGATGATCATGTTCCAGGCCTCTTCCTTGGCCTCGGCGGTGGGCACGGCGGCCCTGGCGCGGGCCGCGTGCCGCTGCCCGGCATCGGTGTCGTCGCGGCTCAGCTCGGCCTCGATCTCGTGCTCGCCGGCCCGGCCCCTGCTGACCAGCCGGTGCAGCAGCCGCCAGCGCTGATCGGTGTCGATGACCAGGCCGTCGATGCTGGCCGAGCCGTCCAGCAGCCCTGCCAGCAGGTCCAGGTCGGCGGGGGCGGTGGCCACGTCGAAGAACGTGATGGCGAAGCAGAACTGCCGGTCCGAGCCGGGCACCGCGTTGTGCATCAGCTCGCGCAGGCCGCCGGCGAGCTGCTCGGTGCCCGCCTGGCGCCAGGCGGCGTCGCTGAACCGGCGGACCGAGGTGACCGCGGCGCGCAGCACCGACTGCAGCAGGTTGATGTCGGTGATGAACCGTGCCCCGGTGAGGCCCAGGGTGAGGAAGTCGCGGGCCGCCACCTCGGCGTCCCTGGTCATGTCCCAGCTGGAGGTCCAGCACAGGGCGGCGGGCAGCGACTCGGTGAACCGGCCGCTGGCGCGGATCAGGCTGCGCAGCGAGTGCTCGTCGAGCCGGACCTTGGCGTAGCTGAGGTCGTCGTCGTTGACCAGCACCAGGTCGGGCCGGACGGTGCCGATGAGCTGGGGGATGGGGGTGACCGGCCCGGCGATGTCGACCTCCACCCGGCCGGCGCGCTCCAGCCCGTCCGGAGCCAGCCGGTACAGGCCGATGCCGATCCGGTGCGGGCGGAGCTCCGGGTGACTGGCCGGAGCCTCCTGGGTCACGCTGAACGAGGTGAAGGCGCCATCGTCGCCGGTCTCGTAGACGGCACGGAGCGTGTTGACCCCGGCCGTTTCCAGCCATGCCTTCGACCAGGAGGCCAGTTCCCGGCCCGATGCCTGCTCCAGGGCGGTGAGCAGGTCGCCGAGCGTCGCGTTGCCCCAGGCGTGGGCGTCGAAGTAGCTGCGCACCCCGGTCAGGAAGTTCTCCAGGCCGACGTAGGCGACGAGCTGCTTGAGCACCGAGGCGCCCTTGGCGTAGGTGATCCCGTCGAAGTTGACCTCGACGGCCGCGATGTCGGGGATGTCGGCGGCGATCGGGTGGGTCGAGGAGAGCTGGTCCTGCCGGTACGCCCAGACCTTGTCGATCTGCGCGAACGTGGTCCAGGTGTCGGTCCAGCGGGTGGCCTGCGCCTGGGCGATGGTGCCCGCCCAGCTCGCGAAGGACTCGTTCAGCCACAGGTCGTCCCACCAGCGCATGGTGACCAGGTCGCCGAACCACATGTGCGCCATCTCGTGCAGGATCGTCGCTGCCCTGGCCTCGTGCCGGGCGTCGGTGACCCTGGACCGGAAGACATGGGCCTCGTGGATGGTCACGCAGCCGGGGTTCTCCATCGCACCGGTCTTGAACTCGGGCACGAAGACCTGGTCGTACTTGGGGAACGGGTACCTGATCCCGAAGATCCGGTGGAAGTAGTCGAAGCCCTGCGCGGTGACCTCGAAGATCTCCTCGGGGTCCAGGTAGGGGGCTAGTGACTGGCGGCAGAAGATGCCCAGCGGGATGCCGTCGTGCTCGCGGCGGACCACGTGGTAGGGGCCGGCGGCCACGGCGGTGATATAGGTGGACAGCAGCGGGGTGGGCGGGAAGTACCAGCGGCGCCGGCCGGGCCGGCCGGGGCGGCGGGCTCGGCCGGGGTTGCCGGCGGCATGTTGGTGATCACTTCCCAGTCGTCCTGGGCCAGCACGCTGAGCTCGAAGGTGGCCTTGATGTCGGGCTGGTCGAAGCAGGCGTAGACCCGGTGCGCGTCGAACGTCTCCAGGTCGGTGTACAGGTAAGTGCCCTTGTCGGCCGGGTCGGTGAACCGGTGCAGACCCTCGCTGGTCCGTGAGTAGGCACACTCGGCGACGATCAGCAGCTCATTGCTGGCCGCCAGGTCCGCCAGCGCGATCCGGTCCCCGTCGAACGCCGAGAGGTCCACATCCTGGCCGTTCAGGACGATGCTGGTGACCTCAGCCGCGGTCAGGTCGACGAAGGTGGCCGCGCCCGGCTGGGCGCAGCGGAACCGGGCGGTGGTCCGCGACCGGAAGATCGACTCGCCGCCGGTGAGGTCCAGGCTGACCTGGTAAGACTGAACGCTGATCAGGTCGGCGCGCTCGCGAGCCTCGTCACGTGTCAGGTTGCTCGTCACGCCGTGTCCCTCCCAGGTGCCCAGTCCGGCATGCTTCCATCATCGCCGTGGAATGCCGAGAGGGAAGCTCAGGTTTGCCATGTGCGACAGTTGCTGACCTCCGCAGGAGCGTACATGTCTGAGCAAGAACGCACAGATGTCGATTTCTGGTTCGATCCGCTGTGCCCGTGGGCCTGGATCACCAGCCGGTGGATCCTGGAAGTAGAGCAGGTCCGCCCGGTCAACGTGCACTGGCACGTGATGAGCCTGGCGGTGCTGAACGAGGGCAAGGAAGACATGCCCGAGCGGTACCAGCAGCTCATGCGCGAGGCATGGGGTCCGGTGCGCGTGTGCATCGCCGCCGAGCAGAAGGCCGGCCCGCAGGCGCTCGGCGCCCTCTACACCGCGCTGGGCAACCGGTTCCACCATGACAAGGCGCCGAGGGACCGTGCCACCATCGAGGCGGCGCTGACCGAGGCTGGGCTGCCGGCGCAGCTCGCCGACGCGATGGAGTCCACCGAGTACGACGAGGCGGTGCGGGCCTCGCACGCCGGCGGCATCGAGCGGGTCGGGTACGAGGTGGGCACGCCGATCATCTCCGTGCTCGGCACCTCCATCTTCGGCCCCGTGGTCTCGCCGATCCCGCGTGGCGAGGCAGCGGCCAGGCTCTGGGACGGCGTGCTGCTGGTCGCCGGGACCGACGGGTTCTACGAGCTGAAGCGGAGCCGGACCAGGGACCCGATCTTCGACTGACCCGCGGGACCCGCGTTAGCGGTGTCCGGCCACCTCGATGGTCCAGGCGCAGCCGGTCGTCACGACCAGGTAATGCGTGCTGGCGGTCGAGTAGGTCCAGGTGCTCCCGCGGGCGGCGCGGCCGGCGGCGGACACGATCAGTCCGCCGCCGGCCGCGCCGCCCTGGCGGATCTGGAGCTGCCCGGCGGGCCGGGCTTCGGTGCAGTGGTAGGACCAGGTGAGCTGCCACCGGCTGGCGGTGGCCACCCGGAACGCGCGGGTCACGGTGCCGCCGGTGCCGGCGAACCTGGCCAGCGTCACCCGGATTGGCTGGCTGGGCGCCTGCCTGTCCGCGGGTCCGCCCTGCTTCAGGTGATAGGCACGCGAGGTTGCGGTGACGTGGTCAGGGCTGCCGGAGCCGCTCGCCTCGGCGACCAGCGCCACTGAGGCGATGATCAGGCATAATCCGGCTCCCCATGCGCCGGCCGCGACGAACAGCCGGAGCGCCTTATGCAGCCGGAGCCGCAGCCGCAGGTAAGCCGGGCTTCCGGCTGATGCCGCGTGCAGCGGGCCGCGTGCCGTCACCCGCCACCCGTGCGGGGTTTGGTAAGTCATCCGCCCACCTCAGGTCGGTAGTCCTGAGCCAGTCACGTAACGTGACCGTCAGCCCGGTTACTTACTGAGAGCGTTGTATCACGAAATGAAGTCAACCTCTGAGGTTACCCGCGTTTTTGCTGGTAGATAGGACTCCGGCAGGCCTGGCGGTACTGCGGGGTGGCTCGCCATGATCCGTCGAGTATCCGGCGATCGGGTTTGATTCGTGGCACCGGTGCCCGGTTAGGGGCGAATGGTCATCTACTCTCGGTAATCGGCGTTGCCTGTGTCGGCGGCCCGGTTGCCCGGCTGGGCCGGGCGGATCTGCCAGACTTGCCCCGTGCGCGTCTACCTGGGATCAGACCACGCCGGATTCGAGCTCAAGACAGCCGTGATCGACTGGCTGCGGCAGGCAGGCCACGAGCCGGTGGACTGCGGCCCGGCCAGCTATCACGACGGCGACGACTATCCGCCTTACGTGATGCGGGCCGCCAGTCAGGCCATCGCCGACCCCGGCAGCCTGGGCATCGTGATCGGCGGGTCAGGAAACGGCGAGCAGATCGCGGCCAACAAGATCGACGGGGTCCGCGCGGCGCTCGCCTGGAGCGAGGAAACCGCGCAGCTCGCCCGGCTGCACAACAACGCCAACGTGCTCAGCCTCGGTGCCCGGATGCACCCGGTCGATGTCGCGGTCGGCTTCGCCAGGACCTTCATCGAGACGGAGTTCTCCGGTGAGCCGCGTCACTCCAGGCGCCTGGAGATGATCACCGACTACGAGCGCACCGGAGACCTGCCCCCGCTCCCGTAGCCGGCCCAGCTCGCGCGCCTATGGCGCCGTGCTACCGGCCGCGTCGCCGCGACCTATGCCGCTGCCGCTTCCGGGCGGTCGCCTGCGGTTTGTCCGCCGGCGGCTTATCTGTCGGCGGGTTGCCTGCTGGCGAATGGTCTGCTCGCGGAGCGTCGGCCTGTGGGCTGGCGGTTCGCTGGCCAGCGGATCGCGGGGCGGCGGATCGCGGGGCGGACTCCGGGTCGGCGGCCTCCCGCCGCGCTGCGGGCGGCTGCGGCGCGGGCGGCGGATGCGGCGCGCGGGGGGACCGCGCCTGGTCGGTGCTGGCGGGCGGGCTGCCGTTCGCCGCGCCGCTGTCGGCGGGCGTGGCGCCCGCCGCGCGCGGAGCCGGCCGGGCGATGCCCGCGGCGGCCGGGGCGGCCGGGGCGGCCGGGCTGGTGCCGGAGGCACGGCCAGCCGGCCCGGCCTGGCCTGGGGCACTGCCTTCCGCCGCGTCCCGTGCCGCTGGCTCATCGCCTGAGGGCCGGGAGACATCCCTGGCCCGCATCGCCGTGTCGAGCGAGATCCGCATGCCAGTCACGTGCCTAGTCTGCCTGCCGGACTGGCGCTGCTCTAGTGCTGACCGGCAGCATCCGCTCAGGGTGGCCGGGCAGGACTCGCTCTAGAAGATCATCGGGCACCAGGGCGACAGGTGCCAGGACATCGCGGCCGAGAGGCTGGCGACCGTCCCCGGCCGCACCTCGCTGACCTGGCCGGCGGCGGCCAGCGAGCCGAGGCTGGTGCCGCCGAGGTAGGCGGCGCCGAGTGCCTGCACGGGCGCCAGCAGGTCGGCGGGGCGGTCGGTGCGGGTGCAGGTGGCCTGCCCGGCCTGGTCGGCCCGGAGCCGCCATCGTCCCTCGTTGGCCGGGAGCTGGGCGTCGGTCACCTCGACGGTGACGTCGATCTCGCGGGTGTACCGGCGCTGGCTGAGCGCGGCCGGCAGGTCGATCAGCCGGACCCACAGCGCGTCGACGATGGCGGGCCGGGCCCGGCGCTGTCCGGATATCAGGCGCAGCAGCGGGTCGTCCAGGGGGAGTGAGTGCGCCGCGACCTCGTCCACGAGGTCGATGGAAAGCAGGTCGGTCCAGAGCGCGGCCGCGGCGCAAGGGCGGGTCGCGACGAGCTCGTCGACCCGGAGCTTGGCGGCCGGAATGCCAGGATCGCCGGACCCTGCCCGGATCGAGTACAGGGCATAGCCGCACGGCCCGGCGTCGTCCTCGGCGATCAGGCATTGCCGCGGCGCCCGGCCGCCCCGACCCCATTCCGGGTCGGCTGTCCTGCTCTGCCACCAGCGCTTGTCCCTGGACGTCATGCCGGGCCGGACGGTGGCCAGGGTCTCGTAGACGAGGGCGAGATCGTCGTGTGAAGCGGCCGGATCGGCGTCGCGCAGCCGCACGGAGCCGTCCTGACCGGGGAACGGCGGCGGGATGATCCGGCCCTCGCTGCGCGGGATCTTGACGCGGACATCCTCGGAGGCGCAGCCGAAGCCGTACCTGCCATAGATCTCCGGCTCGGCCGCGAACAGCGCGGCGACCGGCTCGCCCCGCTTGACGCTGTCGGCCAGCAGGCTGGCCATCATCGCGGTCAGGATGCCCCGCCGCCGGTACCGGTGCATGACCGCGATCATGCTGATCCCGCCGGCGGCGACGGAACCGCCGGGCACCGATAGCCCGAAGGAAAAGGCGCAGGACGAGCCGACCATCCGATCGCCGTCGAACGCGGCGGCGCTGCGGTCGAACTCGAACGTGATCCGCTCATGCTCGGCCATGGTCTCGAGCGCGAGGGCGGAGTGGAAGGCATCCGCGTTGATGGCGACGAATGCGGAGTACTCAGCCGGCTCGATCGCCCGGATCACGAAACCAGTTGCCATCCGGCCATTGGTACACCGTCGGGCCCTCGGTGGCGAGCGAATATCGGCCATCGGCGGGATGCCATATCCGGGAGCTACCGGTACAGTGCCGGTCATCATGGTTGCTGGAGTCGCCAGGCAGGTCCTGGCCGCCGCTCAGGGATACACGGCAGCCGTGCGGGGAGTGACCAGGCGGCAGTTCATCACCAGGAACCGCCGGCTGGCCATGATCCTGGCGTTCGCGGTGCTCGTCATCGGCGGTGCGGCCGCCGAGGAGACGGGCGACTGGTTCTCGCCGGGCGTGATGATCCTGCCGATCCTGGCCGGCGGCCTGCTGCTCTGGCCGCGCGCCCTGCGGATCCTGTTCTGCCTAGTTGCCGCGATGCTGGCCTATGACACCTATGCCGGGAAAGCCGGTCCCGGAATCGTCGCCACTATTGTCGTGACCGCGTTGTTCGCCGACGTTCTAGCCCGTACCCGGGCAAAGCTGGGTATTCAGGGGCTACGCGGCGATCAGATGCTGATTGAGCTACGAGACCGCATCCGCATTCAGAGCCGGCTGCCCGCGCTGCCGGACACCTGGCATTCCACCTCCGTGCTGCTGCCGGCCGGCGGCGCCTCGTTCGGCGGCGACTTCCTGGTATCCACGTGCGACGGCAAGAAGCTGGAAGTCGCCCTGGTGGATGTGTCGGGCAAGGGGATCGACGCGGGCACCAGGGCGCTGCTGCTGTCCGGGGCGTTCGGCGGACTGCTCGGCTCGGTGCCGGCCGAGGACTTCCTGCCGTCCTGCAATGCCTACCTGCGGCGCGGGACGCCGGGCGAGGGCTTTGTCACGGCCGTGCACATCTGGGTGGACCTGGCGACGGGGGAGTACAGCATCGCGTCGGCCGGGCACCCGCCCGCGGCGCACTTCGAGGCGGGCAGCGGCCGGTGGCGGCTGACGAGCGCGCGCGGCGTCGTCCTCGGAGTGGTCGAGGACGTGCGGGTAAAGCAGGATCACGGCGTGCTGCGGACCGGCGACGCGCTGATGCTCTATACCGACGGGCTGGTGGAGGTGCCGGGCAAGGACATCGACCAGGGCATCGACCGGCTGCTCGGCGAGGCCGATCACCTGGTGGCCGGCGGGTTCGGCGCCGGGGCGGCCCGGCTGGTGTCCACGCTGCAGGCCGGGCGGGTCAGTTCCGACGACTGCGCGCTGGTGCTGATCTGGCGCTCCTGACCGCCGCGAAGCCGGAGCGGGCCGCGAAGCCGGAGCGAACGGCGCCGGTCAGATCCGGCGCAGGCCCTCGGCGACATCCCGCAGGATCCTCGCGTCGGTCAGCGTGGCCCTGGCCGGCCCGTGCACGGTGGCCAGGCCCCGCTCCCGCAGGTCGGCGACCAGGATCCGGATGACCCCCAGCGGCAGGTCCAGGTCGGCCGCCAGGTCGGCGGCGGGCACCGGCACCTGGCTGCGGCGCAGGATGGAGACCTGCTCGGGTTCCAGGTCGTTCTGGTCAGCCTGGTCGGCCGATGCGCCGCGCACCGCGCAGACCAGCGCCAGCAGATCGACCCGGTCGCCCGTCGGGCGGGTGCGGCCGCCGGTCAGGGCATAAGGCCGGACCACTGGCCCGGCTTCCTCGTCCATCCACTGACCGTCAGGCGGGTGCACCGGGCGTCACACCGCCCGGGCTGTCGGTGGCTCCGCCGCCGCGCCGGCTGCCGCACTGGCCGCGGCGTCCTGGCCGGGCTCAGCTCCCTCGTCTTCCGGCCCTGGGCGGGGCGAGACGGCCAGGTGCTCGCCTACCCGCCGGACCAGGATGGCCATCTCGTAGGCGACCATCCCGGCGTCCACGTTCCCGGCCGCCAGGACCGCCAGGCAGCTTCCCTCGCCGGCGTTCGTGACGAACAGGAACGCCGTCTCCATCTCGACCACGGTCTGCCGCACGGCGCCGCCGCCGAAGCGCTGGCCGGCGCCCCTGGCCAGGCTCTGGAAGCCGGCCGCCATCGCGCACAGGTACTCGGAGTCGTCTCTGGACAGCCCGGCGGATGCCCCGACCGCCAGGCCGTCCAGAGACAGGATGACTGCCTTGTCGACATTCGCAACCCGTGCGACCAGGTCATTCAGCAGCCAGTCCAGCTGACCGGCGTGACTCATTACTCGCCCTCCCGTGGCGTCCCGCGCCAACTCGTTGTTACTCGGCTGCCTGCGCAGCTTCCTGCTCTCCGGCCTGACCGTCCCCGGCCGCCGGCTCGGCCGGTGCGCCCGGTGCGCTTGCGGCAGCAGGCTCGGTGACCGCCGCAGGCCCGTTCGGCCCAGTAGGCCCGTTCAGTGCAGTCGGCCCGTTCGGCCTAGTCGGCTCAGCCGGCGCCGAACGGCCGCGCTCCCAGCCACGCTGGAGCGCCGACATGGTGCTCCGCGCCGCCTCGGCCGAGAGCGGTTGTGCCGCGCCGTCGCCCGTGCTGCCTGACTGGCTGCCAGGCGAGCCGGGCACCTGCCCGGCCATCGCGCCGCCGGCCATCGCGCTGCCGGCCGGGCTGGCGTCCCTGAGCTGGGGGACCAGGTTGGCCTGCCGGACCCGGATCGGCAGCCCGCCTTCCGTCTTCCGCGACGCGGCGACGGTCCCGTTCCCCGGCGACGCCGTCCCATTCGCGGGCGGCGCGGGTGGCCTGAGCCCGGTTCCCCGGGGCGCGGCCGCTGGCGGCGATGGCGCGGCGCGGCGGCTGGCCCCGGCCTCCCGCGGGCCGCCGCGGCCGGTGCTGCCGGTGCTGCCGTTCGCGCCGCCTGGCCTGGCCAGCCAGGCCATCGCCGGGCCCGCGGGCATCGTGTCCTCGATGTCCAGGCCGGTGCCGAGCGCCGCCCGGCTGCCGGTCGGCAGGCCGCGGCGGTCGAGCTCCGGGACCTGGCCGATGGAGTTCTCGCTGACCACCAGGGCCAGCGGGATGAGCACCACCGCGGTCGTGCCGCCGTAGGGGGAGGTGCGCAGCTGGACGCCGATGTCGTGCCGCCGGGCCAGCCGCCCGGCGATGTACAGGCCGAGCCGGTCGCTGCCGGACAGGTCGAAGGCCGGCTGGCTGGGGCTGGACAGGTTCTCGTTGATCTGGGCGAGCCGCTCGGCGGCAATGCCGAGGCCGCGGTCCTCGATCTCCACCGCGAACCCGCGGGCCGCCATGTCCCCGATGATCCGCACCGGCGTGTTCGGCGGGGAGAAGACCGTGGCGTTCTCGGCCAGTTCCGCGATGAGGTGGATAACGTCAGCGACCGCGTGCCCGGACAGCCCGGCCTCGGTCCGTGACTCGACCCGGATCCGCTGGTAGTCCTCGACCTCCGCGACGGCGGCGCGGAGCACGTCGACCAGCGGGACCGGGTGCCGCCAGGCCCGGCCAGGTGACTCGCCGGACAAGATGATCAGGCCCTCGGCGTGCCGCCGCATGCGCGTGGTGAGGTGGTCGATGCGGAACAGGTCTTCCAGCTCGTCCGGCTCGGTGGCCCGGCGTTCCATCCCGTCGAGCAGGTTGAGCTGGCGGTGCAGCAGCACCTGGCTGCGCCTGGCCAGGTTGCGGAACACCTCGTTGACGCCGCGCCGCAGGCTCGCCTCGTCGACGGCCGCCTGGATCGCGGTCCTGGCGGCGATGTTGAACGCCTGCCTGACCTGGTCGATCTCGTCGGCGCTTGACTCGACGGGCGGGGCCTCGGCGGCGACGTCCACGGACTCGCCGTCGCGCAGCCGGCGCATCACGCTGGGCAGCCGGTTGTTGGCCAGGTCGAGCGCGGATTCCCGCAGTTCCGCGAGCTGCCCGACCAGCCCGCGCCCGACCAGCAGGGAGAACAGCACGGAGACGATGATGGCCAGCAGCCCGAGCCCGCAGGCCAGCGCGAGCCGCAGGTAGCTGGCGTCGGCGTCCCGCTGGGCGTGCTGGGCGACGGCGTTGGATGACGCGGTGAGCGCCTTGTTCAGGCCGGTGGAGTAGGCGCCGACGGTCGCGGCCCAGGGCAGCCGCTGGACGGGGGGCAGCCCAGGGCCAGGCGCCCGGATGATCGTGTTCTCCAGCAGGCTGAGCGCCGTGGCCGATTCCGGGCTGACGTCCTTGTGGTAGATCGCCCGGTAGGCCGGGGTGAGCTGCGGCACGGCGTCGGCCGTCAGGTACCGGCGCAGCGCGACGAGCTGGGTGAACTCGACCCGGTCCTGGGGCGGGAACGACCCGGCGGCCACGTCGCTGGTGAACAGGTCGCTTTCCTCCAGCACGACCTGGTCGATCTCGTCCAGCTTGACCACGTTGAGCGCGGACATGACGACCGGCACGCTGGAGTTCTGCTGGATGGCCTGCTCAAGTACCCGGTACCCGGCGGTCACGATCGCGCTGTACTGGTCGAGCACCTGGGGCCGGGTGATGGTGCCCTCGGCGATCCTGGCGCGCAGCGCCGGGAGCTGGCTACCGGCCTGGACCAGCGTTTTCGCGGCGGCCTTCTCCGGCCCCGAGGCGTATGAGGCGATGGGCCCGGCGATGTTGGCGACCTGGAACCTGTGCAGCGCGACGCTGGTGGCGTTCTCCTGGATCTCCAGCTTGGTCAGCGCCTGGTCGGTCGGGTTGGCCAGGTACAGCAGCGCCAGGCTGCGCTCGCTGTCGAGCTGCTGCTGGAAGGCGCTGGTGGGCAGGGCGGTCGCGTTCTTGACCGTCTTGGCGCGGGACAGGCTGAGCGCCGCGCTGCCGGTGATCGTCGCGGTGTAGGCGTAGACGCCGATGAGGGAGAGCACCGGGATCACGACGAGCAGGAAAACCCGCAGGCGGATGGACCTGTGACGCAAACCCATGTGTGAAGTCCCGGTGTGAGAAGTGCCCGGTGGACCAGTGTGGTGACAGAGCCGCACGAAGATTCCGTAGCCTAACATCCCATAAAGCCCACAGCCGCGCTAAATCGCCAGGATTGACTGTTCCTTGGGCATGTCACCGGGTTTCGTGCCTGATCGACGCGGTTTCGGTGGTCAATAGCCGCTATCGCATCCGGAATGGGTCTGGTGACCGGCAGACTTACCCCATGTATGACGATTAAGCCATTAATCGTGCGTAACGGACTAGCGGGTGCCGCCCCCCGGTACGGCCGGCCCGCCGGGCCGTCGGCCGGCGACCGCGGGCCGGCTCGCGGCGGGACCCGCCCGGCGGGCCGTCGCGGTGCCCGTGGCCGGCTGGCCGGCCCGGCGCGGGCTGGCCCGCCGGGCCCTGATTGACCGAACCGTCAGGAAAAGCATTTGACATCCGGCGGTTATGAGAAACGCACCGCAGCCTGCCCGCGACAGCCGCCCGGCCGGCATAATGGGTCCCGCTGCCGGCCCAGCGAGGCCTTGCGGTTCCGATGAGTCAACACGACACGGGCGTCATCTGACGCGCATGTCATTATTTGCCTTCAATGCAAAACTGTGCGGAAAATAGGGCCTGTGGCGCGGGACGGGACGCGAATGAGTGAGAGGTTCCTCTGGGCGGAGGAGGCTGATGCCGCCCGCACGGACGCGATGCTGACGCGTTCTACCAGGGAGAACTTCCCTGTTGCGCTGCGCATGCTGCCGCGCGGGGCGCGCGGGCACCTGATGGCCGTATACGGGTTCGCGCGGATAACCGACGACATCGGGGACGAGGCGCCGCAGGCCGACCGGGCCCGGCTGCTGGATGAACTTCAGGCGGATCTGGAGCGGCTAAATCACGGTGAGCCGCGGCTCCCGGTGATTCAGGCACTGCGGCCGACGGTGCGCGACCTCGGCGTGCCGATACAGCCCTTTCTTGACCTGATCGCCGCCAATCGGCAGGACCAGATTGTCTCCCGCTACGCCACGTTTGACGACCTGGTCGGGTACTGCGAGCTGTCCGCTAATCCCGTCGGCCGGATCGTCTTGCAGGTGTTCGGAGTCAGCTCTCCCGGCCGGGTCGTGCTTTCCGATCAGGTGTGCACCGCATTGCAGCTCGCCGAGCACTGGCAGGACGTGGCGGAGGATTTCCGGGCCGGGCGGGTGTACCTGCCGGGCGAGGACCTGGAGCGCTACGGCGTTCCCGAGTCCGACCTGGCCGCGCCGACCGCGTCGCCGCGGCTGCGCGAGCTGCTGGCGTTCGAGACCAGGCGGGCCGGGATGATGCTGGACGCCGGCGCGACGCTGGTCGGCACGCTGCACGGCACGGCCAGGCTCGCGGTGGCGGGCTACGTGGCCGGCGGCCGGGCCGCGCTGACCGCGATCAGCGTCGCGGGCTATGACGTGCTGGCCGCCACCCCGGCGCCGGCCAGGCGGACGGTCGCGGCCGAGCTGGCCAGGTCGGTGGTGACCGGCCGATGACCACGACGACCGCGCCCGGACGTGCTGGCCGCCTACCAGCACTGCGAGCAGATCACCAAGACCCAGGCCCGCAACTTCTCTTACGGGATCGCGCTGCTGCCCGGCGCCAAGCGCCGCGCGCTGTCCGCCGTGTACGCGTTCGCCAGGCGGATCGACGACATCGGCGACGGTGACCTGCCGCCCGACGTCAAGCTCGCCGGGCTGGCGGAGGCCCGCGCGCAGGTCGAGCAGCTTGCCGCCGGGTCCGCGCCGCCGGGCGGCGACCTGGTGCTGGCGGCGCTGGCCGACGCGGCGGACCGGTTCGCCATCCCGCTGCCGGCCTTCGGCGAGCTGATCGAGGGCTGCGAGGCCGACGTCAGGGGCACCGTCTACACCACGTTCGGCGACCTTGAGCACTACTGCCGGTGCGTGGCCGGGTCTATCGGCCGGCTGTCGCTCGGCGTGTTCGGCGCCGCCGACATGGCCACCGCCGCGCCGCTGGCCGACGCGCTCGGCGTCGCGCTCCAGCTCACCAACATCCTGCGTGACATCCGCGAGGACCTCGGCAACGGCCGGGTGTACCTGCCGGCCGATGACCTGGCCAGGTTCGGCTGCGCGCTGGCCCCGGTCCCGCCCGGCGCCGAGCTGCCCTGGGCGCGGGACGCTAGCGGCATGGAGCAGGTGATCCGGTTCGAGGTGGACCGGGCCAGGAGCTGGTACGCGGCCGGCCTGGCGCTGATGCCGATGCTGGACTGGCGCAGCGCCGCCTGCGCCGGCGCGATGGCCGGCATCTACCTGCGGCTGCTCCGGCACATCGAGGCGGCGCCCGCGCAGGTGCTCGATCACCGGATGTCGCTGCCCGCCAAGGAAAAGCTGATGGTGGCCGCCAGGTCGCTGGCGGGCCGCCCGCCGCGCCCGCCGGCCGGCGTGGCCCCGGCCACCTCATCGCGGGGGACTGCATCACAGGGGGACGGCGTGTCGAGGGGAGCGGCGGCGGCCGGTGAGGCCATCGACGCCCGCGACGCGGCCCGGTCGAGCGAGGCGGGTCAGGCGGATCCGGTCCGGCCGGTCGCGGGAGGTGCCCCGTGACCGGCCGCCACGTTCTGGTGATCGGCGGCGGGCTGGCCGGGATCACCGCGGCGATCCGGCTCCGCGAGGCCGGCGCCGAGGTAACCCTGCTGGAGTCTCGTGCCTGGCTGGGCGGTGCCACCTGCTCGTTCAGCCGCGGCGAGAAGGTCATCGACAACGGGCAGCACGTGTTCCTCCGCTGCTGCACCGCCTACCAGGAGCTGCTGGCCCGGCTGGGCGTCACCGGCTCGGTCCGGATGCAGGACCGGTTCGACGTGACCGTGCTGACGCCGGGGAAGCAGGCCAGGCTGCGGCGCAGCTCGCTGCCCGCGCCGCTGCACATGACCGGCACCCTGGCCAGGTACGGGCTGCTCACCCCGGCCGAGCGGATCAAGGCCGGCCGGGCCGCGCTCGGCATGCGGTTCGCCAACCCGGCCAGCCCCCGGCTGGATGACCAGCGGCTCGGCGACTGGCTGGCCGCCCGGTGGCAGGGCGAGCGCGCCCGCCGGCGGCTCTGGGACCTGTTCATCATCTCGGCGCTGAACATCGCCGGCGACGAGGCCAGCACCGCGCTGGCGGCCACCGTGATCAAGACGGCGCTGCTCGGCCGCAAGGACGCCGCCGATATCGGCGTGCCCGCCATCCCGCTCGGCGACCTGCACGGCAAGGCGGCCGCGGCGCTGCTTGACCGGCTCGGCGTCCGGGTGCGCACCAGCGTGAAGGCCGTGTCGATCCAGCCGGTCACCGGCGGCGGCTTCCGGGTCAGGGCGGTGGCCGGCGGCGAGGACGCCGACCGCAGGCTGGGCGCTGGCCGGGACGGCCAGGCTGCCAGCGACGGCCAGGCCGGCGAGGAGCTGGCCGGCGGCGACCTGGCCCGCGGTGAGCTGGGTCTTGGTGAGCTGGGCCCTGGTGAGCTGGGCGCTGACGCGGTGGTGCTCGCGGTGCCGTCCTGGCTGGCCGCGAAGCTGGCCCCGGCCTCGCTGGCCGCCGACGCGGGCCGCTGGCCGGAGCTGGGCATCTCGCCCATCATCAACGTGCACGTGCACTACGACCGGCGGGTCACCAGGCTGCCGTTCGCGGCGGGCCTGGACTCGCCGGTGCAGTGGGTGTTCGACAAGACGCGCGCGGCCGGCGTGCCAGCCGGGCAGTACCTGGCGGTCTCGCTGTCGGCGGCCGACGACTACGTGGATGTCCCCGCGGCCCGGCTGCGGGAGGAGTTCCTGCCCGCCCTGGCCGACCTCTTCCCGGCGGCCAGGGACGCGAACGTGCTTGACTTCTTCGTCACCAGAGAGCGCCGGGCGACATTCCGCCAGGTGCCGGGGTCTGGCCGGCTGCGGCCGGCGGCGGGCACCAGCGTGCCCGGCCTGGCCCTGGCCGGCGCGTGGACCGATACCGGGTGGCCCGACACGATGGAGGGAGCCGTGCGGAGCGGACAGAACGCCGCAGAGCACATCATCGGCGAGCTCGCGGCGCTGGCGCCGGGGCAGCCAGCCGCGATCACGCGGGTTAAGGACAGCGAATTCGCGGCAGGAGCGTCCTCATGACCACCACCATGCCGCAAGGCGTCGCAGCGGCCCGTGACCTGGTCGGCCCGGCCATCGCCGGCTGGCTGGACCGGCTCAGCCCGGACGTCCGGATTGTCGCCGCCTACCACCTGGGCTTCGTTGACGCCGACGGCGCGCCGACCGGCAACGCCCAGGGCGGCAAGGCGCTGCGCCCGGCTCTTGCCCTGCTGTCCACCAGGGCAGCCGGCGCGGCGCCGGAGCGCGGCGTGGCCGCCGCGGCGGCCGTCGAGTTCGTGCACAACTTCTCGCTGCTGCACGACGACATCATGGACGGCGACACCGAGCGCAGGCACCGGCCGACGGCCTGGACCGTCTTCGGCGTCGGCCCGGCCATCCTGGCCGGCGACGCGCTGCTCTGCCTCGCCCAGGACATGCTGCTCACCGACCCGGCGCCGCAGGGCGTCTGGGCGGCCCGCTGCCTGTCCGCGGCCGTGCACCGGCTGATCGCCGGGCAGGGCGCGGACCTGGCCTTCGAGCGCCGCGCCGACGTGACGCTCGATGAGTGCCTGCAGATGGCCGGCGACAAGACCGCCGCGCTGATGGCCTGCGCGTGCAGCATCGGCGCCATCGGCGTCGGCGCGCCCGCGGAGCTGGCCATGGGCCTGGCCAGCTTCGGCGCGCACGCGGGGCTGTCGTTCCAGCTCACCGACGACCTGCTGGGGATCTGGGGGGCGCCCGAGGTCACCGGCAAGCCGGTCCGTGCCGACCTGCGGGCCAGGAAGAAGTCGCTGCCCGTGGTCGCCGCGCTGACCGGCGGCAGCCAGGCCGGCCGTGACCTGGGCGAGCTGCTGGCCCGCCCGGACACGCTCAGCGAGGACGATCTGCTGCGCGCCGCCAGCCTGGTGGAGGAGGCCGGCGGCCGGGAGTGGGCGGAGAGCGAGGCCGACGCGCAGCTCGCCGCCGCCACCAAGAGCCTGTCGCAGACGCAGATGCCGCAGGACGTGCGGGCCGAGTTCGCCGCGATCGCCGACTTCATCACGGTCAGGCAGAGCTAAGCCGTGGTGCGCCGGGGCGCTCAGCCGATCACGCAGATGGGATGAACCGATGACGATGACGCAGGCCAGCGACACTGGCAGCGATATCGCGGCGACCGCCCGCGGCGTGCTCGGCCGGGCTGCCCGGCGCCTGCTCGACCTCCAGCACTCTGATGGCTGGTGGCAGGGCGAGCTGGAGACCAACGTCTCGATCGAGGCCGAGGATCTGCTGCTGCGTGAGTTCCTTGGCATCAGGACGGCCGAGCTGACCGACGCTACGGCTCGCTGGATCCGGTCCAGGCAGCGCCAGGACGGCACCTGGTCCAACTCCTACGACGGCAAGCCCGACCTGTCCACCACCGTCGAGGCCTACGTCGCGCTGCGGCTGGCCGGCGACTCGCCTGACGCCTTCCACATGGCCCAGGCGGCCGGCTGGATCCGGTCTCGGGGCGGCCTGGCGGCCAGCCGGGTGTTCACCCGGATCTGGCTGGCGCTGTTCGGCGAGTGGTCCTGGGATGACCTGCCGGTCATGCCGCCCGAGCTGATCTTCCTGCCGAGCTGGTTCCCGCTGAACGTCAGCGACTGGGCCTGCTGGGCGCGGCAGACCATCGTGCCGCTCACCATCGTCGGCTCGCTGCGCCCGGTCCGCCCGCTGAGCTTCAGCATCAGCGAGCTGCGGGCGGCTGGCCCGGCGACAGCCGGCACCGCCACCAGCGGCGGGGCCGATGCGGCCCCGCCCAGCCGGGCGGACGCCTTCTGGGCGCGGGTCTTCGGCGACCTGGACCGGGCGCTGCACGTCTACCACCGCTTCGGGCTCAAGGCGCCGCCGCTGCGCGCCGTTCGCTCGGCCGCGATCCGCCGGTGTGCCGACTGGATCATCGCCCGGCAGGAGAAGGACGGCTGCTGGGGCGGTATCCAGCCGCCGTGGGTCTACTCGCTGATCGCGCTGCACCTGCTCGGCTACGACCTGAGCCACCCGGTGCTGGCCCGCGGCCTGGCCGGGCTTGACGCCTTCACCGTCACCGAGGACTCTCCGCAGGGCCCGGTGCGGCGGCTGGAGGCCTGCCAGTCCCCGGTGTGGGACACCGTGCTGGCGATGATCTCGCTGGCCGACGCCGGGCTGCCCGCCGACCATCCCGCGCTGACCAAGGCGGCCCGCTGGGTGCTGGATGAGGAGATCCGCGGCCCCGGCGACTGGCAGGTCAGGCGGCCGTCGCTGGAGCCGGGCGGCTGGGCCTTCGAGTTCCACAACGACATCTACCCCGACATCGACGACACCGCCGAGGTGCTGCTGGCCCTGGACCGGACGGCGCTGCCGCCCGGCTCGGGGGTCAGGGAGGCGATGGAGCGGGGGACCCGCTGGCTGATCGGCATGCAGTCCAGGGATGGCGGCTGGGGCGCGTTCGACGCCGACAACACCAGGGAGCTGGTCAGAAAGCTGCCGTTCTGCGACTTCGGCGAGGTCATCGACCCGCCGTCGGCCGACGTGACCGCGCACGCGGTAGAGGCGCTGGCCCGGCTGGGCCTGGGCGGCAGCAAGCCCGTCCGGCGGGGCGTGGCCTGGCTGCTGCGCGCGCAGGAGAGCGACGGCTCCTGGTTCGGCCGCTGGGGTGCCAACTACATCTACGGCACCGGCGCGGTGGTCCCGGCGCTGATCGCGGCCGGGGTGCTGCCAGGCAAGCCGGTCATCAGGCGCGCGGTCCGCTGGCTGGCGCGGCACCAGAACCCCGACGGCGGCTGGGGCGAGGACCTGCGGTCCTACGAGCCCGACGGCCCGCTTGCCGGGCCGGACGGCCAGGTCGGCGGCGGCGGGCGGAGCTGGGCCGGGCAGGGTGAGTCCACCGCCTCGCAGACCGCCTGGGCGCTGCTTGCCCTGCTGGCCGCCGGCGGCCAGGAGACCACCGCCAGCGTGGACCGCGGGGTCGCCTGGCTGGCTCGTGCTCAGCTACCGGACGGCGGCTGGGACGAGCCCCAGTTCACCGGTACGGGCTTCCCCGGCGACTTCTACATCAACTACCACCTCTACCGGCTGATCTTCCCGGTCAGCGCACTCGGCCGGTACCTGGGCGGTGCGGGATGACCCCCCGGCCGGATGCCAGCCGGGGCGGGCTGACGGTCTGCGCGCCGCTGAGCCTGGAGGCCAGGGCGGTGCGCCGCGGCCTGCCTGGCGGCGGGTCGGCGGGCGCTGTCTCGGTGCGCAGGACCGGCTACGGGCCGCGCCGGGCCGCCGCGGCGGCTGGATGGCTGCGCGATGACCAGGCGAGCGCGCTCGCCATCGCCGGGACCTGCGGCGGGCTGGCCCCCGAGCTGGTGCCTGGCGACCTGATCGTGGCGACCCGGATCATCGGCCCCGACGGCGAGACCGCCGCGAGCTGCCCCGCGGCGCCGCTGCTGGCCGGCCAGCTCCGCCGGGCCGGGCTGACCGTGCACGAGGGCCCGGTTGCCACCGTGACCAGCCTGTTCGATGCCGGACAGCGGGCCAGCGCGGCGCAGGCCGGCGCGATCGCGGTGGACATGGAGTCCTCGTTCCTGGCCGCCGGCGCCGCCGGCCGCCCGCTCGCGGTGCTGCGCGCGGTGTCGGATACCCCCCGGCAGCCGCTGCTCCGGCCGGGCGGCCCGGCCGGCGGGATCGCGGCGCTGCGCGCGCTGCGGCAGGCCGGCCCCGCGCTGGCCGCCTGGGCCGCCGCGACGGCCCCGCGCAAGGTGCTGCTCGCCGGGCCGCGGTCCTTCTGCGCCGGCGTGGAGCGGGCCATCGAGATCGTCGAGCGGGCGCTCGACGGCCGGACAGACCCCGTCTACGTGCGCAAGCAGATCGTGCACAACACCCATGTGGTGTCCGGCCTTGAGCAGCGCGGCGCGGTGTTCGTGGACGAGCTGGAAGAGGTGCCGGACGGCGCCACGGTGGTGTTCTCCGCGCACGGGGTGTCCCCGGCGGTCCGCGATGAGGCCGGCCGTCGCGGCCTGCCCGCCATCGACGCCACCTGCCCGCTGGTCGCCAAGGTGCACGCCGAGGCAAGGCGGTTCGCCGCCGACGGCTACCTGGTGGTGCTCATCGGGCACGCCGGCCACGAGGAAGTGGACGGCACGCTGGGGGAGGCGCCGGGATCGATGGTCCTGGTGCAGACCTCGGATGACGTGGCCGCGCTCAGCCCGGCCGACCCGGCCAAGGTCGCCTACCTGATGCAGACGACGCTGGCCGCCGACGAGGCGAGTGCCATCGTGGACGCGCTGCTCGCCCGGTTCCCCGATGCCCGCGGGCCGGGCAGCGACGATATCTGCTACGCGACCACAAACCGCCAGCTAGCGGTGCGGGCGATCGCGTCTGACGCCGACGTCATACTTGTCGCCGGGTCGGCCAATTCGTCCAACTCCAGGCGTTTGGTGGAGACCGCGGAGCGGGCAGGTACACCGGCGTACTTGATCGACAACACGGGGGATATCGAGCTCGGCTGGCTGACGGGGGCGTTGGCGGTCGGGATCACGGCGGGGGCATCCGCGCCGCCGGCGATGGTCAGCCAGATCGTCGCCGCGCTGGGGGGCCTGGGTCCCGTTGACGTGAGCGAGCGGGTGCTCGCGACCGAATCCATCCGATTCGGCCTGCCCAAGGAGGTTAGGCAAGCATGACTATGCCGTTGCGTCAGAGCGTGCGCATCGGGACTTACCTGATGCGTCAGAAGCTGGCCAGGAGGGACAAGTTCCCGTTGCTCGTGGAGCTGGAGCCGCTGTACGCGTGCAACCTCAAGTGCGCGGGCTGCGGGAAGATCCAGCAGCCCGCCAGCCTGCTCAAGCAGCGGATGCCGGTCGACCAGGCCATCGGCGCCATCGAGGAGTGCGGCGCGCCCATGGTGTCCATCGCGGGCGGCGAGCCGCTCATGCACCCGCAGATCGACCAGATCGTCGCGGAGCTGATCAAGCGGAAGAAGTACGTCTTCCTGTGCACGAACGCGCTGCTTATCCCGAAGAAGCTGGATAAGTTCACCCCGTCGCCGTACTTCGCCTTCGCGGTGCACATTGACGGGCTCAAGGAGCGGCACGACGCCTCGGTGTGCAAGGACGGCGTCTTCGACGACGCCGTGGCGGCGATCAGGGAGTGCCAGCGGCGCGGGTTCCGGGTGACGACCAACACCACGATCTTCAACACCGACACCCCGCAGACCGTCATCGACGTGCTCAACTACCTGAACGATGACCTGGGGGTGGACGAGATGATGATCTCGCCCGCCTATGCCTACGAAAAGGCGCCGGACCAGGACCATTTCCTCGGGGTCACCGAAACCAGGGAGCTTTTCCACAAGGCGTTCGCGGGCGGGAACCGGAAGCGCTGGCGGCTGAATCACTCGCCGCTGTTCCTGGACTTCCTGGAGGGCAAGGCGGACTTTTCCTGCACGGCGTGGGGCATTCCGTCGTACTCGCTGCTCGGCTGGCAGCGGCCCTGCTACCTGATGTCCGACGGGTACGTCCAGACTTACCGGGAACTGGTGGAGACCACGGACTGGGACGCTTACGGTAGGGGGAAGGACCCGCGCTGCGCCAACTGCATGGCACACTGCGGGTACGAGCCCTCCGCGGTGCTCGCCACGATGGGCTCATTGCGGCAGTCCATCCGCGCGCTGCGCGGAATGTGATTTAAGCTCGGTCCCGGGTACCGGGACCTGACTTGCAGTACTGGGTAAGTCGGGCACTCAGGGAGCCGGTGCGAGCCGGCTCCCTGAGTGCCGTTGGGCCGGACACGGCGATAGCGGCGCTATCCGGAGGAAGTCGGGGTAATGAGCTCACCCAGCGGATCGGCGCTGCTCGGCCGGGCGACCGGGGCGAGCGGCGTTGCGCCTGCCTGGCAGCGCGCCGGTGACCTGCGGGAGTATCAGCCCGGTCCGCTCTGGATGCGGCTCGTACCGCCGGCGGTCACCTTCGCCGTGATGCTGCTCGGCATCAGCGTGCCGTCCTACTGGCGTGACGAGGCAGCCACCCTCGCCGCCGTGCAGCGGCCGTTCGGCCAGATGATCCGGATGCTCGGCAACGTCGATGCGGTGCACGGTGCCTACTACGTGATCGCCTGGGCGGTCGCGCACCTGTTCGGCACCGGCGAGTTCGCCCTGCGGCTGCCGTCCGCCATCGCGATGACGGTGGCCGCGGTCTTCGTCGCGGCGACGGGCCGCCGGATGGTCTCCCCGGCCGCCGGCCTCGCCGCGGGCGTGCTGTTCGCCGTCGTCCCCGACGTCAGCCTGTACGGGCAGGACGCGCGCTCGTACGCGATGGTCACCATGATGGCGACCATCGCCAGCTACGTGCTGGTCCGGGCGCTCGGCGCCGGGCATTCCCACCAGCGCCGCTGGTGGGTCATCTACGGCATCAGCATGGCGCTGCTCGGCATCTTCAACATCTTCGGGCTGCTGCTGATCGCCGCGCACGGGGTGACCATCGCGCTGCGGATGGTCCGCTCCAGTACCGGCCAGTCGCGGCGGGCGCTGCTGCTGCGCTGGCTGATCACCTCCGTGTGCGCCGTGGCGATCTCCAGCCCGCTGATCGTGTTCGCCTGGCTGCAGCGCGGCCAGCTCAGCTGGCTGACCGCACCCGGCTACGCCGGGCTGACCAGCGTGACCAAGCTGATCGGCCCGCCGCTGATGAGCCTGGTGGTGCTCGCCGTCTTCCTGGCCGGCCTGATCATCACGATCGTGAAGTCCCCGATCCGGCCGGCCTGGCTGCGCACGCTGCCCGCGCTGTGCCTGCCCTGGCTGCTGCTGCCGGCCGCGATCCTGCTGATCGGCTCCGCGATCACCCCGGTCTACAACTTCCGCTACATCCTGTTCTGCGTGCCCGCCGCCGTGCTGCTCGGCGGCGCCGGCATCGCGGCGCTTGGCCGGGTCGGCGGGACCGCCGCGGTGGTCCTGGTGGCGATCCTCAGCCTCAACTCGCAGGTGTTCTTCCGCACGCCGGGCGGGCACGGCGACGACATCCGCCAGGCGGACGCGCTGATCCAGGCCACCGCCAGGCCCGGCGACGTGGTCCTGTACACCAACCCGAACGCCGAGAGCTTCTTCGCCGCCTACCCCGACGGCCTGGGCAAGCTGCCCAATATCCAGCTTTCCCAGCTCCCGGTCCCGTCCGGGACCCTCGGCGGGGTGAACGTGAACCCGGCGCAGCTGCGAAACCGGCTGGCGCACGCCTCGCGGCTGTGGATCGTGGAGATCGACGCCTCCGCGCCGGCCCGGCCCATCCTGCAAGGCCTGCATTATCACCTGTTCTGGATCTGGCAGACCTCCGACATCTGGCTCCGGCTGTATGTCCGGGCGGGTACGCCCGCCTACGCCGCCGCGAAGCGCTCAGAGCTCGGCGTCGCCACCGTGGACAGCCGCGCCGACGCGCCGCTGGCCGCCCGGCACCACGACAAGGCCGTCCGGCACCACGGCAAGGTCGCCAGGTAACCGCCCCTCAGACAGCCAGGTGCGCAGGTTGCGGGGCTGCCCGGGGCTGCCCTGAGCGGCCGCGAGACTGCCGGGACCGGCGAGGAATCTCATAGGCGGCTTTCAGCTACCGTCCAGCTCGCGCGGCCACTATCAGGATCGGCGCAGGCGGCTGCGCCCGGCGGCCGGCTGGTTCTGGCGCCGTGACCGGCCCGGCCTCGCCCGGGCTGAAGGAGACCTCATGTTCTTCACCTACCTGCGCCGTGAGCTGCGCCGGCGGGCTCGTCAGGCCGTCATGATCGCCGTCGGCCTCGCCCTCGGCATCGGCCTGGTCATCACCGTCACCGCGCTGTCGGCCGGAGTGAGCGACGCCCAGGGCGAGGTGCTGCACTCGCTGTACGGGGTGGGCACCGACATCACCGTGACCAAGGCGCCGGCGGCGGGCTCGTCGACTCCCCGGTCCTTCGGGTTCCGCGGCTCATTCGGGTCGCAGGGCCGGCCCAAGCCGGGCACCACGATCGACGTGGATAACCTGACTAGCCGCGGCCTCGGCACCCTGACCTCGTCCTCGGTTACCTCGATCGGGAAACTGCGTGACGTGGCGGCCGCGACCGGCAGTCTCACGCTCACCGACACCAAGATCACCGGCAAGATCCCGTCGTTCACCTCCTCGGGCGGCGGTGGCGGCTTCGGCCGAGGGGGCGGCGGAGGCGGTGGCGGTGGCTCGTTCCACGGGTCGTTCACGCCGAGCAGCTTCACAGTGGCCGGCGTCATCGGTCACCAAGGGCGTGCTCGGGCCGCTCAGCTCCGGGACGCTGACCTCAGGCCGCACCTTCACCGCGGCGGACGCCAGCTCCGACGTCGCGGTGGTGGACTCCGACTACGCCAAGCAGCAGAAGCTGTCGGCCGGGTCGACCATCACCATCGCCAAGAAGAGCTTCAAGGTCGTGGGCATTGTCTCGGTCCCGGCCGGGTCCGACAGCTCCGACGCCTACATCCCGCTGGCCAGGGCGCAGGCGCTGGCCAGCATGAAGAACGACGTCAACACCGTCTACGTGGCGGCCTCCAGCGCCTCCGACATCAGCGCCGTGTCCAAGGAGATCTCCGGCGTGCTGCCCAAGGCCACCGTGACCAACTCCAGTGACCTGGCCAAGGAGCTGACCGGCTCGCTGACCAGCGCCTCCGGCCTGGCGAACAACCTCGGCCGGTGGCTGGCCATCGCGGTGCTGGCCGCCGCGTTCCTGCTGGCCAGCCTGCTGACCATGAGCGCGGTCTCGCGCCGGGTCCGGGAGTTCGGCACCCTCAAGGCGCTCGGCTGGCGCAGCCGCAGGATCATCGGCCAGGTGGTCGGCGAGGCCGTCGTCATCGGCATCGTCGGGGGCATCGTCGGGGTCGGGCTCGGGTTCCTCGGCTCGACGCTGATCAAGCACTTCTCGTCGCCGCTGAGCGCCTCGGTCGGCCAGGCGACCGGCAGCGCCACGCCGGGCGGCGCACGCACCTTCGGCGGCGGTAACGGCACTTCGGCGGCGGAGGCGGTAATGGCGGCGGCTTCGGCGGCGGCAACGGCGGCGGCTTCGCCGGCCGGTTCTCGCACGCCGCCCCGGACGCCGTGCACACCCTGACCGTGCACCTGACCGCCCCGGTGACCATGACCGCCATCGTGGCCGCGGTGGCGCTGGCCATCGCCGGCGGCCTGATCGCCGGCGCCTTCGGCGGCTGGCGCGCCGCCCGGCTGCGTCCCGCGGCCGCCCTGGCCAGGGTCGAGTAGCCCGCTAGCCGGCATTCTGACGTCAGGAGAGATGAGCTTCATGTACCAGCTAACCGGCGTGACCAAGACGTACCAGAAGGGCCGCGGCACGGTGGACGCGCTGCGCGGGGTGGACCTGGAGATTCGCGACGGCGAGTGGCTTTCCATCCAGGGCCCGACCGGGCACGGCAAGAGCACCCTGCTGCAAATGCTCGGCGGCCTGGACCGCCCGACCTCCGGGTCGGTCCAGCTCGCCGGGAAGGATCTCGCGCAGCTCCGCGAGGGCGCCGTGACGAAGGTCCGCGCGGAGTCGATCGGCTTCATCTTCCAGACCTTCAACCTGGTGCCGACGCTGAGCGCCCAGGAGAACGTGGAGGCCGCCCTGGTCCCGTCCGGGGTGAGCGCCGCGCAGCGCCGGGAGCGGGCGCAGGCCATGCTGACCGAACTCGGCCTCGGCGACCGGCTGCGGCACCTGCCCGCCGAGCTGTCCGGCGGCCAGCAGCAGCGCGTCGCCATCGCCAGGGCGCTGGTCAAGCGCCCGGCGGTGCTGCTCGGCGACGAGCCGACCGGCAACCTCGACGAGGGCACCAGGGACGAGATCATCGGCCTGCTTGAGCGGCTGTGGCAGGAGTACTCGCTGACCATGGTGCTGGTCACGCACGACTCCACCGTGGCGCGCCGGGCGCAGCGGGTGGCCGTGATGAAGAACGGCCGCCTGTCCATCCGCCAGGACACCCGCCCCCAGCCCGGCATCCCGGCCCAGGGCACGGCGGCCGGGACGCCGACCTCGGTCAGCTAGCCGCTGACCCGGATACGACAGTAAACGCGCTTCTACTGTCGCTCTAACGACAGTGACAGCGGGTTCACTGTCGTATTCACGCGGGCCTGCCTAGCCAGGCCCGCCACGGGAGCGACACATTTGGGTGGGAGAGGCCTGTGTTACTGGCGGGGCCGAAGAGGTGGCCGGGCGGTGGCGGGTGGCGGGCGGCCTAGGAGTGGGGGAGGGGAAGCTCGCACCAGACGATCTTGCCGGAGACCGCGCGCCTGGCACCCCAGCGCTGCGCGACCTGGCTGACGACCTGGAGGCCGCGGCCGCGCTCGTCCTGCTCGTCCGGATGGCGCAGCCGGGGCAGCGCCGCCGAGTCATCCAGCACCTCGATAACCAGCCCGCGCTCCAGCACCAGCCGCAGCCCGATCTGGCCCTGGGCGTACCGGACGGCGTTGGTGACCAGCTCGGACACCAGCAGCTCGGCGCTGAAGGTCAGCTCGGACAGGCCCCAGCGCTTCAGCGGCCGGCGGATCAGCATGCGGGCGCGGTGCGCGGAGGTCAGCTCGGGCGGCAGCTTCCAGGTGACGAAGTTGTCCGCCGGGATCCGGCGCAGCCTGGCGATCAGCAGGGCGATGTCGTCGCGCTGCTGATCGGCGTAGACGCCGGCCAGCGCGGCCTTGCACAGGTCTTCTAGCGACTGCTCGCAGGTGCCGGGGCCGAACAGCGTGCGGAGCTGCTCCAGGCTCACGTCGATGTCCTCGGTGCGCCGCTCCACCAGGCCGTCGGTGTACAGGACCAGCAGGCTGCCGTCCTCGACGTCGATGACCCGGCTCTGGATCGGCCCCGAGCCGACACCGAGCGGCGGCGCGGGCGAGATGTCCAGCAGCTCGTTGGTGCCGTCCGGGCGCACCAGCAGCGGCGGCAGGTGCCCGGCCGAGGCCAGCTCGCAGGTCCCGGTGACCGCGTCGAAGATCGCGTACACGCAGGTGGCGAAGTGCGGCTCGCGGACACCCAGTTCCTGCATCAGCTCGTTGAGCTGCTGGAGCGTCTCCGCGGGCGGCAGCTCCAGCATGGCCAGCGTGTGGATCGCGGTCCGCAGCCGTCCCATGGTGACCGCCGCGCGCACCCCGTGCCCGGCGACGTCGCCGACCACCAGCGCCACCCGGCCGCCGGGCAGCGCGATGGACTCATACCAGTCCCCGCCGATCTCGATGAGCTTGCTGCCCGGCAGGTAGCGGTGCTTGACCTCCACCGAGGACGGCGCGGACAGCCCGGTCGGCAGCATGCTGCGCTGCAGCGTGAGCGCGGTGGCCCGCTCCCGGCTGTAGCGCTGCGCGTTGTCCATGAAGATCGCCGCGCGGCTGGCGAAGTCCTGGCCAAGCTCGGTGTCATAGGCGTCGAACCGCCGGTAGCCGGGCAGCCGGCAGCAGACGAAGAAGCCAAGCATGGTGCCGCGCGCGATCAGCGGCAGGATCAGCAGTGACGTGCCGCCGAGCAGGCTGGAGACCGGCCGCCGGATCCAGGCGTCGGCGATCTGGTCGGCGGTCTCGCGGACCAGCGTCTCGCAGACCGGCATGCCGGACTCCATCGCCCTGGTGTAGGGCGTGCCAGGCGGGTACCGCAGTATTTCGCCGGTCGGGAACGTCGCGTCCCAGGTGCCGTCGTCGTTGTCGTGCGCGACCGCGAGCCGCCGGACGAGCTGCGATCCGTCTGGCACCTCGTCGGGCATGTCCTCGTCGCCGATCAGGCTTTCCTTGATCAGCAGGCCGGCCGCGTTGCAGAAGTGCGGCACCAGGATGTTGGTCAGCTCCGGCGCCATCTGGTCCATGTCCAGCTCGCCGCCGATCCGGCGCAGCGGGCCGTCGATCATCGCCAGCCGCATCACCGCCGGGTCGAGGAACCGCTCCTCCAGCGGCGGCGGAATGCGCAGGATGACCTGGGCAACCAGTTCGGGGTCCGCGGAGCGGACCGGCTGCACCGTGACCACCCCGTCCGCTTCGTTGCCCCGTGCGGTGCGCACCTTGACCACGGCCGTGCCCTCACGGCCTGAGCAGGCGCCGTCGATCAGGCCGTTCAGGGTGCCGGCCGGCCCGGCCAGCACCGCGCTCAGGTCGGTGCCGAGCAGCGCGGCGGGCTCGTCGCAGAGCACATCGGCCGCGGTGCGGTCGTGCTGCCTTATTCGCCCGGTTTTGTCAATGCCGAGCATGAGCGTCCGCGCCGAGGTATTGGCCAAGAGCGCGGAGATCTCGGCGGTCGGCGTGGCTGCCAACTGAGCGCTCCCTTCGGCTGGGCGGACCCTGGCCCGTTCTTCTTATTATGGATCAGCTTCGTGCAGGTTGAGCGAGAAGGCGGAACGGCCGTGCCAGCCTTCCGGGGGCAAATCGTCCGGAAACTGGCCGGCCATCAGGAGGTCAGGTGGCGACAGTCCGCCCCGGCAGGGTGGTCATCGTGGGTGCGGGCCCGACTGGGCTGCTGCTCGCCGCTGAGCTGGCGCTGGCCGGGGTGCGGGTGCTGGTGCTGGAGCGCCGGGCCGCCCCGCGCGAGGACTCGCGGGCGATCTGCCTGCACGCCCGCACCGTGGAGGCGCTTGACCTGCGGGGTCAGGGCCAGGTCTTCGCGCAGGCCGGCTTGCCGGTGCCCGCGTTCCCGCTCGGCCCGCGCGGCGCCGAGATCCGCTTCGGCAGGCTAGATTCCGATTTTCCGGTCTTGCTGGACATGCCCCAGGGCCAGGTCGAGCGGCTGCTGCTCGCCTGGGGGACCAGCCTCGGCGTCGAGGTCCGCTGGTCGGCCGGGGTCACCGGGCTGGCGCCAGACGACCAGGGCGTCATCGTGTCGCTGGCCGACGGCGGCACCGAGCGGGCCAGCTACGTGGTCGGCTGCGACGGGGTCCGCAGCTTCGTCAGGGACGCCGCCGCCATCCCGTTCCCCGGCGTGCACAATCCCGGCTCGGTGATCCTCGCCGACCTGCGCCTGGACGGCCTGCCGATGGACCGCGCCTACGGCGACCTGTCGCCGGCCGGGATGCTGCTGGTCTTCCCGTTCCGGGACGGGACCTGCCGGGTGGTGCTGTACGACTACTCGCTGGCGGACGTGCCGGTCACCGAGCCGGTCACGCTGGAGGAGGTGACCGCCAGCCTGCGCAGGGTCGCCGGGCGCGACTTCTCGCCGCACGGCCTGTACTGGTCAGGGCGGTACCGCAGCGAGAGCCGCCAGGCGCCTGCCTACCGGGCCGGGCGGATCCTGCTCGCCGGGGACGCCGCGCACGCGCATTCGCCGGCCGGCGCCCAGGGCATGAACACCGGGCTGCAGGACTCGGTGAACCTGGGCTGGAAGCTGGCCGCGGAGCTGAACGGCTGGGCGCCGTCCTGGCTGCTGGACTCCTATCATTCGGAACGGCACCCGGTGGGGGCTGCCGTTCTGGCGCTGAGCGGCCGTCAGTTCGCGCTGAACACCGCCAAGACGCCGGCCAGGCGGCTGCTGCGCTGGGCCGTGCACCGGCTGCTGGTGCCGCTGCCGCCGGTGCAGGCCCGGCTGGCCCGTGACTACTCGGGCCTGTCCGTCAGCTACCCGCCCGCCCCATGGCTGCCCGCGCCGCCGCGGGGCGGTGCCGCGGCGGCCAGCGGCGGCACCGGGTCGGCCGCGGCGCACCCGCTAGCCGGCACGCGACTGCCGCGCGGCACCGTGACGCTGGCCAGCCCCGGCGACGGCCCGCCGGGTGGCCCGAGCGGCAGTACCGCCCGGATGTATGACTTGTTCCGGGCCGGCCAGTTCGTGCTGCTGGAACGGGAATCCGGCGAGCCGGCGACGGAGCTTCCCGGCCACGTCCGGCTGGTCCGGTACGCCGGCCGGCTGCCGGAGCGGCTGCCCGCCGCGGTGCTGGCCCGGCCGGACGGCTACATCGCCTGGGCGTCGGCCGAGCCGGATCCGGCGGTGCGCGCCAGGGCCGCCGCCGAGGCGGTCCGCCGCTGGTGCACGCCCGGCTGACCGCCCCGCCGCCGGAACCGCCCCGCCGCCGGAACCCCCCGCCGGGCTAGTTGGCCAGGCTGCCGAGCAGCAGGCCGCTGCGCCAGTACCGCTGCAGCACCAGGAACAGCGCGATGAGCGGCACGACGGTGACCAGGCCGCCAACCACGACCAGCGGGAACAGCTCGGCGTTGCCGCTGTTCTGGGCGCGCTCGGCCCACAGGCCGATCCCGACGGTCAGCGGGTAGAGCTGGTTCTGGCTGAAGATGATCAGCGGCAGGAAGTAGTTGTTCCACACCCCGACGATGCTGAGCAGCAGCACCGTCATCAGGCCGGGCACCATCAGCGGCAGCGCCAGCCGGAAGAAGATCCGGATCTCGCCCGCCCCGTCGATGCGCGCCGCGTCCAGCAGTTCCCTGGGCACCGACACCTCGACGAACACCTTCATCAGGTAGGCGCCGACCGGGCTGACCATGCTGGGCAGCACCATGCCCCAGACCGAGTTGATCAGGTGGACCTTGGCGTAGCTGAGGTACAGCGGCAGGGTGATCGCGGTGATCGGCACCAGCAGCGCGGCGATGATCAGGAAGAAGAGCACCCGGGAGCCGCGGAAGTTGTACCTGGCGAAGCCGTAGCCCGCGAACGCGGCCAGCGCGGTCGCGCCGACGCCGCCGGCCACCGCGTACAGCGCGGTGTTGGCGAACCAGCGGAAGTAGGTGCCGTAGCCGTCCACGTTCTGGAACAGCAGCGAGAAATTCCGGAAGAACACGAACGGCCGGGCGAACCAGAACCCGAACGTCTCGAAGATATTGGCCTGGGTCTTGGTCGAGTTGATCACGATCCAGGCGATCGGGATCAGCGTGAAGACGGCGAACAGCATGCAGAGCGCGGTCAGCCCGGTCACCGTGCCGCGGCGCAGCCCGTACAGCTTGACCGGAATGGTCGCCGCCTCCTCGGCGAGCCGTTCGGCGCGGCGTCGCTCGCGGCGGGTCTGTGCCCGACGGGACAGGGCGGAGGAGGCGCTCATGCCGGGGTTCCCTTCCGCCGGAAGATCAGCGAGCTGACGGAGATCACGACGATGACCAGGCCGAGGATCACAGCGGCGGCCGCACCGAGGTTGTACTCGCTGCCGCCGATCGCGGTGTTGTAGATGTACAGCGAGGGCGTGTAGTTCACCGAGACGGCCTGTGGCTGGAAGTAGGACAGGATGAACGGCTCGGTGAAGAGCTGGATCGCGCCAATGCTGTTCAGGAAGACCAGCAGCACGATGGCGGGGCGGACCATCGGCAGCTTCACCCGCAAGATGATCTTCCACAGCGAGGCGTGATCCAGGATGGCGGCCTCCACCACGTCGCGGGGCACCGAGCGCAGCGCGGTGTAGAGGATCACCATGTTGTAGCCGGTCCACTCCCAGATCACGATGACGATGATCGAGGGCAGCAGCAGGCCGGGGGAGAAGAAGTTCACGTTGCGGAGGCCGACCGCGCTGGCCGCGTGGGTGAACGGGCCGAACTGCGGCTCCAGCAGGAAGGCCCACATCACCGCGCCGACCACGGCGGGCACCGCGAACGGGATGAAGAAGATGGTCCGGAACGTGCGGCCGAACTTGGCCACGCCCAGGTCGAAGATCGTCGCGAAGAAGAACGCGATGGCCAGCATCACCGGGATCTGGATAGCCCCGAAGATGACCACCCGGATCACGCCGGACCAGAAGTCACCGGACTGGACGGTCTGGGTGTAGTTCGCGGCCCCCGAGAACGTGGTGCCGCCGATGATCTTGGTGGTGTACAGGCTGGTGTAGATCGCGTATCCCAGCGGCGCCACCATGAACAGCAGGAACGCGACCAGGAACGGGAGAACGAACCAGATGCCCCGGCGGTCCCGGACGCCGGCCCGCTCGCGTCGCCCCGCGCCCCGGCCGGCGGCGGCCCGCCGCCGCGTGCGCGGTGCCGCCGCGCGCGTCGCCGTGCTGCTCACTGCCTGCTCCTTCCCTGGCGGCCGCCGGGCGGGCTCGCGGAACTCGCGGCCGCCCGGCGGCTAGCGTCAGTTATCTGCCGGAAACCTAGCTGGTGACCGTGAAGCCCTGGGCCTTGGCGTAACTGACGAGCTGGCCCTGGAAGGTCTTGAACGCCTGGGCCAGGGTCTCCTTGCCGTTCATGACGCCGGCGAAGGTCGTCGCCGACTCGGTCAGCGCGTAGGTCATGAACGGCGGCCACTGCACCGTCGCGATCTTCGGCGCCGCCGCGGTGAAGGCCACGTTCGGCGTGGCGGAGCCGGAGATCGGGTAGGTGAGGTCCTTGAACGAGGAGCTGTTCAGCAGCGGCACGTAGGTCGGGAACAGCGAGGACGGCGGCGTCTTCACGATGTTCCACGACGCGGTGTTCGCGGTCAGCCACTCGGCGAACTCCGCGGCCTGCTGGGGGTGCGCGCTCTGGCTGAACACCGGGTAGGTCGAGCCGCCCCAGTTGGCGGCGACGTCCGCGCCCGCGGACCACTGCGGCAGCTCGGCCGCCTTCCACTGGCCGACCGAGGACTTGGCGTCAGGGGCGAAGTAGGACGGTCCCCACGCGGAGCTGAGCCAGCTCGCGTCGATGCCCTTGTCCATGTCGGCGAACGCGGTCGCGGCCATATCGGTCACCGCGTTCAGCTCGTGCGCCGACAGCATCTTCTGCCAGTAGGCGGCGAACTTGAGCTGTGCCGGGCCGGCCCAGTTGATGCCGACCTTGGCGCCGCCTGAGTAGGTGAACGGGAAGGCGTTGTCCTGGGACATCAGGCTGAGGATCCACTGCAGGTCGGTGCCGGCGAAGTTGGTCAGGTAGGCCGAGGAGTCGGCCTTGTGCAGCTTCGCCGCGTCGGCCGCGAACTGTGCCCAGGTGGCCGGCGGGGCGATGTGGTACTTGGCCAGTTCCCTGGCGTTGTAGTAGAAGCCCATCGGGCCGGAGTCGCTCGGCATCGCGTAGACCCCGGAACCCTGGCTGACCTCCCGCCAGGCCCATGGCACGAAGTCGCTCTTGTACTGGTCGGCGCCGTACTTCGCCAGGTTCAGCACGTTGTGGGTGATCTCGAAGGACGGCAGCTCGTCGAACTCGACCTCGGCGACGTCGGGCGCGCCGGAGCCGGCCTTGAGCGCGTCGGAGATCTTGACGTACTCGGGGCTGCCCGCGCCGACGTCCTCCAGCGTGACGCAGATGCCGGAGTGGGTCTTGTTGAACTCGCTGACGGCCCGGCCGAAGCCAGGCACCCACGCCCAGAAGGTGATCTTCGTGGCGCTGGAGGACTTGCACGAGCCGCCGGCCAGCACCGTGGCGCTGGCGCTCGGCGCGCTAGACGAGGACGACCCAGCCGACGGGGCGCTGGTGCCGCAGCCGGCCAGCACCGCCACGGCGCTGGCGCCCGCGATCCAGGCCGCGCCGCGCGCGGCGTGCCGCCCCGCGCCCGGACGGCATGCGGGCCCGCTGGGAGCCGCGGAGGCGCGGCCACCGGTTCGTTGTGTGAGCGCAAACATCTTGTCCGTACTCCTCTTGGGTATCAGCGTTATCTCGGGGGAGTAGCCGGCCGACCCTGGGCGGGCCGCTAGCTGGTTGTCGCCACCTCGATGAGGGTGAACGACTGCGGCGGGAGAGTTAGGGACAGCAGCGAGCCGGCCGGCTTTTCCGACCCCTCGCTCAGGGTTGCCCCCGCGACGTCGGGCAGGGCACGGGCGGCCTGGCTGGTCTCGGCGGTGACGGTGGTGATGTCCGCCGCGCAGGAGAAGGACATGTCGCGGAGCACGATGTCGGCGGGCTCGGGCTCCAGGCTGCGGTTCACCAGCGTGAGGGCCAGCCTGCCCCGTCCGGCGCAGGCCGTCGCCGCCGCGTCTACCAGGGTGAACGGCCCGAGGTCGGCGATCCGGTGCGGCCACCGGCCGCGCGGCTCGTCGGCCGGCCCGTCCACCACAGGTCCTGTGACGTGCACGTCGACCGCGGCGTCAAGCGCCGCCCTGGCGTGCAGCAGCACCGGGTAGTAGATCGGCTGGGCGACGGCGGCATGCGGGCTGGTCACCACCGGGGCGATGGCGTTGACCATCTGGGCCAGGTTGGCCATCGCCACCCGGTCGCAGTTGCGCACGAACACGTTGAGGTAGGTGCCGACGGCCAGCGCGTCGGCGAAGTCGTAGCGCTCCTCAAGCGCCCCGGTCATCTGCCGGTACCAGACGTTCCACTCGTCGTAGGCGAGGCGCGGCGGCCTGGCGATCTTCCTGGTGTAGGCAACCCGGTCGATCAGCGCGCCGGGCGCACCTGATCGCCCGCTCGGCCTGGTGCGGAGCCAGCACGTTGGCCCAGTACTCGTCACAGCCGGTGTAGATGTGGATCGAGTGCAGGTCCACCAGCGCGGCCATGCCGTCGATGACGATCCGGTCCCAGTCGTTCCAGCCGTTCATTCCGCAGCTCACCAGGACGGCGTCGGGATCGATCATCCGGATCGCCCGTGCCCACCTGGTGGCCTCGCGGACGTACTCCTCGGCGGACAGGGCGCCGACCTGCCAGTCGCCGTACATCTCGTTGCCCAGGCCCCAGTACCGCACGCCCCACGGCTGCGTCCTGCCGTTCCCCCTGCGGCGGCTCGCCCAGGCGGTGTCCCTCGCGCTGTTGCAGTACTCCACCCAGGCGAGGGCTTCCTCCAGCGACCCGGTGCCCATGTTCAGGCAGATGTAGGGCTGGGTGCCCAGCTCGGCGCAGTAGGCCAGGAACTCGTCGGTGCCGAACCGGTTGGAGTCCTCGCCGCCCCAGGCCAGCTCCGGGCGGCGCGGCCGGGAGTCCTTGGGGCCGATGCCGTCGGCCCAGTGATAGTTGCTGACGAAGTTGCCGCCGGGCCAGCGCAGCACCCCCATCCGCAGCTCCCGCAGCAGGGCTAGCACGTCGGTGCGGAAGCCCTGCTCGTCGGCGAGCGGCGAGTCCTCCTCGTACAGGCCCCCGTAGACGCACCTGCCGAGGTGCTCGACGAAGCCGCCGAACACATTGCGGTCCAGGACACCGAGCTGGCGGCCGGGATCGACCACGATGCGGCTCACTAGTCCTCCTTTCCGTCACGGACGGACGTGGCGCCGGCCGCCTGCCCCGAGCCGCCGCAGGAGTCGCGCACGATCAGCTCGACCGGCAGCAGCGTTGGCTCGTCCGGCGGTTCCTGGCCGGCGATCCTGCTCAGCAGCAGCTCGACGGCGCGCTCGCCGGTCTGCGCGAACGGCACGCGCAGCGAGCTGAGCGAGGGGGTGAGGTAGGCGGCGAACGGCATGTCGTCGCAGCTCACGACCGCCATGTCGGCCGGGACCCGGCGGCCGGCCTTGGCCAGCGCGCTGAGCACCCCGATCGCCATGGTGTCGTTGTGCACGAAGATCGCCGTCATCTCCGGGTCGCGCTGGAGCAGCAGCCGGGTGCCGGCCGCCGCGGTGCCCGGCGTCCAGTCGGCCTCCGCCGCCAGGTCCTCGCCAGGCTCGATGCCGGCCTCGCGCAGCGCGTCCTCATACCCGTGCAGCCGCGAGCGGACCACATGCCGGCGGAACGGGCCGGTGATCGTGCCGATCCTGGTGTGGCCGAGGCCGAGCAGGTGCCGGGTGGCCAGGCGGGCGCCGTCGCGATGGTTGGAACCCACCACGGGGACCCCGCCGCCCGGCACGTGATGCAGGCTGACCGCGGGCACGTACCGGCGCAGCAGGTCGGCCACGGCCGGGTCGCCCTCGAGCTGAGGCGCGGCGGCGATGATGCCGTCCACCCGGCGGTCGATCAGCATCTGGAGCACGGCCGCGCCGTCCTCGTCCCGCTCGGCCAGGTTGCCGATCAGCACGGCGTGCTGATGCCGCCGGGCGGTCCGCTCGGCGGCCACCGCGAACTGGGACAGCGCGCCGTCGGTCAGGTCGCCGGCGATCAGGCCGATGGTCGCGGTGGTGCGCTGCACCAGGCTGCGTGCCACGGTGTTGGGCCGGTAGCCGAGCTGGTCGGCGACGGCCATGATCCGGGCCGCCGTCTCCGCGGAGACGCGCACTTTGCCGCCGTTCAGCACCTTGCTGGCCGTCTGGAAGCTGACGCCAGCCTTGGCGGCGATCTCCTTGACCGATACGTACCGGCGTGCCATTCCGTCCTGCCATGCGCCGAGGGTTCTGAGGCTGCTGCGTGCGGGAAAACCGGGCTGCGGGGCCAGCGGCGGGGCCGCACGGGCACCGGTCCAGGCCCTTGGACGAACGTTCGCACAAACGGTAGATCTCGTAATGATCGTCCGTCAATAGGATGTCACGACGTCTTTTCTCAGGGCATCAGACTGGTTGCCGCTGGCCGAATCGAATCAGGCTTTTATGCAGGTGGCAGCCATGGCGTCAGAACGGCGGGCGCGCAGGGGCGGTCATCGCACACCGGGGGTGCCCCGGTGGAGGTGATCCGGAGGGGTATGAACTATGGAGACTGGAAGCTATCTATGTACCTTTTTATACAGTTTGGTGTGCGAACGTTCGCTCACTGAGGCCGGAGCGGCCCGCGGGCTAGGTCGGAGCCGGGGCGCTGGGCCGGGCGGCGCGCTGGCCGGCGTCGTCGGAGGTCCCGGCCGACTCGCGCAGCACCAGGCGGCAGGGCACGGAATGCACCCCGTGCGTCGGCTTGCCGCCGATCGCCGACAGCAGGTGCTCGGCGGCTAGCCGCCCGACATCCTCCAGGCACATGTCCACGCTGGCCAGCGGCGGCTGAGCGCCCAGCGCCATCGGCTCCCAGTTGTCGAAGCCGATCAGCGCGATGTCTTCGGGAATCCGGCGGCCCAGCGCCCGCAGCGAGTCGCTCACCCCGCGGGCGAGCTGGTCGCTGCCGCAGAAGATGGCGTCGGTGTCCGGGCTGTTGCGCAGCAGGATCTGGGCCGCGGCGCGGCCCCACTCCTCGGTCCACTCGCCGTAGAGCACGTCGCTTGGCTGGAAGTCCAGGCCGCCCGCCGTGGCCGCCTTCCAGAAGCCGGCGGCCCGCCGCCGGGCGGCCAGGAACCGCTCAGGGCCGGTCACGTGGCCAAGCCGCCGCCGTCCGGCCGCGACGAAGTGCTGGCCGGCCAGCACGCCGCCGAGCTGGTCATCGGGCAGGATCGCGGGCTCGTCGCTGCTCAGCGACTGGGTCATCGCGTAGACCACCGGGATGCCCAGGCCGGTGCCGATGCTCGGCCGCGGCTCGATCCGGCGGCCGGTCACGATCAGCCCGTCCACCTGGCGGCGCAGCAGCATCTCCAGGTACTGCCGCTCCCTGGCCGGGTCGTCACGGGTGTCGCACATGAAGACCGAGATCTGGCCGGCGCCTAGCGCGTTCTCCGCGCCCAGCATCACCGGGATGCTGAACCGGCCGAAGCTGTCGGTGGTGATCAGCCCGACGGTGTAGGTGCGGCCGGCCAGCAGCCCCCTGGCCAGCACGTTCGGCGTGAAGCCCAGCTCGCGCGCCGCCGCGCCGACCCGCTCCCTGGTCTCGTCCCGCAGCTTGCCCTGCCCGTTCAGGGCCTTGGACGCGGTGCCGATCGAGACACCCGCCAGCGCGGCCACGTCACGGATGGTTGCCCGCCGGCCGTCTGAGCCCGGTTCCGTCTGAGGCAAAGGGTTGCTCCGTCCAGGTCGCCCGTCTCGCTGGTGTGGATGGTACGACAGCCCCGTGCGATTGCACCCTTGACGGGGCGATACGGGAACCCTAACCTGCCGCAAGGAAAACCTATTCTTCCGTGGCAGGCCGGCGCGCCGTCACGACCGACACAAGGTGGAGCCCCGCAGGTGACCCAGACCAGCGAACCAGCAGCCAGCCGAGGGCCGGCCAGCCGAGGGTCGGATAGCCGAGGGCCGGTATGCCCGACCGATTCGGCGGCCGTGCGCCACCGGCCGCTGGGCGGCGTGGCTGCCCGGCTGGATCACGGCCTGCTGGCGGACTGGCAGCGGCGCAGCAGGGATGTCAGCCTGCCGCTCGCGATGACCCAGATGGAGGCGGCCGGCAACCTCGGCAACCTCCGGCTGGCTATCGCCGCCGGCGCCGCCAGTCAGGACGAGGCGGCCGCCACGGCCAGCCCGGCCGGCACTCCTGCCGGGGCGGCCAGCACCGGGTCGGGCATCGCCGGGTCGGGCATCGCCGGGTCGGCCAGCACCGGGAAAGGCAGCGCCGGGTCGGGCATCGCCGGGACGGCCAGCACCGGGAAAGGCAGCGCCGGGTCGGGCAGCGCCGGGGCGGCCATCGCCGGGAAAGGCAGCGCCGCCGCCTACCGCGGCCCGGCCTTCATGGACTCCGACGTGTACAAGACGCTGGAGGCCATCGCCTGGGAGCTCGACCGCGAGTCCGCCGGGGGAGCGGCAGCCGAGGCTCGCGGCAGCGACCTGGCCGGGTTCCTCGCCAGCGTCACCGCCCTGCTGGAGCAGGCGCAGCGCCCCGACGGGTACCTGAACTCCTCGATCCAGGTCAGCGGCCGGCCCAGGTACGCCCACCTGGAGTCCAGCCACGAGCTCTACTGCGCCGGCCACCTGATCCAGGCCGCGGTCGCCGCGCACCGGGCGCAGGCCGGCGTCGGCGGCGCGGCCGGCGACCTGCTCGCGGTCGCCAGGCGGTTCGCCGACCACCTGGTCGAGACCTTCCTGGGCAGCGGCGGCAACGACGGGCACCCGATCGTGGAGACCGCCCTTGCCGAGCTGTACCGGGAGACCGGGCACGAGCCTTACCTCCAGCTGGCCAGCCAGTTCCTTGACGAACGCGGCCGGGGGCTGATCGGCGACTCCGGCTTCGGCAGCCGTTACCTGCAGGACCACCTGCCGGTCCGCGAGTCGCCCGCCGAGGCCGGCCATGCGGTGCGGGCGCTGTACCTGGAGGCCGGGATCGCCGACGTGGCCGCCGAGACCGGCGACGCCGGCCTGCTCGCCGCGTCCATCGCCCGGTGGGAGGACATGGTCGCCACCAAGACGGCGATCACCGGCGGGAACGGGTCGCGGCACTCGGGCGAGGCGTTCGGTGATGCCTATGAGCTGCCGCCGGACCGTGCCTACAACGAGACCTGTGCCGCCATCGCCAGCTTCCAGTGGAGCTGGCGGCTGCTGCTGGCCACCGGCCAGGCGCGGTACGCCGACCTGATGGAGCGGATCCTCTACAACGGCTTCGGGGCGGCGGTCTCCGCCGACGGCCGCCGGTTCTTCTACGTGAACCCGCTCCAGCGGCGTGCCGACCACTACGAGAACGACGACCCCGGCCGCCGCCGGGAGTGGTTTTCCTGCGCCTGCTGCCCGCCGAACATCATGCGGCTGCTCGCCTCGCTGCGGCACTACCTGGCCTCGGTGGCCGGCGACGTGCTCTACCTGCACCAGTTCACCGGATCGCGGCTGACCGCTCAGCTGCCGGCCGGACCGCTGGCCGTGGCGGTCGACACCGGCTACCCGTACCAGGGCGAGGTCCGCGTCACCGTCAGGTCCGCCCCGCGGGGCCTATGCGGGCTGGCCGTCCGGGTGCCGGCCTGGTGCCAGGACCCGTCCCTGACGATCAACGGCGCGCCCGCGGCCGCGCAGGCCGACGGCAGTGGCTACCTGATCGTCATCAGGACGTGGCAGCCCGGCGACACGCTCGCCCTCGGCCTGGACCTGACGCCCCGGCTCACCTATCCGGGCCGGCGCATCGACGCGCTCCGCGGCACCGTCGCCGTCGAACGCGGGCCGCTTGTCTACTGCTTCGAGCAGGCCGATCAGGAAGACGGCCTGGACCTGGAGAACCTGGCGGTCCCGCCGGGCGGGCTCGGCGAGCGCGAGGCGGAACTGCCGGGGCAGGCCGTCGCCGTCGCCGTCACCGTGCCGGCGGTCGCGCTCGCGCCGACGACTGGCGGCCTGCCGTACGGCCCTGGACCCGGCTCGGCCGCCGAGCGGCAGGCCACGGCCATCGCCATCCCCTACTACCTCTGGGACAACCGGGACCGCGCCGCGATGCGGATCTGGCTGCCCGCGGCGGGCGGCGGTCACCCCGGCACCGCGCGTTCGGCCTAGTCCGCCGGTTCCTGGCGCGCGCCCCTGGCGGCGTGCCCGTCCCGACCGGGGGGCTGGGGGAGCAGCAGCCGCTGCCAGGTATCGGCGAGCCAGGACTCGTAGTGGTCGGCCGTCCAGCTCCGCTCGGCGGTGAGCAGCACGTAGAGCTCTGAGCTGTTCGTTGCCCAGATGACGTCGGCCGCGTCCTCGACCGACAGGCCGGGCCGGAGACCGCCGGCCTGCGACAGGTCCAGAACGAGCCTGCGCATGTTGGCCGCCCGCCGTTCGCTGATCTCCCGCCAGACCTCGCGGGCCTCGGGCTCGGTGCTGGCGGCGTCGCGCAGCGCGAGGAACAGCGGCGCCATCCTGCCCTGGATCTCCCGGATGACGTGCGCGTACAAGGTGAGTTTCCTGGCCGGGTCCGGCTCGGCCCGCATCGCCTGGACGTACTCGCGCTCCTCGGCGGCCACGGCCTGGTCGGTGCCGGAGATCGCCTGCTCGATCAGCTCGCGCAGCAGCACCGGCTTGCGTCCGACCAGTTCGTACACCGTGTCGACATGCACGCCGGCCCGGCGCGCGACCTCGGCGATCGTGCCCGCCCGGTAGCCGCGCTCCAGGAAGAGCGCCCTGGCGGCACCGAGGATGCGCTGCCGGGTCTCCCGCGACTGCGCCTGGCGGGCTGCGTTGTCGTAGCCGCCCTTGACTGATCTGGCCACGGCAGCAATACTATCTTAATCCGAATGTACTTCGGATTAATACTGGGGAGGATTCATGACGTACGCGTTCACGCAGGACGCCCCGATCGACGCGGCCTTCTACCAGCGGATCACCGACGGTCTCGGCGACGCCCCGCCGAAGGGCCTCATCGCCCATATCGCCGCCGAGCTGCCGGACGGCGGCCTGCGGTACTTCGACGTCTGGGAGTCCGAGCGGGACTGGGACCGGTTCGAGGGCGAGCGCCTGCACCCGGTGGTGCACGGCCTGCTCGGGGAGATCTTCGGCGACAGCCTCCCGCCCGAGCCCCCGAGGCAGCCGATGCGCGTCATCCATACGTGGGTCCCCTAGCCCGTAACCGGCGCATGATGAGCCCGCGGGACGCGGGCGGAAGATTTTCGTCTCGCGAGTGAACCGGCTGGCGCCGGAACGCAATAGAGACGCGATGGACGACGATGAGCTGCTCGCCGCGATAGCGGGGGGCGAGGACGCCGCGCTGCGGGAGCTGTTCTCCCGGCACGCGCCGTGGCTCGCCGCCCGGCTGCGGGCGGTGCTGCCGGCCGCCGACGTGGAAGACGTCCTGCAGGAGACCTTCCTGGCGGTGTGGCAGGGCGCGCGCGGCTACCGGCCGGGCGGCCGGGACGGCGCGGCCGGGGGCTGGCTGTGGGGGATCTCGCGACGCCAGGCGGCGCTGCTGCTGCGCCGCCGCGGGCCTGCCACGGCCGTGCTGCCCGCGGTGCTCGCGGTCGGCGGCGCGCAGGCCGGCGACCCGGCGGAAACTGCCCTGACCAGAGCCGAGCTCGACCGCGCCGTTGCCGCGCTGGGGCCAGCCAGCGGCCCGGAGCGCGAGCTGTGGCGGCTGCTGTACGTCGAGGACCGGCCGGTCGCCGAGGTGGCCGAGCTCGCGGGCGTCCCTGAGGGCACGGTCAAGAGCCGCGCGCACCGGGTGCGCCAGTTGCTGCGCGGGGCCTTGCTGAACGGCCGGGCGGCGGAAGGAGACTCCAGATGAGCGGCATCGACGCGGGCCCGCCGGACGTCGACCTGGGCCGGGCCTGGCTCGGCGTGGCGGCGCAGGTCTGGCGCCGCAGGCCCGGACGGGCGGAGCGGCTGGCCGCGCGGCTGCTGGGCTCGCCGGGGCTGGCGCGGGCGCTGGTGACGACGCCGTCGCTGCTGCTGGGCTGGCTGATCGCCTCCGCCGTGGTGCTGGCCGCCGGGCTGCTCGCCACGCTCGGCACCGGGACGCCCTACGTGCCGCTGCTGGCCCCCGCCGTCGCGGCGGCGGGCATCGCCTACGCCTACGGGCCCAGCATCGACCCGGCCTGGGAACTGTCGCGGAGCATGGCGGTGAGCGACCGGATGGTGCTGCTGGTGCGGGCGCTGGCGGTGTTCGGGCTGAACGCGGCGCTCGGGCTGGCCGCCACGGCGGCGTCGGGTGTCGCGGCCGCGGTGACGTTCGGCTGGCTGGTGCCGATGACCGCGGTGTGCGCGCTGGCCCTGGCGGCCGCGACGGTCGCGCACTCGGCGAACGTGGGCGTGGCGGCCGGCCTGTCCGGCTGGGCGATCACGGTCATGTCCGGCAAGGCGGTCTCCGGGCAGCTCACCGTCGCCGTCACCAGCGTCGCCCTGATACCCGCTTACCTGGCCTTCGCCGCCTGCTGCTGCGGGATCGCGCTGTATGCGACCCGGATTCCGAAGGGAACATCATGAACGTCGAGATCGCGGAACTGACCCGCAGGTTCGGCCAGACCCAGGCGGTGGCCGGGGTGGACCTTTCCACCGGGCCGGGGGTGTTCGGGCTGCTCGGCCCGAACGGGGCGGGGAAGACCACCCTGCTGCGGATGATGGCCACGGTGATCGCGCCGACCTCGGGCGAGCTGCGGCTGCTCGATCGCGACCCGGGCGCCTACGGGCCGCGGCGGGAGATCCGGCGCCGGCTCGGGTACCTGCCGCAGAACCTCGGCTACTACCCGGGGTTCACCGTCGCCGAGTTCGTGGAGTACTTCGCCCTGCTGAAGGACATGCCGCCCCGGCAGGTGCCGCGGGCGGTGGCGGCGGCCATCGAGCAGGTGAGCCTGGGCGACAAGGCACGGTCCAGGCTGCGCACCCTGTCGGGCGGGATGCTGCGGCGGGCCGGGATCGCGCAGGCGATCGTGAACGGGCCTGAGCTGCTGCTGCTCGACGAGCCGACCGCCGGACTCGACCCTGAGCAGCGGGTGGCGTTCCGCGGGCTGCTGCGCGACCTCGGCCAGCGGGCCACCGTGGTCGTCAGCACCCACCTGGTCGAGGACGTCGGTGCCGCGTGCGGCGAGGTCGCGCTGATGAACGAGGGGAAGATCGTCTTCCACGGCACGCCCGCCGGGCTGACGCAGCGCGGCGAGGGCAGCGGCGCGGCGGGCGACGCCCCGCTCGAGCGCGGCTACAGCGCGGTGCTCGCCGCCTCCCGGTCCGCGACGGCGGCACGCCGGTGACGGCCGCGACCCGGGCGCCGGCCCCGCCGTCACCGCCGCGGTCCGCGAGCGCGGCCCCGCTGACCACGGCCCGGCTGCTGTGGCTGGAACTGCGCCACAACGCGATGCCGTGGATCCTGCCGGTGATCGCCGCCCTGTTCTGGTTCGACTCTTACCGGCCAAGCACCACCCAGTCGCCGGTGTGGGCGCTGCGCACGTTCTGGAACATGGGGCAGGGGCACACCATCATCGACTTCGGGCCGTTCGTGGCCGGGGTGGCCGCCTGGATGGGGTCGCGGGACGGCAGGCGCGCGATGGGCGACCTGATAACCGCGACGGCCAGGCCGCGCTGGGCGGCCCAGCTCGCCACCTGGGCCGCGACCGCGATCTGGGCGGTGGGCGGCTACCTGATCTTCGTGGGTGTCATGTTCTGGGTGTACGCCCGCCAGGGCGTGCAGGGCTCACCGCCGTGGTGGTGGGTGGCGGTGGGCGCCACGGCCGTGGCGGCGTTCAGCGCCGCGGGGTTCGCCGTGGGCGCCTTGTTCCCGAGCAGGTTCGCCGCGCCGCTGGCCGCGTTCGGCGGCTTCCTCGCGATGGTGATGTCCTCGCAGACCGGGTTCCATGCCACCAGCGGGTGGGCGCTGATCCTGCCGACCAACTCCAACGGCAATTACCAGCCCGCCTCCGGGATCTTCTACCCCTACCTGCCCGACCTGCCCATTGCCCGGATCATGTTCCTGGCCGGCATCGCGGTCGCCGCGCTGGGCCTGACCGGCCTGCCCGCCAGGGCAGGCGGTCCGTGGCTGCGGCGGGCCGCGGTGCTGCTCACCGTGGCCGGCGTGGCGGCGGCCGGGACGGCGGCCGGGCTGGCCTGCGCGGCCAAGGTGGGGCCGCGCGGCATGGTCATCCCGGCGCTGCACGACGCGGCCAGTGACCGGCCGATCCGCTACACCCCGGTGTGCGGTCACGCGGCCGGCGTCCCGGTCTGCCTGAACCCGGCCTACCGGCGCTACCTGCCGGCCGTGACCGCCGGGCTGACTCCGGTGCTCGGCGAGGTATCGGGCCTGACGGAGGCGCCGGCCCGCGCTGTCCAGGTGGCAGCGGCGTACGTCAATGCCGAGGGTGAGGGCAGCCCGGTCTTCTTCGTCGGCGGCCGGCCTGCGGTGCTCCGCATCCCGCTGGGCGCGCTCAGCCTGCCGGGCACCTCGGCGTTCTCGACGTCCGCCACGTCCGCCGGACAGTTCGCCGGCCAGTTGCGGATGCTGGCGGCGCACGCGATCACGGGCACGGGCGCCGGGCCAGGCACGCCGGCGCAGCAGGCGGTGCAGGCCGCCCTGGCCAGGGCGGCCGGGCTGCCCTTCGCCGTGCAGCCGGGGATCCTGGCCGATGCCGGGCTGCTCCGGCTCGGCCCCGTCGGCGTACCACAGCCGGCCGCTGGCCCGGGTCCGGCTCGCGGCCCGGTCTACGCCGCCGCGCGCCGGCTCGCCGCGCTGCCGGCTCCGGCCCGGCGGGCCTGGCTCGCGCGCCACCTGGCGGCCCTGCGGGCGGGCCGGCTGACCCTGGCTCAGCTGCCATGACCGCCGCGGGAGTGCGGAAGCCGCCGCGCGCGGTTCCGGCCCAGCCGGCCGCGGCCACCCGCGCCGGGCTGCGGCTGACCCGGCTGTACCTGGTCAGCCGCCGGGTCCCGGCCGCGCTCGGGCTGCTGGCCGGGCTCGGCGCCCTGCTGTGGGCCGCGCTGGACGGGCACTGGGACATCGCTGGCGGCCCCGCCGCGCGGGAACTGATACCGCTGGTGATCGAGACCGGCGCGGCCGCGATCATCGCGGTGACCACCTACGGGTCCTTCGGCGAGCAGGAACGGCCGACCGGTCGCTGGCTGCCCTGGCTGCGGCTGGGCGCGGTCGTCCTGGTTACGGCGGCGGCGGTGGGCGCGCTGGCTGCCGGGGCCACGGGCGGGGACCTGCCGGGCGGCACCTGGGCCATGCTCCGTGACGTCGGGGGCAGCACCGGCACCGGCCTGCTGACCGCGGCCGCGTTCGGCGGTGCGTTCGGCTGGGCAGGCCCGATGGCCTACCTGCTGCTCACCGAGGCCGCGCTGGCCAGGAGCGCTGCCACGCCGTGGATCTGGGCCGCGCGGCCGCCGCACGACCTGGGCGCGGCGCTGTGTGCCGCTGGCGTGTTTATCGCCGGCGTCGCGGCCGTCGCCATTCTCGGTGCCCGCGACTCCGGCCGCCTGTCCGCCCAGGGGTGAAAGGCAGAGCGGAGCCAGGACAACGCCTCTATATCCTGATTGATCTCAAATAGACGTATATTTTATGTCACGCAACTAGGCTGACCGCTTCCACCGATGGAGGTGCCAGCCATGCCCTCGTCCTCGGACGCGATCCTCTCCCGGCCCGCGCCAGCGCATGCCCGCTCCGGCCCCGGCATCCGGGCCCTGACCACCAGAACGTCGTTGTCGCTGCCGCCCGCGCTGCCGCTGGATATCTGGCAGAAGGTCGGCACCGACCTGCACGTCATCGCGGATGCGTCGGGGTGGTGGCAGGGCGACTGGCTCGTCTACGGCCAGGACCGCTTTCCCGACCGGTATCAGCGTGCGCTGCAGGAAACCGGTCTCGACTACCAGACGCTCCGCAATTACGCCTGGGTGGCCAGGACCTTTCCGCCGCCGCGACGGCGGTCGGGCCTGAGCTTCCAGCACCACGCGGAGGTCGCGTCGCTCACTGCTGCCGAGCAGGACAAGTGGCTGAGCCAGGCCGAGGAATGCAACTGGTCAAGGAACCTGTTAAGGCGGCAGCTCCAGGCCCACCGGGCGGGCGGGCACAGCCAGGAAACGAGAGAGGTGACGCTGTCCCTCGCGGTCGTCACCGAGCAGCAGCGCAAGAACTGGCAGGAGGCGGCGGAGTGCGCGGGCAGCAGCCTCTCCGCCTGGATCGCCAAGGTGCTCGACCGCAGCGCCGACCGGATCCTGCATGCCTCGCCGGGACCTAGCAGGTGATGCCGCCGTCTACCCCGAGCACCTGCCCGGTGATGTAGCTGGAGCGGTCGGAGGCGAGAAACGAGACGAGCTCGGCGACTTCCGCTGATGTGCCGAAGCGGCCAAGCGGGATCTGCTGCCCGATGTCGGCTCGCGCCCGGTCGCTCAGGTCGCGCGTCATGTCGGTGTCGATGAGCCCCGGGCACACCACGTTGGCGCGCACGCCGTGGCTCCCGCAGGACCTGGCGAGCGACCGGGTGAACCCGATGATCCCGGCCTTGGACGCCGAGTAATTCGCCTGCCCCGCGTTGCCCTGCCGGCCCGCGACCGACGACAGCGTCACGATAGATCCCGCGCCCCGCTCACGCAGCAGGCCGGCCGCCGCCTGGCACGCGTTGACCGTCCCGCCGAGGTTGACGTCGATCACGTCGCGCCACTGATCCTGGCGCATCCGCGGCAGCAGGCTGTCCCTGATGATGCCCGCGCAGGTGACGAGCACCGACAGTTCGCCGAGCGTCGCCACGGCCCGCGCCACGAACTCGCGCATCATGCCGGGATCGGCGACATCCGCCTGGTGCGCCAGTGCTCGCGCGCCCGCGCGCCCGATCTGGCTGGCCACGCGGTCGGCCTCCGCGTGGTTCGCCTGATAGCAGAACGCGACGTCGAGGCCATCGCTGGCCAGCCGGACCGCCACCGCCGCGCCGATCCCGCGCGAGCCGCCGGTGACCAGCGCGAACGGCCGCCCGGCCGGGCTCATTTGTCTGCGAGCTTCTTCGCCAGCAGCTCCCGCACCGCGGCGAAGGTCTGGGCCTCGGCGAACTCGGAGTCCTCGATGGACACGCTGTAGCGCTGCTCCACCCTGACCATGATCTCCAGCGTCATCAGCGAGTCGAGCCCCAGGTCATCGATGAAGTGAGCGTCATCGGTCACCTCGGCTACCGACAGCTCCAGGGCGTCGGCCACCAGGCTGCGAAGCTCGTCGTCGTCGATCGTGGCGGGTGAGCCGTTATCGGGCGTGGTCATGACTGTTCCTCTCGGTGCTAGGAGGTTTCTGATCTGGAGACGGTGCCGGAGCCGGCCCCCGGGCCGGGCACCGACGACACCACAGCGGCGGCTATGTCCTGCTTCCCGCCGCAGACCGCGAGCGCGGCTGCGGGTCCTTCCCGCTCGACCAGTGCGCTCGCCAGGGCCACCTGGATCACGCCGAGTGCCGAGCTCGACCTGCCAAGCCCGCGGGCCAGGTCGATCCGTCGGACCCCGGCCAGGGCGGCCGGAATGGTGATGTCGCCCGGCTCGGCCGGCTCGGGCGCGAACCACCAGTCGACGGGCCGGCCTCCTGGCCGCGGCAAGGCCGCCTCAAGCTGCGCGGCCCGGCTGTAGGACCCGAACAGGGCGCGCGGCTGTGCCCCGCGGGCCGCGGCGTGGCTCTGCGCCTCGAGCACGACAGCGGCGGCGCCGTCCAGGACGGCGTGCTCCTGGCCCTCCAGGCCAAGCAGCCGCATGACGGGCTCGGTGCGCGGTTCCACCCCGATGACCACGACGACCTCGGCCCTGGCCGCGGCGATCATGTTCCGCCCCCAGTGCACCGCGTCGAGGCCGCTCGTGGGACCGTCGCACAACGTCAGGCACGGGCCGCGGAATCCGTAGTCGATGGACACCCAGGTGCCGATGACGTGGCTTGACATGGCGTGCACCATCCGGGGGCTGAGCGCCCTCGTCGATGAGCGCGTGATGGTGTCCAGCGCCAGGCAGGCCTGTTCGAGCGCGCCGTAGCTGGTGCTCACGACGGTCGCGACGGGCAGGTCGGCCCGCTCGCCGTCCAGGCCCGCCGCCGCGAGGGCGGGGCCGACGGCGCTCAGCGCGAGATCGGATGCGCGGTCCCGGAACGCCGAGGTGCGCTCGGTGCCCGGATCGACCGCGACGGCGCCGGCCGGCAGCAGGCTCGCGACCTCGCTCAGCCCGGAGATGGAGACCGCGGCGCCGGTGATGACCGCGTTCACGCCGCGGCCTTGCTCACGATGGCGACGGCGTTAAGGCCGCCAAGCCCGACCGCGTTGACCTGCGTCACCTGGAGCTGAGCGGCGGCGGGACCCCGCGCGGGCACCTTGAAGCCGCTGGCGCCGTCGATCGGGTCGGTGAGCCCGAGGATGGCGGGCACCAGGCCGCGGTTCATCGCCAGGACCCCCACGATCAGGCTCAGCAGCCCCGAGCCTCCCGAGGTGTGGCCGGTCATCGACTTGATCGCGGTCACGTACGGCAGCTCGGGGGCATCCTCGAAGACGTCGCGCAGCGCCGCCAGCTCCGTCTCGTCGTTCAGCTGGGTGCCTGTGCCGTGCAGCATGACCAGGCCGACGTCGGCGGGCCGGATGCCCGCCCTGGCGTGGGCATCCCTGGTGACTCGCGCGATTCCGTCTCGCGACGGCTTGGTCGGATGCTCGCCGTCGCAGTTCATGCCCACGCCGAGTACCCGGGCGGCGGCCGGCTGCTGGCCGGAGCCCGAGCGCTTCAGCACGATGGCGGCGGCGCCCTCGCCCATCAGCATTCCCCGTCGCGCCCGGTCGAGCGGGAGCACCGCGTAGGGAATCTGGTTCTGTACCCGGTCCATCATCCCGAAGGCGCTCTCCGGGATCGAGTCGGTGCCGGCGACTATCGCGATGTCCGCCTGGTCCAGGGCCATCAGGTCGGTCGCCATGCCGAGCGCGTAAAGCGAGGCCGCGCACGCGCTGGCCGGCGTGTAGGTCCTGACGGCGCCGAAAGCTGACCGGATCGCCGCGTCAAAGAACAGGTCCGCGGGCTCCAGCCTGGCCCCGTCTCGCCACCACAGCTCCGCGGACCGCCGCTCCACGAAGGTGCTGCCGACCAGCACGGGTATGTCCGTCAGGTCATCCGGCATCCCGGCCGCGCTCAGCGCCTGCCGGATCGCCGTGCACAGCCAGCCGGTCGCTCGTCCCGGAGCGTCCTGGCCCGCGGGCCGGTCATCGATCTCGTAGGCGTGCCGGGCCCGGAAGCGATCGAGGTCGAACGCCCGTAGCTCGTGTACTCCGCTGGTGCCATCGCAAAGAGCGGAGAATATCTCTTCCGGGGTGCCGCCAATGCTGGCGACAGCGCCCATGCCGATAATGTCCCAGCTCATATTTGGCTATCTCTCGCCTTATCTAGCAGACCTGCGGACCAGCTTTCCACCCTGATTAGCACCCGGTCAAGACTCGGGCTGGCGCGCTGGAGTAACCGAAGCGAGCCGTATAACGTGTCGCGCAAGGAGTTAAGCCGGTGCGTCCCGCCGGCGGGACGCGGCGATTTATCTTGAAGCTGGAGAGCAATGCGCGTATTGCTGATCTCTACACCAGTGACGACCCACCTCAGCCCCATGTTTCCGATGGCCTGGGCGCTCAAGGCGGCGGGTCATGAGGTGCTCGTCGCGGGACAGCCGGACGTGGAATCGGCCGCGCACGGCGCCGGCCTGTCCACCTGGACCGCGGGCGGCCCGTTCTACGTGCGCGAGCAGATGGCGGGTCACCTGGTCGGCACCCGGCGGCCGATCGAGCTGGGCATCTACCGCGATCTCGACGGCAACTGGGACGCCGTCAACAGGGTCTGGATCGACAACGCCAGGTACATGGTGCGGGACTACCTCCAGCTAGCCCGCGACTGGCGGCCGCAGCTCATTCTCGCTGATCCCGTCGAGTTCAGCAGCCGCATCATCGGCGGCCTGCTCGGCATCCCCGTCGTCGTGCATCGCTGGGGCGTCGACCTGCTCGGCGGGCCGGCGGAGCAGCTCGCGAGGCAGGCGCTGTTCCTGACCATGACCGACCTCGGGCTCGCCAGCCTCCCCGAGTGCTCGCTCATCCTCGACCCGTGCCCGCCCTCGCTTCAGGTGAAGGAGGCGGCGCCAGGCGAGTTCATCCGGTACGTGCTGTCCAACGGGGCGGCGGCCATGCCGGCCTGGCCCTTCGTCCCGTGACCAGGCCGCGGGTCTGCCTGACTTTCGGTCTCCTGACGGCGTCGCTTAACGGCGTGTCGCTTTTCCGGCGGCTGATGACAGCGCTCGGCGATATCCCCGAGTTAGAGTTCATCCTGACGCTGGAGCGCGACTACGCGGATGCGCTGGGGCCGGTGCCGGAATGCGTCCGCATAGTCGACCCGGTGCCGCTCGATCTTTTCCTCAGAACATGTGATGCCATCGTTCATCATGGCGGGGCCGGCACCTTCCTGTCGGCCTGCGCGGTGGGCGTTCCGCAACTGGTGCTGCCGGGATTCGCGGACAGCTTCGCCGTTGGCGAGCAGATAGCCGCGAGCGGCGCGGGAATCTCGGTATCCAGGGTTGTCGGCCAGAACAACCCGAAGACGCTGCGCGATTCTGTCCTGCGAGTCGTGCAGGATCCTGCGTTCCGGCAGAGCGCTGAGCGAGTGGCCAGCGAGGTCGCCGGCCTGCCCACGCCCGCCGGCGTGGTCGCGAGGCTGGAGGAGCTGGCCGGGGCGGGCAGCTAGCCGGTGCTCGCGGCCCGGTGCACGGCGCGCAGCGCCTCGATGTTCGCCCGCGTCGTGCCGGCCATCGGCATGACGCTCAGGGTGGTCACGCCCGCTGCCGCGTACTCGCCCAGGCGCCTGGCGATCCGGTCGGGGGGCCCGAGCAGGGAGGTGCGGTCCACGAAGTCAAAGGGCACCGCGCTGGCCGCCGACCGCGGCATGCTGCCGAGGAACTGGTCCCGCACCGTGGCGGCCGCGTCACCGTAGCCCATCCGCGTGGCGTGCCGGTTATAGAAGTTCACCTGCCGGCTGCCCATCCCGCCGATGTACAGGGCGGCGAAGGACTTGACCGGCTCGGCGCAGGCCTCGACATCATCGCCGACCACCAGCGGGACCGTCGCCAGCACATCGAAGGGGTGCTCGCCCGCGGCCCGCTGCCTGCCCGCGCGGATGCGCTCGAACTGCCCCGCCGACGCGGCCGGGTCAAGGAACAGCGCGAGCCACCCGTCGCCTATCTCGCCGGCCAGTTCCAGGCTGCGGTTCCCCAGCGCGGCGATGTAGATCGGGATCCGTTCCCGCAGCGGCCGCATGCCGATCCGCAGCGGCCGTCCCTCGCCCTCCCGCAGCGGCAGCCTGACCTGCTGGCCGGCGTAGCTGGCCGGCTCCCGGCGCAGCACCAGCCTGACCACGTCGACGTACTCGCGCAGCCGGGTGAGCGGGTCATCGAACCGCGCGCCGTGCCAGCCTTCCGATAGCTGCGGCCCGGAAAGGCCCAGGCCGAGCCGGAGCCGCCCGCCGGACAGCGTGTCGAGCGTCGCCGCCGTCATGGCCGTCATGGCGGCGCTCCTGGCGGGAATCTGCATGACGCCCGCGCCCAGCTCGATGGAGCTGGTCTGGGCGGCCAGCCAGGCCAGCAGGCTCGGGGCGTCCGAGCTCTGCGCCTCGCCGACCCAGGCCGAGGAGAAGCCGAGCCGCTCCGCCTCGCGGGCCAGCGCCAGCAGGTCCGCGGGCCGCCGGCCCCGGCCGAGATACCCCAGGTTCAGCGCCAGTCTCACGGCTGGAGGCCGCCGTCGATCCGCAGTACCTGGCCGTGCAGGTAGTCGGCGCGCCCGGATACCAGGAAGGCCACCAGCTCGGCCACCTCCTGCTCGGTCCCGAGCCGGCCGGCGGGGATGGCGCGGGCCAGCCTGGCCCGCGCGTCCTCCGCGAGGCCCGCCTGGCCGGCGTCGTCGAGGTAGCCGGGGCATACCGCGTTGACCCGCACCCCGTACCGCCCGCATTCCCTGGCCAGGGCCAGGGCAAAGCCCTGCATCCCGGCCGCCACCGCCGCCCGCCGCTGGTCCTCGCCTTCCCGCGGCGGCGGCGTCACGATCACGATGCGGCCGCTCCGGCGCCGGATGAATCCCATGACGACCGCCCGGCAGAGCTGGTACACGCGGTCGAGCTCGATCGTCCACGGCGGCTCGCCGGCGGCAGCGCCAGGCCCGCCCGCGCACGTCACCAGCGCGGCCGGCGGGCCGAGCTGGGCCTCTACCTCGGCGACCAGCTCCTTGGCCTCGATTTCCCCGGCTATCTCGGCATGATGCAGCAGCAGCCTGCCGCCCGCCGCCGCACCGTCCTGGCTGGCCAGGTCATCCGTATCCCCGGCGGGCGAGGTGCCGCAGAACGCCACGTCGTGTCCCTGCCGGGCCAGGCAGCTCACCAGCGCCCGCCCCAGGCCGGCCGGGTCGCCGGAGATCAGGGCGACTGGATTGGCCTCTGGCATCGTGATTCCTTTAGTCCGGTCCGGAGCTAGCCGAGAGTCAGGCGACGATCAGCTCGCCGCCGTCGACGCCGATGACGTTGCCGGTGATCCACGACGAGTCGCTGGCCGACAGCAGCACCACGGCCTCGGCGACGTCGGACGGCTCGGTGAGCCGCCGGTGCGGGTTGCGTGCCCGGCACTGCTCGGCGAACTGCGCGCTGCCAGGGATCTTGTCCAGGGCGGGCGTGAGGGTGGTGCCGGGGCGGAGCCCGTTGACCGCGACGCCGTGCGGCGCCAGCTCGGCCGCGAGCTGCCTGATGTGCGCCTCCAGCGCCGCCTTCGCGGCGGAGACCGGCCCGTAGCTGGGCATGGCCTGAACGCTTCCGGCGCTGGTCAGGGCGTAGACCTTGGCGCCGCGCCCGAGCAGCTTCGCGGCGCGCAGGCTCTGCACCCAGTAGACGAGGCTGTTCGCCATGACATCCAGCGTCATGTTGAGCTGGCGGTCGCTGACCGAGCTGCCGCCCTCGTCCTGCGGCAGGTAGGGAACGAGAGAGCCGAACGCGACGGCATGGACAACCACCCGGATCCCCGCGCCGCCGGTCAGCTCGGCTACCTGCTCCATCACCTGATCCCTGGTGGAGGCCAGGGCGATGTTGAGGTTGAGGAAGGTGGCCTCGACCCCCGTGCCGCGCAGCTCGTCCGCGAGCTTGGCCGCCCGTTCCCGGCCCTCCGTCCGGTCAAAGTGGACCCCGACGATGTTGCTGCCTTCGGCCGCCAGCCCGCGGGCGATGGCGCTGCCGAGCCCGCCGGACACGCCCAGTACCAGTGACCAGCTGCCGCGCAAGGGGACTAGCATCTCGATCCGTTCCTTTCCGGCCACGGCATGACCCTGGCCAGTGCGACGTTGCCTTCGGCGGCGGCGGTGATGACGATGGCTCCCGGCCCGGTGCCTGCCGGGCTCGCGGCCAGCGCGCCTGCCACCAGTTGCAGCGGGGTCAGGCAGCCGGCCGGCGCGTCAGCGCGCGAGACCTCCGCCCCGCGTGCGGTGAGCCAGCCGCCGATGGCCGCGCCCACGGCCGAGTCATCGAGCACGGCGGTCACGGCGACCCCGGGCGCCGGTCCGGCCAGCGCGTTCAGCGGCCCGTCCAGGGCATCAGCCACGGCGGCCGGGCCGGCGACGAAGGCCGTGCGTACCTGGATCACGCCCAGGGCGCTGGCTCCGTCCGCGGCCACCTGGGCAGCGGGCGCGCAGGCCAGCACCACCGCCCCGTCGTCGCTGCCCCGATGCCCGGGCTCCGCGTCGGGAAGGGCGGTTTCCGTGGCCCCCGCCAGCAGGAACCCGGCCCGGCCCGCCGCGAGCGCGCGCGCCCCGAGCTGCAGCGCGTCCAGGCCGGCCGTGCGCGGGGAGGTCAGCGTCACGCAGAAGCCGCGGATCCCCAGCTCGATGGCCAGCCGCCCGGCCGGGAGGCTGACCACGAAGAACGGCGCCGCGACGGGGCTGATCGCCGCCGCGTCCCTGCCGGTGATGGTGTCGTTCATCTCGTGCAGCATCTGGACGCAGCCGTTGTTCGTGCCGATGGCCGCGCCGACTCCCGACTCCGGCAGGCCGCCGAGCTGCGCCACCGCCTCGTTCGCCGCCGCGAGCAGGTACTGCGCCGCCGGCGGCAGCCGCCGGTAGCCGCGGCCGGGCAGCGCGGTGGCCACGTCGAACCCCTCGGGGCCGCAGCGCCCGATGCCGAGAACGGCGAGATCTGTCATCGGTAGCCCTCGGACCTGGTCAAGATCATCGACACGTTCGTCCCGCCGAAGGCGTACGCGTTGGCCATGGCGGCGTTTCCCGTGATCGGGACGGGACCCTGCTGCGGGACGTAGACCGGGCACTCGGGATCGAGCTCCTCGGCCGGATGGCCGGCCGGCACCACGCCGGCCCGCAGCATCAGCACGGCGGCGAGGACCGCGAAGGCGCCCGCCGCGCCGCCGGTATGTCCGATCATCCCCTTCAGGTTCAGCACGGGGATCGAGGCGCACCTGGGTCCGAATACCTCGTTCAGCGCCCGGCTCTCCACGGCGTCGTTGAGCGGGGTGCCGGTGCCGTGCGGGATGATCGCCCCGATCTCCTCCGCGCGCACCCCCGATCGCGCCAGCGCGGACCGCATGGTCTCGATGATCAGCGCTCCCGTCGGCTCGGGCGCGGTGATGTGGAACGCGTCGCAGCTCCAGGCGTCCCCGGCCAGCTCGGCGTAGGGCGGGCAATCGCGCCCGGCCGCGTGGTCGGCGCGCTCCAGCACGATAAAGACGGCACCGTCGCCGAATACCGTGCCTTGCCGGTGCCGGTCGAAGGGCCGGCAGCGCACCGGGTCAAGCGCGCCGAGCCTGTTGAACGCGCCAAGCGCGGCCCGCGAGCCGCCGTCCGCGCCGCCCGCCAGCACCACGTCCGCCTCGCCCGCCCTGATCATGTCCGCGGCCACCGTGAGGGCGTAACCGCTGGCGGCGCAGGCGTTCCCGACGCTGACGCTGCCCGCGGCCGAGCCCACCGCGGCGCTGACCGGCGCGGCGCCCACCGTCATCGGCCGCCAGCGGCTGCCGCTGAGTTCCCCGGACTCGTGCATCTCGGCATTGCCCATCTCCACGCCCATGACGACCGGCATCGCCGCGCGGTCGGACGCCGCCAGGCGCGCGTCGCGCACCGCGTCGAGGGCCGCCGCCACCCCGGTGCGGGGGCCGCGGCCCAGCGGAACCTCCGCGAACTGCCGCGGCTCGGCGGGGATGTCGGCGGCGGGCACGAGGTACTTCTGCCGCGCCTTCATGTGCGCCAGCGGATCGGGAATCGGCTTCGGATTCCCGCCGCCGGCCATCAGCCCCGCCCAGAATGCGGGGACGCCGCCGCCCAGGCAGGAGATCGCCCCGATGCCCGTCACCACTACCCGGTGCTCCGTCATGCCCCGCCCCTATCAGCCGCCGGCCCGGCCGGTGGGCCGTCCGGGGCCGGTACGTCGTCCGCGGCCCATGCGTCTGCCGCGGCCCGTGCGTCGTCCGCGGCCGGTGCGCTGATCACCAGCGCCGCGGCGGGCCCGCCCGCGCTCTCGCCGCAGGCGGCCAGGACGGCGCCGGTGCCGTCACGTTCGAGGATGCCCACCGCGGCCAGGCACTGGAGCACGCCGAGCGCACCCGAGCAGCGGCCGATCTGAGCACTGAGATCGAGCACGGGGACATCAGGCGCAGGCGGCAGGCCTGGCCCGGTGACGAGCCACTGGCGGGCCTGAGCCGTCGGCACGTCCCGCACCGCCGAGGCCAGCGAACTGGCTCGCGCGTATCCGGCTAGCGCGATGAGCGGGGACCGGGCTCGCTGGCCCGCCCGGTTTCCCGGCTCCAGGACGACGGCCGCCGCGCCGTCCAGCCAGGAATCGGCGCCGTCCTCGGTGAGCAGCCGCCTGACGGCCGCGCCGTCGGGCTCGACGCCGACGACCAGCACCACGTCCGCCCGGCCAGCCGCGAGGAGGCTGGTGCCCCAGAACAGGGCGTCAAGCCCGCCGGTGATGCCGTTGCAGATCGTCAGGTTCGGGCCTTTCAGCCCGTACTCGATCGCGATCCAGCCCGCCACCATGTTGGGCGCGGTGTGCGGCAGGCCCATCGGGCTGAGCCCGGTACTCGATCCGGCGGAGATGACGTCGATGGCACCGCAGACGTTGTCCAGGCAGCCGAGATCCGAGCTCACCAGCACCGCCGTCCTGGCGGCTGGCCCGGCATAGCCTCCGTCGTCGAGGTACCCGGCCTGGCGGAGCGCCGCGTCCGCCGCGCACAGCGCGAGGCGGGAGGCCCGGTCCTTGAACCTCATCCCGCGGCGGTGCAGGTGAGCCTCGGTCACCGACCAGTCCGCCCCGGCGGGCATCAGGTCGGCCAGCCGCCCCGGCGAGCAGGACTGCGCCAGGGCCAGGCCGGTTCCGGTGATCGTCGCGCGCGCGGTCATCGCTCCGCCTTCTGCACGGCGGCGACCGCGTTGATCCCGCCGAAGCCGAACGCGTTGACCTGGGCCGTGCGCAGGCTGGCGCGCTCGGCGCCGCCGTGCACCAGGTGCAGGCCAGCGGCTTCCGGCACGGGGCTGGACAGGCCCGCGATGGGGGGGACGATGCCGTCGCTCATCGCGAGCAGGGCCGTGACCAGGCTCATCAGGCCGGAGGCACCAAGGGTGTGGCCGGTGCCGGACTTGATGGCCGTCATGAGCGGCCCCGGCGCGCTGAAGATCTCGCCCAGCACCACGGCCTCGGACACGTCGTTCAGCGGCGTTCCCGTGCCGTGCAGCATCACCAGGTCGATGTCCGCCGCGCTGAGGCCGGCCCGCTGGTGCGCCTCCCGTACCGCGGCGGCGATGCTCTGCTTGTCCGGCGCGGTCGGGTGCCCCGCGTCGCAGTTCATCGCGACGGCGCGAAGCCGTCCGTGCACGGTGCCCTGATGCAGGCCCTCGCGCCGCAGGACGACGGCCACGGCGCCCTCGCCTGGCAGCATGCCGCGCCGCTGCGTGTCGAACGGGCGCACGGCGTCGGGAATGCTGTTCTGCACCCGGTCAAGGACGCCGTAGACGCTTTCCGTGATGCAGTCAGCACCCGCGACTATCACCGTGTCGGCCATGCCCAGGTCGATCATGTCGGTCGCCAGCGCCAGCGCGCACAGGGAGGCCGCGCAGGCGTTGGCGAAGGTATAGGAGCTGGCCAGGCCCAGATCGGCGTCTCCGCTGGCGCCGAAGCGGAGCGCGCGGGGACTCAGCGGTATCTCCTTGCGCCACCACAGCTCGGCCGTCCGCTGCTCGTGCAGGGTGGTGCCGATCAGCAGCGGATAGTGACTCGGGATCTCGGCCAGGCCGGCATCGGCGCTCGCCTGCGAGATGGCCTGCCGCAGCCACCGGGTGGCCCGGTGCGGCTCGTCCTTCCCCGGCTCCGGCCGGTCGTCGATCTCGTAGGCGAACTGCGCGCGGAACCGGCTGCGGTCAAAGGCCCTGAGCTCTGCCCGCCCGGTGCGGCCCTCGCACAGGGCGCCGAAGATCGCCCGCGGGTCGTCGCCGATGCTGGCGACCGCGCCGATCCCGACGATGTCGCACGTCATGGCCGGCCAGCCCGCTCTTTCGTTCGCAGCCGGTACCTGGCCAGCTTGCCGGTGGAGGTCGTCGGCAGGGTGTCGGTGACCTCCACCCTGGCCGGCCGCTTGTACGCGGCGAGCTGGCCGCGCGCCGCGGCTGCCACCGCCCGCCGCACCGTCGCGGGCTCGCTGCCGGGGCCGGCACGACGTAGGCCACGATCTGGTCGAGGCCGTTCCCGTCCCGCTCGCCGATGACCGCGCAGGCGACCACGCCAGGCGCCGCGCCCGCCACCGCCTCGACCTCGGCGGGGGAGATCTTGAAACCGCCGACGTTGAGCAGGTCGTCGGCCCGGCACACATAGCTGAGCCGCCCGTCGGCCGTGCCGCGCACGATGTCCTGCGTGTACGCCCCGCCGTCCGCGAAGACGGCCGCGCTCTCGGCGGGCCTGCGCAGGTAGCCGAGGGCGACGGTGGGCCCGGCGACATGCAGCCGGCCGAGCTCGCCGGCGGGCACCTGGCGCCCCGACTCATCGCGCACGCTCACCCGGGCCGACGGCACCGGCGAGGCGCCCTCGCCGGCGGTCGCGTCGCGCACCAGCACGATGTGGCCGACCTCCGTGGCGCCCAGCGCGTCCAGCATCGTGACCTGGAACGACGTGCTGAAGCGACGCGCGAGCCCGTCCGGCAGGTGCTCGCCGGCGGACAGCGCCAGCCGGACAGAACCGAAATCCCCCGGGTCGCTCGCCCGGTCGGCGAGCATCGCGTACATCCGGGGCACCGTGCACAGCACCGTCGGGCGGTGCTTCCTGATCGCCGTCAGGATCGCGGGCACGTCGGCCGGGCCCGGGCGCAGCACCGCCTGAGCGCGGGCGCCGAGCGTCCACAGCAGGGAGCTGCCGAACCCGTAGCCGAAGGACAGCTTCGCCGTGGACAGCACGACGTCATCGGGCCGCAGCGGCACGGCCGTGCCGAATCCGTCCAGGATGGCCAGCAGCCCGCCCAGGCTCTGCCGCACCCCCTTCGGCGTGCCGGTGCTCCCCGAGGTGTACTGCAGCAGCGCCTCCCCGTCCGGGGACTCCTGCTGCGTGTCCAGGCCGCCCGCGCCCGCCGCATCCGGCCCGGCCGCCGAGAGAGCGCTGGTGGCCACGGCGGCCTCGATCCACCGCCGCGGTCCCGGCAGCGCGCGCAGCCTCGACCGCCTCGGCTCGGGAACTCCGAGGTACATCAGCGTCGCGCCGCAGTCGGCCGCCATGAACCCGATCTCGGCGTCGGTCAGCATCGGGCTCACCGGGACCGGTATGCACCCGAGCTCCCACAGGCCGATGATCGCCACGACGGCCTCGACGGCATCATCCGACACCACCAGGCCGTACTCGCCCGGCTCCATGCCCTGTGCTCGCAGCCGCCCGGCGAACGCCGTGACGGCAGCCGCCAGCCGGGCGTAGCTCACCTCGCCCGCGACCGGGTCGCGGTAGCAGCACCGGTCGCCGAAGCCACGGGCGACATGCTCGTGCACGAGCCGGCTAGGCAGGCCCAACCTCCGCCACCCCCCTGCGCGCCAGCACGGTGACGAGGTCGGTGACGCTCCGCGCCTCGTCCGCTTCCTCAGCCGTCAGTTCCGCGCCGAACTCCTGATCGACACGCGCGACAATCTCCGTCTTCTGGAACGAGTCCATGCCCAGGTCCTCGTAGAACAGCGCGTCAGCCCGCACGTCGGAGTTCTCGATATCCAGCACAAGCGCGACCAGATCGCACAGCCGCCGTGCGGTCAGATTCGCCTGTGGCGTCGGCATCTAGCTCGCCCTGAGCGAGTCGAGCAGCTGTTCCGTCGTGATCGGCACGGCGCACCGCTCCGCCGCGTAACGCAGGCTGAGCTGGTGGTACTCGGCGGTGAAGTCGGCGACCGCGTCGGCGACAAAGAAGGTCTCGATGTCCCTGGAGAAGGCATCGCACGCCGTGATGAGGCACCCGACGTGCGCGTACACGCCCGAAACGATGAGCTGGTCCCGGCCGCGGCGCGCTAGCTGCTGCTCCAGGTCGGACCGGATGAAGGCGCTGTACTTCCACTTGGCGAGCACGGTGTCGCCGGTGTCCGGCCGGAGCTCATCGATGATCTCGTTGTCGGCCGGCCGGCCGGACATGCCGGGTCCCCAGAAGTCATGCAGCAGGCCGCGCTCGGCCGGCGTCATGTTTCCCGGCTGCGCGGTATAGAACACCGGGATGCCCGCCTGCCTGGCGAGTTCCCGTATGGCGCGGATATTGTCCACCAGCGGCCTGACCGGAGACTCGCCGGGAGCGAACGGCGCGATGAAGTAACGCTGCATGTCGTGGATGAGGAAAGCCGCGCGATTCGCGTCGGGCAGCCATTTCACCATGGCGGGGGGCAGCTCTCCTCCTCCCGGCATGGGATAGGCGGCAATACTGGGGATGCCCATCTGCTTGACTCCTGGTCAGTTCCCGGCGCCTAGACGCCCAAGGTGGCGCCACCGTCGACTATCAGCTGCTGCATCGTCACGTGCCCGGCCTGCCGGGAGGCGAAGAAGACCACCGCGTCGGCGATGTCCCGCGGCTCCGCCAGCTTCGCCAGCGGTATGCCGGTCTTGAATATCTCGCTGGATCCGGTGATCGCGCCAGAGGTGTCGTTACCGTCCCGCAGCAGGGCGCGGAGCATTCTGGTATTGGTGGAGCCCGGCGACACGATGTTGCACCGGATCCCGTGCGGCGCGAGCTCCAGGCCGAGGCATTTCGTCAGGGCCGCCGCGCCCGCCTTGGCTGAGCTGTAGGCCGCCATGTTCATCCGGGCAACCGCCGAGGCATTGGACCCGATGGTGACGATGGCGCCCGACCTGCGGGTGATCATCTTGCGGGCCACCGCGCGCGAGCAGAACAGCACGCCGCTGAGGTTCACGGAGAGAACATCCGCCCAGTCATCGTCGCTGAGGTCGATCACCGGGTCCGTCCGCAGGATGCCCGCGCAATTCGCCAGGACCTCGATCGGGCCGATATCGCTCTCGATACTTTCTATTACCGCGTCGACCTGGTCGCGATTGCGCACATCGACCGCGAAGCCATGCGCCTGGCCGCCGTCGGCGACTATCTTAGCGACAGCGGTCTCATTGGCCTCGCCGTCGGCATCGAGCGCCGCTATAATTGCCCCGCACTCGGCGAGGCGGTAGGCGACCGCCTCGCCAATTCCCCGGGCGGACCCCGTGACGACGGCAATTTTATTTTCGAGCCCGAAGCCTTCCACGCTGTCGATTTTAGGGTCGCGGCCCGCCAGGTACCAGGTACCAGCCGCCGGTTACCGCCATGACTCGATTACCTGATGCGCCTGCTCGGGATTCAGTCGCGGATCGCAGAATGTCAGGTACCTGGCATGAATCGCCCGCTCGTGCTCGACGGGCCCGCCGACGCATTCAGTGACCGGCGAAGTCGCGACCTCCAGGTGCAGGCCGCCCGGCTGCAGCCGCTGCCGGTCGAGGACGAGCCGGAAGCCCTCGATTTCCGCCAGGATGTCGCTCAGGTAGCGGGTCTTCAGGTGGGCGGCGGTGGTCCTGGTGTTGCCGTGCATGGGGTCGGTGAGCCAGATGACCGGGTGCCCGGCCCGGCGCACGGCCGCCGCGATGGGACCGAGGGCGGTCCTGACCTGCTCCGCGCCCATCCTCGCGATCAGCGCGAGCCGGCCGGGCTGGCGCTGCGGATCGAGCGTGGCGCAGACCCGCAGGATGTCATCGGGCAGCGCCGTCGGCCCGACCTTGCAGGCCACCGGGTTGCCGACGGCGCTGAGCATGTGCACGTGCGCGCCGTCAGGCTGCCGGGTGCGCTCGCCGATCCAGGGGAAGTGCGTCGAGCCGAGGTAGGCGGCGCCCGACCGGGGATCTTCCCGCACCGCCGCGGCCTCATAGTCGATCACCAGCGCCTCATGGCTTGACCATGGCCCGCGGTCATCCAGCCCGCGGATCAGCCGCAGGTTCCGCAGCACCCGTGCGCTCGCGTCGTAGGACGCCAGCATCCGGTGCGGATCGTGCTGGCGAGCCGCGGCGGACCGCGTCTCAGAGTTGATCATGTGCCCGCGGAAGGCGGGCAGCGTCGCGCCCTGATGGATCTCCGTCGCCTGGCTTCGCGGCTTGGCGAACTGACCGCCGATCCTGCCCACCATGACGACGGGCAGTCCGCTGCCCGAGGCCAGCTGGCCGGCGAGCCCGCTGAGCAGGCCGGCCTTCGCCGTCACGTGCTCAGCCGAGGTCTCCGCCAGGCTCTCGGCGCAGTCGCCGACCTGGAGCACCAGGGCCGTCGCGCTCGCGGCCCCGGCCAGGGCGCCGCGCAGCGAGGCGATCTCGGCGGGCGTGACCAGCGCGGGCCGCGTCGCCAGGTCGGTCATGATGTCGTCAAGCGCCGGATGCCCCTGCCAGCCGGGCTGCTGCTCCGCGCGCAGCGCTGTCCAGGGGTGCCGCGCCAGGAGACCTGACCAGGTCATCGGGGGCATCGTGCTAGCCAGGCCACGTTGAGCTGAGGCTCCACGTCAGCAGTTCTCGCAGGATCTTGTCGCCTCGCTCGGTCAGCACTGACTCCAGGTGGAATTGCACAGAGGCGAATCCGTTCCCGCGGATGGCGTTGACCTGGCCGGTGACGGGGTCGCGGCACAGCTCTACCGGCCCCCGGTGGCCGGGCCGCCTGAGCCAGTCCGCGTCGTGCCGGGCCGAGAACGTGTTGTAGAAGCCGACCCGCTCGCGATGCCCGAACAGCTCGATCTCCACCTGCTGGCCCTGGCTCGGCCGGTCCTGACAGGCCAGCCGCAGGCCCAGCAGCGAGGCGACCACCTGATGACCCAGGCATTCCGCGAGGAACGGGACCGAGCCGCTGAGCAGCCGGTCGCACATCGCGGTGAGCGCGCGGATCCGGGGATCGCTCTGGTCGCCGGGATCGCCGGGGCCAGGTCCCACGACGACCAGGTCCCACCGCGACTCGTCCAGCTCCGCCGAGCACAGCGCTATCGCCACGCTGACGCCGACAGCCTGGAGCTGATGAGCCAGCATCGCGGTGAAGTCGTCCTCGGCATCGATGACCAGCACGCGCAGCGCGGTCAGCATGCCGCCGTCGCGGTGTATCCGGGGGCTGCCGAGCCAGAACCTCGACAGCGTGGTGTTCCGCGATTGCAGGGCCTTGCGGATTCTGGGGTCCTCGCCAAAGCGCTCCGGCAGCGCCGCCGGCGGGCACGGCGCCTCCATCGCCCCGAACGCGGCCAGCACCCCGGCCGCCTTCCGCCTGGTCTCCTGCACCTCGGACGCCGGGTCGGAATCCCGTACCACCGTGCTGCCGACGCTCAGCCGGAACTGGCCGTCCTTGTCGATGTCGGCCGAGCGGATCACGATTCCCGAGTCCATCGTCGGCGCACCGACGTCGTCCCGCCCGACCAGCGCGATCACGCCGCTGTAGAAACCACGGCCAGTCGGCTCGTGCCTGGCTAAGACCCGGCAGGCGTTCTCCAGCGGGCTGCCGGTCACCGTCGGCGCGAACATCGTCTCCCGCAGGATGTCGGGCACGGCAAGCTCGCTGTGCCCGGTGATCAGGTACTCGGTATGCGCCAGGTAGGCCATCTCCTTGAGCATCGGCCCGTGCACCCGGCCGCCGTGCACGCACAGCTTGGCCATCATCTTGAGCTCTTCGTCAAGGACCATGCAGAGCTCGTCTGTCTCTTTCTGATCCGTCAGGAACTCCAGCAGGCCGGCCACGCTCGGGCCGGACGGCGGGTAGCGGTACGTCCCGCTGATGGGGTTCATGGTGATCAGGCCCGAGCGGAGCGTCACATGGCCCTCGGGGGTCGCGCCGACAAACGTGCGCTTCCCGGTATGCACGATGAACGTCCAGTAGCTGCCGCGCTCGCTCAGCAGCAGGCGCTTGTAGATGCTGAGGGCCTGCCGGACGGAGAAGTCATCAATGGTGCAGACGAAGGATCTCTTGATGACGAAGTTCGAGCCGGCCCCTCCGCCGATCTCGGTCCTGATGACCCTGTCGACAACATCGGCGTAGTCCTCATCCGATGGCTCGAACCGGCCGTCGCGCACCGCGACTGGCAGGTCGGGCAGCCGGGCCAGCGTCAGGTCGAAGTCGGCCACCGCCTGCTCGTCAATCACCATTCCCAGAATCTGCTCACCGTCATCGCGGCAGGCGAATCCGCGCTCAAGAATCTGCCGGTAGGGGAGCAGCACCAGCATCTCGCGGCTGCCGGGGCCGGCCACGGGCAGGTCTTCCAGTTTCTCGTATTCGAAGATCTCGCCGAGCAATACCTCAATTCCTGCGCTGGCGCCAGGGCGGTACACCAGGGAAAAAGGCAGCGTGGGGTCCGCCAGAACTCTGGCGAGCAGTGCATCGGGCCTGACTTCTACCTCATCGAGAGCATCACTTTCCACGAAGCCATTATGAGAAATCTCCGAAGATCAACTAAAGCAGCCGGACCCTCATGATTTGTCTCGCCGGCGGGACGGGCGCGGGCGCCGCCGGCGCCTAGGATACCGAGAACCAACCGTCCTCGGCGGCCTGGTCAAGCGCCCCGGATGCCCAGTTAGCAAAGTCATCGCCCGCCAGGTCAGCGGCCAGGCGCCAGCGGCTCACTTTCTCGGCCGCTGTCAAAATGCGCAGTGGCAGCTCGTCGCCTATCGGATCGGATTCCGCGATCTGGCTCGCCTTGACATGGCGGCGAAGCTCATTGCGCGACCAGCTGAACCGCTCTGCCCGGCAGAGCCACGTTTCGCGGTCTTGCGGCGGCAGGCTGGCGACTTCCGAGTGGTGCTGGAGACTGAGCCGCTCATGGCGGGTAGACAGCTCGAACTTCCTGGCCACCCATGCGTAATTGCGCAGCGTCTGGTAGTCAAGCCCCGTTTCCTCAATGGCCCGCCGGTAGCGTTCCGGATAACGGCTCTGGCCGTAGACGAGCCAGTCTCCCAGCCACCAGGTGGACGCCTCGGAGAGGCTGGAAAGCTCGGAGCCGATCCGCTTCCACTCGTCGATGCGGAGATCGCACGGCAGCGACAGGTAGTTGCGCGCGATAATCGCCCGGCCGTTGAGCGTAATCCGGTGCCCGATGGTCCCGAACCTCCGCTCGGGCCGGTGAGCCTCGCCTGGCATCGCCATAAGCTTCCCCTTGTCAGCCCAGTCCGGACATGAGATCGAACCGCAAAGGACCGTTATCCGGCTCGTCCAGCGCGGGATCCTCCGACAGCATCTGGTGATGCAGCTTGCGCAGCCGGATGCCCGGCTCGATGCCGAATTCGTCGATGAGCGCCTGCTGCGCCCGGCCGTACGCGGCGAGCGCCTCCGCTCGCCGGCCGCTGTGGTAGAGCGCGATCATCAGCTGGGCCCAGCAGAGCTCTCGCGTCGGCTCCTGTGCCAGGAGCTCGCGCAGGCCAGGCACCACCTGCTGGTACCTGCCGAGGCTGATGTCCACGCTGATCAGCAGTTCCTGCGCCGCGCACTTCAGGCTGCGGAGCAGCTCCACCCGGCCGGCCGTCGCGGTGACCTGCGGTAAATCCGCGAACGGGGGTTCGCGCCACAGTTCTAAGGCACGCTTGAGCCGCACAGCGGCCATGGCGGGCTCGCCCCTGGCCACCAGCGTGCGCGCTTCGGAGAAGAGCCGCTCGAACACCACAGCGTCCAGTTCATCAGCGCCGGCGTCGATTAGGTAGCCACCATGGGTCGTGTGCAGCCGGGGGACCGGCCCGAGGAGCCTGCGCAGTGCCCAGACATAGGTGCGCAGCGATCCGCTGGCCGCCTGCGGCGGCCGCTCTCCCCAGATCGCGTCCATCAGCGAGTCGACGGACTGCGGCACGTTCGCGCCGAGGAGCAGCACGCTCAGCAGTGCCCGCTGCCTGGGCTGCACTACCTGGATTTCTGCGCCGTCATCGCCTAGCACGACCAGCGGTCCGAGAATCCGGAATTCCATCGAGCCTCCCCAGCCAGCAAGCTCTTTATGCTCCATGGTCCGTGCCGTTGCACGGGCTCAGTTCACGCCTCGTCCCCGGCCTGGAGGCCGTCCGAAAGAGAGGCTGAGCGCTCAGCTTCGATACGTGACGAACTGCGTTTCTCGCTTAGCGCGATCAGGATAGTTGGCAGGGCCGACAACACGGTGGCTGCCAGGACAGACCAGAAGGCCGCGTCGAAGGCGGGCGCCGGCCTGCCGGGCTCTCCGGTGGATGGATGCAGGTGGGCCTGCAGGACAACCGCGAATGCCGCGGTCCCGACAGAGCCGCCGATGCGCTGAAGCATGTTCAACTGCGGTGCGGCATCGTTCAAGTGAGCGGGACCGACAGCGCGGAACGCGGCGGTCATGGCGGGCATCGTGATAAGGCCGATGCCGACGCCGCGGCAGGCCGTGACCAGGCTGATAGTGACGTAGGAGGTGCCGGCGGTGAGGAATGCCAGCGGAACGGTCAGCACGATCATGATGAGGCCGCCGGCGGCCGCGCACCGGCCGGCGCCGATCTTGTCGGTGACCCGTCCGGACAGGAACATGCCGACGCCGGCGCCGATGCCGCTCGGCATCAGCAGCAGGCCGGTGGTGACCGCGGTATCGCCGCGCACGGTCTGGTAGTACAAGGGCAGCAGGATCATCCCGCCGAGGACGGCCGCTCCCGAGGCGAAGGTGGTCAGCGCGGCGGCGCTGTAGCCCATAGAACGGTAGAGCCGCACATCGAGCAGCGGGAACGCGACGCGCAGCGCGCGGATGATGAACGCCGCCGTCAGGCCGAGCCCGCAGGCCAGCGGGAGCAGCACCGATACCGATGTCGCGCTCCCGGTCACGCCGATCTGGGCCAGCGCGTAGATGACGCCGGTCATGCCCAGGCCGATCATGACCAGGCCGCCGAGATCCAGCCTGGCGGCCTGCCCCGGCTGGCCGGACGGCAGGAAGCGGCGGCCGAGCAGCAGCGTCACCAGGGCGATCGGGACGTTGATGAAAAAGATCCAGTGCCAGCTCGCGTAGACAAGCAGCAGCCCGCCGATGACCGGGCCCAGAATTGGCGCCAGCAGCATGGGAGTGCCGACCGCGCCAAGCGCCCTGGCCAGGTGCCGCGGGCCAGCCTGCTGCACCAGCAGGATCTGCCCGACCGAGGCGAGAATCCCGCCCGCCGCGCCCTGGACCGCCCGGAAGCCGATGAGCTCGGCCGACGACGTCGCCAGGCCGCATAGTAAAGATGTCGCGGCGAAAGCGGTAATAGCGAAGAGGTAGATCCGGCGGCTGCCAAACCGCCGGGCCGCCCAGCCGGTAGCGGGAGTTATCCCGCCCAGGGCAAGCAGATATGCCGCCACCACCCACTGGATAGTAACGAGTGAAGTGGTAAAGCTCGCCGCGAGTGAATGCAGCGCGACGTTGACGACTGTTGAGTCGAGCAGTGCCATTATCGCGCCAAGCGCGGTAATGACAATAACCCAGCGCAGCTCAGCCGAGAACCGTGGCTTAGGCGCTGAATTGCCCTTCAACTTTAAACCAGCCGTCGACACATTTTTATAAGCTACTTGCCCGCACTGCTTCGAGTCAATCCCATTCTGCTCTATAATGCTGCCCATCGGCACTCCCCGCGCCAGGCACGACCCGGCAGGTCGGGTGTCCACCGCAGGGGACGCCGGAGGCTCCGTGGCAGATCTACGTACCGACACCGAGGTCACGGGCGCCGACGGCAAATGGCAGGCGAAGGTCAGCGATGACTGGGACCTGTGGGGTCCCAACGGCGGGTACCTGGCCGCGATCGCCTTGCGCGCGGCCGACCGGCACGCGCCGGGGATGCGGCCGGCCAGCCTGGAGTGCCATTTCCTGCACGCTGCCCGGCCCGGCCACGCCGAGCTGGTCACGCAGACCCTGAAAGGCTCGTCGCGGGCTCAGTCGGTGCGGGTCAGCCTGTACCAGGAGGGCCGCGAGATCCTGTCGGGCCTGGTGTGGACTATCGGCCGGGGGCTCGACGGGTTCCCGCGGCGCGGCGCCACGGCGCCATCCTGCCCGGGTCCCGAGGGACTGAGGCCGTTTCCCGAGCTGGTCCCGCCCGGACACGCTTATACCGAGAGCTTCTGGACGCATGTCGAGGAGCGGCCGGTGAATCAGTCCCGGCATCTCATGTGGCCCGACGACCCGGCGGATGACCCGGTCCGGCACTCCTGGCTGCGCTTCCGCCCGCATGATCGCGGCGCGGATCCCTACCTGGACGCGGGCCGGTCGGTGATCGCGGTCGACGTGTTCCCGTTCCTGGCCGGCGTCATCGTGCTGCCGCCGGGCCCGCTGACGCACATCGCCCCGACCCTCGCGTTGTCGGTGTCTTTCCATGGCCTTGAGTCGGCGTCTGAGTGGCTGCAGGTGCACACCGAGAGCCATTACTCCGGCGACGGGCTGCTCAGCGGCCGGTCTTCGGTGTGGGGCGATAATGGTGACCTCGTCGCCTCCGGCAGAGTGCAGATGCTCTGCCTGCCCCTGCGCTGATGTCTCCGCGCTGATGTCGCCGCGCTGATATCTCTGGCTGTCCCGCCGGCGAGACAGTTATCGTGACTACTGAATAGAGCGCCACCGCCCGGAATGAGGCCGGGCGCTCCGGCCGTGCGGGACGGGAGGGAGAGGAAGCTGAGAATTCCCATGCCGCTCCCTTGCCCGCGGTGAAAGCGCTGGTCTTATCAGGAGGGGCCGGCACAAGGCTCCGGCCGATTACCTATACCTCGGCCAAGCAACTGGTCCCTGTCGCGAACAAGCCGGTCCTGTTCTACGGCCTTGAGGCCATCGCCGAGGTCGGCATCACCGACGTCGGGCTGGTCGTCGGGGACACCGTGGCCGAGATCAAGGCGGCGGTCGGCGATGGCTCCGCGTTCGGCTTCGAGGCCAGCTACATTCGCCAGTCCGCGCCGCTCGGGCTGGCGCACGCGGTCCTGGAAGCGGGGTCCTTCCTGGGCGATGACGACTTCGTGATGTACCTGGGCGACAACTTCATCGTCGGCGGCATCGCCACCCTGGTGGACCGGTTCAGGGACACCAGGCCAGCGGCGCAGATCATGCTGACGAAGGTGCCAGATCCGTGCCAGTTCGGCGTGGCCGAGCTGGACGACAGCGGCCGGGTTATCGGGCTGGAGGAGAAGCCCGCCAAGCCGAAAAGCGACCTGGCGCTGGTCGGCGTCTACATGTTCACCGCCGCGGTGCACGAGGCCGTCAGGAACCTCAAGCCATCCGGGCGGGGCGAGCTGGAGATCACCGAGGCGATCCAGTGGCTGATCGACTCCGGTCAGCGGGTCGATTCCAGCGTGATCACCGGCTACTGGAAGGACACCGGCAACGTCGCGGACATGCTGGAGGTCAACCGGATGGTGCTGGAAAGCACGGAGCCGGCCGTGCGCGGCACCGCCGACAAGGCCAGCCAGCTCATCGGCCGGGTGGCGATAGAGCCAGGAGCGCGGGTAGCGGGCTCCCGGATCGTCGGGCCCGCCATCATCGGGGCCGGCAGCCAGGTGCTGGATTCCTATGTCGGCCCGTTCACCTCGGTCGGCCCGGACTGCCTGATCGCCGACAGCGAGATCGAGTACTCCATCGTGCTGGCCGGCGCGTCCATCAGGGGCGTGCGGCGGATCGAGGCCTCGCTGATCGGCCGGGGGGTCGAGGTCACCCCGGCGCCCCGGGTGGGGCGCGCGCACCGGCTGGTGCTGGGCGATCACAGCAAGGTACAGATCAGCTCATGAGCCAGTCACCGGGCAGCCGACCACCGTGCAGCCGACCAGCGGGCAGCCAGCCCCCGGGCAGTCAGCCCCCGGGTAGGCAGCCGTGACCGGGTGGCTCGTCACCGGCGGCGCCGGGATGCTCGGCCGGGACATGACCGCCATCCTGGTCGCGGCCGGGCTGCCAGTGACCGCGCTTGGCCGGGGCGAGCTCGACATCACCAGCGCGGAGGCGGTAATGAGCGCGGTCGAAGCGCTGCGGCCGCAGGTCGTGGTGAACTGCGCGGCCTGGACCGCGGTGGATGACGCAGAGTCGCACGAGGCCGCCGCGATGGCGGTGAACGGCGGGGGAGCGGCCAACCTCGCCGCCGCCTGCGCCGCCGTCGGCGCGCGGCTGGTCCAGGTGTCGACCGACTACGTGTTCGGCGGGACGGCAGCGGAGCCCTACGCCGAGGACCAGCCGACCGGGCCGCGCACCGCCTACGGGCGCACCAAGCTGGCCGGCGAGCAGGCCGTGCTGAGCCGCCTGCCGGAGGCCGGCTACGTGGTGCGGACAGCATGGCTGTACGGAGCGCACGGGCGCAGCTTCGTCGCCACCATGCTCAGGCTGGCCGGCCAGCAGGACCGGGTTCGCGTGGTCGACGACCAGGCCGGCCAGCCGACCTGGACAGCCGACGTCGCCAGGCAGATCCTGCTCCTGGCGCGGTCCGGCGCCCAGCCGGGCATTTATCACGCCACCAGCACCGGCCAGACGACCTGGCACGGCCTGGCCAGCGAGGTCTTCCGGCTGCTCGGCACCGATCCCGGCCGGGTCGAGGCGATCGCCAGCGGCGATCTGGACAGGCCCGCGCCGCGCCCGGCATACAGCGTGCTTGGCCACGACCGCTGGCGGGCGGCGGCCCTGCCCGCCCTGCCGCCCTGGCGGGAGTCGCTGGCTGAGGCGTTCCCGGCGATCACCGCCGCCGCGGCGCGAACGGCGGTCCCGCCGCCGGCGGGCCTCAGCGGACCCGCGCCGCCACGCCCGCGTCCCCGGTGCCCGCGTCCCCGGTGCCCGCAGCCCCGGTGCCCGCAGCCCCGGCGCCCGCAGCCCCGGCGCCCGCATCGCCAGCACCCGCATCGGAGGCCGCGCTGGCCCGCAGCCGGGCCGAGTGCCGCACGCAAGCCTGGTAAGACGGCAGCAGGCCCGCCCGAGCGGCCTCCGCCAGCGTCGGCGCGGCGGCATCCCGCTCGGACAGGATCGGCGGCACGTCCGCCGGCCAGCCGATGCGCAGCGCCGGGTCAAGCGGGTGCACCGTGCGCTCGGCCGCCGGGTTGTACGGCGCGCTGCACAGGTAGAGCACCGTGGCGGAGGGAGTCAGTGCCATGAACGCATGCCCGAGGCCGTGCTCGATGAACAGGGCCCGCTGGCCGTCCGGGTCCAGCCGGACGCCCTCCCAGCGGCCGAAGGTCGGCGAGCCGACCCGCACGTCCACCACCACGTCCAGGATGGCCCCGCTGACGCACGCCACGTACTTGGCCTGTCCCGGCGGCACCTGCGCGACGTGCAGTCCCCTGATCGCGCCGCGGTGAGACACCGCCCAGTTCACCTGAGCCACATCCAGCCGGTAGCCGAGGTCGGCGGCGAAGCCGGCGCCCTGGAACCACTCGCTGAAGCTGCCCCGGCTGTCGGCGAAGATTCGCGGCACATGGACCCAGGCGCCGTCAATGCTGAGAGCTTCCATCACCCGTTCTCCACCCTCGCTTAACTGCTCTCATCTTGCCTGACGCGATTGGCCCGCGCCATTGCCGCAGTCTCAGGGAACAGGCCAGGTAAACACCCGGCAGGTCGCCCGTGCCGTTTCCATCCATGCGAGGCGCAGATCTTGCGGGAGCCCGCCACCGATGAGTAAATTCGGCCAGTATGCGTGCCCTATTACCGCGCAGGAAAAGTTCACAGCTTAAATTCCTGCCGTCGGGCAGAAATTCGTCCGTGGCCGTCATCGGGTTCGGTTATGTGGGGTCCTGCATCGGCGTGACACTCGCCGGGCGCGGGATACAGGTCACCGGAATCGACAGTAACCCCGAGCTAGTGGCCGAGATGACCGCCGGGCAATGCCGGTTCAACGATCCCGGGCTGGCCGGCGCGCTCCGGCGGGCCCGCGATTCGGGCAGGCTGACCATGTCCGGGGACTATGCCGCGGCGGCGGGCTGTGATGTCATCATCATCGCGGTCGGCACGCCGATCACGGACGATCGCGCGATCGTCACCGAGTACCTGGAGGCGGCGTGCGCGACCCTGGCGCCGCACCTGCGCGCCGGGCAGCTGGTGGTGCTGAAGAGCACCGTGGCGCCGGGCAGCACGCGCGGCATCGTCGCGCCCCTGCTGGAGCGGAGCGGGCTGGCCGCCGGGCGCGACTTCGGGCTGGCCTTCTGCCCGGAACGGCTGGCCGAAGGTAACGCGCTCGCCCAGTTCCTCAGCATTCCCATCGTGGTCGGCGGCTACGACCCCGACAGCGCCGCCGCGGCCTGCGCGTTCTGGGCAGGCGCGCTGGGCGTGCGGGTCCAGCAGTTCGCCAGCCCGGAGGTGGCGGAGCTGGTCAAGCTGACCGACAACTGGTGGATCGACGCGAACATCGCGCTGGCCAACGAGCTGGCCCAGTTCTGCGGGGCCATGGACGCCGACGTGGACGTCCTGGACGTGATCGCCGGCGCTAACTCCCTGCCCAAGGGGACCGGGCACGTCAATGTCCTGCTGCCCAGCGTCGGGGTGGGCGGCTCCTGCCTCACCAAGGACCCCTGGATCCTGTGGCGCTCGGGCAGCGCCCGCGGCGTCCAGCTGCGGACCGCCGAGGTGGGCCGCCAGGTCAACGACACCATGCCGGCGTACACCCACCGGCTCATCGTGGACGGCCTGACCGCCCTGGGCAAGGATCCGGCCACCGCCGGGGTCTGCGTCCTTGGCCTGTCGTTCAAGAACAACACCAATGACCTGCGATCCACGCCGGTGCTGCCCGTGGTCCAGGCGCTGCGCGCGTCCTGCGGCGCCGTCACCATCTACGACTGCCTGGTCACCGACGAGGCCACCGAGGAATGCTTCGGGATGAAGCCCGCCCGGTCCTTCGAGGACGCGGTGCAGGGGGCCGACTGCGTGGCTGTCCTGGCCGGGCACGACGAGTTCGCCGCGCTGGACTTCGCGGACCTGGCCCGCCGGGTGTCGATGCCCTGCCTGATAGTCGACGGGCGCGCCTACTACCCGCGCGCGACGATCGAGAAGATGCACAGCCTCGGGTTCACCTATCGCGGGATCGGACGCTGACGATGACACACGCAGTGGTCACTGGCGGATGCGGCTTTGTCGGCAGTCACCTGACCGAGTACCTCACCGGGCAGGGCAGCCAGGTCACGGTCTTCGACGCCGCGGGCCCCGGCCCGGACGCCACCGGGCCCGTCCGGTATGTGCGAGGCGACGTCAGGGATGCCGCCGCGCTTGGCGAGGCGATCACCGACGGCACCGACGTGGTGTACCACCTGTCCGCGGTGGTCGGCGTGGACCGCTACCTGAACGCGCCCGCAGAGGTCGTGGAGACCAACCTGCTCGGGACGCTGAACGTGCTGCGGCGCGCGGCGGATATCGGGGCCAAGGTGGTGCTGGCCAGCACCAGCGAGGTGTATGGGAAGAACCCGGCGACGCCCTGGAGCGAGGACGCCGACCGGGTGCTTGGCAGCACCTCGGTGGATCGCTGGTCCTACTCCACCAGCAAGGCGCTGGCCGAGCACCTGGCGTTCGGGTATGCCCGGCAGTACGGGGCCAGGATCGCCATCGTGCGGTACTTCAACGTGTACGGACCGCGCCAGCGCCCGGCCTACGTCGTGAGCCGGAGCGTGCACCGCGCCCTGCGCGGGCTGACTCCCGAGGTGTACGACAGCGGCGCGCAGACCCGCTGCTTCACCTATGTGGCGGACGCGGTGGCCGGCACGGTGCTGGCCGGCACCTCCGCGGCGGCCGACGGGAAGTGCTTCAACATCGGCAGCCACCTGGAGTCGACCGTGGCCGAGGTGGTGCAGGTCATCTGCGAGCTGACCGGGGTGGCCGTCCCCGCCGGGACGCTGGACACCGCGGCCCGGTTCGGCGCTCAGTACCAGGACATCCCCCGGCGCGTCCCGGACACCACCAGAGCGCGCGAGGTGCTGGGCTGGGAGTGCGCCACGTCCCTGCGCGACGGCCTCAGCGCGACCATCGGCTGGGCCCGCGAGAACCCCTGGTGGCTAGCCGACCTGCCAGACCAGCAGCCTGTCGGTCAGCCGGCCTAGCAAGCCGGGCCAGTAAGCCGGGCCAGTAAGCCGGCCGGAGCCGGATCAGCTCAGATCACTTGCCATGGGTCGATCAGCTCGATGCCGGTTTCCAGGAAATCCTTAGTGTTGCGCGTGGCCAGGGCGACACCGTGGACGCGGCAGATGGCCGCGATCTGGGCGTCAAACCCCTCGATCGGCAAGCCCAGCTCGTCACGGCGGGCCACCACAAGCGCGTAATGTGCCGCCGCATCTGCGTCGAAGGGCAGGACGTAGTCGCTGAAGGCGGCAAAGACATCCTGCGCCGCCGCTTTCATCCGCTCCTTGCGGCGTCCTTCAGCCAGCCGCTCCAGGCCATAACGGATCTCGGCGACCGTGACCGCCGTCAAGCACAACCCCGCTTCGGCATTCGCGGCCGCCCAGTCCTGGACCAGTTCGGAAGGTTCAGGCCGCATGAGTTCCGAGGCGACGTTGGTATCGATGACGATCATCAGCTGAGGTCCGCCGCCCGGGGCCGAGCGGACCGGGGAGGTAGGTCGAGATCAACGCCGCCCAGCGCGCTGAAGCGCTGCATGAGCGCCTCGACTAGGCCGAGCGTCTCGCCGGGCTCGCGCACCGCGTCCGTGAGAATCTCGCGGATCTCGGCCTCCATCGACCGACCGTGACGTGCAGCCCGGACCCGCAGCCGCTCCTTGACCCGATCATCAAGATTCCGAATGCTTACCGCCGACAGCGCACTCACCACCCTCCAGCCCTGCTAGCAATGCTAGCAGGGCTGGGTTGAAATTAAGACCGATGCAGGAAAACCTATTCCTAATGGGCTTGAGCCGACGAGAGAGCCGGGCTTGCCCGCGGGCAAGCCCAGGATCGCCCCCGGCGGAGTGGCGGTCGATCCGGGCTCGTTACCTACGGCGCCGAAGGGCTGGCCTGGCGATCAAGGGTCGCGTGGCTGGCAGCCGGGGCGGCTTTCGGCCCGAACGGGACTGGCGTGGCGGATGCCCGTTCCGGGGGCGCATCGGGTTCGCGGGCGGGCAGCGGATCCGGCGGGGGACGGGCGGAATAGCGGGACCCCACTCTGCCGAACATACTTGACGTGATACTTCCCGGCATTCTAGCCTTCGGCACGGAAAACCTATTCTTTCGTGACAGGCATGCTGCCCGGCACGGCGGGACGGCGGGAGTTCCTCAGGTGACAGGGGATGGCGACGCGCTCGCGAGCCGCGATCCGGCCTGCCCGTGACCTGCGCTCCCAGGGGCCCGCTGGCCAGGCTTCCCGGCCTCGACGAGTCCAGCGACATCCTTCCGCAAGGAGGTTCTGACATGCTTGAACAGCAGCAACAGAGCTCTCGCGCACACCCGCGCCGCCGTCGTGCCCGGCGCGGTCCGCTGGCTGGCCGGGCGGGCACCCAGCTAGCCATCCTGGCGGCGGCCGGGACCGCCGCCGCGCTCGCGCTCTCCGCGTGCAGTTCCTCCGGCGGCACCTCGGCCGCGACCGGCTCGGCGAAGACGTTCGGCGTGAACGCCACCGGGGTGGTGCACTTCTGGGCCAGGCAGGCCACCGACGGGCCGGCCAAGGCGCTGGTCGCCGAGTTCAACAGGACGCACTCCAAGCTCAAGATCGTGCTGCACCTGACCCCGCCGAACGACGACACCAGCCAGCTCGCGACCGCGATCAGGGCCGGGTCGCCGCCGGACGTGGTAGGGCTGAACGACATTGACGTGCCGACCTTCTCCCACGAGAACGCGCTGCTCAACATCACCAAGTACGTCAACGCGCTGCCGTACAAGAGCGCGCTGAGCCCCGGTCACCTGGCGCTGGCGACGGTCGGGAGCAACTACTACGGCGTGCCCTACCTGGCCGACCTGTCGGTGCTCTGGTACAACAAGGCGCTGTTCAAGAAGGCCGGGCTGAACCCGAACGACCCGCCGGCCAACTACGCGCAGATCGTCTCCGACGCCACCAAGATCAGCGCGCTCGGGCACGGCATCTCCGGGTTCTCCTTCGCCGGAAACTGCCAGGGCTGCCTGGGCTTCACCATGCTGCCCTCGCTGTGGGCCAACGGCGTGCACCTGATAAAGGGGCCGCTGGGCAACCAGACCGCCAACGTGGCTGGCGACGCGCCGCTTCAGACGATGCTCGCCGCTTACCGCACCATGTGGGCCAAGAAGCTGGTGCCGCTGGCCGACCAGACGCAGAACGGCCTGACCTGGGGCGCCGACTTCGAGGCCGGCAAGGTCGGCATCCTGCCCGGTGACTACGGGTTCGCGGCGGCGTTCAAGACGCCGGCGCAGAAGGCGGACTTCGCCGACGCGCCGCTGCCCGGTGTGACCGGCAGCGGCAGCTACAGCACCTTCGACGGCGGCGATGACTTCGTCATCCCGGCCGGCGCGTCGAACCCCTCTGGTGCCTGGGAGTTCATCAAGTGGGCGCTGGAGCCCGCGCAGCAGGTGCAGTACCCCTCGCTCGGTGACACCCCGGTGCGCACCGACATCCTCACCCCGTCGTTCGCGCAGAAGAACCCCTACGACGCCATCGCGCTCAAGGCGCTGGCCAAGGGATCCGTGGAGTACACCCTCGCCTACGACGCGGTGTTCAACGAGCCGGGCTCGCCCTGGTTCAAGATGTTCGAGGACGCGGTCTATGACGGGAACATGAAGGCCGCGATATCGGCGGGCCAGTCCGGTATCCAGTCCACGCTGCAGGCGGTCAAGAGCTAGGCGGCCCGGGCGGGCGGTGCTCCTGGCCGGGGCGCCGCCCGCCTTCCGCGTGGTGGCGGCGAGCGGGAGCGGCAGTGCGGCAGGAGCGGCAGAGATGAGGAGCAGTGGCCCCGACCTTGGCAGCTAGGCAGGCAGCCGCGCCGCGGGCAAGACGCCGGGCACGCGGCAGTGCGCAGTCCCGCAGGAACGCCAGGACCGGGCTGCTGCTCGCCGCGCCCGCGCTGGCTTTCGTGGCCGTGTTCGCGCTGTACCCGCTGGGGTTCGGGGCCTACATCTCGCTGACAAACTGGCCGCTTGTCGGCCCCTACCACTTCACCGGCCTGTCCAACTACACGGCGCTGGCGCATAACAGCGAGTTCATCGAGTCGATCATCTTCACGCTCAAGTACACGGCGATCGTGACGATCCCGGTCTTCCTCGTGGGCTACGCGCTGGCGGTCTTCGTGCGGGCCAACCGGCCCGGCAGCACGCTGTTCCGCACGCTGATCTTCCTGCCCTACATCGTCGGCCTGGTGACCGAGAGCTACATGGCCGTGGTCGAGCTGCAGCCGACCTCGGGCACCGCGAACTTCGTGCTCAGCAAGCTCGGCCTGGTCTCCGACTCGACCGCGTGGCTGGTGCACACCGGGCAGGCGATGACCGCGATCTGCGTCCTGGTCATCTGGTTCTACGCCGGCTTCGCGATGATGATGCTGCTGGCGGGGATGCAGAGCATCCCGGCCGAGCTGTACGAGGCGGCGAAGGTGGACGGGGCGTCCTGGTGGGCGGCCGAGCGCCGGATCACCCTGCCGCAGCTGCGCCGCTGGATCGCGCTCAGCCTGATCATCTCGGTGGTCGGCTCGCTGCTGGCCTTCAACCAGTTCTTCATCATGACCGACGGCGGGCCTGGCACCAGCACGGTGACCGTGGTGATGTCGATCTTCGACACGGCGTTCGCGCAGATGAACGTCGGCCTGGCCAGCGCCATGTCGGTGGTGCTGGTGATCGTCGTCGGGCTGATCACCTTCGTGCAGTTCCGCATCCTGCGAGAGGACGGCGACTGATGGCCGCGTACCAGGGCACCGTTCGCGACCGGGCCGCCGGGCGACGCGGCGGCGCGCGGTTCTGGTTCATCGTGGCGGGCATCGCCATCAGCGCGGTGTTCGTGCTCCCGCTGGCCTGGGAGATCATCAGGTCGTTCCAGCCGGAATCGGCGATCAGCTCCGCGCCGACGGCGGCCAGCTTCGGCCACCTGGGCCTCGCCAACTACCGGACCCTGCTGTCCGGCCAGGACGACATCATCCGCAACGTGGTGAACAGCCTCATCGTGGCCGTGCTGGCCGCCGTGGCGACCTCGGTGCTGGCGATGCTGGCCGGCTACGGGTTCGCGCTGTTCAAGTTCCGCGGCGCGGGCCTGGCTTTCGGCATGGTGCTGCTGGCTTTCATGATCCCGTTCCAGGCCGTGCTGACCCCGATGTTCCTGGAACTGCACGCGATGCACCTGCTCAACAGCCTGATCGGCCTGGCGCTTTTCTACACGACCTTTAACCTGCCGATCGGCGTCTACGTGATGCGCAACAGCTTCCTCCAGGTTCCCGCCGAGATCGTCGACGCCGCCCGGGTGGACGGCGCGTCCACCATGCGGACCCTGGTGTCGGTGCTGCGCCCGCTGGTGCTGCCGGGGATGGCGACCACCGCGCTGTACGCGTTCCTGTTCTCCTGGACGGAGTTCCTCGGCGCGCTGAGCTTCCTCACCAACGACAGCCTGTTCACCCTGCCGGTGGCGCTGTCCAACGTGGAGACCGGCACCTACGGCTCGGTGAACTACGGCCTGCTGCTGGCCGGCGCGGTGATCGCGATGATCCCGTGCATCGTGGTGTACGTCGCGCTCCAGCGCTACTACGTGCGCGGGCTGCTGTCCGGGGCACTCAAGGGCTGAGCGGGCCGGGAGTGGGCGGGCCGGGAGTGGGCGGGCCGGGTAGCGTGCGGTCATGAGCCGAGTTGTCGTCATCGGTGCCACCGGGCACATCGGTACCTACCTGGTGCCGCGGCTGGTCCGGGCCGGGCACGAGGTCGTCGCGCTGAGCCGCGGCAGCCAGGATCCCTACCACGTTGCCCCCGAGTGGAACTCGGTCACCAGGGTGCAGGCTGACCGCGACGCCGAGGACGCGGCGGGCAGCTTCGGCGACCGGATCGCCGCGCTGCGCCCCGGCGCGGTGATCGACCTGATCTGCTTCACCGCCGCCTCGGCGGCGCAGTTGCTCGACGCGCTGCGGCCGGCCAGGCCGCTGCTGGTGCACTGCGGCACCATCTGGGTGCACGGCAAGGTGGGCAGGGTGCCGGTCACCGAGGACGAGCCGCGCACCGCGTTCGGCGAGTACGGCACCGGCAAGGCGGAAATCGAGGCGCTGCTGCATCGCGAGACGCTGGCCGGCGGCGTGCCGTCCGTGGTGCTGCACCCCGGCCACATCAGCGGGCCCGGCTGGCAGGTGATCAACCCGGCCGGCAACCTGGACCCCGCGGTCTGGACCGCGCTGGCCACCGGCGCGCCGCTGGCGCTGCCCGACAACGGGCTCGGCGTGCTGCACCACGTGCACGCCGACGACGTGGCGCAGGCGTTCGAGCTGGCCCTGGCCAGGCCCGCCGCCATCGGCAGCAGCTTCCACGTCGTCGCCGAGCAGGCGATGAACCTGCGCGGGCTGGCCGCCGGCGCCGCCGCCTGGTTCGGCCGCGAGCCGGCGCTGGAGTTCACCGGGTGGGCCGAGTTCGAGCAGCGGGCCGGGGCCGGGCATGCCGGGGTCACCTGGGAGCACACCATCCGCGGCATCACCGCGAGCATCGCCAGGTCGCGCGAGGTGCTCGGCTACGCGCCGAGGTTCACCACGCCGCAGACCCTGCACGAGGCGCTGACCTGGCTGGTCGCGCACGGCCAGGCCGATGTCGGCGGCCAGGACTTCTAGCCGCGCGGCGGGCGCGGGCCCGGCTGGCTGCCCGGCTGGGGCGGTGTCCGGCTAGTCCCTGGCGGGCTCGCCGTGACCGGCGTTGGCGCGGCCCCTGCCCCAGTACGCCTTCGGGGAGATCTGCGCGGCCGGCAGGCCGCGGCCGGTCAGCACCTCACGCAGGGCCAGCACCACCTTCGCCTCGCCGAACAGGTAGGCGTGCCCGGCGCCCGGTGGCAGCTCGACCTCGGCCGCCTCGGCGGTGAGCGCGGCCGGCTCGCCCGCCCGGCCGCCGAGCCGGTGCAGCCAGGTCACCCTGGTCCTGGCCGGCGCGGACAGTTCCTGCTCATCGGCGGGCTCGGGGATCTCCAGGATCACGGTCGCGACCGCGTCGCCCGGCAGCGACTCGGTCATCGCGAAGATGGCCGGCAGCGCCGACTCGTCGCCGATGAACAGGTGCCAGTCGGCCGCCGGGGAGGTGGTGATCTTGCCGCGCGGGCCGATGCCCTCGATCTTGTCGCCGGGCCGGGCCGCCGGTGACCCACCGCTCGCCGGGGCCGTCACCGTGCAGCACCACGTCCTGGGTGAGCAGCCGCCGCGCCGGGTCGAGCCGCCGGATCGTGTAGCGGCGCCGCAGCGGCCGGTTCCCTTCGGTGTCCACCAGCAGCATCACGTCCTGGCCGGGCGCGTAGCCGAACCCGTCCAGCTCGGCTGCGGTCATCTCCAGCCGCTGCATGTGCGGGGTGAGCCGAGCGCTGCCGACCACCTCAAGCGAGAGGCGGCGCGTCCCCGCCAGGTTCCCCGTGAGCTGAGCGAACGGGTCGTCCAGCTTGGCGCGCGCGGCCTGCGATGGCGCGTCGGGCATCAGACTTCAGCCTCCCTGGCGCCCGGAGCCGCTGCGGTCCGGGGCGTGTCCGGCGGTGCCAGTCCCGTGCCTGCGGGGCCTGGCGTTACTGGGTCGCGCGCTTGGCGCGCACACTCCAGCACATTACGCGAGGGGCCTTTCCGCAAGTGACGCTGGAGGTTCTGGCGTCTGGCGTTCAGAATGGGAATGAGCGAGTGACCTGGGGGACAGTCATATGCCGCAGCGCGACCAGCCGCGCGTGCCTGACGCCGCGCCCGGCCTCTACGACGACCTCGGCACCCCGGTAGCGGTTCCGGCCCAGGTCAGCCGCGTGGTTTCGCTCGTCCCTTCGCTGACAGAGGCCGTCGCATCCTGCGCCCCGCGCATCCTGGCGGGCGCGACTGACTGGTGCACGCACCCAAAGGACCTGGACGTCACGAGGATCGGCGGCACCAAGAATCCGGATGTCGCCAGGATCACCGCGCTGGCGCCCGATGTGGTGCTGGCCAACGAGGAAGAGAACCGGGAGCCCGACCTGGCCGCCCTGCGCGCGGCCGGACTGGCCGTCTGGGTGACCAGGGTGCGGGACCTGCCCGAGGCGCTGTCCTCGCTGCGCCGGCTGCTCACGCTGGCCTGCCGGCTGCCCGAGCCGGCCTGGCTGGACGCCGCGGCGGCCGCCTGGGCCAGGGTCCCTGTGCCGGGCGGCAGCCTGGCCCGGATGGCGGTGGTGCCGGTCTGGCGCCGGCCGTGGATGGTGCTCGGCCGGGATACCTTCGCGGGTGACCTGCTGGCCAGGCTCGGCGTGGCCAACGTGTACGCCGGGCATGGCGAGCGCTATCCCCGGATCGGGATCGAGGAGATCCGCCGCGCCGGGGCCGACCTGGTGGTGCTGCCGGACGAGCCGTACCGGTTCAGCGCCTCCGACGGGCCGGAGGCCTTCCCCGGCGACAGCACGGCGCTGGTCAGCGGGCGGCACCTGACCTGGTATGGGCCGTCGCTGACTGAGGCGCCCGCCGTCCTGGGCCGCCAGCTCACCGCCGCCCGGGTGCGCTGCCCCGGTTTACCAGCCGCCACCGCCTGGACCGCCCTCCGCGACCCCCACCCTCCCGCCTAGCCCCGTCCCGGCCCCGGCCAGCGGGCGCGGGTCCGGATATGACAGCGCCCCCGAGGAGCAGTGCTCCGCGAGGGCGTGCCGGTGCCGATGCGCGATCGCCTCACGGCGAAACGCTCACCGCGGCTCCAGCCTGACGGTATTCCGCGGTGGCAATAAGTGAGCCCGGGGGATCCAGACGCACCGGCAGAGACAGTTAACAGCACCCCCCGGCCGGCTATTCCAGCAGCCGGCCAAGTTTCACCGAGCGCCCCCGCCGCCTCCCCGGTCCGCCAGGACCCACCCGCCTCGCCCTCCCCGCCCCTCCGGCCCTCCGGCCCTCCAGGGGCTTCCCCCCGGCGGGCCGGGGCGGAGCGGCTAGAGTCGGGCCAGTCCCCAGTTCGGAGAAGTCGAGAAAGGGTGCTGTCGCGTGCTGTCACTGGTCTTGCCCAAGGGTTCGCTGGAGCGAGCCACCCTGGACCTGTTCGACGCCGCCGACCTCACGGTCCGGCGGTCATCTGACCGCGACTACCATGCCTCGATCGACGACCCGCGGATCGACCGGGTCCGATTCCTGCGGCCGCAGGAGATCCCGTCGTACGTGGCCGGCGGGCTGTTCGACTTCGGCATTACCGGCCGGGACTGGATCGCCGAGACCGGTGCCGATGTCACCACCCTGGGGGAGCTGCAGTACTCCAAGGCGACCTCCGCGCCGGTCCGGGTGGTGCTGGCGGTGCCAGCGAACGTGCCCTGGCAGGCGGTCAGCGACCTGCCGGACGGCGTCCGGATCTCCACCGAATTCCCCGAGCTGACCAGGCGTTTCCTTGACGCCCACGGGGTCAAGGCGTCGATCGTCCCCTCCTACGGGGCGACCGAGGCCAAGGTGCCGGACATCGTGGACGCGATCGTGGACCTGACCGAGACCGGCTCCTCTCTTCGCCGGAACGGGCTGCGCATCCTGGAGACCCTGCTGACCAGCTACACCGAGCTGGTGGCGAACCGGGAGGCGCACGAGGACCCGGGCAAGCGGGCGGCGATGGAGGACATCGCGCTGCTGCTGCGCGGGGCGATCCGGGCACGCGGCAACGTGCTGCTCAAGCTGAACGTGGGCGTGGGCGACCTCGCGGCCGTCACCGCGATGCTGCCGGCCATGTCCTCACCCACGATTACCTCGCTGGCGCGCGGCGACATGCACGCGGTCGAGGCCGTGGTGCCCAAGCGCGGTGTCAACACGCTGATCCCGGCGCTGAAGTCGGCCGGCGCCCTGGACATCCTGGAAATCCCGATCTCCAAGATCGTCGAGTAGCCCAGGGAGCGAGCCGGCCCTCGCGGGGTCGCCACGGCGGTCTGGCGTGTCCGAAATAGCCGAAATCCCCAGATTCGTACGTGCATTAATCGGGTAAGCAGGGACTTCGCACCTTGACGCGGTAAAGGTCATCTAGCCACGATTGAGTCGTTCCGCCTTTGGAACCGGTTCCAGACGGAGCTGTGTGGGGGTGGTCGTGGCGAGGTCCCGGCGAACGACCGCGGCCGTACCTGCCTCCTCCCGCGCGCGCGTCCGGGCCGTCTCCCGGATGATCACCGACGCACGCGGCACCCGGCCGGTCCTCCTTTTCACCATGCCGGGATTCCGCGTGCCATCTCCACGCGCCGGGCTTGACCACCTCCCTGGTGGCCTCGCCGGGCGCGGCAGCAGGCACGGCCCGGCCCCGCCGGGCCGCGCACCGGACGGCTGGGAGGTCATGATGGCAATCCGAACGGCTCGCGGCGGCATTCTACGGACGAGGGAACGCCGATGACCCCCGACCCGATGACCCCTGACCCCGGGCTGGCGAATCTTCCCCGGCAGCCGCGCGGCCGGGCTCATGCCCGCCTGATAACAGCAAGAGGCCAGGACGCCAGTCGGCGGCGGAGGCTGCGGAGGCGGCACCAGGCGCTTGCCAGCGCGGCGGCCGCCGCGCTGCTGGCCGGGGGCCTGGCTGCCTGCGGCACCGCCGGCGCGAGCACCGGGCCGGTCACGCTGAGCTTCTACCTCTATCCCGACAACTCCGGGGCCACCCAGACCGCGATCAAGAACTGTGACGCGCAGAGCCACGGCAAGTACGTGATCTCCTACCAGCAGCTCCCGAACGCCTCGGACGGGCAGCGCCAGCAGCTCGTCAGGCGGCTCGCGGCGCACGACAACTCGATCGACATCATGGGCCTCGACGTGACCTGGGAGGCCGAGTTCGCCGAGGCCGGCTGGATCCTGCCGTGGACGGGCGCTAACAAGGCGGCCGCCGAGAACGGCACCCTGAAGCCGGCCCTGGAGACCGCCATGTGGAAGGGCAAGCTGTACGCGGTCCCTGATAACAGCAACACGCAGCTGCTCTGGTACAACTCGCAGCTGGTGCCGAACCCGCCGACGACCTGGGCGCAGATGCTGGCCGACTCGGCGCGGCTGGCGGCGGAAGGAAAGCCGCACTACATCGAGATCCAGGGTGCCCAGTATGAGGGCGTCACCGTGTGGTTCAACACGATGGTGGCCAGCGCCGGCGGCACCATCCTGAACCCGGACGCGACGAAGGTCACGCTCGGCCAGCCCGCCGTCAAGGCGCTGTCGATCATGAAGCAGCTGGCCTCATCCAAGGCCGCCGACCCCTCGCTGGACGTGCAGGAGGAGAACCAGAACCGGCTGGCGATGGAGGACAACACGGCGGCGTTCCAGCTGAACTACCCGTTCGTGTATCCGGCCATGAAACTGGACAACCCGTCGCTGTTCAAGCACTTCAAGTGGGCGCTGTACCCGCAGGTCATCCCCGGCCAGCCGGCCAAGGTGACCATCGGCGGCGTCGACCTCGGGGTGAGCGCCTATTCCCAGCACAAGGCGCTGGCCTTCCAGGCCGCGCTGTGCCTGCGCGACGCGCAGAACCAGATCATCGGGGCCACCGTCGGCGGCGTCCCGCCGACCATCGCCAGCCTCTACAACAACCCCAAGCTGTTCGCCGACTACCCGTTCCACGCCGACATCCTGCAGGAGCTGCAGAACGCCAGCGTCCGGCCGAAGACCCCGGTGTACCAGGTGGTGTCCATCGACATCTCGCACCTGATCTCGCCGCCGGCCGGCATCAACCCGGTGAGCACCGAGAAATCGATGGTCAGCCAGCTCAATGAGGCGCTGCAATCGAAGGGACTGGTCCCGTGAGCACGAGCGCTGGGAGGGCCGCCACCGGGGTACCGAAGCGGGCGACGGCGGCCACGAAGCGGAAGCAGCTCTCCGAGGGGGCGAAGGCCGAGCGCAGGCTCGGCTGGATGCTGTGCGCCCCGGCGGTCATCGTGATGATCGCGGTGACCGCCTACCCGGTGGGCTACGCCGTCTACCTCTCCCTGGAGCGCTACAACCTGGAGCTGCCGCAGGACGTCAAGTTCATCGGCTTCGCCAATTACGCGGCGGTGCTCAGCTCGCCGTACTGGTGGCAGGCGCTCAAGGTCACGATCATCATCACCGTCTTCTCGGTGGCCATCTCGCTGGTGCTCGGCATGCTGCTGGCGCTGCTCATGCACCGGACGCTGTTCGGCCGGGGCAGCGTGCGCACCGCCGCGCTGATCCCCTACGGCATCGTCACGGTGGCCGCCGCCTACGGCTGGCAGTACGCCTGGACGCCGAGCCAGGGCTACCTGTCCGCGGCGTTCGGCAACAGCGCGCCGCTCACCTCGGAGGTGCCGGCCATCGCCGTCATCATCGTGGCGGAGATCTGGAAAACGACGCCGTTCATGGGCCTGCTGCTGCTGGCCGGGCTCTCGCTGGTGCCGGAGGACCTGCAGAAGGCCGGGAAGATGGACGGCGCAAGCGCCTGGCAGCGGTTCACCAGGATCACGCTGCCGCTGATGAAGCCGGCCATCCTGGTCGCGCTGCTGTTCCGGACCCTGGACTCGTTCCGGATCTTCGACAACATCTTCATCCTGACCGCCGGCAGCAACAACACCGGCTCGGTGTCGATCCTCGGCTACGACAACTTGTTCAACGCGCTGAACCTGGGCATCGGGTCGGCCATCTCGATCCTCATCTTCATCTGCGTGGCGATCATCGCGTTCGCCTTCATCAGGGGCTTCGGCACCGCGGCCCCCGGCACCGGCAAGGGAAGCAGGTGAGCCGCTGATGGCCGTCTCGAGCACGCCCCGCCAGCGCGTCGGCTGGGGAGCAGCCAACTTCGTCGTCATCGCGCTGGCGCTGATCCCGGTGCTGTGGATGGTGTCGCTGTCCTTCAAGACCCCCGCCGCGGTGCTCGACCCCTCGTTCTGGCCCAAATCGTGGACCATCTCGAACTACCGAGGGATCCTGAAGTCCTCGCAGTTCATCCACCCGCTGCTGAACTCGATCGGCATCGGCCTGATCTCCACGCTCGTCGCCGTGGTGCTGGCCTCGATGGCCGCCTACGCGATCGCCCGGCTGGAGTTTCCCGGCAAGAACCTGCTGATCGGGATGGCCCTGCTGATCGCGATGTTCCCGCAGATCGCGCTGGTGACCCCGATGTTCAACATCGAGCGGTCGCTGGGGCTGTTCAACACCTGGCCCGGCCTGATCATCCCCTACGTCGCGTTCGGGCTGCCGCTGGGCATCTACACCCTGTCGGCGTTCTTCCGGGAGATCCCCTGGGAGCTGGAGAAGGCCGCCAAGATGGACGGCGCGACGCCGTTCCAGGCGTTCACGATGGTGATCGCGCCGCTGGCGGCGCCGGGCATGGTGACCACCGCCATCCTGGTCTTCCTGTTCTGCTGGAACGAGTTCCTGTTCGCGATCTCGTTCACCTCGACGCTGGCCTCGCGCACCGCGCCCGCGTCCATCGCCTACTTCAGCGGCAGCTCGCAGTTCACGGTGCCGACCGGTCCCATCGCGGCAGCCGCGGTAGTGATCACCATCCCGATCATCATCTTCGTGGTGTTCTTCCAGCGCCGCATCGTGGCCGGGCTGACGTCCGGCGCGGTCAAGGGCTAGGCACCGGCCAGGTTAGGAGAAGCAGTGGCCGAGATCGTTCTGGACAACGTCACCAAGCGCTACCCCGACGGCGCGCTGGCCGTGGACAAGATCAGCCTGGACATCGCCGACGGCGAGTTCATGATCCTGGTCGGCCCGTCCGGCTGCGGGAAGTCCACCACGCTGAACATGATCGCCGGGCTGGAGGACATCACCGAGGGCGAGCTGCTCATCGGCGGCCAGGTGGTGAACAACATGGCGCCCAAGGACCGCGACATCGCCATGGTGTTCCAGAGCTATGCGCTCTACCCGCACATGACCGTGCGGGAGAACATGGGCTTCGCGCTCAAGCTCGCCAAGACCCCGGCGAAGGTGATCAACGAGAAGGTCGAGGAGGCGGCCCGGATCCTGGACCTCACCCAGCACCTGGACCGCAAGCCGGCCAACCTGTCCGGCGGGCAGCGCCAGCGGGTCGCGATGGGCCGGGCGATCGTCCGGGACCCGCGGGCGTTCCTGATGGACGAGCCGCTGTCCAACCTCGACGCCAAGCTGCGGGTGCAGACCCGCACCTCGGTGTCGCGGCTGCAGAAGCGGCTGGGCACCACGATGGTCTACGTCACTCACGACCAGACCGAGGCAATGACGCTCGGCGACCGGCTCGCGGTGCTGCGCTCCGGCGTGCTGCAGCAGGCCGGTACCCCGCAGGAGCTGTACGACTCGCCGGTCAACCTGTTCGTGGCCGGCTTTATCGGCTCGCCGGCGATGAACTTCATGGGCGCCACCCTGGAGGACGGCGTGCTGCGCACCCGGATGGGCGACCTGCCGGTCTCCCCGGCACTGCGCCAGGAACTGAACGCGTCCAATGTGGGCCGCCAGGTCATCGTCGGGCTCCGCCCGGAGGACTTCGAGGACGCGGCGCTGGTGCCGCCGGACAACAGGAAGTTCGGCGTGACGTTCCGGGCGACCATCGATGTCCGCGAGTCGATGGGGTCTGACGTGTTCGTGTACTTCACCCAGGACAGCGGCCTCTCCGCGCACTCGGACCAGCTCGCTGACCTGGCCGCCGACTCCGGCCAGGCCGAGACGCTCGGCGCGGCGGAGACCGTCACGGCCCGGCTGGACGCGGCGACACCGATCCGCGAGGGCCAGGACGCGGAGCTGTGGGCCGACCTGCGGCCGCTGCACGTCTTCGATCCGGAGTCCGGCCGGAACCTGGCATTGAAGGCCCGAACGGAGGACGCCGGGTAGCCCCCGCTCGCCGGGCCGGGCAAGGCGCGGCCGGGCGCGGCCCGCCTGGGCGCGGGGCAGCTAGACCGTCCCGCGCACGTCCAGGCCGCGCTCGCGCAGCGCGGCCTCGGTCCGGTAGATGTCCGCCTGCCTGGCGCGGTCGCCGCCCGGCGGCGGGCTGACCGCCAGCCGCGAGCACGCCTCACCAAGCGCGTCGAGGTAGGCACCGCGCAGCGCGGTGACCCGGTGGCCCCGTGCCATCGTTCCGCTGGCGGTCTCGGTGGCCTCCAGCTCGGCACGCAGCCGGCGCAGCCTGGCGGCGAGCCGGTCCTGCGGCTCGGGCGGCGGCGGCCGGCGGCGGCGCTCGGCGGCGGCCCGGCCCGCCCGCACCGCCAGCACGAGCAGGTACCCGGCGGCGGTGGGCAGCGCCAGGGCGAGGATGAGCATCGCGGCGATGCGCATGACGTCAGTGTCCGCCGTGGCCGCTCGCCGGGGCAAGCTCAGTACCGGGCGGCTAGCACGCCGGCCAGCCAGCGCGCGGCACGCCGCGCACGAGCAGCAGGAGACAGATGAACGACGCCGACCCGCAGCACCGGTGGTGGCACGGTGCCGCCCTCTACCAGCTCTACGTCCGGTCGTGGCGGGACAGCGACGGCGACGGCTACGGCGACCTGCGCGGCATCATCGGCCGCCTGGACCACCTGTCCTGGCTCGGCGTGGACGGCATCTGGCTGTCGCCGACCATGCCCTCGCCGGACGCGGACTGGGGCTATGACGTCAGCGACTACACCGGCGTGCACCCCGGCCTTGGCACCCTGGCAGACCTGGACGAGCTGATCGGCGCCGCGCGCGAGCGCGGCCTGGCTGTGCTGCTCGACCTGGTGCCCAACCACACCAGCTCGGCGCACCCCTGGTTCGTCGAGGCGCGCGCCGGGCGGGACGCCGCGCACCGGGACTACTACGTATGGGCCGACCCGGCGCCCGGCGGCTGCCCGCCGAACAACTGGCTGGATGCCACCGGCCAGTCCGCCTGGGCCTTCGACGACCGGACCGGCCAGTTCTACCTGCATAACTTCCTGGTGGGCCAGCCCGACCTGAACTGGTGGCAGCCGGCCGTGCACCGCGAGTTCAGGGAAATTCTGGAGTTCTGGTTCGGGCGCGGGGTCGCCGGGTTCCGTATCGACGTGGCGCACGGCCTGTACAAGGACGCCGACCTGCGCGACAACCCGCCTGATGACATCGGCAGCCCGCTGACCGGCCAGTTCGGCCTGCGCCCCGTATACAGCGCGAACCGGCCGCAGGTGCACGGCGTGTACCGGGACTGGCGGAGGATCGCCGACTCCTATGACCCGCCGCGGCTGCTGCTCGGCGAGACCTGGACCGGCGACGCGGACCGGATGGCCGCCTTCTACGGCGAGGACGACGAGCTGCAGCTCGCCTTCAACTTCCCGTTCGTGTTCGCGGACTTCGACGCCGGGCAGCTCGCCGGGGTGGTGGACAGGACGCTGGCGGCGCTGCCGGCCGGGGCCTGCCCGGTGTGGATGGCCTCCAACCACGACGTCGGCCGGTTCCCGAGCCGGTGGTGCGGCGGCGACGAGCGCAAGACCAGGCTGGCGCTGCTGGTGCTGGCCACGCTGCCCGGCGCGGTGGTGCTCTACTACGGCGACGAGATCGGGATGACCGACGTCGAGGTGCCGCCGGAGCTGCAGCGGGACGAGATGACCCTGAGCGGGCCGCGCAGGCCGGCGGCGGTGCGGCGGGTTCAGGCGGCGACAGGGCCGGGCCGGGCGGCGCGGGGGCGGGGGCCAGCGACGAGCACGCCGGGCCGGGGGACAGCACCAGCGCGACCGGCGGGGGCGGCAACCGGGACCGGGCCAGGACCCCGATGCCGTGGGAGGCCGGGCCCGGCGGCGGGTTCACCGACGCGGCGATGCCGTGGCTGCCGCTCGGCGACACCGGCGGCGGCCGCAACGTCGCTGACCAGCGCGCCGATCCCGGCTCGGTGCTGGCGCTGTGCCGGGACCTGCTGGCGCTGCGCCGCTCGGAGATGGGCCGCTCGGTGCTGGGCCGGTCCGCGACGGGCGGGCAGGTCGCCGCGTACCGGCGGCTCAGCGGGCCGGGGCCGCTGTGGGCCTATGAGTGCGGCGACCTGCTGGTGCTCGCCAACTTCGGCGACGAGCCCGCGACCTGGGCCGGCGAGCGCGGCGAGATCCTGCTCCGCACGACCGCCGCCCCGGCCGGCGACGAGCCTGGCACGGGGGTAGTCCTCGGCCCCTGGCAGGGCCTGATCGCCCGCCTGCCCGGCTGACGCACTACATTCCGGCTACTTTCGCCCTAATCGTCACACCCGCCTCACCTGCCCCAGCCGCAAGCGGCCCGGGCGGGTGAGCCGCCGTCCGCGCGGCGTGCTTTACGACAGTGAACCCACTTCCACCGTCGCTGTAACAGCAGTAGATGCGGGTTCACTGTCGTTCCCGGGCGCCACTGCCGGGCACCACCCGGCAACGTAGCGCACGGCCGGGGGCCGCCCGCCCGCCCGCGCGCTCGGGGCGGGCGCGGCTAGGCAGGGCGGCCAGCCCCATCGGTAACTCCCGTAGGCTTGACCGCGTGCTGAAGCGAGTTGATCTTCGTGGCAAGAACGCGGCTGACCTGTGTCCGGCCAGCCTGGCGGGGGTACTGCCCCGCGCCGGGCTTGACGTCGAGGCGGCCGTGGCGGCGGTCCGGCCCGTCTGCGAGGACGTCCGGCAGCGCGGCAGCGCGGCGGTCCGCGAGCATACGGCCAAGTTCGACGGGGTGGACCTGGCGACCAGCCGGGTGCCCGCGCAAGCCCTGGCCGACGCCCTGGCCGGGCTGGACCCGGCCGTCCGGGCCGCGCTGGAAGAGGCCGCCAGGCGGGCCAGGCTGGTGCATCGCGCCCAGCTCCCGGCGCAGAGCGTGACCAGCGTCGCGCCCGGCTCGGTCGTCACCGAGCGGTACGTGCCGGCCGCCAGGGCCGGCGTGTACGTGCCGGGCGGCCTGGTCGCCTACCCGTCCTCGGTGGTGATGAACGTCATCCCGGCGCAGGTCGCCGGCGTCGGCGAGATCGCCGTCGCCTCGCCGCCGCAGGCGGAAAGCGGCGGCCTGCCGCACCCCGCCGTGCTCGCGGCGTGCGCGCTGCTTGGCATCACCGAGGTGCACGCGGCGGGCGGCGCGCAGGCCATCGCGATGCTCGGCTACGGCACCGCCGACTGCGCCGCGGTCGACGTGATCACCGGCCCCGGCAACGTCTACGTGGCGGCCGCCAAGAGGGTGCTGCGCGGCATCGTGTCGGTGGACGCCGAGGCCGGCCCGACTGAGGTCGCGATCATCGCCGACGACACCGCCGACCCGGACTTCGTCGCCGCCGACCTGGTCGCCCAGGCCGAGCACGACCCGCTGGCCGCGTGCCTGCTGATCACCTGCGACGCCGGGCTGGCCGATCGGGTGGACCCCGTGCTCGCCCGGGCGGCGGCCGCGACCAGGCACGCGGAGCGAGTCGCCGAGGCGCTGGCCGGCCAGTCCGCCTGCGTGCTGGTGGACGACCTGGACGCGGCGCTGGCCGTGTCCGACGCCTGGGCGCCCGAGCACCTGGAGATCCAGACCCGCGACGCGGCCGGCCTGGCCCGCCGGGTGCGCAACGCCGGCGCGGTCTTCGTCGGCCCGTACGCGCCCGTCTCGCTCGGCGATTACCTGGCCGGCTCCAACCATGTGCTGCCCACCGGCGGCACCGCCCGGCACACCGCGGGCCTTTCCGTGCTGTCCTTCCTGCGCGGCATCCACGTCGTGGAGTGCGACGAGCCCGCGCTGGCCGGCGTCGCCCCGCACATCGACGCCCTCGGCGGCGCCGAGGACCTGGTCGCGCACGTGCAGGCCGTCCGGATCCGGGTGCCCGCGGCGACCGGCCCGGGTGACGCGCCATGACCGCCCCCCAGTCGGCGGCCCAGTCGGCGGCCCAGTCGGCGGCACTGCCGCTGCGCGACGACCTCGCCGGGGTCAAGCCCTACGGCGCCCCGCAGCTCGATGTCGCCGTCGCGCTGAACACCAACGAGAACCCCTACCCGCCCTCCGCGGCCCTGGTCGCCGAGATCGCCGCCGCCGTGGCGACCGCCGCCGCCGGCCTGAACAGGTATCCCGACCGGGACACCGCCGAGCTGCGCGCCGCCCTGGCCGGCTACCTCGGGCACGGGCTGACCGGCGAGCACACCTGGGCGGCGAACGGCTCCAACGAGATCATCCAGCAGCTCCTGCAGGCCTTCGGCGGCCCCGGCAGGACCGCGCTGGGCTTCGAGCCGTCCTACTCCATGCACCCGATCATCACCCAGACCACCGCGACCCGGTGGCTGCCCGCCGCCAGGGCCGCCGACTTCAGCCTGGACCCCGCCGCCGTGGCCGCTGCCATCGCCGGGCACCGGCCCGACGTGGTGTTCCTCACCACGCCCAACAACCCCACCGGCACCGCCCTGCCGCTGCCGGTCATCGAGGCCGCCTGCCAGGCCGCGCCCGGCATGGTCGTCGTGGACGAGGCCTACGCCGAGTTCGCCCGCGACCCGTCGGACACCGCGCTGACCCTGCTGCCGCGCTACCCCCGGCTGGTGGTGATCCGCACCATGTCCAAGGCGTTCGCGCTGGCCGGCGCGCGCCTCGGGTACCTGGCCGCCGACCCCGCCGTGGTGTCCGCGGTGCTGCTGGTCCGGCTGCCGTATCACCTGTCCGCGATCACCCAGGCCACCGCGCTGGCCGCGCTGCGGCATTCCGGGGACCTGCTCGCCTCCGTCGCCTCGATTCGTTCTGAACGGGATGCTCTGGTGTCATGGCTGCGGCAGGCCGGCCTGGTCGTGGCCGAGTCCGATGCCAACTTCGTGCTGTTCGGCCGGTTCGCCGACCGGCGGGCCGCCTGGCGCGAGCTGCTGGACCGCGGCGTGCTGATCCGCGAGGTCGGGCCGCCTGAGTGGCTGCGGGTCAGCATCGGAACGCCACAGGAGATGGCCGCGTTCCGCGCCGCGCTGACCGCGGTGCTGGCCGGGCCGGAAGGAGAGCTGCGATGAGCCGGGCCGCGCGCGTCGAGCGGGTCACCAGGGAGACATCGATCCTCGTCGAGCTGGAGCTGGACGGCACCGGGACGGTGGACGTCAGCACCGGCGTGCCGTTCTTCGACCACATGCTCGCCCAGCTCGGCAAGCATGCCCTGCTCGACCTGAGCGTGCACGCCGACGGCGACATCGAGATCGACGCGCATCACACCGTCGAGGACACCGCGCTGGCCCTCGGCCAGGCGCTCGCCCAGGCTCTCGGCGACAAGGCCGGCATCACCCGGTTCGGTGACGCGCTGGTCCCGCTCGACGAGACCCTGGCCCGCGCCGCCGTGGACCTGTCAGGACGGCCCTACGCCATGCACTCCGAGCCCGGTGGCATGGCGCCGCTGATCGGCAGCTACGACACCACGCTGACCCGGCACTTCTTCGAGTCGCTGGCGCACACCGCCGGGCTCTGCGTGCACCTGGACGTGCTGACCGGGCGCAACCCGCATCACATCGTGGAGGCCCAGTTCAAGGCGTTCGCTCGGGCGCTGCGCGCGGCCATCGCGCCCGACCCGCGCGCGCCCGGCGCCATCCCCAGCACCAAGGGCACCCTGTGAGCCAAGGGGACCCGGCGAGCCAGGGGCGGCCGGCGAGCGGCCGGGGCCGGCGATGAGCCGGACACGCCCCAGCGTCGCCGTGCTGGACTGCGGGTCGGGGAACCTGCGGTCCGCGCAGCGGGCGCTGCTGCGAGTCGGCGCCGCTGCCGAGGTGACCACAGAACCCGGCCTCGCGCTGGAGGCCGACGGGCTCGTGGTGCCTGGCGTCGGCGCGTTCGCGGCCTGCATGGCCGGGCTGCGCGCCATCGGCGGCGAGCAGGTCATCGCCAAGAGGCTGGCCGCGAGCCGGCCCGTGCTCGGCATCTGCGTCGGCATGCAGATCCTGTTCCAGGCCGGAGCCGAGCATGGTGAGCGGACGGCGGGGTGCGGGTACTGGCCCGGCTTGGTGGACCGGCTGTCCGCCCCGTTGCTCCCGCACATGGGCTGGAATCACGTCATCGCCCCGGCCGGCTCAGCCCTGCTGGCCGGGATGGGGGCGCAGCCATCGTTCTACTTCGTGCATTCCTATGCCGCCACGGCGGCACCCCCGGCCGACGTTGCCGGGCGCGTGCCGCTGGTGACCCGGGCCCGGCACGGCGAGGACTTCATCGCGGCCATCGAGGACGGGCCGCTCGCCGCGACGCAGTTTCACCCGGAGAAGTCCGGTGACGCCGGCGCGGCCCTGCTGGCGAACTGGCTGGAGCTGCTGAGATGACCGAAACCTCGAACCTGACGCTGACCCTGCTGCCCGCCGTGGACGTGGCGAGCGGGCAGGCCGTCCGGCTGGTGCAGGGCGCCGCCGGCACCGAGACGAACTACGGCGCGCCGCTGGACGCCGCGCTGGCCTGGCAGCGGGCCGGGGCGGAGTGGATTCACCTGGTGGACCTCGACGCCGCGTTCGGCCGGGGCTCCAACGCCGCGCTGCTCGCCGACCTCGTCGGGCGGCTCGACGTGCACGTCGAGATGTCCGGCGGCATCCGCGACGACGCCTCGCTCGCCGCGGCGCTGGCCACCGGGTGCCGCCGGGTGGTGATCGGCACCGCCGCGATGGAGAACCCCGGGTGGGTGCGCCGCGTCATCGCCGAGCACGGCGACCAGATCGCCGTCGGCCTCGACGTGCGCGGCACCACCCTGGCCGCGCGCGGCTGGACCGCCGAGGGCGGCGAGCTGTTCGAGACCCTGGCCAGGCTCGACGCCGACGGCTGCCAGCGGTACGTGGTCACCGACGTGGCCACCGACGGCATGATGACCGGCCCGAACCTCGACCTGCTGCGCCGCGTCTGCGCCGCCACCAGCGCGCCGGTCGTCGCCAGCGGCGGCATTTCCAGCCTGGACGACCTGCGCGCCATCGCCGGCCTCGGCCCCGTCGGGGTGGACTCGGCCATCGTCGGCAAGGCCCTGTACGCCGGGGCGTTCACGCTGCCAGCGGCGCTCGCGGCGGTGCGCGGATGAGCGCCGCTGCCGCCGAGGCGGCGATGACCGTGGCCGTGCGGGTGATCCCGTGCCTGGACGTGGACGCCGGGCGGGTCGTCAAGGGCGTCAACTTCCGCCACCTGCGCGACGCCGGGGACCCCGTCGAGCTGGCCGCCGCCTATGACCGCGACGGTGCCGACGAGCTCGTGTTCCTGGACATCACCGCGTCACAAGACGAGCGCGGCACCATGCGGGAGGTGGTGACCCGCACCGCCGAGCAGGTGTTCATCCCGCTGACCGTCGGCGGCGGCGTGCGCAGCGTCGCCGACGTGGACCGGCTGCTGCGGGCCGGGGCCGACAAGGTGTCGCTGAACACCGCCGCCATCGCCAGGCCCGAGCTGCTGACGCGAGGCCGCTACCCGGTTCGGCGCCCAGTGCGTCGTGCTGTCCGTGGACGCCCGCCGCGTCGCCGGCCCCGCCGCGCCGCCCAGCGGCTTCGAGGTGACCACGCACGGCGGCCGGCGCGGCACCGGGATCGACGCCATCGACTGGGCCCGCCGCGCCACCGGCCTCGGCGCCGGCGAGATCCTGCTCAACTCCATGGACGCCGACGGCACCCGGGGCGGGTTCGACCTCGAGCTGATCCGGGCCATCCGGGCGGCCGTCAGCGTGCCCGTCATCGCCAGCGGCGGCGCCGGCCGGCCCGCCGACTTCCCGCCCGCCGTGCGGGCCGGCGCCGACGCCGTGCTCGCCGCCAGCCTGTTCCACTTCGGCACCGCTTCCATCGGCCAGGTCAAGGACGCCCTCGCCGCCGCCGGGCACCGGATCCGCCCGGCGTACGTCCCGTCCCGCAACCCCGTTGACGCAGGTGAGGAAAGATGAGGATCGACGCGGCCGAATCCGGCCTTGACCCCGCTATCGCGGCGCGGCTCAAGCGCGACGCCGCCGGGCTGTTTCCCGCGGTCGCCCAGCAGTACGACTCCGGCGAGGTGCTGATGGTCGGCTGGATGGACGACGAGGCGCTGCACCGGACGCTGACCACCGGGCACTGCACCTACTGGTCGCGCAGCCGCCAGGAGTACTGGGTGAAGGGCGCCACGTCCGGCCACCTCCAGCTCGTCAAGTCCGTCGCGCTGGACTGCGACGGCGACACGGTGCTGGTGCGCGTCGACCAGCTAGGCGCCGCCTGCCACACCGGCAACCACACCTGCTTCGACGCCGACATCCTGGTCAGCGCCTAGCGGGCCGATGCCGGGAGCGTGGGTGGCACGGATGCCCGGCGGGTGCGTGCGCTCCCTGCCGCCGCCGCTTACAGGCTGAGGTGGATTCGGAGGGCTTGATCAAGCTCGGCCATGAGCCGGGCCGGGACCACTCCAACCGTCCTGCCAATACGTTCGACCGCCACGGACCTGACCTGTTCGGCCTGTGCCTTGGAGTCGTGGTGCAGTCCGGTTGCCTGAGCCGGCAAGAGAACCTGGAATGGATAAACGCGGTCAGTGCTCGACGTGACCGGAACCACAGTGATGACTCCGCGATTCAGGCGGGATGCGGTGGTGTTGGCCGCGTCGTTGCTGACAACGACGGCTGGCCGGGTCTTGCTGGCTTCAGACCCTCGGACCGGATCGAACGCTACCGAGACGATCTCGCCGCGCCGCACTCAGCTTCCCAGTCCGTCTGCGGCGGTTGATTCCCAGGCGTCTGCGTCGCCGGAGTCGTTCCAGTCGGTCCAGGCATCTTCATAGGCCGCGCCAAGTTCTGAATTTCGGAGCAGGCCTACGGCCTTATGCAGTGCCGCGGAGCGCGACTCGACGCCCTGCGCGCGGACGTAGGAGTCGAGGAAGGCCACATCGTCCTCGGGCAGGCTGACACTAACTTTCATACCGTTGAGAATACCTCTAGTAGCAATCTGGTAGCAAGGAACGGCCTCACCGGAGGACTAGGCAGAAGGGGTGGCCGGCGGGGTCGTGGTAGACGCGCCAGCCGACCGGCTCGCCGGACCGGCCTGGGCGGGGTGAGATGTGCTCGCGGATAAAGGCCGCGCCGGCTGCCGTCACCCGGTCGTGTGCCTTCGCCAGGTCGCTGACCAGGATGTCGAAGTGCATCCGGCCCGCCTCGCCGACCGGCGGCGAGGGACTGGCCTGGAACGACAGCCGCTGGCCGTGCGGCGGCGGCTCCAGCGTCACCCAGCCGGGGTACCACTCCACCGGCTCGCCGCCCAGCAGGTCCGCCCAGAACCGGGCCAGCGCCCGCGGGTCGGCGCAGTCCAGCACGATTTCCCTGATCCAGCCCAGAACGCCGTCATCGCCCACCCGGCCATCATGCGCCGGGCGGGCTGACCGGGGTAGCCGTTACCGCTCCTGCTCGGTCGGGCGGATCAGCATCTCGTTGACCGCCATGTGCGCCGGGCGGGTCACGATGTAGGCGATCGCGTCGGCGATGTCCTCGGCCTGCATCCGCTGCGCGCCGAGCTGGCCGCGCAGGACCTCCCGGATCTCCGGGCGATTGTGGGTCACCAGCTCGGTCGCCGTCGCGCCCGGCTCCACTAGCGAGACCCGGACGTGCTTGCCGGAGAACTCCTGGCGCAGCGACTCGCTGAACGCGCCGACGCCGTGCTTGGTCAGGTTGTAGACGCCGCTGCCGTTGCGCGCCACCCGGCCAGCCACCGAGCTGATGTTCACCATGTCCGCGACCTGGCGCGGGCCTTCGGCAGCCGCGCTGACCAGGTGCGGTAGCGCCGCGTGCGCGCAGTACAGCAGGCCGAGCACGTTCAGGTCGACCATCCGCTGCCACTCATCCAGCGGTGCGCCGCCCGCCGGACCGAGGAGCATCACGCCGGCGTTGTTGATCAGCGTGTCCAGGCGGCCCAGCTCGGTGACCGTGCGCTCGACCGCGTCGGCGGCCTGCTGCTGGTCGGTGATGTCGGCCTCCAGCACCAGCGCCGTGCCGCCGTCGCCCCGGATGCCGGCCGCCAGTTCCTCCAGCCGGTCCTTGCGCCGCGCCGCCAGCGCCACCGTGGCGCCGTGCCCGGCCAGGGCCTGCGCCGCCGCCGCGCCGATGCCGCTTGACGCGCCGGTGATCAGCGCGACGGTGCCTGCCAGGACCTGCTTCATCTGATTCCGCCTCTCGTAGCTGCGGGTGGCTCGGGGGCGACCGGCGTGACGGTAGCCGCCGCTGAGCTCGCGGACCTCAGTCCTATCGTGGCGTACATGGCCGCAGGCACAGACAGCGAGCCCGGCGATGCGGAGTTCCGCGCCCAGGCCGGCCGGCTGCTCGCCGGGCTGCCCGGCGTCCGGGCTGTTGCCCTCGGCGGGTCACGGGCCGCCGGAACGGCCGGTCCCGGCAGCGACTGGGACTTCGCGGTGTACTACCGGGGTCCAGGTTTCGATCCGCGGTCCCTGCGGTCGCTTGGCTGGCCGGGCGAGATCGCGCCGATTGGCGGCTGGGGCGGCGGCGTGTTCAACGGCGGGGCCTGGCTGACGGCCGGCAGCCGCCGGTTGGACGTGCACTACCGGGACCTGGACGACGTGGAGCGCCGGATCGCCGAGGCTGAGGACGGCCGGTTCGAGATCGAGCGGCTGATGTTCCACCTGGCCGGCATCCCCAGCTACATCGTGCTGGCCGAACTGGCGCAGCATCAGGTGCTGCACGGCAGCCTGCCGCGCCCCGCCTATCCCGCCGCACTGCGCGTGAGCGCGGCGCGGCGCTGGCGCCAGGACGCGCAGGCCACCCTCCGCTACGCCCGCGCCGCGCATGCCGGGCGCGGCCACCTGGCCGAGACCGCCGGCGCCATCGCCACCGCCGCCTGCCAGGCCGCCCACGCCGTGCTCGCCGCGTGCGGCGAATGGATCACCAACGAGAAGACCCTGCTCGACCGGGCGGGACTGCGCGGCACCAACGGGCTGCTCGCCGGCCTCACGCCCGACCCCGCCCGGCTGACCGCCGCTGTCGACGAGGCGTCCGCGCTCGTGGACGAGGCCACTCGCCCGGCGGACCCGGCTGGCGCGGCCGGCTGATCCGGGACCCGCGCGCCGCGCGTCCGCAGCTCGGCGCGCTGACGGGCCGCTGGTCAGAGGCTAAGCAGCCGCGCCAGGGTCGCCGGGTCAGCGCCCGGCACGTCCACGATCTTGTCCCGGCTGGTGGCGCCGGCGACCAGCGTGACCTCCCTGGCGCGCACCCCGAACGCGCCGGCGACGGCAGCCAGCGCCGCAGCCGTTGCCTGCCCGCCCACGGCCCGCTGCGCGACCCGAACCACCAGCGCCCCGCCATGCTCGCCGCCCACCCCCGGCCGCGTCGCTCCCGGCCGCACATGAACGCTGATCCGCACCCGCCCAGTGTGCCGGATCAGGCGCATACAGCCGGTGCCACCTCGCGTTCGGCGGCCGGGATTCCGCGCAGCGGCTCAGCCCTCGGCCGGCTGGTGCGGGGCGAAGTGGTCGGCGGCGGCCTGGACCTGGGCCAGGTAGGCCTGCCAGGTGGCGCTGTCGATCGCGTCGTGATCGGGGCCGCCGGTGCCGTCGATCAGTTCGCGGGCGATGTCGGCGTGGCCGGCGTGCTGGGCGGTCTCGGCGGTCATGCGGATCAGCAGGAAGCCGAGCGTGGTGTCGCGCCGGTCGGCGGGCCAGTGCGCCACGGTCGCCCGGGCGTCCAGATCCAGGCTGGTGATCACCTCGTCGGCGTGCGCGCAGGCCCGCGCGTACAGGCCGGTGATGTACTCGCTCGACTCGCCGGGCGCGGCCCACATGTCCGCGCCTGCCCAGATGGAGTCGTCCTCGATCCACGGCATCGTCTCGCCCGCCGGCCGTCCCAGCGCGCCGCCGAGATACCCGTACTCCAGCCCCGCGAGGTGCTTGACCAGGCCGAGCAGGTTCGTCCCCGTGGGCGTTAGCGGTCGCCGCAGGTCATACTCGCCCAGCCCGTCGAGCTTGCTCAGCAGCGCCGCCCGGACTTCCCGGAGCTTGTCGTGCAGTTCAGTCTTCAGCCGGTCCATCCGCCCATCCTCCCAGCACCCCGCCATGCGGCACGTGATGCCAGGAGGGGCCATCGGTCTGATGGCCCCTCCTGGGCGTGCCGGTGGTCCGGCTAGACTTCAGGCTGGTAGTTCAACCGTGCAGTGCTGAACATCGCGGCGCGGCCTCGGGAGGGTGTTGCAGCACCCTCTCGGGGGGCCGTCCCATTGGTCACGGGCGGACGGCCGCTACTCACAGAAGACACGCACCTTGGCATCAGGCTGGTCGACCTCAACGGTCACCTCGTCGAGATGCTCCACCAGATCCTCGAGTTGCTCGGGCTTGAGCTGCGTCAGGTCGAACGGAAGTCCCGACCGGCCCAGTTCCGCGTTGGCGCGGGTCAGCGCCTGCGGGGGGATCAGCGCTGCCAGCCGCACTCCGGCTCGCAGCAGTTGCAGCGGTACCCGGATGTTCACCCGGCCAGGCTCGCCCTTGTCCATGGTGTCTACCTCCAGCCGCAGGTACTTGGCCTTGGCCTTCGGCCGGGCCTCGGAACTCGCGGCCACCGCCGGCTGATCCCGTTCGAGCGCGGCGATCAGCTGCTCGGCCTCCTCCGGGGTGACCTTGCCCTCGGCCAGCATGCCGAGGATGTCCTTGCGCTGCTCGTTCATCACAACCTCCTGTTTCCTTACCGGATACTCACGAGCACGGTCGTACGTCCCTCGTGGACGTCGACGTGAGTGCCGGGCAGCGCGCAGAAGAGCCGCCACCCGGCGACGAACGACTTGATGACCCTGACCCGGAACACGACGCACGCGACGACCGCCGCCAGCGCGGCCAGGACCACGAATGGCGAAAGCACTAGCGCCACGAGGAGCACCGGAACCCAGATCCGGATGGGGCGACCCTCCGCGCGCTCGACCCGCACGGTCAGCAGTTGAGGCATCATGAGCGGCCGTCCAGTTCGGTCAGTGCCTGCTGCGCGGTGATCTCGCCGCTGCGCAGCCGGTCGATGATGTCGGCCCGTGATGGCGCCAGGTCTGTCTCGACGAAGCCGAGCATCTGGGCGATCCGGTTCAGTCGTGACTTGATCGTCGGGTAGCTCACCCCGAAGATTCGCTCCATCTCCTTGATGGAGCCGTGGCACCGCACGAACGCCGTGACGAAGACCTGGTCCTCGACGTTGAGCTGAGCCAGTTGCGGCAGCTCAAACTCGCCTTCGATCGCGACGCCGTTGCCGGCCAGACGCACCCGTTCAACGACGAACGGCTGGCCTCGGGTCAGGTTCGTGAGCTCCTGCCAGTCCATCGCCTGCTCTGTCATAACTCAAGGTGTACATTGAATATCTTAATTGAGCAAGCGACAGAACTTAATTTTCTTGAAGACAGTGGTCAGGGCTGCGACGTGACCAGGACGAGCGATCCGTCGAAGGCAGGCTGGGTGCGCAGGTGCCCGTGGCGACGGTCCCAGGTGCCATCGGCCAGGTCACGGCTCAGGTCGCGAGTGAACCTGTCGTGCACGAGCTCGCTGACGAAGCTCCACGCGGAGCACGAGAGGCGGGCGGCCGGGTCAAGGAGCGCTTCCGGTCGGCCGTAGTAGGCCTCGTTGAATCCGTCGGTGCAGTCCAGGGGTATGGGCACCGGGGCTGAGGTGACCGGCCCGCCCAGCCCGGCGGCAATCGCCTCGACGGCGGGGTAGCGGCGGGCCTCGATGTCGATGACCTCGGGTACGTACTCGCTGAGCCAGAACCGCCGCAGCAGACCTGGGTCGCCGGTCAGGATCACGACAGGGCCGCGGGTGACCCGCCGCATCTCCCGCAGCCCGGCGGACAGGTCACCCCACTGGTGCACGCTGAACAGCGTCATCGCGGCATCGAAGCAGTCGTCCGCGAAGGGCAGTTCTTCGGCCGTGGCGTCCACGGCGGGAGCCAGGCCGCCGGGGCGCTGGGCTCGCATCGAGGCTGACGGCTCGACCGGGGTGACCTGCCGGTCCGCCGGCTCATAAGAGCCTGCCCCGGCCCCCACGTTCAGCACCGTGCACGCCGTGCCCAGCGCCCGGCCGATCTCCGCCGCGATGCGGGGATCCGGCTGCCGGTACCGCGCGTATGAGCCGCCTATCGCCGCGTAGTCCGCATCGCCCGCGCTGCCGTCGCCAAACCTCACCCGCACAACCTACGTGTCCCCGCTTCCATCAGCGCTACCCGATCATGATGTGACTCCGACTTACCCGTCCGCTCGACCCGCCAGGGCCTCGGCCACTGCGCCGCCGCGCCACTGTCGACTCTGCCGCTCGGGTGCCCCAATATGGCCCGCCGCCACGATCGACCGCATCGTCCCTGCCGGCGGGAAGCACGGCTAAGCCTCGGCCTGCCGCCACCCGAAATGCCACCGGTGACCAGTCCGTATCCAGTAAGCCCCTAGACCAGGATGAAATGCTCAATATGACGTAAAGGTGGGGTTTTTGGTGAATGAACATCCTGGGGCACGCTGGTTCGGCTCGTGGTACGTCCGCGAACAGCTTAACTATTCTCCGGTTCGGAGTTCTTAGTAATCCAGAATCAAGGCTGGCTAAATCGACAGACGCTAACATGCCGACAGAGCAGCTGCGGCCTAAGTCGATATTCTGGAGATCTTTATTCAAACAGCAGGAAACGCGAGGTGGATAATCGATCGTTCTTCGCGATCCTCTTGACCCTGGCTTTCTGGGCTGTTAAAAATTACATGTCAGTTCGCCGTGAATAGGAGGGTCCATGCACAAGACCCGTCTCGCGGTGTCGTTAGCCGCCCTGGGGTCGTCGCTGGTCTTAGCGGCCTCTCTGGCGCTACCCGCATCCGCGGCTCAGACGGCCGGGTTATCCGGCCAGGGTGCGGTTCCGGCCGTCGCGGTCACCGGAAAAGTCACCGCCAGCGGCAAAGCTCAGCCGGGCGTTAAGGTGTACATCCATGCGTGGCCAGACCAGGCCGTCGTCCAGGCGCTAAAGATCGGGCAGGCGGTGCCCTGGGCGCTCGTCGGTACGACCACAACCAATGCCAGCGGCCAGTACTCCATCAGCCTGCCGATGGCCAAGCTCGCTCCCGAGGCGACCTCCGGTGTCGTCAACTTGCAGGCCGGCACCGCCTCGGCAGAGGAGTACTTCTCACTGGTTACCGCCAGGAACGCCGGCAACGCTTACTTGGCGGCCAGTGCTCCGGCCATCAATCTGGCGGCGAGCAAGAAGCACCACCCCTGTGACGGCCCGAATGACTCCCTGCGCTATGTCAGGAGTCTCCAGCAGCACTGGGCCACGGTCGGCCAGACCTATGTGGCGACCAGCGAGGCCAACCAGCGGTTCAGCTACTTCCAGGGCCAGTTCTCTACCATCGGGGCCGGAACGTCAAACAAGGGAAGCGATGGCCCGTTCACGGCGGACGGCTCGTACTCCTGGTCAAAGTCAGGATCCAAGAGGAGCGGAGGTAACTGGCCGAAGTACGGGGCTCACCGGGCGTACCTCTACCGTACGAAGTTCCACTTTGGGGAGTATCGCTGCTACGTCTATGGCATCGCGATCAAGAGCTGGGCACAGCACGTCAACGGCTACGAGGGCGGTGCGCACCACGATAAGGCGACGATTCCGAACGCCTCGCACTGCGAGCCCTACGACGCCGGCTATGACTTCTTCAGCAACGACACCCGGGCAGAAACGTGGCGGCATAGCTGGGGCATCCACGCGGGGCTCGGCTTCGACGCTTCCGTGGTGACTGGCTACGATAGTGATGCTCAGATCCATTACCACCTCTACCGGGCCAGGAACATCTGCGGCACGAACGCGGATCCCGGTGCTGATCCCCGACTGATAGTTGTCCGCTAGATGATCAGACGATCAGCAGGCGCCGTCACCTTGCTGCTGTTCCTAGCGGCAGGGTGCGGCGGTCACTCCACGCCTCGCGTGCCGGTCGACAGCCCGTCATCTCCGCTCGGGAGCGGCGGCAACGATGTCGCCCAGTGCGGCCCTGACCCGGGCGGCGGGATCGTGACTGACGGCGGGACCGTCCTAGCCAACCACGGCAAGGGCACCGTCACTGTCGAGAGTGTCAGCTACTACGGGGACCGCGGCCTGCGGCTTATTCATGCCGTGGTGCTGCCGGTCGATAACAACGTCATCGGCGTCGCTGACGGCTGGCCGCCGCCGCGGTGGAACATCGCTAACGCCGGGGCCAGGTGGAGCCAGGCCGTCCCGGCCGTGGGAGCCCGGATACCGCCTCACCTGCGGCCCCCCGCGCAGATGAACCTGGTCATCGCATTCAGGCCAGCCGCTCATCGGTCCGTAGCCGATGGCCTCCAGGTTCGCTACCGGGAGGGCGGCCGGCAGTACGAGCTGCGTACCCACACCAAGACCATCATCGTCATCGCAAAGACCGACGCGGGCGCGTGCGGGCACGGGCGATGAGCGCCGGATAGTGAGCCGTGACAAGGGCCACATCGGCGCTGGCCAGCATGCCTCTCTACTTGGTGAGGCCGGCTCGGCGCAGGGCCTCGGCCATGGCGCCGTCGGGCGGCGGCCCGCCTGGGCCGCCGCGCCCGCCGCCCGGCCTGCCGCTGCGCTGCCCGCCTCGTCGGCCGCCGTCGCGGCTGGAACGGCTGTTGACCGGCTGCGCATCGCCCCGCTGGCCGCCGCCTGCCTGGCCCGACTCGGCTCCGCCTTGTCCGCCGGCCGTGCCACCGCCGACCGTGCCGCCGCCAGCGCCGCCCGCCTCGTCGTCGAGGCGCAGCGTCAGCGAGATTCGCTTGCGGGGCACGTCCACGCCGAGCACCTTGACTCGCACCACGTCGCCGGACTTGACGACCTCGCGCGGTTCCGAGACGAAGCTCCGCGACATCGCGGAGACGTGCACGAGCCCGTCCTGATGGACGCCGACATCGACGAACGCCCCGAACGCGGCCACGTTGGTGACCACGCCCTCCAGCACCATCCCCGGCACCAGGTCGGTCAGTTCCTCGACGCCGTCGCGGAACGAGGCGGTGGTGAACGCGGGCCGCGGGTCGCGGCCGGGCTTCTCCAGCTCGCGCAGGATGTCGGTGACGGTCGGCAGGCCGAACCGCTCGTCCGTGAAGTCGCGGGGCGCGAGCGTGTGCAGCACGGTCGTGTTCCCGATCAGCTCCGGCATCCCCACCCCGGCCGTGGTCAGGATGCGCCGCACCACCGGATACGCCTCGGGGTGCACGCTGGAGGCGTCGAGCGGGTCGTCGCCCCCGGTGATCCGCAGGAACCCCGCGCACTGCTCGAACGCCTTCGGCCCCAGCCGGGGTACCTTCGTCAGCGCCTGCCTCGTGCGGAACGGGCCTTGCTCGTCGCGGTGCGACACGATGGCGCCGGCCAGCCCCTCGCTGATCCCGGAAACGCGGGCCAGCAGCGGCACGGACGCGGTGTTCACGTCCACTCCGACGGCGTTCACGCAGTCCTCGACCACGGCCGTCAGCGACCGGGACAGCTTCGCCTCGGACACGTCGTGCTGGTACTGGCCGACGCCGATCGACTTGGGGTCGATCTTGACCAGCTCGGCGAGCGGGTCCTGCAGGCGGCGGGCGATGGACACCGCGCCGCGCAGCGAGACGTCCATGCCGGGCAGCTCGCGCGAGGCGTACTCGGACGCGGAGTAGACCGAGGCGCCGGCCTCGGAGACGACGATCTTGGTGAGGCTCAGCTCGGGCCTGGCGCGGATCACGTCGGCGGCCAGCCGGTCGGTCTCCCTGGACGCGGTGCCGTTGCCGATGGCGATCAGCTCGACGTGGTGCGCGGCAGCCAGCCTGGTCAGGGTGGCGATGGACGCCTCCCAGCCCGCGCCGCGCGCGGGGGAGCCAGGCCCGGTGGCTGACTTCTTCCGCAGCTCATGCGGGTAGATGACGGCCGTGGCGACGGCCTTTCCTGTCGGGTCCACGACAGCGACCTTCACGCCGGTTCGGAAGCCCGGGTCCAGGCCCATCGTGGCGCGCGCGCCGGCGGGCGCGGCCAGCAGCAGGTCGCGCAGGTTCGCGGCGAAAACGCCGACCGCGTCTTCCTCGGCACCCTGCCACAGCCGCATCCGCAGGTCCACGCCGAGGCGGACCAGGATCCGGGTGCGCCAGGACCAGCGGACGGTCTCGGCCAGCCAACTGTCCGCCGGCCGGCCCTGATCGACCACGCCGAAGTGCCCGGCGATCAGGTTCTCGTAGTCACTGCGCCCGTCCGGCCCGCCCGCCCCGCCGCCCGCCGCGCCGTCCGCGCCGGGGACCACCTCATCGGGGTCCAGGCTCAGGTCGAGGACTTCTTCCTTCTCGGCGCGGAGCAGGGCCAGGATCCGGTGCGAGGGCATCTTGGCGAACGGCTCGGCGAAGTCGAAGTAGTCCGAGTACTTGGCGCCGGCTTCCTGCTGGCCGTCGCGGACCTTGGAAACGACCTGGCCGCGCGACCACATCCGCTCGCGGAGCACGCCGATCAGGTCGGCGTCCTCGCCGAATCGCTCGGCCAGGATGGCCCGCGCTCCGTCAAGTGCGGCGGCCGCGTCCGGCACGCCCTTGCTCTCGTCGACGTAGTCCGTTGCGGCTGCCTGAGGGTCTTGCGAGGGGTCGGCGAGCAGGCCATCGGCCAGCGGCTCAAGGCCGGCCTCGCGGGCGATCTGGGCCTTGGTGCGCCGCTTGGGCTTGTAGGGGAGGTAGATGTCCTCAAGCCGGGCCTTGGAGTCGGCGGCCATGATCCGCGCTGCCAGCGCGTCGTCCAGCTTGCCCTGGGCGCGCACCGACTCCAGGATGACGGCGCGGCGTTCCTCCAGCTCGCGCAGGTAACGCAGCCGCTCCTCCAGGGCGCGGAGCTGCGCGTCGTCCAGCGTCCCCGTGACCTCCTTGCGGTACCGGGCGATGAACGGCACGGTGGCGCCGCCGTCCAGCAGGTCGACGGCCGCTACCACCTGCCCCTCGCGGACGCCGAGCTCGTCGGCGATCTTCCGGGTGACTGACTGGGCAGGGGCCTGAACGGGCTGCGCTGTCACGAACGTCATCTGCCTTCTCGATGGGGCCGGGGTGCAGGCACGGCGCGGTACTGGGGGAGCGCCGCCGCGCGCAGGATCATCGCATGCATTGTGCCCCGCCGCCCTGACAACGGCGGGCGGGCCGGTTCGTGGCAGCGCCGGGTTCGCGGGAGAATGCCAGGATGAACCTTGCTGAGCTGGCCGGCTCGACCGTGATCGTGACCGGCGCTTCCTCGGGAATCGGCGCGGCGACCGCGCGACTGCTGCACGAGGCGGGCGCGCGGCCGGTGCTGGCGGCCCGCCGCGTGGACCGGATCGAGGCCCTGGCCGCCGAGCTGGGCGGGGCGCTGGCCGTGCCGGCCGACGTCACCAGCCAGGCCGACATCGACCGGCTGGTGGCGCGGACCCTGGACCGGCACGGCCGGATCGACGGCCTGGTGAACAACGCCGGGGTGAGCATGCACGGCCCGGTCGACCGGATTGACACCGCCGGGATGCGGCGGGTGCTTGACCTGAACCTGGTGGCCGTGGTGGCGATGACCCAGGCGGTGCTGCCGGCGATGCGCGCCCAGGGCGCCGGCCGGATCGTCAACGTCAGCTCCGGCACCACCAGGACGCCCAGGCCGGGGGTCGGCGGGTACGCCGCGACCAAGGCCGCGCTCAACATGCTGACCGCCGTCACCCGCCTGGAACTGACGCCGGACGGGATCGCCGTCTCCCTGGTGGTGCCGTCGATCACCGCGACCGAGTTCGCCGGCGGCCGGTTCCGGCTCGGCGAGTCGCCGTTCCCCGGCATGGTGGTGCACAGCCCCGAGTACGTCGGGCGGGTCATCCTGCGCGCGCTGCGCACCGGCGAGGAGCGCCTGGACATTGAGGCTGGCCCGGAGCGCCCGGAGGCCTACGCCATCCCCGGCGCCTGACCGGCGCGGCACCAGCCGGGCGCAGAGGGACGGCCAGGCCCGGTCAGCCGGTACCCGTGTGCCGGCGGACTAGCTCGGTGAGCGCCGCCACCTCGGCGGCCAGCGCGCCGCGGCCCTGCTTGGTGATGCGCACCCAGGTGCGCGGACGGCGGCCGTGGTAGCCCTTCTCGACCTGGATCAGCCCGGCGTCCTCCAGCACGGTCAGGTGCTTGGACAGGTTCCCGGCGGTCAGGCCGAGGGCGTCCCGCAGGTAGCCGAAGTCGGCGCGCTCGGCCTCGGCGGCGATGGTGAGCACCCCGAGCCGGTGCCGCTGGTGCACCCGCTCATCCAGCAGGCTGGTCGGGTGCGCGCCCTGCGCGGGCTGCTCGCTATCAGGCCCGGCGCTGTCAGGCCCGGCACGGTCCTGCCCGGCACGGTCCTGCCCGGCCTGGGCTGGCTCGGCCAGGTCCTGCTCGGCCAGGTCCTGATCAGTGCGGTCCTGATCGGTGCGGTCGGAGGCGGCGGTCACGCGGTCACCACCCGGCGCCGGTACAAGTACGCGGTGGCCCCGGACAGCAGCAGCACGCCGACCGGCAGCGCCGCGTTCGGCAGCACCATGAACCAGTTCGCGCTGGTGTAGTAGCCGAACCGGGCGACCTGGTTCTCCACGTCATAGGAGCAGGCCACTACGGCGGCGGCCAGGTAGACAATCGCGATCAGGGTAAGCGCCCGGCTGTGCTCGGAGCGGGCCAGCACGCACAAGCTGATGCCGATGATCAGGAACGGATACATCCCGTGGATAGTCAGGAACCACGGGAACGGCAGCCAGAGCCACTGTGAGCCAACGGCCCTGGCGATCGCTGGCCCGATGAGCGCGACGATGGTCAGCGCGATTCCGGTGATGGCGGCGGGGCGGACCGGGCTGGTCACTCCCGCCTGCCGGGCATGCCGCCGGTACCAGGCCATCATCAGCAGGAAGCCGGCGACCAGCGCGAGGAGCCAGTAGAACCCGAGCAGCGAGCTGCCCCGCCCGAGGCTGCTGATCCCGTTGCCGGCCAGCACCGGCGTGGCTGGAGCCACGACGGTCCACGCGGATCGTCCCGTAACGCCCGGAGGTGCGCTGAGCAGGTAGAACGGCACCGCGCCGATGCCGATCAGGCCGAACAGCACCAGCGGGAACCAGTAAGCGTGCCGGGTTGCCCGTACCCGGTGCCGCAGCGTGGCCAGCTCGCCGAGCAGGTCGCCCGGCTGCCCGGTCGCGTCGTCCGCCCCTGCGTCGCCGGCGCCAGCGCTGCCCGCAGGCTCAGTCTCGTCGTCAGTCACGTCTCCTCCTCACGCAATAGCTTGGCATTGCCAATCACTTGGCGCAAGCTAGCAAAACCATCTGGAAAGCGCAAGCGCGGCGGGCGGCGGGCCGAACGCGGCGGGCCGAACCGGCTGGTCCTAGCGACAGTGAACCCGCTTCTGCTGTCGAAACAGCGACAGTGGACGTGGGTTCACTGTCGCTGGGTGATGGGGCTGGGCGGGGCTTGGGCCGCAGGCGAGGGACCGGCGGGGCCGGGCGGGGCGCGCCGGGGCGCGCCGGGGCAGGCCGGCGGCCGGCGGGGCATGTTATTGACGACTCGGTCATTGCGAGTTAACGTTAAGTAACTAACTGATAGGAAACTTTCCTATTAGTTAACCCCGCGGAGCGGACCTCGATCCCCTGGAGGTCACATGAGGCCAGTCTCGCTTCACATTCCCCTCTTAGGAGCGGCCGCCAGCCGTCGCAGCCTGCGCCGGCTCGCCCTGCTCGCCGTCCCCGCCCTGGCCGCCCTCGCCATCGCGCCCGCCGCGACCGCCGCGACCAACCTGCTCACCAACGGGAGCTTCGCCACTGGCAACACGTCCGGCTGGACCTGCTCCTCCGGCGACACCGTCGTGACCTCGCCCGTCTACTCCGGCTCGTCCTACGCGCTGGCCGGGACGCCGAGCAACAGCGACGACGCGCAGTGCAGCCAGGTCGTCAGCGTGCAGCCCAGTTCGTCCTACACGCTGACCGGCGAGGTCGAGGGCGATTACGTCTACCTCGGCGACACCGGAACCGGCACCAGCGACACCGACACCTGGACGCCGGGCGCGTCCTCGTGGACTCAGCTCTCCACGAGCTTCACCACCGGCGCGTCGACCACCAGCGTGACGATCTACATCCACGGCTGGTACGCGCAGCCCACCTATTACGCCGACGCCCTGTCCCTGACCGGCCCGGCCGGCAGCGGCGGGGGAGGCGGCGGCGGAACGGCCCCGGCCGCGCCCACCGGCCTGAAGGTCACCGGGACCACCTCATCGTCGGTCTCACTCTCCTGGACAGCTCCGTCCGGCACCGTCACCGGCTACGACATTTACGAGAACGGATCGCAGGCCGCGACCGTGACCGGGACTAGCGGGACCGTCTCCGGGCTGGCCTCCTCGACGAGCTACACCTTCGCGGTCGCCGCGTATAACTCCGTCGGGACCTCGGCGAAGTCCGGCTCGGTCAGCGCGACCACCTCCAGTTCCGGCGGTGGCGGCGGGGGAGGCGGCAGCAGCGGCCTGCCCGCGCACATCCTGATGGGCTACTGGCAGGACTTCACCAACGGCGCCAAGGCGCTGACCCTGGCCCAGGTGCCGACCAGCTATAACCTCGTCGCGGTCGCGTTCGGGGATTCCGACTCGACGCCAGGCCAGGTCACCTTCAGCATCGACTCCGGCCTGTCCTCGGCGCTCGGCGGCTACAGCTCGAGCCAGTTCATCTCCGACATCAGCACGCTGCACTCGCGCGGCCAGAAGGTGATCCTCTCGGTCGGCGGGCAGAACGGCACGATCAGCGTCGATGACGCGACCAGCGCCAGCAACTTCGCCAGCAGCGTGTACTCGATCATCAAGCAGTACGGGTTCGACGGCGTGGACATCGACCTGGAGAACGGCGTCAACCCGACCTACATGGCATCGGCGCTGGAGCAGCTGGAGAGCGACGTCGGCTCCAGCCTGATCATCACCCTCGCCCCGCAGACCGTGGACACCCAGTCCAGCGGGTCCGACTACCTCGCGCTCGCGCTCAACATCAAGAGCATCCTGACGATGATCAACACGCAGTACTACAACTCCGGCACCATGAACGGCTGTGACGGCAACGTCTACGCCGAGGGCACGGAGAACTTCATGACCGCCCTGGCGTGCACCGAGCTGCAGAGCGGCCTGTCGGCCTCGCAGGTCGGGCTCGGGCTGCCCGCCTCGTCGTCGGCGGCGGGCAGCGGCTATACCAGCCCGTCCGTCGTCAATAACGCGCTGGACTGCCTGGCGGCCAAGGCCAGCTGCGGCAGCTTCGTCCCGTCCACCACCTATCCCGGCATCCGGGGCGTGATGACCTGGTCCATCAACTGGGACGCCTCGAACGGCTACAACTTCGCCGACACGGTATCCCCGTACCTGTCGACATTGCCGTAGTCCCCCCGCGGCAGCAAGTACCAGCCAGCGTCAGGCGGGGTTACCCTGCCTGACGCTGGCTGGCCGCGAACTGGGCCCAGGTCTGGCGGCCGTCGGCGTGGTCCGGGCAGGTGTTCAGCCCGTCGGCGAGGGCCCGGTAGCCCCGGCCGGGCAGCCGGGCGTTCAGCACGTTCGCGGGCCAGCCGTGATAGGCGCGCCAGGTCCCGGTGAGCTGCCAGCCGGTCAGCACCTCTGGCCCGCCGAAGTCGGGCGCGCGGCGCAGCGGCGGCCCGTCCAGCACCGCCGCGACCCGGTCGGCCACCTCGGCCGCCGCGACGCTCTGGAACACCAGGTCAAGCGGCAGTACCGGCAGCGGCAGCCGGGCGGCCGCGCGCAGCCCGCTCGCCAGCAGCTCGTGAAACTGGGTGGCGCGCAGCGTCGTGGCTGGCACGCCGCTGGTCTCGACGATCCGCTCGCAGGCCAGCTTGGCCTGGTAGGGGCGGAACGGGATCATGTCCACGCCGACGATCGACACGTACACCAGGTGCGCGCACGAGCCGAGCGCGGCGACCAGGTTGGTCGTCTGCCGGGTGTCGGTGCGGCCGAGCCGGTGGTCGGAGGCCAGGTGCACGACCAGTTCCGCGCCGTCGGCCGCGGCCGCCAGCCCTACGCCCGTGTTCAGGTCACCCTGGTGCGTCCCGGCGCCCTCGCGCCTGGACAGCACCCGGACCTGATGCCCTCGCGCGGCGAGGAGCGGGACGAGGCGCTTGCCCAGTGTTCCGGTGCCGCCGGTCACCAGCACGATGCTCATGCACCCGTCATATCAGGACCGGGCTGCCGGCCTCGCACGGTCCCGCGAGGTCGCCGCGAGCCGGGCGGTCACAGCCCTGGCGGGCACGTCCCGGCGAGACCGGACTTTCCCGCCGTTTCACGGCAGTGTGTCCCGGATCGCCGTAGGGTCATCAGCTATGCGAAGCACGAGCACCGCCGGCGGACGGCGGTTGCAGCGGTGAGCGCGGGAAGCTTCATCGCCTCGCTGGTCGGCTCGCTCGCCTGGCCTGCGGTCATCGTCGCGATCCTGATCATCTTCCACAAGCAGTTCGGCACCATGCTGGAACGGCTGGCCCGGCTGCGGCTGGGCACCGGGGCCGGTGACGGCGACCAGGACTGGACGCACACCGAGGGCGCGGTCCGGCAGGCGCTGACCAGCCGTCAGGCCGCCGACCAGCCGCCGGACGCCGGCGCGGCGGCCGGCAGCCCGCCTGCCCGGCCCGCCGTGCGCACCTCGCAGCAGCTCATCGAGGATCGCTGGCAGGCCGTCGCGGGCCAGCTCCGGGGCCTGATCAGGCCGTCCGGGTCGCTGAGCGAGGAGCAGCTCGGGGTGACCGGCTTCGAGCAGCTCATGGACATCGCGCTGCGCGCCGGGCTGCTGGACGCCGCCACGGTCAGGTCGCTGGACGGGCTGGCGCACCTGCGGAACCTGGCCAGGACGAGCGCGGGGCTGACCGTCCGGCAGGCACAGGAGTTCGCGGTGCTGGCCGACGCCGTCAGCTACGGCATGCAGCGCGACAGCGGCTCGGTCTGGCCCGCCAGGTAAGACCTGTCAGCCGGGCCGCCCGCTAAGCCGAGGGGTCCGGTGCCGCTGCCGTTTCCGGGGCGGCCGGGCGCGGGCGCAGCGCGCCGGCGGCGGCGAAGGCGGCGACGAACAGCGCGACAATGAGCCACAGCGCGTGCAGCAGCCCGGCGGACTGCGCCAGCAAGCCGATGGCGGGCGGCCCGGCGAGGTTGGCGAAGTAGCCGATGGAGGCGACGACGCTGACCCGCGCGGCGGAGTCGGGGCCGCTCTCCGCCGCCGCTGACATGCCGAGCGGGAAGCCCATCGAGACGCCGACCGCCCACAGCAGCACGCCCGCGAGCGCGATCCACAGGTTCCCGGCCTCGATGAACAGCACCATGCCGAGGACGCCGAGGGCCGTGGTGACGCGGATGGTGGCCACCCGGCCGAGCCGGTCCACGATCGGGCCGCCGAAGATCCGGGTGAGCGCCTCGCTGGCGGCGAACGCGCTGAGGAACAGCGCGGCGATGGCGGCGGCCTGCCCGTGACCGTTCCGCACGGCGAGGGTGAGCCAGTTGTTCGCCGAGCCCTCGCCGAGCTCGACCCCGAGCATGACCACGCCGATCAGCAGCAGCCGCCAGTCCAGCCAGCCGCGGAGCCAGTGCCGGAGCCGGGCGGCCCGGTCTGGCTGCGGCCCGGTGGCCGGCGCCCGGTCCCCGGCCGGGATGCCCGCCGCCGTGCCGAGGGCCGCCGCCGCGATCAGGACGGCCTCGCCGAGGATCTGCGCGGCCGGGGAGACGCCCAGCGCGGCACAGGCCGCGCCGATGCCGGATCCGGCGGCCACCCCGACGGACCAGGCGGCATGCATCATCGGCAGCATGGTGCGGCCGGCGGCCTGCTCGACGGCGGAGCCCTCTACGTTGATCAGCACATCCAGCACGCCGATCCCGGCACCGGCCAGCGCGAAGGCGACCGCGACCAGCGGCACCGAACCCGCGATCAGCGCCAGGCCCATGACGCCGAGCGCGACGGCGATGAGCAGCAGCGCGCCCGCGACCGCCCGGCGGCTACCCAGCCAGTGCAGGATCGGAGTCGAGGCGAGCAGTCCGAGAATCGCCCCGACGGTGACGCCCGCCAGCAGCAGTCCGATGGTGGCCGTGTCGATGCCGAGGCCGGCCTTGATGGCCGGCAGCCGCGGGCCCCACGCGGAGACGGTGATCCCGCCCAGCCCGAACGCGGCGGTGATCGTCCACCGCCACCTGCCCAGCGCCGACAAGGCTCAACTCCGCTCAGAAACCGTCGAGCGGAAGCTATCACCCCAGCTGCGCAGAATAAGCGGGGGTGCCAGGCCGACCGGCCCGGCACCCCCGGTACCCCCTGGCTGGGCTCTGGCCGACCGGCCCGGCCAGCCGCCCCCGATCTGGTTGCTAGCTGTTCGGGCAGGACAGGAACGTCAGCTTCGCCGTCACCGCGCGCCGGGCGCTGCCATCGCCGAAGACCACCCGGCCGGTCAGCGTGTAGCGGCGGCCGGCCGCCAGCGAAGCGCCCTTCAGCGTCGCTGAGTGGAGGGCGCCGTCCAGGCGCAGGGTGTGCGACACGACGTGCCAGTGGCTGGCGGCCTCGCCGCGCAGCCTGAGGTGCACGGTGACCGGCGGCAGGCAGGAGGCCGGCCCGGTCAGCAGCACCTTGTCGCTGTGCGACCTGCCGGTCACGGTGCGCAGCCGCCCCGGCAGCAGCACCGGCACCGCGAGCAGCTTGTTGGCCGAGCTGGACTCGATCCCCCAGACCACCCAGCCGCGTCCGCGCGGGGTAGTGGTGATCTGCGGGATGCCGCCGGCGAGCGTGCCGCCGTCGCCGAACCTGACGACCGCCGCGTGCAGGGTGTCGGTCAGGTTCGCCACGGCCAGCTTGTCGCACTCATTGGAGACGTCGGCCATCCGGCCGCTGGCGTCGCCCACCGGGTCATGGCTGCTCGGCGCGCAGTCGTGCCTGTCCCCGGTCAGCTGCGGGCGGGTGAACGTGCTGCCGGTGAAGCGGGATACCACGGGCCAGTAGTCGGCGTTGCCCACGCTGGCCAGCAGGCGGACGCCCGACCTGGTGCTGGCGAGGCCGAGATTCGCGGCCGCGGTCCAGGTATGGGCGAGCTTGCGGAAGCCCGACCAGCCGTGGCCCGAGTTGTGGGCGTAAGCGACCGGGTAGCTGATGGCGCCCGCCTTCTGAATGGCCAGCACGGCGGTCGAGCCCGCGAACCTGATCTGCGCGTTGCCGATCTCGTAGGGCGTCGCCAGCATCACCGCGGGGCTGCTCAGGCCGGGCCGGATCTGGACCTTGGTGAGGGCGGCATCCGAATCCTCGACCACCCAGATGCTGCCCTGCGGCCCCAGCGTCGCGTCGAGCAGCGTGCCGAAGCTCGGTGCGGTGGCCATGTCCGTCGCGCCGGACAGCGAGCCGTCGGATTTCCCGGTAGCCGTGGTGATCTCGTCGCCGTTCGCGACGCTCTCGGAGGCGGTGGTGGTATGCGACCAGACCAGCGTCACCTTCCCGACACCGGTCACCAGCACATGCAGGCCCGCGGCCGAGCTTCCGCTCAGCGAGGGCGTGCTCTTGACGCCGCCGGCGCAGGAGGTCTTCCCGCGCGGCAGCACGCAGAGGTAGACGGTACGGTCGGCCGCGGAGTCGGAACTGGCGATCCAGCCGATGTAGGTGGTCCCTGCCGCATCGGTCGCGGCGTCATAGCCGTCGAACTCGGCATGGTTCGCCAGGGTGATCGTGCTGCCCGCGCGGCCCGCCACCGCGGGGCTGGCCCCGGCGGGCCTGGCGGACGTGGTCCCCGCGCTGGCCGCGGTCAGCGCGCCAGCCGCGGACATGGTGATGGCCGCGCCTACGGCGGCGGTCATGGCGAGCATGCGGTGCAGTGCGCGCACAAAATCCCCCTTGAGAGCAGTGGCAGCGCATGCCAGACTCCCGGCCTGGATGTCGGCTTGCCGTTTCCTGCATGGGAGTACACCGTAGATGCGTAATGCTTAGGTAATGCGCCGATCATCAGCTCACGTAGCGGTGCATGTTGCCGTCCTCGGCCAGGTCGCGGTCTCCTGCGAGGACCAGACCCTGGCCGGGCACCAGCTCGGCGGCCGCCGCGTCCTGGTCGCGCTCGCCGCGCTGGCGCTGAGCGAGGGGCCGCTGACCGCTGAGCGGCTGGCCGCCGCCATCTGGGCCGACCAGGCGCCGCCGACCTGGCCGGTCGCGGTGCGCGGCGTGATCGGCGGGCTGCGCTCGGCGCTGGCCGGGATCGGCGCGGACGGGCAGCGGGTCATCGTCACCACGCCCGCCGGGTACGCGCTGGCCGCCGGGGTCAGCGTGGATGTCCGGGTGCTGGCCGCCGCGCTCAGGGAGGCCAGGGAGCTGGCCGCGATCGGCCGGCACCAGGCCACCCTCGACACCGTCGCGCCGGTCGCGGCCGCGTCCGGCGAGCAGCTCCTGCCCGGCGAGGACGCGGACTGGCTGACCCCGCACCGGCACGAGCTGGACAACGCCGCGCTCGCCGCGATGGAGCTGACCGCCGCGGCCGCGAGCGGGCTCGGCGACCACCACCGGGCCATCGCCGCCGCCCGCCGCGCGGTCGGCGTCCGGCCGCTGGACGAGCGGGCGCACCGGGCGCTGATCGGCGCCCTGCACCGGGCCGGCGACCGGGCCGGCGTGGTGCAGGCCTATGAGCAGTGCCGGTCGCTGCTCGCGGAGCAGCTCGGCGTGGATCCGGCGCCCGAGACCGCGCGTGCCTACCTGGCCGCCATCGGCGAGCAGCCCGTGCCCGCCACCGCCAGGCCGCCAGCGGCCACGGCCGCGTTCTTCGGTCGAGACGACGAGCTGGCCAGGCTGTCCGCCGCGATCGGCGAGCCCGGCCTGGTCACCGTGACCGGCCGCGGCGGGGTGGGGAAATCGCGGCTGGTCATCCAGGCCGTGGCCGCCGCCAGGGAGCTGGCCGGCGGCCGGCTGTGGGTACCGCTTGCCGCGGTTACCAGGGACGAGCTGGTCGCCTCCGCCGTGGCGATGGGCATCGGCGTGCCGCCGGGCGCCGACGAGGTGGTGTCGCAGCTCGCCGGGCAGCTCGCGCCGCTGGGCCGGGTCCTGCTGGTGCTGGACGGCTGCGAGGCGGTGATCGACGGGGCGGCGTCGCTGGCCGCCGCGCTGCTGGCCGCCTGCCCGCTGCTGTCCGTCGTCGTCACCAGCCGGGTGCCGCTGTCGGTGCACGGCGAGCAGGTGATCGCGCTCGCCCCGCTGCCCGACCCGGCCGGCGACACGGCCCAGGCGCTGGGTGCCAGCCTGCCGGCCCGGCTGCTGGCTGACCGGGTCCGGGCCGCCGGCGGCCGCCTGGACCTCAACGCGGCGACCGCGCCGCTGGTCGCCGAGCTGTGCCGCCGCTGCGGCGGGCTGCCGCTCGCGCTTGAGCTGGTCGCCGCGCAGCTCCCGGTGATGTCGCTGGCCGACCTGCTTGACCACTTGCCGGCCATCTTCGCCGACCCTGGTGACCGGCTGAGGGCCATCGCGGCCAGCAGCTACGAGCTGCTGGCCGCCGACGAGGCGCTGGTCTTCCGGCTGCTCGGCGTGCTGGACGGGCCGGTCACGGTGCCGCTGGTGCGGCAGGTCGCCGGCGGGCTGGTCGCCGCGCCGCGGGTGATCCGGATCCTGCGCGAGCTGACCGCGCGCGGCCTGCTCGCCGTGGACGACTCCGGACCGCGCTGGAGCTACCAGCAGGACGACGACCTGCACGCGTTCGCCGGCGAGCTGCTGGCCGAGGCGGGCGAGGAGCAGGATGCGATCGGGCGGCTGGCCGACGCCGTGTCGGCGGTGCTGCCCGCCGCCCCGGCCGCGCCGCCAGCCCCCTACCTGGACGCGGTCACCGAGGTGCTGCCATCGGTCCGGCGGCTGCTCGGCGCCGCCGTCGACGGTGACCTGGATCGGTCGCGCGGCCTGGAACTCGGGTTCCGGCTGCACAGGTACTGGGCGGCGACCGACGTCACCGAGGGCCGGTTCTGGCTGTCCCGGCTGCTGGCCGGGCGGGATCAGACGGCCTGGACGGCCAGGGCCAGCTACGCGCTCGGCTACCTCAGCTACTGGTCGGGGGACGCCGGCGCGGCGGTGGCGGAGCTACGCGCCGCGGTGGCGCTGGCCAGCCCGCCGCACGGTCAGCCGGACGAGTTCGCCGCCCGCGCGCTGATCTACCTCGGCGGGCTCGCCGACGACCTGGACCGCGGCGAGGACGCGCTCGACTACGTCACCGCCTCCATCGCCGCCGCCGCGCCTTACGGCGCCCAGCCTCCAGGTCGGCGCGCTGATCGGGATGGGGTGCGTGCTGGCCGAGCGGGCCGACCCGCGGGCCGCGGGCTACGCCGCCGACGCGATCGCGCTTTGCCGCACGGCCGGCTCGGCGGAGCAGCTCGCCGCGACCCTGCCCACCGCGGCGATGGTCTGCTGGCAGGTCGGTGACCTGGCCGGCGCTCGCGGCTACATCGCGGAGGCGCAGCCGCTGCTGGCGGGGGAGCGGCGGATCGCCCGGGTGGTGCTGCGGTCGGCCGCCGCCGGGGTCGCGCTGGCCGACGGCGATACCGCCGCCGCCATCGAGCTGGGTGGCGGCGCCGCGGCCGATGCCGCCGACCTGGGGATCGACCGGGAACTGCCGCTTGCTCGCGCGATCATCGCCCGTGCGCACCTGGACCGGGCCGGTGCCGGGGACCTGGCCATCGCGGCGGAGCAGGCGGCCGGGGCGGTCCGCGCGGCGGCATCCCTGTCGTTCACCTTCCCGCTCGCCGTCGCCCTGGAGGCTGCCGCCCTGGTCTTGCTGGCCTCCCCCGGCCTGGCCTCCGTCGATCTGGCAGTCGCCGATCTGGCAGCCGCTGGTGCCGGGCCGGCCCCCGACCGGCCCGGCACCAGCGACCGGCGGCCCGCCGAGCCGGTGAGCGCGGCGGACGCGGCCGACGCGGCCTGGCGGCTGCTGGACGCGGCGGCCGCGATCCGGGCGCGCGGCACCCGGCCCGGCATGCCCACCCTGCGCGCCGCCGTGACGGCGGCACGGGCGGCGCTGGCGGGCAGCACTCTGCTGGCGGAAAGCACTCTGCTGGCGGAAAGCGGAGCGCCCGCGGCCGCTGATCCCCCGCTCGATCCAGCGGCCGCGGGCGAGTTCGCGCTGGCGGCCCTGTCCGGTGCCGCCGGCGCTCTCCGGGCTAGCTCTGCACCCTGATCGAGGTGTGCCCGGAGAAGTAGTTAGCCAGGCTGGCGGTGACCGCGTACGTCTTGGCCTTGGTGCCCTTGGCGAAGGTGATCGTCACCGTACCCTTGCTGCCCGTCTTCGCGGTGTGCCCGGCCACCTTCACGGTCGCGCCCGCCACCCGGTCCCCGGCATCGGTCACCGTGAAGGTGACCTTGACCGCCGAGGTGTTGCGGATCGTCCGCCGCGACGCGCTGACCCGCAGCGCGGCCAGTGACTGGGTGACCTCGACGACCGGCTTGGCCGCCCCGGCGGACAGGCACTCAAGGCCGACGTCCAGGCGGCCGTAGCTGCCGCCGCTCAGGCCGAGATGGGTGTTGCCGTCGGCGAAGCACGGCGCCTTGTCGGACCGCACCGGGCCGAACCTGGTGTCGGCCTTGTTCGTCCGCACCGTGTAGACCCGGTTGGCAGCGACGTTGTACCAGGCCAGCCAGAGCCGCCCGGCCGGGCCTGCCGACATCGCGATGCCCAGGCCCTTGGCCGAGTGCGGCACCTTGAGCGCCTTCTTCGCGCCGTCCCGCCACAGCAGCACCGATGAGCAGCCCGAGTTCGCGCAGTACGCCACGTACACCCCGGCGTGCGCCGGGGAGCTGGCGAACGGCAGCACCTGCGGCTGCGGGGTGTAGATGTCGACCGTGTTCGAGCCCGAGCCCGGCGCCTTGGCGACCGCGCCGTCCGCGGTCAGGTCCTTCACGTACACGCCATCCTGGCCGCCCTTAGCCGAGAAGAACCGCTCGAACGCCAGGTAGGTGTCGCCGTTGCCGGCCGCGTTGCTGGTCTCGGCCACGGACTGCGCGTGCCCGGAGGCCAGCGCGATCTGCCTGTCCGCCGTCCCGGCGGGGATGGACGGGGAGGTGCCCAGCCGGTACTCCACGCCCCCGCCGCCGGCCCAGCCGGCCGAGAGCTGCCCGGACGGGCTCTTCGCGGCGTCGCCGAACCCGGTGTTGGCGAACGTGCAGTCGCGTGACAACGACCAGGACTGCACCTGCCAGGAGCCGCTGGACGGCGGCACCGCGCCGACCACGCAGCCCTGGGCCAGCGGGCCGCCGCCGTTGCGCTGGCCGGAGAAGATGAGCAGCGGCGCCTTCCCGTCGCTGACCAGGGCGGGCTCGAAGCTCACGCCCGACCAGCTGCCGGCCGGGAACACGCTCCTGGTCCCCGCGGACACGCCGTGCGAGCTGAGCTTCGCGACCGAGTAACTGGAGCCGGTCTTCGCCCAGACCACCCAGTCCGTGCGGTCGGGGGCTCGCCACAGCGCGGGCGCGCCGCCCTGCGCGGCGCCGAGCAGTTTCCACTTGCCTGGCGCGAGAGTCCTCGGTGCGAGGGCTCCCGGCGCGAGGGCCGCGAGCCGGGCGTGACGGGCAGCCGCTGCGGGGCTCGCGGCGGCGAGCGGCAGCAATGCGATCCCGGCCAGACTGGCCAGGCTGGCGACCGCGCGACCGCGCGACGACCATCTGCATGTCATGGATGCCTCCATCGGTTGACGCCGCGCCCGGCCGCGGCCTGCTACGCGCCGGGCAGGCGGGCATTGCCCGCCGCCGGCTCGTCACGGCTAGTCAACCCGCGCGGCACCCGCCCGCGCGTCAGTAGCGGACTACGCAAATCCGCGCGCTCGCCCGCGCCTCCCGCGTCCGGCCAGTCGTCCCCTACCGGGCCGAGGGCGTCAGCGCTACCGCGGCCTCGTCGGTGAGCGTCAGGAAGGTGAAGCTCTCCTGGAGGTAGAGGCGGACGCTGGTGTCGGTGTGCGACAGGTACCCGATGGACACGTCCTGGCCGAGCTGAAGCTCGAAGTCGCCGCCGCGGGTCGCCAGCACCAGGCCGCCCTCGATGGCCGGCGCCCAGACGATGTCCTCGGTGACCATCCGGCGCAGGTGCTCGATGACCGGGTAGCCGTGGTCAGAGGTCTCGCTGGCCAGCGTGTAGGCGTCGGCGCTCAGTACGACCGAGTACGGGCCGTTCACCCCCGCCGAGCGCAGCAGGCTCAGCGCCTGCGCGATGGCCTCCGGGTATCCGGTCGCGCTGGCCGGCAGGGCGACCGCCGGGTTGCTCGCGGTCGGCCTGATGCCGTCGATGTCCGCCGCCGGGTAGCCGTCGAAGATCGCGCGGTCCTCGGCATAGGCGAGCTGCCGCGCGGCGTCCTTGACCGGCTGCCAGTCCGAGTCCCTGGAGCCGCGGGCCACGTCGTCGATCTGCTCCCGGTCCAGCGAGAACGGGACCCGCAGCTCGACCAGGGGAAGGACATGACGCTGCCGGGCCGCCACCCCGTCGGCTGGCGAGTCGATCTCCTTGATGTGCCCGGTGCCGACCGCGGACAGGCCCTCGCCCGCCGGGCCCTTCACGTCGACCACGCGGCGGCCCGCCAGGTGCCGCTTGAAGGTCCTGGCGGCTTCCTCTTCTATCTCGGCCCAGGCCGCGTCCGAGACAGGCGCGAGCGCGCGGTGCAGGTTATTCATCCGGACAGGCTCCCTTCAGGCTGCCGATCTGCAGCGATCCGCTGGCCGGGCCGCCTGGCCCGTCCGCGCCGGCGCTGGCGTCCGCCGCGCTGGCGTCGTGCTTAGCTGGCGGCTCGTCCGCCAGGCGATCCAGGACATCGAGCGAGGGCACGAAGAACAGCGTGCCCGTGACCGCGCGGCTGAAATCCAGGATCCGGTCATAGTTGCCCGGCGGGTCGCCGAGGAACATGTTGCGCAGCATCCGCTCGGTCGGCTCGGGTGAGCTGGCGTAGCCGATGAAGTAGGTGCCGAACTCAGCCCGGCCCGGCGACCCGAACGGCATGTTGTCCCGCAGGATCTGCACCTCGTCGCCGTCCGGTCCGGTGATCGAGGTGAGCGCGTTGTGCGCCGAGGACGGCTTGACATCGTCGGCCAGCTCGATGTCGGACAGCTTGGTCCGGCCGATGATCCGCTCCTGTGCCTCCACCGGCAGGGCGTTCCAGCCGTCCAGGTCGTGCAGGTATTTCTGCACGATGACGTAGCTGCCGCCGGCGAAGTCCTGGTCCTCGGCGCCGATGATGGTCGCCTGGTCGGCGGCCGGCCCTTCCGGGTTCTCCGTGCCGTCCACGAAGCCGAGCAGGTCCCGGTTGTCGAAGTAGCGGAACCCGTGCACCTCGTCGGCGATCTCGACGCTGCCGCGCAGCCGGTCCATGAGCTGCGTGGCCAGCTCGAAGCACAGGTGCGGGTGCGCGGCCCGGATGTGGAACAGCAGGTCGCCTGGGGTAGCGACGGCGCGGCGGCCGCCGGCCTCCAGCTCGGTGAACGGGTGCAGCCCGGCGGGCCTGGCGCCGTCAGGGACGAGCCGGTCCCACAGCGCGTCGCCGATCCCGGCGACACAGGTCAGGAAGCCACGCGGGGAGCGGAAGCCGACGGCGCGGACCAGCGCGGCCAGGTCACCGCAGAGCGACCGAACCGTGGCCAGCGCGGCCGGGTCGTCGTGCGCTACCGCCACCAGGAAGATCGCGGCCTCGGTCAGCGGCGATGCCACGGGCTGCGGCTGCGGCGGCACCCGCGACGGCTCGGGCGCGGGCAAGCCTGGCTGCTGCGAGATCACCGTCCCATCTTGCCCTGCCCGGCACGGTCGCGCGCGGGGGCCTGGCGGGCGCGGCGGCTAGTTCGCGAAATCCTGGGTCATCCACACCGTGCCGTGCGAGTCGCGCAGCACGCAGATCCCGATATGAGTGAACGAGCTGCTGAGGATGTTCTCCCGGTGCCCGTCGTTCGGCGGCTTCTCGTTCAGCATGTCCTGGGTGAGCTGAGCGGCCATGCTCGCGATGGCAGCCTTGGTGTCGGAGACCGGGCCGCCCTCGCCGATGTTCTCCCCGGCGGAGGTCCACAGCACCCCGGCCTCGGTGATCCGCAGGCCGAGCGGCGCCTCGCCGGGGCACTGGTGGGACAGCCCGCAGCCGTCCTCCATCGTCTCGGTGTGCCGCTGCGCGCTGGTGTCCAGGCCGGAAAGCAGCGTGTAAGCGGGCAGGCCGGCCTGCGCCCTGGCCTTGTTGATCAGCGACATCACCTGGGCGATGGCCGACGCCGTCGAGGTGGTCGGCGCGGTGCTTGACGGCGCCGGGCTTGGCCTGGGCGAGGCGGGGTGAGTGGAGGCGGAGGGGTGCGGCTTCGGGCGGTGGCTGGCCGCGTGCTTGCCGGCCTTCGGGCTGGGTGACTTGCCCGGCGTGCCGGACGACGCCCCGGCCGACCCGCCGGCGGCCGGGGACGCCGGGTCGCACTCCACCGAGCTGCCGCCGCTGCTGGCGGCCACCGCGCACGCGGAGCTGGCGGAGGCTGGCCGCGCGGCCAGCGACCTCGGGTGGCTCGCGCGGAACATCGCATAGGCGCCGACGCCGATCACGACCACCGCGACGGCCGCCAGGCTGAGCATGATCCGCAGCCCGGGCCGGCCACGGCGCGCGCCGGGCCGCCCCCCGCCGGGAGCCGGGCCGCGACGCGGCGGGCCGCCGGGAACCACCGGCCCGGGAGCCGTGCCGCTAGGCGACCGCCCGGCGCCCGCGCGACCGCCAGGCGTTGTTCCGCCCAGATGGGTCGCGCCCGGATGGCCTGGCCAGTCGCCCTCGGCGGCGCTGTGCCGTCCGCGCCCGCCGCTGTAGGTGTCGGCCGCCGCTCCTGGGTCGGTGTCCGCGCTGGTCAGGCCCGCCTCGTCGGCCAGGCTGATGGCCTCGCCCGACGGTCCTCGGTAGCCGCCGTTCTCGATGGCCGAGACCCGGAAGCTGCCGCTGTCCTCGCTGTCGTCGAAGTCGTAGTCCCACCGGTCGGCGGCCACGGCGGGCCGCTCGTCGGTCGGCCGCTCAGCGCCTGGCCAGTCCTGCGCGGCGGGCAGGTAGTACCCGGCGGGCCAGTCCTGATCCTGGTCGCCGTCCTGGCCCCGGCGTTGGTGCGATGACATCCGTGCCTCTCACTCGCCCGCTCCCGCGCCATACCTTAGTGACATTTTGGAGTTGATTCGCCCGGATCTGTGTGTTCTCGCATAGACACGCGACACCTGCCCATACCTTGACCAGGCCATCGGCCTGATGGTTGTTTCAGCGCATGGGGTGGGAACTATCGTCCCCGGTCAGGCCGGGATGATTCAGGCTGTCTTGTTCACGGTGCTGGCCGTGCTGCTGTGCGCGGCCGCGGTCGGCGTCATCATCGCGACCGCGAACCTGTACCTGTCCGGCGCCGAGGCGTTCGAGCACGACGGGCTGGCGCGCGGCCGCAAGGCGCCGCGCTGGACGCTGCCCGACAGCGCGGGCGTCGCGCACCACTCGCCGCCGCGCGCCGGGCTGCAGCTGGTGATCTTCGCCGATCACTCGCTCAAGTCCTTCCCCTCGGTGCTGGACGGCCTGCGCGAGCTGCCGCGCCGCCGAGCCCGGCCTGGAGATCGTGGTGCTGCTGCGCCAGCGCAGCGACATCGCCGAGCCGCTGCTGCGCATGATCGGCCTGGACGGCGCGCTGGTACTGGCCGGCTCGCCCGCGCTGTACGGGGAGTACAACGTCCGGGTCGGCCCGTTCGCGATCTTCGTCGACTCAGGCGGCTACGCGCGGGCGTCCAGCCTGGTCAATCACGACTGGCAGGTCGCCAAGCTCCGGCAGCTGGCGGACCTGCCGCTGCCAGGGCCGGCGGCGCGAGCGGGCCGCTGGCCGCGGCGCCGGACGGCCGGGGCGGCCGGGGCGGCCGGGGCGGAGGCGTAGCCGGTGAGTGTCGCGATCCTGGCAGCCAAGGCCGCCCTCGCCGTCATGCTCCTGGTGGCCGGCGGCGCCAAGCTGGCCGACCTGGCCGGCTTCGCGACGGCCATCCGGCTGTTCCTGCCGCCCTCGCTGGCCGCCGCCAGGTGGGCGGCCCCGGCGGCCCGCCGCGCCGCGCTGGCCGTGGCCGGCGCGGAGCTCGCGCTCGGCGCGATCAGCCTGGCCGCGCCCGGCCAGCGCTGGGCCAACGTCGCGGTCGGGGTGCTGGCCGCCTGCTTCGTGGCCGTGTCCGGCGCCGGGTATGCGTTCAGGCGCGGACGCTCATGCCGGTGCTTCGGCGCGCTCTCCCGCCGGCGGTACGACCTGCCGGGCGTGGGGCGTGCGGTGCTGATCGCGGCACTGGCCTGGCTGGCCACCGCCAGCGTGCCCGCCGCCGACGTCGCGCTGAGCCTGGCGGCGCACGCGCTGCTGGCCGGCGGCGGCGCGCTGCTGGCCTTCGTGACGTTCTGGGCGGCCAGGGGCCTGGCCGCGAGCCGCGAGTCGCTGAACGGAGTGGTGCCGTAATGCGGATACCGGTCTATCTGGCGGTGGCGCAGTGGGCGCTGCTGCTCGCGCTCGGCATGCTGGTGATCACGGCGTACCGGCAGCTCGGCCGGGTGCTCGGCCGGTCCTCGGAGCCGTCCGACCTCGGCCCGGCCGCCGGCAGCCGCCCCGGCCGGATCGCCTACGAGCGGATCAGCGCGGCCAGCCAGGACCCGGCGTCCGGCGTGCTGACCGCGTTCGAGCCGGGCGAGGGCATCCCGGCGCTGGTCGCGTTCGTCGACCCGACCTGCCCGACCTGCGAGCAGCTCGTCGGCGCGCTCACCCAAGCGCGGGAAGGCGGGGACCTGGACGGCGTCCGGGTGCTGCTGCTCACCTCCGACCCGCCGGCCTACCTGAAGATCTCCGCCGTGTTCCAGGCCACCACGCTGGAGATCGGCCGCCCGGCCGACAGCGCGGACCTGGAGCGCTACCGGGCCACCGCCACCCCGCTGCTGGTCGCGATCGACGCCGGGGGAGTGGTCAGGGCCGCCGGGACCGCGGCCAGGCCGGCCGAGGTGCGCGCCTTCACCCAGGCCTGCCTGCTGCCGCCCGCCGGGGAACTGCTCCCGGTGACCGGCTAGGGCGGTCGGCTAGCACGGGCAGCCAGAGAGCGCAGCACCCAGACACGGCACGCGGCGCAAACGCACGACGAAGCGGAACGAACGCGATGAGGGGAGAGCCGCAGACATGGGCTTGTCACGATGGGGAGCGGGCCTGGATGCCCGGATCGGGGGAGCTGCCGAGCGAGCGGCCAGGCGGCTGAGCCGCCGGGACGCGCTGCGCGGCGCCGTCGTCAACGGGACCGCCGGGCTGGCCGCGCTGTCTCTCGGCCAGCGGCCCCGGCTGCAGAAGGCCGTGGTCTGCGACTGCGGCCCGACCCGGCGCTGCTCGCACTGCCCGGGCGGCGGCTGCCCGGCCGGCTACCACCTGTGCAAGGGCTCGGCTACCAGCGGCTGCATCAACGACCAGGGCTACCGGTGCGAGTGGCCCACCGGCTACTGGATCGCGTGCATGAACATCGGCAAGGGCTACGGCTACAAGATCTGCTACGACTGCATCAACCGCAGCGGCTGCAGTGACTGGTGCACTTGCCTGAGCCAGTGCATCTGCTGCGAGTGCGAGGGCGCGGCCGACCTGCGGGCCGAGCAGAAGCGGATCCAGGCGACCCCGGCCGGGCAGTGACCTGGCGGCTGGCCCCGGCCGGCGGGCTGACCGCCCGGCGCGCGACGGCGCTGCGGGCGGCCGGCGGCGCCGGCGCGGTGCTGGCCGGCCTGCTCGCCGGCTGGGCAGGCGCCGAGCTGGCCGGGCCGGCCGGGTCAGCCGGGCTGGCCAGCTCGGCCCAGATAGCCAGCTCGCCCCAGATGGCCAGCGTGCGGCTCGTCGGCGGGCTGGCCGTGCTGCTCGCGGCGGCCAACGGGTATTCCAAGGCGTACTCGCCTTGAGGCGCGAACTCGGCGGTGTCCCTCGCCGTCGGCCTTCCGGTCGGGAGGCCAGCCAGGATCGCGATCGCGGTCACCGCCTATGCCGTGCCCGCGCTCGTGGTGTGGACCATGCTCGGCGCCTGCCTCGGCGCGCTGCCGCTGGCCCGCCCCGCCCTGCTGCTCGCGGCCGGGTACGCGGCGTGCTACGGCCTGATCGAGGCGGCCGGCAAGCTGGTCCTGGCTGCCCCCGGCACCACCTGGCAGGTGCCGCAGACGATGGTGATGAACGTGCCGCGGTGGCGGCGGATCCTGGTGTGGGGCTCGGTACTCGGGCCGGGGTTCGCCACCCGCAACCCGTTCGCGGGGTTCGGGCTGCTGCCGCTCGCGGTCGCGGCGGCCGGCTCGGTGCCCGCCGCCATGGTGACCGCGGCGGCCATCGGCCTGGCGCACGGCACCGGCCGGGCGCTCGCCCTGCTGCGCGACGCGCGGCCGGCGGCCAGCGCCAGCGCCGACCCGATGCGGCTCGTGCTCACCTCGATGTACTGGCGCACGTTCGACGGCTTCGCCCTGCTGGTCATCGCGGGGGCGGCCATCGCGGCCTGCGCCGCCCGCTTCTGACGACACCCACCCGCAGGACTTCAAACGCCATTGTGAAGGAGCAGATATGCGCACAGCCCTAGTCACCGGACTCGCCGTGGCCAGCGCCGCGGCACTGGCCAGCGGTGTCGCCACGGCGGCCCAGGCCAGCGGGCACCGGCCCGCCGCGCAGGTGCAGCCCGCGTCCAGCAAGGAGAAGTTCCGGATCATCAACACCTCGGCCGGGTCACGGCACCAGAGCGTGCTGGCCACCGGCTCGTTCACCGCCGGCGGCTACCAGGTCCCCGGCGCCGCCTCGGGCGGCCGCGCCGTCGACAAGATGGTGTTCCGCAGCGGCTCGTTCAAGGTCACCAGGCGGATCTACCGGCAGAGCCACCCGCTGCCGACCAGGAGCTGCCTGGTCCGCATCACCATCTCCGGCGCCTTCTCGCTCGGCTCTGGCACCGGCGCGTTCCGCGGCATCAGCGGCTCCGGCGGCTTCACTACCCGGATCTCCGAGGTCCTGCGCCGCTCGCACGGCACCTGCGGCGGGCCGGTGACGGTGTTCCAGCAGATCGGCTACGAGACCGGCAAGGTGCATCGCTGACCCGCCGCCGGCCTCGCTGGCGGCGGCCCGCCATCCCGGCCGCCCAGGCCGTCCACCGGGCAGGGACTGTCCGTCCCCGGCCGCGTCATGTGAGCCATGATCGGTCGCGGTGGGCGGTTCTGTACGAGTACTGTCCTGCCGGGGGCTGACCGCTAGGAGGCGGCGATGAGCGCGGAATCCGGGCTGACCTACCTGATCACCGGCGGGAACACCGGGATCGGCCTGGCGACTGCCAGGGAGCTGGCCAGCCGCGGCGGGCGGGTCTTCGTGGCCTGCAGGTCCGAGGCCAGGGGCTCGCACGCGGTCGCCAGCATCGTGGCGGCCACCGGCAACGCCAACGTCAGCTTCCTCCCGCTCGACCTCGCCGACCTGGCCTCCGTGCGGGCCTGCGCCGATGCGTTCCTGGCCACCGGGCAGCCGCTGAACGTGCTCATCAACAACGCCGGGCTGGCCGGGCAGCACGGGCTGACCAGCGACGGGTTCGAGGTCACCTTCGGGGTCAACCACCTGGGGCACTTCGCGCTGACCAGCGCGCTGCTCGGCCGGCTGATCGCCAGCGCCCCGGCCAGGGTGGTCACCGTGTCCAGCGACGCGCACTACGACGCCAAGGGCATCGACTTCACCGCGCTGCGGCGGCGCGCCCGCAGCATCACCGGGCTGCACGCCTACGCCGTCTCCAAGCTGTGCAACGTGCTGTTCACCCAGGAACTCGCCCGCCGCCTCGACGGCCAGCAGGTGACCACCTACGCCCTGCACCCCGGCGTCGTCGCCTCCGACATCTGGCGCCGGGTGCCGGCCGCGTCCGGCCGCTGCTGACCGGCGGATGCTGTCGATCGAGGATGGCGCGAAGACCAGCCTGTACTGCGCCACCGATGCCGGGGTGGCCGGGCAGACCGGCCTGTTCTACGACAAGTGCGCCCTGCGCCAGGCGAGCGACGTGGCCACCCCGGAACTTGGCCGCATCCTCTGGGAGCGCAGCGAGGCCTGGACCGGCTCCTGAGCCGCGCCGTGTCGAGCCGAGCCGCGCCCGACGGGCCTGGGTGTTCCCGGATAGCTGTGCACATCGCGACGGGTATGACTAGCGTTGTCAACCGTGCGAACCATGAGGCGTTCTGCCAGCGATCCCCGTAAAGCAGTCCTTGCTCCCAGGCGCCCAGTCGCGTCCCGGTCCGGCGCGTTTCGGCCGGCCGCGTCGCTGGCCGTCGCGGTGCTGGCCGTCGGCATGGTGACCGCCGCCTGCGGCGGCGCGGCCACGTCGGCGTCGGGAGGCACGCACTCCGGTACTGCGAAGTCGGCGAGCAAGCAGTCCGCGAACCGCAAGGCGGGCTCGGGCGTGGCCGACGCCATGCAGGCAGGCGGCGTCAACGCCGCCGCCGGGACGGGCTCGGCCCAGTCCGCCCCCAGCAACGGCGGCTCGGCCGGCGGAGCCGGCGCCCCGAGCGCGCCCAGCGCCGCCAAGCCGCTGGCCGGCAAGATCGTCGGGATCGACCCCGGCCACAACGGCCGCAACAGGGACGACCCCACCTACATCAACCACCTGGTGTGGAACGGCCGCGAGATGGAAGCCTGCGACACCACGGGCACCGAGACCGACAGCGGGTTCACCGAGGCCAGCTTCAACTTCAAGGTCGCCACCTACCTCAAGGCCGACCTGCGCAAGGACGGCGCGAAGGTGGTGCTGACCCGCAAGAACAACAACGGCGTCGGCCCCTGCGTGAACACCAGGGCCCGGATCCTGAACCGGGCGCACGCCAATGTCTCCATTGACATCCACGCCGACGGCGGCCCGTCCTGGGGCCGCGGCTTCACCGTGCTGCAGCCGGTTTCCGACAAGTACAACAAGAAGGTCGTCAAGTCCTCGATCACCTTCGGGCACGACGTGCGCGCCGCGATGCTGGCCCACCACATGCACGAGAGCGATTACTACGGCAAGGACGGCCTGATCTTCCGCGACGACCTGGCGGGACTGAACCTGACCACCGAGCCCAAGATCCTCATCGAGTGCGCGAACATGCGGAACTCCGCGGACGCGCACCTGCTGGAGCAGGCCTGGTTCCAGAAGCGCCTCGCGCACGCCTTCACCGCCGCCATCGTCAAGTTCCTCAAGCACTGACCCGTCGCGCGACTACGGTGGAGGCTTCCGGGAACCAGAACCGCTCGGCATACCTGCGGGTAATGCTGCCAGTGACGGAATCGCTGGCAAGGGCGGAGCGGCTGCGGGTACTCCAGTCACGCAATGCTGAGCGGACTTCAGCGGCCGGCCAGGAATATGAGTCGCTGCTCGCTGGCATCCGCCGGGCATATAAGGGCGGGGCACCAGGCCAGTGAGCGTGCCCGGGGCCGGCAGATGAAGGCAGTGCGTTTCGGTCAGTTCGGGGGGCCGGAAGTTCTTCAGGTCGTGGATCTTACCGATCCGCATCCGGGTCCTGGCCAGGTCCGGATCGCGGTGCGCGCGGCCGGCGTCAATCCGAGCGACTGGAAGAAGCGCCAGGGCCTGATGGACCCCGAGCTTCCCGCAGACCCTGGGCTACGAGGCGGCGGGCGTCGTGGACGAGCTTGGCGAGGGCGTCGCGGACGCGACCGTCGGCGACCGGGTGTTCGGCTTCTCCGCCGACGGTGCGGCCCAGGCCGAGCTGGCGGTGCTGTCCTGCTATGCGCCGGTCCCGTCGTCGCTTGGCTTCGCCGGCGCCGCCGCGCTGCCGGCCGCCGTCGAGACGGCCGCCCGGGCGCTCGACCAGCTCGGCGCCGGAAGCGGCAGCACGCTGCTCGTCAACGGCGCGTCAGGAAGCGTCGGCAGCGCTGCCGTGCAGCTCGCCGTGGCGCGCGGTGCGCGGGTGATCGGCACCGCCAGCCCGGCTAGCCACTCCTACCTTCGCTCCCTGGGGGCGCAGGCCGTCGCCTACGGCGATGGCCTCGCCGGGCGGGTTCGCGCGCTCGCGCCTGACGGCGTCGATGCCGCGCTCGACGTCGCCGGGAGCGGCGTCCTGCCCGAGCTCATCGAGCTCGCGGGCGGCCCGGAGCACGTCGTGACGATCGCCGACTTCGGCGGCGCGCGGGAACACGGGGTGCGGTTCAGCAGCGGGGACGCCGGCCGAGCGCTCTATGCGCTCGCCGAGATCGGCGAGCTGATCGAGGCCGGGCGCTTCTCGCTCCCGGTCGTGCGGACCTTCCCGCTCGCGGAGGTCGCGGAGGCGCACCGCGTCGGCGAGGGCGGTCGCGCACGCGGGAAGCTCGTGCTGCTCCTCGGCTGATCTAGCTTCGTGGACGGCTGACCTAGCCGGTGGACGGCGAGGCAGGCCAAGGAACTAGCGAGCCGTTCCCGCTGGTCGCGGGCGCGTCGCCGGGTCAGCACGCGGGCGATGCGCCAGGATGGCGCCATGCTTGATCACCTTTCCATCCAGTGTGCCGACGTGCCGCGCAGCGCCGCGTTCTACGACGTCGTGCTCGCGGCCGTCGGCGGGACCCGCGTGCTGGACTTCGGCGACGTCATCGGGTACGGCACCGAGGACAAGCCCGATTTCTGGATCGGCCCGCAGGCCGGCGATACCGGGTTCCGGGAGGCGCACATCGCCTTCACCGCGCCCGACCGGGCGTGCGTCAGGGAGTTCTTCGCGGCGGCGGTCGCGGCCGGCGCTCAGGTGCTGCACGAGCCGCGCGTCTGGCCCGAGTACCACGCCAGCTACTACGGCGCGTTCGTCCGAGACCCCGATGGCAACAACGTCGAGGCGGTCAGCCACGCCCCCGAGTAACCCGGCCCGGCCCGGATGGTCGGCCAGGCCGCTAGCGCCGGGCGGCCCGCCCGCCGCCTCGCTAGCTGGTGGACGGCGGGGGCAGGCCGAGGAACTGGCGGATCAGCCGGACCTGGGCTTCGACGGCGGCGTTGGCCGCGCGATGCCGGCGGTCCAGGGCGCGCATGGCCGCCAGCGTCGGCGCGCTGGCCTGGCGCTCGGTCAGGGCGATCCGGCGCTGGTTGACGCTGACCAGCGCCCGCGCGGTCAGCGCGATCCAGGACGGGAACGTGATGGCCAGCAGCTGGCTGTCGAACCGCCGCTCGGTCGCCGCCTCCAGCCGCAGGTCGCGGCGTGCCCTGGCCAGGCTCTCGTGCGCGGCGTCGGCGTACCCGTCGAACGCCTCGTCCAGGCTGCGGTTGGCGGGCCTCGCGATGGCCAGGTAACGCGCGGCCATCGTGGTCAGCTCGGCGCGGGTGAGCTGGGCCGGTGCCGAGCTGGCGGCGGCGCTGGGCTGGAGCGGCTGGCTGGCGCCGGCCGCCTGGCCGCCCGCCGAACCGCAGCCGGCGGCGAGGATCACCAGGCCGCAGCCGATCGCGGTGACGGCCGCGCGGCGCGCGCGGCCCGAAATGCTCGTCATGGGCGGTCTAGTCCGTTCGGTACCGGCGACAGGCCTGCTGCCGGGAAAACGGATCTGGCCGCCCGCCGGTTCACCGGCCGGACGTGTGTCCTAGGCCTAGCCGAGGTGGGCGGCTGCCTGGGTGACGCCGGATGAGGTGCACACGTTGCCGGGCTGGCCGCCGGTCATCTTGCAGATGGCGGCGGTGATGAAGTTCGCGGCACCGAGCGCGCCCTTAGCGACATTGCTCGACGGGTCGTGCAGGGCAGCGGAGATCTGCTGCCAGTTCATGCCCGCCAGCACGGCGGGGTCGTAGATCGGGCCGTCGATCAGGTACTTGTTGCCGAAGTCGATGAACGGGTACCCGGTCTGGCCGCCGGGGGAGTAGTGCTTCCAGATCTGCTGCTGCGCAGCCGTGGTGGGCTGGAGCGGAGCGTGCGTGATGGTCTCGTTCTCGACCGGCGTGAACGCCAGGTACTTGCTCGTGTACGTCGACTTGTAGAACGTCAGCGTCGCGGTATTCGGGTCCGCGTCGGTGCTGGAGGAGTGGATGCCGTGCAGCGGGGTGGACAGCGTCCCGAATCGGCTCAGCGCCACCGCCATCGACCAGCGCATGGCCGCGCAGTACGGGCAGAACTCCGCTCCGATGTAGAGCATTTCCGGCTTGCCGCCGCTGGCCAGCGGGGCACCGGAAATGGCGGAAACGGGGTGCTGGGTGGCCGAGAGTACCGATCCCGTGCCGACGGTGTTCAGGGCGCTGGCCGGGACGGTGGTCACGTTGGTCGCGACCGAGGCGGGCAGCGGCTTACCCGCGGTGCCGTTCCCGCCGGCCTGCGTTTTGCCCGAATTGTGGTTCAGTGCGACCAGGACCAGCGCCACCACGACCACGATCACGACCACGACGGCACCGCTGGCCAGCATCCAGCGGCGGCGCATCTCGGCCCGCCGCGCCGCCGCCTGCTGCTCGGCGATGCGCTGCCGGGCGGCCTGCTGCCGGTTCCGCTCGGCTTTGCTCATGGCCGGATTATCCCATCCCTAGCCGGAGGCCATCCCTGGCCCGGGTCCCTAGCGCCGCTGCGGGCTGGTCGCCAGCGGCGGGCGCCGGAACGCGGAGTCGAACACGATCAGTACGAACAGTACGAACGTCACGCAGTGCACGGTCGTGCACCAGATGCAGATGTTCCCGATCTCGATCAGCTCGGCGTAGATCAGGTACAGCACGAAGCAGATGCCGACGATGAAGGCACTCAGTCGGCCCCAGCGGATCAGCGGCTCGGGCCGCCGCCAGGCCCACGGCGAGTTGAGCAGGCAGGCGAAGGCGTAGAAGGCCAGGCCGAGGAAGGCAACCGGGATGACCCCGAAGATCTTGGCTTCCGCGCTGTGCAGCACATTCTCGCAGTTGACGAGCCCGTGCGCGGAGCAGACCAGGACGCTGGGCTGCAGGTCGACGATCGTCAGGTAGATGGACAGGCCGAGGCCGGCCAGGGTCAGCCCGAAGGTAAGCCAGACCAGCACCGGCGAGGGCGCGGGCAGCCCTGCCGGACCGGGTCCGAGCAGCCGTTCCCTCAGCGACGGCGCGGCCGGCTCAGCAGCCGCGGCGGCGCCCGGCGTCCGGTCGCCTCGCGCCCGGTCGGGCCGCTGCCGCTGTCGCTGGCTGGCCATCAGATGCCCCCGCTGGCCTTGGTCACCCCGGCCGAGGTGCACACATTGCCCGGCTTGCCGCCGGTCAGCTTGCAGATGGCCGCGGTGATCAGGTTGGTTGCCCCGTCAACGTTCTTGGCGACGGTGCTGCTGGGGTCCTTGAGCTGCGCCGCGACCTGAGCCCAGGTCAGGCCCTTGAGGGTCGCCGGGTCGTAGCTGGCGCCGTCGATCACGTACTGGTCGCCGAAGTCCACGAACGGGAACGAGTCGTCGTAGCTCTTGCTGGGGACGTACGGCGGCACGTCGTACTTGGCCATCGCCGTGTTGTCCAGCGGCGTGAGCTTCTGCAGCGTCGCCTTGCTGACCGTCTGCGCCTCGGTGGGCTCGAAGTCCACGTAGGGGCTGGTGTAGGTCGACTTGTAGAAGGTCAGCGTCGGCGTGCTCGGGTCCACGTCGGAGCTGGAGGAGTGGATGAAGTGCAGGCCCTTGAACGTCCCGAACCGGCTGAGGGCGCCGGTCAGCGCCCAGCGCTCGGCGGCGCAGTACGGGCAGTACTCGGCGCCGACGTAGAGCACGACCGGCTTGCCGTTCTGCTTCAGTATCGCGGGGGGACTCTTGATCGACTGGATGGCGTGCGCGTAAGTGGCGCCGGTACCGACCGCGTCGAGGGTGGCGGCCGGCACTCCGGTGATCTCGCTGACCACCGAGGCCGGCTGCACGGCGCCGTTCGCCGATGACGAATTCGCGCTGGCCGTCGAGTGCGCGGTCTTGATCACGATCAGCACGACCACGATCGCCAGGACCACGATGACGCTGCCGCTCGCGATGAACGCCCGCTGCCGGTTCTGAGCCCGCCGGGCGGCGGCCTGCTGCGCGGCGATCTTCTCCCTGGCGTTCTGCCGACGGTTACGCTCCGCCTTGCCCATTCTTGACCTGTCCTTGCCCTGTAGGAGGTTGGCTACCTGCACAACGTCGTGCGCCGACAGTTAGTTCGACGGTCGCGGCCAGAAGTGCCGGGGGCGGCACCGGCCCGGCCAGCGGCCCGGCACCGCTGACCATGGTAGGCGCGACCGTGGGTCCAGTGGTTCCTCTTGCCAACCGATATCCAACCGAGGCCGGCTGAAAGAAACCTGAGCGCCACCTCGGTCCCTGCTGTGTGGCCGAGCGGCCCGGCGCCGAGCGCTCGCCGTCCTTCGCTGGCGGCTAAACCGGCTGGCCGAAACCAGGAATTCCGGGCACGATGGCGGACATGAAGCTACTGGTCCTGGGCGGAACCCACCACGTCGGGCGCGCCGTAGTCGAGACGGCCCTCGCCCGCGGCGACGAGGTCACCACGCTGAACCGCGGCCAGACCGGCAAGCAGGATCCTGGCGCGATCGCGCTGCACGCCGACCGCACGGATGCCGCCGCCCTGGCCGTCGCGCTCGGCGACGGGACCTGGGACGCGGTCATCGACACCTGGAGCGGCGCGCCCCGGGTGGTCCGCGACGCCGCGCGGCTGCTGGCTGGCCGGGTGGGCCACTACGGCTATGTGTCCAGCCGCTCGGTGTACGCCTGGCCGATCCCGCCGGGCATGGACGAGAGCGCCGTGACGGTCGAGGCCGACCCCGGCGATGAGTCCAGCGAGGACTACGCCGTGGCCAAGCGCGGCGGCGAGCTGGCGGCGCAGGAGTTCGACGGCCCGGTGGTGCTGGCCAGGGCCGGGCTCATCCTTGGCCCCTACGAGATCGTCGGCCGGATGCCCTGGTGGCTGCGGCGCATCGAGCGCGGCGGCGACGTGCTCGCGCCCGGGCCCGCCGACATGCCGCTCCAGTACATCGACTGCCGCGACCTGGCCGCCTGGATGCTGCTGGCCGCCGACCGGGGCCTTTCCGGCGCCTATAACACGGTGAGCAAGCCGGGCCAGGCGACGATGAGCAGCATGCTGGCGGCCGCGAAGGCGGCCACCGGCTCGGACGCCCGGTTCGTCTGGGTCTCGCCGGAGGCCATCGAGGCGGCCGGCATCGCCCCGTGGACCGAGCTGCCCATCTGGGCGCCGCCGGACGGCGAGGCCGCCGCTCTGCACAGCGGCGACGTCACCAAGATCTACGCCGCCGGGCTGGCCTGCCGTCCGGTGGAAGAGACCGTCGCCGACACCTGGGCCTGGCTGCAGGCCGAGGGCGACCCGCCGGTCAGGCCGGGCAGCAAGGGCCACGGGATCGACCCCGAGCGCGAGCGCGAGGTGCTGGCGAGCCTGGCGAGCTGAGATGGCCCTTGGCCCGGATAGTCTGGTGTCACCTTCCGGGATCTGGACGAACCGTCGGCTGTCCAACTAAGTTTAGTTGTGGCAAGCAAAGTATCGGCGGAAGGCGGTGACCGGCGCTGGAGCCTGGCGGAACGATCCTGCTGACGGAGCCGTCCGGCACCGAGGCGCCGCCCGGCTGTAGCCGGGCCAGGCGGATCACCGCCTGGATTCTCGGTATCGCCGGCCTGGTGGCCTACAACTGGTGGCTGCTGGTCCCATTCCGTCCTGGGCTGATGACCTCGCCGAACGAGCTGTTCAGCAACCTGGAGGTCAGCGGCCGCCCCTTCGCCGCTGTCATGCAGCACTGCGACTTCGCCTCCGGAATCCTGCTGCTCGCCGCGTTCGGAGTGGCAAGCGCCGGCCGGGTGGCCTCAGGCGCCCGCCGCGAGTGGGCCGCGATGCTGATCTTCGCCGTTGGCGGTGCCGTGGGCGGGCTGTACCCCGAGGTATGCGCGGACGGGATCAGCGCCAGGTGCCGCAGCCAGGAGTGGCGGTTCCAGCTCCCGGCCAGCCAGTACATCCATATCGCGGCCGGCATCGTGGAGTTCGCCGCGATCACCATCGCCCTGCTGCTGGCGTTCCGCCGGACTCGCGGCGGCCTGTCCAGGTCCGCCCGCCTATCCCGCCCCGCGGGGCTGTACCGGGCGCTGCTGGCCGGGGCCGTCATCGGCTATCCGCTGCTGGGCGCGGCGTACCTGGTCAACGTGTGGGGCGGGGTGATGGAGGCGGTGTTCTTCGCCGGGTTCACCGTGATGGTCGCCACCCAGCTCGCCGAGCGTACCGCCGCCCCTGGCGCGGCGGCGGCCGTCAGCGAGCCAGGCGGGTAGCCAGCGGCCGGCCGGGCGCTAGCTCGCCGGAACATAGCTGCCGGAGCAGATGTCCTGGTAGCGGGTGGAGCTGAAGGCCTGCCCGTGGCCGGGGAAGTACCACTCCAGGCTCCGGTACATCAGCTTCCCGGCGCAGTAGCCCAGGTTGAAGGCGACCACCCTGGCGCGGGCCTGGCTGCCGGTGGCGACCGACTGGCCGGGGCCGACGTACTCGCCGGTGCCGGTGCCGACGGCGGTGTGCCCGCCCCACGACTTCCAGGTGATCCCGCTGACCAGGCCGGTCGGGTCGCCGCCGTTGAAGATCTTCGCGGGCCGGACGGACCCGAACCCGGTCCCGTGCGCGAACACCCCGGCCGCCCGGCCGAGCGTCGGCACGGGCGGCGGCGTGCTCGCGGCCGACGCGGTGGCCGACGCCGAGGCCACCGGCGTAGCCGTCGCGACGGCGCTCGCGGTCGGCGTCACGGCCGGGGCGGCCGTCGCCGTGACGGTCACGGTCGCCGACGGCTGAGCGGTGCCCTGCTGCCCCAGCCCGGAACACCCGCTCAGCACCGCCACCCCAGCCACGGCCGCGAGTGCGGCGGTCAGCGCGGCGGCGGGGGTGCGGGGAGCGGCGGGGGTGCGGGGAGCGGCGGGGGTGCGGGGAGCGGCGGGGGTGCGGGGAGCGGCGGGGGTGCGGGCGGCGGCAGGGACGGTGTTGCGGGCCGGGGCTGCGGTGTTCACGGGTCGTCCTTTGCGGTTGGCGTCGCTGACGCTACTAAGAGCCCCCACCCGCCCCGGCGCCAACACCTTTCCGCGCACCATTTTCTTGATCGGGTAGCGCTTTGGGGCCATATACGCCCAAAGCGCTACCCGATAACGGAGCAGCCCGCTGCCGGCGGCGTGGGACGCGCCGTCTGTGGGCTGCGTGTGGCGCGTGGGGCCGGAGCGGGCTAGGTGGCGGTGTCTTCCAGGACTGCGGCTAGGGCCTGGACGCCGGCCTGGCAGTCGGCCGGGGCGGCGTACTCCGCCGGCGCGTGCGAGATCCCCGTCGGGTTCCGCACGAACAGCATCGCGCACGGCAGCCGGGCATTCAGCACGCCCGCGTCGTGCCCCGCCCCGGTGGGCAGCGTCGCGGCCCGGATGCCGCGCCGCGCCAGTGCGCCCGCCAGCCGTCCGCGCAGCGCCGCGTCGAACGCCACGTGCGCGCTGAACGACTCGCGGCGCAGCCGCACCTGCGCGTGCTGCGCCGCCCCGGCTCGCGCGGCCCGTTCCCCGATGGCCGCCACCAGTTCCGTCAGGGTGGCCTCATCGGGTGCCCTCGCGTCCAGCCAGGCCGTCACCCCGCCGGAGATCACGTTGGTGGCGCCGGGGTCCACGCCGACCTTGCCGACCGTGGCCAGCGCCCCGCACCGCGCCGCTTCCTCGCGTACCGCGAGCACCGTGGCGGCGAACGCGAGCATCGGGTCGCGGCGGTCGGCCAGCGGCGTCGTGCCGGCGTGATCCTGCTGTCCGCCGAACTCAAGCCGCCACCGGCCGTGCGGCCAGATCTGCTCGGCCAGCCCGACGGCGGCGTCCAGGTCCGCGAGCCCGCGGCCCTGCTCGACGTGCAGCTCGATGAAGCAGGAGACCCGGCCGAGCAGGTCCTCGTCGGCGCCGATCGCGCCGGGGTCGGCGCCCGCGCCTGCCATGGCCGCGGCCAGCGTGGTGCCGGACGGGTCGGCCAGCTCCCGCGCGGCGTCCGGCTCGATGGCGCCGGTCAGCAGCCGGCTGCCCAGGCACGAGGTGCCGAACCTGGTGCCCTCTTCCTCGGTGAACACCGCCACGCCGACCGGCCTGGCCGGCCGCAGGCCGCGGGCGCGCAGCAGGTCGATGGCGGTCAGCCCGGAGATCACCCCGAGCGGCCCGTCGTAGGCGCCGCCGTCGGTGACCGAGTCCAGGTGGCTGCCGGTGAGCACCGCGTCGGGACCGCGCCCGCCCCACCAGGCGATGATGTTGCCGTTCCCGTCCTGCTCGATGTCCAGGCCGCGGTCGCGTGCCTGCCCGGTGAACCAGGACCGCAGCGCCGCGTCGGCCGGCGTCCAGGGGAGCCGGTGGTAACCGCCCGTGCGCTGGTCCCGCCCGATCGGCGCCAGCGTGTCCCACAGCTCCCTGAAGCTCATCGCCGCGCGGCCCTCATCCGCCTGCCTGCTCGCCGCCGACCAGCAGGATGATCGCCTCCGCCGCGTCCTGCCGCAGGTCGCGTAACGGCCGGTAGGCCGGCGAGTCGTACCAGTCCCGCGCGGCCTGCCCGCTGGGGAACTCCACGACCACCATCCGGTCCTGCTCCCAGGCGCCCTCAAGCGCGGTCACGTCATTGCCCCGGTACAGGTATTTCCCGCCGAACGCGGCCACCGTGGCTGGTGCCTCGGTGATGTAACGGCGCATCGCCTCGGCGTCCGTGACCGACAGCCGCGAGACCACGTAGGCGCTCACGAGCCGCCGCCGGCCCGGGCCAGCCCGATTCGGGGCTCGGTGCGCAGGTACATGCCGTTCACCGCGTTGTGCTCGTGCAGCGGCGCCGTGGTGATGTCCCGCTTCATGATGTTGTAGCGGTCGGTCGGGCTCATCTCCGCGGTGCCCGCCAGGTGCTCGGCCGTCACCGCGAACGCCTTGTCCTTGGCGTCGGCCAGGTCTTCCACGCCGGTGATGATGTGCAGGAACGCCTCGTGCAGGTGCAGCCGTTCCCGCTCACCGTGGGTGAGCTTCTGGGCGTTGTAGAAGTGGTAGTCCTTGCCCCGGTAGCTCTCGTAGAAGACCGAGACCAGCACCAGCATCCGCTCGTAGGCGTGCCGGTACCAGGTGTGGTAGAACTCGGCGGCCTCATCCTGCGTGACCTCGCCGTGCAGGATGCTGGTGAGGCTCGCGGCGGAGAGCAGGCCGGCATAGGTGGCCAGGTGCACCCCGGTGGACAGCAGCGGGTCGAGGAAGCAGGCGGCGTCGCCGCTGATGAAGTAGCCGGGTCCGGCGAAGCGCTCGGCGACGTAGGAGTAGTCCTGCTCGGTGCGCATGTCGCTGATCTTGGTGGCGCCCTGCACCAGGTCGGCGACCAGCGGGCACTCCTTCATCGCCTCGAAGTAGAGCTTCTCGATGCTGCCGAGCCGGTTTCGTCCCTCGTTGAACAGGTCCTTGCCGGTCACCAGGCCGACGCTGAGCCGGTCGCCGTGCAGCGGGATGGCCCAGAACCAGCCGTTGGGCACCGAGCAGACCGCGATGGCGCCCTCCGGGCCGCGGTCCAGCTTCTTCGCGCCCTTCCAGTAGCACCAGGCCGCGACGTTCTTGAACACGTCGTGGAAGCGGCGGTTCTTCAGGTACCGGTTGGCCATCACCCCGCCTCGCCCCGAGGCGTCGACCAGGTAGTCGAAGGTGATCTCGCCGCCGGGGCCGTCGCCCTGGCTGGGCGCCCAGGTCGCCGCGACCGGCCGGTCGCCGTCGAACCGCAGCTCGCGGACGGTGACCCCCTCGTTGACGTCCACGCCCAGGGACCTGGCGTTGTCCAGCAGGATCTTGTCGAACTCGGCGCGCTCGACCTGCCAGGCGCTGGTGGTGCCCTCGCCGAGGTCGGCGAAGCGGACGTCCCACTCCTCGGGTCCCCAGGAGAAGAACGTGCCGCCCTTCGGCTGGAAGCCGAAGGAGTTGACCTTCTCGTAGGCGCCGAGCATGGACAGGATCGGCTTGACCGAGGGCAGGATCGACTCGCCGATGTGGTAGCGCGGGAAGTGCTCGCGCTCGGCGAGCGTGACGTCGAAGCCCTCGCGGGCGAGCAGGCCGGCGGCCGTCGAGCCAGCCGGGCCGCCGCCGATCACTAGTAACCGGGTTGAGTCGCGCATGGCTGCCGTTCCTTCCGCCGTCCCGCGAATCGTGCCGAACGTGTCTTCCCCGTCGATCCCGTGTCAAGCGAAACCTAATGAAGAAATTTAGTCAACACCTTGATGTGAGTGATAATTCATGCCATCTTCGCCGTGTGATGAGCGCTGCGGTGTCAGAGGCCGCCTGGCAGGCACCGGGATTCGAGGTGCGGCAGTGACTGATGTGGCGCTGCCCGGCACGCCGGCCCGGCCGGCGACGGCCGCCGACGCGCCGTCCGCCCGGATGCTCGCGCTGTTCGACGGGCACCGGCTGACCCCGACCCAGCGGCGCATCGCCCAGTGCCTGGTGGAGAACGCCGCGACCGCCGCGTTCCTGTCCAGCAGCGAGCTGGCCGCGATGACGGGCGTCAGCCAGCCGTCGGTCACCAGGTTCTCGATGGCGCTGGGCTACGACGGGTTCCCCGCGCTGCGGCGGCGGCTGCGCGAGCTGCACCTGGGGGAGACCGCCGAGGGCAGCGCGGATGCCCGGCGCAACGAGTACCAGCACGCGGTGGCCGCCGAGATCGCCAACCTGGACGGGCTGGCCGCCGCGCTTTCCGATCCGGGCCCGGTGCAGGAGGCGGGCAGGCTGCTGGCCGCGTCCCGGCCGCTGATGATCGTCGGCCGCCGGGTGTCCGGCCCGCTCGCCGCCTACCTCGGCTTCTTCGCGGCCAAGTTCCACCCGGACGTGCGGGTCGCGAAGGGCACCGCCAGCGAGGTCGATGACCAGCTTGAGCAGGCGCGGGCGGCCGGCGGCAGCGCGGTGCTCGCGGTGGTGCTGCCGCGCTACCCGCGCGAGTCCGTTGAGCTGCTGGCCCGGTGCAAGCAGCTCGGCTTCACCGTGGTCACCATCACCGACGCGGCGATGAGCCCTGCCGCGGAGTTCTCCGACGTGCTGCTGCCCGCGGCGGTCGGCACCGGGCTCGTGTTCGACTCGCAGGCGGCCCCGATGGTGCTGGCCGTCGTCCTGCTCCAGGCCATCTGCGACGCCTCGGCGAGCGTCCAGGGCCGCCTGGAGGCCTTCGAGCAGTCAGCGGAGCGGCGCCAGCTGTTCGTTTTCTAACGGCCACGAAACTCGGGGAGGGTGCGTGATGGCCATCTCGTGGCGGCGCATCGGGGATGCGGCGGGGGAGGACTACCGCCGCGCTGCCGCCTTAATGATCGCCGGCATGCTGGCCTTCGCCGCCCTGGACGGGCTGCGCAAGGCGATGGCCGCGGACGTGCCGCTCACCGTCATCGTGGCGACCAGGTACGCGGTGTTCACGGTCGTGGTCGCGGCCTGGCTGCCCGGCGAGGGCCGCGCGCTGCTGCGCACCAGGCACCTGTGGCTGCAGCTCGCCAGGTCGCTGGTGATGGTGGCCGAGGCGTCGGTCTTCGTGCTCGCGCTGCGGCACGCGTCGCTGGCCAACGCCAGCGCCGCGTTCGCCGTCGCCCCGGTGGCCGGCGTGGTGCTGGCCATCGTGCTGCTGCGGGAGCACGCCCGCCCGGCGACCTGGGTGGCGCTCGCGGTCAGCCTGGCCGGCATCGTGATCATGCTGCACCCGGAAGGCGGCGCGGGCGGCCAGCGTCTCGGCCTGGCGCTCGCGCTCGCCTCCGCCCTGCTGTACGGGCTGTACGGGGTGCTCACCAGGAAGGTGCACGAGGACGGCGCCAGGACCTCGTTCGCCTACATGACCCTGGGCGGCCTGGCCGCCTGCGTGGTGGCGCTGGCGGTGACCAGGACCGCCTGGCACCCGGACGGCCGTAACGGCCTGCTGCTAGCGGGCGCCGCGGTGGCCGCGGCGATCGGGCAGTACCTGCTGATCCGCGCCTACGGCAAGGCGCCGGCGGTCACCCTGCAGCCGTTCAACTACTTCCTGTTCGCCTGGTCGGTGCCGATCAGCGTGATCTTCTTTGGCTCGCCGCCCTCATTAGTGGCGCTGGCGGGCGCGGTCCTGGTCATCGGCGCAGGCGGGTACCTGTTCGGCTGGGCGGGTGCCCAGTGAGCGGCCCGGCCGGAGCTGGCCCCACCGGAGCTGGCCCCGCCGGAGCTGGCACCGCCGTCCTGGTCATCGACATGCAGCGCGACTTCGTGGACGCCGGGGCGCCGATCGAGTGCGCGGGCGCACGGGACATCGTGCCGGCCATCGCCGCCCTGCTGGACGCCGCGCGCGAGCTGGCCATCCCGGTCATCTACACCCAGGAGCGGCACCGCGCCGACGGCATTGACCTGGAGCTGTCCAACTCCGAGCCAGAGCACTGCCTGGACGGCACACCAGGCGGGGAGATCATCCCGGCGCTGGTGCCCGGGCCCGGCGACTACGTGGTCACCAAGCGCCGCTACAGCGGCTTCTTCGCCACCGACCTGGACCTGCTGCTGCGTTCCCTGCGGGCCGGCACCCTGGTGATCTGCGGGGCGGCCACCGACGTCTGCGTCCGGGCCACCGCGCAGGACGCCCACCAGCTCAACTACCGGGTCATCGTGCCGCCCGAGTGCGTGGCGGGCACGACCGCCGAGGCGCATGCCGCCGCGCTGCGCAACATCGGCTACGTCTTCGGGTCCGTGACCAGCCTGCCCGACGTGCTGGCCGACCTGCGCTCCGTACTGCCCAGTCCAGCACGGCCCAGTCCAGCACAGCCCAGTCCAGCAAAGCACCGAGAAGAGGATTGATGCGCGCCGCCGTCTTCCAAGGTCCGGGTGACCTCCAGGTCACCGACGTTCCCGAGCCGCAGGCTCCGCCTGGCGGATTCCTGCTGCGCGTCCAGGCCTGCGCCATCTGCGGGTCCGACGTGCGCACCTACCGGCACGGCAGCTCGCACCTGGCGACGCCGTGGGTGATCGGCCACGAGATCGCCGGCGAGGTGGCCGTCCTCGGCGAGGGCTGCACCTGGCCCGAGGTCGGCACCAGGGTCCAGATCGCCACGGCGATCCCGTGCGGCCGGTGCCGTGCCTGCGGCCGGGGCTGGCTGACCATGTGCGAGCGGATCAAGGCGCACGGCTTCCACTACCCGGGCGGCCTGGCCGAGCTGATGCCCGTCGAGCCCGAGGCGATCGCGATGGGCGGGGTGAACCCGATCCCCGACGGGCTGAGCTACGAGCGGGCCGCCGTCACCGAGCCGCTGGCCTGCGTGCTGAACGGGCAGCAGCTCGTCGACGTGCAGATCGGCGATCACGTCGTGGTGATCGGGGCCGGCCCGATCGGCTGCCTGCACGTCCAGATGGCCCGCGCTCGCGGCGCCACCAGGATCAGCCAGCTGGAGCTGAACCCGGCCCGGCTGGAGCGCGCGAAGGACTTCGGCGCCGACGACCTCATCGATGTGGGCCGCGACGACCCGCGCGCCGCGGTCCGCGAGGTCACCGGGGGCCGGGGCGCCGACGTGGTCATCTCGGCGACGCCGACCGCGGCCACCCAGGCCCTCGCCGTGGACATCGCCGGCGTGCACGGCCGGATCAGCCTGTTCGGCGGGCTGCCGCCGTCCGCGCCGGTGGCGGAGATCAACGCGAACACCGTGCACTACAAGGAGCTCGTCATCTACGGCTCGTTCACCTCCACCCCGGCGCAGAACGCGCAGGCGCTGCACATGATCGCGACCGGGCGCATCGACCTGTCCCGGTTCATCGACGCCACGATCGGCCTGGACGACGTGGTGGCCGGCCTTGGCCTGCTGGAGAAGGGCGAGGCACTCAAGGTGGTCGTCAACCCCCAAGGAGGAAGCAAGTGAGCGCTGACTGTGGCAAGCGCATCCGGCTCGGCCGGATCATCCGACCCAGCACCGGGCGCAGCGTCTGCGTCGCCTTCGATCACGGCCTTGACGATGGCCCGATGCCCGGCAACATCGACTCCCGCGCCACCATGGCCAGGCTGGTCGAGGGCGGCGCCGACGGCGTGCTGGTGTCGCCGGGCATCGCGCGGCTGTGCGCGGACCAGTTCTCCGGGCGCGACGCCCCGGCGCTGATCCTGCGGCTGGACTGGACCAACATGTTCCGCCGCGAGCTCGGCTACCGGGAGGGCATCAACCGGCTGATCGCCGACGTCGAGGACGGCGTGCGGATGGGCGCCGACGCCGTGCTCACCTTCATGTTCGTCGGCTACGAGGACCCGTCCGTGGAGGCCGACGAGATCGCCAAGAACGCCCAGGTCAGCCGGGCGTGCGAGCGGCTTGGCATGCCGCACATCATCGAGCCGATGGCCCAGGGCGCGCTGGCCGAGGGCCGCGGCCTGGACGCCGAGCTGATCCGGCTGCATGTCCGGATGGCGGCCGAGCTGGGCGCGGACGCGATCAAGACCGATTACAGCGGATCGGCCGACACCTACGGCCCGGTCATCGAGAGCTGCCATGTCCCCGTGCTGATCGCCGGCGGCCCGAAGGCCAAGACCATCAGGGGCAGCCTGGAGATGGTCGAGGGCGCGATCAAGGCCGGCGCGTCCGGCGTGGTGATGGGCCGCAACATCATCCAGGCCGACGACCCGGCCAAGATGCTGGCCGCGATCAAGACCATCGTGCACGACGGGCTCGGCACGGACGAGGCGCTGAAGCACCTTGGCTGAGCTGGCGCACGCTGTAGCCAGCACAGAGTTCGCCGCGATCCTGGACGGCCAGTGGCCGCAGAGCCGGATCGCCGAGTTCCTGACCGCGCTGCACGAGCGCGGCGAGACCCCCGCCGACATCGAGGCCTGCGCGCGGGCCATGCTGCGCCGCTGCGTCCGGCTGCCCAGCCCGGCCGCCGACATCGGCGGCACCGGCGGCGACGGCGCGGGGACGTTCAACATCTCCACCACGGCGGCGCTGGTCATGGCCGCCGCCGGAGTGCCGGTGGTCAAGCACGGCAACCGCGCCGTCACCGGCGCCTGCGGCAGCCTGGACATGCTGCACGCGCTCGGCGTGCACGTGCCAGACCGGGCCGACGTGGCCGACCTGAATGCCCGGCTGGCCGGCTGCGGCTTCGCCGTCGCGCCCACCCCGGTGTTCCACCGGTTTCCCGCGCAGCTCACCAGCGCCCGCCGGGCGCTGGGCTTCCCCACCGTGTTCAACCTCGCCGGGCCGCTGGCGCACCCGGCGGCCATCCTCACCGGCCAGGTCGTCGGGGTGGCCGACGCCAGCCGGGCGCCGGTGCTGGCGCAGACCCTGCGGCGGCTCGGCAGGACCAGGGCCGCGGTGCTGCACGGGCAGGGCACCGACGAGCCCAGCCTGGCCGGCCCGACCCAGGTCACCGCGCTGGCCGGCGAGCAGGTCGAGACCTTCGAGGTCACCCCGGAGCAGTTCGGCCTGTGCCGGGCCGGGGTGGCCGAGCTGGCCGGGGGCGACCCGGCGCTGAATGCCGGGATCTGCCGCACGGTCCTGTCCGGCGGCACCGGCCCGCACCGTGACGTGGTGGTGCTGACCGCCGGGATCGCGCTGTGGACCGCGGGGACAGCGCCGTCCGTCGGGGACGGCGTGGCCGTCGCCGGGCGGGCCATCGATAGCGGCGCGGCGGGCCGGCTGCTCCGCCGGCTGACCCGTAACACCTAGGAGGGGCCTCCAGTGACTACTGACCAGCGCGCGAACGTGAACTGGCTTCGCGACGCCTTCGACGACCGCCCGCTGGTCGAGATCAACGGGCGAAAATTTGTGATCAACCCGCTCACCGAGCAGGTGCCCGCCACCAAGGCCGAGCTGCTGATGGCGGCGGCCTGGCAGATCGCCGCGGCCGGCGACTTCGGCTCGGCCTGCACGATCGCGGGGGAGGAGGACAAGGGCGGCATCCTGGTCGCGGCGGTGTCCATGGTCACCGGGCTGCCCTTCGGGCTGGCCCGCTGGTACCCCTCCGGGCTGCAGGGACAGGTCTCCGTGGAGTTCGCGTCCGAGTATTCCGACGGCCGTATCTACCTGAACGGGGTGGCCCCTGGCGATGAGGTTGTCATCGTGGATGACCTCATCAGCACCGGAGGGACCATGATCGCGCTGATCCAGGCCATCGAGCAGTCGGGCGCGCGGATCCGGGACATCATCTGCGTGGCGGAGAAGGTCGAGTACGAGGGGCGGCAGCGGGTCAAGGACGCCACCGGGCATGACATGAAGTGCCTGCTCCAGCTCTCCGTCACGGGCTCCCGGTGCAAGGTCCTGTAGCTGCCAGGGCTGCGTCGCCCACTCTGCCGAAGCTGCCCGCTTCGGCAGAGTCGCCCGGCCTGCCGGAGTCGCCCGGCCCGCCGGAGCCGGGCGGCGCCCCGCGCGAGGCGTGCGGGGTGTTCGGCGTGCTGGTGCCGGGCCGCCCGGCGGCCGGGCTGACCTTCGCCGGACTCCAGGTGCTCCAGCACCGCGGCGAGGAGTCCGCCGGGATCGCCATCTCCGACGGCGCGGCGATCGCCTGCCGCACCGGTGCCGGGCTGGTCAGCCAGGTGTTTGACCAGCCCAGCCTGCAGCTGCTGACCGGGCATCTGGCGATCGGGCATACCCGCTACTCCACCAGCGGGTCCCCGGCCGCCGCGAACGCCCAGCCGGTGCTTGACCGCCGCGGCAGGTTCGCCATCGCGCACAACGGCAACCTGCTCGGCTTCCCGCCCTCGGCGAACGGCGCCGAGCCCGGCCCGGTGGAGGTGGCCAGCGACTCGCACCTGCTGGCCGCCGCGCTCAGCCGGGCCGTGGACCGGGCGCGCGGCGACCTGGTCGCCGCGGCGTCCGCCGTGCTGCCGGGGCTGCGCGGCGCGTTCACCCTGCTGATCCTGGACCGCGGGCGGCTGCTCGCGGCCAGGGACCGGCACGGGTTCCGGCCGCTGACCCTCGGCCGGGTCAGCGGCGGCTGGGTGGTGGCCAGCGAGAGCGCCGCCATCGAGGCCGTCGGCGGCGAGGTGATCCGCACCGTCGCCCCCGGCGAGCTACTCGTCATCGGCGAGGGCGGTCCTGTTTCGCTGCGCTGGGCGCCGGCCCAGCCGCGGGCCTGCGTGTTCGAGTACGTGTACCTGGCCCGCTCCGACAGCGTGCTGGATGGCCGCAGCGTCTACGAGGCGCGCCATCAGGCCGGCGCGCTGCTGGCCCGCGAGTCGCCGGCGCCCGCCGCCGACCTGGTGGTCGGGGTGCCCGATTCCGGCATCCCGGCCGCGCTCGGCTTCGCCGCCGAGTCCGGCCTGCCCTACGCGCAGGGCTTCGTGCGCAGCCCGTACGTGGGGCGGACCTTCATCCAGCCGCTCGCCGCCGCGCGGACCGCGGGGCTGCGCCTCAAGCTGGCCCCGATCAGCGCCGTGGTCAGGGGCCGCCGCGTGGTGGTGGTCGACGACTCGATCGTGCGCGGCAGCACTCAGCGGCTCCTGACCCAGGAACTGCGGCAGGCCGGGGCGGCCGCTGTGCACCTGCGGATCGCCTCGCCGCCGATCCGCTGGCCGTGCTTCTTCGGGTTCGACTTCGCCACCACCGATCAGCTGATCGGCGCCGGCCGGGCCGCGGAGGAGATCCGCGCCCAGCTCGGCGCCGACTCGCTGGCCTACTTGTCGCTGCCGGGGCTGGCCGCCAGCTCCGGGCAGCCCATCGGCCAGCTGTGCTGTGCCTGCATGGACGGCCGCTATCCGGTGTTCCCGGACGAGCGCGACCGGCCGCAGGTGCTCACCGAGGCAGCGGGCACCTGCCGGTGACCTTCCGGCCGCCGGCCGCCCGCTCCTGACACTAAGGAAAGGGAACTGTTCCGATGGATAATTCGCTGACCGTCGAGAGGCGGTCGATCGACCACATCCCAGAAAGCGAGCGGCACGGCCGCCCGCGCAGCTTGTTCACCATCTGGTTCGCCGCGAACATGCAGGTCACCACCGTGGTGACCGGCGCGCTCGGGGTGATTCTCGGGCTGCCGCTGCCCTGGGCGATCCTGGCCCTGGTGATCGGCAACCTGGCCGGGGCCATCTTCATGGCGCTGCACTCGGCACAGGGACCCAAGCTCGGCATCCCGCAGATGATCCAGAGCCGGGCCCAGTTCGGCTTCTACGGCGCGATCCTGCCGCTGATCCTCGTCGTGCTCATGTACGTCGGGTTCTTCGCGGCGAGCGCCGTGCTCGGCGGGTCCGCGCTAGCCGGCTGGTGGGGCATCGGCACCACGCCGGCGACGATCATCGTCGCCGCGCTGTGCACCGTGCTCGCCGTCTACGGCTACCGGCTGATCCACCAGTACGAGCGGTGGATCAGCCTGGTCAGCGGGCTGGGCTTCCTGTACCTGACGATCCGGCTGTTCACCAAGTACAGCGTCGGCTCGGTCTGGCACTCCGGGCACGTCGGCGCGGGCACCTTCCTGCTGGTGGTGGCCATCGCCGCGACCTGGCAGATCACCTACGCGCCCTATGTCGCGGACTATTCCAGGTACCTGCCGAGCAGCACCCCGGTGCGGTCATCGTTCTGGTGGACCTACGGCGGCTCGGTGATCGGCACCATCTGGATGATGGCGTTCGGCTGCATCGCGGTGGCCATCGCCGAGAACTCGTTCAACAACGGGTCCACGTCCTTCATCGCCGGCCTGGGCGGCGGCGGCACGCACTGGCTGATCTCGCTGATCATCGTGCTGGGGATCGTGGCGGTGAACGTGCTGAACCTGTACGGCATGTTCATGTGCGTGACCACCACCATCACCGCGCTCAGCCCGCTTCAGGTGCGCAGCGGGGTGCGGCTCGGCTTCGTGCTGGCCTCCGCCGTGGTCGGCACGGTGATCGCCATCGCGGCCACCTCCAACTTCCTGGCCGACTTCCAGAACTTCATCCTGTTCCTGGCCTATTTCCTGATCCCGTGGACGGCGATCAACCTGGTCGACTTCTACCTGCTGCGGAAGGAGCAGTACGACATCGACTCGATCTTCCGGGCGGACGGCATCTACGGCCGGTTCAACGTCCGGGCGATCGTGTCCTACCTGATCGGGATCGCGGTGGAGATCCCGTTCATGAGCACGACCTACTACACCGGGCCGATGGTGGCCCACCTCGGCGGCGCCGACATCTCCTGGATCCTCGGGCTGATCGTCGCCTCCGGCCTGTACTACGTGACCATGCGCCCGGTGGTGCAGCGCACGTCGCTGGCGGCCGCCACCCGGTTATGCCAGCCCAGCTAGCCCTGCTCCCGGCTGTCGACCTCGTCGGCGGCCGGGAGCACCGGCTGACCGGGGCCGGGGGCGGGGGCAGGGGCGGAGACGGGGGCGGCGACCCGCTGGCCGTGGCGCTTGGCTGGCAGCGCGACGGGGCGAGCTGGATTCACCTCGTAGACCTCGACGCGGCGTACGGGCGCGGCTCCAACGCGGCCCTGCTGGCCGCGATCATCGCGCCGCTGAGCTGCGCCGTCCAGGTGTCCGGGGGGATCTGCGACGAGGCCGCGCTGGCCAGGGCGCTGGCCGCCGGCGCCGCCAGGCTGGTCATCGGCACCGCCGCGCTGGCCCGGCCGACCTGGGTGGCCCGCGCCGTCGCCGCGCTCGGCGAGCGGGTCGCCGTCGGGCTCGACGTACTCGGCTCCCGCCTGGTCCCGCGCGGCTCCGACGCCGATTTCGGCGACCTGCTCGCGGCGCTTGACTTCCTGGAGGCGGCCGGCTGCCGCCGGTACGTCGTCACCGACAAGACCGCCGACGGTGCCATGACCGGTGCCAGCCTGGACCTGCTGCGCCGGGTCTGCGCCAGGACCAGCCGCCCGGTCATCGCCAGCGGCGGCATCGCCGGCCTGGCCGACCTGCGGGCCCTGCTGGCGCTGGCCTGCCCGGCCCCCGGCGCGCCGGGGGTGGAGGGCGTCATCGTCGGCAAGGCCCTGTACGCCGGGCAGTTCACCCTCCGCGAGGCGCTGGCCGCCGTCGCGGGCTGACCCGACCTGCAAGCGGCTCCCGCCGGCCGGGGCCGGGGGAGCCGCGAGCAAGAGCCAGCCGCTGAATCAGAGGCTGGCGTTCCAGGTGCTCAGGAACGCCGTGCCGCCTTGCAGCGCGCCCGCCGTGGCGAGGGTGTCGCCGGTGCCCGAGGCGACCATCTTGATGCTGTAGCCGCTCCACAGGCTGCCGGTGGTCAGCACGCCGTGCGTGCCGGACTCCGTGGTCACGGCCGCGTTGGTGTAGCTCACCGCGCCGAAGTCCGCGAGCCCGTAGGCCGGCGGGCCGCCGCCTGGCGCCTCGCTGACCACCTCAGCCGAGGCGTTCTTGCAGGTGCTCGCGCACTGGACCAGGACCGAGACTCCGTCGCCGCCCTGCGTGAGGTCCCTGACGATGAGCTGGTACTGCTTCGTGCTCGCGTTGTAGTAGGTGCTCGCCTGGATGGCGTCACCCGGCTGCGCGCCGGAGAAGACCACCGGGCTCGCCGGGTACATCTCGTAGAAGACCCACAGGCCCTGGGCGGTGCCAGCGCAGTAGCTCTCGATGCCCTGCTGTTCCACCGTCGAGTTGTTCCAGCCGTCCAGGCCGGTCCAGGCGGAGAAGTAGACGCCGTCCGGGCCGGCCTGGGAGCTCGTGCAGTTCAGGTTGGGCACGTTGAAGTTCGCGGTGACGAACCGGAAGGTCACCCCCTTGTCGGGCACGTCCGCGAAGCCGCTCCAGTTGCCGGAGGTGGCCGCGCCGGCGCTGCGCGCCGTGGCGGCGTGCAGCACCTGAGGGCTGGCCAGGTGCGTGCGCGGCAGCTTGACATGCGCCAGCTTCCAGTCGCCGCGGATCTTCACGGTGGCAGTCACGCCGCCCGAGGTGATCTGCTCAGTGCGCACGGCCTGCCGGGGCGCGGCCGGCCGTGCGGCCGATGCGCCCGCCGTCCCGGCCAGCGACAGCAGGCCGAGGCCCGCGATCGCGGTGACAGCCGCCGTGAGCCGCCATTTTCCTGTCATCCGCGGATCTCCTATCCCCCTGAGGACATGTGCGATCATCCTGGCAGTAAATGGGAGACGCGGCGGCGAATCCGCCGGTAATCGCCGGGGCGGCAGTCCGCCCGAGAACGGTGCTTAGCGGCGGGCCAGCCGTTCCGGCGTATTGATCTTCTCGGGGGTCACCACGAGGATGACCCAGCCCGGGGCCCAGGTCAGCGGATCAGGCCGTGTACCCGGTGCGGGCTGACCTTGACCTGCGGGGTGGGCAGCCTGGCCAGGCCGGACTCACGGATCTCCTTCATCGCCAGCTTCCTGGTGGCGAGGTCCATCCGGTCGATGAACAAGATGCCGTCCAGGTGATCGGTCTCGTGCTGGAGGCAGCGCGCGAGCTGCTGGTCGCCCGCGACCTGGACCGGCCTGCCGTCGGAGTCGACGCCGGAGGCCACTGCGTTCAGGCGGCGCGTGACGTCGTAGTACATGCCGGGGAAGGACAGGCAGCCTTCCGGGCCGTCCTGCTCGGCGTCATCGGGGAAGCCGAGCACCGGGTTGATCAGGTGGCCGCGGACCCCGTCCACGTCGAAGACGAAGACCCGCAGGCCGACCCCGATCTGCGGGGCTGAAAGCCCGGCGCCGCGCTGGTCGCGCAGTGTCTGGGTGAGGTCTTTCACCAGCGAGCGGAGCTGCCGGTCGAAGTCGGTGACCGGCTCGGCGGGGGTGGTGAGCACCGGGTCGCCGAACAGGCGGACGGGACGGACGGACATCGTGCTGCTCCTTCGCTGGCCGCCAGCCGGGCAGGCCGGCGAAGCGCTAGAATACTTTGCAAACAATTACTTTGCAAAGCATGAGGGTGGCCGCGTCGTCGGCCCGGCACGGGGAGGGGACGGGATGAGCGGCCAGGCACGGCCCGGCAGGCCCGCGAGCGCCCTGGGGCACCCGCTCCGCGCGGCGCTGCTTGACCTGCTCGCGGAGCACGCCATGCTGACCTCGACCCAGGCCGCGCGGGAACTCGGCGAGAGCTCCGGCGCGTGCTCGTTCCACCTGCGCCAGCTCGCCCGCTTCGGCGAGGTCGAGGAGGTGCCGGGAGACTGGGGCCGGGCGCGGCCCTGGCGGCTGGCGGCCGGCGCGCCGCGGGCTGTCGGCGGCGGCCCGGCCGGGGAGGCGGCGGCCTGGCCCGAGGACCAGCGGTTCGGGGAGCTGGCCAGGGAGCTGGAAGACGAGGGATACCGGCGCTGGCTGGCCGGGCGGACCGCCGCGCCGCCTGGCTGGCACGACGAGGCGTTCAGCACGGTGCTGCACCTGACGCCGGAACGGATGACGGAGCTGGCGGCCGAGATCCGCGCGGTCATCGCCGCCTACGCGGCGCAGGATGCGCCGGCCGGGCCGCCGCGCGACGGCGGGGGTGCAGCAGTTCCAGCCGGACTCGTGATCCGGCTGTTCCCGCTGCTCCCGCCCGCCGCGGACGGCTAGCTGTCAGCAGCCGAAGACCGGCACGATGACGGCACGGGCGATGGTGTGGAACCGGAGGTTGAACCCGGCGATGGCCGGGGTGACGTCCGAGTCGATGCCCAGCTTGTCGGTGTCGAGCGCGTGCACCGCGAACACGTACCGGTGCGGCTCGTCACCCGCGGGCGGCGCCGCGCCGCCGAAGTCCTTGGTGCCGAAGTCGTTGCGCACCGAGAACGACGCGCCGGGCAGCTCGCCGCCGGCCGTGCCGGCGCCGGTGGCCAGCTCCGTCACGCCGGCCGGGATGTCGAGCACTAGCCAGTGCCAGAAGCCCGACCCGGTCGGGGCGTCGGGGTCGTAGCAGGTCACCGCGAAGCCCTTGGTCTCCGCCGGGAAACCGTGCCAGCGCAGCTGCGGGGAGAGGTTCTTCCCTGTCATGCCGAACCCGCTGAAGACCTGCGAGTCGCTCATCTGCTGACCCTGCACGACGTCGTCGCTCTCGACGGTGAACGACGGGACCTCGGGCAGGAATTCGTAAGGGAGCGGGGGCCGAGCGGTCATCGATCTCCTCCTTCTCGCCATTCCCTTTCGGATACGTGATGGCGGCAATGGGCGCCATGCTTCACGCTACACAGTCGGCCTGTGACCGGATTCGGGGGCATCCGCGGCTACCGCTACGAGATGGTCTCAGCTCCGCCGGCCGGGATGCGGTACCCGGCGGCCCCGGCTAGCGTGCGGTCGTGGGGTTCACGCGCGGGTCGGGGGTCTGGGCACGGCGAGGCACGCTCGCCGCCGTCCTGGTCGCGGCGGCCCTGGCGCCCGGCCGGGTCGCGGGCGTCGTCGCCAGCCGCTGCACCCAGCCGTCCTGTCACCGCCCGGCCGTCGCGCTCCGCTGGTCCCGGCCGCTGCCGGGCAACTGGACGGCGGACGGCGGCGCGCTTGGCACCGTCCTGCGCCACGGCGAGGCCTACGCGGCGGCGGGCGGCGGCGTCGCGGCCGTCGGCTTCGGCGTGACGATCGCCGCGTTCGGGCTCGGCACCGGCCAGCCGCTGTGGACCGCGGTGCTGGCCGGATACCCGGCGGGCGCGCAGATCGTCTCGGTGCGCGCCTGGCCCGGCGTGATCACCGCGGGCGTCTCCGTGCCCGACCCTGGCGGCACCGTCACCCACCGCGAGGAGGTCGTGCTGTCCGACGCGACCGGCGTGCGGCTGCGCAGCTACCCGGCGGCGGTCTACGGGGGCGCGGTGCAGGCCAGCAAGTCCCGGACGGTCATCGTGGGCAGCGCTGCCGTCACCGCGTACGCCAACCGCACCGGCAAGGTCGTCTGGCGGCGGCCCACCGGCAAGGTGCCGCAGGACTGGCGGGTTTCTGGCGGCACTCTGTACGTCGCGGAGTCGGCGGGCGGCTACCTCGGCGCCGCGCCGGTGACCGCCGTGCGCCGGATCAGCCTGCGGACCGGCGCGCAGCGGGTGCTGCGCCCGCCTGGCCGCGCGTTCGCCGGCACTTTGGCCGGGGCGGCCTCCGGCGTCGTGCTGTTCACCGGCCAGGCCGGGCTCGCCGCCTACAGCGACACCGACGGGCGGCTGCTCTGGCAGCGCGCCGGGGCGCTGCTGGAAGCCGTGGACTCTGCCCGGCAGACCCTGTACGTGACCAGCGGCAGCGCGCTGACCGGGATCGACCCGGCCACCGGGAAGGTGGTCACCCAGGCGGCAACAGGCGGGGCCGTTGGCCTGTACGCCGTCACCGGCGGGGTCGCCCTCGGCCTTGACGAGGGAGCCCTCGGCGACGCGTGGGGCTATGACCTGGCCAGCAAGCGCGTCACCTGGACCACGCGGGCCGTGCCGTGGCCGCACTTCTTCGTCGACCTGTCCGGGATCGGGGGCAGCGTGGACAGCGCGGACGGCATCATCGTGCTGGCGTCCTGCGCGCAGCTTGGCACCGCCGCCAGCGGCACCACGGCGCCGCCGTGCGCGCAGCCCCGCCTGGTGGCGATCGGGCCGCTCGCGCCCGGCGGCTAGCGTCCGGCCAGTATCGGGTTCAGCGGCGTGCGGCAGGCGCGGTTCTTCGGGTTCTGCCGGCCGCGCGGATGCGGCTTAGCCGTGGCCACCGCCGTGCTCGCCGCGCACCTGGGCGACGCACCGAACCTGGCGACCACCACGACCGTCATGGCCATCAGGATCAGCGCGATGGGGAACAGGATGGCGCGGTAGCGCCGGCGGGGCGAGCGGCCGCGCAGCCAGCCGCCGGCTGCCGCCAGCCGGATCCTGGCTCGCAGCGCCAGCAGCACCACGCGGTGCCGCAGCTCCTCGATACGCGGTATTTCCTCGCCTGCGGTCAGCCGGCCGAAGATGGCGAACATGGCCGCCAGCCGCGGGTCGGATCCCCGGAGCTTGTTCTCGATCTTGTCTAGTGTCTTCCGCTGTCGTGCGGGCAGGCCCATCGAGACCTCCGATCTGGACCACCAGCTACCCAGCCTCAAGCTAACAGCACATTCGCAGCTCAGCGAACCGGACGCCGCCCATGACAGATGTCACGGGCGGGTCAGGACGACGGCCACGGTTGCGGCGCCCGCACTGGCCATAGCGTGGGAACGCGACCATAAATGGGTGGTCCCCAAGGCGGCTACATGGGAGAACTGAGAACGTGGGAACGCAAACCTCAACCCAGCTGATCGTCGGCCTCGCCGTGCTGGCGCTGCTGATCTACCGCCAGGTAATGCCCCGCCCGGTCAGGTCATCCGCGACTCGGCTGATGCTGGTGCTCGGCGTGATCGGCCTTGTCGAGGCCGTGGAGTTCTTCCAGCACGGCCACCACGCGGGTCCCGTGGTCGTCGCTGCCCTGGCGGGCAGCCTCGTGCTGGCGGCCCTGTTCGGCGTGCTGCGGGCGGCGACCGTCAAGATCTGGATGAAGGACGGCGTGCCGTGGTCGCAGGGCAACTGGCTGACCGCGCTGCTGTGGGTGATCGCACTCGCCGCTCACCTGGGCTATGACTACCTGCTTGATCACAGCAAGAACACCGCGCACCTGGGCGACGCGACCATCGTGCTCTACCTGGCCGTCAGCCTCATCGTGCAGCGGGTCATCATCGCGCAGCGCGCGTCCAAGCTCGGCCAGGGCGGCGGCAGCGCCCCGTTCATGGGCCCTGGCTTCGGCAGCAAGCAGGCTTAGCCGGACGGCACAGATCCGAGGAGGAACTACGTGACCGTGCCCGGCCAGAAGACGAGCGACACGACGCGCGACGGCGGCTACGAGCTCGCTCGCCTGCATCACGCTCAGCTCGCCATCCCGCCCGGCGGCGAGGACCTGGCGCGGCGGTACTACGGGGAGATCCTCGGCATGACCGAGCTGGAGAAGCCGCCGGCACTAGCCGCCAGGGGCGGCTGCTGGTTCAGCGGCGGCAGCATGGAGCTGCACCTCGGCGTGGAGAAGGACTTCCGCGCGGCTGCCAAGGCGCATCCGGGCATCCAGGTGCGGGACCTAGACGCGCTGGCCAGGCGGCTGGAAGACAGCGGCTGCGACGTGGACTGGGACGACAATTTCCCGGGCTTCCGCCGCTTCTTCTCCCACGACCTGCACGGCAACCGCCTGGAACTCCTGGAGCCCGAATCCGATGTGTGAGCGCGGCCGGACCCGCTCGCGGCGCGCCCCAGACTGAGATAGCCGACGTGACCGTCACCGACATCCAGCTCACCCGGTGGCGGCACACCAATTCCGGCATGCTGCCCGTCGTACTCGCCTCGGCTGCTCCGCCGAGAGCCTCCGTCCGGCGCTAGCAGTACGGTGATACCACGTGGTATCATATCGATGTGGCTATGACCCTTCGGCTCAGTGACGAACAGACAGAGGCGCTCCGGCGGAAGGCCGAGGCCGAGCACCGCTCCATGCAGCAGGTCGCGCTAGCCGCCATCGATGCCTACGTTCACCAGGTGGCCCCCGCTCGGCGCCGGTCTGTTCCGGTGGCAGAGCTCATGACGCTGTTCCAGGATCTGCCACCCATGAGTGCCGAAGCATTTCGCGCAGACCAAGAGCGGTACGCCGACACGGAGGCGCGCTTCGACGCCTACGAGCGCGCTCAGCAAGTCGAGGACAGCGAGTGAGGACGCGCTTCCTTCGAGGCCTCGGTGACACCAATATCCTGATCTACCTGGACCGGCTGGCGGCCGATCATCTTCCTGCCGAGTTGCTCACCAGCACGGTCAGCCTGGCTGAATTGTCGGCCGGAGTTCACTCAGCCGACGACGGGACTGAGCGCGCCAGGCGGATCATGCGCGTCCAGCGAGTGGAAGCAACCTTCAACCCGCTGTCGTTCGACGTGGAGGCGGCCCGTCAGTACGGAATCATCGCTGCTGAGGTCATTATGTTCGGGCGTAAGCCGCGTGGCCGGGTGGCTGACCTGATGATTGCGAGCATCGCGGTCGCTAATAGGTTGCCGTTGTTCACCACCAATCCAGCGGATTTCCGAGGGCTCGAATCAGTACTGACGGTAGTGCCAGTTCCCCTCCCGCCATCTGCCCCTTAGCGGGTGGAACCGAAGAGCAAGCCGGGGCGTGTTTTGTCCCACTATGTCCGCAGTATCGCTATGTGTGATGATGACTCTAACTAGTCATGGAGTCGGCAGAGGAACTCGCCCGGCCGATATCGCGAGGCACTGATCTGCGTCCGCGACGAGCGCTGCGATGCAGTGGTGTACGAGGCACCCGACAAGCAACAACGGCACGTGCGGGACACTGACTGCGATGAGTGAAGCCCCGTTGGCGCTAGGGCGCCGCGTCGTCGTCACTGGGCTGGCCGGGTCCGGGAAGAGCACGTTCTCGCTCGCCCTCGCTGCCAGGACCGGCTTGCCGGTCATCCATCTTGACCTCCACTTCTGGAAGCCCGGCTGGGTCGCACCGTCGGAGACCGAGTGGCGCGAGAAGCAATGTGGCGTGCTCGCCGGCAACGCGTGGATCGCTGACGGCAACTATCACGAGACCCTCGATCTCCGGCTCGAACGCGCTGACACCGTCGTGTTTCTCGACCTGCCCTGGTGGCTTTGCGCAGGACGCGCATTCCTGCGCGGCTTCCGAATGCCGAGCAAGTTGCCCGAGGGGTGCGATTACTCGGCCTGGCTGCGGTTGCGTGATGAGTGGCGATTGGCCGTCCTCATCTGGCTAAACCGCCGGTCAGAGCCGGAGCGCGAACGGGAAGTCATTTCGCGGCGCGGTCAGCATGTAGCCCTTCACGTGCTCAGATCCAAGCGGGCGGTCAGGGAATTCCTCAACCGTCTGGACGCCGACCCGGTGGAAGCCGGCGACGGTTGACCGGACGCCGAGTGACTCACACCGCCGCCGGGCGCTGGCTGCCGGGGGCGGCTGCTGCTTCCGTGGCGGTGCGATGGATCTGCACCGCTAGGACGATGCAGTTAGTGCTGCGGATAGTGTGGCATAATAAGCTGCATGGCCAGCCGGATGAACATGCCGATCCATCACCGCGCCAGCTTGCCCTTGTCGCCGCGCGATGTCGCGGACCTGGCTCGGTTGCGTGAGTCGCCCTCGGCAATCGCCCGGCTCGATCTCCCCGATGGGGACGTTACCGAGGCTGCTCTTCTTCATGCGGTGCTCGTAGTCGGGCTTCGGGCCATCGAGGAAGCTACGCAGGAACGCGCTTACGCCGAGCTAGCTGAGCAGTACCGGGGCACCGCCGAGGGAGCCGAGCGCAGGGCGGCGCGCACCAGCCAGGTTCGCTGAAAAGTGACCGTGGAGCCCGTACGCGGGCAAGTCGTCTGGGTGGAACTGTCCGGCGTCGAAGGCCGTAAGCCCTATCTCGTGGTGTCTAACAATCAGCGCAACAGGCAGCTGGATGATGTCATCGGCGTTCGGATCACCACTACGCGCAAGCCTGAGCAGCTAAGGTCAGTCGTCGCTCTGGCAGCCGAAGATCATCCCTTGGTGGGTAACGTGCTGTGTGACGACATCTATCCGGTCTTTAAGGATGAGATTCGTGCCAGGTGGGGAGCGGTCTCCCAGGCCACGATGCGGCGTGTGGAGGATGGCCTCCGGAGTGCCCTGGGCCTGCCCAGCTAGCCCTTGCTCGGCTGGACACGGGGCAGTCACACGGGGATGGCCGCGCCGTTGGTGAGGCTGGAGGCGGGGTCGGCCAGGTAGAGGTAGGTGCGGGCGATGTCGGGGATCTTGGGGGCGGTTTCAAGTAGTCATCGCAACGGCCCCGGGCCAGGAGGATCATCTGGGCGGCCTGAGGACTTCGAGATGCCGGGACAGGCCCGATGAGGGCAATCGGCTTCCGTCAGCCGAGTCGCTCGACAAAGTACTGCATGGCCTCACGCAACTTGCGCTGCAACAGCTCTTCGACCTCAGGCCAGCGCTCGCTGGGTACGTCGTTATAGGCCAAGCTGACCGAGTCGGTTGGTGACAACTCGAGGATCGATTCCGGTTCGCCAGTCGTTGATATCTCATCTGAATCCGGGTGGACTCGCTCAGCGTAGACAGTTACTGCAAGTACACCGCTGTCACCGTGACCGACCTTCTGAACAGCAGCCAAGAAGCGGAGCCGGTCTCCGAGCGTCTCTAGCTGAAGCCTCGTCCACCAGGTGCCGCCACTCAAGTTGGTGTAGAAGTCGATAGCGCGCGCTGTCTCGATTATCTGCCTACGCCACCATTTTGCCCTTTCATCTGGTGGCGCAGCCGAGGCGACGGAGGCCCAGGAGGCTGGGTCTATCGCGCGCAGCGATTCATGTAGCTCCTGGCGTTGCTCGTCGAGGTAGCCTGTGACCCGTACGGCGATCTCATCGGCGACGAGCTTCACACCGCCGGCCTTTTCCCGTGATGTCGCGTCATTGATCTTCCGCAGTCGATCTGCATACGCGCGAACGACGCTGGCAGCGTCCGGCTGACTCGCTAGTCCGACCGGCTGTGTCAGCGTCGACTGGAGCGCAGCGATCTCCAATCGGGCGAAAAATCGGATCAGGTCACCTAGGTCGCCATCGTTGGCAGCATCTAGGGCGGCTATGTAGACCTCTCGCTGGCGGCGGTCGACCACTAGCGGGGCATACCTGTCGCTGAGTAGTACGAGTAGCGTGAGCGCACGCGCCACTCGACCATTACCGTCCTCGAAAGGGTGAATCTGAATGAAACGATGATGCAACCAGGCGCTGCGCACCAGGGGGTGCACGTCGGTTTCCTCGTAGATCTGTATCAGTCGTTCCATTTCAGATTGCACGTGTAGAGGCGGACAGTACTCTAGTATTGATCCACCTGGTCTGACCACATGATTCTCGTGATTCTTCCACTCGCCGTGTCGCAGGGGCGCTTGAAATACTCTGCCGAACTGATCACGAGCTTCGTATGTAGGCTGATGCCGGGTAATGATCGCATGCAACTCACGGATCACCCCGACGCGTAGGCTACTTCCCATCTGGGCAAGCTCTGCCAAATACTCCAGTGCTGCGTACTGTGAGCGGATGACGAGAAGCGTGTCTTCATGGATACCGCCTGCACGGTTGGCGGCCTCGCTCGTCAGACCCTCAGCGACCAGGGCTTCTGTTGTCCCCCAGTCGAGCTCGTAGAGGCGCTCGATGATCCCTGTCTCAACGGCGTGACGACGGAGCCGCCGATTGCGCGCCTCGGCCAACTCTTCTGGAGAGTAGTACTGAAGAGCGTCCTGCCACGCGGACCGCAATGAGTCGGCGGTCTTGAGGAGCGGCTTCAGCGTGCCGTTTATTTTAGGCAGCGGGGCGATCGGTTGCCACCGCGCACGCTGATCACCGGTCATAGCACGAGCGTAGCGGGTACGGGGGCTCTGCCGTGTGCAGCGAGCCAGGCAAGCCCGCATAACCTGTCTTACGGGGCGCGCTGCGCGCTTGGAGGACTCAAACCCTGACCCTTTGATCCGAAAGGCTCCGCAGGCGGCTCTTATACCGGCTCTATGGCCGGAGGAGGATGGACCGCGGCTGAACCCGCCTGGCTGACCGGACTGTGGGCTGAGCGGGCTCAGACCGGGATAGCGGCGCCGTTGGTCAGGGCGGAGGCGGGGTCGGCTAGGTAGAGGTAGGTGCGGGCGATGTCGGGGATCTTGGGCCAGGAGTCGTGGTTGGCCGATGGCATCGCCGCGCGGTTCGCCGGGGTGTCGATGATGCTGGGGACCACGCAGTTCACCGTGATCCCGGTGCCCTTCACCTCGTCGGCGGCCATCGTCACCAGGTGCAGCACGCCCAGCTTGCTGACCGAGTAGGCGAACCCGGAGCCGGCGGTCACCACGGCCGCCCGGCTGGCGGTGTGCACGACCCGGCCCGCGCCGCCAGGCTGCATCACCCGCAGCGCGTGCTTGGTGATCAGCGCGGCGCTGACGAGATTCAGCTCTAGCTGGCCGGTCAGCTCCGCGGGGTCCAGCTCGCCCAACGGGCGGTGGCCGGCGAAGCCGCCGATGGTGTTGACCACGGCCCACGGCGGCGGCCCGGCGTCGAACAGGGTGCCAAGCGCCGCGTCGTCCAGCACGTTGACGGCGGTGTAGCTGACCCCGTCCAGCCGCCTGCTGGTGTCGGGGATGGCCTTGTCGACGGCGCTCACGGTCGCGCCGGCGGCGCTGAACGCGGCGGCGACGCCGGCGCCGAGCGCCCCGCCACCCCCGAAGACGAGCACGTTCCGGCCGGTGAAGCTGCCCTGCGTCATCTGCTGCCCCTTCCCGCTCAGCGGCTGTCTTACCTGTCTGGCACTGCCCTGTCCGGTACTGCCTTGGCTTGGGTGGCGGGCGTCAGCGAGGCGACCAGGTAGCCAACGCCGAACGGGTCGCCTGAGTACCGCACCTGCGCCGCCCACCCGGTGCCGCGCAGCGCGCCCGCGAGCACCTGCCAGCCGGGCCGGCCCGTCGCCATCAGCTCGCGGGCCAGGCTGGCGTCCACCGCGAGCAGCGCGTCGCCGTCGCCGTCCCTGATGGCCCGCTCGACCTGGTCGTCGAACGACGCCGCGCGCGCATCGAGGTAGCCGGGAGCCTTGAGGGTCCGGCAGGCGCTGCCGTCCGCCATCACCAGCAGCGCGACCCGGCCGGCCCGGCCGCCAGTTCGGCGCCCAGCGCGGCGCAGGCCTGCGGCGGCTCGTCCTCGGCGACGGCCCGCAGGACCCGCCGTCCGGCGTACCCGGCCTGGTCAAGCAGCAGGGCGCCGAGCCCGAGCGCGGGCGGCAGCCCCGCCGCCCGGCCATCGGCCGCACCAGCCCGGCCGTTGGCCGCACCAGCGGGCCCGGCCCTGACGGCGAGGCCCGGCGCGTAGCGGGACAGGTCCAGGGCGGCGGCCGGGTCAAAGGTGCCGGTGGCCGGCCCGGTACCGACGACGACGATGACATCGGGCCGGGAACCGGTCAGTGCGCCGGCCGCCTCCTGGCAGGCCTGGCGCAGCTCGGGCAGCACCGGGTCGCCGCCGGTCAGCTCGCGGGCGAGCAGCGGCGGGGCCGGGCACAGGGCGGCAGCGGCGAGCATCGGCTAGGCCAGCCCCCTGACGGTCCTGGCGGGCACGGCGTCGCCCCTGATGGCGGAGACCATGCCCAGCACGTGCCGGGTCTGGGTGACCTGGTGCGCCCGGAAGATCCGGGCACCCAGCCAGGCGCTGATGGAGGTCGCGCTGAGCGTCCCGGCCAGCCGTTCCTCCGGCGGCACGTTCAGCGTCTCGCCGACGAAGTCCTTGTTGGACAGCGACACCAGCACCGGCCACCCGGTCGCGGTCATCTCCGCCAGCCGCCTGGTCACCTCCAGCGAGTGCCAGGTGTTCTTGCCGAAGTCGTGCGCCGGGTCGATGACGATCCGGGACGGGTCGGCCCCGGCCGCGACGGCCCGCTGCGCCAGGCCGAGGGTGTGCGCGAGCACGTCCGCCATGACGTCGGCGTAGCTGACCCGGAACGGCCGGGTCCTGGGCCGCTGGCCGCCCGCGTGCGAGCAGACCAGGCCAGCGCCGAACTCCGCGGCCACCGCCCCGAGCCTGTCATCCCAGCCGCCCCAGCTGTCATTGATCAGGTCCGCGCCGGCCGCGCAGGCCTCGCGGGCGACCTCGCTGCGCCAGGTGTCCGCGCTGATCACGATGTCGGGATGGGCGGCCCGGACCGCGCCGATGAACCCGGCGACCCGGCGGATCTCCTCGGTCTCGTCGACGGTCTTGCCCGGCGCGGCGGGCACGCCGCCGACGTCGACGATGTCCGCGCCCTCGGCGACGACCTGGTGCACCCGCTCCAGGGCGGCGCCCTCGTCCCAGGTGATGCCCGGCTTATAGAAGGAGTCGGGGGTCCGGTTCACGATGGCCATCACCAGCAGCCGTTCCGGCCCGAACTCGTGCCGCCCGAGCCGCAGCACGCCCTGCGGCTTACCTCCTCCGCCGGGGCTCACCGGCTGGTGTCCAGGTCGCGGACAGTGGCGGCCGGCGGCCGCTCGTGCACCGGCACCGGCCGGGCAACCTGCCGGGCGCTGCCGTCCGCGCGGACGAACTGGCGCAGCAGCGTGGCGGCCGGCGGGTGTCCCTGTCCTGGCCGCCGCCGCTCGGCGACCATCAGCAGCTCGGCGGCCATCAGCGCGAGGTCGTGGTTGGCCTGGTGCCGGTGCGCGCGGGAGCCGAGGTCCACCTGGGCGATGGCGTCAAGCCCGTGCTGGCTGGCGGTGTCCATCAAGGTCGCCAGCTCGACCCCGTAACCGACCGGGATGCTGAGCGATTCCATCAGCGTGCGGCGCGCGGCCCACTCGCCGGCCAGCGGCTGCACCACCCCGGCGAGCTGCGGCCACCACAGGCTGATCAGCGGCCGGGCGACCAGCTCGGTGACCCGGCCGCCCTCGGTCGAGGTGGAGCCGTCCGACTCGGTGCGGACCCGCTCGTAGTAGCCCTTGACCAGCCGGACCTTCTCATCGGCCAGCAGCGGCCCGACCAGCCCGGTGACGAAATGCGGTCCCCACCTGGTCAGGTCGGCGTCCACGAAGACCAGCAGATCACCCTTGGTGACCAGCAGCGACTTCCACAGCGCCTCGCCCTTGCCCGGGTAGCTGCCCAGCGCCGGTGCCACCTCGCGGCAGGCGTAGACCGCCGCGCCGGCCTCGGCGGCCGCCCCGGCGGTGCCGTCGGTGGAGTCGGAGTCCATCACGATCAGCTCGTCCACCAGCGGGATCCGGGTGACCAGCGCGCGAGACAGCGAGCTGACCACGCCCGCGACGGTGCGCTCCTCGTTCCTGGCCGGAATCACTACGCTGATCGTCGCGCCGCTGCGCTCCTTCAGGCCGAGCAGCCGTTCCGCCGGCCAGTCCTGCCAGCGTGAGGTGCGCTCGCCGAACCAGGGTTCATCCAGGTCCGCCATGCCCCGCCCGGACTCCCTCCCTCGGCCGCGCCCGCCGCTCGCGATCCTCGCGGGCCTCACAGCGCAGCCTAATCCACGGCCGGCCGCCGGCCGCAGGCCCACGCGTCCAGGGGCCGGACACGGCCGCCCGCCCTGCCAGGCCGTTCTGCCACGATGGGGAGGAGTGCCGCGCGCCGGCACGGAGAGGAGCCGCGCCATGACCGGAAAGCAGCCAGGCGGTACCGCGCCGACCACGCACAGCCCGCCCGGCACCGGCACCATCAGCGACGAGCGGACGCTGGCCGGGCAGCTCTTCAACGAGACCTGGCGGCTGCTGGAGCGCGCCGACCGTGGCGAGGCCGACGACGACCGGATGCTGTATGCCGCGTATGCGGGCCGCTACCACTGGGGCCAGGTGCCGGACGCGACCCCCGCTCACCTGGCCAGGGGCGAGTGGCAGGTGTCGCGGGTCTGCGCGGTGCTCCTCCGCGCCGAGCCGGCGATCTTCCATGCGCGGCGGGTGCTGGAGATCTGCGAGCGCAACGGCATCGGGGACTTCGACCTGGCCTTCGGCTACGAGGCGCTGGCCCGCGGCTGCGTCGTGGCCGGGGACACCGCCGCCGCCAGGGCGGCGTTCGCTCAGGCGGTGGCCGCCGTCGCGGGCATCGCCGAGGAAGAGGACCGCGAGCTGCTGCTCAACGACCTGGCGACCATCCCCGGCGGGCCGGGGTGGCTGGAGGAGGGCCAGGTCAGGCCGGTATAGCCTCGGGATAACGCGCGATCGCGCAGCGGAGGGCAGCAGGGTCAGGGGAGCCAGGCTGGGGGGTGCCGATGCTCACGGCAGAGACGGTTGACCGGATTATCCGTTTCGATGGGCAGGGCCTGCCCGTCACCTCGCTTTATGCCGCCGTGCAGGCCGGCCCCGGCGGCCACGAGGATCTCCAGGCCAGGGTGTCCAGCCTGCTCGACCAGGTCCGCCCGCTGGCCAAGAACGGCAGCGCCGGCCGAGAGGAGCGGCTGTCGGTTCGTGCCGATATCGCCAGGATCAAGGACGCGCTCGCGGTGGCCAGGCCGCGACCCGGCGGGCTGGCCGTGTTCGCCTGCTCCGGGCGCGGCCTCTATTCGGAGATCGCGCTGCCGTCCGGCGTCAGGGACCGGGTGATGGTGGACACGACCCCGTGGGTCCGGCCGATGCTCGCGATCCTCGATGAGCTGCGCCGGGCGTGCGTGGTGGTGCTGGACAAGGCGTCGGCCTGCCTGTGGGAGGCGCACGGCGACGAGCTCCGCGAGCTGAGCCAGATTCAGGACACCGTGCTGCGCAAGCCCAACTTCGCCGCCGGGCTGGCCGAGTACCGGGTGCGGAACAAGGCCGGCGAGCTGAGCCGCCGCCATTACCGCAACGTAGCCGCCGCCCTGGACGAGCTGTTCCGGGCCGGCGAGGCCGACCTGCTGGTCATCGGCGGCCACGACTACGAGGTCCCGGTCTTCACCGAATACCTGCCCGCCGCCGTGCGGGCCCGGATCGCCGGGACGTTCAGCGTCGGTCCCGGCACCGCGACCCCGGCGCTGATCGCCGAGCAGGCCGCCGGGATTGTCGGCGCGCACGAGCGGGCGAAGGCAGCCGCGCTGGCCGCCGGGGTGCTGGACAGCCTGGACGCCGGCGGGCTTGCCGCGGCGGGGCTGGCCGACTGCCTGTGGGCCGGCTCGGTGGCCGCCACGCAGACCCTGCTGGTCCGCGATGGCGCGGCGCGGCCCGGCGTGGTCTGCGATAAGTCCCGGTGGCTCGCCCTGGAGGGCGGCACCTGCCCGCTGTGCGGGCAGCCCACCAGGTCCACCCCCGATGTCATCGATGAGCTGGCCGAGGCGGTGATCGCCGAGGGCGGGCAGGTCCGGCATGTTGGTGATGCCAGCCAGCTCCGCGGGCACGAGGTGGCCGCCCGGCTGCGGTTCCGGCTGCCGCCGGCGCCCGCTGCCTGAATAGTCCGACAGGTCCGAGCCCGCGCGGCGGCGGCGCCAAACCGCGCTGAGTTATGCTTCGCGTATGTCGCTCCCGGAGCCGGAACCGGTCGCGGGACTGGCCGCTATTGTCCGCGATCCCGGCCACGCGCTTCTGGCCTTCGACTTCGACGGGGTGCTGTCGCCGATCGTCGATGACCCGGAGGCGGCGCAGGCGTTCCCGCCCGTGCTCCCCGCCCTGGCCGCCCTCGGCGCCAGCGTCGGCACCATCGCGATCATCACCGGCCGCCCCGTCTCCTTCGTAACCTCGCGGACCGGGATCGAAGCCCTGCTGTCCATCCCCGGCTTCGCCATCTATGGCCAGTACGGCCTAGAGCACTGGGACACGGCCTCCCGCACGGTCATGGTCGAGCCCGGCGGCGACAAGGTCGCGGCCGTCCGCGCCGAGCTGGCCCGGCTGCTGGAGCAGCCCGGCGTCGGCGAGGGAACCTGGCTGGAGGACAAGGGCAGCGCGCTGGCCGTGCATACCCGCCGGGCCGCCGACCCGCTCGGCACCCTGGCCGTGCTCAGCAAGCCCATCAATGACCTGGCGCGGCGGCATCAGCTCCGGGTCGAGCCGGGGAAGATGGTGCTGGAGGTCCGGCCCGCCGGCTGGGAGAAGGGCGACGTGCTCCGCGCCCTGGTCGCCGAGCGGGGCGCCCGCGCCGTGCTGTACGCGGGGGACGACCTCGGCGACCTGAGCGCGTTCGCGGCCGTCGACGAGCTGCGCGCCGCCGGCCTGCCCGGCGTCAAGGTGTGCAGCGGATCCCCCGAGGCCACCGAGGTGGCCGAGGCCGCTGACCTCGTGGTGGACGGGCCGCCCGGCGTGACCGAGCTGCTCGGCGACCTGCGCCGGCAGATCGCCGCCGCGGTCTAGGGACCCGGCTGGCCGCACGCGGACCGTTCCGTCCTCGTGCTGTTCTTTTCTTCTGAACGGGCTACGCGAGGTACCCCAGGCGTTCCAGCTCGGCGCCCGCGATCGACTCGAACACCGCGATCTGGGCCCGCGTCAGCTCACGGCGGTACCGCCCGATCCGGTCGGCGGTGACCGGCCGGGCCGCCGCCTGCGCCGCCGGGTGCCCCCACGGGTGCGCGAACAGCGAGTGGTCGTACTCCGGGTGCCGCAGCAGCGACGGGTCCCAGGCGATGCCGAGGAACTTGGTGATCTGGCCAGTGGTGCCCGACGGGTCCGTGACCAGGTCCTCGTAACGGATTTCCAGGTAGCGCCCCGCCGGGGCAGCCGCGTGCGGCCGGGACACCACGTCCCGCCAGCCGAGCGCCGCGTCCTCGATCGTCTTGTAGCCCCATGAGGGGACCGTGTGCAGGTGCGAGGCGGCCAGGTCACGGCCGTCGCGGATGATGTGCACGAACTGCGCGTTCGGCCAGCGCCGCGCGTAGCTGTCTACGTAGCGGATCCGGCGCTGCAGCTTCAGCCCCCAGCGTGCCGCGCCCGTCCGAGCACGGCGCAGGTTCCCGAGCCGGTCGACGAGCACGCAGCGGTCCTCGAAGTCGGCCAGGTCCGCGCCCAGTTCCGCGCTTACCTCCGCGATCGCGTCCGTGAGCTGCGGGATGCTGATGCCGAACCGCTCGCACTGCTTGACGAAGTGCGCGCCGTCGTACCAGTAAGGGTCGGCGGCGCCGGTGCCAGGACCCAGCACCCGCGGGTCCCGCCCGGCGACCAGCTCGCAGGCCGCCAGCACGTGCGGGCCGAGGTCACGCGGCTCGGTGAAGTCCAGCTCCGGGCCGACGACCAGCTCGCGGTGCGAGTCGAGCACGACGCTGAGCAGCGTGGTGCCCGACCGGTTCTCGCCGCCCAGCAGGACCGCGGGAGAGGCGAGCGGCGCGGCACTCACTGGCGCACCGTCATCTGGCGCACCGTCATGACTCCCGCGGCCGGTCCGTCACCAGCGCGGCGCCGGGGAGCCGCCCGCGGGCATAACGTTGGCCGCGTCCCGGTGGGACCCGCACGGCGGATCTGGCGGGCGTGGCTGTCGGCAGTAAAACAAGGTCCATTACGGGCCATAACACGCGATCGTTGTGGCAATGTAGTCCATAACCAATCTGTGATCGACGCCGGAAACTCGATAGGTTCGCCTGATGGCCCGATGACATACTTGCCCCTATGGTGACTCTCGGGGATGTCCGGCGTATCGATTTCGGGTATTTCGTCGAGCCTCCGGGGTCGGACGGCCAGTCGGCCCCGCTCGTCAAGCCGGTGGTTGGTTACCTGGTCAGGCAGCCCGATGGCTATTTCCTGTTCGATACCGGCATCGGCGGCGCCGGCGGAAGTTATCCCGAGCTGGACGAGCATTACCGCCTTCAGCGGCGGTCGCTGCCCGACGCGCTGGCCACCGCCGGGATATCCGTGGACGACGTCCGCTGGGCCACCAACTGTCATCTGCACTTCGACCACTGCGGCGGCAATCCGCTGCTGGCCGGCCGCCCGGTCTACGTCCAGGCGGGCGAGCTGGCGACCGCCCGCGACCGGGACAATTACACGCTGCCCGAGCTCGTCGCCGAGGACATCGGCTACGAGCTCGTCGACGGCCAGACGGAACTGCTGCCGGGCCTGTTCATCGTGCCGACCCCCGGCCATGTCGACGGGCACCAGTCGCTCGTCGTCCGCTGCGCCGACGGGACCCTCATCTGCGCCGGCCAGTCGCACGTCTCCGCGACGGCCTTCACCGGAGACATGCTCGCCATGCGGGCCAGGTCCGACGGCCTCGCCGACCCGCTTCCCGGCTACCCGGACTGGCTGGAGACCCTGGCCGCCTTCGACCCGGCCAGGGTCGTGTTCGCCCACGACCTCGCCGTCTGGGAGCCCGCCACCGGCCAGTGGACCCCGCCGCGCCGCTGAAACTTGAGATATCGCGGGTTTTCCGCGATAATCGTGGCCATGCCGGGGGATCAGAACTACATGGCAGAGTCCATGCTGCTGAGCTTCAGGGCGGTGAACGTCCGGTCCTTCCGGGACCCGCTGGAGTTCTCGCTAGAGGCGACAGCCATGGCGGAAGCGGGCGTGCCGCGGGCCGTGCCGTGGCGCGAGGATGGCCGGCATCCGCTGCTCGTGCTGCCAGCGGCCGGCGTGTTCGGTGCCAACGCCTCTGGCAAGACCAACCTGCTGCGGGTCATCGACGACATGCGGCGGATGGTGCTGGCGTCATTCCGGCAAGCTGGCCGCGGCTACCGGATCGCTCGCCGGCCGTTCCGCCTGGACCCTGACGCCCTGGCCGCGCCATCGGAGTTCAGCATCAGCCTCGTGCTGAACGGGATCCGGCACGAGTACGGGTTCCGCGTCGATGATGAGCGAGTTATCGAGGAGTGGGCGCGGCGGTACCCGCGCGGCAAGGCCGCGCTGATCTTCCACCGCGACGGTGACCGGGTTGACCTGGGGGAGCGCAACCGGGCCAGGGGCCGGGCTGTCACCGAGATCCTGCGGCCAGACTCGCTATTCCTGTCAGCAGCAGCCGCCGCCAGCCATCCCGACCTGCTGCCGCTGTATCAGTGGTTCGAGTACAGCCTCGTGCTCTGCGAGGCCTCCAGCCGGGAGGCCCGATGGATGTACACGACGCAGCTTCTGGCGCATGCGGGCACTAGGGCGCAAGTGCTGCGCCTGCTGCACGCGGCTGACCTGGGCATCACCGATGCCCGAGTCCGCCAGGCCACCCCGGAAATGGCGGAGCGCATCCAGCGGGCGATACGGGTCCTGAACGACGGGGAGGAACTGGATCCGGCCGCCGAGGATGACAGTTTCCTGGACCTGACGCTGAGCCATCGCGGGACGAACGGCAGCGTAGAGCTGGACATGGCCGATGAATCGCTGGGGACACTTGTCTGGCTCGGCCTCGCGGGACCGGTCGTGGACACCCTGGCCAGGGGGACCGTACTGCTCGCGGATGAACTGGAGTCCAGCCTGCACCCGGCCCTGGTAGCACAGCTTGTCCGCGCCTTCCAGGATCCAGGGTCCAACCCGCACGGCGCACAGCTCGTCTTTAACTCGCATGAGGCGGGGCTCCTGGGCGACTCTGTTGGCGACCGCGTCCTGGGCCGCGACCAGGTGTGGTTCACCGAGAAACTTCAGGATGGCCGGACGCACCTCTACCCGCTCACCGACCTGAACCCCCGCAAGGACGAGGCGCTGAGCCGGCGCTACCTCGCCGGCCGCTACGGAGCGACGCCGATCGTGAGCGACGCCGAGTTCGCGGCTTTCGCCGCCGGGGCGTCGGCCGCCGGGGACTCGTGACGCCGCGGTCCCGTCAGGGCCGGCGCCCGTCAGCCGCGGCGCAGCGCCCCCAGTTACTAGTCTTCGCCGAGGGTCGGCAGACCGAGCCGGTTTACTTCACGCACTGGTATCGCAGCTACCGGGACCGCGTCATCGTGAAGATCGCCCGGCACCAGGAAACGACCCCGCTGCATCTGGTGCGCCGCGCCATCCAGCAGCGGGCCAGCGACCTGGCGGAAGCCAGGCGAGGCCGGGGCGATGCGTATGACCAGTACTGGTGTGTCTTCGATGTTGACGCTCACCCCGGACTCGCCGAGGCGCTGGCCCTGGCGGCCGCGCATGACATTCAGGTCGCGCTTTCCAGCCCGTGCTTTGAGCTCTGGCTGATCCTGCACTTCGAGTATCGCGCCGGGTGCCTGAACGCCGCGCTGGCCGAGCGCTTGTCGGATGCCTACCTAGACTGCGGCAAGGTGCCGACGCCGGCCGCGCTCGGCGCGCTGGCGGACCGCTTTGAGGTCGCGAGGCAGCGGGCGCAGCGGCTTGACCGCAAGCATGTCGCGGACGGCTCCGCGCCGCCTGCCAACCCGAGCAGCACGGTATGGCGGCTGGTGGATGAGATCCGCGGCCAGGCCGCGGCTAGTGAGGAGATCAGGAAGCGGGGGCCGCGGACCAGGTGATCGCGGGCGGGCGGACCGCGGCACAGAGCGGGTTGCCCTTCGCGTCGGTCAGGCCCAGGCGGCCGATCAGCAGCCCCTGCCTGACCGCGTCGGCGGCCACCTCGGCCGGGACCGCCGTGAGCCACAGCTTCGCCCGGCGGAACAGGGTGAAGGGCCGGCCGTCTCCGACGGTTCCCCAGTTCAGGTAGATGAACCGGCCGCCCGGCGGGCCCTGGATGTAAGGGCCGGTGAAGTCGGTGCCGTCCGGTCCCGAGCTGGTTGTGCAGTCCAGGGTCCAGGTGGCGCCGGCCGCGTCGGCGGGGGTCAGCCCGAGCAGTTCGTCCCGGCGGTTCCGGCGCTGCACCGCGACGTGGATGCCGTGATAGCCGCCGGGCGAGTCCGGGCTAGGCCCGCAGGACTGGCCGGGCAGGTCGCTGCCCTCGATCCGGATGTGCATGTCGACAGTATGCGCCGAGCGCGCGCCGGGCGGCGGCGCGCCCGGTTACGCCTGCTCGTGCACCTCGAACAGCTCGAGCTGGATGTTGTCCGGGTCGCGGAAGCTGATCATCGCCGGGCCTAGCGCGTCGTAGTGCAGGTCGGCGGGCACGCCGGCCTGCTGGAGGACCCCGAGCAGCCGGTCCAGCTCGGCCCGGCTTGGCACGCCGAGCGCGATGTGGTCGAGCCCGATCCGGCGCTCGTCGAACCGGTCGCCGGGCGGGGTCCCCGGCAGCGCGGACGCGAGCACGAGCCGGCCACCGTCGGGCGTGCGCACTCGCACCTTCCGGCCGGGGAAGTCCTGGTCCACGGTGAGGCCAAGCAAGCCTTCGTAGAACGCCCGTGATCGAGCCAGATCGGTGACGTTCAGGGTGATGTGGTGGAATCCGGCAGGCATGGGGCTATGTTAAGACGGCCGCGCGGCGGGGGAGCAGGCCGAGGACGAGGCAGCAGGCGGCGATGACGGCGACCCCGCCGGCGAGCTGGACCAGGGACAGTCGCTCGTGCAGCGCTACCGCGCCGATGACGACGGCGATGGCGGTCACGAAGAACTCGACGCTGATCGCCCTGGTGGCGCCGAGGTCGGCGACGAGCCGGAAGTACAGCGTGTAGGCGAGCGCGCTCATCACGCCGCCGAGCGGCAGCAGGTAGCCGTAGTCCGCCGGGGCGGGCACCGTCGGCACCGGGACCACGAGGATCAGCGGCAGCGTCAGCAGGCCGCCGGCCAGGAACGAGCCTGCGGTGATCTCGTACGGGCCGGTCGCCTGGAGCCGCCGCCTAGCGTAGTTGCTGCCGAACGCGGCCGACACCGAGCCGCCCAGCGACCCGGCGCAGCCGAGCAGGAAGCGGCCGGTGACCGGAGTCGCGGGGAAGCCGACGAGCAGCACGATGCCGGCCAGGCCGAGGAACAGGCCGCCCAGGCCCGCCGCCGTCAGCCGCTCCAGCCCCAGAACCGGCCGATGGTCATGGAGAACAGCGGGATGGTGCCCACGAAGATGGCCGCCATCGCCGAGCCGATCCGAGGCAGCGCGAACGACATGCCGATGAGCTGGCCCGCCCCGGTCGTCGCCCCGACCACCGCGAACGGCCGCCAGCCAGCGCTGAAGTCGAGCTTGCGCCGGGTGACGGCGGCGATCACTAGCAGGATGGTCCCGGCGATGAGCGCGCGGAACGCCACGGCGCCCGCCCAGCCGAACGCGCGCACCACCTGGAGCAGCACGGCGAACGAGATGCCCCATACGACGGACAGGAGGCCGTAGTCCGTTATGTCCCTGCCCCGCACGTCCGGCAATCTAGCTCAGCTGATCAACCGCCGGCCATCGCCCCCACGATCAGGTAGGGCTCGGCGCCCGCCGCGACCGGTTCGGGCAGCGGTTCGTCCGGCGGTTCGTGCGACAGGTCCTGCTGGCAGGCGAAGAACCGGATGAACGCCCGGCGCGGCCCGCCGCCGTGGTCCCTGATGGTGCCGCGCAGCGTCGGGTAGCGCGCCTCCAGCGCGTCCAGCACCGACCGCTGGGTGACCTCGCCGGTGACCTCGAGCTGCACCTCGCCGTCGATGTGCGCCAGCACCTTCAGGTGGGACGGCAGCACGACCCGGATCATGACAGCGTCTGCACCTCCACCGAGAGCACGGCGGGCAGGTCGCGAACGATCGGTGACCAGCTATCCCCGGCGTCCGGCGACACGTACACCTGGCCGCCGGTGGTGCCGAAGTAGACGCCGCAGGAGTCCAGCGAGTCCACCGCCATCGCGTCGCGCAGCACGTTCACGTAGCAGTGCTGCTGCGGCAGGCCGTTTGTCAGCGGCTCCCAGTCGTCGCCGCCGGTCTTGCTGCGGTAGACCCGCAGCCTGCCCTCGGGCGGGTAGTGCTCGGCGTCGCTGGTGATCGGCACCACGTAGATGGTGTCGGGCTCGTGCGCGTGCACGTCGATCGGGAACCCGAAGTCGGTCGGCAGGTTGCCGCTGACCTCGCGCCAGGAGTCGCCGGAGTCGTCGCTGCGCATCACGTCCCAGTGCTTCTGCATGTAGAGCACGCCGGGCCGGGACGGGTGCATGGCCAGCCGGTGCACGCAGTGCCCGACCTCCGCCTCCGGATCAGGAATGCCCTCGGAGTGCAGGCCTCGGTTGACCGGCTGCCAGGTCTGGCCGCTGTCGTCGGACCTGAACGCCCCGGCGGCCGAGATCGCCGCGTACATCCGGCCGGGCGCGGCCGGGTCCAGGATGATTGTGTGCAGGCACATCCCGCCCGCGCCCGGCTGCCAGGACGGCCCGGACTCATGGCAGCGCAGCCCCGGCAGCTCGGTCCAGTGCTGCCCGGCGTCCTGCGAGCGGAACAGTCCCGCGTCCTCCACCCCGGCCCACACGGTGTCCGGGTCATCAAGCGACGGCTCCAGGTGCCAGACCCTGGCGAACTCCCACGGGTGCGGCGTCCCGTCGTACCACTGGTGCGTGCCGGGCACCCCGTCGTAGGCGAACTTGTTGCCAGTCGGCTGCCAGCTCTTCCCGCCGTCGTCGGAACGCTGGATCACCTGGCCCGACCAGCCGCTCGACTGGGAGGCGTAAACCCGGTCGGGATCGGCGGGCGACGCCTTCATGTGGTAGATCTCCCAGCCAGCGAAGTGCGGGCCGGTGATCTCCCAGTCGTCCCGCTTGCCGTCCGCGCTCAGCACGAACGCGCCCTTGCGGGTCCCCACTAGCACTCGCACGCCGCTCATCGCTGGTCCCTTCCCGCGTCACCCCGTGGGCCACCCGCCCGCGTTTCCTGCCGCGAGCTGGACCGCCTGAGCTGGCCCGATGCCCTACCTCCTGGCTATCACAGGCCACCGACATTCTGACGCCGGGCAGCCGCCAAACTCATCGGTGGCCGGGTGGCCGGGGTGCGCTCCTAGCCTGCGCTGGCGCGGGCGGCGTCGAGGACGTTGCGGAGCAGCAGAGCCGTCGTGACCGGGCCGACCCCGCCGGGGACCGGGGTGAGCAGCCCGGCCAGGCCCGCCAGCGCCGCCGCGTCCACGTCCCCGGCCAGCTTGCCGTCCGGGGTGGGGGTGGTGCCGACGTCGATCACGACCGCTCCGGAGCGGACGTGCCCGGCGCCGATGATGCCGGGCCGGCCGATGGCCGATACCAGCACGTCCGCCCCCGAGCAGATCTTCGCCAGGCCGGCCGTCCGCGAATGGCAGACCGTCACGGTGGCGTTCTGAGCGAGCAGGAGGAGCGCGGCCGGCTTGCCGACCACGACCGACCGGCCCGCCACCACGACACTGGCGCCCTCCAGCGGCACCTGCTCGTGTCGCAGGATCTCCAGCACGGCGGCGGCGGTGGCCGGGGCGAAGCCGGGCAGCCCGGCGGCGAGCCTGCCCAGGCTGACCGGGCTGGCGCCGTCCACGTCCTTGGCCGGGTCGATCCACTCGCCCGCCTCGCTGAGCGGCACGCCGTCGGGCAGCGGCGCCTGGCAGATGATCCCGTGCACGCTGTCGTCGGCGGACAGCCTGGTCAGCGCGGCGGCCAGGGCAGCCCGTGACGGCTCGGCCAGCTCCTCCACCCGGCAGTCGATCCCGGCCTTGGCGGCCGCGCGGGACAGGGACCTGGCATACCAGCGGGCCGCCTCGTCCTGAGTGGGCAGCACGACCGCGAGCACGGGGATACTGCCGTCGGCCGCCAGGGCGGCGGTGCCGGCGGCCACCTCCGCGCCGATGGCGGCGGCGATGGCACGCCCGTCGATGAGCCTCACGCGCTGATCCTGGTCCGCACCTCGCTGGCGATCGTGTCGGCCGTGGCGGCGGCGCCGGCGTGCGCCGCGAGCTGCCCGGCCAGGCTGGCCCGGCGCTCGGCGTCGTGCATGCTCGCCAGGTTGACCTCGACGTTGATCGCCGCGCTGTCCAGCGCGGCGCGGGCGGTCACGGCGGCGACCGCCACGTCGGACAGCACGCTGGGGTTGCACCGGCCGGGCAGCTCGCCCGCCAGGCCGATCACCCGGGCCGCGACCTCCGCGACGTGCACCGGGACCACGGCCGCGCTGGCGAGGGCGGCCTGGATGGCGCTGTCTCGCTCGCGCTTGGCGTCCTCGCTGTCGCGGGGGAGCCGGTACGCGGCGATCACGGTGTCGAACGCCCGCGCGTCGGCGTCGGCCAGGTCCAGCGCCCGCGTCCGCAGGCCGCCCGCCTCGGCCAGGATCTCCCGCAGCCGCTGCTCGTGCTCGGCGTACCTGGGCCGGCTGACGGTCAGCTCGCAGACCATCGAGACCAGCGCTGCGCCGGTCGCGGCGGACAGCGCGGCCGCCCCGCCGCCGCCGGGCGTGGGCGACCCCGAGGCCAGGTCGCTGAGCCATGCGTCCACCGGCTGCCAGGGCACTGTCCGGGCTCCCTCCGCTGTTCGGCCGGTGCTGTTCGGTCAGGCCGAGCGTAGCCGGGCCGGCTTGCCAGTGGCGGGCAGGTTGCGATAGCTAGTTCAAAGATATATAAAGCTCTTATGAGCGTACGGGCGATGCAGGAAGCGACGTTCCTGATCCTGACCGCGCTGGCGGACCGCAGCCAGCACGGCTACGGCATCATCACCGAGGTCTCGCAGATCTCCGACGGCCGGGTCCGGCTGCGCGCCGGGACCCTCTACACCGCCCTGGAGCGGCTGCGGGCCGACGGCCTGATCGAAGTGGACCGCGAGGAGGTCGTGGAGGGGCGGCTGCGCCGCTACTACCGGCTCACCCCGGCTGGCGGGGACCGGCTGGCCGCCGAGGCGGCCCGGCTGCACGCCAATGCCACCGCCGCGCTGACGCGGCTGAACCTGGCAGGAGGTATGGCATGAGTTCAGTGCGCCTTGAGGACAGCTACCGCCGGCTGCTCGCCTGGTACCCCAGGAGCTTCCGGCGCGACACCGGGCAGGAGATGCTGGCCGTGCTGATGGCCAGCGCTGGTGACGGCCAGCGCCGGCCGCGGACGGCCGAGGCCGCCGACCTGATCGCCGGCGGGCTGCGGATGCGGCTACGGCCGCCGGGCCGGGCACCGCGCACCGTGACCGCCGCCGTCGCGCTGCTCTGCCTTGGCGCCGCCGCCCAGGTCATGACGATCCTGGTGGACCTCGCTACCCTGGGCGGCCTGCGCGCCGCGGCCGCCAGCGCCAGCGGCCCGCCCCAGTGGCGCGCCGACCTGCTCACTCATCCGCTGGTCGTGATTGGTGCCGGAACGGCCGTGACCGTGTGCTGGCTGTTCGCCGCCTGGGCCGGCCGCGGCGGGCACGACTGGGCGCGCGGTGTGGTGACGCTGCTCGCCGGCATCTGGAGCCTCGGGCTGCTGGAGTGCCTGTCCGGTCACTTCGCCGCCCACGCGCCGGCCGACCTGGCGACCATCCTGGCCCTGTGGGTGCTGGCGCTCGCCGCGCTGGTCCTGATGTACACCACGCCCGCGAGCCGGTTCTACCGGCCCGAGTCGGTCAGCGGCTAGGGCGGCCCTCCCCGGCCGGGGACGCGGGCAGCGCCTCCGGCCGGCCGGTACCGTCCTGTCATGCCCATCCCGCCGCACATCGCCGAACTGCGCACCCTCGTCGGCCACCGCCTGCTGTGGTTCGCCACCACCCGGGCGGTGGTCACCGACGGGCAGGGCCGGATCCTGCTCGGCCGGTTCCCCGGCCACTCCGACTGGACGATTCCCGGCGGGGTCATCGACCCCGCCGAGCAGCCCGCCGACGCGGCGGCCCGCGAGTGCTTCGAGGAGACCGGCATCGTCGCCGTGCCGCAGGCGATCAGCTCGGTCGCCGTGTCCCCCGTCGTCACGCACGCCAACGGCGACCTGACGCAGCACCTGGACATCGTCTTCCGCTGCCAGGCGGCCGGCGGCGAGCCGCACCCGCGCGACGGTGAGCTGGCGGAGGCGGGCTGGTTCGAGGCCGGGGAGCTGCCCGAGATGCGCGACTACTCCCGCGGCCTGCTGGACACCGCGCTGCGCGGCGGCGCGCCCGGCTACGAGTTCTCCGGACTGGCCGCCGCGCTCGGCCCGGATGCCGCGACCGTCCTCGCCGCGCTCGGCCCGGCCGGCTCGTAGCGCACCCGCGGCACTATCAGGGCAGCCACCGCTGCCGCGCCGAGCGTGACCAGGCTGGCGACGGCTGCCACCCCGGTGAGCCCCGCCGCCTGCGCGAGGAACGGCCCGGCCGTCGCGCCGGCCAGCGTGACCGCCGCCTCTCCGGTGAGGAACGCGGCGGTCACCCGCCCGAGCAGCGCGTTCGGGATGACCCGCTGCACCGTGGTCTGCGGGACGATCAGCGTCATCGAGCCGAACATCCCCACCGCTACCGCCGCCGGCAGCCCGCTGCCCAGCGAGCGGGAGGTGAACAGCCAGAAGAACGCGGCTCCCGTGCCCGCCAGGGTCACGGTGAGCAGGGCGCGCGGCTGGGCCAGGTCAAGCAGGCGGCGGATGGCCGGCGCCCCGGCCAGGTAGCCGATGCCCAGGCAGGCCAGCAGCAGCCCGGTGTGTTCCTCGCCGCCGAGCCGCCGCACCCCGAACGGGATCAGCACCGAGCTGAGCGCCGCGTTCGCGGCCAGGAACAGCAGGGTCACCGGCAGCAGGGCCCGCGCGGCGGGCTGCCCGCGCAGCGCCCGCGCGCCCTGCGCGAGGTCGCGGGCGGCGGCGCGAATGCCGGTCACGCGGCGGCCTGGCCCGGTGTCCGCTGCCGGCGCCGGCCCGGCGCCGGGGCGGGAGGTGCGGAACATCGCGCCGGCGGCGATCAGGTAGCTGAGCGCGTCGGCGCCGATCAGCCACCGGACGCCGATCACCGCGAGCAGGAACCCGCCGAGCGGCCCGCCGACCAGCCGGACCGTGCCGCTGCTTACCGAGTTCAGCGCGTTGGCGCTGCTCAGCATCGGGCCGGTGCCGACGATCGCCGGCGTGCGCGCCTGCAGCGCGGGGACGTACAGCACGATGCCGCTGTTCTCCGCGATCAGCGCGGCGTACAGCACCCAGTACCGTCCGGGGGACAGGCCGGCCAGCATCAGCGCCACCGCCGCCGCGCAGCACAGGTTCGCCGCGATCATCAGCCGCCGCCGGTCCCGCCGGTCGGTGAGCACGCCCGCGAGCGGCCCGAGCGCGAGCTGCGGCAGGTACTCGGCCGCGACCGTGAGCCCGGTGGCCCGCAGCGAGCCGGTGACCAGGAAGACGTGCGCGGGGATGGCGATGGTCAGCAGCCACGAGCCGAGCGCGCTGATCAGCCCGCCGCCCCACAGCAGCCGGAAATCGGGTATCCGCAGTGCCCGGAGCATGCTCGCCGCCCGTTGCCGTCGATTATCTCCTCAGAATAGTTAAACTGCTCAATGTCTTGTCAAGATAGGAACCGCGCGTGCCTGGCGGCCCGTCCCGATCGCCGCAGCCACGGTGATCGCCTGTCGGTATGCTGGCTGCGGCTGACGCCGGAGGCACGGGCGCCGGAGGCACGGGGCAGGAGCGGCATGGACTTCACGGGCGCGCACATCCTCACCATCGACCAGCTCGATCTGGGCGATGTCGAGCGCGTCTTCGCGGTCGCCGACCGGATGCTGCCCTACGCGCGGCGGGAGCGCACTACCCGGGTGCTGGAGGGCGCGGTGCTCGGGAACCTGTTCTTCGAGCCGAGCACCCGGTCGCGGCTGAGCTTCGGCGCCGCGTTCAACCGGCTCGGCGGCAACGTCAGGGAGACCACAGGCTTCGCGTTCTCCTCGATGGCCAAGGGCGAGTCGATCTACGACACCAGCCGGGTGGTCAGCGGGTACATGGACACGCTGGTGGTCCGCCACCCCGACGAGGGCGCCGTGGCCGAGTTCGCCGCCGCGACCAGGGTGCCGGTGATCAACGGCGGGGACGGGCCTGGCGAGCACCCGACGCAGGCCCTGCTCGACCTTTACACGCTGCACCGGGAGCGCGGCCTGCGTCCCGGCAGCCTGGGCGGGATCAACGTGGCCGTGGTGGGGGACCTGCGCTACGGCCGGACGGTGCACTCGCTGACCAAGCTGCTGGCGCTGGAGTCCAACGTCAGCTTCACCTGCGTCGCGCCGGACGAGCTCCAGCTTCCCGACGCCCTGGTCGGCTGGCTGCGCGAGTCCGGGCACCGGGTAACGCTCACCGACGACCTCGCCGAGGGCCTGCGCGGCGCGGACGTCGTGTACGCGACGCGCATCCAGCAGGAGCGGCTCCCGGCGGACCAGGAGATCAGGGTCAGCCAGGACCGGTTCCGGATCGACCGGGAGCTGTTCACCCGGCTGTGCGGGCCGCACACGGTGCTCATGCACCCGCTGCCCAGGGACTCCAGGGGCGGCACCAGCGAGCTGGCCGATGACCTGAACGACCATCCGGCGCTGGCCATCTTCCGCCAGACCGACAACGGCATCCCGATCAGGATGGCGCTGTTCGTCCTGGTGCTCGGCGTGGTGGACGAGGTGGACAAGACCGACCGCAAGGTGACCTGGTACCGGCCGGAGTGGCTGGGCGTGCACGACACCCGCCCGTTCCTCGGCTAGGCCCGGCCTGATCCGCGTGGACCAGTCGGCGATCGGCCGGGAACTGCGGGCGCGGCGCACCGCCGCCGGGCGGACCGTGGCGTCCGTCGCGGCTGACGCCGGCCTGTCGGTGCCCTACATCGCGAACCTGGAGAACGGCCGGGGCAACCCGACGACCGCCGCCCTGACCAGGCTCGCCGAGGCGCTCGGCCTGCGGCTCGTGGTTACCCTCGTGCAGGGCGAGGAAGAATCGGCCGCGGGGGTCGCCGCATCCCGGGTCCCCGCGTCCCGGACCCCCGCGTCGCTGGTCCGGCTTGGCCGGACCGCCCGGTTCCGTGCGGTGGTCAGGACCGTCGCCGCGGCGGGCGGCCAGGACCCAGCCGAGCTGTCCGCTCAGCTCGTCGCCGCGCTCGCGCTGCTCGCCCAGGCCCTCGGCCGCGAGCCGGCCGAGGCCGACTGGTGGCGCCTGCTCGACGCGCTGCTGCTGATGGCCACCCATCCCGCGCCGTAGCGAGAGCACCGCCGCCGCTAGGGGTGACCGCGGTGGCGGGCCCATTCCGGGGTCAGGATCGACATCACCGTGGCGTCGATCCACTCGCCGTCCCAGCACAGCTTGTCGCGCAGCACGCCCTCGGCGACGAACCCGGCCTTCTCGTAGACCCGCCGGGCGCGCGGGTTGAACGCGTACACCTCCAGTTCGATCCGGTGCAGGCCCAGGCTCTCGAAGCCGTAGCCGACGATCAGCCGGGTGGCGTCGGTGCCCAGCCCCCGGTCCCGGCCGCGCGGCCCGATCGAGATGCGGAAGTTGCAGCTCCGGTTGGCCGGGTCCCAGTCGTTGAGCACCGCCTCGCCGACGCACTTCCCGGTGCCCTGGTCGGTGATGGCGAGATCGAGCCGGTCTGACTGATCGTTGCGAGTGCCGTACCAGTCCCGGAGCTTCGCCTCGACGGACTCGCTCCATTCCAGCCCGTCGCCCGGCGAGCTGGCGCTGCCAGTCAGCCTGAGCGCCTCGCCGTCCAGCAGCATCTCCCGCAGCGCCGCGAAGTCCTGGTCCAGGTCGAACGGGCGGAGCGCCGCGACGGTGCCGGTCAGCGTGGGCTTGACGGAGAAGTTGGCGGCTGGCTGCTGGGTCACCCTGCGGATCGTGCCATCCCGGTGCGCCGCAGGGCAACGGGATTCCCGCGCAGGGCCGCGTTCGTATCCCAGGTTCTATTCGTTATGTGTAGACTCTGAGTGTATAGTCGCGACATGACGATTCCGATGACGCTGCTCGGCCTGCTGGAGCGCGAGCCCAGCCACGGCTACGACCTGAAGCGGGACTACGACGCCTACTTCGGTCGCGGCAGGGCGCTCCCGTTCGGCCAGGTGTACGCGACGCTGGCCCGACTGGCCAGGGACGGCAAGATCGTCGTCGGCGACGCGGAGCCGGGCGGGGGGCCGGACCGCAAGCCGTACGTCATCACCGAGCAGGGCGTCAGCGACGTGGAGAGCTGGCTGCGGGAGCCGGTCGATCCCGAGCCGCACCTGCAGACGGTGCTGTTCACCAAGGTGGTCCTGGCGCTGATGTCCGGGCGCCCGGCCGAGCAGTACCTGGACGCGCAGCGCGCCAGGCACCTGGCGCGGATGCGCGAGCTGACCCGGATCAAGCAGGGCGGTGACCTGGCCGACGGGCTGCTGGCCGACCACGGGCTGTTCCACCTGGAGGCCGACCTGCGCTGGATCGAGCTGACCGTCGGCCGCCTCGACGCGCTGGCGGCGCAGGTCAGGGAACAGGGGGAGAACGGCGTGACGCTGGACGGCCGTGACGCACCGGGGCGGTCGCGGTGATGGGCACGGGTGCCCCGCTGCTGCGGGCGCGCGACGTGCGGCTGAGCTTCGGGCCGACGCCCGCGCTCCGGGGCGCGAACCTGGACGTGCGGCGCGGCGAGATCCTGGCGGTGATGGGGCCGAGTGGATCGGGGAAGCCCACATACGAACTATACCACTCCTTGGTCGGGCGTGATTCCGCAGGTCAGCGGCGCTTTCTCGTGACATCGGTCTAAACTGGGACGGCTCGGGTGGCGTGCTCGGCTTGAGCGCGCGTCCAGTTCTCGGGGGTCCTGACGCGCGCCCGCCTGGCACGGGCCGTGTCGGCGCTCGTGGGGGGATTAGCCGGCACGGCCCCGGCAACCCCCGAAAGGCCGGTCAGTTTCCCTATCTGCATCTGCAAGCGGGACTTAAACCAGCAGCGGCATTCGTTCATCGGCCTTCCGCAGCGTTTGCACCTGGCCATGGTCGGGGGTTTACCTGGCATGTCCCTGTCCTATCTACCGTACCTGAGGTAGTTTTGTTTCCGTCTTCGTACCTCCACCGTTCTGGCTTTTGGCTCGGACGGACGATGGCGCGACGTTAGCCTTTCAGGCGTTCGTCTTTTCCTTTTCCGATTCCTGGCTTGCCCACGGAGGGTCGGGCGAGAGCGACAGTTCGTGCCCGCTGTTGGCGCTTGCGGATGGTCGTCGCTGTCACGCTGCGTTGTGGCGGGCCGTTTCGCTTCCGGCGATCGCGTCCCCAGACCCTGGACGGTTGCTCGCCGTCATGCCACAGGCGCAGGAATTGCCGTCGTGCCTCGTAGATCTGCGTCACGAATGTCGAGTACGGCTTATTGAGTGCTGCCGCCGCCGCCTGGTAGTCGCCGTGGACTGCCAAGGCGAGCAGCACTTTCTGATTAGTCCTGGTTAGGCGGGGCCAGATCTGCCGTAATGCCAGCACGTCAACAATTCGCGACTCCGGCGATGGCGTAGGAAATGCGTGCCACCACCAGTAGATCTCGAACCGGGGCATGGATGGCTTATCCGCGCGGTAGTAGTAGACGCCTTTCGTGTGGCCGAGGTCTTCCACGTGCCTGGTAATCGCCCGGACACCGACTTGGATAAGGTCATGTACAGGTGGTGGCTCCTCGCTGGAATATAGCTCTTCGGCAATGGCCGACCAGGCAGTCTCGTATTTTTCATCGAACGCGATAAATCGCCACTTAGAATCAAAGGCCGCACGCCGTGTCAGGCCCTCAAGACTTGCGAGGGTATAACCGTGGCGCAATTCAGAATAACGGGCAGGCTGAAGGGGATCACGCCGCCCGCTCACAGAATCATCCATTAGCGAATCCTCTAGTCCACTGTGATCTATAAGGGGACACCGGCGAGCGCAACGCCGCGCCAGTGGACAGAACGCTATATCCGCAGTCCAGGCTCCATGCGCCGAGGAAGACGACAGGTAACCGACACCTTGCCGTCGGGAACTGTCGGACTCGCCGCCCTAGCACCTCCCCCATGATGTTTGCCAGGATGCAAGAACGGCCCGGAAAGCAACGCTGCGTGCATCGCAGGAGAAAGCAGGGTGACGTGCCGGAATCAGGTAGCGATGTGATGTCGCGCGCTTTTCCCTCGCCGCGCGCATGCCAGGATGAATGGGGGCGGTTGGCGGTGATGCCGGCCGAGGATGCCGGTCGGGAGACTGCGTTGCTCATTGAGCGCGAGCATCCCAAATGGAGCGTCCAGTACGGCGTTTGGAGCAAGCAGTTCATCGCATTCGCCCGGTTTGCTACGCCTCACCCGTTGCGGCTTATTAGCAGGGACGCGAGCGACCTTGTGCGGCAGATGCGGGAGGCCGAACAATATTTCGGCCGCAATGCGGGCGGGTGATACGCATGAGTGCAGTAACGATGAAGCTCGTACGGCTCGGCTGGGCGCGGGAGTATGAGGTCTGGGAAAAAGACGGGAAATGCTTCGCGCGGGCACGCTTCGGGAAACACGACGTGGTTGAGGCCGATTCACCGGGTGAGCTACTGATCAAGCTCCGCTTTCATTACCCGGGCACGTTCAAGGAATCATGCAGTACATAAGCAGGCAATATTTTCGGTGAGTTCCGGTCCGCGCCGTGCGACTGCCGTCGCTGGCCGCGCGTGGCTCCGCGCAGACCGGAGCGAGAGGACATGTGCCGTGCCGATCAGACCGGCCCGTGCCGCGTGCTGCCCTGAGCCGCGCGGCGCGGGCCGTTCCATGCATTCGCCGCCGAGTTACCGTGGCTGCTTTTCGATGTGTTCGAATATATCGGCATCGGTTTCCTGCTGCCATCCGGGCAGGTCGTCCCAGTCGGCAACATATGACGGCTTCGGATCGTCGAAATGCTTGTAGATCTGGCCGGTCCAGCACAATGCTACGAAGCGGCCTTTCTGGGCGCGAGTGAGCTTGCCTGCCCGGCCTCCGGTCACGTCTATAAAGGCAGCGACCTGATCATAGACAGCAGTCGCGCTCTGGCGTTCCCATTCGGGCATGTCTTCCCATGGAGCGACGTAACCAGCCTTCGGCTCGCCTGGATAATGCTTCCGGACTCCATCAATCCACGCTTCGCGGAAAGTCCGGCCGCTGTCCTCCTGCAAGTCAATCTCCTTCGGGTTAGGGCGTTGCGATTCCAACGGCCAAGGATTCGATGCGCGCGCTGAGGTTACGCACCCGGGTGTCGGAGAGAAAAGGCGTCAGATACGATTGCAGCCCGCTGAGCCGGCGGACAATGACACCGGACCCAGTCTGCCGGATCATCTCGCCGGCGGCATCGGCAAATTCAACCATCCTGTCAATGTCGCGCTTGTGCGCGCCGATGATTGCAAGGTCAGCGAGAACGCTTCCGCGACGCCGCGCCGTCAGATTCTCGCCGAGCGCGGCAGTAAGGGCCGATTCGGCAAGATCGAATCTTTCAAGCTCTACATAACAAGAGCCTCGTTCTTCGGCTATGCGAGAGCCGTCAAATCGCAGCCATCCCCCGTTATGGAAATCTCCCCGGAGACCGCGCACTTCTTCGGCTGCATCCAGGGCTTGCTGGCAGGAATCCAGGTCACCAAGCCCAGCAAATGCCTGAGCCTTGACAGCGGCGACCCAATGCCTTGTTGCAAGGCTCTGATCTCCACGGCGGGCCAGGCCGCCCGCCAGCTCAAGCATTCCGGCTGCCTTATCAAAACGCTTCTCGTACACCCCGATAAAAGCATGCCGCGTAAGCGCGCACGCCCACAGGTCAAGCGAGTTGGCTTCCCTGGCAGCCGAGGCAGCTAGCAGATAGCAGTGCGCGGCTTCGGTGTACTGATTACCATCAAACATGATTTCGCCGGAAAGTTGCAGCAAGCTGCTGGCGAGCGCGCACAAACGCCGGTAGATATCTGCGCTACCCGCCCGGCCAAGACCACCGACAACAACGTCAAGCTGATCGCGTGCCATCGGAAGGACCGCGCTCTTTGTCCGAGCCAGAACAAAAGCCCGCCATAGGTGGGTATTCAGCGCGGCGAATTCGTCAAGAGACTGACCGTCGAATCCGGCATTCTCGGCCGCGCCGACGCGCTCCCAGTCGATTTGATCGCCGCCGGCGCCTATGGCCAGCACAGCCCCGGCCATACTCATTATGGCGAGCATCTCGCGGCGATTCATATCGTCAGCCTCGGCCAGTTCCGCCGCTGCCGGAAAGCGGCTAGACGCGGCCGGCATGCTTTCTTCATTGAATTTTTCCCATAGCCCTAAGAACACATCCTCGGTTCCTAGAGCCACGTCCAGCCGTTCCGCAATCTCGCGGCTTGGCCGCCGTCTCGCGGTTTCTATTTTCTGAATCAGGTCAGCGCTGACGTAGAGCAGCGTGGCGAGCCGCGCAATCGAATAACCTCGCGCCTTGCGCAACCGGCGCAATTCATAGCCGAACCCGTCCAGCGCCGACCGCTCCGGGTGCAATACCCTCTCCACGCGGCTCACTGCGCACCAGCCTCCAGCATTTAAGTGCCTGAGTCCCAGGGGACAGCCTATGCTAGGAAACAAGCCCACACGCAGCGGTTCTGCGCCTCCGGAGGCCGGCGAGACCCGCCCTTCCGCACTCCCCGTTCTGCCGCTCCCGCACAAATGCCGACAGAGCCGCAAGACCGGCCCGCCGCGCCTTGACCCGCAGCGGCCCGCAGAGGGCCGTAGGCGCACTCCCCCGGCCCCTTCCGGTTCCCCTCAGCTCCCCGGCGGCTCACAGGCGCTCTCAGGGTCGCCCGGGGATGTCTCACGCCTCGCGCGCGCCTACGCGCGTTGGGCCGCGTCTCCAGGCGTGAGACGAGACGAGACAACCGACCGAAGGAGGGATGCCCGCTTGACGATCAGGCCCACTCGCTACCGCACTCACCAGGAGGCACCAGAAGCAACTAATATCCGCGATGCGCGATGAAAGGGAAAGCGCGCGGAAATTACGGACTGACGGAAAAAGAGATTGAGGTGGCAGAAAGGACAGCAGCCCGGCTCGCGCCGCTTACCCTCGATGAGAAGAGATTCCTAGTGATGATCCTGCGGCCGCCTGAGTAGAAAGAAAGGAGCCGCCCATCCCGGTAAACCGGGATGGGCGGCTTCCTCTTGCGCGGCGTATTCCGCTAGGCAGGGCGGCGGATATCGATAATCTCGACGTCGGCCAGGCGGCCTCTCCCGATGGGGGGAAGGGTGACGACCAGGAGGCGGCGGAGGATCTCGCGCTGTCGGCCGAGTGATTGCGTGTCCCAGGTCTTTTGCGTGTCCTCGGAAAGCGCGAATTCGATGAGCGGGTCTTCGGCGGTTCCCGTGGACAGTTCGGCCCAGATATCAGCTATCCGCTGATCGGCAGTCGCTATCATCGTGTCGAATACGGCATCGTCGATCTGACCGAGCATATTCTTCCGGCCCGCGTCCATCTTCTTGCGTTCGAGCACCTTAATTTCCTCGCGCATCGCCTCTGCGTCAATCTTCTGGGCAGGGCGAATCAGCTCAATGATCCTGTCACGTCGCAGCATCCCGTTAAGAATCGTCTGAACGTAGCCATCCACCAGCGCCGCCGACCACGAGACATGGCCATGAGCGGGACAGCGGTAAATAGGCCGGCCGTTCCTGTAGTTGACCGTTACGGTGGTGCCGTCTTTGCATCTGCCGCACAGGTAGATCAGCGAGCCCAGCCATCGCGGCGTGTTGCCCGGCGTGCACTTACGCGCCGGGTTGCTGAACAGCGTAATCAGCGCCTGCCGGGTCTCCTCGTGAAGAATCGGAGGGTAGACGTCACGCTTCACGATCTTACCCTGGTAGATGGAATGCCCGGAGGTCTTCGGATGCGTCAGTATCTCCATGATGGTCTGCCCGGCTCCAGCCTTTCGGCTGGATAACCTTGCCGTTGCGCCGCAGTACCCGGCCATCTTTCTGGGAGACCGTCAGGACGCCGCGCCGGGCAAGATCCCGCAGCAATTGCGCCATCGGGACATCGGCCAGTAGATCCGATGCCCAGCGTCGTATCTCGGCCGCCTCGTCTTCCCGATGCTTCGTCATATCGAGAACTGGCCTGTCCTCATAGACGCGCTCCATTGTCGGGGCTTTCGGATTGACGCACACGCTGCGTACCCGGCCGCTGTCCACGCCCCAGCCGTAAGCGCGGATTCCGCCGCCATAATCACCGTTCCGAGCCTGCCGCTTTCGCGCGATGGCCACCCGCTCGCCCCGGTGCTCGCTTTCGTATTCCGCGTCTACGGTGTCATTGCGGAGCGCCTTCCGGCCCGCTGCCGTGTCCAGGTCATATTCGCCACGCCGGGTGGTGGAGAAAACCCGCACGCCGTGCTCTCGGCAGGCATTGATAAACGGGTTGACCTCATCGCTGGACCGGTGCAGGCGGTTCGCGTGCCATACGGTAATGCTCCGGAGCACGCCGGCTCGGATATCCGCCATCATCCGCAGGTAATCCGGCCGCTCCGCACCCTGGAACGCGGACCTGTCATTATCGGTATAGCGCCGGTCAAGCGAAATCCCGATCGACCCGCAGAATTCCTCATTTTCCAGGTGCTGAGTGTCTACCCCTGCTTCCGACCCGTCCCGGGCCATGGACTTGCGCGCATAGTCAGCGTCCAGCCTGTTATCGGACTCTGCCATCATTGCCATGACTGCCACGGTGCCTGCCCCTTATGCCAGTCCCCTTGAGGACACTTTATCCGACAGGGCTCCAAACCCACAGCGGGGAAGTCCACCCTGCTGTACTGCATGGCCGCGATCCTGGTGCCGGACGCCGGCGAGGTGATCTTCGACGGCGCCCGCATCGACAGGCTGCCGGAGCAGCGGCGCGGCGAGCTGCGCCGCGACCAGTTCGGCTTCGTCTTCCAGTCCGGCCAGCTCGTGCCCGAGCTGACGGCGGCCGAGAACGTGGCGCTGCCGCTGCTGTTCACCGGCACCCGCCGCCCGGCGGCGATGGCTCGGGCCGCGGACTGGCTTGACCGGCTGGGGCTTGACGGGCTGGGGGACCGGCGTTCTGGCGAGCTGTCGGGCGGGCAGGCGCAGCGCGTCGCCCTGGCCCGCGGCCTGGTCGGCCAGCCCAGGGTGCTGTTCGCCGACGAGCCGACCGGGGCGCTTGACTCGCTGACCGGCGAGCAGGTGATGGACCTGCTGGTCAGCACCGCGCGAGAGCAGGGCACCACCGTGGTGCTGGTAACCCACGAGCCCCGGGTCGCCGCCTACGCCGACCGCGAGGTCATCGTCCGCGACGGGCAGGTCCGCGGCCTGGACGCCGAATCCGGGTCGGCCGGGCAGGCCGGGTCCCAGCAGGCCGGGCTCGCCGGGGCCGGGCCGGTGAGCGCATGAGGTCCGCGCGGCTGGCCGGGCTGGCGCTGCGGCTGTCGGTCAGCGGCGGGCGCACCGCCGTGGCCCGGCTGCTGATCATCGCCGGCAGCGTCGCGCTCGGCGTCGCCCTGCTGCTCATGGCGCTCGCCGGCGTCAACGCGGTCAACGCGCAGAACGCCCGCTTCGCCTGGCTGGCCACCGGGGCCGGGCTGCCCGGCGCCCCCGCGCCGCGCGGCACCCAGCCGCTGTGGGCCTCGGTCACCGAGGACAACTTCTCCGACCAGGAGATCCTGCGCGTCGACGTCGCCGCGACCGGCCCGCGCTCGCCCGTGCCGCCCGGCATCCCCGCGCTGCCAGGCCCCGGCCAGTTCTACGCCTCGCCCGCGCTGAGCAGGCTGCTGCACTCGGTCCCGGCCAGCGAGCTCGCGGACCGCTACCCCGGCCGGCAGGCCGGCCTCATCGGCCGTGCCGCCCTGCCGTCACCGGACTCGCTGATCGCCGTCGTGGGCTACCGCGCCAGCCAGCTCGCCGCGCGCCCCGGCATCGCGCGGGTAACGGCGATCAACACCGCCACCCCTAGCAGTTGCGGCAACTGCGCGCCCGGCGTGGGCAACAACGCCAACGCCATCGACCTCATCCTGTCGGTCGTCGCCGTCGCGCTGCTGCTGCCCGTACTGATCTTCATCGGCGCCGCGACCCGGCTGTCCGCTGCCCGCCGTGAGCAGCGGCTCGCCGCCATGCGGCTGGCCGGCGCCACCGCGCGCCAGGTGTCCGTGATCGCCGCGGTCGAGTCCGTGCTGGCCGCCGCCCTCGGCACCGCGGCCGGGTTCGGGCTGTTCTTCGCCGCCAGGCCGGGGACCGCCACGATCTCTTTCACCGGGCAGCCGTTCTTCGTCAGCGACCTGTCGCTTAACCTGCCCGACGTGCTGCTGGTCGGCCTGGGCGTTCCGCTCGCCGCCGCCGTCGCGGCCTTGTGGGCCCTGCGCCGGGTCGTTGTCTCCCCGCTCGGCGTGAGCCGGCAGGTGACGCCGCGCCCGCCACGTTCCTGGCGGATCCTGCCGCTGGCCGCCGGCCTCGCCGAGCTGCTGTACGCGCTGGTCGCGCCGCACCCCGAATCCACCAGCGGGCAGGAGGTGCTCTACCTGCCAGGATTCATCCTCATCGTCGCCGGGCTGGCCATCGCCGGCCCCTGGCTGACCTGGCTCGGCGCCCGCGTGCTGGCTCGCCGCGCGAGCCGGCCCGCGACGCTGATCGCCGGCCGGCGGCTCGCCGACAACCCCGCTGCCGGGTTCCGGGCGATCAGCGGGCTGGTGCTCGCGCTGTTCGTCGCCACCACGGCTGTCGCGACCCTCACCGGGTTCACCGCTCATCGCGGCGTCAATCGGTCCAGCGTGGGTGCCTCCCGCATCCTCACCAGGCCGATCAACCTCACCGAGGGCGCCAGCCCCGATCCCGGCGCACCCGTGCTCACCCGGCTGCCTGCCGGCCTCAGCGGCCGGCTGGCCCGGCAACCGGGCGTGCGGGCGGTGGCGACGCTGCGCGTGGTGCCCCGCGGCCTGCCGGCGATCCCCGGCGGCCCCTATGCCGGGCTGATCTCCTGCGCGCAGCTCGCCAGGGTCGCGGTGTTCGGCCGCTGCGCGCCGGGGGCGCAGGTGACGATGATCGACCCGTTCGTCTACGGCGTCGGCCAGCACACCGCCTGGCCCGCCGAGCCCGTCACCCCCGAGCGGCTGGCCGGCCAGCCGCTCGGCATGCTCCTCGTCGCCACCAACGGGAGCAGCGCCGCCATCGAGCGCGCCAGGACCACGCTTGAGCTGGCGTTCCCTGGGGCTGGCGCCCCGCCGCACACCATCGGCGAGTTCAACGCCGACAACGCAAGGATGGCCAGCAAGTACCAGGACCTGGCCGACGTCGTCATCGCCGTCAGCCTGGTCATCGCCGGATGCAGCCTCGCCGTCACCTGCACGGCGGGCCTGAATGAGCGCAAGCGGCCGTTCAGCCTGCTGCGCCTGGCCGGGGCGCGGCTCGGCACGCTCCGCCAGGCCGTCGCCCTGGAGACTACGCTGCCGCTGCTGATCGCCGCCGTGGTGGCCATCGCCGTCGGCCTCGCCGCCGCGCAGCTCTTCCTGCGCTCCCAGCTCGGCTACAACCTCCAGCCGCCGCCCGCCAGCTATTACCTCACCGTCGCCGCCGGGCTCGTCGCGTCGCTGGGCATCATCGCCTCGACCTTCCCGCTGCTGCGCCGTGTCACCAGCCCGGAAACCGCGCGGACCGAGTGAGCTGGCACTAGAAAGTCAGCTCGTAGCGGTTCATGGGCTTCCCGGTCCGCGGATTGGCGACCGGCTCGCCGCGCCGCCGCCAGCCAAGCCGCTCATAGAGCCGGACCGCCCGGCCGTTGTCGGCGTAGACCAGCAGCTCGGCGCGGGTGAAGCGAAATCCCGCCGGAGCTGTCACACCAGCGCGCCCGCCGGTGTCTTCATGCCGAGAGCGAGAAACCACAGGAGGCGTCATGACCAGCAAGACCAGGATTCCGCCAGCCGAGCTGACCGGCATCTACGGGGCGATGGTCCGGCGGATGTCGCGCAAGATGTTCGGCGAGGTACCCGAGCCGATCGGGGTCGTCTGGCACAACCGCAAGGTGCTGAACTTCAGCTTCGGCGTCGGCCGGAAAGTGAATAAATGGGACAAGTGCGACCCGGCCCTCAAGTCCTTCGCTCACCTGGCCGTGGCCAGCATGGTCGGATGCAGCTTCTGCCTGGACTTCGGCTATTTCCAGGCCCAGAACGACGGGCTCGACATCGACCGGGCACGGGAGGTGCCCCGCTGGCGCGAGTCGGCGGTCTTCACGCCGCTGGAGCGTGATGCCCTGGAGTACGCCGAGGCGATGACGCGGACCCCGCCGGACGTCACCGACGAGCTGTCGGCCCGCCTGCTGGACGCCCTCGGCCCGGCCGCGCTGGTCGAGCTGACCTCGATCGTCGCCCTGGCCAACTTCATGACCAGGAGCAACACCGCGATGAGCATCGAGTCGCAGGGGTTCTCCGCCGCCTGCGGCCTGAAGCCGCTGGCCGTAGCCTCGGAAGCATGACCGGCGACTCGTTCGTCACCCACCGCAGCCTGCTCTTCACCGTCGCCTACGAGATGCTCGGCTCCGCGGTCGAGGCCGAGGATGTCGTGCAGGAGACCTGGCTGCGGTGGGCCGGCGTCGACCAGCCCCAGGTTCAGGACCCGCGCGCCTACCTCGTCCGGGTCGTCACCCGGCAGGCCCTGAACCGGCTGCGGGCACTGTCCCGCCGCCGCGAGGAGTACGTCGGGGAGTGGCTGCCAGAGCCGCTGCTGACCGGGCCCGACATAGCCGATGATCTCGCGCTCGCCGAGAACGTCTCCATCGCGATGCTCACCGTGCTGGAGACCCTCGGCCCCGCCGAGCGGGCCGTGTTCGTGCTGCACGAGGTGTTCGAGACCGCCTACGACGAGATCGCCGGGGTGATGGGCAAGACCCCCGCCGCCGTCCGGCAGATCGCGCACCGCGCCCGCGAGCACGTCGCCGCGCGGCGGCCCCGGATGCAGGTGGACCGGGTACAGCAGCAGGCGGCCGTGGACAAGTTCATGGCCGCCGTCTCCACCGGCGACCTGGCGGGACTAGTCGCGGTGCTCGCCCCGGACGTCGTGCTGATCACCGATGGCGGTGGCCTGGCGGCGGCTGCCCGCAAGCCAGTCATCGGAGCCGAGAAGGTGGCCGCGTTCCTGTCCCGCGGCGCGGCCTACGGCCTCGTCGCGGCTGCGGCCTGGCTCAACGGCATGCCCGGCGCCCTGTTCGAGGCCGCTGGGTCGCCCACCGCCGTGAGCCTGGTCGTCGAGGACGGCCAGATCACCCGGATCTACGCGATGCGCAACCCGCAGAAGCTCGGCCGCCTGGAGGCGCCGACCGAGCTGCACCGGTAGCGCCCGCTCCAGCCCCAGCCGCCGGCAGCAGGACCTACTGGGCGAGCAGCCGCGCCGTGATGGCTGGTCCTTCGGCTGCGATCCAGGTCTCGGTCCTGGCCCAGCTGTCCCTCGCGCTGTCCTCCCACACGCGGCGGAACGCCGGGTCCCGTTCCGCCGCCGCGCGAGAGGTCAGATGGAACCGGTGGATCTGACGGCGGATCATCGGCACCAGGTCGCGGCGCTGCTCGGCCGACATTCCGTAGGCGTCGGCGAAGACGGCGACCCGGCGGGGGATGTCAGCGCCGGCGAACGCCGGCGCCCATTCCCGCGGGTCGTAGAGCGGCGCCCACCAGTGCAGGGCATAGGCGATCTCGTAGAGCCGCGAGGTCGGCCGGGCCAGGTCGAAGTCGATGAACGCCGCCGGCAGGCCGTCACGGAAGACGACGTTTCCCGGACAGTAGTCGCGGTGACCGACCAGTTCCGGCTCGCCGTCGGCCGGCGGAGGCAGGTCAGGACGGATGAGCTGGTAGCCCCATACGGCGTCCGGCGGCGGCGTCCAGCCCCGCGCCGCTTCGTGCAGCCGACGGATCAGGCGAGCGAGCGCGACCAGCACTTCCTCGGTCGTGGCCTCCGGGGGCAGTGGGTTGCGCGGTACGTCGCCGGCGACGTAGGACAGCATCTCGCGACCCTGATCGTCGAGACCCAGCGGCACTGGCGCGGCGGTGAAGCCGGCACTGTGCAGATGCGTGAGATATGCCTGAACGGTGGCGGTAAAGGGCCGGGCCGGCCGTCGTACCGTGTCACCGATCCGGACGATCCCCTGGGTCGAGTCCCCGCCCGTGAGCGGTGTCTCGTCGTCAGTTCCGGCCGTCATGCCGAGCCTTCCTCCGGCGTCCGGCCGCCATGCAGCCACAGCAGCGCCGTCGCCGTGCTCGCGTCCTTGACCTGTCCGTCCTCGATGAGCGCCGGCGCGCCCGCGAGCGGCACCCATTCGATCAGCTCCGCCTCGAAATCAGCTTCCGGCGGCCCGCGGCGGATCGCCTCGCGGGTGACGAAGATGTGCACCGCCGAGTCCGTCAGCCCGCCGTTCTGCCGGAGCGTGAGCAGCGGCCGCGGCGCGACCGCCTCCCAGCCCGACTCCGCCAGCGCCTGCCGCGAGGCCGTCGCGGCCAGGTCCGCGCCCGGCTCGGCGATTCCCGACGGCAGCTCCCAGCCCCAGGTATCCGGGATGAACCGGTGCCGCCACAGCAGCAGCACCCGGTCTTTGTCATCCAGCATGGCCGTCATCGTCAGCGGCGGCAGCCGCAGGAGATAGTGGTCAAGCTGCCGCCCGCCCGGCAGTTCCACCCTGGCCTGCCGCAACCGAAACCACGGCGTCTCCACCAGCCCGCGCTCACCCAGATTGCGCCAGCCGGTCGCCTCGTCGGGGAAAGTGGTCATACGGCAGTATCGCCTGGCTGAGGCTGGGTGAGCGCCTAGCCGAGGTTGTAGTCGGCGGTCATGGCGTCCGCCAGCTAACGACGAGTTCTGCCGCTCGCTCGCGGCATGCGGGGAGGCGCTCGGCGTAGACGTTGTACCAGACGGTCAGGTTCAGCAGCCGGAGCTGCTTGCGGATATCGAGCTGGCGGGCGTCGACGGCTTCCCCGTAGGCGGCCAGCACACGCGAGCCGTCCATGTAGCGGCTGGCGACCGAAGGGGCCAGATCCCAGGCAACCGGCCCGGAGCACACGTCTTCAAAGTCGTGCCAGATCCATCCCGCGTCGGTGGCCATCAGATTCCCGGCACCGGCATCGCCATGCAGGACCTGGCCATCCGCCAGCGCTGGGTCCAGTTCGGCGGTGAGTCGCGCGAAGGGCCCGGCGAGCGCGGCCATATCGGCGTCGGTGAGCGTGGTCGAGGGCCGGGCCAGGAATGCCTCGATATCGCTCAGCGGGGCAAGCCAGGGAGCCGCGCCGGGATAGAAGCGCAGGACTGCATGCAGGTCCCGGAGCATCGACCCGAGGATGGCCTCGTCCGGGGGCGTGCTGCTGGCCGGCGCCAGGTACTGCCAGAACGACATGACGTGGCCATCGGCCTGGTGGGTGGTCGCGGGTGCCTCCGCGCTGGGCGGCATCACCGGGGCGCCCTTGCCGTTCAGGAAGAGTGCGACGTCAAGCTCCCGCTGCAGGCAGGCCGACCCATCCGGCCGGACGGCGGTAGTGCTGGCGGCTACCTTCGCCACCACCGGCGACGGGCTCAGGTGGACGATCACATTCGCGCCATCAGCCAGGATCACGGGATCTGTGCAGGGAATCTCGAAGCCAGCCGCGACGGAAACCGCCGCGCGCGCCGCGGCGTCCGGAGTCGTGAAAGTCATGACACCAAGCATGTCTGTCTTCGTCAGCCTCGGCTCAGGGCGTCGAGCTTTTCCAGGGTGGCGGTCATGTCAGGAATCCAGCGCGTTCCGCCCCTGACGACCTTGCGCAGCCACGCCGGTGCCCGGGTGCAGTCGTAGGTCTCGGTTACCAGGGTGGAGGTCGCGCTGAGCGGGGTGAGCTCAAAGCTCCAGCGATGCGGCTTGCTCCGGTCACCGATCCCGTCCTGGTCCTCGGGACGGGAGGCGTCCGTCAGCACCGGTTCCCAGCCGACCCGGCGGCCGGGCTCGAACACCACGACGTGGTTGGCCATTTCGTAGTCGCCCATCTCAGCGTTGTGCATCTTCATGGTGAACACGTCACCAGCACGGGAGATGGCTCCGCCGGAGCACTCGCGCAGCATGCCAGAGCCGTCGATCAGCGGGTGCCTGGCGGGATCGCTGAGCAACCCAAAGAGCCGGTCTGCCGGAGCCTCGATCGCCCGGGATACAGACACGGGCTGACACGCGTCACTGGTCACGGCTACTTCCTTCCGGGGCGTCGGCGGCCCGGGCACCGCACAAGCCGCCCGGATGACAGTTAGACATGCGATCGCGGGAAATATCATCGCCGGATCGCCTGCTCATCCGCTACCGTCTGGCCGCCGGAGCTCGACTACGTGGGCGGCCTCGCTGGACTCGCATGCCGGCTAGGCATTGGCCCGGCTGAGTCGTTCGGCCGCTTGCGCGCGGAGCGCATCGCGGCACACCGCGGTGTCGCCGCGCAGCGCTTCCTCGCGGGCGTTGTACGCCGCTATCCACAAGCTGGCCGCCCACGCGACCTCCTGCTCCGCGGCCGTGAACAGGCGTCCCCTGATGTCCTGGTACGCCGCCAGGAACGCCGCCGAGCTTTCGACCGGCGCCAGCGTTGGCGGCCCGTCGCTCGCGAAGGATCCGCTCGCCGCTCCCGCCAGGGCAGCCTCCGGCTGCCACGCCAGGCTGTCCCAGTCGTGCACCGCCCAGATCTGCTGACCGTGCCACCGGAGATTCTGTGCCTCGAAGTCCGCGTAGCCCAGCAAGCACGGCAACCCGGCCGCCAGTATCCGCCCCCGAGCCCGCTCGGCCGTGTCCGCGACGTAGGCGGGCACGGCGCTCTGGTCCCGGCTATCGAGGAACCCGATCGTCGGCCACGTCCCCGGATCGGCGTGGTCCCAGCGCACCCAGGGCGGATTCGGCAGCGGCGGCGCGACGGTCACCTCGGCCAGCTCTGCCATCAGCCAGGCGAACACCCCCGCGTAGCGCGCGGCCACGTCCGGTGAGTTCCCGCGCAGCACCTCGCCGCCCGGCCGGAACTCTTCCGCGTGCACAGCCAGCGAGCCGACGCCAGTCACCGGCGTGAGCGGCCGGGCACAGGGAAACCCGCGCCCGGCCAGCCGGGCCTGCGCCGCGACACACGACACGGCCCGGCCGTCGTCGTCGCGCGCCTTCACCACCACGTTCGTGCCATCAGCCAGCCGCAGGCCGAACACCATCGAGGTCTGCCGCAGCCGGAACAGCGTGTCGGAGGGCTCGCCACCCAGATGATCCAGGCACCAGCCCGGCAGCCAGTCCGGCAGATCGTCCAACGGCACAAGCAGGACTGTGCCATATGACTGCCCTGACTTGTCACTGGCAGCCGGTAGTTTTGGGCAGCCGATGGCTTCCAGCACTTAGGAGCGTTATGAAGCTTCTCCTCACCTCCGCCGGCATCAAGAACACCAGCATCCACAACGCGCTGGTCGACTTGCTGGGCAAGCCGATTGCCGAGTCCAGCGCCCTGTGCATTCCCACCGCGAGCTATCCCATGGGCGGCCCCGGTGCGGCCTGGCGGTTCATCGCCGGACAAGCCACCACCCCGATGTGCGAGCTGGGCTGGAAGTCCCTGGGAGTGCTGGAGCTCACCGCGCTGCCCAGTATCGATGAGGAGTTGTGGGTCCCCCTGGTTCAGGAGACCGACGTCCTGCTGGTGAACGGCGGCGACGCCTTGTACCTGGCCTACTGGATGCGGCAGTCCGGGCTAGCGGACCTGTTGCCGACCCTGCGCGCGCCCTGGGTGGGCCTGAGCGGCGGGAGCATGGTGATGAGTCCCCGCATCGGCGAGGAAGCCATGCTCTGGAAGCCGCCCGGCGGCCGCGATGAGGCGCTGGGAGTGGTTGACTTCGCCATGTTCCCGCATCTCGATCATCCGGACTTGCCGGACAACACTCTGGCCGACGCGGAGCAATGGGCCGCCCGCCTGCCGGTGCCTGCGTACGCGATTGACGACCAGACCGCGATCAAGGTCACTGACGGCACCGTCGAGGTCATCTCCGAGGGCCACTGGAAGCAATTCAATTCCTAGCGAGACCGACCTGCGTCTTGTCGTCGATCCGGTAGAAGACCGCAGCTCGTACGGCTCATCTGATGACGGCGGCATCACTGCTTCAGGGCGCGCTGCCGCATGACCTCCGCGAGCTCGTCCGAGGAGATCAACTCGCCGCGAGCCAGCTCCGCGTCTGATGAGGCAAGGCGCGCCATCGTGTCCGGGTCGCGCAGGATGGCCAGGGTCTCCTCCAGCTGTTCCAGGTCTTCGAGAGCAACGAGAACTGCTGAGGGATGGCCGTGAACCGTGACGGTGACGCGGTAATTACAAAGGCTCACCGTCTCCGGCTTCATACCTCTATCACTACAAAGTTCGGCAGGGTCGTAGCGCCGCAGCACAGGACTTGTCCAGCCTGTCATGGGACTGCGTATGCGCGCCCAGCCCGTCTCTGCGTAGGTGAGTGGCGTCACGTACTGCTTCGGCTGCGTACAGCAGTGCGTCGTGGATGTCGTCGATCATGAGATCCGGAAGTTCCGCGACGATCTCTTCCTGGGACATGCCGTCCGCGAGCATGGCGATCACTGTCGCCACGGGGATGCGCAAATTCCTTATCCGAGGCAGTCCGCCCATCACGCCAGGATCAGTAGCGATCCGTTCGCAGGCCATGAGCCGATGGTAGCGAAGGCATACGATCCACCCTGCCCCGTACCGGAGCCCGAACCGTCAAAGGCCACGTCCTTCGAGCCGGTCCGGAAATCTGAGATGTAGGCCTGGCCTGGGACTACAGGGAGCGCGCCTGTAGGTGTCTGTCCGCTTAGAAGATCGTTGGTCATCTACGACCCGTCAGCCTCGCGACGATAGTGATCACCACGCCGCCGCCGAACACCACAGCAAGAAGGCCGCTGCGCTCGTGACCCGTAGCCACTCCAACAACCCCCAGCACCGCCATCGCCGAGAACACGATGACACCGCCGGCGTTTCGGATGTTCATCAGCGCTCGCAGTCTCGCTCGGGTCCGCGCCTGACCTTCAGGATCCTGTAATGGGCTCGGCACTGTCATGGCGGCGTACCCTTCTGGGGATCGTGCCAACTACGATACGTCGCCCGAACTGGATGCTGACGCTGGCGCCCCTGAGCGCGATCTGAGCTTGCGAGCTAGTCGGTGACTTCCGCGTCTCCCGGCATCTGACGGCCGTTTCGGGCCGACCTGCCGCGCCGGAGGTGTAGCCCTTGGCGCTGCACCTGGAAAGCTACGCGCAGGACGGCCCTGACACCAAGGCAGACGCCTCGAAGTGCCATCTGACCTGGGGCTGTAGAGAGCGCGCCTGGAGGGACTCGAACCCCCGACCGGCTGCTTAGAAGGCAGCTGCTCTATCCGGCTGAGCTACAGGCGCTCGGACCATATTGTGCATGACCCAGGTCACACGGCGGAAACATCGCACACGCGGGCATGTCGCTCGCCGCCCTGGTCACCGTCTCGCCGCGTCCTGCCCCGCCCTGGCGGCGGGCCTCGCGGGAACGGTACCCCCGCCTTCATGGGCAGCGGCTTCACGCGGTCACGCCGGACCAGGATATGCCGGATCCCCATCACGATAAGGGACGCGGGGCGATGACCGACATGCCGCCTAGTTCCGATACGCCATTGTTCCGGAACGGTGACGTATCGCTCGATGCCATCCCTTCGCTCTCCGGCTGCTCGCGGGGCAGGAGGGTGCGCGCCCGGCCGCCGGCCTGAGATAGTCCGGGTTGCGGACCTCGCGAGCGAGCCAGGAGGGCGGGAAACGTTGCGGATCTACATCAGCGCGGACATGGAAGGCATCACGGGCCTGGTGGACGCGCATGACGTGCAGCCGGGCGGCATGGACTACGAGCGCGGCCGGGTGCTGATGACCGAGGACGTGAACGCGGCGGTGCGCGGCGCGCACGGCGGCGGGGCGCGGGACATCGTCGTCAACGACGCGCACGGCCCGATGCGCAACCTGCTGCCTGACCTGCTGCACCAGCAGGTCAGGCTGGTCCGGGGCCGGCCCAAGGCGATGGGCATGCTGGAGGGCCTGGAACCGGGGTTCGACGCGGCGATCTGCGTCGGCTACCACGCCAGGGCCGGCGCGCTGGGCGTGCTCAGCCACAGCTTCATGGGTCACGAGATCGAGGACATGTGGCTGGACGACCGCCCGGCGGGCGAGATCGGCCTGGTGCACGCGACGGCCGCCGCGCTGGGTGTCCCGGTGATCCTGCTGACCGGCGATGACGCGGCGTGCGCGGAACTGGCCGACTGGGCGCCGGGCACGGCGACGGTCGCGGTGAAGCAGGCGAAGGACCGGTTCGCGGCGGAACTGCGCCCGGTCACGGAGGCCCGCGCGGCGATCGAGGCGGCGGCTCGGGCCGCCGTCGAGCAGGCGCGGGCATCCCAGGCCGGTCACGGTAACGACGGCGAACCGGAGGCCGGCGAGCGGACGCTGGCGGTGCGCTGGCAGTCGTCCTCGGTGGCCTCCATGCTGTCCGGCATCCCGCAGGTGACCCTGCGCGACCCCAGGACGGTGGTGGTGACCGGGCGGATGCCGGCCCTGTTCCGGCTGTTCGGGGTGTTCCTGCGGGTGGCGACGGCGCTGACGAACCAGCCGCCATACTGCTGACCGTGAAGCCGCATCGTGCCGGGACGTGCCCGAGACGCTGGCCGCTGGCGGCGGGCCTGGCCGCCGGGGTCGCCGCCGACGCGGCGCTGGGCGATCCGCGCACGGGTCACCCGGTCGCGCTGTTCGGCCGGGCCGCCGCCGTGCTAGAGGACCGGCTGTACGCCGACAGCGCGCCGCGCGGCGCCGCCTACGCGGCGGCGTGCCTGGCGCTGGCCACCGCGCCGGCGGTGGCGGCCGCCCGGCTGACAAGGGGCCGGCCGTGGCTGACGCTGACCGCGACCGCCGCCGCGACCTGGGCGGTGACCGGCGCCAGGTCGCTGGGCACTGAGGCGGCGCGCATCCAGCGGCACCTGGAAGCCGGCGACCTGGACGCGGCCCGCGCCGCGCTGCCGGCGCTGTGCGGGCGGGATCCGGACGGCCTGGGGGAGAAGGAGATCGCCCGCGCCGTGATCGAGTCCGTCGCGGAGAACACCGCCGATGCCCTGGTCTCGCCGCTGGCCTGGGGCGCGCTCGCGGGACTGCCCGGCCTGCTCGGCTACCGCGCGGTCAACACCCTCGACGCGATGGTCGGGCACCGCACGCCCCGGCTGGCCAGGTTCGGCACGGCGGCGGCCCGGCTGGATGACGTGGCGAACTGGGTCCCGGCCCGGCTGACCGCGCTGCTGGCCGCCGCCTGCGCGCCGACGGTCGGCGGGCGGCCGGGCAGCACCTGGCGGACGGCGCTGCGATACGGCCGGCGTCATCCGAGCCCGAACGCGGGCTGGCCGGAGGCCGCCTTCGCCGGGGCACTCCGGCTGTGCCTGGGCGGCGACGCTGCCTACGCAGGCGTAGCCGAGCACCGCCCCGAACTCGGAGACGGCCGCGCGCCCGAGCCGGCCGACATCGCCAGGGCGATCCGGCTCAGCCGCGCCGTCACGCTGGCCGCAACAGTCACAGCCACCACTCTCGCCGCGGCCCTGTCCCGATACGGCCCTTCCGCGCTGGACCCTGAACGACAGTAAACCCACTTTCACTGTCGCTGTAATGACAGTAAGAAGCGAGTTCACTGTTGTATCCGCCGGTCCTGGGCGGACGCAATGAGGGGGAGAACCACCGTCGGCTGTTCTAGAGGGGCCGGTACTGTGCCCGCGCGGCGGGCCGAGGCCGGCTGGGAGCGAGAGGAGGACGCGGGTGAGCGGGGCGCTGCTGGTTGCGGGGACTACATCGGACGCGGGCAAGAGCGTGCTGGTGGCGGGGCTGTGCCGGTGGCTGAGCCGGGAGGGCGTCAGCGTGGCGCCGTTCAAGGCACAGAACATGTCGCTCAACTCGTTCGTGACCCGCGACGGCGCGGAGATCGGCCGGGCGCAGGCCATGCAGGCCGCCGCGGCCGGCGTCGAGCCCGACGCGCGGATGAACCCGGTGCTGCTCAAGCCCGGCGCGAACGGCACGCAGGTGGTGCTGCTTGGCCGGCCGGACGGCGAGGTCAGCGCGCTGTCCTACGCCGGCCGCAAGGCGGCGCTGGCGCAGGTCGCGCAGGACTGCCTGGCCAGCCTGCGCCGCGAGTACGACGTGGTGATCTGCGAGGGCGCGGGCAGCCCGGCGGAGATCAACCTGCGCGCGGCCGACATCGCGAACATGGGCCTGGCCAGGGCGGCGGAACTGCCGGTGCTGGTGGTGACGGACATCGACCGGGGCGGCGCGTTCGCCGCGCTGTACGGGACGGTCGCCCTGCTGGAGCCGGCCGACCAGGCGCTGATCGCCGGGTTCGTGATCAACAAGTTCCGCGGTGACCGCGCCCTGCTCGACCCCGGCCTGGACATGATCACCGGGCTGACGGGCCGGCCGGTGCTCGGCGTGCTGCCGTGGGCGCCGGGCCTGTGGCTGGACGCCGAGGACTCCCTCGCGCTTGATCACCCGCGCCCGGCCGCCGGGCCGCCGCACGGCGGCGACGTGCTGCGGGTCAGCGTCGTCAGGGTGCCGCGGATCAGCAACTTCACCGACATCGACGCGCTGGCCGCCGAGCCGGGCGTGCTGGTCAGGATGGCGTCAACGCCGGCCGAGCTGGCGGACGCCGACCTGGTCGTGCTGCCCGGCTCCCGCGCGACGGTGGCGGACCTGGCCTGGCTGCGCGAGCGCGGGTTCGAGCCGGCGCTGGCGGAGCGGGCCAGGGCCGGCCGCCCGCTGCTCGGCATCTGCGGCGGCTACCAGCAGCTCGCCACCCGGATCACCGACGAGGTGGAGTCAGGCGCGGGCATCGTCGCGGGGCTCGGGCTGCTGCCGGTGACGGTCGAGTTCGCGGCGGGCAAGACACTGGCCAGGCCCGAGCTGCCCGCCGACCCAGGCCCGCTGACCGGCTACGAGATTCATCACGCGATCACGACGGTGACCGGTGACGCCGCCCAGCCGTTCCTTGATGGCTGCCGGGTCGGCGCGGTGTGGGGAACGAGCTGGCACGGCGCGCTGGAAAACGATGAGTTCCGGCGCGGCTTCCTCACGGAGGTGGCGGCGTCGGCCGGCCGTGACTTCCAGCCGACGCCGGACACCTGTTTCCGTGACCTCAGGCAGGATCAGCTCGACCTGCTTGGCGACCTGGTCGCCGATCACCTTGATACCCGGGCGGTGCGCGAGCTGATCCACGCCGGCGCGCCGGCCGGCCTGCCGGTGCTGCCGCCGGCCGGCGCGGCTATTTCCAGTCGATCTCCAGCTCGCTGAGCAGCTCTTTCAGCGCGCGGGCCGCACGGCGGAACAGCTGCGGCCCGCTGAACCCGCCGAACGTGTGCCCCTCGGCGAGGTGCGGTTCCAGCGAGGCGAACCCGGTGAACCGCGAGTCGCGCAGCGCGGCCAGCGTCTGCCGCACCTGCCCGTCACCCTGGCCGGCGGGCACCACCTCGCCGGTCGCCGCGATGGCGTCCTTGACCTGGAGATAGGCCAGGTGCGGCCGGAGCAGCTCGTAGCCCTCGGCGTGCGGCGCGACGCCGCACTGCACGAAGTTCGCGGCGTCGAACGTGGCGCGCAGCGCGGGGGAGCCGACCGAGGTGATGAGGTCCGCGCAGCGGCGCGGGATGTCGCCGTAGATCTGCTTCTCGTTCTCGTGCGCCAGCAGCAGCCCGTGCTGGTCCGCCACGTCGGCGAGCGCGCCCATCCGGTCGATGACCTGGTGCCGGAACCCGTCCGGTGACTGACCCTCCGGGATGAAGAAAGAGAACACCCGGACCAGCGGGGTGCCGAGCCGGGCCGCGACCGCGGCGATCCGGCGCAGCCGGTCCAGCTCGGGGCCGATCGGCGCGTCAACGTCGATCTTGCCGATGGGCGAGCCGATCGCCGACACGCTGACCCCCGCGTCGTCCAGCGCGCGCCGGAAACTGTCCACCTGGGCGTCGCTGAGGTCGGCGACGTTGATCCCCCACGCGCTGCGCAGCTCGAGGTGCGTGATGGCCTCGGCGGCCAGGGTGGCGAGCTGCTCGCCGGGGTCGGCCGAGATCTCGTCGGCGAACCCGGTCAGCGTGAACGTCATCGCGCGACCGTGCTCGCGGTCGCGGGCAGCGGCAGGGTCACGGTCGCGTGCTCGCGGGCCGAGGCGTACACGGCCAGCACCAGCTCAAGCACGGCCCTGGCGTCCTGTCCGGTGACCCGCGGCTGGCGGCCCTCCCGCACGGCGGCGAGCAGGTCCGCGATCTGCGCGACGTGACTGGCCAGGGCCAGGTCCGCGGCGTTAGCCGCGCCGGAACCGCCGCCGTCGCCGCCCGAGCGGGGAGCGCGGGTGCCGCGGAGGCCCAGTTCGGGAAGATCCTTGGTCAGGGCGCGATGGGAGATCATGCCGTCCTCGATCACTACCGTGCCGCCGGTGCCGGTCACCTCCAGGCGCTGGGCGAAGCCGGGGAACACCGAGGTGCTGGCGGCCAGCGTGCCAAGCGCCCCGGACTGGAACCGGACCAGCGCCAGCGCGGTGTCCTCGGCCTCCATCTCGTGCGCCTGAGTCGCCGCCACCGCGGTCACCTCGGCGGCCGGCCCCATCATCCACAGCAGCATGTCGGCGTAGTGCACGCCCTGGTTGAGCAGCGCGCCGCCGTCCATCGCCCAGGTGCCGCGCCAGCCGCCGCTGTTGTAGTAACCCTGGCTGCGGTACCACTTGGTGGCGGCCTCGCCGACGAGCAGCCGCCCGAGCGCGCCGGCGTCGATCAGCTCCCGCAGCTCGGTCAGGCCGGGGTCGAACCGGTGCTGGGAGATCACCGTCATCGCCACGCCGGCCTCGCTGACCGCGGCGATCAGCGCGTCGGCCGCCGCGAGTGAGGTGTCGATGGGCTTCTCGATGACCAGGTGCTTGCCGGCCCGCGCGACCCGGATGCCGATCTGCGCGTGCAGGCCGCTCGGTACGCAGACCGACACCACGTCGATGTCGTCGCGGGCGAGCAGGGCGTCCAGGCTCGGCTCGGCCGCGCAGCCGGCCCGGCCGGCGAACGCCTGCGCGCGGGCCGGGTCCGCGTCGTGCACCGCGACCAGGCGCGCGTTCGGCAGCTCGCTGATCGCGTCGAGGTGGGTCGCCGAGATCACCCCGGCCCCGACGATGCCGAAACCGTGCTGATCCTGCTGGGTCACTGCGCCTCCTGTAGCTCGGCGATCCACTGGGTGAGCAGCCTGTGGTGCTGGGGGAGCGCCACCTCGGGCGGCTCGATCTCGGGGTGCCAGCGTTTCTCCCACTCCACGGACACCCAGCCGGGGTAGCCGGCGACGGCAAGCTCGGCGAGCATCTCGCGGACCGCGACCTCGCCCTCGCCGAGCAGCACGAGCTGCCAGCCGTCGTCCCGCTCCGGGGCGCGCCGGGCATCCTTGACCTGCGCGAGCAGGATCCGGTCCCCGAGGCTGGCCCGGACCTGGGCCGGGGTCTCGCCGGCCCGGTGCGGGTGGTGGCTGTCCCAGACCGCGCCGATCACGGGGGGCGCGCCGTCGGGTCCGCTGCCAGCGCCGGGGGCGACCAGCGCGAGCAGCTCGGCGACCGCGGCGGACGCGCTGAAGTCGTCGTGGGTCTCGACGCCGATGGCGACGCCGAGCCGCTGCGCCGCCGGCAAGGCCGCGTCGAGCACCTGGGCGGCGCGGGCCAGCGCCTCGCGCCGGCCGTCCGGGTCGCCGGCGGCGGGCAGCGGGCCGCCGAAGACGCGCACCAGCGGCGCGGCCCAGCCGGCGGCCAGCTCCAGGAACGCGGCCAGCTCGGCGGCGGCGCCGTCGGCGGTGAGCCTGATCGAGCTGTCCACCGCGACGATCGGCAGGCCGGCCGCATCGGTGGTGCGCCTGACCTGCGCGCGGGCGGCCGGCGGCATCGCGGGGTCAATCAGCTCGCCGTCGATCAGGCGCAGCTCGATGCCCTGGTACCCGGTGGCGGCGCCGAGCTCCGCGGCGGCGGCCAGCGTGGCGCCGGGACAGGCCAGCGTGCTGAAGGCGATAGGGAGCGGCGGGCAGGTGGAAGAGGGCGGGCGGGAGTCGGAATGTGCCGGTTCTGCGGTCATCAGTCAGCTTCCTTCCCGTTCTGGCCGGCGGCTACCGCCGGCGCGCGTGGTGCCGGGCATGGTGCGGGCCCGTCCCCGGACGGAGGGTGGATCCGGGGACGGGCCCGCTGTTACCGGAGGGAGTTAGCTCCGTGGCGACAGGTGGAGGATGACCACCTCGTCAGACCCTGAACCAGGGCCGTTGTTGGTACCGGACGGCTGCCCGGTGTCGTAGGGATTCTGCTGAGTTGGCCAGCCGACGAAGTACTGCGAGTTGTACTCGAACCACTCCGACGCCGTCTCTACCGGGATGATCGGCAGGTTGGCGGCGACGTACTTCTCCAGCGGGACCAGTGCGGTGGTCTGCTGCGCCACCGTCGAGGCCGCGGCCAGCTTGGCAAGGTCGGCGTCGAGCGCCGGGTCCTTGAGCCGTCCGAAGTCACCCGTCGCGGCATTGCCGCTAGCGAGTGCGTCGTTCAGCCAGCCGCTGTACATGTTGTAGGGAGTGATGCCGCCGTTGGACCAGTGCTCGGTCATCGAGAAGTCGCCATCGGCGACATCGTTGTTCCAGGCACTGACCGACAGGCCCTGGAAGGTCGCGTCGATACCCGCGGCCTTCAGTTCCTGCGCGGCGATGGAGTCGACTTCCGCCATGTCCGTGTACGCGGACGGGCTGATGATCGTCAGCGAGACGGTCTTTCCGCCCTTCTGGAAGAAGCCGCCGCTGCCGATCGTGAACCCTGCGGCCTTCATGACCGCCTTGGCCGCGGCCGCATTGGCCGTGGCCGAGACCGTCATGGAGGCGACCGGGCCGCTCCAGGCGGCGTAGGTCGGCAGCGTCAGGCCGGTAGCGTTCAGCACCGGGTTCTCCAGCCCTGCCTCACCCTCGGAGCCGAGCAGCGTGCGGTTGACCGCGAGGCTGATCGCCTTGCGGACCGCGAGCTGGTTAGTCGGCCACTTGTTCAGGTTCGGCTCGAAGCTCTCGTCTCCGCCGGCGGCCTCCCAGTAGTGGTGGTAGGCCGGTGCCTTGTTGACGAAATCCTTCTGCAGCCCGGGGATGAAGTTGCCGGTCCAGTCGATCTGCCCCGAGAACAGCGCGCTCAGCGCGCCGGTGTTCGAGGTGTAGACCGGGAAGAAGACCTTCGCCACCTTGACCATCGATGACTGCCAGTAGTTCGGGTTCTTCTTCAGCGTGAAGCCCTGCGGCGTGAAGCTGCTGAGCATGTAGGGGCCGGTGCCGACCGGGTTGGGGTCCGCGAAGGTCGCCGGGTTGCCTGCGGCACCCCAGATCGACTTCGGGACGATCCCGACGCCGGCAATCTGCTCCAGGTTGGTGTACTGCGCGGTCGGGAACGACAGCGTGACCGTGTTACCCGAGGTGGTCACGCTGGAGATGTCCAGGCCGCCCAGGTTGATCGACGCGTTCTTCTTCATTAGGTCATAGGTGAACGCGACGTCAGCGGGGGTGAACGGCGTGCCGTTGTTCCACTTCACGCCCTGCCGGATCGTGAAGGTGATCTTCTTGCCGGCATCCGACCACTTGTACGCCGTGGCGAGCCACGGGTAGTACTTGGGCGGCGCGGCAATGTCGAACTGGATCAGCGGCTCGTAGATCAGCCCGGTGGCGCCCATCCCGTACGGGGCATCGGTGGCCACGAACGGGTTGAACGCCTGGGTGATGGTGGTCTCCGGGGAGCTCTCCATGACCAGCGCGCGTGATGCGTTACCGCTGGTGGAGCTGCCCGACTTCGTCGTGTGGACGCTCGGCGACGACGAGCACGCGCCAAGCCCGGCCGCGAGAACGCCAGCCGCGGCGACAGTCAGGAGCCTGCGATGACTGATTAATCTCCTCATGTGCTTCGTCTTCCTAGTCGGGGGGAGTACAGGGACTGAGTGTGGTTCCGCGATCCTGAGCTAGCGAGTCAGTCCCCACCTCCCTGTGATCGGTTCAGTACCTCAGGGGCGGCCACGTCGAGGTGCCAGCAGGCGGCGGTGCGGCCTGCCGAGACGAGCTGCAGCGCTGGGTCCTCGCTGCGGCACTGGTCGTCGGCGAACGGGCACCTCGGGCTGAAGGGGCAGCCGGCGGCGGGCGCCGCGCCGGCGGACGCGACGGGCACGCCTGCCGGGGCGCCGGCTGCTTCGGCTGCGGCCTGGGCGGCCTTCGCGCGCCTGGCGCTGTCGCGCAGCGCGCTGCCCAGGTTGTCCGGGTCGGGAGCGGAGGACACCAGGAGCTGGGTGTAAGGGTGCGCGGGCTGCTGGGTCAGCTCCTCGGCCGGCCCGCGCTCCACGACCTCTCCCGCGTACATGACCAGCACCTCGTCGGCGAAGTACCGCGCCGAGGCGATGTCGTGGGTGATGTAAAGCAGCGCCAGCCGGAACCGCTTGCGCAGGTCGTCGAGCAGGCTGAGCATCTCCAGCCGGATGGACACGTCCAGCATCGACACCGGCTCGTCGGCGAGCAGCACGCTGGGCCTGGCGGCGAGCGCGCGGGCGAACGAGACCCGCTGCCGCTGGCCGCCTGATAGCTCGTGCGGGTACTTGGACAGGAACTGCTCGGCGGGGGTGAGCCGGACCTGGGTGAGCAGGCTGGTCACCTCCCGGTGCAGCTCGTCACCCGTCTTGCCCTGGTGCAGCCGGACGGGGCGTTCCAGGTGATAGCGCACGGTGTGCACGGGGTTGAGCGAGGAGAACGGGTCCTGGAAGACGAGCTGGACCTCGCTCTTGTGCCGCCGGAACGCGCTGCGGCTGGACAGGTGCACCGGGTTGCCGTCGAGGTTGATGGAACCGGAGGTCAGCGTCTCCTGCCCGGCCAGCAGCCGGGCCACCGTGGACTTGCCTGAGCCGCTCTCGCCGACCAGCGCCACGACCTTGCCGCGGTGCAGCTCGAAGGAGACGTCGCGGACCGCGTGCAGGATGTTCCCGCGGCCGATCCGGAAGTCCTTGTGCAGCGAGATGGCCTCCATGGCCAGGGCGTCGGCCTGCGCGGGCGCCTGCGCCGGGCTCGCCGGGCTTGTCATGGCGTCAGCTCCTCGGGTGCTGTCCCGGCCGCCGGCGCCGCGGCCGGGACCGCTGCCGGCAGGGGCGTGTCCGGCGTGACGAACGGGCAGGCGGTCAGGTGCGCCGGGTCGGGCGAGCACGGCACCGGCGCCAGGATGACCTCGATGCCGGTGCAGGCATCGGTGCCGAACCCGCAGCGCGGCAGGAACGGGCAGCCCGGCGGCGGGTCCCGCAGGTCCGGTGGCGAGCCGGGGATCCCGGCCAGCTCGCGGCGCGGGCCGCGCAGCGACGGGAACGAGTTGAGCAGGCCGCGGGTGTAGGGGTGCGCGGGCTCGCGGTGGATCTCCTGCGCCGTCCCGGTCTCCAGGAGCTGCCCCGCGTACATGACCGCGATCCGGTCGGCCAGCTCAAGCAGCAGCGACAGGTCGTGGGTGATGAACAGGATGGAGAAGCCGAGATGCTCTTTCAGCTCGACGATCTGCCGCAGGATGTCGCGCTGCACCACCACGTCAAGCGCGGTGGTCGGCTCGTCCATGATGACGATTTCCGGGTCGGTGGCCAGCGCCATCGCGATCATCACCCGCTGCCGCATCCCGCCGGACAGCTCGTGCGGGTAGCTGCGCAGCCGGTTGCGCGGAATGCCCACCAGGTCCATCAGCGAGCCGATCTTGGCCCGGGCCTCGTCCCTGGACACCTTGATGTGCGCGTGGATCACGTCAAGGAGCTGGTCGCGGACGTTCAGCACCGGGTTGAGCGCGTTCATCGCGCTCTGGAACACGATGGCGATCTCCCGCCAGCGCAGCCGCTTCAGCTCCTCGCCGCCGAGCTGGAGGACGTCGGCCGGCCCGGCGCTGCGGCGGCCGGCATACCGCACGCTGCCGCTGGTGATCAGCGCGGGCGCCCGCAGCAGCCGGCACGCGCCGTACGCGAGCGTGGACTTGCCCGAGCCGCTCTCGCCCACCAGGCCGACCACCTCGCCGGCATGCAGGTCGAGATTGACCTTTTCCACGGCCTGGACGTCCCCGCCGGGAGTCCGGTACACCACGGACAGGTCCCTGATGGCCAGAACGGGCGGCGCGGGGTAACTGCCGTAGGCGGCGGACTCGCCCGCGGGCTGGGCGGCGGCGTGGCTGAAACTGGTCATCAGCGGCCACCGCCCGTCCGCGAGACCGGCGTGGCGTCGTCCAGCAGCGACTGGCGCGAGAACGAGTGCAGGAACCCGGCCAGGCCACCGCGGCGCAGCGGCACGCCGTGCAGCACCGGTGTCGGGTCGGCTGGCCGGACTCGTCGTCCCCCGGCCACCATGCTGCGCCCGGCCGCGTCCCGCAGCCGCGGGTTGCCCAGCTCGTCGATGCCGCTGTTGAGCAGCACCAGGGCGGTGCCGATCAGTGCCACCGCGATGCCCGGCGGCGCGAACCACCACCACGCGCCGAGCTGGAGCGCCTGCTGGCTCTGCGCCCAGTAGAGCATCGTGCCCAGGCTCCAGCTGGTCAGGTCCGCCAGCCCGATGAAGGCCAGCGCGACCGACGCGCCGATCGCGTAGAGCACGGTGTTCACGAAGGCGGCCGCGATCAGGCTGACCTCGTTGGGGATGATCTCGAACGCGATGATCCGCCAGCTCGGCTCGCCCGTTTCCCGCGCCGCGGCGATGAAGTCGCGGTTGCGGATGGCCAGCGTCTGCGCCCGGATCACCCGCGCGCCCCACGGCCAGCCCAGGACGCTGAGCACCAGGATCGTCGCGGTCTGACCCTTCTGCGGCAGGTAGCCAAGCAGCAGGATGAGCAGCGGCAGCGCCGGGATGACCAGGAACACGTTGGACACCAGCGACAGGAACTCATCCCACAGCCCGCCGAGGAACGCCGAGGTCACGCCGACGATCACCGAGAGTGCCGTGGCCACCACGCCGACGATGATCGCCAGGATCAGCGTCATCCGGATGCCGACCAGGAGCTGGGAGAGCACGTCCTGGCCGGACTGGGTGGTGCCGAGCAGGTGCGCGGCGTTCGGCGCGTGCATCGACAGGCTGGGGTCGGGGTTCTGGAAGGACGGGTCGTAGGGCGTCACCATCGGGCCGATGATCGCGGCCAGCAGGAAGATACTTAGCAGCACGACGCCGACCTTGGCCTTGACCGGCAGCCGCTTCCACCGGCCCAGGCTCTGGCCCTTTTCCGGGGTGCGGCCGGCTCGATGGTGATCGGCAGGGTCGCGGTCATCGTGCCTCCCTGGCTCGGACCCGGGGATCGGCGAGCACCATCACCAGGTCCACGATGAGATTGGCGAGCAGGACGGCGAAGGTGATCACCAGGAAGATGGCCTGCATCAGCGGGTAGTCGTTGGAGCTGACCGCGTCGAGCAGCAGCAGCCCGATGCCGGGGTAGGAGAAGACGATCTCCATGATCAGCGCCCCGGTGACCACGAAGCCGATCGCGAGGCCGAAGCCCTGGAGCTGCGGCAGCAGCGCGTTGCGCGCCGCGTAGGTGTAGATCACCCGGCGGCTGGACAGCCCCTTGGCCTGGGCCGCCAGCACGTAATCCTCGCCGATCGTGGTGATCATGACGTTGCGCATCTGCAGCATCCAGCCCGCGACCGAGGTGATCACGATCGTGAACGCCGGCAGGATCGAGTGGTAGATCGCGCTGCCGATGAAGCTCCAGTTCCAGCCGGGAATCAGCCCGTTGCCATAGCCCTGCCCGAGCGGGAATACGTGGAAGGTGACGGCGAGCAGCTCCAGCAGCACCAGTGCCAGGAAGAAGTACGGGACCGCCTGGAGGAACATCAGCGGCGGCAGGGCCCGGTCCAGCCAGCCGCCGTGCCGCCAGCCGGCCAGGATGCCGAGCGCGGTTCCCACGAAGAACGCGATCACCGTCGCGGTGCCCACCAGGGTCATCGTCCACGGGATCGTCTGGGCCAGCAGCGTGGACACCTGGGCCGGGTACTGCACCACGTCCGTGCCGAAGTTGAAGTGCACCACGTCGTCGAGGTAGGAGACGTACTGATGCCACAGCGAGCCGGGGTGGCCGACACCGAGCATCGCCTCCAGCGCCCGGTACGCCGACGGCTGGAGGTTGGGGAACTTCGACATGATGTCTTCCACCACGCTGCCGGGCATCGCGCGCGGGATGAAGAAGTTCAGGGTCAGCGCCACCCAGGCCGCGACGAGATAGAAGACCAGGCGGCGGACGAGAAAGGACATTCCAGCTCCTAGCTCGTGGTGCTGACGGACGTGGGGTCGGGAAGCCCGGGGCCGAGACCGCTGGCGGACAGCGGCGCGACGGGCCGGCGCAGCTCGCCGCGGCAGCCGCAGCTCGACCGGAGCACCAGCTCGGTCGGCAGCAGCTCAGCCCGCGGCGGCCCGCCTGGCATGGCGATGCGGTCGAGCAGCCGGGTGCAGGCCCGCTCGCCGAGCAGGCCCATCGGCTGGTGGACGGTGGTGAGCGGGGGCCGGGACAGGCTGCACGGGTAGATGTCGTCGAAGCCGGTCACGGCGACGTCCTGCGGGACGCGCAGCCCGTGCCTGGCAAACGCCTGGAGCACCCCGATGGCCGTCTGGTCGTTGGCACAGACCACGGCGTCTGGCAGCGAGTCGCGCGGCGAGGTGGCCAGCTTCACGCCGGCTTCCTCGCCGCTTTGCACGTTGAACAGCCCCTGGTAGGAGCCGATGAGCTGGCAGCCGGGGTGGGCGCGCAGGAGCTGCTCCAGGGCTAGCCGCCGCTGCCGCGCGTCGGCCACGCTCGGCGGGCCGTCCACGTAGTACAGCCGCCGCTTGCCGTGCTCGGTGATCAGGTGCTCGACCAGCGCGGCCGACCCGGACCTGTTGTCGGCGGTGACCACGTCGGCGGCCTGCTCGTCCGGGTCGCCCGCGATCACCACGACCGGGACCCGCTCGGTGAGCTGGGCAAGGTTCGGCGAGCTGACGATGCCCTCGGCGATGAGCAGCCCGTCGACCTTCGCCGACAGCGAGCGCAGCCGTGGCCAGTCGTTCTCGTGCTCGCCCTGGAGGAAGGTGATGAGCAGGGACAGCGTGCTGTGGTCGCGCAGCCTGGCCTCGACACCGCGCAGGATCTCGTCGTAGTAGAGCAGGTTCATGTTCTCGATGTCGTACTGCTTGGCGCGCCGCTCGATGCAGACCAGGCCGATGACATCCTTGCGGCGGCGCGACAGGCTCTGCGCGGCGCTGTCGGGGACGTAGCCGAGCCGCTCGATCACCGAGCGGACGCGCAGCCGGGTGCTGTCCCTTACCCGGTCCTGGCCGTGCACCACCCGGGAGACCGTGGCGGTGGAGACTCCGGCGAGCCTGGCGACGTCGTAGAGCGTGACCGGCTGCGGGCCAGAACCAGGCGCGGCGCTCGCGGAGTCGTCGCCGGGCTGGCTCATCCCAGATCTCACCGCTTACATGTCATGGTTAAGCGCTTACATCGCCGATCTAAGCGCTTACACTAAAACGGCCGTCTATGGCCGGTCAATAGCTTCCGGGCAGCTTCGTCGAAAAGGCGCAAGCTCGTGCATTGACAACGGCCGCGGCGGCGGGATAGCACGCTTGCATGAGCGAACCCACGAGCGACGCCGCGGGCGGCGGCGGCCAGATCGAGGTTCACGGCAGCTGCGCCCCCGGATATGAGCCGGTCCGGGCGGCGTTCGCCGCCAACTTCACCAAGCCGGGCGAGATCGGCGCCAGCGTGGCCGTGGTGTCGCACGGCACGCCCGTGGTCAGTCTCTGGGCGGGCTGGGCCGACCCGGCCAGGACCCGGCCCTGGCGGGAAGACACGCTCACCAACGTCTGGTCCACCACCAAGGCGATGACCTCGCTGTGCGCGCTGCGCCTGGTCGACGCCGGCGAGCTCGACCCCGACGCCCCCGTCGCGCGCTACTGGCCCGAGTTCGCCGCCGAGGGCAAGGGCGACATCCCCGTCCGCTGGATCATGGGCCACCAGTCCGGCCTGTCCGGCCTGGCGGTGCCCGCCGTGATCGGCGACTATTACGACTGGGACAAGGTCACCGCGCTGCTCGCGGCGCAGGCGCCGCTGTTCCCGCCCGGCACGGCCACCGGGTACCAGGCGATGACCTTCGGGTTCCTGGTCGGCGAGGTGCTGCGGCGGATCACCGGGCGGACCGTGCGGGAGTTCTTCGCCACCGAGATCGCCGGGCCGCTTGGCGCCGACTTCCACATCGGCATCACCGCCGCCGACCTGGGCCGCTGCTCCGACCTGCGCGGCATCGAGCTGTCGCAAGAGCAGGAGTCGGACATGGCCAGGGCGTTCGCCAGCGGGCACCCCGCCGCCACGGCGGCGCTGGCCAACCCGCCGCTGAGCGGCCTGGAGGCCAACGACGACGACTGGCGGATGGCCGAGCTGCCCGCCGCCAACGGGCACGGCACCGCGCTGGCGCTGGCGACCGTGCTCGGCGCGGTGGCCGACGGGTCCGAGCGGATCATCTCGGCGCGGACCATGGAGCTGGCCAGGACCAGCCAGGGCCGCTACACCGACCTGGTGCTCGGCCTGCCGCTGGAGTTTGGCCTCGGCATGGCGCTGTCCGGGGCGGACGAGCACTTCGGCCCCAACCCGCGGGCGTTCGGCCACGACGGGTTCGGCGGCTCGACGGCCTGCGCCGACCCGGAGGCCGGCCTGGCCTTCGGCTATGTGATGAACCGGATGGGCGTCACCCTGGCCGACGACACCCGCAAGATGAACCTGCTAGCCGCCCTCTACACCTGCCGCCCCGCCTAGAGCCCCCGCCGGGTCGCCGCCCGGTGGGGCGTCGGGGGCGCTGGCGAAGGTGGAGTGGCGGAGGGCCGGGATGGCGGCGCCCAGCAGCAGCGCTCCGGCCACGCAGGCCAGGCCGCCGCTGACCACCGAGACGACCGGCGTGAACAACTGAGCGACCGCGCCCGCCTCGACGTTGCCCAGGGCCGGTGCCGTGTTGACCTGCGCCAGGTACAGGCTGCTGACCCGGCCGCGAAGCTGGTCGGGGGTATAGCGCTGCAACAGCGCGTTGCGCAGCACCTCCGAGATCAGGTCCCCCATCCCGGCCAGCGCCAGGAAGGCCAGGCCCGCCCACAGGCTGTGCACCAGGCCGAAGCCGGTGATCGCGCCGCCCCAGATCATCCCGGAGATGATCACCACCACGCCGGGGCGGCGCAGCCGGCCGATCCAGCCGCTGGTCGCCCCGCCGATCAGCGCGCCGAGGCCGGGCGCGGCCGTCAGCAGGCCGAAGGTCGCGGACCCGCCGTGGAAGTGCTCGGCGGCCAGCGCCGGGAACAGCGCCGTCGGCATCCCGAAGATCATCGCGTTGGTGTCGACCAGCAGCATGCCGCCGACCACGCCGCTGCGCCGCACGAAGCTGAACCCTTCCGCCAGCGCGCGCAGCCCTGGCCGCTGGCCGCGCACGGCCGGCGGCAGCGGCCGGACGGCGAGCATGACCAGGCCGAAGACGACGAAGGCCGCCGCGTCGATGGCGTAGCAGACCGGCAGGCCAGGCCCGGCGATGAGCAGCCCGCCGAACGCCGGGCCTGCCAGGTTGCCGAGCTGGCTGCCGGCCGAGGTCAGCGCCATCGCGGCCGGCATCAGGCTCTCGTCCACCAGCGCGGGGATCACGGCGGTGGCGGCGGGCGCGCTGAGCCCGGACAGCAGGCCGATGCCGAGGGTCAGCGCGTACAGCGGCCAGAGCGCCGGCCGGGGCAGCAGGCTATTGACCATCATCAGCGCGGCGAGCACGCCAGCCGGGAGCCGAACGGCCAGCAGCACCTGCCGCCGGTCGTAGCGGTCGGCCAGCATGCCGCCCGCGAGCAGCCCGATGATCATCCCGACGCTGTCGGCGAGGGTCAGCATGCCGACGGCGAGCGAGGAGTGGGTCAGGCCGTAGACCTGCCAGTTCGCGGCGGTGACGGCGACGGCGTTGCCGGCGTTGGACACGAAGCGCCCGGCGAACAGCCAGCGGAAGTCGCGGCTCTGGCGGAGCGGCGCGACATCGATGACGATCTGGCCGATCCGCATGCCCCTGCTCCGTTGCTCACCTGCCATCCGCCTCGGGTGTCCAGGCGGCTCGCCGCCAGGACACGCCGGCGGTGGCTACCGGCAGGTTACTGGCCGGCCCGCGGGCGGCCGACCTGGGGCAGCTGCGGCCAGGACGGGGCAGGCCGCGCAAATCGGGTTACGGGTGGTGCGGGTGAGATCCGGCCCGCTCTGCCCGTTTAGGGTCGGTGGATGACCGGCCCCCGTCAGTCCAGCGCGGATCGGCGGCCCCTGGGGCGGCCGTGCTAGCCGTCTTCCTCTCCCTCGCCTCCGCCGTCGGCTACGGCAGCTCTGACTACGCGGCCGGGGTCGCGTCACGGCAGGTCAGCATCCTGCGGGTGACGATCATGGCCACGGCTGTCAGCGTGCTGGTGATGCTGCTGGTCGTCCCGTGGGTGAGCAGCAAGGAACCGTCGCTGGTCCCGATCAGCTGGGGCGCCGCCGCCGGCCTCGGCGAGGTGCTGGGGGCGCTCGCGCTCTACCAGGGGTTCCGGCACGCGGAGTTCAGCGTCGCCGGGCCGCTCAGCGCGGTCGCGTCGGCCGGGTTCGCGGTGCTGGCCGGGCTGCTGTTCGGCGAGCATCCCGGCGGCCTGTCGCTGGCCGGCATCGCGCTCGCCCTGCCCGCCATCGTCGGAGTCTCGGCCAGCCCGCGAGCCGCGGCGCCCGAGGCCACCGGGTCACCGGCCGCGGGGGGACTGGTCGCGGGGGGACTGGTCGCGGCAGGGCCAGGAACGGCGGGCCTGGGCCGGGCCGGGCTGGCGGGAGCGGGCGCGGCAGGCCGGACGTCGGGCCGCCATCTCACCGGGGTGATCTGGGGCCTGGTCGCCGGGGCCGGGTTCGGCGTGCTCTTCATCGCGCTGAACCGGGCCGGGTCAGCCGACGACCTGTGGCCGGTGGTCGTCGCCCAGCTCACCGGGCTGCTCGTAGTCGGCGCGGCGGGCGTGGCGCGCGGGGAGATACGCCCGCTGGAGCGGCGGACCGGCTGGCTGGCCGTGGCCACCGGGGTGACCGGCGCGGCGGGCACGCTGTGCTACTTCATGGCCACCCACGACGGCCTGCTGGCCATCACGGCGGTGGTCACCGCGCTGTACCCGGCCGTGACGATCCTGCTGGCGCGGATTCTGCTGGGCGAGCGGCTGACCCCCGCCCGGCTCGGCGGGCTGGCCCTGGCGGCCGGCTCGGTCGCGCTCATCGCGCTCGGCGGCACCGGCTGACAGATTCGCCGGGCCCCGGCAACTGCCCGGCGCGGCAGGCCAGGCAGGGTGGAGGGTCATGGGCAGGCGGGGGATCAGGCGGCAGGACGGCCGGCCGGCACCGGGCGGGGACCGTACCTGGAGGCCGAACTGGCTGCGCGGGCGGGTCGCCGCGACGGACCGGGCCATCATGGCGCGGGTGTCGGCGACGCCCTCGGCGGCGCTCGATGAGCTGATGCCCCGGCTCAGCACGGCGGCCAACCACGGCGTGCTGTGGCTGTGCGTCGCCGCCGGGCTGCTGCTGACCAGGGACCAGCGGGCCGCGCGGGCGGCCTGGCGCGGCCTGGCCGGCCTCGCGGTGGCCAGCACCGCCAGCAACGTGATCGGCAAGGGCCTGACCGGGCGGGCCAGGCCGTCCGGTCAGATCCCCGCGGCCCGGCGGCTCTCCCGCGGGCCGCGCACCACCTCCTTCCCGTCCGGGCATGCCGCCTCGGCTGCCGCCTTCACCACCGGAGTGACACTGGAACTGCCAGGCGCCCTCATCCCGGTCGGCGTGCTGGCCGCCGCCGTGGGCGCGTCCAGGGTGGTGACGGGCATGCACTATCCGTCCGACGTGGCGGCCGGCTTCGCCACCGGGATCGCGGCCGGGGCGCTGACCCTGATCTGGTGGCCCCGCGACGCCCGCCGCCGTGTCCGGCTTCGCCGCTGGTCCTCCGATTGCATACCGCCGGCGCGTCGGGCTAGGTGCTGCCGGGACGGCAACTAACCTGAATTCGTGTAACGCCACGGCCTGGCCGGCTCCGCCATCGCGGTGCGGTATCGCGGCCGCCAGATCCTGGCGCCGGGTGAATGGCCAGGTGGCGGCGTCGGCGCTGTCGGGGGGACAGGGCCGTTACCGGGGGAGGTTCGAGCTCATCATGCTCATCGGGGAAATCACCGCGCGACATTCCTGGCGGACCTGCCGCGTCCGCGTCACCGGCGGCTGCCTTTCCGGTAGCTGCCTTTCCGGTAGCTGCGTTTCCGGCAGCTAGGACCGCGCCGGGCCGGGGCGTCATCTAGCCGCCGGGCTACTGCCGTGCTTTCTCGCGGCACTGCCCTGCGCTCGCGGCACTGTCCGCTGCCCGGTCGGCCATCTCACATCCGGGCTCTAGGAGAAGGCGGTATCGAGCATGCGCGCTCTGCGGCTGTCACGGGCACCGCGCCAGGGTCGTGCCCCGGTCAGCGGACGAATACTCGCGGCGCTGGTCCTCACGGGCCTGTTCCTGCCGCTCGCGGCGGGCCGGGCGATGGCAGGGCCAGCGTCGGGATCGGCGATCGGGAAGGCAAGCGGGAGAGCCAGCAGGACCGCCGTGCCGGCGGGCCTGAAGCAGGTGCTGTACCAGGGATACACGTTCGATATCCCGAGGTCCTGGCCGGTCGTCGATGAGTCGCTGCACCCGGATAGCTGCGTGCGGTTCGACGAGCACGTCGTCTACCTGGGCGGACCCGGGCAGAACCAGTCGTGCCCGAGCTGGCTGTTCGGCACCACGGAGGCGGTGCTGATCGCCAGCGGCCCGGCGTCGGCGCCCCGCGACGCCACCGAGAACCCCATCTCGCGGCAGATCACCGCGACCGCGCCGCGGATTTCCGTCACCGCCACGTTCGACACCGACCCGAACGTGATCTACACGATGCTGTCCAAGGCCGGCCTGCCCGCGCCGCAGCTGGTGCTGCCCAACCCCGCGCTGCTCGACGCGGCCGAGGGCAAGACCGTGCCCGGCCAGGCTGGCCACGATCCGGCCGCCATGCTGGCCGCCGCCGAGCAGCCGATGGCCGGGCAGGACGACACGATGGTCCAGGACGCCGCGGCTCAGGGCAGTGCGGCTCAGGGCAGTGCGACAGCGGTCGCGCAGCCGGCCAAGGCGGTCCCGGTCGGGCTGCCCGAGCTGCCCGCCACGGTGGCCAACTACCACGGCCTTGGCTTCGACTCCTGCGCCGCGCCGAGTGCCGCCTACATGCGCAAGTGGAAACGGCACTCGCCCTACGGCGCGGTCGGCATCTACATCGGCGGCTCGGACCGCGCCTGTGATCAGCTCAACCTGACCCGGAGGTGGGTGCGCCGCGAGGCCGGCGCGGGCTGGCGGTTCATCCCCATGTACGCCGGGCCGCAAGCGTCGTTCGGCGAGCTGAAGCAGCCGGTCAGGCAGGGCATCAGGGCGGCGGCGGACGCGGTGGCCCAGGCGCAGCGGCTCGGCTTCGGGCCGCGCACGCCGATCTACTACGACATGGAGGCCTACCCGGCCAAGGACACCGGCGTCGCGCTGCGCTTCCTGTCCTCGTGGACCAGGGCGCTGCACCGGCTGCATTACCGCTCCGGCGTGTACAGCAGCTCCCGGTCAGGGATCGTCGATCTCGCCCGGCAGTACGCCAGGCACAAGTACGCGATGCCGAACGCCGTGTATGACGCGCTCTGGAACGGCACGCGGAACGTCAGGGACAAGTCATACGGCCGCCGGTCCTGGCCGCGGAATCACCGGCTGCACCAGTTCAGCGGAAATGACACGCAGGACTTATGGCGGCGCCAGGATCGATATCGACGAGGACTACCTGGATGTCGCGCTGGCCGCGCCGGGCGGCACCATGCAGGGCACCCCGGCGGTCGAGTCCTCCTCGGTGTTCTACGAGGGCACCGGGCACCAGCTCTGGCGCAAGCCCAGGGCCGCGAAGGGCTCCTGGGGCAGCGCGGTCAACATGGGCGGCTACTTGACTTCCAGGCCGTCGGCCATCGAAGTCGGCGGCGACGTCCTCGACGTGTTCTACCGGGGCAGGAACGGCTACCTGTGGCTGGTCCGGCAGACCTCAGGCGGGTGGCAGCCCGCCAGGCGGATCGCCCTGATGGGCCAGCTCGGCAGCGCCCCGCAGGCGGTGGCGCAGGCCAACGGAGTGGTGGATGTCTTCTGGAAGGGCTCGCACGACGATCACCTGTGGCACGGCCAGTACAGCCCCGCCAGGGGCTGGAGCGGCCCGCAGAACCTGGGCGGCAGCCTGGCCAGCGCTCCCGCCCCGGTGGAGAACCGGTTCGGCGGCCTCCAGGTCTTCTGGAAGGGCAGCGGCTCCAGCCGCAGCCTCTGGCACGTCCAGCGGCGGCTGGGCAGCCGCTGGACGAAGCCGTCGAGCCTGGGCATGGGACCGCTCGGCGGGCCGCCGCGCGCCGTGGCCATGCGGAGCGGGGCGATCGAGGTGGCCTGGCGCGGCTCGACCAAACCCCACCACATCTGGGCCGCCTACCTGGTGTCGGGACATCGCGCCCAGGGACCACGCGACCTGGGCGGATCCGTCAGCGGAATGCCCTGGCCCAGCGCCGCCCAGTCCACGGTCCGGATTTTCTTCCGCGGCGTCAACGGGCGACTGTGGCAACTCCTGTATCGCAAGGACGGCCGATGGCATCCGCCGGCCAAGGTAGCGATGGGGCGGCTGGGGTCGGACCCCTTCGCCGCCGCGGGGATGGGGACCGGCCCGTTCGAGGTGTTCTGGAGAGGGGTACGGGGCGGTCTATGGGCGGCATCAGGATCGGGCGGCAGCTGGCAGGGACCCCAGCGTCTCGGCGGCAGCGTCCGGTGACTCCGGCAGGCCGCCAGCGCCGGGCGCTGCTCTCGCGAATCCTGGCCCGTCCTGCGGCGATTGCCGGGAAGCCTGCGCTGGGTTCACGTACTGTGTACATATCTTTCGGCCCCGGAAACATTCTTTGACGAGGACATCCATGCCTGGAGTACCGGTCAGGATCGGCAGGGCCACGTGGCACCTGCTGCCCGCACCCGTGCGGCGCAAGCTGCGCACCGAGCCCGGCATGAGGTTCATGCGTTTCGTCCCGGTCTCGCTGGCCGCCCTGGCGTCCAGCCAGATCACCCTCGCCCTGCTCGTCGGCGTGGCGCGGATGAGCGCGGGTACCTCCGCCTTCGTCGCCTCCGTCGTCGGCGCCGCTGTCAGCTACGTGCTGAGCCGCTGGGCGTGGGAGCGCAAGGGCCGTCCCGACCTGCTCAGGGAGACCCTGCCGTTCTGGGTCGTCTCGGTCGTGGCGTGGATCTTCCTGTCCTTCGTCAGCCACGAGGCGAGCATGTGGTCCCGGAATATGGGCCACTCACACTGGGAGCACGTCGCCGTCGTCAACGGCGCTTACTTCATCGCCAACTGCATTACCTTCGTCACCCGGTTCGCGATCTTCCACTACGTGCTGTTCGCGAACCGCGGCGGCAAGGCGAAGGCCGCCCAGGTGCTCAGCCGCGGCCAGCAGCTCGCCGAGGCGGAGCCGCCGGCCGACGACGCTCAGAGCAGCCCGGCGCCCTTGGAGCTGGCGGGCGACCGGCGCGCGGAGCCCCGCGCCCGGCGCTGACGCTCGCGCCACCAGGTCCTGGCGATCACGCCGGCGAAGTGCAGGGCATAGAAGGTGTTCGGGCCCTTCTTGCTCTCCCCGACCCGGCGCTTGTGAATGGTCGCCGGGACCTCGGCCACCTGGTAGCCGTGGGTGATCACGCCGATCAGCAGCTCGGCTGACTGATACTGCGGCTGGAGCAGCTGGACGGTGCCGGTCACCTCGGCCCGCATGGCCCGCAGGCCGAACGACGGGTCGGTGACCCGCTGGCCGGTCAGCAGGCTGATGGCGAGCGCGAAGACGCGGACGCCCAGCTTGCGGACCGGGTCGGTGGTCTCCTCGCTGCCCTTGGTCCGTGAGCCGGTCACGAAGTCCGCGCGCCCGGCCAGCAGCGGCTGCAGCAGGGCCTCGATCTCGGCCGGGTTGTACTGGCCGTCGGCGTCGGTCGTGACGATGTACTCGGTCCCGCCCTCGCGTGCCAGCAGGTAGCCCAGCCGCAGCGCCGCGCCCTGGCCCCGGTTCACCGGGACATCGCAGACCAGCGCCCCGGCCGAATCCGCTTCCTTGACGGTCGCGTCCATGGAGCCGTCCGAGACGACGATCTTGGCGACCTCCAGGCCGGCGATGGTCTGCGGGAGCGCCTCGATGACCGGTCCGATCGAGCCTTCCTCGTTGTAGGCCGCGATCACGATCGTCAGCGGCGGGAGCTTGGTCGCCCGCCCGCCGTACTGATCGATGAACGCCTGCATGGCGTTCCGATCGACGACGTCGTCGCTATGGGTCATCACCGTCACTGCGCTGCCTCCGCGAACTCGGGCCACATTGTGCCAAGGGCCGGCCTCAGGCGGCCCCGCCCCGGCTTGTCTCCGGCCGGGCGAACGGGCGCGATATCGGCTCTGACCGCCGTTACCTCACCCGGCCCTGCCGGGCCGCACGTCACGGACAGTTGACATCCTGTCACTCTTCGCGCACTAGCCAGGATGGCATCAATCGCCGACCGCTCGCCAGCACAGGAGACTATTCGCCCGGTGCGGGCGGCTTTCCCGGTCGCGGCTGGTGCCGCTGAGGGAACGCTCCCCGGCAGCTCGCCGCGGACCTGGGCGCTACCCCCGTGAATCCGCACGCCGCGACCGCTGCGGGTGTCCCGCGTGAGACGTGCTACGAGACTGTCTGTCTCCGTGATCCGCGGCCGGTAAACGTCGCAGGACTCCGCCTGGACCCGCTGGCCGTCTTCCACGGTCGCTCCGTTTCGCATGTGCTTCTGCTGGGCCGAAGTTATATCCGGGTTTCCTGAGTACTACCTGGCTGTCAGCCCGGGAGCCACCGTGGCCGCGTCTGGCCCGCTCGCCGCTGCCCGCGCCGAAGCAGCACGCGCAGTTCGGTCAGGTGCGCTGGTCCGGCTGCCGCCGGAAGCGCCACGCCAGTGTATCGATGTACTTAGCCGACCGAACCAATGATGAGCGGTATGGCCTCTGACCTGCCGATGCCCGGGCCCGGAACGGCTCGTTATGCCATGCTGGACACCTCGCGGGCTATGGCGCGGACCGGCGAGCGGGGGCGGGGACGGACGGCGCCGGGCAGGCAGCCAGGGCCGGGCAGCCTGTCGGCGCGGACGCTTGGGGGAGACGTGCTGCTGAGCCAGGAGGCCGGGAGGCGACACCACCGTGACCGGTGAGGAAGAGTCGTACCAGATCCTGCGGTCCCGGCTTGACCTGTCGCGGCTGCCCGCGCTCAGCCGTGCCGTCACCGAGCGGGTCATTCACGCGACCGCCGACTTCGACTACTGCACCGACCTGGTCTGCGATGAGGACTCTCTCGCGGCCGGCGTGGCGGCGCTGGCCGCCGGCGTGCCGGTCATCGCGGACACCGCGATGGTGGCGGCCGGGATCGCCGGCTGCCCGGTCATCTGCAAGATCGACGAGCCACTGACTACTCGGCTGGCCAGGACCGCCTCGATCAGCCCGGCCGCCGCGGCCGTCCGGCTGGCCCTCGGCGAGGCCGGCCCGGGCGCGGTCTGGGTCGTCGGCGGCACCTCGGAGGCGCTGACCGAGATCCTGGCGCGCGGCGTGGAGCCTTCGTTCGTGGTCGGGCTGCCCGCCGGGTTCGCGGGTGCCGCCGAGGCCAAGGACGCCCTGCGCGCCAGCGGCCTGCCCGGCCTCACCAACATCTCGGAGAAAGGCGGCGCGCCGGCCGCGACGGCGGCCCTCGGCGCGATGCTGGCGGCCGCCGCCGCCGGCCAGCAGCCCGCCAGCCAGCAGTCCGCTGCCAGCAGGGCCGGCGCCAGCTAGTCCGCGGCGACCCTGGCCACGGGGCCGGTTTCGGAAAACGGGCGACGCCGCTGAGACGCCATGATCACCGTCAGCGCAGGCGTTCTGGGAACAACGACCCGGACTCGGCGCGAATAAGACGTCAGGTACTAGCGCGACAAGCCCTGATAGGGGCGTCGCTGCGGGTAATCTTCCCTCGCGGCGCACAATTGCCCCAAGGCCGCAGGAGGCCCCGAGATCATGACCGAGGGACACGGCGCGAGGGCGGTACCGGTGCCAGCGGACAGCACCGGCGGCGCGAGCGTGCCCGCGCCCTGGCCGGCGGTCCCGTCAGCAGGCCCATCCCCGGCCAGCAGCGCCCCAGCCAGCGGCGCCCCGGCCAGCGCCTCCCCGGCGGGCGATGCGCCGGCTGCGGGCGGTGCCCCGGCCAGCGGCGGCCCGGCCGGAGCCCCCCGAGCGGACAGCGATTCCCCCGCCGCCGGCGTTACCCAGCCCTCCGGCGAGGATGAGGCCGGCGCGCCTGGCGCCCCGCCGCCCGAGCCGTTCGTCAAGGTTGACCCCCGGCGCCTGGAAGCGGCGCTGCTGGAACTCCGGCACCCGATCGTCACCGTCCCGCTGGTGCTGGAGGCACCCGGCGTGGAAGAGACCAGGGCCGAGCGCCGCAAGCTGCTGAGCCAGATCGACGACTACCTGCTGCCCCGGCTGCGCCAGTCCGGCGCGCCCATCCTGGTGGCGCTGGTCGGCTCCACCGGCGCCGGCAAGTCCACGCTGATGAACAGCCTGGTGGGCAAGAAGGTCAGCCAGACCGGCATCCGCCGTCCCACCACGAACAGCCCGGTGCTGGCCTGCCACCCCGCCGACGCGCAGCTGGTTCGCCGAGAACGTCTTCCTGCCCACCCTGCCCAGGGTCCGTCAGCAGGGCCTGGCCATGCCCGGCCGGGACGGGCTGCTCGTGCTCGCTTCCAGCGAGGGCATGCCCAGGGGCGTCGCGCTGCTGGACACCCCCGACATCGACTCGGTCGTCCAGGCGCACCGCGACTTCGCGCACCAGTTCCTCGACGCTACCGACCTGTGGCTGTTCATGACCTCGGCCCGCCGGTACGCCGACGCCGCCGTCTGGGAGCTGCTCCAGGACGCCAGGGACCGGGGCGCGTCGCTGGCCGTGGTGCTGTCCCGGGTGCCGCCGTCGTCCGCACCGCAGCTTCGCGCCCACTTCGACGCGATGCTGGAGGCCAACGGGCTGACCGGATTCCGCCGGTTCCTCGTCGCGGAGACCGTCGTCACCGACGCCATGCTGCCCACCGAGATCGCCCGCCCGATCCGGGAGTGGCTGGAGGAGATCGCCGTCCGGCGAGGACCGCCGGGTCGCGGTGCTCACCCAGACCATGTCCGGCATGCTGGACACCTTCAGGACCAGGATTCCGCAGCTCGCCGCGCAGGCGCAGACCCAGCTCACCCTCCGCCGCGAGCTGCGCGACGTGGTCAGGGCCTGCCTACGACGGCCGGCTCGCCGAGCTCGACAAGTCCGTCACCGACGGATCGCTGCTGAGCGGCGAGGTACTGGCCCGCTGGCAGGACTTCGCCGGCACCGGCGACCTGATGCGCACCCTCCAGGTCCGCCGTGGCCGCGGGTCCGCCAAGGCCAAGAAGCGCAAGCAGCCGGCCAGGGCGGGCGTGCTGCGCGCCTCGCTGGCCGAGAGCCTGGAGTCGCTGGTCGCCTCGGCCGCCGACCGGGCCGCCGAGGACGCGATCGCCAGGTGGCGGCAGCACCCGGCCGGCGCGGCGCTGCTCAGCGAGCTGGCCGAGGCCGCCAAGGCCGGCCGTTCGGCCGCGTCCGATTACCTGGCCACCGCCCTCGCCGATCTGGGCATGGCGGAGAACGCCGCCACCGAGAGCGGCCCGCCCCCGGTCGAGGCGGCGGCTCTCGCCCGGTCCTCTGCCGTCCTGGCGGACGGCGCCCGGCAGGCCGTGGCGGACTGGCAGGAGCGGGTGCTCAAGCTCGTGCAGGCGGAGAACATCACGAAGCGGTCCATCGCCAGGGTCGTCTCCTTCGACCACGACTCGCTGGGCCTGGTGCTGATGGTGGGCGTCCTGGGCACGGCGCCAAGAGGCGACGTCGTCGCCGGGATCGCGGGGAGCACGACCGAGGCAGGCGCGAGCGCCTCCGGCCCCGAGCGGCTGCTCAGCTCGCTGTTCGGCGCCGCTCAGCTCCGCGAGATCACCACCACCGCCCGGCGGGACCTGCATGACCGGGTGAACGCGCTGTTCGGGACCGAGATGGAGCGGTTCGCCAGCGTCATCGACTCCGCCGGCGTGCCGGACGAGGCCTGCGCCACCGCGCTCGTGACGGCCAGCGAGGCACTGGAGGCCGTCAGGTGAGCATCGCCAGAGACCGGGCCGGCGGCGGCATGACCGCCCGCGAGCGCAAGGCGAGCCGCCTGCCGAACCTGGTCCCCGAGGAACCGAAGACCGCCCAGGAGCAGCCGGCGGGCACCGGTCCCGCAGAGACCATGACCGCCGGGACCAAGGCAGGCCAGACGAGCGGCATCCAGGCCAGCGGTGCCCAGTTCAGCGGCGCCGGGACTAGCAGTGCCCAGGCCAGCGGTTCCGGGGCAGGCATCGCCGGGGCCGGGTACGCGGACGCCGGGTTCGCCCGGACCGGCGCGGCCAGGATCGGGGCCGCCTGGGCCGGGATGAGCGCCGATAGCCAGCCCGCCGCCGACCGCAACGCCATCGCCCGCGCCGGGCGCGAGCTATCCGCCCGGCTCGGCGCGCTCGCCCGGATGGTGCAGATCGGCTCGGCCCGCAGCGGCCCTGACGGCATCAGCCGGGAACTGCTCGACGACGCGACAGCGCTGCTCACCAGGGCGGGACAGCGGCTTCAGCTCTCCTCGGCGCACACCGTGGTGGCGCTGGCCGGGGGTACCGGGAGCGGCAAGTCGTCGCTGTTCAACCGGCTGGCCGGCGCCGACTTCTCGACCGTCGGCGTGACCAGGCCGGTGACCAGGGACGTGCACGCCTGCGTCTGGGGCGTGTCGGGCTCCGGGGCGCTGCTCGAATGGCTGGGCGTGCCGCGCCGGTTCCGGTACGCCAGGGCCAGCGCCCTGGATAGCGGCGAGCGGGCGATGACCGGCCTGGTCCTGCTGGACATGCCCGACCACGACTCGGTGATGGCGCACGCCAGCGAGCAGGTTGATCACCTGGTCGAGCTGGCCGACCTGATGATCTGGGTGCTTGACCCGCAGAAGTACGCGGACGCCGCCGTGCACCGGCGCTTCCTGGTACCGCTGGCCGGGCATTCCGAGGTGCTCGCCGTCGTGCTGAACCAGTCCGACGTCCTGTCGCCCGAGCAGGTCGAGGACTGCGTGCACGACCTGCGGCGGCTGCTCGACTCCGAGGAGCTGCACGATGTCCAGATCCTCGTCACCTCGGCCAATAGCGGGGCCGGCATCGAGACGCTGCGCTCGCTGCTCATCGAGACGGTGACGGCCAGGCGGGCCGCGGCCGCGCGGATCGCCGCCGACACCGACGCCATGGTGGCCAGGTTCGCCCCGTACGCCGGCGAGGGCGATGCGAAGTCCGCCGACGCCGCCGAGCCCGGTGCCGTCGCGGCCGGCCCCGGCGTCGACCATGGCCCGGCCACGGCCCTGACCGGAGGCAGCACCGCCGTGCCGGCCGGTCTGCTGGCGGCCTCGCCCGCCAGGCTGGCCGCCGCGTTCGCCAGGGCCGCCGGGGTTCTCGCGATCGGCGACTCGCTGCAGAGCGCGCGGGAGCTGCGCGCCGTGGACTACGTCGGCTGGCCGGTGAGCTGGCTGGTCGAGCGCCTGGTCAAGCGCGACCCGGTGCGCAAGATCAGGCTCGGCAAGCTCTGGGCCGAGTTGCGCGGCGTGACCGCAGGGCCGTCGGGAGCGCAGCAGGCAGAGATCGACCACGCGCTTACCCAGCTCGCCGACGAGGTGAGCCCCGCGCTGCCGAAGCCGTGGTCGCAGACCATCAGGGCGGCGATCAGGTCCAGGGCGAAGGACATCCCCGGCGCGCTGGGCGAGCGGATCGGCGAGGCCCTCCCGGCCGAGAACAAGATCGCCGGCTGGTGGCGCGCCATCGGCGCCTGGCAGGGCCTGCTGCTCGGCTGCGTGATCGTCGGCCTGGCCTGGATGATCGCGATCTGCGTGTTCGGCGTGTTCGAGACCAAGGCCGCGGTTCCGCATCTGTTCAGTGACCTCTCGCTGCTGCCGCTGATCGCGGTCCTGATCGTGGCGATGCTGGTGCTGGGCTGGCTGACGGCGTCGGTCTGCGTCAACGCGGTCCGCACCGCCGCCATCCGGGAGAACGAGCAGGTCGCCGGCGACATGCAGGACCGGTTGGCGAGCGTGGCCCGGGACCTCGTCGTGCTGCCTGCGCTGCAGGAACTCGCCGAGCTCGACCGGTTCCGCGCCGAGCTGGCCGTCGCCCGCGGCGACTCCGCCTGAGCCGTCACGGCCTGCCCGGCTGAGCCGTACGGCGAGTCGGCCTGTGCCGTACGGGCCAGCCGGCCCGGAGCGCCCGCCGGAGGCGGGCGGCACCGCCAGGCCCCAGTTCCCCGGCGGGCCTGACGCCAGCGCGGCGAGCGCTCCGGTGCTTATGGCGTGTCCTGCCCGCTCAGAACGGGACCGTCACGCCGGCCGTCTCCCGGCTGAGCGCGTCGACCGCCTCGTCGTCGAACATCTCGCCCGGCGACCCGTCGCCCTCGTGCTGCTCCGGGCTGTCCAGGTCAGGGCCGCCGCCATCACCCGCGAGCACGGCCTCGTCCAGCCTGTCCAGGTCGGCCTTGTCCGGGGCGAGGGCATCCGCCGTGAAGTCGTCCAGGTCGCCGTCCCCGGCCGCCGGCATCGCCCGTGTTTCGCCGGCGCGGCCATCGGCGGCCTGGTACTCCGCCGCGGTCAGCCCGGTCTGCGGCCTGACCCGCTGGAACTGGGACACCCCCCGACCCAGGTCGTGGCCGACCGAGGTCGCGTCGACCTCCACCGCCGTGCGCTCCGCGCCGTTCTTGTCCTCGTAGGTCCGGATGGTGAACCGTCCCCGGACCACGACCGGGTCGCCCTTGCGCACGCAGGTGGCGACGTTCTCGGCCAGCTTCCGGTACATCATGACGGTCAAGAAGGAAGTGAACGAATCAACCCATTCACCCGTAGAACGGTCCATCCGGCGCGGCGTCCAGGCCACCCGCATCCGGACGCTGGGGATTCCCGTCCTCGTCTGCCCTAACTGCGGCTGGGTGGCCACGTAGCCGGTCATGCTGATGTGCGCGTCGTTGAACATCTCCCACCTCCAGGCCCTGGGCTGCGAGGCACGTCGCCTCCGCCTCCGTGAGTCCAGGCTCGCCGCAAAGCCGGCTCAGGCGCGGTGCCAATCGGCTGGCTGTGGATGGCACCGGTACGGGCGCGGCCCTGTTGACGTCTGGCGGCACCCGGAGCGGTGGCAGATGGCACAATCCCGGCACGGCCGCGGCCGAAGGCGGCCGATCCGCGGCCCGATCGACCTGATCCGCGCCTGGAGTGGTCAGACCCCCGGCCGGCTGCCCATACCCTTGTTCACATGCCAGAGTTCATCTACCAGATGAGCCGTGTCCGCAAGGCCCACGGCGACAAGGTCATCCTCGACGACGTGACGCTGGCGTTCCTGCCCGGCGCCAAGATCGGCGTCCTCGGCCCGAACGGCACCGGGAAGTCGACGCTGCTGCGGATGATGGCCGGAGTCGAGCAGCCCTCGAACGGTGATGCCCGGCTGATGCCAGGCTTCACGGTCGGCCTGCTGGACCAGGAGCCCGCCCTGGACGAGAGCAAGACCGTGCTCGGCAACGTCGAGGAGGGCGTCGCCAGTACCAAGGCGATGCTGGACCGCTACAACGAGATCGCCGAGCAGATGGCGACCGACTACTCGGACGAGCTGCTGGAGGAGATGGGCAAGCTGCAAGAGCAGCTCGACCACTCCGGCGCCTGGGACCTGGACAGCCAGCTTGAGCAGGCCATGGACGCGCTGCGCTGCCCGCCGCCCGACTCGGACGTGAGCGTCCTGTCCGGCGGCGAGAAGCGCCGGGTGGCGCTGTGCCGGCTGCTGCTGTCCCAGCCTGACCTGCTGCTGCTCGACGAGCCCACCAACCACCTGGACGCCGAGAGCGTGCAGTGGCTGGAGCAGCACCTGGAGAAGTACCCCGGAACCGTCGTCGCGGTGACTCACGACAGGTACTTCCTGGACAACGTGGCCGGCTGGATTCTGGAGCTGGACCGCGGGCACGCCTACCCCTACGAGGGCAACTACTCCACCTACCTGGAGTCCAAGGCCGCGCGGATCAAGGTCGAGGGCCAGAAGGACGTCAAGCGCCGCAAGCGCCTGGAGGACGAGCTGGAGTGGGTGCGGTCCAGCCCGCGGGCGCGGCAGGCCAAGAGCCGGTCCCGGCTGCAGCGCTACGAGGAGATGGCGGCGGAGGCGGACGGCAACCGCAAGCTCGACTTCGAGGAGATCCAGATTCCGCCTGGTCCCCGGCTGGGCAGCGTCGTGGTCGAGGTCGACAAGCTGAGCAAGGGCTTCGATGACCGGATGCTGATCGAGGACCTGAGCTTCAGCCTGCCGCCGAACGGCATCGTCGGCGTCATCGGCCCCAACGGCGTCGGCAAGACCACGCTGTTCAAGATGATCATCGGCGAGGAGAAGCCGGACAGCGGCAACATCAAGGTCGGCGAGACCGTCCAGATCTCCTACGTCGACCAGGCTCGCGGCCGGATCGCCCCGGACAAGAACGTCTGGGATGTCATCTCCGACGGCGAGAGCTACATCCGGGTCGGCCGGACCGAGATCCCGAGCCGCGCTTACGTGGCCGCGTTCGGCTTCAAGGGCGGCGACCAGCAGAAGCCGGCCGGCATCCTGTCCGGCGGTGAGCGGAACCGGGTCAACCTCGCGCTCACCCTCAAGCAGGGCGGCAACCTGCTGCTGCTCGACGAGCCGACCAACGACCTGGACGTGGAGACCCTGTCGTCCCTGGAGAACGCGCTGCTTGAGTTCCCCGGCTGCGCGGTCATCACCAGCCACGACCGGTGGTTCCTGGACCGGATCGCGACGCACATTCTCGCCTGGGAAGGCGGCGCGAGCTGGTTCTGGTTCGAGGGCAACTTCGAGTCCTACGAGAAGAACAAGATCGAGCGGCTGGGTGCCGAGGCGGCCCGCCCGCACCGAGTCACCTACCGCAAGCTCACCAGAGGCTGATCGCTCAGCGGCCGGCCCGTGCTCCCGCCCCGGCGGCGGTCGCGGGCCGGCCGCTTGCTTTAGCTGGTGCGGTGGACGTCTGACGCGGCGATGGCACCGTCGCTGACGGTGTAGCTGCCCTGGAAGGTCTTGATCGTCCCGTCGGTCTGGATCGCGGTCAGCTGGGCCATCACCACCTGGCCCCTGGCCGACATGATGCGCACCGTGTCATGCTGGGTGCCCACGAACCCGGCCACGAACGACCCGAAGCTCAGCCCGGTGTTCTTCCCGCCCAGGCGCCAGGCGCGCAGGAAATGATGCTGGTTGATGGCCTTGAAATAGGCCTCTACGACGTGCGCGGGATGGTCCGCGACCAGCGACGGCGAGGTCGAGGTCCGCTGCGACGGCGGCTGGGTGGCGGCGTCCTGCCCGCCTGGGTGCTGCCCGCCGAGCAGGGCGTAGCTGCCGATGGCCAGGCCAGCGATGGCGATGACGGCGACGGCGACCACCAGCCAGACCCTGCCGCCTTTCTCCGGGCCGCTTTTCCCCGGGCCGCCCTTCCCCGGCGCCCGGGGAGCGGGGCCACGGAATTGCGCCGTTTCCCGGCCACCACCCGGTCGTCGCGGCCCGCCCTGGCTCGGCGGGGTGCCCGCGGCCGGCCAGCCGGCCTGGTCGGCGGATGGCCCTCGCCCGCGTCCCGTCCTGCCCGGCGACCCTGCCCCGCCCGGCGACCCTGTCCTGCCCCGCGACCCCGCTCTGCCTCCCGAACCCGGCGGCCCGCCGCGCCCGTCCGCTGATCCGCCGCGCCCGTCCGGCGACCCGCCGCGCCCGCCCGGCGGGCCACCCCGACGGTCCGGCGGTCCGCCCGGCCCCGTCGGCCCGGCCGGGTACGGTGCTGCCGGGCCGCCTGGGAGCGGCGCCTGCCTGCCGCCGCCGCCCTCCCGGACCGGCGCGCCGAGCGGCACCTGCCGCCCGAACGGGGCTTGCTGCTCAGGCGCCCGGGGACGCCCCGGAACTCCAGGCATGGCAGGCGCCCCCGGCCGGCCCGGCGAACCGGAAGCGGCGGGTGCCTGATCGATCCCGGTCGGCCGGGACCCGAACGCCAGTTCCGTCGGCACCCGCCCACCCGGCTGGCCAGGCAGTGTCACCGGTCCAGGCAGGGCCGCCGGTCCAGGCAGGGCCGCCGGTCCAGGCAGGGCCGCCGGTCCAGGCAGGGCCGTCGGCCCAGCCAACGGCGGCGATCCAGGCAACAGCCCTGGCGCCGGCTGCGCCACCGGCCCGCTGAGGGCCGGGCCAGGCTGGACGGTGCAGGCCGCGCGCAGCGCGGCGGCGAAGTCCAGGCAGGTCCGGTACCGCTCGTCCGGCACTTTGGCCAGCGCCTTGCTGATCACCTGGTCGACGGCGGGCGGCAGGTCGGCGCGGCGCTGGCTGATCGCCGGCGGCGGCTCGGAGAGCTGGGCCCACATCAGCGCCAGGTTCTCGTCCCGGCGGAATGGCGGCGCGCCGGTCAGCATCTCCACCGTGGCGCAGCCAAGCGCGTACTGATCGGCGCGGCCGTCCACCGCGCGTCCTTCGATCTGCTCCGGTGCGACGTAATCGAGCGTGCCCATGAACTGACCTGTGGAGGTCAGCCCGGTCGGCGTCAGCGAGTCCTTGCTCAGCCCGAAATCTGACAGGTAGACATGGTCGTCGGCGGCGCCGTCCGCGGACTCGGCGAGCAGCATGTTGGCCGGCTTGATGTCGCGGTGCACCAGGCCGCGGGCATGCGCGGCGTCGATCGCGGAGGCCACCTGGGTGGCGATGTTGACCGCCCGCCCGATCGGGAGCTGGCCGGTCCGCCGCAGCAGGGTCCGCACGTCACCGGTGCCGACGTAGCGCATCGCGATGAACAGCACGCCGTCGGCCTCGCCCGCCTCGAAGACCGGCACGATGTGCGGGTGATCGACCGCGGCGGCGGCCCGCGACTCGTGGATGAACCGGCGCCGGAAGGACTCATCCTCGGCTAGCCGCGGGGTGAGCACCTTGAGCGCCACGGTCCGCCCGAGATGCACGTCGCGGGCCCGGTACACGATGGCCATGCCGCCGCGGCCGATCTCGGCTTCGATCTGGTAGGCCGCGACCCGGCCGCCGACCTGCGCCTGAGAGGTCGCCGGGCTGATCTCCTCGGTCACCGGGCCTCCAGCGGTGGACTCATGCTCGCCGCACCAGCCACCATTGGCGGTCCAAGCACGTCATGTCGGGCTCTCGTGGAAAAGAATCAGTGATTTTAGTATCTGCGCTATGGCGTGTCATCTGTCAACGCCGATGCCCGCCTGACCGGTTTTCAGGCGGGTGTCAGGCCCAGATCCGGTCCGCCGGCATGCCCGAGCGGCTGGTTGACCAGGCTGTGCGCGGCCGTCACGAGGTACTGCCAAAGTTCGTCGTCCCTGGCCGGATCCAGCTCAAGCTCGTCCAGCGCGGTGCGCATGTGGCGCAGCCAGGCGTCCCGCTCGGCCTCGCCGATGGTGAAGTGCACGTGCCGCATCCGCAGCCGGGGGTGGCCGCGCAGCTCGCTGTAGGTGCCGGGGCCGCCCCAGTACTGGATGAGGAACAGCCGCAGGTGCTCCTCGGCCGGGCCGAGATCCCGGCTGGGGTAGACGGGCCGCAGCTCAGGATCGGCCGCGACCTCCTCGTAGAACCGGTGGACCAGGCGGCGGAAGGTCGGCTCGCCGCCGATCGCCTCATACAGGCTCAGGGCCGGGGTGTCGTTCATAACGTGCTCTAGGTTACGGTCAGCCGCCAGTGCCCGTGCCGCCCGGATCGGTTCCCGCGGCCTGCTCCCCGCCATCGGCCAGTTCAGGGTTGTCGGCGGGAGCGGACATGCGGGCGACCGCTAGCTGGAGAAGTTCGCGCAGCTCACGACCTACTTCCCACTGCCGGAGCGGGGCCGTCCTCGCGATGACGCGCATCACCACGGAGTCGCTGGTGACGTCCTGGACCCCCCAGACCTCGGGCCGCTCCAGGATCACGTCCCGCCAGGCCGGCTCCTGCCACATGGCGACGGCCGTCTCCTCCATCACCGCGCGGACCCGCACCACGTCCAGGTCGGCCGCGACGGGGAAGTCGACCACGGCGCGCGCCCAGCCGTGCGACTCGTTGCCTGACTTGCTGATCGTGCCGTTGCGGATGTGCCAGATGACGCCACTCACGTCGCGCACCCGGGTGATCCGCAGGCTCACGGCTTCGACCGTTCCGCTGACCTCGTCGATGTTGATCACGTCGCCCACGCCGTACTGATCTTCGAGCAGCATGAAGATACCCGCGAGAAAATCCTGAACGAGATTCTGCGCGCCGAACCCGATCGCGATGCCCAGCACGCCCGCGCTGGCCAGCACCGGGGCGAGGTTGAGGCCGAGGTCGCCCAGGATGATGAACGCGGCGATCGTGAAGATCGTCATCGAGGCCGCGTTGCCGAGCACAGACCCCAGCGCGCTGGCCCGCTGCTGGCGCCGCTCGCCGAGCAGGGAGTGAGACCGTTCGGTCTCCGGCGCGATGCCGGCGCGCGTGGCGACCCTGCGGATCAGCCGCCCGGCCGCTATCCGCACCGCCAGGGCGAGCAGCAGCACGAACAGGATCCGCAGCGCGACCTCGACGGGCCCGGCGAAATACGACTGGGCGATCTTCGCGGCGTGCCTGTTATGGGAGATGTCCCAGACGAGCTGGCAGGCGACGCCGGGGGACTTGCCGCAGGTGCCTTCCAGGGAGTCGGCGCGGACCCGCGCGAGCGGGAGGACGAGAGCCATCGAGACGTTCAGGGCCACCCCGCGATCCTTTCAGCGTCGGGCCGCCCGGCGTGCGCGGGTTCCGCCATTGTCCGTACTTGGCCTGGTGACGCGGCTTTCGCGATCGTCGGCACGGTCCACGCTCATGTTGCATAATGCAACATGAGCGTGACAGAACGGCGGCAGTCAAGGGTGGCCAGCGAGAACCGCCGGTCTGAGTGGTCGACTCAGGGCAACCGTTCAACTACTTTGGGCTGATCACTCAAGGAGCCAGGTTGGGGACGCGCGGGCACGCCGGGGGAGGAGAGCCATGCCGGGAGAGCAGCACGCCTTAGCCGTCGCGCCCCTGGCCGGTCCGGCTGTCGCCGGCGACCCGGCCGCGCGCGCCGACTCGTCCGCGCATCCCGACTCGGCCGCCCACGCCGCGCGCCCGGAGCTGGCGCTGGCGCGGGAGATCCGGGCACGTGAACTGGTGGCCGGCCTGCCGCCGGCGGGCGTTGCCGCCGCCATCATGGCGGAATGCGGCCCCCGGTTCGGGACCCGGCGGATCCGCGCGTGCCGGCTGGCACTCGGCATCGCGCTGGCCGACGTGGTCGCGCAGATCCGGGCTAGGTACGCGGCCGAGGGCCGCCGGGAGCCCCGGTTCAGCGAGACGCTGCTGTCGGCCTACGAGAGCGGTCACAAGCGGCCGGGTCCTGAGTACCTGCACTACGTCTGCGCGACGTATCAGGCTGACCCCGTCGACCTGGGCTACGAGGGTCCCTGCCTGTGCGGCCAGTCGCACCGGCCTGACGCGCCGGGCGAGCGCGGGGCACTGGGCGGGGTACCCAGGCTGCCCAGGCCGCAGGCGGTCACCGAGCCGGGCGAGTTGGCCGTAGGGGGCGGGCTGGCGGTGGCGGACGGGCTGGCAGTGGCGGACAGCGGGGCAAACGCGGCACGGGCGGCTTTCGCAGCCGGGCCGGGCGTCGTGGCGGTCCCTCGCCAGCGCGGCGCCGCCGCCCAGGCTGAGCCCGCCGATCCGGCTGGGCTTGCTGATCCGGCTGGGCTTGCTGATTCGATTGCGTCGGCCGATCCGGCCGGGACAGACGCGGGCGGGGCGGCCGGGCGGGGCGGCAGCGACGACGATCAGCTCCGGCGGATGCTGATCCGGCTGATGGCCGATGCCGGGACCCAGGTGGACTGCGGGTTCCTCGGCGCGGTGGACCGGCTGCGGCGGCGGATGGACGAGGCGCTGCTCGGCGGCACGGTGTCCGCCACCATGATCGACCGGTGGGAGGAGACCACGGCGGGCTACGCCCGGCAGTACATGCGGCTGCCGCCGCTGCGGCTGCTCTGCGACGCGCTGCTCGACTTCGGCGACGTGCGCCGGATGTGCGAGCAGCGTCAGCCGCTGGAGTTCGGCGAGCGGCTGTGCCGGGTCGCCGGGCAGCTCGCTGGCCTGGCCGGGATCGTCCTGCTTGACCTCGGCGACCAGCGGCTGGCGCGGTCGTTCTTCCGCACCGCGCGAACCGCGATCGACGAGACCGGCGACCGGCGGCTGCGCGCCTGGGTGGCAGCCAGGGAGGCGCTGGTGCCGCTGTACTACGGCGACCCGCAGGAGGCGGCGGCGCTGGCCAGCGCGGCGATGGACATGGCGGGGCGGCAGCCGTGCGTGGCCGGGGCGATGGCGCCGGTCGTGGAGGCCAGGGCACAGGCCAGGCTCGCCCGGCTGACCCGCCGCCGGGGCCGCGAGCTGCGCGGCGTGCTTGACCGGGTCAGGGGCGCGCTTGACCGCTCCTACGACGCCCTCGGCGAGCTGTCAGCGGACCAGACCGGGGACACCGCGTTCGGGTACACCGAGCGCCAGTTCAGCTTCCACGCCGGGGATGCCCTGGCGATGCTCGGCGACCATCAGGAGGCGCAGCGGTGCTTCAGCCGCGCGCTGCGGCTCTACCCGGCGGCCGAGGTACTGGACACCGCCCTGGTCAGCTTCGGGCAGGCACGCTGCCTGGCCGACGCAGACGAGCCGGAGCAGGCGCTGCGGCTGGCCGGCGACACGCTGCTGCGGCTGCCTCGCGAGCAGCACGCCGAGATCATCATGCAGGCGGCCCGCGGCCTGGACGCGCTCGCCGCCCGGCACGCCGGCCTGCCGGCCGCCCGCGACTTCCGTGAGGTGCTGCGCGGTGCCGGCGCCGACCCCGCGCCCGGCCCCGCGGCGGCCGCCGGCCGATGAGCTAAGGCGCTCGCCGGCCAGCCGGGCCGGGCCGCGAGGCCGCGCCGCGAAGGGGTTAGAGCGCCAGGCCGGTGTAGGCGGCGACGAACGCCAGCTCCTCGCTGGCCACGCCCACCGTGCGGCTGACCGCGCGGGCGCCATGCCCCACGTTCTTCTCATGCCGCAGCAGCACGGGGCGCTCGTCCAGCGGCGCCGAGGTGGCGTGCTGGAGCGCGGCGCACAGCTTCCGCGCGTGCAGCGGGTCCACCCTGGTGTCGCCGCCGAAGGTGGTGAACAGCGTCGCCGGGTAGGCGGTGCCGGGCACGACATGGTGGTAGGGGGAGTAGCCGAGCAGCCAGCCGATCTCCTGCGGATCCGCGACCGTGCCGTACTCGTCATTCCAGCTTTCGCCGAGCCCGAACAGCTCGTACCTGATCATGTCGAGCAGCGGCGCGGAGCACACCGCGGCGGCGTACAGATCGGGCCGCTGGGTGATTGCGGCACCGACCAGGAGGCCGCCGTTGGAGCCGCCCCAGCACGCGAGCTGACTGGCGGTTGTCCAGCCCCGCGCAATCAGTTCCGTGGCCGCCGCGGCATAGTCATCGAAGACATTCTGCTTCTTCTCCCGCATCCCCGCGCGGTGCCATTCCTCGCCTTCCTCGCTGCCGCCGCGCAGCCCCACGACGGCATAGACGCCGCCGGCCGCCACCCAGGCGAGAGTCGAGGCTGAGTAGCCAGGGGTCAGGCTGACGTTGAAGCCGCCGTAGCCGTACACGATCGCCGGGCGCGGCTGGCGGGGCTGCCCGCCGTCGGCGCCGGAGATGACCAGCATCCGCACGGTGGTCCCGTCGGCCGAGGTGAAGGCCACCTGCTCGGTCCTGACGTCGGGCAGCTCGACCGCCCCGGCCGGGGTCGCCCAGGTCCGGGACGTCCCGGACTGCGCGTCCCAGTGCCGCACCAGCGCCGGGGTGGTGTAGTCGGTGTAGGTGAACCAGGCCTCGTGACCGCCCTCTGGGCGCCCGTGAATCCCGCTGACGTGCCCCAGGCCCGGCAGCTCCACCTGGCCGACCTGGCTGCCGTCGGCCAGGTCGTGCACGGTGACCTCGCTGACCGCGTGCCGGTCCCTGGACACCACCAGCACCGGCCGGTCCAGCTCGGCGCCGTCCAGGATGGCCGTGCCGGTCAGCACCGCCTCGTCGTCCTGCGGCAGCAGCTCGCGCCAGCTCGCGTAGCCGGGGAACGCGGGGTCGGCCGGGTCGGCGGTCATCACCCGGCCGCGCGGCGCGTCCCGGTCGGTCAGTACGTACAGCAGGCCGTCGCGGCCGCCCCGCACGTACGCCTGCGCGTCCACGCCCTCCTGCATCACCCGCAGGTCGGGCCGGGCCGGGTCGCAGGCCCGCAGGTCGGCGATCCAGGCGTCGTTGCGCGGCTCGGTGCCGGCCGACGCCTCGATGATGAGCCATCTGCCGTCCACGCTGACGCTGACGCCGAAGTAGGTGGTCTTGTCCATGCCCTCGCCGTGGATGACCGCGTCGTCATCGGCGGAGGTCCCGACCCGGTGCAGGTAGACGCGGCGGTGATACTGCTCCTCGTCGGCCGGGACCTGGCCGGGCGCCAGGCGGCGCGCGTAGTAGTACGCCTTGCCGCCGGGCAGCCAGGCGATGTCGGTGTACCTGGCCCGGTCGATGGGACCGTCCACCTCCTCGCCGGTCACCACGTCGAAGACCCGCAGCACCGGCTCCTCCCGGCCGCCCTCGGAAACCTGGTAGGCCAGCAGCCTGCCCTCCCGGTCTGGCTGCCACCTGTCCAGCGTGGTCGTCCCGGCCGGGTCGATGGCGATGGGGTCGATCAGCACCCGCCCGGCCCCGCCAGGACCTTCATCGCCCGGCGCGCTGGTGTAGAGCACGGCGTGCTCCTGGCCGGGCGCGCGGCGGGTGAAGAACTGGCGCTCACCCCGCCAGATCGGGGAAGCAACCGCGCCCGCGCCCATCAGCTCGGAAACCCGCGCGGCGAAGGCGTCCACGTCGGGAAGCTGCGCCCGTTTCGCGGCGTAAAGGGCGTCTTGTGCCTCTTGCCAGGCGGCGGTCTGCTCGCTGTCGGGGTCCTCCAGCCACCGGTACGGGTCGGCTACCAGATGGCCGTGGATCTCGTCGGCGGTGTCCGCGCGCGGCGCGGGGGGATAGGAAGGCGCAGTCATGCCTGAACTCTAAGTCCCGGACGAAAGTGCTGCCTCCGGTTATATGTGCCCTCGCGAACCGCGATCTGCCTGGTGAGGACCCCGGGGCGGTCCGGCTCACGCCTCAGGGGCATCCTGCGCCCCGAGCCGGCGCGGTCCAGGGAGCTTGCTGGACCTGCCAGTTAGGCTATTGGTGTTGGCGGCCGGGCCGTTCGGCGGTCACACTGGTCACGGGTGCCCCGGCGGCACAACCTGGGCGTACCCGGCAGGAGGTGCGCTTGCGTCGGGTTTTGCTGCTCAACATCACGTATGAGCCGCTCACCACCGTCGGCCTGCATCGCGCGGTCTGCCTGGTCCTCGGGGACAAGGCGGTGGTCGTGCACGATGATGCCGACGGGCGGATGCTGCACTCTGCCTCGTCGAAGCTGGTGGTTCCCTCGGTGATCAGGCTTCGGCGGTATGTCCGGATTCCGCATCGCAGCCGGGTGCCGCTGACGAGGGCGGCGCTCATGCGGCGGGACAACTATGTGTGCGCGTACTGCGGGGCCAAGGCCGACACCATCGACCACGTGATCCCGCGCAGCCGCGGCGGCCAGCATATCTGGGAGAACTGCGTGGCCTCCTGCACGCGGTGCAACCACCGGAAGGCTGACCACCTCATCGAGGACCTGGGCTGGACGCTGAACTGCGCCCCGGCCGTCCCGCGCGGCGCGCACTGGCGCCTGATCGGCGCGGCGCACGACGGCGACCCGCAGTGGGTCGCCTACCTGGCCGAGCCCAGCGCCGCCTGACCCGGCCCAGCGCCGCCTGACCCGCCTCCGGATGGCCGGGGCGGGCCGGTGCCTGTGGTTACTGGGCGCGCGGTGGTTACTGGGCGGGCTGGGGAGTGAGGGTGGCGGCCGGGGGCCTGGGGCCAGGGGCGCCGAACTCGCGGTAGGCCCGCTGGGTCAGCGCGAACAGGATAGAGCCGGCCAGGAAGATCGCCGCGAAGGGGAAGAACGGTACCGCCCCGAAGTGCTTGACCAGCAGCCCGGTCACGAACACCGACAGCGGGAAGCTGCCCATCGAGGACAGCATGATGACGCTCATCACCCGGCCGAGCAGCTGCGGCGGCGCCCACTTCTGGATCTGGGTCAGGATGACCGTGTTGCCGAAGCCGTTGCAGGCGCCGAACACGACCGCCGCGGCCGCCGCGCCGGGCAGGCCGCCCAGGAACGGGATCAGCCCGGTCGCCAGGCTCTCGATGAGGAAGGCGTAGCCGGAGGCCATCGCCGGGCGGCGTATCTTGCCGCCCCTGGCCGCGGCCAGGGTGCCGAGGACAGCCCCGGCGCCCAGGCAGGCGAGTATCGCGCCGTAGCCCTCGGCGCCGAACCGGGCATGGGCCAGCGCGGGCAGCGCGACCTCGAACGCCCCGCCGAACGCGAGGTTAGCGGCCACGCAGACGACGATGAACAACCGCAGCACCTGGGAGTGCCGGAGCAGCGCCCAGATCCCGCCGTCAGCCGGCAGGTCCGACGCCGCTGTGCCGCCTTCCGCTGTGCTTGCTTCCGCTGTGCTGCCTTCCGTCAGCGGTGCTTCGGCGGTCTCCGCCGCTGCCTGGGCGCGGATCGGCGCCCAGCGGCTGCCGATCAGCGCCAGGGTCAGCGCGGAGATCAGGAAACTCCCGGCGTCCGCGCTGAACGCGGCGGCCGAGCCGGCCAGCGCCACGATGACCCCGCCAATCGCGGGGCCGACCAGCGCCCCGACCTGCATCACCGAGCCGTTGATGGCATTGCCCGCCTGGAGCTGGTCCATGGGCAGCAGCGCCGGCATGATCGTCATGGACGACGGGATGAACAGCCCTTCGCCCGCGCCGATCAGCACGGCCACCGGGCCGAGCGCCAGCAGCGAGACCGTGTGCGTCACGGCCAGCACCACCAGCCCCGCCGCCAGCGCGAAGCGGACCGAGTCGGCGCCGAGCATGATCGCGCGCGGGCCGATCTTGTCGGCGAGCATCCCGCCGACGGGGATGAGGATGGTCCGCGGTATCCCGTAGCAGGCGAGCACCGCGCCGAGCAGCGCCGGCCCGCCGTGCTGGGACAGCACCAGCCAGGGCAGCGCGACCGCGTAGCAGAAGTCGCCGATCGTGGAGGTGGCCTGCCCGAGGGTGAGCAGCGTGAACGTCCGCTGGCCGAGCGGCCCGCGACGGACGGCCGCGCCGGTACGGCCAGCCAGGCTCATGCCGTCGCTTCCGGGGTGAACCACGGCACCGTCTCCCACATCGCGTGCACGCGGCGCGCGCCGGGTGATCGCTCCGCGGGGTCGAGCCTGCGGTACTTGCTGGTCAGCTCTAGCAGTTCCATGCGCAGTGTCTCCAGTTCGCCGGGGGTCACGTGCAGCACGTCCTGCATATGGCCGCAGGCCGTCTGCCAGTCCGCCGGGTACTCGCTCTTGCGGCTCTGGTAGGCGGCGCGGATCTGCCCAAGCCGCGCCTCCATGGTGTTGTCGAGCAGCCGCCGGGCAGCCTGGACGGCGATGGGCTGGGTGGGATCGTCGTCCCAGCTCATCGAGATGATCTTGGCGCGCCAGGGTCGCTGCCGCCGGTCCGCCGTCGCCGAGAGATCCTCGGCGACGAAGCCGTGTGCCGCCAGCATCCGGAGGTGATAGCTGCACGCCGACGGCGAGAGCCCGGCGGCCTCGGCGCACTCGGTCGCGGTGGCCGGCCCGTCGAGCGCCAGGTGCTGCAGGATCGCGATCCGCGCCGGGTGGGCGAGCGCGCGCATCATCCGCGGATCGTCCAGCCGCATCGGGTTCTGGGGTGTCCCGGACGCCGGCGCCGTCTCCGGATCATCTGTGAAGGACATGCTTCGAAACTATAGCTTCGAAATAAACCCTTCACAATTCAGCCGGAGACGAGGCTGGGTGCGGGGGCTAGCTGGGCTGGGTGGGGGCGGCGCGGGGGAGGCGGCGGGAGATGACGGCTAGGTCGCCGTTGCCGGCGGGCAGGACCTGGATGCCCGCGCCGAAATGCCGCACCAGCAGGTCGCCGCGGAGCACCTCGTCCGGCGCGCCGCTGGTCACGGCGCGGCCGGCGGCCAGCAGCAGCAGCCGGTCGGCGAACTGGCCGGCCAGCGTCAGGTCGTGGATCGCAGACAGCACCGTGAGGCCGCGCTCGGCGCGCAGCTCGTCGATCAGCTCCAGCGCGTCCATCCGGCGGCCCAGGTCCAGCGCGCTGGTCGGCTCGTCAAGCAGCAGCACCGGCGCCTCCTGCGCCAGCGCCCTGGCCAGGACGACCCGCTGCAGCTCACCGCCGGACAAGGTGCGCAGCGTCCGGCCCGCCATCGCCGCCAGGTCGAGCCGGCCGATGACCTCCGCGCAGACCCGCCGGTCGGCTGCCGACTCCGAGCGCAGGTAGCCGATGTGCGCGGTCCGGCCGAGCAGCACGTATTCGCTGACGGTCATGTCCGGCGGGAACTGCGGAAGCTGCGGAACGTAGGCGATCAGCCTGGCCAGCTCCCGGCGGCTGAGCCCGGCGATCGGCCGCCCGGCGGCGGTGATCTCGCCGGCGCAGGCCAGCAGCCCGGCGGCGGCGCGCAGCAGCGTCGTCTTGCCGGCGCCGTTCGGCCCGATGATGCCGAGCCACTCGCCGTCGGCGGCCGTGGTGCTGACCGCGTCCAGGGCGAGTGCCTGGCCGTAGCGGACCGTCACGGCGCTGGCGGAGATCATGACGCACCGTTCACGACAGGTCCTGCCTGGCGCGCCTGGACCGCAGCACGAACAGGAAGAACGGTGCGCCGACCATGGCGGTGATGACCCCGATCGGCACCTCGGCGGGCGACTGCACTGTCCGCGCCGCGATGTCCGCGAGTACCAGGAACGCCGCCCCGCCGATCATCGAGACCGGCAGCAGCACCCGGTAACTCGGCCCGGCGGTGAGCCTGATGAAGTGCGGCACGATGATGCCGACGAAGCCGATGAGCCCGCTGACCGCGACCGCCGCCGCCACGCCAAGCGTCGCGGCGGTCACCACGATGAGCCGCAGCCTCGGCACGTTGACGCCGAGGCTGGCGGCCTCGGCCTCGCCGACCCGCAGCACGTCGAGCAGCCGCCGGTGTGCCAGCAGCGCGACCGCGCTGACCAGCACGTACGGGATGATCAGCGCCACGTCGGACCAGGTGGCCAGCGACAGCCCGCCGAGGATCCACGCGTAGACGCCCTGGAGGGTCTGGGTGTGCTGCTGCTGGAGGTAGGTCTGGATGGCGGTCAGCATCGCGGCCACCGCGATGCCGGCCAGCAGGATCGAGGCGGTGCTGCCGCCGATCCCCGGCGCCTGCCCGTCCGCGCCGCCGGTGGCGCCGAGCAGGTAGGTCAGCGCGACCGCGATGATCGCCCCGGCGAACGCCGCCGGCGGCAGCAGGTCCGGGCTGCCGCCCGCGACGATGACGATGGTGGCGCCGAGGCCGCCGCCCGCGGCGGCGCCGAGCAGGTAAGGGTCGGCCAGCGGGTTGCGGAACACGCCCTGGTAGGCGGCCCCGCCGCCGGCCAGCATGGAGCCGACCAGGGCGCCGAGGATCACCCTGGGCAGCCGGATCTGCCAGACGATCGCGCTGTCGATGGCGGGGACCGTGACGGCGGGGTGCCAGGGCAGCCGTCCGAGGACGGCGTCCAGCACCGTCGTCAGCGACAGCCCGGCGGGGCCGATGCAGGTCCCGGCGAGCATCGCGGCCGCCAGCAGGACGACCGCGACCCCGACGGGCCGCAGCGCCCCCCGGCCGCGCGGCAGCTCCCCGGCGGCCCCCGGTGCCCCGCGGCCCGCCTCAGCACCCGCTGCCTCAGTACCCGCTGCCTCAGCGCCGCCCGCCGGCTCGCGACCCGGCGGCTCCGTGCCGCCGGGCAGATCCCCGCCCCGGACCGCCGTCATGCAGCCGGTGCCCTAATGCTTCTGCCCGGCGGCGACGGCCTGCTCCACGGTGCGCAGCAGGTCCACGATCCGCGGTCCCCAGCGCGAGGCGATGTCGTCGTTCAGGCCGATGATGTGCTTGTCCTTGACCGCCGTCAGGCTGGACCAGCCCGGCCGGCGCGCCACGGTGGCCGCCGACTGATGGCAGCAGATCGTGTCGGCCAGGATGATGTAGTCAGGGTCGGCCTTCACGATGAACTCCGCCGAGAGCTGCGGGTAGCCGCCGGCGGCCGCCGCGCCCTTGGCGGTGTCGGCGATGCTCTTCATTCCGAGCAGCGCGAGCAGCTTGCCGACGAACGTGTCCGAGGTCACCGAGTAGTAGGTCTGGTCCAGCTCGTAGTAGTAGGTCAGCGGCCCGGCGTGCTTCGGGGCGGCGGCGGCGATCTTGCTGAGCTGGGCGCGGATCGCGGTGTCCTCGTGGCTGGCCTGGGGCAGGTGCCCGGTCGCCTCGCCGAGCTCGTTGAACTCGGCGTAGACGTCGGACACGGTGCTCGCCGCCGGGAGCAGCAGGACCGGCACCGACAGCGCGGCCAGTTTCTTGGCGATGCCGTCGATGTTGTTGGAGAGCACCACGAGGTCGGGCTTGTACGAGGCGATGGCCTCGACATTCGGCTGGTACGCCGACAGGCTGGTCGTCGGAGCCCCCGGCGGGTAGTCGGAGTCGGAGTCGACGGCCTTGACCTGGCTGCCGGCCCCGATCGCGTACAGCATCTCGGTCGCGGTGGGGGACAGCGAGATGATCGCGCTCGGCTTGCTGGCCAGGTGCACCTTGCCGTTCGCCGCGTCCACGGTGACCGGGAACGTCGCGGCGGCCGAGCCGCCAGAGCCCGAGCCGCCAGAGCCCGAGCCGCCGCCCGCGGACGAGCCGCCCGAGCTGCCGCACGCGGCGCAGCCGACGGCGAGCACGGCCGCCGCCACGATGGCCGGGACGCGGCCGGGGCTAAGAGAGCTGCGACGCAGTGCTGGCCGCATAGGTTCCTCCTCGTGTCGGTGGAGGACGATGGCATCTTCCGCCGCGACCACGAGGGCGCCGGAACGACCGCTCTTCCTCCGAGAGCAAATCGCCGACGCTGGCCAGGCGTCCGGGCTCGTCCTCCGCTGGAGGCATTACCGTTGCGGGACAGCGCCGGGATCGCACCGGCTTCGCTGGAGCAGCGCCATTCTGGTTAGCCCAGAACGAGGAAAGCGTACCGCAGCCCGGCAGCGCGAGCCTGGGTGCCGCGGGTGCTGTCTGACAGCGTGTGCGGCACCCAGGCTCGGGGCAGTTCCCTAGCTGACGTCCAGTGTCCTGCTGCCCGAGTAGTCGGTGAAGAACCAGCCGCGCACCTGCGCCGCCTCGACGCGGTACTTGGTCCGGCCCGACGATCCCGCGTGCACCGTGAAGGAGTACGAGCCCGAGGCGCTGGTGTGGCCGGTGGAGACGGTCACCCAGCCGTGCGACGTGTCGCGCTGCAGGATGACCTTCTGGCCGCTGTCGGGGTAGGAGACCTTGCCGGAGCCCGTGGTCTTGCCGCCGTGCCCGACGCGCGACTTGGCCAGCCGGAAGCTGACCGACTGGTGTACCCAGACCGGCTGCACGCGCGGCAGGATGCCGTTGCTGACCGTGCCGCCCGCGGCCTCGAAGACCACGCCGGCGCCGAACTTGGTCAGCGCGACCGAGATGTTCGGCGTGACTTCCGGGGTCCCGCTGCGGAAGCGGTAGACGGTCCAGTGCTTGCCGCCGTCGGTGGAGGTCTCCTGGACCAGGACGTCAGACTGCTCGTAGTAGACGCTGAGCTTTCCCGCGCTGTCCTCGCTGAGCTTGAAGTCGCCGTAGTCCGCGGTGGTGGTCGGGATCTTCACCGCCGAGTCGAAGAACTTGCCCGAGCTGCCCGCGTACTTGTGCAGTTCGAGCCGTCCGCCGAACCCGTCGTTGCTGGCCCGGGTCAGCAGGTAGGTGCCCGACTTGCCGGTGGCCAGGGTGCCGGCCGGGCCGCCGAAGTTGTCGGTGGTCACCTCCGTCTTGAACTCAGCCGACCGCTTGACGGCGCCGGTGCCCGGGCTGATCTCGACGGCATAGGCGTCGGTTCCGTCGTCCCAGGCCAGCAGGGCGTTGCCGTCGGGGAGCGCGACAGCGCTGCTCCCGTCGAAGTAGAACTCCGCGGCCGCCGGGGTCCCCGCCAGGTTGAGCTGCACCGGCGCGGAGATGTTCGGGAACGTCCCGTCGGCGGGCGTCTCCTGGATCGACGCGCCGCCCTGGGAGCCGTCGTCGCCGCCGCTGGTCCACATCAGCTGGCCGCCGACGCGGAGCGCGGTGCCCTGCTGGTCCAGGGTGCCTACCCGGCTCTTGGACTCGATCTTGCCGGATGCCGACAGCACGAATTCCAGCGTGTCGGCGTCGGCGCCGGAGCCGGTCCTGTCGCCGCCGTTGGAGTCCTTGTCGGTCGTGAGGAGGACGTCTACGGTCCCGTCGGGGCCGAGCACCATGCTGTCCGGCTGGTTGCTGACGCTGGTGGCGCTGTCGATCGGGGTGAGCTGGGTGGTTGCCGAGCACTTCCTGGCGCCGCGCGGCAGCACGCAGACCCAGGCCGACGCGAATCCCTCGGACTTCGAGGTGTAGGCCGTGTAGGCGAGGTAGGCGGTGCCGTTGGCGGCGATCACCGCGGTGCCCGGCCAGGCGGCGGCCTTGCCGATCGTGAAGTTCTTCGGCTGCGTCGCCGCCGGGGTCACCCGCGCCGCGGCCTGCGACGGGGCGGCGCTGGCCGGGACCGCGGCGGCCAGGGCCGCGATGGTGGCGGCCGCGGTGGCGGCGGCGGTCAGGCCGGCCCGGCGGCCGGATGCCTGCCTGGCTGGCGGGCGTGATGGGGAGGGCATGATGCCTCGTTTCTCGGCTATGGGGGGGTCTCGCCAGGGGGCGGGCTGTCGCTCGGCGGCCCTGCTGCGAGCTGATCAGCACGCTAGGCGCGGGGCCGGCCCGGCCGCATCATGGAAACCATGTAGTCCGGCGGGCGCCTGGCCTGGCGCCCGCGGCGCGTTATAACACCGCGCGACTTGCCCACAGCCGCCTGTGGACGGTCCTGCGGGCAAGCGCGCCGGAGCGGGGGACAACCGCCGTCGCGCTGTGGATGGCCGTGTGGACAGCGGAAATGACCGTAAATTGCCGGGTGAAGCTCTTGTGCCTGCCCGCTGATTGGCAGTAGAACGGCAGTCACCACTGAGGCGGGAACACCCCGGAGGCGACTCCGGAACGGTGGACGCGGCGGGCCGGGAGGCCGTCTCGTCTGGCGGGGCCTGGGACCGGTGGGGGTCACGCGGCGCGGGCGGCCGGGCAAGTCCGGCGCGCCTGTGCCGACGGGGCTATCGAGGCCCCTCCATCTCATACATGGAGGGGCCTCGTCCTATTTTGGCCCGCGGTGGCACGGAAGCCAGTACCGACACGCGCGACTCTCCGCAACCGGCCGGACTCGTTTCCTGACCGTGTCCATAACGAATTGCGCCCAACGGGTAACGCCATGTGCAATGGCGGGCGATAATAAGACAGACGCCGGCGGCGTGGGTACCCCCGAGCTCACGTCGCCGCGTCTTTAACCTCCTCCTCCCGTGCCGTGCCGTACCTCACGGCGGCGCGGCCCGGTAGCGTTCAGTACATGACAGCTACAGCGACGCATGCGGGCACCGGCGGGACCCGCCCTCCAGCCCCGTTCGGCCGGAACCTGACGGCCATGGTGACGCCGATGACCGCCGACGGGGCCGTCGACTACGAAGGCGCTGCCCGGCTGGCCGAGCATCTCGTCACGGACATGCGCAACGACGGCCTGGTGATCAGCGGCACGACCGGTGAGTCGCCGACGACCACCGACGAAGAGAAGGACCGCCTGCTGCGTGCCGTGATCGAGGCGGTAGGAGACCGGGCGGCGGTGGTGGCCGGGGTCGGCACCAACGACACCGCGCACAGTCGCGAACTCGCCACGGCAGCGGAACGGGCGGGCGCGGACGGACTCCTGGTCGTCACGCCTTACTACAGCAAGCCGCCGCAAAGCGGCCTGCTGGCACACTTCACCGCCGTCGCGGACTCGACCGGGCTGCCAGTGCTGCTGTACGACATCCCTGGCCGGACCGCTACCGCGATCGAGACGCCGACCCTGCTGGAGCTCGCCGCGCACCCCCGGATCGTCGGCGTGAAGGACGCCAAGGCCGACCTGATGGCCGGCTCGGAGGTGATGGCCGCGACCGGCCTGGTCTTCTACTGCGGTGACGACCCGCTGAACCTGCCCTGGCTGTCGGTCGGCGCCAGCGGGTTCATCAGCGTGCACGGGCACATCGTCGGCGACCGGCTGCACGCGCTCATCGAGGCCTATTTCGAGGGCCGCGTCGCGGAGGCGCTGGCGCTGCACAACGCGCTGCTCCCGGTGTACCGGGGGATGACCAGGGCGCAGGGCGCGATCATGGCCAAGGCGGCGCTGACCATGCTGGGCCTGCCCGGCGGGCACGCGCGGCTGCCGCTGATGGACGCGACACCCGAGCAGATCGAGCGGCTCCGCGAGGACCTGACCGCTGGTGGCGTGAAGTTCCGGTGAGCCACCCGCATCCAGAGCTTCCCCCGCCGCCGCCGCTTGTCGCGGGCGGCCTGCGCATGATCGCGCTCGGCGGCCTCGGCGAGATCGGCCGCAACATGACCGTCTTCGAGTTCGCCGGGCGGCTGCTCGTGGTCGACTGCGGCGTCTTGTTCCCCGAGCCTGACCAGCCTGGCGTCGACCTGATCCTGCCGGACTTCTCGGTGCTGGAAGACCGGCTCGGTGACATCGAGGCGCTGGTCCTCACGCACGCGCACGAGGATCACATCGGCGCCGTGCCCTACCTGCTGCGCCAGCGCCGCGAGATCCCGCTGGTGGGATCGCGGCTGACGCTGGCCCTGGTGTCGAGCAAGCTCGCCGAGCACCGGATCCCGCCGGAGACCGTCGAGGTCACCGCAGGGGACCAGCGCTCCTTCGGGCCGTTCGGCCTGGAGTTCCTGGCGGTCAACCACTCCATCCCCGACGCGCTCGCGGTGGCCATCTCCACGCCGGCCGGAGTGATCCTGCACACCGGCGACTTCAAGATGGACCAGCTCCCGCTTGACGGGCGGCTGACCGACCTGGGCGGCTTCGCGCGGCTGGGCGCCAAGGGCGTGGACCTGCTGCTCGCCGACTCCACCAACGCCGAGGTGCCCGGCATCGTGACCAGCGAGCGGGCTATCGGCCCGGTGCTGGACGACGTGTTCGCCGGCGCGGATCAGCGGATCATCGTGTCCTGCTTCGCCTCGCACGTGCACCGGGTGCAGCAGGTGATGGACGCGGCGGCCGCGCACGGCCGGCGCGTCGCGCTGGTCGGCCGGTCCATGGTCCGCAACATGGGCGTCGCCCGCGACCTGGGCTACCTGAAGATACCGTCGGTGCCGGGCGGCCTGATCGTGGACATGCGCGAGGCCGAGGAGCTGCCGCCGTCGGAGATCGTGCTGATCTCGACCGGCTCGCAGGGCGAGCCGATGTCGGCGCTGTCCCGGATGGCCGGCCGCGATCACCCGATCCGGATCGCCGAGGGCGACACCGTCATCCTGGCGTCCTCGCTGGTGCCGGGCAACGAGACCGCGGTGTCCCGGATCATCAACGACCTGACCCGGCTGGGTGCCCGGGTGGTGCACAAGGGCAACGCGCTGGTGCACGTGTCCGGGCACGCGCCGGCCGGCGAGCTGCTGTACGTGCTGAACCTGGTCCGGCCGGGCAACTTCATCCCGGTGCACGGCGAGTGGCGGCACCTGAAGGCGCACGCTGACCTGGCCGAGCTGACCGGGATCCCGTCCGACCGGGTGGTGATCGCCGAGGACGGCGTGGTGGTCGACCTGGTGGACCGCAAGATCTCGGTCGTCGGGAGCGTGCCCTGCGGCTACGTCTACGTTGACGGCCTCTCGGTCGGCGAGATCACCGAGGCGTCGCTGAAGGACCGGCTGATCCTCGGCGACGAGGGCTTCTTGTCGGTGGTCGTGGTGGTGGACTCCACCAACGGCAAGCTGGTGGCGGGACCGGAGATCCACGCCAGGGGCTCGGGCATCGACGAGTCGGCGTTCGACGAGGTCCGGCCGCTGGTGGAAGAGGCGCTGATCAGGGCGGCAGCCGACGGGATCAGCGAGATCAACCAGCTCCGCCAGATCATCCGGCGCGCGGCGGGCCGCTGGGTCAGCGACAACTACCGCCGCCGCCCGATGATCATCCCGGTGGTCGTCCAGGTCTGACCCGATGGCCTGCGGGCCGCTGGCCCGTGCTCTTATCCTGGCTGAGCTGGCGTAAGGGACTATCGGGGCAGCTAGGCGCCGGCAGGGGAGCGGACCGTGTCCCAGCGGCCGGACGAGCTGGTGCCGGGTTTCGGCGCGCCCAGGCACGGCCGCCAGCCGCCGAGGCGGCGCCGGCCCGCGCTGTGGATCGGCGCGGCGCTGGCCGTCGTCGTGGTGCTCGGCGCGGCCGGCTACGTGGTGCTGCGCGGGCGGCCCGCCAGGCCAGCCGCCACGCGCCAGGCCAGCCGGGCCGCCGCCGGGCACGGCGGGGCGGCGGGCAGCACTCCCTCGCCGGCCGCGGGCAGTTCCTCGCCCGCGCTGGCCACGGTCAGCATCGCCGACGTCGGCGACATGAACTTCGGCATGGACGGGCGCTACGCGCCCGGCGACGGGGCCAGCCTGTTCGCCGGGGTCACCAGGTACCTGCACGCCAGCCTGACCGTGGGGAACCTGGAGACCGCGCTGGGCTCAAGCGGCGTCACCAAGTGCGCGCCGCACGCCGCCAACTGCTTCGCCTTCCAGGCGCCCGCCGGGGTCGCGCAGGCCGTGCGCCGGGCCGGGTTCTCCGTCGTGAACGTGGCCAACAACCACACCGACGACGCCGGCCCGGCCGGGATCACCCAGACCGACGCGGCGCTGACCGCCGCGCACCTGCGCTGGACGGGCCGCCCGGATCAGACCACCTACCTGACCCGGCACGGGGTGAAGATCGCGCTGCTCGGCTTCGCTCCCTACGGCTATGACAGGAACCTGCTGGACATCCCGGCCGCCGTGACCGCGGTGCGGGCCGCCGCCGCCCGTGCCCAGCTCGTGATCGTCTTCATCCACGCCGGCGCCGAGGGCGCGGGCGCCCAGCATGTCCGGCCGGGCATGGAGACCTACCTGGGCGAGCTGCGCGGCGACCCGATCAGGTTCTCCCACGCGGTGATCAGGGCCGGCGCCGACCTGGTGCTCGGGTCCGGCCCGCACGTGCTGCGCGCGATGCAGTGGTACCGGGGCAGGCTGATCGCCTACAGCCTGGGCAACTTCGCGGGCTACTACACCCTCGGCCTGGACGGGGTCACCGCCGACAGCGCCATCCTGCACGTCAGGCTGCGCGCCGATGGCAGCTTCGCGGGCGGCAGCGTCACCCCGATCCGGCTGACCGGCGCGGGGTTCCCCGAGCCGGACCCGTCCAGGACCGGCATCGAGCTGATCAACTCGCTGTCCCGCGAGGACCTGGGCGCCAGCGGCGTCCGCGTCAGCGCCTCCGGCAAGATCGAGCCGCCCGGCTAGCGGCCGGCCCGCCCCGGCTCAGCCGCCGTGGCGGAGCCGGTAGCGCTGCAGCTTGCCGGTGCTGGTGCGGGGCAGCTCGGCGACGAACTCGACCTGCCTCGGGTACTTGTACGGCGCGATCTGCTGCTTGACGAAGTCCTGCAGCTCGCGCGCCTTGGCGCCGGCCGCCACCGGCGTGCCCGCCAGGCCGGCGTCGCGCAGCACCACGAACGCCTTGACCACGAAGCCGCGCTCGGGGTCGGGCACGCCCACCACGCCGCACTCGGTCACGTCCGGGTGGCCGAGCAGCGCCTCCTCCACCTCCGGCCCGGCGATGTTGTAACCGGCGGTGATGATGATGTCGTCGGAACGGGCCTGGTACCAGAAGTAGCCGTCGGCGTCCCTGATGTAGGTGTCGCCGGTCAGGTTCCAGCCGTCGCTGACGTAGCTGCGCTGCCGCTCGTCGGCCAGGTACCGGCAGCCCGTCGGCCCGCGCACCGCGAGGCGGCCCGGCTGCCCGTCGGGCACCGGCTTGCCCTCGGAGTCGACGATCCGCGCCCGGTAGCCGGGCACCGCCTTGCCGGTCGCGCCGGGCCTGATGTCGCCGTCGGCGGCGGAGATGAAGATGTGCAGCAGCTCGGTGCTGCCGATCCCGTCGATGATGGCCACGCCCGTGGCGTCGTAGAACCCCCGCCAGGTCGCGGCGGACAGGTGCTCGCCGGCCGAGACCGGGCGGCGCAGCCCGCGCAGCTGGGGTCCCTTGCCGGCGGCGATCATGGCACGGTAGCCGGTCGGCGCGGTGAAGCACACCGTCACGCCGTGCTCGGCGATGAGGTCGGCCAGCTCGGCCGGGGTGGCCCGCTCGATCAGCAGCGTCGCGGCGCCGGCCCGCAGCGGGAAGATGACCAGCCCGCCGAGGCCGAAGGTAAAGGCCAGCGGCGGCGTCCCGGTGAACACGTCGTCGGGCGACGGCCGCAGCACGTGCGCCGAGAAGGTGTCCGCGACGGCCAGGACGTCCCGGTGGAAGTGCATGGTGGCCTTCGGACGCCCGGTGGTGCCCGAGGTGAAGGCGATCATCGCCACGTCGTCGGCGGCGGTGGCCACCGAGCTGAACTGGCCCGGCTTGGCGGCGGCGAGCTGGGCCAGGTCGTCGTCCCCGGCACCGCCGAAGGGCACGGTCACCAGCCCCGGCAGGGCGGCGGCGGCCAGCTCGGCCAGGCTCCGGTGGTCGCATAGCGCGATGGTGGGCCTGGCGATCTCGCCGATGGTGGCCAGCTCCCCGGCCCGCAGCAGCGCCATCGTGGTGACCGCCACGCCGCCGGCCTTGAGCACGCCCAGCCAGCAGGCCGCCAGCCAGGGCGTGTTGGGCCCGCGCAGCAGCACCCGGTTGCCCGGTACCAGCCCCAGGTCCCGCGTCAGCACCCCGGCGATCTGGCTGGCCCGCTCCGCGAGGTCGCCGTAGCTCCAGGCCTGCGCGGGGGACAGCAGGCAGGGCCGGTCGGCGCCGAGCCGGGCGATGGTGGCGTCCAGCAGCTCATCGGCGCAGTTCAGCCGGTCGGGATAGCGCAGCTCGGGAAGGGTGAGCTCCAGCTCGGGCCAGTCGCCGTCCGGGGGCAGGCTGTCCCGGCAGAAGGTGTCGGCGTGCGCCGACGGCGAGAGCTGCATATCCCGGACCTCCCTCGGCGGACTCGCGGGGAAACCCCGTCCCGCTGAGCCGCCCGCGCCGCTAGGACGATCCAAGTATGCCGCCTCGGTGACGATAGTCAATGACACGAAATGGACCGGTTCGGCCGGCTGGGCGCGGCCCGGCCCTGCCGCTAGGGTCGCTGGCGTGACCCCTGCCGCCAGCGCCGCCGTGCCCCCGCCGCAGGCGGCAGCGCAGGCCACGCCGCCGAGCCTCGCCGCGCAGCCCAGGGCGCTGATCGTCACCAGCTACGGCCTGTACGCCAGAGACGCGGGCGGCTGGCTGAGCGTCGCGGCGCTGATCCGGCTGATGGCCGGGCTCGGCGTCGAGGAGACCGCGGTCCGCTCGGCGATCTCCCGGCTCAAGCAGCGCGGGCTGCTCGCGGCCGCGAGCCGCGACGGCGCGGCGGGCTACGGACTGTCCGCGCTCGGCCAGGCGGTGCTGGCCGAGGGCGACCAGCGGATCTTCCACCGGCCGCGGGCCAGCGCCGCCGACGGCTGGCTGCTGGCCGTGTTCAGCGTTCCCGAGCATCAGCGGAGCCGGCGGCACACGCTGCGGTCCCGGCTGGCCTGGCTGGGGTTCGGCACCGTGGCGGCCGGGGTGTGGATCGCGCCAGGCCAGCTCGCGGGTGAGACCCGCGAGGTGCTGGCCGCGCACGACCTGACGGAGTACGTGAGCCTGTTCCGCGCCGATTACCTGGCCTTCGGCGACGTCGCGAGCCAGGTCGGCCGGTGGTGGGACCTGGGCCGCCTGGAGCAGCTCTACCAGGCCTTCATCGACGCGGCCAGCCCGGTGCTGGCCCGGTGGGAGCCAGCGGGCGACCCGGCGGGGCAGCAACAGGGGTCCGCCAGCGCCGCCGCGTTCGGCGACTATGTCCGGGTGCTGACCGCCTGGCGCCGGCTGCCGTTCCTGGACCCGGGGCTGCCCGCGGAGCTGCTGCCCGAGGGCTGGCGGGGCACGACGGCCGCCGCGCTGTTCGACGCGCTCGCGGCGCGGCTGGCCGGCCCGGCCCGCGGCTACGTGCGCGAGGTCACCGGCGCCGGCGCTGGCGCCGGTCAGGGCACGACGGCGTAGCCCTGCACCTCGACAAGCGCGGCTGAGTCCCAGAGCCCGCACACCCCGACGGCCGCCATCGCCGGGTAGTCACGGCCCGCCAGCCGCCGCCACACCGCGCCGAGCTCGCGGCTGGCCGCCCGGTACCCCGCCAGGTCCACCGCGTAGACGGTGAGGCTGGCCAGGTGCGCCGGCTCGCCGCCGGCCGCCCGCAGCGCGGTCAGCAGGTTGGACAGGGCCTGCTCGAACTGCGCGGCGATGGTGTCGCCGACGATGGCGCCGCTGGCGTCGAGCGCGGTCTGCCCGGCCAGGAAGACCAGCCGTCCGCCGGTCACCGCGACGGCGTGCGAGAAGCCGGAGGCCGGCGCCAGCTCCGGCGGGTTCACCCGCTCGATCATCACTCCTCCAGCCTGTCACGGCGCGCCGGGCGCCACCTGGCGTGCCTGGTGGCCCGCGGGCCGCCGGAGCGGATCAGCTCAAGCCGGGGCCGCGGCCCGTCGGTGCGGCCGGCCCGCGGCGCGGCCGAGCCGGCCCGCCACGGCGCGGGCCAGGCGGCACCGGGCCGGCGTAGTCCTGGTCGGCGGCGGCGTGCAGGGTCCAGTTCGGGTCGTGCAGGTGCGCCCGGCCGATGGCGCACAGGTCGGCGCGGCCCGCCAGGATGATCGAGTTGACGTCGTCGTAGGAGGAGATGACGCCGACCGCGATGGTCGCGACGCCCGCCTGGTTCCTGATCGCGTCGGCGAACGGCGTCTGGTAGGAGCGGCCGAAGGCCGGCCGCTCGTCCGGGGTGACCTGCCCGGTGGACACGTCCACCGCGTCCGCGCCCGCCGCCGCGAAGGCCTGGGCGATCGTCACCGCGTCCTGCCCGGTGATCCCGCCCGGCACCCAGTCCGTCGCCGAGATCCGCACGGTCATCGGCTTGCCGGCGGGCCACGCCGCGCGCATCGCGGTGAACACCTCCACCGGGTAGCGCAGCCGGGCTTCCAGCGAGCCGCCGTAGGAGTCGGTGCGCTGGTTGGTGACCGGGGAGATGAATGACGACAGCAGGTAGCCGTGCGCGCAGTGCAGCTCAAGCAGGTCGAACCCGCACCGGTCGCCGGCCGCCGCGGCGGCGGTGAACTGTTCCTTGATCCGCTCCAGCTCGGCCAGGTCAAGCTCGCGCGGCACCTGGCTGACGCCCGGCAGGTAGGGCAGCGGGGACGGCGCGCAGACCGGCCAGTTGCCGGCCGCAAGCGGCTGGTCGATGCCCTCCCACATCAGCTTCGTGGAGCCCTTGCGCCCCGAGTGGCCGAGCTGGAGGCCGATCTTCGCCGCCGAGTGCTCGTGCACGAAGTCCGCGGTGCGCCGCCAGGCGGCCTCGTGCTCCGGCGCGTACAGGCCCGCGCAGCCCGGCGTGATCCGCCCGTCCGCCGACACGCAGACCATCTCGGTCATCACCAGGCCCGCGCCGCCGAGCGCCTTGCCGCCCAGGTGCACCAGGTGGAAGTCCGACGGCGTGCCGTCCGCCGAGCTGTACATGTCCATCGCGGACACCACGACGCGGTTGGCCAGCTCCAGGCCGCGCAGCCGCATCGGCTGGAACATCGGCGGCACCACCGCGCCGTCGCCGAGCCCGCGCCGCTTGCAGTCGCCGGCGAACCACTCCTCGATCCTGGCGGTGAACTCCGGGTCGCGCAGCTTCAGGTTGTCGTGGGTGACCCGGCGGCTGCGGGTGATGATGTTGAACGCGAACTGCTCCGGATCCTGGTGCAGGTACTGGCCCAGGTTCTCGAACCATTCCAGGCTGGCCTGCGCCGCGCGCTGGGTGGAGGCGACCACCGGCCGCCGCTCGGCCTCGTAGGCCGCCAGCGCCGCCTCCAGCGCGGGCCGGCCGGCGGCGGCGCCGTGCTCGTGCAGGCAGGCGGCCAGCGCCAGGGCGTCCTCCATGGCCAGCTTGGTGCCGGAGCCGATGGAGAAGTGCGCGGTGTGCGCCGCGTCGCCGAGCAGCACCACGTTGCCGTGCCGCCAGCTCGCGCAGCGCAGCGTGCCGAAGCTGATCCACTTCGAGTTGTTCGCGTAGATCTCGTGCCCGGCCAGCAGCCCGCCGAGCAGCTCGCGGATTCGCCCGATCGAGGCGGTGTCCGACTCGCCGGGCGCCAGCTCGCGCCCGGCCAGGGCGGCGAACCCCGCGGCCTGCCAGACCGACTCGTGCATCTCCACGATGAAGGTGCTGCCGGTGGCGTCGTAGGGGTAGCCGTGCACCTGGATGACCCCGTGCGGCGTCTGCTCGATGTAGAACTTGAAGGCGTCGAACACCCGGTCAGTGCCCAGCCACATGTACTTGCACGCCCGGACTTCTATTTCCGGCCTGAACGCATGGCTGAGCGCGCCCCTGATCGCCGAGTTGGCCCCGTCCGCGGCGATCACCAGGTCGTAGGCCGCGGCCAGCTCCGCCGCGGGCGGAGCGAGCACCTGGAAGCCGACCCGGACACCCAGCTCCGCACAGCGGGCCTGGAGCAGCTCAAGCAGCCGCCTGCGGCTCATCGCGGCGAACCCGTGCCCGCCGCTGGTCACCACCTGACCCTTGATGTGCACGTCGATGTCGTCCCAGCGGGCGAACTCGCGCTCCATCTGCCGGTAGATCACCGGGTCGGCGTTCTCGATCCCGCCGAGGGTCTCGTCGGAGAACACCACGCCGAAGCCGAACGTGTCGTCGGGCGCGTTCCGCTCCCACACGGTGATCTCGGTGTCCGGCAGGAGCTGGCGGGCCAGCGCGGCGAAGTACAGCCCGCCGGGCCCGCCGCCCGCGATGGCGATGCGCACACCGCCAGTATGCCGACGTCGTATGGCGGGCACCAGACGGCCGTCACCAAACCGCCAGATATGCCCGGCCCGCAGGCCCGGCGTCAGGTTTGCGCAAGGAATGCAAGCCGCTTGCGTTAGTTGCGGCCCGGCTCGTCCGGCTTGTCCGGCGCGACGCGCAGCCAGGCGGCGCTGTCCGCCGGGAGCTGCCCGCCGCGCAGCGGGCCGCTGGCGAGCAGCACCTCGGCGTGCGCCGGAAGCCCGACCGGACCCTGGGAGAGGTTGACCACGCAGCGCAGGCCGGCGCCGCGGCCGAAGGCCAGCACCCCGTCCGGGGCGGGCAGCCAGGTCACCGGGCCGTCACCGAGCGCGGGTTCCGCGCGGCGGATCGCCAGCGCGGCCCGGTAGAGCTCCAGCATCGACGCCGGATCGCCGCCCTGCGCGCCGACCGTCAGCTCCCGCCACTCCTTGGGCTGCGGCAGCCAGGGCTGCGCGGCGGCATCCGGCGGCGAGAAGCCGAACGGCGGCTCGGGGCCTGACCAGGGCAGCGGGACCCGTGACCCGTCCCTGCCGGGGTCGGCCCCGTGGGTGCGGTGCCAGATCGGGTCCTGGCGGCGGTCGCCCGGGATGTCCTCGACCTCCCACAGCCCGAGTTCCTCGCCCTGGTAGATGTAGACAGAGCCGGGCAGCGCCAGGGTGAGCAGCGCCGCCGCTCGCGCCCGGCGGGTGCCAAGCTCCCGGTCGACCGGCTGGCTGTGGTCCCGGTGCTGGAGGCTGAACGAGGTGTCCGCGCGGCCGTACCTGGAGACGACGCGGTCCACGTCGTGATTGGACAGCACCCAGGTCGCCGGCGCCCCGGCCGGGGCGTTCAGGGCCAGCGTGGCCTCGATCACCTCGCGCAGCCGCGCCGCGTCCCACGGGCAGCACAGGTAGGGGAAGTTGAACACCGTGTGCAGCTCGTCGGGGCTGACATAACGGGCCAGCCGGGCCGCGTCGGGAATCCACACCTCGCCGATCAGCACGCGGCCCCGGTACTCGCCCGCGACCACCCGCCAGGACCGGTAGATGTCGTGCACGTCGTCGCGGTCGGTATAGGGGTGGGCGGCGCCGGCCGGCTCGTCAGGGCCGATGTCGCGAAGCGACGGGTCCTTGGTGAGCAGCGCCGCCGAGTCGATCCTGATGCCGTCGGCGCCGCGGTCGAACCAGAACCGCAGCACGTCCTCGAACTCCGCGCGGACGTCGGCGTCCGACCAGTTGAAGTCGGGCTGCTCGGGCGTGAACAGGTGCAGGTACCACTCGCCTGGCCTGCCGTCAGCCTCGGTCACCCGGGTCCAGCCGGGCCCGCCGAAGATCGACTGCCAGTTGTTCGGCGGCAGGCTGCCGCCGGGGCCGGTACCCGGCCGGAACCAGAACCTGTGCCGCTGCGGCGAGCCGGGCGGCGCGGCGAGGGCCGCCCGGAACCAGGGGTGCCGGTCGGAGGCGTGGTTCGGCACGATATCGATGATGATCTTGATGCCGTGCTCGTGCGCCTCGGTGATCAGCAGGTCCGCGTCGGCCAGCGTGCCGAAGACCGGGTCGATGCCCCGGTAGTCGGCGATGTCGTAGCCGGCGTCTGACATCGGCGACGGGTACCACGGGTTGAACCAGATCGCGTCGATGCCGAGCGCCGCGAGGTAGGGCAGCCGCGCCCTGACCCCGGTCAGGTCCCCGATCCCGTCGCCGTCGCTGTCGGCGAAGCTGCGGACATACAGCTGGTAGATCGCCGCGCCGCGCCACCAGCCGCCGTCAGCGGCGGCCGCCTCTCCGGGGATGTCAGCTCGGGGACCGGGCACGAAGGACCTGCTTTCTGTCGATGGCTTTCTGTCGGTCGGGCTTTCTGTCGGGCAGGACGGTCGCGGCTCAGCCCTTGAGGCCGCCGGCTGTCAGGCCGGCGAGGATGTTGCGCTGGAAGATCAGGAAGAACACGAGGGTGGGCACGGCCGCGATGGCCGACGCGGCGATGATCACGTTCTGCGGCGCGGTCTGGGCGGCCTGCCAGATGCCGACGTTCAGCGTCTCCCTGGTCGGGCTGTAGCCGTCCATGACCAGCAGCGGCCACAGGAAGTCCTTCCAGACGGCGACGACGGCGAAGATGGACACCACGCCGAGGATCGGCCGGGAGATGGGCAGCACGATCGAGCGGAGGATCCGCAGCGGGGAGGCGCCGTCGATCGCGGCGGCGTCCAGGATCTCTCCCGGTATGGAGTCGAAGAACCGCTTGAGCAGGAAGATGCTGAAGGCGTTGGCCACCGAGGGCAGCCAGATCGCCGCGGGTGAGCCGATCAGGTTCAGGTGCAGCAGCGGCAGGTCGGCGACGGTGATGTACTGCGGGACGATCAGCACGGTGGCCGGGATCATCAGCGTGGCCAGCATCATCGCGAAGATGGCGCTGCCGAGCACCGGCCGCAGCCTGGACAGCGCGTAGGCGGCCGCCACGTCGAAGACGAGCTGGAACGCCAGCGCCCCGAACGCGTAGTACAGGGTGTTGGCCAGCAGCCTGGCGATGCCGACCAGGTCCCACGCATGCACGAAGGTGGTGGGGTGCGGATGCGCGGGGACCAGCGTGGGCGGCACCTGGATGGCCTCCTGGGTGGACTTCAGCCCGTCGCTGAACAGGAAAAACAGCGGGCCGATGAAGACCAGGGTGAACACGACGATGGTCAGTGCCAGCACGATCCGGTAGCCGGCCCTGCCGCGGCGGCGGCCGAGCTGGGCGCTGGAGATCAGCGTCCGGGGCCGGGAGTCGCGCGGGCCGTCCCGCCGCTGCGGCCTGGCGGGCCGGACCGGTATCGCTGCCACGTGAGTCCCCTTCCTAGCCGCGTTCGCGGGTGGCGTACAGGTAGCCGCCGGAGAAGAAGGCGAGCACCAGCATGAGGATGACGCCGAGCGCGGAGGCGGCGTCGTAGTTGCTCGCGCCGCTCATCGCGAACGCGTACTCGTAGATCAGGTTCACCACCGACAGCGTGTTGTTGCCCACCCCGGCGCCGCCGTTGGTCAGGATGAACGCCTCGACGAACATCTGCATGGTGGCCACGATCTGGAGCATCAGCAGCATCGACAGGATCAGCCTGGTCTGCGGGATGGTGACGTGCCTGATGCGGCTCACCAGGCCCGCGCCGTCGATCTCGGCCGCCTCGTAGAGCTCGCCGGGGATGTTCTGCAGCGCGGCCAGGTAGATCAGGGTCGCGCCGCCCATGTTCATCCAGGTGGAGGCGATCACCACCGAGATCATCGCGGTGCTGACGAACCCGCCGCCCGGTGCCTGAACCCACTGCGAGGTGGGCAGGTGCAGGGCGTGCAGCACGTGGTTGAACAGCCCGTAGGTGGGGTCGTAGAAGTAAGAGAACAGCAGCAGCGCCGAGGCGGGCGGCAGCATCACCGGCAGGTAGACCAGCACTCGCAGGTAACCCCTCGCGTGCCGCAGCTCGTTCATCAAGATCGCGGTGAAGAACGGCACCGCGTAGCCGATGACCAGCGCGAGCAGGGTGAATTCCAGCGTGTTCCGCCAGGCCAGCCAGAAGGTCGGGTCGTGCAGGATCGTCGCGTAGTTCGCCCACCCGGCCCAGCTCGTCGCGCCGAGCCTGGTCCGCTGGAAGCTCATGACGATCTCGCGGGCCATCGGGTACCAGGAGAAGAACGCGAAGCACAGCACCGCGCCGATCAGGAACCCGTGCGCGGACAGATTGCGCCTGGCCCGTCGGCCGAACCTGCTGTCGGCCAGGCCCCGCGCCGCCGCCGGGCCGCGCCTGACCTTGCTCAGCGTGGCGACGTCACTCATCTCATCTCCTGATCGCACGGCGAGTGGCCGGGAAAGGTGCGGGCCCGCCCCGGCGGGCCCGCACCTCCCGCTACTGGCTGTTGGCCAGGATCTGGGTGACCTGCCCTGCCGCGCTCTTGAGGAGCTGAGCGATGTTCGCGCTCGGGTTGGTGAGCACCGCGAGCATCACCGGGTCAAGCGTCTTGTAGACGGCCTGCGCGTCCGTCGGCTCGCCCATGCCCTTCTCGTTCGCCGCGGTGAAGGTCGAGTAGTACGAGGTGTTGATGGTGGCGCTGGCGTCCATCAGCTTCTGGTAGCGCGCCTGCGTGGCGCCCGTGAAGAGCTGCGGCTCGGGGAAGCCGACCGGCAGCCCATCCGCCTTGGCCCTGGCGAAATTGAGCTGCGCGACGCCGGGCGTGAGGTACTCGTAGTTGAGGAACTTGATGCCGGCCCTGATCTGCGCCGAGGTGTCGCGCTTGGCGAACATGTCGTCGTTGCCGCCGGACAGCGAGCCTGCCGGGGTGCCGCTCGTGCTGGGGATCGGCCCCATGCCGTAGTCGCCGATGGCGCCCTTGTCCTGCGGGACGATGACGTCATAGATGTCGTCGGGCGCGGCGATGTACATGCCGAGCTTGCCGGCCGCCATCTGCTTCTGCAGCGCGCCCCAGGCGAGCTGCTGGGTGGGGCTCATCGCGTGGTCGGTGAACCGCAGCGTGTGCAGCGCCTGCAGGACCGCCTGGCCCTGCGGGGAGTTGAACGCCGCGGTGCCGTTCTGGCTGACCATCTGGCCGCCTTCCGCGTCCACCTCGGAGGAGAAGTGCCAGCCGCCGTTGTTGCCCGCGCTGTAGTCGCCGTAGCCGTAGATGCCGTGGCCCAGCTTGGTGATCGCCTTGGCGTCCGTCTCCACCTGCGCCCAGGTGGTGGGCGGGTTGTCGGGGTTGAGCCCGGCCTGGGTGAACAGCTTCCTGTTGATGATCAGGCCCTGGGTGTAGTTGGAGGTGGGCAGCCCGTACAGGGTCTTGCCCGCGGTGACCGCCGCCATCGCCGACGGGTCGATGTCCGCGAGGCTCGGCACCGTCTTCGGCGTCACGTAGGACGTGATGTCCGCCGCCTGGCCGGAGTCGAGCACCTCGTCCAGGTCGGTGAAGTAGGTGTAGAAGATGTTGGGCTCGGTGCCGGCCCGCAGCATGGCCGTGAAGGTGGCGGGGACCTCGCACGGGCTGGTGTAGATGCTGTCGATCGTGATGCTCGGGTTGGCCTTCTCGAAGGCCGCGACATCCTCGTTCCACTCCTTGTGCTGGACCGGCGAGGCCGCGGGCGGTGCGCAGTCGATGCTGATCGTGACGTGACCACTGCCCTGGCTCGCGGAGCCGCCGCCAGAGCTTGAGCACGCCGCGGCCGCGAGCGCCAGGGCCGCGACGGCGGCCAGTCCGGTTGCCCGGCGGCAGCCGGCCCGTCGATGAAGCTGTCTGCTCATCGATCTTCCTTCCGTGGACTGGAACATGGCGATAGCTCAACATACTTAGGCAGACAGGAACTAGCAATATATCGATGAATTTTCGCAAGGAGTTAACTTTATGGCGCAGGGGTCGGGATCGTTTGGGCTGGTCGCGGGGACATGGCGGGATCCGGGCCGCCCGGCGTGCCGGAAGATAGTGCGCGCGATCACGCAAGCGCTTGCTGGAGATGTCGTATCGTTTCGGCATGACGCGCACACCGACCCGGCGGCTCGCCGATGTCGCCAAGAAGGTAGGGGTCAGCGAGGCCACCGTCAGCCGCGTGCTGAACGGCAAGGCGGGTGTCTCCGACACCACCAGGGAGACCGTCCTGACCGCGCTGGACGTCCTCGGCTACGAACGCCCGACCCAGCTCCGCGGCGAGCGCGCCCGGCTGATCGGCCTCGTCCTGCCGGAGCTGCAGAATCCGATCTTCCCCGCGCTGGCCGAGGTGATCGGCGGGGCGCTGGCGCAGCGCGGCTTCACCCCGGTGCTGTGCACCAGGTCGGCGGGCGGCCTGTCCGAGGCCGACTACGTCGCCATGCTCCTGGATCAGCATGTGTCTGGCGTGGTCTTCGCCGGCGGCCACTTCGCTGAGCGGGCCGCCCCGCACGACCACTACCGGCTGCTGCACAGCCGCGGCGTCCCTGTCGTGCTGCTGAACGCGGCGATCGAGAACCTGGACTTCCCCTGCGTGTCGACCGACGACACCACCGCGACCGGCCAGTCGTTCCGGCACCTGACCTCGCTGGGTCATCAGCGCATCGGCCTGGTGGTCGGCCCCGAGGACCACATGCCATCGCGGCGCAAGCTCGCCGCCTTCACCGAGCAGGCGGAGCGGGCCGGCCTTGCCGCCGCGCCGGTCGAGCATGCGCTCTTCTCGCTGGAGGGCGGCCAGGCCGCGACCGCCCGGATGCTCCTGCTCGGCATCACCGGCGTCATCTGCGGCAGCGACGTGCTGGCCCTCGGCGCGATCCGGGCGGTCCGGCGGTCCGGCCTGTCCGTGCCCGGCGACGTGTCGGTCGTCGGCTATGACGACTCCGCGTTCATGAACTGCACGGATCCGCCGCTGACCACCGTCAGGCAGCCCATCGAGTCGATGGGCAAGGCCGCGGTCGCCCTGCTGGTCAACCAGATCGAGAGCGTCGCGGTGTACCCGGAGGAGCTGCTGTTCGAGCCGGAGCTCGTCGTCCGGGGCTCGACCGGGCCCGCGCCCGTCCGGGCCGCGGCTGGCGCGGTGGGCGCGGTGGACGCGATAGCCGCGAGCTGACCCCGATCCTGGCCGGTACCGCCCCGGCCGGCATCGCCAGGCCGGAGCCGCGACACGCGGCGGCCAGGCGCCTCAATGCCGGGAGTACGGGGCGGGAGTGGCTACCGTGTGCATCATGGCGACTCGTGCGCCCAGGAGCGCGTCAGGCAGCGCGGCGCGCCAGGGCGCTGGCGCGAGCCGCACGCGACAGGCGGGCGGCACCGGCCGGTCCGCGCCGGCCGCCGGGTCCCGGAAGGCGGCCACGCGGTCCGGCGGTTCCCGTACGTCCGGATCCGGGTCCAAGTCCGGCCGCCCGGCCGCCTCCCCGTACCGGCGCTCCGCCGCCGCCTCGTCGCGCGGCCGGGGCAAGTCCGCCGCGCGCCGCCCGCCGCCGCCGCAGCACAACCCGCTGCTGATCCTGCTCGGCTGGCTGGTCGCCGGGCTGGCGGGCATCTGGATGGCGCTGGCGAACACCGCCGGGTCGTCGGCCAGGGCGTTCGGCCGTCATGCCCGTGACCTGGACCCGGTGCATCAGCGCGACGGCCTCGGCCTGGCCGCGCTGTGCGGCGCCATCGTCACCGCCGCCGCGATCTGGTGGCACCTCGGCCTGATCGGCCACCCGCTGACCGCCCTGATGCGCGGCACGCTCGGCTCCAGCGCCTGGACGGTGCCGCTGCTGCTGGTGCTGCTCGCCGTCCGGTTCCTGCGCCACCCCGACGACAACGCCGACACCGGCCGGATGGTGATCGGCTGGACCGCGCTGATGTTCGGGGTGCTCGGCCTGATCGAGATCGCCAACGGCACGCCGGGTCCCGGCGGCAGCGGCGGCGCGGCGATGAAGGCGGCCGGCGGCCTGGCCGGCTACGTGGCGGCGGCCCCGCTGGTGCACCTGGTGACCAAGTGGGCCGCGGTCCCCGTGCTGGCCGCGCTGGCCGGCTTCGGGCTGCTGGTGATCACCGGCACGCCGCTGCACCAGGTGCCCACGCGCCTGGCTGACCTGCACGGGTTCATGATGGGCCGCAGCCCGGAGACCCAGGAGGCCGAGGGCGAGGAGGCCGGCGACGGCACCGAGGCCGGCCCGGCCGGCGGCAGCTCGGCCGGGGCCGGCGGCGGCTCGACGCGATCGAGGCGGGCGACCACGAGCAGCCCTACGACACGCCGCTGCTCGGCGGCTCTGTGTCCCGTGCCCAGGTCGGCAAGGACGGGGCCAAGGGCAAGGCCGCCGCCCGGCCGGTCGTCGAGCCGGAGGCCGTTCCTGACGGGCTGGGCTTCTCCGGGCCGGCCGCCGCGATCACCGAGGACGCGCTCGCGGCTCAGGCCGCCGCCGGGGCGGCCGGGGCGGCGGAGGCGGCCCCCGCGCCGACCGTGCTGGGCGGCAGGCAGGAGCAGCTCACCCTGGCCGGCTCCAGCGACGCCAGCTACACGCTGCCGCCCGCGGCGCTGCTCCGGCCGGGCACCGCGCCCAAGGCGCGGACCAAGGCCAACGACGCGATGGTCGAGGCGCTGACCGTCGTGCTGGACCAGTTCGAGGTGGACGCGCAGGTTACCGGGTTCACCCGGGGGCCGACCGTGACCAGGTACGAGATCGAGCTGGGGCCGGCGGTGAAGGTGGAGCGGGTCACCCAGCTCACCAAGAACATCGCCTACGCGGTGAAGAGCGCCGACGTGCGCATCCTGTCGCCGATCCCCGGCAAGTCGGCGATCGGCGTGGAGATCCCCAACACCGACCGGGAGATCGTCAGCCTGGGCGACGTGCTGCGCTCCCCGGTGGCGCTGGGCGACCACCACCCGATGGTGGTCGGCCTGGGCAAGGACGTCGAGGGCCGCACGGTGGTGGCCAACCTGGCCAAGATGCCGCACATGCTGATCGCCGGCGCCACCGGCGCGGGCAAGTCGACCTGCATCAACGGCGTGATCACCTCGATCCTGCTGCGCGCCACGCCCGAGGAAGTGCGGATGGTCCTGATCGACCCCAAGCGGGTTGAGCTGGCCGCGTACGCCGGGATCCCGCACCTGATCACGCAGATCATCACCAACCCCAAGAAGGCCGCCGACGCGCTGCAGTGGGTCGTCGGGGAGATGGACCGGCGCTATGACGACCTGGCGGCGTCCGGGTTCCGGCACATGGACGACTTCAACAAGGCGGTCAGGGCCGGGCGGCTGACCGCGCCGCCGGGCAGCGAGCGCGTCTACGTGCCCTACCCCTACCTGCTGGTGATCGTCGATGAGCTGGCCGACCTGATGATGGTCGCGCCCAGGGACGTCGAGGACGCCATCGTCCGGATCACCCAGCTCGCCAGGGCGGCGGGCATTCACCTGGTGCTCGCCACCCAGCGGCCCAGCGTGGACGTGGTGACCGGGCTGATCAAGGCGAACGTGCCGTCCCGGCTGGCGTTCGCCACCTCCAGCCTGACCGACAGCCGGGTCATCCTGGACCAGCCCGGCGCGGAGAAGCTGGTCGGCCAGGGCGACGCGCTGTTCCTGCCGATGGGCGCGAGCAAGCCGATCCGGCTGCAGAACGCGTTCGTCAGCGAGAAGGAGACCCGCGAGGTCGTCGCGCACTGCAAGAAGCAGATGGAACCCGACTACCGCGAGGACGTCACCGCCGCCGAGAGCAAGGCCAGGGAGATCGACGCCGACATCGGCGACGACCTGGAGCTGCTCGTGCAGGCGGCCGAGCTCATCGTCAGCACGCAGTTCGGGTCTACGTCCATGTTGCAGCGGAAGCTGCGTGTCGGCTTCGCGAAGGCGGGCAGACTTATGGACCTGCTGGAAAGCCGGGGCGTGGTAGGCCCCAGCGAGGGATCCAAGGCCAGGGATGTCCTGGTCCGTCCTGACGATCTGGCAGAGTTGCTCAATTCGCTCCGCGGCGGGGCGAGCTGACCGTTCCGCGGGATTGGCACTTTCTCGCGGTCGCGAGAGACTTGACGAAGACACGAGTTCAGCCGCTCCGGTCCTCGCCGGGAGGTAATTGCGTGTCTACACTTAGTGACCGTTCCCTCACAGGGAACGGGGGAAGACAGACGTCACCGCGCTCGCATCCCCGGCCGCGCGTGGTGCGACCAAGCAGTGGAGGCTCCGAGTGACTATCGGTGACGCCCTAGCGGAGGCACGCCGCCAAGCCGGGCTCACGATCACGCAGGTCAGTCAGCGGACCTGCATCCGGGAAACCATCATCAGGGGAATCGAGCGCAACGACTTCTCGGCCTGCGGCGGCGACTTCTACGCGCGCGGGCACATCCGCAGCATCGCCAGGGCCGTCGGCGCCGAGCCGGAACCGCTGATCCGCGAGTACGACAGCACCCAGGGCGCGCCCGAGGCGATAACGGCGGCCGATGTGTTCCAGCCATCGACGCCGATCAAGATCAAGGAACGGCGGCGGCCGAACTGGAGCGTGGCGATGCTGGTGGCGCTCGCGGCCATCGTCGGGATCGCCACCTACCATTTCCTGTCCGCGCCCGGCAAGCCCGCCACCGACACCGGGCTGCCATCGCCCGCCAAGTCGCCCGCCGGGCAGAAGCACACGAGCGGCACCAGCGAGGCGGCCAAGTCCAAGAAGTCCCAGGCGGTCGCCGACAAGTACGCGCATGAGGTCGTCATCAAGGTCACCGCGCAGACCAGCTCCTGCTGGGTCGAGCTGACCACCCCGGCCGGCGGCTACATCACCCAGGCCACCGTCCCGATGGGGCAGACGATGACCTGGCGCGAGCACCACGCCGTGGTGCTGAACCTCGGCGACCCGGCGGCGGTCAAGCTCGTGGTGGACGGCAAGACGCACGCCCCGGTTCCGCCCGGCACGACGCTCACCCTGGGCCCCGGCCGCCGCGCCGTCAGCTAGCCCCGCTCGCGGCCAGGCGGCGCCCGGCGCTGCGCCGGGTGCGCCGAGCCGGGTGCGCTGGCAGCGGCCGGCTTACCGTAGTCTGCCGGTGTGTCACCGAGCGAGGAGGCCCGACCGGCGGGCGAGACGGAAGGTCGGAGCGTCAGCCTGGTCACTCTGGGCTGCGCGCGGAACGAGGTCGACTCAGAGGAGCTCGCCGCCCGGCTGGAGCAGGCTGGGTGGACCGTCTCCGAGGGCGGCGACGCGGATGTCGTCCTGGTCAATACCTGCGGCTTCATCCAGGCCGCCAAGCAGGACTCGATCGATGAGCTGCTGGGCGCGGCCGGCGGCCACGCCAAGGTGGTCGCGGCTGGCTGCCTCGCCGAGCGGTACGGGTCCGGGCTGGCCGACGAGCTGCCCGAGGCCCAGGTGCTCAGCTTCGATGACTACGGCGACATCGCCACCCGGCTTGACGACGTGCTGGCCGGCAAGCGGTGGGCCGCTCACGAGCCGCGCGACCGGCGCAAGCTGCTGCCGCTCACCCCGGCCAGCCGCCCGGCGGCGGCCCAGGCGGTGCCCGGCCACGGCATCGTGCCAGGCGGGTCCATCACCGACCTGCCAGACGGGGTGGCGCCGGCGTCGGGGCCGCGGGTGCTGCGCCGCCGGCTGGGCGGCGGCCCGGCCGCCCCGCTCAAGATCGCGTCGGGCTGCGACCGGCGGTGCAGCTTCTGCGCCATCCCCGCGTTCCGCGGCGCGTTCGTCTCCCGGCCGCTGCCCGACCTGGTCGCGGAGGCGAGCTGGCTGGCCGGGCACGGCGCCCGCGAGCTGGTGCTGGTCTCCGAGAACTCCACCTCTTACGGCAAGGACCTCGGCGACCTGCGGATGCTGGAGAAGCTGCTGCCCCAGCTCGCCGCCGTCCCTGGCATCGCGCGGGTCCGGGTGAGCTACCTTCAGCCGGCCGAGGTGCGCCCCGGCCTGGTCGAGGTGATAGCGGGCACGCCCGGCGTCGCGCCCTACTTCGACCTGTCGTTCCAGCACGCCAGCGGGCGGGTGCTGCGCTCCATGCGCCGGTTCGGCGACGGGGCGCGGTTCTGCGCCCTGATCGAGCAGATCCGCGCGCTCGTCCCGGCGGCCGGCATCAGGTCCAACTTCATCGTCGGCTTCCCCGGCGAGACCGCCGACGACGTCGAGGAGCTGGCCCAGTTCCTTGAGGAGGCCAGGCTCGACGCCATCGGCGTCTTCGGCTACTCCGCCGAGGACGGCACCGAGGCGGCCGGGCTTGCTGGTCACCTGTCGGAGGACGAGGTCGCCAGCCGGGTCGAGGACCTGGCCAGCCTGGCCGATGAGCTGATGGCCCAGCGGGCCGCCGACCGGATCGGCGAGGCGGCGCAGGTGCTCATCGAGGAGGACCTGGGCGGCGGCCGCTACCTGGGCCGGGCCGCGCACCAGGCCCCCGAGGTGGACGGCAGCACCGAGGTGCTGGCCGGCGCCACCGTGCTCGCGCCGGGCGATTTCGTGCTGGCCACCGTGACCGGCTCCGACGGCGTGGACCTGACCGCCGGCGGGCCGGGCGAAGACGGCGGCGCGTCTGCCGGGGTGTCCGTCCTCGCTGCGGGAACGCATTGACTCAGTCCGGTAAGGGCGCGCCTGGCCACGGGGGTGACGGCGCGGCGGGCGGCGGGGCAGTCGCGGCGCCGCGACTGCTGAACGCGGCCAACGCGCTGACCATGCTCCGGCTGGCCCTGGTGCCGGTCTGCGTCGGCTTCCTGGTGGAAGGCGGGCCAGGCTCGCGTGCCGCCGCGTTCGTGGCCTTCGCGGTGGCCTCGGTGACCGACCTGCTGGACGGCGAGCTGGCCCGCAGGAAGAACCTGATCACCGACTTCGGCAAGATCGCCGACCCGATCGCGGACAAGGCGCTGACCGGCGCGGCGCTGGTCACGCTGTCGGCGCTGGGCGAGCTGCGCTGGTGGGTGACCGTGGTCATCCTGGCCCGCGAGCTGGCCGTGACGGCGCTGCGGTTCTGGGTGATCAGGCGCGGCGTCATCGCGGCGAGCCGCGGCGGCAAGATCAAGACCCTGCTCCAGGTCATCGCGATCAGCCTATACATCCTGCCGGGCGACATCTGGCTGGAGCGGCGGCTGTTCATGGGCGCGGCGGTCGTGGTGACGGTGATCACCGGAGTGGACTACACGGTGCGGGCGATCAGGCTGCACCGGGCGGTCCCCGGTCCTGCGGTCCCGCCCGGGCCGGCCCGGCCTGATGCGGCGCGGGCCGATACAGCGCGGCCCGATACAGGCCGGCACGATTCAGCTCTGCGCGATATGCCGTCCGCCGAGCCCGCCGGCGATCCTGGCGAGGCCGGGGAACCGGGGCCAGGAGGCGGCGGCCCGGACGCTCAGGACGCCGCCGGGCGGCGGTCATGACCGGCCCCGTGCCGGCCGCCGCCGGGGCGGCCATCGCGGCGCTCACGGCGCGCGGCCAGACCATCGCCGTGGCCGAGTCGCTGACCGGCGGGCTGGTCGCCGCGGCCCTGACCGCGGTCCCCGGAGCCTCCGCGGTGGTCAGGGGCGGCGTGGTGGCCTACGCCACCGATCTCAAGGCCGAGCTCCTCGGCGTCCCCGCTGACCTGCTGGAACGGTACGGCGCCGTGCACCCGGAGGTGGCCGCGGCGATGGCCGCTGGCGTCCGGGACCGGCTGCGGGCCGGCTACGGTCTCGCGACCACCGGCGTAGCGGGACCCGATCCCGCGGAGGGCAAGCCGGTCGGTACCGTCTACATCGCGGTGGCCGGCCTGGCCCGGCCAGGTCCCGCGCGCTGGCGCTGGACGGCGACCGGGCGGCGATCCGCGCGGCGACCGTGGAATCGGTGCTGGCGCTGCTCTGCGCGGCGCTCGGGGAAGATGAAAGCTGATTACAGCGTTACAGAGGCGAACACGCAGTTATACCCTCTCCCGAACTGTCCGTAAGGACAGGTACGGTGGAGGTGTCAGGGTCCAGCCTCGGGGAGGGAGTGCGACGATGGTCTTGCTTCGTCACATGCTTGGCGATGCGCTTCGGCGACTGCGCCTCCGTCAGGGCCGCACTCTCCGCGAGGTGTCCGCCGCTGCCCGGGTTTCCCTCGGCTACCTGTCCGAGGTCGAACGGGGACAGAAGGAGGCATCCTCGGAGCTTCTGGCCTCCATCTGCGGCGCCCTGGGGGCCCCGCTGTCCCAGGTGCTCCGCGAGGTCTCCGACAGCTTCGCGCTCGCCGAGCTGCAGAACGAGCCGGTCTACGCCGGCCCGGTCGCGGCTGGCGGACCTGGCCTGGACTCCCCGCCAGCGCCGCGTCCCGGCGGGCACGACGCCCCGCAGCCCGTTGGCGCCGCGCCGTCGGCGATGGCGAGCCGGATGGCCGTCCCGGCCGGCACTGGCCTGCCGATGACCGCTCAGCGCATCTCAGGCGCGGGCATCTCAGGCGCGGGAATCTCGGGCGCGGGACTGGCCGGCCAGCGGAGCATCACCGTCCGCACCGACCCGGGCATCATCTCCGAGCCGCAGCCGGTACTTGACCAGGCGCACATGACGGGCACCGCCCCGCAGTTCGAGCGGATCCGCGACATTACGAACATGGTGCCGGTCTAAAGGGCGCGCCAATTACTCCCAGGCGCCGGGATTGTCCGCCAGCTTCCGCACGTCGTCGGGGAGCTTGCCAGAGACGATGTGATCGAGGCTGACGTCCTCCAGGATCGCCCGCTCGTTGGCGCGCAGCGCGATCCAGACCGTCTGCAGCGGCTCGGCGGCCCCGATGTAGCCCAGGTTCTCCGGCCGCTCGCCCCTGACGCCCACCAGCGGCCCGTCGATCGCCCTGATGATGTCGGCCAGCGAGATCTGGCTCGCCGGCCGGGCCAGCCAGAAGCCGCCGTCCGGCCCGCGCTGGCTGCGCACCAGCCCGGCCCGGCGCAGCTGGGTCAGGATCGCCTCCAGGAACTTGCCGGGAATGGCCTGGCTGCGGGCGAGCTGGTCGGCGGTGACGTGACCGCCGCCCGAGGCGGCGAGCTCGATGGCGGCACGCAGGGCGTAATCGGCACGTGCGGACAAACGCATTCAAGCATTATGCAGGTAAACGGCCCCGGCCCGCTGATCCGGCACGGCACGGCCGTGCCTAGGCACCTGCCAGCCCTAGTACCTCGGCGGCCGCGCGGCTGCTCGTCCTGGCCGCGCCGAAGGTGGCCAGGTAGACCCCGGTCGGCGGGCGCCAGACCGGCAGCCCCATCTCCACCACGACCGCGTCGGTGCGGGCCGCCAGGATCGCGCTGACCGCGTCCGCGGCCGCCGGGTAGCGGTGCGCGTCGCGGACCACCACCACCAGCGACCGCCCGGCCGCCTCGGCGAGCAGCCCGTCGATCGAGCTGGCCAGGGCGTCCGGCGCGGCACCGGTGGAGATCCGGCGCAGGCTGTCGGGCCGGACCCAGGACCCAAGGCCCCAGGGCACCGTGCCGGCGGCCATGTTGGCCGGCGGGACCACCTCCACCACGAACGGGCGGTGCAGTGGCTGGGGCACCCCGTCGACCCGGACCGCGCGCCGCGCGGCGGCCAGGCCGATCTCGGCGTCGGCGCCTGCCGCCCGGCTGGCCGCCGCCGTCCAGGCCCGCAGCTCGGCGATCCGGCAGGCGGCCTCCTCCAGCCTGGCCGCCTTCATCCGACCCGACCTGACCGCTTCCATCAGCGCGCCGCGCACCGCCAGGTACATGTCCTGGCCCTGGTCACGGCCCAGGCACAGCAGGTCGGTGCCGGCCAGCACGGCCAGCACCGCCGCCTCGGGGATGCCGTACACGTCGGCGACGGCGCCCATCTCCAGGCCGTCGGAGACGACCAGCCCGGTGAAGCCAAGCTCGCCGCGGAGCAGCCCGGTCACGGCCGCGGGCGACAGCGAGGCCGGCAGCTCGCCGGTGATCTCTGGCACCCGCAGGTGGCCGGGCATGACCGCGCGGACCCCGGCGGCGATGGCGGCCGCGAACGGCGGCAGGTCCCGGATTGCCAGCAGCGCGGCCGAGGCATCGACCGTGGCGACCACGTGGTGGCTGTCGAGCTGGGTGCTGCCGTGTCCGGGGAAGTGCTTGGCGCAGGCTGCCATGCCGGCCGACTGCAGGCCGGTGACGGCGGCCGCCGCGTGCCTGGCCACCAGGGCGGTGTCCGAGCCGAAGGACCGGGTGCCGATCACCGGGTTGTCGGCCGCGGTGTTGACGTCCACGGCCGGCGCCAGGTTCAGGTTGATGCCGAGCGCGCCCAGGTCGGTGCCGAGCGCGGCGTAGACCGCCTCGGTCAGGCCGGGATCGTCCACCGCGCCGAGCGCGGCGTTGCCGGGATAGGGGCTGCCGCGCCGGTGAGCGATCCTGGTGACGTCGCCGCCCTCTTCGTCGATGGCGATGACCGGCTCGTCCGCCGCGCCCCGCAGCGTGGCTGTCAGGGCCGCGAGCTGCCCGGGCGACTCGACGTTCGGGCCGAACAGGGTGACCCCGGCCAGGCCGCCGGCCAGCGCGTCAAGGAACCATCCAGGGGCCTGATGGCCGGGGAACGGCGGGATGAGCACGCCGTCGGCTAGCCGGCCCAGCGCGGGGTCGGCTGCGGATCCGGCCATCAGCCCTTCACCGCCCCGGCGACGAGGCCGCCGACGAGCCGGCGTCTGACGATCATGAAGAAGATCAGCACCGGCACCGTGTACAGGGTGGAGGCGGCCATGATCGGCCCCCACGCCGCGCCGCCGCGGTTGAAGAAGTAGCCCACGTAGATCGGCAGGGTGTAGGTGGAGTGCGCCTGCCCCAGGAAGCTCAGCGCCACGATGAACTCGTTGTAGGCGGTGATGAACGAGAAGATGCTCGTCGCCACCAGGCCCGGCATGACCAGCGGGAACAGGATGCGCCAGAAGATCTTCTGCGCGGACGCGCCGTCGATCGCCGCCGCCTCCTCCAGTTCCTTCGGCACCGTGGCCACGAAGTTGCGCAGCATCCAGATGGACACCGGCAGCGCCTGCGCCGAGTAGACGATGACCAGGCCCGCCAGGTTCTGCAGCAGGCCGAGCTTGTTGAAGTCGATGAACAGCGCGATGATCAGCGCCTGGCCGGGGATCATCTGCACGATCAGCAGCATCACCAGGAACGAGGCCCGGAGCCGGAACCGGAACCTGGCCACGGCGACCGAGGCGAGCAGCGAGATCACCGAGGCGATCACGACGGTCACCAGGGTGACCGTCAGGCTGTTGCGGAAGAACAGCCACACCGAGCCGATGCCGGACGCCTGGCCGCTCATCACGTTCCGGAAGTTGCCCAGCGTGGGATGGGCCGGCAGGAAGCTCGGCGTGAGCGAGTAGATCTCCTGCGATGGCTTGAACGCGGTGCACACCATCCAGAAGATCGGGAACAGCGTGACCAGCGCGATGATCAGCCCGAAGGCATTGCGGCTGGCGGCCCTGGCCCGGCGGGCCGAGCGGGCGCGCGCGGCGCCGGGGGCCGGCCGGGCGGCGGGCCGCAGCGCCGGCTGGGCGGCCGTCATGCCAGCACCCCCTGCCGGACCGAGGCGCGCACGTAGCCGACCGTGATCACCAGCAGGATGAACGTGAAGATCAGCGCGAGCGCGCCGCCGAGCCCGTAGCTCGGCGGGAAGTTGAAGGCCTTGTCGTAGATGTACAGCGACAGGTTGTACTCGTTCTGGTTACCGGGGAACCCGGTGATCAGGTAGGTCTGGGTGAAGATGTTGAAGTCCCAGATGACCGACAGCAGCAGCAGCACCAGGAAGATCGGCTTGAGCAGCGGGTAGGTGATCTTCCAGAAGACCCGCCACCTGGTTGCCCCGTCCACCCAGGCCGCCTCGTACAGCTCGGCGGGCACCGTCTTGAGCCCGGCCAGCACGGACACCGCGATGAACGGGAACGAGGTCCACAGCACCAGCACGGTCAGCACGGTGTAGGCCTGCAGCGCGCCGTTGGTGGTCCAGTTGTACTGCGCCCAGTTCGTGCTGCCGACCAGCCAGTGCGGCATCTTGGACAGCCCCCAGTCGACCAGGCCGCCGTCGGGGTTGAACAGCCAGTAGAACAGCACCGCGCCGGCCGTCGGGGGAGTGGCCCAGGCGAGCAGCGCGGCGCCCGCGACGAACGCCGACATCTTGCGCCCGAGCCGGTTCAGCAGCAGGCCGATCGCGGTGCCGAGGAGCAGCGTCAGCGGGACCACCACGGCGGCGAACACCACCGTGTTACGCAGCGACACCCAGAATTCCGGGTCGGTGAAGGTCGCGGTGAAGTTGGCCAGCCCGGTCCACTGGATCGGCATGGCGCCGGTGAGCTGCGGCAGGCCGTAGTTCTGGAAGGAGTACATCACCATCTGGGCCAGCGGCCAGAGCAGGACCAGGGCGATCCCGGCGAGCGCCGGGGCGAGCAGCAGGTAGGGGGCGATCTTGTGACGCCGGACGAAGGTCGCCAGCCGGACCCTGGCCGGCGGCGCCGGCCACCGCCGGGCCTGGCCGCCCTGGCCGGTCAGCTGCGCCCCTCGCCGCCGCTGGACGGTGTCGGCCACGGTCAGCTCCTTCCTCGCGGCAGAACGTGCGCTATCGAACGGGCCATCCTGGCCGGCCGCCCGCGAGCACGCGGCCGGCCAGGATGACAAGTAAAGACGAGCGAACGGTGCTAGCCCGTCAGGACTCCTTGCCCGTGTTCAGCACGTTCTGCAGCTCGGTGTTGGCCTTCGACACCGTGGTCTTGAAGTTGGCGCCCTGCATCAGCGCCTTCATCATGTTGGGGATGATCTGGTCGGTGGCGTCAGCCGTGGCCCAGTTCTTCGAGTTCAGCGGGGAGATCTGGGTGTAGCCGGCCGCCTTGGCGAACCCGGACATGACCGGGCTCGAGGTGTAGACGCCGCTGGTGAGCTGGGAAGTGAACTCAGGGAAGAAGCCCTGCGAGTTCGCGAACGTGGTCGCGCTCGCCGGGCTGTCCATCTCCGTGACCAGGTCCCAGGCCGCCTGCTTGTTCGCGCTCTTGGCCCACACGCCCAGGTCCGAGCCGCCGGAGAAGGCCGGCGCCGGGTTCGGCCCGTTCTGGCTGGGGATCGGGAACGAGGCCCACTGGTTCTCGTACTTCTTGCTGACCGCCTCCAGGGACGCCGCCGCCCACGGACCGTCGATGTACATGTCCAGCGTGCCCTTGGCGAAGTCCTCGTCACTGCCCCCCGAGGTAGCGCCTGGCGCGCCCAGCTCGGTCTGGCCGATGTACTTGGACGGCGAGACCTTGTTGGTCAGCAGCAGGTCGGCGTAGAACTTGATGCCGGCCTCCGACTGCGGGCTGGTGAGCTGCGCCACCCACTTGCCGGACTGCTGCACGGCCACCTGGCCGCCGGCGCCCCAGATGAAGCTGACGATCGCGTTGGTGTAGTTGCTCGGCGCACCAAGGCCGTAGGTGCCCGGGTACTTCTTCATCAGCAGCTTGGCGTCCGCCACCAGGTCGGCCCAGGTGGTCGGCGCGGCGGTGATGCCGGCCTTGGCGAACTGGTCCTTGCGGTACCAGATGCCGCGCACGCCGCCGAACCACGGCACCGCGAAGTTCTGGCCGCTGACGGTGTCATTGGCCAGGTTGCCCGCGATCAGGTCGGAGGAGCTCGACCAGCCCTTGACGTCGCTGGTGATGTTGGCCAGGGCGCCCTGGGCCGCGACACCTGGGGTGTCGGTGTTGCCCATCTCGGTGACGTCCGGGCCGCCCTTGCCACTGGTCAGGGCGTTGGTCCAGTCCGTGGTCCGGTTACCCCACGGGATCCAGTCGACGACAACCTTGGTCTTGGCGTACTTCGGGAACTGCTTGTGGAACTGCTTGACGACCCCGTTCATCCAGCTGACCTGTGACGGGACTGACGAGCCCATCCGCCACACGACCAGCTTGGCCGGGGCTGACGACGATGCTGCCGAACCACCGCTGGATCCGCATCCTGCGGCGGCACCGGCGAGGGCTACAGCCGCGCCGATCGCGGCTGCTGATCTCGTGAATCTCACTGCCCTATCTCCCTTCCCGGCTTCCTTATCGCGACGGATGTCCTCCGGGCGGACCTCCGCCGGCCTGGCGCGCCTTCCGGCGCCAGTACCGCTGATGACTGATCCCCGCCGAGTCTGAGACACTGCGCTCGCCAGTCTTGCCTGGTGCCGGCCCATCAGTGCGGCCTGACACGATCTGGGCAGAAACTAACAGGAAAGTTTCCTGTAAGATAGCATCCGTTGCCATATTGAGACACAGTGCGCGTCCTGGCAGGCTTGCCAGTCTGGGGCCCGCACCCGGCGCCAGCGCCGGGACGGACGAGCGTGGTGAAGGGGTGGGCATGGTGCGACGGCCGGGGACGCCGAGCCTGCTGCGTGAGCTCAACGACCGGGCGGCGCTGGAGCTGCTGTTCAGCGGCGGGCCGCTGACCAGGGCGCAGCTCGGTGAGCATACGGGCCTGTCCAAGGTGACGGCGTCGCAGCTGCTCGCCCGGCTGGAGGAGCGCGGCCTGGTGACCGTGGCCGGCGAGCTGGCCGGCGGGCGCGGCCCCAACGCCGCCCTGTACGCCGTCGTGCCGTCCAGCGCCTATGTGGCCGGGCTGCACGTGGAGCAGGACGAGGTGAGCGCCGGCGTCGCTGACGTGACCGGCACCGTGGTGGCCGAGGTCTCGGTGAACCCGCAGGACGCCCAGGACCCCGTCGACCTGGTCCGGGCCACCGTCCGGGCGGCGTGTGACTCCGCCGGGGTGTCGCCGGAGGCGCTGCGCGCCCTGGTCATCGGCACGCCGGGCGTGATGGACCCCAGGACCGGCGACCCGCGGCTCGCGGTTAACCTGCCCGCCTGGCACGAGGGCGTGCTCGGCGCGCTCCGCGGCGAGCTGGGCAAGCCGGTCACCATCGAGAACGACGTGAACCTGGCCGCGATGGCCGAGCGCGCCGTCGGCGCGGCGGCGGGCTCCGACAGCTTCGTGCTGGTCTGGCTGGGCGTCGGCCTCGGCCTGGCGATCATCCTCGGCGGCCAGCTGCACCGCGGCGTCGGCGGGGCGGCCGGCGAGATCGGCTACCTGCCGGTCCCCGGCACCCAGCTGCCTCGCGACGTGACCCACCCCGCGACCGGCGCGTTCCAGTCCCTGGTCGGCGGGCAGGCGGTACTTGACCTCGCCGCCGCGCACGGCGTCACCGCCGCCACACCCGCCGAGGCCGTGCAGGCCGCCGCGCAGGCCCAGGCGGCCGGTGACGAGCGTGCCGCCAGCCTGCTGGCCGAGCTGGCCAGCCGGGTCGCCACCGGCGTGGCCGCCATCTGCGCCGTGCTTGACCCCGGCCTGGTAGTGCTCGGCGGGTCCGTCGGCCGGGCCGGCGGCACCGCGCTGGCCAGCGCGGTCGAGGCCGAGGTGGCCAGGATCTGCCCGGCCAAGCCGCACGTGGTGCCGACCGCCATCGCGGGCGGCCCCGTCCTGCACGGCGCCATCCTGGCAGCCGTCGACCAGGCCAGGCGCAGCCTGCTCGACTCCGTCGCCGGATAACCGCAGTCGGGTCACCTAGTTACCTTGCCGCCCGGCGCGCGGCGCGGCAAGGCCACACTTTCCTGTCCCGGATGCGCCGCTACTTCTCCAGCGTGCGCTCGTCCAGGATCTCCAGGTTGTGGAAGGTCGGCGGGCTGTCGGCGAGCGCCTGGTACTGCTCGGCCGCCTCCTGCGTCTCGGGCAGGTCGGAGTTCCGCATCGCGGCCTCGTAGGAGTCGAAGAAGACCATCGAGCAGAACCTGCCGGGGTGATCCCGGTCCCTGGCGACGACCTGGCGGCGCGCCGTCCGCTTGCCCTGCGTCGACTCCCGCCAGTGCTCGTTCACCGCGCGCATCTTCTCGATGTCGTCCGTACCGAACTCGATGAGCTGCACAAATGCCATGTCTTACCCCCCGTTCGCAGGCTGTCAGGACATCGGGGCGCTGTGGTGCCGGGATGGAGACGAGGTGAATCCGGTGCGAGCAGCCCGCTACCGGCGGGCCAGCGGGTAGCCGAACCACAGCCCGCCGAACAGCGCGGCCAGCGCCACCACGATGACCACGGCCGGCAGGCCGGGCAGCGCGTAGCTCAGCACCAGCGCGACAGACGTGCAGATGGCCAGCCCTACCGCCGCCAGGCCGCCGATCGCCATCACGTTCGCCGCCCGGATCAGGTGCTCCTTCTGCTGCCTGCGGAACACCATCCGGTGGTAGGCGACCGGCCCGAGCAGCAGCGCCGTGGCCACCGCCGCCAGCAGCAGCGCCGTCGCGTACAGGTCGCGCTGGGCGGTGTCCAGCCGGGAGAACTTCGTGGTGAACGGGATGGCGAGCAGGAAGCCGAACAGCACCTGAACGCCCAGCCCGGCCACCCGCAGCTCCTGCAGCAGCTCGGCCAGGTTCCGGTCATCCCGCTCGGCCAGCGACTCCTCGCGCGGTCCCGGTCCCGTCCCACCCGTCACGCCCAGGTGGTTACCCGCCCGCGGACCGTTCAGTCAGCCCGGCCGAGGCAACTGAGCCAGTGCATACTGAACTATAGTTAAGTGAAGTACAGTTCAGTGAAGTGTAGTTCAGTAAGACTACGCCTCAGCGAGGGAGCGGCGGTGACAGCGACAGGCATGGCGGCCAAGCCCGGTGAGATCTTCGCCAGGGACGCAGAGTGGCGCGCGCTCGCCGAGTTCGTGGCGGATACCCGCCCGGAGGCCACCCTCGGCCTGGTCAGCGGCCGGCGCCGGCAGGGCAAGACCTACCTGCTGCGGTCGATGGCTCGAGTCACCGGCGGGTTTTTCTTCGAGGCGGCGGAGGGCACCGAGGCGGACTCGCTCCGGATGTTCGGCGCCGAGCTCGCCAGGTTCGCGCGGCTCCCGGCCGACCTGAGGTTCGCGCACTGGGACGAGGCCCTGGCCTTCCTGTTCGGCCTGGACACGGCGGGGCCAAGCGCCTTCGTGATCGACGAGTTTCCCTACCTGGTCAAGGCCAGCCCGCAGCTCCCATCGCTGCTGAAGCGGGAGCTGGACGCGCGCGGGCCCTCGCAGCGCACCGGATGCCGGGCCAGGCTGCTCATCTGCGGCTCGGCCATGTCGGTGATGGGCAGCCTGCTGGCCGGGAACGCGCCGCTGCGCGGCAGGGCCGGGCTTGAGCTGATCATCCAGCCCTTCGGGTACGCCGACACCGCGCGGTTCTGGGACATCACAGAACCCCGTCTGGCTGTCTTGCTGCATTCCATCGTCGGCGGCACCCCCGCTTACCGCAGGCAGTTCGTCCGCGACGACGCGCCGGCCAGCCTGGAGGACTTCGACGACTGGGTCACCCGCGCGGTACTCAGCCCCAGCAGGCCGCTGCTGCGCGAGGCCCGGTACCTGCTCGCTGAGGAAACGGACATCAGGGAGCCAGCGCTCTACCATTCCGTGCTGGCCGCCATCGCCGGCGGCAACGGGCGGTGGGGCGGCATCGCCAGCTATGTCGGGCGCAAGACCTCGGAGATCTCACACCCGCTGCGGGTCCTTGAGGACTGCGGCCTGGTGGTCAGGGACCCGGACTGCTTTCATGGCGGGCGCTCCCGGTACCGGATCGTGGAGCCGCTGATCAGCTTCTACGAGGCGATCATGCGGCCCAGGTGGGCCGATCTTGAGCAAGGGCTCGGGGCCAGCGTCTGGCAGGACTCGCGGGCCAGGTTCCTGTCCGGGGTCGTCGGCCCGCACCTGGAGCAGATCTGCCGGGACTTCGCGCGCCGTCACGGGCGCGAGGTATTCGGCCAGCCGGTCGGCGAGGTCGGCAGCGGCACCGTCACGGACCCGGCTGGGCATGTGCAGATCGAGATTGACGTGGCGGTCCTCGGGCCGGCCGAGCCGGGCCGCCGGTGGAAGCTGGTCTCGCTCGGTGAGGTGAAGTGGGGCGAGGTCATGGGCTTGCGGCAGCTAGACCGGCTGCGCCGCGCGTGCGCGCTGCTGGAGACCAAGGGCTACGACACGAGCACGACGAAGCTGGCCTGCTATTCGGGCGCGGGCTTCGACGCCGGGCTGCGTGCCGAGACCCGGCGGGGCGGCGCCCTCCTGGTGGACCTGGCCAGCCTGCTGGAGGCCGGGGGGCAGCCGGGGCGGCCGGGGCGGTGACCCTGGCCGACCGGGAGTTAGGGTGGCCGGCACTGGGTGGGCGGGGAAGGGAAGCGGCCATGGGCGCGGCGCTGGTGCTGCTGGACGGCGAGTCGCTGACCTGCGCCGGGGTCAGCGCGGCGGCGCGCGGGCAGGCCGTCGTGGAGATCGGCGCGGCGGGCCGGGAGCGGGCGGCCGCCGCGGCCAGGGTGGCCGCCGAGGTGACCAGCAGGCGGCCGGTCTACGGCCGGACCACCGGCGTGGGCGCGAACCGGACGCAGCAGGTGACCGGACAGGACGCCGCCGGGTACGGGCTGCGGCTGCTGCGCAGCCACGCCGGGGGCGGCGGGCCGCTCATCGCGGCCGAGCTGAGCCGGGCGATGCTGGTGGTCCGGGCGAACCAGATCGGCGCCGGCGGGTCCGGGGTGAACCCCGGCGTGCTCGACGTGCTGGCCGGCGCGGTGAACCAGGGGCTCGCGGTGCCGGTGCCCAGCTACGGGGCCATCGGCACGGGCGACCTGACCGCGCTGGCGGCGACGGCGCTCTGCCTGCTGGGGGAGCGGGACTGGCTGCCCGCCGGCGCGGCCCAGCCGAGGTTCCCGCTGGAGTCGGCGGATGCGCTCGGCTTCCTGTCCAGCAACGCCGCGACCATCGGCGAGGCCGCGATCGCCTGCGACGACCTGGCCGGGCTGATGCGGGCCAGCACCGTGATCGCCGCGTTCTCGCACCTGGTGGTCAGCGGGTCGATGGAGCCCTACGCCGAGCCGGTCGGCCGGGGCGCGCCGCCGGGCCAGCAGGCGGTGGCCGCCCGGCTGCGGGCGCTGCTCGGGGCGGAAGCGCACCCGTCGGCGCGGATCCAGGACCCGTACGGCTACCGGGCGCTGCCGCAGGTCCACGGCGCGGCGGCGGACCGGGCGGCGCACGCGGGGACGGCGGTCTGCCGCGGCCTCAACGCGGCGGCGGAAAACCCGGTGGTGGACGTGGCCGGGGACACGGTCTGGCACAACGGCAACTTCCACACCGCCGACATCGGGCTGGCCCTGGACGCGCTGCGGGCGGCGCTGTTCCAGACGGCGGCGCTGTCGGCGGCCCGGCTCGGCACGCTGGTGGAGCCGGACTTCACCGGGCTGGCGCCGTTCCTGGCGGAGGGGCAGCCGCCCAGCTCGGGGGTGATGATCCTGGAGTACGTGGCGCACGCCGCGCTCGCCGACATCCGCCGCCTGGCGGCGCCCGCGGCACTCGGCGGCGCGGTGCTGTCCAGGGGCGTCGAGGACCATGCCGGGTTCTCCACCCAGGCGGCCAGGGCCACCACGGACGTGACAGGCGCCTACCGGCTGGTGCTGGCCAGCGAGCTGGTCGCGGCGGTGCGCGCGCTGCGGATGCGCGGCATCCGCCCGGCGGGCGCGGAACTGGCCAGGGTGCTGGCGCTGTCGAAGGCGGCGCTGCCGGCTGACCTGGCCGACCGGCCGCTTGACGAGGACCTGGTCGTAGCGCAGGAACTGCTGCCCGGGCTCGCCGGGATCGTCCAGCCAGCGTCCTGATCCGGGCCCGCGAAGGACCCGCCGGCTAGGCTTTTAGCACGACTTGTTGTGACATGCACCGCTTAGCGATGTGACGCGGCCGTCGAGTGGCTGACCGGCTGGCCACTCGGCGATGCGGAAGGGACCGGGGCGATGGGCGCGGCAGGCGGCGATCCGGGCGCCGCCGTGACCACGCCGGATGCCGCGATTCCGGCCGGGCGGTCGGCCGAGGACCCGGACGGCCCGGCGGGCGGGCTGGTCGTGCTGGACGACGACCCGGCCGGCCCGTACTCGGCGGCGGGCGTGCCGGTGCTGGTGGACCTCGATCCCGGCTTCCTGCGCGGCTGGCTCAGCACGCACCCGCCGCAGCCGGTTTACGTGCTGACCAACACCAGGGCGCTGTCCGCGGCCGCGGCCCGCCTGGTGGTGGCCGGGCTGGCGGCGGTCGTCAGGGAACACTGGCCGGACGCGCGGCTGGTCATGCGGGGCGACAGCACCCTGCGCGGCCACGTTCTGGAGGAATATCAGGGTGTCGCCGGGGACGGCGCGCCGGTGCTGCTGCTGGCCCCCGCCATGCCCTCCACGGGGCGGGTCACCCTGGGCGGACAGCATTACCTGGCGGCCGGCGGGACGCTGGTCGCCGCCGCGGACACCGAGTACGCCCAGGATCCGGACTTCGGCTACGCCGACTCGGCGCTGCTGGCCTGGGCGGAGCAGCGATCCGGCGGGGTGCTTGACGCCCAGCGCGGCCGTGTTGTCCCGCTCGCCGAGCTGCGGCAGCGCGGGCCGGCCGGGCTGGCGGCGGTGCTGGCCGAGCTGGCCAGCGCGGGCCTGCCCGCGGCATGTGCCTGCGACGCGGAATCCGACGCCGACCTGGAGATCATCGCGGCGGGCCTGCGGCAGGCCTGGGCCGGCGGCGTGCCGGTGGCGGTGCGCTGCGCGCCGCCGCTGGCCGGGCTGCTGGCGGGCCTGCCGCCCGGCGGTTACCGCCCGGTGCCCCAGGTGTCCGGTCGGCTGCTGGTCGTCGTGGGCTCCCGCACGCCGGTCAGTGCCGGTCAGCTCGCCGAGGTGGAGCGCCGCTGGCCGGGCCGGATCGTGGAAGCGGACCCGGCGGCGATCCTGTCCGGCCCGTGGCGGGAGCGGGACCGGCTGGTGGAGGAGCTGGCCGCGCGCTGGCGCACCGGCCCGCTCGCGGTGCTCGCCACCCCGCGCGACCTGCTCGCGACCAGCGCGGCGGCCCGGCTCGCGGTGGCCCGCGGCCTGGCCTCGGTCGTCGCCGCGCTGCCCGCGCCGCCCGAGGCAGTGATCAGCCGGGGCGGCGTCACCTCCGCCGTGCTGGCCCGTGACGGGCTGCTGGCCAGGCAGGCGTGGGGCGACGGGCCGGTGCGGCCCGGCGTCTCGGCCTGGACGCTGCGCACCAGGGCCGGCCGGGTGCCGCTGCTGATCGCGGCCGGCCACCAGGGCGCACCGCCCGACCTGGCCGACCTGGTGTGCGAGATGGCGGAGGACATGAGGCCGTTTGCGGCGGCTCAGGCGTGATGCCACGCTTGTCCGCGTGCAATATGTCATGGCAAGCAAATGGTCCCTGCTGGAGCGCTTCGAGATTGACGACAGCTCGGGCGCGAGGCAGTTTGAGGCCCGCGGGCACTTCCGCTCGAGAATCACGCTGCACGACAACTCCGGCCGTGAGGTCGCGGAGATCCGCAAGCACATGATGACCGATACCCACGAGGTCTACCTCGGTGGTCAGCGGGCGGCGCACGTGCGGCACGCCGGCTTCATCGGCGATCACTACGACATCGAGACGAGCTTCGGCAAGCTCCGTGCCAAGGGTCATTTCGATGGCGGCGACTACAGCCTGAGCGAGGGCGGCACCGCGGTGGCGACGATGCGGCGCAAGTTCTCCATCAGGGAGAAGTTCGCCATCGACATCGCGGACGGGCAGAACGACGCCCTGCTGCTCGCGATCATGCTGGCGATCGAGGCGATCCACGAGGAGCGCCGGGCACAGAACCGGTAACTGGCCGGCGGGCGGCCCCGTGCTCCGGGACCGCCCGCCATGATCTCGCCAGCTACCTCAGTACAGCTAGCGGCCGTACTTGAGGATGTCGGCGCCGCCCGTGGTGCCGAACCCCAGGTTGAGGTTGTCGGTGGCCCACAGCGACCGGGTGCCGGGGATCAGGGCCAGCGCGGACAGGCGCATGGTGTCGCCCTTCGGCCCGGGCACGGACCACCGCGTCCACCGGCCGCTACTGAAGTGACCCAGGTAGGCGTGCGGGTAATTGAGCTCGCTGGCCCACAGGCCGCCATGGCCATCCGAGGCGATGGGCCCGTTCAGGATCCCGGCGGGCAGCTTCCCGCCGATCCGGTGCCAGGCATGGCCGGTCCAGTGCAGCAGGATGGCCTTCTGCGGGCCGGACTCCGGGTACATGGTGGCCCACACGTTCTTCCCCGACAGCGCCAGCATCTGGCCGGCGACCGCTTGTGTCGGGCTGATGCCCAGGCTCGGCAGCTTGATGAGGTGCCAGGCCGAGCCGTTGTAGTGCAACGTGACGTCGCGGGACGTCGTCGTGTCCCAGGCCCAGGCCCAGATGTCGCGCGGTGATGACTGGCTCACGTCGGCGTACCCCGCCGCGGTGACCACGGCCGGCAGCGTGCGTGAGGTCCAGGTCCGGCCGTTGAAGTGATGTGCCGTCTCGACGTCGGTGCTCTCGTTCTCGGTGAAGACCCAGGCGTCGTGCGAGCTGGTCGTGGTCACGCCGCTGAGCAGGATCTGCGCGGTGGCGGACCGGAAGCTGACCCGCTTCCAGTGGTGGCCGTTCCAGTGGTCCGCGTCGGGCATGTTCGCCAGCAGCAGCCAGACATTGGACGTCGACGAGGCGGCCACGTTCCCGGCGAACGTGCCGGCCGGCCCGGGTCGGCTGACCGCGCGCCAGTGCCCGCCCGCGTACTTGTATACCAGCGGAGTCTGCGCGGCCGTCTGGCCGACCGCCCAGGCCGAGGTCGGGCTGATGGCCTGGATGCCGCTCAGGCTGGTGTTGGCGGTGCTGAAGCCGTGGCTGACGCGCCAGCCCGGCGCCTTCGAGGCCGGTGCGGCCTGGGCGGCCGCGCCTCCGGCGCCGAGCATGGCCAGCGCCGTGACGGCGCCCGTCGCGATGGTGCCGGCCAGGGCCGCCGCACGCGGAATTCTCACGTAGTGCCCCCTGCGTGTCTCCGGAAAGAACGAGCGCCAGGAATGGCCCCGGCCCGGCCGAGAAGCGCGGCCGTCGATCCCTGGAATGTTACGTCCGGAAAAGGAAGATGGGGCGGGTACGTCAGGCCTCGGGGGAAGCCTGCGCCCCGACCTTGGCGCCGCCGGACCCACCCGCCAGCGCGGGGATCGCCGGGTGCGGCAGGCTCGGGTGCGGCAGGCTCGGGTGCGGGATCGCCGGGTGCGGAAGAGCGGGATGCGGCAGCACCGGGCGCAGGCTGCTCAGCACCGGCGCCCTGGCGACCAGGATCACGCCGGCGATCAGGGCCACGATGCCGGCCGCCTGGACCGCGATCATCCCCGGCGAGATCCGGATCACGTCACCGAAGACCACCACGCCAAGCGCGATCCCCGCGACCGGCTCGGCGGCGGTGATCGCCGGGAGCGAGGAGTTCAGCGGGGCGGCGTTGAACGAGCACTCCATCAGCCACATGCCGACCACGCTCGCCGCGATCAGGCAGTACACCGGCCAGCTCGTCAGCACGGCGCTGAACGGGTGACCGCTGGCGATCTCGACCGTCCGGCGGGTCAGCGCGTCCGAGATCCCGAAGACCAGGCCGGCCGCCGTCCCGGTCCAGGTGGCACGGGACCCGCCGCGCCGCTTCCAGCCCGCGCGCACGCACAGCACCGCGATCAGCGCGAGCACCGCCGCGGCCGGCCAGTACCGGGCTGAGCCGAACCGCATGCCCTGGGAGTTCACCGAGCGGGACACCGAAAGCGCGGCGACCCCGCCGGCCAGCAGCACCGCGCCCAGCAGTTCCGAGCGCTGCAGCCGCATGCCGGTCAGCGGCACCGCCAGCAGCAGGGCCCAGAGCAGGCTGGTGGCCAGCAGCGGCTCGGCGACCGTCAGCTCCAGGTGACCGATCGCCCAGACCGACAGCAGCTGCCCGCCCACCATGATCGCGAGCCCGGCGAGCCAGCGGCGCTTGTGCAGCAGCTCGCGGATCAGCCGCAGGTGCAGGAAGTAGGACTTGGGGACTTGCTCGGCCGACTGCTGCTGCAGGACCAGGCCCGCGCCCACCAGCATGGCCGCCACCAGGGCGGTGGCGATATTCACGAGCCCGCCGCGCCGCGCCTGGCCGGCTCGGGCTGGCGCGCGGCTGCCGGGGCCGTCCCGCTCTCGGCGCCGACCTGCGTCGCGCGCAGGATCGGCGACCTGCTGAGCACCAGCACGCCGGCGGCCATCGCCAGCAGCGGAGCGGGTGCCAGGTAGAGGAGCGCGCCTCGGTTGACTAGCTCGCCGAACACCACTACTCCCCACAGGGTCGAGATCACCGGATCGACCAGGGTGATACCGGGCTGGGACGCGGCGAGCGGACCCGCCTGGTAAGCGTTTTGCAGGAGCCAGGTCGACGCCAGGCCAGCGACAGCACAGGCGTAGAACTGCCACGATGATATGACACCGCCGATGCCCTTCGCGATGAACTGATCCGTCATTCCCTTCGTGAACGCAGCTGTCATGCCATAGCCCAGGCCGGCCGCAATGCCCAGCAGCGCAGCTCGCGCGGCGGGTCGCGGGTGTGCCCTGGCGGCCAGGAAGGCCACGATCACCGCGCCGGAATTCGCGGCGGAGCCGAGGATCCAGAACGTCGGCGAGACCGGCGCCGCCGGGCCAGGACGCGGGCTCAGCAGCGCCAGCAACCCGATCACCCCGGCCGTCATCGCGGCGATGGCGCCCCAGTCCCGGCGGCGCAGCCGGCTTCCGAAAAGCCAGGAACCGCCGATGAGCGTCATGGGCAGCTCCAGGATGATCACCAGTTGAACCGACGCGAGCTGGCCGGTGCCCAGCGCGGCCGAGGCGACCACGAACGAGACGATCATCAGGCCGACGGCCGACAGCCAGGCTGGCTTGTGCGCCAGGTCGATGAACAGCCGGAACCGGAACTGCACCTGCGCGGGCTCATCCCGCGCCGCCTTGCGGTTCAGCACGTTGCCGGCGGCGTTCACGACCGCGGCGAGGATGGCGAGCACGTAGCTGATCACGCGGCGTCCCCAGCGCCGCGTACCCGCGACCGCGGTTCACCTGGCATGTCATCCGCCTGTCCCGCGCGCCGTCCCGCGACGCTGGCCGGTCGTCCTGGTATGGCTCTGCCCCCTGCAGCCGGGGGTATGCCCGCGCCCCGGCGAGCGCAAGTCGCCCCGGCCGGGTGACTCCGGGCCGGGCGCGGCCAGCCGGCCGGGCCGGCTCTCGCTAGGCGCGCAGGCGCAGGCCGCGCGGGGTGGGCCGGAAGCCGGCCGCCTCCAGGGCGTGCGCCAGCGGCGAGTCATAGACGGCCTCGCCGTCCGCGCGCTCGACCGTCAGCCGCCCCAGGGCGCCAGCCCGCCCGGCCGCCGCCAGCGCCTGGGCGGCCGGCTCCAGCACGGCCGGGTCGCTGCTCCAGGACAGCAGGGTCTTGCCGCCGCGTTCGACGTAGAGGACGAGCTCGCCGCGGGCCAGGACCACCAGGGCGCCCGCCTTGCGGCCGGGCCGGTGGCCGCCGGCCGCTCTCCTGCGGCCGCTCGGGCCAGGGCAGGGCGGCCCCGTAGGCGTTCGCCGGGTCGGCGGCGGCCAGCACGATCACCGGCGGCTCCCCGCCGGCCCGGCCGGCTCCTGCCTGGCTGGCCCCGGCTGGGCCGGGCGTCTGCCAGTAGTCCGGGTAATCGTCCTGGGCGGGAGCTGGCGAGGGCTGCGACTCGGCCAGGGCGCGCATCCGGTCCACGGCGCCGGGCAGCGCGAACTGGGCCGCGCCCAGTCCCTCGACGAAGTAGCCCCGGCGGCACTGGCCGCCTTCCTCCATGGCCCTGAGCACCGGGTAGATGGCGCTGAACCCGCCGGCGACCCGCTCGGCCGCCGCCACCCCGCGCAGCACGATCCCGTACCGCTCCAGCAGCGTGATCGCCAGCGCGTGCAGCCGCCGGGTCTGGTCCGGCTCCGGCGGCGCCAGCAGCGACCAGCGCCCGCTCACTGTCGGCGGCCCGGCCCGCGACGGCAGCGCGGCCCGGCCGGGCCGCCGCCCGCCGCCGCGTCCCCGCCCCGACAGGTGCAGGCCGCTCCCGGCCGCGCTCAGCCCCAGGTCGCGATAACTGTCTTGCCTCGCCTGGGCCGGCGGGGCCGGGGCCGCCGGGCGGCCGCTGCTCAGCACCGTGCGCAGCGGCGCCAGCGTGTCGTTCGTCAGCCGGCCCGCCCAGACCAGGTCCCAGATCGCGCTGGCCACCGCCTGATCGCTGCCCTGGCGGGCCGGGTCACCCGGATGGTCGCTGGCCAGCATCGCCGAGACCCGGTCAGAAAGCCCGCGGAAGAACAGCGCGCCGCCGCCGTCCAGGATCGACAGCAGCGCCTCGTGCACCGGGGTCATGGTGATCTCGCCAGGCTCGGGCAGCAGCATCGGCGCGGTCTGCGCCGGAGCGAGCACCACCCAGCCGTCCCCGCCGGGCAGCCCGCCCGCCCCCGACCAGATCACCTCGCCCGCCGAGGTCAGCTCGTCCAGCAGCGCGGGGGAGTAGCCCCTGACCCGGCCGGGGAGCACCAGCGTCTCCAGCGCCGAGGCCGGCACAGCCACCCCGGCGAGCTGCTCGATGGCCTCGTAGACCGCGTCCAGCCGGGCCGCGCTCGGCGCCCCGGCCCGCCCCCCGGCGTAGCCGCCGCCCGCCGGGCCGCCGCGGCCGCCGTCCAGCGCCCGTCCGGCGTGCTGCCAGCCCGGCAGGAAGGCGCCGAACACGCCGGCCGGCACCGGCTCGACCTCCTTGCGCAGCTTGGCCAGGCAGCGCCGCCGCAGCAGCCGAAGCACGCTGGCCTCGCACCATTCGGTGCCCCGCCCACCCGGCCGGAACTCGCCTTCCGCGACGGTCCCCTCCGCCGCCAGCCGGTGCAGCGCCCCGGCGACCACGGCCACGCCCAGGCCGTACCGCTCCGCCAGCTCGATCGCGGTGCACGGGCCATGCGTGCGGGCGTACCTGAGCACCAGGTCGCGCAGCGGGTCGGGGACCGGCTCGGTGAACGCCTCCGGCACGCCGGGCGGCAGCGCCACGCCCAGCGCATCGCGCAGCCGGCCCGCGTCCTCGATCGAGGCCCAGCGCTGCTGCCCGGCGATCCGCAGCTCCAGCACCCGGCGCTGATCCGCCAGGCCGGCCAGCCAGGCGGGCGCGGCGGCCGGTTCTGCGGCGCGGGCGGCCACCTCGGCGGTGTCCAGCGGCCCGAGGGCGCGCAGCAGGTCCGCGACGGCCTCGGCGTCCCGGCAGGCCCGGCCCGCCGCCAGCCGCTGCAGCTCCCGCTCGGTCTCCTCCACCACCACCGGGTCGAGCAGCTCGCGCATGTCGGCCTGGCCGAGCAGGTCGGCCAGCAGCGTCGAGTCCAGGGCCAGCGCCTGGGCGCGGCGCTCGGCCAGCGGGGCGTCGCCCTCGTACATGAACGCGCCGATGTACCGGAACAGCAGCGACCGGCTGAACGGGGACGGCGCGGGCGTCTCCACGTCCACCAGCCGGACCCGCCGCGCGGCCAGGTCGCGCATCAGCCGGGTCAGGCCAGGTACGTCGAAGACGTCCTGCAGGCACTCCCGCACGGTCTCCAGCACGATCGGGAAGGTGCCGTACTGGCTGGCCACCGACAACAGCTGCGCGGAGCGCTGCCGCTGCTGCCACAGCGGGGTACGGCGGCCGGGCTGGCGGCGGGGCAGCAGCAGCGCGCGGGCCGCGCACTCGCGGAACCGGGAGGCGAACAGCGCCGAGGCGCCCAGCTCGGCGGTGACGATCTGCTCCACCTCGTCGGGGTCCAGCATCGCGATGCCGGACGGCGGCGGCTCGTCGGCGTCGGGGACCCGGATGACGATGCCGTCGTCGGTGTGCACGGCCTGCACGTCCATCGCGCCATAGCGCTCGCGCAGCCGCGCGGTGATGGCCAGCGCCCACGGCGCGTGCACCTGCCCGCCGTAGGGGCTGTGCAGCACCAGCCGCCAGTCACCGAGCTCGTCCCTGAACCGCTCCATCACCAGGGTCCGGTCATCGGGCAGGTAGCCGGTCGCCGCGCGCTGCGCGGCGAGGTAGGAGACCAGGTTCGCCGCGGCGAGCTGGTCCAGGCCTCCGGCCCGCAGCCGCTCGGTGGCGGCCGTGTCCCCGCCGGTCCCCAGCTCCCGGCAGAACTCGCCCATCGCCGCGCCCAGCTCCGCCGGCCGCCCCGGCGCGTCGCCGTGCCAGAACGGCAGCTTGCCCGGCTGGCCGGGCGCGGGGGAGACGAGCACCTGGTCGGCGGTGATGTCCTCGATCCGCCAGGAGCTGGCCCCGAGCACGAACACGTCGCCGACCCGCGACTCGTACACCATCTCCTCGTCCAGCTCGCCGACCCGCCGCGAGTGCCGCCCTGACCGGTCGCCAAGGCCGCCGGCCAGGAACACGCCGAACATGCCGCGGTCCGGGATCGTCCCCGCGTTGCCGACGGCGACCCGCTGGCCGCCGGGCCGGCCGCGCAGCGTCCCCGTGGTCCGGTCCCAGACCAGCCGGGGCCGCAGGCCGCCGAAGTCCTCGCTCGGGTAGCGGCCGGCCAGCATGTCCAGCACCGCGTCGAGCACTTGCCTGGTCAGCCCGCTGAACGGGGCGGCCCGGCGGACTATCCGCTCCAGCTCGGCGACGTCCCAGTCGTCCATCGCGGTCATCGCGACGATCTGCTGGGCCAGCACGTCGAGCGGGTTGCGCGGCATGCGCAGCTCCTCGATCTGCCCGGCCCGCATCCGCTGGGTCACCACGGCGGCCTGCACCAGGTCGCCCTGGTACTTGGGGAAGAACACGCCGCGCGACACGTCGCCCACGTTGTGCCCGGCGCGCCCGGTGCGCTGCAGCCCGCTGGCCACCGACGGCGGCGACTCGACCTGGATGACCAGGTCCACGGCGCCCATGTCGATGCCCAGCTCCAGGCTGGAGGTGGCGACCACGGCCGGCAGCCGCCCGGCCTTCAGCGCCTCCTCGATCTGGGTCCGCTCCTGCCGGGACACCGAGCCGTGATGGGCGCGGGCCACCACCGGCGGCGCCCCGGAGCCGCGCCGGCCTGGGCCATCATCTCGGCCGGCGGCGGGGGCGGCTGGCCGCGCGCCGCCGCCAGCGCCGTGCCTTCCGCCAGCGCCGCGTCGGCGAGCCGCTGCTCGGCGCGCTCGGCGGCCAGCTCGTTGAGCCGGGCGCAGAGCCGCTCGGCCAGCCGCCGGGAGTTGGCGAACACGATCGTGGAGCGGTGCGCCTGGATGAGGTCGAGCACCTGTTCCTCGACGTGTGGCCAGATCGAATGCTGGCGTGCCGGGTCGCCGAGCGGCTCGCCGTCCTCGGCGTACCCGCCCGACGCGCCGCCGGGCCTTGGCCGGCCCGCCGACGCCTCCAGGTCGGCCATGTCCTCGACCGGCACGACGATCCTGAGGTCGAGCTGCTTCTCACTGGGCGGCGCAACGATGCTGACCGGCTGCGCCCCGCCCAGGAACGACGCGACCTCCTCGGGCCGGCCGTACGGTCGCCGACAGCCCTATGCGTTGTGCCGATCCGGGGGAGGCCCCCGGATCGGCACAACGCAGTGCTAGTCCGGGGGGGCGACCCCCCGTAACCCCCCGATGGGCCGGGGACCGGCCCGGAACGGCCGTGTTGTCCTCTACGGCCCTTAGGGCGTCTAGCCGTTCTAGTGAAAGGGCCAGGTGCGCCCCGCGCTTGCCGCCTGCCAGCGCGTGTACCTCGTCCACGATGACGGTCCGCACGTCCCGCAGCGTCTCCCTGGCCTGCGAGGTCAGCATCAGGTAGAGCGACTCTGGGGTGGTGATGAGGATGTCGGGCGGCTTGCCGGCCAGCTTGCGCCGCTCGTCGGCGGCGGTGTCCCCGGTCCTGACGCCGACCGTGATGTCCGGCTCGGGCAGTCCGAGCCGCCGCGCCGCGTGACCGATCCCGGTCAGCGGGGAGCGCAGGTTGCGCTGCACGTCCACGGCCAGCGCCTTGAGCGGCGACACGTACAGCACCCGGCAGCGCCGCTTCGGGTCGGGCGGCGGGGGCTCGCTGGCCAGCCGGTCGATGGCCCACAGGAACGCGGCCAGCGTCTTGCCGGAGCCGGTCGGCGCGATCACCAGCGTGTGCTCGCCGCGCCCGATCGACGCCCAGGCCTGCGCCTGCGCCGGGGTCGGCCGGGCGAAGGCAGCCGTGAACCAGGCCCGGGTCGCCTCGCTGAAACCGGCGAGGTCCCCGTCCCGCTCCGTCAGGCCGGCCGACATGCCTCCATACTGCCCTGCCCCGCCGACAGTCCGCGCCCGCCGCGAGCCCCTGACCAGGCCAGGGCAAATCCCCGATCATCGGACGGAACGGATTGGCATGGCCGGCTCGTCCAAGCACTCGCGAGCCGTTCCGGGGGACACCGCGAACCGTAGGGGGCACCATGCGATCGACCGGCCTCATCCGGCACCTGGCCGGGCCGCGTGCCCGGCGGCTGGCCGCCTCGGAGCTGGGCGCGGTGGCCTGCCTTGCCCTGATGCTGGCGGCCGGCTGCGCCAGCCAGCCCGCCGGCCACGCGGCCAGCCGCGCCGTCGGCCAGACTCGCGCCGATGCGCGCGGCACGGTTACCGGCCGCCTGGTCATGGAGGGCGGCCCGATCGGCCCCGGCGGCCAGCAGCCGGACAGCGGCCCGATCCCCGGCCTGATCGCCTTCACCAGGGCCGGGCACCACGTGCTCACCGTCCGGGCGGGCCGGTCGGGCCTGTTCTCCGCGCGGCTCCCCGCCGGCACCTACCAGATCGCCGGCCGCTCGCCCCGGCTCACCGAGGTCAGCGACGGCAAGACCCGGATCACCCCGTGCTCGCATCCCGCCACGGTCACCGTCACCGCGCGGCACGCCACCCGGATCACCCTGGCCTGCGTGGTGCCCTGACCGGGGATCGGCCGCCGCTCCCCGCTCGCGTGGCGACTGACGACGGAGTGTTCTAGCTGTTAATGTACCGGATATGGCAGACGATATTGTGTTCGATGCCGCGCCCGGCCTGATCCAGCGCGAGGACATCACCGTCATGCTGGACCAGACCGCCGACGAGATCACCGCGATTCAGCGGCTCTGGCCCCAGTTCGAGCAGCTCGTCGGCGTGCGCGGCCGGAAGATGTACGCGATGGTCGACATCGCCGCCGACACCTACGCGACCTGCACGCCGGTGCTGGACCGCGACGACCCCGCCGCCCTGGGCCTGCGCACCGGGGTGCTGCCCGGCGGCTGGTACCTGCGCGGCTGCATCAGCGGCGAGCCGCCCGCGCTGTATGACCGCATCGGCCGGTCCATGAAGGACCTCAGGACCAGGGCGGCGGCCGACCCCGGCCGGCCGCTGGTGGAGTTCTACCGGCGGCACGACCAGATCGAGCTGTGGGTCCCGGTGGCCGGCCCGGCTACCGGTCCAGGCCGAGAGTAAAGGTGGGCCTGGGCGTGGTCTCGGGCAGCCGGTGCTCCTCCGACAGCCGCCTGATCGCCGTGCCGGTGGCCAGGAACTCCGTCGCGTGCTCGCCCCAGACGTGGTTCTGCACGATCACGTCGACGCCAACGATGCCCGACGCGCGCGCCTGGCTGGCTTCCGCCTGCATCCGGGTCAGCGCCAGCTCGCGGGCCTCGTAGACGCCCTGGGTGAACTGCGGCATCTCGGCGTTCTGGCCGACCTGGCGCAGGCTCTGCATCATCCCCTGGTGCGCGATGTGGTAGACGCAGGTCCCGAGCACGAACGAGACCGGCACCGCACCCGCCGCCAGCAGCCGGAAGAAGTCCTGGGCGGACAGGTCCGAGGTGAACGCCCTGCCGTCCGGCGCCTTGTGCGCCCCCTGGCCGGCCAGCGCGCGGACCGCGGTCCCGGTCGCGACGAACTCCAGGCAGCTCTGCCCCCAGGCATACATCTGCATCCGCAGGTTCACGCCGACGATGCCGTCAGCGCCCAGGTGGTCGGCCTCGGCCCGCATCCTGGCCATAGCCAGCTCCCTGGCGTCGTACATGGCCTGGGTGAGTACGCCGAGTTCCTGGTTCTTCGACCAGCGGCCGACCTGGAGGCCGACGTGGTAGATGGACGAGCCCACCACGAAGCCCAGCGGCTCGAACCCGGCCTCGCCGAGCAGCACGTACTCCGACACCGACAGGTCGGAGGTGAACACGCCGGCCGGGTCCGCGCCGGCGGTGTGCGCCAGCCTGGTGTCGGCGGCCTGCGGCTCCCAGATGGCATTGCTGCTCGGCCCGGACTGGCCGGAAAACATCGGCATAGCGGCTCCCCAAGGGCGTAATTACGCGGATAGCCGCAGGCTACTGCGGATCGGTCCGCCCCGTGTCGGTCCGCCCCGCGCCGCCCTCGTCAGCCGGCGCGCCAGCTCAGGTCGCGCCCGGCGAGCGCGACCACCTGGTCCAGGACGGCGGCGCCCGCTGGCGACTCGCGCGACGGCCCGAACGGCACGGTCGGCCCGCCGGGCGCGTCCGGGCTGGTGAACTGCGTCAGGAAGCTCAGCGCCGCGGCCAGCACATCGGGCTCGCAGTCGTAGGGCTGCCCGGTCGCCTGCGCCACGTCCCAGCCGTGCACCGCCAGCTCGTCGGCCAGCGTGATGCCGACCATCTCCGCCGGGGCGTCCATCCCCGCGATCCTGGTCATCCCGGTCCAGGCCTCGGGCCGCGCCCAGGTGGCGGCCAGCGTCTCCAGGTCGGGCGAGATGCGCTCGCGCCAGCCAGGCTCCAGCCGGCTGGCGTCGCCGGCCGGCGCCTGGTCCAGGATGGGGCCGCCGGCCTTGGCGCCCGACGCGGCGAAGGCGCGGGCCAGGGTGCCGATGTGCTCGATCAGGTCGCCCAGCGTGTACGCGGGGCACGGCGTCGGCCGGCCCAGCTCGTCGTCGGGTACTCGGGTCACGAGTTCGGCCAGCCGCTGCGCGGCCGGCGCTAGATCAGGATTGCTCATGCCTACTTAGATGCGCTGACCAGGCCAAACTAATCGCTTCGGCCGCCCAGAACGACAGCGAGTTCGCGTTCGCCGCGGTCCAGCGGCAGCAAAAGCGACTCTGCTGGGCGCCGGGCTCGGCTAGCGGCCGGCTGCGGCTGCCAGCGCGGGGCGGCGGGAGGCGGCCCGGTAGCGGTCGATGACCAGCCCGGCCAGGGCCGGATGCGCGCCGATCGGGGCGGTGACCCAGCCCGCGCCGGCCAGCCGCGCCGAGCGGAGCCGGTCGTGGAAGTGCCCGGGTGCCAGCAGGTACGCGGCGACCGCCACCGGCCGCCCGTGCCGGGCGCGCAGCGCCGCCACCGCCTCCGCGACACCGGGCCGCGCGGCCGCGGCGAAGGCCGCCGTCACCGGCGCCTCCAGCCGCTCGGCGAGCATGCTGGCCTGCTGCCGCGCCGCCGACCGCGCCGCCGGGTCCGACGACCCGGCGGCGGCCAGCACCACGGGGGTGCCCTCCGGCACGCCAGCCTCGGCGAGCCGCCCCGCCAGCGCCGTGACCAGGAGCTGGTCGGCGCCGAGCGGATCGGCCACCGCCGCGCCGGCCTGCCGTGCGGCGGCGGCGATATCGGCGTTCAGGTGATAGCCGGTGGACAGCAGCAGCGGCACCAGCACGGCGTGCCCGCCGGTCCCGGCGAGCTCGGCCGCCAGGGACGGCTCGGCGTGCCGCACGAACGCGGTCCGCACCGTCAGCACCGGGGCCAGCCGGCGCACCTCGCGGGCCAGCGCGGCGATGGTCTGCCGCGCGGCCGGGTCCCGGCTGCCGTGCGCGACCGCCAGCAGCACCGGGTTACTCATGCCACCTCCCGCGCCAGCGCCTCGGGCCGGCTGAGCAACTCGCGCTGCGCCGCCGTTTCGTGCTCCGCCAGTGCTTCGCGCAGGCGGACGACCTCGCCGATCACGACGACGGCCGGGGGCGTGATGCCCGCCGCCTGCGCCGCGTCCGCGACCTCGCCCAGCGTGCTGGTGAGCACCCGCTGGCCCGGCAGCGTGCCGTCGCAGATGACGGCGACCGGGGTCGCCGCGTCCCTGCCGCGCTTGATCAGCTCGGCGCAGATCTCGGCCAGGTGCGTCACGCCCATCAGCAGGACCAGCGTGCCTGGCCCGCGGGCCAGCGACTCCCAGTCCACCGTGGCACCGGGGTGCGCTGGGTCCAGATGCGCGGAGACCACCGTGAAGTCCTGGGTGAGGCCGCGGTGCGTGACCGGGATGCCGGCCGCCGCCGGAACCGCGATGGCGCTGGTCACGCCGGGCACCACCTGGACCGGCACGCCGGCCCTGGCGCAGGCCAGCGCCTCCTCGCCGCCCCGGCCGAAGACGAACGGGTCGCCGCCCTTGAGCCGGACCACCCGCTGCCCGGCCAGCGCCCGGCTGACGATCAGCTCGTTGATCTGGTCCTGTGTCAGGTTGTGCGCATGCGGCGCCTTCCCGGCGTCGATGATCTCCGTACCGGGCGCCAGCTCGTCGAGCAGCGCGCGCGGCGCCAGCTTGTCGGTGACCACCACGTCGGCCTCGGCGAGCAGCCGCCGGCCGGTCACGGTTATCAGCCCGGGATCGCCCGGCCCGCCGCCCACCAGCGCGACCCGGCCCAGCACAGCGCCGGCCGGGCGCCGGTGGGCGGCCGGGTGCCGGGCGGCCGGGTGGTGCCGGCCGACGGGGTGGGGCTGGGCAGCTGGGCGGGGCTGGGCAGCCGGGTCAGGCTGAGCGGGTGAGCCGGGACGCGGCCTGGCGGCGCGGTGGCGATGGGCGGGCAGGCTGCCGTCGGCCAGCCCGGCGGCGATGGCCGCGCGCAGCGCCCGTGACCGGCCAGGATCGCCGCCCGAGGTGACCGCGACCGTGACGTCACCGTGCCGGGTGACGGCCGGGGTCCAGGCCGCCGACGCGGCGGCGTCGTCCGCGCGGACGCACCAGACCCGGTCCCGCTCGGCGTCCGCCGCGACGGCCGCGTTAACGGCCGGGTCATCAGTCGCCGCGTGCACCAGCCACGCCCCATCCAGGTCGCCCGTGGCGTACTCCCGGCGCGCCAGGGTGACGAGACATGATCTTGAAGGGTTTTGGGCGATATACGCCCAAAACCCTTCAAGATCTGCGGGTACACGGTGCGGTGAGGGCTGGTGGGGCAGGGGTGGCGGGGGCGCGAGGGCGGCGAAGCCGGGATGCAGGTCGGGCGCGATGACGGTGACGAGCGCCCCCGCCGCGACCAGCGCCTCGGCCCGGCGCAGCGCGACCGCGCCGCCGCCCACCACGACCACCCGCCGCCCGGCCAGCCCGAGCGTGACGGGGTAGTCCGGTCGCACAGACCCCTCCAGCCCGCCGCTCATGACGCCAGTCCCGGAAGTGGGTCGCGGATCGGGCGCAGCACCGCCACGAACCTGAGCTGGAATCCCCGCGCGCACGACCCGCACTCCCAGTCGCCCGAGTCCGGCCCGGACGGGCGCAGCGTCTCCTCGCCGCAGTAGGGGCAGTAGAACGGCACCTGCCGCTCGCCGCTCATGCCAGCAGCCTCTCGTCGGCCCGGCGCACCCAGGCGGCGAACTGCTCGCCGTCCGCCCGGTCCGCCAGGTAGCCGCGCAGCACCCGCTCCACGTAGTCGGGCAGCGCGTCGGCCGTCACCTTCAGCCCGCGCAGTTTCCGCCCGAACGAGGGGTCAGCCCCGAGCGATCCGCCCAGGTGGACCTGGAATCCCTCCGCGCCGTCGACGATCGACCCCTTCAGCCCGATGTCGGCGAGCTGGAACCTGGCGCAGGAGTTCGGGCACCCGTTCACGTTGATCGTGATCGGCGTGTCGAAGCCGGGCAGCCGGCGGTCCAGCTCGGCGTACAGGTCGCGGGCCCGGCCCTTGGTCTCGACGATGGCCAGCTTGCAGAACTCGATGCCGGTGCAGGCCATCGTGCCGCGCCGGAACGGGGACGGGCTGGCCAGCAGGTCGATCGCCGCCAGCTCCTCGGTCAGCTCGGCCACGCTCTCCCGCGGGACGTCCAGGATCAGCAGCTTCTGCTCGGTGGTGGTCCTGATCGTGCCAGAGCCGTAGGCCCGCGCCAGGTCGGCGACCTGGTAGAGCTGCGTGCCCGAGGTGCGGCCGACGTGCGGCGCGACCCCGACGTAGTACCGCCCGTCGCGCTGGCGGTGCACGCCGACGTGGTCGCGGCCGCCGTGCGCGGGCGCCGCCGGCGCCGGGCCGTCGGGCAGCGGGCCGCCCAGGTACTCGTTCTGCAAGACTTCCCTGAACCGTTCCGGACCCCAGTCCGCGACCAGGAACTTCAGCCGGGCGCGGCTGCGCAGCCGCCGGTAGCCATAGTCGCGGAACAGCCCGGCGACCCCGGCCCACACCTCAGGCACCCGGTCCGGCGTCACGAACACGCCAAGCCGCTGGGCGATCATCGGGTTGGTGGACAGGCCGCCGCCGACCCACAGGTCGAAGCCGGGCGTGCCGTCCGGGCCGGTCACGCCGACGAACGAGATGTCGTTGACCTCGTGCGCCGTGCACTGCGCGGTGCACCCGGAGATCGCCGTCTTGAACTTGCGCGGCAGGTTGCCGAACTCCGGGTTGCCCGCCGCGACCGCCTCGGTGGCCCGCAGCACCGCCGTGGCGTCCAGGATCTCCCCGGCGTCGATCCCGGCGACCGGGCAGCCCAGGATGTTGCGCGGCACGTCGCCGCAGGCCTGGATGCTGGACAGCCCTACCTCGGCGAGCCGGTCCCAGATGGCCGGCACGTCCTCGATCCGGATCCAGTGGTACTGGACGTTCTGCCGGTCGGTGATGTCGGCCAGGTCGCGGCCGTATTCCTTGGCGATGCCCGCGACCGCGGCGAGCTGGTCGGCGCTGAGCTGGCCGCCAGGGATGCGGACCCGCATCATGAAGTAGCTGTCCTCGATCTCGTCGTCTTCCAGGGCGCCGGTCCTGCCGCCCTCGATGCCCGGCCTGCGCTGCGTGTACAGGCCCCACCAGCGGAACCTGCCGCGCAGGTCAGACGGGTCGATCGAGTCGAAGCCGAGGTGGGCGTAGCGGTTCACGATGCGATCGCGGACGTTGAGCCCGTCGTCGTCCTTCTTGAATCGCTCTGCTGCGTTCAGGGGTTCCTGATGGCCGAGGGCCCACTGGCCCTGGCCTCGCCGAGACGGCATGCTGCATCCTTCTGCTGGCGTGCGGACATGGCGGCCCGTGCCGGGAGCAACCCGCGAGGGACTGTGAAGGCTGGACCGCTTGAGTTTCGAGTCAGCGAGAAGTGCGACACATGGCGCTGGAAACGCGCAGCAGGTCGACGTGGCGGCGAGTCACCAGGCAGAGGGTCACCAGACACGGGCCAGGGCGCGTAGCCAGGCGTGTCATGACGGTGCCTCCGGAAGCTGGGACTGGGAGCTAATGTCCTTTTCTCCAGCTCGACAGTAACACCCGGCCCCCGGGAGAGGGCAAGGACTTATTTCTGTAACGGAATGCTCACGCCCCGCCGACCGCCTCTTCTGGCCGGTGCCGTGGCGGCCGATGGCGACGGCGGCAGGGGGCGAGTGCGGGTACCGTGGCGCGATGCGGCTGACGGCATTCTGGGACCGGATGCGCGCGCAGTTCGGCGATACCTATGCCGAGAGCGTCGCCAAGGATCACGTGCTCGCGGGGCTCGGCGATCGCACGGTCCACCAGGCGCTCGCCGACGGCGAGGACGCCAAGGTGGTGTGGCGCGCCGTCTGCGATGCCTTCCGCGTCCCCGAGAGCCTGCGCTGACCCCCATGTCGTGGCCGGACCGGCGCCTGGTGCTCGTCTCCGGCGTGCCGGGCACCGGCAAGAGCACGATCGCCGCGCCGCTGGCGGCCGCACTCGGGCTCCCGCTGATCGCCAAGGACCTGATCAAGGAGGCGCTCGCCGACACCCTGGCGGCCCCCGCGCTGCCGGCCGGCCCGTATCGGCCGCGCCCGTCCTGACTGGGCCCGGCGGGGAGTTCACCCTGGCGGGCTCCCGGCTGCTGGGCGGCGCCGCCATGGAGGTGCTGTGGGCGCTGGCCGCCGCCGCGCCGGCGGCGGTGCTCGACGCCAACTTCTGGCCAGGCGACGAACGCCAGGTCCGCCGGATCCAGGCCCTGTCCGCCCGTCCCGTCGAGGTCTTCTGCCAGTGCCCCGCTGACCTGGCCGCCAGCCGCTACGCGGCCCGCGGCGCTACCCGGCACCCCGTGCACGCCCCGCACGGGGCCGCGCTGAGCGCCGAGGCCATCGCCAGGTCCGGCCGCCCGCTGGCCCTCGGCCCCGTCATCACCGTCGAGACCGCTGGTCCCGCCGACATCCCCGCGCTGGCCGCCGCCGTCCGGGCCTGCCTGTCCTGAGCCTGCCTGTCCTGGCCTGGTCACGAGCGATTTCGGCGTGTCGCCTGCGTGATCGAACAGTTGTTCGTTAGAGTGATTGCGCGCCGGCGAGCGGCGCCCGCGCTCATAGCGCGGCACCCGGAATTGTCGGTGGCGGCGCGTAACGTCTCCGCCGTAAGAGACGGCAAGGCATGGCGGCGCGCACCGCGCCCGCTGCCGGCTGGACGGCCCGCAGCGTTGCGGGCGGCCCAGGGGGGCAGCCGAATCCCGACGGGAGTTCAGATGGCACCGAACGACAAGACGGGCAACAGGGGCGCCGGCGGCGACCGGGAGAAGGCGCTGGAGACCGCGCTCGCGCAGATCGAGCGCCAGTTCGGCCGTGGTGCCGTGATGCGGCTCGGCGAGGAGACCCGCGTGCCGATCGAGGTCATCCCGACTGGCTCCATCGCGCTGGACGCCGCCCTGGGCATCGGCGGCTACCCGCGCGGCCGGATCATCGAGGTGTACGGCCCGGAAAGCTCAGGCAAGACGACCGTCGCGCTGCACGCGGTGGCCAACGCCCAGAAGGCCGGGGGCATCGCCGCGTTCATCGACGCCGAGCACGCGCTCGACCCGGACTACGCCCAGAAGCTCGGCGTGGACACCGACGCCCTGCTGGTCTCCCAGCCGGACACCGGTGAGCAGGCGCTGGAGATCACCGACATGCTGATCCGCTCCGGGGCCATCGACGTCGTGGTCATCGACTCGGTCGCCGCCCTGGTCCCGCGCGCGGAGATCGAGGGCGAGATGGGCGACAGCCACGTCGGCCTCCAGGCCCGGCTGATGTCCCAGGCCCTCCGCAAGATCGCCGGCGCCCTGAACAACACCAAGACCACCGCCATCTTCATCAACCAGCTCCGCGAAAAAATCGGCGTCATGTTCGGATCGCCCGAGACGACTACCGGTGGCAAGGCGCTGAAGTTCTATGCGTCGGTGCGGCTGGACATCCGGCGGATCGAGACGCTGAAGGACGGGACCGACGCGGTCGGCAACCGGACCAGGGTCAAGGTCGTCAAGAACAAGGTCAGCCCGCCGTTCAAGGTGGCCGAGTTCGACATCCTGTACGGCGTGGGGATCAGCCGCGAGGGCAGCCTCATCGACCTCGGCGTCGAGCAGGGCATCGTCCGCAAGGCGGGCGCCTGGTACACCTACGACGGCGATCAGCTCGGCCAGGGCAAGGAGAACGCGCGGAACTTCCTGCGCACCAACCCGGACGTGGCGAACGAGATCGAGAAGAAGATCAAGGAGAAGCTCGGCGTCGGCCCGAGGCTGGACGCGGACGCCTCCGCCCCGGCTGCCGCCGCGCCCGCCGGGAAGGACAGCGGCAAGGCGACCGTGACGCCCCTGCGCGGCGTGGAGTAACGGGGCGCGGCGGTGACGGAGCACGAGGAGCCAGCGGGCAGCGCGGACCCGCTGGCTGACCCCGAGGCGGTCGCCCGGCAGATCTGCCTGCGGCTGCTGACAGCGGCGCCGCGGACCCGGGCACAGCTCGCTGCCGCGCTGCAGCGGAGCGGCGTGCCGGACGAGGCCGCGGAGGCGGTGCTCGACCGGTTCGCCGACGTGCAGCTCATCGACGACGGCATGTTCGCGCGCGCCTGGGTGGACTCCCGGCATCGCGGCCGGGGCCTGGCCAGGCGCGCGCTGGCCGCCGAGCTGCGCCAGCGCGGCGTCTCGACCGAGGACATCCGCAGCGCGGTGGACCAGCTAGACCCGCAGGACGAGGAGGCCACCGCCGGGGAACTGGTGGAGCGTCGGCTCGCGTCGACCAGGAACCTGCCTGCCCCGGCGCGGATCCGGCGGCTGATGAGCATGCTGGCCCGGAAGGGCTACCCGCAAGGGCTGGCTTACCGGGTGGTCCGGGCGGCGCTGGAAGACGAGAGCGGCCGGCTGATCATGACCGCGCGGGACACGGCGGCCATGGACGCGGCAGCGGCCGACATGACCGCCCTGGACCTGGTGGAGCCGGACCAGGCTGAACCCGATCAGGCGGACGGCGGGGAGTCCTGGTAAACGGGCATGCGGACGCGCCGCGAGGGACTGAGGATACGCTGCGCCACTTGCCCAAATCGTTATATCCGCTTAATCTCACGGCAGCGAGGTTTTACTCCGCGCAGGCGGATCAGCGGTGTGAGAAAGATCAGATTAAAGCACCGGGCGACCCGGCACAGGAGTGTCGGGAAGAGCCACGGGCTGTCATGGTACGGATCGGCAACGGGCGTCAGCAGCGCCAGAGCCAGGCCGCAGGTGCCTGACTCCGGCCGCCGGCCCGGTGGAAGGAGCAGAAGACCGCAGGCACGATGCGGTTCGCGGCAAACGCGGTTCACAGCACGGCGCGGCTAGCTAGCGGACGCCATCCGCCAGCACGGCGCGTCGGCGTCAGTAGCGGACGCCCGGCTGGGCGCCCGTAGGCAGGCGAGTCAGTCGAGCGATATCCGTGTGATGACGCGCGTCCAGGCCGGGCTGGCGTCCGGAGCTGCCAGGCAGTCCGATCACGACGGTCCGGCACGACGCCGCCATGACCGGGCAAGCCGGCGCGGGATGCGCCAGGGAGACAACGGCGGCCTGTCGCGCGGCGCGGCGGCGCATGGTGTCGACCTGCCCGGGACTGGCGTCACGCAGAGAACCGTCACCGGGTCCTGACAGCCAGCCCGCACTCACCCGCGGCAGGCGGGCGCGGAGTACCCCTCGCTGGGTGGCATACGCGTGGTGCGTATGCCGGATCAGGCTTGCGGCACGCGCGAGCCCCGAAGCGGGAAGGGGCGCGACTTGAACGGCGAAATGGCTCTGGTGCTGGTTGTCGTCGTCTGCGTCGTCGCACTAGTCGCGGTGATCGCGCTCGGATTCTTCCTGCACCGCAGCAACGGACTGCTGCGCTCTGCCGCCTCCCGCGAGCTGCCCGGCCGAACGGGCGAGACCCAGCCGGGCCAGGCTGGCGGACAGCAGAGCACCCAGGACGACACACCCGCCGGGACGCAGGTCGGCCAGCCGGGCGAGTCCGCCGCCCAGAGCGCCGCGGCCGCCGACGAAGCCGCCGTGCGGCTCACGGCGGAGCTGCGGGCGCAGGCGGAGAGCGACGCGGCGGCCATCGTGGCGCGGGCGGAGGCTTCGGCGGCGCAGGTGGACGAGACCCGCCGCGAGGCCGAGGCGGAGATCAGGACGGTCAAGGAAGAGGTTCGCCAGCTCCGCGCCGACCTGGAGCGCCGGGAGATCCGGCTGGGGGAGCGGGAGCACCGCGCCGACGATGAGGCCCGCAAGGCGGACCAGCGCGCGGCGGAGCTGGGCGAGACGCAGCGCGAGCTCGACCATCAGCGGGCCGAGCTGGCCCGGCTCGACACCGAGCGGCGCGAGGTGCTGGAACGGGTCGCCGGCCTGACCGCCGATCAGGCGAAGGGGGAGCTGGTCGCCGGGATCGAGAACCAGGCCAAGCGCGAGGCGGCCCTGATCGTCAGGGAACTCGAGACCGACGCCCGCAAGGAGGGCGACAAGCGCGCCCGTAAGATCGTGACGTTGGCCATCCAGCGGGTCGCCAGCGACCAGACCAGCGAGTCGGTGGTCTCGGTGCTGCACCTGCCTGGCGACGAGATGAAGGGCCGGATCATCGGCCGTGAGGGCCGCAACATCCGCGCGTTCGAGTCGGTGACGGGCGTCAACCTGATCATCGATGACACCCCGGAAGCGGTGCTGCTGTCCTGCTTCGACCCAGTGCGCCGCGAGGTGGGCAGGCTGACGCTGGAGCGGCTGGTGCTGGACGGCCGGATCCACCCGCAGCGGATCGAGGAAGCCTACGAGCGGAGCAAGACGGAGATCGAGCAGCTCTGCGTCCGCGCGGGCGAGGACGCGCTGGTGGACATCGGCATCACCGAGATGCACCCGGAGCTGACGAACCTGCTTGGCCGGCTGCGGTACCGGACGTCCTACGGCCAGAACGTGCTCAAGCACCTGATCGAGTCGGCGCACATCGCCGGGATGATGGCCAGCGAGCTGGGCATGGACTCCGTGCTGCTGAAGCGGTGCACGGTGCTGCACGACATCGGCAAGGCGCTGACCCACGAGGTGCAGGGCAGCCACGCGCTGATCGGCGCGGAGATCGCCCGCCGTTACGGCGAGTCGGCGGATGTGGTGCACGCGATCGAGGCGCACCACAACGAGGTCGAGGTGCGCACGGTCGAGGCGGTGCTGACCCAGGCGGCGGACCAGATCAGCGGCGGCCGGCCTGGCGCTCGCCGGGAGTCGCTTGAGGCGTACGTGAAGCGCCTGGAGCGCCTGGAGCAGATCGCGCTTGGCCAGGACGGCGTGGAGAAGGTCTTCGCGATGCAGGCCGGCCGGGAGATCCGGATCATGGTGAAGCCCACGGACGTGGACGACATCCAGGCGCAGGTCATCGCCAGGGACGTGGCCAAGCAGGTCGAGGAGGAGCTGACCTACCCCGGCCAGATCCGGGTCACGGTGGTCCGCGAGTCCCGCGCCATCGAGTTCGCCCGCTAGAGCAGGCTCGCCCGGCGGCGCGGGACTGGGCCCGGCCTAGCTGGCGGTTCCGCCGGGCGCGTCGCCGTCGACCACGTCGACCGCCGGGATGCCCGGCGGGTCGAAGCCGAGGATCTGCCCGTAGAAGGACAGCTCGGCCTCCAGCGCGGTGGTGACGGTGTCGGTCCTGCGGAAGCCGTGCGACTCGCCCTCGAAGGCGATGTAACTGTGCCTGATGCCGTGTGCGGCGAGGTCGGCGGCGATGCTCTCCGACTGGTTCGGCGGCACGACCGGGTCGTCTAGTCCCTGGAGCAGCAGCACGGGCGCGGTCGCGTCGGTGACGTGCCCGACCGGGGCGCGCTCGGCGTACACGGCGGCGAAGCCGGGCAGCGGGCCGATCAGCCCGTCGATGTAGCGCGACTCGAAGTCATGGGTCTGCTCGACGAAACCGCTCAGGTCAGAGACGCCATAGTAGGACGTCGCGGCGCTGAACACGGGGCCGCCGCCGGAGCGCACGCCGGTCGTGATGGCGGCCAGCGCGGTCCAGCCGCCGGCCGAGCCGCCCCTGATGGCCAGCCGCTTGGGGTCGGCCTCGCCGGCCTGCGCCAGGGACCGGCCGGCCGAGATGGCGTCCTCGACGTCGACGATGCCCCACTGGCGGCGCAGCCGCTCCCGGTAGGAACGCCCGTATCCGGTGGACCCGCCGTAGTTGACGTCGATGATGCCGATGCCGCGGCTGGTGAAGTACGCCTTCTCCAGGTCGTAGGTGGCCACGACGTGATCGGTCGGGCCGCCGTGCACCCAGACCACGTACGGCGGCAGCTCCCCGGCGGGCCCGGCGGCGGCCGGGCTGGTCGGCGGGTAGACCAGGGCATGCACCACCCGGCCGTACACGCCGTCCAGCCGGACCGCGCGGGGCACGGGCAGGTAGGCGGCGTCAGGGAGGCTGGTGACGCTCTCCCTGAGTACCTCGGCCTTGCCGGTGCTGATGTCATAGCGGATCAGCGAGTCGGGCCGCAGGGGGCTGCCGCCGACGATGGCGATGGTGGTGCCGGACGCGGCGACGGAGTGCCGCACGTCGGTCATCTCGATGTCCAGGTCGGTCAGCTCGAACGTCTCGGGATCGAGGATGCCGAGACGGGCATCGCCCTGCCCGTGCGTCACGGCGAGCCGGCCGTCGCCGAGCACCGCGAACGGCCGGGGGCCGAGCTGCCACAGCGCGCCGGCGAACTCCTCGTCGGCTGGGTACAGCGCCAGCGGCGAGCCGCCGCTGAGGCCGACCTGGTAGATGTTCCACCAGCCGGTCCAGTCGGTGACGACATACAGGTTGCCCTCGTCGCGCCACATCGGGCACAGCACGGACTCGCGGATGCTGCCCTGGAGCAGCCGGCTCCGGCCCGCCTGGCCGTCCTCGATCGGCGCGACCCGCAGCTCGGTGCCGTCCCACGGCATGTGCGGGTGGTTCCAGCTGATCCAGGCCAGCCGGGTGCCGTCCGGCGACGGGGTGGGGTAGGCGAAGAAGTCGGCGCCGGTAACCAGGGTCCTGATCGCGGCGGCGTCGTCGGCGGCCGAGCCGTCCAGCGGGACGGCCACGATGGAGCGGGTGATCGGTGCCGGCGTCATGCCGCTCGTGCACGCACCAGATCTCGGTGCCGTCGGGGGAGACGGCGAAGTCGGCGAAGCGCAGCGCGATGGGGGCCAGGGTGCCGGAGCCGGCCTGCGACGCCACGGTCACCGGGTCGGGGGTCAGCGGCCTTGGCTGCTCGCCGCCGCCGGCCACGCCGGGGCCGGCCAGGTACAGCCGCTGGTCGCCGAAGCTGGCGAACAGCAGGTCGTAGCCGCCGTCAGCGGCCGGGATGGGCAGGTAGGCCTTGCCGCCGTACTCGTGCACCCGGGTCCGGGTGTTCCATGGCTCGGGGAGCAGCACCTGCGGCTGGCCGCCGGCCGGGGCGTAGATGATCGTGGAACGGCCGTGCTCGTCCGGCCGGACCTCCTGCCACCAGACGTCCCCGCCGATGACGGTCGGGAAGCCGAGCCGCAGCCCGGTGCCGGCCACCTGGGCGGCGCTGATCGGGGACGGCCATTCGCCGTAGGGCACCTCGGGCCTGGCCGGCGCCGGCGGCTCGGCGGAGGCACCCAGCTCGGCGTCGCCGGACGCGGACGCGGCGGCCCCGTGCGGGGCGGCGGCGGAGAAAGCGGCAGCGGGCGAGGCGGTGCCGTCAGCAGCGCCGTCGGAGGCAGCGGCGTCGGAGGCAGGGCCGTCGGAGGCAGGCGTCCCGGCGGGTTTCCCCGGCCAGGTCGGCTCCGGCGCGGCGGGATTCCCGGCCGCACGGGCCGCTCCGCCATGCGGCGCCGCATGGCGCCCGCCGCCGGTCCCAGAGAACTGTCTCGCGCCCGACTGCACCCCGCGCAGGGCCCGCGCGGCGGCGGATTCCCCGCCGCTCCACATGCCCGCCGCCGAACCGTCCGCCTGTCCTGCCAGGCCACCTGTCATGCCCGTCCCGCCATCTGTCATACGCATATCGTGCCCTACCGCGCGAGTGGTCCTGGCGCGGATTCCGGACGCATCGGGCATGGTTTCGAGTTGCGAGATGATCTCGGCCCGGCCCGGGCGCCCCGGCCGGCAAGCTGGCCGTCCCCGGTGCCCCGCGCGCGCAGCCTGCCCGGCCGTCTACCCTGAGCACATGGCAGGCGCCGGTCAGCGAACCTTCGAGATCCGCACCTACGGGTGCCAGATGAACATGCACGATTCCGAGCGCCTGGCCGGGCTGCTGGAGACCGCGGGCTACCGCCGCGCCGCGGACGGCGCCGACCCCGACGTGGTGGTGTTCAACACCTGCGCGGTCAGGGAGAACGCCGACAACCGCCTGTACGGGAACCTGGGCCACCTGCTGCCGGTGAAGAACGCCAGGCCAGGCATGCAGATCGCGGTGGGCGGCTGCCTGGCGCAGAAGGACCGGGCGCGGATCACCGAGCGGGCGCCGTGGGTGGACGTGGTGTTCGGCACGCACAACATCGGCTCGCTGCCGGCGCTGCTTGACCGGGCGCGGGCGCAGGAGCGCGCCCAGGTGGAGATCCTGGAGTCGCTGGAGCGGTTCCCCTCGGTGCTGCCCGCCCGCCGGGAGTCGCCGTACTCGGCCTGGGTGGCCATCTCCGTCGGCTGCAACAACACCTGCACCTTCTGCATCGTGCCGAGCCTGCGCGGCAAGGAGGAGGACCGGCGCCCCGGCGACGTGCTAGCCGAGATCAGGGCGCTGGTGGCCGAGGGCGTGCTGGAGGTCACCCTGCTCGGGCAGAACGTCAACTCCTACGGGGCGGCGTTCGGTGACCGGCAGGCGTTCGGCAGGCTGCTGCGCGCCTGCGGGGAGATTGAGGGCCTGGAACGGGTGCGCTTCACCTCCCCCCATCCGCGCGACTTCACCGATGACGTCATCGCGGCCATGGCGGCGACCCGCAACGTCATGCCCCAGCTGCACATGCCGCTCCAGTCCGGCTCTGACCGGGTGCTGCGGGTGATGCGCCGGGCCTACCGGCGGGACCGCTACCTGGGGATCATCGACCGGGTCAGGGCCGCGATGCCCGAGGCGGCGATCACCACCGACATCATCGTCGGGTTCCCCGGCGAGACCGAGGCGGACTTCCTGGACACCCTGGAGGTGGTGCGCGCGGCGCGGTTCGCCGGCGCGTTCACCTTCCAGTACTCGATCCGGCCCGGCACCCCGGCGGCGGAGCTGCCCGACCAGGTGCCCGCCGACGTGGTCAGGGACCGCTATGACCGGCTGGCCGCGCTGGTCAGCGAGGTGTCCTGGGCGGAGAACCAGAAGCTGGCCGGCCGCCAGGTGCAGGTGCTGGTGGCCGACGGCGAGGGCCGCAAGGACACCGCCACGCGCCGGATGTCCGGCCGGGCGGCCGACAACCGGCTGGTGCACTTCGCGCCGGGCGACGGCGACGCGGCGGGGCCGCCGCGCCCCGGCGACCTGATCACCACCGTGGTCACCAGGGGCGCGCCCACCTACCTGCTGGCCGACGAGCCGCCGCTGGCCATCAGGCGGACCAGCGGCGGGGACGCCTGGGCGGCCAGGGCGGCAGGCGCGCCCGAGCCGCCCTCCGGCGTGCTGCTCGGCATGCCCGCCGTCCGCCAGCCGTCTTAGCGAGGGTCGCGCCGTGATGCCCGGCCCGCTGATCGCCGTTGTCGGCCCCACGGCCGCCGGCAAGTCCGAGCTGTCGCTGCGCCTCGCCGAGGTGACCGGCGGCGAGATCGTCAACGCGGACTCCATGCAGCTCTACCGGGGCATGGACATCGGCACGGCGAAGCTGACGGAGGCCGAGCGGGCGGGCATCCCGCATCACCTGCTGGACATCTGGCCGGTCACGATGGCCGCCAGCGTGTCGGAGTACCAGCGGCTGGCCCGCCGCGCCATCGCGGAGATCCACGCGGCCGGGAAGGTGCCGATCCTGGTCGGCGGCTCTGGCCTGTATGTCCGGGCGGTGATCGACCGGCTGGAGTTCCCCGGCACCGACCCGGCGCTGCGCGCCGCGCTGGAGGCGGAGCTGGACCGGGTCGGCGCGGCCGAGCTGCACGCCCGGCTGGCCCGGCTCGACCCGGCGGCCGCGGCGGCGATCCTGCCCGGCAACACCAGGCGCGTCGTCCGCGCGCTTGAGGTCATGGAGCTGTCGGGGCGGCCGTTCAGCGCCACGCTGCCGGAGTACGACTCGGTCTACGACACCGTGCAGCTCGGCATCGAGCTGCCCCGCCCGCGGCTCGACGAGCGGATCGAGCGGCGGGTCACCCGGATGTGGCAGCTCGGCCTGGTCGCCGAGGTGGCCGGGCTGGCGGACGCAGGGCTGCGCGCGGGCCGGACGGCGAGCCGGGCGCTTGGCTACGCCCAGGTGCTCAGGTTCCTGGACGGCGAGTGGACGGAGCAGCAGGCCGCCGCGCAGACGGTGCTGGCCACCCGGCGGTTCGTGCGGCGGCAGGAGTCGTGGTTCCGCCGGGACCCGCGGCTTAAGTGGCTGCCGGGCGGGGAGCCCGGCCTGCTCGCCGCGACGCTGCGCGCGCTTGGGCCGGGACTGGCGGCGCAGGCGCGCTTATCATCGAGAACGTGACAAGCGACGAGCCGGGCATTGTCGACCAGGACCGGCGCGCGGTGCAAGCCAGCCTGCTGGTGGTGAACCAGGTCAAGCCGGATGATCTCGCCCGGCCGACGCCCTGCGACCGGTGGTCGCTGCGGGACCTGCTGGAGCACATGACGGCCCAGCATCACGGGTTCGCGGCGGCCTGCCGGGGCGACGGGGCCGACCCGCGATCCTGGCAGCAGCCGCCGCACACCGACCCGGTCGCCGCCTACGCGGCGGGCTGCGCGGCGGTGCTGGCGGCCTTCGCCGAGCCGGGCGCCGCCGCCCGGCCGTTCACGATCCCCGAGATCAGCCCGGACATCCAGTTCCCCGGCGCGCTGGCGATCAGCTTCCACCTGGTGGACTACGTCGTGCACGGCTGGGACGTGGCCCGCAGCATCGGCGCTGACGCTCGCGGTGGACGACGACGTCGCGGCCGCGGCGCTCGGGGTGGCCAGGCGGGTCCCTGGCGGAGCAGCCCGGCTGGCCCCGGACGCCCAGTTCAGGCCGGAAATCGAGGCTGGACCGCAGGCCAGCGCCCTGGACCAGGCGGTCGCCGCCCTGGGCAGGGCGCCGGGCTGGCCGGACTGACGGCCGGCCCTGGTGCCTAAGATCGAGGGCATGCGCTTTGCCAAGGGCCACGGCACGGGCAACGACTTCGTTATCCTGCCCGACCCGGACGGCCGCCTGGACCTGACCGCTGACCTGGTCGCGCGGCTGTGCGACCGGCGGATGGGGCTGGGCGGGGACGGGGTGCTGCGGGCGGTGCGGTGCGCCGCCGACGGCGACCCCTGGGCGCGGCGGGCGGCTGGCCTGGGCGCGCAGTGGTTCATGGACTACCGCAACGCCGACGGCGGCGTGGCCGAGATGTGCGGCAACGGCATCCGGGTCTTCGCCAGGTACCTGCTGGACAGCGGCCTGGCCACCGGGCCCGACCTGCTGATCGGGACCAGGGCCGGGGCGCGGGTGGTCCGGGAGCGCGACGGCGGGCTGACCACCGAGATGGGCCCCGCGACGGTCTCCGGCGCCGCGTCCGCCGAGCTGGGCGGGCGGCACCTGGACGGGCTGGTGATCTCGGTCGGTAACCCGCACCTGGCCTGCGTGGTGGACGATCCGGTGGCGGGTTATGACCTGTCCAGGGCGCCGGACCTGCCGGGGGAGGTGTTCCCCGACGGGGCGAACCTGGAGGTGCTGCGGGTGACCGGCGGCCGGCACGCGGAGATGCGCGTGTACGAGCGGGGCTCGGGGGTCACGCTGTCCTGCGGGACGGGGGCGGTGGCCGCCGCCGTCGCGGCCGCGGTCGCGGCGGGGGAGTGGGAGTCAGGGGCGGAGCCGGCCTGGACGATCGACGTGCCAGGCGGCCGCCTCACGGTGACGCCGAGCGCCACGGCTAGCTGGCTGTCAGGTCCCGCCGTCATCGTGGCGGCGGGGAAACTGGACGAGGCCTGGCTGCGCGCACCCGCCGCCCGGCTCCCGGCGCTGGCCGGGGCGGGCTGAGCGAGGCGCATCCAGGCTGTCACCGGACTGGTCAGGCGTGGTCGGTCGAGGTGACGGCGAGGCGCAGGCCGAGCTGGACCAGGGTCCAGCCGGTCCGGTTCCTGATCGTCGGGCGGCCCGCGGCGGGCGCGGGAACGGCCGTGGCCTTCGCCGCTGACTCGTGCCGCTCGGCGATGTGCTGCTGGGCGAGGCGGCTGAGCAGGTCGGGGTTCATGATGGTAAGTCCTTTCGCTGGTAAGCGTGCGTGTCGCTGGTAAGCGTGCGTGCCGGGCGGATTAGCGGCCGGCGCCGACGGCGGCCCGGCTGACCCGGATGTCGCCGCTGATGGCCCGCGCGGTGAGGCGCAGGCCGACCTGCGACTCCTCGCCGCCCTCGTCGAGCAGGTTGGAGACGCGGCCGGTCAGGCTGGACAGGTCCAGGTAGACCCCGGTGCCCGGCAGCACGCCGACCGACACGTCGCCGGACACGGTCTTGACCTCGGCCCGGCCGGCGCCGATGCTGGCGATCTCCACGTCGCCGCTGGCGGTGCGCGCCTGGACGGAACCGCCTGCCCGGCCGATGGCGATGTCGCCGCTGGCCGTGCTCGCGGTGGCGTCGCCGGTCACGTCCTTCAGCCGGATGTCCCCCGACGCGGTCTCCGCGCGGGCGCTGCCGCCGATGTTCTCCAGCCAGACATCACCGGAGGTGGCCACGATCTCGGCGTCGCCGGTGACGGTGGCGGCGGTGACGTCCCCGCTGGCCGTCTTGGTGGTCAGGGCGGCCAGCTCGCCGACGCAGGCGACGTCCACCGCCGCGCCCGACACGCGGCACCGTGAGCCGGCCGGGACCTTGATGGTCAGGTCAAGGCCGGAGTGGCCGCGCAGGATGCCCGAGGGCAGCTGCTGGATGACCTCCAGCCGGCCGTTGCCGAAGCTGACCCGCACGGAGTCGATCAGCTCCTCGGCGCGGCGGCTTTGCCGGGAGGGCTCCAGGCTGACCGTGGTCACGTCGGTGGCCTCGCCGGAGATCGCGATGGTGCCCGCGGCCAGCTCGACTACGACATCGATGGGGCTGGAGCCGGGGAATTCCCAGTTCGTCATGGGGATGGTCCTCTCTGATTCGCGGTTGCTAGCTGCGCGCGTAGCCGGTCACGCGCTGGCCGATGCCCGGCCGGCGCGAGGATGAGCGGCCTTGCGGCGAGTCGAGTGCCTCGCTGATCGCCCGGACCAGCCAGGCGTTGACCGACACCCCGGTGGCCGAGGCGGCTGCCTCGACGCGGCCCTTGAGCTGCTCTGACATCCGCAGCGTCACCCTGGTCACGTCGTCGGCGGCCTCGGCGAACGCCTCGGCGGCCTGCGCCGCGGCCGGCTCGGCCTGGGCGACCGTGACGATGAAGTCCGCGTCGGTGCCCGACAGCCGCACGTCGATGGCGGTGTCGTCGAGCCGGGTGGTGATCTCCGCGGCGGCTGCCGAGACGACCTCCAGCAGCGTCAGCCGGACAGCGGACTCCATCGCGTCGGTCAGCATCTCTGCCGTCCGGGCGACGTCCTCGCTGGCGATGCGAGTGATGGCGGCCATCTCCCGGCGGAGCGTCGCCACGTGCTCTGTCATGTCCATGGGCACCACTATGACGTCAGATATGGCGTCAGTCAAGCCAGATATGATGTCAAACTTGGCAACGGATGGTGTCAAAATTGACGGCAAGCGGCGTCATTGCAGGTGGGAAGTGGTGTCAGAGGGTCGCGAAGATGACGTCACGGCGCGGTGAGGGCGGCGGCGGTGAGGGCGGCGGCGGTGAGGGCGGCGGCGGTGAGGGCGGCGGGAGACAAGCCGCGCAGCGAGGCGTCGAGCACCTGGGCCGTGTGCGCGACGGCCATGGCCGTGCCCTGGTCGCGCAGCGCCGCGCCGATCTGCATGGCGCAGCCGGGGTTGGCCGAGATGAGCAGCCCCGCGCCGGTTTCCCGCACGGCGCTGGCCTTGCGGGCGCCGAGCTGCGCGGCAGCCTCCGGCTGCACCAGGTTGTAGATGCCGGCCGAGCCGCAGCACATGCCGCCGTCCCCCAGCTCGGCGATCCGCAGCCCGGGGATGCCCGCCAGCAGCTCGCGCGGCTCGCGGGTGATCCGCTGGGCGTGACCGAGGTGGCAGGCGTCCTGGTAGACGGCGTCCAGCGGGAGCGGGTGCCGGGGCGCGGCCGGCCCCAGCCGGACCAGGAACTCGCTGAAGTCGGCCACCTGGCCGGCCAGCGCCGCCGCGCGGTCCGCCCAGCCGGGCTCGCCGGCCAGCAGCTCGCCGTACTCCTTCATCGCCGAGCCGCAGCCCGCCGCGTTCACCACGATGGCGTCCACGCCGGCCTGCTCGAACGTCTCGATGACCCGCCGGGCGAACGCGGCGGCCTCGGCGCGCCTGCCGCCGTGCAGCGACAGCGCCCCGCAGCAGCCCTGGCCGCGCGGCACGATCACGTCGCACCCCTCGGCCGCGAGTACCCGCGCGGTGGCGGCGTTGACCTCGGGAAAGAACACCTGCTGCACGCAGCCGGTCAGCATGCCGACGACGGCCCGCCGCTGGCCCCTGGCCGCGATCCTGACGGGCAGGACGGACAGCCGGCCGTGGTGCGGCGGCGCGATGCGCAGCGCGGCGGCCAGCTCGGGCACTAGCCGCCGGGCCAGCGCGCTGCGGCCGAGCCGCCCGGCCGCGCCGGTCCGCTGCGCGGCCCGCAGCGGGGCCAGCAGCGGCCGGAGCCGCTTCGGGTAGGGGAATGTCTCGAAGATGGCCCGGCGCAGCGCACGGTCCCGCAGGCCGCGCGGCGGCAGCACGGGAGGGCTGCCGGCCCCGGTGGTGCCAGCCCCGGCGGGCGGCGGGTCCTCGGCCCACGTCCGCGCGGCCTCGATCAGCCGGTCGTAGCGGACCCCCGACGGGCAGGCCGGGCACGCAGGCCATGCAGCCCAGGCAGCGGTCCAGGTGCAGGGCCGTGGCCTCCGTCCCCGGCTGGCCGTCGAGGAGCTGGGTGATCTGGTGGATCCGCCCGCGCGGGGAGTCCATCTCCTCGCCCCAGAGCTGGTAGGTCGGGCAGGCCGGCAGGCAGAACCCGCAGTGCACGCAGTCGCCCGCCAGCGCGCGCAGCTCGCCGCCCGGATCCAGCTCGGTCATCAGATGCCTCCCGCGAGCCGGCCCGGCGCCATCCGGTGCCCGGGGTCGAACTGGTCCTTGACCGCGCGCATCAGCTCCAGGCCGGGCACCGGCCCCCACAGGTCCACGGCGTCGCGGACGGCGGGCGGCGCGTCCAGCACCACCGCGCTGGCCCGCGCCGGGCCGTCCTCGCCCGCGCGCAGCGCCTGCCGCAGCCCGGCGACGAATGTGACCGCCGCGCCGGCCGGGACCTCGCCGGGCAGCGTCACGTGCAGCACCCCGGCCGCGGCCGGGCCGCCCGCCGCCGGGTCCACGCCTGCCAGGACGGCGGCTTCGCGGATGGCGTCGAGTACGGCGGCGGCCTTTCCTGGCCAGAACGCAACCCGGAGCACGGTCCCGCCCGGCGCCACGCTGTCGTTCCCCCACCAGGACGGCCCGGTGCTACTGATGGCCGGGCCCGTGCCTGCCCGCGCGGTGCCGCCCGGTGCGGGACCGGCGGAAGTGAGCAGGTCCGCCATCCGCGCGGCCCGTTCGGCCACGCCCTCGGGGTGTCCTTCGAGCAGCGCCGCCACGGTCAGCGGCTGGTCCAGGCCGGGCCAGCGCAGCTCGGCGGCGGCCGGCGCGAGCACGCAGCCGCCGGCCGCGATCAGGGCCCGCGCCGCGTGCGCGGCGGCTGAGTAGCTGGCGGACACCCAGGCGGCCGCGGCCGGCCTTGGGTGCAGCCGGAAGATGGCCTCGGTGATCAGGCCGAGGGTGCCCGCAGACCCGGCGAACAGCTTGCCGAGGTCATAGCCGGCCACGTTCTTGACCACCTTGCCGCCGGCCTTGGCGACCGTGCCGTCGGCGCGCACCACGGTGATCCCGATGAGCAGGTCGCGAGGGGCGCCGAAGCGCAGCCGCAGCGGCCCGGCCACTCCGGCGGCGAGCATCCCGCCCACGGTGCCGTCGCCCGGCGGGTCAAGCGGCAGCCGCTGGCCGGCCTCGCCCAGCCGCGCGGCGAGCTGGCCGAGCCGGACGCCCGCCTGCACCCGGACCACCAGGTCGCCGGCCGCGTGCTCCAGCACCTCGTCCAGCCGCCTGGTCTCCACCACCAGGTCGCAGCGCCGGGGCGGCGCGCCCCAGGCCAGCCGCGAGCCGGTGCCGCGCGGCAGCACCGCCAGGTCCAGCTCGGCGGCGGCGGCGAGCACGGCGCTGGCCTCCGCGACGGAGCCGGGCGCGGCCACCCAGCCGGGCGTGACGCCGCCCACGGCGTCGGCCGCGGTGCCGGGCCGCAGTTCCTGGCAGGCGGCGGCGAGCCGGGCGGGCGCTGTCACCGGCGCCCCGTGCCGGTCCTGATCATCATCAGAATTGTTCCAGCTCGCCGCTGGCCACCAGCGGGTGCGGGGCGCGCCGGACGCCGGGCACCTCGCCGCAGAGCCGCGGGGTGGGGAAGATCTTGCCGGGGTTGCACAGCCCGGCGGGGTCGAACGCGCAGCGCACCAGCTGCATGGTGTCCAGGTCGTCGGCGCCGAACATCCGCGGCATGTACCGGGACTTGTCCGCGCCGACGCCGTGCTCGCCGGTGATCGAGCCGCCGTGCTCGATGCACAGGTCCAGGATCGCGCCGGAAACCCGCTCGGCCGCCGCGACCGCCGCCGGGTCGTCGTCTTCGAGCAGTACCAGCGGGTGCAGGTTGCCGTCCCCGGCGTGGAACACGTTGGCCACCCGGATGCCCGACTCGCGGGACAGCTCGCTGATCGCGTCCAGCACGGTGGGCAGCGCGGTGCGCGGCACCACGCCGTCCTGCACGATGTAGGCGGCGCTGATCCGGCCCACGGCGGCGAACGCGGACTTGCGGCCGGTCCAGATCACGGCCCGCTCGGCGGCGTCCCGCGCCGCCCTGATCTCGTACGCCCCGGCCTGCTCGCACAGCTCCCTGACCGCGGCGGTCTCCCGCTCCACGTCGCCGGCCGGCCCGTCAAGCTCCACGATGAGCACCGCCCCGGCGCCCTCGGGGTAGCGGCAGGACACCGCCGCCTCGGCGGCCTCGATGGCCAGCGCGTCCATCATCTCGATGGCGGCGGGCAGGATGCCGGCCCCGATCACCGCCGACACCGCGGCCCCGCCGGCGCCCATCGTGGTGAACGCGGCGAGCAGCGTGGTGACCGCCTCGGGGACCGGGGTCAGCTTCACCACGATCTTGGTGACGATGCCCAGCGTGCCCTCGGAGCCGACGAACGCGCCGAGCAGGTCGTAGCCGGGAGCCGCGCCGGTGCCGTCGCCCAGCCAGGTCAGCTCGCCCGCCGGGGTGACGATCTCCAGGCCGGTGACGTGGTGCACGGTGAAGCCGTTCTTCAGGCAGTGCGCGCCGCCCGAGTTCTCCGCGACGTTGCCGCCGACCGAGCAGATCACCTGGCTGGACGGGTCGGGGGCGTAGAACAGGCCGTAGGGCTCGGCGGCCTTGCTAACCGCCAGGTTGGTGACGCCAGGCTCCACGATCGCCCGCCTGCTGGCCGGGTCGACCGACAGCACCCGGCGCATCCTGGTCATCACGATCAGCACGCCGTCGGCGCGGGGCAGCGCCCCGGCGGACAGCCCGGTGCCGCTGCCCCTGGCCACGAACGGCACGCCGGCCGCCGCGCAGGCCCGGACCACGGCCGCGACCTGCCCGGCGGTCTGCGGCAGCACCGCCAGGCCGGGCACGCAGCGGTGCGCGGTCAGGCCGTCGCACTCGTAGGTGGCCAGCTCGGTCGGGTCGGTGACGACGGCCTCAGGGCCGCAGGCGGCGCTCAGCTCGGCGGTCAGCCCGGCCCACGGGCCTGCCGCCAGGGACTGGGTCATCTGGTGCAGTCACCTCCCGCCACGCCTGTCACTCTCAGGATCTCCCCCCGGCGGGCTCCACGCCAAGGGGATGGCTAGGGCATTCGCTCGTAGGCCGGGATCGTGAGGAAGTCGGCGTAGTCGTCGGCGAGCGCCACCTCGCGGAACAGCGTCACCGCCTCGTCCAGGCCGGCGGCGGCGCCGAGGGCGGCCACCTCCTCGGCGATCAGCCGTTCCACCAGGGCCGCCGTCACCGGCTGGCCGTCGTCCAGGCTGATGCCGTTGTGCAGCCACTGCCACACCTGCGAGCGGGCGATCTCGGCGGTGGCCGCGTCCTCCATCAGGTTGAAGATCGCCACCGCGCCCGAGCCGGCCAGCCAGCTCGCCAGGTACTGGATGCCGACGCTGATGTCGTTGCGCAGCCCGGCCTCGGTGATGACGCCGGGCGTCTGGCCGACGGCCAGCAGGTCGGCGGCGCTGACCTGGACGTCCTCGCGGAGCTTGCCGAGCTGGTTGGGGGAGTCGCCGAGCACGCCGTCGAAGATCTCCCGGCAGATCCCGACCAGGTCGGGGTGGGCCACCCAGGACCCGTCGAAGCCGTCGCGGGACTCGCGGGACTTGTCCTCGCGGACCTTGGCCAGCGCCTTGGCGTTCACCTCGGGGTCGCGGCGGCTGGGGATGAACGCCGCCATCCCGCCCATCGCGTGCGCGCCGCGGCCGTGGCAGGTGCGGACGAGCAGCTCGGTATAGGCGCGCATGAACGGCGCGGTCATGGTGACCGAGTTCCGCTCCGGCAGCACGAAATCGCGGCCTGCGGTGCGGAACTTCTTGATGATGGAGAACAGGTAATCCCAGCGGCCCGCGTTCAGCCCGGCGCTGTGCTCCCGCAGCTCATACAGGATCTCTTCCATCTCGAAGGCCGCCGGGATGGTCTCGATCAGCACGGTGGCCCTGATCGTGCCGCGCGGGATGCCCAGCGCGTCCTGGGCCAGGCAGAACGCGTCGTTCCACAGCCGGGCCTCCAGGTGCGACTCCATCTTGGCCAGGTAGAAGTACGGGCCTGCGCCCTTGTCGAGCTGGCGCCTGGCGCAGTGGGTGAAGTAGAGCGCGAAGTCGAACAGGCTGCCGGAGACCCGGTCGCCGTCCACCAGCACGTGCTTCTCGTCCAGGTGCCAGCCGCGCGGCCGGACCACGATGGTGGCCAGCCCGGCGTCGGGGGCCAGCGCGTAGCTCTTGCCCTCGGCGCTGGTGAAGTCGATCCGCCGGTCAAGCGCGTCCTTCAGGTTGAGCTGGCCGGTGACCATGTTGTCCCACAACGGGGTGTTGGCGTCCTCGAAATCGGCCAGCCAGACCCTGGCGCCCGAGTTGAGGGCATTAATGGTCATCTTCTTATCGGTCGGGCCGGTGATCTCGACCCGGCGGTCGACCAGGCCGGGTGCGGGCGGCGCGACCCGCCAGTCCCGGTCGGCGCGGATCGCCGCGGTGCCGGGCAGGAAGTCAAGCCGGGCGCCGGCGCTCAGCTCCGCCTGGCGCCGCGCCCTGGCGGCCAGCAGCCCGGCCCGGCGCGGCGCTAGCTCCCGGTGCAGGGCCGCGACCAGGCTCAATGCCTCCGGGGTGAGGATCTCGTCGTAGCGGTCGCCGGCCGGCCCGGTGACCTGAACGCCGTCCGGATAGTTCACGTCGCTCTCCTCACGCGCGGGGGCTGCGTTGCCACTGACGGTAGCTCAGCGGTGCCCGGCTGCCGTTGCCGCCCCGGCCGGGCACATCGCGGCGCCGCCGGGTGTTATTGAGATGAGGATGGCTGCCACGCGTGGCACCATCGAGTCAAGCCAGCCCGCCCTGGGCTGAGCTGACCGAGATAGCTGCTGGTCACCGGCGGTGGCCAGGCTTGGATGGCGATGACTGCTACTTCCGACTTTGAACCCGGCCGCGACTTGGGCCAGCTCGACCTGGAGGACCGGCACGCACTGCGCCGGGTGGCGGGGCTGTCCACCGAGCTCCAGGACGTCACCGAGGTCGAGTACCGGGCGCTGCGGCTGGAGCGCGTGGTGCTGATGGGCGTCTGGACCGAGGGCAACCTGGCCCAGGCCGAGCACTCGCTCCGCGAGCTGTCCCAGCTCGCGGAGACGGCGGGCTCGGAGGTACTGGACGGGCTCATCCAGCGCCGGGGCCGCCCGGACTCGGCCACCTACGTGGGCGCGGGCAAGGCCGCCGAGCTGGCCGCCGTCGTCGCCTCCTGCGGGGCGGACACCGTCATCTGCGACGGGGAGCTGACCCCTGGCCAGCTCCGCCGCCTGGAGGGCGTGGTCAAGGTCAAGGTGATCGACAGGACCGCCCTGATCCTCGACATCTTCGCCCAGCACGCGCGGAGCAAGGAGGGCAAGGCCCAGGTCGAGCTGGCCCAGCTCCAGTACCTGCTGCCCCGGCTGCGCGGCTGGGGCGAGTCGCTGTCCCGGCAGGCCGGCGGCCGGTCGGGCGGCGCGGGCGGCGGCATCGGCACCCGCGGTCCCGGCGAGACCAAGATCGAGACCGACCGGCGCCGGATCCGGACCAGGATCGCCCGGCTGCGCAGGGAGATCGCGGGGATGTCCGTCGGCCGGGACGTCCAGCGCGGCCAGCGGCGGCGGCACGAGGTGCCCTCGGTGGTCATCGCCGGCTACACCAACGCCGGCAAGTCCAGCCTGCTGAACCGGATGACCGGCGCCCAGGTGCTGGTCGACAACTCGCTGTTCGCCACCCTGGACCCGGCCGTGCGCCGGGCCAGGACGCCGCAGGGCTGGCCGTTCACGCTGACCGACACCGTCGGCTTCGTCCGGCACCTGCCGCATCAGCTCGTGGACGCGTTCCGGTCCACGCTGGAGGAAGTGACCGACGCCGACCTGGTGCTGCACGTGGTGGACGGCTCGGACGACGATCCGAAGGCGCAGCTTGCCGCGGTACGCGAGGTGCTGGCCGAGATCGGCGCGCGGGACCTGCCCGAGGTGGTCGTGATCAACAAGGCGGACGCGGCCGACCCGCTAGAGCTGGAGGCGCTGCGGCTGGCCGAGCCCGGCGCGGTGGTGGTCGTCTCCGCGCGGACCGGCGAGGGCGTCGACAAGCTGCTGGCCCAGGTGGAGCAGCTGCTGCCGCGCAAGCAGCGGGAGCTGACCGTCACCCTGCCCTACGACCGCGGCGATCTGGTCTCCCGTGCGCACCGCGAGGGCGAGGTGCTCCAGGTACGGCACGGCGAGGACGGCACCGAGCTGACGGCGCGGGTCCCGCTGGGCCTGGCCGCCGAGCTGGACCAGTTCGCCAGGGCGGTCCCCGGCTGATCCCGGAAACGCGAAACGGACGCTGCGTCTCGCGTTTTGCGTATCACACTTTTGGTAACGCTCCGCGCCCGCGCGGGCTTGTTACTGAACGGTAGGTTCCGGATTCGGCCCGACTTGAATTGCCGGGCGCAATTGCGGCGGGCGCAACCCGCCTCACCTGCGGCGGCTCCCCAGAAATGACCCTGTACACGGATGCTCTCGTGCAATACCGTGACTGAACCGATACGTTGACTGGCACTATTAGGACCAGGATCGACGCTCCGGAAAGACCGCGAACTTACAGGGGACGGATGACCGTTCGGCTGCTCACCAACATTGGCCGGCTCTGGACCGGCTCTGAGGTGTGGAGCAATGCCGCCATCCTGTCCCAGGATGACCGGATCGCGTGGGTCGGGCCGGCGGCCGAGCTGCCGTCCAGCATCCCCGGCGTCATCAACGACATCGTGGACGTTGACCACGTCGAGAACCTGAACGGCGCGCTCGTCACGCCGGGCCTGATCGACGCGCACTCCCACCCGGTCTACGCCGGCAACCGCTGGGCCGAGCTGGCCATGCGCGCGGGCGGTGCGGCCGAGGCGGAGATCAGCGCGGCCGGCGGCGGCATGGCCTCCACCGTCACCGTCACCAGGGGGACCGACCCCTGGACCCTGTGCAACGGGGTTCGCGCCCGGCTGCGGGCCTGGGTGACCACCGGCACCACCACCATCGAGGCCAAGACCGGCTACCACCTGACCAGGGACGGCGAGCTGGCCGACGTCCGGCTGCTGCGCTCGCTGGAGAACGAGCCGGGGATGCCGCGGGTGCACGTCACCCTGTTCGCGGCGCACGCGGTGCCGCCCGAGTTCTTCGGCCGCCGCGAGGACTACGTGGACGCGGTGGGGAGCTGGTGCGCCGACGCGGCCACCGCCGGCGCGGACAGCGTGGACGTGTACTGCGCCGACGGCAGGTTCACCACCCGGGAGGCCCACTGGATCCTGGGCGCGGGCCGGGCCGCCGGGCTGCTGCCCCGGCTGCATGCCTGCGGCAAGGCCGGCGGCGCCGCCCGGCTGGCCGCCGAGATCGGCTGTGCCTCGGCCGACCTGCTGCACGACGCCGACGATGAGGACGTGGCCGCGCTGTCCAGGGCCGGGGTGGCCGCCGTGCTCTGCCCGGCGGCCACGGCCGAGTCCGGCCGCACCCCGCCCGTCAGGGCGCTGCTTGACCGCGGCGTGGCCGTCGCGCTTGGCTCGGACCACTCGCCGGGCCGCACCGGGATCACCTCGATGCCGCTGATCATCTCGATGGCCATCGCGGGCTACGGGATGAGCGTCACCGAGGCCCTGCGGGCCGCGACCCTCGGCGGCGCGCAGGCGCTGCGGGCGCCCGATCGCGGCGTGCTGGCCCGCGGCCGCCTGGCCGACATCGTCGCCTGGGACGCCGACCACGAGGGCGCCTTCGCCTGGGCCTACGGCCTCCGCCCCTACCGCGTCTGGCGCGGCGGCGAGCTAGTCACCGACTAGCGCGCGCTGTTCCCCTGTGTCCACAGGACTCCGGCTGCGCGCGTCCTTGTCCACAGCGGGCAGCCGTCGCTGGTTCCGTGCCGTCCGGTGCCAGAGAATTGGCCTGGAGCCGAACACAGGAGCTAATCCTGGTACCAGGCGGCGGCTCGCGGTGACTTGCCGGAGGGAGGCAGCGCATGGAGTTCGGTGGCTCGTTCACCGGTACGGCGGATGCGCTGTCGGCGGCGGTAGCGGGGCTGGGGTTCGTGGCGGGGTCGGATGCGGGGTCGCTGCCCGGAGCGGAGCTGGCGGACTGCCTGCGGGGACTGGAGCGGGTCGAGTCGGTGCTGACGGCGGCGCGGGCGCGGGTGCTGGCGGCGTTCAATAGCCAGGGCGTGTTCGAGGCGGACGGGCAGCGGGGCTGCCGTCCGTGGCTGGCCTGGCAGACCCGGGTGACCAGCGGCGCGGCGGCCGGAGCGCTGGGCTGGATGCGGCGCCTGGCCGTCCACCCGCTGGTCGCCGGCGCGCTGGGCGAGGCGGTGGTCTCGGAGTCGTGGGCTAGGCGGGTGTGCGAGTGGTCGGATCGTCTCCAGCCTGAGCTGCGGCAGGACGCGGATCAGATCTTGCTGGGTGCGGTTGCCGGGGGCGCGGACCTGGCGGATCTGTCGGGGCTGGCGGAGGAGATGTTCCGGCGCTCCGCGCCGCCGGACCCGGATGGGCCGGATGACGGGTTCGGGGACCGGAACCTGACCCTGGATGTGCATTACCGGGGTGCCGGGAAGCTGTTCGGCGACCTGACCCCCGAATGCGCCGCCGCCGTCACCGCCGTGCTGGAGTCCCTGGGCAAGAGAGCCGGCCCGAGGACGACCGGTCGGCTGCGCAGCGCCGCCACGACGCCCTGGAGGAGGCGTGCCGGCGGCTGGCCGGGAGCGGGATGCTGCCGGAGGTCGCGGGCCAGCCAGCGCAGGTCCAGCTCCATATCCCGCTGGACCAGCTCCGCGACCTGCCCGGCGCCGCGGAAGCCGAGCGCCAGTGGCTAGCCGCGGCTCACCGGCCAGGCAGGCGGCAGCACGCGGGACTGGCTCGCGGGCCGTGCCGCCGGGGACGGCGAGCCGGGCTGGGCGGCCAGCAGGGCCGCTGCCGAGGCCTACTCCTGCGACGCCGTGATCACCCCCGTCATCACCGGGCACCTGGACCCCGCTGTCCTCGCCGCCATGACCCGCGACTACCTCGACCCCGGCCACTACGAGGCAATGGCTTCCGGGGTGCCCAGGGACAAGAACGGATGGCGACGCGACGCGCCCCCCAGCCCCCGCAGCATGCGGCGGGTACAGGACACGCTCCTGCGGTACGCCGCCGACGTGCTGTCCGGCCCGACGGGGCTGGCGGCGTTCCTGCGGACCGGGGTCCTGGCCGCTGACCTGCCCGCGCCCCGCTGGCCCGGCGACGACGCCAGCGGGAGCGGGAGCGTCCTGGGCGGGTTCCCGGCCTCGGTGAGCCTGCCGCTGGACACCGGGACACCCACGCCGACCGTGCCGCCGCACCTGCGCAGGGCCGTGGCCCGCCGGGACCGGCGATGCGCGTTCCCCGGCTGCCGGCAGCGACCCCAAGCCTGCCAAGTGCATCATCTGATTCCGAGGTCACACGGCGGACCTACCGCGCTCTGGAACCTCGTGCTCCTATGCCCGTTTCACCACCTCATCGCCATCCACAGGTGGGGATGGCAACTCGTCCTCCACGCCGACGGCACGACCACGGCCACCAGCCCGGACGGCGCCAGGACCTTGCACAGCCACGGGCCACCCGGCACCGCGGCCGCCTGACCGGTGGCATGCTGTCTGGCATGCCTGCCGCGCCGCCGCCCCCTGTCCGGCCCGTTACCGTCATCACCGGCGAGGAAGAGCTGCTGGTCGAGCGGGCCGTGGCGGCCGTGGTGTCGGCCGCTGTCGGCGGCCAGGGCGGTGCTGGCGGACAGGGCGGGGCCGAGGCCGCTGACGTGCATGAGGTGCCCGCGGCCGGGCTGTCGCCAGGCGAGCTGACCGGGCTGACCGCGCCGTCGCTGTTCGGCGGGGCCGCCGTGGTGGTGGTGCGCGGCGCTCAGGACGCCGGCAAGGACCTCGCCGCCGAGCTGACCCGGCTGGCAAGCGCCCCGGTCCCTGACGTGGTGCTGGTGATCACCCACGCGGGCGGGGCGAAGGGCAAGGCGCTGCTTGGCGGCCTGCTGGCGGCCGGCGCGGCGCGGGTGGACTGCCCGGCGGTGAAGCGGTTCGGGGACCGGATGGACTTCCTGCGCGGGGAGTTCCGGCGGGCCGGGCGCAAGGCGGATGACTCGGGGCTGCGCGGGCTGCTTGACGCGGTCGGCACGGACCTGCGCGACCTGGCCGCCGCGTGCTCGCAGCTTTCCTCCGACACCGACGGGGTGATCAACGCCGCGGTGGTGGCCAGGTACTACCGGGGCCGGGCGGAGGCTACCGGGTTCACGGTGGCGGACCGGGCGGTGGAGGGCAACCTGCCCGGCGCGCTTGAGCAGCTCCGCTGGGCGCTGGCCACCGGCACCGCGCCGGTGCTGATCTGCAGCGCGCTGGCCCAGGGGGTCAGGGCGCTTGGCCGGGTGGGGTCGGCGTCGCGCACGGCGCGGCCCGAGGCGCTGGCCGCCGAGCTGGGCATGCCGCCCTGGAAGATCGACCGGACCCGCCAGCAGCTTCGCGGCTGGACGGCGGCGGGACTGGCCACCGCGCACGCCGCGGTGGCCGAGGCGGACGCTCAGGTAAAAGGGGAGGGCACCAGCGCCGGGTACGCGCTGGAGCGGGCGATCACCACGATCGTGGCCTGCCGCGCCCAGGGCTGAGGCCCGGCGGCGGGCAGGCCGGCGAGGGTGGTCTAGGCCTTGGTCAGCTCGTGCGCGCGCTGGGCGATGGCCGACTTGCGGTTGGCCGCCTGCTTCTTGTGGATAACGCCCTTGCTGACGGCCCTGTCGAGCTTGGTGGAGGCAGCCCGCATCGCCGCGGTCGCCTCCTCCGCGTTGCCCGCGTCGGCGGCCTCGCGGAACTTGCGCACGGCGGTCTTCAGCTCGGACTTCACGGCCTTGTTGCGCTGCCGTGCCTTCTCGTTCTGCTTGATCCGCTTGATCTGGGACTTAATATTCGCCACGCGAGTGCCTCGCTCGATTCAGGTCGGTGGGTGCCGGGCGGCTGCGCACGCGGGCATGCGGCACAAGCTGATTGCAGGCAGCCGGCATGTCAGGATAGCCGAGATCCGGGCTGGCCCTCAAACCAGCGCCCCCTTCCCTGGCCGCTGGCGTGGGCACCGGCCGCGGCGTGTAACGATAGACCGCTGAACACTATGCCGACCACCTGGCGGAATCTCTGTGCCACCGACCTCCGGGCCACCCGCTTCCGGGCCATCATCCGCGCGTGCCGCGATGGCCCTGCCTGAGCCTGCGCGGACCGATCAGGCGATCATCCGCAACTTCTGCATCATCGCCCACATCGATCACGGCAAGTCCACCCTCGCGGACCGGATGCTCCAGCTCACCGGGGTGGTGGAAGGCCGGCAGATGCGCGCGCAGTACCTGGACCGGATGGACATCGAGCGCGAGCGCGGCATCACGATCAAGAGTCAGGCGGTGCGGCTGCCCTGGCGGGGCGAGGACGGCCGCCAGTATGTGCTGAACCTCATCGACACGCCCGGCCACGTGGACTTCTCCTACGAGGTGTCCCGGTCGCTGGCCGCCTGCGAGGGCGCGATCCTGCTGGTGGACGCGGCGCAGGGCATCGAGGCGCAGACGCTGGCCAATCTCTACCTGGCGCTCGGCGCCGACCTGCACCTGATCCCGGTGCTGAACAAGATCGACCTGCCGGCCGCCCAGCCGGACAAGTTCGCCGCGGAGCTGGCCGGGATCATCGGCTGCGCGGAGTCGGACGTGCTGCGGGTCTCGGCCAAGACCGGCGAGGGCGTGACCGAGCTGCTGCACCAGGTTGTCGCCCAGGTTCCGCCGCCGCACGGCGACCTGGAGGCGCCCGCCAGGGCGCTGATCTTCGACTCGGTCTACGACACCTACCGGGGCGTGGTCACCTACCTCCGGGTGATGGACGGGCGGCTGTCGCGGCGCGAGCGGACGCTGATGCTGTCCACGGGCGCGATACACGAGACCCTGGAGGTCGGGGTGATCTCGCCCGAGCCGGTGCCGTCCGACGGCCTGGCCGCCGGCGAGGTGGGCTACCTGATCACGGGCGTCAAGGACGTCAGGCAGGCCAGGGTCGGCGACACCGTGACCACCGCCGTCAAGCCGGCCACCAAGGCGCTGCCCGGCTACGACCACCCCAGGCCGATGGTGTTCTCCGGGCTGTACCCGGTGGACGGCGACGACTACCCGGAGCTGCGCGACGCGCTGGACAAGCTGCGGCTGAACGACGCCTCGCTGGTCTATGAGCCGGAGACCTCCACCGCGCTTGGCTTCGGCTTCCGCTGCGGTTTCCTCGGCCTGCTGCACATGGAGATCATCCGCGAGCGGCTGGAACGCGAGTTTGACCTGGTGCTGATCTCCACCGCGCCGAACGTGGTGTACCGGGTGATGACCGAGAGCGGCACCGAGCTGGTCGTGACCAACCCCAGCGAGTTCCCCGAGGGGAAGATCGCGCAGATCTTCGAGCCCGTAGTCCGGGCGACCGTGCTGGCGCCGAGCGACTACATCGGCGCGATCATGGAGCTGTGTCAGGGGCGGCGCGGCGTGCTGCTCGGCATGGACTACCTGTCCGCCGACCGGGTGGAGATCCGCTACACGATGCCGCTGGCGGAGATCATTTTCGACTTCTTCGACCAGCTCAAGTCGCGTACCCGCGGCTACGCCTCGCTGGATTACGAGCCGGACGGGGAGCAGGACGCCGACCTGTCCAAGGTGGACATCCTGCTCCAGGGCGTGCCGGTGGACGCCTTCAGCCAGATCGTGCACGCGGACAAGGCCCGCGAGTACGGGCTGGCGATGACCGCCCGGCTGAAGGAGCTGATCCCGCGCCAGCAGTTCGAGGTGCCGATCCAGGCCGCGATCGGAGCGCGGATCATCGCCAGGGAGAACATCCGGGCGCTGCGCAAGGACGTCCTGGCCAAGTGCTACGGCGGTGACATCACCCGTAAGCGCAAGCTGCTGGAGAAGCAGAAAGAGGGCAAGCGGCGGATGAAGACCATCGGCCGCGTGGATGTCCCGCAGGAGGCGTTCGTCGCCGCCCTGTCCACCGACCAGACTCCGGACCGCCCCAAGCGCTAGCGCCGGCCCGCTAGTGGTTGCTGCTGATGACCACGAGGAGCAGGACGAGCACGAAGAACACCATCCCGGCGCAGCCGAGGATCAGGCCGGTCAGGCCCATGCCCCGGGCCGCCCAGGCTCCTGGCCTTGCTGACGCCGATGGCGCCGAAGATGATCGCCAGCAGCGCGAACAGCGGCAGGATGAAGAACAGGACCTGGGCGATGGCGCAGACCAGCGCGGCGATCGAGAACCCGTTGCGCTGCCGCGCCCCCGGGTACCCGCCCTGCGGCCCGTAGTCGGGCTGACCGGGCTGCTGCCCGTACGGCTGCTGCCCGAACGGCGGCTGTCGGTACTGCGCCTGACCGAAGTCGTCAGATGTTGTCATGGCCGGCCCGTCCCGTCGTCAGGATCCGTGTGCCGCGTGCGCGGCGATGATGATTACCCAGGTGAGGAGAGCGATCACGGCGACGGCGGTCGCCAGGCCCGCCCAGCCAAGCGCCAGCCCCCATGCCGCTACGGACCCGCCGCGGTCGCCGGTCTCGCGGATCTGGCGGCGCGCGATGTGGCCGAGCACGATCGCGGGGATGGTGCTGAGCATCCCGGTGAACGGCTGGGCGATGCCGCAGGCCAGGGCGGCGACCGCGAGCCCGTTGGTCCGCCTGGGCACCGGCTGGTCGGGGTAGGCCGCGCGGCCGGGCAGGTCGCTGGTGAGCGTGTCGAGCTGCGCGTAGCTGCGGGCCGTCAGCGCCTGCGTCACCCGAGCGTCATGCTCGTCCCTGTCCAGCCGGCCGGCGGCGTACGCCGTCTGGAGCATCCCGACCGCTGCTTCCCTGTCCCGGTCGGTCACCCGGATCGTCGGGACGGCCGGCGTCCCGTTCGCTTTCACACCGTAGTTCCCGTCCACGCCCCGTCCGTATCGTCTCGAAGACGGTCCCGAATGCCTCCAGGTTAACCGCTGGACAGGCCGGCGTGCCGGTCGGATAACGTGCGGATATGGCAGGTGCCCTGGTGATCTCAGTGAACCGTGGTGCTGCCGCCGACCTCGTGGTCAGGCAGGAGCCGGAGCGCACCGGCATCGACAAGCGGCCGGCGGCCGGGCCGGTGCGGGTCAGCCGGGACGGGCTGGACGGCGACGTGAGCGTCGACCGGGTCAATCACGGCGGCGAGGACCAGGCCGTGTACGCCTATGCTCGGGAGGACCTGGACTGGTGGGCCGGGCAGCTCGGCTGCGAGCTGCGCGACGGCGTGTTCGGGGAGAACATCACCACGGCGGGCCTGGACATCACCGGCTCGGTGATCGGCGAGACCTGGCAGCTCGGCGAGGTGGTCGTCCAGGTCACCGCGCCCCGGATGCCGTGCGTCACGTTCCAGGCCTGGATGGGGCAGGAGCACTGGGTCCGCCGGTTCGCCCGCGCGCAGCGGCCAGGGGCGTACCTGCGGGTGCTGCGCGAGGGCGCGGTCCTGGCCGGGGACCCGGCCAGGATGCTGTCCAGCCGGCCCTGCGGGTGACCCTGCCCGAGGCGATGCGGGCCTACTACGGTGACGCGGACATCATGCGCCGGGTACTTGAGGTGGAAGGACACAGCACCAGGTGGGACGAGTTCGCCGTGAAGGTGCTCCGCCGGGCCAGCGCCTAGGCCGGGCGGGCTGAGGTGGCGGGCCAGCCGCCGGACGGCCAGCCGGTCCCCGCCGACGGCAGCCTGCCCCAGGAGGCCGTTGACCGGCTCGGCAGCGCCCCGTTCGGGCTATATGTGCATGTTCCGTTCTGCGTGACCAGGTGCGGCTACTGCGACTTCAACACCTACACGGCCGCGGAGCTTGGCTCGGGCGCGTCCAGGGAGACCTACCCGGAGCTGGCCATCGCGGAGGTCGCGCTGGCCGGGAAGGTCCTGGGCGGGAGGGCGGGCCGGCCTCCACCGTGTTCTTCGGCGGGGGGACGCCGACCCTGCTGCCGGCCTCGGCGCTGGCGGCGATCCTGCGCGCCGTCGACGCGGAGTTCGGCCTGGCGGCCGACGCGGAGATCACCGTGGAGGCCAACCCGGAGACGGTGGACGAGCGGAGCCTGGCGGAGCTGCGCGCCGCCGGGATCACCCGGATCTCGCTGGGCATGCAGAGCGCGGTGCCGCACGTGCTGGCGGTGCTGGACCGCACGCACCGGCCCGGCCGGCCCGAGCGGTGCGCGGCCTGGGCGCGGGCCGCCGGCTTCGAGCACGTCAGCCTGGACCTGATCTACGGCACGCCGGGGGAGACCGCGGCGGACTGGGAGCGCTCCGTGCGGGCCGCGCTGGCGGCGGGCCCCGACCACATCTCGGCGTACGCGCTGATCGTGGAGGAGGGCACCAGGCTGGCCGCCCGGATCAGGCGCGGCGAGCTGCCGCCGCCCGACGACGACGAGATGGCCGACCGGTACCTGGCCGCCGAGGACTGGCTGAGCGCGGCTGGCTTCGCCTGGTACGAGGTGTCCAACTGGGCGACCACGCCGGGCGGGCGGTGCCGTCACAACCAGCTCTACTGGACCGGCGGGGACTGGTGGGGCATCGGTCCCGGGGCGCACAGCCACGTCGGCGGCACCCGCTGGTGGAACGTGCGGCACCCGGCCGCTTACGCCAGGCGGATCGCCGAGGGGGCCAGCCCCGGCCAGGCTCGGGAGGTCCTGGGCGACGGCGAGCGGCTGCTGGAGCGGGTGATGCTGGCCACCAGGCTGGCGCAGGGCTGTCCGGTCAGCCTGCTGTCGCCGCGCGGGCTGGCCGCCGCGCGGGGCGCGGTGGCGCGCGGCCTGGCCGAGCCCGCCGCCTACGCCGGCGGGCGGGTGGTGCTGACCACCAGCGGCCGGCTGCTCGCGGACGGGGTGATCAGGGACCTCACGGACTAACGACGGTCGCGCAGATCCACCGGGGGAACTGATAGAACTCGCCCAGGCTGGCCCGGACCGCGGCGCGGACCAGGTACAGCAGCGCGATCAGCCACAGCGCCACGGCCAGCGGCAGCGCGATCTCCAGCGCGGCGCTGACCGCGTCCACCGCCAGCACCCCGAACAGGATCAGCGCGCAGACGTTATAAAGCGCCAGGGTGATCGCCATGTTCAGCGCCTGGGTGGCATGCAGCCGCAGGTAGGGCGACCCGGCCGACCTGCCGACCCGGATGGCAAGCGGGGCCACGAAGTTGAAGAACGGGATGCCCATGTAGGCGAGCATCGCCCAGGCCTCGTCGCCGTCCCGCGCGGGCAGCGGGGCGCCCGGTCCTTCCCCGGGGGCATCCGCCTCCGAGCCGTCCCAGTCCCCGTCATCCTGCGCTGGAAATCCCGTCATTCGTCCTCGTTCGTCGGCCGCTGGCCTAACGCTAGCCGGTTCCGCCGGAATATGACGGCCGCAAGCCGCCGCGCGAAGGCATCGGCTTAGTAGTGTTCCGGCCATAGAATTGGCACTCTAGATACGGGAGTGCCAGGGAGGTGGCAGCGTGCTCGACGACAGGAAGCTGGCGGTCCTGCGCGCCATCGTGCGAGGACTACGTCTCCACCAACGAGCCGGTGGGCTCCAAGAACCTCGTGGACCGGCACAACCTGGACGTGTCCCCGGCCACCATCCGCAACGACATGGCCGTCCTGGAGGAGCAGGGCTTCATCGTCCAGCCGCACACCAGCGCGGGCCGGGTGCCCACGGACAAGGGCTACCGGCTGTTCGTGGACCGGCTGTCGGGGGTCAAGCCGTTCTCCTCGGCCGAGCGGCGGGCCATCGAGACATTCCTCGCGGGCGCCTACGACCTGGACGACGTGGTCATGCGGACCGTCCGGCTGCTGGCCCAGCTCACCCGCCAGGTCGCCGTGGTGCAGTACCCGTCGCTGACCCGGTCGGCGGTCCGGCACATCGAGCTGGTCCCGGTAGCCGACCGGCGGCTGCTGCTGGTGGTGATCACCGACACCGGGCGGGTCGAGCAGCGGGTGGTGGACCTGCCGGGCACGGCCGGCGAGGACTCGATCACCCACCTGCGCGCGGTGCTGAACGCCTGCCTGGACGGCCGCAGGCTCACCGAGGTGGCGTCGGTGGTGGCGGAGCTGCCCGAACGGATCGCCGCAGGGCGAGCGGCAGAACGCGGCGGCGGTGTTCTCGGTGATCCTGGAGACGGTGGTGGAGCGGCATGAGGAGCGCGTGATGGTCGGCGGCGCGGCCAACCTGGCCCCGGCTGACTTCTCGCTGGGACTTCATGACGTGCTGGAGGCGTTGGAGGAGCAGGTGGTCCTGATGCGGCTGCTTGGCGAGTCAGGCGACCAGGCGTCGGTCACGGTCAGGATCGGCGCGGAGAACGAGGTGGAGGGGCTGCAGAGCACCTCCCTGGTGGCGGCCGGCTACGGGTCGGGCGAGCAGGCGCTGGCCAGGCTCGGCGTGATCGGGCCGACCCGGATGGATTACCCGACGGCGATGGGAGCGGTGCGCGCGGTGGCACGGTATGTGGGCCAGATCCTGGCGGGTGCGTAGAGTATGCCCGTCATGAACGACTACTACGGCGTCCTGGGCGTGCGCAAGGACGCGGGCGCCGACGAGATCAAGAAGGCCTACCGTCGCCTGGCCCGCGAGCTGCATCCGGATGTCAACCCGGACCCGGCCACCCAGGAGCGGTTCAAGGAGGTCACCCAGGCCTACGAGGTGCTCTCCGACCCGGAGAAGCGCCAGATGTACGACCTGGGCGCCGACCCGTTCGCGCCGGGCGGCGGCGCGGGGGCAGGCGGGTTCGGCGCGGCCGGGTTCCCGTTCAGCGACATCATGGACGCCTTCTTCGGCGGCGGCGCCGGGCCGCGCGGCCCGCGCAGCCGGGCCCGCAGGGGCCGCAACGCCACCGTCCGGGTCGAGCTGGACCTGTCCGAGTGCGCGTTCGGCACCACCAGGGACCTGGTGGTGGACACCGCGGTGGTCTGCCCGACCTGCTCGGGCGAGGGCACCGCGCCTGGCACGCACCCGAGCACCTGCGAGGTCTGCAACGGCCGCGGTGAGGTGAGCCAGGTCACCCGCTCGTTCCTCGGCCAGGTGATGACCTCCCGGCCGTGCCCGGGCTGCGGCGGGTTCGGCACCGTGATCCGCAGGCCCTGCCCCGAGTGCGACGCCGACGGCCGGGTGCGGACCCGGCGGACGATCAAGGTCAGGATCCCGGCGGGCGTCGAGGACGGCACGCACATCCAGCTCGCCGGCGAGGGCGAGACCGGTCCCGGCGGCGGCCCGCCCGGCGACCTGTTCCTGGAGATCGTGCAGCGGCCGCACGCGATCTTCGAGCGCCAGGGCGACGACCTGCACTGCACCGTGACCATCCCGATGGTGGCCGCCGCGCTGGGCGCGACGCTCAAGGTGGAGACGCTGGACGGGCCCGCCGACGTGGACATCAGGCCGGGCACCCAGTCCGGCCAGGCCATCTCCCTGTACAGCCAGGGCACCGCGCACCTGAACTCCACCGGCCGCGGCGACCTGGTCATCCACGTGACCGTGGAGACGCCGATGAAGCTGGAGCCCGAGCAGGAGAACCTGCTGCGCGAGCTGGCCAAGATGCGCGGCGAGGAGGCCCCGCCCGGCCGGTTCGCGCCGGGCCAGCAGGGGTTCTTCTCCCGGCTCCGCGACGCCTTCAACGGGCGCTAGCCCTGCGCCCACCCGTCTTCCTCGCCGGGGCCGGCCAGCTTGGCGGCGACACGGTCCTGCTCGGCGGTGACGAAGGCCGGCACGCCGCGACCGTCCGCAGGCTGGCACCCGGCGAGCGCGTGGATCTCACCGACGGGGCCGGAACGATGGCGGAGTGCGTCATCACCGCGGCCCGGCCAGGCGAGCTTGAGCTGGCCGTGCTGGCGCGCCGCGCCGAGCCGGCTCCCGCGCCCTCGGTCACCGTGGTGCAGGCCATCCCCAAGGGCGACAGGGGCGAGCTGGCCGTCGAGACGATGACCGAGGTGGGCGTGGACGTCATCGTGCCGTGGGCGGCGCAGCGCTGCGTGGTCAGGTGGCGGGAGAAGGCGGACAAGGGCGTGGCCCGCTGGCGGTCCACCGCCGTGGCGGCCGCCAAGCAGTCCCGCCGGGCCTGGTTTCCCGAGGTGACCTCCGTGGCCGGGCTGGCGGAGGTGACCGCCAGGGTGCGGGCGGCGAGCCTGGCGCTGCTGCTCGACCCGGATGCGGAGCTGGCGCTGGCCGCGGCGAGGTTTCCGGTGGCGGGCGAGATCGTGCTGGTGGTCGGCCCCGAGGGCGGGGTCGCCCCGGAGGAGGCCAGCGCGCTGGCGGCGGCGGGCGCGGTGGGTGCCCGGCTCGGGCCGACGGTGCTGCGCGCGTCGAGCGCGGGCGCGGTGGCCGCCGCGCTGGTGATGAGCGCGGCGGGCCGCTGGGGCTAGCGCTTGCGGGGCGTGACCGACGGGCAGGGCGAGGCGGACGGCGACGGCTTCTTCGTCCCGGAGTGCGGGGCCTGCAGGGCGCTGGCGATGCTGATCGCATCCCCGGTCGCCGCGGCGGCGGCCGCCTCCGGGCCCGCCACCAGGCCGAGAACGGTGCTGCTGACCGACGCCGCCGCGCTGGTCGACGGGCTCGGCGTGGTGGCCGAGCCGGGACCCGGCGTGCCGGACTCGCTGGTGCTCGGGGACGGGCCGGTCGTGGTGACCGGCGGCGAGCTGGTCACCGGGGCGGTCGGCGTGGTGCTGGCCGTCGAGGTCGGTGACGAGCTTGACGAGGTGCTGGGCGACGGGCTCGGCGAGGTCGACTGGCCCGGCGAGACACAGCGCGACGACGAGGCAGAGCCGCTGCCGCCGTAACTGCCCGACGGACCGCCAGACCCGCCGTTCGAAGCGAGCTGCGAGGCCGAGTGCACAGCGGAGGAGCCACCGCCGGTGCCGGCGGCGTGCTGGCTCCACGGCAGGGTGATCGACCCGCTGGAGGAGATCGCCTGCGGAAGCGTCATCACGGCGAACGCGCCGGCCGCGACGACGAAGATCGCGGTGCCCATCGCGGCGGCGGGCCGCAGCCACGCGTACCTGGACCTGGCCTGGCCGGAGGCGGCGGGCCTGAACCGGTCCACGGTGGCCCAGAACAGGTCGGCCAGCGACTCGGCGGCGGGCCGCGCCCAGGCCATGAACCGGCCGCTCAGGTCGGCGTACCAGCCGGCCACCATGGCGAAGGACAGCAGCGAGGGCGGGGCGATCCGCTCCCGGATCCGCTCCAGGCCTTCCGCTGATGGCTCAACCGACTCCGCCGCGGCGTGCAGCGCGCGGCGCAGCACATCGCCGTAGTCGTAATCGGGGCCGCTCATGCCTCACGCTCCAGCACGCTGCGCAGGGCGGTCATTGCCCTGGCCGTATGGCTCTTGACCGCGCCCTTGCTGATGCCCATCGCCGCGGCGATCTGCGCCTCGGACAGGTCTCCGTAATAACGAAGCACCAGCGCCTCGCGCTGCCGTAGCGGGAGAGTCCGCAAGGCGGCGACGACGGCGGAGCGCTCGATCAGCGCGAAGGCGCCATGCTCGGCGCTCGGCATGTCCGGAGGGGGCTTGGGGGCGTTGCGGTCCACGACAACCCGGTGCCGCAGGACTGAGCGGGACCGGTTAACGACCGACTGCCGCAGGTAGGACAGGGCCTTGTCGCTGTCGCGCAGGCGGCGCCAGCCGCCGTGCATCGCGACAAACGAGTCCTGCACCACTTCCTCCGCGGTTGCGACATCCCTGACGAGCAGGGCGGCAAGCCGACCAGCGAACGGTAATGCGCGCTGTAAAGCGCGGTCACCGCGCGGTCGGCGTCCCAGTCGGCTGGGACCGACCCCAGGGAGACATCGGCTACCAGGGTTTCGGTCACGTTAGTGGGACGCGCAGACATGTCGCTAGGTTCACCGGTAGTCATGGCGGATCCGCGTGGCCGCCTCGGGCGTCGACATTACTCAACGCGCTCGCACTTCCCCCCATGTCCAGCACTGGATCACAGCGCCGCGAGACCCGCATGCGAGCACCCCGTAGCGCCGGAGCCAGAACATGGCGAAGGCCAGGACATGGCGAGACCGTGGCACCAGAGGGGTGGTGCAACGTGGGTTCGCAGCACTGTCACCATATATGGCGGCGGGCCGTTAAGCCGGTCACACGATAAGATCGCCCGATGCCTGACTGTCTCTTTTGCAGTATTGCCTCGGGGGACATCCCGGCGGACGTCGTGCTGGAAAGCGAGCGGACCGTCGCGTTCCGGGACATCAGCCCGCAGGCCCCCGTCCACGTGCTCGTCATCCCTCGGCTGCACGTCGCCGACCTGGCGGCCCTGGCCGCCACCGGCGACGGGCTGCTGAACGAGGTGGCCGCTCAGGCGCATCAGGTGGCGGTCCGCGAGGGCGTCGCCGCGACCGGCTACCGGGTGATCTTCAACACAGGCAGCGGCGCTGGCCAGACCGTCTGGCACGCGCACGCCCACGTGCTCGGCGGGCGGACGCTGGCCTGGCCGCCCGGCTAGCACCGGGCCGGACCGCGCTGACCTGGCGGGCCCTGGCGGGGCCGGGGCCGGTTAAGGGGATATGCCGCAGGCCGGGCGGGCATAACATGGCGGCAGTGACGGCGCGTGCGGGGCGCACGGTGCGTGCCCTGGCAGGGAAGGGTCATTGACAGACAAATCGCGCGAAACGACCAAGGGTCAGGCCGACGTGGGCGGCAGCACTCAGGTCAAGATCGTGATTCCAGACGACCATTCGATGGTCAGCCTGCTCGGGTCTCGTGACGAGCTGCTGAGCGTCATCGAGCGATCCTTCAACGCCGACGTGCACGTGCGCGGCAACGAGGTCACGGTGACTGGCGACGCCAAGGAGACGGCGCTGGCCGCCCGGCTGTTCGACGAGCTCATCCAGCTCGTCGCCGGGGGCGCCGAGCTGACCGCCGACGCGGTCGAGCGCAGCGTCTCGATGCTCCGCCGCAAGAACGGCGTCCGGCCAGCCGAGGTGCTGAACCTGGGCATCCTGTCGTCAAGGGGCCGGACCATCCGGCCGAAGACGCTGGGCCAGAAGCGGTACGTGGACGCCATCGACTCGCACACCATCGTGTTCGCGATCGGCCCGGCCGGCACCGGGAAGACCTACCTGGCGATGGCCAAGGCCGTGAAGGCGCTGCAGGACAAGGAAGTCAACCGGATCATCCTGACCAGGCCCGCCGTCGAGGCCGGGGAGCGGCTCGGATTCCTGCCCGGCACCCTGTACGAGAAGATTGACCCTTATCTGCGGCCGCTCTACGACGCGCTGCACGACATGGTCGACCCGGACTCGATTCCCCGGCTGACCGCCGCCGGCACCATCGAGATAGCGCCGCTGGCCTATATGCGCGGGCGCACGCTGAACGATTCGTTCATCATCCTGGATGAGGCGCAGAACACCTCGGCCGAGCAGATGAAGATGTTCCTGACCCGGCTGGGATTCGGCTCAAGGATCGTCGTCACCGGCGACGTCACCCAGGTTGACCTGCCGACCGGCCGGGCCAGCGGGCTGCGCATGGTGCAGGACGTGCTCGAGGGCGTGGACGACGTGTATTTCTCCCGGCTGACCAGCCATGACGTCGTCAGGCACAAGCTGGTGGCCGACATCGTGGACGCCTACGAGCGGTACGACGCGCGGCAGGCGGTGGCCGACACCGCGAATGGCGGCCGGCCGCGCCGCGACGGCCGCAGGACGCACTGACCGGAGCCCGATGAGCATCGAGATCGCCAACGAGTCGGGCGTCGAGGTGGACGAGGCCGAGCTGGCCTCGCTGGCCCGGCACGTCCTGGACGGCATGCGCGTGCACCCGCTGGCCGAGCTGTCGGTCCTGCTGGTGGACGAGCCCGCCATGACCGAGCTGCACATGCGCTGGATGGGCGAGCCGGGACCGACCGACGTGCTGGCCTTCCCGATGGACGAGATCCGGCCGCCGCAGCCTGGCGGCACGCACAACGACCACGGCAGCTCCGAGCCGCCGGAGATCCCCGGCCTGCTCGGCGACGTGGTGATCTGCCCGCAGGTGGCCACCGCGCAGGCGGAGCAGGCCGGGCACCCGGTCACCGCCGAGATCAGCCTGCTGTGCACGCACGGCATCCTGCACCTGCTCGGCTACGACCACGCCGAGCCCGAGGAGCACGCGACCATGTTCGGGCTGCAGGACAAGCTGCTCGGCTCCTGGGCCGGGGCAGGTACGAGCCAGGACGGGCACGAAGGGTCCGGGTGACCTTATGGGCTGGCTGCTGGTAGCGGCGCTAGCGCTGATCGCGGTGGCGGGCTGGTGCGCGAGCGCCGAGACCGCCCTGCTGCGGGTGTCCAGGGCCGGGGCCAAGGAACTGGGCCGCTCGCCCGGTGCGGACGGGGGGCCGCTGCAGGCGGTGCTCGCCGAGGTCTCCCGGTACCTGGTGGTCCTGGCCCTGGTCAGGGTCGCCGGGGAGATCTCCGCGACGGTGCTGGTCACCGCCGTGCTGGTGCGCTGGATCACGCCGGACTGGTGGGCGTTCCTGGTCGCCGCCGTCATCATGATCACGGTCTGCTTCGTCATCGCCGCCGTCATCCCGCGCCGCATCGGCCGGCAGCATGTCGTCCGGGTGGCCAGCGCCGCCGCGTCCGTGCTCCGTCCCGTGGTCCGGCTGCTCGGGCCGCTGCCCCGGCTGCTGCTGGCCACCGGCGGCGGCCCCGCCGGGGAGCAGCAGGGACGGCGGGTCTGGCTCCGAGGAGGAGCTGCGCGGCCTGGTGGACCTGCTGGAGCAGCGGCAGATCATCCAGCCCGACGAGCGGGCCATGATCCACTCGGTGTTCGAGCTGGGCGACACCATCGTCCGCGAGGTCATGGTGCCCCGCACCGACATGGTCTTCGTGGAGCGCGGCAAGACCGTACGGCAGGCGCTGTCGCTGGCGCTGCGCAGCGGGTTCTCCCGGATTCCCGGTGGTCGGGGAGAACCTGGACGATGTCGTCGGCCTCGCCTACCTCAAGGACCTGGTCACCCGCAGCCACGAGCACCGGGAGGGCGAGTCCGTCGAGACGGTCGACTCGGTGATGCGGCCCGGCCACCTTCGTCCCCGAGAGCAAGCCCATCGACCTGCTGCTCCGCGAGATGCAGGCCCGCCAGATCCACCAGGCCATCGTCATCGACGAGTACGGCGGCACGGCCGGCCTGGTCACCATCGAGGACATCCTGGAGGAGATCGTCGGCGAGATCGCCGACGAGTACGACAGGGAGCAGCCGCCGGTCGAGTGGCTCGGCGAGGGCGAGGCCAGGGTTACCGCCCGGCTGTCGGTCGAGGAACTGGCCGAGCTGTACGACGTGAGCATCGAGGCCGAGGACGTGGAGACGGTCGGCGGGCTGCTGGCCCAGCGCCTGGGCCGGGTGCCGATCCCCGGCGCGGTGGCCACCGTCGCCGGCCTGCGCCTGACGGCCGAGAGCCTGGCCGGCCGGCGCAACCGGATCGGCACGGTCCTGGTCGAGCGCCTGGGCGCCGAGGTCGCCGACGGCGAGCCGGGTGCCGGGAAGCGCGACGAGGCCCGGCGCGAGGACGGCGGACGCGCCGAGGGGAGCCGCGGCGCAGGCGGGCGCGAGCCGGACCGGGGCGAGCCGGGGCGGGGCGAGCCAGACGGTCGCGGCAAGGACCGGCCTGGCACCGGGAACGGCGCGGACCTCGGCCGCGAGGCCGGACAGGGCCGCACGGGCGACGGCCGCCCTGCCGGCAGCGGCCGGCCGGGCAACGGTACCCCGGACGCCCGGCCCCGCCCGTCCGAAGAAACAAGGGTAAACAGGTACTAATCGGTCAGTCTGAGCGCAGCCCGAGCCGGACTTCCGCCCTCGCACGGTCGCCGGCAACGACAGTGGACCTGGGTTTGCTGCCGAAACAGCGACAGTAGAAGTGGGTTTACTGTCGTTCGGACCGGACCCGGCCGACGGCCCGCGCGCCGGGTCCGGCCCCTGGAGAGCGGATTTAGCGCGGGGAGCGCGACCCGCTCATCTAGACTCGGCCGCGTGAGCGAGGGGAATCCCGGGCCCGAGGACATAAAGATCATTACGCTGGCCCGTTCGGCTCGTGCCAGGGTGGCGGCCTCCGAAGGAGCCGCCGTCCGCGACGAGACCGGGCGGACCTACGCGGCGGCGGCGGTCGCGCTGCCGTCCCTGCGGCTGTCCGCGCTGCATCTGGCCGTGGCGATGGCCGCCTCAAGCGGGGCGTCCGCCCTGGAGGCGGCGGCGCTGGTCAGCGACGGGCCTGGGCCGGACCCGGTGGATCTCGCGGCGGTCAGGGACCTGGGGCCGGACGCGGTGGTGTTCCACGCGGCCCCGGACGGGACCGTGCGTGCCACGTTGCGCGCCTGACTTCGTCCGCGCGCATACCCGCGTCGCGACGCCGCCGCTAGTACCGGAGATCTCGCTGTACCTGAGCCAGACCGAGCCGGTCGGGCTGTGGGAGCAGGCCGAGCAGGAGACGGGCGCGACGGACCTGGCGCCGCCGTTCTGGGCCTACCCGTGGGCTGGCGGCATCGCGCTCGCCCGCTACCTGCTCGATAACCCGGAACTGGTGCGCGGGCTGACCGTCCTCGACCTGGCATCCGGCTCGGGACTAGTGGCCATCGCGGCGGCGCTGGCGGGCGGCACGGTGACGGCCAGCGACATCGACCCGATGGCGGTCGAGGTGATCGGGCTGAACGCCGCCGCCAACGGGGTCACGGTCACGATCGCCGAAGGGGACCTGCTGGGCGGGACGGCGGACGCGGCGGTCGTGCTGGCCGGGGACGCCTGCTACGAGCGGCGGATGGCACACCGGATTCTCGGCTTCCTCGACCGGTCGGCCAAGGCGGGCGCGCGGGTGCTGATCGGCGACCCGGGCCGGGCGTACGGGCCGGAGGGGTTCGCGGCGGTGGCGAGCTACGCGGTCCCGGCGTGGCCGGGCCTGGAGGACGCCGAGGTCAAGCAGACCACGATCTGGGAGCCACGCTGAGGGCGCAGGCCGGCGGCTCCCGGCAGGCCGGGGGAGCGGTGGCCGTCCTGCTGGGCGCGGCGGCGTGGGGGAGCACGGGGACGGCGGCGCACTTCGCGCCGGCCGGCGCCAGCCCGGCGTCGATCGGCGCGGCGCGGATCGTGCTGGGCGGCGCGGTGCTGTTCGCCATCGCGGCAGGCACCGGGCGGGCCGGGCTGCGCGAGCTGCTGGGCGGTTCCCGGCTCAGCCTGGTGCTGGCCACGGTCGCGGTGGCCGGCTACCAGCTCTGTTTCTTCTCGGCGGTGCGGCTGACCGGGGTGGCGATCGGGACGGTGCTGGCCATCGGCAGCGCGCCGGTGTTCACCGGCATCATCAGCACGTGGACTGGCGGCACCGCGCTGACCCGGCGGTGGGCGCTGGCCACGGCGGCGGCCGTCGCGGGCTGCGCGGTGCTGGTCACCGGCGGCAAGGCGGCGGGGGTCAACCTCGGCGGGGTGGGCCTGGCGCTGCTGGCCGGGCTCTGCTACGCCGTCTACGCGGTGACGGCGGCGCGGCTGATCTCGGGCGGCTCGTCGGAAACGGTGGTCATGGGGGTCCTGTTCGGCGGCGCGGCGGTGCTGCTGGCGCCGGTCCTGGCGGCCACCTCGCCGGGCTGGCTGGCCACCGGGCGCGGCCTGGCGGTCACGGCCTACCTGGGGCTGGTCACCACGGTGGCGGCCTATCTGCTGTACGGGCGCGGGCTGCGGACGATCCCGGCGCCTGCGGCGGTCACGCTGGGACTGGCCGAGCCGGTGGTCGCGGCGCTGCTCGGGGTGGTGGTGCTGGGCGAGCGGCTGACCGGCGCGTCGGTGGCGGGCCTGGTGCTGGTCGGCCTGGCAATCGTCATCCTGACTACCGGCCGGGCACCCGCCGCCGGGCCGGATTCCGCCCCCGCCGACAGGCCAGGGCGCGCGGACTCGTCGGCTTAGGGGAGAATCAGGGCGTGACCCCCCCGCCAGCACCGGCCTTCCGATCGGGGTTCGCCTGCTTCGCGGGGCGGCCCAACGTCGGAAAGTCGACCCTGCTGAACGCGCTGGTGGGCAGCAAGGTCGCGATCACCAGCAGCCGCCCGCAGACCACCAGGCGGGCGATCAGGGGCGTGGTGCACCGGCCGGATGCCGAGCTCATCGTCGTAGACACCCCCGGCCTGCACCGGCCGCGCACGCTGCTGGGCGAGCGGCTGGACAGCCTGGCCCGGTCCACGCTGACCGAGGTGGACGTGGTCGGCCTGTGCATCCCGGCCGCGGAGCGGATCGGCCCTGGCGACAAGTACCTGGCCGCCGAGCTGGCGAACCTGGGCAAGACGCCGGTGGTGGCGATCGTCACCAAGACCGACCAGGCCGGCCAGGAGCAGGTGGCCAGGCAGCTCGTGGCGGTGGGGGAGCTGGGCGACTGGGCCGACATCGTGCCGGTATCGGCGGTCTCCGGGTTCCAGCTCGGCGTGCTGGCCGACGTGCTGGTCTCCTATCTGCCGCCGGGCCGGGCGCTGTACCCGGACGGCGACCTCACCGACGAGCCGGAGCACCTGCTGGTCGCGGAGCTGATCCGCGAGGCGATCCTGGAGGGGGTGCGGGACGAGCTGCCGCACTCGATCGCGGTGGTCGTGGAGGAGATGACGCCCCGGCCCGGCCGGGACGGCCTGACCGACGTGCACGCCGTGATGTACGTGGAACGCCAGAGCCAGAAGGCGATTGTGATCGGCGCCAAGGGCGCCCGGCTGAAGGCGGTCGGCTCGCAGGCCCGCCAGCAGATCGAGGCGCTGCTGGGCACCCGGATCTACCTGGACCTCCGCATCAAGATCGCTAAGGACTGGCAGCGCGACCCGCGCCAGCTTCGCCGTCTCGGGTTCTACGACTGACCCCGCGCCGCCCCCGCGCCGCCCCCGCGCCGGCCCGCGACGGTCCGCGCCCGATCGGTTACCAGCGATTGCACAGAACCCCCTGCTGATCGGCACCGAACGTGTGATGATCGGCTGACCTGGGCGTTTCTGAGGCCGAGCTGAGCTGGTGAGCCAGGCCGCCGAAGGGAGAGAAGTTGATCTTCGGGTTGCGGGTCTGCTTCCGTACCACCGGCCACGGCGTATTCCACTGCCAGCGCTGCGGCGGCGACCGCCCGTACCGGACCAGGGCGGGCCGCCGCTGGTTCCATGTGCTGTACCTGCCGGTGATCCCGCTGGACCGGTCCGGCGAGCACGTCCAGTGCCTGGGCTGCCGCTGCCGGTACCGCAAGGGCGTGCTGGCCATCCCGACCGCCGCGCAGATGGCGGCCGCCCTGCCGGCCGGGACGCTGGCCGCCGCGACGCTGATGCTGCTGGCGGGCGACCCGGCCAGCGAGCCCGCCAGGCGCCGCGCCGTGGACGCGGTCCGCGCGGCCGGCCTGTCCGGCTACTGCACCGAGGCGCTGGACGCGGACCTGAGCCGCTCGGCGATGACCGGCTGCGATCCGGCTGGCCCGCTGAACACGCTGGCCGCCCAGCTCGCGGTTCCCGCGCGGGAGTGGTTCGTGGCCGACATGGTCCGGATCGGGCTGGCGGACGGTCAGCTCACCGACGACGAGCGGCTGGCGGCCCGCCAGGTCGCGGCGGGCCTGGGCCTGACGGCGGCGCACGCCTACGGCGTGATCGCGATGACCGAGGAAGGCGCGACGGCCGAGTGACCCTGGCCTGAGACAGAATGGGCCAGGTGAGCCTGTACCGAGATGATGGCGTCGTGCTGCGTACCCACAAGCTGGGCGAGGCCGACCGGATCGTCACGGTGCTGGGCCGCAAGTCCGGCCGGATCCGGGCGGTGGCCAAGGGCGTGCGCAAGACCAAGTCCCGGCTCGGCGCCAGGGTCGAGCCATTTACCCATGTGGACCTGCTGCTGTACACCGGCAGGTCGCTGGACGTGATCACCCAGGCCGAGACGATCCGGGCCTACGGCGAGCCGCTGGCCAGCGACTACCCCAGGTACACCACCGGCACGGCGATGCTGGAGACCGCCGAGCGGCTGACCCCGGTGGAGAAGGAGCCGGCGCTGCGCCAGTTCCTGCTGCTGGTCGGCGGGCTGCGGGCGCTCGGTGAGGGCGCGCACGCGCCGCGCCTGGTGCTGGACGCCTACCTGCTGCGGTCGCTGGCCGTGGCCGGGTACGCCCCGGCGCTTTCTGAGTGCGCGGTGTGCGGCGCCACCAATCGCCCGCTGCGCGCCTTCGGCATCGCTTCTGGCGGGCTGACCTGCGACTCCTGCCGTGGCCCGGGTGCGGCGGCGCCGGCGGCGGCTACGATCGCGTTGATGAGCGCACTGCTGCGGGGTGACTGGGAATCCGCCGACGCCAGCGAGCGCCGGCATCAGACGGAGTGCAGCGGCCTGACCGCCGCGTACCTGCAATGGCACCTGGAGCACTCGATCAGGTCGCTGCGGCACGTGGAGCACGCGTGATCCGGCCGCCGGACCCGCACGTCAGCGGCGCCCGGCCGCCGGCCATCCCGGCCGCCCTGGTGCCCAGGCACGTGGCCCTGGTGATGGACGGCAACGGCCGCTGGGCCAAGGGGCGCGGCCTGCCCCGCACCGAGGGCCACAAGGCCGGCGAGTACTCGCTGTTCGACGTCATCATGGGCGCGATCGAGCTGGGTATCCCTTACCTGTCGGCTTACGCCTTCTCCACGGAGAACTGGCGGCGCTCGCCCGATGAGGTCCGGTTCCTGATGGGGTTCAACCGGGACGTCATCAGGCGCCGCAGGGACCAGCTCAACGAGATGGGGGTCCGGGTCCGCTGGGCGGGCCGCCGGCCCCGGCTGTGGCGCAGCGTGATCAGCGAGCTGGAGGACGCCGAGCAGATGACGGCCGGCAACTCGGTGCTGACCCTGCAGTTCTGCGTGAACTACGGCGGCCGGGCCGAGATCGTGGACGCCGCCGCGGCTATCGCCGCCGACGTGGCGGCCGGGCAAGCTGCGTGCCGACAAGATCGACGAGAAGGTGTTCGCCAGGTACCTGGACGAGCCGTCCATCCCCGACGTGGACCTGTTCGTCCGGTCCTCGGGGGAGCAGCGGACCTCGAACTTCCTGATCTGGCAGTCGGCCTACGCCGAGTTCGTGTTCCTGGACACGCTGTTTCCCGACTTCGACCGGCGGCACCTGTGGCAGGCCTGCGAGATCTACGCCAGCCGGGACCGCCGCTACGGCGGCGCGATCCCGAACCAGGTACGGCCCCCGGCGGCCGGCTTAGGCCCCGTGCAGGCCCTGGGCGACCGCGACGGCCACGACCACGGCGACGACTCCGACGCGGAGCAGCCGGCCCGCGCCGGTTAGCCGCGGCCAGGACAGCAGCGCCAGCCAGGTCACGAACAGCGCCACCAGGACGAGGGCGACCGCCCCGATGATGTCGCGCACCGCCAGCCCGGTGATGAGCAGGCCGACCAGGATGACCGGGATCAGCCAGGACGGGAGCTGCCGCATGAAGATCAGGGGCACCGCGCTGCGCTTCTCGACCGCCTGCCGCAGCGGCGAGGCGTCCGGGGTGAGCAGCGGCTGATCGGTCGGCAGCTTGACCTGCGGCCTGCGCGCCTGAGCCTTCCTGGCCTGGGCTTTCCTGGCCGCGGCCTGCCTGCTGGTGCTCAACTGTCCTCCCGGCGGCTTAGTGCCGCCCAGGCTACCGCGCCCGGCGGATATCCGGCGGCGGGGCTGCCGGGCCGCGGATAGGCTGGGCGCCGATACAGCTGAGCCGCCGACCGCCAGCCGGATGGAGAGATGTGATGGCACGACGTAGTGACCGCGTGGAGACACTGGTCAGCCTGTCCAAGCGACGGGGGATCGTGTTCCCGTCCAGCGAGATCTACGGCGGCCTGCGCGCCGCCTGGGACTACGGCCCGCTCGGCGTGGAGATCAAGAACAACGTCAAGCGCCACTGGTGGAAGACCATGGTGCAGCAGCGCGACGACATCGTGGGCCTGGACTCCAGCGTCATCCTCGCGCCCGAGGTCTGGAGGCACAGCGGGCACCTCACCGAGTTCGCCGACCCGCTGACCGAGTGCATGTCCTGCCATCACCGGTTCCGTGCCGATCACCTGATCGAGAACTACGAGGAGAAGCACGGGCACGCCCCCGAGGGCGGGCTGGCCGGGCTCGCCTGCCCGAACTGCGGCACCAGGGGCGCCTTCACCGAGCCGCGGATGTTCAACGGGATGCTCCGCACCTATCTCGGGGCCACGCAGGACGAGTCGGGACTCGCCTACCTGCGCCCGGAGACGGCGCAGGGGATCTTCATCAACTACCGCAACGTGCTGCAGACCTCGCGCAAGAAGCTGCCGTTCGGGATCGGCCAGATCGGCAAGTCGTTCCGCAACGAGATCACGCCGGGGAACTTCATCTTCAGGACCCGCGAGTTCGAGCAGATGGAGATGGAGTTCTTCGTCCGGCCGGGGACCGACGAGGAATGGCACGAGCGGTGGATCGACACCCGCTTCTCCTGGTACACCGACCTGGGCGTGCGCAAGGAGAACCTGCGGCTGTACGAGCACCCGCAGGAGAAGCTGTCGCATTACTCCAAGCGGACCGTGGACATCGAGTACCGGTTCGAGTTCGGCGGCAGCGAGTGGGGCGAGCTTGAGGGCATCGCGAACCGGACCGACTTCGACCTGACCACCCACGGCAAGGCCTCCGGGCAGGACATGAGCTACCTGGACGCCGAGTCGGGCGAGCGGTTCGTGCCGTACGCGATCGAGCCGGCCGCCGGGGTGGACCGGGCGACGCTGATGTTCCTGCTCGACGCCTACGCCGAGGACGAGGCGCCCGACGCCAAGGGCAAGATGGAGAAGCGGACCGTGCTGCGGCTCGATCACCGGCTGGCCCCGGTGAAGGTGGCGGTGCTGCCGCTGTCCCGGCACGCCGACCTGTCGCCGCGCGCCCGCGAGGTGGCCGACAAGCTGCGCAAGCACTGGAACATCGAGTTCGACGACGCCAGCGCCATCGGCCGCCGGTACCGCCGCCAGGACGAGATCGGCACCCCGTTCTGCGTCACCGTGGACTTCGACTCGCTGACCGACGAGGCGGTGACCGTCAGGGAGCGGGACTCGATGCGCCAGGAGCGGATCGGGATCGACGCCCTGGTCTCCTATCTTTCCGAACGGCTGCCGGGCTGCTGATCCCCGCTGGCCCAGCCGGCTGGTGTGGTTAGGTGGCCGGCTGAACGCCGGAGGCGCAGCCCATCAGCGACTCGGTCCCGGCGGCGGTGTAGTGCCGCCCGCCGACCGTGTAGTGCACGGTGACCTTGGTGATGCCCCAGCAGCTGTTCAGGCCGGGCGGGCCGACGGTGAGCACCACGTCGATGCCGTTGCCCGCCTGGGCGGCGGTCCCCGTCGAGGCCAGCCCCGTCGAGGCCAGCCCTGCCGAGACCAGCCCGGCCGGGAGCCGCGGCAGGGCACGGTCCTCCAGCGGCACGCTGCCGTGAGCCTCGCAGCGCCGCAGGAAGCTGTTCCTGCCGCTGATCCAGATGCCGGTGCAGGCCTGGTCGGTGTTGCCGGCCACGCTGATCAGCAGCGGCGGCCCGTAGCCGCCGCCCCCGACGATGCCCACGCTGTTGATCACCGCGTGCGTGCCGGCCGGGGTGGCGATCGGGACCAGGACGGTGGCCGGCTCCACCTGCGGCACGGTCCCGCTTGAGGACAGGTAAGCCACAGAGAGCGGGCCGGGCCCCATGCCCACCGGCCCCCAGGCCAGGAACGCTGCTACGGCACCGGCGAGGACGGCGGCCAGGCCGCCGCCAAGAAGCGCCCACCGTCGTGACATGCCTGAATCAGCCTCCGCAGCCCGTTTCGTATATCAGCGGGATTATTCAGGCCACAATACTTACTCTCGCGGCAGTTCGCCGTTTACCGGGGCGTCTTGCCAGCGCCGGTAGACCTCGGCGGCGGCCTGGTGGAAGCCGTCGGGCAGCCCGCCGGCGGCCATCGCGGCCGCGATCTCCTCCATCTCGGCCACCCAGCGCCAGCCCTTGGCGGACGCCGCGCGGGCCGCGCCTGCGCTCCTGGCGGCCAGCTCGGGCTGGGAAAGCGCCCACTCGGCGGCCAGGGTGTCCGCCACGCCCTCCTCGCGGGCCAGCTCGGCGACCGCGAGCAGCAGCGCCGCGCTGCCCTTGGTCCAGCCGGCGTAGGCCATCTTGACCGCCGACGCGGCCTGCGGCGGCCCGTCGATCGCCCTGGCCTCCAGCGCCGTCCCGGCGAGCAGGCCGGCCACCTCGGGTGCCTCGGCACCGGATAGGTACAGCCGGGTGCTGCCCGGCTGTACCGGCGGCGGCCCGATGATCGAGCCATCCACGTACCGTCCGCCGTTGTCGGTGATGAGCTGGCCGATCTCCCTGCTGGTGGCCGGGGAGACGGCGTTGGCGTCCACGTAAAGGCCCCCGAAGCCGTGCACGGTCCAGGCCATGTCCAGGGCCGCGTGCGGCGGGCAGACGCAGATGATCACGGCGGCGCGGGCCGCCAGCGCGGCGACGCTGCCCGCGTCGGCCAGCCCTGCGGCGGCCGCCCGGCTGGCGGTCTGCGCGGACCGGCCGCTGCCCGCCCACAGCACCTCATGCCCCGCGCCGGCCAGGCAGCGGCCGACGGCGGCACCCATCTCGCCCGGGTGCAGCAGGCCGATGGTCACGCGTCCGCTGGTATCCACGCTGTCATTGTGACCCACCCGTCCCCGCGGCACCGGTCGCCACGGGACCGCCGGTCATCGTCCCTGTGCTGCGGAACCCTGTGCTGCCGAACCCTGTGTGCCGAACGCCAGCATTCCGGGGGCGAACCTGACCAGCCAGCGCAGCACGGTGGCGTGCGTGCCGTCCAGCAGCAGGAACCGGGGGATCGCCGCGATCTGCGCCGACTTGCCTTCTGGCCTGGGACGGGTGCACATCAGCAGGATCCGCCGTGCCGATGCGCTGACCCAGAGCGGGTCGTCGCAGTTGCTCGGGAAGGTCTTGCGGTAGAGCCGGTCCCAGGTCCCGCCGGGCCGGTAGCGGAGGCTGGCCTGCCCGGTGCGCAGGGCGAAGGCGACCACGTCGCCCTGCTCGGTGGGCCGCCCGGCGATGGTGCCCAGGCCGTTCGGGTACTGCTCGGTGCCCACCGCGATCTTGCCGTCCGGGCTGACCACCAGGTCGTTGAACTGCCCGGCGGCGTTGTCCAGCGGCAGCACCTTGCGGCTGTCGAACAGGTCGCTGTTCCCCGCGATCGCCTGGTCTGTCGTCGTGCTGAGCAGCCACAGCGAGTTGCCAGGGTAGGGACCGGTCAGCCCGAAGGCCAGGGTGGTGCTGTTGCCCAGCCAGCCGAGCGAGCTGATCGAGTCGGCGGAGCCCGCCGGGACGATCCAGGTCCTGGCGGCGCCGGTCGCCACCGACGCCACGGTGAGCCGCTGGACCAGGCCCAGGTCACCGTGCTGCACGTAGGTGGCGAACGCCAGCTCGCGGCCGTCGGGAGAGGCCGCCAGGAAGCTGAGCCCGCCACCAGACCTGATCGGCAGCCGGGTCACCCTGGCCGTGGTGCCGGCTGGGGGCAGCGCGATCGAGTAGAAGGCCGCCGGGCCGCCGCCGATTCCTGCCCCGTCGCCCACGGCGGCGAAGAAGGTGCCGGCTGGGCCGCCGGTCACCAGCGGGTGCCCGGCGGGCAGGCTCGCGGTCGCGGCCACCTTGCCGGTCGCGGTCACCACGATCTGCGCGGCCCCGCCGGCCGGGCCGCCGACCGCGAGGAAGTAGGGCGGCAGCCCATCGACCGTGAGGGGCGGGGCGGGGCGCTGCTGTCCGTGCTGGTGCTGCCGGGAGTTGTGCCGTCCGGACCCGTGCCGTCCGGCGGCGGCGCGGCCGTGATCGTGGCCGGTGACCGCGCTGGCGATCAGGATCGCGCCGCCGGTGATGGCGAGGACCGAGGCGGCCGCGGTCAGCGGCACCAGCCACCGGCCGCGCCTGGCGCCGGCCCGCCTGGCCGCGCCGTGCCTGGCCGCGCTGTGCCGGGAGAACTGACCGCCGGGGAGCCGCAGGTCACCGATGTCCGCCGGGGCGATTTCCGCGGCCCTGGCCGCGAGCGCGTCCCTGACCCGCTCCTCCAGCCTGGCCTGATCTTCGATGGTGGTCATGACAGTCTCCGCGGGCGGGAATTGGCGGGCAGCGAATCGGCGGGCAGCTCGGCGCCGAGCCGGGCCAGCGCCCGGTGCAGCGTCGAGCGGACGGTGCTGCCGGCGATGCCCAGCAGCTCGGCGATGGCCTCATCAGGCTCGCCCAGGTAATAGCGGAGCACCAGTACCTCGCGCTGCCGGTGCGGCAGCCGGGTCACCGCGGCGAGCACCGCGCGGCGGCCCTCGCCGGCCAGCGCCGCCGACTCGGCGGAGCCGGCCTCGGGGTCCGCCGGCCCGGCCAGCTCGCCGTCCGCCGGGCCGCCAGTGGGCTCGAGGGCGGGCCGGCGGCGGGACTTGCGTATCTCGGTCCGGCAGCCGTTCAGCACGCAGGAGCGCAGGTAGGGCAGGGCCTTGCCGGGATCGGCGAGCTTGGCCCAGCGCAGGTAGAGACCGCAGAAGGCGTCGTGCACGACATCCTCGGCGCCCTGCCGGTCGCCGAGCATCACGTGCGCCATCCGGGTCAGGCCGAGCGCGTGCGCCCGGTACAGGTCGGTCACGGCGGCGGCCGCGCCGCCCGGCGGCCGGTCCGCCGCGAGGGCCGCGAGGACGTCTGAGGGTTGGCTATCCACTTATCAGAGACTCTCCGGGGGCCGGATTTGCTGCTCGGTTTCCGGGGGCAGCCTGGCGGCGGCGTCACCGGCAGCCGGCCAGCCTCGATAGGCTCGCAGCGAGGGGCCGCGAAGGCCACGGATTACTGAGCTGCCTGGCACACGGGCTGCCGGGCGGCACTTTTAGGAGAGCATGCAGTGCCGAAGCTCGTCTATGACTTCACCGAAGGCAACAAGGACCTGAAGGACCTGCTGGGCGGCAAGGGCGCCAACCTGGCCGAGATGACCAACCTGGGGCTGCCAGTACCCGCCCGGTTTCGTTATTACCACCGATGCCTGCCGCCACTACCTGCAGACCGGAGCGATCCCTGACGGCCTGGAGGCTGAGGTCAGCGAGCACTTGCGGAAGCTGGAAGAGGCGATGGGCAGACGGCTGGGCGACCCGGCCGACCCGCTGCTGGTCAGTGTCCGCTCCGGGGCCAAGTTCTCCATGCCGGGCATGATGGAGACCGTGCTGAACATCGGCCTGTCCGATGAGTCGGTGCACGGCCTGGCCAAGCAGGCGGGCAGCGAGCGGTTCGCCTGGGACTCCTACCGGCGGCTGATCCAGATGTTCGGCAAGACCGTGCTGGACATCGAGGGCGAGGCGTTCGAGCACGCCATCGACGCCGCCAAGCAGGCCAAGGGCACCCGCCACGACCTGGACCTGGACGCCGAGGACCTGAAGGCGCTTGTCGACACCTTCAAGGGCATCGTCCGCGAGCACACCGGCCGGGACTTCCCCCAGGCCCCGCGCGAGCAGATGGACCTGGCCGTCAACGCCGTGTTCAACTCCTGGAACGCCGACCGGGCCATCCTGTACCGGCGGCAGGAGCGCATCCCCACCGACCTGGGCACCGCCGTCAACGTGGTCACCATGGTCTTCGGCAACCTGGGCATGGACTCCGGCACCGGGGTGGCCTTCACCCGTGACCCCGGCACCGGCCAGCAGGGCGTCTACGGCGACTACCTGCAGAACGCCCAGGGCGAGGACGTGGTGGCGGGCATCCGCAACACCGTGCCGCTGCAGGACCTGGAGAAGATCGACGCCAAGTCCTACACCCAGCTCATGGAGATCATGTCCACGCTGGAGGGCCACTACAAGGACCTGTGCGACATCGAGTTCACGATCGAGCGCGGCAAGCTGTGGATGCTCCAGACCCGGGTCGGCAAGCGCACCGCGGCGGCCGCGTTCCGGATCGCCGTCCAGCTCGTCGAGCAGGGCATGATCGACCTGGACGAGGCGCTGCGCCGGGTCAGCGGCGACCAGCTCGCCCAGCTCATGTTCCCCCGGTTCGACGCCAAGACCGACGTCAAGCGGATCGCCAAGGGCATCAGCGCGTCGCCGGGCGCGGCGGTCGGCAAGGCCGTGTTCGACTCGGGCCGGGCCGTCGAGCAGGCCGCCGCCGGGCAGCCGGTGATCCTGGTCCGCCGCGAGACCAACCCGGATGACCTGCACGGCATGATCGCCGCCAGGGGCATCCTGACCAGCCGGGGCGGCAAGACCAGCCACGCGGCCGTGGTCGCCCGCGGCATGGGCAAGACCTGCGTCTGCGGCGCCGACGAGCTCCAGGTCGACGTGCCGGGCCGCAAGTTCACCCTGGCCGACGGCACCGTCGTCAGCGAGGGCGACATGATCTCCATCGACGGCTCGTCCGGCGCCGTCTACCTGGGCGAGGTCCCGGTCGTCGACTCCCCGGTGGTGGAGTACTTCGAGGGCGGGCTCGACCCGTCAGCCGACGAGCTGGTCGGCGCGGTGCACGCGATCATGCAGCACGCCGACGCCCAGCGCCGTCTCAAGGTGCGGACCAACGCCGACAACGGCGAGGACTCCGCCAGGGCCGTCCGGTTCGGCGCCCAGGGCATCGGCCTGACCAGGACCGAGCACATGTTCCTCGGCGACCGGCGGCAGCTCGTGGAGAACCTGATCCTGGCCGAGGACGAGGCCGGCCGCCAGGCCGCGCTCGACGCCCTGGAGCCGCTGCAGCGCGGCGACTTCGTGGAGATCCTGGAGGCCATGGACGGGCTTCCGGTGACCATCCGGCTGCTCGACCCGCCGCTGCACGAGTTCCTGCCCGACCTCACCGAGCTGTCGGTCAAGATCGCGCTGGCCGGCGACAGCGCCACCGAGAAGGACCGCACCCTGCTGGAGGCCGTCAGGCGGCTGCACGAGCAGAACCCGATGCTCGGCCTGCGCGGCGTCCGGCTCGGCCTGGTCATCCCCGGCCTGTACGCGATGCAGGTCCGGGCGATCGCGCATGCGGCGGCCGACCGGGTGAAGGCCGGCGGCGACCCCCAGCCGGAGATCATGATCCCGCTGGTCGGCGCCGTCCAGGAACTGGAGGCCGCCCGCGAGGAGACCGAGCGGGTGCTCGCGGAGGTCGCGGAGGAGACCGGCACCCGGGTGCATACCCTCATCGGCACGATGATCGAGGTGCCCAGGGCCGCGCTCACCGCCGGGCAGATCGCCCAGGCCGCGCAGTTCTTCTCGTTCGGCACCAACGACCTCACCCAGATGGGCTGGGGCTTCAGCCGTGACGACGTGGAGGGCTCGTTCTTCGGCCGCTACATCGACCTGGGCGTATTCGGCGTCTCGCCGTTCGAGACGCTGGACGCCGAGGGCATCGGCCGCCTGGTCAAGATCGCGGTGGAGGAAGGCCGGGCCGCCAGGCCCGACCTGAAGATCGGCGTCTGCGGCGAGCACGGCGGCGACCCCGAGTCGGTGCACTTCTTCCACGGCGCGGGCCTGGACTACGTGTCCTGCTCGCCGTTCCGGGTCCCGGTGGCCCGGCTGGAGGCCGGCCGCGCGTCGGTGCTGGAGGCGGTCGGGGGCAGCGACAGCCGGTGACCCCGGGTTACGGCGGCCCGGCCACCGCGCGCTGGGCCGCCGAGGGCAGTACCGCCGAAGCGGGCAGTACCGCCGAAGCGGGCAGCGGGCGCGGTCCTTTCGTCAAGGACCGTGCCCGCGTCCTGCATAGCGCCGCCCTGCGGCGGCTCGCCGCCAAGACGCAGGTGGTCGCCGTCGGTTCTGGCGACTTCCCGCGCACCCGGCTGACGCACTCCCTGGAGTGCGCGCAGATCGGCAGGGAGATGGGCGCCGCGCTCGGCTGCGACCCCGACCTGGTCGACGCCGCCTGCCTGGCGCATGACCTCGGGCACCCCCCGTTCGGCCACAACGGCGAGTTCGCGCTGGCTCAGGTCGCGGCGGGCTGCGGCGGGTTCGAGGGCAACGCGCAGAGCCTGCGGCTGCTGACCCGCCTGGAGGCCAAGGTGCCGGGCGCGGGGCTGAACCTGACCAGGGCGACCCTGGACGCCACGCTCAAGTACCCGTGGCTCGGCCAGGGCAGCGGCAAGTACGGCGCCTACCCAGACGACGCCGCCGTGTTCGCCTGGATCAGGGACGGCGCTCCGGACCGGCCGTGCCTGGAGGCACAGGTCATGGACTGGGCCGATGACGTCGCCTACTCCGTGCACGACCTGGAGGACGGCGTGCACGCCGGGCTGATCAGGCTGCCCGAGCTGGCCGACGGCGCCGAGCGGGACGCCATCGCGGAACTGGCCGCCAGCGGGTACTGCCGTCCCGGCGAGGCCGGCCCCGCCGAGCTGCGCGAGATCCTCGACGAGCTGCTGGCCCCGGAGTTCTGGCCGCGCCGCTTCGACGGCGGCCCGGCCGCCGTGGCGGCGCTCAAGCAGCTCACCAGCGACCTGATCGGCCGGTTCTGCCAAGCCGCGCAGCGGGCTACCCGCCCGCCCGGCGCGCCGCCGCTGACCAGGTACGACGCCGGGCTGACCGTGCCCAGGCGGCAGCGGCTTGAGTGCGCGCTGCTCAAGGCCGTGACCGACCGGTACGTGATGGGCAGGCCGGGGGCCGCGGCCGCCCAGGCCCGCGAGCGGCAGGTCATCGGGGAGCTGGCCGCCGCGGTGCTGGCCGGCGCGCCCGGCACCCTGGATCCGATGTTCGCCGCCGCGTTCGGGCTGGCCTGCGACGACGCCGCGCGGCAGCGCGTGGTGATCGACCAGGTCGCCTCGCTTACCGACACCTCGGCCATCACCTGGCACCAGCGCCTGTGCTCGTGATGACTGCCGGGCTGGCCGCCGCGCCGATAACGTAGGACAGGGGCCTACCGCCGTCGGAAGGGGCGCGTCCATGCCGTCAGGGCAGAGCTTTGTCATCGTCGGGGCCAGTCTGGCCGGGGCTAAGGCCGCGCAGGCACTGCGCGACGAGGGCTTCGAGGGCACCGTGGTGCTGATCGGCGCGGAGCATGAGCACCCCTACGAGCGGCCGCCGCTTTCCAAGGGCCTGCTGCTCGGCAAGGAGGAGCGCAGCTCGGTCTTCGTGCACGAGCCCGACTGGTACGACGAGCACGACGTGGACCTGCGGCTGGGCACCAGGGTCACCTCCATCGACCGGGCGGCCCGCCAGGTCAGGCTGGAAGACGGCTCCGTCACCGGCTACGACAAGCTGCTGCTCGCCACCGGCGCCTCGCCGCGCCGCCTGCCGGTGCCGGGCGCGGACCTGGGCGGGGTGCTCTACCTGCGCACCCTGGACGACAATGCGGCGCTTGGCGCCGCGCTGCGCGACGGCGCCCAGGTGGTCGTCGCCGGCGCCGGCTGGATCGGCCTTGAGGTCACCGCCGCGGCCGTGCAGGACGGCTGCTCAGTGACCGTCGTGGAGCCCGACCCCGCGCCGCTGCACCGGTCGCTCGGCCCCGAGCTCGGCGCGGTCTTCGGCGCCCTGCATGCCAGCCACGGCGTCACCTTCCGGCACGGCGAGGGCATCGCCGAGCTGCGCGGCGAGGGCGGCCAGGTCCGCGAGGCCGTCACCTCCTCAGGCGCCGTGCTCCCCGCCGACGTGGTCGTGGTCGGCATCGGCGCCGCGCCGAACGCCTCGCTGGCCGCCGACGCCGGCCTGGAGGTCGAGAACGGCGTGCTGGTGGACGGCGCGCTGCGTACCTCCGACCCGGACATCTTCGCCGCCGGCGACGTGGCGAACGTGCTGCACCCGCTGCTGCGCCGCCGGATCCGCGTCGAGCACTGGGCCAACGCGCTGAACGGCGGCCCCGCGGCAGCCCGTTCCATGCTCGGCCAGGACGTCAGCTACGACCGGGTGCCCTACTTCTTTAGCGATCAGTACGACCTCGGCATGGAGTGCGCTGGCGTGCCCGAGCCCGGCAGCTACGACCAGGTGGTCTACCGCGGCGACCCGAAGTCGCTGGAGTTCGTCGCGTTCTGGCTGCTGGGCGGCTCCGTGGCGGCCGGCATGAACGTCAACGTGTGGGACGTGCAGGACGACATCCAGGCGCTGATCCGCTCGTCCGGCACCGTCGACACCGCCCGGCTGGCCGACCCCGGCGTGCCGCTCAGCGAGATCTAGCCATTGAGGGTGCCTCGCCGAATGCCAGTTCATCGCCAGCACGCGCAGCGTCGTCCAGAAACCTCTGTGCGAAACTGATATCGGCTTTCGTTTTGAGTGGCAGGTAGGCTCCTCGCCGGCCCTGCACGAGCGCTCGAGCAGTCAACAGCGGCGTTATGCCCTCCAGTATCCGCAGGATCTCTGGCAGGGGCTGGAAGACCTGGATAGCTTCCTGGCTTTCCTGAGCGCCCGCCTTAACGATCTTACGCTCGGCATAGAGCGGCAGAGTTCCGCGGACCCTGCCAACATGATGCGCGCGCTCCTCTGGGCTGCCGGGAGGAAAGATACGGGTAAGGGCCGATGCTCTCAGGTACATCTGATTGGTATTGAGAAACGGGTAGTCTCCCGTGTCGCCGCCTACCGCTGCGCCGTCAATTACCACTGCGCGCCAGCCCTGGGCGGTCTGGATTTCGCCGAGGAAGCCGCCGCTGTCGGGCACTGGATGCCGGTCCGCGGTCGAGTGTCTGTCGACTGGATGGCCGTACTCGTCAATACACCAGCCTGTCCTGTCGCCTCGGACCTCGATCTTCCGGCCGTTGTTCTCAATCCAGCCACGATAACCAGCGGGCGCCGCGAGGACGACGGCGTCAATATCGGGACGCCGTTGCATGTACCCAACCAGCTCGGGATCGAGCCGGAATCCAATGTCATCAGAATTGGCGATGGCGATGAAATTGATTCCAGCTCGGATCCAGGTGTCCATAACCCCGCTAATAACGAAGCTGGAGATCAGGCCGAGCGTGCCCGCCGACTTGAGATTCGGACTGCCGTCCTCGCTCCGGAGTACGAAGTCTTCCAGGAAAATCGGGGCCAAGGGGTCGGCTGGCTTCTGCAGGCTGGCGGCATTAAAACGATACAGCTCGGGCTGAGCGATCAGCGTGACGTCCATGCCTGCCGCGCCATTGTCAGCGGCCCAGGCAGTTACCCCGGCCCGGGTAGCCCCTGAAGTCGTGATGGCAACTCGCACCTGGCCGCCCGTTGCCGCCGACCAGTGGCGGGCATTGGCCAGGCGGATATCCAGGGCGCAAACCTCTCGGCCCTCGGCCCGGAAAACTGGTGCCAGTGCCTTGTGCCGACGCGGATCGGACTCCGGGAGGTCATATCCACCGAAACGGCCCCCGGTACCAGCCGCGGGCACCAACAGCCCTACCCGGCTGCTGGCTATCAGTTCTAGGCCGACACTGCCGTCGGTCGCGCGGACAACCGATCGGCGATCACCAACAGTGACTGTCGGACGCCTGGTCTCTGCGACAGCCGAGAACGCCGCGGCATCACCGCTGACCGCGCGCAGCGAGCGGGCGCTGTCCATCAGCCTCGACGGAGTTACCCCGGCTGCGAAGTCGTTAGGCTGACCGAAAATCGGCGGAAATAGCGATGTGATCATTGCGACGCAGTCGCCGAGCCGCAGCCCTTGGGTGCGCTCGCTGAGCCGCAACTCGGTACCGGAGATCCTGACGACTGGATCGTTGAGCAGGATGCTTGCCAGTTCGTCGCCCGTGTAGCCGAGCCGATCAAGTTCCGCGCGGAGCAGGCCGTGTGATTCTCCTGGCAGCAGCGCCGAAGACTCCATCATGCCCGCGAAGTATCCGTCGCTGCAGTGCAGGACGTTAGCCCAGGGGGAAACAGGAAGCCTCACGGCCGCGAGGGGCAGGTTGCCGGTAGCAGCGTCCCGGCGGATCGACCCGGGCGCACACCGGCCGGGCCGGTTGTCCTCGCCGACGATCCAGGAGCGGATATCGCTGACTTCTGGCCCGTTGGCGGGCGCGCCCGCTGCGACAAGGACACAGCCGCGCCCGCCCGGAGCTCTAAAGCGCTCGGGCAGGGCGAGGCAGTGACCATTAATAACGATGGTCGGCTTCCCATCCAGGATCGCGGGATGCCGCAATGCGAATGCCACGAGTCCTGGCGATATTTGCTGGATGCCAATTGGCCAGCTGCAGTGGAACCAGTCGAGCGACTGCTGGCCGTCAGCCAGAAGGCGAGCAGCGGTCGCCCCGTACCGGGTGGTCAGGTCCGAGGCGCTCAGGGGTTCCCTGCCCTCGTTCCAGATCCGTAGTAGTTGCTCTCCGGAAAGCCCGGTCCTGCTCAGCACGGAAGCAGCGCTGACGACTAGATCACGGGCGAAGGGGACGCCGAAGACCTGGGCGAAGGCCGCATCGTTGAAGCGGTGCTCTAGCGCCGCCCAGGCCGATTCAGTGATCGGCCCGCGCTCAAAATGCAGCCAGGCGGTCCCGTACAGTGCGCCGGCGATCTTGTCTGCATCGTCAGCGGAGGTCCGCTTCACGGCATGAATTTCTAGCCCGAAGGCTAGGAACCGGGCCAGGATCGCGGCGAGGGACCTCGTTGAGTCGGCGTGTGGATTTTTGGTCGCGAGCAGGAGCCGCGCTGTTTCTCGCCCGGACTTAATAGTCGGCTGAAGGTCTCCTGCGGCAAGTTCCGTCGCCTGGCGAGCGACCTTGCGCGTAAGTTCAAAGACGGCACGGTCTGAATCTAGCCAAGGGCTACTCCCGCTCGGCCGCAGCGCTGTCGCGTCCGCACGAGCGCGCCACTGCCGGACTGCTCCTCGGACATCTGCGACGATCTCGTCGTCCTGGGAGGCGATTGAGGAGTTCATACGCCAACGAGATTATCGTGATGCTGACCCTGCCTGCAGGACCTAATGGCGGAACAGCAGGACGCCGGGCAGCTTCCGGGCGCCCCCGCCTGAGGCGGCCTGGCGGGCTGAGTCCGGGCCGTCATCGGTCGGCAGGCACGGAGGTGCATCGGCGGGGGCGAAAGAGCGCAAAAAGGACATGAGATGGATTAACATCATGTGTTCATTCTCCCGTCGTCTCTGATTAGATGAGGGTCCGAGGTTTGCTGAGGGGGTGTCCGGGCGTTGGATGCCGGGATACGCACGGAGTCGGCACTCGAGGGGCGGGCATGGCTGGCCAGGATCCGCAAGACGCAGAACGGCCGGATCTGCGGAGCTGGGCTAGCTGTGGACGGCAGGCATGTGCTGACCGCTGCTCACGTTGTCCTGGAAGCGGGCGCCGAAGGCCCAGGCGGCAGTGTCTTCGTAGACTTCCCGCTCCTGGATGGATCGGGATGCCAGGCGAGGGTGCTGGAAGAAGGATGGACGCCCGCGGGCTCCAGTTCCGGCGATCACGCAGTCTTACTGCTGGAAGTGCCGCCAGAAGGAGTAACGCCTGCGGCGATCCGAGCGCCGCGGTCGCTGAACGGGCATAGTTTTACCGCATATGGGTTCCCTCGCGGCTATGACGACTCCTTGCCCGCCACGGGGCGGGCAGGCAAGGCTTCCGCGCTGGAATGGGTGACGCTCAACGTCGAGAACGACGTCCTCATATCGCCGGGCTTCAGCGGCGCGGCCGTCTGGTCTGACCAGTGCGATGCCGTGGTGGCGATGATCGTGACAAGCGACCGTGCCACCCAGGGCAAGGTCGGCTTCGCCGTGCCGGTGGCTCACCTGGCTGAGCGCATCCCGCTCATTGCCCGTATGGTGCAGCCAGACCTGGACGGCCCAGCTACACAGGGCGGAACGGCCGAGCCAGATGCGCAGTTGGCTCTTCTCCGGCAGGCTTACGATCAACTCGATGAACTCAGGGCGCAGTCCCCGTCCACGGAGACCTCACTCACGCTGCGCACGGTCCAGGCCCGGCTCGACAGCGCGGCCGTGAAACTCCTGCGCGGAGACAGGAAAACTTCGGTAATTTCGGTCGGCGCCTCCCTTTCTGAGCTGGCTCGGATCAGGGATGCGCCGACCTCGCGGCAGCGCCAGGCGCCGCAGGCCGCAGCGAGCAATTACGGTTCCGGCGCAATCCTGATTGTCAAGCTCGTTGATCTCCACGCAATAACCGCCATGGCCTATCGGAACGTCGTCAGCAGGGTTCTCGCGGCCGTCGACGAGTTGCAGCGGTCCCTCGGTCGTCAGGCAGCCGTCAGCATGAGCGGTGCCACCGTGACCGTTGTTCTCGGAGACCAGCATGCTGATTTTGGCCGTGCGGTGCGAGCATTGTTCGCATTGGCGTTCCGCTTGCACATGCTCGTTCCAGCGGATAGTTGCCGGATCGCGACAATCGTCTCACATGGCGAGGATCTCGTCCGCCTAGGTCAAAATACTCCGCTTGCGGATACCGTGACGGGAAGCACCATTGCCGAGTCCGCCGCGGTCGTCGAGCCGCTCTCGACCGCCGCGTTCATCATCAGCTACACGGCTCTCACCGCACTCCGGGCGTCGAGCTCGCTACGCACGGGGCGAGGCCAGGACTGCTCGATTCTGGTGAGGATCTGCGAGGAATTTGTCCGCGCAGCTGACCTGCTCAGCCAGGAGGCTACGGCCCAGCTAAGGTTTGACTGCACGATGCTGCAGCCGCGGGGCGACATGCCGAGACTTACTCACTACGCGTTGCGCGTGTACGCAATCGAGACCGGCGAGCCGGTCATCGGCCTGCTAGCTGACCGCGCGGAACTGCCGCAGGACGAGCATCTAGTCGTCACGGAGAACTCCGCGTCCGAGAGCCGGTTCGTTTCCCAGCTTGTTGCCGCGGATCGTGTTGAGATTGCGGGTATCACCAACTACCGGCTAGCTGACATGCTTGACCGGGCCTGGGCAATCAGAGTAGCCCGCGGACTTGGCCCATGGCGAGAGTTGCGAATTTACTACGCTGCGGAATCACTCATTGCTTCGCTCTGCCCAAACGCGGCTGACCTCGGTGCCCGTATTCACCGGCGAAACGCGGGAGCCAAGACCATGCAGATGCTCCTCAACTCACGCGGGCATCAGATGGCGCTGGATACGAGGGTCGCTGAAGTTCAGTTCGCACTGCCATTTATTGGGACCCGCTTTCGGTCTGCTGAGGAGGAAGCTTACCAGCTCGCCTTTTCCTTTCCGGGCCAGCCTGCTGCCGAAAGATATTTCTTCGGGGTTGACGGCGAGTCGCAGTTCGGCCGGCGGGCTGCTGAAGTGTTCGCCTTGCTCTGGAGACTCTCCCGCGAGCTGTTCGAGCGTGAGGTCTGGCTCAGCCGGGCCGGTCCGGCGGCCGCGCTGCGACTCGCCGGACTCTACTCGGCTCCTCCGGCCGACCAGGAACTGCGCCTGGCAAGCGCGCTTGTGATCTTGCACGCTGAGACTGCGGGGCGCCAGCGTCTTCTTCTGCAAGAGCGGACGGTCTTTAATTCGAGGGACTCCGCGGGGACGCTGTCCAACCTCTCTGCCAGGGTGTTCGAGAGTGACTTGTGCGCACTCAGCTCGAGCCCGGGCCTGACCGTCTCGCCGAGAGAGGACCCCGACGAGGTGGTGACCACGCGAGTCTTCCGCGGGCTCGGGATCAACTCCCAGTCCGCCGTCCCTCGTGAGGCGTTTAAGGTGGCGGCGGTGCGCGAGAGCCTGGGCGGGCTGGGGCTATCTGTTGACCCTGGCCGCCTGGTATGGCACAGCGAACGGGACCTCATGATCGGACGCAAGCGGCTCTTCTTCCAGATCTTCAGCCTGGAGTTGTCGCGCGGGCCGGCCGACGAGGTGACGCTCATCGCGGCGCGCAGGCCGTACGCGAACATGCACTTCGTGGATCTCGCGGAGGTTCAGCGGCTCGCCAGGGAGACACCGGGTCGGCTGAACACCCTGCTGTCGGCGCATCTGAGCGATACGTTCATGCCCATCTACAACTCTCTCCACCTGGCGTGAGCGCCAACGGCGAGGAGGCGTAATGCGGTGGGCATGCGTGGCGATCGACCTGCAGGAAGACCTCTGCCGGGATCCGCGCCGCAAGCGGATGGTCGATGACATGCTGCCTCGGCTGGAGACCCTCATCAAGGCGTTCGTTGCCAGCGAGATGCCGGTCTACTACACGAAGTTCGAGCTTGACCATGACGACCCGCAGTTCCAGCGCTTCGGTGATCGCTATTGTGTTCGAGGTACGCCTGGCTGTGAGATCATCCCGGAGCTGCACCCTTTGCGGGGAGAGGTAGTGGTCAAGCCGAAGCATTCGGCGTTTTTCCGGACAGACCTAGAGGACCGGCTGAGGACGCAGGGGGCGGGTGGGGTCGTGCTGGCCGGCTTGCAGACGCAGATCTGCGTCCTGACAACAGCGGCAGATGCCTACTATCGAGGTCTTGATGTGATCGTGGCCGCGGATGCGGTCGTCTCGACCAGGGAAGATGTGCGTCTGCAGGCGGTGGAGTGGATTGAGAAGTACGTCGGAAAAGCCTGCACCGTTGAGGAGGTCGCGGCGCTCTTGTGACAGAGCTAACGACTCACGAGGAAATGGTCGGGATAGCTGCGGGTGACGGCCTCGGCGCCATGACCAAGCTGCTGCACGAGGTAGTTTTTCCTGCCCTGCGGGTCAGCGGGGGCAGCGAAGATGGCGTGCGGGTCATGCTGGCTAGCCGCGAGCAGGTGCTGACGACGGACGTCTTCTCCGTAGACCCGCTGGAGTTCCCTGGTGGTGACATCGGGCGGCTGGCGGTCTGCGGGGTAGTAAATGATCTGGCGGCGAGCGGGGCCCGCGCCGATCTGCTGACCGTCGGCCTCTTCATATCCGCGTCTCTCGCCACCGCGACCCTTGACCGGGTACTCAGGTCGCTGGGTGCGGAGGCAGCGCAAGCGGGCTGTACCGTAGTGTGCGGCGACACCAAGGTGCACCAGGAAGAGCAGCCACAGTTGCTGATCACGGTGACCGCTATCGGGCAGCCCTACAGCAAGGACTCGTTCCCGCTGAGTGCATCACGCCCCGGCCACCTCATCGGCGTATCCGGGCCGCTGGGCAGCCACTCCATCGCAGTGCTCTCAGCGCGAGAAGGGCTCGGCTTCGAGAACGTAGTCAGCAGCGACGTTGGCTGCCTGATTGAGCCTTTCGAGACAGTATCTCGCCATGTCCCGTTCGGCTCGCTGCGGGACCTGACCAGAGGCGGCCTTATCGCAGCCTTGTGGGAGGGCGCCTCTGCTACTGGCTTGGGCTGGCATATTGATGAGGCCGAGGTCCCCGTTGAGCATCCAGTCGCGGCGGCGGTGGAACTGCTCGGCCTTGACCCGTTCATGCTGACCAACGAGGGCACGATGCTCTTCACCGTGGAGCCGGATTACGCATGCGAGGCCGTGCGGCTGCTCGGGAAGTTCCCCGCGACGGCGGGCGCCACGATCGTGGGCGAGGTACTGCCAGCGGACACGGCTGGGCCTATCGTCACGATGAGCTCGAAGAACGGTGCTCGTCACGTCATCCCGTACCCGTACGGGCTCGGCATTCCGCGCCTCTGCTAGCTCTCGCCATCGGTCGGCGGAATTGAGCGGCGGCTCCAGGTGGCAGTAACGGTCAGGTGACCCTCGGCTGCCGTTTTGGCGATGATTGCCCCGGACTCAGCGCTCAGCTTTACGCCGAGCTCTAGGACAAGCTCATCCGAGCCCAGGCCGCCCAGTGCGTGCAGCGCCGATTGGATGGCCGCCCGAACGCTGACGAAGGCCTTCTCCAATCTTTCTGACGCTGGGATGACGCCGTCTTCACCTCGACGGACGAGTTCCGCGCCTACTGACTCATCGTCGGCCTCAACGAGGACGGGCACGCCGTCTGCTGCCTCGAACCGAATGATCGTCGTCATCCTGGCCTCCGCTGGCCGACAGGCATCTATTTCCGGCTGGTTGCCGGTGCTGCCCGGATTGTACCGGCGACGCGGCATCGAGGCAGATGACGTCAGCCCAGGATCGCCGCTACGGCGGCGGCCTTGTCGGACAGGTCGGGCAGCACCGCGTGCGCGCCCGCCGCGGTCAGCTGGGCCAGCGTGGAGCCGCCGGTGGCCACGCCGACCGCGCGGGCGCCGGCGGCCAGCGCCGCCGCCACGTCCAGCGGGGTGTCGCCGACCAGCACCGTCGCCTCGCCGCCGAAGTCGGCGCCGTACCGGGCGCTGGCATTGGCCCTGGCGATCGGCACCAGGTCGGCGCGGATCTCGCTGGCCGTGCCGTAGGCGCCCGCGTCCAGGTCCAGGTGCTCGGTCACGCCGAGCGCGCCCAGCTTGACGATGGCCAGCTCCCTGACATTGCCGGTGAGCAGCGACTGCACCACGCCGCGGGCGGCCAGTTCGGTCATCACCGCGCCGACACCGGGCAGCACCCGGCCCTTTGCCCTGATCTCCTCGGCGACCTGCGGCGCGTAGGCCGCCTGCACCGCCTGGAACTCATCCACCCAGCCGCGCGGGTCGGTGACCCCGGCGGCCGTCAGCATCTCCACGGCGATGGACCGGTCGGTCCGCCCGGCCATCGAGACCGGCGTGGCGGGCAGCCCGAGGCCGAACAGCTCGCGCAGCGCGTGCTCGTAGACGCGTACTCCGGCCCCGCCCGCGTTGATCAGCGTGTGGTCAACGTCCCAGAGCACGAGCAGGCAAGTCACGCCCGGACGCTATCAGGCCACCGCAACTGCCGCGTCAGGACTAGACTCGGGCAGGTGCCGGGGCGGATTCGTGATGAGGACATCGCCCTGGTCCGCGAGCGCTCGGCCATCGACGAGGTCGTCGGGGAGTACCTCCAGCTGCGCAACGCGGGGGGCGGGTCACTCAAAGGGCTATGCCCGTTTCATGACGAGAAAACACCTTCATTCAACGTCACCCCGGCACGCGGCCTCTGGTACTGCTTTTCCTGCGCCGAGGGCGGGGATGTCATCAGGTTCGTGCAGCGCATCGACAGTCTCGGCTTCGCCGAGGCAGTTGAGCGGCTGGCCGCGCGGATCGGCATCGAGCTGCGCTATGAGCAGGGCGGGCACGTCCCCGGCCAGGAGCAGACCCTGCGCAGGCGGCTCATCCAGGCGCACCGGGCGGCGGCTGATTTCTATGCCGAACGGCTGGCGAGCCCCGATGCCGCTCCTGGCCGCGACTTTCTCACCGAGCGCGGCTTCGAGCGCGCCGACGCCGAGCACTTCGGCGTCGGGTACGCCCCCGCCGAGTGGGACATGCTGGCCCGCCACCTGCGCGGCCGCGGCTTCACCGATCAGGAGCTGCTGACCGGCGGGCTGGCCAGCCCCGGCAAGCGCGGCATCATCGACAAGTTCCGCGGCCGGCTGATCTGGCCCATCGCCGACCTGACCGGCGACGTGATCGCCTTCGGCGCGCGCAAGCTGCGTGCCGACGACAACGGCCCCAAGTACCTGAACACCCCAGAGACCCCGCTGTTCCGCAAGAGCACCGTGCTGTACGGGGCGGACCTGGCCCGCCGGGAGATCTCCCAGCGCCGCCAGGCCGTCATCGTCGAGGGCTACACCGACGTGATGGCCTGCCACCTGGCCGGCATTTCCACGGCCGTGGCGACCAGCGGCACGTCCTTCGGCGAGGGCCACATCCAGATCCTGCGACGGCTGCTCATGGACGACAGCCAGTTCAGGGGAGAAGTCATCTTCACCTTCGACGGTGACGCGGCCGGGCAGCGTGCCGCGCTGCGCGCCTTCGGGATGGAGGAGAAGTTCGTCACCCAGACCTTCGTGGCGGTGCAGCCCGACGGCCTGGACCCGTGCGACCTGCGGCTGGCGAAGGGCGACGCGGCGGTGCGCGACCTGATCGCGCAGCGGGTGCCGCTGTTCGAGTTCGCCATCCGCAGCGTGCTGGCCGAGCACGACCTGGACACCGCCGAGGGGCGGCTGGCCGCCCTGGACGCCGCCGCGCCCATCATCGGCCGGATCAAGGACCGGGGCCTGCGCCAGCTCTACGCGGTCAACCTCGACCGGTGGACCGCGATCATGGACGAGCGGTTCGTCGCCGAGCGGATCCGCCAGCACGCCAGCGACCGGCCCGCGCAGCGTCCGTCACGCGCCGGGGCCGCCGTGGTGCCGCCGCCGCGCAACGAGGGCTACAACCCGCGCGACCCGGTGCTCCAGATCGAGCGGGAAGCACTCAAGCTCGCCGTGCAGCGGCCCGCCCTGTGCGGCCCGGTGTTCGACGCCCTCGGCGCGGGCAGCTTCACCGCGCCGCCGCATGTCGCCGCGTTCGGCATCATCGCCGGCTGCGGCGGTGCCGGGGCAGCCGGCGGCGGCCGGGAATGGGCGCAGCTGCTCGTCGGCGCGGCGCCCGAGGACAAGTCCCGCGCGTTCCTGACCGAACTGGCCGTCGAGCCGCTGCGGGCGCCGCGCGCCGACGGCGAGCCCGACGCGCGGTACGCCGACGAGGTGCTGGCCAAGATCGAGGAGCTAGCGGTCAGCCGCCAGATCGCCCAGATCAAGTCCCGGCTCCAGCGCCTGAATCCGGTCACTGAGCAGGGCGAATACAACCGGATGTTCGGTGATCTGGTGGCTCTGGAGCAGCGCAGGAAGGTCTTGTCCGGCCCGGCAGCCGGGGCGCTCTGACAGTCACAGTGACCACATGCACACGAGATGTCATCTGCGTTACTACCGTTAAGGTGACAATATTGAGACCTCCTAATGGCCGTTTCGTGACGCAGACTGTTCCCCATGAGCGTTACGGCTGCCCCCCCATCTGACCAGGTAGCAGACCTCATCGCAGCAGCGCGAGAGCGCGGGACGATCTCCAGTACCGAGCTGGCCGCGGCGTTCGAGCGCCATGACCTCTCGCAGCGGGCGGTCGACGACGTACTCAAGCTGCTTGCCGACGAGGGCGTCGAGGTGGTCGAGGCACCGCCGGATGATGGAGAGGAGACCAGGTCTTCCGCCGGGACAGACGCGGCCCGCCGTGCCGCTACCGGGGACCTGGTCCGGATTTACCTCCGCGAGATCGGCCGGGTGCCGCTGCTTACCGCGCAGGACGAGGTGGAGCTGGCCAAGGCCATCGAGGCCGGGTTGTTCGCCGAGGAGAAGCTGCAGGGCGGGTTCGAGCCAGGCAACGGCGTGCTGATGGCCGAGCTGGCGCTCATCTCCGATGAGGGGCTGCGCGCCAAGCAGCGGCTCATCGAGGCCAACCTGCGGCTCGTGGTCTCCATCGCCAAGCGCTACATCGGCCGCGGCATGGTCTTCCTCGACCTCATCCAGGAAGGCAACCTGGGCCTGATCAGGGCCGTGGAGAAGTTCGACTACACCAAGGGCTACAAGTTCTCCACCTACGCCACCTGGTGGATCCGGCAGGCCATCACCCGCGCCATCGCCGACCAGGCCAGGACCATCCGGATCCCGGTGCACATGGTCGAGACCATCAACAAGATGGCCAGGATCCAGCGCCAGCTCCACCAGGACCTCGGCCGGGAGGCGTCCCCCGAGGAGATCGCCGCCGAGATGGGCCTGCACCCCGACCGGGTCGCGGAGATCCAGCGGATCGCCCAGGAGCCGGTGTCGCTTCAGTCGCCCATCGGCGAGGAGGACTCCGACCTCGGTGACTTCATCGAGGACGCCGACGCCGTGGTGCCCATGGAGGCCGCCGCCTTCATCATGCTCCAGGATCAGCTCGACCGGGTGCTGGACAACCTCAGCCTGCGCGAGCAGCGGATCATCCAGCTCCGGTTCGGCCTCACCGACGGCCACCCGCGGACGCTGGAGGAGGTCGGCAGGGAGTTCGGGGTCACCAGGGAGCGGATCCGGCAGATCGAGTCCAAGACCCTGGCCAAGCTCCGCCACCCGAGCCGGGCTCAGATGCTCAGGGAGTACCTGGCCTAGCGGGCGCGACCCGGCGCCGGGCAGGCCGATGGCCCGGACTGGCCGGCCGGCGCTGCCGCGCGGGTTCCGGCGGCCAGCTCAGGCCATCGGGACGGACGATGTTCTAGTGTCGGGCGGTGCTGTGCCGGTCGGAGTTGGTGCTTGCCCGGCCATTGGAGGAGTGCCCGTTCTGGGCCTTCTGCCGCATGCCGGGCACCTTGTCCTTGGCCGCCCCCGCGAGCTGCGATCCGCGCTCCTTCACGCTGTCGCTGAGCTTGCCGCTCGCCGACGAGGCCTGCGCCTGGACCACCCCGGCGGCCTGCTGGACTGCCGGGTGATCCGCCACCGCACGAGCGGTCTTGGCGATCTGGTCGTACTTCTCCCTGCCTGCGCGGGCGCCGAGCACGAACCCGGCGCCCAGGCCGGCGAGGAAGCCGATCCGGTACTTATGCATCCCAGACCTCTCCTGTTCAGTGGCCGCTGCCACACGTGTGCCGTGACTCATGCCCAGGATGCCGCGGGATATTCGCGGGCCGGTCTTGGACGCGCTCCGCGCACCGCCGGAAGTGCGCTACCCTAGTGACCGCGATGCGGCAGTCCGGGAGGTTCCGGGCGGCCCGCGCCAGTCCCGCGTAGCTCAATCGGCAGAGCGTCCGGCTGTTAACCGGCAGGTTATAGGTTCGAGTCCTATCGCGGGAGCCCAGCTAGTTCACCCTCGACAGCCCTCTCACCTGCGACAACGCAGGAAGAGAGAACGTCGCCATGACCCAGGTAGCATCCGCGCCGGTCAAGATCCCCACAAAGTCCCCACAACTACGTCCTGTCGTCGCCTCCCGTCCGGCCGGAAGGGCCAAGAGCGGAAGCGCCCGCAAGCACGTTCTCGCCGCCGGAACTGAGCGCGCTGCGACGCGCGGCGACCGCGAGGTCATCGAGCTGGAGCACGGCATCACTGTGTACCCCGCCCGAGACGGCCGCTGGCGGGCGGTGTGGCACGAGGAGGGTAAACGGCAGCAGTGCGAGGCGGCGAGCGAGGAGAAGCTGACAGCCAAGCTGGAGAAGGTCATCGAGCGGCTGGAGGCCGATGCGCCAAACATGAAGCGGCCCGGCGCCGACCTCATCGCGCATTACCTGTCACCGGATCGTCTTCCGGTGGAGCGGCAGTGGTCGCGTAAGCACGCTCATACGCAGCGCCGTTTGTGTGAGCGGTTCGCGGTGCCGGTCATTGGCACGGTCCTCTGCCAGGACATCGCCGTCGGGCACATGCAGGCGATCGTCAACGCGGCCCCCACGTCGGGCGAGGGCAATCGGGTCCGGGGCATGATCTCAGCCCTGGTCAGCGCCGGACTTGAGGGCGGGTACCTGGCTAACCCCCGGCTCTCCCGGGTGCACTGGCAGGCCGGCAACCGCGCAGTGCCCGCGCCCGTGCCGAGCGTCGCGGGGGAGTCGCTGCTGTGGGTCGACCCGGCAGAGATTCCCTCAGATGAGGATGTGGCCCGGCTGGCTCGCGCGCTGGGCGCTGGGCGCCACGGTGAGCGCGATGAGCTGATGGCTGAGGCAGCGGCCTACAGCGGTCTGCGGTGGGGTGAGCTGGCTGCCCTGACTGTCCCGCAGGTGGACCCTGGCAGCCGGGTTATCACGGTGGACCGCAAGGTCATCGAGATCGCCGGGCACCTGTACGTGGAGGCGCCGAAGAACCGCAAGTACCGCAAGACCATCTACCCTCGCCGAACGCCCGCCGGCTATCCGCTTGCGGAGAAGCTCGCTGCCCGCATCGACCAGGCCCGCGCCGAGCAGGAGGCGGGGGCCAACCCGCTAGGACTGCTCTTTCCGTCTCCGACGGGAAAGCACTGGCGGTCCTCGAACTTCAACCGGAACGTGCTTAAGCGTGCCTACATTGCTGTGGGCTGGCGCGATGCCAGCGGCCGCGGTAAGTGGACCTGGCACAGCCTGCGGCACGTGTTCTGCACCACCGCCCTGTTCACCTGGAAGCTCGACGCCACCGACGTCTCCCGCATGGCCGGCCACGCCAACTACCGCATCACCCTCGACATGTACGTCGGCACCACCGCCGGCATCCTCGACCGCGCCCGCACCGCCACCGAATAACTCACCCGAGTGAAATTCACATACGTGAGTGTCGTCTCGCCGATATCCCGCGGCCGCTACGCATGCCAGCGGTAGCCGGGGGGTCTGTCAAGTCTCAGGCTCTGTCTCACTTCCAGTGGTAGCTGATTGTGCTTATGTGTCACGATCTGCTGTGAGTGACGTGGCAGATCTTGCGGGGATTGTGTTTCCGGGGTTGTCCGCCCTGGCCATCGAGGATGTTGAGGATGCGGGCGGGGTGATCTGCGTCCGTGCGAGGACACGGCAGGGCCCGGTGGCCTGCCCGGCGTGCGGGACGTTAACGGCCCGCGTGCACGAGTACCGGGAGCGCACGGTGGCGGACGTGCCTGCCGGCGGCCGCCGGGTCGTGGTGAGGGTGCGGGTCCGCCGGATGCGCTGCCCGGTCACGGGGTGCCCGCGGCAGACGTTCCGCGAGCAGGTCCCTGGCGTGCTGGACCGTTACCAGCGGCGCACCACGCGGCTGACCGCTCAGGTCAGCGCGGTCGCCCGCGAGTTAGCGGGCCGGGCCTCAGCGCGGCTGCTGCCAGGGCTGGGCATCCGCGCCTCCCGCTACACGATGCTGCGCGTCCTGCTCAGGGTCCCGCTGCCGCCGCCGGCCGTCCCCCGGGTGCTGGGGATCGATGACTTCGCGCTGCGCCGCGGCGGCATCTACGCGACCGTGCTCATCGACGCCCAGACGGGCCGCCGTGTCGATGTTGTCCCTGGCCGCACCTGTGACGTCACCGAGAAGTGGCTGCTGGATCATCCCGGCGTCGAGGTCGTGTGCCGGGACGGGTCGGGTGCTTACGGCGAGGCGGTCCGCCGGGCGCTTCCGGGCGCGGTGCAGGTCAGCGACCGGTGGCACCTGTGGCATGGCCTCGGCGAGGCCGTGCGCAAGGAAGTCGCGGCGCACTCGGCCTGCTGGGCGGCGGGCACGCCGCTGCAGGACGGCAAGCAGGCGGCCACCACTGCCGAGCGCTGGCAGCAGGTCCGAGACCTGCGGGTCCGGAACGTGGGCCTGCTGGAGTGCGCCCGGCGCCTGAACCTGTCCCTCAACACCGTCAAGCGCTATGACCGCGCCAGCGAGCCGCAGCGGCTGCAGCGCGTCCCGAAGTACCGGCCCACCCTCGTCGACCCCCACCGCGACTACCTCCGCGAGCGCCGGGCCGGCGAGCCCGGAGTCCCGGTCGCGCAGCTGCTGAGGGAGATCCGGGAACTCGGCTACCAGGGCAGCTCCAACCTGCTCGTCCGCTATATCAGCCAGGGCCGGCTGGACGGCGCCCGTCCGCACCTGCCGCCCCGGCGGGCCGCCCGGATCCTGCTCACCCGGCCGGGGAACCTCACCGCCGGCCAGCACGAGACACTCGTCCGGCTCACGGCAGCCTGCGCCGAGATGACCACCCTGGCCAGCCTCATCACGTCCTTCGCCGCCCTGCTGGCCCCCGACCCCGGCAACGACGGCAGGCTCCGCCAGTGGATCACCGAGGCGCGGGCCGCGGACCTGCCCCACCTGCACTCCTTCACCCGCGGGCTGGACCTGGACATCCAGGCCGCCACCGCCGCGCTCACCCTCCCGCACCACAACGGCCGGACCGAGGGGGTGAACACGAAAACGAAAATGATCAAGCGGCAAATGTACGGACGCGCCGGCTTCACCTTGCTCCGCCACCGCATCCTCCTCGGCTTAGCCACAGACGGTCACCACCGAAAGTGCGACAGAGCCGTTAACTTGACAGTCCCTAGCCGGGCTAAGCGCCGTCAAGCGTCACGACCTGACTACGGCTTTGTCTAGCTTCCTGTGGACGAATGAGAGCAGTGAGAAGAGGTCGAGGGCATCGGCTTCGGTGACGCTCCAGTCGGCTGTTGCCCTGGGTGCGTGTGCTGGCGGATTCCGGAAGGTCCCAAAAATTCCGTGAAGAAGATTCGCGAAGCCCGTGTGTTCGCTGCGGTCAGTGACCGTTACGTGCGGGTTGATCTGGATGAGCGGCGGCGAAGACCGGGCACCGAAGCAGTGGCTGACGAGGTCGGATCCGTCGAGTACTGACCCGCTCAGGGCACGCAAGCGCGCCGCGAGTCCCTTGGTTGCCTCGAACACCGCATGGAAGAGGGACTTACGTATTAGCTCTTCGTTGCAGTAGGCGAGGATCTCGGCGTGGACTCCCCTGCGCGTCAGCTCGGTCTGCAAGCGTCCTGCCAGCTTTCCGACCTCATCGAGAGTGGACGCCCTGGACGCCCGGCCAACCTTGCCGTCTTCGGTGATCTTGAGCCCGACCAGGGCGAGAGCCTCGGTGAGGCTGCCCCGCAAGGCACTGAAGCGTCCAGGATCGCTGACATAGCGACTTGGCTCCATCGCGTCGGTGATGAATCTGACGAGACAGTTCGACGCCCGGTCGCGCTGCTGGCGATTCTGCATCGCAGCTTCGAGCCGCCTCCACTTCGTGGCGCCTGGGGTGACATCTTCAAAGCCGCGCATGGCGAGCAACCGATCGATCTCGCTCCCACTCAGCCCAGGCCAGTTCGTAGCAGCCAAGACCTTACATGCTGCCTCGACAACGCCCGGCGGCCACATTGGGTAAATCGTAGATGCCATAAATGCTCCGCAAATGGCGTGGGTATGAATAAGCATGCTACGGGGGTAGTGATGACAAAGATCAAGTTCGAAGCGACCGCACCGGCGATCTTCGCCCGGCCTCACCGGCCTCAATTTGGTGGGCTGTACTACGCCTCGGCGCGGTCCAAGCCTGGTCGAGGCACCTCACCACCTGACGCTGGAACTGCGCTCCTCCATCAGTCGTGCCAAACTGCGGCGAATGATTCTGGCACCGGCCGATTCTTAACTCCTAGTGAGAGCGCCTGCCAATGCGCTGCCTTATTTGAGCCGCCTTGAGTAGTTCACTCGTCCGCTCATACGCTTTTAGCAGGATTGGATCGGTCAAAGTGTGAAACTTAACTGATTGAATCGTAGCCAATGGCTCAAGAAGCCGGATGATCTCTCTTGATGCGCCCATCCGATCAAGCACTTGAGCAAGGACTCCGACTGCTATTGGGTCATTTGGCGACTCAGCTACCGCTTCACGCAGCACGTCGGCAGCTCGGCTGGCAGCGTCAGGCTCGCCGGAATCTTTTAGAAGGATTCCATACTCTCTCATGATTAGAGCCTTGTCTGGACCCCGACTCGGCGCGGTCGCCGCTGCTTGCTGATAATATCGAAGCGCGCCCGGTTGATCCTTATTCTTATGTCGAAGAAATTCGGCTAGTGCACGAGCCGCCCGCCATGAGCGCGGTGCCCTGCTGAGCGCTTGCCTGTAGAGATTCTCGGCAGTGTCAAGCTTGCCTGACCTTTCTGCTGAAGTTGCCAAGTCGATCAAGGCCCGGTCGTCAGCCGAACTGCCTTGGCGCAATTGTCGCACTATCAGCCGCTCATCATCGTCTGTGACGTCAAGCGCCTCAAACCAGCTAGTGAGTCGACTCGACTTATCGCGAGCCCGGCCGCCATTTCGCTGCATGTCATGGCGAACGAAATCTCTAGTTATAGGCAGCAGGGTGTAGCAATAATCGTTGCGGTCTGAATCGAACTCGCGAATGACGAGAGCATCCGAGGTGAGTTCATCCAGGGCGTCGATTACGTCCATATCAGCATGCATGGTCGCGGCCACTATAGCCTCGACTGGGATCGGGCGTTGCAGGATGGCCAGCACTTGCAGCACCTCTTGCCCAACTGACTGCAAGCCATCAAAAACTCGACGGAATGAGAATTCCAACAACTCGTCGCCGCGTTTACCTGCCGAGGAAGCCGCCTCGGCGCGTGCTACCGCTTCTGCGGGAGACGAACTTTTGGCTAGCGACCACCTAATTGCCAACGGTATCCTGTTCCAGGCTTCCCCCACCCGAGCGGCTTCGGTTGGATTTATTCCATTGACATGACGAAAAGACGGCTGTCTAGTAAGCATCGTGATAAACTCGCCGACCTCCTTCTTCGTCATTTGAGTTATTTCAATCGGGCGGACGGACACGCGAACTCGTGATCTCCTGGAAGTTACGAGAGCTTTTGTTCCAGCAGGCATCTCATCCAAGAATTGGATAATACGGGCATCGTCCACGGTTTCGAGGTTGTCGACATAAAGGAGACCGCTGCCGCTTTCGAGAAGAGTTCTTACATGATCAGCCTTCTCGATCGTCGGTACTTCCTTAAACTCTGGAAAATTTAGGGTCTCCAATATGCTGTCGAGCAGCCTATCGAAGCTTGTCAGGCCAGCCTGTATTCCGACAATTCCAGTAGAAGTAAGCTCTCTGTCCTTGGCGGTCATGCTCACGATGAAATCGAAGTCTTTACTGTCGTACGCTCGCAGCGCCGCCCATGTCGCAAGAGCAGTCTTTCCCATTCCGCCGACCCCTATGAGAGAGGTCGTTGAAACTCGTAGATCGCGAAGGGATTTCTCCAGGACTCCAGTTAGGTCTGGACGGGAAATAAACTCTTCATACTCTGGCGCAAGGACTCGAAAGTGCGGTTCGTCTATTGCTAGGACATTGCCGACAGTTGGAATTCGTAGGGATCGAATCCAGCTATCAGCCTCCGATTTGCCGAATATGCGAGTGCTGTCTCCATCGCGTAGCGCTGACCCGCCTTTCTCAAAAAGACGTTTTCCATTAATTTCCGGCGCACTGGAGCCGAAGCGGGCCGGGAGCGGCCCACGCGGTGGAATAAGGGCTATGCCCAAATACCGTTGATCATCTTGGATATATTCGCGCGAGTAATCAACAAAAATGTTGTCGGGAAGATATCTCCGCATCTTATCGTTGAACTGCTTGCTATCAAGAGGAAATGAAGCGCCCGTAAACTGAAAATTATCGCTAATGCCAAAGAAGAGAATTCCGCCTCGGTTATTATGGAAGGCAAGAACATCGCTTGCCACCGAAGCCCAGGCGTTGTCCCCCTCGGGAGTCTTGCGATGCCTGGGGCAGTCGCGCTTATAGTCCCACAGGTCAGTTTCTCGATTATAGCCGCGCCGAGGCGTGGGAGGCCGGCCATCTAGCATTAGCTTTAGAATTACATCGAGATTTCGCTGCCGAATTGCATTAGCGATATCAGCGCTTGTCGCAATTCGGGGTGGTGGATTTCTCATGGTTTACTACTTATCATGAATTGGCTACCTATTTGAAGTTGGGTTTTGATAAAGAACTGGACACCATCGGCCGTGTTCAAGACTAGCCTTCGGTTGGGCAGGCGCGCTGCCAGTATGGCAAGACTCTTACTCATCGCATCTGCGGGTGGTTCTAACCTCAGCGTTCATACCTTCGCGAGCCAAGGCACCTCGAAGCCGTCGCGACCGCTGGCAGGCGTAGCCCACTCTGCACCGACACATCCCGTGCGCAATCCCGCACGCGCGATGCGGCCGCTGCGCGCCCTGAAGCCGTTGTCAAAATAGGCGTCGGACATCTGGCCGAGAGTCCGGTGGAGCGGCACGAGGCACGCTGCGTAGGCAGACCTCGACGTCCGGGAAGGTACGGCGGCAGCTAGACTTAGGTGCCGGTGTTCTTGGCGGAAATAGAGATAGGTGCCCCGACCCTGCTTAGTCTTAGCGCCCTCGTCCGCCAGCATCAGCCGGTCCTTGCTCGCCGTGGTTAACGTGATGCCGAGATCCTCCGAAATCCCGCGCTTGCGGTAGTCGCCGCGACAGTGCCGGGCTGAGTGACCACAGCAGGGCGCGCCAGATCGCGAAGCACGGGCGGCCTCACGAGCAGCGAGCCGCCGCCAGCGACGAGTACTACCTGACCATCCTAGTCACCTGCTACCGCCTTCAGAATGAGGCGCTATTCGGTGGCGGTGCGGGCGCGGTCGAGGATGCCGGCGGTGGTGCCGACGTACATGTCGAGGGTGATGCGGTAGTTGGCGTGGCCGGCCATGCGGGAGACGTCGGTGGCGTCGAGCTTCCAGGTGAACAGGGCGGTGGTGCAGAACACGTGCCGCAGGCTGTGCCAGGTCCACTTACCGCGGCCGCTGGCATCGCGCCAGCCCACAGCAATGTAGGCACGCTTAAGCACGTTCCGGTTGAAGTTCGAGGACCGCCAGTGCTTTCCCGTCGGAGACGGAAAGAGCAGTCCTAGCGGGTTGGCCCCCGCCTCCTGCTCGGCGCGGGCCTGGTCGATGCGGGCAGCGAGCTTCTCCGCAAGCGGATAGCCGGCGGGCGTTCGGCGAGGGTAGATGGTCTTGCGGTACTTGCGGTTCTTCGGCGCCTCCACGTACAGGTGCCCGGCGATCTCGATGACCTTGCGGTCCACCGTGATAACCCGACTTATGGAATCGGCCTGGGGAACGGTCAAAGCTGCCAGTTCGCCCCACCGCAGGCCGCTGTAGGCGGCGGTGTTGGCCATCAGCTCATCGCGCATCCCGCGTCGGCCGGTGGCTAGCTCTCGGCTCAGCCGCGCGATGTCGTGGCCGGACGGAATCTCCGCCGGGTCCACCCAAAGCGCGGACTCTCCCGCAGAGCGGGCCGTCGGCGCAGGCATGGGACGGTCCCCGGCCTGCCAGTGGACCTGCGCGAGCCGCGGGTTGATCAGGTAGCCGCCTTCCAGCCCGGCGCTGACCAGGGCCGAGATCATGCCCCGGACCCGGCCGCCCTCACCGGGTGTCGGCGCGGCATTCACAACCTTCTGCATCTGCCCGACGGTGATGTCCTGGCACAGGACCGTGCCGATGACTGGCGCGGCGAACCGCTCACACAGGCGCCGCTGCGTATGAGCGTGCTTGCGCGACCACTGCCGCTCCACCGGAAGGCGGTCGGGGGCCAGGTACCAGGCGACGAGGTCTGCGCCCGGCCGCTCCATGTTCGGCGCGTCAGCCGCCAGCCGCACAGCCACCAGTTCCAGCCGCGCCGCGAGACCGTCCTCGGTCCGTGCCTCGCAGTGCCGCCGTCGGCCGTCTTCGTACCAAACGGCCCGCCAGCGGTCTCCTTCCCATCGGGCTGGGTAGACGGTCACCCCGAATTCCCAGTCAATGACCAGCCGGGAGGATGTCATTTCTGTCATGACGAATACCTTCGGGGGCGAGCGCTTCGGACCGTTCCGGCAATCCGTCGTGGTTCTGTGGTCGGCGGGCATACTCGCGACCGAGGAGGTCGATGACTGCGGTGGACCCGGCGTTCGTGGCGGAGGCCGAGCGCGAAGGCATTTACTTCACTGGCCCACCATCGATAGCACCGCGGCGAGAGGAGGATCGGGTCTGGGAACTCTGGTCGGTGCGTCAGTTCGTAGGCGGCAGTGCGGCCTAACTTGAAGAACTCGCGAATTTCACCGATTCCGATCAGCGTGTCGAGCCCCATGTCGGCGAGGTGTTTTGCACCGCCCGGCTCTTGGTGACAGGTCGGGCAAGTGCTGTGCCGCGTTGCTGTAGGAGCGTCAAGTAACTCGTCAGGCATTGCGACTCCGACCTCGCTTCGATATGAGTTACAAGATAAGAGCTACTAGTGTTTTGTGGCAATTGATTAAGTACCCGCTTCCAGGTCCGCATCGAGCGCATCAGGTTCCCGCTGCCTGGCATCGCAGTTCGCCGAGGTTTCTGCGCCGCTGTGGCTGGCTGACTCTCTGTCAGGCGTTCGGATCCGTGCCTCGGATGATGCCTGGTTGGCTTCGGCGATCTCCCGCAACTCAGCATCGATCTGGCGAGACCGCTCGCGTGCAGCGGTCAGCTCGGCGGTCTGGGGGAAGGGCTGGCCGAGGCTGGCGGTGGCGTGATCGAGCTCGCGACGGGCTCGTTCGGTGTCGGTGACCGTCGTGGCGCGGCGTTCTTCGAGGCGACGAACTCGGTTCTCCAGACGGCCGACCAGCGTGGTGCTGTCACCGCCCGCCAGCTCGCTGGCGGAGATCTCCACGCTGGTTCCGGGAGCATCGTCGAGGCTGAGCGTCACCGTGACGGTGCCCAGGACGCGCTGCATGCTGACGGTGAGCGGGAAGCCGGCGAGCGCGCCGGCCTGGAGTTGCTGCTCGCGGTGACCATCGAACTGGGCGAGTCGGTCGCGAACGAGACCGGCCAGGTGGCAGTCGGCGTCGGCGCGGCGGGTGTGCTGGTGCTTGCCGATGGTCATGGTGAACTTGCTGCCGCTGGTGTCGCGTCGGCGGGTGATGGCGGTGTCGATCTGGGTGAGGTGCGCGGTGAGCCTGGTGATGCGGTCTTCTTGCTGGGTGATGGTGTGGCGCAGGGTGTCCTGGTTGCGGGCGTGGGCGCGGGCGGCGCGCTGGAGGCGGGTGAGGGTGGCGTCGGCTTCTGCCTTGTCGAGGAGCAGGGGGTTGCCGGTGGCGAGGGCCTTGGCCTCGCTGTAGGACAGGACGGTGTCGCCGATGTCGGTGATCTCGCGGGTGCCGGTGGCGGGGGACATGATGTCGTGGATGAACCGGGCCTTGCGTTCGAGGGTCTGCCACATGTAGCCGTCGAAGCTGCGGCCGGTGACCCAGCGGATGACCTGGACCTGGGGGTTGAGGTTGCCCTGGCGGATGATCCGGCCGTCGCGCTGGTTCACGTCGGCAGGGCGCCAGGGGGCGTCGAGGTGGTGCAGGGCGATGGCGCGGTCCTGGACGTTGGTGCCCACGCCCATCTTCTCGGTGGAGCCGATGAGGACGGCGATGTGGCCGGAGCGGCAGACGGCGAACAGGCGGGCGAGGTCGGCGTCGGTCCTGGCGTCGTGGACGAAGCGGATGGCGTCGCGGGGGAGCCCGGCGGTGGTGAGCTGGTCGCGCAGCTCGTCGTAGGCGTTCCAGCCGTCGCTGGGGGTGCCCAGGTCGCAGAAGACGAGCTGGAGGGAGCCGCGGACGGGGTAGGGGGTGCCGTCGGGGGCGAGGTACTGGTCGTCGCGGTGGTCGCGCCAGATGGCGGCGATGCGGCGGGCGGCGGCGTGGAGCTTGCCGGGGGTGTCCTGGGGGAGTCCGACGAGGCGCAGGTCGAGGGCGGCGCGGCGGCCGTCGCCGGAGACCTTGAGCATGTTGTCCTGCTCGGGGCTGACCTCGCGTCTGCGGATGGCTTCGGCGCGGCGGCCCAGGCCGGTGACGTAGTCGATGAGCTGCGGGGATGGCGCGACGGTGATGGTCTGGGGGAGTCGCTGGCCGTCGGCGGGGCGGGGCGCGAAATCGGGGACGGGGAGGCTGAGCTGGCTGGCGGTCTTGACGTCGGCGAAGACGTGCCACATGCGGAGCATCTCGGGGACGTTGCGGAACCGGGCGAACCGGGTCTTGACCCGGAAGCTGTCGCCGCCCTCGGGTGCCAGCTCGACCTGGGTGACGGCCTGGCCGAAGGTCGCGGCCCAGGTGTCGAACACGGTGATCCCGGCGGCTTAAAGGAGGTCGGGCCGCAGGTAGCGCTGCATGACGTAGGCCTCGGTGACCGAGTTGGCGATCGGGGTGGCGGTGGCGAAGGTGGCGACGCGGCGGCCGTTGCGGCGGCGCAGGTAGTCGAGCTTCATGTCCAGGTCGGAGGCGCGCATGGACCCGTCGATGGCGGCGTCGGCGATGTTGGAGGGGGTGCGCAGGTTCTTGTAGCCGTGGGCCTCGTCGACGCACAGGTAGTCGACGCCGGTGGCCTCGAAGGTGATGCCGGGATCGCGGTCGGAGTCGAGCTTGGCCTTGAGGCGTTCCTCGGCGCGCAGCAGCGCGCCTTCGAGCCGCTTGACGGTCAGCCGTGAGCCACCACGGGAGGCCTGGAGCCACTCGCGCATCTGCTCCAGCTCGCGGTCCATGTAGGCGCGCTGGCCGGCGGGGCTGAGCGGGATGCGCTCGAACGCGGACCTGGACATGATCACGCCGTCCCAGTCGCCGGTGGCGCAGCGGGCGACGAACTGGCGTCGCCGGCTGGCCTGCAGGTCCTCGCGGTGGACGACCAGGACGCGGGCACGGGGGTAGAGCTGGAGCCACTCGCGGGCGAACTGCTCCAGCATGTGGTTGGGGATGATGACGGCGGGCTTGCGGACCAGGCCGAGGCGCCGCAGCTCGGTCACGCCCATGATCATCTCGGCGGTCTTGCCGGCGCCGACCTCGTGGAACAGGCCGGCGGCGGGCTCGCCGATCATCCGGGCGACGGCGGCGAGCTGGTGCGGGCGGGGCCGGAAGGTCACCGCCAGGCCGGGTAGCGACAGCCTGGCGCCGTCGTAGCTGCGCAGCACGAGGCTGTTGAACTTCTCGTTGTAGGCGCGGGCCAGGCTGGCGGCGCGGGCCGGGTCCTCCCATGTCCACTCGGCGAAGCGCTCGCTCAGCGCTGCGGCTTTCTCCTGCGCGGCCAGGGTGGCATCCAGGTTCAGCACCCGCCGCTCGCCGTCGGCGGTCTCGACCAGGTCGCGGACCTCGATCTTGCGCTGCTCCAGCACGGCCTGGGCCAGGTGCGGCGCGGGGTAACGGGCGGTTCCCCAGGTGGAGGTGGCCAGCACGGTGTGATCGCGGCCCCTGACGGCCCAGACCTGGCCGCCGGGATGCTCGACCTCCACGGTGTCGTCGTCCAGGATCTCGCGCAGGAACTGCCGGACCCAGGACGTCTCGATCCACGCCGCGCCGAGCCGGGCGTCAATCTCGCCGGGGGACAGGTCGGCGGGGAGCACCTTGCGCAGCTCGGCGGCGTTGATCGCGAACCGGGGGTCGCGGGCGGCGGCGGCCTCGGCGGCGCGCAGCCGGGTGCGGATGTTGCCGGACAGGTACTCGGCGGCGGGCAGCAGCCGGCCGGTCTCGGGGTCGTCGAACACCAGCGTGCCCAGGTCGCGGCGGGCCTGCTCCGGGGTAACGCCGAGCAGCCGGGCGATCTGCTCCAGTCGGGCCTCGCCGCAGGTGTCCAGGCAGATCGCCAGCGCGTCGGCCGGGGTGTCGGCGCCGAGTGGCGCGGCGCGGGGCGCGACGACGCGGCGGGTGAAGATCGCCGCTTTAGCGGCGCGCTGGCCGACCGGGTCGAACTCCTCCAGCGCGTACACCAGCGGCGCCAGCGGGTCGCCGCGGAACCCGCCCTGCGGCGGCCGGACCGGCGCCATGACCGGCTCGCCCGAGACGGGATCAGCGCGCCCGGTGCGGCGGAGCGAGAACCGGTTCAGCGGGCCGTGAGCCCGGACATAGCCGTCGTAGCGGCGGGCGAGTTCGGTGCGCAGCCGTTCCGTATCGGGGTTGTCTTCCGGGCTGGCGGCCTCGGCGTCGAGTAGTCCGGCGGCGGCATCTCGCAGGCCCAGCAGGGCGCGTAACTCGGCGGCCTGGCTCGCGGGCACGGCCAGCGGCTCGGCGCTGTGCCTGGCCAGCCGGGTGAACGTGCCGTCGGGACGGGCATCGATATGGCCGTCCAGCCGCCCGCCTGGCCCGGCTCGGACCGCCGGGACTGCCTCGGGCTCGGCTGGCCCCGGCGTCCAGGTAAGACCGCAGGCGCGGGCGCTGGCCACGACCTCGCGCAGCGCGGCGGCCAGAGCGTCGCCGAGCGCGGTCCCGGCCGCCGGGGTGACGGTCAGCTCGCCGCCCCGGTAGGCACCGTGCGCCGCGCCCAGCTCGCCGAGCACCATCGCGGGATGCTCAGTGAAGTACTCGCTGACCAGGATCTCCCGGCCGCCGATCACGGCCGGCCGGGCCTGCTCCCAGGCCACCGGGCCGGCCGGGCGGCCGGGCTCGCGCCGACGCAGGATCAGCAGATCGGTCACCACCGCCGTGCCGGCCGCCTGCTGGTGCGCGCCGCTCGGCAGCCGGACCGCGCCGGCCAGGTCGGCCAGCTCCGCCATCTCCCGCCGCGCCGCCGGGTTGCGGGCATCCAGCGTGAACCGGGAGGTCAGCACCGCCACCAGGCCGCCGGGCCGGGTCAGCCGCAGGCTCTTGAGGACGAAATGGTTGTGGATCGAGTGCCCGCCGGCGTTGTGCCGCCGGTCGTGCAGCACGATCTTCCCGAACGGGACGTTGCCGATGACCAGGTCGTACCAGCCATCCCGGTCCTCCGTGCCGGCAAACGACCCGGTCTCGATCTGGGCCTGCGGGTACAGCGCGGCCGCGATCGCGGCGGTCACCGGGTCCAGCTCCACGCCAGTCACCTGCGCGCCGGACGGGGCGAAGCCGATGAAGTTGCCGCTGCCGCAGCCCGGCTCCAGCACCCGCCCGCCAGTGAAACCCAGCTCGCGGACCGCGGACCAGACCTGCTGGACGATGGCGGCGTCGGTGTAATGCGCGTTCAGGGTGGTACGGGCCGCCGCCGCGAGTTCCTCCGCCGACAGCAGCGACGCGAGCTGCTCGCGTGTCCCGGCATGCTCGGGCCGGGCCGGGTCGAACACCTCCGGCAGCGCGCCCCAGCCCGACCACCTGGCCAGCACCCGCTGCTCCGGTGGCGTCGCCGGCTGGGCGTCTCGCTGGATCGTCCGCAGCGTCGCCAGCGCGGCCAGGTTGGCGCGCAGCCGCGCCGCCGCTCCAGACGGGGCCAGGTCAGCCTGACCGGACGGGCGGAACTGCGTTACCGGTCCGGGGGATCGTCCCAGGACAGCAGTTCCAGGCCCCAGGGGGCCTCCGGCGCCGGACTGTCCTCCGCCTCGTCGCTGGCTCCCGGCTCCGGTTCCAGCAGGATGTCCTCGGCCAGCACGATCTGCTCCGCCCGGTGCCGCGCCTCGCCCAGCCGGCCCGCCTTCTCCAGGTACCCCTCGCCCGGCGGGTCGTCGCCCTCCAGGTCCGCCGCCAGCCGGTCGATCCGCTGCTGCGCCCGGTTCCCCAGGCCAGAGAAGAAGCTGGCCGGATCCTCGATCGCCGCGTACCGGGCCGGAAGCCATCTGGCCCAGTGCTCCTGAGCCATCTGCCCGTACTGATTCACTGGACGCTCCCGACGGATCCTCGAACCACGGCAGGACCATCTGACTGTCGCCGGCCGGGTCCTGCTTGCGCAGGCTAGCCGGGCGCCGTGACGAACGGGGCGCGCCCTGGCTGGCCTTGCGGATGACCGAGTCCTGGAACAGCCGCTGGTCGGCAGCCCACCAGTTTTCCCCGAACAATGGCTCGCCCACGCCGCCCTTGGGCGGCCGACGCCGGGCCATCAGCGCACCAGCCAGCATGCGACCGGACCAGGCAGGCGGCCGGCCTGCTGTCCGCACTGGTATCGCCCGTTAACCACATATAACAAGCTACTATCTCTATGTGGCAGAACTGGAGTCATTAAACTGGCCTGAGCCAGCGCCGGTTCCCGGCCGTCAGCACGGGCAGGAACCGGATGGTCGCACGCCCGGCCGGAGCTACCGCAGGCAGGACGACCGCCAAGATGCGACACTGGAAGCAGCCCGAAGTGGAGGTGATCCCGGTGAGCACGAGCGCCGAGCATCCGCGCTACCCCGCCGACAGCGATCTGACACCGCTAGAGGAACTGATCCGGCAGACTCCGGGGGCACACCCGATCAGGTCAGCCGACGAGCTGCGCAGCGATGCGTTCGAGACCGACGAGGAGCTCGATGAGTTCCTCGCGTTCCTGGCGGAAGCGCGCCACGCCGACCTTGCCTGACGCCCCGGCGAACGCGGTCGTCTTAGACACCGACGTCGCCTCCCGCTCATTCAAGGGACGGCTGCCCGCCACCCTGGCCGCCCGGCTTGCCGGGCGTCAGCCCCTGCTCACGTTCGTGACCATCGGCGAGCTGACCCAGTGGACCAGGATCCGCGACTGGGGACCACGCAGACTCGACCAGATGGACTCATGGCTGCTCGACAAGCCAGTCATCCCAGCGTCCCGGACGGTCGCGGTGAAGTGGGGCGAGATCTCAGCCGCCGCGACCAGGCGCGGCCGTCCGCGGCCGGTGAATGACTCCTGGGTCGCGGCGTGCTGCCTGGCCTACGGCCTGCCGCTGGCCACCCTCAACATCAAGGACTACGCCGACTTCGCGGAGCACGACGGGCTAGTGCTCATCAACCAGTGAATCGCGCAAAAAGTTTTCTTTAGTCGGCGTGTGGTATGGAAAGCTACAACCGCCCTGCTTCCCAGCGCTTACGGCGTGCGGGCTTCATCATCGCCAAGACATGGAAAGCCATCTCGGTTTCGTCGCTGGGGCAGAGTTTCGCCTGGTAGCGCTATCCATCGGACGGACGGCTTCGGGAGCGCGAGCTGGGACCGGATAAAGGCGCAGGGCTGGCCAATCGCGTTGGTTGCGATGTAACGGAATTGGACGGGGTGGGAACCGATTTAACCGGCGCGCTGCGCACCGCGAGCCAGGTTAGCACTCCCGTGAGGATGACCAGTACGACAGTCAGGCCGATGATTACCTTTGTCAGGACAGCTAGCTTGTCTGCCGCAGCGTCCGACGAGCTGCGGAAGCCGCGCAACTCGTCTGTCAGCGTCTCGGTCGCAGACTTCAGACGACGGTTCATCTCCATCAGATGCCGGTCGTCGTACGGACCGGGCTGCCAAGCGATGACTTCCTGATCGGTCAACTCGCCAAGGTACCGGGCATGCTCAACCTGACGTGCGTGCTCGGCCTGCTGCTCAGCGTTGAAGCGATCGGCGCTGTAGGGATTTTCGGTCACTGGCTAAGTGTGGCCCTGCGATTCCGGCATGGCGCGCTTTTCGCCTCACGGCGAGTACCACCGTGAGCGCCACCGACGCGACAGCGAATACCACCAGGACCACCGTCAGCCACATCAGCCGCCGACCTGCCCTTCCGGCTCCTTGGCATGCCCTGACATTCTCGACTGTCAGAGTGGCGATGGACGCAGCTAGGTTGCAGATCAACTTCTCGGAGGACTCGCGCGATTTGACTGTCTCCACTGCCAGGCGCTCGGTCGCGTTCTTGCGACGCCGCTGCATCTCTATCCGCGGGGCGGGACGATAGGCGTGACTGGCATCTGGACGATGAGCTGATCGTCGTCAAGCTCCGCAAGTGTGCGAACTGCCTCAACATGCTGCTCGTACGGAGTTGTTCTCCGAGCCTTTGCGCTGTCCTTCATTTGGCCATTGCGGTCGGGCCGATGGGAACCTGCGGTGTTATCCCGTTGCTGCGACCACAGCAGTGAGTGCGAGCACGGCCACCGTCAGCGCCACCAGGGCCGCCGTGAACCACACGAGCACGCGCGTGCCTCCTTCCAGACGGGTCGCCGATGCCTCAGCTCGGTCAGCGGCCGCCTCTTGTCGGGTGGCCGCGGCCTCAGCTGACTCGCGGAAGATGACCAACTCTGCCGTCATGGACTCGACCGCATCCTTGAGCCGGCGGTTCATCTCCGTCACATATTCGTCAGCCGCCCTCTTTTGCGTAACGGAGTACCGGGCCATGCCGACCAGCAGGCCATCTGGGACGTCCGCCAGGGTCGCGCCGTCCTCCTGCGCGATGCGGATGAGGTGGGCGCTGCGCGTGTCGGCGGCCTTCATCGCTGCCTCCCACCGCTCGGCGCGCGACTTGTCGTTTTCATCGGCCACCTGAATATTCTGGGCCACGACGGACCTGGCGGCAGCCGGGCGGCACAATCGCTCAGAGTTCTTAAGATCGGCCACTGTCTGTAGGAATCCGCCGCTGTGCCGGGCCATGCCGCGCAACCGGGAGGACGTACGGGGAGACCCAGTGGGCGCCCAGCATGATCCTGCGGGCCACGGTGTGGCGGCGTTGCACGAGTTCGCCGAGGTTGACGTCGAAGAAGACGATGCCCAGGTCGCGCCCTTGCGGGCCAGATACCTGTCGGTGACCGTGCTTGGGGGACCTGCACGCCCTGATTCTCGTGCCATGCCGTGATGATGAGCGGTCACGCCAGGACATCGGCACCGCGCGGGTATCAGACCTGGGACGGCGGCTCCATCAGGTCGGCGGCAAGCCGGAGCCGCGCCCGCAACGGTTGCTAGCGAGAGGCCGATCTTTTCGTAGGCCCGCTGCTAGACCGGCGCTCCAACCCCGCTCTTTCGCCTCCTCTGTTGCCAGCGCGTCAGCCATCCCTGCCCTCATCATCTGAACCGCAAGCCGCTCACACCTAGGCATTACTAAATGATCATGGTCAGTCAAGATCACCTTCTGCTGACGCGATCGCACAAGGGCTGGGTGCCGGACGCAGCGGAGGGGAGGTGCCAGTGGCCGGGATCATCACCATCTCGCCAGGCCACGACGCCTCGTATCCGTGGCGGCAGATCGGCACCGCCGCCGAGCCCAGCAAGTCGCCTGCCGACTACTACCTGTCCCCGGCCGAGAAGGGCGGCGAGCCTCCCGGCATCTGGCACGGCGGCGGTCTAACCGAGCTGAGCCTGCAAGACGGCCAGGTAATCGACCGCGCGATGTTCGAGCAGCTCTACGGCCAGTTCATCGACCCCCGCGACCCGACCGGCGAGTCACGCCTCGGCCGCATGCCCCAGCGGTTCCGCCCCGCCCAGGAGATCTTCGCCGCGCTCATCGCCCTGGAACCGGACGCCACCCCCGAGCGTCGTGCCGAGCTGATGACCGAGGCCCGCGCCCAGGTCCGGTCGCCCGTGCAGTACTTCGACGTGACCTTCAGCGTGTCCAAGTCGATCACCTTGCTGCACGCCTCCGCGCTGGCCAGCGCCGCCAAGGCCGCCGACGCTGGCGACCAAGCCGCGGTCCGCTACTGGGAGCAGGCCGCCAGCACCGTCTGGGCCGCCATCCAGGCCGGCAATGCCGCCGCCCTGGAGTACCTGCAGTGCGAGGCCGGCTACACCCGGTCCGGCTATCACGGCCGGATGCCCGCCGGGGTGAGCACCGGCCGCTGGGAGGACGCGCACGGCTTCATCATCGGCTCGTTCGCCCAGCACACCAGCCGGGACGGCGATCCCCAGCTGCACATCCACAACCTGATCCTGAACCGCGTCATGCGCGAGCGCGACGGTGCCTGGCGGACACCCGACTCGCGGGCGCTGCACGAGCACCGGGGCGCGGCCGCCGCGATCGCCACTCTGGTGATGGAGTCCGCGCTGGCACGCGACCTCGGTGCCGACTGGGTGCGCCGGGCGGACGGCCACGGCCGGGAGGCTGGGGGGGTGAGCCAGGCGCTGATGGCTCAGTTCTCCTCGCGCCGGGCCAGCATCTCGGCGCTGACCAGCCAGCTCGCGGCTCAGTTCCAGGCTCAGCACGGGTACGCGCCCGACGCCCGAGCCCTGGGCAAGCTGCGCCAGTGGGCCAACCACGCGAGCCGCGCGGTCAAGGACAGCGAGCCGCTGGACCTCGCCGCCGAGGCGCGGAAATGGGCGGCGCAGGCCCGCGCCAGCGAGGCAGGAGCCCTGGAGCCGGTCCTGCCCCAGGCGACAACCTGGACGAGCGCCACCGCCCCTCCACCCGGGCCAAGGCTGCCCCGCCGGCTCACCCCCGAACAGGAGCATGACCTGATGGCCTGCGCGCTGGCCCGCGTCCAGCAGTCCCAGCCGACCTGGCGCAAGGCCGACCTGATCCGCTGCCTGGGCGAGCTGTTACCCGACCACGTCGCCTGCTCCGACAACGACGCGGCGGCCAGCCTGCTCCCCGCGCTAGCCGACCGCGCGCTCGCCGGCGAGGCAGGCGAGGAAGTCCTCACCCTCGAAGCCCCCGAATGGCCGCGCGTACCCGACGCGCTGCGCCGCGCCGACGGCCGCAGCGTGTACCGGCCGCACGGCGCGACCCGGTACGCCACGCTGGCTCAGCTCACCATGGAACAGCGCCTCACCGCCCAGGCCAAGCAGCCAGGCGCGCCGCGCGTCGATCCTGCCCTGGCCGCGCGCCTGCTCGGCGCGGAACAGGCTCAGCTAGAGGCTCAGCTCCGCGCCGGACAGGAGCAGCAGCCAGAGCCCGGCGACACCCCGACCGGCTCAGGACTGCGCCTGGACCAGGCCGCCGCCGCGTACCTGGCGGTCACCAGCGACCGCCGCGCCGAGATCCTCGTCGGCCCCGCCGGCTCCGGCAAGACCCGCACCGCCGGAACCATCGCCCGCCTCTGGCGCCAGGCAGGCCTGGGCCAGGTCCGCGGGCTCACCACCTCCCAGGCCGCGCGGAACGTCCTGCGCGACGCCGGAGTCGACCTCGCCGACAACACCGCCGCGTTCCTGACCCGGCTGACCCGCCGCCAGCCAGCACCCGGCCAGCCCGCCATCCCGCCAGGAACCCTGCTCATCCTCGACGAGGCATCCATGATGTCGATGACCGACATGGCCGCCATCATGAACCTCGCCGCCGCCAGCGACTGCCGGGTCCTCATCACCGGCGACCACGAGCAACTCACCGCCGTCGAGAGCGGCGGCGGCATGATGATGCTCGCCCGCCAGCTCGGCCATATCCAGCTCACCGAGCCCATCCGGTTCACCCAGGCATGGGAACGCGACGCGACCCTCCGGCTGCGCGCCGGTGACGCCTCCGTGCTCACCGTCTACGACCAGCAAGGCCGGCTGCGCGGCGGCGACGCCGAGCAGGCCACGGAACTCGCCTGCCGGGCCTGGCTCGCCGACTACCTCGCCGGCCGCGACACCCTGCTCCTGGCCCGCACCGAGGAACAGGCCCGCGAGCTGTCCCGCCGCGCCCGCGACGAGCTACGCCACTACGGCATCGTCGCGCCCGGCCCGGAAATCGGACTGCGGCACGGTGCCGCCGCCAGCCCCGGTGACCTGATCATGGCCCGCCGCAACGACCACGCCATCAGCGCCGGGGAGCCAGGCCGCTGGCTCGCCAACCGAGACGTCCTGCGCATCGACCGCGCCCGGGGCCGGGCAGTCATCGTCCGCCGCCTCGCCGGCCGCGACCCGGGCACCGGCCGCGCCGCCTGGTCGCTGCCGTTTGAGGTACCCCGCGCGTACCTTCTGTCCAACTGCGACCTGGCCTACGCCACCACCACCCACGCCGCCCAGGGCCGCACCGTCGACACCGGCCACCTCCTCGCCGACGGCCTCGGCGACCGCCAGGGACTGTACGTCGGCATGTCCCGCGGCAAGAACGCCAACTACGCCTACTGCGTCACCGGCCCCCGCACCACTGACCCGCTGCCCGGCTCCCGTCCCGCGCCTGAACTGGGCCGTGCCCGCCGCATCTCCGACCTCCGGGCCGGCCTCGCCCAGGGCGACACGAACAAGCCCGCACCCGGCACAAGCCCCGAACACCAGCACCCCGTGACCGTGCTAGCCGGCATGACCGGCCGCGACGGCGCCGTCCTGTCCGCCACCGAGACACTGCGCACCGAGCTATCGAACGCCGACCACCTCGGAGTCCTCGGCTCCATCTGGTACGACCTGACCCGCCGCGAGCAGGCCACCCGCTACACCCGGCTGCTCCGCCAGCACCTGAACCCTGTCGACGCCGAAGCAGCCCTGACCGACCCCGCCTGCACCTGGCTCTGGCGCACCCTCCGGGAAGCCGAAGCAGCCTGCATAGACGCGGACAACGCCCTTCACTCCGCCATCGCCCGCCGCTCCCTGCGCGGCTCCCGGCACGTCACCCGCGTCATCGACGCACGCATCCGCCGCACCATCGGCGACGCCATCCCCAGGCCGCGCGAGTCGTGGACCGCCCATATCCCGCAGACCGAAGACGCCGAAACCACCAGGTACCTCACCGAGCTGGCCGCCGCCATGGACAACCGCGTTACCCGCATTGGCGACCACGCAGCCCAGACCCGCCCCGCCTGGGCAACCCGCGCCCTCGGCAACCCGCCCGCCGACCCAGCCGAGCTGGCTACCTGGACCGCGCGGGCCGCCCAGCTCGGTGCCTACCGCGAGATGTACGGCTACAACTCCGAGGCCGACGCCATCGGCCCAGAACCCGGCCACACCTCACCAGAAGCCAGAGCCGACTGGCACACCGCCTCCGCCGCACTCGGCCATGCCGAGGGCATCGACCTGCGAGCCTGCACCGACGGCCAACTCCAGCTCCACCGCGCCGCCTACCAACGGGAAACCAGCTGGGCACCGCCCTACGCCGCCGACGACCTGCACCTCGCCCGCCTCCAGGCCCGCACCGCCTGGGAGACACACGTCATCGAACAGCGAGAGCAGCGCGCCGCCACCGACCAGCAAGCTGCCCGCCGACATCAGGAAATAGCCGCCGCCTGGGCAGCCATGCACGCCACCGCCACCAAAGCCGTGCAGGACCTCACCCAGGCCGCCCAGACGCGCCGCCAATGGGAAGCCATCACTGCCCCGGCCCACCGGATGGCCCAGGCTGCCGACCAGGAACTACGCCGCCGCCACTCTGGAAAGCAGCTTGCGCCACTTCGGTCAGCCGAACAGGAATTGCCAGAATTGCCGAACGGTATGGCCCAGCCCGCGCCTGGCGTTCTGGGTAGCCCGACCTGGGATGCCGTCTTGGAACGAGTAGCAAGAACAAGCGAGCAGGTTTCCAGGACCCAGGCCAGGATAGAGACGGTCCGAGTGGTGATGACCAACAACGGGTATCCGAGCGGACTCGACCTCGAAACCGTCTCGCCATCGCTCGTCGGCCAGGATCGAGATACCATCATCCATCCTGCCCGCCCGGCTATCGCCCCCGCCCGCGATGTCCTCCACCGCATCGGAGCGCGTCAGTATCAAGCCGTACAAGAAGCTGAGAATACATAGCGCTCGTGGCGCGTTCGCATCCCGGCTGACTCTGATGTCGACGCCCGAGGGCCACATCAGCTAAGAATTTGGTATTGAACCCACGACCCTTGACCTCCAGGAATGCACTCACGTCGTCTCTGCCCGCAAGCCAGCACGTCCGCCCAGGTAGGAAAGCGCGCGAGTGAGCAGATGCGAGCCCGTACTGTCGCCATCGAGCGCCGCTCATTCCCACTCCGTTCCAATCCCGCTGGGCTTCCGCTGCCGCGTGAATCTCAGACGGACCGCTGCAACTACGATCCGCTCGCTGCTGCCGCATCTCCTGCTTCGGGCGGCCACGGCATGACGGGTAGTGCTGCGATCTCCTCATCTAGCGCTGTCAACTCCGCGTCGGGGTGCTGAGCGAACCAACTGAGTACGGGGTGGAGTAGGTATGCAACGATGAACCAAGCCGCTCGATCCACCCCACGGTGGGTAAGGTCAAGATCTGGGCGGTTTCCGTGAACTATGGCATTGCGCGTGTTATAGAGCCGGAGCACGTCGAAGAAGTAAGTGCAGGCGGTACCGCGGGCGCCGGATTCGGCGACTACCCTCATGACCTCATCGAGGGCCGCCCCAGGCTTGCCCTTCCGATCCAGCGGCATGGCCATGAACGGGCAAGCGGGGCACTTCTCATCGATGTATCTCCTTGTTTTCGGCATTCCGCAGGTGAAGTACGACACACGGCGGGCTAGGCGGAATTTCTTGGCAAAATCGTCGGGCTCGCCAAGTAGAGCCTCCAGCGCCATGACAAAACTCAGAAGAGCGATGTCGGGCTGCCAGGTCAGCCATGCCTGGCTGAGCTGCTCGATTGCCACTATGGCCCGGCGCTGGAGGGGCGTCCGCCGGTCGTCACTTCGCTTCAGGGCCTGGTCCAGGAAGCGATACCCAGGGTCCTGGGACCATTTCGAGTGAGTGTCCTCGCTGAATGGCCATCCGCCCAGGACGCCGACCCTTTGCCACCCAGGCGCGGCACCACTTAGGTTGTAGTAACTGAGCAATGCTGTAGTGGTCTGCCCGGGCAGGCCGAAGGTCTGGATCCTGTGAGCGCTCATGGGGTTCTCGATGTGCTGGACAGCGCGGAGCGCAGCGAGCGCAGTTTCAATCAGCGGAATAGCCTCGTCTGCGCCGCCGTTGACGTCTACCTCCGCAACGGCATTGCTATCAAGGTCGGCTTCGGTCTTGTCAGACAGCTCGTTGAACCATTCCGGCATTACCAGGGGGCTATCCCCGCGAGCTTCCTCAATCAGCCTCCCTCCGGCTCCAGCGGGGTGGAACCGGACGGTTCCGACTTCCCACGTCTCGCTGACGGTAAGGCCGGGTACTGGCAGCAGCAAGCGAGACCGCTCGCTTCCATTCTCTGAGGCATCGGGCACATGCAAAATATAGCTTCCTGCGGGCAGTGTTTGGGTGGACCCTGGCCGAGTCCCCGCAGTCGCGGCCAAGACTCTCCGATTGGCAGGCAGCTAGCGATCGGCAGTGGACGTCAGCGCGAGTGCTTATGCGGTGCCAGCAGGGTTTGATCCGGTGTGCCACGCTTCCTAAGGGAATTTCCTACATGAAGTGCCCGCTAGAACACAACTGCCGCCGCTCTGGGGATCAGCGGCGGCGCTTGGCATCCGCCCGCGCGGACGTCTCTGTCCAGTGGGCGAGGTTGCTTCGGGTGGCCAGGGTGCTGGGGTGGTCGGGGCCAAGGACACGCTCATAGGCGGGGAGCAGGGTGGTGAACTGGTCGCGTGCGGTGGCCGGGTCGCCTGCATTGCCCGTCCAGTGGGCGAGGCCGCTTCGGGTGGCCAGGGTGCCGGGGTGGTCGGGGCCAAGGACACGCTCATAGACGGGAAGCAGGGCGGCGGACAGGTCGCGTGCGGTGGCCGGGTCGCCTGCCTGCCCGGTCTGATGGGCGAGGTTGCTGCGGATGGCCAGGGTGCTGGGGTGGTCGGGGCCGAGAATTCGATCGCAGACGAGGATCAGCGCGCCGAGTTGATGGCAGCCAGCGGCTGGGTCGCCTGCCTCACCGGTCCAGGCCGCGAGGTTGTAGCGAGTATTGATAGTGCTGGGATGGTCGGGACCGAGAACCTTCTCATAGGCGAAGATTAGCTCTTTGTACTGGTCGCGTGCGGTGGCCGGGTCGCCAGCCTCACCGGTCGAGGCGGCGAGGTTGCTTCGGGTGGCTAGGGTGCTGGGATGGTCGGGGCCGAGGACACGCTCGCGAACGGGGAGCAGGGCGCTGAGCAGGTCGCGCGCCGCAGCTGAGTTACCTGCCTGTCCGGTCCAGGCCGCGAGGTTGCCGCGGGCCGCCAGGGTGCTGGGGTGGTCGGGGCCGAAGACGCGCTCATAGTCGGGAAGCAGGGCGGCGGACAGGTCGCGTGCGGTGGCCGGGTCGCCTGCCTCTCCCGTCGCGGTGGCGAGGTTGACGCGGATGCTTAGTGTTTCGGGGTGGTCGGGGCCGAGGACACGCTCACAGTCAGAGAGCAGGGCGGCGGACAGGTCGCGTGCGGTGGCCGGGTCGCCTGCCTGCCCGGTCCAGGCCGCGAGGCTACCGCGGATGCCCAGAACGCGGAGGTGGCCCGAGCCGAGGACACGCTCGCAGTCGGGAAGCAGGGCGGTGAACAGGTCGCGTGCAGTGGCCGGGTCGCCTGCCTGCCCGGTCAAATTGGCGAAGCCGTTACAGGCAGTGAGGGTGTCGAGGTGGTCAGGGCCGAAGTCAGGCGATTCGAAATGTGCATCGGTGATTTGTCTGAACAGTTCTCGGGCCGCGCGGTAACTGCCACTGGAGTCGAGGTACCGGCCGATGTTCCATATGCCACGACTGGTCAGGCCAAGTACGGTGCGGGCATGCGGTAGCAGAGCCGCGCACGCTGGCCACATAAGAGGCTGCCCGGTGTCTTGAGGGATGGCTGCTTCGACGAGGGCAGCGGCTGCGCCCTTCCGCTGAATGGCGTTTTCGCGGGGCTGACGGGCGCGGGCTGTGGCCTGGACGAGTCGGTGCACAGCGACGAGGCCGTCTGGGGCCAGGGCGATCAGTGAATAGCGGCGCAGCGAGTCGATCGCGTCTAGGACGGCGAGTTGATCGCTTAGCAGCGATCTGATCAGGACCTGGGTGTCTGAGTTGAGCAGACCGTAGGGTGCGGCAAGGAGCAGGTTCAGCGGGATGGGCTCGGGAGCCAGCCAAGCCATCATCTGCAGGAGCTCGGCCGCTTCCGGGGCATCGGACTCCAGCCGCGACATCGCCAGACCTAGGGTCGCTGCCACGTCCAGTGGGTGTCCAGGCACCCGACCGCGAGCCATCAGGTCGGCCTGCCGTTTCCGGAACAGCGCGAGATAGTCGGCCAACCCGGTACCGGTGGCCTGCATGTAGGCGGCTGCCTGCTCTAGCGCCAGTGGCAGCCCGTCCAACTCGCATGCCAACCCGCTGGCTGCTGCCTCATCTGGGTCGTTGGTGCGATCGGATAGGAATTTCGCCGCGACTTCGTGCGCCAGGGCGGGGACGAAGATGGCCTGTTCTCTTGGCCACTGCTGATTCTGGGTGGTGATCAGTACCCGGCCGTTCCCGGCGGGAGGGATGAACGACATGACCGAGGCCTGATCGGAGGCGTTGTCCAGGATGAGCAGCCACCCAGGTTCCTTGCGGGCCAGAACTGCGTGCACGGAAGCCACGGGGTCCCGCACATCCACGATCTCTCGCGCGCCCAGTTGCGCAGCCAGGTCGCCGAACTGGGCTACCAGAACGGCTGGGTCTTCCGCCGGGAGCTGCCACGCGACAGCGACTTCCGCGAGGTGTCGGTGCGCGTACTCCACGGCCACGCTGGTTTTGCCGACTCCGCCAAGACCGCACAGCGCCGCTACAAGCGGGCTAGCCCGGCGCGTACTGCCGCCCAGCTGCTCAGTGAGCTGGGTCAGGAGTTCTTCGCGCCCGGCCAGGGAAGTCGCCCGTGGCCCGAGCCGTATTGGCAGGCCGGGAAGGTCGGCGCGGCGCTGCATTTCCAGTGAGCCGATCGCAACGCCGCCGCGATCAGCTCCTACTGATCCTGGGGCCAGACTCCACGTCCCGGGTGCGGCTAGGCCTGTGCCGGACCCGGCTGGGTAGGGCCCGGCGGCGCAATGTCACCGTGCATTACCCCGGCCGCCACGCTCCCGCCCGATGCAGTGATGTTCATGTCCCGACCGGCCGCCAATGAATGATCAGTCGCCGAAGCCGTGCTGACGGGAAGTCGGGTTGCCAGTTCTTCGGCTAGGGCGCGCAGTTCGGCCGCGGTTGCCGGGTCTTCGTCCAGCAGGTCGGCGAACCGGTTCGTCCAACGCTCGGCCTGCCTTGCCTGGACCGGTTTAAGCTCTCCCGGCGGTAGCGCGGCCAGCTGCTTATGCGTCTGAGCCAGCCACGAGTCAGCTGTCTCGGTCCTGCGGGCGTCACCGCGACCTATCAGCCGCGCGATCTTCTGCCGGGCTGATTCCCACGCATCCGTTATCGCGGCAGTCGCCACGGTCTGCCCAGCGAACTGCGCCAACGCCATGAGCGCATCAGCAGGCACCAGCCCCACCCCTCAATGTCCAGCGCAGACATCCCACCGCTAGGAAGGACGCGGCGCAACCCCCCGCTTGCAACGGTCGAAGAGTACGGTACCGGGGCCGACGGTGTTGTGAAGAGCGCTGCAACTGGTGGTGACTATCGCTGGCCGCGCCAGACTCTATGCCGTATCCGGGAAGGTGAAGGTTAGCTGGATGCTGCGAGTTCGGCGGGCATCCTGCCAAATGGCCGGCAGGGCTTTGGTGACACGCCAGCGGAGGGCGTAGCGTAGGCAGTTGGCGCAATTCTTATGATGAGAGCGGCAACGCGGCGTGCAGTCGGGCTGGCGGGATGCGCAGCAGGGCAGAGGGGGTCCGACTCGGCGTGCTGCCTTCGACCACGCCAGCGAGTCAGCCGAAGCGAGCATATCGCCATAACGGGTTAGGCCCAGGATCTTGACGACGAACCCATGCAACCGTGTAATGCCACGGCCGTGCAGGTCGGCGATAATCCGGCCAGCCTCTTCGGTGCCCTGGCGGCGGCACACTGACCCGATGCCGACCAGGGAGCCGTAGCCAGATCTATGCCGACGGTGTCGTAGAGATCTGCGCACCGCTGGTAGCCGTCGCTGGCGTAGCCCTGGAGCACGGGGACGAACGGCAAGTCCGGGGCAATGTCGCGAAGTTCAAGGAAGTTCTCCACGGTGCGCCGCTGGTGCTCGGCCACGTTGAGTCGGGTCCGGTGAAGGTCATGCGCCCGGCTCGGCCGCCCGCGATCACGACGGACTCGCACATCCAGTCCTGCGGTGTCGCCTTATCCGAGGCGTTGAAATCTGTCCGCTGTCCGTGTCTCTGCTGGACATCACTGAGGAAGCGCGGGAACTCCTGTCTTGGCTGACGCGGAGCATCCGCAGCAGGTGGCGGCGGTATTCGTCCCGATGTCTACCGGTCCTCCGAGCGGGGCGAGACTGGGAGATGGTAGGTTGCTGTTCGTCACTGTCGGTATTGGGCCGCGAGGTGAGCGGATGACAGAAGACACAAGTTCCATGGACTTTACTGAGTACGAAGGGCTCACACGTCTTCTTGTCGGCCGGATCTCGGACAGAGCCCCGGTCGTTACCACCCGCCTTGAGCATGACGTCGTGTTGCCGGGCCGCGCCTCGTCGCATCAGATCGATGTCTTGTGGGAGTTCACGAGCGGCTCCGGAGTGGCGCATCGGATCATTTTCGAGTGCAAGCACAGGGGCAAGGCTCTTGAGCAGAAAGACGTTCTCGCGTTCAAAGGTGTCGTAGACGAGGTCGGCTACAAGTCAATTTCCACCACCGGAGTGATGGTCCACCTCACTGGATATGGGCTGCCTCGCGTTTTCCGGACAGGTGAATAGCTGCTATTTCACGCAGCTGCCTGCGTATTCAGGTACTCGTCCATGACTTCCTGCGGCGTTCGGTAGCCGAGTCCCGAATGAAGGCGCTGCCGATTGTACCGGACCTCGATGTACTGTGCCACATCATCGCGTGCTTTCTTCCGAGTCGGGTAGGAGGTGCGGTGGACGCGCTCGACTTTCACTGCCGCGTTGAAAGACTCGGCCAGGGCGTTGTCGTAGCAGATGCCCGTGCGGCCGACTGACTGCCGTATCCCGAGTCGCTCCAGGGCAGCCGCGAACTCAGCCGACGTGTAATTGGCTCCCGCGATCGGAGTGAAAAACCGCGCCGACCGGCAGCGAGAGATTACGGGCGGTCATCTGGACCGCAGCCGTAATCAGCGGTGTGCGGTAATTATCGTCCATCGCCCAGCCGACAACCTTGCGGGTCGCGCAGTCAATGACAGTAGCGAGATAAAGCCAGACTTGCCAGGTCGGGATATAGGTAATGTCACCTACCATCTTCGCGCCCGGCACATCGGAGCTGAAATCGCGGGCGACCAGGTCCGGGATCGGCCCCGCCGCGGCCCTGCCGGGTCGTGACCGGCCGCCAGGGCCGCGGCTGGCAGGGCACCAGGCCCAGGTCACGCATCAGGCCGCGGACGAGCTCCAGCCCCGCCGCCACACCCTCGCGGGCCAGCTGGGCAGCCACCCGCCGGTACCCGTACGTGCCGTCAGACTCCCTGAAAATCCGCGTGATGAATAGCCGGAGGTCGTTCCTGCGCTGCGCGGTCGCAGATTCCGGGCGGGACCGCCAGTCATAGAATCCGGACCGGGAAACGCTCAGCCATCCGCACATCTGCGAGATAGCCGGAGCCGGAGCCATCTCCATGGCCGCGGCGGCATGCTCCGCATCGATGAACTCGTACTTCTCAGTCACCGAGGCTCCCTGGCGAAGTATGTCGCTGCTTTTTTCAGGAAGGCATTCTCCATCTCCAGCTCACGGTTACGACGCTCCAGTTCCCGCAGCCGCGCCCGCTCCGATACCTCCAGCGGGACCGTCTCGCCCGCGTGCTTTTCCCGGTACGCTTTCACCCATGAGCCGAGCGTAATCTCATGAACCCCGATCTCGCGGGCCACGTGAGCGATCGGCCGGGAAGAGTCAACCACCATCCTGGCGGCTTCGTCCTTAAACTCCGGGGAGTAGTTCCGACGTTTCCCTGACACTCGATCCCGTCCTTTCCGGTGAAGATCCTATAGGATCCTCTGTCCGGAAAACTCGGGGCACCTCACCCTCCTGCGCCACAGCATCCTCCTCGGCTTACATCACCAACGGTCACCACCGAAGTGAGCCAGAGCCAAACGTTTTACATCCCCGTCCCGGTCGGCCGTCTGGCGGTGGTGGGCGGCGATGTCGGCCGCCAGGCGCTGGCAGTCGTCGGCGTGGCCGCGCTCGTTATCGGTGGGGTGGCTTTCGTAGGGGCCGTGGTCGGTGACGGTCTTGGTGCAGCTTGGGCAGCGCCATCCCAGGTTCGGCTGCCGGAAGATGTCCGGCTCACCGGTCACTGTCTCGAAGGCGGCCACCGCGAGGTCGTATCCGGTCCTGGGGTCGTCGCCCTGGTCGAGGTCGAGTGCCTGGCCGATGGCCTGCCAGGTCATGCCGTCCTGCCGGGCCTGGCGGACGTAGTCGTCGCGTACCCGGTCGGCGCTGTTGCGGGCGATCGTCGCGGCGCGGATGCCGGTGGCCGGGTCAGCGTACTGACAGGTGGTGAGCGCGCCGGGCCAGGCGGGCCGGTCCCGCAGCTCGTGCCCGGTGGAGGCCGCGTACCGGGTGACGGCCCGGTCGATGGCAGCCCGGATGTCGCTCGCAGCGTCCGTGCGCACCCGACGCGCGTCTTCGCCGGTTCTGTAGTTCTCGTCGGTCATCGTGGCCTCCCTGCGATGCATGAATACGGCTCTCGCTCGCAGGATAAGAGCGCCTCCCGACAATTCATTTTCGCTGGTTTACAGCACTGCCGCATTGGCATCAATCTGTCATTCATGTTCGCCTGAACTCGTTTGTTCATTGTCGCTATCCTGTTTTAGCCTGCCGCTGTAGATTCTTTGATACGGACTTATGCATCATGCGATGTCCGTGGTCAGGGCGGCAGTTCGAGTGAATCAGGTGTTGTACGGATGGCGAGGGCATGGGCGGCGGACACAGGATCTCTGGCGTTTTGCTGGGCTATGGTATTACGCTGGCTAGACAAGCGAATCGCGAGGTGCACTCGTTAGTTATCATCATCAGGTCACCCCGCTGATAGATTGCCTGGCTCGGCGTACGGGCGATAGCGGGCTGGAATTATGTCGCCGAGGGACCAGGCCAGGAGTTCGCTGAAGGCCGTGAGTCCGGCTGTCGGGTCGGCCATCAGGCAGGAGGTGTCCTCGCCGCTGACGATGGCCTCGATGACCAGGTCGCACCAGATGGCCACTTCGAGGTCGGTGACTAGCTGGGCTTGGGCGCCAAGGTTGGTCAGAGCGGTCTGGAGTTTCTCGATGACGGGGAACGGCACGGACGCGAGCGGTTCAAGGCTCTGCTCCCAGTCGCGGAGTCGGTCCTGGCCGATGTGGGCTTCATTCGCGACCGCGATGTGGTCGGCGCGGGCGGACAGCCTGGCGCCGCGCAGGACGGCGGCGCTGACCGTGCTCGGCCGATCCTGGCCGCGCTCGGCTCGACCGGGCGCTGGTCCGGCTGCCTGACTGGCTGGCCGGGCCTGCGCCGCCGGCACTTTGTGATGCCGCCGTGTGCTGACGCGCCTGTGGTTGTGCGGGTCTTCACAGTGCCTGATCATCAGTGCCGCCTACCCTGTTGTCGCGGACGTTCGGAACGTCGAGTTGAGCGCGGTCCGCGCCGGGCCGCTGAGCGCCTGCTCCGATGGCGATGCGGTCGGCGTCGGGTCGCGTGGCTGCGGGCGGGATCTCGACGTACAGGCCAGTGACCTTGCGGGCGATCGCGGCGAGTGGGGTCGTGGCGCGTGCCTGGAGGCGGCCGGCTCGGTACTCGCGGGTGGTCGCGACCTTGATCATCGCTAACCCGGCGGTGATCAGGGCGGTGAGTAACGCTGCCGCCAGCAGCGTGGCGATAATCATCTGTCCGTGGCTCCCGCTTCGATGGCCGGTGCTTGCTGCCTTGCGTCTCAATCAAATTGCGGAAAGGTCCGCAGCGGGGTGTCCGCGGACTAGCCCCGTACTAGTCCGCCGGCTAGTCCAGCCTCCCGGAACGTCGATGAGCGCGGTTAGGCTCGGATCGATATCAAGCCTGGAGCATGAGGTATTCGGATGACGACGACGCGACCGCGGCTGCGCACCTTACGAGAAGAGCGCGGCTGGACGCAGCAGGACGTGGCGGACCAGGTCTCACGGCTGGCCTGGGTGCACCGCCGGGAGCGGGTCGGCGTGAACGCCGACATGGTGGCGAAGTGGGAGCGCGGCGACAAGCGCCCGAGCCCTCGCTACCGGGACCTGCTGTGCCTGCTGTTCGGCACGGACGCGCAGTCACTGGGGATCGGCGGAGCGGTGCAGCCGCCGGCGGCTTCCTCGGCTCCGGGCGATGGTTCCTTAATCGCGGCCCTCGGCGGCGCGGCCTCGCTGCTGGATCAGCTGGGCGCGGCCGGGGCGATCTTGCAGCCGCGAATGTTTGGCGTCTGGAAGGACGAGCTCATGCAACGTCGTGCACTCCTCAAGCTTGTCGGCCTCGCCTCGACGGCCGGCTTCGCGTCGGTGGCCGACGCAGATTCCTCGCGCTCGGGTAAGCCGACGCCGGAGGCGGTACGTGACCTCGACCAGCTGGCCGAGCGTTATCAGGTGCTTTACCACTCGACGGCGCCGATCATCTTGATGACGCCGGTGGTCGCGCACCTGGACACCCTGCGCGACCTGCTCCGGCAGAGCAGCGCCAGCGCGGTGCGCCGCAACCTGCTGGCGAACCGGGCGAGGGTCGCGACGCTGGCGGGCCGGCTGGCGTTCTTCGACATGCAGGACCCGATGTCGGCTCGCGGCTATTACAACCTGGCCCTGGAATCGGCGCGCGAGGCGGGCGATCATCTCCAGGCGGCCTCGGCGCTGGCGCACACGGCCTTCATCCCGGCGGCCGATCACGGGTTCGGCGCGGCACTGGATTACCTGCGCGGCGCGGCGCAGCACGCGGCCAAGCGGCCGGATGCGCGCGTCGCGTCCTGGCTGTACGCGATCGAGTCGGAGTTCCACACGAAGGCCGGGGAGCCCAAGGCGGCACTCGCGGCGATCGACCGGGCTCTCGATGTGCTGAACCGGCCGGGGCTGGCCGTCGACCTGCCGTGGTTCGACTACTACGACTCGACCCGCCTGTCCGGCTTCGCGGGGTACGCGCTGCTGCACGCGGGGAAGTTCGAGGACTCGCGGACGGCACTTACCTCGGCGCTGGGGCAGATGCCGGACACGGCGGTGAAGCAGCGCGCGGTGTTCCTGACCGACGTCGCCTCGGTGGAGCTGGCCTGCGGCGATCTGGACAAGGCATGCGCGACGGCCGGGGACGCGGCGGACCAGCTCCGGCAGGCCGGGTACGCGGTGGGCTTCGGTCGGCTGCGGGACTTCCGCGGCTCGCTGGTGCCGTGGTCGGACTCCACGCCGGTCCGGGCGCTGGACGAGCAGCTCGCGGCACTTAGCTAGCAGGCGTCGCGGCCCATCCGGCCGGGACGGCAAGCACAAGAAGGAAGCACAGGAAGAAGGAGCCTGGTTACTCGTGCCAATCCGCGCTGTCTGGTTCGACGTGGGAGAAACGCTCATCGATGAGAGCCGCGAGTACGGCACCTGGGCCGACTGGCTGGGCGTGCCGCGACATGCGTTCTCGGCGATGTTCGGCGCGGTTATCGCTCGCGGCGAGGACTACCGCGATGTGTTCCGGCACTTCCGGCTCGACTTCGATCTCGACGCGCAGCGGCAGGCCCGGCTGGATGCCGGGCTAGGGGAGTTCCTGAACGGGCACGACCTGTACCCGGACGTCCGCGATTGCCTGCGGTCGCTGCGCGAGGCGGGCTATTTCGTCGGTGTCGCGGGCAACCAGACCAGCCGGGCCGGGCGGTTCCTGCGCGAGCTGAACCTGCCCTGCGACGTGCTGGCGACCTCCGATGAGTGGGGCGCGGCCAAGCCCGACCCCGGGTTCTTCGACAAGCTGGTCGCGGTGTCGGGTCACGAGCGCGGCGAGATCGCTTACGTCGGCGACCGGCTCGACAACGACATCGCCCCGGCCGCTCAGGCCGGCCTGGTTACGGTGTGGGTGCGGCGCGGCCCGTGGGGATACGTCCTCGACCCGGCGGTGCCGTTCGTGGCAGAGATGCTTCCTGTCGGCGCGCCGACGCTGACGGTCGCCAGTCTGAGCGAGCTGGCCACGGTGCTCGCCAGGCACGACGAGGCCTGACCGCCCAGATAGCTGGACGGTCAGGCCTCACGAGTCGCCTACTGCCCGGATGCCACCGCCTGGCTGGCCGCGAGCAGGCTGGCCGTGTCGGTTCCCAGCGTCCGGGCGAGCAGCGCGGCCGTCCGGCTGCGGCACCTGGGCCAGCGCTCGGCCTCCAGGCGGCGGATCGTCGCCGTGCTGATCCCGGCCTGATGGCAGATGTTCTCCTGCGACAGACCGCATCCGGTTCGCAGTTCCCGCAGCCGTCGGCCATCCAGGGTGACAAACCACCGCTGCGCCAGCGGGCTTGCCGCGGGCGAGCGCGGCCCCGGCAGCGCGCTCGCGTAAACAGGCGCACGACAACGCTGATCCGCCGCGCCCGGCCGCATGACGGGGAGAGCGGCGGGCGGCCGGTCGGCCGGGCGGCTAGCGGGCTGGGCCCAGTCCAGCTCGAAGTACGCCAGCCGCGTCCCCCGGCTGCATGCCTGACCCCACCGGCTGGCGAGCGCGCCGACGATCACCAGGCCGCGCCCGTTCCCGGCCAGCTCACCGAAGCCGTCAGGCTCAACACGCCTCGGTCCTTCGTCGCGGACCTCTACTCGCAGCGACCGCGGGCCGCGATCGACGCGGACCTCGAACGAGCCGCCGGAGACCCCGGAAGCCGAGTGCAGGACCGCGTTCGTGCACAGTTCCGAGGTCAGGAGAACTGCCTCGTCGGTCGCCGGGCACGGATCGCAGCAGGCCCTGACGAATGCCCGCGCCCGCGCTACCTGGTCGGGCCTGCCGGGGAAGGCTCGCCTCGCTCGCGTCATCATGCGGCACGCTCCGGCGGGGCGATCAGCGCGAGGTAGGCGTAGTTGGCGGTCGCTGCCTCCGAGCACGCTGCGCCGAGGAGCGCACGGCACAGCTCGTCGCCGGCTTCCTCCGCCAGCCAGCGGGCTGCGGCGTCGACCACGGCGATGCGCTGCACGGGAGACAGGCGTCGTTCCCGCTCGCTCAGGACGGCCGCGGCGGCGAGCCGCTGGCGAGCCGAGGGCGCGGCCGGGAGCTGCGGATCGCGCGCCTTGCCGCCGGCCGCGCCGAGCGAGGTAGCGCTGGCCGAGAGCGTCCACGCCAGCACGCGCTCGGCTGCGGCGGAGCCGCGCAGTGTCGTGAACACCACGGCGACGCGGCACCAGTCGTCCAGGACGTCGGCTAGTTCGCGTGCCCGGTCGGGGGTCATCCGCAGCAGCACGGCCGGGACCTGAGCGCCGGAGGCGGGGTCGGTCATGGTGCTGCCGTCGGTCTCTACTGCCTGGCCCGCGACGAGGCGGGCATCGAGCCGTCCGGCCGGCGGGTCGATAGGGTTCGCCATGGGTCTTCGCCCTTCGTCGTAAGGGTGAGGATCAAGGCCCGGGCTGGTGTTGGCGCACTGGTCCGGGCCGCCTGCTGTTGGCAGTGCGTGCCTATCTGATCGCGTGCTCCCTTCCGGCGGAAGGTCCGCCAGTCAGTCCCGTCACCGGGCGCTTGCTAGTCCGGCGGGTAGTCCGGGCCAGGCCGGCGGAGGCCAGCGGCAGCCGGGACGGGCACCCCGTTCCGTGTGTTAGCTGGTTTGCTGCCATAGGGGCGGGGTGCGCGGGGGCTGTCGGCCGGAGCGGTGCGGGCAGCCGTCGGCGTCGGCGGCCATCTGGTCGGCCGCGCCGGGTAGCAGGCGGGTCTGCCATTCGGCCTGGGCGGCGAGGATGCGGTCGCTGCGGGCGGTGCCGAGGTAGAGCACGGACCACAGCTCGCTGAGCCAGTCGAGGGTGAACAGGCATAGCGGGTGCTCGGCCCAGCAGCGGGGGAGCAGCGCGGCGAGCTGGCCGTAGCAGGGCCGGTAGACCTGCTCGACCCAGGCGTTCAGGCGGCCGAGCGCGGCGTCGCGCTCGGGTCCGGTGAGGTTCCACCAGCGCGGTGCCGGGACGGGCTCGTACCGCTGGCTGTCGTCATCGGCGGTGCCTGGCCGGAGGTCGGCGAGCCGCGCGGTGAGGGCCGCTACCTGGCGGTCGAGGGTGTCCAGGCTCGCGGCGACCGCGCCCTGGCCGTCAGCGCCGGCCCGCGCGGCGGCCTGGGCGGCCTCCTCGGCGATCTCGCGCAGCCGGGCGGTGACCTGCTCGTGGTGCCCGTGCTCGCGCTCATCCAGGACCGCGATCCGCTCGGCGTGGCTGGCGATCTGGATGAGAGCAGCGGTCAGCGCCTCGCCGGTCGGTTCCCCGGCGTTCATGCTGGCCCCTCATCCCACGGGTAGCGGCCTTCGGGCAGCCCGTTCGGCTGAGCTGGCCACTGGGCGGGCCACGGGTCGAGCAGGTCGTCAGGTACCGAGTCGGGGACCTGCCAGTCGATCAGGCTGGGAACAGCTGTCAGCGTCGCGGTGGCCTGCCCGGCGCGGCGGGCCCGGCGGTAGCTCCGGTCCTTCCAGACCATCGGCAGCCGGGCGATGACCGGCGCGTACCCGCCGCGGATGACCAGCGCGTAGCCGGCGGGGAGCTGGCGGATCATCTCCGGTGTCATGACCGGGTGCCGGCTGTGGTCGTCGTGGCCGTGCTCCCTGGCGGCCATGGTGCCGCACAGCAGCGCGGCGGCTTGCAGGGTGTCGGGGTCGCTGGCGCCGGGCAGCCAGATCTTCGCGCCCGAGGTGTCCAGGATGATGCGCGCGCCGTCGCGGCCCCACCGGGAGCGCAGCTGGGCTTCGCCGTGCGCGACGGTGATGATCTGGATGCCCTTGCCGCCGGAGTCGGCCAGCCAGGACGGGACCGGGACCGGGCAGATCTGGGTGACCTCGTCCAGGGCCATCAGCAGCGGCGGGTCCAGGCGCCCGCCGGGCAGTCGGCTGCCGGCCAGGGCGGCGGTGTGGTGCAGCTCGCTGGCCAGGCAGGCGAACAGCGGCGCGACCGGCGACTCTTCGCCGCGTGACTCGGCGATCAGGTAGAGCGTCGCGGGCTGGCGGACGAAGGCGTCCAGGTCCAGGGACTCGCCGAGGCTGGGCAGGACCGACTCGGCCAGGGCCGGATCGGCGAGAAACGCCAGCGCGCGGCTCATCGTCATCCGGATGGTCTGCGCCGTCTTGTTGGCCTGGCCGCGCAGCTCGGCGAGCTGGGCGGCCCACTGCCGGCCGGGACCGGCGACGCCGTCCAGGATGTCCTCTGCCTCGGTCTCCCCGGCGCCGGTGACCCAGCGGGCGACGTGCCGCAGGTCCAGGCCGCCGCACGCGGCGGCGAAGAAGTAGGCGCGGAGGTAGTCGCTGGCCTTGCTGGACCAGAAGCTGGCGTCCTCGACGCCGTGCTGGGAGACCGACTGGGCGAACGCGTCGGCCCGGCGGATCGCGGTCGCGGGGTCCTGGCAGCCGGCGACCGGGTCCCACCGGAAGGTGCTGGGCACGTCGCCGACCCGCTGCGGGTTGAACACGTGCACCGGCCCGAGCCCGGCCCGCAGGCCCGAGGTCAGCTCGAACACGTCGTGCTTGGTCGTGGTCGACAGCACCGGGCCGGGGTAGTGCGCGATGACGGAGGCGAGCCAGCCGGTCTTCCCGCCGCGCGGCGGGCTGGTGACCACGGCGTGCTCCTCCAGGGGCAGGCGCAGCGCGTGGCCTAAGTGGGCGCGGCCGATGAGCACCGAGTAGGCGCTGGCCGGGGCGGTCACCCGCTGGGCCAGTGACATGGACCGCCGGATCCGGGCCGAGCGGCGGAACGCGGCGAGCCGGCCCCAGCGCAGCCATAGTTCGGCGATGGTCGCGTGGCCGCGCCCCGGGTGCAGCCGCAGGCGCAGGCGCACCCGCAGGTGCCGGACCCGGTGGCGGGGCAGCCGGGGCGAGGGGAACCAGGGCAGGAACGCCCATTTCACTCCGGCGAGCAGCACGGCGGCGATGACGATCAGGATGAGGTATCTCACGGGGCTTCCTTAGTCAGGTGGCCGTTCTGGAGGGTGCGGACGTGCGCGAGCAGGACCCGCCGCGCGGTGCCGGGGGAGAGGCTGACCTCGGCCGCGATCTGGTTGGCGATGCCCGATACCCGCCTGAGCGGCACGACGGCCAGGTCGTAGCGCTGGCCGGCGAGCGCCAGCATCCGCGCCTGCTTGCCGGGCGGCTGTACGCCGTTGCCTGCGGGTGCTGATGCTGGGCCTGGGTCGAGCCTTGGAGCGGCGCGCTGCAGTGGAGGGGCGATGGCGGGGGCGGCCTTGTGGCCGGGAGCGACCGGGCACTCGGCCAGTGCCCACTGCCGGAACCCGGCGAGCGTGGACGGCGGTGCCAGCGCCAGGCGCAGCATCCAGAGCAGCAGGCCGCCGATGATCGCCATCGGCGTGGCGTCGTCATCGTCGGCCAGCCCGGCCCTGGCGTGCGCGATGGTCCAGGCGCGGATGACCCCGATCAGGGTGTCGGAGGCCAGCGCGTACACCGCCGCGGGCATCACCCAGACCGCCAGGTCGCGCCAGCCCGGCGCGGCGGCCAGTGCGTTCATCGCGAGGCTGATCCCGATGCAGGCCAGGTTCAGGCTGCGCGGCCGGGCCGCCCGGCGGCCGTGCAGCGCCAGCGCGATGCCCAGCGCCGCGAAGATGAGCGCGCCCACGTCCGGGATGCCCGCCTCCAGGGCGGCGACCGCAGGAACCCCTTTTATCTTCTGAACGAGGTGGTACTGGGCATCCCAGCTCACGACCGCCGCTGCCGCCGCGAGGACCGCCAGGGCAGCTATCGCGCCGGTCAGCCAGGTGCGTGCGCGGTCGGCGGGCGCGGACCTTGCGTGCTTCATTCCGGCTGCTCCTCCTGTCCCTGGCCGGGCTCGCGCGTGTCGGCCGCCGGCCGGACGCGCGCTGAGCCGCTGCGGCGGCGGTGCGGGCGCGGTCCGAGGACCGGCATGCAGGGCGGCTGCACAGGGATCCGGTCCGCCGGCGGCTGCGGGGCGCAGTGCCGGGCGGGCCGGCGACGCCGGGCGGGCTGCCGCCGGTGCCGGGTATCCGCACCCGGCGGGAGCTGGCTGTTCCGGCCGTTGCGGCGGAGCCTGCGTGATCTGCTCAACGGGGGGCCTCCTGTCCGGCTGGTTCATCACAGCAGTCAAGCTACTAGGTAGTTGTGACAATAGCTAGAGATGAACAGCTAGTCTTCCTGGCGCTGTGAGTACCTGAGCTGCTAGCCAGGTGCGACGATGGGCAGATGAAGCTGGACCGCGACGCGCCGTACGTGCAGATCATCGAGCACTACCGCCGGGAAATCGCCGCCGGGAGGCTGACCGACGGCGACACGCTGCCGTCGGGCCGGGAGATCGCCGCCGAGTTCGGCGTGTCGATGGCCACCGCCGCCAAGGTCGCGACCGGCCTCCAGGCGTTGGGGCTCGTGGTTGCCCGGCCTGGTGCGGGCACCGTGGTGACCGCACCGCGGCCGCCGGCTGACCGGGCCGCCGGGGGACCGCTGCTGATCGGCCTGGCCGCGCCCGGCCCCGTGACGGCGGGAGAGAAGTCGCGGGTCGTAGAGGCGGGCATGGTGGCGGCACCGCAGGGGATCGCGGCACAGCTCGGGATCGACCTGCCGGCCGAGGTGGTCAGGCGCCGGCAGGTCACCGTCGACGGCGGGGCGACGGCGGTGGTGCTGACGTCCTGGTTCCCGGCCCGGCTGGCCGAGGAGCTGCCCGCGCTGATGAACGCCGAGCCGCTGGGGGACGCGGGGAGCTATGCGCCGGCGTGGGGAGAGGACTGGGTCGCCGCCCGGCCGCCGACCTCGGCGGAGGCGCGCGAGTTCGAGATCAAGCGCGGCTGGCCGGTCGTGGTGGTGCACAGCCGCCGGATGGACGCCGATGACAAGGTCATCGAGTATGCCGAGCTCGTCGCGCGGGGGGACACGCGGGTGGCCTACCGCTACGAGTTCCTGTAGAGGTCGCTGATCGGCGGGGGCCTGGGGAGCGGGCCGGGCTCTGCCGGGCTTTGGGTCATCGTGTCCCCGGTTGCGATTAACTGGTCGCCTTTGCGGCAATAGCTATGTAGCTTTCAGCTTGTGACGTCAGCATGCGGCGGAAGGCGGGGTTCCCGCCGTGACTACGCGCGAAGGCGCGCCGGCCAGATCGCCTACGGCGACTGGCGGCCGTGGGCCGCCACCGCGCCCGTCCGCGCTCATGTCCAGGACCTGCGTCGGAATGGCGTCAGCCTCCGGGCCATCGGCCAGGCTGCGGACGTCAGCCCGATGACCGTGCACCGGCTCCTGCGCAAGGAGACGGCAGGAAACCGCCCGGCGTCTCAGCGGATGCACGCCGCCTCGGCGCGGCGGCTCCTGGCGGTTACCCCTGCCGCCGCCTGCCGCGCCGCCGCCCGGCGAGACGCCGCCGGGACCCGGAACCGGCTGCGGGCGCTGACGGCCCTCGGTCACCCTGCCACCAGCCTGGCCGCCCGTGCCGGTGCCGCGCCCTGCACGATCCGCGACCTGCTGAACGGCCGCACAGCGACCGTGAACCCCAGACTGCATGCCGCCGTTGCCGCGCTCTACGACCAGCTCTGGGACACCCCGCCCGACACCCGGACCGGGGCGCAGCGCCGGGCCGCCGCCGCTTCCCGCGACCGGGCCGCCGCTAACGGCTGGCCCGCGCCCATGGGCCTGGACGATGACCGGATCGATGACCCGGCCTACCGGCCCCGTGCGCACTGGCGACCCGCCGCCGCGAGCTTCGCGCCGCCATCCGCCCCGGCCCGAACCGGTCCCGGCAAACGGCCGGGGGACAGGTCTGCGTCGGCGCGCGGCTGCGGGCGGGCTGCGGCTGGTGAGTGATGACCGGGTTGGCGCCCGTCGATCCTGCTGGTTACCCGACTCCGGGCCAGGCCAGCTGGGCCGATCATGACCTGATCATCCGCGCCGAACAGGCCCTGCTCGGCGCCGTTATGTCAGATCCGGGCAACCAGGCCTGGTTACTGCGCCTCATTCATTCCGGTGACCTTGGCCGGCCGTACCACGGCCAGGTGCTGGCCGCGATACAGCGCCTTCGCGCCAGGAGCGTGGCGCCAGATCCTGTCGCTGTCCGGGCTGAGCTGACGGTCGATCCCGCCCTGTCGCGTGGCACCGCGCTCGATGGCGTGCCGATCATCGGTCTCCTGCAGGCAACCCCACGGCCGGGCCACGCCCCTGCCTATGCGGCCATCGTCATCGACCACGGCATCCGCGCGAGCCTGCAAGCTACGGCATCCAGGCTGTCCCAGGCGGCCGAGCTCAGTGACTTGCCCGACGCCACGCTGGTGGTCATGCGCGCCAGGCGGGATGTGCAGGCCTGCGCTCAGCGGTGGGAGGCGCTGCCGGGCTCGGTGCGACGCTGCCTGTCCGTGCCGTCTGTGCGCGGAGCCGACGCGGATGCATTGTCTGCTGACCAAGGCGACATGCCTTCCCCGGCCGCCCGCCTTGACGCGGAAGCCGCAGGTCAGCGCGTGCTGCGAGACCTGACAGCGGGCGCTCATCATCTGCCGGGTATCCGTCCGTGGCTGGCCCGGCCCACTTCGCCGGCGTGGTGCATGCCCGGGACCTACGCCCTCATCTGCGGCATGCATGCCGCCGGCCAGCCCATCGACCCGGTGACCGTCGCATGGGCAGGAGCGCGCAACGGCATCCGCATCAGCCCCGCCGGCCTGGACGGAGGGATCGCCGCGTTTGCGCGGGACAGCGCTCGCGAAGTCCGGCGGCTCGGCCTCCTCGCCCGCGCCTGCCGGGCTGCCGAGGAGATCAGCGCTTCAGTTACTGATCCCTGCAGCGACCTCGCCGCGCTGTTACGGGACACCGGCCAGCGACTGCACTCGCTGGAAGGCGAGCTTGACCCGCGCCATCCCCGGCAGCCCAGCGCGGAGAGACCAGCAGGCGCGCGCTGGGCAGCCCGGCCGGAACATTCACGTGGTAGCGCGCCGACGGCAGAGCCCGGCTGATAGCGAGGGCGCTAGCTGCGGGTCGTCGGCCGCATCGGTGCCTGGCGCACCGGAAGGTTCCCCGTCTGGCCTCATCTTCGAGGCATCCGGCGGCGCGGCGAAACTCAGTTGTTAGATGTGACATAACCTAAGTAGCTTGATAGGTGCGTCATATTCTTCACGCGAGGAGTTGCGGATGTCAGCGCCTGGGCCGGGTCCGGATGCGGAACAGTCTCGCGGCCCCGGGCAGTCAGAGAGCCGCGAACCTGAGCAGCCACCCTCGCCAGCGGGGACGCGGCGCCGGCTGCGGGCTCTGGCGGCCCGGGCCTGGTCGCCCGAGGCCATCGCCCATGAGGCCGGCATCCCGGCGGTGGTAGTCCGGCGCGAGCTGGATGGCCACGAGGACCTGGTGCCCGGTTTCGATGCCCTCGTCGCAGCCGTCTATGACCGGCTGTGGGACTGGGACCCGCCAGCAGGCACCCGGTCAGAACGCGACGCCGCCCGGGCGGCCGCCGAGCGGGCCGTCCGCAGCGGATGGGCGCCGCCGATGGCCTGGGACGACGACCTGATTGACCTGCCCGGCGCACGTCCGGCCGACGGCTGGCGGCCCCGGCGCAAGCTCTACAAGAGAGCCGTCGACATCGTCGAGGACGCCGAGTTCGTGCGCGAGCACGGCGGTTACCGGCAGGCAGGCATCGGCGAGGTTGCCATGCGCCTGGGCATCCGCGCCGACCGGCTGGACCAGTCCTACCGACGCGCCCAGCGGTACGCCGCTCGCGACGCCGCGCGCCGCGCCGCAGCCGACGCCGAGCGGGAAGCCGAGGCCGGATGACGGCAAGCCAGTCTCGCCCGGCTGTGACGGCAGGTGCCGGCGAAAGAGGTAATCCACAGCGTCGGCGGCCGGCGGACCCCGGCCGCGTGCCCGGTGCGCCAGGCTCACCGGGACCCCGAAGACAGGAGGCGGCATGAATTCAGTGCAAGAGACCAGTCGCGCGCTGGCGGAGGCGACGACGGTGCCCGGCCTGCTGAGCGCGGCGCGGGACGCGTTCGAGGTCGTGATCTTCCTGAGTGGTGAGCACGCCGAGGCCGACGACAGTCTCGTCGCCGCTCTCGCCGGCGCGATGGCCGTCGCCGCCGACGGGCGCGACGCGATCGCGATGGCCCCGTCCCTGCCCGCCCAGCCGACCAGCGACGGGGGAGGAGCCGCCCCTAACCCTGAGCGCGGCAGCGTCCGCGAGATCGCGGCCGCACTCGGCGCACTCAGCGAACTGCTGGCCGCCCGGCTGGGCCAGGGAGCCAGCGCCTCCAGAGATCCCCGGGACCGGACGGCGTGCCGCAGGGCGGTCGGCTACGCCCACGAAACCCGTGCGCTACTCAGCGGGGTGAGGTTATGACTAGCCGCGCGGTCTTCGGTGACTTCCTGGCACGCGCCCGCCGGGAACTCCAGCTGGCCGCCAGGTCCCGGCAGACAGCGGCGCCCGGCCGGGATGCCGAGGAGATCACCCAGAGCCTGGCCCGCCTGATCAGCGTGCTCGGCAAGTACGCCGACGACCTGATCGCCACCTGCATGACCATCCACGCACGGTCCCTGACCGAGCTGAGCAGCCAGGCCCGCGCCGCGATCCAGGCACGCGACGCCCTGGCCAGCGCAGCCCAGTCAATCGGCACCCACCCCGCGCCCGCCCAGCCCGCCAGCCGCGCAGCCCGCCACCTCGACGCCGCGTCCGCCTCGCTCACCGCGGGCCGCGATCTGCTGCACACCCACTTCCAGTCCGGCCAGCCCGTCCATGGCGCCCGGTACGGGCGGTCCGCCTGGGCGATCGTGATCACCTCGCCTCCCGTCTCCCGCGCCCTGCTAGCCGAGGTCGCCGGCCTGTCGCGCCTCGCAGCGGCAGCCGGCCAAAACGCCGTACCGGAAGACAGGCCCTGGCCGGCCGCCGCGTTAGCCCGGCGGCTGAACATGGCCTGCCATGCCCTGTCCGCCGCCGCGTACGCCGGGAGCCGCGACCCCGTGCGCCGCAACGAGCGGGATCTCCTGCACGCGGTCCCCGGCTCTGGCCTGCCGCCCCGCCGCGCCCCCGAGGCCAGCGAGACCACCGCCGGGCTCTGCGCCGGGATCATCGCCGCCAGCGAGCGAGTCAGCCACCTAGCCTGGACCCAAGCCCAGGTGGCCCCCTCGTCGCCCGAGATCTCCGTCACCTCCTGGCGGCGGATCGCCGGCGCCGGGACCGCCGCCAGCCACCACTGCCACCTCGTCCTCGCCGCGCTCGCCATACGCGCCCGCGACCTCGGCCAGGCCACTGCCCCGAAGCTGGAGCAGGCAGCCGGCCACGCCCGCCTGTCCCGCTCCGCCTGGCTGCAAGCCGGCCGCGCACTCGGCAACGTCACCACCGACATCCGCTGGCAGACCTCCCAGGCCGCCACCGAAGCCGCCGACCTCGCCCTCTGGTCGGGCCGCCTCGCCTTCGCCAGCCCCGCCTGGCGGCCATCCGACGGGCCACGCCACCCCGCCCGCCCGCCGGAAGACCTCGCACCCACCGCCGCAGACCTGCCCGCCGTCATCACCGCCATCCACTACGCCACCGAGGCACTGGACCGACTCGCCGCCTGCACCGACACTCAGGTGCGCGGCGCCGGCCGGGCCGGTCGCATCCTCATGCCCGCCCGGTCCTTCCCCGGCAGCGCCGACCCGCTGGGCCAGTTCGCGCCCGTACCCAAAGACCACCTGGCCCGTCTCTGCCTGACCTGCTGGGACGCCGCCGATGTCAGCAGCAGCGCGGCCGCCTCGGCGGGGGAAGCCGCTGTTGCTGTGCGCGCCCGCAGTCGGGTTCTCGTCACGGCCAGGACCGTCAACCAGCCCGCCGCACTAACTCGCCGAAGGCATAGCACCCTGACCGCAGGCCCGCCGCACGAACCTGCGGGACTGGGAACAGACTCGCCGGGGCCGGTCGAGACCAGGCTGCAGGAAATTGGCGTCACCAGCCCCCGCCTGCTCTGGCACGCCGCAGGAATCGACCAGCTTGCCCAGCAGGCCATCACCGACGCCATCGCCGGCCGAACACCAGCCTGGTCAGCGGCGACACCACCAGCGGCCGGACGCAAGGCCAAACGGCCGAGAAGGCGCGTGCGTGAAAACGGCCGCGGGCAGGAACCCGAGTTGTCCGTGTCACCGTGTGCGGCCGGACCTGAGTTGGAGGCCGAGCACTGAGATCAGATGCGAGTCGCCCGCTGCCTGCAACGACCTGGGCGCGCGCGGCACCTCCGCCACTTGAGGTCCTGCATGCGCTCGTGGAGCACGCCAGGTTTCCGTTGAGAACGGCCTGTTCATGTCGAGGAAGGCGGTAGCTGACTTCCTGTGCGCCTCGGCGGTGACAACAGCGATGTCTTGGCCGGTCGGCTCTCCGAGCTACACAATCTCCGCCGACAGAATGGCAGGCGCTTTCCTGCGCGTCGGCGAAGCGTCGCCTTTCCGCAGGGCGGCCGGGATCCGCGGTGGGTCCATCCAGCGGCCGGTGGTGTCAGGCCGCGTCCTCGAATCGTCGATGGTGACGATGGTCAGCCGGTGTCCGCCTGCGCGGAGGACTGGTGAGCCGACCGCGTTCGCGGTCAGGCATGTGACCAAAAATGTCAGCAGCGCGCTCGCGAGCGTCGCACGGACAAGGCGGGCTAGCAAGGGCCGTGGACCGACCGAGTCGAGCCGGGGAGGCGGGTCGGCCGTGATCATCTGGCTGCTGTTCATTGAACCTCGCTAGCAGCGGGGGGGGGGCTACGTCATGATCTTGGTGCTAATGTGACATAAGTGGCGTCAGTGACGTACAGGGCTTGAACGGTAGCAGAGCTACTGAAGCTGTGTCCGCGAAAGATGGTGAGCCGGACAGCCGGGATCCCGGTGCGGGTAGCGAGAGGCTCGGCAACCTGGTCCTTTCCGGGAAATGCCCAGCGACAGCGGCTGGTCTTGCAGGAAGGTTGCAGCGGGCCAGGCATCGCAGATCCAACCTGGTGGTAACTGGCGGCTCCGCTTACACCACCATGGGAAGTGCCGGATCGCTTGCCGGTGGCATGGTTGCAGCCGAGTCGCTGATGAGAGCAACAGCGATGCTGGCCAACCTAGCTTTCCGGGCAGCCTAAACTATCGCCCGGAAAGAAATCGTGAGTTGCAGTGCGCCATGCAGGGTATGAGCTGGGTGAGGGGATTTCACATCTTCATAGAATGGGCATGCAGATGCACGTGCGTTACCCGGTACGGAACGATCTTTGGAATTCCGGGTTCTAGGGCCGTTAGAGCTGTGGTCGGCTGGGCGGTCGCATGATCTCAGGTCAGCGAAGGCCCAGTGCGTTCTTGCGGTTCTGCTGTTAAACCTGGGAATGGCGGTACCGGCGGATGTACTTATTGCCCGGATCTGGGATGATGATCCCCCGCCGAAGGCCCGGGAAAGCCTGTGGGCATATATAACGAGGCTCCGGCGAGTGTTGCGGGAAACAGGCGACGTCGGGATCCAGCTGACAGGGCGCGCGCATGGCTATGCCTTGTGCGGCAGCCCAGACTGCATGGACTTACACCGGTTCCGTGGCCTGCGACGCCAGGCTGCGGCGCTGGCCAGCAGCGGTGATCGCGAGCACTCGGTTTCATTGCTGCGTCAGGCGGACTCGCTCTGGCGCGGTCCGGCATTCGCAGGCCTGCCGGGTGACTGGATGGCACAGGCGCGTCACGGGCTTGAGGAAGAAAGGCGCGCGGCTACCCTGGAGCGCATCGCGATGGAGCTTGCGCTGGGGCGTGACGCGGAACTCATCGCTGACCTGGAGTTGCTGTCTGACCGGTTCGCGTTTGACGAGATGTTCGCCTCTTACCGGATGACGGCACTGTATCGGTCCGGCAGGCTGAGCGATGCGCTAGACGTTTATCGCGATACGCGTGGCCGCCTGATCACCGAGCTCGGCACCGAGCCGGGTCGGGCACTCGCGGAACTGCACGAGCGCATTCTGCGCCGGGATCCTGGGTTGATGCTGACCGTCACCCAGCCGCCCGGAGGATCATGCGCTCCGGATTCCCTTCCGCGTGGTGCTGTCAGATTCGTGGGTCGCGAGGCGGAATTGCGATTACTGACCACCGGTCCCGGAGATGCCTCGGTGTTGGTCATTACTGGCATGCCGGGGGCGGGGAAAACGGCGCTCGCCGTCGAGACAGCGCGCCGTCTGGCGGGTAAGTTCCCGGACGGGCAGCTCTTTATCGCTTTCGGGACGCATGACCCGCGCAACCCCCCGCTGGACCCGGCAGGTGCGTTATACCGCCTGCTGCGGATGCTGAGAGTGCCAACGGAGCGGATCCCTCCAGGCCTGGACGATCGCGCCGCGTTGTGGCGGGCCCACCTGGCGCGCCGCCGAATGATCATCGTTCTGGACGATGTCGCCGGGGCCGACCAGGTCCGGCTCCTACTGCCTTCCCCGGAGAGTGGCTGCCAAGTCCTAGTCACCGGCCGGCGAAGGATCGGGGGACTTGGCAATGCGCGGACCGTGGTGCTGGGCGCGCTGTCCGCCGACGACGCGGTCGAGTTGCTGAGCCTCGCTGCTGGGCTGGTGCCTCCCGCAGGTCCTGGCGAGGCAGCCGAGGCTGTCCGGCTATGTGGCCGGCTGCCGCTGGCAATCGAGCTAGCGGCCGGCGGGCTACGCCGGGGCGATCCCGCCACTGTCGCGGACCTTATCGAGGAGCTGTCCCGTCCGCCGTCCCGGCTCGATGGCACTGCGTCGGTCGGTCCGCAGATCGCTTTAGCGTTCAGCCTGTCTTACAGGTCGATGGCCGACGCATGCCAGCAATTCGTGCGGTGCTTAGCGTTACATCCTGGCACTGAGATTACCGTTAACGCCGCGGCTGCACTGGGCGGAGTCGGGGTCCCGGAAGCTCAGGGGCTCCTGGATTGCCTGCGCGACTACCACTTCCTAGAACGGGGCGGCCAGTACATCTACTTCCATGATCTTGTCCGCCGGTTCGCCGCCGACTGTGCAGTCCGTGACGACCCGGAGCACGCCCGGCGGCAGGCCATCAGCAGGCTCCTGGACTATTACCGAGTTACAGCAGGCCAAGCGGTCCGTCTGCTGTACCCGCAGGCACGACACGTTCCTCCGCTGGATCCGTGCCGGGCTGAGGCCGCCCTGGCCGTGGACACCCCTGAACGAGCGGCTGACTGGATGGATCTGGAATGGCGCGGCATCCTTGATGCGGCCCGTTACGCGGCGCAGCACGAGCAGAAGCGGCAGTGCGCCGACCTGACCCGCCTGCTGACCCCGTTCCTGGAGGCTGGCGGTCACTGGACCGAGGCCGCAGCGACCCATGCCCTGGCCCTTCAGGCTAGCCGGGACCTGGATGACCTGCCGGGGATAGCCGCAGCCTCGCTATCGCTGAGCGCTATCGACAACAGGAGCGGCCGCTACGAGGAGGCGCTGCGCCACGGAGAAGAGGCGGCGGCAATCTGCCGTTCCCTCGCCGATCTGCGAGGTCATGCCGAGGCCCTCGACCAGATCGGGACGATTCACCGGGGCTGTTCCCAGTACAGGGAGGCTCTCGCTTACCACCAGGAGGCCGGCGACCTTTATCAGGCAGCCGCAGACGTGCAGGGAGTGGCTGACACTCTGAACCACGCCGGGATTTCCTGCTACCACCTCGGACGCTATCTTGAGGCCGCCAGCAGGATGCGGGCCGCACTGACGATATACCGACAGTGCGGCGACTCCCGCGGCGAGGCAAAGGCCATCAATAACCTCGGTAACATGCAGCGCTACAAGGGGTACCATCGCGACGCCCTGCAAAGCTACCAGACGGCGCTCGAAATATTCGAAGTGATAGGAGGCGAGCAGAACCAGGCGATCCTGCATCATAATATCGGCTGCATTCATCACTACAAGGGGAAATACGAGGAAGCGCTCGCCTCCTACCGGCGCGGGCTCGCCATCTACCGCAGAATCGATGACTCGCCAGGAATTATCACCGCGCTCAATGATATTGCCGTGGCCTACCGTGACTTAGGGCTCCCCGGCGAGGCACTGATCCACCATCAGCGTGCCTGCGACATGTCCATGGAAGCTCGGCATTTCTTACGAGCATGTCATAGCTCTACGGGGGATAGCCGCGACGCAGCACGAGCAAGGTCGCCATGACGAGGCACTCAGGAATTACCAGGATGCCCTCCGGCTGGCCCGTGAGATCGGCGAGCTTTACCAGGAAGGAATGGTTCTTGACGGCATCGCGGAGACCATGCTCCAGGCAAGAGGGCCAGGCGCGGCCCGGATCTACTGGCATCAGGCACTTGATGCCCTCGGACAGATGGGGGTTCCCGAGGCCGAAGCGGTACGACTGCGCCTGGAGGCTCTGCCTCCTGAGCACGGACGGCACGATACGTGACACCTTAGGTATCGCCCTGGGCGCGCCCAGCCGAACTAGAGGCAGGCTCGATGACTGACCAGATCATGCTGTCCATTGCCAGCGCCCTGGCGGCGAGAGCAGCCGACGCGGCGGCCGAGGGCGCCCGCAGCGCCGCTACCACCCTGATGCGCCTGGTCCGCAGCCGTCTCGCGAAGGATAAGGCGGCTGCAGCCGCGCTGGACAGTGCGCGGGCAGCGCCTGGGGATCCAGCGGCAGTGCGTGAACTTGCCGCTGCGCTGGAGCGCATCGCAGGCGCGGATGCCGGGTTCGCGGCTCAGGTCCGCGAGCTGTGGCCGGAGGCACGGGCCGAGTTGTCATCAGACGGTGGCGGGACGGTCAATACCAGTACTGGAACTGTCGGCGGGCACCTAATCCAGGCACGGGATCTTCATGTCGAGGGCGGGCTGCTGCTCGGCGACGTGAACCACCCGGCGCAGCCCTGACATAGCGGCAGCCGTCGGCTGGCAAGACGGCTCCATGTCGCCCCCGCGCTACGACGGCTCCAGTTCCTCCAGTTGGCCCCGCCATGACGTCTTGATCTGGCCCTGCCCCTTGGTAGTGATGGGTGCCGGGATGGTCGTGTCGGCTTGAAGTGGCCCCGCCGGGATGGCTGGCGTGGGATGTCGGGGGTGCATGCGAGGCATGGGATCTGGCGGCGGCCGCCGGGGCCGGGTTGTGCGAGTAGGTGCGGCGGGTTCCCGGGCCGGGAGGCTTGCGGGCCTGGTCAGGGATGTCGCCGGCTGTGCCGGGGTCCTGCCCGGGACGCGGGTGGCCGGGGCCGGGGCAGGCCCCGCGGGGTCCTTGCCTGGTAGCAGGCGGCCTGCCCGCGGTGATCGGGCTGGGCCTGCGGAGACGGCCACCGCGTTCAGGCCGCAGCTTGCGTGTCCCGGCGGGGAGCCAGTCCCGGTGAGGCGTGAGAGCCGAGCCTGCGGAGGCCGGACCGGCAGCGCGAAGGCCCGGCAGGCCAGCTGGAAGAGGCTGGCAGGGGTGCTACCTTGACCGGCCATGCACGAGTCATACTCACAGCACGCCCTGGACGGGATCCTGGCTGGCGTCCGGGCGAGGCGGGGCTGGGACTTCTCGGGCATGAGCGAGCTTCGCCAGCCCGCGCCCTGGGATTACCGCGATGTTGCCCTGCGCTACCTGCGGTCATCCGACACCGTGCTCGACGTCGGGACCGGCGCGGGCGAGAGGCTGCGCGACCTGGCGCCCTCCTTCGGTCACGGGCTGGGGATCGACGCGGATCCCCAGATGGTGCGGCTGGCACGCGAGGCCCCGGCGGGCAACCTCAGCTTCCGGGTGTGCAGCGAGCGGCTGGAGTCGGTGCCGGAGACCTTCGACGTGATCCTCGACAGGCACGCGCCGTTCGGCCTGGACGCTATCGCGGCCCGTCTGCGGGCCGGCGGCTACTTCATCACCCAGCAGGTCGGCGAGCGGAACATGGCCTGCGTCAAGGCAGCCCTGGGCCAGGCGCCCGGCCCGCCCCCGGTCTCGCGGGAGGCAATCGCGGCCAGCGGCCTGCACCTGCTGGCCTTCATGGAATACGACGCTGAGTACGTGGTACTCGACATCGGGTCGCTGGTCTTCTGGCTTAACGCCCTCGACGCGGCTCACGCGGACGTGGACGGGCAGTCCGCCGTGGCCAGCGCCGCGATCCTGAACCGCGTCCTGGCGGGGAACGTGGACGAACGCGGATTCGTGACGAACGCGCACAGGTACCTGGCCATCGCGCAATCCCCGCAGGAACGCCCCCGGCCCCGGCGAGCCCGCACGGCACAGAGCCCGGCCCGAAGCGGCCGGCCGATCCCGACTTCGACGCCAGCCCGGCAGCGAGCAGGCCCGCACCCGCAAGCCACCGCCCAACCCGCCCAGCCCGAGACCACATCAAGCCGTCAGGCCATCTTCCGGCAGTCCGCAAACAGGGCCAACTCGAGGCGTCCTGTCTGAGGCAGGCTCTGACCTGCGGTGCAAGGTAGGCGCCCAGGTTCATGCAAGTAGCGCGTCCGGGTCCGGTGGGGACACTCGTGACGCCGACCCGATAAAGGGCCGGCTGGGGTGAATGCGCGGAGGCCGGGATGCCAGCAGCGGATTGGGTGCACGGGCCGTTTGGCCTGGGCGCGGGACGGGGCCGGACGTGGGTGAGCCAGCGGACGGTCCTGGTCGTCGCGCATCACGTTACGGCGGCTGCGCGGCTGATGGATGTGGTGCCGCTGCTGGAGTCGGACCCGCGTGTGCAGGTCGTGTACACAGTGGCTCCGTCGTCACTGTTCATCTCAGGCACGCGGGAGTTCCTCACGGGAATGGGCGGAGTGGTCCTGCCCTGGCGTCAGGCAGCGGAGATCCGATTCGACCTGGCGGTCGCCGCTTCTCAGGGCGGCCTGGAGCAGCTGTATGCTCCGGTGCTGGTCCTGCCGCATGGCGCGAGCTTCAATAAGCTGCCCGCCCGGTGGGAGGGGCCGGGTCCGGAGGCGCCGCGCGAGGTCGCGGGCATGGAGCGGTCCGGGCTGGTGTACCGGGGTCGTGTCGTGCCGTCTGCGATCGTCGTTCCCGCCCGGCGGGACCTGGCGCGGCTGCGGCTGGCGTGCCCGGCGGCGGTGCCGCTGGCTGTGGTCGGCGGGGATCCGTGCTACGACCGGCTGGCTGCGAGCCTGCCATTCCGGGGCTGCTACCGCCGCGCGCTCGGCGTGGGGGACCGCAAGCTCGTCGCCGTGACGTCGACCTGGGGACCCGGCTCGCTGCTGTGCCGGTACCGGGATCTGTCGGCCCGGCTGGCGGCGGAGCTTCCCGGCGGATGAGTATCTTGTGGCCGCGTTCCTGCATCCGCATGTCTGGGCCTGGCACGGGCGCCGTCAGGTCCTGGCCTGGCATACGGACGGCACGCGTCGTGGCCTGGTTCTCCTGCCGCCGGAGGAAGGCTGGCGGGCGGTGCTGGCCGCGGCTGACTGGGTGATCGGGGATCACGGATCCGCCACCTGCTATGGCGCGGCGGCCGGTGCTCCGGTCCTGGTGGCCTCATTTCCCGCCGGGGAAGTCGATCCAGCCTCGGCGGCCAGCTGGCTCAGCTCCCGCGCTGCTCGGCTGCGCCCTGAGAAGCCGATCGCACCGCAGCTCGCCGCCGCTACCACGGGATGGCCGGCCGGATTGGACGCCGCCGTCCGGGACCGGATCACTGACGTTCCCGGCCAGTCGGGGCGGATCATCCGCCAGGTGATGTACCAGATGATGCAGATCTCCCAGCCGGAGGAGGAGCCGGAGGTCAGTCCGGTCCCGCTGCCTGGCCCGGCCGCTGCGCTGCCTGCAGCCTGGGCACCGGGGATGGCTGGCAGCCGGCCTGGGCCGTGGTGATGGTCGGCGGCGGGCAGGGCCGACCTGGCCGGGTCGTGGTGGAATGGGCGGCCGGCGTAGGTGGCCCGGCTGGTGCTGACCTGCTCGCCGGGCAGGCGGTGGTGTGCGATCTGCTGGCGGGTGACGTGGCCTGTGACGCGGAGGCATGGCTGCGGATCGCTGACGTGATCATCTGCCGGCCTGGTCCCGCCGCCGGGTTGCCAGCAGTGCTGCGCTCGGTGCTGTTGCGCTACCCGGGGTGCGCGGTCGCAGCGGCCGGGCTGGACGGCGGCGCGTGCCTGATGTCAGCACCGGGGCATGACTCGGTCAGGATCACAGCAGAACGCGGGGATGGCCCGCCGTGGCCAGGTCCGCTGGCATGTGCGGCTTTCGCGCACAGCTGGCTTGTGGCCGGGCTGCCGCTGAGGAGCTTGCAGGAGGCCCGGCTGCGGGCAGTCTCGCCAGGCCCGGATGGCGCCATAAGCCTGGCCGGGCGCGGGATGGCGCCGGCCTGGTTCAGCGTGAGTTATGCGTCCGTCGGCCCGGCGTTGCCTAGCCGGAGCCGCAGCTCGGCGGCCTCTGGTGCGTCGGCCTGCTCGTAGATGGCCAGCGCGGCCAGCAACTCGGCGTGTGCCTGCTCCGTGTCGCCGAGCATCTCGGCGGCATCGGCCAGGGTAACCCGGGTGCGGGCTTCCTCGTGGCGGGCACCCAGGCGTGTCGTGATCGCCAGTGACTCAGCCAGAGGCCCAAGTGCGGCCTCAGGGTCGCCGGCTCGCAGGTGAGCCAGGGCCAGGGTGGTCAGGGTCCGGGCTTCCATGTAAGCGTCCGCCTGAGCGGCGAACAGAGACCGGGCGTGCCGCAGATCGCTGATCGCCTGCGCCTGCCTGCCGGCACCCAGGTGGGCCTCGCCGATATGCCGCGTCATCAGTGCGACCCCGCGGGGCACCCCGATCTCCGCGAAGATCTCCCGCGCCTGGGCGAACGCCGCGATGGCGTCGTCGTAGCGGTCCTCGCGCATGGCGACCAGCGCAAGCTGCTCCAGGGCCGTGCCCTCGCCCAGAGCGTGCCCGTCCTGGCGGCTCAGCTCCAGGGCTCTGGTGAAGTGATCCGCCGCCTCGGCGTGCTGCCTCAGGCCGTAATAGGCGTATCCGAGCTGCACACGCATCCGCGCCTCGGCCTTACGATCGCCGCAGGCGCGGGCCGAGGCAAGTCCTGTAACGTGACAGTCGATCCACGGCCGGTAATGCTTGCGGTACAGGAACAGGCCCCACAGCGCCTCGCACACCTGCCACGCCTGCTCATGCAGTCCCCGCTCACTCGCCTCGCGCACCGCGGCGAGCAGGCCGGGCAGGCTTGCCTCCAGCCAGTCCAGCGCGGCGGCCGGGCCAGTGAACGCCGCAGGCGCCGCGCGGGTCAGCTCGTACATGGGGTTCAGCCGCCACCGCGCCGGGCTCACCACTAAGTCCGCGGCCACGGCAGCCTCCAGGTACCAACTGGTAGAGCGGCTGATGACCGCGACCCGCTCCGCTTCGGTGTCCTCGGCCTCCGCGCGCTCACGGGCATGTATGCGCACCAGATCGTGAAAGCGGAACTGGTCGGTGCCTGTCTCCTCCAGCAGGCTGGCCCCGGAGAGAACATCTAGCAGCCGATCGGCCTCATCAGCGGAAACTGCGACAGCGGCAGCCGCCAGCCCCGGCTCCAGGCCCGGTCCCGGCACTAGCGAAAGCAGCCGGTAGGCACGCGCCGCATCATCAGGCAGCGCCCGGTACGACATATCGAACACTGCTCGCACCGACAGGTCCTCCCCAAGATCCAGGGCTGCCAGCCGACGCCGCTCGCTGGCCAGCTCGGCAGCCATCCGCTCCACCGGCCACCTCGGACGCGGCGCCAGCCGCGCGCCCGACACGCACACAGCCAGCGGCAGCCGCCCGCACAATCGGACCACCGCCCGCGCCGCCTGCGGCTCTGACTCGACCCGGCCAGACCCCGCGATACAGCCAAGCAAATCGACCGCGTCCTGCTCAGCCAGCGGGCCCAGCTCGGTGAACTGAGCGCCGTCGATCGCCAGGCCTCCGGTCCGCCACCGCGTCGTCACCACGACCAGGCTCGGCCCCGGGCCGGGTAACAGCTGCCGGACCTGGGCGGCAGATGCCGCGTTATCCAGTAAGACAGCCAGGCGGCGGCCGTCTGTCAGCGACCGCCACGCCGCAGCCTGCTCCGCCACATCGACCGGTACACGGTCCGGCGCCGTCCCAAGAGACCTCAGGAACCACCCGAGCACCGCACCGGGCTGCTCCGCAGCGCCTGGCCGGTGGCCGCCTAAGTCCGCGTAAAGCTGGCCGTCCGGGAAACGGTCCCGGACCCGATGCAGCCACCGCAGCGCCAGGGACGTCTTGCCCGCCCCGCCAAGCCCCACGATCACCGCCAGCGTCACTGGCCGGGCCGGCTCCGGCCCGGCCAGCAGCCCGTCAAGAAAAGCCAGTTCGCTGACGCGATCAGCGAAATTCGACGGCGCAGGCGGCAACTGGCCGGGAACCAGTACCCGGGCCGGGGAAGCGACGTTGAACACCACATCGCCGAGAATCGACCGAGCCTGTACGACCGGGCCATGCACCGTCCCGCTGAGATCATTCCTCCACGGGGAGCGGGAGCCGCAATCAGCGTCAGCGGGCAGGCGCTGTCGGCCTGCACCGACATCACCCACTCGGCATGCTCCGCAAGCTCGATCTAACAGGCTTTCCTGGACTGTAACCCAGGACAATCGGAGCGCGAAAGCTTCAGAGACACGCAGGCCAACTCCTCCGAAAGGCGTGATGCGGGTCAGGGCAGGGGCGGCCACCGGCGCCCCATGACGCTCGTAGCTGCGCCGACCCGCGAACTGGGACAGATGGTCTTCCCATCTGCGACCTGGAAGCGCTCGCTCTACGAGACCGCAGCCTTACTGGCTAGACCACGAACTAGCTGACTCATGTATAGAGCTATGTGTGCTATGAGTGCGCTATTGTCCTCTGTATGCGACTCGCCAGGACACCCGCGCTTCACATGCGTCCAGGCAGGCCGATGGCCTTACTGCCTTAACCGGAGCGGGGAGTACCCGCGCGAGCCGTCTCCGGGCGCTCCATCGCGGAACCAGGCATGTCGGGCCTTCAGCTCATCTCGCCGGGCGCATCCGCCAGGAGGATAAGCGCGTCGTCGGCCGCTGCGGGCTCGCGGCCTGTAGAGAGAAGGAGACTGATCGTGGTTGCTCTTGATCCGGATATGATGGCCATGCTGGTGACTGTGCAGCTCATTGAGGATGCCCTCGGGTACCGCAAGGGCCAGGCCGCTGTACCGTGCGCGGACTGCCGTCCCGGCAACTGCGGGCGGTGTGCCGATCACGCGCAGGATGATGAGCTGATCAGGATTTATGAGGAGCAGTACGAGCAGGCGTGCAGCGCTGCGCTGGAGTTCCTGGACCCTGGGGATGTCAGCCGGGTCATGGGCGGTGACTGCCCGGACCGGACGGCCGGCTTGCATGGCGTGGCGATCTTGCGCTGGCTGCGGGAGCTGGCTGCTGACGGCCCGGTGCCGGTGAGCCTGGACGGCCGCGACGTGATCATCGAGATTGAGGGCGACCGGATAGGCGAGCACCTACTTGACCCGGTCAGGACCATACGGACGTAGCCGCGCGAGCGGTCATAGGCTGTCAGCGCTTCCCGGATCCGGGCCAGAGCGCCGGTGCCCGCGCCGTTGGCGCAGAGCATCGCGGCGGCGGTGAAGACCGCGCTTCGTCCGCAAGCTCCCGGCTCCCGCCCACACTCCCATCCGGCGCGGGCATCAACCCGCCCGCTGAGAGAGAAGCCGCTACCCAGTAAAAGCCACCTCACGGTGCCTCACACAGGTTGACGGTTCCGCGCGCCTTGGGGATGGTCTGGGTCGGCTCTCCCTAGGTTGAGCACGTGTGAGCTGAAGCATGACATGTTCGGGCCGAGCGGGAGCGGCTGGCGTGAGGAGGGTCAGCGTCGGTGGCGGCTGCGACACTTCCGGCGGAGTATCGCCCGGCGTGGCCCAAGAGCTTCTCCCCCTCGGAGGGCTTGCATCTTTGTGATTATTTCTTTCTTTTCCTTGAAAAGCCCCGGCCGGTCCCGCTTCAGCTTGCATCGGATGAGCTCTACCACCAGGTCAGCGAGGCCTTCGCAGAACTTGACCCAGAAGGGCCTTAGCACATTTATGAGCAAGAGAGCCACGCCGACCAACAGTTTTTGAGCAGGGTGTATTATCGAATTACCATTTAGAAGTAACCGATCACGGCGCTGATGATCAGCGTCAAGGTCCTTCCCTCACTAACAAGCTCCCTGCATCTGGGCCGAGCCGGAATCCGGCCAGGTGGTCCTGCCAAGGTTACCGCAAGCGGCCGGGCGAGTTGACGGGCTATCGGACAGCCGGGCAGTGTCGGCGTGGCCAGCGAGATAGAACATAACCCCTTCGGGGTTCATGCTGAACGCGGGCGGCGAAGAGCTTGGGGTCGATCGTGTTGACCAGGTCCGCCAGACGGGTGCAGCGTAGTGCCCACGGCGGGACGCCGCCGCCGTCAAGGAGATGGCTCATGAAGGCGCTCGAGGCCGGCGACCGCCCGGCCTTTGTGCCCTTGGTAACCATGACACGTGCGGGTTGGTGGTGCGCTGGGCGTCGCGGTGTACGAGGCAGCGCTGGAGGGCCTGCGAACTAGCCGGGTTGAGTGGCACCGCGCGGGGCCGGCTGCCGAGCCGGGCGGTTCTGGTCCTGTGCAGGTAAAGGCCAGGTTTCCGGCCCGGCCGCCGGGGCGTAAGCGCCGCGTCCGGCGGGCGGCAAAATAGGTCGCTGTCCACTCCTGGCCGGGTCTATCCTTCTAGAGTCGTTCAGGGGCTGGGCGATCCGCGGTATCGGCGGATTTCTGCGCAAGCAAAGATGGTTGCCGCGCCGGGCAGCGCTGTCTTACGGCGTTCAAGCGCTGCACGAGAGCCATTTTCATCTGCGGCTGTCCCCGCCGTCGGCTCAGCGAGGTGGCGTGGATGGGCGGCGGGAGCGGGGATCTGTCATCCGGCGGCCTTCAGCGACCGGTACGGGAGCTGAATCCCGGCTCAGAGAAGGTTCGGGCACACGGACGGAGTCTGGGATGAAGCTGCGGGCCATCGGGATCTGGAACCATAGTCGGCTGCAGGACGCCGAGGTCGAGGTCCGCGAGCATCTGGTACTGGTCGGTCCTAATGACGTGGGCAAGTCATCGCTGATCCGCTGCCTGGATTTTCTCCTCGGGGCCAGCACGGCGCAGCTCTATGCCCGGCTCGGCGCAGCCGATTTCCGGGATCCGGAGAAGCCGTTTATCGTGCAGGCCGTCTTCGGATGTCTGGGTGACCAGGACAAGGCTTTGTTCCCGGACGAGATCACCGTAGATCCGGTCACCGGTACCCGGTCGCTGACGCTACGGCTGGAAGCGACGATCGACCAGAACAGCACCCTTGACATCAGGCGCACCGGGCCAGGCGGCGGCACCGGCAGGCAGTTGTCGCGCGATCAGCTGGCTGGTCTGGGCTGGAAGATGATCGGCGCCACGGCGACGGCCCGCGACATCCGCGACGACCGCGGCGCGGCCCTCGATGACATCCTGCGTTCCATCAACCTGAAAAGCGAGCAGGCCGGGTTTGATGCGCTGGTCACGCAGCTCGAGGAGCACCTGGCCGGGTCGGAAGTCCTTTCCGGCCTGCGGAAGCGGCTCGCGGGGCAGTTGACCATGGCACTGCCGGAGACCATCACCAAAGACAACCTGATGTTCGTGCCCGGCTCGGCGGCAACCGAGGATGTGCTGAGCGATGTCAGGCTCCAGATCAGTCAGGACAGCCAGGTCCGCAACCTCACCGAGCAGTCCGACGGGATGCGCGCGCTGTTCGCCATCGCGTTGTATGACCTCGTCGCCGAGTCAGCCAACATTGTCGCCATCGACGAGCCGGAGGTGCACCTCCACCCGACCAGCCAGCGGAGCCTGGCCCGGCTGCTGCGGAGCGGGCGCAACCAGAAGATAATCGCTACGCACTCTCCGGACATCGTCGGAGCTTTCCCGGCAGACGATGTCGTGACTGTGAAGCCCGGCGGGGTGCTAGTCCAGCCTAAGGCGGACTTCCTGGCCGGGCAGGAGCGTATGGTAGCCCACTGGTGGGTCCACGGCAAGCTCGAACCGCTGACAGCCCGCCGGGTGATCGCCGTCGAGGGCGTGTCCGACCGAATCGTCCTGCAGAAAGCAGCCGACATGACGGGCCGGGACCTGGACCGCCTCGGTGTCTCGGTAGTCGAGACCGGCGGAGCCGGGGATATGGCTGCGATCTTGGCGCTCTTCGGAGATAGCGGCTTCCAGATCCCCCTGTCGCTGCTGATCGACGCTGACGCTACTGCGGATACGGCCTCCAAGCTGGGAATCCCGGATACCGATCTGAACTCCCGCTCGGTGTGGGTGTCTAACCCAGATCTCGAAGCTGAGTACGTCGCCGCGATCGGCGCCGGCGAGGTCTGGACGGCCGTTCAGACCTCCGGCATGTTTTCCGTCAATGAACTTGCCCTCTGCGCTGCGACAGGCCCTGCCGGCGTCCGCTGCGATGCCGACGTTGCCGCGTTCTGCCGCCGCAAGAGCACCTATAAGGTGCGGGCCGCCATCATCGTGGCGGACCTGCTGACGCCAGAGTCCGCGGCGAAGATGAAGGCGGTAGCTTCCCTGCTCGACCAGATCGCCCCGGTACCGTAGATGGTCACGCCCACGGACAGGCAGTCCGAGATCCGTGACTGGGCCGGGCTGGACTTGCTCGTCATCGCTCCCGCCGGGTGCGGCAAGACCGAGGCAATGGCCTTGCGCGTGGCCGGACTTATCAGCCGCGGCCAGGTTCCATGGCCAGCCAAGATCCTGGTCACCACCTTCTCCAACCGGGCGCGCGACAACATCAGGGAACGGCTGAACAGCTACCTGCCCCGGACGTTGATCCGTGACCGGGTGGTGGTCTGCAACCTCCACGGACTTGCGGCGCGGATCTACCAGGCGCACGCGAACGTAATCGGCATGGACCCGGCAATGAAGATCCCTGAGTCCGACTGGGTCGGCGACCAGTGCCGCAGCCGCAGGCTCGGATTCGACCGGTCCGGCTATGTCCAGGAAATCCTCCGGATGACCAAGCAGCAAGCATTGGACGATGATGCCGTGATGGTCGAACTCGAGAGAGTCGGCGACGACGTCGCGTGCGCCATCGAGCGGCAGAGGATAGCCGAGGAGCGGCTCACCTATGGCGATCTTCCCAGGGTCGCGGAACTCATCCTCTGCAACGATGCTGTCGCCGAGTTGTATCGCTGTCACTTCGCGTCCGTGATCGTTGATGAGTTCCAGGACCTCACCCCGCAGCAACTGCGAATAATCCAGCGTCTCGGCTACCAGCGCACCACCTACGCCGGCGACCTCGCCCAGGGAATCTACGGTTTCGCCGGAGCGGCACCCGCAGAAACCTTCCCGGAAATCCAGCGGGAAACCTCCAAGACGATCGTCTTCGCCGAATCTCACCGGTCCGCACCGGCGGTCCTGGAAATGATCAACGCCCTGGCCCCGTTCACCTCCGGCCAGAAACTGCGCAGCGCAAACCCTGAGCGGTGGCCCGGCGGCGGCATCGCCGGTATTGCCGCATTCCAGACCGCGACCGCCGAAGCTGCCTGGGCGGTAGGTGTGACGGGGCAGATCCTCAGCCGTGCACCGGCCCACCGGGTCGCGGTCATAGCCAGAACCAGTCCGCGCCGCCGATTCGCCGACGCGGCCTTCTCCAAGTCGGAGCTGCCCGTTTACAGATGGCATGACCCGGTCATGGACACTGATACCGCAAGGATCATGCGGCGGGCGCTCGCCGCCCTCAACGCGAGGGCACCTGCCCCGGTACCAGACCCTTTCGGAACGCTGCGCGAAATGACCGGGATCGCTACCACCCAGGACCCGAGCACCCGCCAGTCCCTCAGCGAAGCCGTCCGATGGGCCAGCGATCTGCTAGAGGAAGGCCACACCCCCGGGAGCATCTTCTCCCGGATTACCGTCGGTGACCAGGCGACCTTACTGACCGTTCCGGGAGTGCACCTGCTCACCGGTCACCTCGGCAAGGGACAGCAATTCGACTGGGTCATCATCCTCGGTGCTGAGGACGGCTGCGTCCCGGATTTCCGCGCCACCACCAGGACCAAGCTGGAAGAGGAAGCACGCATCCTTTCGGTCATGATCTCCCGCGCCCGTCACGGCGTGATGCTACTCAGGGCTGCAAGCGTCACAGACAGAAACGACGTCCCGCGCGCCAAGAAACCATCCCGCTTCCTGGAAGCATTCAACGGTACCACCACGTACGACACCAGCCGCGAGATCGAGCAGTGGCTCCAACAGGTGGACTGGAAATGCCTCAGAGATGCCACCCAAGGCATCCCAGCCCATTCCCATCATGCAGGCGGCACGCGCTGAAAGGGTCCACCTGCTCCGCTGCGGCACCAGACTGGGCAGCAGCGTCTTACGGGCCATTAATCACCGTCCCAGGCTCTGATCAACCAGTTGACGGTTCTCGCCGGCGAGCAGGAGCGGGACCGTTGCCAGTTACGCAACCTGGCGTGCCAGGCCATTCCCGAGGTGGCCGGCAGTGCCAGCGGAGTGTCCTTAGGTGATTCCAACCGGCGTTCGTGCTGTTTCTCACTCGGAAGGCTCTGAAGCGGAGAGAGTATCGGCGACCCTGTTCAGCAGATTGGCCATCTCGCGTAGCCTTTGGGCGTGGGTGATGTCGCTGAGCGGGTTGCTCATATAGTCGTCTTCATCGTCGAACAGGTCCTCATTGACGAGCTGATTTTTGCTGCTGCCCTGGGAGGCTTCTTCAGTATTTCCATGTGCCGCAGTGTCCTCGGCGATGTCTTCCCTAGCGTTCCCAGTCTCGCCGTCGACCGGCCCTTCGGTGTCCTCTCTCGGATTCCTCTCGTCGTTGTGGCGACGGGTGATGCTCCGGTACAGTCGCGACAGCGTCGTGGTGGTGTTGCCTTCTAGGTTCGATTCGGCTTTGCATGCCAGTTCGAGCCATTCCTGATTGTTTTCTTCTGCGTTCCGAGCTGCGATGTAGATGAGGCGGATTAGTGTTTCGCGCGTGAGCTGTTCGAGCTCGGTAACGGTTTCCACGAGTGGCAGGTCCGACGCGCTCGGATCAGGCAGTTGAATATCTGGCCCAAACGGCTGCGAGAACTTCCACGGGCTGTCTTGACCGAGACGGTCAAGCGCTGTAAGCACGCTGGAGAAGTCGGCCAGCGGCGCTTGCCCAAGGTAGTGGTGTCGATGCGCCCATACCCTCAGGATGGTGTCCACGATCAGCTGACGTTGCTCAATGGTCGTGGTCGCGTCGTTCTGAGCGGCCAGGACGAGTTCAGCCAGGTGGTGGGCCATCCAGTGGCCGACGGTGTCATGGTCGTCGTAGTGGGCCGCGATCTTGCGGCCGAGTTCGAGGATCTCGTCAGTATTCGAGCCAGCGTCCGTCCGGATCGATGAGATAAACCTTGCCTGACGGTTCGAGCGAGTCGAACTCATCGTCTGCTTCCTTTCGGGGCTGGTAACGCGGGAGGTGCTTGTCGCGGTGTATCGCGACTCGGAGTACGAGGGTCATGCCGAGTTCGCGGAGGACGGTGTTCAGGAACTCTTGATGGACATCGAGTTGTTGTCCGTGGGTGCCGGTTTCACGGTCATGGCCTTGGCTCATGTTGCTCCAGACCCTGCTGCGGAACACTGGGACGCCATCACGGGACCACTCATGACGGTCCTCGTCTGCCGTGAGGCTGAATTGGGTGATGATGTCCTCGCCGGGGCCGACGGGTGGGTAGCTGATTCCACCTCCGCGATCGTCGCTCTGGTCGATGCCATGGTGGTACTCCGTCGTGTCCAGCCACGGGATGAGCGTGAACGGGTGCTTGTCGGGACGGTCGCGGTGTTCGTTAGTTGTTGGCATCCTGATCGAGTACGGGCCTCGCGGCGATGTTTGCAGCGTCATAAGTAGCGAGCGAGCTGTCTCGTGAGAGACAAGGGCACTGTGGATCAGGGTGTCCTCGGAAAACTCGGCGGCTGTCGAGCCGACGTGCGCTTTTACTGCTATCCAGTCGCCTCCGGCTCCCGCGGCCTTCTCGAAGTCGGTCTTAGACAGTGCCCAGGGCCAGTTCGCGTCCGTTGCTTGGGCCGAGAGTGTCATGTCGGGGGCCGGGCTTGGAGGAGGGTCTCTGCGATCGGCGAGCCATCTGCCGTCGGGGCGTTTCGGCAGGAACCGTGCGAGCCATTCGGTGTAGGAGTCCTCGGATGACTCGGGTTCCTTGTAGGCGGGCGCGGTCTCGGCAAGTTCGGCGCCGACAGTCAGCAGTGCGTGAACTGCCAGGTAGAACGACAGATCGTCCTGGCCTGGCCAGCTGCCCTGCTCTGGATAGGAGTCTCTCTGGTCATAGACGCCGGCGCTGGTGCGGGGGTCTGTTCCGGCTGTGAATGCGTCGTACCCGGCAAGCGTGGCTGCGACCTCGGTGGCGTGGCGCGCGATGTCCTTCTCGGTGCTTCCGAAGATCTCCGCGACTTCGCTGCACCAGTACCGCTCGAAGTCGAAGAAAAACCGGCGCCGTTCGTTCTCGTCGTTCTCGTCTTCTTCGCCATAGGTCAGGGGATTCGGGCGGGCTCGCCGCTCGTCGTAGTCCAGGTCGGCCCAGTTAGCGATGACCCGTGCGGTCAGGACGTCGGCGTCCGTGTCTTCGAGCGCCGTGACGTCATGGTCTGACAGTTTGACGAGTGTTCGCTGCGCGAGTACCTGGTTCGCGGCGTGGCGCGGGCCGCGGACGACGTCGATAAGCCAGGAGGTGAAGCTGGCCAGTATCGCGGCGTTCGGTTCTTGTGCCGCCCTGGCGAGGGCGAGCAGCAGCCACATGCGGGCATGGAGTGAGTAGAACGGGAACCGGACGTCGATGAACGGGGCCGTTGACTCGCTGTCGTCGGCGAATCGGGCGAGCGCATCAAGTTCATCCTGGCAGCCGAGTTGTGCGAGTAGCAGGACAGCGTGCGCTGCCTGCCATCGTGACCGGCTGGACATGTCACCCAGCGCGGCCCAGATAAGGCCTGCGAGACACTGCGGGGTGCCCGCAGCCGGGACCGGCAGCGTCTCATAGGGCCCGTCGGAGGATGTTTCCGATGGCACCAGATCCTCGAATAGTTGCGCGAGAGCATCGAATACCCTGCCAGCAGGCTCCGCGTCCATCGTCTTGGCGAGACGGGACGCCAGATGGAAGCAGTCCCGGTAGGTCAGCTGATGAGCGCTGCGGCCGAGTTCCTGGAACGCAGTCTGCATCAAGTCGGCGACCGTTATCCCGGCCGCTGTCGCCACGGCGCTAACGTCGTCTGCCTCATAGGACCGGGTGCAGATGTGCCGGGCGAAACGGGTTGCGAAAGTCGCGCTGAGCCGTTCCAGGGCCGTCCTGAGCGCGGGTGTGCGGGATCGCTGTGATGCGACCTGGGCAAGGTCCGCGAAGTCGGTCCCGGTGGCTCTTGCCGCGCGCCCCAGGGCGTCCAGCACTTCGGGGCGCCGGTTCGGGTGCTTGTCGAGGGCGAACTCCGCGAGCGCCCGTCGTTCCTCGCTTCGCCATCCGAGCTGGCTAAGCGAGTCGTTCCAGGCAGTCTCAGTAGTGAAGTCGCTGTCCGCGAACCGGACGGCTGGGTCGGCCGGCGGGGCGGGCTCTCGGTCTTCGTGGAAGCCCGGACTGCTATACGAGCGGTCTGGGACGTCATCTGGCGCGCGTTCATAGCGGGTAAAGGCCTCGAAGACACCCGTGGCCCTCGCAGCAGAGCCCGGTGAGAGACCGGCTGCTGGTTCCCTCCATCCTGAGCTTGGCTCGAATGCGTACAACGCAAGGAGGCCGAGTCGTTCAGGTCCCGGGCCGAGACTCCCTGGAAGGCCGGAGTGAGCATGAGGCCGAAATCCAAGGTGCGCCGATCCCGTGCCCGTGACGCGGCGGCAAAGTAGACCGGCTCATGCATCGCATGAAGACGTTCAGCGAGTTCCCTCACGTGGATGCTGTCCCCGGCGCGGTTTATTTCCTCCGCGATCTGGAACAGGCGGTAGGCACGGGCAGCCTCAGCGCCGGTTCCCAGTGCCGTCGCTGTGCCCGTGAGAGACACCCAGCGGGCATAGAGGTCATCGCCAACCTGCTCGGCCTCGCTCACCGCCATATCGAAAAGGGCCCGCGCTTCGGTCACGTTGGCCGCGAGGACCGCCCGTGCGAGGCCGATCAGCGACTCGACCCGGGTCCTCGCATCTGTCCGGTCACGCTGCACCGCGGCGGCCTCGCGCGTCACCACTTCAAGGCCAAAGGTCTCAAGGTCTGGCGAGCGTGAGGCGACGCGCGCGACAGCGAGGCTAGAACGGGCCAGCCGCTCGCCGGCAGCCTCGTGCCACCTTGCGAACTTCATGACGAGATCATCCTGCGGGACGACGGTCAGCGTCCGGGTCGCGATCTCGGCTACCACGTTCAGCAGCACGAACGGCGTGCTGTAGTCGTTGACCGGTTTGAGGTCCTCGGAGATCAGCGTCCCGAATCGGGCGCTAACCTGCTCGCTTTCACCGTCAAGGATGGCCGCCAGCCAGCACTCCGCCCAAGGGAGCGAGCGGGGGATATTCGCGCTGAAATCCCGCCCGTACCCGTCGCCTGGCTGTTCCGTCTTCATCAGCTTAAGCAGCTTCTCACTTGCGACGTCTTCTACCTTGAGCGTGGCGCCTGCAAGGCGGGCGCGCAGAGCGTGGGCGAGCAGGAGGCCAGTCGGGAGAGGCGTCTGCGTCCACGACCCTGCGCTGTCAGGAAGGTGACGCGGGAGGTGGATGTCGAGAAGCCCGGCCGCCTCACGGTCAGTCAGCAGGCCAGCGCGCAGACCCTGGACCAGGATCCACGCGACCCCGCGGACATCAGGCTCACGCGCGAACGCTGAAGCGGTCTTCCCGAAAGGCTTCTTCCGTTTTCTCAGCATCCTGACCAGCGCCCTGACGGCCCGGTCTGAAGGGATAGCGTTGTACTCGAACATCTTCTCCGCGACGGCTACCTGAATATGCTTGTGCCGCTCGCAGATCACGGCGAGGTCCGCCAGGTCGTCGTAACGGCCGGCGTCTGCCAGGCGAGCGCACAACTTAGCTGCCACTCGGCGAACGAATCCGTTCGGGCCCCACCGAGACAAGAACCTGAGCGCGCCGTCGGGGCCGTCAGTATTGATGGCCGCCATCGCGAGATCCGCCATCTCGTTCGCCGAGATGTTCTCGCGCAAGCGCGGTCGTTCCGTGTCAGGTAGCCTCAAGATGGCGACGAAATTGCTGGCCGCGGACCGTAGCCGGCTCCGCGCCATGTCCTTGAACTGGTCGATATGCGACAACAGCGCCGCCTCGACGTGCAGGCTCGACCCCGGCCAGTCCGTAGCCAGTTCTCGCCCCGCGCAGAGAGCATCGACAAGGTCTCCGTCCAGGAACCTCGCCGTGAGATCCGTATGCGTCCGGAAGATCTCCATCTTGCGCGAGTGACCAGATGACATGGCTCCCGCCTTGACGGCAAGCAAGGCCGCGTCGTCGTTGCGTCCAAGGCGGAGCATCGCGCACAAAGCGAACCGCGCTCTCGCACGGGCGATCTCCTGGGCTTGCAGCTCATCAGTCCCGCCGGGCAAACCGGCGTCCGACAGCGCCAGCTCCACGAGCCTGTCCAGCAACCCTGCCTCGAAAAGAAGCTGCGGAAGCGTGCTCGCGACATAAGGCGACGTCGCGGCGAGCGGCTCGATTCTCTCCGCGAACTCCCGTTTCCGGGCGGCGTTCAGGCCGTGGGTCTTCCGGAACCACGTCTCGGTCGGCTCATCGCGGAACTGCAAGGTGTTGCCAGCGGCGTGCAGGCCGCGGCCAAGGGCGACGGCGAAGCTCCGGATTGCGTCGGCGTCCACGCCGGTAATGTCAGCCAGGTCATTCAGCGGCATCGGGGGATGCAGCGTCGCGAGCGCCTCGCACAACCGCGCCAGCTCATCGGGCCGCAGGTGCCCTCGGTCAGCGACATCATTAACCTGCTGGGCGAGCATGCTGTCTAGGACCGTCCCCGGCCTGCCCGTCGCAATCTGGATAGCGGAAAGTGCCTCCGCGACCGATCCCGCGTTTTCCATGGCCATCGCCTGAACCCGCGGGTTCCCGTCGCTCAGTGCATGAAGCTCAGCACCCTCCTCCACGGTCGCGTCGGGAAACTTGATCCGCAGATACTCCAGAGACTCTGCCCCCTGAAACCCCGCGAGCCTAACTTCCGTCACGCCGGCGTGGGGCACCTTCAGCAGGCCCTTCCGCTCTGGACGGCACAGCTGCACCAGCCGAGCGTTCGCTGGCCAGTCCTCCCGGAACAAGTCAGTAACGAACGTGCGCCCCTGTAGTTCCTCCGCAGCCAGGGCCGCGTTATCGGCGGCGTCGATGACAACAGTGAGAAGCGCGTCGGGATTATCACGGGCGAGTTGCCCGGCCGCCTCGCGAACGCGACGCATAAACACCCGCATGTAAGCGGAGTCTGATGCATCGGTCGGGATGAGAGGCGTGCACACCCCCTCGGCTGCCAGCTCGTTGGAGACCTGTGTAAGCGCGACTCGATGCTCGTGACGCTGAGAGGCGACCTTCCGGTAGGCGCCGCCCGCGAAGCAGTCATAGACAACGGTTAGCGAGCCGTCTGGCAGGACCCGCTGTAGCAGCGATGTCAGGACGGACTTGCCGACACCGCCAACCGCAGTGATCAAGACCTTGTTCCTGGGTCCCTCTCGGAGTTCAGTGGCGACCGTGTCAGCGTCCTGGGTGCGAATGACGTTGTCGAGCTGTTCGATCGCACTCCGCGCGGGGAATAGCTCCTCCTTACTGGTGCGCAAGGCCACCAGGATGTCGCCTGCTTCGAGTGTCTGCCGGTCCGGGAGTGATGTCGCGCAGCGCGAGACGGTCTCCATCAGCTGCGCCATCTCGGTGCCGGTGCCGCCGCCGGGCAGAAACTGCTGCAACTGGCTGCGGAGAAGCTGCTCCATGTCGGCGATACCTGGGCCGCCGTCCTCGACCTCGAAGCGCGCGCAGAAGCGAGACTCGTGCTCCGTGTCCGCGCCGAACCCCATATATCCGCGCATGAGCTTGACCTCAGCCACATGAGTGAACTCCGTGGCACCGCGGGCGAGTTCCTCGAGTGAGAGGCGAACGTTCTCGTTCAGTGTCCGGTTCGCGACGAAGACGAACTGCAGCTTCGTCTCCCGGCCCTTCGCCAGCTCGCCGCGGTAGATCTTGGCGAACTTCACCAGAGTCTTCTTAAGCTCCGAAGCGACTATCAGCTGATCAGTCCGCATAGTCGAATGCTTCAGCTGTGCATAACGGAACCTGATGCAAGTCTCGGCGTCGCGTCCGCCGTAGTACTCGGCGACGTCGATGACCTCTTCGCCCTCGACTTCCTCGCCCTCAGGAAGACCTTCGACACCTACGACCTCAAGGTCGTCGGTGAGGCTCAGCAAGCGAAGTGCACGGCAGGCAGCCCAGTAGTAGTGGAACCTGTCCCCGTCCCTGCTGGCGCGAACCGCCGCGGCGTCTCCCACGCCCCTAACCTAGGGCTCCGGGCGTCACGAGCGTGCGACAGTGGCGAGGACAGCATCACATAAGACTGTCCCATCGGCGATATACCGGTCACCATCGCGACGATGGCCTGCAGGATCCGAAGACATCAGTCGCGGTCGTTCCGGCGGACTATGAGTCCGTAGGTCCTGGGGAAGCAGGCTCCTAGACGGTCAGCCGTCCCATGTTCATCTGCGCCTCACGGACTATGGGCGGAGAAGTCCGGTACCTCGCGATGAAATGCCTGGTCAGCACGCCTGAGCTGGTGGTGTAAGAGACCACCAGCGCTCGGAGTGACCTGGCCGTCTTGATGTACTCGGATGGAGAAAGGTCAAGAAAGCGCCTGGCTTGGGGCTCGCCACAGCCAGGTATTCAGGCCGCCGACCCGCTGCGGCGGGCAACCAGCGAGTGTTGGTGGCTGCCTGCGGAGTCAGTCAGAGATGGTAGGCGGACTCTGCTCTTTAAGGGGCCTGGCCAGCCGTGAACATTCAGTAGTACTGACGTACACCGGCAAGCCGGGCTGCTCGCCAAAACCACTCTGCGCGCTGCTCAGCTACGTCTATCGCCCGCCGATCAGGTTCTGGCAGCCCGGTCAGGATGCAGGCGCTCACGACGCGGGTAAGCGGATTCTCGGCATGCTCGTGCGCTTCAGGCACGACGACTCCGAGGTAGGGGCGGCGGAGTGTCCGAGGCGCGATGACGCGGAGCATCCGCAGGAGGTGCGACCGCTGCGCGACTATGGCAACCGGGCGGGTGTCGCCGAACCAGCCCTCCCGCTCGGACCGGAGGAAGTTCGTCACGGTGTCGATGGAGTGGCGCTCGGCGTAGACGTCCGTTTCGGGGATGCCGAGGCGTACCAGTTCGGCCCGCATGATGTCCGCCTCCGGTATTCCACGGAATGCCTCGCCCGGCGTGTCTGCTGGTGACCAGTTCTCGCCCTTGGTATCGGCTGGTGACTTGTAGCCCGAGCATACGATCCGGCCCTTGTTGGGCCGGACGGTGAGGTCGTAGAGCATCCGTGCGGTCGTCACCCGGTCCCGTGCTTCGGGGGTAAGGCCGGTCCCCGAGTTGTCGCGACCACGGCCTGGCACGAGCACGTGCGCCAGGTTGTAGAGGCTCACGCCACCCAGGCCCTCGATCGTTTCGACCGTGATCATCTCCTCGTACTTTGGTCGCTGGCCTTTTGCAGGCCCTCCTGCAGTCGTCGGTGTCGGAACTCGAAGTGATTGCCGTTCTTCCGCAGGATCCCGCCTTCATGGCACTGCCGCAAGAATGCGCTGAGCCGCCAGGGCAGGCGTCCGTGCAGAGCAAGCCACAGATGCGCCGCCTTGAAGCAGATCCACTCGTTCCAGATGAACGCGGCGATACATGCGCTCACCGGCACGAGGCACAGGTTCCAGATCGCGCCGACGGGCAGAAACAGAATGTCATATAGCGCGATTCCGGCGGCAAGGACGATCGTGGCGACGACCAAGATCGCCGCTCCGGAGCGCCGATCGCTGCGGATGGCCGTCAGCGGATCGCCTGCCCTCGCACCCATGCGCGCGTCCATCGTCGGTCGGCGCAGCAGGATCCAGCCGGCCACGCGGCCACCGAGGTTGGCGACGATGAGGCAGAGCACGATTGCCACGAACGCGGCGATGCCGAACTCGCGTAGCGTGAGTCCGAACAGCCAGCTTTCTTGCCCCCGTACTGCCTGGGTCACCACTCCCGCCGCGTAGGCCGCAGCGGCTGCTATGGCCCCGTGCGCCAGCCTAAGGCTGTGCAGGCGCAGGTCGCCGTCGTGCTGCCCGGTGTAGCCGTAGCCGATCCGGGTCGGATCATCTACCCTGGCCCGGGTCACCGCGTAGCCACGCGACCAGGCGAAGCCGAACACCGCGCCGGCCAGCAGCAAGAGGTACCCTGGGCCCGCCAGGTAGGGGACCGCACTGCCGATGACGGCGATGACGCAGCCAGCGGCGACAGAGGCCAGCACCGCGATCCGGAACAGCGGCGCGTAGCTGCGGAACTCCCAGAATCCGATTATGCGCCGCGTCGCGCGCGCGGCCAGGAAACTCAGCCAGCGGTCCGCCTGCTGAGGGGTAAAGCTGCCTGCGGGCGACCCCGGCGCGCGCGGACTCGAGCGGTAGCGCTCGAAGACCGCGGCCGGCAGGCTACGGAGCAGGTGGCTCTCAACCGACTCGGCGTTCGGGAAACACGCCGGGTCGGCCAGTTCGTCCGGGCGGGCAAACCCTCGGGTGCCCGCCGCATTCATGCCTGGGCTGTAGATGGTCTTGGCTAGCCATGCCATGAGTGGCGACGACAGCGCTTTCCCGGCCGCTGACTCCGGGTATCCGATGAGACGCGACGTGAGCGGAGCGAGTCCGTCCGTCTCGGCCAGCGGACTGTCCAGCAGATACCGGCCGACCTCTTCCATGGCCACCGGCCTAAGCCTGATGGTCGCGGCTAGCGGCAGCGCGATCCATGCCGCCTGCTCGTTTTCAGGGGTCGCGATGCTGGTCAGAACAGCCGGGGCGGTGCCGACCAGGCGGTGGATCGTCTCGGCTGCCCGCGCCCGGTGGCTGGCATCGATCTCGTCCAGGCCGTCGAAGACCGGGATGATCTTGCCGTCCCGAAACATCGCCTGCGCAGCCGCCGCATCCGCGGCAGACGTCAGGCCGTAGTCAGTCTGGATCGCCCGCAGCATCCAGTCTTTAAGCCAGACCTGGCCAGGATTCCAGGTCGACAGGCTGAACAGGACGGGCTGCCGGTCGGGGTGCACGGCTAGCAGCTCGGAGAGTCTGGTCGCGAGCGTAGTCTTGCCGGACTGCGAGTCGCCCAGGACAATCAGCTGACCGCCATCTCCGACCTCGCGCGTCAGGTCGGCCACCGAGGACCGGGCCTGTGCAGGATCACCAGTCCTGACCCACGGCACCGTCAGCACGCCGGGGGAGGTCAGTGCGTTCGCCTGCTCAGCGACCTGGCTTCGAACCACGGAGCGCATTCTGCCCTGTGCCTCTGCGATGCTCTCCGGGCCGGTCGGCTCCGGAGCTCGTGATGCCCACACCGCGCCAAGCGCCACCACCACAGCCGCTAGCCCGCCCGCAGCCCCGCTGGCGATCCCAGGGTCGGTTCCCGAAGCGGCCAGAACCGCCCATAACCCGCCACCGGCTGCCAGCGTCACCGCGAACGTGACGGCTATCCGCGCCCACAAGCCCACCGTCCACCCCCAGCCCATGCCGGTGCTCCTATCATCGCCCTTCGGCATTAATCAGAACTTCGGATAGGAGACCGCCATCAACCCATATCGGGCCGGGCCTGGGCGATCAGCATCTTGGATGGTCACGCCCGGAGACGAACGTCGCTGCTGCTCGCATGGGCGCGGACCTGAGCCTAATTCGGGCGGTCCGGATATCTGGGCCGCGTCCCGGCTGCTGATGTTCGGCACCGCTGACGCGGGCTCAGTTCGGCTGTCAGTCCCCACAGAATCCCCACAAGTCCGCCGTTCCGGTGGCGTCCCACAGGAAACCCACGGACGAAACGACACTCCATGACGTGTCCCGGCATAGCGCTAGAATGACTATGTAGGCCCGTGACATGCCCATACGCAGGTGAGACGGACTCACGGAGTAGCGGGTTCGACAGCGATAGGCCTTCTGTTAACCGGCAGGTTATAGGTTCGAGTCCTATCGCGGGAGCCCAGCTCATGGCCTTGACTAGCGAAAATGTGTTAGTGGGCCGTGTCTCTGCGGTACCGGTGAGGCGCATGCGCTGCGGGAACGGATGAGTGCCAGCCCGACGCCGAGACTGAGGCCGTCGCAGCATCTCATCATGCATTTCACCCACGTCAGAAATCTTCCCGGCGTCCTCGCGGCCGGGTGCCTCAACGCCGACAGCGTCGTCGATCGCGAGTCGGCGCTCGGCGCGGAAGCTGCCGATCCGAGCATCAAGGCGACAAGGAGGACGATCCGCGTCCCGCTGGCGCCCTTCGGCTGCGTGGCTGACTACGTGCCTTTCTACTTCGCACCGCGTTCACCCATGCTGTACAAGCTTGCGAAGGGCGGCGTGCCAACCTACAGCGATGGGCAGGACCCGCTCGTCTATCTCGTCTCCACGACGGAAACCATCGCTCAGGCGGGGCTCCGGTACCTGTTCAGCGATGGCAACTGCGCCTCCGCCATCACCCAGTTTGCCGATGACTTGAGGCTGCTCGACTCAATGGTCGACTGGGAGATCATGGACGCGCAGATGTGGAACAACACGGCGGACGATCCCGACCGGAGGCGGCGCCGGATGGCCGAGTTCCTTGTCCATGGGCGGGTCCCAGCTGCTCTGCTGGCCGGGATCGCGGTCCGCACCCAGGGCGTGCTGGAGCAGGTGAACGGCATCCTCGCCGCTCATGGTGCCGCGCTTCCAGCGCGGGCGCGCCCAGGCTGGTACTTCTGAAGTGTCAGGCCCTTGCTGTATCAATGGAAGCGGAGGGAGGTAGCCATGCTCAGGGAGGAAGACGGGGACCTGCTCGGTGCGGATGCCGAAGCCCTGGTCAACACGGTGAATACCGTCGGGGTGATGGGCAAGGGCCTCGCCTTGCAGTTCAAGCAGGCGTACCCCGGCAACTTCCGTGCCTATGAGGTCGCCTGCCGCCGCGGCGACGTCCGACTGGGCTCGATGTTCGTCTGGGAGACCGATTTTCAGGGCAATCCTCGCTTTGTCATTAATTTCCCGACTAAGGGGCACTGGCGGGCCAGGTCCCGGATCGTCGACGTCAGGGCAGGGCTGGACGACCTGCGACGCGTTATCCGCGACAAGGAAATCCGGTCGATCGCCATCCCGCCACTGGGCTGTGGCAACGGGGGCCTGGACTGGAGCACCGTGCGCCCGATCATCCTTGAGGCGCTGGGTGGTCTGCCGGATGTCGAGGTCATCTTGTACCCGCCCCATGGCGCGCCACCGGCGCAGACCATGACGGTCCGAACCGACAGTCCCCGCATGACGCCTGGGCGGGCGGCGCTGTTGACCATGGTCAGTCGCTACATCTGCCTGGCCCAGACGGAGGACGCGGTGGGTACGGATGGCGGCGCTTCACTGCTGGAGATCCAGAAGCTGATGTACTTCCTTCAGGCAGCCGGACAGCCGTTGCGGCTGAACTACGCCAAGGCGCGTTACGGACCGTACGCGGACAACCTCAACCATGTCCTTCAAGCGCTGGAGGGACACTACATTCGCGGCTACGGCGATCGCACCCAGCAAGTCCTCAAACTCGCCCCGATCACTATCCTGCCCGGTGCCGAAACCGAAGCGCACCAGTGGCTGGAAGACAATCCCGACAAGACGGGAGAGCGGATCGACGCGGTCATGCGGCTCGTCACCGGATTCGCATCTGCCTACGGGCTGGAAATGCTGGCAACTGTCCACTGGATCACCACTCAGGAGATGAACGGACGGGTCACGGCCCCGGTCGAGCTGGCGCAACGTATCCGCGGCTGGAGCGAGCGTAAGGGACGCTTGTTCACCGAAGCACACGTCCGTATCGCTTCTTCTCACCTGGCCGAACTCGGATGGATCACGGCTGTCTAGGCCGACGGACTAGGTACGCAATGGGCTGACAGCACTCGTCTCGCGGCTCCTGGGCGCTTCGGGCGATATCGTGCGGAATGTGTTGCTGACGTGAGCGAGGAGTTCCGCCTCCGTTCGATCGCGGTAGCCGCCTACGCCCCAGCGGCCCTCTTCGGCCTGGCCGAGGGGTCCATGCTGCCGGTCATCACGCTCAGCGCCATCGACCGCGGCGCCAGCACCTCGATCGCCGCCCTCGTCGGCGCGCTGCTCGGCATCGGCTCGATCGTGACGAACATTCCGTCGGGGATCCTCGCCACCCGGATCGGCGAGCGGAAGGCGATGCTGGTGGCCGCGATCGCCACCGCGGCCGGCCTGGTCCTGTGCCTGGCAAACTTCGGCGACAACGCCGGATCGCTGCTGGTATTCGGCTCCGGGATCCTGCTGATCGGCTCGGCGAGCTCCGTCTACAGCCTGGCCCGGCAGTCCTACCTGACCGAGGTGGTGCCGGTGCACCTGCGGGCCAGGGCGCTGTCCACTCTCGGCGGCACCCTGCGTATCGGGGTGTTCATCGGCCCGTTCCTGGGGGCCGGCGCGGTGCAGCTATGGGGGCTGCCGGGCGCTTACTACGTGAGCATCGCCGCGATGGCCGCCGCTGCCGTCATCGTCTACCGGGTGCCTGACCTTGAGCTGAGCGACGAGCACAAGGCGGCGGCCGCGCAGGTGACTTCCTGGAGCATCCTGAAACGGTACTGGCGCACGCTGGTCACGCTTGGCTCCGGCGTTCTGCTGCTGTCGGCCATCAGGCAGACCAGGCAGGTGGTCATCCCGCTGTGGGCGATGCACATCGGGCTGTCTCCCACGGCGAACTCCATCATCTACGGCATCGCCGGCGCTATCGACGCCCTGACCTTTTACCCCGCGGGCAAGGTCATGGATGTCTACGGCCGGCGCTGGGTCGCCGTGCCGTGCGTGATCATCATGGGCATCTCCTTCGTCCTCATGCCGCTCACTCACGGCGCCGTTACCCTCGCGTGCACCGCGATGATCATGGGCTTCGGCAACGGCATCGGCTCGGGTATCGTCAATACGCTGGGCGCCGACATTTCCCCCGCCATCGGGCGCCCGACCTTCCTCGGGATCTGGCGCGAGCTGGCCGATGCCGGATCCGGCATCGGCCCGGTCATCCTCTCCGCGGTCACGGCGCTCGCCGGGCTGGCCGCCGGCATCGTCGTCAGCGGGTTCGTCGGCTTCGCCGCCGCTGCGGCGCTGTGGGCGTGGATCCCGAAGCGTCCAGGCGGCGCCCGAGTACGCCCGTCAGGGGCGCACCAGGGGAAGAAAGACCTCGTCGACGATCCTGACTAGGGTGGATTCCGGAACCGGGGCACGCATTCGGCACCACGGTGCTCGCCATGCTGCTGGCGACCCAGCTCGCCCGCGCCGAGGGCTCCGCCGTCGCCTATCGCTTCGCCTTCTGGTGGTCGATCGGCCTGGCCGTGATCGCTGCCCTGCCCGCCCTGGCCCTGCCCGCCCTGGCACCGCCGCACGCCGGCCGGGCCGCTAGGCGCGCGGCCGGGCGGTCAGCGCCAGGGCAAGGCTTGGGTAAATCCGCAGCAGCCGGTCAAGTCCCAGAACACTGAGCACGCGGAGCACGGGCGCGGCCGGGATCACTAGCCGTAGCTCGGCGCTGCCGCGCGCGGCGGCGTCCCTGGCCAGCAGCAGGCTGCGGACACCGGAGGAGTCACAGAACTGAGTGGCGGACAGGTCGGCGATGACCACCGCGACGCCGGGCCTGAAGGCCGCGCACAGCTCCCGACCGACGCGGCCGGCATTGCCGATGTCTATCTCCGCCGGGAGGGTAACGATCTCCGGGATGACCAGCGGTGCCACGGTTTCCTGATCCGCATGCTCCTCCATGCGCAGCTCCCTGCCGCTACCGGGCCGCCATTCCGGGCCGGGCCAAGCAGCACCCGGCAGCGACAGCGGCTGGGCCGAACAATCTGTCCTTTCCATTGTCGCCAGCCAGGCCGCCGCATCCAACCCCGTGCATGAAAAGCCGCGCCCGGATAAAAGGTGCTTTTCGCAGGATAAAGCCCCTGGGTCCTGGGGGAGAGGCGTATGTTGTGGCGGTGCCTCACGCCGCCCGGTCCATGATTGCGGTGACTTACGTCCGGGACATAGGCGCCTCGCGCGCGTTCTACGGCCTGCTCGGATTCGCCGAGCACTCCTCGCGGCGCGAAGGCGGCTCGGCCTGGGCGTCACTGCGCAGCGGCGACGCCGCCGTGCTGCTGGCCGCCACCGACTCACCGCTCGACCTGCCGCGGCTGCCGATGCTGTTCTACTTCTTCTTCGACGACCTCGACGCGGTGCTTGCTGTCCTGACGGCGGCGGGGCTACCGGTGGAACGGCTCGGTAATGCCCCGCACGCGCTCGGCGGCGAGGCCAGGGTCACCGACCCGGACGGGAACACCGTGCTGCTCGGCCAGCGGGAGCCCTCGGCGGTGGGCCGTGCCGGGCCGGATGAGGCAGAGTCGAGGTTCTCCGTGCTGCGCGAGGCGGCCAGCCTTGTCGCGGCGCGGGGCGGCGCGGCGGGGGCCTGCGAGGTCGGCGATCCGCAGGGCGGCGACTGCGGCAGGGCCGCCGAGGTGCGCCTGGCGGACTCGGCAGGCACCGCGATCTGGGCCTGCCTGTCGCACGCGGAAGAGATCCTGGTCGTGGTGAACGGCGCGTTCGTGGCCAGTGACCAGGCCGACGGTATCGCTGGCTTCCTCGCGGGGCGCCGCTGAGCCCTCCGTCCGAGGTCAGGCGCGTCGGGTCAGCACCAGCAGGGCGATGTCGTCGCGGGGCGCGCCGCTGGCCATCGCGGCCATGGCCGACGTGCAGACGGCGTCGGCCGGCCCGGCTGTCACGGCCGAGCAGAGCATCGCGAGCCCGTCGTCAAGCGGGCGGTCGCGGCGCTCGACCAGCCCGTCGGTATACAGGCACAGCGTCGTTCCCGGCGGCATGTCCAGTGTCGTCACCCGCCGCTCGCTCAGCTGGGCCACGCCGATCATCAGGTCGGCGGGAACGTCGACCATCATGGCGGGCTGGCCCGGGCGGGAGATGACCGGCGGCAGGTGACCGGCCGACGAGATGAAGGCCCGGTCCAGCGCGGGGTCGAAGACCACGCACAAGACGGTCGCCAGCGCGCCGGGCTCGAAATGCTGCATTTTCGCGTCAAGCCGCGACAGGATCTCCGCCGGGTCGCTGGTCTCCATCGCGTAGGCGCGCACTGTGCTGCGCATCCGCCCCATGACCACGGCGGCCTGCAGGCCCGAGCCCGCCACGTCCCCGATCACCGCGCAGAGCATGCCTGAGGGCAGCACGAAGACGTCGTACCAGTCACCGCCGACGCTGCCCTCGCCCGGAACGTAACGGCAGGCCAGGTCGAGACCTGGAACCAGCGGCGGCGCCGCGGGTACCAGGCTGCGCTGGAGAGCCGCGGCCGCCGCGCGGTCCGTCCGTCCGCCCAGGGACTGCACGGCCGCCGCGGCACGGTCGGCCGCGAGCTGGAGCAGGTTGGCGTCCTCGGCGGTGAATTTCCTGGGGTGCATCGAGCCGACGTGCAGCACCCCGATCAGCCTCCCGCCGGCCAGCATGGGCACGCCGATCAGGGAGCGGATGCCCTTCTGGGTGAGGATCGGGTTCAGGACGTTGGAGTGATCCACCTGGTCGAGGATGACCGGCCGCTGGCTGGCGGCTACCTGGCCGGCGAAGCCGCCGCCCAGCGGGATCCGCACATTCTGCCGGACCTCTTCCTCAAGGCCGCTCGCGGCGGTCGCGATGAGCTGGCCGGACGCCTGGTCAAGCAGGAGCACCGCGGCGGTATCGCCCTGCAGGATCTCCTTGGTCCGGTCCAGCAGCTCGGCCAGGAGATGCTCGGGATCCAGCCGCGACAGTGCGGCGTCGGCGATGGACTGCAAGTCCCTGAGCTTGTCGCCAGCGCTGCGCGTCTCGAGCACATGCTCGCTCACGCGCTCAGCGTAGCCAGTTCGCGCAGCGTCAGCGTCTCCGCCGGCCCCGGTAGCCGGCGGACATGGCGGCCGCCGCGCGGCCGGTGGCCGGGGCTGCCTCGGCCTGCTCCGGTGCGGGCAGCCGCGCCGGGCGCGCCGGCTCGGCCGGCTCGCCGGCGATGGAGCGCAGCAGCGCCGAGCCGGGGTGCGCGTTCGCGGCCAGCGGGATGACGTTCGCCTTCCGCATCAGCGCGCGCACGTCACTGGCCTGCGGCGGCGTCTGGAGGGTGATCACCACGCCGCTGGCGCCGGCCCGGGCGGTCCGGCCCGACCGGTGCAGGTAGGCCTTGTGCCCAGCCGGCGGATCCGCGTGGATGACCAGGTCGATGCCATCGACGTGGATGCCGCGCGCCGCGATGTCGGTCGCCACCATGACCCGGGTCGCGCCGGACGCGAACGACGCGAGGTTTCGCTCGCGGGCGCTCTGGCCCAGGTCACCGTGCAGTTCGGCGGCGGGTATCTGGGCGGCGACGAGCTGGCGGGCTAGCCGCTGCGCGGAGCGCCTGGTCCTGGTGAAGATCAGCGACCGGTTCTTGCCGCCGGCCAGCGCGGCGAGCACGCCGGTCCGGTCAGCCGCCGTGACGGTGAGCAGGTGGTGGACCATCGCGACGGGCGCGGCAGCCGTGCTGTCGGCCGAGTGCCTGGCCGGCTCGTGCAGGAAGCGCCGCACGAGGACGTCCACGTCCCTGTCGAGGGTCGCCGAGAACAGCATCCGCTGGCCATCGGCCGGGGTGTCGTCAAGCAGCCGCCGCACCACCGGCAGGAAGCCGAGGTCGGCCATGTGGTCGGCCTCGTCGATCACGCTGACCTCGACATCGCCGAGATGGCAGTGGCCCTGCTCGATCAGGTCGATCAGCCGGCCTGGGCAGGCGACGGCGATGTCGGCGCGGGCACGCAGGGCGGCCACCTGGCGGCTCTGCGGGCTGCCGCCGAAGATCGTCACCGCGGTCAGCCCGGCGGCTTGCGCCAGCGGCAGGATCGCGGCGTGCACCTGGCTCGCCAGCTCGCGGGTCGGCACCAGCACCAGGCCACGCGGGCGGCACGCCATGGTGTGGCCGCCGGTCAGCGCGGCGACTAGCGGAATGGCGAAGGCGAGGGTCTTGCCTGAGCCGGTCCTGGCCCGGCCGAGCACGTCCCGTCCGGCCAGGGCGTCCGGCAGCGTGATGGCCTGGATCGGGAATGGCGTGGTGATGCCGGCGCCGGCGAGCGCCCGGTCCAGCTCGGCGGGCACGCCGAGGGAGGCGAAGCTGACGATGGAGGTGACGTTGCCGGGCTGGCCGCGATGGGCAGCGGCAGGCGCTTCGGTAAGCAGAACTGACAAGGAAAAGGTGTCCTTCGGACTGAGGTGGCCGCATCGTCGTGGGCCCGCCACAGTGCCTCGAAAGACAGGCGTGGAAACCAGCTCGGTTGCCGAGCGACATACGACCGGCGCGCCCTTAGTGGCTGCGCCGTACTGGCTCAGCGTACCGCACGCCGGTTACCTGCGCCGATCACGGGGGAGAGCCCGGCCTTTACCGGGCGTCGTCGCCCGGCTCGTCCTGGCCGGCCAGCAGCGCGAGGATCTCGCCGACGGTGCGTTCCCTGCTGGTGGGCTCAGGCAGGGGCAGGTGCGACCGGATCTGGTAGTGGTTACGCCGGCCGTTCTTCTCCTTGAGGATGTATCCCGCCTGGGTGAGGTCGAGCACAATCCCGTAGGCAGTGCGCTCGGTGATGCCCACCCGGTCGGCGATGTCACGCAGGCGAACGCCCGGGTCCCGCGCGATGCACAGCAGCACCTGCGCGTGGTTCGTGAGGAATGTCCAGTTGACAGCCAACATCGACTTCTTAATTCCGGAATCAGTTTGCTGGTAATTCCATACCAGCGTAGCGTGGCACGCAAGACCCCGGTGGCAGCCGATGACGACGGCCAGTGCGCCGGGCTACGGAAGGGTTCGCGTTCCGCGTGATGAGAGCTGAGCCCGCGGCGCAGGCCGCCGAAGGAACCCCCGCCGTGCGGGGCACTGACTACGCGCGGCTCTGCCGCGCGGTCAGGCAGGCAGGCCTGCTGGATCGGCGCACCAGGAGCTACGCCTGGCGGATCGCCATCACCGCGCTGCTGCTGGCTGCGGGCTGGGCCGCGTTCATCCTGGTGGGGGATAGCTGGTGGCAGCTGGCGGTGGCCGGGTTCCTCGCCATCATGTTCACCCAGGTCGGCTTCCTCGGCCACGACGCGGGACACCGGCAGATCAGCGCGTCCCGGCGGCGCAGCTACCTCCTCGGCCTGCTGATGGGGAATCTCGGCATCGGCCTCAGCTTCGGCTGGTGGGTAGCTAAGCACAACCGGCACCACGCGAACCCGAACACCGAGGGCGCCGACCCGGACATCATGATGAAGGCGCTGGCGATGACGCCCGGCCAGGCGGGAGCGAGCCGGGGCGCGGCCAGGATGGTATTCCGCTACCAGGCATTCCTGTTCTTCCCGATGCTGCTGGGCGAGGCGTTCAGCGTTCATGTCGCCAGCATCCACGCGCTGTCGGGCCGGGCCAGGCGGCACCGGCTGGCCGAGGCGACGCTGCTCGCCGCGCATTTCGCGGCCTACCTGACCCTCGTCTTCCTGGTGCTCAGCCCGGTGAAGGCGATCGTGTTCATCCTGGTCCAGCAGGGCCTGTTCGGCGTGTACCTAGGCGCCTCGTTCGCGCCCAATCACAAGGGCATGCCGATCCTGAGTCAGGAAGACGAGCACGACTTCCTCCGTCGGCAGGTGCTGACCTCGCGCAATATCCGCGGCAACTGGTTCACCGACCTGGCGCTCGGCGGGCTGAACTACCAGATCGAGCACCATCTGTTCCCGTCCATGCCCCGGCCGAACCTGCGCCGGTCCCAGCCGCTGATCAGCGAGTTCTGCCAGCAGCACAGCGTGCCGTACTGCCAGGCGAGCCTGTTCGGCTCCTACGCCCAGGCGATGCGCGGCCTGCATGCGATCGGCGCGCAAGCCGCGCCCTGAGGGGCAGTTCCGGGACCTGTTGCCCACCGGGTCGGCCGGGTTAGCCTGATTGCGGATGGCTAGCGACCATCGGAAGGCCACGGTCGCGCCGGAGCCAGTGGCGTGCGGGAGGCCGGGCGGATGCTGTACATGTTCGGGTTCGAGCGAGTCGGCGTGGTGGCCGGCGATCTGTACTTCGTGGATCCCGAGCCGCTCAAGGGGCAGGAAGGCGCCGAGCACGGCGTCCGGCTGGAACTGCGGCTGCTCGAGCGCGGCGAGGCCAAGGAGTCGGTCTACGCGGCGATGCCCATCGCGGTGGGTCAGCCCGCCTGGCGGGCCGACTTCCTGGAAGCCGCGGACGGCGGCAGGCCCTTCGACCGCACCCATTACCACCCGGTGTTCTCCGGCTGGCGCCCGAGCCGGCGGGTATTCATCAGGGAGCTGTCCGCCGATCCGATGGGCTGGCTGGAGGGCAGGCTGTCGGACCTGGACGGACTGCTGGCGGAGGCGCGGCTGCCCGCCGGGACGGCAGGCACTGGCGACGCCGCGGAGCTCCGCCGGGCCGCGCCGGAGATCGCGGCGGTGATCCGCGGGCTGCTTGACCGGGTGCGCGCCGGGGAACTGGGCAACGCGCCGCAGCCATATCAGCCCATAGCCGTAGGCGGCAGGCAGATACTGGCCCGCTCCGGCTGGCTCTGAGGTCCCGCCGCGGCTGTCGCGCCCGGCCGTCGCGATGATGCGCGGACGGGGCCAGCCCGATGACCGTGAGTACCCGGTGATTTTCGTTCCGGGATATCACGGCCATCGGGCCCATCGCAGGTCAGGCGCCGGGCATGGCCTGGACGCCGGCCAGGTCCTTGCGGGTGACCCTGATCATCAGGATGGTGATGATCAGCCCCAGCAGCGCGATCCCGGCCGACACCTCGAACCCGCGGGAGAACCCGGCCGACAGCGCGTGATCATAGATCGCCGCTTTGGCCTGGGCGGCCTGCGCCGGGCTCAGGTGGATCGGATGGCCGGCGCTGGCGGCGGCGGCCGCCGCGGCCTTGGCGTGCTCGGCCCCCGTCCTGGCGGTGTTGGCCACGATGGTCCAGGCCACGGTGCCGAGCAGGGCCAGGCCGATGGACCCGCCCACCTGCTGGCCGGTATTCAGCAGGCTGGAGGCCAGCCCGGAATCGCGGTCCTGGACCTTGGACAGCGCGACCAGGGTCAGCGGCATGAACAGCATGCCCAGCCCGGCCGCGGTCACGAGTATCGGACCGAGCAGGCCGCCCGCGTAGGTGCTGTGCTCGTTGATCCGGGACAGCCAGAACATCCCCCCGGCGGCGATGCCGGACCCGGCGAGCAGCAGCGGCCGGGCGCCGATCCGGGGCACGAGCTGGGCGCTCACCCCGGCCATGGCCATGATCATGGCCACCATGGGCAGGTAGGCGATACCGGTCTTGAGCGCGCTGTACCCCCAGACCTCCTGCACGAAGATGGTCAGGAAGAAGAACATCCCGAACATCGCCGTCCCGACGCAGAGCATGATCAGGTACGCGCCGGATCTGTTCCGGTTCCGGAAGATGCGCAGCGGCATCAGCGCGTGCCAGGCTCCTGGACTCCAGCAGCACGAAGGCGCCGAGCAGCACCACGGAGGCGGTCAGCGACACGATGACCTTGGTGTCGCCCCAGTGCGAGGCGCCGTTCGGCGTGGTCGCCGCGCTGGACAGGCCGTAGACCAGGGACGCCAGGCCGAGCGTGGACAAGATCGCGCCGGGCAGGTCGAACCGGCCGCTGTGCCGCTCGGACTCGCCGAAGACGCGCGGCGCCATGAGGGCGACGACGACGCCGATCGGCACGTTGACGAACAGCACCCAGCGCCAGGACAGGTAGGTGGTGAGCAGGCCGCCGGCCATCAGGCCGACCGCCGCGCCGCCGATGCTCATGGCGGCGTAGACGCCCATCGCCCTGTTGCGCGGTGGTCCCTCCGGGAACGTCGTAGTGACCAGCGCGAGGGCCGTCGGGGCGACGATCGCCCCGCCGACGCCTTGGACGGCGCGGGCGGCCAGCAGCCATTCCTGCGAGGTGGCGAACCCGCCGAGCAGCGAGGCCACCGAGAACAGGATGATGCCGGCGATGAAGACCCGCCGCCGGCCGAGGATGTCGCCGGCCCTGCCGCCGAGCAGCAGCAGGCCGCCGAAGGTCAGCGCGTAGGCGTTGACGACCCACTCCAGGCCTGAGCCGGAGAAGCCGAGCGCCTTCTGGATGTCGGGCAGCGCCACGTTCACGATCGTGGCGTCGAGCACCACCATGAGCTGCGCGGTGGCGATGACGACGAGGGCGAGCCCTAGCCGCTTTCGTGCCGGGCTGTCCGCGCCGCCGGGCCGCGCGTCAACGACGGCGGCACCCCCGGCCTGCGCCGCTGCGCCCGCGGATGTCCTTTCAGACATACGGGATTTCTCCTTCTGGTGGTCGTATGATCCGCGGCGCCTGGCCGGCCTGGTCACCGCCGGCGGGCGCGCGAGTCCCCGTCACGGAGCCGGCTCGGCTCCGTGGCTTCTCGTTTCCCTGATGTGTTGTCCGGACCGGATGCGGCGCGGGCTAGCCGCCCTTGCTGACCGCCGCCTCCGGTGCCGCCTCTGCGGCAGGCACGCCTGCCGTGGCGGCCACGTCTTTCGTCAGAACGGGAGCCAGGCTGCCGGCCGCCTCGGCCAGGTTGCCCGGCTCGCCCGCGGGAAGGGGCACGCTCAGCATCTTGCGGATCAGGGCAATCAGCTGCTCGCGCTCGGTGTCGTCAAGCGCCCGGCTCCACGGCATCCAGGCCGAGAGCTCGGACTCGATCCGGCTCCGCAGGGCGCACCCGTCGCCGGTGAGCACCAGGTTCTTCACCCGGCGGTCACCTGGATGTGCCTCGCGGCGGGCCAGGCCGCGCTTTTCCAGCATGTCGGCGACGCTGGTGATGAAGGAGGGATCGCACTCCATCCGCTTGCCCAGGTCCTTCATCGCCATCGGAGCGTCGAGCATGTGCATGACCTTGATGAAGACAGGCGGGATGGACATCCGCTGAGCGAGTCGCGCGGCCAGCCCGATGATCCGCCCGGTCAGCTCGATCACGCAGTCCTGAATCTCCGCGTTGAGCCGCTCGGTGCGGTCGGTCCCTGGCTGGTCAGGCACGCGCGCTCCCGTTCTGTCTGCCCGGCGTCCTCACCCCGGCCTGCCGCCGGCATGATGGATGCTGTCAATAGTTGAGTAGCTCAACCATATGAGCGCGGGGTTGACCCTGTCAACCTTTGACCAACTCAAGGATTCCTAGGACCGGACAAGCGCCGACATGACGAGTACCGCGATGACGACCAGCGTCACCACGTACAGGCCGCTGCGCATCCGGGTCTTGCGGAACCCCGGCAGCCGGTTCTTGGTGACCCGGACGTCCCCGTGCGCGGACCTCGCCCGCTGTGCGTGCCAGCCGAGCATGCAGCCGACAGCCAGGAACAGGACGATGATGATAAGCACGCCGGGCTTCATGACTTTGCCCCTCCCGCGGCGCTTGACGCTTCGCCGATCATGGCGCACCCGCTCTGCCGGCTCCAGCGGAAACGCCGCGCGGGACGCTGGCAGGATTGGCCTGGCCAACGAGAACCGTGCTTAATCACCGCAAGGAGCACCCGCATGAACGAAGCGCTCAGCGCTGAAACCCTGAGCATCGCCGGACACGGCGGAGACGAGATCGAGGCCTATCTCGCCCGACCGCTGCAATCCGGGCCGTTCGGCAGCGTGGTGGTCATCCACCATATGCCGGGCTACGACGCCGCGACGAAGGAAATTGTGAGAAAGTTCGCAGCGAACGGCTACGCGGCACTGATGCCGAACCTGTATGACCGCGAGGCGCCCGGGGCCAGCCCGGACGACGCGGCGGCCGTGGCCAGGGCCAACGGCGGAGTCCCGGATGAGCGGCTGGTCGGCGACGTGGCCGGCGCGGCAGCATACCTGCGCGGCCTCGACGGCGCGAACGGGAAGGTCGGCGTCATCGGGCACTGCTCGGGCGGCCGGCAGACCTTCCTGTCGGCGTGCAGCCTGGACCTGGACGCGGCCGTGGACTGCTACGGCGCCTGCGTCGTGAACGAGCCGCCGGCCGGGATGCCCATCAAGATGTCCCCGCTCGTCGGGATGTCCAAGGACCTGTCCTGCCCGCTGCTCGGCCTGTTCGGCGCCGACGACAAGATGCCGGGTCCTGACGAGACCGCCGAACTGTCCCGGGTGCTGACCGACCTGGGCAAGAAGCACGAGTTCCACACCTACGAGGGAGCGGGGCACGCGTTCTTCGCCGTGGACCGCCCGTCCTACCGGGTCGAGGCCGCCAACGACGGCTGGGAGAAGATCTGGGACTTCTACGGCCGCTACCTGGCCAGCTAGGGAGCCGCGCATGTGCACGTACCTGACCGAGACCATCAAGATCACCGGCAGCGGCAAGGGCGCGGCCGGCTGGTTCGCGGTGAGCGATGCCAGCGTGTACTTCGACCATCCCGTGCACGCGATGGCCGACCACACCCTGAATATCGATTTCCGTAATCCCGGCAAGGGTCCCGCGGCCAGGGTCGCGGTGGAGCTGACCGCCGAGTCGGCCCGCGAGCTGGCCAGGGCCATCCACCTGGCGCTCGACTCCGCCCCGCCGGAGATGGTGGCCTGATCGATCCTCGTGCTCGGCCCTGAGCTCCCGGGGAGTTGGGTCCCCGAGGCCGGATTAGCCGGAACTGTGTCGGTCGCTGTCGGCGGTTCATGCCAGGATCAGTCCGGACAGCGGGAGGCGCAGTGGAGTTCAGGGTCGAGCGCGAGGCGCTAGGCGAGGCCGTCGCGTGGGTCGCGCGCGAGTTGCCGGCCAGGCCGGTCATTCCGGTCCTGTCCGGCCTGCTGGTCGAGGCGGCTGGGGCCGGGCTGACGCTGTCCTGCTTCGACTACGAGGTTTCCGCGCGGGTCGTGGTGCCCGCCGAGGTGACCGAGCCCGGCACCGTCCTGGTGCCCGGCCGCCTGCTCGCCGAGATCACCCGCAGCCTGCCGCAGCAGCTCGTCACGGTTTCCTCCGAGGCGGACATGGTACGACTGACCTGCGGCAGCGCCGAGTTCGAGCTGGTCTCGCTGCCGGTGGCGGAGTACCCGGGGCTGCCTGAGCCGCCGGAGCCGTGCGGGACGGTGGACGGCGGCGTGCTCGCCGCCGCCGCGGCGCAGGTAGTCCCGTCGGCCAGCCGCGACGACACGCTCCCGATGCTGACCGGCGTCTGCCTGGACGTGGACGGCACCCGGATGACGCTCGCCGCGACCGACCGGTACCGGCTCGCGGTCGCCGCCGTGGACTGGACGCCGGCCGCACCGGGGCTGCGCGCCGCCGCGCTGGTCCCGGCCAGGACGCTGGCGGACGTGGCGCGGGCGATGGGTCCTGGCGTGCGGGTCACGGTCGCGTTCGCCACGCCGGAGGCCGCTGGCACGGCGGAAGACAGCGGTGCCGGGGAGCCGCGCCCGGCCGAGGGCATGATCAGCTTCGAGGGCGGCGGGCGGCGGCTGACCGCACGGCTGATCGGCGGCGACTTCATCCGCTACCAGTCCAGGTTTCCCGCCGAGTTCGGCTGCCGGGCCTTGCTGCCCACCGAGCAGTTCACCGCCGCCGTGCGCCGGGTCTCGCTGGTCGCGGACCGGGCCAGCTCGGTGCGGCTGACATTCAGCCCCGACCAGGTCGTCCTGGAGGCGCAGACCGCCGGCCGGGCGCGCGCCGCCGAGACCGTCAGGGCGACCTTCACCGGCGCCGAGCCGGCCATCGCCTTCAACCCGGCCTACCTGCTCGACGGCCTGGCGGCCGCCGCCGTGTCCGGTGGCACGCCGGGGGAGGGCGGGTCGTCCGCGTCGGAGCCGGGCCGGGTTCAGCTCGAGTTCACCAGCCCGGCCAAGCCCGCGCTCATCACCTGGTCGGGCTACGACATCGCGGAGACCGGCGAGGACGACGCGGCGGAGCAGGGCGACGCTGGTGATTCCGGCGACGGCGAGCAGGTGGCGGATGCCACGCCGGCGTTCCGTTATCTCGTCGTCCCGCTGCGGTCCGCCGGCGGTCCCGGCAGGGGGTAGCACGCGGGCGGGAGAGCTGTCCGGGGGTTGGCGTCCCTGTCCGGGCATTTCACCGGCCCTGGCCGGCCCGGCGCGCGCCGTGCGAGGATGCACCGATCAGGCCATAAGGGGGGTCCATGAAGCGCACTGCCGCGACCACGGGGATCATCGGCGGGCTGACCGGCTTACTAGCCCTGGCCATTCCCGCCAGCCCGGCGGCAGCCCAGGCTCACCCGGCGGCGTCGGTGTCCTGGGCGCTGGAGGCGGTGAGCACCGTCCCGCATACGACGCAGGCGTGGGCGGCTGGCACCGAGGGGTTCCTCGGCGGCCCGGCGGTCGTGCTGCACCTGCGAGCCGGCAAGTGGAAGCTCGTCAGCAGCGGCCTGTCAAAGCAAGCCGAGCTGACCGGAATCGCCGCGCCGTCCGCGAAGAGCATCTGGACCGCTGGCTTCCTGCAGGGCACTCCGCCTAAGACCACACCGCTGCTCGCGCGATCCTCAGGCGGAAAGTTCCGCGTGACCACGCCGCGCGGTCTCGGCGACGGCGAGCTGACCAGCGTTGCGGCGGCCTCCGCTGCCGACGCGTGGGCCGCCGGGTTCACCGGGCAGGCGGAGGCTGCCAGCCCGAAGATTCGGCCGCTTGCCCTGCGCTGGAACGGCCATAAGTGGCAGCGGGTATCCGTGCTCGGCGGGAAGGCGGGCTACGAGATCACGGCGATCAGTGTTTCCAGCGCCAGCAACGCCTGGCTGGTCGCCGCGACGCTCGACGGAACAAAGCCCCGGCTGCTGCACTGGAACGGCCGCAAGTGGTCGGTCTCGTCGTTCACCCCGCCCGCCGGGCTCCTCATCAGTGCCATCGCGACCGACTCGGCCAGCCGGGCCTGGATCGTCGGCGCTGTGACCAGCGAGTCGGGTCAGGACGGCTACGCCGCCCGGTGGAATGGCTCGCGCTGGGCGTCGACCACGGTACCGCAATCGCATGAATTCAGCGGGCTGGCCGGGGTCACTATGTCCGGGCGTGATGCCTGGGCGGTGGGGGAGAAGCTGGTGAACACGACGACGTTCCGGATCGACCCGCAGATCATGCGCTGGAACGGCCGGAAGTGGTCGGCCCAGCACGCCCCGAACCCGGCCGGGCAGCCCAGCGACGGCCAGTCCGGCCTGACAGCGGTCAGCGCGGGCTGGTCAACTTTCGCGGTGGCCGTGGGCGACTACTTCGTGGACGGCGGTAGCTGCGGGCCGCTGGCTGGCGCGGCCGCGGTGTACCGGGACGGCTCCTGGCACGAAGCCAAGCTGCCCGCGCCGAAGTCCGGCCAGGCAGACCGCACCCGGCCTGCCTGCGGCGGATAGCTGCCCCGCTGCGGATTTTAGTGAAGCGCCCAGGCTGGACAATCCGTGATACAAGCCACGCCGGGGGAGCCGAGGGCTCGGCGATCGCGGGCAAGCTGCGGCGGTCCATGGCGGCGGCCGATGGGAAACTGACGCGCCGGGACTACCAGCCGCCCGGGCCTCCGCCCATGCGGCGGCGGCCGAACAGGAGCCGCATCAGGATCCGGAAGACGACGACCGCGATCATGATGAGCGGGAACCGGCCGCCCAGCCCCCACCAGCTCGCATGCCAGAGCGTCACCAGCAGCAGCACCAGGCCCAGCGATACCATCATCATTCCCCGGGCCAGCGCCGCATGGCGGCGCCCGCCGAGCCAGCCCCCGCCATGCCAGCCTCCGCGACGCCGGCCACCGCCGGGCCGCCTGCCGCCGGCGAACCGCTGGCCGGTGTCGGGCAGCGGCACGGCCGGCGCGGCGACGTGCGGCAGGTCGCGGGTAATCCGGTCCAGGCCGCCCTGGGTCACGGCGCGGAACACCGCGTCAAGCCGCTGGTTGAACTCCGCCAGCGACAGCCGTCCCTCGGCGTAATGCTCCCGCAGCGATGCCGCGGCGGCTTCCCGCTCGGCGTCCCCGATGCGCAGGTCCTGACTCGCCGCCATCCGACTCTCCTGCCCCCGGAACCTGCCCGGAACCCCGGCTCTCGTCTATACGATATATCGCGTCCGCGCACCCCACAACCGGGTCCGGCGCATGGGCCCGCCACCGCCTGGCGGGCGCCGGGCCTCCCGAACCGGGACGTTGCCGGGAATTCACCTTCCCGTCACCAGGTGCTCCCTGCCCCGGATCTTTGCCGGGGCCGTCGGCGGGGACAATAAGGACATGGATTCTGGCCACGCCGAGAGCGAGCGCGCAGCGGCCGCCGGGCCGCGACGGCAGCGGGCCGGCAGCGCCGAGCGCGCGGCGGCCGCCGAACGGGCCGAGCTGGAGGCGCTGGAGCGCGCGAAGCGCAACGCCCAGGCCGCCGCCAGGGCCAGGGCCAGGGCGGTGGAGCGGGACCGGAAGGCGGCCGAGCGTAATCAGGTGGCCACCGACAAGCAGGGCAGGCAGGAAGGGCGGCAGCGCGCGGCGGCCGAGCGCGAGCGGCAGGCCGGGCAGGAACGCCAGTCGACCGAGCTGAACCGGCGGGCGGCCGCGCGGCGGCTGGTCCCCGCCGATGAGCCGGAACGGCAGCGGCAGCAGGGCGCCAGGGACCCGGCCGACGAGCTGCCGGTCGGCCGCTACCTGGACCGGGAGGAAAGCTGGCTCCGGTTCAGCGAGCGGGTACTTGAACTGGCTGAGGACGACAACATCCCGCTGCTGGAGCGGGTCAGGTTCGCCTCTATCTTCGCCAGCGGCCTTGACGAGTTCTTCATGGTCAGGGTGGCCGGGCGGATCCGGCGGATGGCGACGGGCCTGCCGGTCGAGAACGCCAGCGGCAAGCCGCCGGCGAGGTCCTGCGGGTCACCCTGGATACCGCGCGCGAGCTCTCGGTGCGGCAGGCGCTGTGCTTCGCCGACCGGCTGCTGCCCGCCCTGGCCGAGGCGGGCATCGAGATCCTGCGCTGGAAGGAACTGACGCCCTCCGAGCAGGGCAGCCTCCAGCAGTTGTTCAAGGACCGGATCTACCCGGTGCTGACGCCGCTTGTGGTGGACCCCTCCCACCCGTTCCCCTACATCTCGAACCTCTCGCTGAGCCTGGCGGTCATGATCGCGGACCCGGCGACCGGGGCGACGCTGTTCGCCCGGGTCAAGGTGCCGCCGCTGCTGCCCAGGTTCCTGACGGTGGCGCCCAACCGGTTCGTGCCACTGGAAGACGTGATCGCTGCCCATCTGGGCGAGTTGTTCGTCGGGATGGACGTGCTGGAGCATCACGCCTTCCGGATCACCCGGATCCGGGACCTGGAGATCGACGAGGATGTCACCGAGAACCTGCTCCAGTCGCTGGAACGGGAGCTGATGCGCCGCCGGCTGGAGCCGGCGGTCCGCCTGGAAGTCGAGGAGTCCATGTCCGCCGGCGTGCTCGACAAGCTCGTGACCGAGCTGGATGTCGACGAGCGTGCCGTCTACCGGCTGCCGGGGCCGCTGGACCTGTCCGGCCTCACCGCCATCGCCGACCTGGACATGCGGCACCTGAAGTACCCGACGTTCGTCCCGTCGGAGACCGCGCTGCCGGGGGACAGGAGCGTGTTCTCCGCGATGTCGGACCGGGACGTGCTGGTGCATCACCCCTACGACTCGTTCACCGCGAGCGTGCAGCGCCTGGTGGTGGCGGCCGCGGCCGACCCGCGGGTGCTGGCCATCAAGCACACGCTCTACCGGACCAGCGGCGACTCCGAGATCGTGGACGCGCTGATCGACGCCGCCGAGGCCGGCAAGCAGGTCGTGGTCGTGGTGGAGATCAAGGCGCGCGGCGACGAGCGGGCCAACATCGCCTGGGCGCGCAAGCTGGAGGAAGCCGGCTGTCACGTCGTCTACGGGTTCGTCGGGCTGAAGACGCACTGCAAGATGGCGCTGGTGGTGCGCGAGGAGTCGGACGGCTCGCTGCGCCGGTTCTGCCACATCGGCACCGGCAACTACCACCCGAAGACCGCCCGGCTGTACGAGGACTTCGGGCTGCTCACCGCCGACCGGACCGTCGGCGAGGACATCACCGACCTGTTCAACCACCTCACCGGGTACAGCCGCCCGCCGGACTACCGCCGGCTGCTGGTCGCGCCGGCCGGGGTGCGCTCCGGGCTGATCGAGCAGATCGAGCAGCAGGCCGAGCTGGCCAGGGCGGGCGAGCAGTCGCGGATCCAGCTCAAGTGCAACGCGCTCATCGACGAGGCGATGGTCGACGCGCTGTACCGGGCGTCCCAGGCTGGCGTGCCGATCGACCTGTGGATCCGGGGCATCTGCTCGCTGCGGCCCGGCATCGCCGGGCTGTCGGAGAACATCCGGGTGCGCAGCATCGTCGGCCGGTTCCTTGAGCACTCCCGGGTCTACGCGTTCGGCACCGGGGAGCCAGGCTCGCCCGGCGACGTCTGGATGGGCAGCGCGGACCTCATGCACCGCAACCTGGACCGGCGGGTCGAGCTGCTGATCCGGGTCGCCGAGCCGTCGCAGCGCGCCGAGCTGCGCGGGCTCATCGACCTGGCGATGGACGAGGCGACGGCGTCCTGGTGGCTGGCGGCGGACGGCACCTGGACCAGGCACCACCTGGACGCCAGCGGTGCCCCGCTCAACGACCTCCAGGATCTGCTGATCAGGGCCAGGCAGGGGCGGGCCAGCGATGGGTGACCAGGGCGATGGGTGATCAGCAAGCCGACGAGATTCGCGCGGCCGGCGCCGTTGTCTGGCGGCCCGGCCCAGACGGACCGCAGGTCGCCGTCGTGCGGCGGCCCAAGTACGGGGACTGGACGCTGCCCAAGGGAAAGTGCGAGCCCGGCGAGCACCTGCTGCTCACAGCGGTCCGCGAGGTCTACGAGGAGACCGGCCAGCAGATCACCCTGGGCAGGCGGATGAGCGAGTCCGGCTACCTGGCCGACGGCAAGCCCAAGCGGGTGGACTACTGGGTCGGCCGGGCGCATGAGCCGGCCGGCGAGTTCGTGCCCACCCGCGAGATCGACGAGCTGGCCTGGCTTTCTGTGCCCGAGGCCGCCAGCCGGCTGACCTACGAGCGGGACGTGGAACTGCTCGCCGAGTTCACCTCGGGACCCGCCACGACGGTCCCGCTGATCCTGATCAGGCACGCCTCGGCCGGCAGCCGCTCGAGGTGGCGCGGCGCCGACCTGGCCAGGCCGCTAGACGCCCGCGGCGCCGCCGACGCGGACGGGCTGGCCCGGCTGCTGAGCTGCTTCGGCGCCGGCCGGGTGGTCAGCTCGGCCGCCGAGCGGTGCGTAGCCACCGTCCGGCCGTTCGCCGCGCTGGCCGGCAGGCAGATCGAGATCGAGCCGCTGTTCACGGTGGGAACGCAGCCTGCGGCCGACGCGGTCGCGCTGCGCGCGGCCGAGCTTGCGGCCAGCGCCGAGCCGGTCGTGATCTGCGCGCACCGGGAGAACCTGCCGATGCTGCTGGCGGCGGCGTGCGCGCGGCTGGGCTCCAGCCCGCCGGCCGGTCCGCCGCTGCGCAAGGGGCGGTTCTGGGTGCTGCACGTCGCCAACGGCGCGCTGGCCAGCGTCGAGCACCACGGCCCGCCGCGACGCCGCGACCCGGCCTGACGTCGCTCGTCAGGCCGGCGACCCCTCGGCCGGGTCGGTCGCGGGCACCCAGTCCAGGGTCGGCGGATGCGAGCCCTCCAGGATCAGCAGCCAGCGCTTAGCCTCCGGGCCGGTCCCGCCGCTGAACCCGCCAATCCCGTCGCTGGCCACCACCCGGTGACAGGGCACGATCACCGGCAGCGGATTCGACCCCATGATCGTCCCGACCGCGCGGGCCGGCACGACGTCGCCGGCCGCGGTGATGCCCGCCAGCCCGGCCAGCGCCCCGTAGGTCACCGTCTGCCCGTAGCCGACCTCGTCGTAGAGCCGGCGCAGCACCTTGTGCTGGGCGGTGGAGAAACCGCTCCAGTCCAGCGGCAGCTCGAACTCCCGCCGCCGGCCGCAGAAGTACTCCGCGAGCTGACGGCGCGCGATCCCGGCCAGCTCGCCGGCCTTCGGTCCGCCGCCCGAGGGCGGCGGACCGAACCGCACGCTGGCCACGCCCGCCTGCCCGCAGCCCACCGAGACCGGCCCGACCGGCGTGCTCAGCGTTGCCCAGTCCAGCGTCATCATCAAGTTCGGGGCCATCAAGGTCTCCTGGATCCCTGCCCGGCCGTCACTCGCCGGGGTCGATGCCGTGCTGGCGCAGCAACCCGGCCAGCCGCTCGACCTCCGCGGTCAGCTTACGCATCTGCTCGGCCAGGCCGGGCAGGTCGGGATGCTCGTCCGCCCAGTCCTGCTCCCTGGCGGCCCGTGCGTCGACCAGGCCCTTTTCCTTGTCGCGCAGGATCGCGGCGTTCTCGAAGTCCTGCGCGGCGACCGCCATCGCCTTCTGCTGCCGGGCACCAGCGATCTCGCTGTCGAGGTCGCTGGTGTCCGGGCCGGTGCCCAGCCGCCGCTCGGCCATCGACAGCCGGGTCTCCGCCTTGACGACCCTGGCCAGCAGGTCGGCGAACATCCGGCGCTCCTTGCGGCTAATCGTCCGGCCGGCCATCCGGGACAGCCGGGCCGTCTCCGCCGTCTCCGGCGGCAGCAGCTCGATGACCTTCTCACGCACCCGGTCGAGGTCCGCGCCGAGGCGGACCAGCACCTGAGCGGCGACGCCCTCGCCCTCGCGGATCAGGCCGAGCAGGATGTGCTCGGTGCCGATGTAGTTGTGGCCGATCGCAAGCGCCTCACGCAGCGCCAGCTCGAGCACCTTCTTGGCCCGCGGGGTGAACGGGATATGCGAGGCCGGGGCCTGCTGCCCGGTGCCGATGACGGCCTCGACCTCCTCGCGCACCGCCGCGAGGCTGATCTGCATCTCCTTCAGGGCGTGGGCCGCGACGCCGTCGCCCTCGTGCACCAGGCCGAGCAGCAGGTGCTCGGTGCCGATGTAGGTGTGGCGCAGCAGTCGCGCCTCGTCCTGGGCCAGCACGACCACCCGTCGCGCCCGCTCGGTGAACCGCTCGAACATCTGCTGCCTCGCCCCTTCCAGCAGGCGCTCGCGAGCCCTCTGGGCTAGCGATATGACCAAGAATAAGCGCCGCCTCTGACAGCGCCGGCCACTCGCGGTGCTGGCCATGAGCGGTGTCGGCCACGCGCGATCCGCGCGGTGCGTCAGGCACCATGCGGAAGGCGGCGTGAAATCGGCTGTCGGCGTGCGGCGCTCGCGGGTTACGGTGTGCCGATGTCAGCACTGAGCGAGCCCGTTCCGGGGCCTGCCTGCCGCGTCACCGCGGGTTCCTGTGATCCCTCGGACGTGGAGCGGATCCTGCGGCTGCTGCCGGACTGGTTCGGCATCGAGTCGTCGCTGCTGGAGTACGCGGCCGCCGCCCGCGACCACCAGGCCTACCTGGCCTGGCTGGACGATCCGGCAGAGGCCGGGACCAGCGCCCGGCCGCCGGCAGGCGTGCTGCTCGCCGCGCGGCATTTCCCGTGCTCGGCGGAGATCTACCTGATCGCCGTCGAGCCGGGCGCGCACCGGCGCGGCCTGGGCCGGACCATGGTTCAGGCGCTTGAGGCAGACCTGGCGGCGGACGGTGCGGAGTTCCTTGCGGTCAAGACCCTCGGCCCGAGCCACCCGGACGAGGGATACGCCCGGACCCGCGAGTTCTACGCCGGGCTGGGCTTCCGGCCGCTGGAGGAACTGCACGGCCTGTGGCCGGGAAACCCCTGCCTGATCCTGGTCAAGCCGCTGCGCCGGACTGTCGGTACCTGGCGATAGAACAGATCCGTCAGGTCGTCGCGATCAGGGAGCGTGCGGATGACGGACAACATCGCGGACCGGGTCGAGGCCGAGGTCGCCTCGCTGTCGCTCCAGCTCACGGAGCCGGGGGAGCGGGAGTGCCTGCGCTGCTATCTGCTGCGCATGATCGGGGAGTTCGGCTGTGACGGGGCCCACAGGTGGAGCAGGAGATGGCGCGAGCAGCGCGCGCCGCGCGCCTGGGCGCTGCTGCGCCGGCTGGAGCAGCTCGGCGGCTGCTGCGACTGCGAGGTGCTGCTCAATGTCTTTCCCGACTACCCGGAGGCGGGGCGGGTGCTGCCGTGCGCGGGCCAGCCGCAGGCGGGCTCGGCCGCGCCGTGCGACCTGCGTGCCCTCCCGAAGAGTGCCTGAGCGGGCCGGCTACTCCTCGCCCTTCTCGATGACCCGCAGCAGGGCCTTGGCGATGGGGACGGCGGTCAGCTCGACCTGCCAGGGCCGGGCTCCGTAGCCGGCCAGGGCCAGGCCGATGCTCGCGGGCTGGGAGTCCTCGGGCGGCTGCCAGGACAGGCGGCGTACCGCGTCGGGCTGGAGCAGGTTCTCGGTCGGCATGCTGTGGGTGTCGGCGAGCGCGGCCACAACGGCGCGGACCGCCGTCAGCCGCCGCGCCGCCTCGGGGTCGCGGTCCGCCCAGCGGTGCGCGGGCGGCGGGCCGTCACTGGGCGGCGCGGAGGCGTCGGGCAGCGACTTGTCGGGCAGCGCCAGGGCCCTGGTGACGGCGCCGAGCCAGTCATCCAGGTGCCGCCGGGCGCCCCGGCCGGTGAAGCCAGAGACCTCGGCCAGCGCCTGGCCGCCGGCGGGCATCGTCCGGGCGGCCTCGATGATGGCCCGGTCGGCGAGCACCTTGGTGGGGGACAGGTCGCGCTGCCTGGCGATCCGGTCGCGCTCTTGCCACAGCTCGCGCACCACGGCGAGCCCGCGCCGGTTGCGCACCCGGTGAATGCCCGAGGTGCGGCGCCACGGATCGGTGCGCGGCGGCGGAGGTCCCGCGGCCAGCACGGCGGCGAACTCCTGCCGCGCCCACTCCAGCTTGCCCTGGTCGGTGAGCTGCCGGGCGAGGATGTCGCGCAGCTCGACCAGCACCTCGACGTCCAGGGCCGCGTAGCGCAGCCACTCCGGCGGCAGCGGCCGGCTCGACCAGTCCGCCGCCGAGTGCGTCTTCTCCAGCCGCAGCCCGAGCAGTTCCTCCACCAGGGTGGCGAGCCCCACCCGTGGGTAGCCGAGCAGCCGCCCGGCCATCTCGGTGTCGAACAGCGAGCGCGGCCGGTAGCCGAGCTCGGCCAGGCAGGGCAGGTCCTGGGAGGCGGCGTGCAGCACCGCCTCGGTGTCCTCAAGCGCGTCGTCAAGCGCGGACAGGTCGGGGCAGGCGACCGGGTCGATCAGCACGCTGCCCGATCCGGCCCGGCGCAGTTGCACCAGGAACGCACGGTGTCCGTAGCGGAAGCCGGACGCGCGCTCGGCGTCCACGGCGACCGGCCCGGTGCCGGCTGCCAGTGCCACGACGGCTGCGTCGAGCGCGGCGGCGGTGGCCACCAGCGGCGGCATGCCGTCGCGCGGTTCCAGCAGCGGGACCGCGGCGGGAGCGTCGTTCTCGCCCGCGCCGGTTTCGCCCGTGCCAGCTTCGCCCGTGCCGTGCTCGCCCGCGCGGGCGCTGACCCCGGCGTCAGCCGGGCCGGCTTCCCCTGCCGTGCCGTCCTCCCCGGTCTCGTCGCTGACCGCGCTGCTCCCGTCCCTGGACCCGCTGCGCGGGGCGGGCCCGGTACCGCCGGTCCCGCTCACTGCGGCCGCCTGCGGCCCGGTGGCCGCAGTGCGGAGACTCCCAGCGGCGGCAGCCCGGCCGCCATGCAGAGTGCATCACACCAGGCGGCCACATGGCTATCCAGGGCTGGCCGCGCGTCCGGCCCGCCCGGCTCGCCCGGCACAGTAGGTGACCAGGACGCCCGCAGCTCGAACCCGGTCGCGATGGGCTCGGCTGCCTTAGCGCCGAACCCCTCTGTCACCACCCTGGTCACGGTGCCGCTGGGCTGTCCGTACCCGGCCCGCTGGTTCTCCAGCGCCTCGGTCAGCCAGCTCCAGCCCACCTCGGAGATCAGCGGGTCGGCCGCGATCTCCGGGTCCAGCTCGGCGCGGACATAGGCGATGATCCGGAGCTGGCCGCCCCAGGCCTCCTGCCCGGCGGGGTCATAGAGCAGCACGAACTTGCCCCAGCCGATCTCGTCCTCACCGTCGAGCACGTTCGCGGCCATCGCGGCGGCGAACGGCGCCAGCCGCCGCGGCGGTGGCTCGTCCTCGAAGACCAGCTCAGCGCGGGCCTCATGCAGCCCGGCGGCGCCGGCCTCCATGTCCGCCGCGACCAGCCGGAAAAATGCCTCGTCGGCGCTGGGCGGCACGGGTTGCCCGGCGGGCCTCAGCGTCTGGGCGACGGGCATCGGCAGATGTCTTTCATGCCACCCGGCCACGCGGCTGCGCTCCGGCCAGCACCAGCTCGCTGACAGTGCCAGCGGACACCGTGCCAGCGGACACCGCGCCAGCAGGGACCGTGCCAGCAGGGACAGTGCCGATCAGCAGCGCCGCGCCGCACGCGATGCAGCACCATTCCGGGCAGTCGCCGCCGGGGAAGTCCGGGCACTCGCCCGGCTGGTCATGTACCTGGTCGAACGGCTGGCTGACGCCACAGTCCGGGCAATGCCGGGCGATCTGCGTCATCTGCGGAACCTCCTTGCCGTGAACCCGCGCTGCCGGGACAACGTCGTCGGCCGCGCGGCCCGGTGCGCTGCGGCCGCGGGGCGGGCCGCGGGATGGCGGGGGTCAGCCGGGCACTGCACCGATGCTGGCACGCCGGCGCCCAAGGTCGGCGGACCCTGGGCGGCGTGTCATGCGGGCTTTTGACGGGAAACCTTCTGCATCGCGGCCCAGGGCCGGGTTAGGACGGCAGCTCCCGGTGCCCGGTGGTGCCTGTGAGACGATCCCTGATGTGACGCCGTCGACTAAGGATTCCCCGTTCGTCCGGGCCTGCCGGCGCCAGCCGGTGCCGCACACGCCGGTCTGGTACATGCGCCAGGCGGGCCGCTCGCTGCCCGAGTACCGCAAGGCCAGGGCCGGCATGTCCATGCTGGATGCCTGCTCGACGCCCGACCTGATCACCGAGTTCACGCTCCAGCCGCTGCGCCGTTACGCGGCGGACGCCGCCATCTTCTTCAGCGACATCGTGGTGCCGCTGCGCGCGGCCGGGGTAGGCATCGACCTCAAGCCGGGGGTCGGGCCGGTTGTCGACAAGCCGATCCGCGAGGCCGCGGACGTGCGCGGGCTGCGCGGGCTGCACCCTGACCAGGTCCCGTTCGTCACAGAGGCGGTGACCACCCTGGTCGCCGAGCTGGGCGAGCGGCCGCTGATCGGGTTCGCCGGGGGCCCGTTCACCCTGGCCTGCTACCTGGTGGACGGCGGCCCGTCGAAGAACTTCGAGATCACCAAGTCGCTGATGTACGGCGAGCCCGCGCTGTGGGACGAGCTGCTGACCACGCTCACCGACATCACGATTACCTTCCTGAAGGTCCAGGTGGCCGCCGGGGCCTCGGCGGTGCAGCTGTTCGACTCCTGGATCGGCGCGCTCAGCCCGGAGGATTACCGGCGCAGCGTGATGCCGCACAGCAAGCGGGTGTTCGACGCGCTGGCGCAGACCGGGGTACCCCGGATCCACTTCGGGGTCGGCACGGGCGAACTGCTCGGGCTGGTCAGCGAGGCCGGCGCCGACGTGGTCGGAGTGGACTGGCGAGTGCCTCTTGACGAGGCGGCCCGGCGGGTCAAGCCGGGCAAGGCGCTCCAGGGCAACCTGGACCCGGCGATCCTGCTGGCCCCGTGGCCGGTCATCGAGCAGCGGGCCAGGGAGGTGCTGGACCGGGGCAGGACCGCCGAGGGACACATCTTCAACCTCGGGCACGGCGTGCTGCCGGAGACCGACCCCGACGTGCTGGCCCGGCTCACCGACCTGGTGCACGAGCCGCGCTAGCGCGGACCAAGCCGCGCTAGCGCCAGCTCCCCCGGCAACCAGACGCGCCGGTCAGCCAGCCCCGGCGGCTGGCGCGCTGTCCTTGGCCCGGCGGGACAGCCGCCGTCGCACCAGGTAGGCAAGCCCGCCGACGACGGCCGCGACGAGCAGGAACGGGGCGAGCACGCCGAGCGCCGTGAGCACCCAGCTGGTCGCGGCCTTCAGCCCGCGCCAGCCCGCCGCCAGCCCCGAGCCGAAGCCGTGCCGGGCCCGGTGCCGGTGCGCTACCGGGGGCAGCGGGCCGTACAGCCGCAGCGTGATCGTGGCGTAGGCCGTCTCGTGGCTGAGCGCCCGCTGCTGGGCGAGCAGGGCCTCCAGCGATGACTCGTCGCTGGAGATCTGCTGCTGGACCTGAAGCAGCCCGGACACCGACCCGGCCCGCTTCAGCAGCGCGCGGAGCTGCGCGATGGCGTCCTGCTCCGAGGTGACCCGGCTGTTCACGTCGGCGACCTGCTGGGTGACGTCGGTGGATCGCTGGGTCAGCGTGGTCTGCCGGCCAAGGCCGGCCAGGTGGCGCAGCACCGCCGGGTACTCCCCGGAAGGCACCTTCAGGGTCAGGCTGATCGTGGGCCGCTGCCGTCCCGGCTCGCTGGTCCGTGCCTGCTCGTCGGCGGTGTAGCCGCCGGTGGTGGCGATGTAGCTGGAGACGGTGGCCGAGGCGGCGCTGGCGTCGCGGACCCGCAGGGTCAGGGACGCGGTGTAGATGATGCTCTGGTTAACCGGCACCAGGTCCAGGCTGGCCGGCCCGGCCGCCCCGGGCGGCAGTCCGGCGCTGGCCGCCGCCCGGAAGCCGGCCGCGGCCGGGGCGTGCGCCGAGGCCGCGTTCGTCCCGCTGGCGGTGCTGGCCGATGAACCGCCGGAGCCGGCGCAGCCGGCCAGCATCAGCAGCGCCGTGCCGGTCAGCATGACTGTGCCGGTTAGCAGGACCGTGCCGGTCAGCGCGGTCCCGCGCGGTGTCCTGGCGCGTCGCCCGCGCCCGGTGCCAGCCGTTCCGCTCGCTCCGGCCTGCTGGCTGGGCCGGGTGCTCGTCCTGGGCTTCATGCTGCTCGGACGCGCCGCCCGCGGCGCCGGTTCCGCCGGCCCACGGGATAATCACAGTCGTGACCATCCCGATACCCGAGCCCCAGCCCCGGCCACGCGAGTTTCTGCCGCGCGAGTCAGGCGCCCACCCGCCGCGCGTGGCGATCATCGGCGGCGGCATTGCCGGCCTGGCCGCCGCCTGGTTCCTGCGCGAGTCAGGCCTGGCCGTGACCGTGCTCGAAGGGTCGGCCAGGACCGGCGGGAAGCTGTCGGTGACCGAGGTGGCCGGGGTCGAGGTAGACGAGGGCGCCGAGGCGCTGCTAGCCAGGCGGCCCGAGGGAACCGGGCTGATCGGGGAGCTCGGGCTCTCCGGTGAGCTGCGCGCCCCCGGCACCACGTCGGCCGGCATCTGGACGCGCGGCGAGGTACGGTCGCTGCCCAGGCGGCAGTTCATGGGCGTGCCCGCCGACCTCGGGGAGCTGGCGGCCACCGGCCTGCTGTCGCCCGCCGGCCTGGCCAGGGCCGGGCAGGACGCCGGGGAGCCGGCGGGCGAGCCGGACATATCGGTCGCCGGGCTGGTCGGCGGGCGGCTGGGCCGGGAGCTGGTGGACCGGATCGTGGACCCGCTGCTCGGCGGGGTCTACGCCGGCCGCTGCGACGACCTGTCGTTCCTGGCCACCCTGCCAGCGCTGGCCGCCGCCCTGCCCCGGCACGGGTCGCTGACCGAGGCGGCCGCGTCGCTGCTGCCGCCGCCCGCGTCAGGCGCTGGCGGTCCGGCGGCTCAAGGCGGCGCAGCCAGGCCCGCGCCGGTGTTCGTCACGCTGGCCGGGGGACTTGGCTCGCTGCCGGCCCGGCTGGCCGCCGCGTCAGGGGCGCGGGTGCGGACCAGGGCGACCGTGCGAGAGCTGGCCAGAGCGGACGGGCACTGGCGGCTGACCGTAGGCTCCGCGCACGCGCCGGAGTCACTGGACGCGGACGCCGTCATCCTGGCGCTGCCCGCCCGCCCGGCCGGCCGGCTGCTCGCCGGGGTGGCCGGCGCGGCGGACGCGGCGGCGGCGCTGGGCGAGATCGAGTACGCGAGCATGGCGATCGTGACGCTGGCCTACCGGGCCGGTGCCTTCCCGGCGGAGCCGGCGGGCAGCGGGTTCCTGGTCCCGGCGGTAGACGGGCACGCGATCAAGGCGGTCACGTTCAGCACGGTCAAGTGGCCGCACCTGCGCCAGGGCGCTGGCCAGGCTGTCGCCCATGAGGAAGCACCGCACATCGTCCGCTGCTCGGTGGGCCGCCTCGGTGACGTGGCCATCCTGCAGCGCGAGGACGGCGAGCTGGCCAGGCTGGCCGCCGCCGACCTGACCGCCGCGACGGGCGCGGCGGGCCGCCCGGCCGCGTTCCGGGTGACCCGGTGGGGCGGCGCGCTGCCCCAGTACAGCGTGGGTCACCTGGACCGGGTGGCCCGGATCCGGGCCGGCGTCGCCGCCCAGCCCGGGCTGGCGGTCTGCGGCGCCGCCTACGACGGCGTCGGCATCCCGGCGTGCATCGCCTCGGCGCGGCAGGCCGCCGGGCAGGTCATCGCGCAACTCGCCGCCTCCGCCGCCCGCGACCCCAGCTGACCCGGCGACGAGCTCGCCGCCACGGTAGGCCCGCGGTGTGCGCATCTTCCGATGATCGCACTGCGGGCCTACCGGCCCCCGGCAGGTCAGGCCCGCTGCGGCTCGGCGGCTGCCGCGGCGGGGGCGGGCAGCGGGTCGCCCGTCTCCAGCATCGTCTTGAGGCTGGACAGGATCGCCGGCCAGCCCTGGCTGATGCCCTGCTGGATGGCCCCGGCCGGCTCCAGCCCGTCGTGCAGCACGGTCAGCCGGACCGATTCGCCCTGCGGCTCCAGCTCGAATGTCACCTTCGAGCGGCGCTCGGCCGCCATCGCGGCCTGGTCCTCGGGGGAGAACCCGAACGCGTGGGCCAGCTCGGGCGTGAACGTGTGCCAGGTGTAGGAGAGCCGCCGGTAGGGGTCGGACTCCAGCACCACCTGCGCGGGGTCGGTGATCGTCACGCCGCTCTGCTCCCAGGTCATCTCCGACCCGGCCGCCCAGTCGGTCTGGAACGTGCAGCCCCAGTACCTGCTGGTGAAGGCCGGCTCGGTGAGGGCCTGCCAGAGCCGCTCGGGGGAGGTCTTGATGTAGGTGGTGTAGACGAACTCGCTGTCGGACATGGGGTTCTCCAATGCCGTCTTGAGGTCGGCGAGCGCGCGGGTCCGCGCCCGGTCGTACTGGCTGATCCAGCGGTCGGCGAGGGCGTTGATGGGCACGGCGTTGAGGTAGTGCAGCTTCTCCCTGCCGTGCCACACCGTGGTCACGAGGTTGGCTTCCTCCAGCACCGCCAGGTGCTTGCTGACCGACTGGCGGGTCATGTCCAGCCCGGCGCACAGCTCGCGCAGGGTCTGCCCGGACCGCCCGTTCAGGCTGTCGAGCAGCCGGCGCCTGCTGGCGTCGGCCAGTGCCCGGAACACCTCGTCCATCGTCATCCCGCCATCACTAGATAGGCAGCCATTTGGTTGCCTTTAGATTAGGCAGCCATCCGGCTGCATGTCAAGCGATGCGCTCAGGAAGCGCGGGCCAGGACGAGGGTGTGCCCGGAGCCGCCCTCCGGGACATACCGGTCCCACAGCGGCGTCAGCCCGGCCGCCGCCAGCCACTCCCGGTACGCCGGCGCGTCCTCGTGATCCCAGAACATCGGCGCGCCCAGGTACTCGTCCGTCTCCGTCAGCCGTCCCGCGCCGACGATCGCCAGCAGGTAGCCGCCCGGCCGCAGCCAGCCCCGGATGCGCGGGAACAGGGCTCGCTGGTCGGCCAGCGGCACATGGATCAGCGCGTAGAAGGAGACGACCGCGTCGAGGCTGCCGGGCTGGAGCTCCAGCTCCGCCATGTCGGCCTGGACGAAGCCCGCCGCCGGGACCAGGCGGCGGGCCCGGCCGACCTGGACGGCGGAGAAATCCACCCCGGTCACCGCCAGCCTGCGCGCCGCCAGCTCCCGGGTCCCCGGCACGCCCGCCCCGCAGCCGAGATCGAGCACTCTGGCTCCGGCCGGCAGCAGCGCAGCCAGTTCGGCCGCCCATCCCGCGTACCTGCTGACGTCCTCCGCCCCGGACGGATGCGCCTGCCCGTCGTCCGTGCGGTAGGCCAGCGAGATCACGTCATACCCGTGCCTGACCAGTTCCCGCTGCCGCGCCCGCTCCGCCCGCCCGCCGTCGCCGGCCTCGCCGGCGCTAGTCCCGCCGTCCGGCCCGTTCCGCGCGTCGCTGCCCATGTCCGGCATCATCCCGCGCCGCCCCGCCGGGGCCGGACTGGTTTTCCGGCACCGCCCGGCCGGGCTGATCGCTAGCGCCGGCGCGGCGTCCGGCGCGCGGGGGCCCTGCGAGAGAATGGGCACATGGCAGGCAATGAGGCATCCGGCACGCCGGAGCAGCGGCTGAAGGCACGCGAGCTGAACGAGCTGATCCGCTACACCATGTGGTCGGTTTTCCGGGTCAGCGGGCCGAACGCGCTGGAGTCGGCCGGCGGCCAGTCCGGGTCCGGCCGGCCGGGGCTGGCCGCCGAGGTCACCGAGCTGTGCCAGCACGCCGCCGGCAAGGGCGTCGTCACCAGGGGCTGCTACGACGTGCAGGGCCTGCGCGCCGATGCCGACTACATGTTCTGGTGGACCGCGCCGACCAGCGACGACCTGCAGGAGATGTACGCGCGGTTCCGGCGGACCGGGCTGGGCCAGGCCAGCGAGCCCGTCTGGTCGGCGATGGCGCTGCACCGGCCCGCCGAGTTCAACAAGAGCCACATCCCCGCGTTCCTGGCCGGCGAGGAGCCGAAGAACTACGTCTGCGTGTACCCGTTCGTCCGGTCCTACGAGTGGTACCTGCTGGACGACGACGAGCGGCGGCAGCTGCTCGCCGAGCACGGCCAGATGGCCCGCGAGTACCCCGACGTGCGCGCCAACACCGTGGCCTGCTTCGCGCTGAACGACTACGAGTGGATGCTCGCCTTCGAGGCCGATGAGCTGCACCGGATCGTCGACCTGATGCGCCACCTGCGCGGCGCCAGGGCGCGGATTCACACCCGCGTCGAGATCCCCTTCTACACCGGCCGCCGCAAGGACCCCGCCGAGCTGCTGGCCGCCCTCCCGTAACCTGGGCGGCGCCCGCCGCGCACTCCATTTTTCTTCCGGAACGGACTGCGTCCGGCGCTCCCGCTTGCCCGCGAGACGCCATCGCGCGCCATGATGGCGCGCCTCATGGCTTGCGGTGGTGCCATAGTGGTGCCATGATGGCGTCATGGACCTCGGCTCATATGTCAGCGGCATCCGCCAGGAACTCGCCCTGGCCGCCGATGCGGGCGGCGAGGACGCCCGTGCCCTTGCCGAGCGGCTCACCGCCCCGCTCGAATCGGCGTTCCGGCTCGCCCTCCTCGACGCCCTGTCGGCCGCCGCCGACGAGATCACCAGTGATCTCGCGCCCGGCTCCGTGCAGCTGCGGCTACGCGGCCGGGAGCCCAGCTTCATCGTGACGCCGCCGCCCGCCGAGCCCGCCGACGAGCCCGACCCCGCCGTCGCCGACCTGCCGCTGCCCGCCGAAGGCGCGATGGCGCGGATCAACTTCCGGCTCGCCGAGAACCTCAAGGGCCGGATCGAGGAGGCCGCCGAGCGGTCCGGCCTGTCGGTCAACGGCTGGCTGGTCCGCGCCGCCGCCGCCGCGCTGGATTCCGGCGACCGGGGCCGGCCCGCCGGCCGCGCGGCGCGCGGCCAGGACCGCCTCACCGGCTGGGTGCGCTAGCCCGGCCGCCGCCCGCTTTCTTCCGACTTCCGCCCCCGCCGGCAGCGGGGCAGCACAGCAGCTCAGCAAGCTCACGGGAGGTTCCGTCATGCCCGCTTTCGATACCCCAGAGCCAGTCCGCGCCACCGTCGAGGTGGTGGTCGGAGACGTCCGCATCACCGCCAGCGACCGGACCGACACCGTCGTCCGGGTCCGGCCAAGCGACGCCGGGCACGAGCCTGACGTCCGCGCCGCCGAGCAGACCCGCGTCGAGTTCGACGCCGGCGGCCTGCTCGTCCGGGCGCCCAGGCAGCGCGGGCTCGGCCTGTCCGGCAAGGCCGCCTCCATCGACGTGACCATCGAGCTGCCCGCCGGCTCCCAGGTGCACGCCGACTGCACGATGACCGCCTTCCACACCGTCGGCCGTCTCGGTGAGTGCCGGGTCAAGAACTCCGCCGGCGACATCTCGATCGACCAGGCCGACGCCGTCGAGCTGACCACCGGCGCCGGCACCATCACCGTCGAGCGCGCGGGCGGGCACGCCGAGATCAAGACCGGCACCGGCCGGGTCCGGCTGCGCGAGGCGGCCAGTTCCGCGGCGATCAGGAACTCCAACGGCGATAGCTGGATCGGCGAGATCGCCGGGGAACTGCGGGTGCACGCCGCCAACGGTGACATCTCCGTCGGCCGGGCCGGCACCGGCGTCACCGCCAGCACCTCCACCGGCGACCTGCGCGTCGGCGAGCTGACCAGCGGCGGGCTGACCCTGAAGACCAGCATCGGCCAGATCGAGGTCGGCATCCGCGCGGGCACCGCCGCCCAGCTCGATGTCTCCACCAAGTTCGGCCGCGTGCTCAACCAGCTCGACAGCGCCGACAGCCCGTCCCCGTCCGACCAGATCGCCGCCGTGCACGCCCGCACCAGCTACGGCGACATCGTGCTCCGCCGCTCCTGAGAAGAGGAACCGTGACCACCGCAGCTCCCTACCCGCCGGCCAGCACCTCGGCCAGCGCCTCGCCGGCCATCGCCGTGACTGGCCTGCGCAAGTCCTTCGGCGGCCAGGTCGTGCTTGACGGCATCGACCTGGCCGTCCCCGGGGGCTCGATCTTCGCGCTGCTCGGCCCCAACGGGGCCGGCAAGACCACCGCCGTGCAGATCCTGTCCACCCTGATCAGCGCCGACGCCGGGCAGATCCGGGTGGCCGGCCACGACCTCGCCGGCGACCCCGACGCCGTGCGCGCCCAGATCGGCCTGACCGGGCAGTTCTCTGCCGTGGACAACCTGCTGACCGGCGCCGAGAACCTCATCCTGATGGCCGACCTGCGCCACCTCGGCCGCGCCGAGGGCCGCCGCCGTGCCGCCGGGCTGCTGCGCCAGTTCGGCCTCGAAGACGCCGCCAGCAAGATCGTGTCCACCTACTCCGGCGGCATGCGCCGCCGCCTGGACCTGGCCATGACCCTGGTCGGGGATCCGCGGCTGATCTTCCTCGATGAGCCCACCACCGGCCTGGACCCGCGCAGCCGGCGCACCATGTGGCAGATCATCCGCGAGCTGGCCGCCGACGGCGTGACCATCTTCCTCACCACTCAGTACCTCGACGAGGCCGACCAGCTCGCCGACCGGATCGCCGTGCTCGACCACGGCGTCATCGTCGCCGAGGGCACCCCCGACGAGCTCAAGCGCCGCATCCCCGGCGGGCACATCCGGCTGCGCTTCGCCGGCCAGCCCGCCCTGGACGCCGCCGCCGTGCTGCTGCCCGGCGCGACCCGCGACGACGAGGCGCTCGCGCTGCGCGTGCCCGGCGACGGCAGCGTCACTCACCTGCGCGCCCTGCTCGACCAGCTCGACGCCGCGTCCGTCGAGGTCGGTGAGCTGTCCATCCACCTGCCCGACCTGGACGACGTGTTCTTTGCCCTGACCAGCCAGCCCGCCGCGCAGAAAGCCAGCCAGCGATGACCACCCTCAGCTACGCCGCCACCGATTCCGCCACCATGCTGCGCCGCAACCTGCGGCACATCCTGCGCTACCCGTCCATGACCGGGCTGCTCATCGCCATGCCCATCGTGTTCCTGCTGATCTTCGTCTACGTGTTCGGCGGCACCCTCGGGGCCGGCCTCGGGCACCTCACCGGCGGCCGCGCCGCCTACCTGCGCTACGTCACCCCCGGCATCATCATGCTGACCGTGGCCGCCACCGCCCAGGGCACCGCCATCTCCGTGGCCATGGACATGACCGCCGGGATCATCGCCCGGTTCCGCACCATGGCCATCTCCCGCGCCGCCGTGCTCACCGGGCACGTGCTGTCCAGCATGTTCCAGGCCCTGCTCAGCGTCGTCGTGCTGGTCGCCGTCGCGGTCGGCATCGGCTACCGGTCCGCGACCGGCCCGCTGGCCTGGCTCGCCGCCGCCGGCGTCGTGACGATGGCCGCGTTCGCGCTCACCTGGCTGTGCGTCGCGATGGGCATGGCCGCCAGGACCGTCGAGTCCGCCAGCAACACGCCCATGTTCCTGATCCTGCTGCCGTTCTTCGGCAGCGGCTTCGTGCCCACCGCGTCCATGCCCACCGGGCTGCGCTGGTTCGCCGAGTACCAGCCGTTCACCCCGCTCACCCAGACCCTGCGCGGCCTGCTGGCCGGCGGCCCCATCGGCAGCGACGCGATCATCGCCGTGGCCTGGTGCGCGGGCGTCGCCCTGCTGTCCTACGTGTGGGCCCGCAAACTGTTCACCCGCGACCCCCGCCCCGCCGCCACCAGCTAGCCGCCCCCCGGCCCGGGGTCGGCCCCGCGGCCCTGCTCGCCCCGCCCCCGCCCCCGCCCCCGAACGACAGTGAACCCGTATCTGCTGCCATAACAGCGACAGCAGAAGCGGGTTCACTGTCGCTGTACCCATGCCGTCGCATCAGCATTTCAGCAGCATTGCTGCTAGAATGATGTCATGACGGACGTCACCATCCGGCGGGTGCCGGACAGCACACTTGCCACGCTCAAGATCCGAGCGGCCCAGGCGGGCAAGAGCTTGCAGGCATACCTGTGGGATCTTGTTACCAGGGAGGCCGCCCGTCCCACCCTCGCCGAGGTGACCAGCCGGGCCGAGGCCGAGGCAAGCGCGTCGCTGAGCGCGGGGGATGTGCTGGGTGTCATTGACGAGGCCAGGCATGGAAGATGATCGTCGCTGACTGCTCAACGATCATCTTCTACCTCACTGACGACGGCCCGGCCGGGCAGCAGGCCCGCGAGCATGTCCGCCAGCAGGATTCGCTCGCCGCGCCGGGGCTGCTGGACTACGAGGTCATGTCCGCCCTGGCCGGGCTGTCCCGCGGCAGGCGGGGTGGCGAACCGAAGCTCGGCAAGCGCCAGGCGGAGAAGGCCATGGCGACGTTCCGGCTGCTGCCGGTGGACCGGCATGACACGCTGCCGCTCTGGGGCCGCGTCTGGGAACTCTCAGCGAATCTGTCTGCCTACGATGCCCAGTACGTCGCACTCAGCGAGGCCCTCGGCGTCCCGCTGCTGACCGCCGACCGTCGCATCGCTCGCGCAGGAGTGGCCCGCTGCAAGATCGAGTCCATCGCCGATCCGTAACTCGCTAGACCGCCTTTATCCGAGCTTGCGGAGGAAGGCGGTCAGACGGTCCAGGGGCCAGGTGGTGATGACGTCGTCGGGGGTGAGCCAGCCGCGCTGGGCGGCGCCGACGCCGTGCGGGATGAAGGCGAGGTGGCCGGTGGCGTGGGCGTCGGAGTCGATGGCGAACTTCACGCCGGCGTCGCGAGCCGCGCGGAGGTGCGCCGACGGCAGGTCGAGACGGGCCGGGTGGGAGTTGATCTCCAGCGCGGTGCCCGTCCTGGCACAGGCGCGGAACAGCTCGCCGAGGTCCACGTCCACGGGCCCGCGCTTGCCCAGCTTGCGGGTCAGCGGGTGGCCGATGACGTTGACTCGCGGGTTCTCGCACGCGGTGACGAACCGCCGGGTCATCGCGGCGCGGTCCAGGTCGAAGTGGGAGTGCACGGAGGCGACGCACACGTCGAAGCCGGACAGGAAGTCCTCGTCCCAGTCCACGCTGCCGTCGGGGGCGATGTTCAGCTCGGTGCCGTGCAGCAGGGTCATCCCGGCGCCCTCGGCGGCGAGCTGGTCGCCCAGGGCGCGGACCTGCTCGCGCTGGGCGAGGATCTTCTCGTCGGTCATCCGCTGCATGACCAGGTTCGGCGCGTGGTCGGTGACGGCGTAGTAGGCGTAGCCGCGCTCCCGCGCGGCGGCGACCATGTCCGCTAGCGACGCCACGCCATCGGTGAGCTTGGTGTGGCTGTGCAGATCGCCCCGGATGTCGGCGACGGTCACCAGCTCCGGCAGCTCGCCGCGCTGCGCGGCCTGGACCTCGCCGGTGTCCTCGCGCATGGGCGGCGGCACCCAGGCCATGCCGAGCCGCTGGTAGACCTCTTCCTCGGTGCGGGACACGATCAGCTCGCCGGACTCGGCGTCGAACAGGCCGTACTCCGACAGCTTGAGCTTCTTGCGGACGGCGATCTCGCGGACCGCGACGTTGTGCGCCTGCGAGCCGGTGAAGTACTGGAGCGCGGCGCCCCAGGAGTCCAGCGGCACGACCCGCAGGTCGATCTGGAGCCCGTCGGTGGTCCGCACCGAGGTCTTGGCGGGACCGGCGGCGATCACCTCGGCGGCCTCGGGCAGTCCGGTCAGCGCGGCCATCAGCGGTGCGGAGTCCTGCGCGGCGGCCAGCACGTCGACGTCGCCGATGGTCTCCCGCCAGCGGCGCAGCGAGCCGGCGTGCTCGCAGCGCAGGCAGCCGGGTGCCCCGCTGACGGCGGCGACCACGGCGGCGGCGGTCCGGGCGGCGACGTCCTGGAGCACCCGGCCGCCGGAGGACTCCAGCAGTTCGATGCCGCGCAGCAGCTTCTCCTCGCTGCGCGCGCCGAAGCCGCGCAGCCCGGCGAGCCGGCCGGCCTCGATGGCCTCCTTCAGCTCGGCGGGGGAGCCGACGCCCAGCTCGGAGTGGAGCTGGAGCGCCCGGCGCGGGCCGAGCGCGGGGATCCTGGTCAGCGCGAGCACGCCGGCCGGGATCTGCTCGCGCAGCCGCTCCAGCGCGGCGAAGGTGCCGGTGGCGCCGATCTCGCCGATCTTCTCGGCGATGGACTTGCCCACGCCGGGGATGCGCTGCAGCCCGGTGGCGTCCAGGGCGGCGACATCACCGGAGTGCCCGCTGACGGCGCGGGCCGCCTTCTCGTAGGTCCTGGTGCGGAAGGCGTCCCCGCCGGTCATCTGGTTCAGCTCGGCGTACTCGGTGAGCAGCGCGGCCACGGTGTCGTTGGCCTGAGGCATCTCCCCATTCTGCCCGCCGCCCGGAGGCCGGCGGGGCCGGGCCGTCGCCGGCGAGCCGGGGGAACCTCGCGGGAAGCCGCTGGTGAGGGAGCGGCGACCATTGGGTGAACGTTTGGCGGATCGGGCGCGTCAGGGGGTGAACGGCGCCGCTGGCGCTCCTTATGGTGACGGTGATGAGCACGAACCCCCGCCCCCGCGGCGCGCTCGCGCGCCTGCCGCGCGCCGCCGTGCCGGCGGTGCTGGCCACCATCCTGACCGCCGCGCTGGTCGGCTGCGCGGCGGGGCATGCCGCCACGGCCACGGCCATCTCGGTGACCTCCGCCGCGTGCGGCGGGCGCTGGCACCTGGCCGGGCCGGGCTGGCACACGTTCTCGATCCGCAACAACTCCACCGAGGCGGCCGAGGTCAACCTGGTCGACCCGGCCAGCGGCGGCGTCTACGCCGAGGTCGAGGCGCTCGGCCCCGGCACCGTGCGGCCGATGCCGGTGGACGTCGGCTCCGGCCGCTACGCGTTCCGCTGCCTGCTGGAGGACACCGACGCGTTCACCGGCCCGGTGATCCGGGTCGCCGGGCACGCGCGCGGCGCGGCGGCGATCGTGCCGGTGACCGAGCAGGACCTGGTCGAGCCGGCCCGCGAGTATCACGCCTACGTGACCGCGGGGCTGGACGTGCTGGCCCGGCAGGTCACCGCCCTGGCCGCCGACATCAGCGCCGGGCGGCTGGCGCGGGCCAGGGCGGCCTGGCTGCCGGCGCACCTGACCTACGAGCGGCTCGGCGCGGCCTACGGCACGTTCGGCGACTTCGACGGCGAGATCGACGGCCGGGCCGACGGCCTGGCCGGCGGCGTGCGCAGCGCGCAGTTCACCGGCTTCTACCGGCTGGAGTACGGGCTGTGGCACGGCCAGGCGGCGCCGGCAGCTCGCCGGCCCCGCCGCCCGGCTGCTGCACGACGTGCTCGCGCTGCGCCAGGCGTTCCCGGCGATGGAGATCGACCTGCTGGACGTCGGGCTGCGCACCCACGAGATCCTGGAGAACGCGCTGCAGTTCCAGCTCACCGGTCACGACGACTACGGCAGCGGCAGCACGCTCGCCACCACCTCGGCGAACATCACCGGGACCTGGGAGCTGCTGAAGATCCTGCACCCGATCCTGGTCACCCGCTACGCCGGGCTGCCGGCGGCGACCGGGTGGCTGACCCGGCTGCAGCGCCTCGTCGACGCGCAGGATCACGGCGGGCGCTGGACCCCGGTGAGCAGGCTTCCGGTGCTGACCAGGCAGCGGATCGACGCCGCGGCCAGCCAGGCGCTCCAGGAACTCGCCCCGATCGCGGTCATCACCGAGCCGAGGAGAACCTGATGAGCGAGCCAGCCGAGCCCGGCCAGCCCGCCGAGCCCGGCCAGCAGGGCTCCGCCGCGCCGCGGCGCCGGGCGTTCCTGCGCGGCGCGCTCGGCGCCGGGGCGGCCGGGGTGGTCGGCGCGGCGGCCGCCGGCTACGGGCTCGGCTCGGTCGGCACCGCGGCGGCGAGCACCGGCGCGGGCCAGGACGCGCAGGCCGACCGGCTCCCGCCGGTCCCTTTCCACGGGCGGCACCAGTCCGCGATCGGTCTGCCGCCGTCCCGGCAGACGGCGGTGGTCTCGTTCAACGTGACGGCGGACAACCGCGCCGAGCTGACCGACCTGCTGCGCACGATCACGGCCAGGGCCAGGTTCCTGACGGCCGGCGGCACGCCGCCCCCGACGGGGATCAGCGCGCCGCCGTCGGACTCGGGCGTGCTCGGGCCCACGGTGGTAGCCGACGGGCTGACGGTGACGGTCGGCGTGGGCTCGACGCTGTTCGACGACCGGTTCGGCCTGGGCGGCAGGCGGCCGAGGCTGCTCACCCCGATGCTCCCGTTCCCGGACGACGCGCTCGACCCGGCGCAGTGCGGCGGCGACCTCAGCCTCCAGTTCAGCGCGGGGCATGCGGATACGGTGCTGCACGCGCTGCGGGACATCGCCAAGAACACCAGGGGCGGCATGCAGGCGCTGTGGCGGATCGACGGCTACACCGGGCCGCCCAGGCCCGCGCGCACCACGCCGCGCAACCTGATGGGCTTCATGGACGGCATCGCCAACCCCGACACCCACAGCGCGGCGTCGATGTCCCGGCTGGTCTGGGTGCCCGCCTCGGCGGCCGGCGAGCCGGCCTGGACCGCGGACGGCAGCTACCAGGTCATCCGGCTGATCCGGATGCTGGTCGAGTTCTGGGACCGGGTGTCCATCACCGAGCAGGAGAACATGATCGGCCGCCGCCGGGACACCGGCGCGCCGCTGGACGGCAACAGCGAGTTCGACCACGCCGCACTACGCGCTGGACCCGACCGGGGCGGTGATCCCGCTGACCGCGCACATCCGGCTGGCCAACCCGCGCACCGCCAAGACGCAGGACAACCGGATCCTGCGCCGCGGCTACAACTACGACCGGGGCATCGACGAGGTCGGCGACCTGGACATGGGCCTGATCTTCACCTGCTACCAGCGGGACCTGCGGCAGCAGTTCGAGGCGGTGCAGAAGCGGCTGATCGGCGAGCCGCTGGTCGACTACATCAGCCCGTTCGGCGGCGGCTACTTCTTCGCGCTGCCCGGCGTCCGGGACTCGGCCGACTACCTCGGCCGCCCGCTGCTGACCTGATTCCGGACGGCGCGCGCGCCGTCCGCCGCGTCCCCGCCCGCCCCGCGAACCTTGGCCACTCGTTTGCCTGCGCGTCAGGCAGCGGTCTCCGGCGCGTTATCCCGCTCGGCCAGTCTCGGTGCGTGGCGCGCGCCCCGTGCCGCGCCGTCACTACCCCGCGAACCTGGAGGGCCATATGGGCGTCAGCCCAGATAGTGGCACTGACCGCCGCAAGCGCAGGCGGGTCCGTGCCTACACGGCGGTGCTCGCCGTAGCGGTTGCAGGCAGCACGGCTGCCGTCGGCGTGTCGGTCGCCAGTGCCAGCACGCCGCCGAAGAACACCGTCGGCTCGGTGCCGGTCCCGGCCACCGCGCCCGCCCGCGACTACCGGATCGTGGCGCCCGCCTCGACCCCGATCAGGCACCTCGTGGTGCTCTTCGACGAGAACGTCTCGTTCGACCACTACTTCGGCACCTACCCGAAGGCAGCCAACACCGATGGCTCGCCGTTCTACGCCAAGCCCGGCACGCCGAAGATCAACGGCCTCACCACGGCGCTGCTCACGCACAACCCCAACGAGTACAACCCGCAGCGGCTGAGCCCGGCACAGGCGCTGACCTGCGACCAGAACCACAGCTACGCGCCGGAGCAGAAGGCCGAAGACGGCGGCGCGATGGACAAGTTCTTCCAGAACACCGAGGAAGACACCTGCACAGGACAGCCGATCGAGTTCGGCGAGCCCGGCCTTGGCATGGACTACTACGATGGCAACACGGTCACCGCGCTGTGGAACTACGCCCAGAACTACGCGATGAGCGACAACAACTACGACACCGACTTCGGCCCGTCCACGCCGGGCGCGCTGAACCTGATCTCCGGAAACGACGGCGGCGGCCAGGCGGTCAGCCCGACCACCGGCCAGCCGGTCGCCGACCCCGGCAGCGTCGGCTCGGCGGACTCCAGCGGCCTGGGCACCGTCTACGGGGACATCGACCCGGCCTATGACGACTGCTCGGACACCAGCCACACCTCGACCAGCCCGGTCGGCGTGCTGACCGGCGAGAACATCGGCGACCTGCTGAACGCGCGGCATGTCACCTGGGGCTGGTTCCAGGGCGGCTTCGCGCCGACCAGCACCAACGCGGCCGGCTACGAGGTCTGCGGCTCCGAGCACGCCAACATCGGCGGCAACGAGGTGGCGGACTACGTGCCGCACCACGACCCGTTCCAGTACTACGCCTCGACGGCGAACCCCAGGCACCTGCCGCCGTCCTCGGAGGCCGCGATCGGCCGCACCGACCAGGCGAACCACCAGTACGACCTGTCGGACTTCTACCAGACGCTGCAGGACGGCAACATGCCGGCCGTCAGCTTCCTGAAGCCCCCGGCGTACGAGAACGGGCACGCGGGCAACTCCGACCCGATCGACGAGCAGAACTTCCTGGTCAACACGATCAACCAGGTCGAGCAGTCCAGGTTCTGGTCGTCCACCGCGATCGTCATCACCTACGACGACTCCGACGGCTGGTATGACCACCAGGCCGCCCCGGTCGTCAACGGCTCGAACGACCCGTCCGTGGACACCGCGATGTGCTCGTCGGTGGCCGTGCGGCTGGGCACCCGCGACGACCGCTGCGGCTACGGCCCCCGGCTGCCGCTGGTGGTCATCTCGCCGTGGACGCGGCAGAACTACGTCAGCCATAACCTGACGGACCAGAGTTCGATCGTCAAGTTCATTGAAGATAACTGGCTGCGCGGCCAGCGGATCGGCAACGGCTCCTACGACGTGATCGCGGGGAGCCTGGACGGGCCGGGCGGGGTGCTCGACTTCCGCGCCTTCCCGCACGTCACCCCGGTGATCCTGAACCCGTCAACGGGCGAGGTGGTCAGCCCCTGGTGGGCCAAGACCAGCAAGCCGGGCATCCGGCTGCACCGGTAAGCACGGCCTGGCGGGCGGCGCTGCCGCCGCCCGCCAGGCCCGCCGCCCGCCAGCCCCCGCCGGGCTCAGCTCTCGACGGGCTCCATCGAGAGGGACACCGAGTTGATGCACCACCGCTGGTCGGTGGGCACGTCGTAGCCCTCGCCCTCGAACACGTGTCCGAGGTGGGAGTCGCAGGCCGCGCACCTGACCTCGGTGCGCACCGTGCCCAGCGACCGGTCCTCGATCAGCGTCACCGCGTCGTCCTCGGTGGGCTTGTAGAAGCTCGGCCAGCCGCAGTGCGATTCGAACTTAGCGTCGGACCGGAACAGCTCCGCGCCGCAGGCGCGGCAGCGGTAGACCCCGGTCCGCTTGTCGTCGGTGTACTCGCCGGTGAACGCGCGCTCGGTGCCTGCCTGACGGAGTACCCGGTACTCCTCAGGAGTCAGCCGCTCCCGCCACTCGGCATCTGACCGCTGCACCTTTTCCATGTCTGCCAGGCTACCCGCCGCCCGGCCCTCAGCCGAGGGCGGCGCGGAACCGCCCGCCCAGCGTGGCCAGCCGCCAGGCGGGCTCGTTGGCGAACACCAGCCGCAGGTAGTGCTCCCCGGACGGCCCCCAGCCGGTCATCGGCGTAGCGGCCACCCGCGCCGTGTCGAACAGCCGCCGGGACAGCTCGCCTGCCGTCAGCCCCAGCGGCCTGGTGTCGATCAGCACCGACCAGCCGCCATGCGCCGGGATGACCGGGTAGCCCGCAAGCTGCTCCAGCACGACCTGGCAGCGCCGCTGCCAGCGCGCGGTCGCGGCGGCCACGTCCTGCTCGGCGTCCGGCGCGGACAGCGCCGCCGCCACGGCCTGCTGGGCCAGCCCGACCTGGCAGACCACGTTGGTCAGCCCGACCAGCCTGATGTCGGCGAGGATGGCGGCCGGGCCGGTCACCCAGCCGACCCGCCAGCCGATCATCCGCAGCTCCTTGGACGCCGACCCGACGGTGATGGTGCGCCCGGCCAGGCCGTCGTGAGCCGCCGGGTGGCTGGGCGGCCGGCCGTCGAACCGGATCCGCTCCATCGCCGCGTCATAGATCAGCCAGGCGCCGTGCCGGTCGCAGGCGGCGGCCAGCGCGTCCCAGTGCCCGCCGCCCAGCACCAGCCCGGTCGGCATCACCGGCCCCATCATCAGCACGGCCGCGGTGGCCGGCCCGACGGCGGCCGCGAGCCGGCCGGGGTCCACCGACCAGCCGCCCGCCGAGGGCTCCGCGGCGACGAACCTGGGCACGCCGCCCGCCAGCCGGACCCGGTTGACCAGCCCGGCGTAGACGGGGTCGCAGAGCACCACCTCCTGGCCGGGCTCGACGGTGGCCAGCAGCGTGTTGAGGATGCCGTTCAGCCCGCCGGCCACGCTCACGCACTCGGTGCCAGGGTCGTAGCGCCGGCCCGCGATCCGGCCGACATGCTCCGCCGCGGCGGCCAGCAGCGCCCGGTGGCCCTGGAACGGCAGGTAGCTGTTGGCCGCGTCGTCGTCCACCGCGGCCCTGGTGACCTCCAGCGCCGCGGCGGGCGGCCGGATGTCGGTGTCCAGGTTCTCCAGCCGGAGGAACTCCGGGTCGCCCGTCGCGTCGGCGGCGTCGCCGATCACGTCAACGCCGATGCCGGGGATGTCGCGCAGCCTGCTCACCGTCATGATCACCAGTATCGCCTGGACGGCCCAGCCTTGGACGGCCCAGCCCAGCGTGGCCCAGCCCAGCCCGGCCCGGCTCAGCGGGCGAGGGGCACGGCCTCCCAGGCCGTCTCGGTGACGATGACGTGGTCGAGGAAGCACAGCCCGGTGATCTCCGCGGCCCGCGCCGCGGCCTCGGTCGCCGTCACGTCCTCGGGGCTCGGTGACGGGTCGCCCGACGGGTGATTATGCGCCAGCGCGAACGACCGGCCGTCCCGGCGCAGCACCGCCACGATGATCTCCCGCACCGGGAACATCGTCGCGTCGCCGGTGCCGTCGCAGATCCGGTCGGTCCCGATGACCCGCAGCGCGGCGTCGCAGGAGATGACCAGCAGCCGCTCCCTGGGCAGGCCGCGCAGCGCCGACGCGGCGGCCGCGATGTCCGCGGTGGTCCGCAGCCGTCCCGGCTTGCTGGCCGTCGCGGACCGCCTGCCCAGCTCGAACCCGGCGACCAGGCTGGCGGCCTTGGCCGTGCCGATGCCCGGCACGGCGGCCAGCTCGGCCATTCCGGCCTGGCCGAGCGCGGACACCGAGCCGAACCGGCCGAGCAGCGACTCGGCCACCTCGTGCGCGCCCCGGCCGCGCATGCCGGTGCCGAGCACCAGGGTCAGCAGCTCGCGGTCGGCCAGCGCCTCCGCGCCGAGCCCGGAGAGCCGCTCACGCGGCCGGTCACTGGCCGGAACCTGATGCATCAGCATGCCGCCAAGGTAACCGGAGGGTCGGACACCGGCCGGCCGCCCGAGGCCAGTCCGGGCCAGCCGGCTTACCCCAGCACTACCTCGTGCGCGGGCTCGGTACCGGGCGCAGGCCGCAGCGTGATCCGCTCGACCCGGCCCGCCGCCCGCACGTCGCGGGCCGCGGCGTCCAGGGCGTCGAGCCTGGCCCGCGGCGCGGTCAGGATCAGCTCCGCCACCGGCGCCTTCATCGCGACCCCGGCCTGCGACTTGGCCCGCCGGATCGCCGTGAGGGCGGCAACCGCCGCTTCCAGCGCTGCCCCGTCGCGTGCCCAGGTATCCGGGTCATCGCCGGTCATCGCGAGCAGCTCGGCCGGGTCCGGCCAGCTAGCCAGGTGCACCGAGCCCGGCCGCCACCACGACCACGCCTCCTCGGTGACGAACGGCAGGTAGGGCGCGAGCAGCCGCAGCACCGCCGACAGCGCCGTGCGCAGCGCCGTCACCGCCGACCCGGCGGCGTCCGGCCCGAACTCGCCGTACCCGCGCACCTTGACCAGCTCCAGGTAGTCGTCGCAGAGGAACCAGAAGAACCGCTCGGCGTGCTCAAGCGCGACCGCGTGCTCGTAGCCGTCCAGCGCCTGCGTGCACTCCCAGCACACGGCCGCGAGCCGGCGCAGCAGCGCCCGGTCGGCCGGCTCGGTGACCAGGCCGGGCTCGCCGAGCCCGAGCACGAAGCGGCTGGCGTTCAGGATCTTCACGGCCAGCCGGCGGCCGACCCGCAGCACCGCCGGATCGAACACCGTGTCCACGCCGAGGCGCGCGCTGGCCGCCCAGTACCTGACCGCGTCGGTGCCGTACCGCTCGAACAGCTCCTCCGGGGTCAGCACGTTCCCGGCGGACTTGGACATCTTCTTGCGGTCCGGGTCCACGATCCAGCCCGAGATGGCCGCGTGCCGCCAGGGCAGCCCGCCGCCGCGCAGCCGGGACCGCAGCACCGAGTAGAACAGCCAGGTCCTGATGATCTCGTGCGCCTGCGGACGCAGGTCCATCGGGTAGACCTGGCTCATCAGGTCATCGGCGCCGCCCCAGTCCGCCGCGATCCGCGGGCTCAGCGACGAGGTCGCCCAGGTGTCCATCACGTCCGGGTCGGCGGTGAACCCGCCTGGCACGTCGCGCTGGGCGGGCCGGTAGCCGGCCGGGGTGTCGGCCGCCGGGTCCACCGGCAGGCCGGCGCCGGCGGGCAGGATGGGCCGCTCGCGGTCGGGCAGCCCGGCGGCGTCCAGCGGGTACCAGACCGGGACCGGCACCCCGGCGAACCGCTGCCGGCTGACCAGCCAGTCGCCGGTCAGGCCGTCCACCCAGTTCTCGTACCTGGAGCGCATGTACGCCGGGTGCCAGTCCAGCTCGCGGCCGAGCTCGCGCAGCGAGTCGCGCAGCTCGGGGTCCCTGCTGCCGTTCCTGATGAACCACTGCCGGGTGGTGATGATCTCCAGCGGCCGGTCGCCCTTCTCGTAGAACTTGACCGCGTGCCGCACTGGCTCCGGCTCGCCGCGCAGCGCGCCGGCCGCCGCGAGCAGCTCGGTGATCTTGCGCCGGGCGGCGGCCACCCGCAGGCCGGCCAGCTCGGCGTAGGCGGCCCGGCCCGCGTCGCCGCTGATCGCGGCGGGCGGCCCGGCCAGCAGGCGGCCGTCCCGGCCGATCACCGGGCGGATCGCCAGGTGCAGCTCCCGCCACCAGGTCACGTCGGTGGCGTCGCCGAAGGTGCACACCATCACCAGCCCGGTGCCGGTCTCCGGGTCGGCCAGCCGGTGCGCCAGCACCGGCACCGGCACGCCGAACAGCGGCGTCAGCGCCGACGTCCCGATCAGTCCGGCGTACCGCTCGTCACCGGGATGGGCGACCAGCGCCACACACCCGGCCAGCAGCTCGGGCCGGGTGGTAGCGACCACCACCTCCGCTGGCGGCTCCGCGCGCCCGCCGCCGTCGCCCTCGCTTCCGGTACCGCCGTTATCCAGCCTGAACGCAAGTTTCACGTAACTGCCGTCGACCGGCCGGTCCTCGGTCTCCGCCTGTGCCACGGCGGTGCCGAAGGTCACGTCCCACAGGGCCGGGCCCTCGGCCTGGTAGGCGTCGCCTGCGGCGAGGTCGGCCAGGAACGCGCGCTGCGACACGGCGCGGGCCCGGTCATCGATGGTGCGGTAGCTGAGCTCCCAGTCCACCGACAGGCCGAGCTGCCGCCAGGAGGCCGCGTACGCGGCCTCGTCGTCGGCGGTCAGCCGCTGGCACAGCTCGGTGAAGTTGCGCCGGGAGACCGGCAGCTGATCGGCCGGCCGCAGCGGGCGGCCGCCTGGCTGGCCGGGCGGTTCAAGGCCCGGCTGGTAGGGCAGGGCCGGGTCGCACCTGACGCCGTAGTGGTTCTGCACCCGGCGCTCGGTGGGCAGCCCGTTGTCGTCCCAGCCGACGGGGTAGAAGACCGCTTTGCCGCGCATCCGCATGAACCGCGCGATGACGTCGGTCTGGGTGTAGGAGAAGACGTGCCCGATGTGCAGGGACCCGCTGGCCGTCAGCGGGGGAGTGTCGATGGAGTAGACGTCCTCGCGGCGGCGGGAGCGGTCAAACTTGTACTACACGCTCCTTGGCCCACGCTCGCGTCCACTTGGCCTCGATGCCATCGAGGCTGGGCCGGTCCGGCACCCGGGCGGCGGCGTCCGCCGTCAGCTCAGGGGCGCCGCCGCCGGCAGCGGCAGTGCGCGGATCTGCTGTCATGCCCACCAGGGTAGCCGCCGCGCGGGGGAGATGCGCCGGAGTAAAGCTTCGGCATGCCGTCGCCAGAGTTATGTCACGACATTGGCCTTCGGGTCTGCTTTTCGGTTTCACTGACAAGCATGCGGGTGCTCACGTGGGGCTGACCAGCCCGGTCCTGGAAATCCTGCTGGCCGTCGCGGTGCTCGGCCTGCTGGCCGCCATCCTGGTGGCCTGGCGGCGGCTGGCGGGCCCCGGCGCGCGGAAGGTCGCGCTCCGGGTGCTGGCGCTGGCCGCGCTGCAGGCCAGCGTGCTCAGCCTGATCTTCGTCGCGGTGAACCGCTCCGCGGAGTTCTACGCGTCCTGGTCCGACCTGGTCGGCTCGGACTCCGGCGGCGGCAGGCTGCTCGCCGTCCGGGCCGGCGCCGCGAGCCGGCCCGACTCGGTCACGCTGCTGAGCCGGGTCGCGGTGCTGGTGCCGGGCACCCGCGCGGCCGGCGGCCGGCTGGACAGCGTCCGGATCCACGGCGCGCTGTCCGGGCTGACCGTGCCGGGTCACCTGTACCTGCCGGCCGCCTACCGGCGGGCCCGCGCCGGGCAGCGGTTCGGTGTCATCATGGTGCTCAGCAACGCCGAGGCCAGCGACAGCTCCGCCTGGGGCGCCCGGCGGCTGGCCGCCACGGCGGCGGAGCAGATCGCCGCGCGCCGGATGCCGCCGTCGATCATCATCGACCTGCCGGCCTGGCTGGGCCGCTCGGACCGGGCCTGCCTCAACGTGCCAGGCGGCACCCAGGCGCAGGCGTTCTTCGCGGAGGACGTGCCCCGGATCCTGGAAACCCGCTACCTGGCCGCCGCCGGCCCGGCGCGCTGGGCGGTGGCCGGCGACGCCGCGGGCGGTTACTGCGCGCTGTCGCTCGCGCTCGGCGACTCGGCGGCCTTCGGCGTCGCCGTCGCCCCGCACGCCGGCTACGGGCAGCTTCCCGGCACGGGGGAGACCGGCGGCAGCGCGCTGATCCGCACCCAGGACAGCCTGGCCTGGCAGCTCCGCAACCGCCCCCCGCAGCCGGTCTCCGTGCTGTTCGCCGGGCCGGGCGCGAACCCTGGCCTGGGGCCGGCCGGGACGCTGGCGGCCCTGGCCCGGTGGCCGATGCGGGTCGCCTCCGCCGGGCTGCGCGGCGGCCGGTGGCCGCTGGCCCCGGTCCTTGACTGGATAGCCAGGGCGATGGCCCGGCGGGCCGGCTAGCGAGGGAGCCAGCGATGGGCCAGCGATGGGACTGACCAGCGGCGCGTTCGAGCTGCTGATGATCGCGGCGGCGGTCGCGGCGCTTGGCTGCGTGGTCTGGGCCTGGCCGGCGCTGGCCGGCCGGCGGCCGTGACCTGGCCGGCCGGGCCGGGCTGATCGCGGTCAGCCAGGCACTGGCCGTCGCGGCGTTCCTGGCCTGCCTGAACGGTTACTTCGGCTTCTTCGGCTCCTGGTCGGAGCTGGTCGGCCCCGGCCGGGAGCGGCCGGTCACCGGGGTGCTCGCGGGCGGCGCCGTGCGGTCGCTCCAGGTGCGGATGACCGAGCCCGGCCCGGCGCCGGGCGGCAAGGTGCTGAATGCCGAGGCGCCCAGGGCGGCGGCCGGCGGCCCCGCGCCAGGAGACGCCGGACCCGGCGGTGCCGCGCCAGGAAGCCGGGGCAAGGGCCGGCCCCGGCTCGGCCTGCACGCGGTCAGCCGCCGCGCCTACAGCAAGAGCGCCGCCGTGGCCGGGCGGCTGCTCATGGTGTCGATGACCGGCCCGCGCACCGGCATCACCGTGCACCGCGACTACGTCTACCTGCCGCCGCAGTACTATCAGCGCGCCTACGCCCATGCCAGGTTCCCCGTCGTGCTGGTGCTTACCGGCTACCCCGGCGCCGCGTGGAGCATCGTCAAGCGGCTGGCGCTGCCCTCGGAGGCGGCCCGGCTGGTCGCGCGGCGCGACCTGCCGCCGGCCGTGTACGTGATGATGAACGTGTCGGTGGCCATGCCGCGCGACACCGAGTGCACCAACATCCCGGCCGGCCCGCAGGTGGAGACGTTCTTCGCCCAGGACGTGCCGCAGCTCATCGAGCGCTCGTTCCGGGTGCGGCACGGCGGTTCTGGCTGGGGCGTGCTCGGTTACTCCACCGGCGGCTACTGCGCCGCCAAGCTGGCCATGATGAACCCCTACCAGTTCCGCTCGGCCGTCTCGATGGCCGGCTACTACGTCGCGCTGCGCGATGACACCACCGGCAACCTGTACGGCGGCAGCCTGGGCTACCGCCACGAGAACAACCTGGAGTGGCGGCTGACCCACCTGCCCGCGCCGCCGGTGTCGGTGCTGGCGACCTCCAGCCGGATCGGCGAGAAGACCTACCCGGGCACGGTGTTCTTCCTGCGGCTGATCCACCCGCCGATGCGCGGCTACTCGCTGTACCTGCCGCAGGGCGGGCACAACTTCCGCACCTGGCAGCGCGAGCTGCCGCAGTCGCTGACCTGGCTGGGCCGCCGCCTGGACCGGGCCAGGCCCGCCGAGCAGCAGGACACCCTCCAGCAGCGTTCCTAGCGCCGCCCGCCCGTCGCGAAAGTCGCCGCCACAAAAGTCAAGGCGGAACACATCACAGATCCGTCACGGTTCGCAGTGATCCTGTTACTCTCAGTTCACTGCGCGCACGCCGCGGACCGTGCACACCTGTGGCGCGGCGCGCAGGCCAACAGCCGAGCAACCGGGGGGAACGCTCGTGAGCATCTGGGTAGCCAGCGAGGCGCCCGCACTCGTACCTGACCTGGACGCCTACCGCGCGGCGGTGACGGACCTGGTCACCTCGTTCGAGCGGAGCGGTGCCGGGGCCAGCCCGCGGTTAGCCGCACGGGTCCTGGCCCGCAGGTTCGCCGACCCCGCCATCGCGGCGGTGCTCACCCGCACGCCCAAGGGCAGCGCGGGGGCGCTGGAGCGGCTGCTCGCCGAGATCAGGAATTACCGCCCGTCCGCGCGCAGCTCGGCCAGCAGCCTGGCGCGGATGATCAGGATCTCGCTGCTCGCGCAGATCGACGCGCTGTGGTGGGGCGCCGAGCCCGGTTACCCGACCGACGAGGACGTGCTGAGCTCCGACGACCTGCTCGACCTCGACGCGCTGCGCGAGGGCGGCCTGCTGCGGTTCCGCTACCGGCACCAGGCCACCTCGCTGGCCGGCCGGCTGGCCAGGTCAGTCGAGCGCCGCGCGCTGCCAGGCCGCCACCCGCTGACCGCGGGTCTCTGGCTGGCCAGGGCCAGGCCGCAGGCCGTCGCGCTGCTCAACCAGATCGCGGTGCAGTTCGCCGAGCTGGCCCCGCCGGGCACGCCGCCGCTGTGGGTGACCAGCCTGGCCCGCAGCGTGCAGCACCAGCGGCGGCTGCGCGCCCTTGGCTACGCCGCGCTGCTGCCAAGCGCGCACTGCGTCGGCTACGCCGCCGACGTGGAGATGACCTGGTACCGGCGGTTCGGCGCGCAGCCCGCGCTCCAGGAGATCCTGCTCGGCCGGCAGGCGAGCGGCGAGATCAACGTCATCGACGAGGGCCAGGCCTGGCACGTCTGCCTGCGCCCCGGCGTCAGGTACGGGCCCCGGCTGGTGCCCGCGGCCCGGCCGGCGAGCTGACCATGTGCGGTATCGCGCTGATCCTGGACCCGGCCCGTAACCGCTCGCCGCAGGACCTGGAGCGGATGCTCGCCGTCCTCGCGCCGCGCGGCGAGGTGCCAGAGAGCCGCTGCACCGACGGCGTGCTGGCCGGCGTGCAGCGGCTGCCGATCGTGGACCGGCACCGCGCGGTGCAGCCCTGGGTCACCGCCGACGGCCGCTGGATGCTGTGCTACAACGGCGAGCTGTTCAACTACCGGGAGCTGCGCGCCGAGCTGGCCGCCATCGGGCACCAGGTGCGCGGCGTGAGCGACACCGAGGTGGTCGCCGAGGCGTTCGCGGCCTGGGGCGAGCAGGCCGTTACCCGGTTCCGCGGCGAGTTCGCGCTGGTCATCGCCGACATCGCGGGCCAGCGCGTGTACCTGGCCAGGGACGCACTCGGGGTCAAGCCGCTGTACTGGGCGCGCCGGGACGGCGCGCTGCACGTGGCCTCGGAGATCAAGGCGCTGGTGCCGCTCGGCACCTCGGTCTGCGAGGTGCCGCCCGGCCATCACGGCTGGGCCGCCGCCACCGGCAGCCCGGCGCTGCGCCCGCACCTGGACCTGCGGGCGATGGCCGAGCGGGCCGAGCCGCTGGCTGACCCTGCCGAGGCCGCCAAGCTGGTGCGCGCCGCGTTCGAGGACAGCGTCCGGGTCCGGGTGGACACCGACCTGCCGGTCGGCGTCATCCTGTCCGGCGGCCTGGACAGCTCGCTGACCCTGCTGCACGTCAGGGAGTCGCATCCGGACTGCGTCGCGTTCACCATCGGCGCGCCGGGCAGCGACGACCTGCATTATTCCCGGCGGCTGTGCGCCGACCTGTGCGTGCCGCACGAGGTTATCGAGGTGGCACCCAGGCGGGTCGGGCTTGCCCAGGTCCGCGACGCGATCTGGATGTCGGAGCTGTCGGAGTACGGCGACATCATCAACGCGGTGGTGTCGGTCCCGCTGTTCCGCCGGATCTCCGACGCCGGGATCAAGGTGGTGCTTACCGGCGACGGCTCCGATGAGCTGTTCGGCGGCTACCAGATGTACCAGCAGGCGCCGCCCGACCAGCTCACCGAGGTGTTCACGCACAAGCTCAGGAACCTGGCCAGGACCGAGCTGCAGCGGGTGGACCGGGCCAGCATGGGGCACGGGGTCGAGGTCCGGGTCCCGTTCCTCGACCTGTCGATGGTCGAGCTGGCCGCCCGGCTGGCGCCGGAGCTGAAGTACCGGGACGGCACGGAGAAGTGGATTCTGCGCGAGGCGTTCGCCGACGTGCTGCCCGGCTACGTCGCGGAACGGCCGAAGAGCCCGATGTCGCACTCCAGCGGGCTGCACGAGCGGGCCAGGCTCTACAAGCCGCTGTTCCCGCGCATCGCCCGTTCCGCGGGATATGACAGATGCGCCCCGGTACGCAGGGACTTCTCGGCGGTGCTCGAGTCCTGCGGCCATGACCTGGAGCTGGCACTTGAGCAGCTCGCCGCCCGGCCGGACTACACCGCCGCCGAGCGGGTCAGGGACCTGGCAGGCGCGGTGCGCTGGAACGTGACGGGCGCGGCGCGCCAGGGCGCGGCCACGCTGGCCCGGCTGCGCGCGGGGATGCCGGCCGAGGCCACCCGGCCCGGCCGGGCGGCCTGGCCCGCGCCATCCGTCCCAGATGCCGCAAATGTGAATGTCGGTCCCGGCGGGGATAATGAGCGGGTGCTGCATCACGGGGCCGGCCTGCCGCCCGGGTACGCCGCGCCGGGCGTCCGGGCGGGTCCCGGCATGCCCGCGCCGCGCAGCCCGCTGGTCGGCCGCGCCGCCGAGCTGAGCCGCCTGCAGGAGCTGCTTGCCGAGGCCGAGTCCGGCCAGCCCGTCGTGGTGCTGGTCAGCGGGGACGCCGGGGTGGGCAAGACCCGGCTGGTCACCGAGCTGGCAGGCGCCGCCGCGCAGCGCGGCTGCACCGTGCTGTCCGGCCGCTGCGCCGAGCTGGCCGACACTGTCCCCTACCTGCCGCTGGCCGACGCGCTGCGGGACGCGGTGACAGGACCGCAGGCCGGCGGCGCGGTCGCGGAGGCGCTGGCCGCCCGGCCTGTACTGTCCCGTCTGCTGCCCGACCGCCAGGCCAGCCAGCCGCACGGCGACCTGCCGGGGATGGCGCAGCAGCAGCTGTTCGGCGCCGTGCTCGGCATGCTCGCCGAGCTGGCCGCCGCCGCGCCGGTGCTGCTGATCCTGGAGGATCTGCACTGGGCGGACCGGTCCACCAGGGACCTGGTCACCTTCCTCAGCCGGGTGCTGCACCGGGAGCGGATCGCGCTGGTCGCCACGTTCCGCACCGACGACATGCACCGGGGCCACCCGCTGCGCCCGGTGGTCGCGGAGCTGGTCAGGCTGCCCAGCGTCGCCGCGGTCGAGCTGCGGCCGCTGGACGCGGCCGCGATGGCCGAGCACCTGACCATGCTGTCCGGCGGCCTGGTGTCCTGGGCGGTGCTGGATGAGGTGATCGGCCGCGCCGAGGGCAACGCCTACTACGCCGAGGAGCTGCTGGCCGCCGCGGCCGGCCGGGGCGCAGGGACCGGCGGCGCCCCGCTGCCCGCCGGGCTGGCCGACCTGCTGCTGGCCCGGGTCGAGCGGCTGCCCGCCGCCGCGCAGCGGGTGCTGCGGGCCGCGGCGGTGGCCGGGCGGCATGTCGATGACGAGCTGGTGCTGCGCGCCAGCGGGCTGACCGTCGCCGAGTATGAGGAGGCGATCAGGGCCGCCGTCGCCCAGCAGCTCCTGGTGCCCGACCCGTCCTGCGCCGACAGCGGGCAGGGCCTGGCGTTCCGGCACGCCCTGCTGCGCGAGGCGATCTACGCCGACCTGCTGCCGGGGGAGCGGACCCGGCTGCACGCCCAGCTCGCCGAGCTGCTGGCCGACGAGCGGCGGCTCGCGGAGGTGCCGGGCTCGGCCGCCGAGCTGGCCTACCACGCGCTGGCCAGCCACGACATCCCGGTCGCCTTCCGCGCCTCGGTGCTGGCCGGCGAGGAGGCCGAGCGGCTGGCCGCGCCCGCCGAGGCGCACCGGCACTACGACCAGGCGCTGTCGCTGTGGGAGCGGGTCGATGACCCGGCCAAGGCCGGCGGCGTGCCGCGCGGCGAGCTGTCGCTGCGCTCGGCCCTGCGCCGCCGCCGACGCCGGCGACATCAGCCGCGCGGCCCAGCAGCTCCGCCGCCTGCTGCGCTATCTGGGCGACGACGCCGACCCGGTGCTGATCAGCCGGGTCAGCGAGCGGCTGGCGAACTTCCTGCTAGAGCCTCGACCAGGACAGCGAGGGCATCGCCGTGGCCCGCGCCGCGGTGGCCGTGCTGCCGCAGGACAGCGCGAGCCCCGACCGGGCCTCCGCGCTGGCCACCCTGGCCAGGACGCTGCTCGCGGAGGAGGACAGCCAGCCCGCCAGGGCGGCAGCCGAGGCGGCCAGGGCCGCGGGCCGGGCGGCGGGCGCGCCGTGGGTGGTCGCCGACGCGCTGGTGACCCTCGGCCTGATCGCGGAGCGCGGCGGCCGGGTCAAGACCGCGATCGCGTCCTTCTCCCGCGCGCTGGCGCAGAGCCGCCGGGCCGGCGTGCTCGGCGTGGAGATCCGCGCCGCGTTCCAGCTCGCCAGGCTGCACCTGGAGCGGGGCAACCTGGCGCAGGCCAGCGGCACCGCGCACGAGGGCCTGACCAGGGCCACCAAGGCCGGGCTCGCGATGGCGCCGTACGGGTATGACCTTCAGTACCTGCACTACCTGGCGCATTTCAACGACGGCGACTGGGATCACGCGCAGGAGATCGCCGACGGGTTCGCCATCCGGGTCAGCAGCGAGGCCGAGGCGCGGCTGTCGGCGATGGCGCTGTTCATCGAGGTGGCCAGGGGCAGCGACGGCGTGGCGCCGCGCCGCTCGTGGCTGGAGCCGTTCGCCGGCTCGGACCAGTTCGTCGCCTACATGGCCGGCAGCATGCTGGCCGAGCATGCCTACTGGCAGGGCGCGCTGTCCGAGGTGCTGACCGGGTCCCAGGACACCATGCGCGCGGTGATCTCCTGGAACGGGCCGGCCGCGCCGCAGCTCATCAGGGTCGCCGCGATCTGGCTGGCGGCGCTGGCCGATGCGGCGGCGGCGGCCAGGGCCAGCGGCGACGCCGGCCGGGCGGGCGAGCTGGCCGCCGAGGCCGACAAGGTGGTGGCCTACGCCAGGCAGGGCGCGTCCAACCGGGGCCGGGTCAGGACCGCGCTGGGCGTGGACGGGCGCGGCTGGCAGGCCCGCGCCGAGGCCGAGTGGCAGCGGGCCCAGGGCCGCAACGATCCGGCGGCCTGGCAGGCGGTGCTCGACACCTTCGGCCCCGGCTTCGCCTACGAGGCGGCCAGGTCGCGGTGGCGGCTGGCCGAGGCGCTGGCGCAGGCCGGGCACCGCGACGAGGCGCGGGAGCAGTGGCAGGCCGCGGTGGCCACCGCCGACCGGCTCGGCGCCGTCCCGCTGCGCCGCGCGCTGGCCGACCTGGGCCGCCGGCTCGGGCTCGCCCCCGCTTCCCGGCGCCCGGCGGGCACCGGGCCCGCGCCCGCCCCGGCCGCCTCGCCGGGCCGCGGCCCGCTGACGTCGCTGACCAGCCGCGAGATCGAGGTGCTGCGGCTGCTCGCGGCCGGGCACTCCAACCGGGAGATCGCCGCCGAACTGTTCATCGCGCCCAAGACCGCGAGCGTGCACGTCTCCAACATCCTGGGCAAGCTCGGCGCGGCCAGCCGCACCGAGGCCGCCGCCATCGCGCACAGCAACGGCCTGGACCGGGTCACGCCGGACTAGGGCGGCCCGGCGGGCCGCGCCGGGCCGCTCAGGCGCCAGGTGCCAGCGCGTCCATGATCTGCGCGGCGCGAGCTGTGGCGGCGGCCGGGTCCGCGTCGGGCGCGCCGACCTGCCGGTCCCAGTTCAGGTCGTAGAAGATCTCGGTGACACCCTGCCCGGCCAGGCTCTCGGCGTCCTCGCGGATCTGCCCGAACTCGCCGGACAGCAGCAGCCGCTGCCCGTCCGGGCCGGTCTCCGGCGTGCCCGCGCGCACCACCCCACGGCAGATGACCCGCAGTGCGTCCGGGTCCCGGCCTGCCTCCGCCGCCGCGTCGCGGACCACGCCAATCAGCTCGCCGACCCTGGACAGGTCCGTGCGGCTGGAGGTGACCCAGCCGTCGGCGACCCGCCCGACCCGCTCAAGCGCCGGCTTGGCCATCCCGCCCAGCAGGATCGGCGGGCCGCCGGCCTGCACCGGGCGCGGCGCCATCTCGCCGCGCGGCACCTGGTAGAACCGGCCGGCGAACTCGCGACCGCGCCCGCCCACAGCGCGCGCAGCACCTCGACGTACTCCGCCGTCCGCGCGCCGCGCGCCGCCATGTCCGTGCTCGATCAGCGCGAACTCTTCCGGCATCCAGCCGATGCCAAGCCCCAGGTCAAGCCGGCCCTCGCTGAGCACGTCCACCGTCGCGGCCTGCTTGGCCAGGTAGGCAGGCGGCACGTAGGTGTTGATCACCGCCACGGCCAGCCGGATCCGGGAGGTCACCGCGGCGGCGTAGCCGAGCGTCGTCATCGGGTCGAGCACGCTGTGGTACACCGGCTCCATCGTGGCCGCCGCGCCGTCCGGGATCAGCAGCCGCTGGAACGTCCACAGCGACGCGTACCCGGCCTCTTCCGCCCCGGCCGCGAACCTGGCCAGGTTCGCGGGGGTCGCCCAGGCGCCCGATACCGGCGCACCGAATCCAATCAGCATGCTGCTCACCTTAATCAGCGCGCCGGACCGGCGGTTCCGCGCCTCGCGGTGACGTAAGCTCCGCGCCATGTCGTCAGACCCGAGGTCATACATCACCGCCCTGCGCGGCTCGCACGAGCGGCTCGCCGCGCTCGTCGCGCCGCTCACCCCCGAGCAGCTCCGCGGCCCGTCCTACGCCAGCGAGTGGACCATCGCGCAGGTCCTCTCGCACCTCGGCAGCGGCGCCGAGATCGCGATGCTGATGTTCGACGCCCACCAGAAGGGCGAGGAGCTGGACCGCGCGACGTTCGGTCCCGTCTGGGACCGGTGGAACGCCAAGAGCCCCGACGAGCAGGCCGCCGACGGGCTCGCCGCCGACGCCGCGCACGTCGAGTCGCTGGAACGGCTCACCGACGAGCAGCTCGCCGCCATCAGCATGCCGTTCTTCGGCGGGATGGTCGTGGACGCCGCCGGGCTGGTCCGGCTCCGCCTCGGCGAGCACGCCCTGCACACCTGGGACGTCGCCGTGCCGCTCGACCCGGTCGCCCTGGTCGCGCCCGACGCGGTCGCCCTGCTCATCGACAGCGTGCCGCAGTTCCTCGCGCCGTATGCTCGGCAAGGCGCCCGAGCAGCCGTTCGCCGCCAGGATCACCATCACGGACCCGGCCGGGGACTACCTGCTGGCCACCTCCGACGCCGTCGCGATGACGCCGTGGCCCGGCGCCACCGCCGAGGTGCCCGCGCAGGTCAGCATGCCCGCCGAGGCGTTGCTGCGGCTCGCCTACGGTCGGCTCGACCCGCTGCACACCCCCGACTCGGTGACCGGCGACCCGGCCGCCCTGGCCACCCTGCGCGCGGTCTTCCCCGGCTTCTAGCCAGCCGGGCGCGACCGCTAGCCGAGCGCGGCGGCGGCGAGCCTCGCGGTCTCGGTGGCGCAGCCCCAGGACAGCGAGATGCCCGCCCCGCCGTGCCCGTAGTTATGCACCAGCCGCCGGCCGCCGGCGATGTCCTGTGCCTCAAGCCGGACCTGCGGGCGGGTCGGCCGCAGGCCCGCCCGGTGCGCCAGGATCTCCGCGCCGGCCAGTTCCGGCGCCACCGCGGTGCACGCGGCCAGGATCGCCGCCGCCGTGGCCGGGTCCGGCTCGCGGCTGCCGTTGCCGTGCTCCTGGGTCCCGCCGAGCACCACGATGTCCCGGTGCGGGAACAGGTAAGTGAGGTCACCGGGGTCATCGCCGCTGCCCGCGAAGAACTCCGTCAGCCCCGGGTTGGCCACCACCACGATCTGCCCGCGCGCCGGGACCACGCCGGGATCGGGCACCAGGTGCCGCGCGTCGGCCCCCGCGCAGTTCACGATCACTTTGGCCGGGCTCGCCCCGGCTGCCCCCGCCAGCGAGGCGAACCGGCGCGGTGTGCGTAGCGTCCCCCCGGCGGCCAGGAACCTGTTCACCAGGTACCCCAGGTAGTCCGGCATGCAGACCATCGGCGCGGTCATCCGCCAGCCCGCCGCGTAGCCGGCCGGCAGGCCGGCCGGGTCACACGGAGTGAGTTCCGTGACCACCGTCGAGTTGGGCGCGTCGGGCGGCTCGTCGGCGGCAGTCCTGACCGCCAGCACTCCCGAGGCGACATGCACGCCGGTCGCCTCGTCCCGCGCGAGGTCAAGCAGCACCTCGTGCGTGGCATCCGCCCAGCCGGGCACCCGCGAGTCGGCCCCGACGAGATGCGTGCCCCACAGCGCGCCCGCCACCGCCGAGGTCGTCTCCAGCGGCGGCTCCGCCGCCTCGATCAGCACGGCGGCCCCGGCCTCGGCCAGGCAGATCCCGGTGGTCAGCCCGCTGACCCCGGCACCGATCACGAGCACGTCAGGAGCACCAGTCACGCCCGCAACATATCCGGCACCGGGCCGGGCCCGGCAGAGCGCCCAGCCTTCTACCCTGCGCGCGAGCCTTCCAGGCCGTCAGCCAGCAGTTCCAGCTAGCCAGGGCTGAGTGCCCGTAGCGCATCGATGGCCGCCTGCCAAGTACCGACTATCTCCGCATGACCAGGCTCAGTGGGATTCATGTCCGCGCTGGGATACCAGCTCTGATAGGGCCTTACTGATCAGAGCACGGGCGGCGGGGCCGTGGCTGGCGGAGGACTGAAGGTGGGCGAACATTCTGTCGTACAGATCGATCTCCTGCAGCTGGGTAACCTCGACGCTGGCCGTGGGCGTTTCCAGCGCGGCTAGGGAGCGGTCGAAGATCCAGAATCCTGCCGAGGGGACGGCGATTCTTTCAGTCATCAGCGGGATGATCCCGAGCGAGACTGTGGGCATCGACATGATCTCCAGCAGTCGGCGCAACTGCTCGTGCTGAACTGCGGCGGTGCCGAACCAGGTCCGCAGCGCCTGCTCCTCGAGCACCACGGCGAAGTGCTTGCCGGGCTGGAACAGGACGCGCTGGCGTTCCAGGCGGGCGGCCACCGCGGTCTCAAGGTCATTGGGTGCCTCAAGGAACCTGATCCAGAACGACAGCATGGCGGCTGAGTAGGCGGCGGTCTGGAACAGGCCGGGGATGACGTTGTGCTCGTAGATCCGGAAGGTGGTGGTGCGCTCGTAGCGGGCGGTGGTGTGCGCGCCGAGGACACGTCGCATCCCGGCGCGGGCCTGCCGCTGGAATTCGAGGTAAGCGGATTCGACGGCGCGACCAGCTGCGATGAGGTCGGGTATCTGCTCCTGTGCCCCGCAGACCCGGCACCAGGTGCGGATGTCCTGGTCGGTTGGGTGCTGGACGCCGTTCTCGATCTTGCTCACTCGGGTGAAGTGCTGGCGGGTGGCTGCGGCCAGCGCCCGCCCGGAGAGACCCGCGTCCTTGCGGATCTCTCGCAGACGGGCACCCAGGGCCTTCTGGGCCTGCTTAGCGGAGCTAGACGGGCTGGTAGTCACGGTGCGGTATCGACAACTCCCAGGCGGCCCCGAATGCGGACCGGCACAGGCGGAGATCGGCGGGATCGGACGAGCTGACCATGCCGGTGCCCAGGCCGTTCCCCGCGTACAGAAGGAACACCGCCAGGCGGTCGTCGAACAGGTAGAAGTCGTTACCGGGCAGCGCGACCGATGACACCAGCCTGCGCGGCACCCAGCGAATGTCCTCGCCGGCCTCGACCATCGGACCGGCGATGCTGTAGGACCAGTGCTGGTAGTCGCTGAGCGGCTCGGAAACTATCCGCGCCCGGCGGACCGACCTCCCCGCTGCGAGGTGGTCGCGCAAGGTGGCGCACCAGCCCTGAAGCCATTCCAGGTCATCGTGCTCTCCGCGTGCCCACAGGGCCATATGCGGCAGTTCGACCTCTGTCCCGTAGGCATCGCGGACTTCCAGGTGAAGGGCCTCCCGGCTGAATCCGCTGATGAGAAGGTCCTCGAACTCGTCATCCGTTACCGGAGTCACTGCCCTCCCGCCTGAAGAACTGAAGCATCCTGTCCGGGATCTCCACGGCGCTTTCCCCGGCCGGAATGTCCATCTGAGCCAGCGCGTCCGGGTCAGTCACCTCCCACCCCTGCACGACCCAGCTGTTCCGGTCGGTGCGGAACACCGTAGGGGAGCCTGTCGGATTCGAGTTCGGGTCCTTGCCGACGAGCGTCAGGTGCATGAGTACCTCCTGGCCTGGTGGTTGCGAATTATTGCTCATCCCGAGCCTGCTTTGAGAATAAAGCGAGGTCAAGAGATTTCTGATCGCAACATCTCGCAACATTGTGGCTTCTCTGACCGCAGCGTCTTTAGCATCACAGACATGGTCAGCCTGGATGGTGCAACACGGGCAGCAGGGGGCGCTAGCCCGCTGACTCCGGCGGGTTCCGAGGTAACTGGTGACCAACAGCGCCCGCCGGGCATGTTCCTCAGTTCGCCGCCCGGCCGAAGCCTGAACCCGGAACCGCCCAACGTGGCCCGTATCTACGACGCCCTGATCGGAGGCAAAGACGCCTACGCCGCCGACCGGGCAGCGGCGCGGGAGTTGGCGGCGGCGGTGCCGGGCGCGGCGCGTGCGGCGCGGGAGAACCGGGCGTTCCTGGGCCGGGCCGTGCGGTTCCTCGCGGGTCGGCACCAGATCAGCCAGTTCCTGGATATCGGCACCGGCCTGCCGACCGGGGAACATGTTCACCAGGTCGCCCGGAGGGTCATCCCGGACGCCCGGGTGGCCTATGCCGATAACGATCCGGTGGTGGTCGCGCATGCCCGGGCGCTGCTGGCCGGGCAGCCCGGCATAGCCGCCGTGACCGGCGACGTGCGGTATCCCCGTGACCTGCTGGCCAGCCCCGCCGTGCGGGAGACTCTCGACTTCACCCGCCCGGTCGCGGCTCTCCTGGTCGCGGTGCTGCACTTCGTCACCGACGACGAGGACCCCTGGGCGGCCGTGCGGTGCCTGGTCGATCATCTCGCGCCGGGGAGCTTCCTGGTGATCTCCCACGTCACCGGCGATGACATCACCGCCGAGTCTGCTGAGCAGGCGGAGAAGATCTACGCCGGAACGCGGGCTCCTGGCACTGCGCGCAGCCGGGCGGAGGTGACCCGGTTCTTCGACGGGACCGAGGTGACCGGCGCGGGCATCGCCGACGTGGCGGCCTGGCACGCCGCCCGCCGCGCAGCCGCGGACAGCCCGGTGCTGTTCTGGGCCGGCGTCGGCCGCAAGCCTGGGGCGGTGCGGTCATGACGCCCGTGCAGGCCCAGACGGCCGGGGAGATCCAGCGGGCCTACCCCGGCTGGCGGGTGTGGGTGAGTGACGAGGGCTGGTGGTACGCGACCCGCGTCCGACCCTGGGCGCGGGGCCAGTCCGCCACCGTCACCGGCCCGGACCCCGAGGCGCACCGTCCGGCCAAGCCGCCGCCGTGATCACCGCCGCGCTGGCCGCCGTGCACACCCCTGGGTCTGCATCATGACCGCTCCCGGGCCCGGTAGTCCGTGCCCTGTTAGCTCCCCGTCGCCTGCCTTGCCTAAAGGGCGACGGGACGGGCGGGCCTGGTGCTCACCCCGCTCCAGGTGCCAGGCCCACTCGCACTGATCCTTCCGCTACCGGCTCCTGCGGCCAGGTCACCGGCGGCCGGAGCATCCGGCCCTGTGCCTTCTGGGAGCCGCAGCGTGATTACGGACTGGCCGCACCCGAGCAGAGGACGGCATTTCTCATCAGGCGGAAACGTCCCGCCTGTCTGGGGGCGGAAGGAGCGCGCATTGTCAGGCAAAGACGTTAGCGGAGATAGCGGCCCGCTATACCTGCAGGTGCTGGCCACGATCAGGGAGCGGATCAGCAACGGGACATACCGTGGCCGGATTCCGACCGAGAAGGCACTGGCGGAAGAGCTGGGCGTGGCGCAGGGCACGGTCGCGCATGCGCTGCGGATTCTCAAGGACGACGAGGTCCTGGTGAGCAGGAGAGGTCTCGGGACGGAGATCAACTGGCGGGTGCTGGACTCAGACGAGCGGATGAGTACATGACCGGCGATTCGCCGTCACGAGCGGGGCGTCCTGCGGCTGGGGGCGAGCCAGCGGTGCGGATTGATCACGCGCGGTCAGGAGCGCAGGGCCTGGCGGGCGTAGGCGGCTAGCTCGGCGGCGAAGGAGGACCGGGCGGCGGCGGTGGCCGGGCCGGGCGTCAGGTTCAGCTCCTCGCGCATCGCGCCGCCCGGGGCGATGACGAAGCCGGCGTAGGAGTGGCCGAGCAAGGTGCCGCCAGGGCGGGTGCGGGACAGGATGCCGTACTGCCGCCAGACGGCGCGCAGCCGCGCAGGCGAGCCGGTCAGGAACAGCCAGTCCCGCATCCCGGCAAGCCCTTGTCTTCTGTCGAACGCCTGCGGGTAGCCGACCCCGGTACGCAGCGGGTTCACGTTCACGGCGACCAGCTCGACCCGGCGGGCGGCGGGACCGAGCAGCAGCCCGGCCTGGCGGAACTCCTGGGCCACGGCCGGGTCGCCGGCGCTGTCGGCTGCCCCGCGGGCTGCTCCGTTTGTGGCCCGGCCGCCAGCCCCGTGTGCGGCACCGGCCTGCGGGTCGAGGAAGGTGAGCAGCACGGCCTTGCCGCGCAGGCTGGACAGGCTTACCGGCTGGCCGCGCTGGTCGGTGAGCGTGAAGCCGGGCGCGGGGCTGTGTAGCGGCGCGGCGGGCCCGTCGATGGCCCTGGCCAGGATCGGGCTGGCGGCCGGGCTGGCCTGCGCGGCGGCCATCGGGATGACGCCGAGCGCGACGACGCAGGCGGCGCCGGCGGACAGCACCGTCCCGGCGGCGGGGATCCGGAGCGGGCGGGTCGGCCGGGCCGAGCCCGGCCGGGCCGGGCTCGGCCGGGTGCGGATGTCGGGGGCTTGCGCCGGGACGGTGGCCGGGCGGGTGGCGGGTTCCGGAGCGGGGGAGCGGGCGACAGGGCCGGGGCCAGGTACCGGGGCGGGCGCGGCGGCGGCCCTGGTGCGGGCCAGGTAGCCGGCCAGGACGAGCAGGATCATCGGGATCATGCTGTTCGGGTCGGTGCCGAGGCCGCCGAACACGCCCAGATCCTGGACCAGCACCCAGGTGGCCAGCCCGGCGACGGTCAGCCCGAAAACGGCCACACGGAGGATGAGCAGGCGCGGCGCGGCGCGGGCCAGGCGGCCGGGCAGCGCGCCGCTGGCGAGCCCGAGCCCGGTGACGGCCAGCACGGCGACCACGGCCAGGTTGACGGCGAACCCGTGCCCGCGCGCCGCCGAGGCGAACCAGCCGGCCACGGCGGACAGCGCCGGCGGTTGCGGGGTCGCGGCCATCGCGGCGGCCATCGCCGCCGTCGGGTCCGGCCGGCCGTGCAGCATGCCCTGCCAGGAGCCCCGGCCCGGCCAGGCCTGGAGCACTGCCATCCCGGCCAGGAACACCCCGGTCCCGCCGAGCAGCATCCGCCCAGGCCAGGGCGCCCGGCCGTGCCTGGCGGGCAGCGCGATCAGCACGCCGGCCGCGCAGTAGAACAGCACGCCGCCCGGCGCCCCGGTGAGCCAGCTCAGCCCCGGCGCGAAGATCCCGCCGAACGCCTCGCCGAACACCCAGATCACCAGGCCCCAGGCCAGGCCGGCCAGCCCGGCCAGCCGGGACAGCGTGCCGCGCGGCGCGCACAGCAGCCACAGCCCGATCCCGGCCTGGATCCACACCGTGGCGGCCGCCGCCTGGACCGGGTGATAGGACCAGGCGGTGCCCGCCCAGTTGACCAGGTGCTGGACCCACGGCGGGGACGCCGCAGCGGCGGGCGCGATGACCCGGGAGGGCAGCCCGGCCGGCATCGCGGGCTGAACCTGGAGCGCGGCGTCAGCCAGCCAGAGCAGCCCGAAGCCGATCCGCAGCAGCCCGCGCCAGGCGGGCTCCGCCGGCTGGGCGGGCACGGTCGCTGGCGGGGCAGGCACGATCGCCGGCGTGCCGGGCGGCGGGCTCCCGGCCCGGACAACCGCGAGCCGCCGGGCGACAGACCAGGCGGTGAGCAGTGCCACGAACAGCAGCAGCACGGCGATGCCCTGATGCAGCAGGGCGGAGCGGAACGCGGCGACTACGATCGGGTCGTTGACATCGAGGCCGCTGGTCATGCCCGGCATGGCATCCGCCATCCTTCGAGACTCGCCGGCGGGCACGGACCCGCGCGCTGACCTGCCAGCTCACCGTACCCGCGCCCGGCGCGCGGCCGGGCCGGGCCGGCCGAACACGAGGAAACAGTCATGAGCATCCGGCTTCCTGGCAGGCTTCGCGGGTGGCGGTCATCACCTGTTACACGGCTACGGAGTCGGAACGGATCGCCCGCGCGGAACCCGGATCCCGCGGCCCGGTGCCGCCCGGCCGCCATGACCGCTGTCGCGGTCGCGCTAGCCGTCCTGGCGGCGGGCTGCGGAAGCTCGGGCGGCGGCTCAGGTTCCGGGGGTACCGGGAGCGGCCAGGTGCAGGCGAGGTCGCTGCACGGGGTCGGCACGGTGCTGGTCACCAGCAAGGGCTACGCGCTCTACATGTTCGTCCGCGACGGCCGTAAGCGCGTCACCTGCACCGGGTACTGCGCCTCCACCTGGCCGCCGCTGAAGGTCGCCGTCGGCCAGCGGCCGGTAGCGGGTCCCGGCGTCCGGCAGTCGCTGCTCGGCACCGACCCGGACCCGGCCGGCGGCCGGGTGATCACCTACGCGGGCTGGCCACTGTACACCTACACCAGCGACGTCCAGGCCGGACAGGTGACCGGGCAGGGCATCAACCTGAACGGCGGCGTGTGGTACCTGATGCGTCCGTCCGGCACCCCGGTCAAGACGGCTCGCCCGTAGCGGCATCGAGGCCGCCGGTCATGCCCGGCACTGCATTCGCCATCCTTCGCGACTCGCTGGCGGGCGCGGGCCCGCACGCTGACCTGACAGCTCACCGTACTCGCGCGCGGCATGCGGTTCACGAGCCACGCCAGCCGGCACCACCACGCGACGCTGGGCAGGCGGCCCTCAACTCCGCAGCTCGCAGACAAGCCGGCAGGTCGCTCTCTCCATGGCATCGCGGTGTGACCAACTTGGTGACCGTTCGTGGTCGGCACACTAGGTTTGAGCGATGGACAGGACCGCTGATTTCTGTGCCCTGTTCCAGGAGGCGTATCCAGCTCTGCGGCGTTATGCGCAGTACCGCGGCTTAGGGACGGCAGATGCTGACGATCTTGCCGCAGCGGTGCTGGAGGTCGCCTGGCGGCGCTTCGACGAGGTCCCGACCGATGCGGCGCTGCCATGGCTGTACGGCGTCGCCAGGAACCTGCTGCGCAACCAAGCACGGAAGGACCGTCGGCGCGAAGCGCTGCTCGGTCGGTTAGCGGCACGTAGTCCTCAGTGCGCTGACCCAGCGAATGTCGGCGCCATCCGCGAGGCGATCGAGGCTTTGGGCGAGAAGGACCGGGAGTTGCTCAAGCTTGTAGCCTGGGACGGCCTTAGCCCTTCCGAAGCGGCAGTCGCTCTCGGCTGCAGCGCCGCGGCCGCGCGTACCCGGCTGCATCGTGCTCGCAACCGCCTTGCGGCGCGGCTAGGTCCCTAGGCGCGTGCCCGGTGAAGTCTTTGAGCCGCACGGTGTAACGCCAGGGGGCTTAGCGACAAGGAAAGAGTGACAGCCCCGGTCAAGGCCGGCCGAGCATGTCACGTCTGGCTCCGGCTTTCCAGCAGCGCCGGTGGCGAAGACTGGCGGAAGGCGAGCCCAGGAGAATGCGACGTGTGGAGGAACGATGACGAGACGATGCGTTCCGCAACGGCCCCGCTGCCATTGCCGGACGGGCGGGTCCAGCTCCCTGGCGGGCCGCTGCGGCGCCGCAAGCGCGTCATCCTCACGGTGGCGCTTGTTGCTCTTGTCGCCGCCGTGGGCGGCTTGATTGCCGCCACCGCAATCAAGTCGCCAGCTGAGGTCGCCGCGGAGACAGGACCGCCGCAGCCAACGGTTCTCACGACAGCCGTGACCAGGCAGGTCGTATCGAGCACGGTGCTGGCCCAGGGCGTTGTCAGCGAATCCTCCGAGGTTTCCGGGCCAGACTCATTCGGGAGTACCGGGGCGGCCGCAGCCGGCGCGGGTGGCGCCGGCGCCGCCACCCTGCCGATTGTGACCAGGATCTTTCGCCACCCGGGCAGCGTGGTGCAGGCCGGTTCCGTACTGGCCGAGGTAGCGGGCCGCCCGCTTTTCGTCTTCGGCGGCACGGTCCCCGTCTACCGCGACCTCATGCCTGGCGAGTCTGGCACCGATGTGACCCAGCTCCAGGAGGGCCTTGCGGCTATCGGGTTCGCTACCGGTTCGGATGCGATCGGAAAATACGGACCGGGGACAGCCGCGGCCGTCGCTGCCTTCTATCACGCCATCGGCTACAGCGTGGTCCTGGCAGCGGGAAAGCCCAAGTCCGGCGATCGCGCGATGGTGCCGGACACGGAGGTGATGTTCGTCCCCCGGCTGCCTGCCCATGTAGTCAGGTATAGCGACTCGGTGGGCCAGGAAGTGACCGGCCCGCTCGTCACACTGTCGATGGGCGAACCGATGATCAGCGGCCAGATCAACCCTGTCTACCAGAACCTGGTCCGGCGTGGTACCAGGGTGGAGATCAGCGGCGGCCTCCCCGGCGGCGGGTCCTACCACGGAACGGTGGACTCGATTTCCAGCACTGTCAGGTCGCGGGGCAGCATCTCGGGCGGTGACTATCTCCCGGCTGAGATCACCCCGGCGGCAGGACTGCCGGTCTCGTCGATCAGGCAGGATGTTCAGATAACGATCACGGCCGCGCGCAGCAAGGGCGAGGTTCTTGCTGTCCCAGAAGCGGCGGTGTTCGCCGCGGCGAGCGGCATGACCTATGTCACGAAGGTGACGGCGCACGGACAGCAGACCCGCGTGCCGGTCCGCATCGGGGTAACCGGTAATGGAATGGTCCAGATCATACCGGCTGACGGCGCGGTAATCAGCGCAGGCGACCGGGTGGTGACAGGCGAGAGCTACGCTCGCTCGGCCGGCGGCAGTGGCGGCGGCGGCGGCGTGGGATGACGAATGCCGGCTCGCTGGGCCATCCCGGAGTCCCTGCCGTCGTCGAGCTGGCGGCGGCGTCTTATACCTACCCAGGGCCGCCGCCCGTGACAGCCCTGCGGCCAGCGGACCTATGCGTCCGGCACGGTGATCATGTTTCCCTCAGCGGGCCTTCTGGCTCCGGGAAGTCGACCCTGCTCAACCTCATCGGACTAATCGACCGGCCGACTCGCGGGTCCATCAGGATCGACGGGCTGGACATGACCCAGGCGTCCGAACGCGATCGGACCGCCACCAGGGCCCGCCGCATCGGATTCGTGTTCCAGTCGTACCACCTGCTGCCGCACCGCACCGCGATCGAGAACGTCATGCTCGCACAGCTCTACGCGGAGGTGCCGCGCAGGCAGCGGCTCAGCATGGCCATGGATGCGTTGCGGGAGGTGGGCCTCGGACACCGCACCAGTGCGCTGCCGACTGCCATGTCCGGCGGAGAGCGCCAGCGAGTGGCGATCGCGCGGGCCCTAGTGAACCGCCCGGCGCTGATGCTGTGCGACGAACCCACGGGGAGCCTGGACTCAGCCACCACGACTGAGGTGCTTGAAGTCCTCAGCGTGCTGAACCGAGCCGGCATGACGCTTTTTGTCGTTACCCACGACCCTGCCGTCGCCGCGCGCGCGAGACGCCGGCTCACGATCCGCGACGGGACCCTTGCCGAGGAGCGGCCGGGGCAGGCCGCGCGGTCCGAGCCCGGCCCGCCGGCCGCGAGGATGGAAGACGCGCATGCTCGCCCGCTGGAATAGCCGCAGTCGGCCGCTCGTCGCGCCGTCGCGCCTGCACGCGCGGGATCTGGCCGCTGAGGCGCTCGCCGGGATTCTCCAGCGACCAGGCCGGTCGGCGCTGACCATGCTTGGCGCGGTCCTGGGCATCGGCGCCTTCGTTGCCGTCATCGGGCTGTCCGAGACCGCCAATGGCCAGATCAGCAAGCAGTTCAGCATTCTGGCCGCGACCCAGGTCACGGTGACCGACAGCGGCGCGGACGGCGCCGTGGATCCGACGCTCGACTTTCCGGCGAATGCCGACGCCGACGTCGAGAGAATCAAGGGTGTCGTCGCTGCAGGCGTATGGTGGCAGGTTGAATTCGCCGGTGCGGTGGTGAGCAACCTCCCAGGCGTCAGCTCTTCCGGTGATCTCAGCCTGCCCGTCTACGCGGCTACGCCGGGCGCCCTCCAGGCGAGCGGGGCGCACCTGTCTCAGGGGGTCTTGTACAACAGCTTCCACGAGGCAGCCAGGCAGGATGTCGCGGTCCTCTCCGCGGCGGCCGCCGCGCAGCTGGGCATTACCAGCTTGACGAGCCAGCCCGCGATCTTCATCCAGGACCATCCGTTCACCGTGATCGGGATTATCAGCAATGACCAGCGGCTCCCGCAGCTCGGCCTGGGGATCAGCGTGCCGGAGAGCACTGCGGTACAGCTGTGGGGTCTTCCGGCACCCGACGCCCCTGCCCAGATGGTCATCCACACCCGGCTCGGCGCGGCTCAGGTGGTGACCAGGCAGGCAGCCATAGCGCTCAGACCCGACGATCCAGAGCTGCTGTCAGCTGCCTCGGCGCCTGCTCCCGCTACGCTCCAGCACGCCGTGACGTCGAGCCTCAGCAGCGTTTTCCTGGCGCTGGCCGCGGTCGCCGTGGTGGTTGGAGCCATCGGCATCGCTAATACCACCCTTGTCTCGATCCTCGAACGCGTGGGGGAGATAGGCCTGCGCCGCGCGCTAGGCGCCCGGCCGGTGCATGTGGCGGCTCAGTTCATCGCGGAATCTACGGCGCTCGGGCTGCTTGGCGGCTTGCTAGGGACCGGTATCGGGGTCCTGGCCACGCTGGCCGTCACTATCGAACGCGACTGGACGGCAATCCTGGCGCCCTGGGTGGTGATCGCCGGGCCGCTGGCGGGGGCTGCCATCGGGCTGGTCGCCGGGCTGTACCCGGCTGTGCGTGCTAGCACCATCGAGCCCGCCGCCGCGCTGCGCCGCTGATGCGCGGCTCGGGCGACCGAATCAGGCCGCGGGAGCTGTTTAAGCGCAGCCGCCTGTAACGACGGGCCGGCTCAGAACAAATACTGGGTGATGGATGCCAAGGAGCGGTTCCGGCGCTTGTTCGACGAGGCTTGCCCGGCCCTGCGTCGATACGCCTTGCACCGGGGCCTGACTGGAGCGGACGCGGACGACCTCGTCGCGGCGACGCTGGAGGTGGCGTGGCGGCGCCTAGACGACGTTCCCGTGGCTGAGCCCCTGCCGTGGCTCTACGGCGTCGCCCGTAACCTGCTGCGCAACCAGCGCCGTCGCGATCAGCACCGGGAAGAGGTCATTGCCCGGCTGGCGCAGCTGCGTCCTCCTCCCGCGAGCACGGATGCGCTGGAACTGGGTACCGAATCGCTCCAGCAGGCACTGGCGCAGCTCAGCGATCGTGACCAGGAGCTGCTCAAGCTGGTGGCCTGGGACGGCCTGAGCCCGTCACAGGCGGCGGCCGTCCTTGGCTGCAGTCCAGCCGCAGCCAGGACGCGCCTGAATCGAGCCAGGGGCCGACTCGCGGCCAGGCTTGGCGCGGATCCCCGAACTGGGCGCCCAGAGCGCCCCCATAGAGCGCTGGCCAGCCAGGCAGTGCAGCTAGGCGGCCAGGGCCTGGAAGTAGTCGAGGTTTCCGGTGCCTGACCATCCGCTCAATGACCCGCTGCTCAGTGCACTGCGGGAGGCGCGGCCCCAGGCTCCTGCCGCGCCGTCTGCCACGGCGGCCGAGGCGCTTTTCTCCCGGATCGTCGGCGGCGAAGTCGCGCATTCATCTGGCGGGCCGCTGTCACAGCAGGCCGCCGGCGGCCGCCAGCGGCGCACGCGATGGCCGCGATGGCCGCGCCAGGCGATCAGCCGCCCGCTCCGAATGACCGTTGCCGGCGTGGCTGCCGTAGTTCTCGGGATCGCGGGGCTCGTGGCTGCGAACGTGCTGCAAAGCGGTCCGCAGGGGCGCGGCACCCGGGCTCGCGCCAGCGCGAGGTTCGAGACCACGGCTTACGTAATGGCCCGGATTGACACCTCCGCCCCAGCCTGGATGACCGACGTCATCCACGTCCGGTCGGCCGACGGGAAATACATCGAGGACGACTGGTTCGGGCCGCGCAACGATCTCGTCCGGCTCCAGACTTACAGCTGGTCGGGTCACCTGCTGTTCGATATAACGGAAACGAGGCAGGTAGTAACCGTTGTCGACTACGCCGGCCATGACTGGTGGTCCCTGCCTAACACGCCAACAGCCGTTCCGACCATACTGACCTGCGGTACTTCCTGCTTTATCATCAAGCCAGGCCCGCGTGGCCGCAATGGGTTCCCGTTGTCAGCCGGATTGATGAAGCCGCCAATCAGGGACGGCCGCTACCAAGTCGGCAGGACGCGGTCTCTCCGTGGTCAGGCGGCAACGGAGCTGGTAGCGCATGGCCCGGCTGGAGAAGTCAGCCAGCTGTGGGTCAGTACCGCGAGCTACCTACCCCTCCGGTTCACTGCCCAGGGGGGAACCTTCGGTTCCGGTATCGTGTCCAGCACTTATTACCTGCCGCCTTCACCCGCGAATCTCGCCCGCTTCCGTCTTGTGATCCCAGCGGGATTCAGTCATCGGCGGGGAACCCGGTGATTGCCCCCTGCCGGGCGGGCCCGACCCGGCCGAGGCGATGGTCAGCCGGCTACCCGGCCCTGAAGGCACCGTCGGCTCGTCGGCGCTGGCGGCCATTCGCCGGGCCTCAGCACACCTTCGGCATAACACAGAGCAACCAGGTCAACCCTGGTGTGCACGCCGAAGCGGCGCAACATGCTGCCGATGTGGTGGTCCACTGTCCGGGGGCTTATGCACAGCTCAGCGCCGACCTCGACACTGCTCTTACCGGCCGCGATAGCACACAGCACTTCAATTTCCCGCTGAGTGAGATGCTCCTTTTTGCAGCAACAGGAATCCGTCACGACGATGCCCCACCTGAGCCCGAGAAATCTTATATAAGAAGATCTTATATAATAACCGACCTCATCTGCTAGATCATTAGTGCTAATGAGATCATATGAACATATCAGGAAATAGAAAATTGGTCAAGGCATCTGCCCCCGGAACTGTCGGTGCGGCTGCGACATTGCCGTAGTCGCACCTGAGATGCCCCGGCCGTCACACTGCTCTTTCGCAGATCTACCTATCGAGAACCAGCAAACACCCCGATGTGGAGGTGCCTCCGCGTGTCACACCCTATGAGTGTTCGGACCCCGGATCACCACGGTTCCGGACCGCTCGCGGTCGGCTCATGTCACTTAGTGCGGTCCGTTACCCCAAGAGACTGGGGTCGCCAGCCGTCACGGTCACTCGATTGGGGAAGGACATGCGCCTTCGATTCCTCCTCGCATCCCCCGTAGCTGTCGGAATCACGGCAGCCGCGGCCCTAAGTGTTGCGATGCCTGCCAGCGCTGCGACCGCGGCGTCGGCCGCGCGCGCCACACCGCTCTATAGCTGTTCCAGCTCTCCATGTCCGACATTCTCGGGGAATGGGGTTTACATTCGTAAGAGTCCGCCGAGCGGCACGCCGCTGGGTGAAGGCCAGAACGGCCAGAAGTTCGCAGTCGACGAGTCCGAGTGCTCTTCGAACGTAGGTGGAGATTCCTGGTGGGATTTGGGTACTGATCAATCCACCGGCATCACCGGCTGGTCCGCAGACTACTACGTGTCTCATTTCGCCTACGATATCCTGGGAAACTGCTAGCCGTTAGCACCGACAGCCTGCCCAGCGTACGCCTATCGGCGGCGCGCCGGGCAGGCTGCCCTCGTGTGGTCTCGCCCGTGGCGCGCTATTCAGCCAGTGGACAATAATCCAGGAAAGCGAGGGCCAATGCGCACATCTGCGATGGTTCCGGTGGTTGCCCTGGCGGTAACCATACTGACGGTCGGCTGTGCTGGTGGCAGCCAGGTAGGTTCACGTGCGATAGCTGGCCGGCCAGGGAAAGGCAGTACCGGGACGGCGGCTTCTGCCAACTCCGGTTCTGGCAGTGCGTCCAGGACCCTCCCGCTAGATGCTTACACGCAGGACAACAGCCAGAATAATGCAATTGAACAGGCCACGAACGAGCTGATCGCACAATGCATGCGAACAAAGGGCTTCACCGTCCCGCCGCCAACTCCGTTGCAGGAGGCAGTTCAGCAGGAATCAGAGTCTCAGACTCCGGATACAGAACCCTACGGCGTCACCAGTCTGTCCCAGGCCGCGCAGTACGGTTACTCGGCTCCGATCACACCAGCGATGCGGCGGTTGCGTGCGAAATATCATCTCGGAAGCTTTGGCGCGCATGCGACTGTTGGGCCTAAATCTGGAATTTTTAGCCCTAAAGAGTCGCCAGCGTACAACACCGCCCTTATCGGCTATGCCAGCGGCATTCCGCCTGTTGGCTATGACACGGTCAAGGGCTGTACCGGCCGTGCCTACGATGAGCTCGACGGCGGGCCGACGCCAGTGGACGCGCACAGCCTGGTGGGGGGCCTGGCCGGCACGGCGGAGCAGGAGACGGAGAGCGATCCTCGGGTGCGCCGTGCTCTCGCTGCGTGGAGCGCCTGCATGCGCGGGAACGGCTACAGCTATCAGACCCCGATGCAGGCAGCTTCCGAATCGTGGCCCAATTCGCCGACTCCGCTGGAGATATCAACCGCCAAGGCCGACGTGCTCTGCAAGCAGCGGACTGACCTCCCATCGCTCTGGCAGGATGTCGAAGCTGGCTACGAGCGAGCCCTGATTACCCAGAATGCGACCGCGCTCGCACAGGTGAGGCAGCGGATTAATGCCGAGGTTGGGCGGGCTGAGGCTGTTTTGCGCAGCGGCGGCTAAGACAGGCTGCCTGCTCTTCCTTCCCTGAAATACCCTGGCGGGGTTTCGCTGATACCTCCCGGTGGTGTACCCGAATACCCCGCCGGGGTTTATCTACCGTGTCAATCCATGCTGGAGCCCAGGCTGCCGGGTATTTCCCATTGCCTTGGTAGGGTGTGCGCGCCTAAAATCCGGTTGTCGGCGGGAAATGCATGCCAGCGAGCTGGCAGAGGCTAAATGCGCGCATCTGGTTTGCTTGGCCGAGCTGAGCAGGGCCAGCGCGGGGAAGGCTGAGACGATGACCAGTCACGGCGCGACCGCGCCGGGCGGCGCGGCCAGCCGTCCGGCGTCGGCGGTGCGCCCGGCGGCGGTGCACTCAGCGGCTGGGCGCCCCGCCGCCACGACCGAGGCCTGGGCACCGCCCGACCTGCGCCGCTGGCTGCAGCTCGGGCTGGCCGGGATCTGGCTGCTTGACGGCGTGCTCCAGTACCAGCCGGTGATGTTCGGCCGGTCGTTCAGCCAGATGCTCGCGGCCAGCGCGGCGGGCAGCCCGGTGGTGGTCTCTGGCCCGGTGCACTGGGCGGCCGCCATCATCGCCCGGCAGCCCACGGCGGTCAACATCGTGTTCGCCACCCTCCAGGTCGCGCTCGGTCTCGGCATCGCCTGGCGGCGCACGGCCCGGCCGGCGCTGGCCGCCTCCGTGGCCTGGGCGCTGGCGGTGTGGTGGCTCGGCGAAGGGCTCGGCGGGGTGCTGACCGGCTCGGCCAGCGTGCTAGACGGCGCGCCGGGTCCGGCGCTCCTGTACGCCCTGGCGGCGCTCCTGCTTTGGCCGCCGCGTCGCGCGGTGCGGGCCGGCGGCGCTGGGGTGCTTGGCGGTGACGGGACGGCCAGGGACGAGCTGGCCGAAGAGGGGACGGCCGGGGACGGGACGAACGGGGGCGAGCTGGTCGGCGGGGCGGTGGACGGCGTCGGCAGGTTCGTCTCGGCGCGCGATGGCGGGTCCGGCGGGCGGGCGGCGCGCGGGGCGCGGCTGGCCTGGGTGCTGCTGTGGGGAAGCATGGCCGCGTTCACCGTGCAGGCGGGGAACCGGACCGCGCAGGGCCTGCACGACAGCCTGGCCGCGATGGCGGCGGGCGAACCGGACTGGCTGGCCACGGCCAACCGGGAGGCAGCCACTCTGGTGGCGAACCGGGGACTGCCGGTGTCGATCGCGCTCGCGGTGCTGTTCGCGCTGATCGCCACCGGGATCTTCCTGCCGCCGCCTGGCGTCCGGGTAACCCTAGTCGCGGCGACCGTGGTGAGCCTGATCATCGGGGTGGTCGGAGAGGACCTGGGCGAGATCCTGGCGGGCGGTGCCACCGATCCCGGCTCGGGGCCGCTCCTGGTGCTGATCGCCCTCACCTACTGGCCGCTGCGTCCGCCCCGGCCAGGACGACAGATGTCGGCAGGCGGGCCATGATCCGGCCCGGCTGGCTCGCGGTCGCGCTGACGGTGCTGGTCATCGCCATCGCCGTGACCTGCGCGACGCGGCTCGCGCTCGCCTTGCGCCGGCGCCGGGGTGAACTGGACGCCGACGCCGCGCACGTGCTAACTGGCGTCGCGATGGCCGGCATGATCCTGCCCGGCCTGACCACCCTGCCCGGCCGAGCCTGGGAAGCGGTGTTCGCGGCCGGCGCCGCCTGGTTCGCCTGGCGGGCGGTCCGGGTGCGCCAGCCTCGGGCTGCTCCCACCCCCGCCCCCGCTGGCGGGGGAAAGATTGCCGACGGCGACTCGACCGGGCGGTGTCGCGGGGCGGGCTACCTGTGTGCGCATCCGCTGCCGCACCTGATCGACTGCCTGGCGATGGTCTACGCGCTCTGGGCCGTCCCGGCGGTGATCGCCGGGTCTCGCGCGGGCGGGACGATGGGCTCGATGGGGATGGCCGCCGGGCTGCGACTGCCGCTGCTCGGCCTGGTGCTGGCGGCCTGCGTGTGCGGTTACGTGGTCTGGCTCGGCGACCGGCTGCAACTCGGCCCGCGCATCGCGGCCTGCTGCACGATCGGCATGGGCGTGGCGATGGGCGTCATGCTCATCGACTTGCTCTGACCGCTAGCCCCTCGAATCGCTCAGGCGTCCTCGACCAGGACGACGACGAGGGTGCGTGGGCCGTGTACGCCCTCGACCCGCTCCAGCTCGATGTCGCTGGTGGCCGAAGGGCCGCTGATCCAGGTCAGCGGCCGCGTCGCGGCGGCGGCCAGCCGGGCGACGGCCTCGGGCACCAGCTCGACGACCTGGCTGGCCCGCACGATGCACAGATGGTAGTCGGGCACAAGGCTGATGGCCCGGCGTCCCTGGCCGGGGGAGCCGTCCAGCACGATGGTGCCGGTCTCGGCGATGGCGACCGCCGCTCCGGTGACGGCGCCGTCCAGGTCGTCCAGCTCGGCGGGGGAGAGCGTCACGCCGCCCGGTCCGCCGTCGGTCACGGTCTCGACCTCGGCGCGGGCCAGGGCTGCGGGGTCCATGCCGGCAGAGCCCAGGCCGGCAGGCACGACGACGCGGCGGGCACCGCGCTCGCCCAGCGCGGCGGCGATCTCCGTGGCCAGGCCGGCCGAGGTAGTGCGGCGGACAGTCGCCTTGTAGTCGGTCAGCCGGTCGGTGAGCAGGTCAAGGAGCTCCGCGCGGTCACGCTTGCCAGCGGTCCGGTAACCCGGACTCCCGGCCATCGGCTGCGATGGCGGGGGCGAGGGCGGGGGCGGGATGCCAGGATCGCGGGCCGCCGCGGCGTTGGCCTGCCGGATCCGGGCCAGCACCTCCGCGCGGGCACTCGCGTGGGCACCCGCCGCCGGGCGCGCGCTCGCCGAGGCCTCGCCCGCACCGTCTCCCGTCATGGCCGCTTCACCTGGTCCCGCCGCGCCCACCACTGGCGGAACGTCGCCGCCGGCGGGACCGGCGCGTCCCTCACGCTGGTCCAGGCCGACAGCGGGGGAGGGAGCCGCCGGATCCGGCCGCGCCGGCCCAGCAGCCGGCCGAGCCGGGCGGCGCGCTGTCCCGCGCGGTACCGGCCGCCGTCGGCCATCACCCACGACATCGCGGCCATGGCGATCCCCTCCGGGCCGGGGACGACGTGCTCGCGGCGGGCCGCCTCGACGTGCCTGGCTCGCAGGTCGACCAGGATGGACGGGATGTCGATCCTGACCGGGCAGACCTCGTAGCAGGCCCCGCATAGCGACGAGGCATACGGCAGTGAGGCGTTCTCCTGCACCCCGGTGAGCTGCGGCGACAAGATCGCGCCGATCGGGCCGGGGTAGACAGAACCGTAAGCATGCCCGCCGGTGCGCTCGTAGACCGGGCAGACGTTCAGGCAGGCCGAGCAGCGGATGCAGTGCAGCGCGGCCCGCCCGGTGCCGCTGGCCAGCGCGGCGGTCCTGCCGTTGTCCAGCAGCACCAGGTGCACGCTCTGCGGCCCGTCGCCCGGCGTCACGCCGGTCCACATCGAGGTGTAGGGGTTCATCCGCTCCCCGGTCGAGGACCGGGGCAGGAGCTGGAGGAACACCTCCAGGTCGGCGAAGGAGGGCAGCACCTTCTCGATGCCCATCACGGTGATCAGCGTCTGCGGCAGGGTCAGGCACATCCGGCCGTTGCCCTCGGACTCGACCACGCACAGCGTGCCGGTCTGCGCGATGGCGAAGTTCGCGCCGCTGATCCCGACCTTGGCGGACAGGAACTTGCGCCGCAGGTGCAGCCGGGCCGCCTCCGCCAGGACCGGCGGGTCGTCGGTCAGCTCCGGGTCCGCGTCGGCCATCTCGCGGCGGAAGATGTCGCGGATCTCGGTCCGGTTGCGGTGGATCGCGGGGACCAGGATGTGCGAGGGCCGGTCGTGGCCGAGCTGGACGATCAGCTCGGCCAGGTCGGTCTCGGTGGCGGTGATGCCGCAGGCCGCGAGGGCGTCGTTCAGGCCGATCTCGTCGGTGGCCAGCGACTTGACCTTCACCGCCTCGGCGGCGCCCGCGTCCTTGACCAGGCCGGCCACGATCGCGCTGGCCTCGGCGGCGTCCCTGGCCCAGTGCACGATCCCGCCCCGCGCGGTCACCTGCGCTTCGAGCTGCTCCAGGTGCTCGTCGAGGCGGGCCATGGTCGCGGTCTTGATGGCCTCGGCGGCGGCGCGGAGCATTTCCCAGTCGGGCAGCTCGCTCACCACCCTCGCGCGCTTGGCGCGGATCGTGGTGGTGGCCCGGCCGAGGTTGGCCCGGAGCTGGCCGTCGGCCAGGGCGCGCCGCGCCGCGGCCGGGAACGGCTCGTCGCCGCGCAGGTGCCCGACGCCGGGCGGCGCGACCGGCGGCATGCCAAGGAAGGTCATGCGGCACCCCCGGCCGGCCTGGGCGCGGGGGCCTCCCTGGTGGCAGCCAGGATCTCGGCCAGGTGCACCGTCCGCACTCCGGCGCCAAGCCGGGAAAGGCCGCCGCCGATGTGCATCAGGCACGAGGCATCCCCGGCCGTGCACACCTCCGCGCCGGTGCCCAGGATGCTGCCCATCTTGTCGGCGAGCATCGCGGCCGAGGTGCCGGCGTTCTTCATCGCGAACGTCCCGCCGAACCCGCAGCACGCCGTCGCGTCCGGCAGCTCGGTGAGCTGGAGCCCGGCGACCTGGCGCAGCAGCCGCAAGGGCCGGTCACCCACCCCGAGCACCCGCAGCGAGTGGCAGGTCGGGTGGTAGGTCACCCGGTGCGGGTAGTACGCGCCCACGTCCTCCACGCCGAGCACGTCGGTCAGCAGCTCCGACAGCTCATAGGTCCGCGCCCCGACTTCCGCCGCCGCGCGGGCCAGGCCCGTGTCACCCAGCCGCCTGGCCACCATCGCGTGCTGATGCCGCACCGACCCCGCGCACGAGCCGGACGGGGCCACGATGACCTCGGCATCGCCGAACACCCGCACGTACCGGCGGATCAGCGGCAGCGCGTCCCGCTGGTAGCCGGTGTTGACGTGCATCTGTCCGCAGCAGGTCTGCCCGGCGGGGAAGTCCACCTGGTGACCCAGCCGCTCCAGCAGCGTCACCGTCGCGATCCCCGCCTGCGGGAACAGCGTGTCGGCCAGGCAGGTCACGAACAGCGAGATGCGCACCTCAGCGATGTCCTCCCGCGATGGGCGGCGCCGTCATTGCCGGTTAAAGCCCGGCAGCACGACGTTACCGTCCCGAGCCCGCCCGCTGACCGCGCCCGGACAGCCTGCAACGACAGTGAACCCACTTCTACCGACGTTCTAGCGACAGCAGGGGTGGGTTCACTGTCGCATCGCGCGGGCGCGGACCCAGGCCGACGCGACCGCCAGCGGTCGTGCCGGACCGGGCAGTGCCCGGCATCAGGCAGCATGGAAGAGTGACTCAGCTACTCGGCGGGTCCGGCGGCCAGGCCGCGCCGGCCGCTGACGAGCCGGCCGCAGACGCGCTGGCGGCCCTCGGGCCGCTCATCGCCTGCGGCCGCGTCGCGGTGCTCAGCGGCGCCGGGCTGTCCACCGAGTCGGGCATTCCGGACTACCGGGGGCCGACCGGGCTGGCCAGGCGCGCCCAGCCCATGACCTACCAGGCGTTCACCGGAGGAGCCGCCGCGCGGCAGCGGTACTGGGCGCGCAGCCACGAGGGCTGGCGGCACATCGCCGCCGCCGTCCCCAACTCCGGTCACCGTGCCATCGCCGAGCTGGAACGGCGCGGCCTGCTGGCCGGGATCATCACCCAGAACGTGGACGGCCTGCACCAGGCCGCCGGCGCGCGGCAGGTCACCGAACTGCACGGCAGCCTCAGCCGGGTCCGCTGCCTTGGCTGTGGCGCGCGCAGCTCGCGCCGCGAGCTGGACCGCAGACTGCGCGAGGCGAATCCCGACTGGGACCGCCGCGCGGCGGTCGCCGGCCGGACCGCCCAGGTCAACCCCGACGGCGACGCCGTGCTGAGCGACGCCGAGATCGACGGGTTCCAGGTGGTGGACTGCACCGGCTGCGGCGGCGTGCTCAAACCCGACGTCATCTTCTTCGGCGAGAACGTGCCCAAGACGCGAGTCGAGGACTGCTACGCCCTGGTCAACGAGTCCTCTGCCCTGCTCGTCCTCGGCTCCTCGCTGACCGTCATGTCCGGCTACCGCTTCGTCCGCCACGCCGCCAGCCTCGCCCTGCCAGTGGCCATCATCAACCAGGGCACCACCAGGGGCGACGCAGACGCGACGATCACCCTGGCCGCCCCCCTCGGCGCCACCCTCACCGCCCTGCTCACCCGCCTCCCGGCCCACGCCAGCCAGCCCCGGAACACTTAGTCCTGGAGGTCGGATGACGCTGGTCCGGATCGACATCAATGACGAGGCGCTGCGCGAGGCAACGCCTCTCCAGAGCCAGCACCCAAACGGAGGCCGTAAATCTCGCACTGCGCGACTTCGCCGCCCGCCAGCCGGGAGGTCCTGGCCGTAATGAGTCGCCCCTGATCAGGGCGGCAGCCTTAGGCCCCGGCCATTGCCGCGACGACCGAGCAACGGGCCGCGCGGCGGGCGGGCAGGACGGCTGCCGAGTAGGCGCTGTGAAACAGGGTCGAGCGTCTAGGGCTCTTGTGCCGCATCAGAATTACTGTCACACCGAAACCTCGCCAGCCTCGGCTGTGACGAGTGCGAAAACCTCTTCGGCGCAGCCCCAGGAGAGGGTAACGCCAGCTCCGCCGTGACCGTAGTTGTGGATGACGAGCTGGCTGCCGCCACGGTATTCGGCTTCCACACGGACAGTGGGCCGGGTTGGTCGAAGACCGATGCGGTGCTCCAGGACCTGGGCATCAGCGAGAAGAGGTTCGACTTTCCGGCAGCGCCACAGGATCGCTGCAGCGGCAGCGTCGTCGGGCGCCAGGTCGTCGCAGCCATCGACAGCCGTTCCGCCAAGCACCACAGTCTCGCCGTGCGGGTAGATGCAAAGCAGGTCTGGGGAGACGCCTGTGTCCTCGGAGAAGAACTCGGTGATCCCTGGGTTCCTGACAATGACGTGCTGACCCCGAATCGGCTTAAGGCGGCTGTCGCTGGTGAGGCGCGTCGCGCCGATACCTGTGCAATTGACCACGAGCGGCCCCGCCTCCGTGGTGGCCAAGGACGTCAGTTGGCGACTCTCGACCACGACGCCTGCGCTCACCGCTCGGTCGAGCAGGTAGCTGAGGTAGATCGGCATGTCAATTACCGGGGCCGAGTAGGAGAAGCCAGAAGAGAATCCCGCAGGAAGGCTTTCGGGCTCGCAGGGGCGGACGTCAGGAAGGGCCTCGGCCCAGTCCGGCATGGACTCATCGTGGCGCCAGGCTTCGATGCCGCTGGTGATGCGGATGCCGGCTCCAGGATCGGTCGCCAGTTCGCTGAAGACATTAAGCGAGCGCTGGCTCCACCGGTCGACCTTGTCCTTCGGCTCCACCAGGTACGGACCCCAGATTGCGCCTGCGGCGAGAGAGGTCCTACCGGGGATCTCGGCCGCGACGACAGTGACCTCCAGGCCGGACTCTGCCAGCACGACAGCCGTGGTGAGCCCGATGACACCAGCCCCGATGACAGTGGCCTGCTCGGCTTGGCTCATGCACGGACCCTAGCGCGCTGACGCGGACTTCCCGACTGCGCGGAAAGCGCCGATTCCAGTCGGGGGAGGAAGTCCCTGACGTGGGGGTTGCGTTGGCGGCGCCGGAGGTCAGCGGCGAGTCGGTCGAGCAATGCGGTGCTGCGAGGAGAGGCGACGTTGCCCAGCAGAGTGATGGCGTGGCCTGCCACATGACACGCCTTTTCGACTTCACCTGCTGCGGTGTATCCAAGCGCCAGCCACGCCCCCTCGAAGAGTGCGCGACGCTGGCTCGGATGGTTGGCCGGCCGTGCGTGAGCGCCGGTCTCCAGCAGTTGACTGCCCGCGTTCAAGAGCCGTCGATCACGTGCCGACCTTGCTGGGTCCTCGGGTCTGCGGCCGAGTTGTATCAGGCTGTAACCAGCCTGGCAGTCGAGATGGTTGGGAGTCAGGTAGTACATCCACCTCGGCTCGTCGATGCTGCCATAGCCAGCGTCGACGGCGCGGCGTGCCTGGTCACGGACCCTTTCGAAGTCGGTGGCCCGGCTGGCACTCGCATAGGCGTGGGCGAGGCGCGACAGGACCGCTCCGCGTACACCAGGCGGAGCTGTCCTGCCGGTTCTAGCGGCAGCTTCTCCGAGAGCGACAGCATCCACGGGGAAGTGACGGCTCGCAGCCTGGAAGGACAGGTCCGCAAGGATGTGCGCGGCCAGGGCGTCGTCATTTACCTGATGGGCCGCACGGAGACCGGTGACGAAGTAGCGCTGGGCGAGCCCATGATCGCCGGCGTCGAAGGCCATCCAGCCTGCCAGTTGACCCACTTCCGCCAGGGCCTGGAGAAGTCGGACGTGTGTGCCCGTACGGTGTCCGCCCTCGTGCAATAGCAGCGCGACAGCGCGGAACTGAGCACCAACGTAGGACAAGTGCCGTGCACCGCCGTGCTTGTCGTCGAGCTGCTGAAGGAGCGGAAGGTTTTGTTCAACCTGAGCTACCAGCGGATCGATGTGTCGCTCGGCTGTAAGCAGAGCGGTGTAGTCGCCGCGCTCGGCGGGACCGTCTAAGTAGTGAGTGACGATCGCGATCAGGGACGCGCTGGAGGCTGCAAGGAAGCGGCGACGGTCGATTAGTCCGCTGCTCACCCAGCCCTCCAGAATTCCTTCGAGGTCCGCTGCCGTCCAAGGCCGTGCGAGATCCGTCGCGGCTGGGACGAACATGCCTGAGGGAGTAGCCCGGCCCTGCCACAGCGCCTCAACGGAGACTGGACGACCGAGTGCCTGAGACAGGACGTGCGCCACCACGGTTGGCAGCGGAGCCCTGGGGAGGCGCCCTTGGTCGCGCCAGTGATAGGGGGCGGTCTCGGCAACCGTCCCGGCTCCGAATGCCTTGTTGATCTTCCTAGCGAGGCTTTTTGGATTCCAGCCGAGCTCGCCTAGGTACGCCTGAAGCTGCTCGTTTGGTTCTGCCGGTCGGCTCATGCAGCGGTCACTCCTGCGACGCTGTGCGCCTGCGCCGATCCCATGGTGCCGCAACTGGGCGGCGGAAGCTGTGCAGGGCTGGGAAGTTGACCCAGTTGACCCCTGGATGGGGTGCTATGCCCTGCGCGGCATCGGATTTCCTTGACATGGCGACAGCGGGCCACCAAACCGCCTGTCGGCATCCGTCCCCGTCGGGCGCCGACAGCACTCCGAGAGCCAGGAGAACACGCGTGAGCCAGGAGCAGCTTCCCTGCGCTGACAAGTCCCACGTCGTGGCCAGCGACGATGCAGTCCTCAGCGGTCGTTGGAAGATAATGGCAGCGCCGTGCGGCCGGAATATTCCGCTGCCTGAACCGGCGGCCGCTTTCGGGCAGTTCTCCCTGACCTGGTGGCGTCAACTCCGACGCTCGCTCAAGCCGGTTGACTCCGAGCGCTGTTCCTACCTCCACGGTCACATCAAGCCGGAGCACTTCCTCCGCACGCAGCATGGGGTCTGCGTGGTCGACTGGGAGGCGACCGCCCGTGGCCCTGCGGTGTGCGACCGGGCAGACGCTTCGTTCCACCTGATCCGAGACCTGGTCTACGTCGGTGCCTCGCTCCGGGAGATCCCGGTTCACACGTTGGCCCGGCTGCGGGTACCCGGCGCCGTCACCGCACGGCGGCTGCTTCGTTGGCTCGACCGCAGGCGGCCCGGCGATTTGGCACTACTGCCTGGCCACGAACTGCGGCTCCTACTTGACCTGCCCGAACCAGCCGAGGCAGCGCGATCCCTGGCCGTACTGGTCGCGGCCATGCGCTCGGTCGGCGTTCCACGCCAGGCACGCTCTTCGTCTTTCTCGGTCATCGTCCTTACCGGTCCAGCAAAGGAGCGCAGTATGAATCGAACCGCGAAGACCATCGGGTATAGCCGCGTCGTCATCGAGACCGGTTGCTCCCAACCGGATGCCACTACGGTTGTGGAGCGCAAGGGCCTCGGCCATCCCGACACGCTTGCCGACCACCTCGCCGAGAAGTTGTCCCGTGCTTACAGCCAGTACACGCTCGCGCAGTTCGGCGCCGTGCTGCACCACAACTTCGACAAGCTCGCCCTTCTCGGCGGCTCCAGCCAGGTCCGGTACGGGGCGGGCGAGATGACCTCTCCGGTCCAGGTCCTCGTCAACGGCCGGGCTGCTCGCTCCTGCGGGGACATCGCGATCCCGGTCGACCGCCTCGCGGAGGATACCGTCCACGCATATTTCGCCGAGCGGCTCCCCGAGCTCGCTGATCACCTCGATGTGCACCTCCGCATAACCAGCAATTCCAGCCCTGGCGCGGTCCTAACCGGCGACGACACGCCTGAAAGAGTGCGCTGGTTTGCCCCTCGGTCTGTGGACGACCTCCGTGAGCGCCGGACTTTGCTGGCGAATGACACCTCGCTGGGAACCGGATGGGCTCCGCTGAGCCCTTTCGAGTCATTCATACGCGAGCTCGCCGACGACTTCTCCGGAGCGAGTCCGTTCACCGAGGCGCACCCGTGGTGCGGAAGCGACGTCAAGGTCATGGGCTACTTCGAGGACGACCGTGCGGACGTCGTCCTGTGCGTTCCGCAGAAGAGCAGGCTGGTGCCGGGCCGCGCTGCCTACCTTGCCAACAAGGCCATGGTGCTGGGCGAGTGCCGACGTCTGGCAGGGCTCCGGCTTCCCGGCACGCCGGTCACCTTCCGGCTGAATGTGCGCGATGTTCCGGAGAAGGACGAGCTATACCTCACCTATACCGGCAGTTCCATCGAATCCGGCGACGAGGGCGTCGTGGGCCGGGGCAACCGAGTGAACGGCCTGATCACACCGCTGCGTCCAATGAACCTGGAGGGCGCGAACGGCAAGAACCCCGTCTACCACGTGGGCAAGCTCTACAACCTCGCGGCGACCAGACTGGCCGACAGGCTGTACCAGGAGACCGGCGGCCACGCCGAGGTCCATCTGGTCAGCGCCACCGGGCAGCCGCTCGACCAGCCCTGGCGGGTGTTGGTGCGCTTGTCCGAGCCCGAGGCACAGGTGGACAAAATCCAGTCGCTGGTGCTGGAGGCACTGGCCGGATTCCCCGCGCTGACGCAGGAGTTAGTTCAGGGCGGGGTGCTGCTGAGTTGAGTGCTACCACTGCCCTCCTCCCGGTGCCGGTATCCTGTCGGCACCGGCTGACCACCCACTATGGTCCCGCTGCCAACAGATGGCTCGATCGCATCCCAAGTCTGCTCGGCGCAGCGGCCGTCAAGTGGGGCCTGACGCTCCAGGGCTACCACGACGCCGGTCACGCCTCAGCTCTCGCGCTGGCCATCGACGCCAGCGGTGTTCTCACCCTGCTGAAGGCGTGGTTTGACCCCGAACGTCACCACCGCGAGGTCGCCGCATTGCAGCTGTGGCACTCCGGCCCGGCCAGCGTCGTCATCGCTTCAGACCCGGCGAACTCCGTGGCCGCACTGCGCCTGGTGGGCTCGCAGCCCGGTGGCACAACCGCTCCTGCCCTGGAACTGTCGAAGGTTGCCGACGCTATCGGGACTACGCACGCAGTTGGGCACCCGGTCCTGGACGGACCGTTTCCGTCGCTGAACACCTACATGACCGAGGAGTTGCTGCCCTGGATCTTGCACCGCCACCGGCGCACCCGATATGTCGGTTGAGCTGCTCCACGGTTCCCGGACAGGGGATCCAATAGGATCTTTCTGGAGAGGAACGGGATCGAATGGCCAGGAATCGCAGGAAGTTTTCTCCTGAGTTCAAGGAAGAAGCCGCCAAGATGGTGGTGGAAACTTCACAGACTGTTGCGCACGTTGCCCGCGAACTGGACGTCAACGAGACGACGCTCGGCAACTGGGTAAAGGATTACCGGGAAGCGCACGCGGATGACGGGCCCGCGCTGCCGGTATCGGAACGTGCGCGGCTGCGCGAGCTCGAGCGGGAGAACCGCGAGCTGAAGATGAAAGTCGAGTTCCTTTCAAAAGCCGCGGCGTACTTTGCGGCGGAGCATCGGTAATCCAGAAGTACGATTTTATCGATGCAGAGTACGCCGCCTGTGCCGGGGATTCGGCATACGCTCCCACGGTTGTGCAGATGTGCAAGTGGCTTGAGGTATCGCGTTCGGGATTTTACGACTGGAAATCACGGCCGGAATCAGAAACGGCGAAAAGAAGGAAATTGCTGAAAATCAGGATCGGGGCGCTGTTCGAGGCGAACAACGGCGAATACGGGTACCGGCGCCTGCACCAGGCGCTGCTGCGCGGCGGTGAGCGGTGCTCGCCTGAGCTGGTCCGCAGGCTGATGCGGGAGCTGGGCCTGGTGCCCTGCCAGCCCAGGCCGTGGCGGCACTCGCTGACCGAGCAGGACGGCCTGGCCGGCGACATCCCCGACCTGGTCCGCCGGGACTTCACCGCGGAACGGCCCGGCCAGAAAATGGTCGGCGATATCACTTGCATTCCGACCTGGCAGGGATGGCTCTACCTGGCGACCGTGATTGACTGCGCGACCCGGAAGATCGTCGGCTGGGCGATGGACGATAACTACAAGACGCCGCTGATTATCTCCGCGATCGAGATGGCCGCCCGGAATCTCGACCTGCCCGACGGAACGGTATTTCACAGCGACCGCGGCAGCAACTACACGTCGGGGACGTTCGCCACCGCGCTGAGACGGCTAGGGATAAGCCAGTCTGTCGGCCGCACGGGAATCTGCTACGACAATGCGCTATCGGAAAGCGTCAACGCGTCACTGAAAGTCGAGCTCGTCCACCGCACCGTTTACCCGACCCTCCAGCATGCTCGGAAAGACATTGCGCGGTGGATTGAGCTTCGCTATAATGACACGTCTCCACTCGGGGCTCGACTACCGGACTCCGCAAGAGGTCATGGACGAGTTCCTGAATAAGCAGGTAGCAGCGTGAATTAACCGCAAATTACCTGTCTAGGAAACGCGGGGCAGCCCAGGTCTTGCAGCCGAATCGATTCCGTGCTTGGAGCGTCTGCCGAGTACGCCAGGTATGGAGACTGTGCTCCATGCAGACCTGTACCGGGAGAACGTCGCATTCGACATGAGCGGAAACCCCGTGCTACTCGACCCGCTCCCCATGCGCGGCAACGCAATCTTCGACTGGGCCTTCTGGAGCGTCTACTACCGTCTCGGTCAAGGTACCGTGCGCCGACTCCGGCTCGCCGTGCAGCACTCCGGCGCCGACATGGCCCTCCTGCTCCAGTGGTGCCTACTGCTATCCGTCGACGGACTCCTTTACTACGAGGAAACCGTGGATCTCCGGGCGGACATCATGGCCGTCGTGCCGCTCACTAACCTGTACGCGGACGAGATCATTCCGCCGAGCGAACTGCCGCTCGCACTGACCGCGCAGACTCCCTGCTTCCGCTCAGAGGCTGGCTCCTACGGGCGTGACACTCGTGGCCTTATCCGCCAGCACCAGTTCTCCAAGGTCGAGATGGTTCGCATCTGCGCCCCGGAGGACTCACGGGCACAAATGGAACTCATGGTTACGCATGCCGAGACGTGCCTTAAGGAACTTGATTTGGTCTACCGTGTGGTCACCCTGGCGGCCGGGGATACCGGCTTCTCCTCACAGCTCACATACGACATCGAGGTCTGGCTCCCTAGCCAGAGGACCTACCGCGAGATCTCCTCGGTCTCAGACTTCGGCACCTTTCAGGGGCGCCGCGCCGGTATTCGCACCAGGGACGAGCATGGCAAGACCACCCCCGCCGCCACCGTCAACGGCTCTGGCCTGCCCATCGGTCGCACATTGGCCGCTGTGCTCGAGCAGCACCAGCAGTCGGACGGCTCGGTCCTGCTGCCCAAGTCCCTCGCCAGATACCTCGGCTTCTGCCGGATCATGGCGGACGGATCCCTTTCGGAGGCATGAGTGTTAGTCGGCGTCTGCGATTTCCCCGGCCAGTACAAATTCCCGCCCATCGGCTACGGCGGTATTGAGCGGTGGCTGTGGGCAGCCGCAGTCGGAGCAAGAGCAGCAGGTGCCGACGTCCACCTCATCGGGCCAGGCTGGCGCGAAGACCTCACGCCAGCCTGGTCTCGGGTTTCAGTCCGGCTCGAAGACCTCGAACCCGGCTCTCGCGCTGCCCGCCAACTGGCCTCCCACGGCTACGACCTGCTCATCGTCGGCCACGAGTACCCGAGCCTTCCTGCCTGGCGGCATATCCGCGAGACTCTGGACTGCGACGTCGCCACCTTCCAGCACGATCGAGATTTTCAGCACGCCGCCGATGCCTTCGACGGCGTTTGCACCCGGCTGTACTGCTACTCCTCTGAGATGCTCGACCGCTACGCCGCGCATCATCCGCTCCAAGACCTTGCAGTCCACCTCGGCATGGGGGAACAGGAGCCTCCAGCTGTACCCGGCCGGGATCTCGTCTGGCTAGGCCGCATAGACGAACAGAAGGCCCCTCACCTGGCAGTACGGGCCGCCCAGCTCCTGGGACGACGCATTCGCCTAGTCGGCCCGGTGTTCAGCGAAGGCTACACACGCCGCCACGCTGATCTGCTAGCCGCTGAACACGTCGACTGGGCCGGAGAACTCGGCGGCCCGCCCAAGACCTCAGCGCTCCATGGTGCCACCGCTCTCGTCTACACCTACGCCCGTGGCTATGTCGAAGCCGGGGCTGCAGTATTTGGCGAGGCTTTGCGCGCCGGCACCCCGGTCGCAGCCTTGGCCTGGAGCGACGGCACCTGCGCTCATGCGGCCATCTGCGCTGGCACCGGGGTCGTTGCCGCCCTACCGCCCGATGTTGACGACGAGACCGCCGCCAAGGCCCTCGCCGACGCGGTCACCCGCACTGAACACCTCGACGCCGCCGCGGTCCAGGAGACGGGCCTGCGCCGCTTCGATCCCCGACGCCACTTCGAGACTTTAGCGGCACGACCGTGCTGACCGCCCCAGACCCCGCCGATCTCCTGCAGCAGATGCGCAAGGCCCTCGGCTCGACGTGGGATTTCACCCTGGACGGAGACCGTCTGGAGATCCGTCACCGCGACCACGCCACGCCGTACCAACCACCGCGGCGCGCATTATCCTGGCCGGATCTCCTCGCGGCGCTGCAGAGCGCCTTCGCCGAGCAGGGTGTCCTCCGGGCTCCGTGCCTGCCTCTGCGCTGGGGCCGCGAGACCGAACTCACCATCTCCGCAATCCAGGCCATGGACCCGGTCCTTAAATTCAGCCTGCCCACCCCGTATCGCCAGGGTTTTATCCCACAGCCCGTCGTCCGTCTCACCGCCCAGCGCCTGCCCACCGGAGACCTAGCCGACGGATTCCTCACCTCCTTCGTCAACACCTCGCGGGTCGAGCTGGTACCGGACGTCGCGTCCTACGCTGCAGCCTTCGATGAACTGCTAACGGTCCTGTCCCGTCTGAGCATGCATGCCCGCCACATAAGTTTCCACGGTCGCCTCGCCGTATGGCACCGTCGCCAAGTGGCTGGAGTCAGCTTCCATTTTCGTCATGCCGGCATGCCCGTGGGCGACGTGGTCTTGATGTGGAAAACGGACCGACCCGGACTGCCTCGTCCTCGACCTTGGCACTTCCCTCGAACGCCTGGCCTGGGCACGAAGCAGAACCTCGTGGTCGGAGTTGGTCTTCGGCTCTAGAGCGAGCTCCGCGCCCGTGACCGTCCTCGACGCGCTGCGAACCGCCACCCTGCTCATCGGCAACGGGATAGACCCAGCCGCGAAGGGAGCTGGCAGCATCACACGCCGACTGCTCAGCCTGTCGCGTGCCGTAACGCCGTTTCCGCACGCGTGGCGAGCCGCTCGCGAGAACCTTCACTACTGGAATCTCGCGCAGCCGACCAAGCGCTACTGGCCCGATGTAGCGGTGGTCATGGAACAGGAATACGCCCGTACATTCACGTCCGCTGGAGTCGTGCAGGGCGCCTGCCCGGCTGCGACTGATTCGCTCGCGGACGGTGTCTCGGCGTGCTGTGAGGACCCTCCTGCCGCGTCGCGGGCAAGCCGGGCTGTGGACTGAAGGGCGGGTGGCGCGCATGGCGGGCCGGACGGCTGCTGCGATCCCGGCCGGATCTGCCCGACCTGGTGGGAGATCTGACTGCGTTACTCCGCGGCGGTGCTCACCTGAAGCAGCGGGTCGGACGCGGTGGCTGGCTGGACGGCCGCGCTGGACCGCGAGATGCGCACCCCGGACCTGCCGTTGATGTACACGGCAGGTCCGGAGTGCCGTCCGGGCAGAACGTCGGCTCGCGGAGCCCGTTGCCCGGTCCTGCCGCCGGCACTAGCTGGGCTGAAGTGCTGTCGGCGGGCGCGGTCGGATCGTGCTTTCCACAGCGGGTGGAGTTCCGGCGATCGGCCCGGAACTCGGAGGAGTATGACCAGATGACGCAGACGTTTGAGGACCTCTATCCGGACGCGCCGCTGCCCAAGACTGCGTGGCGCTGGACGGAGTCCGCGCAGTACCGGCTGCTGCGCCATGGGGCGCACCGCGCCCTCTCCGCAAGCGACCTGCTGACTTGCGCGACGGCCGCGCATCACCACCTGGTGGTTCTGCACGACGACGGCAACTTCGCGACAGTCGCCCAGTACCTGCCTGACCTCCGTGAGCGCACCATCTAGGACGCCCACCCGCGCTATAACCCGATGCTCGCGCCGTTGCGGTTCCGAGGCTGAGCCCTGGGCGCGTGGCCGGCGATACCTGGGTACTGCCGGTCCTGGCCAGCCCGGTGAGGCTGGCCAGGACCGGAGTTGCTCGTCCCGCGAGCGGGCCCAGCGGTTACCAGGCGACCTTGATCAGCGCTGCCATTTTTGGCGTGCCGATGCCCGTGGCCATGTCGTAGCCGGATGTGGTGGCGTACAGGCCGTTGCTGAGGGCCGCGCGCTGCCGCCGCTCGAGGCCGGTGATGTCGGTGAAGTACCGGCGCGGGTCGGTGCGGAGCAGCGCGTATACCCACGGGTTGATGTTGCCGGACCGGTAGCCGTGGAAGCTGTCCCTGTCGGCGGTCATCGCCGCCCACAGCGGGCCGGACAGGCTGGTGCCGTTGGCCTCGAACCAGCCGGGTACCAGCTCGTCGTCGCTGAACGTCGCGCAGGTGCTTTCGGGCTGGCGGGCCGTTCCCGTGCAGTACACGGACACGCCGGTCTGCGGGTCGGCGTTGGCGGACACGTCCGGGTCCTCGCGGCACGGGGTGCCGGCCGCCGCGAGCGCGCACTCGGGGACGCCCGAGCCGTTCACCTTGCCGGACGCGTTCGGGTACGCCGGGTTACGCACGCCCGGGCCGTGCTGGTAGAACGGCCGGCCCCAGTACTGGCTGAACCCGCCGCCGCCGGCGCCGACCGCCAGGCACCAGAACGGGCCGCCCTGGTTGTCGTTGTCCGGCGCCGGGGCCTGCTGGCTGCACAGGTCATCGACGTTCCACACGGTCTCGGTGCCGGGCGGCGGCGGGCCGGGGTCGGGGTTCATCCTGGGGTTGTAGCTCTCCAGCGAGGTGCCGCCCGTGCCGGTCACCCAGGGCTGCGCGGACGGGTCGATCACGTTCTGGGTGAACGGGCCGGTCAGCGAGTCGACGCACTCGTAGATGCCCCAGTCCCCGGAGCCGCTGAACATGCTCTGGCCCTGGAGCGCCAGCTGCTCGAAGATCTCGTTCTCGGCCTGCACGTAGCCGGCGGACAGGTCGTCCTCGCAGGTGGCCCAGCTCGCGCTGACCACGTCGGCAGTGTCCTGCCTGGCGATCGCCGCGTACTCGGCCAGGCTGGTCTGGCCGGTGGTGTCCTGCGGCGCGTTGTAGACCTCGACCCGCCGGGCGTCCGGGGCGATGGCCAGGTCGGCCTCGATGTCCCCGGCCGTCTCGATGTCCCCGGAGTAGCCGTTGATGTCCGCCGGGCACGAGTCGCCGGACGGGCACTTCGGGTGCACAGGACCGCCGTCCACGTTGATGTTGACCAGGTGCGGGTGGTAGCGCGGCCCGTAGAAGTGCCGCGCCCAGGTGCCGATGTCCGAGCGCCGGTACGCCGACAGCTCGAACAGGCCGATCGTCACCCCGGCGCCCTTGGTGCGCGGGCCGCCGCGCGGCGCGCCGTAGATGGAGTTGAGCTGTGCGGGGGTCAGCCCGCTGCAGCCGGGGCCGGCGCCGTAGCCGACCGCGTTGGTCTGGGTGAAGATCGCCCCGGTGGCTACCTCGTTGAACAGCTGGGTCCTCGTGACGTAGGGCGCCTCGCAGTTCTTCCTCGCCGCCGGCTGGGCGGCCGCCGCCGGCCCCGGGCGGCCGGCCGCTTCGCGGTGCCCGGCGTCATCAGCATCGAGTGCGGTCGCGCGGTGTTCGTCAGGCCGGTCACGCCGAGCACGTCGCGGGCCAGGCCCGCGGGCAGCCGGGCCGCCGTCGAGTTGGCGAAGTAGCGGGTCCCGCTCCCGTTCCGGTAAGAACCGAGCGAGGTACGGAACGCGCCCTGCACCTGAGCGCTCGTTCCGGTGGCCCGGATTAGGAACGGCGACGGCGAGCCGGCCACCGTCAGCCCGGCCGAGCGCAGGTAGGCGATGACGGCGGACCGCACGGTGGCGGCCGGGGCGTACCTGGCGTCGAACTGCCCGGCGGCCAGCCACCGGTGGAAGGCGCCGCTGCCGGGGGTGTAGGCCGCGCGCAGCGCGGCGGCCAGACCGGCCGGGTCGCGCGGCGCCAGGGTCAGCTCGACCGACATCCGGGCGCTGGTGTAATTCCCCGTGCGCTGCCCGGTGATCAGCCCGGTGCTGTCGCGCAGCGCCGCGAACCCGGCCGCCGGGCCCGCGGGCCCGGCGGCCGACTCAGCCGAGGCGGTGGCGTAGCCGCCGCTTAGTACCGCTAAAGCTGCCGAGGCGGCCCCCGCGACCAGGACACGAGCCGGATTTATCCGCATCATGCTAGCCCTCCTCAATCGGGCGCTATGACCGGTTGCTCCGGCAAATGCTCCAGCGGCAGAAGCGCCATTCAGCGCCAGCTTCATAACTTTTCAGCGCCATCAAGGGAACCGGGTGGTCAGCGGCCACTCAGGCTGAACGCCCGTTCACTCCCGGCACGGTGCCGTGGGTCTCGTTTTGGCCACGAATGTGAGGGTGCTCCTTGCGCAGCAGCCCCTTCGTCGTGAACCTTGGTTCATCACTAACCGGTTGTGGCCACTCCAGCAAGGCAACGTCTGATGAATAGTGATTCATCCGTGGTGCCGGCTCAGCGACCTGCGGCATCCGCGAGCGGGACCCTGGACGTGCGCGGGGTGACCGTGCGGTTCGGCGGCCTGACCGCGCTGGACGACGTGTCGCTCACCGCGGCCGGCCAGCAGGTGACCGGGATCATCGGCCCGAACGGCGCCGGCAAGACCACCCTGCTCAACGTCCTGTGCGGCTTTATCCGGCCGCAGTCGGGCCAGCTCAGCTTTGACGGGCAGCGACTGGCCCGGCTGCGGCCGCACAAGCTGGCCCGGCTGGGCATCGCCAGGACACTCCAGGGCGTCGGGCTGTTCGCCGGGCTGACGGTGGCCGAGAACGTGATGGCCGGCGCGGCCGGCGGCGACCGCGCGGGCGCGTGGCGGGCCGGCTTCTGGCCGGCCGCGCTCGGCCTGCCGGTGTCAGACGGCCGCCAGCGCGCGCTCCGCGCGCTGGCGATGGAGACGCTGGACCGGCTCGGCGTGGCGGACCTGGCCGACGAGCTGCCCGGCGCGCTGCCGCACGGGCCGCGCAAGCGGGTCGCGCTGGCCAGGGCGATGGCGGCCCGGCCGAGGCTGCTGCTGCTCGACGAGCCGGCCAGCGGCCTGAGCGAGAGCGAGCTGCCTGAGCTGGGCGAGCTGATCACCGAGCTGGCCCGGCAGGCCACGGTCGTGGTGATCGAGCACCGGATGGACCTGATGATGTCGGTCTGCGAGCAGATCTTCGTGCTCGACTTCGGCAAGGTGATCGCCTCGGGAACCCCGGCCCAGGTTCAGGCCGACCCGGCCGTCACCGCGGCCTACCTCGGCACCGAGCCGGAAGCGGGTCCGGTCGCCGAGACCGGGGACTCCGGCGAGGAGGCCGGCGATGAGTGAGCCAGCCGCCGCCCCGGCGGCAAGCGCGGCGAGCGCCGCCCCGGTGCTGGAGGTCACCGACGTGGTGGCCGGCTACAACGCCGCGCCGGTGCTGGACGGGGTGAGCATCGCGGCCCCGGCCGGCACGATCACCGCCGTGCTCGGCGCCAATGGCGCGGGCAAGACGACGCTGCTGCGGACCATCTCGGGCTTCCTGCGGCCGCGGGCTGGCCAGGTGCTGCTGGACGGCGCCAGCCTCACCAGGCGCGCCCCGGAGGAGATCGCCAGGGCCGGCCTCGCGCACGTGCCCGAGGGCCAGGGCGTGATCACCGAGCTGACCGTCGAGGAGAACCTGCGGGTCGGGCTGCTGCTGCGGGACCGGGGCCAGCGCGCGGCGGCGCTGGCCGCCAGCTACGACCAGTTCCCGGTGCTGGGCAAGCGGCGGCGGGCGCTGGCCGGCTCGCTGTCCGGCGGCGAGCGGCAGATCCTGGTGATCGCCAGGGCGCTGCTCACCGCGCCGCGGGTGCTGCTGCTCGACGAGCCCTCCCTTGGCCTGGCACCCCGGATCGTCGCGCAGGTGATGGACCTGGTCAGGGGGCTACGCGACGACACGGGACTGACCGTGCTGCTGGTCGAGCAGAACGCGCGCGGCGCGCTGGCCATCGCCGATCAGGGCCTGGTGCTCAGCCTCGGCAAGGTCGTGGCCAGGGCGGGCGCCGCCGAGCTGGCCGCCGACGAGGGCCTGCGCCGGCACTACCTCGGCTTCTAGGAGAAGGGCGGTCATGCAAGAGTTCCTTGAGTTCACGCTCGGCGGGCTCAGCACCGGGATGATCTACGCGGCGATCGCCCTGTCCCTGGTGCTGATCTGGCGCGGCACCCGGGTGCTCAACTACGCCCAGGGCGGCATGGCGATGTTCACCACCTACGTCGCGCTGCTGGTCATCAACAGGACCGGGAACTACTGGCTGGGCTTCGCCGCGGCGCTGGCCGCCGGCCTGGTGCTCGGCGCGGTGCTCGAGCGCGCGGTGATCCGGCCGACCGCCCGCCGCCCCCCGCTGAACGCGGTCATCGTCACCATCGGGCTCCTTATCTTCCTGGAGGGCCTGGCCGGCATCCTGTACGGCGGCCAGTACCGGTCGTTCCCGCCCGCGTACTCGATCGTGGGCCTGAAGGCAGGCTCGCTGGCGCTTGGCGTCTCCCCGGACGGGATCTTCACGGCCGGGGCGGTGCTCGCCGCGGCGATCCTGCTCGCGGTCGTGTTCCGGTACACGCCGGCCGGCCTGCGGCTGCGGGCCACGGCGTTCAACCCGGATGTGTCCCGGCTGCTCGGAGTGCGGATCGGGCGGGTGCTGACCCTCGGCTGGGCGCTGGCCGGCCTGCTCGGCGCGCTGGCCGGGCTGCTGGTCACCCCGACCACGTTCCTCTACCCGAACAGCATGGACGCGATCTTCGTCCTCGGCTTCACCGCCGCGGTGATCGGCGGCCTGGACAGCCCGCTCGGCGCGGTCATCGGCGGGCTGCTGCTCGGCGTGCTGCTCAGCTATGTCGGCGGCTACCTGGGCAGCGACCTGGTCGGCATCGCCGGCCTGGCCGCGCTGACCGCGGTGCTCATGCTGCGGCCCGCCGGGCTGTTCTCCTCCTCCTCGGTCCGGCAGGTGTGACGTGACGCTCGCCAGGCATCTCGGCACGGCGCTGGTCGCCGGAGTGCTCCTGCTGCTGCTTTCCTACAAACTGGGTTCGTACCGTGACTACGAGCTCGCGGAGGTGGCGGCCTTCGTGGTCGCGGTCGCGGGGCTGACGGTGCTGATCGGGGTCAGCGGGCAGATCTCCATCGGGCACGGCGCCTTCATGGCCGTCGGGGCGTACGCGGCGGCGCTGCTGATGACGCACCTGCACTGGCCGCTTGAGCTGATCATCGCCGGCAGCGCGGTGATCACCGCCGCCGCCGGGGCGGTGGTCGGCGTCGCGGCCGCCCGGCTGCGCGGCCCCTACCTCGCGGGCGCCACGCTGATGCTCGCCGTCGCGCTGCCCTCGATCGCCGACCGTTACCAGGGTGTCTTCGGCGGCGATCAGGGCCTGGACATCAACGTGACGGCGCCTGGCTTCCTCGGCCCGGCGTTCCCGCTCACCCAGTGGCTGGCCCTGCTGTGCTGCGCCGCCGCGCTGATCACCCTGGTGCTGCTGGCCAACCTGGTGCGCAGCGGGACCGGCCGCGGCTGGCGGGCGATCCGCGACGATGAGGTGGCCGCCGCGCTGGCCGGCTACGCCGTGGCCCGGCTGCGGGTGCTGGCGTTCGTGGTGAGCGCCGCCTGCGCCGGGGTCGGCGGCGCGCTGCTCGCGGTCGTCACGGCCAACGTGTCGCCGGGCGCGTTCACCCTGACGCTGTCGATCGGGCTGCTCACCGCGGCCGTGCTCGGCGGCCTGGGCAGCATCGCCGGGGCGGTATGGGGCAGCCTGCTGTTCGTCCTGGTGCCGAGCTACCTCACCAACCTCGCCGCCAGCCACGGCCTGTCGGGCGCGGCCAGCTCCAGCGTGCCGATCGCCGCGTACGGGCTGGTGCTCGTCCTGGTCATGCTCATCTTCCCCGCCGGAATCCAGGGCGGCGTACGCCGCCTGCTCGGACTGGCCGCGCCAGCGGCCGGCCCGCCATTGAGCGTCCTGCGCCGGCGCCGCCGGCCCGTGACGCGAAGGAGAAAGGCACCACATGAAGAGAACACGCACAGTTACCCTTGCGCCGGTGGCTGGGCTGGCCGCCGTCGCGATGCTGCTCGCCGCGTGCGGTTCCAGCGGGTCCAGCGGCAGCGGCAAGTCAGGCTCGGGGTCGGCGCTGACCGCGTCGGCGCCTGGCGTCACCGCCACCACCATCACGATTGGCAGTCACCAGCCGCTCACCGGCATCGCCGCGCCCGGCTACGACGAGATCGCGCCCGCCGCCAACGCCTATTTCCAGTACCTGAACGCGCACGGCGGCATCTACGGCAGGAAGATCGACTACAAGTACCTCAACGACCAGTACAACCCGTCGCTGACCTCGACCGTCGTCCGCCAGCTCGTGCTCAAGGACAACGTGTTCGCGATCTTCAACGGGCTGGGCACGCCCACGCACCTGGCGGTCGCGCCGTTCCTGAACAGCGAGAAGGTGCCCGACGTGTTCGTCGCCTCGGGCTGCGAGTGCTGGAACGCGCCGTCCAAGTGGCCCTACACCTTCGGCTGGCAGCTTGACTACGTGCGCGAGGGCAAGATCCTCGGCCAGTACGTCGCGCAGCACTTCAAGGGGAAGAAGATCGGCTTCTTCTACCAGGACGACGAGTTCGGCCAGGACGGGGTCAAGGGCCTGGAGGACGAGATCCCCGCGAAGCAGGTCGTCGCCAAGGAGGCCTACGACCCGACCAACACCACGGTCGGCCCGCTGGTCGCCAAGCTCAAGGCGGCCGGGGCGCAGGTCGTCGTCTCGTTCTCGGTGCCGGCCTTCACCGCGCTGCTCAAGCTGAACGCGCTCGGGCTGAGCTACAACCCGCAGCTCGTGGTCAGCAACGTGGGCGCGGACGCGATCACCCTGGCGGGCCTGCTTCAGGCGTTCGCCGCCAAGGCGCACCAGAAGGTGAACGGCAACGAGCTGACCCAGGGCATCATCACCGACGGCTACCTGCCGACCCTGGGGGACACCAGCAACGGCTGGATCTCGCTGTTCAAGCAGATCCACGACAAGTACATCCCGAAGCTGCCGTTCGACGGGAACGTGCTCTACGGGATGTCGTCGGCCTACACCTTCGCCGAGGCGATGTTCAAGGCCGGGCGTAACCCGACCAGGCAGGATCTGGTCAACGCGATCAACGGCGGGCTGGCGCAGGGCGTGGCCATCGCGCCGTACGCCTACTCGGCGACCAACCACAACGGAGTCACCGGCGCCTACATCGGCATCATCAAGGACGGCGTGCTGGTGCAGACCGGCCCGGTGCTGGTCACCGACACCAGCCCGACCGGTGCCATCACGCCGGACACGACGCCGCAGCCGGCGGCGCCCGCGAACGGCATCCCGCCGCACTGACCGCACGGCCCGGTGCCCGCCGGTGATCATGAAGCGGGCACCGGGCCGGCGGGCGCCGGGGCGGACTGCCACACTGGTGCTGACCAGCGGAGTTCACGCTGGTCAGCGTCCCGCCGCGACAGATCAGCAGAGGTAGCCAGCGTGAGTATCGCACCCAGCCGCAAGCCGGCCGCGCGGGACCGGCCGCCGGCCGAGCGACTGCTGAGCGCGGCCGAGCGGCTGTTCGGCGAGCGCAGCTACCGGCGCACCACCGTGGCCGACATCTGCGCGCAGGCCGGCATCGCGACGGGCAGCTTCTACGCGCACTTCGGCTCCAAGTCCGACATCTTCGCGGCGGTCATCCGGCAGATCAACGCCGACCTGCGGGCGACTATGTCGGCGGCGCTGGACACCGCGGCGGGCAATCAGCGGGCCAGGGAGCGCGCCTCGTTCCGTGCCTATTTCGACCTCATGTCGGAGCGGCCGTGGATCTTCCGCATCGTCCGCGAGGCGGAGTTCCTGGCGCCGGGGGAGTTCCGCGCCTACTACGAGCGGCTGGCCAGGGGATACGCGCGGGGTGTCCGGGCGGCGCAGCTCGCCGGCGAGGTCGACGCGCGCTATGACCCGGAGGTCATCGCCTACGTCTACACCGGGCTCGGCAACTTCATCGGGATGCGCTGGGCCGAGTGGACCGCGGGCGGCCGGGTCCCCGACGACATCTTCGAGGACGTGATGAGCGTCCTGGCCCGCGGCCTCCCCCCGCCGGCCCCGCCTAGCTCGCCGGCCTGCCGCCGCGCCATCCCGGCTTATCGGGTAGCGCTTTGGGCGTATGCGGCCCCAAAGCGCTACCCGATCATGAAGTACTCAGCTGCTGGGGCGGCGGCCGGCGAGGGACCAGGCGGCGGGCAGCAGGCCGGCCGCGATGGCGGCCTTGATCGCGTCGCCGATCAGGAACGGGGTCAGCCCGTCGGCGATCGCGGCGGACACGCTCAGGTGCAGCGACACCGCCAGCCAGGTCACGCCGACCGCGTAGATGACCACCTCGCCGGCCAGCATCACCGGCACCGAGCGGAGCACGGAGCGGTCGCCGCCCCGGCCGGCCAGGTAGCCGCACAGCGCCGCCGCCAGGAAGAACCCGACGATGTACCCGAACGACGCGCCCACGTAGCCGCTGGCGTGCCCGGCGAACCACGGCACGCCGGCCACGCCGGCCACCGCGTACAGGGCCATCGCGGCGGCGGCCCGGCGCCAGCCGAGCGCGGTGCCGGCGAGCAGCACGCCGAGGGTCTGCCCGGTGACCGGGACTGGCGTGAACGACAGGTGGATCTGGAGCTGGGCGAGTACGCCGACGAACCCGGCCGCGCCGACCACGAGCAGGATGTCCCTGACCAGGGTGCCGGGCAGCAGGTCGGCCAGCACCAGCGGGCGCGGGCGTCGTAGCGTATCTGAGTGCGACATCGGGGCGGAGCCTCCTACTGAAGGGCGCGTGACGTGGAGCCGGACGTGCTGGGACGCTACCACGAGGGTGCTTTGCCGACATTCCGGGCATCGAGCGCACCGGCTGCCGACGCCTCCGGGCCACCCCTGCCCGACCTGCTGAGCTACCTGCGCGGCGACTGGCAGGTGGCCCGCCGGCTCACCGATCACCGGTCCGGCACGGCGGGGGAGTTCACCGGCACCGCGTCGTTCCGCGCGCTGGGCAGGGCCGGGCTGGCGTACCGGGAGGAGGGGGAGCTGCGGTTCGGGGGGCACCTGGGACCGGCCAGCCGAGACCTGATCTACCTCGCCGCTGCGGACGGCGCGCTAGATGTCCGGTTCGGCGACGGGCGCGCGTTCTACCGGCTGGAGGCGAGCGGCGGCCGGTGGACCGCCGGGCACCCGTGCGGCCTGGATCACTACCAGGTCACCGGCGAGCTGCTCGGCGCCGGCCGGTACGCCGAGCACTGGCAGGTCACCGGGCCCGCCAAGAATTACGAGATCGACTCCACGCTGGTCCGCCGGTGACCGGCGCGGACGGCTACTCCGGCACCATTCCCCGGCTGCTCGCCCAGGCCGCCGGCCGGGACGCCGCAGGCACCTGGCTGCGCGCCGACTCGGGGACGCTGACCTTCGGCGGCGCGGCCGCCGCGACCGCGCTGACCGCGCAGGTGCTGACCGAGGCCGGGGTGCGCAAGGGCGACCTGGTGATGATGACCGCGCGGAACATCCCGCCCTACCTCATCTGCTGGCTGGCCCTGACCTCGCTCGGCGCGGTCACCGTCGCGGTGAACCCGCGCAGCCAGCCCGCCGAGCTGGCCGGGCTGATTTCCCAGGTCAGCCCGCGCGCCCTGATCACCGACGACACCCTCGCCGAGCTGACCGGCGTGGCCCTGGCCGGGGTCGCCGCACCCGGAGCGCCCGCACCCAGCTCCGCCGCAGCCGGCACCGCCGAGCCAGGAGTCGCTGGACCAGGGAGCTTCGCGTCCTTGGCCGCCGCGGCGCCGGCCGGGCTGGCCGTGCTCGACGTCGCCGGTCTGGTGCCGGCCGGCTGGGCCGACCCGGCCGCGATGGCCGCCGCCGCGCGCCGGGCCGGGCCGCTGCCCGACGTGGCCAGGCCGGACGACCCGGCCACCCTGATCCCGACCTCGGGTACCACCGGCCGGTCCAAGCTGGTCATCCAGACCCACCGGGCGTACGCGATGGCCGGCGAGGGTTTCCCGTACTGGATGGAGCTGACCGCCGCCGACCGGATGATGACCTCGCTGCCGCTGTTCCACGTCAACGCGCCCGCCTACTCCGTGCTCGGCTCGCTGGCCTGCGGCGCGGGGCTGGTGCTGCTGGAGCGGTTCTCGGCCAGCGGGTTCCTGGACGCGGCGCGGCGGCACGGGGCGACCGAGTTCAACGCCATCGGGGCGATGCTGGAGATGCTGATGCGCCAGCCCGAGCGGCCCGATGACGCCGGCACCCCGCTGCGGCTGTGCTACACAGGACCCGCGCCCGAGCGCGACCGGCACCTGGAGATGGAACGGCGGCTCGGCCTGCGGATCGTCGTCGGCTACGCGATGTCGGAGTCCCCGTACGGGCTGATCTGGGCGCGCGGCACCCGCCCGTACGGCACCCTCGGCTCGGTGCGCCAGCACCCGGTGCTCGGCACCGTCAACGCCGCGCGGGTCGTCGCGCCGGACGGCACCGACCTGCGCCCCGGCGACAGCGGAGAGCTGCTGCTGCGCAACCCGGCCGTGACGCCGGGCTACTTCGGCATGCCGGAGGAGACCGCGCGGGTGATCACCGGCGGCTGGCTGCACACCGGCGACCTGGTCACGGTGAACGCCGACGGCACCTACACGTTCGTGTCCCGGATCAAGGAAGTGATCCGCCGCCGTGGCGAGAACCTGTCGCCGCTCGAAGTCGAGGACGTCCTCGCCGCGCACCCGGCGGTGCTGGAGTGCGCCGTCACCGGGGTGCCCTCCGATCTCACCGAGGAAGAGGTCAAGGCCTTCGTCGTGACGGCCGGGGACCAGCGCGCCGACTTCGCCGAGCTGCATGCCTTCGCCGCCGCCCGGCTCGCCGCGTTCAAGGTGCCCCGGTACTGGCAGCAGGTCAGCGAGCTGCCCAGGACCCCGACGGCGCGAGTCGCCAAGCACCTGCTGCCGGCCGGGCACCCGCCCGGCGAGTACGACGCCCGCCCGCCGGACCAGGCCTCCGCCCACCCGGCCCAGCCCGCAGAGCCGGCCCAGCCCGCACAGGAGACCCCGTGACCGAGTACCCGACCGCCATCGGCACCAGCGACGCCACCTCGATCTCGCTGCTCGGGCACGACCTGGCGGCGGAGCTGATGGGCCAGGTCAGCTTCGGCGAGCTGGCGTTCTGGCTGGTCGCGCTGCGGCGGCCGGCGCCGGGGGAGCTGCGGCTGTTCGAGGCGGTGCTGGTCGCGCTCGCCGATCACGGGTTCACCCCGTCGGCCATCGCCGCGCGGCTGACGCTGACCGGCGCGCCCGAGTCGGTGCAGGGCGCGCTCGCGGCGGGGCTGCTCGGCGGCGGGTCCCGGTACCTGGGCGTGACCGAGGACTGCGGCCGGTTCCTCGCGGACGCGCTGGCGGCGGCGCGCGGCGCTGACGGCGGCGGCCCCGGCGCCGGCCATGACAGCGGCCCCGGCGACCGCCCTGGTGGCGACGCTGCCGCTAGGGCATCCCGGCTGCCAGCCGACGACGACGAGGCCGGCTGGGACGAACTGGCGGCCAGGGCGGTCCGCGCCAGGCGAGCGGCGGGCCTGCTAGTCCCCGGCCTCGGCCACCCGGTGCACAAGGACGGCGACCCGCGCACGCCCGTCATCTTCGCCATCGCGCGCGAGGCGGGGGTGCTCGGCCCGCACCTGCGGCTGTTCGCGGCCGTGGGGCGGGTGCACCCCGCGATCCTGAACCGCACCCTGCCGCTGAACGGCGCCGGGGTGTGCGGCGCCGCCCTCGCCGACCTCGGCTTCGCGCCGGACATGCTGCGCGGCTTCGCCCTGCTGGCCCGCGCCGCCGGGCTGCTCGGGCACCTGGCCGAGGAGATGCGCCGGCCGGCCGGCCCGGCATCTACCGAGCGGCCGACGAGTCGGTCCGCTACCAGCCGCCCGGCACCTGAGCCGCCGCCGGCCCGAACCCGCAGCCGAGCGCCCCGAGCCCGCGCGGCATCGCAGCGGGGTCGGTCACGCGCCGCCCGTTCAGGCACCGCCCGTTTCTAGCGCAATGCGCATGACTCTTGACATGGAGTAATTTTACGTCTTGAATCATGTCTTGAAGTTAGGGCAGTACGTCGGGAGGAGCCCGGCTTGTCCGTCCCGCCCGCAGCGTCACTGACCGCACTCAGCCTCGCCTGGTTACCGGCGTCACCGGCTGCAACGCGGTCATCCGGGGGCACAGGCGCATCGCGGTCGCATCTTCCGTGGCACCAGTCGGGCCTGGCCGGCCTGAGCGGCCGGCCGTCGCGCCCGAGTCATCTCCCCAGTCTGGAGGCTGCACTCTGATGTTCGACACCCCGCCGGCCCGGCCGGCCTTCATCCTGCGGCAGCGACGCCTGCTCGCCGCTATCGCGTCCGTCGTCACGTTACTCGGCGCCGCCGCGATCGCGGTCATCACGATGGCGCTGCCGGCCTCCGCCACCACCGTGCCGGCCCCGCCGGCCGGCTGGTCCACCGTGTTCAGCGACAACTTCGCCGGGGCGTCGGGCTCGCAGGTCAACTCGGCCAACTGGAAGTACGACACCGGCGCCGGATCCACGTTCGGCACCGGCGAGATCGAGACGATGACCAACTCGACCAGCAACGTCTATCTCGACGGCAACGGCCACCTGGTGATCAAGGCGATCAACTCCGGCGGCAACTGGACCTCCGGCCGGATCCAGACCAACAGCGCCAACGTCGGCGCGCCCGCCGGCGGCGAGCTTGAGGTCACCGCGTCGATCGAGCAGCCCAATCCGTCCAGCGGCCTCGGCTACTGGCCGGCGTTCTGGATGCTCGGCGCCGGCTCCTGGCCGTCCACCGGCGAGATCGACATCATGGAGGACGTCAACGCGCTCTCCGAGCACTCGGGGACATTCCACTGCGGAGTCGACCCCGGCGGCCCGTGCAACGAGACCGACGGCATCGGCAGCGGCCTGGACGCCTGCTCGGGCTGCCAGACCGGCTACCACACCTACACGGTGATCGTGAACCGGACCAACGCCTCGGCCGAGTCGATCACCTGGTACCTGGACGGCACGCAGTTCTTCCAGGTCAACGAGAGCCAGGTGCCGGTGGCGACCTGGCAGGCGGCCGTAGACCATAACTTCTCGATCATCTTCGACCTGGCGATGGGCGGCGGCTACCCGAACGGGGTTTGCAACTGCACCACGCCGACCAGCTCGACCACCTCGGGCGCGACGATGAGCGTCGCCTACGTCGCCGCGTACGAGACCAGCAGCGGCACCCCCACCCCGACGCCGACCCCGACCACCACCGGCCCCGGTGGCGGCGGAATCCTGCTCCACGACCGCGACCGCGGACATCTCGGCCGACTGCTACAACTCCAGCAAGGGCACCATCTCCGTCACCGCAGCCAGCGGGGACACCAACCCGTCCGGCGTGGACGGCAACCAGGCGTCCCAGCTCATCAACGGTGATTACCTCGAATACAACAACATCAACTTCGGCTCAGCAGGATCGAGCCAGTTCGATGCCAGAGTGGCCTCCGGGGCCGCGGGCGGGGTAAGCGGCCTGGTCGAGGTGGTCCTCGACAACCCGTCTAACGCCCCCGTCGGGAGCTTCGCGGTCGGCAATACCGGCGGCTGGAGCACCTGGAAGACGGTCCCGGCGAACATCACCAAGACGACGGGCACGCACAACGTGTACCTGGAGTTCTCCTCGGCCGCGGGCGGTAATCCGGCGTTCGTGAGCCTGCATTACTTCAACTTCCCCACCGCGTAACGGCTGACGTACGGCCGGCCCCGGTGCGCTGTCCACGGCGCCCGGGGCCGGCCGTCGGCGTTTCTGGGCTGGTCCATGCCCGCAGGCCCGAGCCGTCTCTACTATGCAAAGAAGTGTTTGCAAAGACTTGTTTGGAAAGCTATCTTGGCACCTATGCCAGCCAAGCCAGCTCAGTCCGGGGCGCCGGGTCAGCCCGGCCGGACCGTCAAGCGGCTGACCGACCCCCGGGCGCTGCGAGCCCTCGCCCATCCGACCAGGCTCTCGCTGGTCGGCCTGCTGCGCAGGGACGGGCCGCTCACCGCCACCCAGGCCGGCCAGCGGCTCGGCGAGAGTTCCGCCAGCGCCTCGTTCCACCTGCGGCAGCTCGCCAAGTACGGGCTCGTGGAGGAGGCCGGGGGCGGCACCGGCCGGGAACGGCCGTGGCAGGCGACGACCCAGTTCACCGCCTGGCCCGAGGTCCCCGACGACGACGAGCAGGCCGCCGCCTCCGACCTGCTCGCCACCGTGATCGCCGATCGCTATTTCCAGTACCTCCAGCGGTGGCTGCTGGCCCGGCACACCGAGCCGGTCGCCTGGCAGGAGGCGGCCATGTTCGGCGACACCGTGATCTGGGTGACCGATGAGGAACTGGCCGGGCTCGCGGCGCAGGAGCGGGCGCTGGTGGACCGCTACCTCGACCGGGCGGAGCACGCCGAGCTGCGCCCGCCGGGCGCGCGCCTGGTGAGCTACCTGCACCTGGCCTTCCCCGGCGATCTCTCCGGTGCCGCGCCCGGGCCCGAGAAGCCCGCCCCCGTGACGGGCGAGGATGGGCGGGCGGCACGGTGACGATGAGCGTGGCGCGGCTGACGCGGCGGGTGCCGCCGCTGCTGCGCGAGGTCACCTTCCGGCGGTACTGGACCGCGCAGTCGGTCTCCATGCTGGGTGACCAGGTCACCACCATCGCGATGCCGCTCGCCGCCGTTCTCGCGCTGCACGCCACCGCCAGCGACATGGGCTACCTGACCGCGCTGGAATGGCTGCCCAGCCTGCTGTTCGGCCTGGTCGCCGGCGCCTGGGTGGACCGGCGCGGCCGGCGCCGGGCGGTGATGATCGCCGCCGACCTCGGCAGGTTCCTGCTGCTCGCCAGCGTCCCGGTCTGCTACGGCCTGGGCGTGCTCACCCTCGGCCAGCTCTACGGCGTGGCGTTCGGGGCGGGCCTGCTGAGCATCTTTTTCACGGTGTCGGACGCCAGCATGTTCGTCGCCATCGTGCCCGAGGACCAGTACGTCGAGGGCAACTCGCTGGTGTACGGGAGCCGGGCGATGTCGTTCGTCGTCGGGCCGAGCGTCGGCGGGCTGCTGGTCCAGTTGCTGTCCGCGCCGGCGGCACTCGCGGCGGACGCGCTGTCCTTCCTCGGCTCGGCGTTCTCCCTCAGCCGGATCTCGCCGAAGGAGCCGCCGCCCGACCCCGGCGGCCGTGGCTCGGTCACCGCAGGCGCCCGGTACATCGTGGGCGCGCCCGTCGTCCGGGCCTCGCTGATGGCCGTCGCGGTGATCAACTTCTTCACGCTGATGTACTTCACCCTGTTCATCCTGTACGCCACCAGGGACCTGCACGTCCGGGCCGGCCTGCTCGGCCTGGTGCTGGGCGCGGCCGCCGTGGGCGGGGTGCTCGGCGCGGTGCTGACCCGGCGGCTCGCGGCGGCCATCGGCGTGGGCTGGGCTTACATCGCCGGGTGCGCCGGGTACACCGCGCCGCTCGCCCTGGTGCCGCTGGCCGGCGGGGCGCGGCCCGAGGTGCTGGCGATGCTGTTCGCCGCCGAGTTCTGCTCCGGGTTCGGCGTGATGGTGCTGGACATCAGCATCGGATCGATCTTCGCGGCGGTGATTCCCGACAAGCTCAGGGCCAGGGTGACCGGCGCGTTCCAGGCGGTGAACTACGGCACCAGGCCGGTCGGCGCCCTGGCCGGCGGCATCCTCGGCAGCTCGCTGGGGCTGCGCTCGACGCTGTGGATCGGCGTGGTCGGCGGTTTCGCCGGCGCGCTGCTGCTGCTCGCCTCGCCGCTGCCCAGGTTTCGCATGCCGGTCACGGACCCTGACGCGGAGTCCGATGCGGGGCCGAACGCGGCGCCGGACTTCGAGCCGGGCGTCGGGCCGGAGGATCAGCGGCCGGAGCCCGCTACTTCCTAGCCCGCCATGCTCAGCCGGGCCAGCGCGGCCCCGTAGCGGATCGCGACAAGCTGGCCGACCGCTGAGTGCGCGCCCAGCGGGGCCACGCAGGGCGCGCCGAGGGCCGAGCTGATCGCTTCCAGCTCCCGCCGAGGAGTTTCCGGGCCGATCAGGCACGGGGCGATGACCGGCCGCTCGGCACCCGCCTCGCGGAGCCTGGCCAGCGCGGCGTCGATGCTGGCCGGGTCGTCGATCGAGGCCGGGGCCGTCGGCATGGCCAGCCGGGAGGCCAGCAGCACCGCCGCGACACCCGCCGCGCCAGTCGCCTCTACGCCGCGGTCGGCGAGCACTATGACGCCGTAGTTCGTGGTCGAGATAGACAGGCCGCGAGACCGCGCGTTGCGGGCCAGGCCCGCCTCCGCCAGCCGGGCGTGCAGCGCCTCGGCGATCAGCGGGTGCGGTCCCAGGTGCGCGCCGAGCATGACCTGCCCGCCGGCGCCTTCCGCCGCCCTGGCCAGCGCCGCGTCTATGGCCTGATGCGGGCCCGCGAGCAGCGGCACGATCACGCCGCCGAGCGCTCGCTCGCCGGCCGGCACCTCGTCGAAACGCAGGCAGTCGGTCAGCCGGTGCGCGTCCCCGCCCAGGAAGCCGACCCGGATCTCGACGCCGGGGCACGAGGTTTCCGCGGTAGCCGCGATCTGCTCGATCGTCCCGATGTGCTCGCCGTCGGCGCCGCCTGGAACCGCGATGACCAGGGCCGGCGCGTCCGAGGACACGCTCAGCCGGTGCGGGCTGCGGTGCCGCCCGGCCGGCCGGGTCCGCATGGTCCGCCGGGGCAGGGCGCCGTTTCGCTGCGGCATGTCGTCACCGCGCTGCGGCAGTCCTCCGTCGCGCTGGGGGAGCCCGCCGTCGCGCTGCGGGAGCCCGCCATCGCGCTGCGGGAGCGGCTCGCCGCGCCGGGGCAGCGACTCGGCCGCCGGCAGCGGCGCGAGCGAGTCGCTGGTGGTCTCGCTGGAGGCCGGCCGCTGCGGCCGTTCGAACAGGCTGCCGCCCGATGCGGTCGGGTTATCGCCGCCCGGCTGCCTGCGCCGGGGCAGCGGGGCTGACCCCGGCGAGGGTTCACGCCAAGGCGGCTGCTGCGGATCCGGGCTCTGGTCAATCACGATGACGTATCGTAATCGCTGGTGGCGGCGCATTGTCTGTGTTCTGCGATGTTCGCACCTTAACTACGTATGTCACCGTTTCGTGCTACCGGCCTTGCCCGGTTTGTACCCTCTGCTGCCAGTGCTAGTCGTCCCGCAGCATGCTGCGGTAGACGGCGATGAGCGCACTCCGCTGCTCCGGGCTCAGCCGCCCCTCAGCCTTGATCGCGTCCTCTACACCCGGCGCAATCGCTGCCCCGCCGCCCGACCGGTCGTGCCGCAGCAAGCCGGCCTGAGCGAGCAGCGTCTCGGTTGAGACGTTCAGCGCGTCTGAGATCAGCCGGATCACCCGCACGCTCGGCTGGTGCAGCCCGCGCTCGATCTGGCTGAGGTAGGGGTTGGACAGCCGGGTGCGCTCAGCGAGCTGCCGCAGCGACAGGTTGGCGAGCTTGCGCTTGTCGCGAATGAAGGCGCCAAGCGCCTCCATCTGGCCATCCCACGGTGGTTCGGTCATCGGTGCCTGCCTGGCTTCACGGTCAGTGGTCAGTAGGTAGGTGCCTGGGTGCGTCGACGTCCGCCTGCCTGTCAGCGATCGGCGGCGGGCGGGCCTAGCAGCCCGCCCGCCGCCGATCACGCCTCGGGCTTGTCAGCCTTCTGGCTGCCGCCCTTAGCCGTCCGGCTGGCCGCCTTCTTGGTCCCGGCCTGGCCAGCCGTGGTGTCCGTCTTCCCGGCCGTGCCCGTCTTCCCGGCCGTGCCCGTCTTCGCGGCGGCAGTGCCGCTCTTCCGGGCAGCGGTGGCGGACTTCGCGGCGATGGTGCCGGCTTTTCCGGCAGTGGTGCCGGTCTTCGCGGCGGTGGCGCTGGCCTTCGCGGAGCTCGTCGTCGGGCTCTTCTTCGGCGTGGTCTTCCGCGCCCGAGCCCGCGGCGTCGCGGTCTCGGTGGCGTCGCCCTGGCCGCCGTCCGTCCCGTCCGCGTCGCTCGCGGCGTTTCCGGCCGCAGCGGTGTCAGCGGCAGCGGTGTCAGCGGCAGCAGGGCTGGCGTGAGCATCGGCCGGGCCGGGCTTTGCCTGGCCGGTCGTCATGCTGCCGTGCGTGGCGCTCTCCTGCGCGGTGCCGGGGTCGTGCGCGACGGGCGTGCTGCTGGCTGTCCCCGAGCCGGGAAGCGCGGCGCGGACGGACTGGGCTGCCTGGACGGCCTGGCCAATCCGGTTCACGCCCTGGGCCAGCAGCGGCCCGGCGACCTGGGCGCCGCGCGCCAGGATCGGGCCAGCCGCCTCGGCGACCTGCCCAGCGATCCTGGTCCCGGCCGCGAACGCCTGCTCGGCGACGTCCTGTGCGCCGCTCAGCAGCTTCTCCCTGCTGGGCAGCTTCGGCATAGGCGGCGTCTGGATCTTGATGTCGGGCAGCTTCATCTCGGGCAGCTTGAGGTCCGGAAGCTGCGGCCGGAATGACTCGGCGGCGGCCGTCAGGCTCTTGACGACCTCGGCCACCGTCTCCTGGCCCTTGCGGAGCTGCTCGGGGGCGTTCTTCGCCTGCTGCTGTGCCTTGCGGGCCTGCTCCTGCGCCTTACGGGCGGCTCCGATGAGCTGATCTTGCAGCTCCTGCCCGACGGCCTTGGTGTCGATCATCGCGTGTGTCCTCCTCGCGTCTGCTGCAAACTATATCAAGCAAATCGCGTGCTATGCCAAGCGCCCCAGCTAGCGACGCCGGGGCGAGGCAGTTCCGCCAGGTCGGCCACGCCGGCACCGCTGCCAGGTCGGCTGCACCCGCATCTCCCTAGGTCGCCCACGACGGCATCGCCGCCACCTCGGCCACGCCGGCATCGGCATCCCGGCAACAGTGGATGCGGGTTTGCTGCGGTCGCCACGGCAGCAAAACCCGGCTCGCTGCCGCTGGGTCCGGCGTGCCCCCATCTGCTTCGCGCCCGCTGGGGGCGGTGCTACGCCCGCGCCGGCTCGCTGCCGCTGGGCCGCCGTCGGCTGCCGGCCACGCCGTGCTTGCTGCCTGCTGAGGTCGGCCGCCCGGCGGGCGAAACCCGCCGGGAACTAGCAACAGTGAACCCGCTTTTACTGTCGCTGAAACGACAGTAAAAGCGGGTTCACTGTCGTAGGCGTCCGCAGTTCAGCTGATAACAGCAAGAGGCAGGGCAGGGCAGGGCAGGGCAGGGCAGGGCAGGGCAGGGCAGGGCAGGGCAGGGCAGGGCAGGGCAGGGCAGGGCAGGGCAGGGCAGGGGCAGGGGCAGGGCAGGGGCAGGGGCAGGGGCGGGGCGGTGACTGGGGGAATGAAGATTCGGTTTGCGAAGGATTTGGCGGGGTGGAGGGCGGAATTTTGGGGGCCGGGGAAAGGCGGGGAGGTGGAGAGACGAGGGGATAGCCAGGGGTGGCGCGTAATGCGCCGGAAGTCGCGCCGAGGGGGGCGCGGGGCTAGCCGTGCAGGGGGTGCGGGCTAGCGGGCTTGCTCGCGACCACGTAGGCGGCGAAGAGAATCGCTCCGGCAATCAGCGTGACCCTGGTCCACCTGGGGGCGCCTTTCCAGCTGAAGCCGGCGACCAGCATGGCGGGGACGGTGAGGATCGGAACGACGACTAGGCCGATGATGGCCGCGACCACGGCGAATGTTCCGGTGCGCTTGCTGTTCAGCGCACCTTTCGGAATGAGTGCCACGCACTGAGCGTAACTCCGGGTAAACAATTCGTACAGGAATGGCAACTGCGAGAATGATCACAGCGACCCTGGAGAGGCCCAAAATCCGTGGTCAGCCGTCCGGACGCGGCGAAAACGCAGGGGAAACGGCGCTGACGTGGCCGCCGGGTGCTGACCGGAATGCCAGTGGTCTCGCGCCAGAACGTCTATTTGTGCCAATCAGAGAACATCGCGTATCAAGCTTCCCGCGAACCATTGTTCGCTATCCGAATAGCAGCGTGCGACATGTGTTGCTAGCGTTGCGGCATGACCACCGAGCGAGTGCTCCCGGCCCTGGAGGCGGGAGACCGGCAGCTGCTCACGGCCTTCCTGGATTTCCAGCGGGCCACGCTGGCCACCAAGTGCGCGGGACTGGCCGATGACCAGCTCCGCGAGATGGCGGTCCCGCCGTCCAGCCTGTCGCTGCTCGGCCTGGTCCGGCACATGGCCGAGGTAGAGAAGAACTGGTTCCGCCCGCTGCTTGAGGGCGACGGCATGGCCGGGATCTGGGCGCCGGGGCTCGACGTTGAGCCGGCCTTTGACGAGGTGGCGTCGGCCGACGTCGCGGCGGCGTTCACGGCCTGGGACGCCGAGTGCGAGCACGCGCGGGAGCTGGTGGCGGCCGCGCCTTCGCTGGACGCCACCGGCATGCGCGGCGGCGAGCGGTTCTCGCTGCGCTGGGTGATCGTGCACCTGATCGAGGAGTACGCACGGCACAACGGGCACGCGGACCTGCTGCGCGAGCGAATCGACGGCTCGACCGGCCAGTAGCCGCGCCAGCCAACGCGCCCCGGCGGTGACGGACTCTTTGCCTGGCCCGGCGTTGACATCGTGCGGACGCGGAGCCAGGCTCGAACCGCAAACGATTGTGGCATGAGGCGATAAGCCGGGATCTGTGCTGGCGCCCGTCGCGGTCACCCCCGCGCACGTCGCCCGTGCATGACCCAGGCGAGGCGAGGTGGCCATGTCCGAGCTGAGTTCCGGTGGCCGGGCCGGCTGGCTGGGAACCGGGCGCATGGGGTCCGCGCTGGCCCGTCGGCTGCTGGCCGGCGGCTGCGACGTGACGGTGTTCAACCGGACCGCGAAGCGGGCCAGCCCGCTGGTCCAGGCGGGTGCCAGGCTGGCGGAAAGCGCCGCCGAGCTGGCCGGCCTGGACATCGTGTTCGTCACCGTCGGCACTTCCGACGACCTGATCACCGCGCTGCTCGGGCCGGACGGGGTGCTGTCGGGCCAGGGCGCGCCGCCGGTGGTGGTGGACTGCTCGACGGTGTCGGCCGACGCCTCGCTGCTAGTTCGCGAGCGGCTGGCCGGGCACGGCGCTGCGCTGCTGGCCGCCCCGGTGATGGGCAACCCGCGGGCCGCCGCGGCGGGCCTGGCGACGCTCGCGGTGTCCGGCCCGCGCACCGCGTTCGAGCAGGCGCGGCCCTACCTGAGCCTGCTCGGTTCTGGCGCGACCTACGTGGGCGATGGCGAGCAGGCCAGGGTGGTGAAGCTGTGCCACAACCTGTTCCTCGGGGTGGTGTCTCAGTCGCTGGCCGAGATCGCGGTGCTGGCGGAGAAGAGCGGCGTCAGCCGGCAGGCGCTGATGGCCTGCCTGAACGCCAGCGTGCTCGGCTCGGCGTTCACCAGGTACAAGACGCCGGCGCTGGTCAACCTGGACTTCGAGGCGACGTTTACCGGCACGCTGCTGCGCAAGGACTTCGACCTGGGCCTGGCCGCCGCCAGGGAGCGCGAGGTGCCGATGCCGGTGGCCGCGCTGGTGCACCAGCTCGTGCAGGGGCTGGTCGGGCACGGCTACGGCGACCTCGACTTCGCCGCGCTGCTCGCGATCCAGGCGGCCTCGGCAGGCCTGGATCTGGCCAGCGAGGACGCCCCGGTCTCCGACGGCCTCGACCCGCCAGGCCCGCCGCCCTAGCCGCCCGCCCGCGCGAGACCAGAGCCTCAGACCCAGATTGACCCCAGCGCACGGTAGATGTTGCCGCCGAGAACCGCGCGGATCTGGTCGTCGTCGTAGCCGTGGCTGACCAGCCAGCCGCAGATGTTGGCGAAATTCTCCGTCGGGTTCTCCAGTCCGTCCACGTACTCGACCCGCTCGAAGGCCGGCCCGCTGGTCGCTCGGCCGAGGCCGAGCAGGTGGCCGAACACCCGGTGCAGCCCGACATGATCCCCGTAGAGGGTGTCCGGGCCGAACGCGACGTGCTCCAGGCCGACCAGCTCCGCGCAGTACTCGAAGTGATCCATCACCGAGGAGATGGTGTGCCGGGGATGCGCGCCGGACAGCGTGGTGTGCGGGGCGGCGGACATGCCGATCACCCCGCCGGTTCCCGCCACCGCGCGGAGCACCGCGTCGGGCTTCATCCGGGGCGTGTCCCAGACCGCCCGCGCGCCCGCGTGGGTGAGGAACACCGGCGCGCTGGTGAGCTCGCAGGTGTCCAGCGCGGTCCGGTCCGAGGAATGGGACAGGTCGATGGCCAGGCCTAGCCGATTCATCCGGGTCACCGCGCGGCGGCCGAGCGCGGTCAGCCCGCCGTCGCGGGCCTCGTTCAGCCCGCTGCCGAGGGCGTTGGCGTCGGAGTAGGCGATGCCGATCTGCCGCAGCCCCAGCCCGTACAGGACGTCGAGCCGGTCGATCTCGTTCTCGATGGGCGTCGCCGCCTCCAGCCCGAACACCAGCCCGACCCGCCCCGCCGCGTGCGCGGCGTCGATGTCGGCCAGGCAGCGGATCACCGTCACCGCGCGCTGGTGGGCCAGGTCGGCCTGGCGCATGCCCAGGTCGGTGATGATGTCGTCCCACCGCCACGGCGCGTTCCCTGTGACGCAGGCGGTGCCGTCCATCATGTTGTCGAACACCACAGTCATCCCGGAGGCGGCCAGGCCCGCGTAGGCGGCGTGCTGCCGCCCGGTGCGGTTGTAGGCGGGCGTCTCCTCCATCCGGGCGGGGAACCTGACCGGGTGATCGTGCAGGCTGATCACCAGGCTGCCGTCCAGTAGCCGCGCCGCCCGCTCGCGCTGCGCGGGCGTGAGCCGCGCCGCGTAAGGCGGCACCCGGCCGAACTCCGGTGCCAGCTCGAACGCGGGGGAGTCGGCACCCGCGCCCAGGTAGGAGTACGCCGTATACGGCCGGCCAGGGTCGTCAGTCATCGCCAGGTCCTCTCTCGCGCCGAGCCGGCTCGCGCCCGTCCGGAGTCGGCCCAGGCAAGCGAGCCGCGGCGAGCCGGTGCGGTCCCGCCGCGAGCAGCCGCCAGAGCATTTCCCAGGCTCGCATGCCCTCGCGCAGCCTGGCGATGCGCAGGAACTCGCCCGGCGCGTGCAGCCGCTCGTCCGAGGTCGAGAACGAGAAGAACAGCGTCTTCACCCCGAGCACTCGCTCGAACAGGTCGGTGGCCGGCAGCGTGCCGGCGATGGCGGCGTGCAGCACCGGCTGGCCGGGGTAGACCGACTCCAGGGCCGCCGTGGCGGCGCGGATGGCCGGGTGCGCGGCCGGGATCGTGTACGCGGGGACCCGCGCCTGGTCCGGGCGGGTCAGCACCCGGACGCCGGGCAGGTCCAGCCCGTGCACGTGCGCCTCGATCGCCGCCAGGACGCGATCGGGGTGCTGGCCCGGCACCAGGCGGCAGGACAGGTGCGCGGTGGCGGCGCGCGGGATGACGGTGTACTTCCCGCCGCCGGAGATCCCGTTGACCTCCAGCGTCGGCCGTTCCCAGAGCCGCTCAAGCGTGGAGTACCCCGGCTCGCCGTGCGCCTCGCGGAGCCCGAGTCCGCCCAGGTACTCCGTTTCGCTGAAATCGACAGCCGCGATCTGGCGGCGGCGTCCGGCGGGCAGTTCGGGTACCCCGTCGTAGAACCCGGCTACGGCGACGCCGCCGTCGCGGTCATGCAGGCTCGCGACGATCGCGGCCAGGGCGTGCAGCGGGTTGGCGACCGTGCCGCCGTACCGGCCCGAGTGCAGGTCGGCAGCCGCGCCCTCGACGGTGATGTCCAGGCTCGCCAGTCCCTTGGAGGCCAGCGCCAGCGATGGCTCGCCCGGCCGCCACATGGCGCCGTCGGCCGAGATGACCAGGTCGGCGGCGAGCGCGGCGGCGTGCTGGCGGACGAACTCCGGCAGGTGCGGGCTGCCGATCTCCTCCTCGCCCTCGATGAGGAACTTCACGTTCAGCGGCAGCGCGCCCTCCTGGCCGAGGAACGCCTGCGCGGTCTTGAGCACCAGGTAGACCGGGCCCTTGTCGTCGGTGACGCCCCGGCCGACCGCGATATCGCCGCGCACCGTCAGCTCGAACGGCGGCGAGGGCCAGTCGGCCAGGTCGCCGGGCGGCTGCACGTCGTAGTGCCCGTAGACCAGCACGGTCGGCGCGCCCGGCGCGCCCAGCCACTCGCCGAGCACCACCGGGTGCCCGGCGGTGGGCAGCACCCGCCCGCCGGCGAAGCCGAGCTGCCCGGCTACCCAGTCCGCGGCGGCCCGCATCACGGCGGCACCGGCGTGCCTGCTGACGCTCGGCACGGCGACGTACTGAGCCAGCTCGCCGAGGTAGCGCGCGTCGTAGCCGAGGGTGAGCATGGCCGCGCGCTAGCTGTGCCCGCCGTCGATGGCGATGACCTGGCCGGTCACCCACGACGACTGCGGCGCGGCGAAGAACAGCACCCCGTTGGCGATGTCGGCCGGGTCGCCAAGCCGCCGCATGGCGATGCCCGCGACCAGGTCGCGCTGGCCGCCCGGGCCGTAGCTCTGCCACTGCGCGATGGTGGTCGGGTTGGACAGGATGAAGCCGGGCGCGATGCAGTTGACCGTGATGCCGAACGGGCCGAGCTCGTGCGCGAGCTGGCGGGTCAGCCCGATCTGCGCCGCCTTAGCGCTCGCGTAGGCCTGGATGCCCGTCTTGCTGACGCCAAGCCCGGCGGCCGAGGAGATGGTGACGATCCGGCCCCAGCGGCGCTGCTTCATGCCAGGAACCACCGCCCTGGTGCACAGGAACGCGGTGGTCAGGTTGGCGTTCACCACCGCGGCCCAGTCCGCGTCCGGCACGTCCTCCAGCGGCCTGCCGACCTGCCCGGCGACCCCGCCCGCGTTGTTGACGAGGATGTCCACCGGGCCGGCCGCGGCGAAGAACGCGCGCACCTGACCGGGGTCCGACAGGTCGGCGGTGTCGGTGTCCACCGGGTGCACCGTCGCCCCGGCGTCCCGCAGGGCGGCGGCGATGGCCGCGCCGATGCCGTGCGCGGTGCCCGTCACCACGGCGTTCTTCCCGGCCAGCCCGGTCGTCATCGGGAGCGATCACCTGCCTCGCGGTGCCGTCGCGAGGCAGCCGCGGCGGTCGTCCCGATGTTAACGCAAACGTGTTACTAGCGTATATAGGGCATTTACCCTGAACGGGGATGCTCGGCGCCAGCCGCCGTTCTCAGGCGCTGATCAGGATGATGCCGACCGCGATGACGATCGCGGCGGCGACCCGCCTGGTACCGAAGCGCTCCCGGAAGAAAACCATCCCGATCAGCGCCGCGAACACCACGCTGACCTCGCGGATGGCGGCGACCTCGGCCATCGGCGCGCGGGCCTGCGCCCACAGCACCACCCCGTAGGCCAGCGCGGCCAGCGCCCCGGCCAGCAGGCCGCGGCTCACCAGCCGGGCGTCGCGCCAGGCCGCGGCCGGCCGCCGGGCCAGCGCCGCGATCAGGAACGGCGGCCCCTGGAGCACGAACAGCAGCCCGGTGTAGGAGTAGGGATCATGCGCGGCCCGCACGCCGATGCCGTCCACCACCGTGTAGCTGGCGATGGTGACGCCGGTCAGCAGCGCGACCCCGATGGCCGGCAGCTCGGCCCGGCTCGGCCAGCCCGCCGACAGCGCGAGGCTCATCAGCCCGGCGGCCAGGATCGCCACCCCGGCCAGCGCCCCGGCGGCCAGGTGCTCGTGGGCGAACACGGCCGCGCCGAGCGCGACCAGCAGCGGTGAGGTGCCGCGGGCGATCGGGTACACCTGGTTGAACGAGCCCAGCCGGTAGGAGGCCATCAGCCCGGCCTCGTACGCGATGTGAATGGCCGCCGAGATGATCGCCAGCAGCACGGCCTTGCCAGGCGGCAGCCCGGCCAGCCCGAGCGCGACCGCGCCGCCCGCCGTCAGCGCGACGCCGATCAGCGCGAACGCCATCAGCCGGTCGCTGATGTCCTTGGCGATCGCGTTCCAGGTGGCGTGCAGCGCGCCCGCGCCGATCACGATGACCACGATCAGCCCGGTGAGCTGCGGCTGACCGCCCATGCCCGGGGCTACGCCCGGCCCGGCCGGTCAGCCGGCCTGGTGCCGGCCACGATCGTCGCGCCCAGCTCGGGGTCGTGCATCGACCCGCCGCGCAGCCCGGCGTCCGCGACCGCCCGCACGGCGCTCGCGAGCTGCCGGTCGCTGGTCTCGATGAGCAGCCAGCCACCGGGCGCGAGCCAGGACGGCGCGCCCGCGGCGACCCGGCGCAGCAGGTCAAGGCCGTCCGGGCCGCCGTCCAGCGTGGCCGCCGGCTCGTGGTCCCGCGCCTCGGGCGGCAGCAGCGCGATCTCGGCGGTCGGCACGTACGGCACGTTCGCCGTGATCAGGGTGACCCGGCCGCGCAGGCTCGCGGGCAGCGCGTCGTACAGGTCGCCGGCGTAGACCCGCCCGGCCGCGCCGAGGTTGGCACGGGCGCAGGCCACGGCCGCCGGATCGGCGTCGGCCGCGTGCAGCTCAGTGCTGCCAGCGCCCAGCCCGCCCAGCCCGGCCAGCACGGCCGCGCCGATCGCGGCGGAGCCGCAGCACAGGTCGACGACGACGTGCGGCCCGGCGGACCGGCGGGCCAGCGCGATAGCGTGGCGGGCCAGGAACTCGGTGCGGCGGCGCGGGATGAACACGCCCGGCGTGACAGCAATGCGCAGCCCGCAGAACTCCGCCCAGCCCAGCACCAGCTCAAGCGGCAGCCCGTCCGCGCGCCGCGCGGCCAGCTCCGCGGCCTGCGCCGGGCTCGCCGCCGCCTGCGTGATCAGCCGGGCCTCGTCCTCGGCGAAGACACAGCCGGCGGCCCGGAGCAGCGCCACGAGGGCTGGATCCGGCGGGGGAGCGGGGAATTCAGGCATGCAACCCGAAACCCTATCCAGGGCCGCGCGCCGCCCGGCCGTGCGGGGGCTCATCCCGGCAGCGGCGCGGGATCTGGCCCCAGGGCTGGCGGCCGCGCGGCGGCGGCGAGCGCGAGGACGGCCACGGCGCTGAGCAGCGCCGCGGCGGCGTAGGGCAGCCGGTAGGACAGGTGCGCGATGGCGGCGGCGCCGATCGCCTGGCCGAACGGCACCACCCCGAACAGCAGGAAGGACCACGCCGCCGACACCCGGCCCTGCAGCTGCTCGGGGGTCAGCCGCTGACTGAGATTGATCACCGCGACCACGGTCCACGGCAGCGCGAACCCGGCCAGCGCGTACGCCGCGAGGTCCAGGCCGAGCACCGGGATCGTGAGCAGCGCCGAGGCCAGCGCGCAGTTGACCAGGCCGGCTAGCTGGAGGAACCGCTCGCCCCTGCGGCGGATGATCCTGGCGCTGACCAGGCCGGCCACGACTGAGCCCGCGCCGAGCATCGCGCTGAAGACGCCGAGGAACGCCGGGCGCTGGTGCACCGCCGTGACCATGCTGTACTGCGCGCCCGAGCTGAGGCTAGAGGCGAACATGGCCAGCGTCGCGGCCAGCGTCGCCGACCGCAGGCCAGGCGTCCGCCAGACGTGGCTGAACCCCGCGACCGCCTCGGTGCGCCACCGGCCCGCCGGCCGGCCGCGCCGGGGCTCGGTGATCCGCAGCCGGGACAGCGCGGCCACCGCGACCAGGAAGGTGGCCGAGTCGAGCGCGGCCACGACGCCGCCGCCGAACAGCTCGAACAGGCCCGCGCCGAACAGCGGCGCGACCAGCTTGCCGCCCTCGGTGATGCTCATCATCAGGCCGTTGATCCGGCGGCGCTCGCTGAGGGAGAACATCGTGTAGAACAGCCCGCTCGACGCCGGCCCGTCCACGACCATGGACAGGCCGTAGCAGGCCATCACCGCGTAGATCATCCACACGGCAGCGGAGGTGCGGACCGCGAGCAGCGGCAGCAGGACCAGTGCCATCGCCAGGTTCACCGCGATCAGCAGCCGCCTCCTGGGCAGCCGGTCGGCCAGCATCCCGGCCGGCGCCGCGAGCAGCGTCGGCGCGTAGACGCAGACCTGGGCCAGCGCGGCCATCGAGCTGCTGCCGGTCAGCTCCTTGACCCAGATCCCCGCCACCAGGCTCATCGCGCCATTGCCCAGCAGCGAGGCCGACACCCCGGTCAGGTAAATGCGCGCGTTCCTGCGCTGCTCCGCCTGGCCGGGCGCCCCGCCCGGCGTTCGGACGGCGGGCGGGGTGGTCATTAATCCACTCTAAGCCGCATTTCTTATTCGCGCGGTCCTGATAGCCGCTGACGTGGCCGGATCTGAATAAGTCGGGCCTGGTTCATATTCTCGGTATATGAGATTTACTGCGGTGATAATGCGCCTGGTAATTGCACTCCGACCGCCGCCCGGCAATTTCGCGCGTCCTTGGCTTATCAGGAGGGCTGGCCTGCCGCCGTGAGCAGCCCGCTCAGGGTGCCTGCCGTGCCGGAGGCCGGGACGCGCGGCTCAGCCGCGGTCGTGGAGGGTCACCTGGTAGCCGTCGGGGTCGGCGAACGTGAAAGTGCGGCCGAACGGCCCGTCGGCGGGCGCTGAGATGATCGTCGTGCCGGCGGCGGCGAGGGCGTCGTGGATGTCCTGCGCGTCGGGGGCGTGCAGCCACAGCGCCATTCCCTGGCCCGGCTGGGCGATCGCGTCCAGGTCGGTGCCCGCGATGACGTCGCGGACGGCGAGCGCGATCGGCCTGGTTTCGAACACGACGGCGTGCGGCGGTCCCGCCTCGGAGCGCTTCAGCCCCAGGTACCGCTCGTAGAAAGCGGCGGAGCGCTCCAGGTCGCGCACCTGCAGTGAGATGAAGTCGGGTCCGGTGACGGCCACGATCGTTACCTCCTCATGGGATGTCAGTCTTCTGACACACCTCACTGTATGTCAGACTACTGACATGAGTCAAGGCGAGCCGGGAATCGAGCTGGGCACATCGCTGGGGTACATGCTGAAGGCGGCCGCGAGCGCCCTGCACGCTGCCCTGGAGGCCGTGCTGAGGCCGCTGGGCATGACGATCACCCACTACGCCTGCCTGGAGCTGCTTGCCCAGCGGCCGGGCCTGTCGAACTCCGAGCTTGCCCGCGGCGCCTTCGTCACCCGGCAGTCGATGAGCGTGCTCCTGCAGGCCCTCGAACGCCAGGGACTCGTTATCCGCGCGGCACGGGCACCCGTCGGCAGGGCCCTGCCCACCGAGCTGACCGCCCGCGGGCGCCGCCAGCTCACGATGGCCAGCGCCGCGGTCCGCCGCGTCGAGCAGGACATGCTGGCCAGCCTGGACGCCAGCGAGCAAGATCAGATGCGGCTCCTGCTCACCGCGTGCATCACCGCACTGACCGAACCGCCCGCACCGGCGACGTAGCTGCCCCGGAATCTACGACTCTGTCGGCCGGCCAGCTCACCAAGGCCGGCGCGCGCCGCCTGACGACCCTGCTCGAACGCGTCCTGGTGCGAGCGGCAGGCTAGATAACGGCCAGGTCGAGAGCGGCCAGCCTGGCCCGGTCAGCGATCAGCTCGTAGCCGCTGATCTTCTCGCCCTCGATGGTGACGGCCAGGGCCAGCAGCAGCCGGCCGCGCGGGGCGACCAGGAGGCCGGCCGCGCCGTTGATCAGGGCCAGCTCGGCGACGGCGGCGTTCTGGCCGAACGCGGCGATCTCCCTGGCCACCACACCCGCGCCGCGGACCTCGGCCGGCCAGCCGCCGGCATCGCCACCCGGTCGGCGCGGCGGACCACGTCCGGGGCCAGCACCGCCAGCACCGCGTCCACGTCGCCGGCCCGCGACGCGGCCAGGAACGCCTCCACCATCCGGCGGTGCCTGGCCAGCTCGGCGGCGGGCACCGCCGGCCTGCCGCGAACCTTCTGCCGCGCCCGGCTGGCTAGCTTCTTCGCCGCGGCCGCCGTCTTCCCGACCACCGGGGCGATCTCCCCGAACGGCACGGCGAGCATGTCATGCAGCACGAACGCGACCCGCTCGTCCGGGCTGAGCGCATCCAGCACCACCAGCAGCGCGCGGCCCGCCTCCTCGGCCAGCACCGCCTCCCGCTCGGGATCGCCGGCCGCCGCGGCGGCTCCCGGTCCGGCCGCGTCGGCGGGCATCTCGCCCGCCAGGTCCTCCCGCCGCGCCGCGCGGGCGCGCAGCATGTCCAGGCAGATGCGGGACGCCGTGGTCCGCAGCCAGCCGCCCAGGCTGGCGATCTCGCCGACGTCGGCGCGCTCCAGCCGCAGCCAGGTCTCCTGGACCGCGTCCTGCGCCTCCTCCAGCGAGCCGAGCATCCGGTAGGCGACGCCCTGGAGCTGCCCGCGCCGCGACTCGAAGTCCCTCGCCAGCGCCTCGCGCTCGTTCACCGGTCACCTCTGCTCCTTCGGGCCCGTCAATAGTAGGGAGCCCGCGGAGGAGGACATTGATCATGGAGGTCCACGAGGCGGTACTGAGCCGCCGGGCGGTGCGCGGTTTCACCAGCGAGCCGGTTCCGGCGGGCGTGCTGGAGCGGGTGCTGGCCGTCGCCGCCCGCGCGCCATCCGGCGGAAACCTGCAGCCCTGGCACAGCTACGTGCTCACCGGGCCATCGCTGGCCGAGCTCAAGAAGCGCGTCGGCGAGCGGCTGGCGGCAGGCGACGCCGGCGACGAGCGCGAGTTCGAGATGTACCCGGCCGGGCTGGAGCCGCCATACCGGGAACGCCGCGCCGCCGCCGGGGAGCAGCGGTACGCGGCGCAGGGCATCGCCCGCTCCGACCGGGCCGGCCGCGCGCGGGCGGTGGCCGCGAACTGGGACTGCTTCGGCGCGCAGGCCGCGCTGTTCTGCTACATCGACCGCGGCATGGGCCGGCCCCAGTGGGCCGATCTCGGCATGTACCTCCAGACCGTCATGCTGCTGCTGCGAGCCGAGGGCCTGCACAGCTGCCCGCAGCTGGCCTGGACGGTGTACCGGACGTCAGTCGCGGAGGTGGCGACGCCGCCGCCGGGGCTGCTGATGTTCTGCGGCATGTCGATCGGCTACGCCGACCCGGCCGCCCCCCGCCCCCGCATCACCCGCGCCCCCCTAGCCGAGACAGTCACCTTCCTGAACTAGCCAGCCCGGGTCGGTGCCGTCCCGGCAGGCGGGGCCGGCTGGCGGCAAAGCCGCGTCGGCGCACGGCGGGTTACCGGGGCGCGGGGGTCTCCGGGGCGTCGGGGACGGCGTGCAGGCCGGGCGGCGCGGTGGCGGGCGGCTGGGCCGGGGGGTCCGCTGCTGGCTCGGGCGCCGTCTCGGGTCCGGCGGCCGGGGTGACGGCCGCAGCCTCGGTGACGGCCGGGTCGGCGGCGGGCAGCTCGGGGACGGGGACCGCGCCGCCGGCTGCGGTGTCCGCGGGCAGCGTCCCGGCGGCGCGGTTCGCGCCCGCCGTCGCGGACCTGAGCGTGTCCAGGATGGTCAGGCCCTGGCCGACCAGGCCGGTCATGACCTGGCCGACGCCCTCGGTGCCGTTCAGGATGGTCAGGTTCGAGGCAGCGATGCCCTGCGCCGCGGAACCGACCAGCGACGGCAGGCTGTCCACGATGGCGGCGGCCGCCAGCAGCTCCTGATGCCCGCCGGCCAGCGACGCGGCCCGCAGGTTGTTGGCGTCGGCCTGGGCCATCGCCGTCGCCCGCTGAGCATAGGCCTCGGCGTCCGCGCGGATCCGGGCGGCCTGCGCTTCCGCCCCGGCCAGGGTCGTCTGCCGGAACGCCTCGCCCTCGGCGGTGAACTTGGCCCGGTCCCTGGCGGCCTCGGCCAGCGCGCGCTGCTTGTACGCCTCGGCGTCGGCCGGGCGGCGAACCTCGGCCTCCAGCCGCTGCGCGGCCAGGTCGGCGCGGCGCTGGGCGAGCATGGTCTGCTGCTCGATGACCTCCTGCGAGGCGCGGGCCTCGGCCAGCGGCCCGGACTGCGCGGCCCTGGCCTTGGCCTCCTCGGTCTCGGCCTGGAACCCGGACACCTTGATGGCCAGGTCGCGCTCGTACAGCGCCTTCATCGCGGCGGCCTGCTGCTCCTGCTCGGCGGCCTCCTGGTCGGCGCGCGCCCGCGCGATGCGGGCCTGGCTGGCCACCGAGGCGGCGTGCGGCGCTGACAGGTTGTTGATGTACCCGGACAGGTCCTCGATCTCCTGGATCTCCAGGGCGTCCACCACGATGCCGAGCTTCTCCATCTCGGCGTGGCTGCCCTCCTTGATCTCCTGCGCCACCCGGTCCCGCTCCCGGATGATCTGCTCCACCGTGAGCCCGCCGATGATGGACCGCAGGTGACCGGCGAACACCCGGCCGACCAGGATCTCCATCTTGTCCTGCTCCGACAGGAACCGGCGGGCGGCGTTGGCGATCGACGCCGAGTCGTCGCCGACCTTGAACGCGGCCACGGCCCGGACGTTCAGCCGGATGCCCTGGCTGGTGATGCAGTCCTCGACGATCTCCGCCTCGCGCAGGGCCAGGGACAGCACCCGGGCCTGGCGGACGACGGGCACCACGAAGCTGCCGTGGCCGGTGATGATCCGGAACTGGGTGTCCTGCCGGCGTCGCTTCGACCCGGAGATCAGCAGCGCTTCATTGGGTGCCGGGACATGCCAGAAAAACATGATGGGCTCCAGGATTGGCCGTGCTAGGGAACCGGGGTGACGAAGACGGAGCGCGCGGACAGGCACTCCACCACCGCGACGCGGCTGTGCCGCCGGATGGGCTCATCTGACCAGGCGGCGAACGCCTCGGTGCCGCCGCGGATGGGCAGCAGCACCTCGCCGGGACCCCCGGCCGGGATGGAGACGGTTACCCGTCCGATGGCTCCGAGCAGGCTCTGCTCCGCGTCAGCCACGGCCCCCGACCAGCTTTCCGGCCATGTTCGCCTCGTCTTATCGCACCGCGCCCGCCTTGCCATTCGCGGCCTTCCCGATCATTATGCTCCCGCCGCGCGGGGCCGCTGACCGGCCGGCCTCGCGCCGGCCACCGCGCGCGGCGGCCAGGGCTAGAAGTCGACCCGCATCACGACGCGGCCTAGTGCTGGACCGGCTGGTGAGCGCCGGAGTTACGGGCGGGGTCCCTCGGTGGACAGCAGAACGACGGTGGCCGACGGGCCCAGGCCGAGCCCGGCTAGCGGGAGCTCGCGGACGGCGGCCAGGGCGGCTGCCCCGCAGGGGCCGGCGGCGACCCCGTGCGCGGCGAGGTCGCCCGCCGCGATGGCCGCCTGCTCCTCGGAAACGGCGATCGCTCCCGACAGGCCGTTCCGCAGCGAAGGCCAGGCCAGGGCGGACGGCGTCGGGCAGTTCAGGCCCGCCATCCGGGTGCGGCCCGTGCTGACCGTGACCGGGCGGCCGGCCAGCAGGCTGCGGCGGACGCAGTCGGCGCTGTCCGGCTCGGCCGTGACGACGTGCGCGCGGCCCCGGTAGTGCGTGACGATCGCCTGGGCCAGCGCGCCGACCCCGGCCGGCACCACGACCAGGTCCGGGTCGGCGAGGTCGTCGATCTCGGCGGGCAGCGTGCTGTAGCCGTCCGCGATCCAGCCCGGCACCTGCGTGTACCCGTCCCAGGCGGTGTCCTGCACCAGCTCGGCGCCGGTGCCGGCGGCGCACTTGGCTGCCCGGCGCACGGCCTCGTCGTAGTCCCCGGCGACCCGGCGGATGACCGCGCCCTCGGCCGCGATGAGGTCGGCGGCCGCGTGGTCCACCGCGTCCGGCACGAAGATCTCCGACCGCGCGCCGAGCAGCGCGGCCATCCGGGCGACCGCCCGGCCGTGGTTGCCGTCCGTCGCGGCGGTGAACGCCAGGCCGGGAGGGACGACGGCGCGCAGGCTGGCCAGCGTGATCGCGTCACGGGCCAGGCCGGCGCGGCTGGCCAGCAGGCGGGCGATCGCCCAGGAGGCACCGAGGATCTTGAACGCCGGGAGTCCGAGGCGGCACGATTCGTCCTTGGCCAGGACCCGGCCGACGCCGAGTTCGGCCGCGAGGGCGGGCAGGTCGGCGAGCGGGGTCGGCGCGTAACCGGGCAGCCGGGCGTGGAACGCGCGCACCTCCGGCCCCGGGCGCAGCGGCGGCGCGCCGCCGCGCAGGTCACGGGCCTGCGGACGAAGGAACATGGCCGCATCATCGCCGCAGAGCGATCATTCAGTCCAGTGCCGAGCCGGGCCGGCCGGGCTCAGAGCCCCAGCGCCTCGCTGATGTCCGCGCGCGCGAGCTGGGCCACGCACCAGGCGAAATGCCCGTCGCTGCCGTCGGAGGTGAACGCGTTGCTCGTCGCGACCGCGTAGACCGCCTGGAAGATCAGCAGCACCTCGGGCGGATAGCCAAGCTCCCTGGCGAACCGGGCCGTCAGGTCGCGGGTGATCTCCGCCGCCTGCGGCCCGTACATGTTCATGCACGCCGCCGTGATGGCCGCGTCGAGCCGGGCGTCGCCCGCCGTGGTGACGAACCCGAAATCGAGCACCGCGGTCGGCCGGGCCGCCTCGTCGACCAGGATGTTCGAGCCGAGCAGGTCGCCGTGAATCGGCACGTCCGGGCACCCGCCGAGGCCCGCCAGCCGGTCCAGCAGCGCCGCGTGGCGGCGGTCGAAGTCCGGTAGCCGGCTCCTGATGACCGGCCCGAACCTGGCGACGCGCCGGTCCAACAGCCCGCGCAGGGCCGCGGGGAAGCTGTCCGCGCCCGCCCACAGCGGCCGGTCCTCGTCCACGACCGCCAGCTCGCGCATGCTGGCGGTGGCCGGAACCGTGGCGAGCGCGGCCAGGATGGCGGTCACGCAGGCGACCGCGGGCTCCCCTGTCTCCCGTTCCCCGGCCGCGAACCGGTGCTGCAGCTGCTCGCCGGGCAGCTTGCGCTCGTAGGTCACCGATCGGCCAGCTATCCGCTCGATGGAAAGGATCTCCGGCGTCTCGAACGGCAGCCCAGCGGCGGCCACGTCCGCGTAGAACGCCTGCATGCGCTCCAGGGTGGCGACGCCGCGCTCGCGCCAGACCTTCGCGACCAGCCCGCCGCCCAGGTCATAGATGGCGCCCTCCATCCCGGCCGCCAGCGGCGCGGGATCATGGCCCTGCCGCGCGAACCGGTCCAGCCACTGCTGGCTGTGCCGCTGCACGTTATCCGGCACGGCGGTCACGTCCTCCCGGTGCTGGCGTGAATACTGGAGTTCGTGCGCCGCCTCGGTGATCCGGCCCGCCGGCGTTGATCGCGGTGCACGGCGGTCCGGCCTGGCGGTGGCCAGGTGAAACGAGCGCCCCTATCCGTGCTGCACAACGGAGCCGGGTGCCGTCACGGCCTAGCCGGCGGCATGGCCGATTCCGAAGGCATAGGCGAGGAAGATAACGCCGACCACGCAGGGTGCGAGGCTGATGGTCCACCCGATCGGCAGCCCGCCACCGAAGCTACCGCGCATGCGCCCGGTCTGCGGGACCAGGCGGCAGACGATGTAGGCGGCCAATGCTGCCACCTCGATGACGCCGGACCAGGCGAGCAGCGGGCCGGCCCAGCCGCGGCTCAGCCTGATAGCCAGGATGAGCGCGAGTGGCTGGGCGATGATGCCGGCTGTTACCCCGGCCAGCCGTGCGGGGGAGACGCGGAGCACGGCCAGCGCGCTCCGCGAGCCGCTATCGCCGGCCATCAGTGGCTGTCCTGCAACGCTTGCCAGTCTTCCCTGGTCAGGGCGTACTCCACCTCGCCCTGGTCCGCGCCGGGGATGTCGGGGGCATGGCCCGAGCTGTACGTCCGCGCGAACGTCAGCCCGGACTTCTCCATCACCCGGCGGGACGCCTGGTTGACCGCCATCGTGCGCGCGATCACCCGGCGCAGGCCCTGCCGCGCGAAGCCGTGGTCGATGAGCGCCCGCGAGCCCTCCGTGCCGTAGCCCTTTCCCCATGCTGCCTTCCGCAGCCGGTAGCCCAGCTCGACTTCGCCGTCAGCGCTGTCCGGGCCCGGCCGGAAATGGAACCAGCCAAGGAACTCGCCGGTCGCCTTGTCCAGCGCGGCCCAGAAGCCCAGGCCGTCGAACCGCTCGTAGAAGCTGAGGAAAAACGGGATCACCCGGTCCCGCACCTCCTCGCGCGGCGTCGGCTGGCCGCCGGTGAGGAACCACATCACGTCCGGGTCGGCGTTCAGCTCGACCAGCAGGTCGATGTCGGCCTCAGTGAACCGCCGCAGCACCAGCCGCTCAGTCTCCAGGAAGATGGTCACTGACCCATTATCGGCCGGTGCGGTCGCCGCGATTCCCCGGCGAGCGGGAGGTCGGCCGCTAAGGGAGATACAGGCAGAACGGGTGGCCGGCCGGGTCGATCATGACCCGGACATTCTCCTGCGGCTGGTAGTCAGCCAGCACCGCGCCCGCCTCGGTGGCCCAGACGACTGCCGCGTCGAGGTCATCGGCGGCGATGTCCAGGTGCACGGTGGTGTGCTGCTTGCCCGCCTCGCTCGGCCACGTCGGCCGGATGTACTCCGCCTCGTACTCGAAGCTCAGCACCATGCCGGGCTGTCCCGCCGGCGGCCGCAGCTGCGCCCAGCCATCCTCCGGCGGGAAGCCGGGCCGCCCCGCTTCCTCAACGGCCACGGGCCAGCCGAGCAGCCGCGCGTAAAACGCGGCCAGCTCACGCGGCGCGGGCGCGCCGATCGTCACCGACGTCACGTCCAGCCGCGGTCGCCGCGTCATCTCAGCGGACGCCCTGAAGATCGTGCGGAAACCTGGTCAGCATCGCGCAATCCCCTAGATGCGGCATCGGGGCGAACGTAGCACGGCCGGGGTCCAGGCAGATGAATGACTTCGCCGCGCGTGCCGTTGCCAGTCGAGGAGAATACTCAGTATGCTACTCGGCATGCTATCGAGAGTGGCCAGTTCATGAGCGTGCGGCACGCGATGCTCGCGCTGCTGAGCGAGGGGCCTAAGTACGGGCTGCGACTCCGCGAGGAGTTCGAGGAGCGCACGGGCGAGGTCTGGCCGCTGAACGTGGGCCAGGTGTACACCACGCTGCAGCGGCTGGAGCGCGATGGCCTGGTCGAGTCCGACGGGACCGGCGAGGACGGCCCGCAGAAGGTCTTCCGGATCACCGCCGATGGCGAGCGGGAGCTGGCCTGGTGGCTGCGCACGCCGCCCGACCTGAGCTCGCCGCCGCGCGACGAGCTCGTGATGAAGGTGCTGATCGCCCTGCGGGTGCCTGGTGCCGATCCGCATGAGGTCATCCAGGCGCACCGGCGCTACCTGATGCAGCTCATGCAGCAATGGACGCGGATCAAGGAAGACGAAGCCGGCGGCCTGGGCCTGGCGCTGGCGGTCGACGCCGAGCTGCTCCGGCTTGACTCGGTGATCAGGTGGCTGGACGTCGCAGATACCCGCATCAAGCGGGCTGGCGCCGGCGCCTTCGCACCCGAGCCCGAGCAAGGCCAAGCGCCGCTGCCACGGCACCGGCGGGAACTGAGGATGCCCAGATGAAGTCGCTAGAGCTGCACCAGGTGTCCAAGTCCTACGGGCAGGGCACCGCCGAGGTACACGCCCTCCGCGGCGTCAGCCTGTCGGCCGACGAGGGCGCGATGGTCGCGGTCATGGGGCCGAGCGGGTCGGGCAAGAGCACGCTGCTCACCATCGCGGGGACGCTGGAGGAGCCGACAAGCGGCGAGGTGCTGATCGCCGGGCAGGCCGTCGCGGGCATGTCCCGCAACGCCAGGGCGCGGCTGCGGCGGCGCGCCATCGGGTACGTGTTCCAGGACTTCAACCTGCTGCCCGGGCTGACCGCCGCCGAGAACGTGGCGCTGCCGCTCGAGCTGGACGGCATGCCCGCCCGCAGGGCAGGGGTCGCCGGCCGCGAGGCGCTGGAGCGTCTCGGCCTGGGCGAACGGGCCGCGCACTACCCCGACCAGCTCTCCGGCGGAGAACGGCAGCGGGTGGCGATCGCCCGCGCGATGGTGGGCGAGCGGAAGCTGCTGCTCGCCGACGAGCCCTCGGGCGCGCTGGACTCGGTCAACGGCGAGGCGGTGATGCGCCTGCTGCACACCGCGTGCAAGGAAGGCGGGATGACCGCGGTGGTGGTGACCCACGACGCGCAGCTCGCCGCGTGGGCCGACCGGGTGATGTTCCTGCGGGACGGCCGGGTGACCGACCAGACCGCCCCGGCACCGGGACCTGAGTCGCTGCTCGCACCGGGGGACGCGCGATGAGCACGGGTCTGCGGGAACGGCCAGCCGCCGGGAGGGCGCCGAACGGGGGCGCTCCCGCCCGCCGCGCGGTCATCCGCTGGGGAGTGCGGCTGCTGCGCCGCGAGTGGCGGCAGCAGCTGCTGATCCTGGGGCTGATCACGGTCGCGGTGGCGGCCGCGGTCGTCGCCTCGGCGGTCGCGACCGATACCCCGGCCCCGATAGCCGGGGTGCTCGGCACCGCGCAGGATGCCGCCACGCTCACCGGCACGCCCGCGAAGATCAGTGCCGGGATCAGCGACCTCGCAAGCCGCTACGGCAGGACCGACGTCATCGAGAACGAGGCCGTGCCGATCCCCGGCACCCGCCGCACGTTCGACCTGCGGGCGCAGAATCCGCGCGGGCCGTTCGGCCGCCCGATGCTGTCCCTGGCCAGCGGTCATTACCCGGCCACGGCGGACCAGATCGCGGTGACCAGCGGCGTCGCCGCCGACTTCGGGCTCAGCACCGGCCGCGGCTGGACCATCGCCGGCAAGACCTGGAAAGTGACCGGCATCGTCCAGAACCCGCAGAACCTGCTGGACGAGTTTGCCCTGGTCATGCCCGGCCAGGTCGCCGCGCCTGACAACGTCACGGTCCTGTTCAGCGCTCCGGGCCAGACCGCGCAGGGCATCCAGGCGGCCACCGGCATCGACGTCACCACCGCCCAGACGGTGGCGAACGCCAACGTGATCAACCCCCAGACGATCTCGATCTCGGCCGCCGTCCTGGGCATGCTGCTGATCGCGCTCGTCGGAATCGGCGGCTTCACGGTCCTGGCGCAGCGCAGGCTGAGGGCGATCGGCATGCTCGCCGCCCAGGGCGCGACGCCGCGGCACATCGGGCTCGTCGTCAGGGCCAACGGCGCCGCGACCGGCGTCGCGGGCGCGGTGGCCGGCTTCGTGCTCGGCTTCCTCGCCTGGCTCGCTTACCGCCCGCAGGCCGAGCAGAGCGCACATCACCTGATGGGCGTGTTCCAGCTGCCGTGGACCGTCATCGGCATCTCCATGGCCCTCGCGGTCATCGCCACCTACTTCGCCGCCTCCCGGCCGGCGAGGGCCATCGCCGGAGCCTCCATCGTGGCGGCGCTGGCCGGCCGCCCGCCCGCGACGAAGAAGACCGGCCACCTCGCGGTCCCCGTCGGCCTTGGCTTCCTCGTCGTGGCCTTCCTCCTGCTCGGCGCCGCCGGCGCCATCGGCACCGGGGGCGGCGACCAGAGCGGCCATATCCGCGAGCTCGTCCTCGGCTTCCTGGTGCTCGCGGTCGCCATCGTGCTGCTCGCCCCGGCCTGCCTGGTGGTCCTCGCCGCCGCCGGACGGCGGGCACCCATATCGGTGCGGCTCGCCCTGCGGGACCTCGCGCGCTACCGGGCACGATCGGGCCCGGCGCTGGCGGCGATCAGCCTCAGCACCCTGATCGCGGTCATCATCTGCGTGGCCAGCGCCGCCCGGCTGGACAACGTCCTCGACTATGCCGGCCCGAGCCTGACCTCCAGCCAGCTCATCGTCTACGCCCCGGCCAGCGGGATGGGCAAGCAACCGGGCGGCCCGCCAGGGCCGAGCACCGCCCCGCCGGTCAGCATGGCGAAAGCGCGGCAGGTCGCCGGCCAGATCGCCGCCGGCCTCGGCACCACTCGCATGATCACGCTGGAGTCGACCAGCGCGTGCGTGCGGCACGCCGGGGCCGGGCGGCAATGGGACGGTGCGGTCTACGTGGCCACCCCGCAGCTGCTCAGCGCGTTCGGCATCAGGCAGTCGCAGGTCAGTCCCGACGCCGACCTGCTCACGATGCGCCCAGGCCTGTCCACCATGAGCCTGATGCAGCTCGCCACCGGCCCGTCGTGCGGCGGGAACCCCGGCAGCGGCAACCCCTTCGCCTGTCCGCCGGGCTCGTGTGTGAGCAGCCCGCCGATCCAGGAGTTCAGCCAGCTCCCGTCCGGCGTCTCCGCGCCGAACACGGTGATCACGCAGCACGCGATCACCGCGCTCCGCCTGCAGAGGTCGGTCACCACGGACGGCTGGCTCATCACCGCGCCGCGCGACCTCACCGCCGCGCAGATCGCCAGGGCGCAGCAGCTCGCGGCCGGAGCGTCCGGGATGAGCGTCGAGACCCGCAACAGCATCCCGTCGCTGGCCCAGATCATCGACGCGGCCACGATCTTCGGCATCGTTCTCGCGCTCGGCATCCTCGGCATGAGCGTGGGCCTGGTCCGCAGCGAGGCGGCCGGCGACCTGCGGACGCTCACCGCCGCGGGCGCGGCCCCCGCCACCCGCCGCACCATCACCGCGGCCACCGCCGGGGCGCTCGCCTTCACCGGGGCCGTGATCGGCATCGCCGGCGGCTACCTGGCGGCGATCGGCTTCTTCCGGAGCAACCAGCTAGACGGCCTGTCCTCGCTATCCAGCATCCCGGTGACCAACCTGCTGGTGATCCTCGTCGGCATGCCGCTGGCCGCCGTGGTCATCGGCTGGCTGACCGCGGGCCGCGAGCCGGCCAGCATGTCCCGCCAGCCCCTCGAATAACCGAGGCCGGACTGGCCGATCGTGCCAGCCTTAGCCGCCGAGCTGGCTCGAGCCGGGCATCTTGACGGTACGGGCCACGAGGAAGACCGGCTTGCGGTCGGCGTCGTGTGCCTGGTCCCAGTCCGGCGCCGGCAGCGGCTCAGCCATCTGGTCCAGCCACAGGTCGTGCCGCCGGAGCGTGTTGAGGTAGGTCGACAGCATCCGGTGACTGGCGCCCACCTGGCGGCGCAGCGTGGACAGGGCGTCCTGCGCCGTCCAGTGCCCTTCGTCGTAGTAGCTTCCCGCCGTTGGCCAGGAGCCCGAGACGTCCTTCCCGCCGGCGAAGCACGGGTGCAGGATCGAGAAGACGAACCGCCCGCGTGGCCGCAGCGCGGCGCTGACAGCCGCGATCGCGCCGTCGAGGTCGTCAATGTCGGAGAGCCCGAAACTGCAGGTCGCCACGTCGAACGGGGCCTTGCTCGGGAGCCCGGATGTCACGTCGGCGTGGATATAGCGGATGCCGCGCGGCTCGTCCCGCTCAGCTTCCCCGGCTTTCCTGAGCAGGTTCCCGGAGATATCAATCCCCACGACTTCCGCGCCGCGTCTGGACAGCTCGCGGGTGATCCGGCCGTGCCCGCAGGCGACATCCAGTACCCGCAGGCCATCGACCGGCCCCACGAGGTCGAGAAGGGCAACGGACACCGAATCGTCCGTGACGTCGAACCCGCTGATGTAGAAGTCCGCGACCGCGTCATACCTGGCCAGCACCATGCCCCGACTCTAGGTAGCCGGTCCTCCTGGCCGGCGCGGATTCGCAGTGAGCGGATTCTTGCTGGCCGGCTGGGAGGTCGGTGCTGAGGGTGCCCCAGGTGCCCTGCTGGGTGACGGCCCCGACCGGTGCTGTCGTGAATACTGGAGCGGTGCCTGGCGGTTCCCCTGCGGTTGACGGCGAAGTCATCGCGGCCGGGGGAGTGAAGCAGTTCGTGCGCCGTCTGGGCGACCCGGCCCTGCCGACGCTGATCGTGGTGCACGGCGGTCCGACCTGGGACCACTCTTACCTGCTGCCCGCCGTCGCGGAGCTTGCCGACCTTGCTCACGTCGTGCTGTTCGACCTGCGCGGCTGCGGCCGGAGTTCCCGTACGCCGCCGGCGGGTGACCTTCCGGTGGCCGCCCTGCAGCCCGACCTGGTGGCCGACGATGTCGCCGCGCTAGCCCGGCGCTACGGCGCGGACCCCGCGGCCCGCGTGGATGTGCTCGGCTTCTCCTACGGCGGGCGGGTCGCCATGCGCGTAGTGGATCAGTATCCCGGCCTCGTCCGCCGGCTGATCCTGGCCTCCACCACGGCCTACCAGGACTATCAGGCCGACCTGGAGGCGTCCGCCGACTATCGGGCCCGCGCCGCGCTGAGCACGCCCGTCGCGTGGGACGACCCGGCGCTGACCGGCCCGAAGGCGGAGGACGGCGCGTTCAGCCGGGCGATGGCCTACGCCAGCGCGCCCTACGACATCTGGCACCTGGAACGGATGCGCGACTGGCACCGGGTTCTGGACCAGGTCCGGTTCAGCAGTGACTGGAACGCCCCCTACGCGGATGGCCAGCTCCGGCCCGGAGCACCCGACGACGCCGAACGCATCCTGCGTGACTGGGCCAGGCCCGTGCTCATCGTGCACGGCCGCCGGGAAATGACCTTCCCGGTCAGCGTCGCCCGGCGGCTGCACACCGCGCTGCCCGCCAGCACCCTCGCCGAGATCCCCGGCGCCGCGCACATGGCGCACTTCGACAACCCCGGCGCCTGGCTGGCCGCCATCCGCGCCTTCCTCAGCCTCCCCGAGCCGCTCGGGCGCTGAGGCTATGCGCGCGTGCCACGAGCTCGCCGTTCAGCCCCGGTACGCCACCGTCACGTAGTCCGACGACTTCGCCCCATAGCTGGACCCGGTCACGTACACCCTGGTACCGGCCGGGCTGACCGCCACCGTGTAGGCGAAGTCGTGGCTGTTGCCCGGCCCCTGGTAGCGGGCCGCCCACAGTCGCGCCCCGGTCGCCGCGCTGTACGCCACCGTCGCGTAGTCAGACGACTTCGCCGCCTGGCTGCGCCCGGTGACGAACACCCTGGTCCCGCCCCGGCTGACCGCGATGGCGTTAGGGCTGTCGTAGCCGTACTTGCCGGCGCCGTTGTAGCGGGCCGCCCACAGCCGAGCGCCGGTCGCGGCGCGGTACGCCACCGTGGCGTAGTCAGTCGACGTTGACCCGTCGCTGGACCCGGTGACATACACCCTGTTCCCGCCGGGGCTGACCGCCACGGCGGAGGCGTAGTCGTTGCCGTTGGCCGGGCCGTTGTACCTGGCCACCCATAGCCGCGCGCCGGTCGCGGCGTTATAGGCCACCGTCGCGAAGTCAGCCGACGCTGGCCCCTGCCTGGATCCGGTGACGTAGACCGTGGCCCCGTCCGGGCTCACCGCCAGGGCGGCAGCGGTGCCGTCGCGGTAGCGCGCCGTCCACAGCCGCGCGCCGGTCGCGGCGCTGTACGCCACCGTCGCGTAACCAGTCGGCGTCGCCTGGCTGGACCCGGTCACGTATACCCGGAGCCCGCCCGGGCCGACCGCCAAGGCGGTGGCGGTCCCGTTGCGGTGGCGCGCCAGCCATAGCCGCGCGCCGCCCGCAGGAACCGGCCGGCCGGCCGCTCCCTCGGCGGCACCCGATGCGGCCAGAGCCGATGCCGCCAGCGCCATACCTAACGCCGCCGCGCACAATCCGCGCGCCACGTTCCCGCCCATCGGAGTCATTCCCCTCGTGAGGCCAGGCGCCCGGGAACCGCGCCCAGGGCTGGCGCGCGACGTCTGCCGTCCGGGAGAACCACCGGCCTGGAATCGCCGTCACCTGCGCTGACGACCCCCGGCCGCACCGGCCGGGTTTACCAGCTCGCGCTACCAGCGTCGCACAACCACCGCGACCGCGCTGCCTCCCGCCATGCCTGCCGACGGCGCCTAGTCCTGCAATTCGGTCAGCAGGGCCGAGTCTGTCGGCAACGTGCCGGGACAGCGCGGCGGCACATGCGGCGGTCGGCCGTTGGAGTAGTGGGAAAGTGGCCGCCGAGGCCTACTCTGGTGTCATGACGATGACTGTCCACCTGCACGGCGATTTGGCTGCCGCGCTGGAGGCCGAGGCCGCCCGCCGCGGCCAGAGCCCCGAGCAGGTCGCCGCCGACCTGCTCGCTGAGCGGCTGCCGCCCGGCGGGAAGCGCCGCCGCAGGCTCGCCTTCGCTGGGGTCGGCGAGTCCGCCTCCGGCCGGTCAGCCTCCGAGGCTGACCGGATGCTGGCCGAGGGGTTCGGGCGCGACTAGGTGCTGATCGTGGACACCGGGCCACTGGTCGCGGCGGCCGGTCTCCACATTCGGAGACCGGCCTTAAACCCGGACTGTGCGTGGGCGGTACTGGGATTGAACCAGTGACCCCTACCGTGTCAGGGTAGTGCTCTCCCGCTGAGCTAACCGCCCGCAGAGGCGGAAGCGGGAATCGAACCCGCGTAAGGGGCTTTGCAGGCCCCTGCCTAAGCCACTCGGCCATTCCGCCACAAGCCGCCCCGGGGAGCTGGCCTGAGTATCTCTGAGCCGTACTGGCCGTCGACTCGCGAGACGGCTTCCGGCGCTTCCGAGCGGACGACGGGATTCGAACCCGCGACCCTCACCTTGGCAAGGTGATGCTCTACCAACTGAGCCACGTCCGCGTACTGCCAGCCGCTCCGGGCTGGCCCGGAGTACCACTGGCGTGCGTTCAGAACTGTAGCCGATCCTGACCGGCCCGCAAACTCGGCTGGGCCAGGGGACCCGCGACCAGGGCGGGCAGACGGGGCATGCAGGGCGGTCGCCGCGCGTCAGGCCCGTTTCGTCCCAATTCCCTTCCCTGCCCCGCCCGCCGGGCCAGCGTCCCCGGAGCGAGCGCCGCAGCGACAGCGAACCTAGGTGCCAGGCCAGCAATCACGGCCCCCATCGCGGGAACTTATGCCCGGATGGGAGGCTGCTCCCATGCGAACTGTGATCGTCTCCGGCGACGCCCTGACCGTGGATGACGTCGTTGACGTCGCACGCGGTGCCGCGCGCGCCGAGCTTGGCCCTGACGTGGCCAGGCGAATGGAATTCAGCCGGGATGTCGTGACGGCAGCGATCGCCGGTGACAGCCCGGTTTACGGCGTGAACACCGGCTTCGGGGCACTGGCCGACACCGCCGTCGGCGAGGCTGACCTGAGCAAGCTCCAGCGGGCGATCATCGTCTCGCACGGCGCGGGAGTCGGGCAGCCCCTGGACGACGCCGCGGTCCGGGCCATCCTGCTGCTCCGCGCCAGGACCCTGGCGGCCGGGCTGTCCGGGGTGCGCACCGACCTGCCGCGCCGCCTGCTTGAGCTGCTCGACCGCAACCTGCTGCCGGTCATCCCCGGCAAGGGCTCGGTCGGCGCGTCCGGGGACCTGGCGCAGCTCGCGCACCTGGCCCAGCCGCTGATCGGCGCGGGCCGGCTGCGCGCCGAAGGGGACGGGCCGCAGGGCCGGCCCGCCAGCGAGGTGCTGGCCGAGCATGGCATCGAGCCGCTGGTTCTCGGCCCGAAGGAGGGCCTGTCCCTGGTCAACGGCACCGAGCCGATGCAGGCCCTGCTCGCGTTCTCGGTGCACGACGCGGCGCTGCTGGCGCAGGCCGCCGACGTGGCCTGCGCCATGTCGATCGAGGCGCTGCTCGGCACGGACCGCCCCTATGACGAGCGGGTCCAGGTGATCCGGCCGCATCAGGGCCAGCAGGACAGCGCCGCGAACCTGCGGGCGCTGCTGGCCGGCTCGCAGCTGATGGCCAGCCACCGGCATAGCCGCCACGCGGTCCAGGACGCCTACTGCCTGCGCTGCGCTCCCCAGGTGCACGGCGCCGTCCGGGACGTGCACCGCTTCGCCAGGGGCGTGATCGACACCGAGCTGGGCGCGGTGGTGGACAACCCGGTCATCGTCGCCGACGGCGAGGTCATGACGACTGGAAACTTCCACGGCGAGCCGCTGGCGTTCGCGGCCGACATGCTCGGCATCGCCGTCGCCGAGTTCGCCAGCATCAGCGAGCGGCGGGTGGACCGGATGCTGGACCCGGCGTTCTCCCGCGGCCTGCCCGCGTTCCTGGCCCCGGACGCGGGCACGAACTCCGGCTTCATGCTGGCCCAGTACACCGCCGCATCCCTGGTCAGCGAGAACAAGGTGCTCGCCCATCCCGCCAGCGTCGACACCATCCCGACCTCGGGGAAGCAGGAAGATCACGTGTCGATGGGCTGGACGGGGGTCCGCAAGCTGCGGGAGATCGTGGAGAATGTCCGGGCCTGCCTGGCGGTCGAGATCCTCTGCGCCGCCCAGGGCGTCGGCCTGCGTGCCGACATCGCGGCGCCGAGCGCCCCGGTCGCGGCGGTGCACGAGCTGATCAGGGCCCACGTGCCGAGCATGGATGTCGATCGCGAAGTTTCCGATCAGATAGCCGCCATCGACCAGCTACTGCCAGATATATGCGCAACGGCCGCGCAGGCGTGCGGCGGGCTCAGATAGGCCAGTCACCCCGCGGGTAATTCCGGCGGAAAAGGCGCCGGTCCCGATATTGCGGGGGCGGGGCGGGGCGCCAGTGACGTGAGTGGCATTCTTACATGCGCCGGCCCGGCTCTCCAGCGAACCGGGCCGGGGTGCCGGCCGAGGGCCGGCGAGGTGCTCAGGCGCGCCAGAGCAGCTCGTCAAGCTCGGTGTCGACGTCGAGGAACTCGCCCTCGCGCCCGGCCGAGATCATGTCAAAGGTCCTGGTGAGGAACGCGGCGGTCGCCTCGCGCGGCGCCTCGAAGTGTGCCTCGCCGAACGGTGAGGACAGGGCCAGGTTCAGCACCGGCCTGCCGCGCTCATTCGACGGCCAGACCTGGACATCGCCCTCGCCGGCCGGGCCGTCGAGGCCCGCCGTGAGCAGCTCGCGTGCGAAGATCCACTCCACCGGCTCGTCGGCGCCGACGTGGAACGACATGCGGATCGCATACGGGTCGTCGGCGCTGTAGCACAGGCTGGCCACGAGGGGAACGGCTCCGTGCTCGGGAACCACCAGGCTGAGACCAAGCTCAGCGGTCACGGTAGCGCTGCTGTTCATCATCGGGTCAGACCTTCTGCCTTGTCGTGTCCCGGATTGCCGGGCTTCATTATTGGTGTGCGTTTGCCATCACTTATGGCACTTAACGTGCCGCTGGAATGTCATCGCAGGAAGTAGATTCCGCGAATTGAGTCGCTCGTAACCTCGGTCAGCGTTCAACAAAACCGGCTTCACTAGCCCCGACCTGGTCAAACGCTTCGGCAGATAAAACACGCTTTCCGGAGCGTCCTGTTCCATCCGGCCCCACGACCCAATGTGACCTTCGTCTCACTCGGGCCTGCTCCGGCGCGTCGCGCTTGCGGATCTGGCTCGCATGAGTGCGGAACAGCCTGCTGGGCAGGGGATTCCAGTCCGCCGCGACAGGCTGCCCGGAGACGACCTCGAACTAACACAAAGGCCATAAATAGTAATAACTGGACAGGGCTATTGCCGCCGTCTCTGCCGTGACCAGTCATTCCCCGGGGTGATCTATGGGGCTCTGCGGGGGCCGCCGGCCGCCCGGAGGCGGTGGCCGCAGAGTTTTTTCCGGATCTCGCGCGGCGGCCCGGTCCTGGCACGGGCACGGCGGCCGGAAGCGGGACTAACCGCCCGGGCCGGGCGCGGCGCCGCCCGTCCGCCGGATGCGCTAATCTGAGACCGCCGTCACGGACCCGGTCAGGCCGTGCCACGGGCGATTGGCTCAGCGGAAGAGCGCTGCCTTCACACGGCAGAGGTCGCTGGTTCGAACCCAGCATCGCCCACACAGCATCGCCCACCAGCACTAGTTCACCGACAGGTCCCGCCCGGCACGCCGGGCGGGACCTTTTCTCATCTGCGGGGCAGCCGCTAATCATGTTGCCCTCGCTAGCGGCTATCTGGACCGGCACCGGAGAACGCGATGGGAAGCTCATGCAGGCAGGCCGCTCCGTGCTGACGTACGCTGGGTTTGTGACAGCGGCTGACTACAGCGATCTCCACGAGCTCATTGACCGCCTGGAACCAGAACAGGCCGAGGAGCTGCGTGAGCACGTACTCAGGCTGATTCACCCGGTTCGGAGCCGGTTTAAGGTGCTGCGGACCTTCAGCGGCCCCGAGGCCAACCTCGGCGTCAGGGCGCGGGAAGTCATGCGCGCTGACTTCGAGCGTGACGATGCTGATCGTTGATACCGGCCCGCTCGTCGCTTACCTGAATCACAACGATCCAGATCACGCTCGCTGCGCCGAACTTCTGGACTCGCGCACCGATGATCTTCTCGTGACCCCCTACGTCATCACCGAGGCCTGTTACCTCGTCGGGAAGTACGTCGGACCGGAGGCCGAGATCAACCTGGTTGAGGCGCTCGCCGCGGGGGACCTGAGCCAGATTGATGTCCCGGCAGGAGATCTGATCCGCATGGCCGAACTCATGCGGCAGTACATCGGCTTCCCGCTGGGTGTTGCCGATGCGTCGGTCATCGCCACCGCCGAGCGCCTTCGGGCCACCGAGGTGGCCACACTGGACCGGCGGCACTTCCACGCGGTACGACCGGCCCACGTGACGGCGCTGAAGCTGCTTCCTTAAGGCTGTCGGGGCTGCCGTCCGATAGGAGAGTTGGCGGGGCGGGCAGGGAAATCGGGCAGACGGGACCGGCTGGTCCTGTGCAGACTGGCGGCGTGCTGCTGACGATCTCCACGACTCATGCTCCGGCGTCCGATCTCGGGTACCTGCTGCATAAGCACCCCGGCCGGGTTCAGGCGTTCCCGCAGTCGGTGGGCACCGCGCACGTCTTCTACCCGGCGGTCAGCGACGAGCGCTGCACGGTGGCGCTGCTGCTGGAGGTTGACCCGGTGGCGCTGGCGCGCGGCCGGGCGGGCCGGCGCGGCGAGGCGTTCCCGCTGGGGCAGTACGTCAGCGACCGGCCCTATGTCGCGTCCAGCATGCTCGCGATGGCGCTCAAGGATGTCTTCCGCACGGCGCTGACCGGGCGCTGCGACGCCCGTCCGGAACTGGCCGCCGCGGCGATCCCGCTGGAGATCGGAATCCCGGCGGTGCCCAGCCGCGGCGATGCGGACCTGCCCCGGCGGCTGTTCGGGCCGCTGGGCTGGCAGGTCGCGGCGGCTCGCGGGCCGCTTGACCCGGAGATCCCGGACTGGGGCGACTCGCCGTACGCCGATGTCCGGCTCACCGGCGAGCTCCGGCTGGCCGATGCCCTGAACCACCTGTACGTGCTGCTCCCGGTGCTGGACGACGCCAAGCACTACTGGGTCAGCGAGGACGAGATCGGCAAGCTGCTCCGCGCGGGCGAGGGCTGGCTGCCGTCGCACCCGGAGCAGGAACTGATCACCCGGCGGTACCTGTCGCACCAGCGGGACCTGGCCAGGTCGGCGCTGGCCCGGCTGGCGGAGGCCGACGACGCCGGGCCGGCCGAGTTCGACAACGCCCCGGACGGCGCGGTCGCGCTCGATGACCCGCGGCGGCCAGGCGAGCTGGCCGGGCAGCGGCGGGCGGCGGTGCTCGCCGCGGTGCTGGCGTCGGGGGCGCGCCGGGTCGGTGACCTGGGCTGCGGCGAGGGCCTGCTGGCGGCGGACCTGCTGGCCGCGCCGGGCATCGAGCAGGTAGTGGCCACCGACGTGTCGGCGCGGGCGCTCCAGATCGCCGCGCGGCGGCTGGGCCTGGACCAGATGCCGGACCGGCAGCGGCAGCGCCTGGAGATCTTCCAGTCGGCGCTGACCTACCGCGACGACCGGCTGGCGGGCCTGGACGCCGCCGTCCTGATGGAGGTGATCGAGCACATCGACCCGCCGCGGCTGGACACGCTGGAACGGGTGGTTCTCGGCCACGCGGCCCCGGCCACGGTGATCATCACCACCCCGAACGCGGAGCACAACGTGCTGTTCGACGGCCTGCGAGCGGGCGGGCTGCGGCACGCGGACCACCGGTTCGAGTGGACGCGCGAGCAGTTCAGGGCCTGGGCGAGCCGGGCGGCGGCCGCCTACGGGTACACGGCCGCGTTCGCCGGAATCGGCCCCGACGACCCGCGGGTCGGGCCGCCGACCCAGCTCGCCATCCTGACCAGGACCGGGGCGGAGGTGCCCGCATGAGCGCGGAACTGGGTGTCCCCGAGCTGAGCCTGATCGTGCTGATCGGCGTCACGGGGTCGGGAAAATCGACGTTCGCCCGGACGCGCTTCCGGCCGACTGAGGTCATCTCCTCGGACTTCTGCCGCGGCCTGGTCGCCGACGACGAGAACGACCAGTCGGCGACGCCCGAGGCCTTCGAGCTGCTCTCCTACATCGTCGGCAAGCGCCTGGCGGGGGGCCGGCTGACCGTGGTGGACGCGACCAGCGTCCAGCCGGGCGCCCGCAGGCCGCTGGTCGCCCTGGCCAGGGAGCACGACGTGCTGCCGGTCGCGATCGTGCTGGATGTCCCCGAGGGCACCTGCGCGGCCAGGAACGCGGCGCGGCCGGACCGGGACTACGGCAGCCAGGTGGTCCGCCGCCAGCACGACCAGCTCCGGCGCGGTCTCAGCGGGCTGCGCCGGGAGGGCTTCCGCGCGGTCCACGTGCTGCGCGGCACGGCCGAGATCGACGCGGCGAGCATCACCAGGACCCGGCTGTACAACGACCTGCGTGCCGAGAACGGGCCGTTCGACGTCATCGGCGACGTGCACGGCTGCCGCGCCGAGCTGGAAGGGCTGCTGGCCGAGCTGGGCTACGAGATCACCAGGGACGGCCAGGGCCGTGCCACGGGCGCGCACCACGAGGGCCGCCGGGCGGTCTTCGTCGGGGACCTGGTGGACCGGGGCCCGGACACTCCCGGCGTGCTGCGGCTGGTGCTGGGGATGGTCTCCGCCCAGGACGCGTACTGCGTGATGGGCAATCACGAGAGCAAGCTGCTGCGGGCCCTGCGCGGCAGCAAGGTCCAGGTCAGTCACGGCCTCGCGCAGTCGCTGGCGCAACTGGAGTCGGAGCCGCAGGAGTTCAGGATCGAGGTTGAGCGGTTCCTCGACGGGCTGATCAGCCACTACGTCTTTGACGGCGGGCGGCTGGTGGTGGCGCACGCGGGCCTGATCGAGCGGTACCAGGGCCGCGCGTCGGGACGGGTCCGGTCGTTCTGCCTGTACGGCGACACCACGGGGGAGACCGACGAGTACGGGCTGCCGGTCCGCTACCCGTGGGCCCGCGACTATCGCGGCGCGGCGATGGTGCTGTACGGGCACACGCCGGTGCCCGCGCCGGAATGGGTCAACAACACGCTCTGCCTGGACACCGGCTGCGTGTTCGGCGGCCGCCTCACGGCGCTGCGCTATCCCGAGCGGGCGATCGTCTCGGTGCCCGCCACCGCCGTGCACTACGAGCCGGCCAGGCCGTTCCCGGCCAGCCCGGAGGCGGGCGGCGAGACCGGGCCGGAGGCCGGCGGGGCGGTGGCGGGCCGCCGGGAGCCCGACGTGCTCGACATCACCGACGTCACCGGGACGCGGGTCATCGAGACGGCGTACCAGCCGCGCATCGGGGTGCGCGAGGAGAACGCGGCGGCGGCGCTTGAGGTGATGAGCAGGTTCGCGATCGATCCCCGCTGGCTGGTGTACCTGCCGCCGACCATGAGCCCGGTCGCCAGCTCGGCCGAGCCCGGCCTGCTGGAGCACCCGGCGCAGGCGTTCGACTACTTCAGGACCGCCGGCGTCGGCCAGGTCGTGTGCGAGGAAAAGCACATGGGCTCGCGGGCGGTCGCGCTGGTCTGCCGGACGCCGGGCGAGGCCAGCGCCAGGTTCGGCGTGCCGGACGGCCAGGCGGGAGCGGTGTGGACCCGCACCGGGCGGGCGTTCTTCCGCGACGAGCTGACCGGGCAGTTCACCGGCCGGCTGCGGGAGGCAGCCGAACGGGCCGGGCTGTTCGTCGAGCTGGACACCCCCTGGCTGCTGTTCGACGCCGAGCTGATGCCGTGGAGCGCCAAGGCCGGCCCGCTGCTGCGCGACCAGTACGCGGCGATCGGCGCGGCGGCCCGTGCCGCGCTCCCGGCCGCCGTGGCGACCCTGGAGCAGGGGGCAGCGGCCGGGCTGGACCTGGGCGAGTTGCTCGGCCGCATGAAGGGGCGGGAGGCCCGCGCCGCCGCGTTCACGGCTGCCTACCGGCGGTACTGCTGGCCGGTTGCGGAACTAGCTGGCATCAGGTTCGCGCCGTTCCAGCTCCTGGCCAGCGCGGGGGCGGTGCACCAGGAGCGGCCGCACGGCTGGCACCTGGCCCTGGCCGACCGGCTGGCCGGCGCCGACCCGGAGCTGATCGCGGTCACCCGGCGGACTGTCGTGGACGTCACGGACCCAGGCTCGGTCGCGGCGGGGTGCGAGTGGTGGGCCCGGCTGACCGGGGACGGTGGCGAGGGCATGGTGGTCAAGCCGGCCCGGAACCTGGCCAGGGACCGCAAGGGGCTGGTGCAGCCGGGCCTGAAGGTGCGCGGCCGGGAGTACCTGCGGCTGATCTACGGCCCCGACTACACCGAGCCGGCGAACCTGGAACGGCTGCGCACCCGGAGCCTGGGCCACAAGCGCTCGCTGGCGCTGCGCGAGTACGCGCTCGGCCTGGAGGCGCTGGACCGGCTAGCCAGGGGCGAGCCGCTGTGGCGAGTACACCAGTGCGTCTTCGCCGTCCTGGCCCTCGAATCCGAGCCAGTCGACCCGCGCCTGTAGTCGTCAGCGTGCTCGCGCGCCGCGAACCTCCCGCATTCCCGCGCGCCGTGGACCGATCGCCCCGTCATCCGCCAACTGGAAAGGAAAACCCGGCCCACAAGGAGCCGGGTGGTATATAGGGCAACTATAACGCGCTTACCGTGAGCCTGCTTCCCGGTGACGGGAACTACCAGCCATCTGGGCGCTGGTACTGGCCAGCCGGATTCGGGAGCTGATGGTTCTTGAGGTCGGCAGCTGTCAGTCTGGCCCACCAGTGCCGCCCGGCCCCGGCTGCGGGATCTCCGCGCAAATCACCAGCCAGGTAGTTGCGCGAAGGATTGATCAGGCCGACCGGGACGTGCAGCCGGGCTTGCTCGACGGGGAACCGCAGGTCACTGTCATTGGAGATGACAAGTGCCGCGTCGACAGCACCGCCCAGAACGTCCAGCAGCAGGTGCGCTGCCACGTTGACGTCAGAGCCCTTTTCCTCGCGATTGGCATACGACACCATGAATACCGCATCCGAGACAGGGCCGCCTCGGCCGTCCTGGACCATCACCGGCCAGGTGGGTCCGACCAGTTCGGGCCGCCCCTGCTGGTCTTTCACCGCGAGCGGGGCAGTCTTCACCCGAGCCACATAAGTTCCATACTCGATGTGGTCGACGCTGCCCGTCGCTAGCAGGGCCTTGAGGTAGACGTCCTGATCAGCCTGCCCGGAGGGGTTTGAGACGCCGTCGATCCGAGCGGTGCGGTACACCACCCTGTCCACCTGCGCGCCGCGCCAGCTCGCTCGCCGCCCTGTCAGGTCCGACGCCAGCGTGCGCAGGTCCAGCCAGCGCCATCCCGGAGTGCTCCGGCCGCACAGGCCTCGGGCACCGTAGTACACATTGAAGCCATCCACGTACACACCGACGCGCATTGACGGAAGCTAGCAGCAGCTACCGACACGCGCTCGCAGTAACGGGCGGGTGGCCCGGTGGTGCGCGAAGCTGAGCAAGGGAGGCCGCACGGTAGCGGCGATTTGTCCCGGCGCCCGCTCCCGGCCGTTTGGTTTGGTTACGTTGTGTGAAAGTGGCAAAGCTATGTGTAGTCATAGCAGTGCCGGCATCGTGCTGATCCGCTGATCTGCCTTACGAGCGTCGGCGCGAGAGAAGTCAGCTGCTGCCGCGCTTGTGAGGACGCGCCGTGCCCGGACCACTCGCCGCCGCGACCCGCGTCATCGGCGGTCACTCGGCCAAGGTGGCGCTCTCGCTGTCCGCGCGGCAGATTGTCATCATCTGCGTCATCCTGGGCGCGTTCGCCGTCCTGGTGATCCTGCCGGTGCTGGGCGGCATGCTGGTGGACGTGGTCAGCGCTGGCGCGGCCAAGTTCGGCGTGGCGGTGTTCTTCATGGGCCTGGGCACGCTGGGCCTCGGGCTGATCGCCAGCGTGCAGTTTCTCACCGTCATCGGGGCCTGCCTGGTCGGCGCCGTCGTCCTCGGCGCGATCTTCGACAACTACTAGCCCCCTCGCGCTGCCCGCGTCGGCGTCCATTTCTTAAAGATTTGGTAAAGGGCGCTGACCGGCCGAAACTTGCGGCATCGCTCCTGCATACTCGATGCGGTGATGACTCTTCGGATTCAAATAGTCACAAAGCGTAGTATTCGCTGCGCCCTTGCCTCGACGGGGCTGGCTGCCGCCCTGGCGCTGACCGGCTGCGGCGGAAGTTCCGCGCCGTCAGCGAGCGCCCAGCCGAGCACCAGCTCCGCGTCTAGCACGGCGCACGCGGCCGCCGACTCGGTGGTCATTCACATGTTCGCGTTCCACCCCGGCACCCTGACGGTGTCGCCGGGCGCGACGGTCAAGGTCCGCAACGCGGACTCGACGACGCACACGCTGACGGACAAGGCCAATCCGAAGCTGTTCAGCACCGGCGATATCGGCCCCGGTCAGACCAGGACCTTCAAGGCGCCGACCAAGCCCGGAAGCTATCCGTTCTTCTGCCAGATCCACCAGTACATGACCGGGACCCTCGTCGTGAGCTAGCCGATCAGGGCCTCCGCAACACGAGGGAGGGCACATGGAACTTGACGAGGCCGCGCTGCGCGGGCTGACCGAGGAATCGCGAGATACCCATGCCGACGCGATCCGCGCGATCTCCGAACCTCTGGACGACATGGTCGACCTCGGCCGCCAGGCGAGGTCGCGAAACGCCCTGGACCCGGACGAGAACGCCAGCTTCGCCGGCCTGAACCGGCGGCAGCTCGCGGCCACCGCCCGGCGGGGCGGCGGCCTGCTCGCCGCTACCGGAGTCCTCGCGGCGCTCGCCGACTTCATCGGCAGCCCCGCCTTCGCCGCGTCGGGAACCGACATCCAGGTGCTGCAGACGGCCTCCTCGATCGAGGTCCTGGCCATCTCCACCTACAAGACCGCGCTCACCCTCCCGTACATCGGCGGCAGCTCCGCGAACCCGGTCATCAAGGCCTTCGCGACCACCACGAAGAAGCAGCACCAGGACCACCTGGCGGCCTTCCAGGCCGCGACCACCGCGCTGGGCGGGAAGAAGCAGACCAAGCCCGACCCGAAGTTCGTGCCGGTGGTGGACAAGGCCGTCAAGTCGATCACCAAGGCCTCGCCGGCCAAGGGATCGCTGCTGGTCGTCGGCCTGGCCCTGGAGCTGGAGAACATCGCGGCGGAGACCTATGTCAACAACATGAGCCTGCTCGCCGACGCGAACGCGAAGAAGGTCACCGCGAGCATCATGGGCGTGGAGGCTCAGCACGTCGCCATCCTGCTGGCGGTCCGCGCCCTCCTGAAGGCGGGCGACGCGGCCGACATCACGCTGCCCCCGCCGACGGCCAAGCTCCCGGCCGCCGCCGGCAAGGTCGGCTTCCCGAACGCCTTCTACCCGACGAGCAGCGCTGCCCCGGCAGCTCAGGGAGCAGTGAAATGACCGCCATCGATCCCGGCTCGCACCTGTCAGACGGCGAGATCCGCAGCATGACCCAGGATCTGGACGCCCTGCATCACGACCTCACCCTGCCCGCCCTGACGGACAGCCTCAGCGAGTGGGCGGAGGAGATCCACGAGCGCGATGCCTCCGGCGAGGACGAGCAAGAGGATGCCGCGCAGTCGGCGTTCCTCGCCCGCCGCAGGTTCCTGGTCGCCACGGGCGGCATCGCGGGCGCGGCCCTCATCGCGGCCTGCGGCAGCTCCGCGGCGCCCCAGTCAGGCTCCAGCCCGTCCGGCTCCGCGCAGGCGACGAGCGGCGGCGAGGGGCAGCAGCTCAGCGGCGACCTGCGGGTGGTCGCGATGGCCGCGAGCCTGGAGAACTCCGGCATCGCGACCTACAAGTCCGGCCTCAAGGCGGCCAAGGCCGGCAAGCTCGGCACGGTACCGCCGGCCATCGTCACCTTCGTGGAGACGGTGATGGGCCAGCACCAGGACCATCAGAAGGCGTGGAACGCCGTGCTCACCTCGGCGGGCAAGCAGCCGGTGACCACCGTTGATCCGGTGATCCAGCCCACCATCAACACGGCTTTCGGGAAGGTGACCACGGTCACCGGGCTGGCCAAGCTTGCCCTGCAGGTCGAGAACATCGCGGGCGAGACCTATCAGAACGGGCTGTCGGTCATCAAGAGCCCGGCCGGGATCAAGACCGCCGCCTCGATCCAGCCAGTCGAGTTCCAGCACGCCGCGATCCTGTCCTACGTCCTCGGCAAGTACCCGGTGCCCAGCGCCTTCACCGGCACCACCCTCGCCAGGCCGCCGAGCGACTACCGCACCTAGGGGCACGGCGAAGCGGGCGGTGGCCGGCAGCGGATCGTGAGCGCTGACGGCCGCCGCCCGCCGCGCGCCGCAGCGGAATGCAGCGCGGTGTCATGCGCAGATGAGCAACCAAGGGTTGCGCTTGAGGTCACGCCTCGCTACAGTGATGTGCAACCAAACGTTGCGAAAAGTGGCCGAGAGGCGGGGGCTATGGAATACGGCTCGATCGAGCGGGAGATCCGGATCGACGCGCCGCCGGAGATCGTCTTCGACGTGGTGAGCGACCCGGTGCACGTCCAGCAGTGGTGGCCGGACGAGGCCAGCTACGAGGCGGTGCCGGGCAGCTCGGGGGAGATCGTCTTCATCAGGGACGGCGAGCGGGTCCCGATGGCCTTCCAGGTGGTCGACGCGGTCCCGCCCCGGCTGTTCTCGTTCCGCTGGACGCAGCCAGACGGCGAGCCCGCCAGGCCGGACAACTCTTTCCTGGTGACCTTCGATCTGGAGCCGGCCGGCGGCGGCACGCTGCTGCGGATGACCGAGACGGGCTTCCGGGAGCGCGGCTGGGAGGCCGCCGTCCTGGAGGAGGCCTACCGGGACCACGCCAGCGGCTGGGACCACTACCTGCCGCGGCTGGCGCCCTACATCCAGAAGTACCTCGAATCGGCGCGATGAGCAGCGTCGTGACCAACACCGGCGCGTTGAGCACCGTGGACGACGCGCTCTGGTCCGCGGTGGGCGACCCGACCCGGCGGCGGATGCTCGACCTGCTGCTCGCCGAGGGCAGCGGGACCGCGACCAGCCTGAGCGCGCGGCTCCCGGTGACCAGGCAGGCGGTCGCCAAGCACCTCGTGGTGCTGGACCGGGCCGGCCTGGTGCGCGGCGTCACCGCCGGGCGGGAGAAGCAGTACCGAGTCGACTCCGCGCAGCTCGCGCGGGCCGTCGCGCAGCTCGCCGAGGTGGGCGCCAGCTGGGACCGGCGGCTGCGGCGGATCAAGGAGATCGCCGAGGCCATCGGGGAGCGGGCCCGCGAGCAGGCCGAGAAGGACGATGGGAAGGAGCAGTGACAATGCCAGACATCCTGCACCGCATCGGCGTCGAGGGATCGACGTCCAGCACCAAGCGGGGCTCGTTCCTGATGAGCCTCAAGCAGCTCCTGGAGACCGGCGAAGGGGCACCGGACCCCCGCGACGTGCACATCAGCGACTGGCACTGAGCCGTTCGACTGGCAATGAGCCGTTCGCAGTTCCCGGCGGAGTCCTTCTCCCGAAGGGCTCCGCCGGAACGCGTGCCGGCCGCGCGGTGGTCCGCGCTTATGCACAGCGGACGGGCCGGATCAAGGAGCAAATGGTGTGCTACGCCATTCTCTGGGCGACACGTTACTGATCGTTTACGCCGGCAATAGGTTCCCCGCTAATCGAGTCGGGTACGCACCGTGACGCTGAGTAACTATGATGACGCTCACAGTTACGCACGGTCAGAGCGTGGCTGCGGGCGGTGGCGCAGACGGGGGAACGGCGTGTTCAGTGTTCGGGGGGCTAGCAAGCAGGCGGGCCCGGTCAAGGAGCGGCCTGCGACTCTGCCGGTGACGGGTGAGCCAGGGCACGGGCCCGGCCTGCCGCCGGAACCGCCACAGGGCGGGCCCGGCCGGCCAGGCGGGCACCAGCGCAAGATGATCATCCTGGCCGGCGCCTGCGCCCTCGCGGTGATCGCCGCCGCGGCCGGCTACGCGCTGACGCACACCGGCGGCTCGTCCGCTGGCTCCGGCAAGAGCGGCGGCGGCAGCGGCCTGGTGGCCGCGCTGCGGGTCGCGTCGGTGACCCCGGTCACGGGCGACCGGCGCGTCGACGGCAGCGCCCCCATCATCATCCAGTTCAACGCCCCGCTGGCGGCCGGCTCGCCGATGCCGGTCATCACCCCGCCGGTCCGCGGCACCTGGACCAGGGTCGCCAACGACGCGACGTTCATCCCGGCAACGGCGTTCGCGCCCTACCACCGCTACACCGTCAGGGTCCCGGCCGGCGCCTCGGGCGTCCGGATCGCGGGCGGCAAGACGCTGGCCAGCCCCGTGGTGAGTCACTTCACCACCCGGGGCTACTCGCCGCTGCGGATGGCGCAGCTGCTCAGTCAGCTCGGTTACCTGCCACTGACCTGGTCGCCGGCTACCGGTGGCGCGGCCCGTTCAGAGGAAATGAACGGGGGCCTGCCCTCCAGCCAGCAGGCACTGGCCTTCGACCCGCCGGCCGGCTCGTTCAGCTGGCAGGCCGCCTACCCGGCGCTGCTCACCGATCAGTGGCAGCCCGGCCAGTGGAACGTGGTCGTCAAGGGCGCGGTCATGGCGTTCCAGTCCGAGCACCACCTGACCATCGACGGCAGCACGGGCCCGGCGCTGTGGGGCGCGCTGTTCCGCGCGGTCCGCGCCGACCAGCGCAACGCCAACGGCTACACCTACGCGGTGGCCAGCAAGTCGCTGCCGGAGACGCTGACGATCTGGCACGACGGGCGGCAGGTCTTCCGCAGCCTGGCCAACACGGGCATCCCGGTGTCGCCGACGGTGGACGGCACGTTCCCGGTCTATGAGAAGTTCCGGTTCCAGATCATGCGCGGCGTCAATCCGGACGGCAGTTCCTACGCCGACCCGGTGTCATTCGTCTCCTATTTCAACGGCGGCGACGCGGTGCACTACTTCCCGCGCGGCTCCTACGGATTCCAGCAGAGCCTGGGCTGCGTGGAGCTGCCGTACAGCTCGGCCGAGCAGGCTTACCCGTACCTCACCTACGGGAGCCTGGTCACAGTCGCCGGCTGAGCCCGCCTGCCAGCCGGCCGCCCGCCCGGTTCCCCGCCACGGGGGTCCGGGCGGGCTCATGTCCGGACCTGGCAGGCGCTGACCTGCGTTCACGCCCGGATCGCCGGTGGTTCACCGATCTGGGTGACAAAGTCGTATCCGTTTCTTAACGATCATTTATGCGCGCTTGCCAGAGCGGCTAACTGGCTTCCGTACCTGCGAAGTCCTGGTATACATCAGGTCATCCGACGTATCGCCCGTCCTTGAGAGGGCTGGGTGCGTAGGCGAGGGAGCGCACTGTTGTCTGTTCTGGGTACCTTGCGTGGTCGTATCGCGATCCTGGGTGGCGTGATCGTCGTCTTGCTTGCCGCCGGGACCTGGATAGCGCTCACCCATGCGTCCGCCCAGCCGACCGTCCCCGTCGCGGCTGACGGGCACGCCTCGGCGCCGCCCAAGGCGACCCCGCTGAGCGTGGTGTCGGTCACGCCGGCCGAGCACGCCAAGGAAGTCAACGGCGCGGCCCCGGTCAAGATCACGTTCTCCGCCGCCCTCGCCTCGGACTCGCCGATGCCGGAGGTGAAGCCGCACGTCGCCGGGCACTGGCAGAAGGCCGGCGCCGACGCGGTCGAGTTCGTCCCCGCCCGCGGCTTCGGCGAGTGGACGCACGTCAAGGTGCACATCCCCGGCGGCCCGGCGGGCCTGCAGGCCTCCGACGGCGGCCAGCTGGCGCACGGCAAGACGGTGAAGTTCGAGACGGGCGGGTATTCGCCCGAACGGCTCGCCGAGGTGCTCGCCCAGCTCGGCTACCTGCCGCTCACCTGGACCGCGGCCTCCGGCCAGGCTGCGCCGGGCATGGGCGACTCCGGCCAGGAGGCCGCGGCGTTCTCGCCCCCCACCGGTGACTACGCCTGGAAGCCCGGCTACCCGCACCACCTGCGGGACTACTGGGACAACGGGTCGCCAAGCGGCCTGATCGTCAGGGGCGCCGTGATGGCCTTCGAGTCCCAGCACGACCTCACCCTGGACGGCATCGCCGGCAAGGAGGTCTGGAAGTCGCTGCTCAAGGCCGCGACCAAGGACGAGGCCAACAGCTACGGCTACACCTACGCGCTGGCCAGCGAGCACCTGCCGGAGACCCTCTCGGTCTGGCACGACGGCCACCGGATCCTGCACGGGCTGGCCAACACCGGCATCCCGGCGGCGCCCACCACGCTCGGCACCGCCCCGGTGTACCTGAAGTACAAGTACCAGGTGATGCGCGGCAAGAACCCGGACGGCAGCAAGTACGCCGACCCGGTCTGGTACGTGTCCTACTTCCGGGCGGGCGAGGCGGTGCACTACTTCGACCGCGCCTCCTACGGGTTCCAGCAGAGCCTGGGCTGCGTCGAGCTGCCGATGTCGGAGGCCAAGTACATCTGGCCGTACCTGACCTTCGGCACGCTGGTCACGGTCACGACCGCGAAGCCCTGACGGGGCGCGCCGGGCCAGCCTCGCGGGCGGGCGCGGCGGCTGGAGCCAGGAGAGCCGGCGATTACTGCCGCGCGCCAGGGCCGCCCGCCTCGGTAGCATCGGGTCCGGGACTGTAGCGGGCGCCCGCCCGCGCCCGCCATCGAGCCAAGGAGCCTGCCGTGCCTGCCGACCAGCTGCGCATCACTCTCGCCGGACGCGAGCATGTGGTGGACGGCGGCACGACGGCGGCCAGCCTGCTGGCCGGCGCGGACGGCGCGGACGGCGCGGCGGCCATCGCGGCGCGGGTGAACGGCGTGCTGAGCGACCTGGCGGCACCGCTCGCGGACGGCGACGTGGTCGAGCCGGTCATCGCTGCCAGCCCGGACGGGCTGTCCATCCTGCGACACTCCACCGCCCACGTCCTCGCCCAGGCCGTGCAGGAGCTGTTCCCCGACGCGAAGCTGGGCATCGGCCCGCCGGTCGAGAACGGCTTCTACTACGACTTCGACGTGCTGCAGCCGTTCGGCCCCGATGACCTCAAGGCCATCGAGCAGCGGATGCGCCAGATCGTCAAGCAGGGTCAGCGGTTCGCCCGCCGCGCCGTCACCGACGAGCAGGCCCGCGCCGAGCTGGCCGGCGAGCCGTACAAGCTGGAGCTGATCTCGCTCAAGGGCAGCGGCCCGGCCGCCGGGGCGGCCGGCACCGAGCTGGCCGCCGCCGACGTCGCGGCCGCCGGCACCCCGAGCGCCGTGGCGGTCAGTGACGAGGAGGCCGTCGAGGTGGGCGGCGGCGAGCTGACCATCTACGACAACCTCAACGCCAAGACCGGCGAGACCTGCTGGAAGGACCTGTGCCGCGGGCCGCACCTGCCCACCACCCGGCACATCCCGGCCTTCAAGCTGATGCGCAGCGGCGGCGCGTACTGGCGGGGCAGCGAGAAGAACCCGCAGCTCCAGCGGATCTACGGGACCGCGTGGGCCTCCCGCGAGGCGCAGGACCAGTACCTGACCCTGCTGGCCGAGGCCGAGAAGCGCGACCACCGCAAGCTGGGCACCGAGCTCGACCTTTTCTCCTTCCCGACCGAGATCGGCAGCGGCCTGGCCGTCTTCCACCCCAAGGGCGGGCTGGTCCGCAAGATCCTGGAGGACTACTCGCGGCAGCGGCACGAGGCCGCCGGGTATGAGTTCGTCAACACCCCGCACATCACCAAGTCGGAGCTGTTCGAGATCTCCGGGCACCTGGGCTGGTTCGGCGAGAACATCTTCCCGCCCATGGAGATGGAAGGCGCCAAGTACTACCTCAAGCCCATGAACTGCCCGATGCACATCCTGATCTACCGGTCCCGCGGCCGGTCCTACCGGGACCTGCCGCTGCCGCTGTTCGAGTTCGGCACCGTGTACCGGTACGAGAAGTCGGGCGTGGTGCACGGGCTGACCCGGGTGCGCGGGCTGACCATGGACGACGCGCACATCTTCTGCACCCGCGAGCAGGCCGGCGAGCAGCTGCGCAAGCTGCTCACCTTCGTGCTCGACCTGCTCCGCGACTACGGCCTGGACGACTTCTACCTGGAGCTGTCAACCCGCGACGACGTCAAGGACAAGTGGGTCGGCAGCCTGGAGGACTGGGAGCAGGCCACCGAGGAGCTGCGCCAGGCGGCGGTGTCGTCCGGCCTGGAGCTGGTCGCCGACCCCGGCGGCGCGGCGTTCTACGGGCCGAAGATCTCGGTGCAGGCCAGGGACGCCATCGGCCGGACCTGGCAGCTCTCCACCATCCAGGTCGACTACAACCTGCCCAAGCGGTTCGGCCTGGAGTACCAGGCCGCCGACGGCTCCCGGCAGCAGCCGATCATGATCCACCGGGCGCTGTTCGGGTCCATCGAGCGGTTCTTCGGCATCCTGGTCGAGCACTACGCCGGGGCCTTCCCGCCGTGGCTGGCGCCCGTCCAGGTGACCGGCATCCCGATCGCGGACGCGCACGTGCCGTACCTGGAGCAGGTCGCCGCCCGGCTGCGGGAGCGGGGCATCAGGATCGAGGTCGACGCCTCGGACGACCGGATGCAGAAGAAGATCAGGACCGCGCAGCGCCAGAAGGTGCCGTACATGCTGCTGGCCGGGGACGAGGACGTGTCCAAGGGCGCGGTCTCGTTCCGGTACCGCAGCGGCGAGCAGCGCAACGGCGTCCCCGTAGACGAGGCCATCGAGGAGATTGTCTCGGCGGTGGCCCGGCGGATCCAGGTCTGAGACCCGTGTCCGATCCTCAGCCAGCAGGCGTCCCGGAGCCGGAGCCGCAGGACGGTGCCGGCACGCCGGACGGGTTCCAGCGGCTGTGGATGCCGCACCGGATGGCCTACATCAAGGGCGAGGGCAAGCCGGGGGAGTCGGGAGAATGCCCGTTCTGCCGCATCCCCGGCCTGCCGGACGCCGACGGGCTGATCGTGGCCCGCGGCGTGCTGGTCTTCGCGATCCTGAACCTCTACCCGTATAACAGCGGGCACCTGATGGTGCTGCCGTACCGGCACGTGGCGGACTACACGGACCTGGACGACAAGGAGACGGCGGAGCTCGCGGAGTTCACGAAGCGGGCGATGACGGCACTGCGCGCGGCGTCGGGGGCGCAGGGCTTCAACCTCGGCATGAACATGGGCGCGGTCGCGGGCGCGGGGATCGCCGCTCACCTGCACCAGCACGTGGTGCCGCGCTGGGGCGGCGACGCGAACTTCATGCCGGTTATCGGCCGCACCAAGGTGCTCCCTCAGTTGCTCGCCGACACGCGAGAGCTGCTCGCCGAAGCCTGGCCCCGCTAGCGGGGCCAGCCGGCGGCCGGGGCCAGCCCGGCCCGGCCCGGCCGACGCAACCCGGCCCGACCTGGGCCGCGCCGATCGGGCCGCTTCATGATCGGGTAGCGCTTTGGGCCACATACGCCCCAAAATGCTCCCCGATCATGAGAGTCACCCGGTGGCGGCGCCCGCCCAGTCACACGCATCACTCCAGCGCCGTCGCCGGGCGGGGCAGGCGTGATCTTCAGGATCACGGGTCAGCGGGGGCCTGCGAAGCGGACGGGTGCTGGCTGGGGTTAGGGCGGCTGGGGCTGGGGGTTTGTATTGCCCGGGGGGTAACCCCCGGACCCCCAGACCGGGGGGCGGAGCCCCCCCGGAGCCCCCTCTGCCGGCCGCTCGGGCCGGGCCGGCAGGGCCCGACCCTCGCGGACGGCATTGCTGTGGCTGGGGTTTCCGGGCGGGCGGGTGGGCGGGCGTGGCTCGACCCGGTCCGGGCGACGCGGCTCACCCCGCCCTCAGCCGGCCAGGCCGGCCCCGCCGGGCCGGGCCCATCAGTCGGCCTTGGACTCCTCGGCTACCTTGCCCGCCAGGTGGCTGGGCAGCGGCTCATGGCGGAGGTAGGAGCGGCTGAACGAGCCTGTGCCGTGGGACATGGAGCGGAGGTCGATGGCATAGCGGGTGATCTCCAGCTCGGGGATCTCCGCCTTGACCATCGTGCGGCCGCCGGGGACCGGCTCCGTGCCCAGCACCCGGCCGCGGCGGGAGGACAGGTCGGACATGATCGCGCCGACGTAGTCGTCGTGCACCATCACGGAGACCTCGTCCACCGGCTCAAGCAGCAGCACCTGGGCTTTCTCCGAGGCGTCGCGCAGCGCGGCCCGGCCGGCCTTCTGGAAGGCCATGTCGGAGGAGTCCACCGAGTGCGCCTTGCCGTCGAACAGGGTGACCCGGATGTCGATCATCGGGTACCCGGCCAGCACCCCCGTCTCCATCTGGGACCGAACGCCCTTCTCCACCGACGGGATGAACTGCCTTGGCACCACGCCGCCGACGATCTTGTCGACGAACTCGAACCCGCCGCCGGCGGGCAGCGGCTCGACCTCGACGTGGCAGATGCCGAACTCGCCGTGCCCGCCTGACTGCTTGACGTTGCGGCCGAGGCCGCGGGCCTTGCCGCCCAGCGTCTCGCGCAGCGGCACCCGCAGCGGCACGGTCTCCACGCCGACCCCGTACCGGCTGTTCAGCCGGTCGAGCAGCAGGTCGGCGTGGGCCTCGCCCATGCACCACAGCACGAGCTGGCGGGTCTCGGCGTTGTTCTCCAGGCGCAGCGTCGGGTCCTCGGCCACCAGCCGGCCAAGGGCCTGCGACATCTTGTCCTCGTCGGCCTTGGACTTGGCCACGATCGCTACCGGCAGCAGCGGCTCTGGCGTGTCCCAGGACTCCATCAGCAGCGGCTGTTCCTTCTCGGACAGCGTGTCGCCGGTCTCCGCCGTGCTCAGCTTGGCCACGGCGCAGATGTCGCCGGCGGCGCACAGGGCGACCGGGCGCTGGGTCTTGCCCAGCGGCGAGGTGATCGCGCCGATGCGCTCGTCCACGTCATGGTCGGCGTGGCCGCGCTCGGCCCGGCCGTGCCCGGACACGTGCACGGTGGCGTCGGGCCGCAGCGTCCCTGAGAACACCCGGACGAGGCTGATCCGCCCGACGTAGGGGTCGGAGGCGGTCTTCACGACCTCGGCGATGAGCGGGCCGTCGGGGTCGCTGGACAGGTTCCCCGCGGACTTGCCGTCCAGGGTGGTCACGGCGGGCAGCGGGTGCTCGGCGGGGGAGGGGAACGCCTGGGTCATCACCTCAAGCAGCTCGGGCAGGCCGATGCCCTGCGGGGAGGCGACGGCGAGAACCGGGAAGAACGAGCCGTGCGCCACGGCCGTCTCCAGGTCGTCGATGAGCACCTTGGGGTCGATCTCCTCACCGGACAGGTACCTGTCCATGAGGGTCTCGTCCTCGCTCTCCTGGATGATCGACTCGATCAGCGCGGCCCTGGCCTCCTCGACGCGGCCGGCGTCGCCGTCCTCGATGTCCTTCTCGGCGCGCTCGCCGCCGGCGTAGTCGTAGAAGCGCTGGGACAGCAGGCCGATGAGGCCGCGCACGCCCTCGCTGCCGTCGCTGACCGGCAGGTACAGCGGGGCCACCGAGTCGCCGAACGCCTCGCGGCAGGCGGCAAGCGCCTCATCGAAGTCGCCGCGCTGGTGGTCGGCCTTGGTGATGACGACGGCACGCGGGGTGCCGGCGGACGCGCACTCTTCCCACAGCATCCTGGTCAGGCCGTCCACGCCATCGACGGCGGACACGGTGAACAGGGCGGCGTCGGCCGCGCGCAGGCCGGCCCGCAGGTCACCGGTGAAGTCGGCGTAGCCGGGCGTGTCCAGCAGGTTGACCTTGACCCCGGCGTGCTCGAAGGGGACCAGCGTCAGGTTGACCGAGCGCTGCTGCCGCACCTCGACCTCGTCGAAGTCGCTGACCGTCGAGCCGTCCTCGACACGGCCGGGTCGCTGAATCGTCCCCGTGAGTGCCAGCAGTGCCTCTGCCAGCGTTGTCTTTCCTGCTCCTGAGTGGCCGACCAGCACCACGTTTCGCACGCTATCGGGCTGGCCGGCCAGTGGTGCCCGGCCGGCGGCTCCCGGAGCGTGAGATCTGTCCGCCATCCGCGTCGCCTCCTCGCGTCATTCGGCTGCTGCACGACCAGCCTTTACCTGCCGGCCACGCGATCACAAGACCCTGCGGGCAATCACGGAAACTGTCGGGAATGTCCCGGCGGCCAAATCGCCGGCCGGCACCGGGAACCGGCGGGCCGCCCGGCCCGTTTTGCGATCAGCAGCCACGGGAATCACGCAAGTGACGGAAGCCGGATGGTGCCCGGATGACCGCAGCGGACCCGCCAGACCCAGGCGGCGCAGCCAGCTTGCTGCTGACCCGCGCCCCGCGCGCCCCCCGTGCCCCGCAGCCGCCGGCCGGGGACACCGGAGCCGTGCTCACCGCCGGCGACCTGGACGAATCGGAACTAGTTAGCACCGGCGGACCCGCCGCTGCCTGGCGGCCCTGGCACGGGCGGCCGCGGATACGAGACATCGCCTGCTGCCTGTGCATCGCGGTCAGCGCGGTGTACGCGATCGAGATGATCCCGCTCACCCCGGAGCTGATCGCCAGCCACCCAGTGCTGCTGGAGATGCTGTCCGGCGGCAATTCCGCCATTGTCGCGGCGGGCTCGTTCTCCGCCGTTCAGGGCAAGCTCCAGCTCGCCGTCGTTATCGCCGCCGCGCTGCCCGGAATGCTGCGTTTTGACTGGGTGATCTGGTGGGCGGGCCGGCTCTGGGGGCCGAGGGTCGTCGAGCGCCTCGGCAGCCATCAGCCGCGGACGACCGCGATGATCGCCCGTGCCGAGCGGCGCGGCACCAGGTTCGCCAGGCCGGCCGTGCTGCTGTCGGCGCTGCTGCCGGTGACCGGCGCCCCGGTCTACGCGGCGGCCGGCTGGGTCGGCCTGCCGCTGGCTACCTTCGTCCTCCTCGACGCGATCGGCTGTGCGGCCTGGGCCGCCGTGCTCGCGACCTGCGGATACCTGCTCGGCGCCCGCGGCGTGGAGGTAGCCGACCTGGTCGCCAGGTACGCGCTGGCCTCCATCGCCGTGCTCGCCGCCGCCGCGGTGGCCCCGCACCTGTGGCACGCCAGGCGGCGCCGGGCCGCCGCGCGGGCCGCCCGCCGCGCTGAGCTACCGGCAGACCGGGGTATAGCCGGGCAGCACCGCCAGTAGGATCAAGCCGCCATGCTGAACAAGCTGCGACCCGCGCTGTCCAAGGTGGTCACGCCCGCGGGCGAGGCCCTCGCGCGAACGCCACTCACCCCGAACGCCATCACCATCATCGGCACGCTCGGCGTGACCGCGGGTGCCCTGGCGCTATTTCCGATCGGCGAGCTGTTCGCCGGGGCCGTGGTCTGCACGGTCTTCGTCTTCGCCGACATGCTGGACGGCGCGGTGGCCAGGGTAAAGGGGACTTCCGGCCCGTTCGGGGCATTCCTCGACTCGACGCTTGACCGGGTCGCCGACGCCGCGATCTTCGGCGGCCTGGCCGGGTACTTCGTGCTCCAGGGGCACGGCACCAACGACAGGGTGATGGCCGGCGTCGCGCTGTTCTGCCTGGTGGCCGGGGCGCTGGTGTCGTATGCCAAGGCCAGGGCGCAGGGCCTCGGGCTGCGCTGCGACGTCGGGATCGCCGAGCGCCCGGAACGGATGATAATCGGGCTAACCGCGGCAGGGCTGTCGGGCCTGGGCGTACCGTATGTCCTTCCCGTGGGGCTCTGGCTGCTGGCAGCGGTCAGCGCGGTCACCTTCGGGCAGCGGGTCGTTGCCGTCCACCGGGCGGCGGGCGCGGACGGGAGGTGACGCGTGATCGCGTACGGTGAACGGCTGACGACCCTCGGCTACACCCTGGGCTGGTCGGTGGTCTGCCGCCTGCCCGAGTCGCTGGCGGTCCGCTCCTTCGAGTTCTTCGCCGACCTGGCCTGGCGGCGTCAGGGGCCCAGCATCCAGGTGCTGGAGAACAACCTGCGCCGGGTGCTCGGCCCGGAGGCCACCGGCGCCGAGCTGCGGGCCATGTCACGGGAGTCGATGCGCTCTTACGCCCGGTACTGGCTGGAGGTCTTCCGGCTGCCGGTGATGCCGCTGGAGCGACTGCTGGCCGGGATGCACGACTCCGGCGAGCTGCCCGCGGCGTTCGAGCAGCTCGCCGCCGGCCGCGGCGTGGTCTTCGCGCTGCCGCACATGGGGAACTGGGACCAGGCGGGAGCATGGATCATCGCCACGGGGGCAGGCTCCTTTACCACCGTCATGGAGCGGCTCAAGCCCGAGGCGGTGTACGAGCGCTTCGTGGCGTTCCGTGAGGGACTGGGCATGGAGGTGCTACCTGCCAGCGGGGGAGGGCGGCCGTTCGCCATACTGGCGAGGCGGCTGCGCGCGGGGAAGGTCGTCTGCCTGCCGTGTGACCGGGACGTGACCGGTCACGGCATCGAGGTCGACTTCTTCGGCGAGAAGGCCAGGATGGCCCCTGGCCCGGCGGCGCTGGCCGCGCAGACCGGGGCCGCCCTGATGCCGGCCGTACTGTGGTTTACCGAGGACGGGTGGGGCGTCGATGTCGGCCCCGAGATCCCCGTCCCCGACACCGGGGACAGGAGAGAGCGCGTGGTGGCGATGACCCAGCAGGTCGCGCGCTTCTTCGAGGACGGCATCCGGGCGCACCCGCAGGACTGGCACATGCTCCAGCCGATGTTCAGCGCCGACCTGGACACCGCCAGGCTGCTGGAGGCCGAGCGGCGGGTGGCCGCCGCGCCGGCCGAGGATGACGTGGCGGCCGGGCTGGCCCCGGCGCCGCCGGGACCGCGGGCGGGCAGCCAATGAGAATCGGGCTGGTCTGTCCCTATACCTGGGACGTGCCAGGCGGCGTGCAGGAGCACGTCCGCGGGCTGGCCGACGCGCTGATCGACCTGGGGCACCACGTGTCGGTGATCGCCCCGGCCGAGGAGGAGCCGGTCGAGCCCGCCTACGTGGTGGCGGCAGGCCGCGCGGTGCCGGTGCCTTATAACGGCTCGGTAGCCAGGCTGGCCTTCGGCTTCCTGTCCGCGAGCCGGGTCAGGCGGTGGATCAGGGACGGCGACTTCGACGTCGTGCACGTGCACGAGCCCGCCGCGCCGAGCCTGTCGCTGCTGGCCTGCTGGGTCTGCGACGGCCCGATCGTGGCCACGGTGCACACCGCGATGCCCAGGTCCCGTGCCCTGCACGTGGCCCAGCCGATCCTGGCCTCGGCGCTGGAGAAGATCAGCGGCCGGATCGCGGTGTCCGAGGCGGCCCGCACCACGCTGGTCGAGCACCTGGGCGGCGACGCGGTGCTGATCCCGAACGGGGTGTCCGTGCGCCGCTTCGAGAAGGCCGACCCGCTGCCCGGCTGGCCCGGTGCTGGCGGCGCGCTGGGCTTCGTGGGCCGGATCGACGAGCCGCGCAAGGGGCTGGCGATCCTGCTGGAGGCCTTCACCCGGATCGCGCCGGAACGCCCCGGCCTGCGGGTGCTGGTGGCCGGCCGGGGCGACGCCACCGAGGCGCTGGAGGTGGTGCCGCCTGGGCTGCGGGACCGCATCGTGCTGCTCGGCCAGGTCAGCGACGAGGACAAGGTGCGGGTGTATCACTCGGTGGACGTGTTCTGCGCGCCGAACACCGGCGGGGAGAGCTTCGGCATCGTGCTCGCCGAGGCGATGGCGGCCGGCGCCCCGATCGTCGCCAGCGACCTGGACGCGTTCCGGCGGGTGCTGCGCGGCGGCCGGGCCGGCGAGCTGTTCGACAACGGCGACCCGGCCAGCCTGGCGGCCGCCATCGGCCGGATGCTGGACGACCCCGCGCGGCGGGCCACCCTGGCCCAGGCGGCCACGATGGCGGTCCGTGACTATGACTGGCCGGTCGTGGCCCGCGATGTGCTGCGGGTCTACGAGGCCGTGGCCCCGGCCGCCGGCCGGGTGCCCGCGATCGCGCTGTGACCCCCATGACCAGCCTGATCGTCATCGTCATCCTGGCGCTGATCGGCGTCTACATCTCCTGGCGCGCGGGCCGGCTCGACCGGCTGCACGCCCGCCTGGAGGCGGCCAGGTTCGCCCTGGACGCGGCGCTGGTGCGGCGCAGCTCGGTAGCGCTCGAGCTGGCCTCCTCCGGGCTGCTCGACCCCGCGACCAGCGTGCTGCTGGCCGGCGCCGCGCATGACGCCAGGGCCGCGCAGACCGCTCGTGAGCTGCCGGAAAGCGACCTGACGCGGGCGCTGCGAGCGGTCTTCAGCCAGCCCGATTTCCGTACCTCCCTGTCCGGCCACGAGGGCGCCCAGGAGCTGCTGGCCGAGCTGGAAGGCACCGCTCATCAGGTGTTCCTCGCTAGAAAGTTCTATAACGACGCGGTCGCGGCTACCCAGGCTGCCCGGCGTCGGTGGCTCGCCAGGTGGCTGCGGCTGGCGGGCAGCGCGGCGATGCCGGAGTTCTTCGAGATCGACGATTCGCTGGTGCCCGCGGGGGAGAGCGACCAGGGGGCCGACATCCCGCACCTGACGACCTGAGCGCGCTTTCCCGCCTGTCCCGCCCCGCCCCCGCCCTCGCCCCGACGGGTGGCCGGCGATAGCCCCTACCATGGGGAGTAGTCACTGAGCAGCCGAGCAAGCGAGGTATTCCGTGTCTTCGTCCCCTTTCACTGATTCCGCGAACTCCGCGCAGGGCACCGCAATCGGGACACAGCGGGTCAAGCGCGGCATGGCCGACATGCTCAAGGGCGGCGTGATCATGGACGTGGTCACGCCCGACCAGGCCAAGATCGCCGAGGACGCCGGCGCCGTCGCCGTCATGGCCCTGGAGCGGGTGCCCGCCGACATCCGGGCGCAGGGCGGGGTCGCCCGGATGAGCGACCCGGACATGATCGACGGCATCATCGCGGCGGTGTCCATCCCGGTGATGGCCAAGTGCCGGATCGGGCATTTCGCCGAGGCTCAGGTGCTCCAGGCCATCGGCGTCGACTACATCGACGAGTCCGAGGTGCTGACCCCGGCCGACGAGGCGCACCACGTGGACAAGTGGCAGTTCACCGTGCCGTTCGTGTGCGGCGCGACCAACCTCGGCGAGGCGCTGCGCCGGATCACCGAGGGCGCGGCGATGATCCGCTCCAAGGGCGAGGCAGGCACCGGCAACGTGGTCGAGGCGACCCGGCACATGCGCAGCATCAGCACGCACATCCGCCGGCTCGGCGCGCTCAGCCCGGAGGAGCTGTACACCGAGGCCAAGGAGCTCCAGGCCCCCTATGGCCTCGTCGCCGAGGTGGCCGCCGCGGGCAAGCTGCCCGTGGTGCTGTTCACCGCGGGCGGCATCGCCACCCCGGCGGACGCCGCGATGATGATGCAGCTCGGCGCCGAGGGCGTGTTCGTGGGCTCGGGCATCTTCAAGTCCGGCGACCCGGCCGCGCGCGCCGCGGCGATCGTCAAGGCGACCACCTTCCACGACGACCCCGACGTGGTGGCCAAGGTGTCCCGCGGCCTCGGCGAGCCGATGGTCGGCATCAACCTGGACGACCTGGCGCCCGAGCAGCGCTACGCCGGCCGCGGCTGGTGACGGCGGTCCAGGGCGGCGGCATGGCGGCGGAGGGCCAGCCCAGCATCGGGGTGCTGGCCCTGCAGGGCGACGTGGCCGAGCACCTGCGCGCGCTGCGCGAGGTCGGCGCCCGGCCCTGCGCGGTCCGCAGGACCGGCGAACTGGACGCGGTGGACGGGCTGGTCATCCCCGGCGGGGAGTCCACCACCATCTGGAAGCTGCTGGAGATCTTCGAGCTGGACCAGCCGCTGCGCAAGCGGATCGAGGGCGGCCTGCCGGTCTTCGGCTCCTGCGCGGGGATGATCATGCTGGCGGCCCGGCTGGACCGCCGGGCCAGCGGCCAGCAGACTCTCGGCGCGATCGACATGACCGTGAAGCGCAACGCGTTCGGGCGCCAGGTGGACTCCTTCGAGTCCGACCTGGACGTGACCGGGCTGGCCGGCCTGCCCTACCGCGCGGTGTTCATCCGGGCGCCCTGGGTGGAGGAAGCGGGGGCGGGAGTGGAGATTCTCGCGACCGAGCCGGCCACCGGTAGGATCGTCGCCGTTCGCCAGGGTCCGGTTCTCGCGACGGCCTTCCATCCCGAGCTCACCAGCGACCGGCGCATCCACGAGCTATTTGTCGAGATGGTAAGGGAACGAGCATGAGCGGCCATTCCAAGTGGGCGACCACCAAGCACAAGAAGGCCGTCGTCGATGCCCGGCGGGGCAAGCTGTTCGCCAAGCTGATCAAGAACGTCGAGGTCGCGGCTCGCAGCGGCGGCCCCGACCCGGCCGGCAACCCCACCCTCTATGACGCGGTGCAGAAGGCCAAGCGCAGTTCCGTCCCGAACGACAACATCGACAGGGCGGTGCGCCGCGGCGCGGGCCTGGAGGCCGGCGGCGCCGCCTACGAGGCGATCACCTACGAGGGTTATGGCCCCGGCGGGGTCGCGGTGCTGGTGGAGTGCCTGACCGACAACCGGAACCGGGCCGCCGCCGAGGTGCGCACCGCGCTGACCCGCAACGGCGGCTCCATGGCCGACCCCGGTTCCGTGTCGTACCTGTTCAGCCGCAAGGGCGTGGTGATCGTGCCCAAGGCCGACGGTGCGACGGAGGACGACGTGCTGGGCGCGGTGCTGGACGCGGGCGCCGAGGAGGTCAACGACCTCGGCGAGTCGTTCGAGGTGGTCAGCGAGGCCACCGACCTGGTCGGCGTGCGCACCGCGCTGCAGGACGCCGGGATCGACTACGAGTCGGCCGAGGCGGCGTTCCTGCCCTCCGTCGAGGTGCCCCTGGACGAGGACGCCGCCAAGCGGGTCTTCCGGCTCATCGAGGCCATCGAGGACTCCGACGACGTGCAGGACGTGTACGCGAACTACTCGGTGTCCGACGAGATCATGGAGCACCTGGAGAACGCCTGATGGGACTCGACGTCCGCCTCGTCACGGCGGATGACGACTTCGGCGCGGAACTGGACCTGATGAACCGCGCCTTCGGGTCCAGCGACACCGAGGGGCGGCTCGCCAGGTCGCGGCGGTACGCGGCGGCCGGGCAGTTGCTTGGCGTGTTCGACGGCCCGGCGCTGATCGCTTCCGCGCGTTACCTCGACCTCCGGCAGTGGTGGCGCGGCAGGCCGGTGCGCGCCGCCGGGATCTCGGCTGTCAAGGTCGCGCCCGAGGAACGCGGCCGGGGCGCCGGCCGGCTGCTGATGACCGAGCTGCTCAGGCTGACCGCCGGGCGCGGCTTCCCGCTGTCGGTGCTCTACCCGTCCACCGCCGGGCTGTACAGGTCCGTCGGGTACGAGCTGGCCGGCGGGCAGTACCAGATTGTCGTGCCAACCCGGTCGCTGCGCGCGCTGCTGCCGCCCGATGCCGCCGCCGCGCCCGCCGCGCCCGCCGCTCCGGCTGGCGGGAGCTTGGCCGATGGGGGCTTGGCTGGCGGGGGCTCGGCCGGGGCCGCCGACGCGGCGGCCGGGCGGGCCGGGCTGCGCCGGGCCGGCCCGGCGGAGGCCGCCGAGATGATCAAGGTCGAGGAGAGCTGCCGGATCGCGGCCATGGACTGCGGGCCGATCACCTACGGCGCGGCTGACCTGGCCGGCCTGGTGGACGACGAGGACATCTACTGTTACCTGGCGCCCGACGGCTCGCTCGCCTACGGCTGGAACCGGTCGCAGGACGAGCTCATCGTCTACGGCCTGGTCGCCGGCTCGGCGGCCACCGCCCGCGCACTGTGGTCGGTCATCGCATCGCACGGCACCATGGTGGCCAGGGTGCGCGCCTTCATCGGCCCGTCCGACCCGGTGAACTGGCTGCTCACCGAGCCGGACGCGGAGCTGTCCAGGCCGGAGCCGTGGATGCTGCGGCTACTCGACCCGGCGGCGGCCATCGCCGGGCGCGGCTACCCCGCCGGCGCCCGCGCTGTTGTTCCGCTGGAACTCACCGACGAGCTGTTCCCGGCCCACTCCGGCCGCTGGCTCCTGGAGGTCGCCTCCGGCGAGGCCCGCCTGTCCCGCCCCGCCCCGGCCACCAGCGCCGGGCCGGGCAGCGCCGGACCGGGCAGCACCGACCCGGCCATCAGCGCCGGGCCGGGCAGCGCCGGACCGGGCGGTGCGGCCGGGTCGGCCACCGGCCCGCTCCGCCTCGGCTCGCGCGGCCTGGCCGCGATGTACGCCGGTACCCCGCTGCGCACCCTGCGGATCGCGGGCCTGCTCACCGGCGCGGAAGACGCCGACGAGGCCCTAGACGAGGCATTCGGCTGCACCGCCCACATGTCCGACTACTTCTAGCCGTGCCCCCGTCCCGTCAATAAGCCGCCCAGCCCCGGCCCGCCAGCCCCGGCCCGCCAGCCCGGCCCGGCCCGGCAAGCCCGGCCCGCCAGCCCGGCCCGGCAGCCCCGGCCGACCTAGCCAGCTACCTCGGCCCGGTCCGCCCAGCCTCGCCGCCTCACTCTCGCGCCCCATTCCAGCTACCCGGCGTCCGGCCCCAGCCCCGCCAGCCCCGGCCATCCCTCGCCCCGCCCCAGCCCCACCCACCTCAGCCCTCACCCACGCCGGCCATGCGCCCAGCGACAGTGAACTCGCCCTTACTGTCGCTGTAACGACAGTGGAAGTGGGTTCACTGTCGTTAGAACGCTGATAACAGCAAGAGGCGGCCGGGAGATGGCTGGGAGGCGGCCGGGGATGGGCGACACGCCGGGCGTTAGGGGCTCGTTGTTGGCGGGAGCCGGTAGGGTCGCAGCCGAACATCTGTTCGCCAGCGAACCGGACGGCAGGCTGCATGCGAGTGCTCGGCGTGGATCCCGGCCTGACCCGGTGCGGGCTCGGGGTCGTCGAGGGCACGCCGGGCCGGCCCCTTGCCATGATCCGCACCGACGTGGTGCGCACCCCGGCCGATGACGACATCGGGGCCAGGCTGCTGGCCATCGAGGAGCAGATCGAGGCATGGCTGACGCAGCTCAGGCCGGACGCGGTGGCCGTGGAGCGAGTGTTCAGCCAGCACAACGTGCAGACCGTGATGGGCACCGCGCAGGCGGGCGCCGTCGCCATCGTCTGCGCCGCGCGGCACGGCGTCCCGGTCGCGCTGCATACCCCCAGCGAGGTCAAGGCTGCCGTCACGGGTAGCGGTCGCGCGGACAAGGCGCAGGTGACGATGATGGTGACGCGGCTGCTGCGGCTCACCGAGGCGCCGCGGCCCGCCGACGCGGCGGACGCGCTGGCGCTGGCCATCTGTCATATCTGGCGCGGCAGCGCCCAGCACAAGCTGGCCGCCGCGGTCGCCGCGAGCAAGCAAGGCAGGGCGCCGGCCGGGCGCCGGGCAGGAGGACCCCGATGATCGCGCACCTGGACGGGACCGTCAGCGCGGTGGCGCCGGACGGCGCGGTAATCGACGTCGGCGGCGTCGGCATGCTGGTGCAGTGCACCCCGGCCACGCTGGCCAGGCTGCGGCCGGGGGAGCGGGCCAGGGTGGCGACCTCCCTGGTGGTCCGCGAGGACTCGCTGACCCTGTTCGGCTTCGCCTCGGACGACGAGCGGGCCACCTTCGAGCTGGTGCAGACCGCCAGCGGGGTCGGCCCCCGGCTGGCGATGGCGATGCTGGCCGTCCTCACGCCCGACGCGCTGCGCCGCGCGGTCGCCGCCGAGGACCTGGCCGCGCTGACCTCGGTGCCGGGCATCGGCCGCAAGGGCGCCCAGCGGATCGTGCTGGAGCTGGCCGGCCGCCTCGGCGCGCCCGGTGATGGCGCGGCGTCGGCCGGGGTGCCGGGCGGAGCCGGGGCCGGGGCTGGCGGCACCGCGACCCGGCTGGCGCCGTGGCGGGACCAGGTCCGCGCGGGCCTGGTCAGCCTGGGCTGGCAGGCCAGGGACGCCGACCAGGCGATCAGCATCGTGGAGCCCGAGCTGCTGGCCGCCGCGGCGAACGGGGCCGCCGCGGGGAACGGCGGCGGCGACGGGTCGGCGGCCGAGGTGGACGTCGCGGCGGCGCTGCGCGCCGCGCTGCGCGTGCTGGGCCGGGCGTGACCGGCCAGCCACCGGGCGAGCAGGCGGAGGACGCGGCCGACCGGCTGGTATCGCCGCTGGCCGACGCGGACGAGCGGGACATCGAGGGGGCGCTGCGGCCCCGGCGGCTCGCCGAGTTCGTCGGCCAGGCCAGGGTGCGGGAGCAGCTCTCGCTGGTGCTGGAGGGCGCCATGCGCCGCGGCCGGGCGCCCGACCATGTCCTGCTGTCCGGCCCGCCGGGGCTCGGCAAGACGACCATCGCCATGATCATCGCGGCTGAGCTTGGCACCCCGCTGCGGATCACCAGCGGGCCGGCCATCGAGCGGGCAGGCGACCTCGCGGCCATCTTGTCCACGCTCAGCCAGGGCGAGGTCATGTTCATCGACGAGATCCACCGCGTCGCCCGCCCGGCCGAGGAACTGCTCTACCTGGCGATGGAGGACTTCCGGGTCGACGTGATGATCGGCAAGGGGCCTGGCGCCACCTCGATCCCGCTGGAGCTGGCCCCGTTCACGCTGGTCGGCGCCACCACCAGGGCCGGGCTGCTGCCCGCGCCGCTGCGCGACCGGTTCGGCTTCACCGCGCACCTGGACTTCTACGAGCCGCAGGAGCTTGGCGTGATCATCCGCCGCTCGGCCGGGCTGCTCGGCGCGACGCTGCGCGACGAGGGCGCCGACGAGATCGCCGGCCGGTCCAGGGGCACGCCCCGGATCGCCAACCGGCTGCTGCGCCGGGTGCGCGACTTCGCGGAGGTCCGCGGCGACGGGGTGATCACCAGGTCGGCCGCCAGGGCCGCGCTTGAGCTGTACGAGGTCGACGAGAGCGGCCTGGACCGGCTGGACAAGGCGGTGCTCAGCGCGCTGGTGCGCCGGTTCGGCGGCGGGCCGGTCGGACTGTCCACGCTGGCCGTCGCGGTGGGCGAGGAGTCGGAGACCGTCGAGGTGGTCGCCGAGCCGTTCCTGGTCCGGGCCGGGCTGATGGCCCGTACCTCGCGCGGCCGGGTGGCCACCCCGGCGGCCTGGATCCACCTCGGCCTTGAGCCGCCCCCCGACCCGGCCGCCGGCCGGGCCAGCGGGCCCGCGCCCGACACCCTTTTCGGCTGAACGGCTGGCGTGCGGCCGGCGGCACTGCCTCCGGCCCGGCCGCGGATCCGGCGATATCGCCCCGGCCCGGTCGGGAACCGCAGGCCCGCGCCGCCCGTTCAGGCATGTGGAACACCCTGGCCGCCAGCCGGGGCCAGCCTCCCGTTCGCGGACAGTGGCCGGGATGTCACCGTGGTCGCAGGGCGGTCACGATCGCCCTTCGATGGCAGGAGCCTGTTGGTGAGATGCGCTAGCGCCGCTAAACTTCGGCAGTTGGTCCATGACACGCCGTAGGCGCTGGGGCCGGGCAACCGGCCAGGCACCGGACCGGGGCTCCCCGGTGACGGCATTCAACCGGAAGGATGCCCCGATATGGGGACCATGATTCTCGCCGCTCCGGCAGCGGCCAAGTCGTCAAGCAGCAGCTTCCTGCCGCTGCTGATCATCATCGTGCTGTTCGGCCTGTTCTACATGACGATCATCCGCCCGCAGCGCAACCGCCAGAAGGCGGCCATGCAGACTCAGCGGCATGTCGTGCCCGGCCAGCGGATCCGCACCACGGCCGGGATGTACGGGACGATCATCTCAGGTGATGACCGCGACGTCGTCGTGGAGATCGCGCCCGGCATCAACGTCACGATGCTCCGCCGGGCGGTCATGGATGTCGTCCCCGAGGACGACCAGGGCGGCAGCCCCGTCAGCGAGCCAGAGCCGGCCAGCACGGCGGCGAGTTCCTCGTCCAGCGGCACCGAGGACCAGGGCAGCAGCAAGCCTGCGGACGACCGCGGGGACCTGACCATCTAGCGGCAGCGCTCGCTGCTCATCTAAAGGACTGGCGACACTGTGGCTCCCTCCACCACCACCTCTCGCCCGGGGCGACTACTGGCTGTGCTGGCCGTGCTCATCATCGTGATGCTGGTCGGCATCCTGCGCGGCAACATCGTTCATCCCGGCAACTGGCATCACAGCTTCAAGGTCGGCCTCGGGCTCGACCTGTCCAGCGGGACGACGATCACGCTCAAGGCAGTACCGCTCACCGGTCACGCCCAGCCAAGCCAGGGCAACATGACCGAGGCCAGGCAGATCATGGAGGACCGGGTCGACGGGGCCGGGTTCAGCGGGGCACTGGTGCAGCAGCAGGGCACTCAGTACATCACTGTGTCGGTGCCCGGCGCGGGCGCGCAGAAGGTGGCCGCCCTGGTCGGCACCACGGCGCTGCTCCGGTTCCGCCAGGTGCTGCTGTGCAGCGGGGTCGGCACGACCTGCGCTCCAGCCGCCGACCTGGTCGCGCCGTCGCCGAGCACCTCGGCCTCGCCGAGCACCTCGGCCTCGCCGAGCTCGTCGGCGTCCCCGTCGGGATCCGCGAGCTCGACGGCGTCGGCCAGTTCCTCGGCTAAGGCCTCGTCCAGCCCCTCACCGAGCAGCAGCGGCGGCTCCGGGCAGGCGCTGTCGGCCACCAAGCTCAGCGCCGCGCCGGCCGTCAGGGCGTCCAGCTCGGCCTCGCCGTCGGCCAGTTCCTCGCCGTCGGCCAGTTCCTCGCCGTCGCCCTCATCTTCGCCGTCCGCGTCGGCCAGCAGCTCGGCGTCACCCTCGCCGAGCGCCACGGGCTCGAGCGCGCCTGCCGTCATCGGCGACGCCTCGATGGTGAACAAGGCCACGATGGCGCTGTTCAACAAGCTGAACTGCTCCGATAAGAACTGGCAGGAGCGGGTCTACGGCAGCGACGCCAACGCCTGGGACAGCGTCAACTCCCAGATCGTGGCCTGTGACTCCTCTGGCACCAAGTACGTGCTCGCCAACGCGCCGGTCACCGGCGAGATGCTGACCTCGGCGACCGCGGTGCTGAACCAGAACAACCAGTGGGTCATCGACTTCAACCTCAACGGCGCCGGCGCCAAGGCCATGGCCACCCTGACCAGCACCATGTACGACAAGTACTCCACCTCGGGGACGCCCACCTCGGTGCTGGACAACTTCGCGATCGTGCTGGACGGCCGGGTCGTCTCCGCGCCGTCGGTGCAGAGCCCGATCACCGGCGGGAACGGCGAGATCAACGGCGGCAGCGGCGCCGGGTTCAGCCAGAGCCAGGCCACCCAGCTCACCAACGTGCTGAAGTACGGCCACCTGCCGCTGTCGTTCCAGAAGCAGTCGGTGTCCTCGGTCTCCCCGCAGCTCGGCAGCGCCCAGCTCCAGGCCGGCCTGTACGCCGCGGCCGTGGGCCTGCTGCTGGTCATCATCTACTCGTTCCTCTACTACCGCGGCCTTGGCATGGTCTCCATCTCCAGCCTGGCCATCGCGGCGCTGCTGTCCTACCTGTCGGTCGTCCTGCTCAGCAGGTACGAGGGCTTCACCCTGTCGCTGGCCGGCATCGCCGGCCTGGTCGTCGCCATCGGCATCACCGCCGACTCGTTCGTCGTCTACTTCGAGCGATTGCGCGACGAGGTACGGGAGGGCCGCTCGCTGCGGGCGGCGGTGGAACGCGGCTGGACCCGTGCCAGGCGGACCATCCTGGTCTCCGACACGGTGTCCTTCCTGGCCGCCGCGCTGCTTTACATTTTCGCGATCGGTGACGTCAAGGGCTTCGCCTACACCCTCGGGATGACCACGCTCATCGACATCATCGTGGTGTTCCTGTTCACCAAGCCGATGGTCACGCTGCTGGCCAGGACCAAGTTCTACGGCCAGGGCCACAAGCTGTCCGGGCTCGACCCCGCGCGGCTCGGTGCGCGCGCCCCCTGGCGAGGATCCAGGCGGGCGCCGGCCAGGCCGGCCAGCGGGACAGCTAGCGCGTCGTCCGCCTCGCGCTCGGCGACCACCCCGAAGGAGGCGTGATGTCGGCGCTCGGCAACATCGGCGGCCGGCTGTACCGCGGCGAGGTCTCGGTCGACTTCGTCGGCCGGCGGAAGGTCTTCTACATGGTCTCCGGGGCGATCCTGGTGATCAGCGTCGCCGCCCTGCTGATCCGCGGCCTGTCCTTCAGCGTGGACTTCAGCGGCGGCTCGATCTTCCAGTTCTCCGCGCACGGGGTCACCGCGACCAAGCTGGCCGCCACCGTGGAGCACGCCGGCGGCGGCTCCAGCCCGACGATCCAGGTCGTCACCCCGCCCGGCAAGGCGCCGCTGTGGCAGGTCCAGACCGACCAGCTCAACTTCGGCCAGGGCTCGAAGGTCCAGAACAGCATCGCCAAGGCGTTCGGGGTCAGGGACTCCCAGGTGAGCCGCCAGTTCGTCGGCCCGACCTGGGGCAGCCAGATCTCCGGCAAGGCGCTGGAGGCGCTGATCGCGTTCCTCATCGTGATCGTGATCTACCTGTCGCTGGCCTTCGAGTGGAAAATGGCCAGCGCGGCACTGGTCGCGCTGCTGCACGACATCGTGATCACCATCGGGGTGTACGCGCTGACCGGCTTCCAGGTCAGCCCGGCGACCGTGATCGGCCTGCTGACCATCCTCGGTTACTCGCTCTATGACACGGTGGTGGTCTTCGACAAGGTCAGGGAGAATACGGCCGGGCTGACCGGGACCAGGAAGTCCACCTACAGCCAGGCCGCCAACCTCGCGCTGAACCAGACCCTGGTCCGCTCGATCAACACCTCCCTGATCGCCCTGCTGCCGGTCGCCGCGATCCTGGTCGTCGGCATCGCGCTGCTGGGCAACGGCGAGCTCAAGGACCTGGCACTGGTGCTGTTCGTCGGCATGCTGTCCGGCACCTACTCCTCGATCTGCATCGCGACGCCGGTGCTCGCCGACCTCAAGGAGCGCGAGCCGCAGTTCAAGCAGCTCGCCAAGCAGGTCGCACTGCGCGCGGCCGGCGGCCGCGCCAAGGCGCGCAAGGCAGCCAGGGCGACCGCCGGGGGCGGCGGGGCGGCACTCGCCGGCGGCGGGGTCGACGACAGCGCCGATGTCGCCGATGATGAGCTAGTGCAGGACGCGCCAGACAGCGCGGAAACCGCGACGGGCGCCAGCCCGGATGAGCCGGTACCCGCGACCAGCCAGGCCAACGGGACCAGCAGCGCGGCCCGCGGTCCGCGGCCGCCCGCCTCCCGGCAGCAGCCGCGGCGGACAGGCGGCTCGGCTAAGCGCCGCCCGGCCGGCAAGAAGAAGAGGCGGTAGCGTCCTGTTACGCACCGAATTACCTGAGTACGCCGACCGGGCGGCAGCCGCTGCCCGGCCGGCCAGACGTCCGGGAGCAGCAGGGTGACGAGCGACCTCGACCAACCGTCCGGCCTCGACTCGCTGGTCACCGGGCTAATCCGGGACATCCCCGACTACCCGCGGCAGGGCGTGGTGTTCAAGGACATCACGCCGCTGCTCGCGGACGGCGAGGCGTTCCGCCAGGTGATCGGCGCGCTCGGGGCAGCGCACGGCGGCGTGGACAAGGTCGCCGGGATCGAGGCCCGCGGCTTCATCCTGGCCGCGCCGGTGGCCACCGCGCTCGGTGCCGGGTTTGTCCCGATCCGCAAGCAAGGCAAGCTCCCGGCCGCGACTTACGCGCAGTCGTACAACCTGGAGTACGGGTCGGCGACCCTGGAGGTGCACCAGGACGCCTTCCAGTCGGGGGACCGGGTGCTGATCGTGGACGACGTGCTGGCTACCGGCGGCACCGCCGCGGCCTGCGCGGAGCTGGTCGCCCGCTGCGGAGCGACCGTCACGGGGATCGTCGTCCTGCTGGAACTGGGCTTCCTGAACGGCCGGTCCAAGCTGACCGGGCTGCCGGTGCGTGCCCTGATCGCTACCTGATTCTGGCCACCTGGCAGTGGCAACCGGCCCGTCCCGAATAGTCCGCCGATAAACTGGAGGCCTGGCGACCGCGGGGAGGGCAGCTTGGCCGGTGATGTGGTGACAGCGGGGACCGAGGTCACCCAGCCGGCCGCGGGACAGGATCAGCGCGGCGAGCAGGACAGTCCCGTGGCGGGCGAGGCGGCGGTTCCGGCTGCCCCCGTACCCGGCGAGGACCAGGCGGCGGCCACTCCCGCTGTCGCCGCGGAGGCTGCCGCGGACGCGTCGGCGGGGCCGGGCGAGGCGGATGGGCCCGGCGGGCCGGAAGCCAGTCAGGAGGGCGGCTCGCGGGCCGGGAAGGCCGCGCGGCGGGCCGCGTCCAAGGCCATGGCCCCCAGGGCGCCTCGGACCGACAAGCCAGCCAAGGACAAGCCGGCCAAGGACCGTGCCTCGAAGGACCGTGCAGCCAAGGACCGGGCGGCGGCCGGGACCAGGCAGGGCGGTGGCACGGGCCAGGGCAGCAAGGGCCAGGGCAGCAAGGAGAAGCCGGCGTCCGAGGCCACCACCGACGGGGCAAGCAGCGCCGCGGCGGTTCGCCGGCGGCTGGCCCGGCTCGGCACCACCAGGGGCGGCGGGATCAACCCGGTGCTGGAGCCGCTATTCAAGACCGTCAGGCTTACCCATCCCAAGGCCGACATCCGCCCGCTAGAGCGGGCCTACGAGTACGCCGCCAGGCTGCACAAGGGCCAGGACCGCAAGAGCGGCGACCCCTACATCACCCACCCGCTCGCGGTGACCACCATCCTGGCCGAGCTGGGCATGAACACCGAGACGCTCTGCGCGGCCCTGCTGCACGACACCATCGAGGACACCGACTACACCCTCGACCAGCTCCGCGCCGACTTCGGCGACGACATCGCCGCGCTGGTCGACGGCGTGACCAAGCTGGACAAGGTCAAGTACGGCGACGCCGCCCAGGCCGAGACCGTCCGCAAGATGGTCGTCGCCATGTCGCGGGACATCCGGGTGCTGGTCATCAAGCTGGCCGACCGGCTGCACAACATGCGCACCCTGCGCTACCTGCCCCGGCACAAGCAGGAGCAGAAGTCCCGCGAGGTGCTGGAGATCTTCGCCCCGCTGGCCCACCGCCTCGGCATGAACACGGTGAAGTGGGAGCTGGAAGACCTCGCGTTCGCGACCCTGTACCCCAAGCGCTACGACGAGATCGCCCGGCTGGTGTCCGAGCGGGCGCCGCGCCGGGAGATGTTCCTCGCCGAGGTCCGCGACTTCGTCGTCGCCGACCTGCGCGAGGCGAAGATCAAGGCACGGGTGACAGGCCGGCCGAAGCACTACTACTCCGTCTACCAGAAGATGATCGCCCGGAACGTCGGCTTCGACGACATCTACGACCTGATGGGCATCCGGGTGCTCGTCGACTCGCTGCGCGACTGCTACGCGGCCCTCGGCATCATCCACGCGCGGTGGAACCCGGTCCCCGGCCGGTTCAAGGACTACATCGCGATGCCGAAGTTCAACATGTACCAGTCGCTGCACACCACCGTGATCGGCCCCGAGGGCAAGCCGGTGGAGCTGCAGATCCGCACCTGGGCGATGAACCACCGCGCCGAGTACGGGGTCGCCGCGCACTGGAAGTACAAGGAGGACCTGGCCGGCGGCGCCGGCGCCGACATGAACTGGCTGCGCCAGCTCGTGGACTGGCAGCGGGAGACCGCCGACCCGGCCGAGTTCCTCGACTCGCTGCGGTTCGACCTCGGCGCCGCCGAGGTGTACGTGTTCACCCCGCGCGGCGAGGTCATCGCCCTGCCGCAGGGCGCCACCCCGGTCGACTTCGCCTACGCCATCCACACCGAGGTCGGGCACCGGACCATCGGCGCCAGGGTCAACGGCCGCCTGGTGCCGCTGGAAAGCGCGCTGGACAACGGCGACACGGTGGAGATCTTCACCTCCAAGGCCACCGACTCCGGGCCCAGCAGGGACTGGCTCGGCTTCGTGCAGAGCGCCCGCGCCCGGAACAAGATCAAGCACTGGTTCTCCAAGGAGCGCAGGGAGGCCGCCGCCGAGACCGGCAAGGCCGCCATCGCCAGGACCATGCGCAAGCAGGGACTGCCGCTGCAGCGGCTGGCCACCGCCGACGCGCTCAACGCGATCGCCCAGGACCTGCGCTACGCCGACCTGTCCGCCCTGTACGCGGCGGTAGGCGAGGGACATGTCAGCGCCCAGTCGATCGTCGGCAAGCTGGTCAAGTCGGCGGGCGGCATCGCCGGGGCCGAGGAAGACATGGCCGAGACCACGCTGCCGAGCCGGACCTCCCGGTCCCAGCCGGTCGGTGACTCGGGCGTGGTCGTGGAGGGCTCGGCGGATGTCTGGGCCCGGCTGTCCAAGTGCTGCACCCCGGTGCCGGGCGACAGCATCTCGGGGTTCGTCACCCGGGGCAACGGGGTGTCGGTGCACCGCGCGGACTGCGTGAACCTGCAGCACCTGCTGCAGTCCACGCCGGAGCGGCTGGTCGGGGTGCGCTGGTCGCCGCGCGAGGGCTCGCAGTTCCTGGTCGCCATCCAGGTCGAGGCGCTGGATCGCACGGGCCTGCTCTCCGACGTCACCAGGACGCTGTCGGAGCAGCACGTCAACATCCTGTCCGCGACGGTTGCCACCACGAGGGACCGGGTCGCGTTCAGCAAGTTCACCTTCGAGATGGGCGACCCGAAGCACCTGGGCCACGTCCTGCGCGCGGTCCGCGCCATCGACGGCGTCTACGACGTGTACCGGGTTGTTAACTGAGCTAGCTCGGGGCCGCGGCCGGCGGGGGCCGGGGTCGGCGGGCCTGGGGGGCTTTGGCTGGGGTTTTGTATTGCCCGGGGGATAACCCCCGGACCCCCAGTCCGGGGGGGCGGAGCCCCCCCGGAGCCCCCTTCGCCGTTCGCTCGGGCCGGCTCCGCCGACCGTCGCGAACGGCGTTGCTGCGGCTGGGGTTCGCCGGAGAGCAACAGTCGGCCGGGGTCAGCGGGGGGCGGTCGGCCGGTTGCAGTTATCGGGGAGCGTTTTGGGGCCGCATACGCCCAAAACGCTCCCCAATAACGGATTCCCCATCAAGCGCCACCCCAGCCAGGCGTATGTGGGCTGCCCCGCGTTTCCTAGACAGGTAATTTGCGGTTAATTCACGCTGCTACCTGCTTATTCAGGAACTCGTCCATGACCTCTTGCGGAGTCCGGTAGTCGAGCCCCGAGTGGAGACGTGTCTTATTATAGCGAAGCTCAATCCACCGCGCAATGTCTTTCCGAGCATGCTGGAGGGTCGGGTAAACGGTGCGGTGGACGAGCTCGACTTTCAGTGACGCGTTGACGCTTTCCGATAGCGCATTGTCGTAGCAGATTCCCGTGCGGCCGACAGACTGGCTTATCCCTAGCCGTCTCAGCGCGGTGGCGAACGTCCCCGACGTGTAGTTGCTGCCGCGGTCGCTGTGAAATACCGTTCCGTCGGGCAGGTCGAGATTCCGGGCGGCCATCTCGATCGCGGAGATAATCAGCGGCGTCTTGTAGTTATCGTCCATCGCCCAGCCGACGATCTTCCGGGTCGCGCAGTCAATCACGGTCGCCAGGTAGAGCCATCCCTGCCAGGTCGGAATGCAAGTGATATCGCCGACCATTTTCTGGCCGGGCCGTTCCGCGGTGAAGTCCCGGCGGACCAGGTCGGGGATGTCGCCGGCCAGGCCGTCCTGCTCGGTCAGCGAGTGCCGCCACGGCCTGGGCTGGCAGGGCACCAGGCCCAGCTCCCGCATCAGCCTGCGGACCAGCTCAGGCGAGCACCGCTCACCGCCGCGCAGCAGCGCCTGGTGCAGGCGCCGGTACCCGTATTCGCCGTTGTTCGCCTCGAACAGCGCCCCGATCCTGATTTTCAGCAATTTCCTTCTTTTCGCCGTTTCTGATTCCGGCCGTGATTTCCAGTCGTAAAATCCCGAACGCGATACCTCAAGCCACTTGCACATCTGCACAACCGTGGGAGCGCATGCCGAATCCCCGGCACAGGCGGCGTACTCTGCATCGATAAAATCGTACTTCTGGATTACCGATGCTCCGCCGCAAAGTACGCCGCGGCTTTTGAAAGGAACTCGACTTTCATCTTCAGCTCGCGGTTCTCCCGCTCGAGCTCGCGCAGCCGCGCACGTTCCGATACCGGCAGCGCGGGCCCGTCATCCGCGTGCGCTTCCCGGTAATCCTTTACCCAGTTGCCGAGCGTCGTCTCGTTGACGTCCAGTTCGCGGGCAACGTGCGCAACAGTCTGTGAAGTTTCCACCACCATCTTGGCGGCTTCTTCCTTGAACTCAGGAGAAAACTTCCTGCGATTCCTGGCCATTCGATCCCGTTCCTCTCCAGAAAGATCCTATTGGATCCCCTGTCCGGGAACCGTGGAGCAGCTCAATGCCACCCCAGCCAGGCGTATGCCACCCCAGCCAGGCGTATGCCACCCCAGCCAGGCGTATGCCACCCCAGCCAGGCGTATGCCACCCCAGCCAGGCGTATGCCACCCCAGCCAGGCGTATGCCACCCCAGCCAGGCGTATGCCACCCGAGAGGGCCGGCAACGCCGGCCCGAGCGCGCGGCGGAGGGGTCCGGGGGGCTGCGCCCCCCGGACTGGGGTTCCAGGGGTTATCCCCTGGACAAAACAAAACCCCAACCCCAACCGCCCTAACCCCAGCCCAGAACGCCTTAACTCCAGCCAGAAAGCGCCCTAACCCCAGCCAGAAAGCGCCCTAACCCCAGCCCGAAAAGCAGCCACTACCCCGAGAACTCCGCCAGCGTCCGCTCCGCCTCCGCTAGCCAAGCGTGCCGGGCCTCCAGCGCTTCCTCCGCCCGCTGCTGCGCCTTAGCGTCCCCGCTAGCCTGTGCCTTGGCGAGCTGGCCTTCGAGCTGCGCGATCGCCGCCCTGAGCTGCTCCACCGTGCTGCGCGCCCGGGACACCGCCTCCGGGTTGGTGCGCCGCCAGTGCGAGTCTTCCGCCTTGCGCAGGGTCTCCTCGACCCGGCGCAGCCCGCCCTCCAGCCGGTCCTGGGAGTCGCGCGGCGCGACGCCGGCCCGCTCCCAGCGTTCCTGGATGCCGCGCAGCGCGGCGCGGGCCGTCCTGGCGTCAGTGACCGGCAGCAGCTTCTCGGCCTCGGCCAGTAGCTGCTCCTTGACCACGGCGTTCTGCTGGAGCTGGGCGTCCTTGGCGGCCAGCACCTCGGACCTGGCATGGAAGAAGGTGTCCTGCGCGGCCTTGAACCTGGCCCACAGTTCGTCCTCGGCCGCCCGGTCGGCGCGGCCTGCCTGCTTCCAGGACCGCATCAGGTCGCGGTAGGCGGCGGCGGTCGGGCCCCAGTCGGTGGAGCTGGACAGCGCCTCGGCCTGCTGGGCGAGCTCTTCCTTGCGCGCCCTGATGCCCTCGCGCTCCTCTTCGAGGCTGGCGAAGTAGGCCTTGCGCCGCTTGGTGAAGGCGTTGCGGGCGGCCGACAGCCGTTTCCACAGCGTGGTCTCGGCGGTCCGGTCGCCGCGCGGGGCGGCCTTCCACTCCTCCAGCAGCTGGCGCATCCGCTCGCCGCTGATCTTCCAGTGGGTCGCCTCGGCGGCGATCCGCTCGGCCTCCGCGACGATGCGCTCCTTGATCTCCAGCGCCTCGCCCTTGGCCTGCTCCCGGGCCGCCTTATGCTCCTCGCGGCGGCGGCTGGCCAGCCCGGTCAGCTTCTCCAGGCGGTCGAGCAGCCCGTCGAGGTCGCCGATCGCGTGCGCGTCGGTGACCGAGGCGACCAGCCGGTCGATGCCCGACTTGGCCTGCGCCGGAGACATGTCGGTGTTGGTCAGCCGCTGCTCCAGCAGGCTGACCTCAGTCTCCAGCGTGGCGAACTTGCGCTTGAAGAAGGCCAGCGCCTCGTCGGGGCTGCCGGCCTGCCAGGAACCGACCTGCCGTTCACCACCGGCGGTACGCACGTAGACGGTGCCATCCTCGGCTACCCGGCCCCACGGATCGCTTGCGGTACTCACCGCGTACCTCCCGGTCTGTTCCCCTACTCGCGGCGCAAGTGGTCAGCTCTTCTGGACGGTCACGCTCTCGATTTCGACCTTCTCCTTCGGGTGCCCGTCGCCGGGTGCGTTGGAGTTGTCGCTACCAGCCTTCGCCACATTCTGGATGATATTAAGTCCGCTCACTATCGTGCCAAACGGCGTGTAGTTAGCGGGAAGGGTGAGGCTGTTCTTGTAGACCAGGAAGAACTGGCTGCCGTTGGTGCCGGGGCCGGAGTTAGCCATCGCGACGGTTCCGGCGGTGTACTTCGCGCCGGACAGGTTCTCGTTCGCGAACTCATAACCGGGACCGCCCGAGCCGGTGCCGGTCGGGTCACCGCACTGGAGCACGTAGATGCCGCTGGTGGTGAGCCGGTGGCAATGGGTGTTGTTGAAGTAGGCCTTGCTCGCCAGGTAGACGAACGAGTTCACGGTGCACGTCGCTTTGCTGTTCAGCAGATCGATGACGATATTTCCGCGATTAGTGTGAATTGTGGCCTTGTAGCTCGCGGTGTAATCCGGCTTCGTCGGCGGGAGCCCGACATTGCGGGCGGCCGGCGGGTGCGTGGCATAGGCGCAGGTGTGCGCCGGCTCGGCGACCGGGGCCGCGGCGGCGGTGGAGCTCGCGGACGCGCTCGCGGCCGGTGTGGCAGACGTGCTCGGACTGGCCGATGACGCGGTGCTATGCGACGGCTTGAGCAGGAAGAATGCGCCAGTCGCGACGGCCGCCACGAGGATGACGACGACCGCGATCACGCCGACCATCCTTGCTCGCCGCTCTTGCTGTTCCCGTCTGGCCAGCCGCCGCTGGTAGCGCGCCGCCTCGAGCTGCCGCTGCCGCTGCTTCTTCCCAGCCACCCGCGCGATCCTCCTGGTTACTCACCGTGTCCGGCTGATGGGCTGCTTACAGTCGCCGGCGTCCTGCGAAACTTCGCGAATCGTACCGGCTGTAGTCGATTACAGGGGATGACCGTTATCGGTTCGACGCACCAACTGCCGCCGAGCCGTGTCCTACCTCCGGGCCAGCGCCGGGCACCTGCCCGCTCTCGATAGCCTGTCACTACCGTAAGGCCTCGTTTCGCTGGCAAGGAGGGCTCGTGCTGGTCGCCGGTTTCCCCGCTGGCGCCTTCGCCGCGAACTGTTACCTGGTCGCCGCCGGCGCCGGGCGAGGAATGCCTCATCATCGACCCAGGTCAGGACGCCGAGCCGGGAATCGAGGAGATTATCGGGCGGTACCGGCTCCGCCCGGCCGCGGTTCTGCTCACCCACGGGCACCTCGACCACATGTGGTCGGTGGCGCCGGTCTGCGGGGCCAGGAACATCCCGGCCTACGTGCACCCCGCCGACCGGGAGCTGCTCAGCGACCCGGCCAAGGGCCTGCCCTTGCAGCCGGGCCAGCAGCTGCTGCGCGGCATTACCTTCACCGAGCCCGACGACGTGGTGGAGCTGACCGGCGGGATGACGCTGGAACTGGCCGGGGTCCAGGTGGTGGCGGACCACGCGCCCGGCCACACGCCGGGATCGCTGACGTTCCGGCTGCCGGGCGGCACCGAGCCTGGCACCCTGTTCAGCGGCGACCTGCTGTTCGCCGGGTCGATCGGGCGCACCGACCTGCCCGGCGGCGACTACACGACGATCCTGGAGAGCCTGGCCAGGGTCTGCCTGCCGCTGCCGGACGAGACCGTGGTGCTGTCCGGGCACGGCCCGCGGACGACGATCGGCGCGGAGCGGGTCGCAACCGGTTCCTGTCCGGGCTGGCACCATCCAGCGGGCCGTCCGGGGCCTGTAGGCCGCACCGCGACCGCGCGGCGGGCCTGCCGCCGCTCACTGAAGCTGACCCCGCCCGGCCATCGCAGGACCCGGCGCGGGAGACGACGAGAGAAGAAGAAGGGCTGACAGCGATGATCCGCACCCACGAGGCAGGAACCCTGCGCGCCGGCGCAGGCCGGCCAGCAGGTCACGCTGGCCGGCTGGGTTGCCCGCCGCCGCGACCACGGCGGCGTGGTCTTCATCGACCTGCGCGACGCCAGCGGCGTCGTGCAGGTGGTGGTGCGCGAGGAGGACGTGGCGCACGACCTGCGCGCGGAGTTCTGCGTGCTGGTCACCGGCAGCGTGCGGCAGCGCCCGGCGGGCAACGAGAACCCCGAGCTGCCGACCGGCGCGGTCGAGGTCGCGGCGGACTCCATCGAGGTGCTGTCCCAGGCCGACCCGCTGCCGTTCCCGATCGAGGGCGGCGGCGAGCTGAGCGAGGAAGTCCGGCTGCGCTATCGCTACCTGGACATCCGCCGCGCCGAGATGGCCGCCGCGCTGCGCGCCCGCTCCGACGCCGCCTACCTGGTCTCCGACGTCATGCGCCAGCACCGTTTCGTCAACGTGGAGACCCCGTTCCTGACCCGGTCCACCCCCGAGGGCGCCCGCGACTTCCTGGTGCCGGTCCGGCTGCGGCCCGGCAGCTGGTACGCGCTGCCGCAGTCGCCGCAGCTGTTCAAGCAGCTGCTGATGGTCTCCGGGCTGGAGCGCTACTACCAGCTCGTGCGCTGCTTCCGGGACGAGGACTTCCGCGCCGACCGGCAGCCGGAGTTCACCCAGATCGACATCGAGATGTCCTTCATCACCCGCCAGGACGTGGTGACGGTTGCCGAGGACCTGGTTGAACGGCTCTGGCGTGAGATAACCGGGTACCAGCTGCCCCGTCCGCTGCCGTGGATGACCTACGCCGACGCGATGGCCCGGTTCGGTTCCGACAAGCCGGACCTGCGGTTCGGCAACGAGCTGACCGACCTGACGGAGTTCTTCGGGCAGACCCAGTTCCGGGTGTTCCAGGCGCCCCACGTCGGCGCCGTGGTGATGCCGGGCGGCGCCGGGCAGTCCCGCAAGGAGCTGGACGGCTGGCAGGAGTGGGCGCGCTCGCGGGGCGCCAGGGGCCTGGGTTACGTGCTCATCGGCGCCGACGGCGCGGTCGCCGACGCCGGCCCGGTGGCCAAGAACCTGTCCGACGCCGAGCGGGCCGGGCTGCCGGCCGCCGCCGGCGCCGGCCCCGGCGACGCGGTGTTCTTCGCGGCCGGCAAGCCGCTCCGCGGCGCGGAACCTGCTCGGCGCGGCCCGGCTGGAGATCGGTCACCGGTGCGGCCTGATCGACCCGACGGCCTGGGCCTTCCTCTGGGTGGTGGACGCGCCCATGTTCGAGGAGGACGAGGCCGGCGGCTGGACCGCCGTGCACCACCCCTTCACCTCGCCGCTGCCGGAGTGGACGGACAAGTTCGACGCCGAGCCGGGCGGCGCGCTGGCCGACGCTTACGACATCGTCTGCAACGGGACCGAGATCGGCGGCGGCTCGATCCGTATCCACCGGCCCGACGTGCAGCAGCGGGTGTTCGACGTGATCGGGCTGTCCCGCGAGGAGGCCACCTCGCAGTTCGGCTTCCTGCTGGACGCGCTGCGCTTCGGGCCGCCGCCGCACGGCGGGATCGCGTTCGGCTGGGACCGGCTGATGATGCTGCTCACCGGCCGGGACTCGATCCGCGACGTGATCGCCTTCCCCAAGGCCGCGTCCGGGCACGACCCGCTGACCGGCGCGCCGACGCCGATCACCGCGCAGCAGCGCCGGAGGCAGGCATCGACGCCAAGCCGGCCCCGGCGGGCTAGCCGGGCCGCGGGTTTCTCAGCCAGCACGGGTACTGTCGAGCCGTGTCGCCAGCACAGGGCAGTCAGCCCCAGAGCCTGTTCGACGCCGCCGAGGACGAGGCGGCGCAGGCCGCCGCGCCGCTGGCCGTGCGGATGCGGCCGCGCACCCTGGAAGAGGTCGTCGGCCAGCGGCACCTGACCCGGCCGGGGCTCGCCGCTGCGCAAGCTCGCCGACACCGACGCGAGCATGTCCGTGCTGCTGTGGGGGCCGCCGGGCACCGGCAAGACCACCCTGGCCTACGTGATCAGCAACGTGACCAGGCGCAAGTTCGTCGAGCTGTCCGCCGTCTCGTCCGGCGTGAAAGACGTCCGCGCCGCCGTCCAGGCCGCCAGGCACGATCTCGGGCTGACCGGCGCGCAGACCGTTCTGTTTATTGACGAGGTGCACCGGTTCAGCAAGACCCAGCAGGACGCGCTGCTGCCCGCCGTGGAGAACCGGTGGGTCTCCTTCATCGGCGCGACCACGGAGAACCCGTCGTTCTCGGTGGTCAGCCCGCTGCTGTCCCGGTCGCTGCTGCTGACCCTCCAGCCGCTCAGCGAGGACGACATCAACACGGTGATCGACCGCGCGCTGACGCAGGAGCGCGGGCTCGGCGGCCGGGTCAGCCTCGCCGAGGGGGTGGCCGGGCACCTGATCAGGCTGGCCGGCGGCGACGCCAGGCGGGTGCTCACCTACCTGGAGGCGGCGGCGCTCGGGCTGCCGCAGGGCGGCGTGATCGACACCGAGAGCCTGGAGCGCGCCGTCGACAAGGCGATGGTGCGCTACGACCGGGCAGGCGACCAGCACTACGACGTGATCACCGCGTTCATCAAGAGCATCAGGGGCACCGACGCCGACGCGGCGCTGCACTACCTGGCCCGGATGATCGAGGCGGGAGAGGACCCGCGGTTCATCGCCCGGCGGCTGATCGTGCACGCCAGCGAGGACGTCGGCCTGGCCGACCCGACCGCGCTGCAGGCGGCGGTGGCCGCCGCGCAGGCGGTCGAGTTCGTCGGCCTGCCCGAGGCCCGGCTGAACCTCGCCCAGGCCTGCATCCACCTGTGCCTGGCGCCCAAGTCCAACGCGGTCATCATGGCCTTCGAGGCGGCGGCCGCCGACGTCCGGGCCGGCCGGGCCGGGCGCGGTGCCCGCGCACCTGCGCGACGCGCACTACGCCGGCGCGGAGCGGCTCGGCCATGGCGGCGGCTACCGGTATCCGCACGATGACCCGGCCGGGGTGGTCGCCCAGCAGTACGCGCCCGACTCCATCGCCGGGCGCACCTACTACCAGCCGACCAGGCACGGCGCCGAGGCGAGGTACGCGGAGCGGTCCGAGCGGATCCGGGAGATCCTCGGCCGCGACCGGGCGGAACCCCCCGCCAGCCAGGCCGACCCCGCCGAGTAGCCCCGTACGCCTCGCGCGCCCGTGCGCCTCGCGCGCCCGTGCGCCCCGCGCCCCGCGCGCCCCGCGCCCCGCGCCCCGCGCGACTCGCGCGCCCCAGGGCCCGCAGCCCCCCGGCACCCCGCCGGGACCCGGAACGACAGTGAACCCGCTTCTACTGTCGCTGTTTCGGCAGTGGATCCGCATTCACTGTCGCTGGCGGCCTGGGCGGCACCGCCAGAACCAGGGCGCGCGTGGTGCGGGCGGGGCCTGCAGTGCCGGAGTTGCGTGAGGGAAGAGGCCGCGTGCGGGCCGGTCCGGCGGCCTGGGCCGCTGTGGGCTGGAAGGGACGGTAAGGTCGGCGGACAAGGCCGCCCGGCGGGACGGCGCGGGCCGTCGGTGGCGGAACGGCCCGGCGGCTGGGGCGGACAATCCGGCTGTGGCGGACAAAGGAGCTGGCGCCGATGAGCGCGGGTGAGCTGGCGGCCCTCATCGCGGCGTGCTCGTTCGCGGTGCTCGCCGCCGTGGCCAGCTACGTCCTGCTGCGGGCCAGCAGGCTGATCAGTGCGGCGGCCAGTCTGGTGACCGGCTACCGGGACCGCGCCGACCTGCTGCTTGAGCAGGCTCAGGAGGTCGTCGAGCGCACCAGCGAGCAGCTCACCAGGACCGATGCGATCACCGAGAACATGGACCAGGTCACCGCGAACATGGCGGAGCTGTCTGGCCACGTCTCCGCGATGACCGGCATGGCCAGGGCGCTGACCTCGGCAGTCGGCGCGCCGGTCACCGGAATCTCCGCGGTGGTCTATGGCATCCGCCGCGCCACCGCGCTCCGCCGCGAGCCGGCCGAGCCGGGTCAGATCACCGTGCCCCAGCAGGTCTCCGCCGAGGTGACCGCCTCGGGGTCGGCGACAGCGCCGGCCCGCGCCCAGGTCCCCGGCCAGGCGCGCGGCCGGGCTCAGGCATCCCTGCCGCCCGCCCCTGCTGATAACAGCAAGAGGCAGCGAGCTGCCAGCCGGAACGGGGCCAGCCGGAACGGGGCCAGCCGGAACGGGGCTGGCCGGAACGGGGCTGGGCGGGACACAGTCAGGCGGAACGCCGCTAGCCGGGACGCGGCCGGGCGGGACGCGGCTAGCCGGAATGGGGCCGGGCGGTGATCCGGCGCGGGTTCTGGCTCACGGTCGGGGCGGTTATCGGCGTGACCGGGTACCGGCGCGCGACCCGGCTGGCCCGGTCGATCCTCCCAGCCGCGCCGGCCACTCCGGCAACCCCAGCCGCCCGGGCCGGCCGGAGCCGGCTCGCCCTGACCCGCCCCGAACAGCGCCGGGACCGGCCGGGCCGCGATGAGCTCGGCCGCCGGGCGGTGGTCGCCGCGGCGTCCGCCGGGCGGTCCGCCGCCGCCAGTGCGGCGTTCGTGCGTGATGTCAGGGACGGCATGGCAGAGTATTTGGATCGTCACGACGGCCGGGTGCCCCGTAGTCTCGAAGACAGCCAGGGGCGGCAGGAGCCGGGGGCAGGCCCGGCTGCCCCGGCCCCGGCGCCGGCCGGGGACAGCGCTCCCGGCGGCCGGCGCCGCCAGGCTCGCTGACCGCCCAAGATCCGAAGGCCCGATCCGGGCTGCTATCACGTAAGGAAGGCCGTTCATGGAGTCGGCAGAGATCGCGCGACGTTTCCTGAGCTTCTTTGAGCAGCGTGGACACGCCGTGGTTCCCTCTGCCAGCCTGGTCGCCGAGGACCCCACGCTGCTGCTGGTGAACGCCGGCATGGTGCCGTTCAAGCCGTACTTCCTCGGCCAGCGCCAGCCGCCGTGGCTGCGGGCGACCTCGGCGCAGAAGTGCGTGCGCACACCGGACATCGAGGAAGTGGGCAAGACCACCAGGCACGGCACGTTCTTCCAGATGCTCGGCAACTTCGCCTTCGGCGATTACTTCAAGGAGCAGGCGATCCCGTTCGCCTGGGAGCTGCTGACCAGCCCGGAGTCCAAGGGCGGGTTCGGCCTGGAGGAGAGCCGGCTGTGGGCGACCGTCTACACCGACGACGACGAGGCGGCGAAGCTCTGGCATGAGCAGGTCGGCCTGCCGCTGGACCGGATCCAGCGCCGCGGCCTTGCCGACAACTACTGGCACATGGGCGTGCCGGGTCCTGGCGGGCCCTGCTCGGAGATCTACTACGACCGCGGCCCCGATTATGGCCGCGAGGGCGGCCCGGTCGTAGACGAGGACCGCTACCTGGAGGTCTGGAACCTCGTCTTCATGCAGGAGCAGCTCTCCGCGGTGCGCAGCAAGGTGGACTTCGACGTCACCGGGCCGCTGCCGTCCCGCAACATCGATACCGGCATGGGCCTGGAGCGGATGGCGATCCTGCTCCAGGGGGTCGACAACATCTACGAGGTCGACACCATGTGGAAGGTGCTCGACCGGGCGGCGGAGCTGACCGACCAGAAGTACGGCAGGGACAACAGGACTGATGTGTCGCTGCGGGTGGTCGCGGACCACGTGCGCACCGCGGTCATGCTGGTCGCGGACGGCGTGACCCCGTCCAACGAAGGCCGCGGCTACGTGCTGCGCCGGATCCTGCGGCGCAGCGTCCGTAACCTGCGGCTGCTGTCCGGCGCGCAGCGCGGCGGGGCGGGCGGCAGCCTGAGCCGGGGCGGCTCGGACGAGTACTTCCTGCACGAGCTGTCCTCGGTCGCGATCGCGGCACTCGGCGAGCAGTACCCGGAGCTGGTGCGGGACGCGCCGCACATCCACACGGTCATCGACGCGGAGGACGCGGCGTTCGGCTCGACGCTGCGCACCGGCACCGCGATCTTCGACGCGGCGGTGGAGGAGACCAGGCGCGGCGGCTCGCCGCAGATGAAGGGCAGCCAGGCGTTCCAGCTCCATGACACCTACGGCTTCCCGATCGACCTGACCCTGGAGATGGCGGCCGAGCAGGGCCTGTCGGTGGACGAGGCCGAGTTCCGCCGGCTGATGACCGAGCAGCGGCAGCGCGCCAAGGCGGACGCGGCGGGCAAGAAGACCGGCAACGCGGACATCTCCGCGTTCGCGCGGATCCTGGACACCGCCGGGCGGGTCGTGTTCACCGGCTACGACGAGACCTCGGGCGAGGCCACCGTGACGGGGCTGCTCGCGGGCGGCGTCGCGGTGCCCGCCGCGGGCGCGGGCACCGAGGTGGACGTGGTGCTTGACCGCACTCCGTTCTATGCCGAGGGCGGCGGCCAGCTCGCGGACACCGGCGTGATCCTGGCGTCGGGCAGCGGCGCGGGCGACGGCGCGCGGGTCGAGGTGCTTGACGTCCAGTCACCGGTGGCGGGGCTGGTCGTGCACCGCAGCCGGGTCGTCTCCGGCGAGCTGGTGGTCGGCGTGAGCGTCCGCGCGGAGATCGACATCGAGCGGCGCCGCGCGGTGTCCCGCTCGCACACCGCGACCCACCTGGTGCACCGCGCGTTCCGCGGTGCGCTGGGCGAGTCGGCGGCGCAGGCGGGCTCGGAGAACGCGCCTGGCCGGTTCCGGTTCGACTTCACCGCGCTCGGCGCGGTGCCGCCCGCCGTGCTCAAGGACGCCGAGGACGAGGTCAACCAGGTGCTGATCAACGACCTGGAGGTGCGCGCGTTCCACACCTCGATCGACGAGGCGCGGGCGATGGGCGCGCTGGCGCTGTTCGGCGAGAAGTACGGCAGCGAGGTCCGGGTCGTGGAGGTCGGCGACTACTCGCGCGAGCTGTGCGGCGGCACGCACGTGTCCAGGTCGGGCAACCTCGGCCTGGTCAAGATCCTCGGCGAGTCCTCCATCGGCTCCGGGGTGCGCCGGGTCGAGGCGCTGGTCGGCATCGACGCGTTCCGGTTCCTGGCCAGGGAGAGCACGCTGGTGGGCCAGCTCAGCGAGCAGCTCAAGACCCGCAGGGAGGACCTGCCGGAGCGGATTTCCTCGATCGTCACCCGGCTGCGCGACGCCGAGCGGGACATCCAGCGGATGCAGTCGCAGGCGCTGCTCGGCAACGCGGGCGAGCTGGCGGCCGGCGCGGCGGACGAGGGCGGCGCGGCGTACGTGTCGCTCCAGGTGCCCGACGGCACCCCGGCCGACCAGATCCGCAAGGTGGCGCTGGACATCCGGGGCCGGATCCCGGCCGACCGGCCCGCCGTGGTGGTCGTCGCGGGGGTGCCGGCGGACCGGCCGACCGTGGTCGTCGCCGTGAACGATGCCGGGCGCTCCCGTGGCCTCAAGGCCGGCGCCCTGGTGCTGACCGCGGCCGGGGCGCTCGGCGGCCGGGGCGGCGGCAAGGATGACGTGGCCCAGGGCGGCGGCGCCGCACTCGGTGACCAGGCGGCGAGCTCGATCGCGGAGTCCTTCCGCGCGGTGGGTTTGGCGATTAGGGACATAATGGTCAGCGGTAGCGTACTGTGAGATCGTGCTGCCGCCAGATCGTTCCCTGGCTGAGACTTTGCAGGCCAGGAACCTTTTCGTGAGGCCGGGCGTCAGGCTTGCCATCGACGTCGGCCAGGCCCGGATCGGGGTTGCCGCGTGCGACCCGGCGGGTCTGCTTGCCAGCCCCATCGCGACCGTCAGGCGCGGCCGGGGCGACCTCGCGGAGCTGGCGAGCCTGGCCGCGGGGCGCGAGGCCATCGAGGTCATCGTCGGGCTGCCGACCACCCTGGCGGGCCGGGAGGGCAGCTCGGCCGCGGATGCCAGGCGGTTCGCGACGGCCCTCGCCCGCGAGCTGCCCGCGACGCCGGTCCGGCTGGTCGACGAGCGGTTCACCACGGTGCTGGCCCACGACGCGCTGCGCCAGGGCGGCCGGGACTCCAGGGCCAGGCGCTCGGTGGTCGATCAGGCCGCCGCCGCGCTGCTGCTGCAGAATGCGCTGGACGCTGAGCGGGCCGCTGGCCGCCCGGCGGGGGAACTGGTCGGCCCGGACCCGGACGCCCAGCGGTGAGCCGGGATGTCACGGACCCGGCCTGGGGCGCCGGGCGGGACCAGGTGACCAGGGACGGCAAGGGCTGGCCGGAAGACGACCCGCGGGGCCAGGCGCCCGGCGCCGCCGGCTACGACCCCGACGGCACCTACGGCTGGTCGGCCGGCTCAGGCCCCGCAGCCTCCGGCCCGCAGCAGCGCGTGCCCCAGCACGACCCCTACGGCCCGGCTGACCCGTACGCGAGCGGGGGCTACGCCTCCGGCCAGTACGGCCCGTCCGGCCAGCACGGTTCCTCGGGTCAGCACGGCTCGTCGGGTCAGCACGGCTCGTCCGGTCAGCACGGCCAGGCGGCCGACGGCTACGGCCAGAGCCCGTACGGCCCGCCAGATCCGTACGGACCCGCCGATCCCTACGGAACGGGTTCGTACGGCGCGGGTGCCGCGGGTGCCGCGGGAGCCGCCGGCCGGGCTCAGGGCGGGCCGCCGAGCGGCCCCGGCCACGCCGCCGCCGATCCTTACGGTCCTGTCGATCCCTATGGCCCGGCCGACCCGTACGGCGCGAGCCAGCCGGGCACGGGCCGCCACGGTCCCGGCCAGCACGGTCCCGGCCAGCACAGTTCCGGCCAGCACAGTTCCGGCCAGTACGGGCAGCAGGGTCAGCCCGGCTATGACCGGGTGGCCGACTATGACCAGAGCGGCCAGTACGGGCCGCGCGGCCAGGACGCCGGCCGGGGCGCCGATCCGCTCGGCGCGTCCGGCGGGTATGGCGCCGCGGCTAGCCAGCCGGACCCTTACGGGCCCGCGCCGGCGGCCGGCCAGCCGGACCCTTACGGGCCCGCCACCTATGGCCAGGACGCCGGCCGGGGGGCCGCGCCGAGGGCGCAGGACCGCTCCCGGCCGGCCGATCCGTACGGCCCGGCCGACCCCTACGGTCCTCCTGACACCTACGGCAGCCCCGATCCCTATGGGAGCGCGGGCGCTCACGGCGGTTCCGGCGCCCACGGCAGCCCCGATTCGTACGGCAGCCCTGACCCATACGGCGGTACCGGTTCCCGCGGTACCAGTTCCCGCGGTGCCGGTTCCCATGGCGGTGCCGACTCCTACGGCGGTGCCAGCCCTTACGGCGGTGCCGATGCCTACAACGGCAGCAGTCCCTATGGCGGGACCGGCGTCGGCGGGACCGGTCCCCGCGGCTCCGCCGACCCTTATGGCAGCGCCGATCCTTACGGGGGTGCCGATCCGCTCGGCAGCGCCGACCCCTACGGGTCGCCCGTCGGCGGGCGGGACCGCACCGGGTCACAGGGCCGGGCGGCCGCTCCGGACCGGGCCGGCCCGCAGGAGCGAACCGGCCCGCAGGAGCGCACCGACCCCCAGGGCCGGACTGGCCCCCAGCACGCCACGGGCCCGCAGCAGGCGACCGGCCCCCAGCAGCCGACGCAGGCCTACCCGGTCGGCGGCTACCAGGGCGGGCCCGGGTACCCCACAGGACCGCAGGGCGGCTACCCCGGTGACCGCCGCCCCGGCGCGCCCCGCCCGCAGGACCGGTACGCCCCGGACGGTGCCGACGCCTACCGGTCGGGCCCGCACAGCCAGCCCGGCGTGCCCCGGACCGGCGCGCACAGCATTCCAGGCTTCGACGACGCGCGGGATCCCCGCGACGCCGCCCGGCAGCGGGCCGTGGGTTCCCACGGCGATGCCCAGGGCGACTGGGACGGCTACCCGCAGGCCCCCGACGGCTATGAGAGCCAGGGGTCGCTGCCCGGCCTGCCGCTGGTGGACGGCAGTCCCGCCGGGCGGGGCGGCTCGTTCCGCTGGCAGCCAGACGACACCGGCGGAGGCGCCGCGCAGCCGCCGGCCAGCCAGCGCGGCGGCGGGCATCGCGCCCCGGCAGGTGACCAGTACGCCGACGGCGGGTACGCCGCAGATGTGCCCGACCCGACCCGCCGGCGCGGCGGCACCGATGACTCCGAGGCCCGCCAGCGCGGCCAGCGGCCGGTCAGCCCAGCGGAGGAGCCCGCCCCTGACTGGGCCAACGACGAGAAGCACCCCGGCTTCTTCCAGGGTTTCGGCACCGACGAGAGCGTCGACCCGCCGCCGCGACGGCGGCGCAAGGGCCGCTGGGCCGCGCCGCTGATCTCGCTGATCGTGATCGTGGCCGTCGTCGGCGGCGCGGGCGGTTACGTGCTGCACTGGTATGACAGCACGCACGCCAACTACAGCGGGGACGGCGCCGGCAGCGTCATGGTGCAGGTCCGGGCCGGCGACTCGGCTACCTCCCTGGCACCGGAGCTGATCCGGCTCGGCGTGATCAAGTCCGCGGACCCGTTCGTCACCGCAGCCAAGGAGAGCCCGGACGCCGACGGCCTGATGCCCGGCACCTTCCGGCTGCACAAGCACATGAACGCGGCCAAGGCCTGGGCACTGCTGCTGAGCCCCCAGGCCAGGGTGCAGACCACGGTGAGCATCCCCGACGGGATCCGGGCCACTGACATCATCGGCCTGCTGGCCAAGCAGACCGGCAAGCCGCTGAGCCAGTTCAAGCAGGCGCTCGCCGACACCTCCGCGCTTGGCCTGCCGTCCTTCGCCAAGGGCAAGCCCGAGGGGTACCTGTTCCCCGACACCTACAACTTCCAGCCGGGCACCACGCCGCTGAAGATGCTCCAGACGATGGTCGCCCAGTTCAACAAGGAGACCAGCACCCTGGGCCTGGCCTCCGCCGCGGCCAAGGCGCAGTTCAGCGAGCAGCAGGTGATCACGGAGGCGAGCCTGCTGGAGGCCGAGGTCGGGCCGTCGGACTACGCCAAGGTGGCGCGGGTCATCGACAACCGGCTGAACATCCACATGACGCTCGGCCTCGACTCCACGGTCGAGTACGCGCTCGGTATCGACGGCGACTTCAACCTCACGGTGAAGCAGCTCCACGTGAAGTCGCCGTACAACACCACGATCCACACCGGGCTGCCGCCGGGCCCGATCGACTCGCCGGGGGCCGCCGCCATCCAGGCGGTACTGCACCCCGCGCCGAAGACGGACAACTGGCTGTACTTCGTCACCGTCGACCCCAAGAGCGGCCTGACCAAGTTCACCAGCAACTACCAGCAGTTCCTGACGTGGAGCAGGGAGTCGGCGAAGAACATCAAGGACGGGACCTGAGCGCCGACGCCAGGCGGGCGGCCGTGCTCGGCTCGCCGATCTCCCATTCCCTCTCGCCGCCGCTGCACCGCGCGGCCTACCGCGAGCTGGGCCTGACCGGGTGGACCTACGAGGCCATCGAGTGCGATGAGGCGGGGCTGCCTGGCCTGCTCGCCGCGCTGGGTCCCGGCTGGGCCGGCCTGTCGCTGACCATGCCGCTCAAGCGGGCGGTGCTGCCGCTGCTGGACTCCGCCGAGCCGCTGGCCGGCCTGGTAGGCGGGGCCAACACGGTGGTGTTCGGCGCCGGCGGCAGCCGCCAGGGTTACAACACCGATGTGCCCGGCATGGTCGCGGCGCTGGCCGCGGCCGGCGTCACGGCGGTGCCGGAGGCGCTGGTGCTCGGCGCCGGGGCGACCGCCTGCGCCGCGCTCGGCGCGCTGGCCCGGCTCGGCGCGCGCCAGGTCACGGCCGCCGTCAGGAACCCGGCGACGGCGCGCGAGTTCCAGGCCGTGGCGGGCCGGCTGGGCATCGCCGTGACGCTGGCCCCGTTCGGCGGCGGCCCGGCGGAGCGCAGCGCCTGGCCACTGCTCATCTCCACGGTGCCGAGCGACTCGGCCGCCGGGTACGCGGAACGGATAGAGTCGGGAACTGCTGTCCCTGATGTGGTCTTTGACGTGGTGTATCACCCGTGGCCGACCGCGCTGGCAGCCGCCGCGGAGCGGGCGGGCGCGATCTGCGTGCGCGGGTTCGAGCTGCTGCTGCACCAGGCGGCCGGGCAGGTCGAGCTGATGACCGGCCTGGCGGCCCCGGTCACCGCGATGCGGGCCGCCGGGCTGGCCGAGCTGGCAGCCCGCTGACCACGGCGGCAGGCCCCGCGCGGCCGTTCCGGCAAAAGGAACATGCCAGTCATATCCGCACTGGCGTGGTGCGCCGGAATACCAGCAGGGGGCCGGATGCGTTAGGCTTGTCGTACGACCATGTCTGGCACGAGGTTGCGCGGGCGCGGGGGCACCCTTTCCGGGAGCATCCACTGCGGCTGAGGACGACGTGCCCGGCAGCCAAGCGGAGGACCACCTCGGCCGCCTCCCACCTGGCCAGCGCAGGCTGGCGGGTTGTTCGCCGGTCGGCCCCATGACGGTAGTCAGGGAGCTGACGGGCAGCCGGCTAGCCCGCAAGGGCGGTGCCGGATCAGGCCGGACGGTTCCGGCTGGTTCGCTCGCGGGCCAGCGGGAAGTGTCGTGGGTAGCGCCAGGGGCAGCGCCCTGGCGGATGCCCGCATCTGGTGGCCCCGCAGGCACGGCGTGCGGGGCCTTCTGCTTTGTTCGGCCGAAGGCTTCAGGCAGGTTCTGCGACGGGAAGGTCCTGGCGCAGGAGAACAGGTGACACTGGAGGTCACATCAGCACCGAACCACGTATCAATGAGCGCATCCGGGTTCCCGAGGTGCGCCTCGTCGGGCCCAACGGCGAGCAGATCGGGATCGTCGCGATGCAGGACGCGCTCCGGCTGGCCCAGGAGGCCGACCTTGACCTGGTCGAGGTCGCGCCGACCGCCCGGCCGCCGGTATGCAAGCTCATGGACTACGGCAAGTTCAAGTACGAGTCCGCGCTGAAGGCGCGGGAGTCGCGCAAGAACCAGGCCCAGACCGTCATCAAGGAAATCAAGCTCCGGCCCAAGATCGACCCGCACGACTACGGGACGAAGAAGGGCCACGTCGAGCGGTTCCTCACGGCGGGGGACAAGGTCAAGGTCACGATCATGTTCAGGGGACGTGAGCAGTCCCGGCCTGAGCTGGGTTACAAGCTGCTCCAGCGCCTCGCGAGCGACGTCGAGGAGCTGGGCTTCGTGGAGGCTCAGCCCAAGCAGGACGGCCGGAACATGATCATGGTGATCGGGCCGCACAAGCGCAAGGCTGAGACCAGGACCGAGCATCCCGAGCCCGATGAGCGCCCGGATGCCCGGGCGGAGCGGGCCGAGCGGGTCGCGGCGCGAACCGCCGCCGCGGCGGCCTCGGCGGCAGCGGCGGCTGCCGAGCCGCCGGCCGAGGAGCCGTCAGGCCCGGTGTTCGAGCGTCGTGCCACGCCGCCCGAGCGCCTCGCGCCGCCGGCCGCCAGCCGCCCGCCTGAGCGCTCCGAGCGCTCCGAGCGTTCCGGGCCGCCGTCCAGCAGCCGCTCCGCCGAGCGTTCCGGGCCGTCCAGCCGTCCCGCTGAGCGCCCGTCGCGCCCGGCCCCGTCCTCGGCGCCCCGGCCGCCGGCCGGCGGCAGCCCGAGCCCGGCTCCGCGGCCAGGCCCGGCGACCTCGGGAGCACCGCGGCCGAGCGCCCCGCGCCCGGCCCCGCCGCGCCCCGGCGTGCCCCGGCCGACCGCGCCGCGGCCGCGGCCGGCCGCTCCGGTGCCGGCGCAGCAGCGCGGCGACGGCCCGGCCAGCTCCGGCAAGCCGGCCGACTCGGCGGACTAGACAGCGCGGACTAGACAGCGGGCAGCCTCGCGGGCGAGCGGCCCGCGCGGCGAGCCCACCGGGCCCGCACTGCCCGGATGACCCGGCCACCCGGCCGGGTCGCATAGCAGGCGTGCCATCGGCACGCTCAGGAACGGCGTGCCTTGGCACGCGGGACGGCCATGCCCGCATGGGCAAGGAAGACGCGATGCCGCAGGCACGCAGGAACGGAGACACGGCGACATGCCGAAGATGAAGACGCACAGCGGGGCCAGCAAGCGGTTCCGGCTGACGGGCACGGGCAAGGTCATGCGCCGCCGGGCCAACAGGAACCACCTGCTCGAGCACAAGTCGAGCACGCGGACTCGCCGCCTGGCCAATGAGGTTCTGCTCTCGCCTGCTGACACCAAGAAGATGAAGAGACTGCTGGGGAAGTGACCCGGCCCGCCGCAAGGGAGTCGAACTAAAATGGCACGCGTGAAGCGGGCAGTTAATGCCCACAAGAAGCGCAGGGTCGTCCTTGAGCGGGCGAGCGGCTACCGGGGCCAGCGGTCCCGGCTGTACCGCAAGGCCAAGGAGCAGTCCCTGCACTCCATGACCTACGCCTACCGGGACCGCAAGGACCGCAAGGGCGCGTTCCGGCGGCTGTGGATCCAGCGGATCAACGCCGCGGCCAGGGCCGAGGGCATGACCTACAACCGGTTCATCCAGGGTCTCAGGATCGCGGGCGTCGAGGTGGACAGGCGGATGCTGGCCGAGATGGCCGTCGCCGACCCGCAGTCGTTCACCGCCCTGGTCGAGGTGGCGCGGCAGGCCCTGCCCGCCGACCTGGGTACCGCAGCTGCCTGACCGGGCCGCCCCGGCCGCCCCGGCGGCCGGCGAGGTGACCAGCATCAGGTCACCTCGCGTCAAGGCCGCCCGCCAGCTCGCCAAGCGGGCCTTCAGGGAACGCGCCAGGTCGTTCCTCGCTGAGGGCCCGCAGGCGGTGCGCGAGGCACTCGCCGTGCCGGGCGTCGTGACCGAGCTGTTCGTGACCGGGGCCGCTGCCGGCCGTTACGGCGATCTTGTCGCCGCCGCGGCCGCGCAGCGAGCCCAGGTTCGCGAGGTAAGCGGCGAGGTGATGACCGAGCTGGCGCAGACCGTGACGCCGCAGGGCCTGCTGGCGGTCTGCCGTTTCATCGACGTCTCGCTGGACGCGCTGGTCGCCGCGCGGCCGTCGCTGGTAGCGGTGCTCGCCAGCGTCAGGGACCCCGGCAACGCCGGGACCGTGCTGCGCACCGCCGACGCGGCGGGGGCGCAGGGCGTCATCTTCACCTCTGCCTCCGTCGACCCGTACAACAGCAAGTGCGTGCGGTCGTCGGCGGGCAGCCTGTTCCACCTGCCGGTGGTCGTCGGCCCGGAGGCCGGCCACGTCGCCGCCGCGCTGCGCGCCGCCGGGCTGACGCTGCTCGCCGCGGACGGCAGCAGCGGGCGGCGGCTTGACCTGGCCTGCCCGGCGGCGCCCGGCGGCGCCGACCCGCTTGGCTTCCTCGCCAGGCCGACCGCCTGGCTGTTCGGCAACGAGGCCTGGGGCCTGCCTGCCGAGGTGCTCTCGCTGGCCGACGAGGCGGTCGCGGTGCCGATCTACGGCGGGGCCGAGAGCCTGAACCTGGCCGCCGCCGCGGCGGTCTGCCTGTATGCCTCCGCCGCCCGGCAGCGAGCCATCCCGCAGGGCGCGGGCGGCGGCGCGGCGCCGGGAGGATAGATCTCCGCCGGCGGGTGAATTCCTGCAACTGAGGCGGCTGCCGGGGACGCTGGGGGTGCCGTAGCACGTCGCGGACGCGCTAGAGTCTGATCACGTTGCGTCATGGGGTGATCCCAGTCGGGACCGCCCAGGTCAGGACGTGACAGCGCCAGCCCGCGGGTGACCCCCGGACCCGCGGGCCGGCTGCTGGTTGTGCCGGGGAAAGGGCTACTGCGCCCCCGGAGGCCGCGACACTTGGACGGGATCGGGTCAGGGCAGGCGAGCGTCGCCGCGGGCGCGCTCGCCGCGACCACCGACTTCAGCGGCGGCCTGGTCCTGGCCGACGACCTCCCCGACGGCCTCGTCATCGCCGACCAGTCCGGCCGGGTCACCGTGTTCAACCGCGCGGCCGCCCGGCTCACCGGGATCAGCCCGGCCGCGGCTCTCGGCCGCGATGTCCGCGAGGTGCTGCCGCTGCGCGACTCCGAGCAGCGTGACTGGTGGAAACTGACCCAGCCCTACGGCGGGCTGACCACCAGGTCCCGGCATCCCGAGCGCTCCCTGTACCTGCCCGACGGCAACGAGCTGCTGGTCTGCGTCGGATACGTCCGCGCCCCCAGGCGCGGGCCGCGCGAGGGCTGGCACCGGGAGCCAGGCGCGGTGCGCCGGGTCATGATCACCCTGCGCGGCACCGAGCAGCGTGCCCGGATCGAGCGCACCAGGGCGGACCTGGTCTCCACCGTCGCCCACGAGCTGCGCTCGCCGCTGACCAGCGTCAAGGGCTTCACCGCCACGCTGCTGGCCAAGTGGCCCCGGTTCACCGACGACCAGAAGCGCGTCATGCTGGAGACGGTCAACGCCGACGCCGACCGGGTCACCCGGCTGATCACCGAGCTGCTTGACGTGTCCAGGATCGAGGCGGGCCGGATCGAGGTGCACCGGGAGCTGGTGGACATCCCGGCCAGGGCGCGCAAGCTGATCAGCGGCCGGGTCGTGGCGGGGGAGCCGGAAGAGCAGTTCCTGGTGCAGGAGGCCGCCGGGCTGCCGGAGACCTGGCTCGACGCCGACAAGATCGACCAGATCCTGGCCAACCTCATCGAGAACGCGGTCCGGCATGGTGCTGGTACCGTTACTACCGTGGTAGAGCCGGTCGCCATCGGTGGCGCCCCCGGTATCGCGGTATCGGTCCGCGACCAGGGGCCGGGCATCGCGCCCGAGCTCGCGCCCCGGGTATTCCGCCAGTTCTGGCGCGCCAAGCGGCGCGGCGGCGCTGGCCTGGGCCTGTTCATCGTGAAGGGACTGGTCGAGGCGCACGGCGGGACGATCAGCGTGCGGCAGGCGGACTCCGGCGGTGCCGAGTTCCGATTTATCATGCCCGCCGCCAAGCCTGACTTCGGCTGACCGGCGGGCCTTTCCCGGCCGCCCGGCTCCGCTGCGCCGCGGCCGCCCCGACGCTGCCTGCCCGGGCAGTGGCCGGCTGCCCGGTACCCCGCCTGCTCGCAGCGGGGAATGACGTTTTCTGATCGCAGGAGAGTAGACCGCGATGTCCGCACCGAATAAGACCTATGACCCGGTGGAGGTGGCGGTGCTGTCGCCCGAAGAGGTACAGCGCATGACCGACGAGGCGCTGGCCGCCATCGCCGCCGCCACCACGCTGGAGGACCTGAAGGCCGCGCGGGTGGCGCACGCCGGCGACCGCGCGCCGCTGGCGCTGGCCAACGCGGAGATCGGCGCGCTGCCGCCGGCCGCCCGCGCCGAGGCCGGCAAGCGCGTCGGGGCCGCCCGCGGCGCGATCCGCCAGGCGCTGACCGCCCGGCAGGCGGAGCTGGAGACCGAGCGGGACAGCCGCGTCCTGATCGAGGAGACCGTCGACGTCACGCTGCCCTGGGACCGCCGGGCGCCGGGCGCCAGGCACCCGGTCACCACCGTGGGGGAGCGGCTGGCCGACGTGTTCGTCGGGATGGGCTACGAGATCGCCGAGGGACCCGAGGTCGAGGCCGAGTGGTACAACTTCGACGCGCTGAACTTCCCGCCCGACCACCCGGCCCGCGAGGCCTACGACACGATGTTCATCGCCGCGCCTGGCGACGGGGAAGGTGACGCCGCCGCCGCGACGGCCCTGTCGGGCAGCTCGCGGCGCTCGGGGGTGGTGCTGCGCACGCACACCTCGCCGGTGCAGATCCGGGCCATGCTGACCCGGCCGCTGCCGCTGTATGTGGTGAGCCCCGGCAAGTGCTACCGCACCGACACCCTGGATGCCACGCACAGCCCGGTCTTCAACCAGATCGAGTGCCTCGCGGTGGACGAGGGGCTGACCATGGCCGACCTGCGCGGCGCGATCAGCGCCTTCGTGGACGCCATGTTCGGCGAGGGACTGCGGACCCGGCTGCGGCCGGACTTCTTCCCGTTCACCGAGCCGTCCGCCGATGTGTCCATGGAGTGCCACGTCTGCCGGGGCGCGTCCACCCAGCCGGGCGCGCCGCCGTGCCGGGTGTGCCGGTCGCAGGGCTGGATCGAGCTGGCCGGCTGCGGCATGGTCAACCCGCGGGTGCTGACGGCCTGCGGCATCGACTCCGACCGCTACAGCGGCTTCGCCTTCGGCCTCGGCATCGACCGGTCGCTGATGGTCCGGCACGGGGTGAGTGACATCAGGGACACCCTGGAGGGCGACGTGCGGTTCAGCAGGGCGCTCGGAATGGAGGCGTGATGCGGGTCGGACTGTCCTGGCTGCTGGAGTACGCGGCGGTCGCGCCCGGCGGTGACGTCACCGCCGTCGACGCGGCCGAGGTGGCCCGCCGGCTCACCGCGTGCGGCCTGGAGATCGAGTCGGTCGAGCCGGTCGGCCAGGAGATCAGCGGCGTGCTGGTCGCCCGGGTACTCGGCATCGAGGAGCTGACCGGTTTCCGCAAGCCCGTCAGGTACTGCGAGCTGACCACCGGCGACGGCCAGGAGCGGCATGTCATCTGCGGCGCCGCCAACTTCGCCGTCGGCGACCTGGTGGCGCTGGCCACGCCGGGCAGCACGCTGCCGGGCGGGTTCGAGATCGGCGCCAGGAAGACCTACGGCAAGATCTCCGAGGGCATGATCTGCTCGATGGCCGAGCTGGGCATCGGCGATGACCACTCCGGCATCCTGGTGCTGCCGCCCGACGCGCCGCTTGGCTCCGACTTCGCGCGGTACGGCGCGCTCCGCGACGTTGTGCTGGACGTGAACGTCACGCCGGACAAGGGCTTCGCGCTCTCGGTCCGCGGCATGGCCAGGGAGCTGGCCATCTCCTACGGCGTCGCGTTCACCGACCCGGCAGGCGCCGGGCTGCCCGCCGGGTACGAGCAGGTGTCGGCGGAGGTCTACCCGGCCAGCATCGCCGACCCGTCGGCATGCGACCGGTTCGTGCTGCGCGAGGTGCGCGGCATCGACCCCGGCCGCCCGACGCCGCTGTGGATGCGGGTCAGGCTGGCCAGGGCCGGGCAGCGCGGTGTCTCGCTGGCCGTGGACATCACCAACTACGTGATGCTGGAGACCGGCCAGCCGCTGCACGCCTTCGACCGCGACCGGCTGTCCGGCCCCATCGTGGTCCGCCGGGCCGCTCCCGGCGAGCAGCTGGAGACCCTGGATCACGTGGTCCGCCAGCTCGACCCCGAGGACATCCTGATCACCGACTCCTCCGGGCCGATCTCGCTGGCCGGCACCATGGGCGGGCTGGCCACCGAGATCAGCGACAGCTCGCGGGACCTGGTCATCGAGGCGGCGCACTTCTCCGCGCGGGGCACCGCCCGGATGAGCCGGCGGCACCGGCTGTTCTCCGAGGCCTCGGCCAGGTTCGAGCGCGGCGTCGACCACGAGCTCCAGGTGCGGGCCAGCGCCAGGGCCGCCGCGCTGCTCGCCGAGCTGGCCGGCGGCACGATGGTGCCCGGCTGCACGTATGCCGCCGAGCCAGTCCCGACCGTGCCGATCGTGCTCGCCGCCGACTACCCCGACCGGGTGGCCGGCACCAGCTACGGGCTGGACACCGTGGTGACCAGGCTGCGCCAGGTCGGCTGCGAGGTCGCGGTCGCCCCGGCGGCCGACCTGCACGGCCAGCACGAGCACGGCCAGCCCGAGCACGGCAAGCACGACAGGTCCGGGCAGCTCCTGACCGTGCTGCCGCCGTCCTGGCGGCCCGACCTGACCGACCCCGCCGACCTGGCCGAGGAGGTCATCAGGCTGGAGGGCTACGAGCAGGTGCCGATCCGCCAGCCGCGCGCCATCGCCGGGCGCGGCCTGACCGACCGGCAGCGGCTGCGCCGCGCCGTCGGCCGGTCGCTCGCCGGCGCCGGGTACACCGAGGCGATCAGCGACCCGTTCCTCGGCGCGGCCGACTTCGGCCGCCTGCTGCTGAGCGACGATGACCCGCGCCGCCTGGCGGTGGCCGTGGCCAACCCGCTCAGCGAGGAGGAGCCGCTGCTGCGCACCACGCTGCTGCCCGGCCTGTTCCGGGTGCTGGCCCGCAACATCGGCCGCGGCTTCGCCGACGTCGCCCTGTTCGAGACCGGCCTGGTCTTCCGCCGCCGCCCGGACGGTCCCGGCATCGCCCCGGTGCCCGGCGTGGATCACGCGCCGTCCGCCGACCAGCTCGCGGCGCTGGACGCCGCGCTGCCCGGCCAGCCGCAGAGCCTGGCCGTGGTGCTGGCCGGCGACCGGGAGCTGCCCGGCTGGTGGGGCGGCGGCCGGCGGGTCGGCTGGCAGGACGCCATCGAGGCCGTCCGGCAGGTGCTCGGCGTGGCCGGGGTCAGCTATGAGATCCGGGCCGCCCAGCAGGAGCCGTGGCACCCCGGCCGCTGCGCCGCGTTCTTCGTGCGCGGCGAGACCGGCCGTGAGTGGCTGGCCGGGTACGCCGGCGAACTGCACCCCAGGGTGCTCGCCAGCTTCGGGCTGCCCGCCAGGGCCGCCGCCGCCGAGCTGGACATGTCCGTCGTGGAGACGGCGGCGGCCCTGGCCGGGCCGGCCTCGGCGCCCGTCATCTCCGGCTACCCGCTGGCCACCCAGGACGTCGCGCTGATCGTGGCCGACACGGTGGCCGCCGCCGACGTGGCAGGCGCGCTGGCCGCCGGCGCGGCGCAGGTCGCCGGGATCACGCTGGAGGACCTGCGGCTGTTCGACGTGTACACCGGGGACCAGGCCGGTGAAGGACACAAGTCGCTGGCCTACACGCTGCGGTTCCGCGCCCAGGACCGGACGCTCACCGCGGAGGAGGCCAGCGCCGCGCGCGAGGCCGCCGTCGCGGAGGCCGCCAGGCGCACCGGCGCGGTACTGCGGGGCGCCTAAGGCGCCCCGCAGTACCGCAGTGTTTGTGGCGGTCACCAGAGGTGCCCGCGGGGACCGCAGTGTTTGTGGCGGTCACCAGAGGTGCCCGCGGGGACCGCAGTGTTTGTGGCGGTCACCAGAGGTGCCCGCGAGTGTTGCGGACGGCTCTTAGCCGGGTGCGGTTTTCCCATTCTGGGGACGCCTGGCGGTCCGCGTGCGCGTTGCCGCCGAGCGTAAGCTGGCGCGAAAACTCTGGGAGGCGCTGATGATTCAGTACCCGACAGCCGGGGCCGAGCCGGAGCCGCAGCACGTGCCGCCGCCCCGCGCGGTGCAGAACGCGGTCAAGCTGATGTACGTCGGCGCGGCCATCGAGGTGATCTCGCTGGTGGTTGGGCTGCTGACCAAGAGCAGCTACCGGAACGCGATCATGAAGACCCATGCCAATTACACCACGGCGCAGTTGCACAACGCAGAGTCGGCGCGGGCCATCCCGCTGGTCATCGGTGCCGTGATCGCCATCGCGCTGTGGCTGTGGATGGCCTGGGCGGTCCGCCGGGGCCAGAACTGGGCCCGGGTCCTGTCCGCGGTGTTCTTCGCGATCAACACCCTCAGCCTGATCGCCGCGGCGGTCGTCGTCCGGGACGTGCCGTCGCTGATCGTCGGTGTCGTCCTCTGGCTCATCGGGCTGGCCGCGATCGTGCTCATATTCGGCAAGGAAGCCCGCCCGTACTACCACCAGACACTCGCCTGATGTAACTCCGCGGTGCTAGCCCGGCCGGGCTAGCACCGCGGAGCTGACAGCCCGCTGGGCCGGCGCAACAGGGTCGGGCCATTCTTGCTAGCCGCCTGTGGCTTGGTTGGGCGGGTCCTGCGGAGCCAGCCCAACCCGTCTAGCTGGGCGGGGGCAGGATCGCGAGGATCTCCGTGCCGTCGCGGGTGCACCGGGAGGCCTTCCCCGTCTTGAGCACCTCCGGCGTCGCGAAGCCCTGGCAGCGCCAGCCATTGATCTTGACCGGCCCGCCGCCGCCGTTCCCCGGCTCCTTGCCCGCCAGGATCGCGGCGGTGTAGTCGTGCTCCACCGCCAGCGCGTCCGCGCAGGACACCTGGCCCTTGGTGATCTCGATCTTGACCGGGACATTCGCGGCCGTCTTCGCCGTGCCGCAGTTCTTCACGGTCGCCGCCGCGTGCGAGGGACCGCACCCGGCCGCGCCGACCGCCAGCGCACCCGCCAGTAGCACGGCCGGCACCGGCCGCCAGCGGGCGAGCCCCCTGGCGACATGTTCCGGCTCGGCGGGCTGCCTGGACGAGCGCGCGATCATCAGCGGTCTCCTCTCCGGGCCACATCATGCCGTCTCGGCACGCTTCACCCCAACCCGGACCGGTAACGGTCTCGCCACGTTCCGCGCTCCGCCCCGCCCGGCCCCGCATGGCCCGGCTCACCCGCCGCGTCCCCGCCCGTCCGGCCCGTCCTGCCCGCTTGGTCCCGCTCACCCGCCACGTCCCGTCCCGCTCGTCCCGCCTTGCCTGCTCGTCCCAGCTCGCCGGCCGCGTCCCGTCCCGCCCGGCCCGGCTTGCCCGCCCGGCGCAGCTCGCCGACCGCGTCCCGTCCCGCCGGTCCCGGCCCAGTTGGCCCGCCCGCCCCGGCCCAGCTCGCCGGCCGCCTCCCGTCCCGCCCGCCCCGGCCCAGTTGGCCCGCCCGCCCCGGCTCACCGGCCGCGCCCCGTCCAGCCCGGCCTCTCCGCCCGGGCTGCGGCCCATCCCAACGACGGTGAACCCACCTCTACTGCCATTACAGCGACGGTAGAAGTGGGTTCACTGTCGCTAACCCTCTCGGCTGGCCGGACGGAATGTGGTTCCGCCGGGGCTGATGTGACTGGCGGGGAGATGGGGGCGTGTCACGGGTCGCCGGCGGCGGGGTTGGGTTGGCATCGATGCCCGTTTGTGGTCCGGCGGCGGCTCGTGCAGTCGACCCGCCGCCCGTCCGCCGCCCGTCCGCAGTCCGCCAGTCGCTTGTGCGGTCGCCGGCTGCTCGCGCACTCGTCGGCGCTTGCGCCGTCGGTCGGCCGCTTTCTGCAGCGGTCCGTCATCCACGCGGTCCGTCATCCACGCGGTCCGTCATCCACGCGGTCCGTCATCCACGCGGTCCGTCATCCACGCGGTCCGCCTACGGTGCGGTCCTCCTACCGTGCGGTCCTCCTACGGTGCGGTCCTCCTACCGTGCGGTCCGCTTACGCGCGGTCCGGCTACCGTGCGGTCCGGCTACCATCGCCGGGCGGTGCCTTCTTTGCATATTCAAACGAGAGTATGCATAATAATTCAACAAGCCGCAGAAAGCGGCAGCTGGCGGAGCTGGCGGGAGCGATAAGGCATGGGAGCGCGGGTTGCGGTGGCCGGCGCCAGCGGCTACGCGGGCGGCGAGCTGCTCCGTCTGCTGGCTGGCCATCCCGGCCTGGAGATCGGCCTGGTGACGGCGGGCGGCAGCGCCGGCCGGGCGGTCGGCGCGGTGCATCCGCACCTGGCCGGGGTGCCCGCCCTCGCCGGACGGGTCTTTGATGTCCATGACACCGCCACGCTGGGCGACTCTGAGCTGATCTTCGCCGCGCTTCCGGCGGGCGAGTCGGTGGCGCTGGCCGCGAGCACCGGGCCCGCCGCCAGGATCGTGGACCTCGGGCCGGACTTCCGGCTCACCGATCCGGCGGCCTGGGCCAGGCACTACGGCGGCGAGCACGCGGGTCGCTGGGTGACCGGGCTGCCGGAGCTGCCGGGCGCGCGAGACGCGATCCGCATGGCGAGCCGGGTGGCCGCGCCGGGCTGCTACGCGACCGCCGTCATTCTCGCCCTCGCGCCACTGATCGCGGCAGGCCTGGCTCAACCGGCCGACCTGGTGGTGGTGGCCGCCTCCGGTACCTCGGGCGCGGGCCGGTCGCCGCGCACCGACCTGCTGGCCAGCGAGGTGATGGGCGCGATGTCGGCCTACCAGGTCGGCGGCGCGCACCGGCACACGGCCGAGATCGAGCAGGCCCTCGGCGAGCTGGTGCCGGGCGGGCACGATGACGGCGGGGATCGGGTGTCGGTGTCGTTCACGCCCACGCTGGCCCCGATGCCGCGCGGCATCCTGGCGACCTGCACGGCACGGCTGACCGGTTCAGCCGGCACGGCGGAGTTGCGCGCGGCCCTCGGCCGCGCCTACGCGGGCGAGGAGTTCGTCTGCCTGCTGCCGGAGGGCCAGTGGCCGACCACGGCGGCGGTGGTCGGTTCCAATGGCGCGCAGCTCCAGGTGGCGGCCGACCCGCGGGCCGGCCGCGCGGTGGTCGTGGCCGCCATCGACAACCTGGGCAAGGGCGCGGCCGGCCAGGCCGTGCAGGACGCCAACCTGATGCTCGGCTTGCCGGAGGCGGCGGGCCTGACGGCGAGCGGAGTCGCGCCATGACCGTGACCGCACCGCGCGGCTTTCGCGCGACCGGGGTAGCCGCCGGGATCAAGGAATCCGGGGACCGCGACCTGGCCCTGGTCATCAACGACGGGCCGTCCCGCGCGGCGGCCGGGGTCTTCACCGCCAACCGGGTGAAGGCCGCTCCGGTGCTGTGGACCCAGCAGGTCGTAGCGGGCGGCCGGGTCCGCGCCGTGGTGCTCAACTCCGGCGGCGCCAACGCCTGCACCGGCCCGGCCGGGTTCGCCGATACCCATCAGACCGCCGAGCATCTGGCCGAGGTACTCTCCTGGGCCCCGGTCACCGGGCCGGACGGCGACCCGGCACCGGCTGACCCGGAGCTGGGCGGCCCGGAGCTGGGTCGCCCGGCGGCGGCCAGCCCAGCGGCGGGTGACCTGTCGGCGGGCGACCCCGCACCAGGCGGGACGGGCGTGGGCGAGACCGGGGCGGGCAAGACTGGGTCAGTCGGGCCGGGACCAGTCGGGCCGGGGCCGGGCAAGACCGGGGCAGGCGCGACGGGCGCGGGCAAGACGGGGCCGGGCAAGATCGGGGCGGGCGAGGCCGGGGCGGGCGAGATCGCGGTGTGCTCGACCGGGCTGATCGGTGAGCGGCTGCCGCTTGACCGGGTGCTTGACGGCATCGACGCGGCCGTCATGGCCTGCGCCGACGGCGCGGCGGACGGCGGACTCAGCGCGGCGGATGCGATCCGCACCACCGACACCGTCGCCAAGACCTGCTCGGCCGGCGGTACCGGGTACCTGATCGGCGGGATGGCGAAGGGCGCGGCGATGCTGTCCCCGGCGCTGGCCACGATGCTCGCGGTGCTGACCACCGACGCGGACCTGAGCGCGGCCGAACTGGAGACGGCGCTGCGCGCCGCGGTCCTGCCGACCTTCGACCGGCTGGACACCGACGGCTGCATGTCCACCAACGACACGGTGCTGCTGCTGGCCAGCGGGGCCAGCGGCCGCCGGCCAGACCTGACGGAGTTCACCGGGCTGCTCACCACCGCCTGCGCCAGCCTGGCCCGGCAGATGCAGGGCGACGCCGAGGGCGCCAGCAAGGCCATCGCCATCGAGGTGACCGGCGCGGCCAGCGAGGATGACGCGGTGCAGGTCGGCCGGGCCATCGCCCGCTGCAACCTGCTGAAGTGCGCGATCGGCGGCGAGGACCCGAACTGGGGGCGCGTGCTGGCCGCCGTCGGCACCACCAGCGCCGTCTTTGAGCCGGACCAGCTCGACGTGGCGATCAACGGGACCTGGGTCTGCCGGGACGGCGCCGCGTCCGGTGACCGCGCGGCGGCGGACCTGTCGGGCCGGGACGTGACCATCACGGTTGACCTGTCGGCGGGCCCGCATGCCGCGACCATCCTGACCACGGACCTGACCGCCCAGTACGTGCACGAGAACTCGGCGTACTCGACATGACCGGCACCATGCGCCAGGCACCGCGAGCGGCACCAGGACCGGCACCGCGAGCGGCACCAGGACCGGCACCGCGACGCCCGGCCAGCACCAGCACGCCGGAGCGCTGGCCAAGGCGGCGACGCTGATCGAGGCGCTGCCGTGGCTGCGGCGGTTCCACGGCCAGGTCGTCGTCATCAAGTACGGCGGCCACGCGATGGCCGACGACGCGCTGCGCGCGGCGTTCGCGCAGGACGTCGTGTTCCTGCGGTACGCGGGGCTTCGCCCGGTGGTGGTGCACGGCGGCGGGCCGCAGATCACCGCGCAGCTTGACCGGCTGGGCATCGGCAGCACGTTCCGCGCCGGGCTGCGGGTCACCACGCCCGAGGCGATGGACGTGGTGCGGATGGTGCTGACCGGCCAGGTCGGCCGCGAGGTGGTCGGCCTCATTAACCAGCACGGCCCGTTCGCGGTCGGCATCTCAGGCGAGGACGCGCACCTGATGCGCGCCAGGCGGCTGCGGGCCAGCGTGGACGGCGAGCCGGTCGACCTCGGCCAGGTGGGCGAGGTACACGAGGTGAACCCGGGCGCTGTCGCCGCGCTGCTGGCCGACGGCCGGATTCCGGTCATCTCCAGCGTGGCGCTCGGCGAGGGCGGCGAGCCGCTGAACGTGAACGCCGACACCGCCGCCGCGGCGGTCGCGGTCGCGCTGGGCGCGGCCAAGCTGGTCGTGCTCACCGACGTCGCCGGGCTGTACGCGGACTGGCCCACCGCCGGCCAGCCCGGGCAGCCTGGGCAGCCGGGGCAGTCAGAGGCGGACGGCACCGGCCCCGCCGGGGTGATCAGCCAGCTCACCGCCGCCGAGCTGGCGGCGCTGCTGCCGGGACTGAGCGACGGGATGATCCCCAAGATGCAGGCCTGCCTGACCGCGGTGCACGGCGGCGTCCCGCAGGCGCACGTGCTGGACGGGCGGCTGCCGCACGCGGTGCTGCTGGAGATCTTCACCGATTCCGGGATCGGCACGATGGTGCTGCCGTGACCGTGACCGTGACCGTGACCGTGACCGTGACCGTGACCGCGAACGTGACCGCGAACGCACCTGCCATGACCCCCGCCCCGGCGGGCGACGGAGGAACGATGACCGCGACCGAGCAGCTCCAGCACCGCTACGCGGCGGCGATCATGCCGACCTATGGCATCCCGCCGGTCGCCATCGACCACGGCACCGGCTGCCGGGTGGTCGACCTGGACGGCAACTCCTACCTCGACCTGATCGCGGGCCTGGCGGTCAGCTCGCTGGGTCACGCGCACCCGGCGCTGATCGACGCGGTCACCGCTCAGCTCGGCAAGATCGCGCATACCTCCAACCTGTTCCTGCACGCGCCGCAGGTCGAGCTGGCGCAACGACTGCTGCGGCTGGCCGGCAGCGACGGCCGGGTGTTCTTCACCAACTCGGGGACCGAGGCCAACGAGGCCGCGCTCAAGCTGGTCCGCCGCGTGCAGGGCGCCGCGCGGCCGGTGATCGTCGCCGCCGAGGGCAGCTTCCACGGCCGCACCATGGGCTCGCTTAGCCTGACGGGCAAGAGCTCCATTCGCCAGCCGTTCGGCCCCTTCGGGGTGGAAGTCAGGTTCGTGCCCTACGGGGACGCCGCGACTCTCGGCGCGGCTGTCGGTGGCGACTGCGCCGCGGTGTTCCTTGAGCCGTGCCTGGGCGAGGCCGGGGTGATCCCGGCGCCGCCTGGTTACCTGACCGCCGCCCGCGCGGCCTGCGACGAGGCCGGGGCGCTGCTGGTGCTCGATGAGATCCAGAGCGGCATCGGCCGGACCGGGCACTGGTTCGCCTGCCAGGCCGAGGGCGTGCTGCCCGACGTGCTGACCGTGGCCAAGGGGCTGGCGGGCGGGCTGCCGATCGGGGCCTGCATCGGCCTGGGGGCCTTCGGCGGCGGGCTGGCGAAGGGCGAGCACGGCAGCACGTTCGGCGGCAACCCGGTGGCCTGCGCGGCCGCGCTCGCGGTGCTGGACACCATCGAGCGCGACGGCCTGCTCGATCACGTCACCAAGGTCGGCGATGAGCTGACCGCCGGGATCGAGGCGCTTGAGCACCCGCTGGTCGCCGGGGTGCGCGGCGCCGGGCTGTGGCGGGCGATCGTGCTGGCCGCCCCGGTGGCCGCGGCGGTGGAGGCCGCCGCGCGGCAGGCCGGTTTCCTGGTCAACGCGGTCCAGCCGGACGCGATCCGGCTGGCCCCGCCGCTGATCCTGACCGCGGACGAGGCGGCGTCGTTCACCGCGGCGCTGCCGGCGCTGCTCGACGCGGCCAGCGTGCTGGCCGGGGCGGCGGCATGATGGCCGCCCTCGCCGCCGAGATGACCTCAAGGACGAGCCCGTCCCTGCCGCCGGGCCAACTGGGCCAGGCCGGGCCGCCCCGGCACTTCCTGCGCGACGACGACCTGTCGCCCGCCGAGCAGGCCGAGGTGCTGGCGCTGGCCGCGCGGCTCAAGGCCGGCCTCGCGCCGGGCCAGCCGAAGCCGCTGGCCGGGCCGCAGACGGTCGCGGTGCTGTTCGACAAGCCGTCGCTGCGGACCAGGGTGTCGTTCGCGGCCGGCGTCGCCGAGCTGGGCGGCTACCCGCTGCTGATCGACATGCAGGCCACCCACGCCGGGCGCGGCGAGAGCATCGCGGACCTGGCCAGGGTACTGGACCGGCAGGTCGCGGCCATCGCCTGGCGGACCTTTCGGCAGGCCGACATCGCCGAGCTGGCGGCGGTCAGCGCGGTGCCGGTCATCAACACGCTGACCGACGAGTTCCACCCCTGCCAGGTGCTCGCCGACCTGCAGGCCATCGAGGCGGCGGCCGGCGCGCTGGCCGGGGTCACGCTGACCTTCCTGGGCGACGGCTCGGGCAACATGGCGCACTCCTACCTGCTCGGCGGCGCCACGGCCGGGCTGCACGTGCGGATCTGCGGTCCGGCGGGCTACCCGCCGGACCCGGCGGTGCTGGCGGCGGCCCGCGGGATCGCGGCGCGGACCGGCGGCTCGGCCGAGTTCGGCTCAGATCCTGGCGCGGCCTGCGACGGCGCGGACTTCCTGGCCACCGACGTGTGGACGTCCATGGGCCAGGAGGGCCAGGAGGGCGAGCGCACCGCGGCCATGGCGCCGTTCCGGCTGGACGAGGCGAAGCTCGCGCTGGCCGGGCCCGGCGCGCGGGCGCTGCACTGCCTGCCCGCGCATCGCGGCGCCGAGATCACCGCCGGGGTCATCGACGGCCCGGTCAGCCTGGCCTTCGACCAGGCGGAGAATCGGCTGCACGCGCAGAAGGCACTGCTCTGCTGGCTGCTCAGCCAGGGCAGTCCCGCGCAGGGCAGCCCCACCCAGGGCAGCGTCGCCCAGACGGAGGAACGATCATGATCAGCCCGGTCACCAAGGCCGCGCGGCACGCGCAGATAACCGCCATCCTGACCACGCCAGGCCTGCCGGTCCGGTCCCAGGAGGACCTGGCGGACCGGCTCGCCGACCGTGGCGTGCACGTCACCCAGGCCACCCTGTCCAGGGATCTGGTCGAGATCGGCGCGGTCCGGCTGCGCGATCCCGACGGCGGGCTGTTCTACGCCATGCCCGCCGCGCCCGGCCTCGGCGCCAGCCTGCCCGACCCGGCGGCCCGGCTGGCCAGGGTGGCCGGCGAGCTGCTGATCACCGCCGAGGCCAGCGGCAACCTCATCGTGGTCAGGACCCAGGCGGGCGCCGCCCAGCTGCTCGCCTCGGCCATCGACCACGCCGGCTGGCCCTCCGTGCTGGGCACCGTCGGCGGCGACGACACCGTCCTGGTCATCTCCCGCGACCCGGCGGGCGGCAACGAGCTCGCTGCCGCGCTGCTGCGCCTCGCCGAGCGGCGCAGCCACCTCGGGTCAGGCCCGCGCGGGGCCGGCCTGCCCCCAGAAGACCAGGCCGCCGGCTGAGCGCGCCGTGGCCGGCGCTGGCATGATGCCGGGAATGCACCGGCACCCAGCCCCGGCAAGACGCGAGAAGCACGAACGGGAGAGCGCGGCGTGACAGGCGATCGGGACAATTCCGAACCAGCAGGGCACGGCCAGCCCCCGGAGGCCGGCCCCGCGCCGACCGGCGGCCCGGCCAGCGGCGGCCCGGCGGCAGGCGGCGCGCCGCCCGGCCAGCCGGCCCAGCCGGGCGCGGTGCGGCTGTGGGGCGGCCGGTTCGGCTCCGGCCCGTCCGACGCGCTCGCCCGGCTGTCGGTCAGCGTCCAGTTCGACTGGCGGCTGGCGCCGTATGACCTGCTCGCCTCCGCCGCGCACGCCCGGGTGCTGCACCGCGCCGGGCTGCTCACCGGCGCCGAGCTGGACCGGATGCTGGCCGCCATCGACGACCTGGACCTGGCCTGCCGGGACGGCCGGTTCCGGCCCGAGGCCGGGGACGAGGACGTGCACACCGCGCTGGAGCGCGGCCTGCTTGAGCGGGTCGGCTCGCTGGGCGGAAAGCTGCGGGCCGGCCGCAGCCGCAACGACCAGGTCGCCACCGACCTGCGGCTGTACCTGCGGGACCAGGCCAGGACGGTGGTGGCCAGGCTGGTCGAGCTGGAGACCGCGCTGATCGGCCAGGCCGAGGCGCAGGCCGGCACCGCCGCGCCCGGCATGACCCATCTGCAGCACGCTCAGCCCGTGCTGCTCGGCCACCAGCTCCTCGCGCACGTGCACGCGCTGGCCAGGGACGCGAGCCGGCTGCAGGGACTGGGACAAGCGCGCGGCCGTCTGCCCGCTCGGCTCCGGCGCGCTGGCCGGCTCGTCGCTGCCGCTTGACCCCGACGCGGTCGCCGCCGAGCTGGGCTTCGACAGCGCCGCCGACAACTCCATGGACGCGGTCAGCGACCGGGACTTCGCGGCCGAGTTCTGCTTCGCCGCCGCGCTGCTCGGCGTGCACCTGTCCCGGCTCGGCGAGGAGATCGTGCTGTGGTCCTCGCACGAGTTCGGCTGGGCGCAGCTCGACGACGCCTACGCCACCGGGTCCTCGATCATGCCGCAGAAGAAGAATCCGGACATCGCCGAGCTGGCCCGCGGCAAGGCCGGCCGGCTGATCGGCGGGCTGACCGGCCTGCTGACCACCCTCAAGGGCCTGCCGCTGAGCTACAACAGGGACCTCCAGGAGGATAAGGAGCCGGTCTTCGACGCGGTGGACACCCTGCTGACCGTGCTGCCCGCGCTGGCCGGACTGGTCGGAACACTGCGTTTTCATTCGGAACGAATCGCTCAGGGTGCCGCCGCTGGCTTCGCGCTAGCCACCGACCTGGCTGAACTGCTTGTCCGCCGGGGCACCCCGTTCCGCCAGGCGCACGAGGTGGTCGGTCATCTCGTCGTCTGGTGCCAGGTCGCCGACTGCGAGCTGGCCGACGTCGGCGACTCCGACCTGGCCAGGATCTCGCCGCTGCTGACCCCGGACGTGCGCGACGTGCTGACCGTGCCGGGCGCGCTGGCCGCGCGGGCCAGCCGGGGCGGCACCGCGCCGGACCGGGTCGCCGAGCAGCTATCCCGGCTGCGCGCGACAGTGGACGAGCAGGCGGCCTGGGCGGCGGGCTGATGAGCCCGGCCGCGGGCCGGCCACCCGCGCGGCCAGACCAGGCCGCCGCGCCGGCCCAGCCCGGCGGCGACTGGGTCGTGCTGCAGCGGTCGTTCTTCGACGCCCCTGGCCTGGAGGTCGCGCCCCGGCTGCTTGGCTGCGTGCTGTGGCATGCCAGCCCGGAGGGCACCGTCGCGGCGGTCATCACCGAGGTGGAGGCCTACGCCGGCGCGGTGGACCCGGCCTCGCACGCGTTCCGCGGCCCGACGCCGCGCAACGCCGTCATGTTCGGGCCGCCCGGCCACGCCTACGTGTACTTCACCTATGGCATGCACTTCTGCGCCAACCTGGTCTGCGAGGGTCCCGGCACCGCCTCGGCGGTGCTGCTGCGCGCCGGGCGGATCGTGGCCGGCGCGGAGCTGGCGGCGGCCCGTCGGCCGGCCGCCAGGTCCGAGCGGGACTACGCGCGCGGGCCCGCCCGGCTCTGCCAGGCGCTCGACGTGGACAGGAAACTGGACGGGGCCGATGTCTGCGACCCCGGCTCGCCGCTCGTCGTGGGGGCGCCGCCCGGCTGGCGGCCCGCCCGGGCGAGCGCGATCAGCACCGGGCCGCGCGTCGGCATCAGCCAGGCGGCCGAGCTGCCCTGGCGCTTCTGGCTGACCGGCGAGCCATCCGTTTCGGCCTACCGGCGGTCCGTGCCTCGGCACCGGCGCGGTAAACCGGTTACCGGCACCCCGCCCGGAGATGGGACGATGCACCGGTGACCGACATCATCGACGACCTGACCTGGCGCGGCCTGATCGCCGTCTCCACCGACCTGGATGACCTGCGCAAGGCGCTCGACGGCGGTCGGATGACGTTTTATGCCGGATTCGACCCGACCGGGCCTGGACTGCATATCGGCCACCTGGCGCTGCTGCTCACCGTGCGGCGGCTCCAGCTCGCCGGGCACCGGCCGGTCGGGCTGGTCGGCGGCGCCACGGGCCTGATCGGCGACCCCAGCGGCAAGTCGGCCGAGCGGGTGCTGAACCCGCGCGAGGTGGTCGCCGGCTGGGTGCGGCGGATCCGCTCCGAGATCGGTCACTACCTGGACTTCGACGGCCCGGCCGCCGCGCTGCTGGTGAGCAACCTGGACTGGACGGAAAGCCTGACCACGCTGGACTTCCTGCGTGACATCGGCAAGCACTTCCCGGTGAACCAGATGCTCTCCCGCGATGTGGTGCGCAACCGGCTGGAATCCGGCGGGATCAGCTTCACCGAGTTCAGCTACCAGATCCTCCAGGCCAACGACTTCCTGGAACTGCACCGGCGGCATGACTGCGCCCTGCAGGTCGGCGGCAGCGACCAGTGGGGGAACCTGGTTTCCGGCGTGGACCTGATCCGCCGGGTCACCGGGGACTCGGTGCACGCGATGGCCATCCCGCTGATCACCAAGCCGGACGGGACCAAGTACGGCAAGACGGCGGGCGAGGCGGTCTGGCTCAGCCCGGACCTGATGAGCCCGTACGCCTTCTACCAGTTCTGGGTGAACCGGACCGACGCGGAGGTGCCGGGGCTGCTCAAGGTCTTCACGTTCCGCGCTCCGGCGGAGATCGCGGAGCTGGAGCGGGAGATGGCCGAGCGGCCCGCGGCGCGGCAGGCGCAGCGGACGCTCGCGGAGGACGTGACCGCGCTGGTGCACGGGCCGGACGAGCTGCGCCGGGTGCAGGCCGCCAGCCGGGCGCTGTTCGGGCAGGGCGAGCTGGCGGACCTGGACGCGGCCACGCTGGCGGCGGCGATCGCCGAGGTGCCGCGCGCGGAGGTCAGCGGCGCCGGGCTGAGCGGCGGGGGAGAGCTGCCGCAGATCGCGGACCTGATGGCGCAGACCGGGATCGTGGCGAGCAAGTCGGCGGCCCGCCGGGCCATCGCCGAGGGCGGCGCGTACCTGAACAACGTCAAGGTGACCGCGGCGGACGCGGTGCCGGGCGCGGGGGACCTGCTGCACGGCCGGTTCCTGGTACTGCGGCGCGGCAAGCGGACCGTGGCCGGCGTGGAGGTATCCGCCAGTTAGCTGATGCCGCTAGCTGATACCGCTAGCCGCTGGCGGGCACTTGTACTCAGGCCCGGCGCGCCCGCGGTGCTCATCATGAAGAGATGAACATGCCCGCAAGGCGCGCCGGGGTCTCCTGGCCGGTGCGCGCCGCCGTCATCCTCATGGCGCTCGGCGGCCTCAGCATGGTGGCCTGCCTCCTGGTTGCCAGTCTCTTCGCCGACCATTCATCGTCGGACAGCTCGCTCAGCTCGCTGTCCACCATCGGCCTCGGCGAGTGCGGCGTCCTGGCGGTCGTCCTCGGCACGGCCGGGCTCGGCGGGATCGCGCTTGTCCGGCTCTGGCGCGGCCGCCGCCGGGCGCCTGGGGCCGGCTGATCCCGGCGGGTCACGCTTCTCGCCACGGCCGGGCTCAGTCACGGCCGGACTGCAGTGGGGGAGCTGAGTGCCTGGCTGGATCGCGCGATTGCGAAATGGCAAAGCTTGCGCTACCCCTGCCCGGCTTCGCCGGCCGCGAGCGGAGCTCACCGGGACTGATCGCCGGCGCCACAGGCCGCAAAGATTGCGGAACGGCAAAACTTGCCACCCGCGACGGGGCTCCGCTGGGTCCCAGGCGGCCCGGCCCGGCGCCGGATCCCCTCGGGGCGGGCCGCCAAGATTGCGGAACGGCAACAGTTGGGTCTGGACAGCTCCCCGGGAGGGGTGTAAACGGGGCTGCCGCGGAGCCGATCCGGTGGCGCGACGCGGCCCGGGCGGGGATTCCGGGGCCGAGATGGTCTCGATCGGATCTCGGTCCGCGTCCTGCGGCGTGCGCCTGGCGGCCGGGCGCGGGGAGCTGGCGGGTGTTCGGGCGCCGGAACCGGCTTTCGCGCCCGTGATCCACGTCACTTCCGGCGTCGCGGCCCGCCGGAACCGAGATGCGAGCTTTCGCCTGGGGACCTGCACAAGGGGATGCGCTCGTTCCTGCGCTGGGCGCGTACCGGTTCCCGCACCCGGTGCGTACGGACCCTGCGCCGGGCGCCGTCCCCGCATCCTGCGCAGGGAGCCATGCGGTCCCGCACCGTGCGCGCGCTGCGATCCTGCATCGCGCTGCGATCCCGCATAAGGAGCGTGCCGTGGTCCTGCATAGGGAGCCGTGCCGCGGTCCTGCCTGGCGGGCGCGCTGGGTCCGCGTCGGTGGCCCGTGATCCGGCCACTGCGCGGGCGGCCCGCCAGATAGGACAGGGTCCACGCCGTTGACCTGCACGGACGTTCTCTTCTCCGGTGCTGGCATGGTCCGGCCGGACGGCCGGGGGAAGAAATCTCAGAAATTCTCCGGGCGAATCCGGGTCGAGGCGGGGCCGGCGAGGGGCCAGGCGGGACCTCCGGAGGGGCCGGCGAAACAAATTTTTCGCGAATCTGAAACCCCTCGCGCGCCGTCGGCGAATCTGGGCCGACCTGCGCGAGTGCCCGGGCCGCGCGGCGGCCGGGGGCGTCCCGTCCGGACCCTGGCGGGCCTCGGGGACCCGGTTCGATTTGACGCGGTCCCCGTCGCTGTCTAATGTTTCGTCCTGTCCGGAGCGCACGGAACGCCGCAAGGCGAGACAGGCCCCGGACCAGCGGATCTCTCCACTAGCTCACCGAAACCCGGTAACGGGAAGGTACTTGTGGCGGTAAGCTGGCAGCACAGTAAGTAGCGAGGCAGATCGAGTCCAGTCACTCGACTTGACAGAGTCTGCACCGCCCGGTAAGTTAGCAGGGTTGCCCCGGACAAGCCCGCATAAGGCTTAGATGGTGTGCGTCCGCTCCTTGAGAACTCAACAGCGTGCTAAAAGCCAGTGCACATGCACATCCTCGTCAATAAGAGGTCTGGCACCGTCTATGGTGCCGTACCTCAGACGATTTGCCAAGATCGCCTCTTAGATCGGCTTGCCGGTCATGAGGCATTCTCTAGTCTGCACACCGCATCGACTCCTCGGAGCTGGAGCGACTATGCATATAGACATTCAACGGAGAGTTTGATCCTGGCTCAGGACGAACGCTGGCGGCGTGCTTAACACATGCAAGTCGAGCGGAAAGGCCCTTCGGGGTACTCGAGCGGCGAACGGGTGAGTAACACGTGAGCAATCTGCCCTTAGCTTCGGGATAGCTCCGGGAAACCGGAATTAATACCGAATATGATCACGGCCGACATCAGCTGTGATGGAAAGTTTTTCGGCTAAGGATGAGCTCGCGGCCTATCAGCTAGTTGGTGGGGTAATGGCCTACCAAGGCGACGACGGGTAGCCGGCCTGAGAGGGCGACCGGCCACACTGGGACTGAGACACGGCCCAGACTCCTACGGGAGGCAGCAGTGGGGAATATTGCGCAATGGGCGAAAGCCTGACGCAGCGACGCCGCGTGGGGGATGAAGGCCTTCGGGTTGTAAACCCCTTTCAGCAGGGACGAAGCGAAAGTGACGGTACCTGCAGAAGAAGCGCCGGCTAACTACGTGCCAGCAGCCGCGGTAACACGTAGGGCGCAAGCGTTGTCCGGAATTATTGGGCGTAAAGAGCTCGTAGGTGGCTTGCTACGTCTGCTGTGAAAATCCAGGGCTTAACCCTGGACTTGCAGTGGATACGGGCAGGCTAGAGGTAGGTAGGGGAGAATGGAATTCCCGGTGTAGCGGTGAAATGCGCAGATATCGGGAGGAACACCGGTGGCGAAGGCGGTTCTCTGGGCCTTACCTGACACTGAGGAGCGAAAGCGTGGGGAGCGAACAGGATTAGATACCCTGGTAGTCCACGCCGTAAACGTTGGGCGCTAGGTGTGGGGTCCTTCCACGGATTCCGTGCCGCAGCTAACGCATTAAGCGCCCCGCCTGGGGAGTACGGCCGCAAGGCTAAAACTCAAAGGAATTGACGGGGGCCCGCACAAGCGGCGGAGCATGTTGCTTAATTCGACGCAACGCGAAGAACCTTACCAAGGTTTGACATGCAGGGAAAAGCCGTAGAGATACGGTGTCCGTAAGGGTCCTGCACAGGTGGTGCATGGCTGTCGTCAGCTCGTGTCGTGAGATGTTGGGTTAAGTCCCGCAACGAGCGCAACCCTCGTCCTATGTTGCCAGCGGGTAATGCCGGGGACTCATAGGAGACTGCCGGGGTCAACTCGGAGGAAGGTGGGGATGACGTCAAGTCCTCATGCCCCTTATATCTTGGGCTGCAAACATGCTACAATGGCCGGTACAGAGGGCTGCGAGACCGCAAGGTGGAGCGAATCTCAAAAAGCCGGTCTCAGTTCGGATTGGGGTCTGCAACTCGACCCCATGAAGTCGGAGTCGCTAGTAATCGCGAATCAGCAACGTCGCGGTGAATACGTTCCCGGGCCTTGTACACACCGCCCGTCACGTCACGAAAGTCGGCAACACCCGAAGCCGGTGGCCTAACCCCTTGTGGGAGGGAGCCGTCGAAGGTGGGGCCAGCGATTGGGACGAAGTCGTAACAAGGTAGCCGTACCGGAAGGTGCGGCTGGATCACCTCCTTTCTAAGGAGCACCTGGCGCCCGTTGACACTTGTGTCATTGCGGCGTCCAGAGCCACATCTCAGGCGAATGTTCTGAGGTGGCAGCTCATTAGTGGAGCACTGGCTATTCGGTCTGAGCATCAGCTCGGGCAGGTTAGTACGGCCGCTTGCGGCACGGAACGCCGGTTCGAGGGGTGAGCAGGCCGAGCACGCTGTTGAGTCCTGAGGGAACGGCCGCTGAGCCGGACCTCTGCGCGGACCGAGACCTTCTCATCTCAGAGCCTGAGTAAGAAGGATCGGGACCGCCCGTATCTTGAGAACTGCACAGTGGACGCGAGCATCATCTGTAGTTGCCAAGTTGATAAGGGCACACGGTGAATGCCTTGGCACCAGGAGCCGATGAAGGACGTAGGAACCTGCGATAAGCCTCGGGGAGTCGGTAACCAGACATTGATCCGAGGATTTCCGAATGGGGAAACCCGATTGAGCGTAATGGCTCATCGCCCCTGCCTGAACACATAGGGCAGGTGGAGGTAACGTGGGGAAGTGAAACATCTCAGTACCCACAGGAAGAGAAAGCAACCGCGATTCCCTGAGTAGTGGTGAGCGAAAGGGGAACAGGCCAAACCGAGCGCGTGTCATAGCTAGCAGGCGTTGCGCGGTCGGGGTAGCGGGACCATCCAGTCGGAGCTGCTGATCCGGCAGGGAGTAAGAAATCGTATAGGTAGCCGAAGACGTTGGAAAACGTCGGCATAGAGGGTGATACCCCTGTAGGCGAAACTTTTACGACTCCCGGATGGTATCCCAAGTAGCACGGGGCCCGAGAAATCCCGTGTGAATCTGGGAGGACCACCTCCTAAGCCTAAATACTCCCTGGTGACCGATAGCGAACAAGTACCGTGAGGGAAAGGTGAAAAGTGCCCCGGTGAGGGGTCGTGAAATAGTACCTGAAACCGTGTGCCTACAAGCCGTGGGAGCGTGTCAGCCTTCGGGCTGACGTGAAGTGACCGCGTGCCTTTTGAAGAATGAGCCTGCGAGTTATGGTATGTGGCAAGGTTAACCCGTGAGGGGTAGCCGTAGCGAAAGCGAGTCTGAATAGGGCGTTTTAGTCGCATGCTATAGACCCGAAGCGGAGTGATCTATCCATGGGCAGGTTGAAGCGCGGGTAAGACCGCGTGGAGGACCGAACCCACCAGGGTTGAAAACCTGGGGGATGACCTGTGGATAGGGGTGAAAGGCCAATCAAACTCCGTGATAGCTGGTTCTCCCCGAAATGCATCTAGGTGCAGCGTCGCGTGTTTCTTACCGGAGGTAGAGCTACTGGATGGCCTAGGGGGCCTACAAGCTTACTGAAGTCAGCCAAACTCCGAATGCCGGTAAGTTAGAGCGCGGCAGTGAGACTGCGAGGGATAAGCTCCGTAGTCGAGAGGGAAACAACCCAGATCACCAGCTAAGGCCCCTAAGCGTGTGCTAAGTGGGAAAGGATGTGGAGTTGCAGAGACAACCAGGAGGTTGGCTTAGAAGCAGCCACCCTTAAAAGAGTGCGTAATAGCTCACTGGTCAAGTGATTCTGCGCCGACAATGTAACGGGGCTCAAGCACACCGCCGAAGCTGTGACATTCGCGTGATAGCCCGGCCCTTTGTGGTTAAGGCGGATGGCTGTCTTGGTCATTGTGGTTTCGGCCACGATCACCTGGCAGTGGCCGCTGGCGCCTTTAGGGTCCAGGTATGCGGATGGGTAGGGGAGCGTCGGGTGGCGAGAGAAGCGGCGGAGTGATCCAGCCGTGGACGCCACTCGAGTGAGAATGCAGGCATGAGTAGCGAAAGAGGGGTGAGAAACCCCTCCGCCGAATGACCAAGGGTTCCTGGGGCAGGCTAATCCGCCCAGGGTAAGTCGGGACCTAAGGCGAGGCCGACAGGCGTAGTCGATGGACAACGGGTTCATATTCCCGTACCCGCTTAAATGCGCCCATGCCGAATCTGGCGATGCTAAGCGCGTGAGGCGGGCAGATTCTTCGGGACGAGTCGGCTGAGCCCGCGAACCAGACTAGTAGTAGGCAAGCCGAAGGGGTGACGCAGGAGGGTAGCTCTACCGGGTGTTGGATGTCCCGGGGTAAAGGTGTAGGGCGATGTGTAGGCAAATCCGCACATCATTAAGCCTGAGACCTGATGCCGAGCCGAGTTAGGCGAAGTGAGTGATCCCATGCTGCCAAGAAAAGCCTCGCGGTGAGTGTTTAGGCGGCCCGTACCCTAAACCGACTCAGGTGGTCAGGTAGAGAATACCAAGGCGATCGGATGAACCGTGGTTAAGGAACTAGGCAAATTATCCCCGTAACTTTGGGAGAAGGGGAGCCGCGTTTGGTGAGGAGACTTGCTCTCCGAGCTGAATACGGCCGCAGATACCAGGGGAAAGCGACTGTTTACTAAAAACACAGGTCCGTGCTAAGTCGCAAGACGACGTATACGGACTGACGCCTGCCCGGTGCTGGAACGTTAAGGGGAGGGGTTAGTGGCCTTCGGGTTGCGAAGCTCTGAACTTAAGCGCCAGTAAACGGCGGTGGTAACTATAACCATCCTAAGGTAGCGAAATTCCTTGTCGGGTAAGTTCCGACCTGCACGAATGGCGTAACGACTTTCCCACTGTCTCAACCACGGATCCGGCGAAATTGCACTACGAGTAAAGATGCTCGTTACGCGCAGCAGGACGGAAAGACCCCGGGACCTTCACTGCAGCTTGACATTGGCGTTTGGGACGTCTTGTGTAGGATAGGTGGGAGACTGTGAAGCAGAGACGCTAGTTTCTGTGGAGTCAACGGTGAAATACCACTCTGGTCGTTCTGGATGTCTAACCTAGGTCCGTGATCCGGATCAGGGACAGTGTCTGGTGGGTAGTTTAACTGGGGCGGTTGCCTCCTAAAGAGTAACGGAGGCGCCCAAAGGTACCCTCAGCCTGGTTGGCAATCAGGTGTCGAGTGCAAGTGCACAAGGGTGCTTGACTGTGAGACAGACATGTCGAACAGGAGCGAAAGCTGGGACTAGTGATCCGGCGGTGGCATGTGGAAGCGCCGTCGCTAAACGGCTAAAAGGTACCCCGGGGATAACAGGCTGATCTTCCCCAAGAGTCCATATCGACGGGATGGTTTGGCACCTCGATGTCGGCTCGTCGCATCCTGGGGCCGGAGCAGGTCCCAAGGGTTGGGCTGTTCGCCCATTAAAGCGGCACGCGAGCTGGGTTTAGAACGTCGTGAGACAGTTCGGTCCCTATCCGCTGCGCGCGTAGGAGACTTGAGAGGGGCTGTCCCTAGTACGAGAGGACCGGGACGGACAAACCTCTGGTGTGCCAGTTGTTCTGCCAAGAGCACGGCTGGTTAGCTACGTTTGGAAGGGATAACCGCTGAAAGCATCTAAGCGGGAAGCTCGCCTCAAGATTAGGTCTCCCTCAGGGTTAACCTGGTAAGGCCCCCAGCTAGACGACTGGGTTGATAGGCCGGAGGTGGAAGCACGGCAACGTGTGTAGCTGACCGGTACTAATAGGCCGAGTGGCTTGGCTTCTACTACTTATCTTGCAAAGCGTCCACTGTGCGGTTCTCGAGATGCGGTCGGGTCCGTGATAGGCCGGTATACCGGATGTCACGGATCGCGGACATCTCCATAGTGTTTCGGTGGCCATGGCGAAGGGGAAACACCCGGTCCCATTCCGAACCCGGAAGTTAAGCCCTTCAGCGCCGATGGTACTGCGCGGGAAGCTGCGTGGGAGAGTAGGACGCCGCCGGACATCTTCCCGCTGAGGGCCGTTACCGTAACTGGTAGTGGCCCTCAGCGGTTTTTGGTGTGCCGTGGCTCAGTACGTCCGCCCCGGCACCCGGGTAATCGAAAGAACTGGGTCATCGAAGGATCTGCCGCGATCGCGGCGCAATATCCAGCTTGGAGGAGTCCCTGATGGTGGGACAGGCGCGCGGGCCCGCGGGCAGCGGCTCATCGGCGAGTCGCCCTGGTCGTGGCGCAGGTAGCGGCGCCCAGCGCGGCGGTGGCGCCGGACGGCGAGCTGGCGGCGGCTTTTCCGGCGGATCTGGCTTCTCGGGTAGCTCGGGCCGCGGCGGGGCCGGGCGGCCAGGCAGTTCTTCCGGCCGGCCGGGTGGCCCGAGCACGGGACGTGACGGCGGCGCCAGGCGTCCGGCCGGCTCTGGCAGGCCCGGGTCATCGGGCTGGTCCGGTGCCAGCCGAGCTGGAGCGTCCGGTCGGCCAAGCGGCTCCGGCAAGCCCGGCGGCTCCGGCCGTCCGGGTAGTTCCGACCGTCCCGGCCGCCCCGGCCGCCCCGGTGGTTCGGGCAGGCCGGGTGGTTCGGGCTGGTCCGGTGGATCGGGAAGGCCCGATGGCGACCGTGCCGGCGGTTCCGGGCGGGAGCAGCGTCCGTCCCGTGACGGGAGCCAGGGCAAGCCAGGCGGCAGCTCGTGGTCCGGCGGTCGGCGGCCTTACAGCCGGGACGGCGAATCCGGGCGCGGCGGCTACGAAGGCCGGGGCGAAGGACACGGTGGGCGCCCGGACCGGGGCAACGCGGACCGGGGCGGCTCAGACCGCGGCAACTCTTATCGTGGTAGCTCTTATCGCGACGGCTCAGACCGTGGTGGCTCAGACCGGGGCGGCCCGGCGGGCGGCGGTTACGGACGTGGCACGGGACGCCCGCAAGGGCCCGGTGGCTCGGCGGGCCGCGCGGACGCCGGCGGCCGTCCCGGGCGCACGAGTGGTCCCGGCGGCGGCGGCTATTCAGGCCGCCCTGGTGGCTCCGGCCGTCCCGACCAGGCTGGTCGCTCTGGTGGCGGCTGGTCCGATAACCGTTCGGGCGGAGCCGCCCGGACCAGCGGGAGCCGCTACGAGGGCAACCGCGGCTTCCGGGACCGCGACGGGGACGGCGGGCGGCGCGAGGACGGCCGGTACGGCAACGGCCGTGATGCCGGAAGCGGTTCTGGCGGCGGCCGTTCTGGCGGCGGCCAGGGCAACGCACGCTACTCCGGCTCAGCCGGCGCGGGCCGCGACGGTGGCGCCCGCTGGGCGAGCCGAGACTCCAGCGACCGGCCGAGGCGCGACAGCGGCCCCAGGACCGGCGGTGACCGCGATGGCGGTACCCGCTGGGTGGGCCGCGATTCCAGCGACCGGCCGAGGCACGACGGCGGTGGCGGGCCCACTGGCGACCGCGATGGCGGTACCCGCTGGGCGGGCGGCAATTCCAGCGACCGGCCAGGGCGCGACGGAGGTGGTCGGCCCGGTGGCGGCCGCGATGGCGGTAGCCGATGGTCGGGCCACGACGACGGCGGCCGGCCTAGGGGCGGGAGCGACACGCGGAATGACCGCGACGGTGGTCGGCCTAGCCGCGATCACGATGGCGCCCCTCGCTGGTCAGACCGCGATTCGAGCGACCGGCCCAGGCGGGACAGCGGTCCCAGGTCCGGCAGTGCTGGGCCGGGCGGCGGCGGAACTGGCTGGCAAGGCCGTGACTCCGGTGACCGGCCAAGACGCGATGGGGATGGCGGCAACCGCCGGCCCGATCGCTACTCGGGCGACCGGCCAGCGTACGGCCGAGACGGCGGCGCCGGCCGCGGCGGAGGAACTGCGCGCGGTGGAGGCGCTGACCGTAGCAGAGGCCCCGACCGTGACGACGGCGGTCGCAGCGGAGGCACCGCCCGTGACGGCGGCGACCGCCGGGCGAGCCGCGATTCCGGCGATCGGCCGAGGCGCGATTATGGTGCCAGGCCGAGTGGTGACCGGGACTCGGGCAATCGCTGGTCCGACCGCACGCCGGGCAGCCGGCCAGGCGGCCGTGACGGCGGGTCCCGCTGGTCAGACCGTGACTCAGGCAGCCGCCCTGCGGGTGATCGCGACGGCGGCAGGTGGGCCGGCGGTGACCGGCGCGGCCCCGGCGCCCAGGGCGATCGCGGGGCCCAGGGCAGCCGCGGCCCCGGCGGCTACCGGGGCGACCGTCCATCCGGGCCAGGCCGGCCGCGAGGCGGCCGGGGCAGCGGCGGCGGGCTCCGATGGGACAAGACAGGGAACGGGCGCGGTGCTCCCGCGCGAGCCGGTGGTGGTGGCGGCAGCCTGCCGCGCATCCCGGACTCCGTCACGGCCGATCAGCTCGACCCGGAGGCGCTGGCCGAGCTGCGGACCCTGCCGGGCGACCTGGCAGAGGCGGTGGCTCAGTACCTGGTCGCCGCCAGCATGGAAGAGGACGCCGAGCGCGCGTACCAGTACGCGCAGGCGGCCCGCGAGCTTGCGGCCAGGGTCGGCATCGTCAGGGAGACCTGCGGGATCGCGGCTTACCAGGCGGAACGGTGGGCCGACGCGCTGACCGAGTTCCGCGCCGCGCGGCGGCTCACCGGCCGGAACACCTACCTGCCGCTGATGGCCGACTGCGAGCGGGGCCTGGACCGGCTGGACCGCGCGCTCGACCTGGTCACCGGTCGCGACGCGCAGGCGGCCGACCGGGCGACCCAGATCGAGCTGAAGATCGTGGAGTCGGGTATCCGGCGTGACCAGGGCCTGCCCGAGGCCGGCGTGGTGGCCCTGCAGATCCCGGAGCTGACCGACAAGCGCGGCCGGGCCAGCGCCCGGCTGCTCTACGCCTACGCCGACGCGCTGCTCGACGCCGGGCGCGAGGCCGAGGCGCGTCAGTGGTTCGAGAAGGCCGCGGCCGCCGACCGGGGCGGCGAGACGGACGCCGCCGAGCGCCTCAACGAGTTCGACGGCGTCCTGATCGAGGACCTGGACGACGACGAGCTCGACGACGACGAGCTCGACGAGCTGGACGGCGAGGATCTGTCCACGGGCGAAGACGCCGCCTCCGACGATCCCGAGGCGGACGAGCCGGACAGCGACGACGGGCCCGAAGACGATGCGCCGGAGAAGCACGACCTCGACGACGAGCTAGACGAGGAGCCTGACGACGAGCCAGAGGGAAGCGGGCCAGCCTCCGGCGACCTTGACGACGAGCTGGCCGAGGCAGACGGCCACGAGGAAGAGGACGACGCGGCGGACGGGGACAACCCGGCGGACGCGCGGCAGGACACCTAGTGCCCTAGCAGGTCACTGCCCGGCGGGGAGGAGCGCGGTGTGCCTACCTGTAGATCTTCCGGGCAATGGATGAACCGAGCACGCCGATGCACCAGCCTGCGAAGACGGCCCAGATGGCGGTGCGGGATGTGCTGTGCAGATCCCGCACCGTAAAGGCGGTCAGCAGGATTGCCCAGACGATCAGGCCTCCGATGACCCAGACGGCGTAGGGCGGACGGTCCTCCGCTGGCCTGCGCCACGCGGGCGGCCAGGGACGCATCTGGTGCAGGAGAGTCCTCACGATAATGTCTCGATTCTGGTCCCGAAGGCTCCGGGGTAGCCAGCCGCCACCCGACGGCCATTGAATAAATGATATCACTTTGATAGAAGCTCGCCAAGGAGCCGGCTGGGCACCGCTGCGTCATGCTCGCGGCCTAAGAGCTGGGCCTACCCGGGCTGCTCGGTCTTGTTCAGCCAGTGCATGATGCCGGCCACGTTCGCCGACGTACTGCTGATCCGGTCGAACTTGGCCGCCAGCTCCGGGTCCGCATCAGGCGCGAGCACGGCATAGCGCTGCCGGGTCCGCTCCGCGACCATCGCGGCGGCGTGGTCCAGGTCCATCCCCGAGTTGCGCGCCCGGCGGGTCTCGGCGACCCAGAGATTGATCTCCGCCGCCGACCGGTCCAGTGTCTCGTCAATGTCGGTGACTGGCCCGAAGTGGCTGAACAGCAGCCGGGCCGGCCGCAGCGCCTCGAACATCCGCAGCGAGCTGAGTGCCACTTCCAGGTCGAAGTCCGGCGGCGGGGTGGCCGGCCGCAGGTCGCCGGTCTCCTGGATGTAGATGCCGGCCGCGTCGCCCACGTACAGGTCGCCGGTCAGCGAGTCCACCAGCCCGATGTGGTGCTTGGCGTGGCCGGGGGAGTAATGGCTTTCCAGCCGCCGGCCGCCGCCGAGGTCGATCACGCCGGTACCCTCGACGGCGCGGATCCGCTCGGCCGGCGTGGGCGCCAGGACGCCGAACAGCTCGTCCAGCTCGTCGCCGTAGACCATCTGCGCGCTGGCCATCAGCCGGGACGGGTCGGCGAGGTGCCGGGCGCCGCGCTCGTGCACGACGACCTGCGCGCCGGGGAACATCTCGGCGATGTCGCCGGTCCCGCCGGCGTGGTCCAGGTGAATATGCGTGACGACCACCGTGGCCAGGTCGGCGGGGCCGACGCCGAGCGCCGCCAGGGCGTCCCTGACGACCGGGGCGGACGGCGCGGTCCCGGTTTCCACCAGGCACGGCCGGTCGCCGCGGATCAGGTACCCGGCGGTGATGCCGTCGTAGCCGGCCATCCGGGTGTCGATCTGGAAGACGTCACTGCCCAGGTCGGTGATGACATCGGTGATGGCGAATGGTCGCTCGGTGTCCGTCATGTGCTCATGCTCTCAGGCCGGGCGCGGCGCGCAAGGACGCCGGCTGGTTCAGCCCTCGGCGAACAGCCGGAAGACCAGGCCGGTGCGCGGCTTCGGCCCGAACGACGTGGACTTGCGCGGCAGCAGCCTGCCCTGCGCCGCGACCGCGTGCACGTCGGCCGCGGATACCGGCGAGCACAGCACCGCGGTGGCCGCGGCCGCCCGGCCCGCCGCGCAGGCGTCGCGCGCCTCGCGCAGCGCGGCCACCGGGTCGTGCACCGGCTGGGTCTCCTCGTCGCGGATCCGCCAGATCCGGCTCATCAGCAGTTCCTGCAGGACGGCGCCGCCGAGCCGGTGCCACGGCTCGGCGGGCTCGTCGCGCATGGCGTCGAGCACCTGGGCCGGATCGGGGTCGGTGAGCAGGTAGCAGCGTTCCCCGCCGCCGAGCAGGAACGCGACGCCCGCCGTCCCCGCCGTCTCAAGCGCGCGCAGCGCGGCGCCGGTGCCGGCCTGGCCACCCGGCAGCTCACGGACACAGAACGCGGCGGCGGCCAGCCGGGCGGCCTCGTCGCAGGCCAGGCCAGGGATCACCCGGTGGATCGCGCCGACCCGCGGGGGATAGGCGGCCGAGTCGACGAGCAGGGCCAGGCCGAAGTCCCACGGGCCGCTGCCGTGTCCGGCGAGTCGCCGCCGGTGCTGAAGTTCCAGGTAAGCGGCGTAGCGGTGGTGCCCGTCGGCGATCAGCGCGGAGCGTGGCCGCAGGTCGGCGGCGATCTGGGCCAGCTCGCCGGGGTCGGTGATGGCCCAGAGCCGGTGCGTGCTGCCGTCGGCGGAGCTGGCCTGCGCGAGCGGCGGCCTGGTGCGGGCCACCTCGGCGACGATCCGCGTCGCCGCCCGGTCCCCGGTCCAGTCGCCGCCGGCCCCGTCGCCGTCGGCCGCGCCGTCGTAGAGCAGGAAGATCGGCTCGAGGTTGGCCCCGGTCGCCTCCATCAGCTTCAGCCGTCCGGCGACCGGCCCGGGCGAGATGCCCTCGTGCGGCCGGATGGTCCCGGTGCCGTCCGGCTCCAGCCGCAGCGCCCCGATCAGCCCGCGCTGTGCCAGTCCAGCCGCGACCCGCCCGCCCCTCGCGGCCGCGCCAGGCTGCGCGGCATCCGGCCCGCACGGCCCGTTCAGGCACGGAAGGACCTGCTCGTAGACGTACAGTCCCGGCTCGGAGTCGGGGACGAGGATGCCGTCAGCCAGCCACCGGCGCAGGTCCCCGGCGGCCTGTTCGTAGCTGGTGCCCGGCCGGCCAGGGGCTCGGCGCGGCCTGATGATCCGGACCAGGTTGTACGGGTCGGCCGCCAGCAACTGGTCCTCGTTCTCGCCCGCGATGACGTCGTACGGTGGAGAAGTGACCTGGGCGAGTCCGCTGATCCGATCTTCGGCATAGCGGACACCATGGAACGGTGCCAGCACCAGACCGGGCGCGCCACGGTCGGCTGGCCCGCGGCCGGACGGAAGGATCTGCACGTATGTCTGAAGGATCAGATGGCGGCGGCGATTCCCGGCGTGATCCGGGCGCGGCCGCCGCGGATCAGGCGGAGATGCACGACAGCGGAGGAAATAGCAGATCATGGGACATGTCGCAGCTGCCACCAGGGGGTGACCAGGACATGAACGGCTCGCGTGATCCGCGACCCAGTAATCCGCAGCACGGTAATCCGCAGCACAGTACTCCGCAGCACGGGGGCGTCCCGGCGGCTGACGGCGACACCTACGGGCTCTACCAGCGGGGCATGAGCCTGCTCCAGCGCGGCAGTGCGGCGGCGGCCGCCCAGCTCCTGGAGCGGGCCGCGGCCGCCGAGCCGCAGTCGCGGAGCATCCTGGAGGGGCTGGCCCGCGCCCAGTTCGACGCCGGCCACTACGCCGAGGCGGCCGGCAGCTTCCAGCGCATCGTGGACGCCAGCCCCAGCGACGACTACGCGCAGTTCGGCCTGGGCCTGGCCCTCGCCAGGACCGGCGATCACGGCGGCGCGGCCGAGCACCTGGCCCTGGCGGCGGCCATGCGGCCCAACCTCCGGCACTACACCGATGCCCTGCGCAGCGTCCGTGCGACACTGAGCGCCCGGAGCCGGCTCAGGGAGGAACCCGCAGATTGACCCGAAACGAAGCCCCCGGCCCGGCCGCCGTTCCCGATCCCGGTCCCGGCCGCGGTGCCGGGGAGGCCGGTCCCGACCTGCCGGGCGCCAGTCCCGATCCGCTCTGCCGGGCCTACGACGCGGCCCTGCTTGACCTCGACGGCGTCGTCTACCTCGGCGGCGCGGCGATCCCCGGCGCTTCGCGGGCGCTGCGTCAGGCCAGCGAGGCCGGGATGCGGCTGGCCTACGTCACCAACAACGCCTCCCGCACCCCGGCCGCCATCGCCGGCCAGCTCACCGCCCTCGGCGTGCCCGCCACTGCCGCCGACGTGGTGACCTCGGCCCAGGCAGCGGCCCGGCTGCTGGCCGAACGGCTGCCGGCCGGAGCCCCGGTCCTGGTGGCCGGCGGCATCGGGCTGCGGGCCGCGCTGCGCGAGCGCGGGCTGCGCCCGGTCTCCACCGCGGCCGATAAGCCCGCGGCCGTGGTCCAGGGGTTCGCGCCTGACCTGAGCTACGGGCTGCTGGCCGAGGCGGCCACCGCGCTGCGCGCCGGGGCGTTCTATGTCGCGTCCAACGCCGACGCCACGCTGCCGACCTCGCGCGGGCCGCAGCCGGGCAACGGCTCGCTGATCCAGGTGCTGATCACCGCGACCGGCAAGCGGCCGGTGGTGGCGGGCAAGCCGGAACGGCCGCTGCACGCCGAGGCGGTCCGCCGGACCGGCGCACGCCGTCCGCTGGTGGTGGGCGACCGGCTGGATACCGACATCGAGGGCGCGGTGCGCGGCGGCGCGGACAGCCTGCTGGTGCTGACCGGGGTGAGCGAGCCCGAGGACGTGATCCGCGCCCCGGCTGGCCTGCGGCCTACCTACCTGGCCAGCGACCTGAACGGGCTGCTGATCCCGCATCCCGGCGTCACGTCGGGGGACGGCCAGGGCGGTTTCGGCTGCGGCGGCTGGACCGCCCGGCTGGGCGGTGCCGACGGCAAGCTGGAACTGTCCGGGAGCGGCGATCCGCTGGACGGCCTGCGCGCCCTGTGCGCGGCGGCCTGGTCAGGGGCCGAGCCGCCCGGCGCCGACGCGGCCTCCGCCGCCGTCCGCCAGCTCGGCCTGCCGTCCTGACCTGGCGGCCGGTCCGCCGACCCGTCCGCCGGGCGGCCCCGTCCGCCGGCTCGCTATCCGTGATAACAGCAAGAGGCGGCCGTTCCTGCTGAGCCGGCAGCCGGGGATTCTGGCGCGCTTATCCGGCAGCGCCTGGCGGCTGGCAGGCCGGGCACCAGAAGGTGATCCGCTCCTCCAGCACGCGGCCCTGCTCGGCGCGGCGGATCACCGTGCCGCAGCGCCGGCACGGCCGGCCGGCCCGGCCGTAGACCCAGGTCTGCGCGCCGCGCGCCGGGTCGCCGGTGGTGACCTGGCCGACCCGCGCCTTGTTCGCGTCCAGCAGCCGCCTGGCCAGCTCGACCAGGTCGGGGAGGCCGGGCACCTCGCCGGCCGGCCGCCACGGGCTCACCCCGCGCAGGAACAGGGTCTCGGACTTATACAGGTTGCCGATGCCGGCCAGGTTGCGCTGGTCGAGCAGTGCCTCGCCGATCGCGCGCACCGGGTCCGCGGTGAGCCGGCGGACGGCCTCGGCCGCGTCCCAGTCCGGCCCGAGCAGGTCCGGGCCCAGGTGCCCGGTGACCCGGTCCTCGCGCACCGTGGCCAGCACCTCGACGATGCCGAGCTGATAACCGGCGGCCAGCCAGTCCTGGTTGGCCAGCACGAGCCTGACCCGGTGATCGCGCGGTGCCCGGCGGCCCGCCGCCGGGCTGATCCGCCACGCCCCCTCCATCTTCAGGTGCGTGTGCACGGTCACCCCGCCGTCCACCCGGATCATCAGGTGCTTGCCGCGCGGGCAGGCCTCGATGACCCGGCGGCCGGTCAGGTCGGTGGTGGCATAGCGGGGGACGCGGAAGTCACTGACGGTCAGCACCCGGCCGGCCAGCGTCTCGTGGAGCTGGCGCGCGACCCGCCAGACCACGTCACCCTCGGGCATGCAGCCAGCATGCCCGAGGGCGGCCGGACGGGCGAACGGGCCGGGCGGCCCGGGCGGGTCGGGCGGGTCGCCGCCCGGTCAGGGGAGGCCGGACTCGCGGAGCGTGATGTTCAGCCGGCCGTCCGGCAGGCCGATGTCCTCGGCGTCCGCCGTGCCGGGGATCGTCCTGGTCACGCCGTGATAAGCCAGCCGCGACAGGCCGCCGAACACGAACAGGTCGCCGGACTCCAGCCGCACGTCGGTCCACGGCCGGTTCCGGCTCTGCGCGTTGCCGAACCGGAACACGCAGGCCGCCCCCAGGCTGAGCGAGACCACTGGCGCAGGGCTGCGCTCGTCCTTGTCCGCGTGCATGCCCATCTTCGCGGCGTCGTCGTAGAAGTTGATCAGCGCCACGTCGGGCTGGTAGCCGCGGGCCGCCTCCTGATCGCCGTAGGCATCCGCGACAGCCCGGCGGCCCAGGTCAGCGAGCCAGCCGGGGAACGGCTTGACCAGCGCGCCATCCACGTCCTCCGCGGTTCGCGAGTACCGGTAGGGCACCCAGTGCCAGCCCAGGCAGACGGTCCGCACGGACATCACGCCGCCGCTCGGCATCTGGGTGGCGCGCATCCCGGCGGGCGGTTTGGCCCACTCGCGGCACGCGGCGACGAGCTCCCTGCGCTGCCCGGTGATCAGCCAGCCGGGCACGTGCACGGCCCCCGGCGCGATCTCGGCGCGCCCCTGCGGAATCAGCGCGCTCACCAGCCCAGTATCGCCGGCTCCGCCCGCGTCGCGGGGCGCCCGGTCGTTCGCGCGGGCCGGCGCTGGTCAGGAAGGAAGGTGTTCCGGCGGCTGACTCACGAGCGGGGCCAGCGCCGGCAGCCGCCGAGGCGGGTGAGGGCTTCTGGCAGGAAGGCGTTCCGGCGGCAGAGGTCGCGCGGGGCCAGCGCTAGCAGTCGCCGAGGCGGGTCAGGGCGTCCGACAGGAAGGCGTCCCGGCGGGCGGTGAGCGCGCGTGCCGTCAGGTCGGTGCGCCCGTGGTCGGCCAGCGGCGGCGGGCAGTCCGCCATGTCGCCCACCGTGGTCAGCGCCGCCGCGACGTCCCAGTACGCCAGGTCGCGGGCCTGCTGCCCGGCCCGTTCCTCCCACCCGGCCAGAATCTCGGCCGGTCCGTCCGCGCCCGCGAACATGGCCGCGTCCAGGCGCAGCGTGCCCAGGTCGATGCCCGGATGCCCGGCGCCCGCGCAGTCCCAGTCGATGAACCCCGTGCACGTCTCGCCGGACCAGACCGTGTTGCCCTGCCACAGGTCGCCGTGCACCAGCCGGCCGTTCCCGCCCGGCCAGGCCGGGACCGGCCTGTCGCTGATCGCGGCCTGCGCCCGGTCCAGCAGCGGCGACGACCCGGCCGCCCGCCGCCACCCCTCGAAGTCCACGTCCGGCAGCGCGCGCTCCCGGCCGGGCATGGCCGGACTGGGCGCGAGCGGTATCTCGTGCACCGTCGCGGCCAGCGCGCCGAGCTGGCGCAGCCGGGCCGGCGACGGCTCACGCGGGATGACACTGTCCCCGTCCAGGACGGCCATCAGCATGGCCAGCTCCCCGGCCGCATCCCCGTCCAGGTCCGCGTCGATGAGCCGGGGCGCGGGCAGGGCATGTTCTGCCGCGAGCCGGAGCGCCGCCACGGCCGTGTCTAGCTGCATGAGCTGCTGGCCGTCCCGCGGATCACCGGTCTTGAGAATGACGGCGGTTTCCCGGCCGCCGCGTTCCAGGGTGATCCGCCAGGGGTTCCCGCCACCGCGCAGCCCTGCCACGCCGGTCACGTCCGCGCCGGGTGCCGCCACGGCGCACGCCCACCGCAATGCCAGAGTTCCGGGTCCAGCCACGGCGCGAGCCTAAACCGCCCCCCACGCCGGGGCAGGAACTCGGGAAAACCCCCCAAAATCAAGAGCACCCCCGCCCGGCCTGTCTGCCCGGCCTGCCCGGCCTGTCTGCCCGGCCTGCCCGCCCGCCTGCCCGCCGCCCGGCCTGCCCGCCCGCCTGCCCGGCCTGCTGGCCTGTCTGCCCGGCCTACCCGTCAGCCTGGTCGTCGGCTGGCCTGGCCCGTCGCCTGGGCCGCGATAACAGCAAGAAGAAGCGCGCTCGGCCTCCATGGCCTCAGCTCGCCCGGCCACGCCGTCGCCCCCAGTCTGATAACAGCAAGAAATGCTGGACGCGCCAGGGGATCAGCGACAGTGAACCCACTTCTACCGTCGCTGTAATGGCAGTAGAAGTGGGTTCACTGTCGTTCGGCTCGTTCCCCCAAGATCATTTTGGGACGGCTGCGCGGCTTCGGCGGCCCGCAAGCCGGGGGTGCGGGGCCGGCGGGTCCTCAGCGGCTGCCGTCACCGCAAGCCACCCGGCCAGGGCTGCGGATGAGACCTGGCTGACGGCACGTCTGGGGATGGTCGGCAGCGGGATGTCGGCGCGGGCTGTGAGCCTGGCTGTATGGGACGAGTAGCCGCGTACGACAGGCAGGCTCTTGCGGAGTTGCTGCGCCTTCAGGATGAGGTGATCGACCGTGCGCAGGCGACTCGGTGCGCTATGACCGAGTCGGCGCTGCGGCACCGGATCCGGCGGGATGGGCCGTGGCAGGTGCTGCTCCCCGGCGTTTATCTCGCACATACCGGGACCATGACCGTCAGGCAGCGGGACATGGCGGCGTTCCTGTACGCGGACCGGAGGAAAGGCGGGGCTGTCGCGATCAGTGGCGCGGCCGCTCTGGAGTACCACGGCATGCCCTCTGGCGGCCTGCGGCCCGCCGGCCAGGCCTGGGCTTCCGGCCGGGCCGGCTGGTCGGGCAGGGTCAGCCGGCCAGCGCCCTCCGGGCTGCCGGAGTTCGTAGATGTGCTGGTCCGGCCGCCTGGCCTGCGGCGTGATACGAGGTTCGTGCGGCTGCACGTCACGACGGCGAATTTGACCGCCCTGGCCATGGATGGGCCGCTGCGTTACGCCCCGCCTGGACGGGCCGTTCTCGATGCTGCCCGCCAGCTTCATGACCTAGCCGAGATTCGCGCCCTGGTCGCCGCTTGCGTCCAGCGCGGCAAGGCTTCGCTGTGGCAGCTTGCGCAGGAGGTCGCACGAGGACCCGTGCCGGGTTCGGCCGCTCTCCGGCAGGCGCTGGCTGAGGTGGCGGAGGGGGTGCGGTCGACAACTGAGGGCGATCTGCTGAGCCTGATCAAGCGCGGCCGGCTGCCGGTGCCGCTGCTGAACCCGCGCCTGTATATCGGCGGCGAGTTCCTGGCCATGCCCGATGCCTACTGGCGGGAGTTCGGGGTGGCGGCCGAGGTGGACTCGCGGGAATGGCACCTGTCACCCGGGGACTGGGAGCAGACGATGGCGCGCCATGCGCGGATGAGCGCGCGCGGCATCATCGTCCTGCACTACCCGCCAAGCCGGATCCGCAAGGCCGGGCGTGAGGTGGTGGCGGAAATCCGTAGCGCGCTGGCGTCGGCGAGCCGGCACGAGATCCCCGGCCTGCGTGTCGCGTCATCCCGAATCGTGGCGGGCCGATGAGCAAGGGAGCAAAACATCACAAGCCAGGCATGCGAATCCGGGCTCCTGGTACCGCGGCTTCGGCCGGCGGCGCACCGTCACATGGCGATCACCGGGCGGCCCGGTGACCTGGCCATGCCGGGCACCCGGCCTGTCTGGCGGGCCCGGACTGGTCTGCCCGGTGCCGCGGCCGTGACGGGGCGGCTAGATGAGCTTGCGCAGCCGCAGCAGGTCGAACAGGCTGCCCTCTACCTTGAGCCGGCCAGCCAGCCAGGCGCGGGCGAAGCTGCCGGGGTCGGCGGCGATGGCGACCACGTCGTCGCTGCCGGCGGTGAACCTGACCTGGGCGCGCTCGGTGCCGTCCACGGCCTCGGTGATGTCGCTGGCGCCGTCGGGGCTGAGCTTGGTCACGAAGGTCAGACCGAGGTCAGGCACACGGCAGCTCAGCGTCCGGTCGGCCAGGTGCGCCACCCGGTCGCTGGCATCCAGCTGCGAGAGCCGGGCGATCAGGCTCTCCATGGCCGCCCTGCACTCATCGGCAGTTGCCATCGGGCTCCTCTCGGTCAAGGTCATTCTCCGATGCGATCACCAGGCGCGGCACCGGGGGTGGCCCGCTGGCGAGCCCGAGCCGGCGGGGCCGGCGATCTGGCGCACGGCCGGGCATGCAGCGGCCGAGGCCAGCGGACGGTAGCGTTCCTGAGGGGAGGGCGGAACGGGCCGCCGCACGCCCGCCGACTGGTGCGAGGAGAGGCAGCGATGGAGGACGAGAACGGCGTCCGCGAGCCGGGCCGGGACGGCCAGCCAGCGCAGGCCGGCGAGCCGCTCCAGGACGCCCCCGCACAGCCAGACTTCCCGCCGGGCCAGTCGGGTTCAGGCACCGGGCTATGGGACCTGTCCCGGCTGGGCGAGCGCTGGACGGACGATCCGGTCAGCGACCAGCCCGAGCCGAACGAGCCCGAGCCGAACGAGTCCGAGCCAGGCCAGCCTGGGATGGCACAGACTGAGGCGGTCGAGCCCGACACGGACATGGACGAGACCGCCGCGCCGGACAGCGTCCGGCCTGGGGGAGAACATGCCTGGGCAGGCATGGCTGCCGTGGCCGGTCAGGCTGAGGCGGGCGAGCCCGCGACGGGCAGGCATGAGACCGCCACGCCTGGGAGCGTCCGGGCCGGGGGAGGACATGCCTGGGGAGGCACGGCTGCCGTGGCCGGACCGGCGCGGGCAGACATTCCGCATGCTGGAACCGTTCCGCCTGGGGAAGTGCCGTCGGCCGTGGCGGTGCCGGCTGGAGCCGTTCCGCCTGGGGAAGTGCCGCCGCCTGGGGTAGTGCCGCCCGCCGGGGTGGTGCCGAGCGGGGTGATGGCGGGCCAGGCCGAGGGCGGCCAGGTGCGGCCGCTGGCGGTGCGGGCGCCGGAGACCGGGGAGGCGCGGGTCGACGCGACGATGCGGCTGCTTGATGACCTGACGGAACTGCCGGTGACCGAGCACCCGGCCGTTTTCGAGCAGGTGCACGCCCGGCTGACCGAGGTGCTGGACGAGCTTGGCTCGGGACCGCTGGCGGGACCACTGGCGGGGCCTGCGGGCCGCGGCGGGCGCTGAGCGGGCTGAGACCAGGCAGATGAGCAGGAAACTTCGGCTGGACGCCGAGCTGGTCAGGCGCGGCCTGGCCCGGTCCCGTGACCAGGCCGCCGAGCTGATCGAGGCCGGCCGGGTGGAGGTCGGCGGTACGCCGGCGGGCAAGGCCGCCTCGCAGGTGGCGACTGACTCGGCCATCACGCTGCGCCGGGACGACGCGGGTCCTGAGTACGTGTCCAGGGGCGGGCACAAGCTTGCCGGGGCGCTGGCCGCGTTCGCTGGCCTGGACGTGGCCGGTCGGCGCTGCCTGGACGCGGGCGCGTCCACCGGGGGCTTTACCGACGTGCTGCTGCGCGCCGGGGCTGCCCATGTCGTCGCGGCGGACGTCGGGTACGGGCAGCTTGCCTGGCAGCTCCGCACGGATCCCAGGGTCACGGCGCTGGACCGGGTGAATGTCCGCTCGCTAGAGCCCGGTCAGGTCGCGCCGCCGCCGGGCCTGGTGACGGCGGACCTGTCCTTTATCTCGCTCACGCTCGTGCTGCCCGCGCTGGTGGCCTGCTCGACGCCGGACGCGGACTTCGTGCTGATGGTGAAACCCCAGTTCGAGGTGGGCAAGGGCAAGGTGGGGGCGGGCGGCGTGGTCCGCGACCCCGCCCTGCGGCTGAGCGCGGTTTCCAGCGTGGCCGCCGCGGCCGCCGAGCTGGGGCTGGGCGTCGTGGGCGTCACGGCGAGCCCGCTGCCTGGCCCGTCGGGGAACGTGGAGTACTTCCTGTGGCTGCGCCGGGGCGCGCCGCCGCTGGACGAGGCGGTAGCAAGACAGGCCGTCGAGGAGGGACCGCGATGACAGGGCCGGCCAGCCGGACCATGCTGCTGGTCGCCCACACCGGGCGGCCGGCCGCCCGGCAGATCGCGCACGCGGTGGCGGGCCGGCTGGGCGCGGCAGGAGTCGGGCTGCGGGTCCTGGCCCCGGAGGCGGACGAACTGGGCGTGCCGGGTGCCGCCGCGGTGCCGGTCTCGCCGGCGGCGGCGGCTGGCGCGGAGATGGTGGTGGTCATCGGCGGCGACGGCACGCTGCTCCGTGCGGCGGAGCTGGCTCGCGGGGCCGGGGTGCCGCTGCTGGGGGTGAACCTGGGGCACGTCGGGTTCCTGGCCGAGGCAGAGCCGGAGGACGTGGCCGAGGCGACGGACCGGGTGGTCGCCCGCGACTACTCGGTCGAGCAGCGGATGACGGTCGACGTGTCGGTGCGGCTGAACGGCGAGGTGCTGGCCGCGACCTGGGCGCTGAACGAGGCGACGGTGGAGAAGGCGGCCAGGGAGCGGATGCTGGACCTGGTCATCGAGGTCGACGGGCGGCCGCTGTCCCGGTGGGGCTGCGACGGGGTGGTGTTCGCTACCCCGACGGGCTCGACGGCGTACGCGTTCTCGGCGGGCGGCCCGGTGGTCTGGCCGGAGGTCGAGGCGCTGCTGATGGTGCCGATCTGCGCGCACGCGCTGTTCGCCGGCCCGATGGTGGTCTCGCCGAGGTCGGTGCTGGCGGCCGAGGTGATCGGCGCGAGCGGCGGCACGGCGGCGGGTGCCAGGGAAAGCGGCGCCAGGGAAAGCGGCCCGGCGCGGGGCGGCTCGCCGGGCGGTGGCCAATCTGAGACGTCAGGTGCTGTTCTGTGGTGCGATGGGCGACGTAAGGTCGATCTGCCGCCAGGGGCGCGGGTCGAGGTGCGGCGGGGCACCCGGCCGGTGCTGCTGGCCCGGTTGCGGGCGGACGCCGCCGCGGGCCAGCCAGGCGGCAAGAGAGCTGCTGAGGTGGGCGCGCCGTTCACCGACCGGCTCGTGAAGAAGTTCGGCCTGCCGGTCAAGGGCTGGCGGGGCCGGAGCGGCGCGAGCCGGGCAGGCGCGGGCCGGGGCGGTACGGCTGGCCAGGGAGACGAGGAGCCGGGCGGCGATGCTTGAGGAAGTACGGATCACCAGGCTCGGAGTGATCGACGACGCCGTGCTGGAGTTTTCCGCGGGGTTCAACGTGGTGACCGGCGAGACCGGCGCGGGCAAGACGATGGTCGTCACCGGTCTCGGCCTGCTGTTCGGCGGCCGGGCCGACCCGTCGCGGGTGCGGCCGGGCGCGGACCGGGCGGCGGTCGAGGGCCGGCTGCGGGTGGACCCGGACGGCCCGGTGGCCCGGCAGGTGAACGACGCGGGCGGCGACCTGGACGACCAGGGCAGCACGCTGCTGCTCGGCCGCTCGGTCAGCGCCGAGGGCCGGTCCAGGGCGACGGCGGGCGGCCGGTCGGTGCCGGTCTCGCTGCTCACCTACCTGGCGGACGATCTCGTCGCCGTGCACGGGCAGTCGGACCAGCAGCAGCTACTGCGCCCCGGCCGGCAGCGGCAGGCCCTTGACCAGTTCGCCGGGCCGGACTTCGCGGCGCTGCTCGGTGACTACCAGCGGGTCTACAAGCGCCATCAGCAGGTCGCCGCGGAACTCGCGGAGCTGACCGCGCAGGCCAGGGACCGCGCCCGCGAGGCTGACGACCTGCGCCGCGGGCTGGAAGAGATCGAGCGGGCGGAGCCGGCAGAGGGCGAGGACATCGAGCTGGCCGCCGAGGACGAGCGGCTGGCCAACGCGGACGCGCTGCACTCGGCGGCCACCACGGCGCACGAGGCGCTGCTCGGCGACCCGTCAAGCGGCAGCTACGAGGCGGCCGACGCGGTGACGCTGCTGGGCGTGGCCAGGCAGGCGCTGGAGGCGGCGGCGCACCACGACCCGCAGCTCAGCGCGCTGGCCACCCGGGTGTCGGAGGCGGCCTACCTGGTCTCGGACGTGGCTACCGAGCTGGCGTCCTACGCCCAGTCGGTGGAGTCGGACCCGGCCAGGCTCGCCGCCGTCCAGGAACGCCGGGCGGACCTGGCCCGGCTGGTCCGCGCCTACGGCTCGCTGGCCGGGGCGCTGGCCGAGGCCACGGCGCCGGAGGCGGCGCATCCCGCGGCCGTCGGCACAGCGGCGGAAGCCGGGACAGGGCCGGACGCGGCCGCGACCGCCGGAGCCGGCGCGCAGCCTCAGGGCGGCGACCTGGCGGCCGTGCTGCGCTGGGCGAAGACGGCGGCGGCCCGGCTGGGCGAGCTGGACAACGACGACGACAAGATCGCCGCCCTCCAGCAGGACGAGACCGCGCTGGCGGCGGAGGCCAAGGAGCTGGCCGAGCGGCTGTCGCTGGCCCGGATCCAGACCGCCGAGCGGTTCGCCGCCGAGGTCACCGGCGAGCTGGGCGCGCTGGCGATGCCGCACGCCCGGCTCACCGTGGCGGTGGTCCCGGCCGCCGAGCTGGGTCCCTACGGGGGCGACGAGGTGGAGATCAAGCTGGCCGCCCATCCGGGCTCGCCGGCGCTGCCGCTGACCAAGGGCGCCTCGGGCGGCGAGCTGTCCCGGGTGATGCTGGCCATCGAGGTGGTCTTCGCGGGCGCGGACCCGGTGCCGACGTTCGTCTTCGACGAGGTGGACGCGGGCGTCGGGGGCAAGGCGGCGGTCGAGATCGGCCGCCGACTTGCCCGGCTGGCCCGCCGCGCCCAGGTCATCGTGGTCACCCACCTGCCGCAGGTAGCCGCGTTCGCCGATAGCCACCTGGTCGTGGAGAAATCGGACACCGGAGCGGTGGTCAGCAGCGGCATCAGCCGGCTGGACGACGAGGGCCGGATCCGGGAGCTGTCCCGGATGCTGGCCGGCCTGGAGGACTCAGAGTTCGGCCGGGCGCACGCCAGCGAGCTGCTGGCCGCCGCGGCGGCCGAGCGGGTCGGCCTGCCAGGGCAAGGCTGACCTGCCAGGGCAAGGCTGACCCGGCTGGGGCCAGCAGCCCAGACGCGGCAGCCCCAGCTCCCCAGCCGGCTGCTGAAGCCTGACCTGCGCGCACGCCGGCGGGAACCGGAAATACCAGCCGTAACCCGCGCCGCCGAACATCTGGCAAACTTGCTATCCGATGAAGGCACCGCGCAGTCTGCGAGGAACGCGCCGGTCCAGGCCCGCTGACCTGTCCGGGGTGACCGCTCGAGCGCGCCTGGACTCACGCACGAAGAACCTGGCCAGGCGGCTGGAAGCCGGCGAGATCGCCATCATCGACCACGCGGACCTGGACCGGCTCAGCGCCGAAACGCTGATCCAGCGGCAGGTCGCCGCCGTGGTGAACGTCGCGCCCAGCATCAGCGGCCGGTACCCGAACATGGGCCCGCAGCTCCTGATGGAGGCGGGCGTCCCGCTCGTGGACGATGTCGGGCATGAGGTATTCGACCAGGTAAGCGAGGGCCAGCTAGTCCGGCTGGACGGCGACACCCTGTACGCGGGCGACACCGTCATCGCCAAGGGCACGCTGCAGACGGCGCAGTCGGTGGCCACAGACATGGCCAGCGCCAAGGACGGCGTGGCCGAGCAGCTCAAGGCGTTCGTCGCGAACACCATGGAGTTCATCTCCCGCGACTCCGAGCTGCTGATCGACGGCATCAAGATCCCGGAGCTGCGGACGAAGCTGGCGGGCCGGCACGCGCTGGTGGTGGCGCGGGGCTACCGGCACCGGGAGGACCTGCAGGCGCTGCGCTCTTACATCCGCGAGTTCAAGCCGGTGATGATCGGCGTGGACGGCGGGGCGAACGCGCTGCTGGACGCGGGGTACCGGCCGGACATGATCGTCGGGGACATGGACTCGGTCTCCGACCGTGCGCTGAGGTGCGGCGCGGAGATCGTGGTGCACGCCTACCTGAACGGCTACGCGCCCGGCCTGCCCCGGGCTCAGGACCTGGGCGTCGAGGCGGTGACCTGCCCGGCCACGGGGACCAGCGAGGACGTCGCGGTGCTGCTGGCCGACGAGTCGGGGGCCACCCTGATCGTCACGGTGGGCATGCGGTTCACGCTGGTAGAGTTCCTGGAGAAAGGCCGGTCGGGAATGGCCAGCGCGGTGCTGACGCGGATCCGGGTCGGCGACAAGATCGTCGATGCCAAGGGCGTCAGCCGGCTATACCAGAGCAGGATCTCCGCCAAGGCGCTCGTGCTGCTGGCGGCGGCCGCGCTCGCGACCGTCGCGGTCGCGATTACCGCCTCTCCGGTGGGCCGGGTGTTCCTGGACTACATCGGCGTCGCGCTGGCACAGCTGTGGCACTGGCTCACTGGACTTTTCTAACGGGACCTTCCTCGTGATCGACTTCCGGTATCACCTCGTCTCCATCATCGCGGTCTTCCTGGCCCTGGCCATCGGGATCGTGGTGGGCTCCACCGCGCTGCAGCCCGCGGTGGAGGGCTCGCTGCACCGGGCGGAGTCGCTGCTGCGGCAGCGCAACGACAGCCTGCTGCAGCGGAACACCGCGCTCAGCCAGCAGGTCAGCGCGGACCAGGCGTTCGCCCAGGCGGGCGCGGGCCTGCTGCTCGGCCGCCTGCTGGCAGGCCAGCGGGTCGTGCTGGTCACCGCGCCGAACGCGGACAGCCAGGTGGTCAGCGGCATCACGACCGCGGTCCGGCAGGCCGGCGGCCAGGTCACCGGCGACGTCGCGCTCCAGTCCGACTTCTTCGACGGGACGGACGCCGCCGAGTCCCGGCTGACCCAGCTCGCCCAGTCGCTGGCCCCGGACGTCGGGGTGTCGCTGCCGAGTCAGCCGGCCAGCTCGACGGTCAGCGGCCAGCAGCAGGCGGCGCAGGTGCTGGCCGCCGCGATCGTGTCCAAGGACGGCACGGCGATCAGCTCCGCGCAGAGCCGCGAGGTGCTCGGCGGGTTCGGGAACAGCGGCTACCTCCAGGTCAGCACGCCGAGCGGGGGGAGCCCGGCGAGCCTGCCGCAGGCCAGCCTCGCGGTGGTGGTGCAGCCGTCCGCGCCGCCGGCGGCGAACGAGCAGGCCGCCGACAACGACGTGCTGATCGCGGTGGCCCAGGAGCTTCAGTCCTCCGGCCGCGGCACGGTGCTGGCCGGCTCGGCGGACGGCTCTGGCCAGGGCAGCGCCGTCAGCCAGGAGTCCGGCAGCGGCAAGGTCAGCACGGTCGACAACGCCGATACGCAGGTCGGCCAGATCACGACTGTGCAGGCCCTGTGGGAACTGCTCGCCGGACGGTCACCGAACAGCTACGGTATGGGTCCTGGCGTGGTGCCCAGTCCCGCCCCCACGTCGTCGGCAAGCCCGGCGACCGATCCCGCGCATCAGGTGAGAAAACGATGAGCCGATCGATGCGATCCGCCGCGCTCGCGGCGGCCGCCGCCCGTCTGTCCTATGCCGCGCTGCGGCGCCGAGCGCCGGGTGGCGACGCCACCTGGTCGCGGACCAACCACCGGGGTGAGCCGGTCACGCTGCTGGAAGGCCCGGCCGCCGCGATCGGCGGCGCGGCCGGCGCGCTGGCGGCCACCGGGCTACCTGGCCGGAGCCGGGCCGCGCTGGCCCTGGCGGCGGCGGGCGCGGGCCTGCTCGGCGGCTACGACGACCTGGCCGGCAACGGGTCGAGCAAGGGCTTCCGCGGCCACCTCGGCGCGCTGCGCCGCGGCGAGGTGACCACCGGGGCGGTGAAGATCGCCGGGATCGGCGCGACCGGCCTGGCGTGCAGCCTGCTGGCCGGCGCCGGCCGGGACGGCAAGAGCAGCCCGGCCATCGATATCGCGATCAACGCGGGCCTGATCGCGGGCGGCGCGAACCTGCTCAACCTGTTCGACCTGCGGCCGGGGCGGGCGATCAAGGTGACGCTCGGCTCCGGTGCGCTGCTTTCCGGCACGGAACGGGGCCGTGCCGCGACCGCCGCCCCGCTGGCCGCGGCGGCCGCGCTGCTGAGCGAGGACCTGGCCGAGCGGGCGATGCTCGGCGACGCGGGCGCGAACGCGCTCGGCGCGATGCTCGGCACGGCCGCCGCGGTGGCGCTGCCGGGCCGCCCGGCCCGGCTGGTCACGCTCGGCGTCGTCGCGGGGCTGACGGCGGCCAGCGAGAAGGTCAGCTTCACCAAGGTCATCGAGCGGACCCGGCCGCTGCGCTTCGTGGACATGCTGGGCCGCCGCCCGGTGGCCCCGGCCCGCCCGGCCGCCGACGGCACCCCCGCCTGGGAGCCGCCAGGCGCGCCAGCACCCGGGCGGCAGGAGACCGGGCAGCAGGACACTGACCCGGACAGCGCCGCGGACCCGGCTGGCGCCATGCCGGCCGTGCCGCGGTCGCGGTGACCGAGCCCGCAGCGCCCGTTACGCAAGAAGGTCCCGAGCCCGAGGCTCAGCCGAGGCCGGCCGCTGGCATCGGCCGGGCCGCCGCGCTGATCGCCGGGCTGACCATCGTCGCCCGGCTGCTCGGCCTGGGCCGCCAGGTGGTGTTCGCGCATACCGTCCAGGCCTACTGCCTGGGCACCGCCTACGCCACGGCGAACCAGGTGCCCAACATCATCTACGACATCGTGCTGGGCGGCGCGCTGGCCAGCGTCATGGTCCCGGTGCTGGCCAGGTCGGCGGAGCGGTCCGGGTCCGACCCTGAGGCCGCCCGCCAGGTGGCCAGGATCTCCTCGGCGCTGCTCACCTGGACCGTGCTGATCCTGGTGCCCGCCAGCATCATCATCGCCCTGGCGGCGGGCCCGATCGCGACGCTGCTCAACCCGGTCAACCCGAACGACGGCTGCACGCACGCCAGCCTGGTCACGGTGACCGGCCAGATGCTGGTCGCGTTCGCGCCGCAGGTGCTGTTCTACGGGCTGGCCGTGGTGCTCTACGGGATCTTGCAGGCGCACCGCAAGTTCACCGCCCCGGCCCTGGCCCCGGTGCTGTCCAGCCTGGTGGTGATGGCCGCCTACCTGCTGTTCGTCCCGTTCGGCCACGACTACAGGAAGAACCTGCACGGGCTGCCCGCCAGCGCCGAGCTGATCCTGGCGCTGGGCACCACGGCCGGGGTGGCGGCGCTGGCCGTGACCGCGCTGGTGCCCGCGCTGCGGCTGCGGCTGCGGCTGCGCCCGGCGCTGCGCTTCCCCGAGGGGGTCGGGGCCAGGGTCCGCGGCCTGGCCGTCTACGGGATCAGCGCGGTGGTCGCCCAGGACGCGGCCGGCGTGGTGGTGATCGCGCTGGCCAACGGCCGGGGCGCGCAGGGGTCCCTGGTGCTGTACGGGTACGGCTGGCAGATCTTCGTCTCGGTCTACGCGGTGCTGGCCATCCCGATCGCGATCAGCGCGTTCCCCGTGCTGTCCACGCAGCGGGGCGCGGAGTTCGACGAGACGGCGGCCGGGTCGACCCGCGCGGTGCTGCTGATGTCCTGCCTGGGCGCCGCGCTGCTCGCGGCCATCGCCTGGCCGGCCGCCCGGCTGTTCGCCTCGGCGCCGTATCAGGTGACGCCGCTGGCCCTGGGATTCGCGGCGTTCGCGCCCGGGCTGATCGGCTACGGGCTGACCGCGTGCCTGTCCCGCGTCCTGCTGGCCGGCGGCCGGACCGCCAGCGCGGCGGTGGCGATGTCCGGCGGCTGGGCCGCGGTGATCGTCGCGGACGTGATCGCGGTGCACCTGGTCCCCGCCAGGTGGATCGTCGCCGCGCTCGGCGTGGGCAACACGGTGGGCCTGACCGCCGCCGCGCTCGCGCTGCTGGTGGCGGTCCGGGCCAGCCATGGCCGCGCCGCGCTGCGGGCCTGCGCCAGGGCGGCCGGCGCCGGGCTGGTGGCCGCGGTGGCCGGCGCCGCCGCCGGGGCCGGGCTGGCCAGGCTGCTGCCGTCCGCCGCCGGGCTGGTCGCCGACGCGGCGATCGCGGTGGGGGCCGGGGCCGTCTGCGCGGCGGTGTTCGGCGGGCTGGCGCTGCTCCTGGACGGCGGCGAGCTGCGGGCGGCGCTGGCCCGGGTGCGCCGGACAGCCAGATGACGGCGGCCATGACAGGAGGGCGGGCATGCCAAGGGCGGGCATGACTGGCGTGGCGATGGTGCTCGGCACCACCTCGGGCGGCACCGCGAGGTACGCCGGGATGCTGGCCGAGGGCTGCCGCCGGGCCGGGTTCGGGGTGACGATGCTCGCCCCGGACAGTGCCCGCCCCGCCCTGCTGGCCGGCGCCGCCGGGCTGCAGAAAGCCGCCCGGGACGGCCCGGGCGGCCCCGAGCCCCGCTTCCTGACGCTGGACATCGCCGACCGGCCCCGGCCGCGCCAGGACCTGGCGGCCGTGCGCCGGCTGCGCGCCGTGCTGCGCCGGGCCGCGCCTGGCATCGTGCACGCGCACGGGATGCGGGCCGGGGCGTTCGCCGCGCTCGCGCTGCTGGCCTGGCGGGGCCGGCCCGCCCTGGTGGTCACGGTGCACAACGCGCCGCCGGACGGCCGCCAGGCGCGGCTGGTGTACGGGGTGCTTGAGCGGATCTGCGCCCGCCGGGCCAGCCGGGTGATCTGCGTCTCCGCCGACCTGACCGGCCGGATGCGGCGGCGCGGCGCGGCGTCGGCGGTCACCCTGGCCGCGCCCGCCCTCGCCGCGCCGGCGCCGGAGGCCGGGCAGGTCTCCGCCGTCCGTGCCGAGATGAGCCCGAACGGGGTGCCCGTGGTACTCGCCGTCGGCAGGCTGGCGGCGCAGAAGGGCCTGGACACCCTGCTCGCGGCGGCGACCAGGTGGCAGCACAGGCAGCCGCCGCCCCGGCTGGTCATCGCGGGGGAGGGGCCGCTGGCCGGCGAGCTGGCCGCCACGGCGGCGCGGGACGGGACCGACCTGGTGCTGCTCGGCCAGCGCTCCGACGTGCCCGCGCTGCTGGCGGCGGCCGACGTGGTGGTGGTGCCAAGCCGCTGGGAGGGCAGCGCGCTGATCGTGCAGGAGGCGCTGCGCGCCGGGCGGCCGCTGGTGGCCACCCGGGTGGGCGGCAATCCGGCGCTGACCGGCGATGACGGCGCGGTGCTGGTGCGCGCGGGCGCGGTCGGCGCGCTGGCCGACGCGGTGGCGGCGGTGCTGGACGACCCGGCCCTGGCCGCGGGGCTGTCGCGCGGTGCCCTGGTCCAGGCGGCCCGGCTGCCGGACCCGGAGGGCACGGTACAGGCGGTCCTGGCGATCTACCGGGAGTTCACGGACGATGTGCGCACTGCATCTTGCATATAGGCATTTTCACCGACACTCGGCTCGTTTCCGGTAACAATCGCCGCATTTGCCTGAACCGTTTGTGCTTGTTGTGATGAGCTACCCGAACTGGGGTCGTATCGTTCTCTAGGTGGCGGCCCCGGGGGGTAATTCATGAGCAAGCGAGCAGGTTCCGCGACGTCCGGCGTCCGGCCGGACAGCGCCGCCACTGGCATGCGCGCAGCAGCGGAACCGTCGCAGCCGATCGACGGGATACCAGTGAGCCGGCCGAACGGTGCCAGCCAGCGGAGCAGCGCCAGCCAGCAGCCACCCCGGCCGCCGTCCTGGGCCTCGGTCATCGCGACCACGGTCCGGCTCTGGTTCCAGCGCAAGGTCCGGCACGACGCCGAGCCTGGCCTGCCGGGGAGCACGGCCGCGCCGGGCCGCGGCGCCCCTGGCGCCAGCCGGGGCACGCTGCGCGAGGCGCCGCGCCGCCGCGCGGCGATCTTCGGGCTGGCCATCGTGGTCTTCGCGGCCGGAGCGCTGACCATCGCCCTGGCCGAGCACCAGGGCGGCGGCCAGGCGGCTGGCGGCGCCGGGCAGGCCAGGACGGTCACCAGCCCGGCCGCCGTGCGGGCCGCGCAGGCCAGCAGGAACGCCGCTGCCGCGTGGGTCGCCGCGCAGGTCAGCCACGACGTGATCGTCGGCTGCGACCCGGCGATGTGCACCCAGCTCCAGGGCCGCGGCTTCCCGGCCGGTGACCTGCTGCCGATCACCGCGCAGTCCACCGACCCGATGGGGTCGCAGGTCGTGGTGGCCACCGCGACGCTGCGCAGTCAGTTCGGCAGCCGGCTGGCCGACATCTACGCGCCGGCCGTCATCGCCAGCTTCGGCACCGGTGCCAGCCAGGTCGTCGTCCGGGTCGAGGCGCCCGACGGCTCGCAGGCCTACCTGGTCACCCAGCGCGCCGACCTGCTGGCCAGGCAGGGCGCCGGCCGCCAGCTCGTGCGCAACCGGCTGCTGCACGTCTCCGGCACGTCCCGGCGGGCGCTGCTCGCGGGCCGGGTGGACCCGCGGCTGCTGATCACGCTGGCCGCGCTGACCGCGCAGGGGCACACCGTCTACATCTCGCGCTTCGGCGACTCAGGACCCGGTACGGGCGCCGGGTCGCCGCTGCGGATGATGCGGATCTCCGCGCTTGAGGCCGGCAAGCACGGCCGCCACAAGGACGCCTACCTGCGCGCCGTGCTGTCGTTCCTGCGCGCGCAGCGGGCACCGTACCTGGCCTCGACGGCCGTGCTGCGTCCCAGCGCCGGGACCACGGTCATCCAGGTCCAGTTCGGCGCGCCAAGCCCGCTCGGGCTGCTCGGCGCGCACGCGGCGTCATGACCACCACCCCGCGAAGCCCGCGCTCCGGGCGGCGGCGGCAGGTCGCCCGTCGCTGATTCAGGCATGTTCAAGGGGAGGAACAGAAATGCGAGTTAACAGGCTGACATCCGGGGTCGGCCGCCTGCTGGCGGCCGGCACCCTCATCGCGGGCCTGGCCGGGCTGGCCGGCACCGCCGCGGCGCCCGCCGCATCGGCGCAGTCGGGGGTGGGCTGGCTGCGCCTCGCGCACCTGTCGCCGAACACCCCGGCGGTGGACGTGTACCTGTACTCGTTCGGCAACCCGTCGGCCCGGGTGGTGCTGCACCACGTCGCCTACGGTGACGTGTCTCCCTACGAGCAGGTGCCGGCCGGCGAGTACACCGTCGCGATGCGCGGCGCGGGCGCGGCGTCCTCCTCCAAGCCGGTGCTGTCCACCTCGGTGGACGTCTCGGCCGGCCGCGCCTACACGGTGGCCGGCATGGGCCCGTACTCCGGCATCAGGCTCCAGGTGGTGCCCGACCGGCTGGTCACGCCCAAGGGCAAGGTGCTGGTCCGGGTGATCCAGGCCTCCATGCGCCAGACCAGGGTCACGGTCACGCTGAACGGCCAGAAGCTGGCGAGCAAGCTGGCGTTCTCGCACGTCAGCCACTATGTCGCGGTCGCGCCCGGCACGCTGACGGTGCACGTCGCCGGGTCCTCCGAGTCGGCCGCCAAGACGGTCAGCCTGGCCGCCGGCAGCATCCACACCCTCGTCGTGCTGGACGCGTCAAGCTCGGCGCTTGGCGTCGATGACCTGATGGACGCGCAGGGCAGCAAGGCGATCCCGTCCGGCGGCGCGGCCACCGGCCTCGGCGGTACCGCGCCACGCCCGGGCGCGCCGCTGCTGCCCTGGCTCGGTGCCGCGGCGCTCGGCCTGGCCGCCGCCTCCGGCGGTGCGCTGTGGGTGAGCCGCCGGCGGCGGCCCGCGCTGCACGCCCGCTGAGCACTCAGGTCTCGTGCCCGAATTCGCGGACACGCTGCCGCTTGACGCGGTCCCGCCGGATGAGCCGCCGCCCGGCGCCCCATCCGGCGGGACCCCTGGCCTCGGCTCAGGCCAGGCCGAACCGGCCAGTGCTCCGCGGGAGAGCAGCCAGCCAGCAGGTGCCGCCCGGCCCGGGCGGCATATCTCGCCGGTCCGGGTGATCCGCCGGCCCGTCGCGGCGGCGGTGCTGGCGGCCGGGATCGTCGCTGCCGGGATCGGCGTTGCCGGCCTGATCGCGGCCACCCAGACCGGCAAGCCGGCCACGCCGGTCACCCCGGTCAGTCACAGCGGCCTGGTCCCGGTGCCGAGCGGCAAGTGGGCCGCCGTGCCCCCGGCCGCGGTCCGCCGGGTGGCCCCGCCGGTCAGCCTGACCATCCCGGCCATCGGCGTGCGGAGCCACCTGATCCGCCTCGGCATCACCAAGGCGGGCACGCTCCAGGTGCCGGCCAGCACGGCGGTGGCCGGCTGGTTCACCGGCAGCCCGCGCCCCGGCGAGCCGGGCGGCGCGGTGATCGCCGGGCACATCGACTCCTACGCCGGGCCTGGCGTGTTCTTCCGGCTGCGGCTGATGCACCGGGGCGAGCACGTCTACGTCCGGCGGGCCGACGGGACGCTCGCGGTCTTCCGGGTGACCAGCGTCCGCTCTTACCTCAAGGCCCGGTTCCCGACCGGGCTGGTCTACGGCCCGGCCCCGAACGCCCAGCTCAGGCTGATCACCTGCGGCGGCACGTTCGACGCGGCGACCGGCCACTACCTGAGCAACACGATCGTCTACGCGACCCTGGTCACCGGACATCGCCGGCCCTGAGCGGCGCCCGGCGGGCGGCTGGGAACCGGCCGGGCCTGGTGCGGCGAGTACGCCACGCCAGGCGTTCCGGCCCGGTGGTCACCAGCCTCGCTCGCGCCACTCCGGCAGGTGCGGGCGCTCGGTGCCGAGCGTGGTGTCCTTGCCGTGGCCCGGGTATACCCAGGTGACGTCGGGGAGCTCGGCGAAGACGCGTTCTTCCAGGTCGGTCATGAGCTGGCCGAACCTGGCCGGGTCCTGCTGGGTGTTGCCGGGCCCGCCGGGGAACAGCGAGTCGCCGGTGAACAGGTGCGGCTCCGCCCCGTCGTCGTAGCGCAGCGCGATGCTGCCGGGCGTGTGGCCGCGCAGGTGCACCACGGAGAGCTGGGCGGCGCCCACGCTGATGGTGTCGCCGTGCCGCGCGAGCGTGCTCACCTTGACCGGCAGCGGCTCGGCGTCCTCGGGGTGCGCCACGGTCCGCGCGCCGGTCGCGCGCTGCACCTCCTCCAGCGCGACCCAGTGGTCCCAGTGCTGGTGGGTGGTGATGATGGTGGCCAGCGGCCGGCCGTCGAGCAGGGCGAGCAGGGTGCCGGCGTCGTTCGCGGCGTCGATCAGCGCCAGCTCGCCGGTGCCGGTGCAGCGCAGCAGGTAGGCGTTGTTGTCCATCGGGCCGACGGACACCTTGGTGATGCTCAGGCCGGGCAGCTCCCTGGTGTCAGCGGGACCCCCGACGGTGACGTCGCCTGTGTAGGTCATGGTCTCCTCTTTCTCCCCGGTCACGTCCCCCTGCCGCCATTCTCCCCGCCGCGGCCGGGAGCGGGGCTCGCGGGGGAGGGCGTGGCCGGCGAGCTGGGCGGAAGCCGGGCGCGTCGCAGTGACAGACCGCTACCATTCGTGCGGGGAAAGTGATCGGCCGTACGGTACGGGCGGGGCGGTGCTGTCCGGGCCGGGCGGGGCGGGGCGGGCGGGCGGGCGGGACGGGCGATGAGAAACGACCTGGGCGGCGGGACGGCCGGGACCGCCGATGCGCACGAGGCCGTCGCCGCGGTCAGCGAGACGACCGCGGGCGGCGCCGGCTATCAGGCCTACTACGACGGCTTCTGGTCGACGGCCAGCCGGCTCGCCGCCCAGGCCGACGCCGACCTGGCGGCCGGGCACCTGGCCAGCGCCCGCGCCGCCTACCTGCGCGCGGCCAGCTACTACGACCTGTGCCTGTACTTCGTGCTCGGCACCCGCGCGCGGGCCCACGAGGCCGGCGTGTACGCGGTCATGCAGCGCTGCTGGAACCGGGCCACCCGGCTGCTTGACCCGCCTGGGGAGCGGGTGCACATCCCGTACGGCAGCACCTGGCTGCCCGGTTACCTGCTGCGCCCGGCCGGGCCGCCCGCGCGGCGGCCGACGGTGATCCTGAACAACGGGAGCGACGGGCAGAACGTGGACCTGTTCGCGTTCGGCGGCGCCGCCGCCCTGGACCGCGGCTGGAACGCGCTCATCTTCGAGGGCCCCGGCCAGGGCTCGCTGCTGTTCGAGCGGAAGATCTTCTTCCGGCCGGACTGGGAGCGCGTGATCACCCCGGTGGTGGACTGGCTGACCGCGCGGCCTGACGTGGACCCGCGGCGCATCGCGCTCACCGGGTGGGGCATGTGCGGCGCGTCGGTGATCCGCGCGGCGGCGTTCGAGCGCCGGCTGGCCGCCGTGGTCGCGGACCCCGGGGTGACCGACGCCTGGCTGGCGTTCCCGCCGGTCCTGCGCGGGCTGTTCGTGGGCGGCGCGCCGAGGGCGGAGGTCAACGGCGCCTGGAACAACGTGATCGTGCCGGCCCTGACCGCCAGCCAGCGCTGCACCCTGGCCAAGCGCTCGGAGCTGTTCGGGCTGCCGTACCTGGCCGCCGCGCGAGCCGGGCAGGTCTTCACCGACCTGCATGCCCTGGGCACCGCGATCATGGCGGTGAGCTGCGAGCGGGTGGCCGCCCTGGTGACAGCGCCGGTGCTGGTGACGGCCTACCAGGAGGAGATGTTCTACCCTGGGCAGGCGCAGCAGCTCTACGGGCTGCTGCCGCCCTGGCTGCTCAGGGCGCTGCACACGTTCACGACGGCGGAGGGCGCACTGGTCCGCGACGCGCCGGCCGCGCCGCGGACCCGCAACCAGGTGGTCTTCGACTGGCTGGACGCGACCCTGGGCTGAGCCAGTCTGGCGCGCCGGCGGGCGGGGGCGCCGGGCGGCGGGGCATCGGGCGGCGGGGCGTCGGGCGGCGGCGCGGGCTGCCGGGCGGGGCCGCGCCGGGTGCCGGGCGCTGCTAGCCTCGCGGCCCATGACGGGAAAGATCTACGCGGGCAAGGCCGAGGCCGACGGCGCGCTGAACCGGGGCTGGCTGGTCGGGCACTTCATGCCGGACGGCGACATCCGCCGCAGCGAGGACGTCGAGATCAAGTGGGGCGTGCACCCGGCGGGGGAGCGGCGCGAGCAGTGGGTCACCCAGGAGGCGCGCACGTCGCTGCACGTGCTGATCAGCGGCCGGTTCACCATCGAGACGCCGGACCAGGCGATCGAGCTGGCCCAGCCGGGGGAGTACGTGATGCTGCACCAGGTCGGTCATTCCTGGCACGCGAACGAGGACTCGGTCCTGCTCAGCGTCCGCTGGCCGTCCGTCCCCGGCTACGCCGTCCCGTCCCCCTGAGCCGCCCCGCCCGCCCGCCCCGCCGGGGCCCGGCGCGAGCCGCAGCGACAGTAAACCCGCTTCTACTGTCGCTGTAACGACAGTAGGTCCGAGTTCACTGTCGTTGTGAGCATCCGCCGAACGCCGGCACTCACCGGACGAAACGTGTATAAGGTGCGAAACGCCTTCCCTGGGCCAGCTCGCGCCGGCGCGGGAATCCGCCGGCGCCGCCGGCGGTTGAACGCCCTGGAGCCGCTGAGCGGGCAGGGCCGGCGGCCGGACGGGGTCCAGACAGGGCCGAGGCGGGGCGGGGAGTACGCAAATGGCCGCCCAGACTGTCAGACCCCGTGGATACCCTGGATGAGGTGTCCTTTCGGACCCTGTACCGGACCCCGCACGGGGACCCTGACCTCGTCATGATCGCTGGCGCAAGGCCGGCCCGACCGCAGAATCGAGCGCAGAGTGGCAGACCGTCTTGTCGTCCGCGGCGCGCGTGAGCACAACCTGAAGGACATCTCGCTCGACCTGCCCAGGGACGCGATGATCGTCTTCACCGGCCTGTCTGGGTCCGGGAAGTCCAGCCTGGCGTTCGACACGATCTTCGCCGAGGGGCAGCGCCGGTACGTCGAGTCGCTGTCGGCGTACGCGCGGCAGTTCCTCGGCCAGATGGACAAGCCCGACGTGGACTTCATCGACGGGCTGTCCCCGGCGGTGTCCATCGACCAGAAGGCCGCCAGCCGTAACCCGCGCTCCACCGTCGGCACGATCACCGAGGTCTATGACTACCTGCGGCTGCTGTACGCGCGGGTGGGCAGGCCGCACTGCCCCAAGTGCGGCAGGCCGATCGCCAGGCAGAGCCCGCAGCAGATCGTGGACCGGGTGCTGGAGCTGGAGGAGGGCATCAGGTTCCAGGTGCTCGCGCCGGTGGTCCGCGGCCGCAAGGGCGAGTACGGCGAGCTGCTGCGCGAGCTCCAGGCCAAGGGCTACTCCCGTGCCAGGGTGGACGGCACGGTGATCCGGCTGGAGTCGGCGCTGTCCGGTGACCTGCCCGCGCTGAAGAAGTACGAGAAGCACGACATTGAGGTCGTGGTCGACCGGCTGGACGTGAAGGAGTCCGCCCGGCGCCGGCTGACCGACTCGGTGGAGACCGCGCTGTCCCTGTCGGGCGGCGTGGTGATCCTGGACTTCGTGGACCTGCCGGAGGACGACCCGCAGCGGGAGCGGATGTTCTCCGAGCACCTGGCCTGCCTGTATGACGACCTGTCCTTCGACGAGATGGAGCCGCGCTCGTTCTCGTTCAACTCACCGTGGGGCGCCTGCCCGGACTGCACGGGCCTGGGCACCCGGATGGAGGTCGACCCCGAGCTGGTCGTCTCCGACCCGGACCTGACGCTGGCGCAGGGCGCCATCGCGGTGTGGAGCGGCGGGCACGTCAGCGATTACTTCGTCCGGCTGATCGAGGCGCTGGGCAACTCGGTCGGGTTCACCGTGGACACGCCCTGGCGGCGGCTGCCGGCCGCGGCGCGCCGCGCGCTGCTGCACGGGCACGGCGAGCAGGTGCATGTCAGGTACAAGAACAGGTACGGGCGGGAGCGCTCGTACTACACCAACTTCGAGGGGGCGATCCCCTACATCGAGCGGCGGCACTCCGAGGCGGAGAGCGACTCCAGCCGCGAGCGGTTCGCCGGGTACATGCGCGAGGTGCCCTGCCCGACCTGCAAGGGCGCCCGGCTCAAGCCGGTCTCGCTGGCGGTCAAGGTGGACAGCAGGTCGATCTCCGACTTCTGCGCGCTGCCGATCGGCGAGCTGGCCAAGGACCTGCTCTCGCTGGAGCTGTCCGAGCGGGACATGCAGATCGCCGGGCGGATCCTCAAGGAGGTCAACGCCCGGCTCGGCTTCCTGCTCGACGTCGGCCTTGACTACCTGTCCCTGGACCGCGCGTCGGCGACGCTGGCCGGCGGCGAGGCGCAGCGGATCCGGCTGGCGACCCAGATCGGGTCCGGCCTGGTGGGCGTGCTTTACGTGCTGGACGAGCCGTCGATCGGGCTGCACCAGCGCGACAACCACCGGCTGCTTGAGACCCTGCTGCGGCTGCGCGACCTGGGCAACACGCTGATCGTGGTGGAGCACGACGAGGACACCATCAGGGCCGCCGACTGGATCGTGGACATCGGCCCGCGCGCGGGCGAGCACGGCGGCGCGGTGGTGGTCTCCGGGCCGGTGCCCGAGCTGCTGGACAGCGAGGAGTCGCTGACCGGCGCCTACCTGACCGGCCGGATGTCGATCCCGCTGCCCGCCAGCCGCCGCAAGCGGACCAAGGGCAAGGAGATCGTGGTCAAGGGCGCCAGCGAGAACAACCTCCGCGGCGTCGACGTGGCGTTCCCGCTCGGCTGCTTCGTGGCGGTCACCGGCGTGTCGGGGTCTGGCAAGTCCACGCTGGTCAACGACATCCTGTACAGCGCGCTTGCCAGGGACCTGCACGGCATGCGGATCGTGCCAGGACGGCACGCCAAGGTGACCGGCACTCAGCACCTGGACAAGGTCGTGCACGTCGACCAGGGCCCGATCGGCCGGACCCCGAGGTCTAACCCGGCCACTTACACCGGGGTCTTCGACCACGTCAGGAAGCTGTTCGCGCAGACCACCGAGGCGAAGGTGCGCGGCTACCTGCCCGGCCGGTTCTCCTTCAACGTCAAGGGCGGCCGCTGCGAGGCGTGCTCGGGCGACGGCACCATCAAGATCGAGATGCAGTTCCTGCCGGACGTCTACGTGCCCTGCGAGGTCTGCCACGGCGCCCGGTACAACACCGACACCCTCCAGGTGCATTACAAGGGCAAGACCATCGCCGACGTGCTGCAGATGCCGATCGAGGAGGGCGCCGAGTTCTTCGAGCCGGTGCCCGCCATCCACCGGCACCTCAAGACGCTGGTGGACGTCGGCCTCGGCTACGTGCGGCTCGGCCAGCCCGCGCCGACGCTGTCCGGCGGCGAGGCGCAGCGGGTCAAGCTCGCCTCCGAGCTGCAGCGCCGCTCGACCGGCCGGACCATCTACGTGCTGGACGAGCCGACCACCGGCCTGCACTTCGACGACATCCGCAAGCTGCTCGGCGTGCTCGGCCGCCTGGTCGACGGCGGCAACACCGTCATCGTCATCGAGCACAACCTGGACGTGATCAAGACCGCCGACTGGGTGATCGACCTCGGCCCCGAGGGCGGGTCACGCGGCGGCCAGATCATCGCGACCGGCACGCCCGAGCAGGTCGCGAAGGTCGAGGAGAGCTACACCGGCCAGTTCCTTGCCAAGATGCTGAACGGTTAGCTCAGGCGGACTCGCCGGTTCATCTCCCGGCCGGGATCAGGGCCGGCCGGCGGGGTCGGCCTCGGCTGCCGGGCCGGTCATCGGCTCGCCCTGCCGGTACATCCGGGGTGGCTTGAGGCCCGCCGACTGGCCGCCGTCCACCGGGAGGACGGCGCCGGTGATGAACGACGACCCGGCCGAGCACAGCCACAGCACGGCCTGCGCCACCTCGTCGGCGGTGCCGACCCGGCGCATCGGGGTGGCCTGCCCCGCTTGCCGCCGCGCCTCGGCCCGGCGGCCTCCAGGTGGTGAGTGAGGATCGGCCCCGGAGCCACCACGTTGACCCGGATGCCCCGGTCGGCGTAGTCCAGCGCGGCAACCTTGGTCATCCCGATCACCCCCGCCTTCCCGGTCACGTACGCGGCCAGCCCCGACACGCCGATGGTGCCGGCCAGCGAGGCCATGTTGACGATGGCGCCGCCGCCGCTGGCCAGCATCGCCGGGATCTGGAACTTCATCCCCAGGAACGTGCCCCGGATCGCGGTGGTGACCCCGAGGCCGAACTCGCCGGGGTCCAGGTCGGCCAGCGGCGTCGGCATCGGCCCCGCCATCGCGTTGTTGAACGCCGCGTCCAGCCGGCCATAGGCCTCCAGGGTGGCGTCCGCCAGGGCGCGCATGGACTCCGGGTCCGTGACGTCGGCCCGGACGGCCAGCGCCCGGCCGCCGCCCGCCTCGATCTGGGCGGCCACGGCTCGCAGCGCGCCCAGGTCGCGCGCGGCCAGCACGACCGACGCCCCGGCCGCCGCGAATGCCTGTGCGGTGGCCGCGCCGATGCCCCGGCTGGCCCCAGTCACCAGCGCCACTCGTCCCTCGAACCCGCCCGGCCCGCCCTCGAACCCGCTCATGTGGTCTCCTCTCGATCAGGCAGAACTAGCTTAGGCATCAAAGCATTAAACGTCAAAGACTTTGACGATGGCGGCGCGTGCTAGCCTGCCGCTATGTCAGCACCCGCCCGCCCGGCGAGCCCGCCGATCGGCTTGCACCTGGCCCGCGTCGCGCGGGACACGAGCCGGGCGTTCGACGCCGCGCTGACCCAGGCCGGCGGGTCGCTGCCGGTCTGGCTGGTGCTGATCTCGCTGAAGAGCGGGAAGCTGGCGAACCAGCGGGAGCTGGCTGGCGCAGTCGGCATCCAGGAGGCCACGCTCACCCATCACCTCAACGCGATGGAGGCGGCGGGGCTGCTGACCAGGCGCCGGGACCCGGCCAACCGCCGAGTGCACTTGGTCGAGCTGACCCCCGAGGGGGACCGGCTGTTCCTGAAGCTGCGCGAGGCCGCGGCGGAGTTCGACCAGCGGCTGCGGGCCGGGATGCAGGCGGAGGACGTAACCCGGCTCGGCGAGCTGCTGGACCGGCTGCGCGCCAACCTGGCCTGAGCGGCCCGCGCTCAGGGCGAATCGGGCTCTGGCCGGATCTGGCATTCTTTGCGGATGCACCTGAACCCTCCGTCGCAGTACGCCGACGATCGCAACCTCCGTGCCCGGCAGCGACTCTGGCAGTGCCAGCAGCCGTTCTTCGACATCGCGGCGTGGGTGCTGGACCTGGCCGGGATATTGCCAGGCCAGCGGGTGCTGGACGTCGGCTGCGGCAACGGCGGCTACCTGGCCCGGCTGCGCGAGCGCGGGGCGCGGGCCGTCGGCCTTGACCTGTCCCTGGGCATGCTCCGGTCGGCGTCGCATCCCGAGCTGGTCAATGCCGACGTGACCGCGCTGCCGTTCCGCGACGGGTGGGCGGACGTGATCGTGGCCCCGCACATGCTGTACCACGTGCCGGACCGGCCGGCGGCGGCCCGCGAGCTGCGCCGGGTGCTGGCGCCGGGCGGCCTGCTGGTCGCCGTCACCAACGGCGAGGGCCACCTGCGGGAATTGCGCGACGTGGCGCAGCAGGTGGCCGGCCAGCCTGGCTGGCGGATGCGCAGCCTGGCGACTGAGTCGTTCCGGCTGGAGAACGGCGCCGATCAGCTCGCCGTGGCCTTCGGCTCGGTTCAGATCGTGCTGCCGCGGGACACCGCCCCGGTGCGGATCACCGACCCGGCAGTGGCGGCCGACTACGTGGCCAGCATGGGCGACATCTACGCCGCCCAGATCGCCCGGCCCTGGCCGGAGGTGGTGGCCGGAGTGCACGCCGCGGTGGCGCGGATCATCGCCGAGCGGGGCAGCTTCGCGGTGCACGGGCAGAGCGGCGCATTCGTCTGCCGCTGACCGCGTGTGTTCCTGAATGGGCGAGGGGCGTGTTTTGCCGACATTATGCACAGGGCGGCTGGCTTAGTGCGGTTTGCAGTTTTACCGAGAGAATCATGCGGTCAATCCAGCGGTTTGCTTTGACAATCTGGCGCTGAGCCTGCACCATCCCGAACATGGCTAAGAGTGTGAGCGTAGTAATCACCGATGACCTTGACGGGTCCCCCGACGCCGAGACCGTGTCGTTCACCATCGACGGTCACAGCTATGAGATCGACCTGGGCCAGAAAAACCTCGCCAAGCTCCAGAAGTCGCTTCAGCCATTCATGGACGCGGGGCGGCGCACCGCATACCGGCGGGCGGCCAGGGGCCGGGCCGTGAGCCCGAGAATCGACCGGGCGGCCGTCCGGGCCTGGGCTAACGCGCAGGGCATGAAGGTTTCCGAGCGGGGCAGGATTAGCGCGGACGTGCTGCGGCAGTACGAGGACGCGCATTAGCGGCGCCGGAATGCGGCGGCCATCGCGGAATCGCTGAGGCCGCCGCTCCCGGCGGCGCGCTAGGCCGATGACCGCCAGGTCGCCAGGGCCATTCTGATCAGCTCGGCATTCCCCGTCACGGCCTCCCCGTAAGGGCCGGTGATGGTGTCTTCCAGGCCGATCCTGGTCGGCAGGCCCAGCGCCCCGGCGTGCGCCACCAGCGGCCAGCAGGCGTCTTCCTCGCCATGCAGCAGCCGTGGCTCGGCGGCGCCTGTCTCGTCAAGCGCGCGCAGAATCTCATCGGCCGCGGCGATCGCCCGGCCAGCCGGCGTCCCGATGATCTCGATCAGGATGCGGGCGGGCGGCTCGGCGGGCCGGAACGCGGCCAGGGCGCGCGCGTCGGCGGCCGACCAGATGCCCGCCTCGGTGCCGATCCCGGCTGAGCCCAGCGTGGTGCTCAGCTCCGCCCAGCCCGGCTCGCTGACGTTCACCGACGCGAAATCGGGCCGCTGCGCGGCGGGCAGGTCTGCCCAGCTAGCCACGGCGGCCCTCCGCCGCCGGGGATCGCCCGCGGTGATCCACAGCCCCGTCGACACGCCCGCGGGCGTGCCGGGGCAGGCCGCGCGGACGGCGGCCACCGCCGCGCCGACGTCGGCAGCCGCCAGCGACTCCCGGCCGCCAGGATCCCTGGGATGCAGGTGCAGCGCCTCCGCCCCGGCCGCGACGGCCGACTCCGCCGACCTGGCCAGCTCCGCGGGGGTCACCGGTACCCTGGGATGCTCGCTGCGCTGGCGGCCGCCGTTCAGGCACGCTTTCATCCGCTGGACGCGACTGGTCATAGGTCATGCTCGCACCGGGGCTGGCGGCCGGCGGGCCGGGGGCGCGGGGAGAGCCGGAGAGCGAGGCGGGGATGGACATCAGCACCGGGTACGGCCAGGCCGTGGCCGAGGTCGACCGGCCGCGCGGTGCCAGGTTCCTGATGGTGCTCACCCACGGGTCAGGCGGTGGCACCGACTCGGCCGACCTGCTGGCGGCCGGGGCGGCCGCGCTGGCCGCGGGCGGGGCAGTGGCACGAGTGCTCCAGCCCTACCGGGCGCGCGGGGCCAGGGCGCCCGGCACCCCGGCCCGGCAGGACGCGGCCTGGCTGGAGATCATCGCGGCGCTGCGGGCGGAGCTGCGCGGCCTGCCGCTGATCCAGGGCGGCCGGAGCAACGGCGCCCGGCTGGCCTGCCGCACCGCCCCGCGGGCGGCCGCGGCCGGGGTGCTCGCCCTGGCCTTCCCGCTGCATCCGCCGGGACGGCCGGACGCCTCGCGGGCGGGCGAGCTGGCGGCGGCCGGGATGCCGGTGCTGGTGATCAACGGGGAACGGGACCCGTTCGGGATACCTGAGGCGTCGGCCACGGCGCGGGTCGTCGTGCTGCCGGGGGAAGCGCACGCGCTGCGCGGCGGCTCCGCCCGGATAACGGAAGAAGTCGGAAACTGGCTAAGTGGCCTGCCGGGCCTGGAAAAACGGGTCAGGAAAAGCCGGAACTAGGACAGCCGGGTCAGGGGCGGGACTAGCGCTCCGGGCCGGTCAGGCCGCGGACGAATGGCTCGCGTCTGGCCGGTCCTGCCCGGCCGCCGAGATCAGCGGTGCGGTGAACAGGTCCGTCGGCCGGTGCGGCGCGATGGCGAATCCGTCCGGAAGCAGCTCTCCGGTGTCCTCGAATACCACGATGCCGTTGCAGAGCAGGCTCCAGCCCTGCTCAGGGTGGCTGATGATGGTCCTGGCCGCCTCCCGGGCCGGGTCCTGGGGATCCGGACACGGTGGCGTGTGCGGGCACATGCGTGTGCCTCCTGTTAGCGTCTCGTTGTGCTCTTCGTCACACCCTACTGTGCCAGTCGCTATGTATTTCGCGGCATGGCCCGTTGTGACGGTTTTCGTGACCACACTTTGTAGCTTTCGATACATCCGCTTGAGCGAGTCACGCTGAACTGTGGCACATCATATTCGGAGTGTGAAGGTAACCGGACTGGATGTTACCGCCACCGGGTGTGACGGTAATCCGGTTTGCCGAGTTCGCGAAAGTCAGCGCGCCGGCAGGCGCGCTACCTCGACGCCCAGCGCGCGAGCCTGCGGCCGGGCCGGGAACCCGGTCAGCTGGTAGCTCTCCCGCAGGGTCAGCAGCCGCTCGGCCTCGTCCGTCCAGGCGTGCACGGCGGGCGTCGCCATGGCCTTGCGCCGGAAGATCCGGTCCTCATACCCACGCGGCCCGATCTCCGCCCGCTGCGCCGCGTAGGCGGCGCGCATCGCGGCGGTCAGCGCCGCGTCGAGTTCCTTGGCCAGCCGGTACTGCTGGTCGCCGGGGGCCGCGGTGGCCTGCGCGTGGCGGTAATCCTGCTCGGCCCGGCGCGCCGTGGCCAGCAGGCTGTCGAAGCTGTCGGCGAGCGCGACGTCGGCGAGATGAGCCGCCTCGGCGGCCCCGCTGACCTTATTACGACCCCTTGTCACGGCGGTCAGCTTAGCGGATCGCCGTGCTGCGGCCGATTCCCGGCCCGGCCATGCTTCGGCAGGCCGGGCGGGCTGGGCCTACCTGGCGAAATAGTGCCAGCCAAGCCAGAGCCAGCCTGCCAGGATCAGCAGCCTGCCAAGCTTCGGGCGCATCAGGAAGCCCAGCCACTGCCCCAGCGTGGGAATCGCGTTGCCCGGCCGCCGGCCCAGGATCTCCAGCGTGACCAGCGCCGTTATCAGCACCGCGAAGCCGGCGATGGTGATGGCCCTGGTGGCCTCCAGGCTCACCGGCGCACCAGCGCCCAGCCGCTGAGCAGCCACGCCAGCATCGCGGCGCTCTTCACCGGGTGCGGTGCGATCAGCGGGTTGACCAGCTCGGTCAGCGAGGGATGCCACCACTTCGACCCGCTGATGAAGGCCGATGCCTCCCACTCGATCAGGGCGGCGACGGCGATCGCCCAGTAGGAGAAGCCGGCCACGTCGATCCGCTCCGGCGCCGGGATCCGGGCCGGCGGGCGGCCGTAGGCAATGGCGCCGAGAACCGCGCCCGGCACCAGGACGCTCAGCAGCGACCGGGTGGTGAACGGGGCCAGCGCCCCGGCCACCCAGCAGTAGCCCGCGAGGGCGGCGCCGATGGCGATCTTCCGCACGGGCAGCCCGGCCAGCCGGGACCCGCCGGACGGGCGGTCACGCCAGGGGTTCATGTCGTCTGCGGCCATCGGATCAATGACAGCATATGTGCTGGTAGCGGGGCCGATGGCTAAGCCAGGCTCGGCCCGGGGTTAGCTGGCACGCAGGCGAGCCTGGTTGTTAGGCCAGGCTCGGCCCGGGGTTAGCTGGCACGCAGGCGAGCCTGGCTTTTAAGCCAGGCTCGCCTGCCAGTCGGCGTGCAGGGCCGAGTACTGGCCGTCGCTGGCGAGCAGCTCGGCCGGGGTGCCGTCCTCGATGATCTTCCCGTCGGCCATCACCAGGACCCGGTCGGCGATCGCCACCGTGGACAGCCGGTGCGCGATGATCACGGCGGTCCGGCCGGTCAGCACCGTGCGCAGCGCCTGCTGGACGATCCGCTCGGTGGGGATGTCCAGCAGCGAGGTCGCCTCGTCCAGGATGAGCAGCGCCGGGGCGGCCAGGAAGGCCCTGGCGAAGGAGATGAGCTGCCGCTGCCCGGCCGACAGCCGCCCGCCGCGCTTGCCGACCTTCTCGTCGTAGCCGGCGGGCAGCGCGGAGATGAACTCGTCCGCGCCGATGGCGCGGGCCGCGTCGACGATCTCCTCCCGGCTGGCGTCCGGCTTGCCCAGCGCGATGTTGTCCGCGACCGAGCCATCGAACAGGAAGTTCTCCTGGGTGATCAGGATGACCTCGCGGCGCAGCGTCGGCTCGGACAGCTGCGCGCACGTCCACGCCGTCCAGGGTGATCCGGCCGGCGTTCGGGTCATACAGCCGGGCCAGCAGCCGGGCCACGGTGGTCTTGCCCGCGCCGGTGGCGCCGACCACCGCGACCGTCTGCCCGGCCGGGATGACCAGGTCCATCTGCGGCAGCACGATGGCCGAGCGGTAGCCGAACCTGACCGACTCCAGGGCCGCCGTCCGGCCGGCCCTGGCTCCGCCGACCGCCTCGGGCAGCTCCACCGGGTGCTCGGGCTCGGCCACCGACGGCGGCTCGTCCAGCACCCCGGAGATCTTCTCCAGCGCCGCGCCCGCCGACTGGAAGTTGCTGTAGAACTGCGACAGGTCGACCAGCGGGTCGAAGAACCGCTGGAGGTAGAGCAGGAACGTGACCAGCACGCCGATCTGCATCTGGTGGTCCATCACCCGGAAGCCGCCGTACAGCAGCACGGCGCCGATGGCCAGGTTGCCGACCAGGCTGACGCCGGGGAAGAAGATCGCCAGCAGCCGGGCGGCGCGCAGGCTGGCGGCGGCGTAGTCCTGGTTGAGGACGGTGAAGATCTCCTCGTTGCGCTCTTCCCTGCGGAACGCCTGGACCGCCCTGATGCCGCCGAAGGTCTCTACGAAGTGCACGATGACCTGGGCGATGGTCTCCCTGGTGCGGCGGTAGGACAGCGCCGACTCGCGGCGGAACCAGGCCGACAGCCACAGCAGCGGGATGAACCCGGCCATGATCACCAGTGCCAGCTCCCAGTCCAGCAGCAGCATGCCGCTGCCGACCAGCAGCATCGTGAACACCGCGGAGACCAGGGTGTCCAGGCCGTCCTCGAACAGGTCGGAGATGGAGTCGACGTCGGAGACCTGCCGGGAGATCACCCGGCCCGAGGTGTAGCGCTCGTGGAAGGCGACGGGCAGCCGCTGGAAGTGCTCGAACAGCCGCCGCCGCAGGTCGAGCACGACCTTTCCGCCGAGCCTGCCGATGTTGCCGATGTACGCCCTGGTGCTCACCGCCTGGGTCAGCACCGCGACGCCGAACCCGGCGATGATGAGGACCAGCGGCGCCACGTCGTGGGTCCTGGTGAGCTGCGGGATCTGGTCCACGCCCCGGCCGACCAGGTAGGGCCCGGCCAGGATCGCCACGTTGGTGACGACGATGAGGACCAGGATGCTGGCCGCCTGGACCCGGTGCGGGCGCAGCAGGTCCCAGCAGCAGCCGGCGGGACCGGCGGCGCAGGAACGAGGACAGGCCGGGGGAGACCTCCTCGGCGTCCTCGGTGGCGATGCCGCGCCAGGCGGCGGTGGCGGACTGGCCGGGGGTCTGGGGCGCGTTCTGGCTCGGGGCCTGGCTCGTGGTCTGGCTCATCGGCGCGCTCCGCTGCGGAGATCCTGGCTGAGGTCGGGGTCGTCGTCGGGCGCGGCGCTCATCAGGTCGCGGTAGCGCGGCTCGGTGGCCAGCAGCTCGCGGTGCGTGCCGATGGCGGCGATCACGCCGCGCGTCCAGCAGCGCGACCCGGTCGGCCAGCAGCACCGTGGACGGGCGGTGCGCCACGACCAGCGCGGTGGACATGGAGAGCACCTCGCCGAGCGCGCGGGTCACCTTGGCCTCGGTGTGCACGTCAAGCGCGGACAGCGGGTCGTCCAGCAGCAGCACCTGCGGCCGGCCCGAGGATGGCCCTGGCCAGCGCGATCCGCTGCCGCTGGCCGCCGGACAGGGCCATGCCCTGCTCGCCGATCCGGGTGTCCAGGCCCCACGGCAGGTCCTGTCGACGAAGTCGGCCTGGGCCACGGCCAGCGCGGCCCTGATCGTCCTCCTCGCTGGCGCCTGGCGCGCCGAAGCTGACGTTCTCCCGCACGCTCGCCGAGAACAGCGTGGGGTCCTCGAACGCGCAGCCCAGCCGCTCGCGCAGCACCGCCAGCGGCAGGTCGCGATGTCGGTGCCGTCCAGCCGGATGGCGCCGCTGGTGACGTCGGCCAGCCGGGGGATCAGCTGCAGCAGCGTGGTCTTGCCCGAGCCGGTGGCGCCGACCAGCGCGACGGTCTCGCCGGGCGACAGCTCCAGGCTGACCCCGCGCAGCACCAGTTCCTCGCTGCCGGGGTAGCTGAACGTCACGTCGTCGAAGACCAGGCGGCCCGGGTTGGCCCCGTGCTCGGCCGGGCGGGCTCCGTGCCCGGCCTCCTGCGCGGCGGCCTGCCGGGGCACCAGGGCGGCCGGGCGGTCGGCGACGGCCGGCGGGGTGTCGAGGATCTCGTAGACCCGCTGCGCGGCGGTCGCCGCCTCCTGGCCGCCGGCGATGATGTAGCCCATCGCCTCGATCGGCCAGACCAGCAGCAGGGCCAGCGTGATGAAGGCGACCAGCCCGCCGACGGTCAGGTCGTCCCGGCTGACGGCCAGCGCGCCGAGCAGCAGGATCAGGCCGATCACGACGTTCGGCGACCAGGTCCAGGCTGGCCCAGAACGAGCCGCGCAGCCGGGCCATCGCGAGCTGGGTGCGGAACACCCGCCTCGGCCTGGCCGCAGGTGCCGGGCGGCCGCCTCGTCCCTGGCGGCCCAGCGACTTGAGCACCCGGATGCCGGTGGTCGCCTCCTCGACGTAGGTCGCCAGGTCGCCCTGCTCGTCCTGCACCCGCCGGGACAGCACCCGGTAGCGCTTCTCGAACGCCACGCACAGCACCGCCACCGGGCAGGAACACCCCGCCGGTGATCAGCCCGAGCCACCAGTTCAGGTGGATGAGCAGGGCGACGACGACCAGGAACGTCCAGATGTTGGTGATGAAGAAGACCACGCCGAAGCCGCCGAACCGGCGGATCGCCGACAGGTCGGTGGTGGCGCGGGACAGCAGCTGGCCGGACTGCCAGGCGTCGTGGAAGCCGGGCTCGAGCCGCTGCAGGTGCGCGTACAGGTCGTCGCGCATCTTCTTCTCCATGCCGGCCACCGCGGCGGCCTGGACCCAGCGCCGGAAGAAGCTCAGCAGCGACTGGATCAGGCCGAACGCCATCGCGGCGACGCCGAGCTCGACCAGCAGCCCCCGGTTGGGGTGATGGCTGGCCGGGTCGATGGCGTTGTCGATGACCGACTTGGTGAGCAGCGGGATGACGATCTCGGCCGAGACCGCGACCACCGCGGCCAGGATCATGAGGATGAGCTGGCCGTAGTAGGGCCGCAGGTACTCTCGCACTCGCCACAGCGCCTGGCCGGGCGTTTGCACAGCTGCGGCCCGCTCCGTCAGGGCATGCGGAAGCGGGGCGGGTGAATCAGGGGGCATTGCAGGCAGACTAACTGCCGCGCTCCCGGGTGTCATCTCATTTACTTCGTGACGAAGCAGCCGCAGTGCCATGGCGGGGCAGTGCGGACTACCGCTCGCATATTAGGGCACAGGGTGGCGGACGGCCGGCAACTCTGGCACTCTGGCCAGACGTGGGGGCGAGCCGGAGCCGATCCGGCAGGGGAGAGGTACCCATGGAACATGCCTATTCCTGGGGGCCGGCGGGCGTGGGACAGGGGCCGGAACCCGCGCTGAGTTCCTATTTCGAGGGCATCACCGTCATCTGCCAGCTGGCCGCCAGGTTCACCGCGAGCGGCTGGGACTCCCAGACGCCGTGTCCGGAGTGGCGGGCCCGTGACCTGGCCGGGCACCTGCGCTGCATCGCCGATGACTATCACGAGTACCTGGACGACGCGCCGTCCAGCCGGTACGCGCGGCTGCTCCGCACTGGCCCCGCGCCGCAGACGCTGGCCAGGAAGGTGTCCAGGCAGAACGCGGCCGAGCTGGCCGCCCTCGCCGACGCGCCGCCCGGTCGTGCACATCGCGGCCTTCGCCCGGTCCGCCCGTGCCTACGGGCGGCGGCTGCCCTCGGTCTGGGGGCTGCCGCATCACTCCTGCCGCGACCAGGTGGTGACCGTGGCCGCGATGGCGGGCGCGGTCTGCGCTGAGTGGCACCTGCACGCCTGGGACCTGGCCAGGGCGCTGGGCTCCGACTACCGGCCGTCCGATCCGGTGGCGGTGCTGGCCGGCTGGCGGGCCGGGATGGCGCACCTGCCCGACGGCGTGGCCGGGCTGGTGATGGCGGGGCGGGCGCGCTGGCCGGCCGACCCGTGGCAGGTCCTGCTGCTGGCGTCGGGCAGGCTGCCGGGCTGACCCGGGGACCCCGCCGCCACTGGGCACAATCTGTCCCGCAGGTGACACGGATATCCTGCGGAACAGGCTCGCAGTTTCACCACGGGAGGTCTCCGACATGAGCTTCGATGTCAGCGCCGTCCGCTCCGGCTACCCGGCGCTGGCCGACGGCTACGCCTACCTCGACGGCGCGGCAGGCACCCAGGTGCCCGCGTCGGTGATCCAGGCGATCGGCTCGGCGTACTCGTGCGGGATCGGCAACTCCGGCGGCGCGTTCCCCGCCAGCGCCAGGTCCGACGCGATCACCGCGGAGTGCCGGCGCAGCGTGGCCGCGCTGACCGGCGGCGATCCCGGCGGGGTGATCCTCGGCCCGAACATGACCACGCTCACCTACCGGCTGGCGGGCACGCTGGCCAAGGACTGGCGGCCCGGCGATGAGGTGATCGTCTCCCGGCTGGAGCACGACGCCAACGTCCGGCCGTGGGTGCAGGCCGCGCAGGCGGCGGGCGCCACCGTCCGCTGGGCCGAGATCGACACGGCCACCGGCGAGCTGCCGGCCGCCCAGTACGACGGCCTGATCAGCGACCGGACCCGGCTGGTGGCGCTGACCGCCGCCAGCAACATCCTGGGCACCAGGCCCGACGTGGCGGCGATCACCGCACGAGTGCGGGCCGCCGGGGCGCTCAGCTACGTCGACGGCGTGCACGCTACCGCGCACGGCCCGGTCGATGTCACGGCGCTTGGCGCCGACTTCTACGCCACCAGTTCCTACAAGTGGTCGGGACCGCACATCGGCGCCGTGGTCGCCGACCCCGCGCTGCTGGACCGGCTGCGGCCCGACAAGCTCGCCCCGTCCTCGAACGACGTGCCCGACCGGTTCGAGCGCGGCACCCTGCCGTTCGCCGACCTCGCCGGGGTCAGCGCCGCCGTCGAGCACCTGGCCTCGCTGGCCAGCCCGGCGGCGGGCAGCCTGCGCGACCGGGTGGTGGCGTCGATGACCGCCGCGGAGCGGCACGAGGAGGAGCTGTTCGCGGTGCTGCTGGGCGGGCTGGACGAGATGGAGCATGTCACCACATACGGCAAGGCGGCCAGCAGGACGGCCACCGCCTACTTCAACGTGGCCGGGATGACGCCGCGCCAGGCGGCCGTGCAGCTGGCCCAGCGCAAGATCAATGTCTGGAACGGCGACAACTACGGCTACGAGCCCACCGGGGCGCTGGGCATCAGGGACTCCGGCGGCGCGATCCGGGCGGGCCTGGTGCACTACAACGACTCCTCCGACGTGGCCCGGCTGCTGGCCGCGGTCGCCGACCTGGCCCCCTGACGGCCCTCGGACGCCCGCCTGACCCCGCTGCCGGCCGCCGGGCAGTTCCCTGCCGCCGGGTAGCGGTGCCGAATCGGGGAATGACGACCCAGGTCCGTGGCAACTGTGGTCACGGTGGCAGCGCGCTGCCACCGTGCAGGGGGGAGAGTCATGGGATTCATGGATGACGTCCTCGGCAAGCTCGGCGGCCAGCAGGGTCAGGAGGGCGGCCTGAACTCGCTCACCAAGCTGTTCAGCGACAACGGCGGTCTCCAGGGCATCATGGCCAAGCTGAGCAGCAACGGCCAGGGCCAGCAGGTGAAGTCCTGGGTCGGTACCGGGCAGAACCAGCCCATTTCCGGCACCGATGTCAAGCAGGCGCTCGATGACGACTCGCTCGCCAAGGTCGCCCAGCAGGCGGGCACCACGCCGGACAAGGTCAGCGATGACGTGGCCAAGGTGCTGCCGCAGATGGTGAACCAGGCCACCCCGCAGGGTCAGGTGCCCGAGCAGGGCGACGACCCGTTCTCCAAGGGGATCAGCGCGATCAAGAGCATGCTGGCCAAGAGGTAGCCGCTCAGCAGCAGCCGGGGTGTCAGGGCGGCCCGGCGCGCCGGGCGGGCAGCAGCCCGCCGGCCGCCGGGCCGTCGCATGCTTGCGTCCTGGCTCTGCCGTCCTGGCCGCGGCACAGCCGCGACGGCACAGCCAGGCCGGCACAGCCCTGGCCGGGCCTGGCGGGTGCCTAGGCGTCCACCGAGTACCGGTACATGCGGGTCTCCCTGGCCTGGAAGCCGAGCTTCTCGTAGAGCCGGCCCGCCGCCACCCTGGACGGCCGCGAGCTGAGATCCACCGTCCGCGCGCCCGCCTGCCCGGCCAGCCGCAGCGCCTCCTGGGTGAGCGCGCTGCCGATGCCCTGCCGGCCGGCCGCCTCGTCCACCACCACGTCCTCGATCCAGGCCCGCCGCCCGGTCGGGATCGGGAACATCACGAGCGTCAGCGTCCCGGCGATTGTCCCGCCTGACCTGGCCACCAGCACGGTACTGGCCTCCGCCGCGACGATGGCCCCCAGCGCGGCCTTGTCCAGCGGCGGGGCCGACTTGGATAGCTGGGGCAGCAGCCGCCCGAACGCCTCGACGACCTCGTCAGTTACCTCAGTGAGTATCTCTACCTGGACTGTCACCCGGGGCACATTACCGGCCGGCGGCCTCAGCCGACGCCAGCGGCGCGCAGCAGGGCCGTGGTGCCGGCCGCGGCGATAATGACCACCAGGAACGGCGCCCTGGCCAGCAGCGCCACGATGGCCGCGCCCATCCCGGCCAGCCGCGCCGGGTCGAAGACCAGGGCATCGCCGCTGGTGCCGGCCTGGACGACGGCCAGCGCCGCCAGCAGCGCCACAGGCACCAGCTCGGCGAACCGGCGGACCCGCGGGCTGGCCAGCACCCGCTCGGGCACCGTCAGCCCGGCCAGCTTCAGCGCGTAACAGCCGGCGCAGGTGACCAGCACCGCGATCCAGATCCCGGTCATGAGGTCTGCCCCATCCTGCCCGCCGCGCCCCCGCCGCTCACGACCTCGGCACCGCCGGTCCAGGGACCGCCAGCCCCATCGCTACCCGCCCCCGCACCGGGTGCCCCGGCACCGGCCAGCCAGGCACCGGGCGCCGCCGGGGGCGCGTGGACCAGCAGCGCCGCGCCCAGCGCGGCGGTCGCCGCCAGGATCACCGGGATGCCCGGCGGCAGCACAGTGGTCAGCCCCAGCGCGATCGCCGCGCCGGCCGCGCCGGTGGCCCGCTCGGTCCAGCCGTCGCGCAGCCGGGGCCAGATCAGCGCCAGGAACGCGGCCGGGCCGACCACGTCAAGGCCGAGCGTCCGCGGCGAGGCCAGCGAGCCCGCGCCAAGCGCGCCGGCCAGGGTGGCCAGGTTCCAGGTCAGGTACAGGCAGATGAACGTGGCGCGGAACGCGGTCCTTCCGGACGCCTGGCCGGGCTGGGCCAGGGTGACCGCCGTGGTCTCGTCGATGACGCCGAGCGCGCCGAGCAGCCGGCCCGGCCCGCGCAGCCGCAGCAGGCTGGTCAGCCGCAGGCCGTACAGGGTGTTCCTGCTGCCGAGCACGACGGCGCCCGCGGTGGCCGCGATCAGGTTGCCGCCGACCGCCACCGCGCCGATCAGCGCGAACTGGGACGCGCCGGTGAAGGCCAGCGCGCTCAGCGCGCATGCCTGCCAGGCGCTCAGCCCGGAGCCGACGGCGGCCGCGCCGAAGGCGAGGCCGGAGATCCCCACGGCCAGGCCGAGGCCGACGCCATCGCGGACCGGGGTGGCCGCCTGGGTGGTGACCGGGCGAGTCATGCTCGCCAGGCTAGGCGCGGGCGCCCGCGCCCGTCTTGTACGTTCTTGCCCGGCTCGCCGCCGAGCCCGGCATGCCCGTCCAGCCCGCCGGGCCCGCTAAGCCGGCCGAGCCCGCTATGCCCGCCACCCGGTGCGGCGGCCGGTCCGTCCTGCCGTGCCGCTCGCGCTGGTAGGCGCCGGGCGGCACGCCGATGACCCGCTTGAAGTGCCTGGTCAGGTGCGCCTGGTCGGCGAAGCCGGTGCTGGCCGCGACATCCGCGGGCGCCAGGCCCGCGTCCAGCAGGCCGCGCGCCTCGCGGACCCGGAGCTGGTTCAGGTAGGCGTGCGGCGGCAGCCCGGTCTGCGCGCGGAACGCCCGCAGCAGCGCGAACGGCCCGAGCCCGGTCAGCTCCGCCAGCTCGTCCAGGCTCGGCGGGTCGGTGAGCCTGCTGCCCAGCAGGTCCCGCACCCTGGCGACCGCCGCGGGCGCCCGGCCGCCGCCGCGCGGCCCGGCGGCCCGCGCCACCCGGCCGTGGTCGGCGTGCGCGGCCAGCAGGCCGCGCAGCGCGGCGTGCAGCAGGGTGGAGGAGGCCAGCCGGTCGCCGTGCTCGGCGGCCTGGTGCGCGGCGCGCAGCAGCGCGGCGCTGTCCTCCCGGTAACTGACCACAGGCCCGAACGACGGGGTGCCGGGCCAGCCCAGCTCCGCGGCCACGCCGGCGACCACCTCAACGGCCGGGTAGAACACCCGGTAGGACCAGCCCTCTGGCGCGCCGGCCTGGCCGGTGTGCACCATCTCGGGATTGAGCAGGGCCACCGCGCCGGTCCCGGCGCTGTGCAGCGCGCCGCCGTACTCGAACTCCTCGACGCCGGACTCGATCACGCCGAGGGTGTAGGTCTCGTGCGCGTGCCTGCCGTACCGGTGCGTGACGTACCTGGCGCGCAGCAGGTCCACCCCGGCGACCGCCGAGTGCCGCCAGTAGCGGGCGGCCTCGGCCCGGCCGCCTCCGGCCGCGATATCGCCAGAAACCATGACGACATGCCTACCCGATCTTCTGACCTGCTGGCCAATCGGATTTGCCGGGGCGGCGCGGGCCGCCGGGACCACCCGGAGACCAGGCAGGCGGGACGGGCGTTCCCTAGCGGCCTGCCGCCTCCTCGACGGTTAGCTCCGCCATCGGGTCGGCCTCAAGCCGGGCATCGGGGATGGGCTGCCCGCTGCGCACCGACCGGCCGTAGCTGCCGTCGGCGATCCGCTGCTCGGCCCGGCCGATCGCGGCCAGCCGGTCGCGCAGCGACTCGGCGATGGCCGCGTCCATGCCCTCGGCGGTCAGAGGCTGTGCCGGGTCGGAGATATCACCGGTTTCGTCCTCAGAGTCCCGGTTTTCCCGCCGCTCGGCCTCGGTTGCCTTGAGCAGGGTCTCCGCCTCGGCACGTTCGGCCGCCAGCAGCTCGCGCGCCCGTTCCAGGTCCATCCGCGCTCCTCTCGTCCGTCTGAGCGTGTCATGCGCTCTTACCGTCGTGGCCACGACAGTAAAAAGCGCATCCACTGCCACTGGCAACACAGCCGTGCCCGCCGGAGTGCCGGAGTGAACCTGTAGCGTCGCCAGCATGGCCGGGCCGGCGATGAGAATCGGGGTGCCGGGCCGCCTGACCTGGTGCGAGAGCTGCCCTGGTGCGAGGGAAGGGGAGGACGATGCAGAAGATCACTGCCTGGCTGTGGTTCGACACCGAGGCCGAGGACGCCGCGGAGTTCTACACCTCGGTGTTCCCCGGCGGGAAGATCCTGGACGTCAGCCGGTACGGCGAGGCGGGGCCGCGGCCGGCCGGGCTGGCCATGACCGTGACGTTCGAGCTGCTCGGCCAGCAGTACGTGGGGCTGAACGGCGGCCCGGAGCACAGCACCTTCACCGAGGCCATCTCGTTCCAGGTGGCGTGCGAGTCCCAGGATGAGGTGGACGGCTACTGGGCCGCGCTGTCGGCCGGCGGCGAGGAAGGCCCGTGCGGCTGGCTGAAGGACAGGTTCGGGCTGTCCTGGCAGATCGTGCCCACCGCGCTGGAGAAGCTGCTGCGCAATCCCGACCCGGAGGCCGGGCAGCGGGCGATGGCGGCCATGCTCAAGATGAGCAAGATCGACATCGCCGGGCTGGAGCGTGCCGCCGCTGGCTAGGGCACGTCCTGGAAGACGTGCTCGCCGAACCAGTCCCAGGTGGCGCGGATGCCGTCCTCGCGGGAGATGGTCGGCGCGTAGCCGAGCACCTTGCCGGCCAGCTCGTAGGAGGCGAAGTTGCGGTCCACCTCGCCTGGCCTGGCCGGGGCGAAGGTCACCGGGTGGCCGGGCTCGCCCGCCGCCGCCTTGCACAGCCCGGCCAGCTCGGCGACGGTGGTCTCCACGCCCGAGGCGATGTGCAGCACGGTGCCGCCGGGGACGTCGGCGTCCAGCGCCAGTTCCAGCGCGCGGGTGATGTCGTCGGCGTGCGTGTAGTCGCGGGAGGAGGTGCCGTCGCCGTAGATCACGATCGGCTCGCCGTCCTTGATCGCCCGGAAGAACAGGTTCATCGCGCCGCGCTTGAGCCCGCTCCACGGGCCGTAGACGTTGGCGAACCGCAGCGCGACGGTGGTCATCCCGTAGGACTTGGCGAAGGCGTGCGCGTAGCCCTCGCCGGCCAGCTTGCTCGCGCCGTACGGTGACAGCGGCCTGGTCAGCGAGTTCTCGTCCACCGGGGGCGTCGCGTCGCCGATGATCGCGCCGCCGGTGGAGGCCAGCACCACCCGGTCGATGCCGGCCTGCCTGGCCGCGTTCAGCACCCGGAACGTGCCCAGCACGTTGGCCTCGAAGTTGGGCACCGGGTCCTGCACGGACATGATCACCGAGCCGGCCGCCGCGAGGTGCATCACCGCGTCGATGCCGTGCAGCGCCGTGTCCAGCGCCGCGGTGTCGCGGATGTCGCCCTCGACCAGCTCGGCGTCCACGCCGGCCAGGTGCGCCGGGTCGCCGGTGGAGTAGTTGTCCAGCACCCGGACCGACCGGCCGCCGGCGATCAGCCGCCGGACCAGGTTCGCCCCGACGAAGCCGGCTCCGCCCGTCACCAGTACTCGCTGCGCCTGCGTCATGAGAGGTAAAGCTAGCAGCGGCGCTGGCGGCCCGGCCGCTCGCCGCCCGAACCTCACCCGCTGTCCGGTACCGGCCCTGCTGCGTGATCCTGACGCCAATCGTCGGTGCCGGCGATCGTCGTGAACGCACTGGCGTCGCGGACCGCCGCGCCGTGCTGGTCGTTGTTGAAGAAGGCGAACACCTCCGCGTCCGCCGGCCAGCTCGGCCCGGCCTGCCCACGGCAGGCCTGCCGCCCGTAGCGCGGCCACGGCCGCGGCGCCCTCGTGCAGCCGCAGGTAGCCCCAGCCGGCGGTACGCCACAGCGGGGCGAGCGGCCGGCCGCGCCGGTCGGCCCAGCACAGCGCGGCCCGGTGCCGGGCCAGCACCTCCCTGGTCTGCTCGGTCCACCAGGACTCGTGCCGGAACTCCACCGCGACCCGGACCGGCCGCCCGCCCGGTGCCCCCGCCGCAACGAGGTGACCTGGCGCCGTGACGGCGAACCGGCCGAAGCTGGCCAGGCACTCGTCCAGCGCCGCCGGGTCGGCGCGCAGGCTGGGCGGGAGCTGGAGCAGCACCGGGCCGAGCCGGTCGCCCAGCCCGGCGGCCGCGTCCAGCAGCCGCCGCACCGGCCCGTCCGGGTCGCGCAGCCGCCGGACATGGGTGAGGTACCTGCTGGCCTTGACCGCCATCACGAACCCCGGCGGGGTCCGGTCCCGCCAGGAGGCGAAGGTCTGGCGGGCGGGCAGCCGGTAGAACGCGCCGTTGTTCTCCACGGTCGGGTACTGCCCGGCGTAATGCTCCAGCCAGGCGCGCTGCGGTACCCCCGCCGGGTAAAGAACGTCGCGCCAGTCGCGGTACTGCCAGCCGGACGTGCCGGCGAGCACGGGCATCGGCTCAGCTCCTCTCGGCGCAGCCTCCTCTCGGCCATTCCTTTCCTACCCAGCCCGCGGCCGCCATTTAGGCGGCTTTCCCCGCGGGCCGGATCGGCGTTACTCTCACGCGGACACCAGCGAAGAAAAGGCGGCAGCCAGTGACAAGCCAGGACACCGCGCCGAGCGAGCCGCTGGGCTTCGATACCACCCGTGCCCACCCGGCCCGCGTCTACGACTTCTGGCTCGGCGGGAAGGACAATTACGAGGCCGACCGGGTAGCCGCCCGCGAGGTCATCGAGGCGATGCCGCACATCGTGCCGACGGTGAAGTCCAACCGGGGCTTCCTGCGCCGCGCGGTCCAGCACCTCGCGCGCGAGGCGGGCATCCGGCAGTTCCTGGATATCGGCACCGGCCTGCCCACCGCGCAGAACACCCATGAGGTCGCCCAGGAAATCGCGCCGGAGTCCCGGATTGTCTATGTGGACAATGACCCGATCGTCCTCGCTCACGCCCGTGCCCTGCTGACCAGCACGCCGCAGGGCGCCACCGCCTACCTGCAGGCCGACGCGCGGGAGCCGGAGAAGATCCTGCGCGAGGCCGAGAGGACGCTGGACTTCGGCCAGCCGGTCGCGGTCATCCTGCTGCTGATCATGCACTTCATCCCCGAGGCCGACGGCCCGAGGGAGATCGTGTCCCGGCTGATGGAGGCCGTCCCGTCCGGCAGCTACCTGGTGATGTCCCACGGCACGCTGGACTTTGACCCCGGCAGCGCCTCCGCTACCGACCGCTACGACGCGCGGGTGCCCACCCAGATGAACCCGCGTCCCGGCGCGGAGATCCTGCGCTTCTTTGACGGCCTGGACCTCATCGAGCCCGGCCTGGTGCCCGTGGCGCACTGGCGCGCGCTGCCCAGCGCCAGCACCCAGGTCGCCTACGCCGCGGTCGGCAAGAAGCCCTGACCCGGGCCGCCCGGCGGGTCCCGCGCCCGAAGCACGGTGACCTGGCGGCCGGCCCGGGCCAGCCGCCAGGCCGCGAGCAGCCCGGCGAACCCGACGCCGGCCACCAGTACCCGCATCCCCGCCTCAGCGCAGCGAGATCGCGGCCAGGGCCGCGTTCACGATCGAGCCGGCGTCCAGGTCGGCGGCCCGGTACAGGTCGGCGACCGAGCCGGACTGGCCGAAGGTGTCCACGCCGAGGCTGACCGCCGGCACACCGAGCGCCGAGCCCAGCCAGCTCAGCGCGTGCGAGGCGGCGTCGTGCACGGTGACCACCGGGGTCCTGCCGCCGAAGGCGCCGCGCCCCGAGCCGCCGAACGCGCTGCGCAGCGCGCCGGGCACGGATGGGGTCGTGGCGGTGCGGACGCCCTGCCGCAGCGTCCGCTGCCACGCCCGGTACAGGCGGTCCGCCGAGGTCACATCGACTACCGTGGCGGCGATTCCCTCGTCCCTTAGTTCCGTCGCCGCGTCTAGTACCTCGGGCATGACCGCGCCGGTCCCGGCCAGGTACACCGCCGGCGCGCCCTCTTCGGCCGCCGCCGAGGCGTCGACCAGCCGGTAGGCCCCGGCCAGCACCTGGCGGCGCAGGATCGCGTCGCCGAGCCGCTCGCGGGCCGCCTGGAACGGCGCCTGGTCGATGCTCCTGGTGGTCAGCCGGAAGTAGTAGGACCCGGCCTCGGCCGCCGCTGCCCCGCTGTCCCCGCCGCCGACCGCCGCCACCGCCTGCAGCGCGTGGCACAGCAGCCAGTCAAGCGCCGTGGCGTAGGCGGGCTCGATGAAGGTCACGTTCGGCAGCTCGATGCCCACCGACGCGGTGATCGTGGACTGGTGCGCGCCGCCCTCGGGGGCCAGCGTCACCCCGGAAGGCGTGCCGGCCACCACGAACCGGGCCCCCGAGTACACCGAGTACAGGAACGCGTCGAGGCCGCGCAGCACGAACGGGTCGTACACGGTGCCCACCGGCAGCAGCGGCTGGCCGGACAGCTCGCCGGCCAGGCCGAGCTGGCCGAGCAGCAGGAACAGGTTCATCTCGCTGATGCCCAGCTCGATGTGCTGGCCTGCCGGGCTCTCCGCCCACTTCAGCACCGGGTCCTCCGACCAGGCCAGCCGCGCGTCCGGGCTGAACACGCCCATCCGGTTGATGAAGCCCGCCAGGTTGGTCGAGGTCGCCACGTCCGGTGCCGTGGTGACCAGGTACGGCGCCACCGCCGGCGACCTGGACAGCTCGACCAGGATGCGCCCGAACGATTCCTGCGTGGACATCGGGCGGGCGGTGCGCAGCCCGGTGGCGTCGGGGACCTGCGCCGTCTGGGCCGGCCGGGCAGGCAGCCTGGTCAGGTGCTCGCGCCTGGCCGCGACCCACTGCCCGGCCGGGGTCATCGGGTCCAGCCGGTCCCACTCGGTGCCGGGCGTCAGCCCGAGCTGGCCGCGCAGCTCGTCGACCTGCTCGGTGGTGAGCAGCGCCGAGTGGTTGCGCGGGTTGCCGGCGATCGGCAGCCCCCAGCCCTTGATGGTGTAGGCGAAGACCACGCTCGGCCTGGCCGTCTCGGCGTCGCACTCGGCGAAGGTGTCGAGCAGCGCGCCGAGGTCGTGCCCGGCCAGGTCGGTGACCAGCCCGGCCAGCTCCTCATCGGGCAGCGAGGCGCAGAACCTGACCACCTCGTCGGGCGCGCCCTGGCAGAACCGGGCGGCCGCCTCCGCCGGCGGCAGGCCGAACAGCGACTGATAGTGCTCGTTGGGCATGGCGTCGATCCAGGCCGCCAGGCAGGCGCCGCCCGGCGCGCCGAACGCGGCCCGCAGCCGGCGCCCGTACTTGGCCTCGGTGACATGCCAGCCGGCCGCGCTGAACTGCTGCTGCCACTGGGCGATGCGCATGCCGGGCACCACCCGGTCCAGCGACTGCCGGTTCACGTCCACGATCCACAGCACGTTGCCAAGCCCATCGGTGGCCGCGTCCGCGATGGCCTCCCAGATATTGCCCTCGTCCAGCTCGGCGTCGCCGATCAGGGCCACGAACCGGCTATGCGGGCGCGGCCCGAAGTGCGCGTCCACGTACCGGCGGGTGGCGGCGGCGAACAGCGGCGCCGCCGCGCCCAGGCCGACCGAGCCGGTGGAGAAGTCGACCCCGTCGGGGTCCTTGGTCCGGCTGGGGTAGGACTGGAGCCCGCCGAAGGCGCGCAGCCGGGGCAGGTAGGACCGGTCCAGGTTGCCGAGCAGATACTGGATGGCGTGGTAGACCGGCGAGGCATGCGGCTTGACGCTCACCCTGTCCGGGGCGTCCAGGTGCGCGAAGTAGAGCGCCGTCATGGCGGTCACCAGGCTGGCGCTGGAGGCCTGGTGACCGCCGACCTTCACGCCGTCGCCGGTATCCCGGTCATGGTTGGCGGCATCCACGATCCGGGTGGCCAGCCACAAGACACGTCGCTGGATCTCGTCCAGCACAGCCAGGTCGGGTCGGGTTGCGGGGCGGTCATGACGTGCCCCGGCGAGTTCAGCTACCATGCCTCTATCATGCGGCGCTTCGTACTCATCCGTACCAGCCGTAGCGGGACCTGATTTTCGCAGGCCAGCAGCCGCTACGGGGGTGAGCTGCTGGCCATTGCTTTCTCGCGCTCCAGCCACGTCAGTCAGCTGCGCCAGACGCAGCCTCGCCGGGCGTGATACTCACATATGAGCGGCCCGTTTCCGGGCCGGCAGGACAGCACGGGCCCGGCAGGGCGGTACGGCACGAACCCCGCAGGACGGACCCGGCAGGGCAGTAAGGATCAGACGATGACCGACATCCAGGCAGGGCCGATCTCCTTCGAGATCCGCGCCAGCGACAGTCCCGTTCCCGCGGCGCAGCGGGAGCAGATCATGGCCGCGCCGGGATTCGGCAGCGTATTCACCGATCACATGGCCACGATCAGGTGGGACAAGGGGGAGGGCTGGCACGACGCCAGGATCGAGCCCTACGGCCCGATCGCCCTGGACCCGTCCTGCTCCATCTTCCACTACGGGCAGGAGATCTTCGAGGGCCTCAAGGCCTACCGGCGGCCCGACGGGCGGATCGCGACCTTCCGGCCGCAGGCCAACGCCTCGCGGTTCCAGCGGTCGGCGGCCCGGATCGCCATGCCGTCCCTGCCCGAGCAGGCGTTCATCACCGCGGTGGAACTGCTGGTCCGCCAGGACCAGGCCTGGGTGCCGGAGGTCGCCGGGCAGAGCCTGTACCTGCGCCCGTTCATGATCGCCACCCAGAACGGCCTCGGCCTGCACGCGCCGTCCTCGTCGTACCTGTTCACCGTGATCGCCTCGCCCGCCGCCGGCTACTTCGGCGGCGACCGCGCCGTGTCGGTCTGGCTATCGCAGGACTACATCAGGGCCGCTCCCGGCGGCACCGGCGAGGCCAAGTTCGGCGGGAACTACGCCGGCGCGTTCGCCGGTCAGCAGCAGGCCCTCGACCACGGCTGCGACCAGGTGGTCTGGCTCGATGCCGCGGAGCGCCGCTACGTCGAGGAGATGGGCGGGATGAACCTGGTCTTCGTCTCCGGCTCCGGCTCCGGCGCACGGCTGCTCACCCCGGCCACGTCCGGCTCGCTGCTGCACGGCATCACCAGGGACTCGCTGCTCAAGCTCGGCCCCGACCTGGGCATCCCGGCCAGCGAGGAGCGGATCTCGGTAGACCGCTGGCAGGCCGGCTGCGCCTCGGGCGAGATCACCGAGGTGTTCGCCTGCGGCACCGCCGCGGTGATCACCCCGGTCGGCTCGGTGCGCAGCCCGCGCGGCGACTGGCAGGTCGGCGACGGCAACGCGGGCCCGGTCACCACCCGGCTCCGCGAGGAACTGGCAGGCATCCAGTTCGGCACCCGCCCCGACCCCTACGCCTGGATCCACCAGATCTGCTAGTCGCGGCCTGACCGACTGCCACGCCTGGCGGGGCGCCAGCTCCCAGAGCCCGCGCCCCGCCAGGCTGGGGCGCCAGCTCCCAGAGCCGGCGCCCCAGCCTCATTCCCAGCCCAGCCGATCCGAGCCCAGCCGAGCCGAGCCGATCCCAGCCGAGCCGATCCGAGCCCCAGCCCCAGGCCCAGGCCCAGGCCCAGGCCAGCCCCAGCCCCAGCCCAGCCCCAGGCCAGCCCCAGCCCCAGCCCAGCCCCAGGCCAGCCCCAGCCCCAGCCCAGCCCCAGGCCAGCCCCAGGCCCAGGCCAGCCCCAGGCCAGCCCAGCCGAGCCCCAGCCGAGCCGAGCCGAGCCCCGGAACCTTGCCCGCCTGCCCAGCCAACTCCGCCCCGCCGCCCGTCTGCCCCGCCCCGCCCCACCTGGCCCCCGCGTCACCGCTAGGCCCGCCCGCCCCCCGGCGAGCCCGCCCGGCCCGTCGCGCTGGAGGCCGGCCCGGATGTCGGCACCAGGCTTCCGTCCAGCCCCATAAGCCCCACCGGCCTCAGCAACCCCGCTTCGCGATCTTGGTTCGGCGGGATCGGGCCTGGCACAACGACAGTGAACCCGCTTCTACTGTCGTTACAGCGACAGTAAGCACAGGTTCACTGTCGTTGCGCTGGTGATAACAGCAAGAGGCAAGCCTGCGGCGGCGGAGCTGCCGGAGGGGGGCTCAGGGCGGGTTGGTGAGGGTGGCTAGGGCGGTGGCGGCGGCTATTAGCTGGGGGGCCAGGCGCTTGCCGGGGGACTGGCCGATGCGGCTGGCCGGGCCAGAGACGCAGAGGGCGCCGAGGAGCTGGCCAGCGGCGAGGACCGGGGCGCTGACGCTGGCGACGCCGGGCTCGCGCTCGGCGACGCTGGCCGCCCAGCCGCGGCGGCGGACCGCCGCCAGCTCGGCGTCCAGCTCGGCGGGGTCGGCCGACCAGGCGAGCAGGACCTTGCCGCCGGAGCCGGCGTCCAGGGGGAGCAGCGCCCCGACCGGCACGCTGTCGCGCAGGCCCGTGCCGGCGTCGCGGGCCGCGACGCAGAGGCGCAGGGTCCCGGAGCGGACGTAGAGCTGAGCGCTTTCCCCGGTGGCCTCGTGCAGGCTGGCGAGCACCGGCCCGGCCAGGGCGGCCAGGTCAAGCTCGGGGCCGGCCGCGATGGCCAGCTCGGTGAGCCGGGGACCCAGGCGGAACGCGCCGGAGGCGTCGCGGGCGACGAGCCGGTGGCCTTCCAGCGCGACCAGCAGCCGGTAGGCGGTCGGCCGGGGCAGGCCGCTGGCCTCGGACAGCCAGCGGAGCGTGCGCGGCCCGGCGGTGAGCAGGCCGAGCAGTGACATCGACCGGTCCAGCACGCCAACCCCGGTAACGATGCCGCCAGCAGCCGACCCGCCAGCGCCGGACCCGCCAGCGCCCGACCCGCCAGCGCCCGGCCCGCGCGCGACCGCGCTGCCGCCCGGCCCGCGCGCGACCGCGCTGCCGCCCGGCCCGCGCGCGACCGCGCTGCCGCCCGGCGCGTCGTCGCCAGCCTGGTTGCCGCCACCTGGCTCGTGGACTAGGGTACTCATATCGTGAACAGCTTATCTCATTATGTGAGACAGCATCAACGGGACAACCGCGAGCCGGATGATTCGAGACGCCTGATGACCGGACGACTGTTCGACAAGGTCTGGGACCGCCACCTGGTGGCCAGCCCCGAGGGCGAGCCGCCGCTGCTCTACATCGACCTGCACCTGGTGCACGAGGTCACCTCGCCGCAGGCGTTCGAGGGCCTGGAGCTGGCCGGCCGCAAGGTGCGCCGCCCGGACCTGACCGTCGCCACCATGGACCACGACGTGCCGACCATCGGCCTGGACAAGCCGATCGCGGACCCGCTGGCCGCGGAGCAGATCGCCCGGCTGCGGCGCAACTGCGCCGAGCACGGCGTGACGCTGCACGCGCTGGGCAGCCCGGAGCAGGGCATCGTGCATGTGATCGGCCCGCAGCTCGGCCTCACCCAGCCCGGCATGACGGTGGTCTGCGGCGACAGCCACACCTCCACGCACGGCGCGTTCGGCGCGCTGGCCTTCGGCATCGGCACCACCGAGGTGGAGCACGTGCTGGCCACCCAGACGCTGCGCCAGGTCAAGCCCGACGCGATGGCGGTCACGGTGGACGGCGACCTGCCGCCCGGCTGCACGGCCAAGGACCTGGTGCTGGCCATCATCCGGACGCTGGGCACCGGCGGCGGCACCGGCTCGGTCATCGAGTACCGGGGCGCCGCGATCGCGGCGCTGTCGATGGAAGGCCGGATGACGGTCTGCAACATGTCCATCGAGGGCGGCGCGCGGGCCGGGATGATCGCCCCCGACGACACCACGTTCGCGTACCTGGAGGGCCGCCAGCACGCCCCGAAGGGGGCGGCCTGGGAGCGGGCGCTCGACGACTGGCGGGGCCTGGTCACCGAGCCGGGCGCGGTCTTCGACCACGAGATCAGGGTGGACGCCGCCGCGCTGCGCCCGGCGGTCACCTGGGGGACCAACCCGGCGCAGTCGGTGTCCATCGACGACACGGTGCCCGACCCGGCGACCTTCGGCTCCCCGGCCCAGCGCCAGTCGGCGGAGCGGGCGCTGACCTACATGGGCCTGTCGCCCGGCACGCCGATCCGCGACATCGCGGTGGACACCGTGTTCATCGGGTCCTGCACCAACGGCCGGCTCGCCGACCTGCGGGACGCGGCCGAGGTGATCCGCGGCAAGAAGGTGCGCCGCGGCGTCCGCGCGCTGGTGGTGCCTGGCTCGGCGCGGGTCAAGGCAGAGGCCGAGGCCGAGGGCCTGGACCGGGTGTTCACCGACGCGGGCTTCGAGTGGCGGTCGGCCGGCTGCTCGATGTGCCTGGGCATGAACGGGGACATCCTGTCGCCCGGCGAGCGCTCCGCGTCCACCAGCAACCGTAACTTCGAGGGCCGTCAGGGTCCCGGCGGCCGCACCCACCTGGTGTCGCCGGCGGTGGCCGCGGCCACCGCGCTGGCCGGGCACTTCGCGGCCCCGAGCGAGGTGTGAGATGGCGGGCATCCAGCGGGTAGCGGGCCGCGCGGTGGCGCTGGAGCGCCGCGACGTGGACACCGACCAGATCATCCCGGCGGCGTGGCTCAAGCGGGTGGAGCGGACCGGGTTCGCCCCCGGCCTGTTCGGCGCCTGGCGCGATGACCCGGACTTCGTGCTCAACCAGCCCGGCGCCGACCAGGCCAGGGTCCTGGTGGCCGGGGCGAACTTCGGCTGCGGCTCGTCCCGCGAGCACGCGGTCTGGGCGCTGCAGGACTTCGGCTTCCAGGCCGTCATCTCGCCGCGGTTCGCCGACATCTTCCGCGGCAACTGCGTCAGCTCGGGCCTGATCCCGGCCGAGGTCAGCGAGGAGACGGCCGCCGCGCTGTTCGCGGCGCTGGCCGCCGACCCCGCCGCCGAGGTGACCGTGGACGTGGCCGCCAGCACCGTGGCGGTCCCGTCGGCGGGCATCAGCGAGCCGTTCTCCATCGCCAGACTTCGCCAGGTGGCGGCTGCTTGAGGGCCTGGACGACGTGGCGCTGACCCTGCGGCACGAGGCGGCGATCACCGCGTTCGAGGCCGCCAGGCCGGACCATCTGCCGACAATCGGGGCAAACGCGGCAGCGGCGGGCTGAGTATGCGTTAGAGTAAGCGGCGTACGCTGACGCCTGTCTTGGGCCGCCACGCGTCAGCAAGGACCGGCAAAGAGGCCGGGTCGCGCATGTGCGCAGGTCAGCTGGGTTAGTATGGCTGCTGGCCAGGGTTACGGCAGATCTATTCCGGGCAATGTCGCCCGCGGCAATCCATCCGAGTGGAGCAGGACTGTGAACCGCGTGTTCCTCGAACACCTCGTACTTATTATCACGTAGCGCGTGCCCGCCTCCGGGCTCGCGCTACCACCTCTTTGCCGCTGCGGCAGGGAGGTTTTTTGTTGGACCGGCACGCGATAGAAGGAGCAAACCCCCGTGGACCTGACCGGAGCCCAGGCACTCGTGCGCAGCCTTGAACAGCAGGGCGTCGAGGTGGTCTTCGGGCTGCCCGGCGGCACCATCCTGCCGACCTATGACCCGCTGCTGTCCTCCTCGCTGCGGCACGTCCTGGTCCGGCACGAGCAGGGCGCGGGGCACGCCGCCGAGGGCTACGCCTGGGCGACCGGCAAGCCTGGCGTGTGCATGGCCACCAGCGGCCCCGGCGCGACGAACCTGGTCACCGCCCTGTCGGACGCCTACATGGACTCGGTGCCGATGGTGGCCATCACCGGCCAGGTCGGCCGCCCGCTGATCGGCACCGACGCCTTCCAGGAAGCCGACATCACCGGCATCACGCTGCCGATCACCAAGCACAACGAGCTGGTCACCGACGTGGAGCGGATCCCGGCGGCGATCGCCGAGGCGTTCCACATCGCCACCACCGGCCGCCCCGGCCCGGTGCTGATCGACGTGCCCAAGGACGTCCAGCAGGCCACCGGCCCGTTCTCCTGGCCGCCGGAGCTTGACCTGCCCGGCTACCGGGTGCCTGGCCCGCCGAGCACCGAGGCCATCGCGGCCGCGGCGGCGCTGCTGCGCCAGGCCCGCCGCCCGGTGCTTTACGTGGGCGGCGGGGTGATCAAGTCGAACGCACACCGGGAGCTACTCGGCCCTCGCCGAGCTGGTCCAGGCTCCGGTGACGACCACGCTGATGGCCCGCGGCGCGTTCCCCGACAGCCATCCGCTGTGCCCTGGGCATGCCCGGCATGCACGGCACCTACCCGGCGGTGGCCGCGCTCCAGGAGGCCGACCTGGTGGTCGCGCTCGGGGCCCGGTTCGACGACCGGGTGACCGGCAGCCTGCCGCACTTCGCGCCGCACGCCCAGATCGTGCACGCCGACATCGACCCGGCCGAGATCGGCAAGAACCGCCGCCCCGACGTGGCCATCCTCGGCGACCTGAAGGCGGTGCTGGCCGGGCTGACGCAGGCCTTCGCGGCCGGCGGCCCGGCCCGGGGACACCGCCGACTGGCGGTCGGTGCTTGACGGCTGGAAGCGGGACTTCCCGCTGCGCTACGCCCAGGACGACGACGGCCCGCTGAAGCCGCAGTACGTGGTCGAGCGGCTGTCCGCGCTGACCGGCGGCGACGCCGTGGTGGTGGCCGGGGTCGGCCAGCACCAGATGCACGCCGCCCAGCACTACTCCTTCACCAAGCCGCGCAGCTGGGTCAACTCCGGCGGCGCGGGCACCATGGGCTTCGCGGTGCCCGCCGCGATGGGCGCCCAGGTGGGCAGGCCGGGCGAGCTGGTGGTCGCGATCGACGGCGACGGCTGCTTCCAGATGACCGCGCAGGAGCTGGCCACCTGCGCCATCGAGGGCCTGCCGATCAAGGTGCTGATCTTCAACAACGGCTTCCTCGGCATGGTCCGGCAGTGGCAGGAGCTGTTCTACGAGGAGCGCTACTCCTACGTGGAGCTGGGCCAGGCCATCCCCGACTACGTCAAGCTCGCCGAGGCCTACGGCTGCCACGGGCTGCGCTGCGATTCGCCTGACGAGGTGGACGCGGTGCTGGAGAAGGCGCTGGCGGCGTCCGACGTGCCGGTGGTCGTGGACTTCCGGGTGCACGACAGGGAGGGCGTCTTCCCGATGGTGCCGGCGGCCGGCCCAACGACGAGATCGTGCTCGGCCCCGAGTTCAGCGCCGAGGAGCAGCGCGCCGCCGCGCGCCGCGACCTGAGCACCGCACGCCAGGGAGAGGTGACCAGCCGATGACCACGCACACCCTGTCGGTCCTGGTGGAGAACAAGCCAGGCGTGCTCGCGCACGTCGCCGGGCTGTTCTCCCGCCGGGCCTTCAACATCTCCTCGCTGGCGGTCGGCCCGACGGCCGACGAGCGGGTCAGCAGGATCACCCTGGTGGTGGACGGCGCGTCCACGCCGGTCGGCAGGTCATGGTGCAGCTCGACAAGCTGATCCGGGTGCTCAAGGTGGTGGAGCTGCGCCGCGGCGACGCCGTCGAGCGGGAGCTGGCCCTGATCAAGGTCACCGCCGGGGATGAGCAGCGCGGCCAGCTGCTGGAGGTGGCGCAGGTGTTCGGCGCCTCGGTGGTCGACATGAGCCCGACGACCGTGGTGCTGGAGGCGGTCAGCAGCCCGGGCAAGCTCGACGCGCTGCTGGCCATGCTCGGGTCCTACGGCATCTGCGAGATCGTCCGCACCGGCCGGGTCGCGCTGGCGCGCGGCGCCGGCACCATCACCGACGCCCCGGACCAGCCCGCGAGCGGCCCGCAGGCCACCGTCGGCAGCGCCGCCTGAGCATCCCGTTCAAGACGAAAAGAACCTGACGAGAGGACACCACCGACATGGCCACCGTGTACTACGACGACGACGCTGACCTCGGCCTGATCACCGGACGCAAGGTCGCCGTCCTTGGCTACGGGTCGCAGGGCCACGCGCACGCGCTCAGCCTGCGCGACTCCGGCTGCGAGGTGCAGGTCGGCCTGCCCGAGGGCTCCAGGTCCCGCAAGCGCGCGGCCGCCGAGGGGCTGACCGTGGATACCCCGGAACGGGTCTGCGCGTGGGCGGACGTGATCATGGTGCTGACCCCGGACACCGGGCAGCGCCGGCTGTACGCCGACGCCATCGCGCCCAACCTCAGGCCCGGCGACGCGCTGTTCTTCGCGCACGGGTTCAACATTCACTACGGCTACATCACCGCGCCGTCCGACGTGGACGTGGCGATGGTCGCGCCGAAGGCGCCCGGCCACACGGTGCGCCGGCAGTACGTGGCCGGCCAGGGCACTCCGGTGCTGGTCGCGGTGGAGCAGGACGCCACCGGCAAGGCCTGGGACCTGGCCAGGTCCTACGCCAAGGCGATCGGCGGGACGAAGGCCGGCGCGCTGGTCACCACGTTCAAGGAGGAGACCGAGAGCGACCTGTTCGGCGAGCAGGCGGTGCTCTGCGGCGGGGTGACGGCGCTGGTCAACGCCGGGCTTCGAGACGCTGGTCAACGCGGGCTACCAGCCGGAGGTGGCCTACTTCGAGTGCCTGCACGAGCTCAAGCTGATCGTCGACCTGATGTATGAGGGCGGCGAGACCTGGATGCGCTACTCGGTCAGCGACACCGCCGAGTACGGCGACCTGACCCGCGGCCCGAAGGTGATCTCCGAGCCGACGAGGCAGGCGATGGCCAAGATCCTCGCCGACATCCAGTCCGGCGACTTCGCCCGCGAGTGGGTGGCCGAGGACGACAACGGCCGGCCCAACTTCGAGCGGCTGCGCGACGCGGCCCGCACGGCGAAGATCGAGCAGACCGGCAAGCCGCTGCGCAAGATGATGAGCTGGCTGGACGCCGCGACCGACGAGATGGACGGCTGAGCCATGCCGGCAGAGCCAGCCAGCTACGCGCTGGCGCACATCCCGGGCGACGGAGTCGGCCCCGAGGTAACCGAGGTCGCCAGGAACTGCGTGGACGCCGCCGCCGCCCGGCACGGCTTCGGCGTGACCTGGCGGCCGTACTCCCTGGGCGCCCGGCACTACCTGGACACCGGCGAGGTGCTGCCCGACAGCGCGCTGGCCGAGCTGCGGACGGCCGACGCGATCCTGCTCGGCGCGGTCGGCAGCCCGGAGGTGCCGCCGGGCGTGCTGGAGCGCGGCCTGCTGCTGCGGCTGCGCGCCGAGCTTGACCTGTACGTGAACCTGCGGCCGTCCAAGCTGCGCGAGGGGGTCGCCCGCGCGGTCCCGTCGGTCGCCCTCCAAGACCTGGACCTGGTGATCGTCAGGGAGAACACCGAGGGCCTGTACGCGGGGGCCGGGGGCACCGTGCACGCCGGCACCGAGCTTCGAGACGGCCACCGAGGAGTCGCTGAACACCTGGGCCGGGGTGAACCGGTGCGTGCGGTACGCGGCGGAGCTCGCGGCCAGCCGCAGCGGGCGGCTCACCCTGGTGCACAAGACCAACGTGCTGACCCACGCCGGCCGGCTCTGGCAGCGGGTCGCCGAGTCGGTCGCCGCGCAGCACGGCGTCCAGCTCAGCTACGCCCACGTGGACGCGGCCTGCCTGTACCTGGTGGACGAGCCCGTCGCGGTTCGACGTGATCGTCACCGACAACCTGTTCGGCGACATCCTGTCCGACCTCGGCGCGGCGCTGACCGGCGGCCTGGGCCTGGCGCCCAGCGGCAACCTGAACCCGGACCGCACCGGGCCGTCGGTCTTCGAGCCGGTGCACGGCTCGGCGCCGGACATCGCCGGGCAGGGGGTGGCCAGCCCGGTCGGCGCGGTGCTGTCGGCTGGCCTGATGCTGGACCACCTGGGCCAGGGCGAAGCCGCCGCCGACCTGGACGACGCCGTCTCCGCCGTGCTCGCGGCCGGGGCGCCCGCCAGCACCGCCGACTGGGAGAAGGCGCTGCTGGCACGACTGGAGGGGGAAGCATGACCAGGCAGGAGTCTGGCGGGCAGCAGGCCGGCCCGCGGGGGAGCGGGCAGAAGGTCGAGATCTACGACACCACGCTGCGGGACGGCTCGCAGCAGGTCGGCCTGGACCTGACCGTCGCCGACAAGCTCCGGGTCGCCTCGGTGCTCGACAGCCTCGGGGTCGACGTGATCGAGGGCGGCTGGCCCGGTTCCAACCCCAAGGACGCCGAGTTCTTCGACCGGGTGCAGGGCCTGGAGCTGCGCAACGCACAGCTCGCCGCGTTCGGCGCGACCCGGCTGCCGCGCCGCGACGTCGAGGACGACGCCAACCTGGCCGCGCTGCTGGCCGCGAACACCCCGATCGTCACGCTGGTCGGCAAGGCCTGGACGCTGCACGTGGACGAGGCGCTGCGGACCACCCGCGAGGAGAACCTGGCGATGGTCGCCGAGTCGGTCGCCTTCATGGCGGCGGCCGGGCGGCGGGTGGTGTTCGACGCCGAGCACTTCTTCGACGGCTACCTGGCCGACCGGGGCTACGCGCTGGCGGTGCTGGCCGCCGCCGCCGAGGCCGGCGCGGACACCCTGGCGCTGTGCGACACCAACGGCGGCACGCTGCCCGACGACGTGGCCAGGATCGTCGCGGAGGTCGCCGACCGGTCGCTGACCAGGATCGGCGTGCACTTCCACAACGACGCGGCCTGCGCGGTGGCCAACTCGGTGGTCGCGGTCGCCGCCGGCGGCCTCCAGGTGCAGGGCGCGGCCAACGGCTACGGCGAGCGGTGCGGCAACGCCGACCTGTTCTCGGTGATCGCCAGCCTGGAGCTCAAGCGGGGCCACGAGCTGCTGCCCGCCGGGCGGCTGTCCGCGCTGGCCTCCACCGCGCGGACCATCGCCGAGGTCGCGAACCTGCCGTTCGAGGCCCGCCAGCCCTACGTCGGCGGGTCGGCGTTCGCCACCAAGGCCGGGCTGCACGCCTCGGCCATCGCCCGCCGCCCCGACGCCTACAGCCACATCGAGCCCGCCGCCGTCGGCAACCAGGCGCAGGTGCTGGTCAGCGAGCTGGCCGGGCGCAGCAACGTGCTGGCCAAGGCCGCCGAGCTCGGCCTGGACCTGGACTCAGATCCCAGCCTGGCCGGCCGGGTGCTCGACCAGGTGAAGGAGGCCGAGCACCGGGGGTATGCGTTCGAGGCCGCGGACGCCTCGTTCGAGCTGCTGGTCCGGCGCACCACCGGGACGCTGCCCACCTGGTACGAGCTGGAGGGCTACCGGGTGGTCATCGAGCGCGCCAGCACGGCCGACCGCAGCGAGGCCATCGTCCGGCTGCGGCTGGGCGCGGACCGGGTGGTCGCCGTGGGCGAGGGCGTCGGCCCGGTGCACGCCCTGGACCAGGCACTGCGCCAGGCACTGGTCAGCGTGTATCCCGGCGCTGGCGGAGATCCGCCTGGTCGACTACAAGGTGCGCATCCTGGACGGCCGGGACGCCACCCGCGCCGTCACCCGGGTGATGCTCACCTCCGCCGACCATGACGGCGAGTGGACGACCGTCGGGGTGTCCGACGACATCGTGACCGCGTCCTGGGAGGCGCTCGCCGACGGCGTCGCCTACGGCCTGCTCCGCGCGGGCGCCGAGGCGCTCGGCGATGACCAGCTTGCCGGGCCCGCGACCGGCGGGCCCTGATCTCGGAGGCGGTATGACCACCCAGCAGTCCCCCCTGCCCCGGCCGCGCTCGGGCCCGCTGACCACCGGCCCGTCCCGCGCGGCGGCCCGCGCCATGCTGCGCGCGGTCGGCCTGAGCGAGTCCGACCTGACCCTGCCGCAGGTGGCTGTCGCGTCGTCCTGGAACGAGGTGACCCCGTGCAACCTGCATCTCAACGGGCTCGCCGCCGCCGCTAAGGAGGGCGTGCGGCAGGCCGGCGCGGTGCCGCTGGAGTTCGGCACCATCGCGGTCAGCGACGGCATCTCGATGGGCACCGAGGGCATGAAGGCGTCGCTGGTCTCCAGGGAAATCATCGCCGACTCCGTCGAGCTGATGATGCACGCCGAGCAGTTCGACGCGCTGGTCGCGGTGGCCGGCTGTGACAAGTCGCTGCCCGGCATGCTGATGGCCTGCGCCCGGGTGGACGTGCCCGCCGCGTTCCTGTACGGCGGGACGATCCTGCCGGGGCACGCCCTCGGCCGGACGCTGACCATCCAGGACGTGTTCGAGGCGGTCGGCGGGCACGCGGCCGGCGAGGTGTCGGACGCCGACCTGCTCGCGGTGGAGAAGGCGGCCTGCCCCGGCGCCGGCTCCTGCGCCGGCATGTACACCGCGAACACCATGTCGGCCTGCGCCGAGGCGCTGGGCATGACGCTGCCCGGCGAGTCCACCGCCCCCGCGGTCTCCGCCGAGCGCACCGAGCTGGCCAGGCGGACCGGCGAGGTGGTGGTGGCCGCGCTGGCCGCCGGGCTGACCCCGCGCCAGGTGATGACCAGGGCGGCGTTCCTCAACGCGGCCACCGTGGTGATGGCCACCGCCGGTTCCACCAACGCGGTGCTGCACCTGCTGGCCATCGCCGCCGAGGCCCGCGTCGAGCTGACCCTGGACGACTTCGACCAGGTCAGCCGCCGCACCCCGGTCATCGCCTCGATGCGCCCGTCCGGCATGTACATCATGAGCGAGCTGGATCAGGTGGGCGGCGTGCCGGTGATCCTGCGCGAGCTGCTGTCCGCCGGCCTGATCGACGGCGACGCGCTGACCGTCAACGGCAGGACCATCGGCGAGAACGTGGCGGACGCGCCAGAGCCGGACGGCAAGGTGCTCAGGCCCGTGGCGGAGGCGTTCAAGGCCGATGGCGGGCTGGCCGTGCTGCGCGGCAACCTGGTGCCCAGGGGCGCGGTGGTGAAGACGCCGGGCATCGAGACGCTGCGCTTCGACGGGCGCGCCAGGGTGTTCGAGCGCGAGGAGGACTGCTTCGCGGCCGTGACCGCCGGCCAGGTCGCCAAGGGCGACGTGCTGGTGATCAGGAACGAGGGGCCGCGCGGCGGTCCCGGCATGCGGGAGATGCTCGCGGTGACCGCCGCGATCAAGGGCGCCGGTCTTGGCAAGGACGTGGTGCTGGTCACCGACGGGCGGTTCTCCGGTGCCACCTTCGGTGCCTGCGTCGCGCACGCCGCGCCCGAGGCGTGGGACGGCGGGCCGATCGCGCTGGTCCGCGACGGCGACGGCATCCTGCTTGACGTGCCGGAGCGGCGTCTTGAGCTGGCCGTGGACGACGCCGAGCTGGCCCGCCGCAAGGCGGACTGGAAGCGCCCGGCGCCGAACTACTCCAGCGGCGCCATCGCCAAGTACGCGGCCCTGGTCACGGGCGCCGACACGGGCGCCGTGTGTGTGGTGCCTGCCGGCTCAGCCGGCAGGCACCACACACGTGCGAGCTGGGCCGCGTGGTGCGCCGCCGTGGTGCCCGCGCGCCCCGCCCAACGACAGTGAACCCACTTCTGCTGTCGCTGTAACAACGGTAGAAGCGAGTTCACTGTCGTTGGCTCGTGATAACAGCAAGAGGCAGGCGGGCCGGGGCGCGAAACCGTGTTGACCTCAGGTGCGCTTGAGCTCGTAGGCTCACTGATCATGCGCAACCCAGCCGTAGGCCGGCCGGGCGGCGGTGCCGCCGGGGCGGACGGGCTGTGGGTCCCCGCCCGGCGGGCCCTCACCATCGGCCTGGTCCTGACGATTACCTTCATCGCCTCGGAGGCGCTGGCGGTGGTCACGGTGATGCCGGTGGTCGCGCGTGAACTGGGCGGGCTTGACCTGTACGGGTGGGTGTTCAGCGCGTTCATGCTGGGCAGCGTGGTCGGCATCGTGCTGGCCGGGCGGCAGGCCGACCGGCACGGCCCCGCGGTGCCCTACCTCGGCGGGCTGCTGCTGTTCACCGTCGGCCTGCTGGTCGCGGGCCTGGCGCCGTCGATGCCGGTGCTGGTTTCCGGCCGGGTGCTGCAGGGCTTCGGGGCGGGCGCGGTGCCGGCCGTCGCCTACGTGGCGATCGGCCGCACGATGCCCGACGCGCTGCGGCCGAAGATGATGGCGATGCTCTCGACCGCCTGGGTGGTGCCGGGACTGGCCGGCCCGGCCGCGAGCGCGGCGGTCGCGCACCTGTTCGGCTGGCGCTGGGTGTTCCTCGGCCTGGTCCCTGTCGTGGTGCTCACCGGGTCGCTGGCCATCCCGTCCCTGATCCGCCTGGCCCGGCGACCCGCGGGCCGGCCGCACGGGACGCCGGGGAGCATGACACCGGCGAGCCCGGCACGAAGCGCGCGGCCGGTGGCGAGCACCGGCCGGCCGACGGGCTGGGCGCGGCGGCCGGCGCGGCGCTGCTGCTCGGCGGCCTGACGGCTCTGTCCGGGTCCGGCGCGGGCGTCGCGCTCGGCGCGGTGCTGGCCGTGGCCGGGATTGCCCTGGGCCTGACGGTGCTGCGCCGGCTGCTGCCCGCCGGCACGCTGCGCGGCCGGCCGGGGCTGCCCGCCACCATTCTGACCAGGGGCATGCTCACCTTCTGCTTCTTCGGCGCCGACGCCTACGTCACGCTCACCATCACCACCATCAGGCATCACACGCCCGCGCTGGCCGGGATCGCCGTCACCGGCTCCACCCTGGCCTGGACCGCCGGCTCGTGGGTGCAGGCCAGGATGAGCAGCAGGTGGCAGGGCCGGCACATGGTGCGCGCGTGCCTGCTCATCGTGCTGGCCGGCCTGGCCGCGATGGCGCTGGTGCTATGGCCGGCCGTGCCCGCCGAGGCCGGCATCGCGGCCTGGACGCTGGCCGGGTTCGGCATGGGCCTGGGCTACGCGCCGATCTCGCTGCTCATGCTGCGCGAGGCCCCGCCTGGCCGGGAGGGCTGGGCCTCGGCGTCGCTGAACCTGGCCGACGTGCTGGGCACCGCGACCGGCATCGGCCTGGGCGGCGCGGCGGTGGCCGCCGTGGTCCGGCACGGCCAGCCGCTGACCCTCGGCGTGGCCGCGGCGTTCGCCATCGCGGCGGCCGTCGGGCTGGCGGGCGTGGCGGTCAGCCGCCGGCTCCCCGGCGGGCTGCTAGCGGCCGGCAACCCGCCCGGGAGGGACGTCGTGGGCGAGCCCGAGGGAGCGCATCGCCTTGCGGTAGGCAACCGCGACGGCGTCGAACTTCAGGTGCAGCTCGGCCGCCAGGTCGAAGGGGACGCGGTCGGGCCGCTGTGACTCCACGACCACCTGGTCCTGGCCGAAGATCGTGTCCTCGAACTCCTGGATGACCCGGTCGGGCTGGTCGGAGTTGTAGTTGCGGCCGATGACCACGTAGCCCGCGCAGCGGTCGGCGGCGACCGGCTGCGAGGCGAAGAAGTACACCATGCCGCGCTCGCCGCCCCAGCCCAGCCGCAGCGCGATCGTGTAAGGCAGGTGCAGCTCGTAGCGGCTGCGCCGTTCCGGCGGCCCGTCCTGCTCGTTGCCGAACACCGGGAAGTCCTCGCTGTTCTCCGCCTCCGGCCGGACGATCGTGTAGTGCAGCACGTGCCCCTGCGTGCGCACCTCGTGCCGGGGCACCACCGGCCGCGACGGGTCGCCGAGCAGGCCGGGGTGCACCCAGGGGAAGTGCCCGAAGTCGGTGAAGTTCTCCACCTGGCGGGAGGCGTCGCACTCCCAGCGGTACGGCCCGGCGCTGACCACCGCCCAGCCGCCGTCCTCCAGCTCGGGCACCTCCGGCAGCGGCCAGCGCGGCTCTTCAAGCGCGACCCAGATCAGCCCGTAACGCTCCTGCGCCAGGTAAGCCGGCACCCGCGCCTTGGCCGGCACCCGGCTCGGGTCCTCCAGCTGCGGGATGGCCACGCAGCGCCCGTCGGCGGCGTACCGCCAGCCGTGATACGGGCAGACCAGCTCCGTGCCGCTGACCCAGCCGAGCGACAGCGCCGTGCCCCGGTGCACGCACAGGTCCGACATCGCGTGCACCGCGCCGCCCGTGCGCCACAGCACCAGCGGCTCGCCGAGCAGGTCGGCGTGGCCCGGCCGGTCGGCGCCCAGCCCGGCGCTGAACCCGACCGGGTGCCAGCAGGCCCGCAGCGCGGCCGGATCAGCGAATACTCCCGGCCGCCCGGCCGCGCGTGACGTATCAGTGCTGGTCATACCTGATTATGCGGGCCCGCCCGGCGAGCCGCCGCTGTGACCTTGATCATGTTCCCGGCTCGCCAGGCGCCAGCCGGGATCTCGCCTGCCGCACCGGCGGTCGATAGCCTGCGTTCTGTCGGAACTGGCGGTTGCGCGGGGAAGGCGACATGGGTGACGCGGTAGTCCGGGCGGAACGCGGCGACGCCGGGGCGCTGGCTCAGCTCATCGCCGAGGCGTTCGCGGAGCTGCCGCCGTCGCGATGGCTGATCGCCGACCCGCAGGCGCGCAGCCGGGTGTTTCCTGGCTACTTCCGGATCTTCGTGGACGACACCCTGACGGCCGGCGTCGTGCACACCACCCAGGACCGCGACGCCGCCGCGCTGTGGCTCCCGGCGGACTTCGCGCCGGCCGCCGACTACCCGGCACGGCTGGCCGCCTCGGCCCGCCGGGACCCGCCCGACCGCCCTGCCACCCCGCCGCCCCTTGAGGTGCCCCAACGCCCCTGCCGCCCCGACCGCCCTGCCGCCCCGACCGCCCTGCCGGCCCCGCCGCCCCTCGGCGTCGGCTACCCCCGCGGCCACGCCCCGCCCCTGGGCGCCAGCCGCACGCGTCGCACGAGGCGGTGATCTTTCAAGATCACGAGGTGCGCGAGGGGATGGCTCGCTATCGGGGAGTGTTTTGGGCCACGTACGCCTAAAGTGCTCCCCGATCCGGCTCGGCGGCTCGGCGGCTCGGGTGGTGCCCGGAATGGGCGGTATGAGGGGCATGGGGGTCACGGGGGGCGTTAAGGAAGCATCAAGACTGGCGGGGGCCGCGTTAGGAAGTCGTATAGATCGGCCGCATCCGGTCTGAACTGCGGTGAACTGGCTAGCGAGATGAGTGAGACCGGAGCCGCGCACCGCGCCGGGGCGGGCAGTCATGACCAGTTCCGGAGCGACGCGGCGTCCGTCGAGGCCGGTTCCATCGAGAAGGGGTCCGTCGAGGCGGGGTCCGACGAGGCCGCTTCCTTCGCGGCGGAGTTCGGCTCGCAGCCCTGGGTCCCCGAGTCCTGGGCAGAGCGGGCCAGGCGCATCCGGCCTCGCGGCCTTGCCGCACCGCTCGCGCTGCCGGCGGGATTCGCCGCGCTGCTGGCGGTCGGCGCCCTCGCCGCGGCGACGGACGGGGCGGTGTCGGCCGGCTGGGTACTGGGCCTGGCCGCCGTCGTCGTCCTGATCGGGGCGGCGATCTCGGAGCTCCCGGCAGCGCTGGTGCTGGCCGGGGTGGGCTGGTTCACGGTGGCCGGGTTCTCCCGGCAGCCTTACGCCCAGCTCCGGTTCGCCGGCTCGGCCGGCTGGCCGGCCGCACTGGTCATCGGCGGGGCTGCGGTAGCCGGGCTGACCTGCGGCGTGGTGTTGCGCCGCCTGGCATCGTCGGTCACCCTGTTCATGGTGGACGTTTCAGGGCAGCCGCAGCCGGAGCCCTGGCCGGAGCCAGGGAATCCGGGGGAGCCAGGCGGGGACCCGGCCGCTCGTCTCGGGGACGGCCAGGCCGGGCACGCCGGCCGCTGGCCGCTGCCCGGAGGACCAGCACAGTCCGGGCCAGAACGGTACGAACCAGGTCAGTCACGACTAGACAGGGCGGGGCCGGCTCAGTCCGGGCCCGCACTTCCTGAGCCAGCCCAGGCCGCCGGGACTCCCCCCGACCCGGCCGGCCTGGGCGACCCGCAGGCGGCAGGCGCCTACCTGGCGGCGGGCGCCGCGCCGGCAGTCAACCCCCCTCTGGCTGCCGGGCCCCCAGGTCCGGTAGCCAGCGCCCCGGCGGCCAGCCTCGCGGCTGGCCGCCCTGGGCGGCGCCGGCTGCCGGACCTCAGCGGCGGCATCGGCCGGCGGCGGATGCTCTCTGGCATCCTGCTGCTGGCCGGGCTGCCGCTGCTGACCTTCGTGCTGTCGGTGACGGGCATGCACCCGCTTGGCGACGACCTGCTGGTCTACCTGGCGGCCGTGGTGGCGATCGCGGTTGTCGGCGGGTTCTGGCCGGCCGTGCTCGGGGCGATCGCCGCGAGCACGCTGGTGAACTGGTACTTCACCCCGCCGGTGCACACGCTGAGCATCGCCGACGGGCAGAGCCTGCTTGCCCTGCTGCTGTTCGTCACCGTCGCGGTGGCGGTGAGCAGCGTGGTGCACCTGGCCGCGCTCCGGGCGGGGCAGGCGAAGCGTGCCGCCGGCGAGGCGCAGGAGCTGCTGGCCCTGGCCCAGACGGTACTCGGCGGCGCGGACTCGCCGACCGCCGTCCTCGACCACCTGACCAGCGGCTACGGCGGCTACGCGGAGTTGCTTGAGCACAACGGCGGCCAGTGGGCGAAGGTGGCCTCCAGCCGCGCTGGCGGCATCGGGCTGACCCCGGCTGACCGGGCGGGTCCCGCGAGCGCGGATGGCCGCATCCCGGCCCCCGGCAGTCCGGCCCTCGGCGGCACCGCGCGCGCCGGCCTGGCCTCTGCCGGTCCCGTAGGGCACCCGCCCGTCGGACCCGAGCTGCGGGTAGCCGCGCGCGCGGGCCTGATGCTCGTCGCGGCCGGGCAGGCCAGGCCGCTGACCCAGCGGCTGCTGCACGGCTTCGCCGCCCAGGCCGCCGCCGCGCTTGACCGGGACCGGCTGCGGACTCAGGCCGCGCAGGCCGAGGCGCTGGCCGAGGGGAACCGGATGCGCACCGCGCTGCTCGCGGCGGTCAGCCACGACCTGCGCACCCCGCTGGCCTCGATCAAGGCCAGCGTGAGCACGCTGCGGCAGACCGACGTGACCTGGACTCCGGCCGACGAGGCGGCGCTGCTGGCCACCATCGACCAGTCTTCGGACCGGCTCGACGCGCTGATCGGCAACCTGCTGGACATGAGCCGGCTCACCGCCGGGTCGCTGGAGCCGTTCCTGCGCCCGACCGCCGTGGACGAGGTGGCGCCGGTGGCGCTGCGCGGCATCGACGCGGGCGGCCGGATGCAGCTCACCGTGCCCGATGACCTGCCGCTGGTCCGCACCGACCCCGGCCTGCTTGAGCGGGTGCTCGCCAACCTGTTCGCCAACGCGCTTGCCTACTCCCCGGCGGGCCGCGACCCCGAGCTGCGCGCCAGCGCGGACGGCGATGGCGTGCTGCTGGACATCATCGACCACGGCCGGGGCGTGCCCGACGCGCTCAAGCAGCAGATGTTCGAGCCGTTCCAGCGGCTGGACGCCCGCGCCGGCGGTCCTGGCATGGCCGGCGGCATCGGCCTCGGCCTGTCGGTGGTCAAGGGCTTCCTGGACATCATGGGCGGCTCGGTGGCGCCCGCCGACACCCCGGGCGGCGGGCTGACGATGCGGGTGCGGCTGCCCGCCGCGGCCGAGTCCCCGGCCGCGCTCGGCGCCCAGCCGTGACCAAGGTCCTGGTCATCGATGACGAGCCGCCGATCCTGAACGCGCTGCGCATCAACCTCGCGGCCCGCAAGTACGAGGTGACCACCGCGGCGGACGGCGCTTCCGGGCTGGCGGCGATGGCGAGGGAGAGGCCCGACGTGCTGATCCTGGACCTGGGGCTGCCGGACATGGACGGCACCGAGGTGATCAAGGGCGTGCGCGGCTGGACCTCGACGCCGATCATCGTGCTGTCGGCCTGGGGCCAGGAGAGCCAGAAGGTCGCCGCGCTGGACGCCGGCGCCGACGACTACGTGACCAAGCCGTTCGGCATGGACGAGCTGCTGGCCCGGCTGCGCGCCGCGGTGCGCCGGGCGGCGCCGGCCGCGGACGCCCCGGTGGTGAGCACGGAGCACTTCACCATCGACCTGTCGGCCAAGCGGGTCACCCTGGGCGAGTCCGACGTGCGGCTGACGCCGACCGAGTGGCAGATCCTGGAAGTGCTGGCCAGGAACCCGGACCGGCTGGTCAGCCAGCGCCAGCTACTCCAGGAGGTCTGGGGTCCTGAGTACCTGAAAGAGGCCAGCTACCTGCGCGTCTACATGGCCAACCTGCGCCGCAAGCTGGAGCCGAGCCCGTCCAGGCCGCGTTACCTGCTGACCGAGCCCGGCATGGGCTACCGGTTCTGCCCCTAGCCGGCGTCGGCCGGCCAGCCCGCCCAGCGGCCCGGCTGACCGCTGGGCGGGCTGGCGCGTCAGGCTCGGGCCAGGCCCGGCGCCGCGAGCGGCAGCCGTGCGCGCGGTGTCACGTCGGGCGATGGCACGGCGATGGTCTCCTGACGTTCCTCATCGACAACGCTGACCCGGATGACCGGATCGGTGCTGCCGCTGGCCTTCGCGTTCGCGTCAACCGCGAAGAGAACCGAGACCGGCCGGGGGCCGCCGGGGCTGGCGTGGATGCCGGAATAACGCAAGATGCGCCAGCCCGCGCTTTCCCAGTGATCGGCCAGCCCGGATCTGACCACGGGCGCCATGACTTGCCAGGCCAGGCTTCCTTCCAGCAGCTCGACGGTCGCGGCCACCGGTACCTGGCCAGCGGTGCCGGCCAGCCGGCCAGGCAGCAGTCGCGTCCGTGCCCGGCGAAGCGGGAACAGCCAGAAATCGTCGAGTTCGGCCGACATGGCGGCGATCACCGCCACGAGCGCGAGCCCGGTCACGGCTGCGGCCGCGGGCCACCGGACGGTGGCTGACCACCAGGGATGCGCCGCCGTGGCGCAGCATGCGCCGCCGGCTGCGACCAGGCCAGCACGGGCGAAGGACCGCCAGGTGGCCGGCGTGGCGCGGGAGCTCGCGCAGCCGCACGAGGAATCCGGGGCGTGAGCTTTCGCGTACCCCAGATAGGCGGCGAAGCAGGCGCCGAGCGCGGCCGTCGCTGCCGCGGTCACCGGGGACAGCGGCACCGCCAGCAGCGCGGCGGCAACCGTCAGCTCGACGGCACCCGCCGCCCGCAGGGTCAGCGTCGCCCGGGGGCCGGCATCAGCCGGCCGAGCGCGGAGCCTGCGGCCTGCCGCGCCGTGTGCCGGCCGAAGAGCTTGACCCAGCCCGTCCAGCCCAGCAGGCCAGCGAGTACCAGCGGCATGAGTTCAGGAAGAAGCCGGAGCAGCGTGATTGTCATGACTGCCTCCCGCTCAGTGGCCCAGCGTGAAGCGCGCCACGTCGACCGATCCGTCCGATGGCCGCCACGCTCCGAGCACCTGCACCGTACGTCCGGCCCGCAGGCCGGACAGGTCGCTGGTCAGCGGGCCCTTGCCCGTTGACGCGACCGTGGTCGCCGGGACGATGTGCCCGGTGATCATGTGGCCGTTGTGCTGCAACCGCACCCGGTCACTGGCGACCGACCGTACCTGGCAGGTGAGGTTCACGATGTTGACCCAGACGGCATCGGCGGCAATCGTGCCGTCTGGCATGCGGACGCCGCGGCCGTACATGCCGTCGCCGACCGCGATCGCGGCGGCCGTGGTGGGGCGCAGCTTCCACACGCTGGTGGCGTTAGTGAGCTGGACCCGGTAGTTGGTCCCGTAGGAACCGTGCACGTGCAGCAGGCCGCCCTTGATGGCGGTGATGACGCCCTCGGCGAAGTGGGCGGATGTGAAGGCCCGGTCGGTCGGCCGCATGGGCGCGGCGAAGGCCGCGTCGGCGTCGAGGCCGCCAAGCGCGCTCGCGCCCGCGATGGTCGCGCCCGCGATGGCGGCGGAGGTTAAGAAGCGGCGGCGGTCGAATGCGGTATGGGCGGGGGGAGTCTGCATGTCTCGCGTCCTACTCGTAGATCCACACCGGCAGGATGCCGGAGTCGAGGTTGCCGATGGCCGAGAACGCGCTCGGGGTCAGGTCGATGATGCGGTTGGTCCGGCACTGGCCGTTGCAGCACTCCTCCGAGCCGCAGAACTCCTGCGTGTTGGGACCGCAGTCGGCGAGCGTGATGCACACGGTGGCACCGCACTGGTTCGTGACGTTGAGCACCGACCCGCAGCCGTGCCGCGGCATGTTCTCACCGCACGCCCCCGGGTCGGTGACGCTCAGGCAGGCCGCGGTTAAGTTCGGCCAGGCCGCCATGGCAGTGCTTGACTGGCAGGTACCGCACGCGCCGGTGCCAGCCGACCCGCACACCCCCCAGGCATTGCCGCAGCAGAACCAGCTGCTGAGCCCTTTCCACACGTACGTCGAGCCACAGGCCATGAGACGCTCCTTCCGAGCTGGGCCCGCCGGGCGTGCGGGCACGGAGCCTCGTCCCGGACAGGGCGCTACTGATGCAGGGCGGATACATCGTGTGACGGATCCACTTCAGATAGTGCAAGCAAATCCGGGCGAAATCATGACTTGACTTTTATCAAGTGATGACGTGCGGAATAAGCGGGAAGAAGGACCGGCCCGCGCCAGCCAGCTAGCCGCGCTCGCCGGCCGTCGGCTGCAGCTCGTAGGACGGGTTGAACATGGTGGCCTCGCCCTTGATGCTGGCCAGCCGGCCGTGCACCACGATGCGGCGGCCCGGCTGGATGCCGGGGATGTCCCGGCGGCCCAGCCAGACCAGCGTGATGCTGCCGGTGCCGTCCCACAGGTCGGCCTCCATGGTCAGGCTCGGGCCGCGCGGCCGCAGCGTGACCGCGCGCAGCGTGCCTGCCACGTCCACGACTGTCCGCTCGGGGATGTCGGAGATCGGTGTCACGTCCGGGCCGTCGCCTGCCTGGATCTCCGCGCGCACGTCGGCGGCGTCCAGGTCGTCCTTGCCGGCCGCGAGCCGCTGCCGCAGCGAGGCCAGCGAGGTGCGCCGCCCGCCAGGCGAGGCCGGGGCAGCCGGGTCGTGGTGCCGGAGCGGGTCGATCTTCTCGTAGCTGGCCGTCGCCGACCTGAGCTGGTAGGGCACGCTGGCCACCACGACGCCGCGCAGGCTGAGCAGCCGGGCCTTGAGCCGCAGCGCGCTCTGGTTGTGCAGCACCTGCTCCCACCAGTGGCCGAGCACGTACTCCGGGATGTACACGGTGACGATGTCGCGCGGGCTCTCCCGGCGCAGCCGCTTGACGTAGGAGATGACCGGCTGGGTGATGTCCCGGTAGGGCGAGGTGACCACGGTGAGCGGCAGCGGCATGCTGGCCTGCTCCCACTCCTGCATCAGCCGCTGGGTCTCCGCCTCGTCCACGTCGACCGTGATGGCCTCGAGCCGCGCGGGCTTGGTCGCCCTGGCGTAGGCCAGCGCCCGGAGCGTGGGCAGGTGCAGCTTGGAGACCAGCACGATCGAGGTGTTGCTCGCCGGGAGCGTCACCGGCCCGTCGAGAGCGGGGGTCAGCTCCAGGGCCACGTTCTCGTAATGACGCTTGATGCCGCGCATCGTCATCCAGATGACGATCATCGCGGCGACCGCGATCCAGGCGCCGCTGGCGAACTTGGACACCACCACGATGACCAGTACCGCGCCGGTGACCACCGCGCCGATCGTGTTGATCGCCCTGGACCTGATCATGCGCAGCCGGGCCGCGGAGTCGGTGACGGCGGGCAGCAGCCGGTTCCAGTGCCGGATCATCCCGGTCTGGCTGCAGGTGAAGGAGACGAACACGCCGACGATGTAGAGCTGGATCAGCCGGGTGGGCGAGGCGTGGAACGCGATGATCAGCACGATCGCGAAGCCGGACAGCAGCAGGATGCCGTTGCTGTAGGCGAGGCGGTCGCCGCGGGTGCGCAGCTGCCGGGGCAGGTAACCGTCCTTGGCCAGGATCGAGGCCAGCACGGGGAAGCCGTTGAACGCGGTGTTCGCGGCCAGCACCAGGATCAGCGCGGTGAACAGCTGGAGGATGTAGAAGAACGGCGAGGAGCCGCCGAAGACCGCCTGGCCGACCTGGGCGATGACGGTCTTGGGCGTGCTGCCCGCCGGGACCCCGGCCAGGTCGCCTGGCGCGGCGGCGGCGTGCACGTGCGCGATCAGCGCGAGCGCGGTCACCCCGGCGAACATGGCCACCGCGATGCCGCCGAGCAGGGCCAGCGTGGTCGCGGCGTTCTTGCTCTTCGGCTTCTGGAACGAGGGCACCCCGTTGCTGATGGCCTCGACGCCGGTCAGCGCGGTGCAGCCGGAGGAGAACGCGCGCAGCAGCAGGAAGATCATCGCGAAGCCGGCGAAGCTCTGCGGGGAGCGGATCGTGTAGTGCGCGCTCTGCGCCACCAGGTGACCGCCGGTGGCCAGCTTGATCAGGCCCCAGATCACCATCAGCGCGACCGACCCGACAAAGCAGTAGGTCGGGATGGCGAACGCGGTGCCCGACTCGCGGACGCCGCGCAGGTTGAGCACGGCGATGATGGCCACCACCACGACGGCGATCAGCGTGGTGTGCGAGTCCAGCACCGGGAACGCCGAGGCCAGGTTGGCCACGCCAGAAGAGACCGAGACCGCCACGGTGAGCGTGTAGTCGACCATCAGCGCGCTCGCCACGGTCATGCCCACCCGCGGGCCGAGGTTGGTGGTGGCTACCTCGTAGTCGCCGCCGCCCGAGGGGTAGGCGTGCACGTTCTGCCGGTAGGACGCCACGACGACCAGCATCAGCAGCCCGACGGCCAGCGCGATCCACGGCGTGTAGCCGAAGAAGGCGATGCCGCCGACCGACAGCACGATGAGGATTTCCTCGGTCGCGTAGGCGACAGAGGACAGCGCGTCGCTCGCGAAAACCGGCAGGGCGATCTTCTTGGGCAGCAGCGTATGACCGAGCCGGTCACTGCGCATGGGCCTGCCGACCAGCAGGCGCTTGCCTATTCCGTAGAGCATGGCCACGAGCGCATGCTAGGCCGGGCGAGGGCGGCGCGTACATCCCGGCGGCCAGATCGGCGCAAACTGCCCGTGGCCGGCGGGGGGCGGGCGCGGCCCCGGCGCGAGGCGGGCGCGGAGTAGGAGACCGTGTCGTCACATGCCGGATGACCTTGGATGATCCTTGAAAAAAGCCCGTTAACGGGCTTGTGTGGAACGTGACGGTTGCGCAATGCTGTCACACGGTCACTAGTTACACATCAAGGGCAGCGGGGAGCAAGTTAGCTGATGAATCGGCTGAGCGCTTTTATCGCGCCGTTATCCCTGGCCAGATTAACGGCGGCGCGGTCCGGCCCGGCGATGGCGGGCCTGGCGATCGCCGGCCTGGCGATCGCCGTCGCCGGCTGTGGCACGAGAGCGCCGGCGGCGGTCGCGCTGCCGCCCAAGGCGGGCGCCGTGCGCACCGCCCCGGCCAAGGTGGCGGCCACCCCGCAGACCCCGAAGCAGGCCGTCGCGGCCGCCTACCAGGGCTACTGGCGGGCTTACGCCGCCGCGATGTCGGCCGGCGCGGCGGGCCGGGCACGGGTGATCCTGTCCGGCTACGAGACCCCGGCTGGTGTTTCCCAGGCGATCAGGACGCTGCGCCGGGCCTGGGCGGCGCACGACGTCGCCTACGGCGGCGCGGTCACGCACGTCAAGAGCGTGCAGATCACCCGCCACCGGGCCATCCTGAACGACTGCCTGGACCTGAGCCACTTCGGCGCGCTGGACAAGAAGACCGGCCGGGTCGTGCCGGAGAGCTTCGGCCTGCCCAGCCTCGACTACTACGTGACCCTCGTGCTCTCCGGCAGCCGCTGGCGAGTGACCAACATGCAGCCGGTGGAGGTCCCATGCACACCCTGACGCTCGCGCGGGCGCTCGCGCGCGGCGGCGCGCTCGCCGCGCTGGCCGCGGCGTCAGTGCTGCTCGTCCCGGCGGCCGCGAGCCAGGCGGCCCCGGCGGCCCCCGCGACCGCGGCCGCGCGAGCCGCCGCGGCGTCGGCCGCGATAGGCAACTCCGGCAGCTGCCACACCGAGTTCGTGCCGCCGCGGAGCTGGATCGTGGTGTGCGGCAGCGGCAGCGGATCCGGCGGCGGGGGCGGCACGGGCGGCGGCCACTACCGCTGCACCCTGCAGTACCTGTCCAAGGCGCAGCAGCACTACCTCGGCCTGCCCAAGCCGCCCAAGGGCGAGAAGTGGGCGGCCATCACCTGCCCCGGCCACCAGCCGTTCGGCGGCGTCACCCTGGTCAGCGCGGACGGCACGCCCGCCGTCACCCCGCAGGAGCTGCTTCAGGTAGCGCTCAGCGAGCTGAAGATACCCGTGCTCGGCGCCAGGACCGCGCCGCCCGCCAGCCGGGACGGCCTGGTCGGCCTGCCCGAGTGGTACTGGATACCCGGCGGCTGGCGGCCGATCAACGTCACCGTGTCGGCCGGGCCGGTCTGGGCCAGGGTGACCGCCACCCCCGAGCACCTGTCCTTCCAGCCCGGTGGCGGGCTGACCGGGGACGGCTGCGACGGCCCCGGCACCCCGTACGCGGCCGGGCGGCATACCGCCTGCTCGTATGAGTACACCCAGTCCTCGTTCGGGCAGCCGGGCGGCAAGTACGCCGCCACGGTCGTGGTGACCTGGAAGGTGATCTGGTCCGGCTCCGGCGGCACCGGAGCCGTGCTCAACTCCGCGCTGCCCGTGCCTTCCGCGCTCTCCCTGCGGATCGCCGAGGGACAGGCGCTGGTGACCGGCAGCGGGGTGGGCAAGTGAGCGCCCCGCAGGGCGGCGGCTTCGGCACCGTCTTCCATCCCGAGCCCGACCCGGTGCCGCCGGGAACGGCGGCCCGGTCCGGATCGGCCAGCTGCCCAAGCTGCCCCGGCGCCGCCGCCCCGGCATGATCGCGCTGGCCATCGTGCTGGTCGGCGCGGGCATCCTCGGCGGCGCGGCCCTGTACAGGGCCGTCAACCATCAGGTGCCGGTGCTGGTGATCACCAGGGCCGTCCCGGCCGGCCAGGTCGTCACCCAGGCCGACCTGGGCACCGCGTCCGTGGCGGCCGGGCCGGGCGTGCACGCTGGTCCCGGTCCGGCAGGAGAGCCAGGTCACCGGCCTGGTGGCCGCCACCGACCTGCGGCCTGGCACCTTGCTGTCCGCCGCCGACCTGGCCACCTCGATGCCCCCGGCGGCCGGGCAGGTGCTGGTGCCGGTGGCGCTGAAGCCGTCCCAGCTCCCGGCCAGCGGCCTGGCCGCCGGCGATCACGTCATCGTGGTCTGGGCGCCGGGCTCCAGCTCCGGCAGCGCGGCGGCGGCCGGGGTGCCAGGCAGCGCGATCGCCGGCGTGGTCGAGGCGGTGACCGGCGGCCCGGACTCCGACGGGCTCGACGTGGTGGACCTGCTGGTGCCCGCCGGCGCCGGCCCGAACCTGGCCAGGGAGTCCGCCGCGGGCGACATCGCGCTGGTCGTCACCGGCAGGACGCCGTAATGGCGGTCTACGCCCTGCTGTCAGGCGGCGGCTCGCCCGGCGTGACGACCGCCGCGCTCGCGCTCACCCTGAGCTGGCCGTCCCAGGTGATCCTGGCCGAGTTCGACCCGAGCGGCGGTGACGTGCTGGCCGGGCTGCTCGGCGGGCACGTGCCGGCCAGCACCGGGCTGCTGCCGCTGGCCCTGGAGGTCGGGGCCGGCGCGGAGATCCCCGCCGACCTGCTCTGGCGGCAGCTCGTCGAGCTGGACGAGGAGCGCAGCAGGCTGCTGCTGGCCGGCATCTCCGACCCGCGCCAGTCCGCCGCGCTGCAGTCCTCGCTGCCGTGGATCGCCGAGGCGCTGCAGGGCGGCGCCGCCGACGTGATCGCCGACTGCGGCCGGCTCGATTCCGTCGCGGCGATCCGGCCGGTGCTGGCCGCCGCGAGCCTGGCGGTGCTGGTGCTCCAGCCGACGCTGCGCCAGGTCAGCCGCGCGGTTTCCCGGCTGGAGATGGTGACCAGCCTGGTCGGTCCCGGCCGGGTGGTGCTGCTGCTGGCCGGCGAGGGCAGCGCGCCGGCCAGGGAGATCGCCAGGTCCCTCGGCGTGCCGGTGGTCGCCCAGCTCCCGACCGACGACCGGACTGCGGGGCTGCTGTCCGACGGGACCGGCAGCCGGCACCGGCTGGAGGCCAGGCCGCTGATCCGCGCCGCCGCCGCCGCGGGCCGGGCGCTGCGCGACGCCGTGACCGCGGCCGGGCCGCTGCATGGCTATGGCGAGCAGACCGTGTTCGCCGACTATCCCGAAGATCGTCCCGAACTAGGTGACCCTGGGCCGGCCCTGGCCGGGGTGGCCGGCGGTGATCCCGGCTATGCCGGGCTGTCCCTGCCGCAGGCCGCCCCTTACGAGATGCCGCTCGGCGAGCCCTACGAGCTGGGTGAGCCGCTGCCCGGTTACCTGGCCCAGCCGGGCGGCCCGCGGAACGGCGGTCCCCGGTGACCGACCGCGCCCCCCTGACCGAGCGCCCGCTGGTCCCGGCGGCCAGCCAGGGCCCGCCGCCTCTGCACGCAGAGCCGGTGCCCCCGCCCGGCCAGATGCCCCCGGTCAGCCAGCCGCAGCAAGCCAGTCAGGCGCCCCCAGCCAGCCCGGTTTCGCAGCCCGGCCAGGTTCCGCGACCAGGCCAGGCGCCGCAGCACGGTCAGGCTGACCGGCTGTCGCTGGCCGAGCGCGGTCCGGCCAGCGACCGGGCGCCGCTCGCCGATCCCCGGTTCCGCGGCGCGATCGCCGAGATCCTCGCCGCGGCGGCCGGCCAGCTTCAGGAGGGCGCCAGCCAGCACGACGCCGCGGCCGTCATCCGCGAGGCGGTCCGGGCCTGGGCGCAGCGCCAGGCCAGGACCGGCGGCCCGGTGCCGACCCCCGCCGAGCGCGAGGCCCTAGCCCAGGCCGTCTACGACCAGCGCTACGGGCTCGGCCCGCTCGCCGCCTACCTGCGCGACCCGCAGGTGGAGAACGTCGACATCAACGGCTGCGACCAGGTGTGGGTGACCTACGCCACCGGGGAGCGGGTGGCCGGGCCGCCGGTCGCCGCCAGCGACGAGGAACTGCTGGCGATGATCCGCACCTGGGCGGCCCGCGGCGGGCAGACCGCCCGCGACTTCTCCGCGGCCTCCCCGCTGGTCAACGTGGCGCTGACCGGCGGCGCGCGGCTGACCGCGACCATGTCGGTGACGCCGCGGCCGTGCCTGTCGCTGCGCCGGCACGGGCACCTGGACGCCAGCCTGGCCCGGCTGATGCAGCTCGGCACCGTGGATTCCACCCTGGCCGCGTTCCTGGCCGCCGCCGTCCGGTCGCGCTGCAACATCATCGTCACCGGCGGCGTGAACGCCGGGAAGACCACGATGCTGCGCGCCCTGGCCAGCGAGATCCCGCCCGGGGAGCGGCTGGCCACGCTGGAGTCCGAGTACGAGCTGTACCTGCACGGCAGCGCCGGGCACCCCGACGTCATCGCCTTCGAGTCGCGGGACGCCAACTCCGAGGGCGCCGGCCAGATCAGCCTGCACGACCTCGTCGCGCACGCGCTGCGGCACAACCCGCAGCGGATCATCGTCGGCGAGGTCAGGCGCAGCGAGATCATGCCGATGCTGGAGGCGATGAACTCGGGCCAGGACGGCTCGATGTGCACCCTGCACGCCAACTCCCCGGCCGAGGCGTTCGACCGGATCCTGATCCTCGGGCTGCGCGGCGGGCTGACCCTGGCCGAGCGGGCGATCCACATCCTGGTCGGGATGGCCGTCGACCTGATCGTGCACGTCCGCAAGCGCTACGACGGCTCGCGGACCCTGCGCTATGTCTCCGAGGTGCTGGAGGTGCTGCCGCCGGCCGACACCGAGCGGCCCGCCGCGAACCGGCTGTTCCTGCCCGAGGGCCCGGGCGGCCGGGCGGTCCCCGCGCACACCCCGTCACCGCTGATGCTGGAGCGGCTCGTCGCGGCCGGCTTCGATCCCGCGCTGCTTGACCGGCACCGGGCGCTGGCCAGGACGGCCCGGCGATGATCGCGCTGGCCGCGCTGGCCGGCGCGGCGGTGATGGCCGGCCTGGTGGCGCTCGTCGCCGGGCTGGCCGGCCGTGCGCCCGTGCCCGGCACCCCGCCCCGGCGCGTCGCCCAGGCGGCGCTGTCCAGCGCCGGGCGGCGCCGCGCGCTGATCGCGGTGCTCGCCGCGCTGGTGGTGTTCGTGCTCACCGGGTGGCCGGTGGCGGCGGTGGCCGCCGCCGCGGCGGTGGTGTTCCTGCCCAAGCTCGGCATCGGCGGCAGCCAGCGCAAGCGCACCGCGATGCTGGAGGGCCTGGAGCACTGGATCCGGCGGCTGTCCGACATGGTCACCGCGAGCCGGGGCCTGGAGGACGCGCTTGAGGCCAGCGCCAGGTCCGCGCCGGCCGCCGTGGCCGGGCCGGTCACCGCGCTGGCCGCCAGGCTGGCGTCGCGGGCCGGCACCGAGGCCGCGCTGCGTGCCTTCGCCGCCGAGATCGATGACCCGGCCGGCGACCGGATCGCCGCCGCGCTGATCATCGCCACCGGCCGTCGCGGCGGCGGTGCCAGGGACGTGCTGTCCGCGCTGGCCACTTTGCTGGCCAGGGACGTCGCGGCGCGCCGCGAGATCGAGGCGGAGCGCGCCGAGCACCGCACCACGGTCCGGTGGATCACCGTGTTCGTGCTCGGCTTCACCGTGTTCGCCATCATCAACCGCTCTTACTCCGCGCCGTTCGGCACCGTCGGCGGCCAGGTGGTGCTGGCCCTGGTGGCGGGCCTGTACGCGGCGGGGCTTGGCTGGCTGCACCATCTCGGCACGCTGCCCTCGCCGGGCCGGTTCCTCGACGAGCCGCCCGTCGGGCAGGACGGCTGGGCGCACGCCCGCGCCGAGCTGCCGAGCGCCGCGCCGCCGGGCGGCACGATCCAGCCGGGCAGCACGGTGCGGCCGGGGAGGTCGTGGTGAGCACCTGGGCTGTCATCGCCGGGGCGCTGGCGGGGCTCGGCGTGTTCGTGGCGATCAGCGAGCTGCTGCCGGCCGGGTCGCGGATCGACGCCGCACTGGCCCGGATGAACCAGCAGTCAGGCAGCGCCGCCGCGCTGCCCCGCGCGCAGCGGCTCGGCACCCGGCTCGCCGACCTGCTGCCCTGGCTGCCCGTTCCCTCTCAGGACCTGGCCCTGCTCGGCCAGGACCGTTCTGCCTGGCTGGCCAGCAAGGTGAGCTGCGGGCTGCTCGGGCTGGCCGCGCCCGTGCTGCTTTCCGTGCTCGCCGCGCTAGCCGGGCACCCGCTGAGCCTGGCCGTGCCCGTGCTCGGGGCCCTCGCCCTTGGCGGCGGGATGTTCTTCGCGCCCGACCTGGTCACGCACGTCAACGCCGCGGAGAAGCGGTACGACTTCCGGCACGCGCTGAGCAGCTACCTGGACCTGGTCGGCCTGGAGCGCGGCGCGGGCGCGGGCCCGACCGAGGCGCTGGAGGCCGCCGCCCAGATCGGCGGCGGCTGGGCGTTCCAGCGGATCGCCGCCGCGCTGGAGGCCGCCCGCCGGGTCGGCGGCGCGCCCTGGGCGGCGCTGGCCGAGCTGGCCGCCGAGACCGGCGTCACCGAGCTGGCCGACCTGGCCGACATCGCCGAGGTGGCCGGCCAGGAAGGCGCGCGGATCCTGGACACCCTCGCCGCCAGGGCCGCCTCGATGCGCGCCCAGCAGCTCTCCGCCGACCGGGCCAAGGCCGGCTCGCGCGGCACCACCATGGTCGTGCCGATCGCGCTGCTCGCGGCCGGCTTCCTGATCCTGCTCGTCTTCCCCGTCATCGCCCGGACCTTCGGCTCCGGGTAGCCCCGCGCCCCGCGTTCCCCCGACCCCGGCTAACCCATCCGCCCCGCCAGACCGCCTACCCGGCTCACCTTGAAAGGACCCCCGTCATGGACCCCGTATGGATGACGCTGACTTACCTTGTCGACCGCATTCGCACCCGCACTCGCGCCGCTCTTGACGGCAACCCCGAGTCCGGCGCGCTCTCCCTGGAGTGGATCGTGATCGCGGTGCTGCTGGTCGCGGCGGCCACCGCCGCCTCCCTCCTGTTCGGTAAGGCGATCACGGCAGAGGCCGGGAAGCTCCCGTAGCCATGCGCCGCCGACTTGGCCGGGAGCGGGGCGCGATGACGCTGAGCTACATCATCGTCCTGCCCGTGTTCCTGGCCGCCATCATGGTGATCGCCCAGGCCGCCGTCTGGTACCTGGCCAAGTCGGCGGCGCTGGCGGCGGCCCGGCAGGGCGTCGACGCCGCGCGCGTGCCGCACTCCTCGGTCGCGGCCGGGGTCCGCGCCGCGCGCGGCTTCGCGGAGTCGTCGGCGCCGGGGTTCCTGCTGAATCCCCGGGCTAGCGGCCACGGCGGGAACACCATCGTCATCACCGTCACGGGCAAGGTGCCGAGCCTGGTACCCGGCCTGCCGATCAACGTCAGCCAGGACGCGCAGGCGCCTCGGGAGAGGTTCACCACGCCATGACCGGGGGCCGCCGCACGACCGAGGCCCGCCGCACGACCGAGGCCCGCCGCAGAACCATGGGCCGCCACAGGACGGCGAGCCGTCGCGAGGCCGGCAACGCGCCGCTGGAGCTGATGATCCTCGCGCCGGTCATCATGCTACTGATCTGCCTGGTGATCGCGGCGGGCCGGACCACGATCGCGCAGGGCTCGGTGGCCGCCGCCGCCCGCGACGCGGCCCGCCAGGCGTCGATCGCCCGGTCGCCTGAGGCGGCCGTGGCCGCCGCGTACGCCAGCGCCAGGAGCGAGCTGTCCGGGGAGAACCTGAACTGCACGCCGGTGATCCGGCTGCCCGGCGTCTACCGGGACTTCGCCGCCCCGGTGGGCACGCCCGCCGCCGTCACCGCCCGGGTCACCTGCACGGTCAGCCTGGCCGACCTGCTCATCCCCGGCCTGCCCGGCAGCAAGACCCTGCGGGCCAGCTTCACCTCACCCATCGACCCGTACCGGGGCAGGACGTCATGAGCGGTGTCACAGTGATCGTCACACCCCCCGGTCAGGCTCGGTGGCCTAGGCGCCGCCGGGCGGCGGCGCCGCGAGGCGGGGAGCGTGCCATGAGCCAGCCCGGCGAGCGCGGCTCGCTGACGCTGATGCTCGCGGTCATGTTCGTCGCGATCCTCGCGCTGGCCGGCCTGGTCATTGACGGCGGTGCGAAGCTCGAGGCCGCCGAGAACGCCACCGCGGCCGCCCAGGAGGCAGCCAGGGCGGGCGCGGGGATGGTGGACCGGGCGACCGCGTACTCCAGCGGCCGGTTCGTAGTGGACCAGGGCCAGGCTGTCCAGGCGGCCGAGCAGTACCTGAACCAGGCCGGGTACCGGAACTGGTCCGTGGCCCCCGACGGCACCGAGTCCATCAGCGTCAGCGTCACCGTCTCCGAGCCGACCAAGGTGCTGTCGCTCATCGGCATCAGCACCATCCACGCCACCGGCCGGGCCACCGCCCGGCTGGTCAGCGGCGTGGCCGGGGGCCGGTCGTGAGCCGCGGCCGGGGCCGTGCCGCCGTCACCGGCCTGGCCGCGCTCATCGCGCTGCTGGTCCTGGTCGCCGGCCTGCCCGTGCTGCTGCTCGCCCTCGGCGGCTCGCCGCTGCCCGGTCACCTGCCCGACGCCGCGCAGCTCGGTCACGGCCTGCTGCACCGGGACAGCTCGAGCGTGGTGCTGGCCGTGGTCCGCGACGTGACCTGGCTGGCCTGGGCGGCGTTCACCTACGCGGTGCTGGCCGAGGTGCAGGCCATCGCCCGCCGCCGGAGTCCGCCCCGGCTGCACCTGGGCGGCCTCCAGTCCGTCGCGGGCCGGCTGGTCGCGCTCGCGGTGCTGACCTTCACCGCCGCGCCGGTCGGCACCCTGCTGGCCACTCCGCAGCTCGCCACCGCCGCGATGATCACCGCCGCGCCGCACGCGAGCCCGCTCGCCCTGGACAGCTCCGTCCAGGCTGCCACCGTCCAGGCAGGGACGACCGTGGCAGAAACCCCGGCGGCGGGTCCTGTGGCGGCGGGTCCTGTGGCGGCGAGCCCCGTGGTGGCGAGCCCAGTGACGGCGAGCCCCGTGACGGCAGGCACCGCGGCGGCGCAGGAGGACGCGGCGAGCTCCCAGAGGATGAGCATGGGCTACTACCAGCTCGTAACGGTCCGGCCGGGCGAGTGCCTGTGGACGATCGCGCAGCACTACCTTGGCGACGGCGACCGGTACACCGAGATCGTGTCCCTCAACCTCGGTCACGACATGGGGTCCGGGCAGGTCTTCAGCGACCCGTCGGTGGTCTGGCCCGGCTGGGTGCTGCACGTGCCCGCGGCCGGCCCGGGCGCGCACCACCACGAGGGCGGCCAGGGCGACACCGCGGGCAGCACGCCCGCGGGCAGCACCCACGCGGGCCACCCGAGCCGCCATCAGCACTACCGGCAGCCGCATCACGGCGCCTCGCCCGCCGGCCACGGCAGCACGCACACGCTGACCTCGGTGCCCGCCCCGGCGACCGGCGATGGCCAGGGCAGCACCACCCAGACACTCAGCTCGGACGGCTCCGCTGTGCACTCGCCGCAGCAGTCCCGGCTGCTGCTGATCGCCGCGTTCGGCACCGGCGTGCTGGCCGGCGGCGCGGCGGTCAGCCTGTCCCGGCTGCGGCACCGGCAGCGGCAGGCCCGGCGCCGCGGCAGGCGGATACCGCTGCCCGCCAGCGCCCCGGTGGCCGAGGCCGAGCAGCGGCTGAACCTGACCGCCGCCTACGAGCCGGTCAGCGCGCTGCGCGACGTGCTGCACGACCTGGGGGCCGGGCTGGTCGCGGCCGGCGCGCAGCTCCCTGACATCACCGCGCTGCGGCTCCAGCCCGCCTACCTCGACGTGCTGCTGGCCAGCCCGGCGGCGGACCCGCCGCCCGCGCCGTTCAGCGTGCCCGGCGGCTATCAGGGCATGGCCTGGCGCAGGTGGCTGGCCGACGAGCAGGAGGATCACCAGGATCCGGCGGGCGACCTGCTGCCCGGCCTGCTCACCATCGGCTCGGCGGCGGACGGCTACCTGCTGGTCGACCTGGAGCATCTCCAGGTGACCGAGGTGGCCGGCCCGGCCGGGCTGGCCGGCGCCCTGCTGCGCAGCGCCGCCGCCGAGCTGACCGCCGGCCAGCTCGCCGGCTGGTATGACCTGATCCTGGTCGGCTACCCCGAGCTGGAGGCCCTCGGCGGGCGCGGCACCTGCTGCGAGAGCCTGGACGCCGCGCTCGACCTGCTGGCCGCCAAGGCGGTCACGCTGCGCCGCCGGCTGGGCGACGCGCCGCTCGCCGACGTGCGCTACCACCGGCTGACCGAGCCCGGCGACGAGGACTGGGCGCTGACCCTGCTGGTCAGCGCGGAGACACCGACGTCCGCTCAGCTCGCCATGCTGGCCGACCTGGCCGCCGATCCCGGCGGCATCGCCGCGCTAATCCCGTCAGGCGGCGAGCCGCCCGCCGGGCACCGCGAGCCCGCCCTCATCGAGCTGGCCGAGGCCAGCGACGGCCAGTCCGCCACCGCGCGAGTCTGGCCGCTCCAGCTTGAGGCCATCCCGACTCCGCTCGACGACGCCGACTACGCGGCGCTGGCCAGCCTGTTCGCCACGGCGTCGCAGGACGGTGACGTGGCCGCCGCGGACCCGCCCTACAGCGGCTGGACGTGGCCAGACGATGTGCTCGCGGCGGCGGAGGAGGCGGGGCAGCCGTCAGCCTGGGACGAGGCCGGGCGCTCGGGCATCCGGTCGGCCAGGGGCGGCACCGCGGCAGGCGGCCATCCGGACCTGGCCTGGCGGCCGGGGCCAGGAGACGGCGAGGAAGCCGACGAAGGCCAGTTCGCCGAAGGCCAGGCCGCCGAAGACCAGGCCGACCGACAAGAGCCCGCCGACCGAGACCCAGTCCAGGTCGGCCAGGCGCACTGGGCGCCCGCCCCGCACTGGCTGGCCGACGACCTGCTGACCGCTGACACCGACCTTCCGGCGGCCGACCCGGCCTGGGACGGCGACCCGGCCTGGGCGGGCGACCCGCCCTGGGACCGGGACCCCGCCTGGTCTGCCGGCGCCGCCGGCACTGAGGTCAATGACGGCCCCGCCAGCTCGGCCAGGGACCGGGATCCCGTCAGCCCGGATGGCACCGCCGGCCGCACCGGCACAGCCGGCATCGACGGCCCGGCTTCCGCCAGCGAACCCGGCCGGGCCGATGCCGTCGTTCCTGCCAGTGAACCGGTTCCTGGCAAGCGCGCTGACCCGGCCGGCGGCGCCGACCCTGCCGCTCCGGCCGGCATGGCCGTCCCCGCCGCCAGCGCCGACGGGGACGGGACTGCGTCGCCGGTTGACCCGCCGGCGCAGGACGTGCTGCGGATCGGCGTGCTGGGCAGCTTCACCATCAACGGGCAGCCGGGCGGGCTCCTGCCAGCGCAGAGCCAGCTCGTCCTCGCCCTCGCCCTGAATGGCCGCAGCGGCCTGTCCAACCAGCAGCTCTGCTACCTGCTCGGCGCCGACCCCGACCACCCCAAGCCCAGCGACTCGCTGCGCCAGCTCATCGTCAGGACCAGGCGTCAGCTCGGCCGGGCGCCGGATGGCCGGGAGTGGATCGAGCACCTGGGCGGCGGCCAGTACGCGCTGCACCCGGCGGTCCGGTTCGACTGGGCGGACTTCGACCGGCTCACCACCGACGGGATGCGCGCCCGCGACGCGCACCTGCTGCGCCGGGCGCTGCGGCTGATCCGCGGCCGGCCCTTCTCCGGCTGCTACTACTGGTGGCTGGACCTGGCGACCACCGAGACCGTGCGGGCGCAGATCGTGGACGCCGCCGACGTGCTGGCGGCGCTGGAGATCGCGGCGGGCGACCCGGCGGCGGCGGCCAGGGCGGCCAGGACCGGGCTGGCCGGGGACGCGGCGGCCGAGCAGCTCTGGCGTGCCCTGATGCGCGCCGAGCACGCGGCGGGCAACCTGGTCGGCGTCCGCGAGGCATGGAACCGCTGCCTCGACGCGATCAGCGACATCGCGCCTGATGGCGAGCCGCATCCGGGCACCGCCGCGCTCTATCAGGAACTGCTCGCGGCCTCCGGCGCGCGGTCTGGATGGGTGCCCGGAATGACGGAAACCTGACGGCCCGCTGACCACCAGGTGACTTAATTTGCGGGTGGCGTACAAGATGCGGACTGCCAGGTGAAACGATCGACTTGTGAGGTTGTCCCGACGTGAGCCGCCGCTGCCCGCACAGCAGCAGCAGCTATCCGCAGGACCCGGCAGCCCGCCGGTTCAGGTCGAGGATGACCTGCAACCGCGGGTCAGAACCCCTGCCGACCTGCTGCGCTGCATCCTGACCGGAATCGAACTGGTGCTCGTCGCCGTCGTGGCTCTGGTCGGGGTCCAGGTGAGTGCCGCGAGCGCGACCCGCAGGCTGCCAGGGCCGGTGCTCGGCCTGCTGGGCTTCATCGCCCATTTCGCGGTGTTCGCGCTGCCGGTGGCGCTGGCCATCTCGCTGGCCGTCCGGCGGCAGTGGCGGCGGCTGGCCGAGGCGGTGCTGGCCGGGGTCGCGGTCATGCTGATCGTGGCGCTGGCCAATGTCGTGCTGCTCCAGCACCCGTTTTCGCTGCTGTACGAGGGCCTGGCCGTGGTACCAGCCGGGGGCGGCGGCCGCGCCGCCGCTGTTCGACGGGTACCTGGCCGGGCCTGGTCTCCTACATGACGGTCGTCGGACTCGGCGGCCGGCCGCAGTGGCGGGCCGCGTTCTGGGTGGCCATCGGCTTCTACGGGCTGACCGCCCTGGCGGACGCCCAGACCACGGTGCTGGCGCTGCTGCTGACGCTGCTCATCGGCTCGACCATCGGCTCCGGCCTGCGGTTCGCGGTGGGCACCGTCTCCGAGCGGCCCTCGGCGCTGTCCATCGCCGCCGCGCTGTCCGCCGCCGACGCCCCGGTGGCGTCGATCAGCCGGGTATGGGACAGCCCGTCGGAGTACCGCAGGTACCTGGCGGTGACGGCGGACGGCCAGGAGCGGGAGGTCACGGTCTTCGACCGGGACCAGCAGGCCGTGGACGTGCTCTACCGGATCTACCGCCGGGTCAGGGTCAAGGCCCAGGTGTCCCGCAGCGCGCCGCTGACCATGGAACGGGCCGTGGAGCGGCACGCGCTGCTGATCTACGCGGTGCAGGACGCGGGCGTGGCCACGCCCGCGCTGCGTGCCCTGGTCCGGGTCGGCTCGGAGGCGGCCGTGCTGTCCTGCGAGAAGTCCGTCGGCACGCCGCTGGCTGACCTGCCAGCGCCGCCGACCGACGCCCAGCTCGACGCGGTCTGGCGGACCGTGCTGCGGCTGCACGAGCACGCGGTCACGCACCGCACGCTGACCGCCGACCGGATCCTGTTCACCGGCCCGGAGAACAGGGACGTGGTGCTGCTCGATCCCGGCAACGGGGACGTGGCCGCCAGCGAGGTACAGCGCCGCCTCGACCTGGTGCAGCTGCTGGCCGAGCTGGCCCTGCTGGTCGGCCCGGACCGGGCGGCCGACATCGCGCAGCAGCAGGCCGGCAGTGACCTGCCCGCGCTGATCCCGCTGCTTCAGCCGGTCGCCCTGCACCGCAGTACCCGCGGCGAGCTGCGGCGGCACAAGGACATCCTGCCCGCGCTGCGCAAGCGGCTGACCGCGCAGGTCCCGGACCAGGATGTCCCGCCGGTGCAGCTGGAGCGGTTCCGGCTGCGCACCATCGTCACCCTGGTCATCGGGGTGATCGCCGCGGACATCCTGGTCGGCCAGGTGTCGCGGAGCGGCTTCCGGCACCTGTTCGCCAACGCGGACTGGCGCTGGTCGGTGGTCGCCCTGGCGCTGTCGGCGGTGACCTACCTGGGCGCCACCTGGTCGCTGACCGGGTTCGTGCTGGAACGGCTCAGCATGGCGCGGACGCTGCTGGCCCAGCTCGCCGGGTCCTTCGTCACGCTGGCCACCCCGGCAGCGGTCGGCGGCGTCGCGATCAACATCCGGTTCCTGCGCAAGGCGGGGGTCGCGCCCGCCGACGCGGCGGCGAGCGTGGGGGTCTCCCAGGTTTTCGGCCTCGGGCTGCACCTGACGCTGCTGGTCGTCTTCGCCGCGGTGACGGGCACCTCGCGGACGCACTCGCTGCGCCCGCACGAGTGGGTATACATCGCGGTGGGCATCCTGGTCGCCGCCGCGCTGACGGTGCTGGCCTTCCCGGCCGGGCGGCGGCTGGTCCGCGCCCGGCTGGCGCCCGCGCTCGGCCAGGTCATCCCGAGGCTGCTTGACATCGCCCAGCGGCCCGTCAAGCTGGCCCAGGGCATCGGCGGCGCACTGCTGCTGACCGCCGCCTACATCTTGTGCCTGTACGCCTCGATCCGCGCCCTGGGCGGCTCGGTGCCGCTGGCCGCCGTCGCGGTGGTCTACCTGACCGGTAACGCCATCGGCTCGGTGGTGCCCACCCCAGGCGGCCTGGGCGCCGTGGAGGCGGCCCTGTCGGCCGGGCTGACCGCCGCCGGGCTGCCCGGCACCACGGCGGTCAGCGCCGTGCTGCTGTTCCGCACCCTCACCTTCTGGCTCCCGGTCCCGGCCGGCTGGGCCGCCATGCACTTCCTCCAAAGCCGCGACGCGCTCTAAGCCTGGGCGCGCGGAAACGGCCCGCATGCCCGCCTGGCACCACCGATACCCGCCGCCCGCCCCCTCCCGTCCGGCCACGTCCCGTCCGGCCCCGTCCGGCCCCGTCCGGCCCCGTCCCGCTCGCCCAGGGCCAGCCCGGGCTGACCAGCCCGCGCCCGCCCTCGCGGGGCGCTGCCGGCCGCCGTCGCGCCGTCTCTCCGTCCCCGTTAGTAACACTGGCCACTCCCGTCCCGAAACGGCGTCGCCGGCTGGGTGCGCGCCGCGCGGTTACGACAGTGGACCCGCTTTCACTGTCGAAACAACGACAGTAGAAGTGCGTTCACTGTCGTATCTGGGTGAGCGGCCGGGTCGGCAGCCTGCCTCCGACTGGTGCTGCCGAGCCTGGTGCGGCGGAAGGCGACTTCAGCGGCGAGCGGGCTTCACGGCCGGCCGCTGACGGCTTAGCGCCGCGGGAAGCCAGCAGCGGGGCGCGGGGCGGGGGTGGTCTGGAGACGACCTTTTATCTGCGGGCGGGCGGTTAGCGGAGTCGCAGGCGGGTCAGGGAGTTTGAGCCGAGGCTGGCTACCCAGAGGTAGCGGCCGGCGGGCACCAGCGCGCTGGGGTTCGATAGCCGGTAGCGCTTGCCGGCCACCGTGCCCAGCGCCGCGCCGGTCCGCAGGTCCACCTCGCTGACCGAGCCGCGCAGCGTGTTGGCCACCCACAGCCGCCCGTCCGCCACCGCGAGCGCGGACGGGTTGTCGAAGCCGTACCGGGGGCCGGACACCGTCCGTACCAGCCGTCCGGTCGGCGCGTCCAGCTCGGTCAGCGAGTTGCCCGACTCGCTGGCCACCCACAGGTCCCGGCCGCTGACCGCCAGGGCCGCCGGGTCGCGCAGGCCGTAGCCCCTGGCCAGGCGGGCCACCGGGGCGCCGGTCCTGGCGTTCAGTTCGGTCAGCGAGTTGCCGCCGGCGTTGGCCACGAACAGCCGCCCGGCGGTGACGGCCAGGGCGTACGGGTTGTCGAACCGGTACCGGCGCCCGGCCAGCACGGCGACCTTCGCCCCGGTGCGCGCGCTGATCTCGGTGACCGAGTCACCGCCGGCGTTGGCGACCCACAGCCGCCCGGCCGCGAGCGCGAGCGCGTAGGGGCTGGAAAATCCGTACCCGCCGGAAAGGGTGTGTTCCAGGTGCCCATTACGGGCATTAATCTCGGTGACCGAGTTGCCGGGGACATTTGCTACCCAGATATGGCCGTGCCCGGCCGCGATCGCGTTCGGCCCGTGAAATCCGTAGTCCGCCGCCGGCAGGGTCCGCAGGTGCGCGCCGCTGGCCGCGGCCAGTTCGGTGACCGAGCCGCCGAGCACGCTGGTCACCCACAAGTGCCCGTGCCAGAGCGCCGCCGCGCTGGGACCGCGGAACTGGTCGGCGGCCGAGTCGAAGATCTTCGCGCTCGGGGATATGGCCGTCAGGCTGGGTTTTTGCGGCGGAGTGTGGCAGCGGGAGCTGCCGGGGCAGGTCACCGGCGTCAGCCCGGAGCTGGCCGCGGCGGCGATGGCGGCGCCCCCGCCGATCATGACCACGGCCGCGACGGCACAGGCGGCGGTCCGCGAGCCGCGGCTGCCTGTCCGGGCGGCATGCCGCCCGGAATGCCGGGGAATATGCCCGGTAATCTCCATAAGAATGGTCCTGTCGCCGCAGCCTGAATGAGTGTCGCGTGCTCACTTTAATAAGCCGTCAAATTGACTGGCTCAAGGTGCGGGGGCGGCGCGCCGGCCGGAGTTCAGAAAGAAGGAAGATCGCGGCGGCTAGCCGAGCCGGGCGACAGCGAGCGCGGCGGCCAGCGCGGGCACGCTCCACGACAGCACCCGCAGCGCGTGCTCAAGCGGGCGGAGCAGCGCGGCGCGGTCCAGGTCGAGCACTTCGCCGCCGGAGAGCCGGAGCTGGCCGGAGACGGACTCGGTCTTGCGCCGCAGGGTGCGCGCCGGGGTGCTCAGCGCGCGCTGAGCGGCGGACAGGCCGAGCGCGGCGGCGGCGGCCAGCACCGGCGCCAGGGCGAGCGCCCCGGTTTCGCCGACGTACGCGGCCAGCACGGGGAACGCGCCCCACGCGGCGGCGAACCCGAGATCGTTGTGAACGATGCCGTGCAGCAGCTCGGCGTTGTAGGCGATCACCAGCAGCGGCCCGGCGACCAGGAACGGAGCCAGCGGCCAGCCCACCCTGACCAGGCCGGCGATGCCGATGGCCACGGCTCCGGCCAGGGCGAGCGCGGTGGCCGTCACCAGGACTCCGGACGGGATGGCGGTGCGCAGCGGGCGGCCGTTCAGCTCGTCAAGCGCGTGCGCGGCGACGCCGACGGCGAGGAAGAAGGCGGCCAGCGCGGCCAGCAGCGGGGCCAGTTCCGGCCGGGGCGCCAGGCACGCGCCGATGACGACATAAGAAAGGTGCCACGCGGTGTAGGGCGGATGCAGCAGGGTCCACCAGTCGCGCCAGCCGCCCTGGCGCGCGGCGTAGTAGGCCGGCCTGTCCTGCCCGTCGTCCTGCCGCGTCGCGGCCTGCTCAGCCACCCGCCCGGGTTCCCCACATCACCAGGCCGCCGCCCAGGCTCATCACCCGGGTGCCTGCCTCGCCCAGCCCGGCCTCGCGCCAGGCCCGCACCGTCCAGTCCACCGGGTACCTGCGGTAGTGCCCGGAGATGCTCGGCCCGAGGAACCGGCCGACGCCGTACCAGCTCGCCCCGCCGGTGACCAGTCCGGCGGCGGGCAGCGCCAGCCTGGTGTAAAGCCACCACATCGCCCGCCAGCCGGGTCGGGGCGGGACCAGGAACTCCAGGCTGGCGACGGTGCCGCCGGGCTTCACGACCCTGGCCAGCTCGGCCAGCGTGGCCCGCGGATCAGCCACGTAGCGCAGCAGGTAAGTAAAGGTCAGCGCGTCGAAGGTGGCGTCGGGGAACGGGAGCCGCTCGGCCCGTCCGGCGATCAGCGCGATCCGGCCGGCCTGCCCGGCGGCGGCGACGTTGCGCTGACCCTGGCGGAGCATCTGCTCGGTCAGGTCGAGGCCGACCACGGTGGCCGCGGTCCGCCGGGCGAGCTGGACCGAGACTCCGGCCGTGCCGGCGGCGACATCCAGGATCAGCGCGCCCTCGCCGGGCCGCGCGGCCGCGACGCGGTCCACCATGGCCGCCCGCCAGCGGCCGTTCTGGCCGAACGACAGCACCTCGGCGAGAGCGTCGTAGCGAGCGGGGAGGGGAGCGAACAGGCGCTGGGCTAACCGGTTCCGCTGGCCATCGTCGGGCTCGGGCACGCTGGCTCCTTCGGGCTCGGCCTCCACGGTAGCGGCAGGCGGGCCGGGGGCCTGGCAGCCGCGCCGGCGGCCCGGGGACCTGGGAAAACTCAGGAAAACCGGGGTGCTCGCCGCAGGTCATCGCAAGTGGCTCATCTGTCGCATACCGCCTGACCTGCGCATAGATCCCGACGGGTAAGTAAAATACCAATCCTTTACCATCTAGTTGTTTAACCATTACCAATGGTCACTATACGTTCTCGGCGACGCCCCGCAGTTACGGCGAAGTGCTGCTAAAACCGGCAAATCACTTCAAACCGTAGCCTGCCTCTCAGACGGCAAAGGAGCCCGTATGATCCGTCGCTGGTGCATCCCCCTCACTTCCATCGCTCTCGTATTCGGTGGCCTGATGGCTGCGGCCGGCACGGCCAACGCCTCGACGGCCGCGCACCCCGGTGTCACGACCGTCCGTCCCGGCGGCGCGCCTAACGGCTGGAAGCCCGGCGGCCTGATGCAGCGCCCGACCGGCGCGCTGGCTCAGACCCACGGTGTCAAGAACGCGAGCACCACCAGCACCAACTGGTCCGGTTACGCCGTGACCGGGGCCAGCGGCCACTTCACCAGCGTCTCCGCGAGCTGGACGCAGCCGAAGGCCACCTGCAGCGGCAGCGGCGACAAGTACGCGGCCTTCTGGGTCGGGCTTGACGGTTACAGCAGCGACTCGGTCGAGCAGACCGGGACCGACTCTGACTGCGACGGCTCGTCGCCGGACTACTACGGCTGGTACGAGATGTACCCGGCCGACCCGGTGTACTTCAGCAACGCGATGGCGGTCGGCGACCACATCACCGCTTCGGTGACGTTCAGCGGGACCAAGACCTACACCCTGGTCCTCAAGGACACCACCCAGGGCTGGACCCAGACCATCACCAAGAGCGAGAGCGGCCTGGCCCGTTCCTCCGCCGAGGTCATCACCGAGGCGCCGTCCTCCGAGTCCGGTGTGCTGCCGCTCGCGGACTTCGGCACCATCAACTACACCGGCTCGGACGCCAACGGCTCCTCCATGTCCGGCCAGTCCCCGACGTCGATCACCATGGTCGACAGCAGCAACCGCACCGAGTGCTCGACCAGCTCCATGAGCAGCTCGGGCGGGTTCAGCAACACCTGGGTCCGGAGCAACTAGCTCTGGCCGAGGCAAGCGCGTAAACCGCTAGCCTGTGCCCCGGAAGCTCCCGGCTTCCGGGGCACAGGCGTGTCCGGTGCAAGGGGCCGGGCCCGGAGCGGAGGCGCGGGTGAACGGCAGCGGGCTGGGCCAGGTGCCCGTGCTGGAGACGCCGCGGCTGGTGCTGACGCCGCTAGTGCCTGGCGACGCGGCCGAGATGGCCGTCGTGCTCGGCGACCCGGCGCTGCACGAGTTCACCGGCGGCAGCCCGGACAGCGAGGAAGCGCTGCGGGACCGCTACCGGCGCTGGTCGCTGGGCAGCGGAACGGCCGGCGAGACCTGGCTGAACTGGGCCATCCGGGTCCGCGACGGTGGCCAGGCGGCGGGGCACCTGCAGGCGACCGTGACCGACGGTCCCGGCGGCCGGTCCGCGGAGGTGGCCTGGGTGGTCGGCACGCCCTGGCAGCGCCGCGGTTACGCGGCCGAGGCGGCGGACGTGCTCGTCCGGTGGCTGACGGCGGCGGGCGTGACCAGCGTGCACGCCTGCGTCTACCCGGGACACCGCGCCTCCGAGCGGGTCGCGGAGCGGGCCGGCCTTGAGCTGACCACCGAGGTCAGCGATGGCGAGCGGGTCTGGCGGCGAGCCGGGCTGACGGGCGGACCGCCGGGTGGCGGCTAGGCGGGTTCCGGGGACTGTGCCGGGTCCCGGGCGGGGGCGGGGGCGGGGGCGAAGAAGCCGATCAGCACATTGACCGGCACGCCATCGACGACCGGCACGCCATCGACGAGGTCATCCAAGTTGGCCTCGTTCAGCTCGTCCAGCACTCCTTGCAGCTTGTCGCGGATCGCGGCGGCGCGCCGCGGGGACACTGTGGTCTCGGCGAGGGACAGCACCGGCTCCCGATAGGACTGCTCGGGCGGATGGCCGCCAGAGCGAGGCAGGCCGGCCGGGTACGCCGCGAAAAACTGGTCGCGGTACCGGCTCAGCAAGGTCGTGATCAGTGCCTGGGTCCCGGCCAGCAGCTCGCCGGGGTCGTCGCCGTCCGGCCGGCCGCGCAGCAGGCCAGGACCGAGGCTCAGGTCGCGCTGGCAGGCCTGGTAGCGCTGCTCCAGGATGCCGGAGACCAGGCGGCTCGCCGCCACCTCGATCAGGCCGGCCGCCTCCAGCTGCCGGACATGCCGGTACAGCTTGGTCTGCGGTTCGCCGAGTTCCTCGGCCAGTTCCTTGACCGACATCACCCGCATCCTGGCGCTGTCCCGGTCCATCAGCGCGGTGAGGATGGCCAGCCTCAGCGGGTCGGCCAGCACCCGGAGCGTCTCGACGTCGGTCACCTCGCGCATGCCAGAGGTGCCCGGCTCGGGACGCGTCGGCTGGGGATCGGTCGGCCGGGGATCGGACGGTGTCACGGGCTCATCCTGCCACAGTTCTTGCCGAATATTCACGACCCTGTCATCATTCACGTTAGCGTGAACGATGACGCGAACGAAAATGACATCCAGCGGAAACAGTGAACTGGCTGAGGGAGATCACGTGGCAGAGACGAGCGTGACTGGCGCCGTGGGCGCGGGCGCGGCGGGCGCAGGCCGGGCGGGCACGGGTGCGGCGGATGGCAGGGCGGCCGCTCGCGAGGCGCTGCCACTGTGGCGGAACTATCAGTTCCAGGTGCTCTGGCTGGGACAGAGCGCGGCCACCCTGGGCGTGAGCATCGCGGACGTCGCCTATCCGCTGGCCATCCTGGCGCTTACCGGGTCGGCGGCGCGGGCGGGCCTGTTCGGCGCGGTTCAGGCGACGGGTGCGCTGCTGGCCGGGCTGCCGGGCGGTCACCTGGCCGACCGGTTCAGCTGGCGGCGGATCGTGGTCGCCGTCGAGACCGGGCGCGCGGCGCTCACCACCGCGGTCGTCGTGGCGCTCGTCCTGGGGGTGCTGTCGCTGCCGCTGCTGCTGGCCGCCGCCGCGCTGCTGGGTATCGGCCAGGCGGCCGCCAGCTCGGCGCGCTTCCTGCTGGTGCGTTCCGCCGTTCCCCCGCGCGGCTGACGGCCGCGCTGACCCAGGACGAGGTCCGGATGAACGGCGCCGCGCTGGCGGGCCCGCCGCTTGGCGGCGCGCTGTACGCCGTGCGGGCGCTGGCGCACGCGGTCCCGTTCGCGTGCGTGGCGGCGTCGTACCTGCTGTCAATGGTCACGGCGCTGCTGATCAGGGTCGGCCCCGATGGCGGCGGCGCGGACCGCGGGCCGGTCGCCGCGGCCAAGGCTCCGGACGAGCCAGGCGCGCCGGACGGGCCGGACGCATCGGCCGGGCCGGGGGCGCGGGGCGGGCGGGCGAGGCTCGCCGGGAGAGCGGCACAGGCCGCCGGCCGGCTGTTCGCCGGGGTCCGCGCGCTGTGGCGGCAGCCGGTGCTCCGCGCCGCCACCGTGCTGATCATGATGGTGAACACCGCTGGCGCCGGACTTGACCTCGTCGTCATGGTGATCCTGCGGCATCAGGGCGTCGCGCCGGCGATGATCGGCGTCGCGCTGGGCGGCGGCGCGCTTGGCGGGCTGGCCGGGGCGCCGCTGGTGCGGGTGCTGCACCGGATCAGGCCAGGCATCCTGCTGCTGGGCATCTGCCTGCTGCTCGTCCCGACCCTCGCCCTGCTGGCTATCCCGGCCGGGCCGTACTGGGCCGCGGGTGTGCTGTTCTTCTCCATGCTGGGCGTGCCGGCCATCCGGGTGCTGGTGGACGTCCTGGTGATCCGGCAGGCGCCGCCCGCCGAGCGCGGCAGGGTCATCGCCTCGGTGATGACCCTGGTCGGCCTGGGCGCGCCGGCCGGTCTCGCCGCTGCCGGGCTGCTGCTCCAGCACCTGCCCGCGTCCGCGGCCGTGCTCGCGCTGGCCGGCGTGCTGCTGACCGGCGTCTGCTGCTGCGCGCGCTCGACCGCGCTCCGTCACGCCCGCTGGCCGGCCGCGTAGGCTCGCCAGGACGATTCCCCGCCTGAAGGAGCAGTTCATGCCGGACGTGGCCGCCGCCGAGCTCAGTGTTTCCGCCCCCGGCGGCCGGACCCTGCAGGTCCTGGTCAGCGGCCCGGCCAGCGGGATGCCGCTGCTCTTCCACGACGGCACCCCGTCGGGCTGCGTCGCGTTCGGGCCGCTGGCGCAGGCCGCCGCCGACCGCGGCCTGCGGCTGGTGCAGTACGCCAGGCCCGGCTACAGCCAGTCCGCCCCGGACCCCGGCAGGTCCGTCGGCAGCGCCGCGGCCGACGCGACCGCGATCCTGGACGCGCTCGGCGCGGAGCAGTTCGTCACCGCGGGCTGGTCCGGCGGCGGGCCGCACGCGCTGGCCTGCTCGGCACTGCTGCGCGACCGCTGCCTCGGGGTGGCCTCGATCGCGGGCATCGCCCCGCTGCCGGCCGACGGGCTGGACTGGCTGGCCGGGATGGCGGCGGAGAACGTGACGGAGTTCGGCGCGGCGCTGGCGGGCGAGGAGGAGCTGTCGGCCTTCCTCACCGCGGCCGCCGCCGAGCTGCGCGACGTCACGCCCGAGCAGGTCGCCGAGAGCCTGGGCGGGCTGGTCTCGCCGGTCGATATCTCCGTCATCACCGGCGAGTTCGCGACCTACCTGGCGCGTACCTTCGCGGCGGCGGTCAGCACCGGGATCGCCGGCTGGCGCGACGATGACCTGGCCTTCACCAGGGACTGGGGATTCTCCCTGGCTGACGTCGGCCCTGCCGTCGTCTGGCAGGGCGACCAGGACATGATGGTCCCCTTCGCACACGGGCAGTGGCTCGCGGCGCACCTGCCGGGCACCCGGGTCCGCCTGCTGCCGGGGGAGGGGCACCTGAGCATCGGCGTGGGCCGGTTCGGCGAGATCGCCGACGACCTGCTGAGCCTGGCGAGCGTCAGCTAATGACGTCGCGTCATATGCAATGACATTAGAATTGTTCTATGAAAAGACGTAGTTTACCTAAACTTTATCGATAATTCGTTTATTCGTGATGGGCGAAGGTACCTGTAGGCCAGTCAATCCGCGGCCGAAGGAGCCCGTATGACCCCCCGCTGGACCATCCCCCTCACCACCGCCGCCCTCGCGCTCGGCTCGCTGCTAGCAGTGGCCGGCACCGCCAGTGCCGCGACAACGACGTCGCACCCTGGCACCACCCATGTCCGTCCCGGAGGCGCCGTGCACGCCTTCGTCCCCGGCGGCCTGATGCATCACGTCTCTGGCCACTCGTCGCAGGTCAAGGGCCACCGGAACCAGTCCGAGAGCACTAACTGGTCCGGCTACGCGGCGACCGGCTCTGACGGCTCGTTCAACAGCGTCTCGGCCAGCTGGACAGAGCCGGCCGCGAACTGCGCCAACTCCGACGCCGAGTACGCGGCCTTCTGGGTCGGGCTCGACGGCTACAACTCCGACTCGGTCGAGCAGACCGGGACCGACTCCGACTGCGACGGCTCGTCGCCGGACTACTACGGCTGGTACGAGATGTACCCGGCGGACCCGGTGTACTTCAGCAACCCGGTCGCGCCCGGCGACAGCATCAGCGCCTCCGTGACGTTCAGCGGCACCGAGACCTACACGCTGGTGCTGACCGACAACACCCAGGGCTGGACGCAGACCATCACCCAGAATGAGGCGGGCCTGTCCCGCTCGTCCGCCGAGGTCATCACCGAGGCGCCGTCCTCCGAGGACGGCGTGCTGCCGCTCGCCGACTTCGGCCAGGTCAACTATGGCGGCTCGGCCGTGAACGGCTCGTCGATGTCGGATTACGACCCGACCGGGATCGTCATGGTGGACAGCGGCGGCACCCAGCAGGACACGACCAGCGACATGGACGGGTCCGGCGATTTCAGCAACACCTGGCTCAGCAGTTACTAGACCGGCAGTTACTAGGCCAGTACCCCTGGCTGGCTAGCGCCGGCCAGGCAGCGCGCCGCCCTGGAGTCCAGCGGGCTCCGGGGCAGCGTGCTGTCATGGCGGGTAACGCCCGGGCCGGCTGCTAGCCGGCCCGGCTGCTGGGGCCAGCCGCTAGCCGGCCGGAGCCAGCAGCCGGCCGCCGAACGTGGCGTCCAGCTTGAGCCGGCGGAACCCCCAGTCCAGGATCCGCGTCGCGGCGACGAACCGGGAGGTATAGCTGTCCGTCGGGCTGGCGTGCAGCACGACCCCGATCAGCGTGGTGCCGTCCCGGCGGGCCGCGAACAGGAAGCAGTCGCCGGCCGCCGTGGTGTCGCCGGTCTTGATGCCCAGCATGCCGCGGTAGGAGCCGAGCATCAGGTTGGTCGTGGACCACGCGTAGCGATGATGCTGCTTCGTCTTGGCCAGGTAGTGATGCCGCTGGCTCACGATGCGCCGGAACGCCGGCTCGCGCATCGCCGCCGCCCCCAGCCTGAGCAGGTCCGCGGGGGTGGAGTAGGTCGACCACTCCTTCGGGTACGGCATGCCGTCGAAGCTGGTGAACCGCGTCGAGGTCATGCCCAGCGCCGCCGCCTGCGCATTCATCTTGCGGAAGAACGCGCCGGCCTGGCCCGTAGGCGGTGGCCAGCAGGTAGGCCGCGTCGCAGCCGGACGGCAGCAGCATCGCCTCCAGCAGCTGGCGGGCGGTCAGCACGTCCCCGGCGACCAGCCCGGCGCTGCTCGCGCCGTCCTTGCGCACGTACCTGATGGCCGCCCTGGTCACGGTGATCGGCTGGTTCAGGTGCCCGTCCCGGAGCACGACCAGCGCGGTCATCACCTTCACGATGCTGCCGATCGGGCGCCGCACGTTCAGCTTCCTGCTCCACAGCCGCATGCCGGTGGTGGAGTCGGTCAGCGCGGCCTCCAGGGCGCGCACGTCCCGCGGATAGCTGTCCGGGGCCAGCGCGGCGGCCGCGGGCGGTGTGGCCGCGGGTGTGGTGGCAGGCGCGGCACCCGCGGGACCGCCGAATGGAGGTGCTGCGACCACAGCGGGCGCTGGACGCGCCATCGCGCCAGCCGTCACGGGGGGCGCGGCGACGGTCAGCGCGGCCGCCGCCGCGACTACGGCCAGCCCCCATCGCACGGGGCGAAACCTCGCGTGACGAGCGACTAACACGGCGCGATCAAACACAGTGTGATCTAATCACCGCCCGTCGCCTGCCGCCGGTCGCTGCCAGAAGTTGCCGCCCGAATGAGACGCGGCGTGGCAATCGCCGCTACCCGGTCAGTCCGCCCTGGTCAGGTCATAGACGGTCACGCCGCCGCGGGGCCGGGCAGCGGAGCCGGGTCGAGTGCTATCGCTGGAGTGTTCATGCCGACCACCCTCGGCGGTCATGCTGGCCGGGCCCTGCGGCCATATTCTGTGCTCGCCATGAACACCGAGATGCCGCGCACCGCGCCAGGACCGGACGCGCTCGCCGTGCTGCGGGACCGCCCGATCACCACCGTCGACAAGGGCTTCGGCCCGCTGGCCGCCCGGCTGCGGCGGGAGGCGGGCGAGCCGCTCACCGCCGGCTGGCTGGCCGGGCAGCGCCCGGCGCTGCTCGGCGGGGAGTTCAGCTTCCCGCTGATGACCCTGCGCGACTCGGCCCTGGCGCACAACATCGCCGGGATGGCCGCCTACTGCGCCAAAGCCGGCGTCGAGCTGGCCCCGCACGGCAAGGCGTCGATGTCGCCGCAGCTCGCCGCGCGGCAGCTCGCCGCCGGGGCATGGGGCATCACGGTCGCCACCGCCGGCCAGCTGCAGGCCTACCGCGAGTACGGGGTGCGCCGGCTGCTGCTGGCCAGCGAGCTGACCGACCCGGCCGGCATCGGCTGGCTGGCCGGCGAGCTGGCCGCCGACCCCGGCCTTGAGGCGTACTGCTGCGTGGACAGCCTCGACGGCGTCGCGCTGCTGGACGCCGGGCTGCGCGGCTGCGGCCGGTGGCAGGGGCGCCGGCTCCCGGTGCTAGTCGAGCTCGGCCACGACAGCGGCCGGACCGGCATCAGGACCGTGGCCGGCGCCGTCGAGGTGGCCAGGGCCGCGGCCGCGACTCAGGCGCTGCGGGTGGCCGGCGTGGCCGGCTACGAGGGCAGCCTCGGCGAGGCGAACGACGCGGCCGCGCTGACCGCGGCCGCCGCGTACTGCGGCCGGCTGCGCGAGCTGGCGCTGGCGCTCGACGCGGCCGGGTTCGCGCTGGCGGACCAGATCGTCACGGCCGGCGGCAGCGGCTTCTTCGACGTGGTGACCAGGGAGCTGACCGCCGGCTGGCCGGGCCGCGCCCCGCTGATCGTGCTGCGCAGCGGCGCCTACCTCAGTCACGACCACGGCATGTACGCGCGGGTCTCGCCCGCCGAGCGGGGCACCGCGCCTGGCCTGAGCCTGCGCCCGGCCCTGGAGCTGTGGGCCGGCGTGCTGTCCCGCCCCGAGCCGGGCCTGGCGCTGCTGTCGGCGGGCCGGCGGGACGTCGCGTTCGACGACGACCTGCCGCTGCCGCTGCGCGCCGTGACCCGTGCGGAGCCGGCCTGCCGGCCGACGGCATGCGGGTGACCGCGCTGGCCGACCAGCACGCCTTCCTCCAGCTCCCGCCGGCCAGCCCGCTGGCCCCCGGCGACCTGATCTGCCTGGGCATCTCGCACCCGTGCACGACCTTCGACAAATGGCGGGTCATCCCGGTCACCGACGACGAGGGCCGGGTCATCGACGCCGTGCACACGTTTTTTTAGCCCGAACGGCCTGGCGTACCGGGCCGCCGTCACCCTGGCTCGCCCCGTTCCGTGCCGAAAGTCGTGGCGCTGGCGAGTAGGCAGTTGATCGCGTAGCGTGACGTCGCATGACCCGCGACGGCCAGGCCACGCAGACGGCCCGGCCGCCGAAGCCCGCCCCGCTGCGGTTGCGCTCCGTGCTGGCCGCCGCGTTCCGCGCGGGCCGCGCGGACCTGGGCCGGGTGCTCGCCGTGGCCGTCGTGGTGTCCACGGTCACCGCGGTGATCGAGATCGTGGTGGACCACTACACCGACCCCACCAACGCCGTGCTCTCCGCGTCGGCCGGGATCAGCGCCGAGGGCGTCAGCATGCTCGGCACCGTGTTCCTGGCCGGGTTTCTCTGCCGCCTGGTTGGCGCCGCCGAGCACGGCGGCGAGCACCTGACCCTCCGCCAGGTGGCCGCGCGACTGCCGTGGTGGCGGCTGATCGTCGCCGACATCGCCGTCGCGCTGCTGACCGTAGCCGGGCTGATCGCCCTGGTGATCCCCGGCCTGATCATCCTGAACCTGCTGATCCTGGCCGGCCCGGTCATCGAGATCGAGCACCTGAGGGTCTGGCCCGCGCTGCGCCGGTCGGCCCGGCTGGTCCGGCCGCACTTCTGGAAGGTCGCGCTCGCCGCCAGCCTGCCACTGCTGATCATCGGCGAGCTGGAGTCCGCGATCCCGAGCCCCGAGGGCATCGGCGAGATCATCGAGATCCTGGCCATCCGCGGCCTCGGCGAGGCCGCGGTGGAGGCGGCCATCGGCCTGATCCTGGTCGAGCTCTGCTACACCCTGCTCGCCCAGGACCGCGCCCGCCCGCCGAGACCCGCCCGCTAGCGGGACCGGGCATCGACCGGGACCGTCAGCCGGGACCGTCAGCCGGGGCCGTCAGCCGACGCCGTCAGCCGGGGCCGTCAACGACAGTGAACCCGCTTCTACCGCCGCTGTTTCGACAGTAGAAGCGGGTTCACTGTCGTAACTGATAACAGCAAGAGGTCGAACATCGCGGGCGTCCTCGTCCATGACCAGGTCGGCCAACGGCCAGCTCGTTGCCCGGTCTGTCCACTGTCCGATGGCGCTGTCCGGTGGTGCTGTCCGGTGGTGCTGTCCGACCGGGTGTCCGGTTCTGAGCCCGCCGGCCGCGACGGTGGAGAAGGTCTTGGTTACCTCTGCGCCGCACCTGAGTCGCCGGGGCGGCTCGTTTACCCGTCGGCTCCGCGCAATTTCCCGATACGAGACCGCGTGCGCCCCTACCATGAGAGGCGTGATTATTTGGCTGAACGGGACCTTCGGAGCTGGCAAGAGCGCAACGGCGGATCGGCTCTCGGCGCTGGTCCCCGGCGGCCGGATCATCGACCCCGAGACGGTCGGATACATGCTCAGGTCGAACCTGAGCGGTCTTGACGTCGCCGACTTCCAGGACTGGCCGGCCTGGCGCCCGCTGACGGCCGCGACGCTGGCCGAGGTGAGCAAGATGACCGGCACGCACCTGATCGCGCCGCAGACGGTGCTGAAGAAGGAGTACCTGGAGGAGATCTTCGCCGCGCTGCGCGACGCGGAGATCGAGGTATTCCACGTCGTGCTGGACGCCGCCGAGGAGGTGCTGCGCAGCCGCATCGAGGGTTCGGACGAGGCACAGGTGTGGCGGCTGGGCCACCTGGAGGAGTACCGGACCGCGCGGACCTGGATGATCCAGGCCGCCGACCTGGTCGTGGACACCGCCGGCTCCACCCCGTCGCAGATCGCCAGGCAGATCCGGGTCACGCTACCCGGCCTCCCGCCGCTCCCGGCGCTGCGCCCGATGCCCGCCCCGAAGCCGGCCGGCGGGCCAGCCGAGCAGCCCAGCGCCGCCGGCAGTACTACTGCCGACAGCGCCGCCGAGGATGCTGCCGCCAAGGACAGCGTCGCCAAGGACGGTGCCGCCGCGACCATCTCCGCTGATAACAGCAAGAGTGATAACAGCAAGACTGGAGTGGACGCTAGCGCCGTCGAGGATAGTGCCGCCCAGGACCGTGCCGCCCAGGACAGCACTGCCCAGGACAGCACTGCCCAGGCCGGTGCCGCCCAGGCCGACGACGGCACCTCGTCCGAGGCCAGCGCCACGGACGGCAGCGCGACCGAGGCCAGCGCCGCTGACGCCAGCGCCGCTGACGACGGTGCCGCCGCCGACGGTGCCGCTGGCAAGAGCGCCGCGTCGTCCGCCGAGAAGGTCAGCGCCGCCAAGTAGGTCCCTGCCGCCGCAGGCACCGCTACGGCAGGCACCGCTACGGCAGGCGAATCCGCTAAGGGTAGCGATCGCGGTAGGAAGCTAACCGTGACAGGACGGCTACGCGACGTCTCGCGCCGGCCGTCGTATCGTCGTAGGCAGACATCCGGATCCGCTGGGCGGTGCTGCCGTTGCCCGACATCCTCAGCCAGGGCGGGGACCGTGAGCGAGGCCCGTGGCCGCGCCGGTTCATCGTGCTGGCGGTGCTCGTGCTGGTCGCTGTGCTCGTGGTGGAGCACTTTCCCCGGCATCACGCCACTGGCGTGACGCCGCTGGCCGTGACCGCGCTGCCGGCGGGCCCGGGCGGCGTGCCGGGCCCGGTGGCGTCCTGGCCGCCGGGTGACCGCGTGCCGCTGAACGGGCAGCGGCCTGCCTGGTACACCCCGGCCGTCGGACTGAACACGCCCATCGACGGCCTGCCCGGTGACCTGTACGGGTACCAGTTCGTCCGGCTGGCCGGCGGCTGGGTGGTGCAGGAGGGCAGCTCCGCCGGCAGCGACTGCGAGGACTGCATGAGCGGCCAGTCAAGGCCCGTGTATTTCCTCTCCGACGGCGCGCTCGGCGTCACGCCGCTGGGCACGGCCACCCTGGTCGCTCCCGGCGCTGCCGCTGGATCGGTCTGGCTGACCAGCTATGCCGGCGGGACGAACATGAACACGGCGGCCGGCACGGCGCGGGAGGTCGCCCGCACCGGCCGCGCGCTGAGCGGCCCGGTGCGGCTGCCGTCCGGCTACCGGATCGACCAGGGCACCGTCGCCGGCCTGCTGCTTCAGCGGATGTCGGCCGTGGTCAGCCCGGCCTACCGGCTATGGCGGCCTGGCGGTGTCATCCGGAAGCTCCCCGCCCTGCTCGCGGCGAGCGCGCAGTGGGTCGCCTGGCAGCCGCGCTGCTCGGGGCGGTGCCAGGTTGTCCTGCTCAACCTGGTCACTGGCGGCCGCCGGGTGGTGCCGCTGCCGCGGGGCGGCCTGGCGGCCAACGCCGCGTTCAGCCCAGACGGCCGGCACCTGGCGCTTCAGCTCAGCGTCGGCGATGACGGCAGCGCGGATGAGCTGGCGATGCGGCTCGATGTGGCGTCCGTGACGACCGGCGCGCTGACCCAGATGCCGGGCAGCTTCGTCAGCAGCGACGCGATGGTGGGCTTCGGCTGGCCCGAGAGCGACGGCGCCCTGGTCGCCGAGCTGAGCTTCACCAGCAAGGTGCAGCTTGTCTCCTGGCGGCTGGGCGCGGCCCGCCCGGCGGTTGCCAATGTCAGCCCGCAGCAGACCGCCCTGTCCCTGATCGTGGGGTAAGCGCCGCCTACGATGGCAGCTTCGCGGCAGGCGAGTGCGGGGAAGGGGCGATCCAGTGCGGGGTGCGGGGCGGGACCGCTCGCTGCTGACGCCCGGCCCCCGGCCGGCGGTGGCCTGGGCGGTGGTCGGCTGCGCCGTGCTGATCGCCGCCCTGGGCGCCTGGGTCGCGCACCGCACCCAGGCGGTCTGGCCGGATACCTGGATTGACCCGCTGATCCGGGTCAGGCCGGGCACCGGCAAGTCGGCCAAGGCATTGCGCAGCCTCGGCGACCCCGCGTGGGCGACCGGCTGCTGCGTGGTCACCGTCGCGGCCTGCGCGCTGGCCCGGCGCTATCGCGCCGCGCTGCTCGCCGCGCTCGCGGTGCCCGCCGCCAGCGCGCTGACCGAGTTTGCCCTCAAGCCGCTGATCCACCGGACCATCGAGGGCTACCTGGCGTTTCCGTCCGGGCACGTGACCGCCGTGTCGGCCCTCGCCGTCGCCCTGGTTGTGCTGCTGGCAGGCCCGTCGCGGCCGCCGCTGCCGGCCGCCGCGCGCTGGGCGGCGGGCGTGCTGGCGGTGGCCATCGTGGTGGCGGTGGCCTTCGCGATGGTGGCGCTGGGCGACCACTACGCGACCGACACCGTCGGCGGGGCCGCCGTGGGCACTGGCATGGTCCTGGCGACGGCGCTGGCGATCGACGCGGCGGCGGGCGCGCTGGCCCGCCGCCGGGAGCGCCGGCTCGCGGAACAGCGTGACGCCGGCCCGGCCGATGAGCTCACCGCCGACGGCGCCCGCCGGGACCGCTAGATACGGTGCGGGGGTGAGTTTCCGGCTGGCGGCCTACGCCGTGTGCATCGAGGACGGGCGGGTGCTGCTGGCCCGGCACGGATCCGTGGCGGGCGTCTCCACCTGGACCCTGCCCGGCGGCCGGGTCGAGCACGGCGAGGACCCGTTCGACGCGGTGATCAGGGAGGTCGCCGAGGAGACCGGCTGCGATGCGGTGGTCGAGCGCCTGCTGGGCGTGGACTCGCGGGTCATCGCCGCGGCCGACAGCTCGTCCGGGCGCCTCCATCAGAACGTCGGCATCTTCTACCAGGTCAGGATCACCGGCGGCCAGCTCCGGCCCGAGCCGGACGGCGAGATCGTCGAGTCGGCCTGGACGCTATTCGCCGGCGTCGCCGGCCTGCGCCGGTCAGGGCTGGTCGACATCGGCCTGGCCCTCGCCAGGACCCTTCCGCCAGCCGGCCACGTCGCCCCCGTCCCGGTCGGCGGCCTGATCCAGCACTGAGCCCCCGGCCGGCTCCCTGGCCGCCACGAGACCCGCCAGGATCAGGGGTGCACCAGCCGGACCCCGGACAGCTCCAGCCGCAGCCCCGCCTGGGCGACCTGGCTGTCCTCGATCCGCCAGTCCTGGTGGTAGATGCCGCCGTGCTGGTCCTTGTCGAACCAGACGAAGCCCAGCGCCTGATAGCTGGCCATGCCCGTGAACAGGTTGCCGATCTTCACGAACTGGCCTGCCCGCGGCCCGACGGCGGTCTCCGCCAGCAGCACCGGCTTGCCGGTGAACACCCGCACCTGGTCGATGGTCTTCCCGAACACGCTGGCGAACGTGTCGGAGCTTCCGGTAGTAGTAGCCGTCGATGCCGACCCAGGTGACGTAGCTCCCGCCGGGCCACCAGTCGGCCACCGGGCCGGTGCCGGGCCGGTCGGCGTTGATGGTCCACAGCCAGGTGACGTTCTCCGCGCCCTGCCGCCGGAACAGGCTCACGATGTGCCGCCAGGCCGCGACGAAGGTGGCCGGCGCGGTGCGCCCGTACCCCCAGGAGTACCAGGGCGCGTTCATCTCGTGCCCGAAGCCGATCACCACCGCGTGCCGGAACCGGCGCACGCTGTCGGCGTAGGAGCGCAGGTAGGCGTCGTAGTCCCCGGCGGCGATGCCGGCCACCGAGGCGAAGGTGGGGTCGATCTGCACGTAGGGGATCGCGCCGTGCTCGCTGACCGTGGTGGCGAAGGGCGTGGCGAACGGCTGCGCCCAGCCGCTGTAGTACCCGACCAGGTTGGGCCGCCGCCCCGCGGCCTTGGCGAAGTCGGCCACCTGCGCGTAGCTGCTGGCATAGACGCCGAGGTAGGACGCCTGGCGCGGCGGCAGCGAGGCGTGCACCACGGCCGGGGAGGTGAGCGTCGGCGGCGCGAACCTGGTCGCGGCCAGCAGCACCGCGATGGCGGCCATCGACAGCGACAGGAATGTCACCAGGCGAGACTTCATGCCGCGCTGACCCCCGGAAAGATGACCCGGCCGACGACGGCCAGGTTGACTACGCCGAACGCGAGCGGCACGGCGAACCGTGCCGGCCCGGCCGGCCCCGCCGCGGCGGTCCGCCAGATGGCCAGCGCCAGCCAGGCCACCGCGATGCCGCCGCTCCACGCGCAGACCCCGACCCGGAACCGGCGCAGCGCGCTGCCCGGCGTCCTGGTCGGATGCCAGCCCATCGTCTGCCCCCTGGCCCCGTCCCAGATGGCGAAGACATGCGCCCAGCCGCGGGCCACGCCGAGCGGCCACACCGACGGGCCGTACCGGGAGTGATGCCACAGCGGGTAGAGCACGAAGCCGGTCACCATGGCCGGGGCCAGGATGACGAAGTTGCGCACCCGCAGCTGGCCGGGCAGGAACGCGAGCATGACCACCGGGATGACCGGGCCGAAGAAGGTCAGCAGCCCGGTGTAGGCGTAGTAGAAGAACCCGGAGATGTAGGTGAGCCTGGCCGGCGCCGACATCGGCACCGACCACATCCGCCGGGAGAACACCACGCCCGCGTTACCGGTGCACCACCGGTACTGCTGGCGGACGAAGCTGTCCAGGTTGTCCGGGCAGATCCCGGCGGACAGCACCACCGGCAGGTACCGCACCGACCAGCCCGCGCGGCGCACGTCCAGCCCGGTGTGCACGTCCTCGGCGTAGGGGATCAGGGTCGGCCCGCCCTGCGGCTCCAGCGCCGCGCGCCGGTAGACCGCCGAGGTGCCGACGCAGATCGCCGCGCCGAACCGGTCGCGTGCCACCTGGATGGACCGGTAGAAGACCTCCTGGATCGCCCCGGCGGAGTTCTCGATCCAGGACTGCGCGGCGGTGGCGCGGAAGAACTGCGGCGTCTGCACGATGGCGACGGCCGGGTCGTCCAGGTAGGGCAGCGTCTCGGCGAGGAAATCCGGCCGCGGCGCGAAGTCGGCGTCCAGGATGACCAGGTACTCGGCGGCGCACCGGGCGAACCCGTAGCGCAGGTTGCCGCTCTTCTTGAACGCGCGGCTGTCGGGCCTGGCGTCGTAGCGGAAGCCGTGCCCGGCGGCGGCCAGTCTGGCCTCCTCGCTGGGGCCGTCGTCCAGCACCCAGACCTGCGTCGGGCCGGGGTAGGCGGCGGTCAGCGCGGCCACCGCCGCCCAGGTGCTGCGCAGCACCTGCACCGGCTCGCCGCAGATGGGCAGCAGGAAGTCCACCGCCGGGTACCTGTCCGGCCGCCAGGCCCTGACCCGCTCGGCGTGCGCGGCCAGGTCGAAGCCCCTGCCGGTGAAGTTCACCGGCAGGCTGATCGCCTGGTAGGCGATGTAGGTCACGGTGAAGACCAGAAACGGCCACGGCCACGGGGCGCGGGACTCGAACCGGAGCTGGCTGATGCTCAGGCAGGCGGCGCCGATCACCAGCAGGGTGGCCAGGTACGGCAGGTTGCGCCGTACGTAGGCGTATTTCTCGGTGTCATCGGGCGCCTCCGGCAGGGTCAGCGCCCGCGCCTGGCGGCGCCGCCAGGGCCCGGCGGCCCCGCCCGGCGCGGGGGGCGCCGGGGCAGCCGGCCCAGGGGAGACCGGCACCGGGGAGGCCGATGCTGGAGAGGCCGATGCCGGGGAGGCAGGCGAGGTCACGGCCTGGGCTCGTATCGGTAGATGACGTAGGTGCCGGTGCCGTACGGGATGACCTGGACGACGCGGTACTGGCCGGAGGACTTCAGGTCGGCGGCTATCGCGTGGTCCAGGCTCATGGTGTCGGCATAGTTGAGCGCGACTAGCGTGAAGTAGCCGCGCCGGATGTACCGGGCGAAGGTGGCCGGGTCGCCGGCCCCGGTGACGCCGACCCTGCTGCTCGGGCTGCCCACGCTGCTGCCGTCCGGCAGCACGATGTTGCGGGTGGAGGACCAGCGCTGCCACTGGGTGCCGGCGGGCAGGTAGTACTCGGCGATGGACGGGTCCTCGACCAGCAGCCGGCCGGGGTTGGCGGCGACGAGCTGGCCGAACACCGCGGTGAAGCTGCCGGAGTTGGGCCAGGACGTGGCCATCTGCCAGGACTGGGTGGCGCCGAGCGCGGCGGGGAAGACCAGCGCGGCGGCGGTCGCCCCGGTGGTGAGCCGGTTCCACTGCGCCGGCGCGGCGTCGACGAACTGGTCGACGGCGTACCCGGCGGCCAGCGCGGCCAGCCAGGCGCCGATGGCGACGTGCTTGTTCAGCGACGCGGTGGTGTGCAGCAGCGCCTGCTCGGCGGGCACCAGCAGGGCGGCCACCGCGAGCAGCGCGAGCAGCGGCGCCGGCGCCGACCAGCGGTGCCTGATGAACCCGAGCACCGCGCCGCCGATGGCGATCACGGTGATCAGCCCGGTCCACGACCAGGCGGCCGCCGCGACGGCGCCGGGCCCGTCGGCCCCGCCCGCCCTGGCCAGCGTGGTCATGGAGATGCCATGCAGGTAGGGGCGCCCGCCGAGGAGCACCCCGGCGAGCAGCAGCGTCGCCGCGACGGTGACCAGGGTGGCGCACCGGGTCGCGGCGGCCTTGCGCGGCGCGGGCCTGGGCAGGGTGGCCAGCACCAGCAGGACGATCACCGGGTCGAGGATCGCGGTGGCGTAGGCGGTCGCGTTCGCGGCGGCCATCGCGACCCCGGCGCCGACCATCCAGCCGGTCGCCTCCGCGGTGCCGGCGGCCCGGACCACGCACCAGGCCGACACGGCAAGCAGCAGCACGGACAGCGGGTCATAGGTGGCGAAGGCGCCCAGGTGCAGGGTCGGCCCGGCCAGCGCGAACAGGGCGGCGGCGAAGAACGCCGCCCTGGTGCCGAACAGCCGCCGGCCCGCCGAGTACAGCAGCACGGTGGTCGCCAGCATGAACGCCAGCGACAGGTACCGGGCGGCGGCCAGCCCGCCGGCGCTGTCGGCGAGCGCGCCAAGCGGCGGGTAAAGGACCGGCGCGCCGGAGAAGAACTCGGCGAACGGCGGCACCGGCGCGCCGTGCAGCCAGCCTGCCCACTCCCTGTGCCCGGCCCACAGGTAGAGCGCCTCGTCCTGGAACGCGGTGTCCGCGCTGGTCAGCCGCGCGGACAGCAGCCCCTGGACCACCAGCACGATGGCCAGCGGCCACCAGCTCAGCCAGCGGCCCGCGGCCGGCGCGGCGCCCGCGTCCTGCGTGGTGTCAGGGTCGGTGCGCGTGCTGCCGTAGCTCATGAGTCACCCCCGCTCCCCGGTGTCCCGGCGGGCCGCCGGGGAGCGCCTGCCGCCCCTGGCAGCCCCCGCGACGCGGCCCCGGCCGGCGCCGCCGGCCGTGCCGATATCCCCTGGACGGGGATATCCCACATGAAAAGGTACTGGTCAGGGCGCGGACAGGGGTTCATTTAGCGACTTTCGTGACGAGGGTGGCGCGGACGGCGGCGCGGAAGGCGGCCTGCGCGGCCGGGCTGTCCTGGATCTTCCAGTCCTGGTGGTAGATGCCGCCGTGCTGGGCGTTGTCGAACCAGACCAGGCCAAGCAGCCGGGACCTGGCCACGCCCGCGAACAGCGCCGCGATCTTGGCGGCCTGCCCGGCGCGCGGCCCCACGGCGGTCTCGGCGAGCAGCACCGGCCTGCTGGTGAAGGAGCGGACCTGGTCAATAGTTCGGGCGAAAACGCGGGTGAAGGTGTCGGCGGGCCGGTAGAAGTAGCCGTCGATGCCCACCCACGTGACGTAGGAGGCGCCCGGCCACCAGGACCGGGCGGGGCCGGTGCTGCGCAGCGTGGCATTGATGGTCCACAGCCAGGTCACGTTGCGGGCGCCCTGGCCGCGGAACACGTCCACGACATGCCGCCAGGCGCGGACGAACACCGCGGCGGGCACGTGCCGGTACCCCCAGGAGTACCAGGGGGCGTTCATCTCGTGGCCGAAGCCGATCACCACCGGGTGGCCGTAGTCGCGCACGCTGTCGGCGTAGGAGCGCAGGTAGGGGTCGTAGGCGCCGGAGGCGATCGCGGCGACCGAGGCGTAGCTGGGGTCGATCTGCACCAGCGGCACGCCGCCCCTGGCGCGCACCGTGCCGGCGAACCCGGCGGCGAACGGCTGCGCCCAGCCGCTGAAGTAGCCGACCAGGGCCGGCGGCCGCCCCGCCGCCGCCGCGAAGCTGGCCACCTGGCCGTAGCTGGCCGGCGCCCCGGCGGCGTAGACGCCGAGATAGGAGGCCGGGCGGGCGGGCAGCGGCGCGCTGGCGGCGGCCGGCGCCTGGCGCGCCGGACCGCCGAGCCTGGTGACCGCCAGGGCCACCGCGCCCGCCGCCACGACCAGCGCCGCCAGCATCACCAGCCTCGACCTCACCGTGACGCGGGGCTCTTGTACACGCGGGCGCCGCGCCGGAACGCGGCCAGCGCGGCCGGGCTGGACAGCCGCCAGTCGTGCGCCCCGATCGCGTCGAACCAGACGAAGCCGAGCAGCCCGTAGGCCCGGATCCCGGCGAACAGGTTCGCCAGCTTGGCCGGCTTGCCCGCCGCGGGCGCGGCGCCGGTCTCGGAGATCAGGACCGGGTCGTGGGTCAGCTGGCGGACGGCGGCGATGGTCGGCCCGAACAGCGGCGCGAAGCTCCACGGCGCCTTCAGGTAATAGCCGTCGATGCCCACCCAGGTCACGTACTTCGCGCCCGGCCACCACGGCGCCGGCGGCGGGATCGCGTCGTGCACCCGGTCGATGATGTTGATCGTCCAGAGCCAGGTCACGTTCCCGGCCCCGAACGAGCGGAACAGGGTGACGATGTGCCGCCAGGCGGCCACGAACGCGGCGGGGGAGGACCTGGTGTGGCCCCAGGAGTACCAGCTCCCGTTCATCTCGTGGCCGAAGCCCATGATGACCGGGCCCTTGTACCTGGCCACCGCCGCCGCGTAGGCGCTGAGGTAGGCGTCATAGCGGCCCTGCGCGATGGCGCGCAGGCTCACGTTCACCGGCTCCATCTGCACCAGCGGCACCGCGCCGTGCGCGGCGGCGGACCTGGCGAACGACACCCGGAACGGCTCGAACCAGGAGCTGTAGTACATGGCCACGTCCGGCTTCACCCCGGTGGCCCTGCTGAACGCGGTGAGCCCGGCGTAGGAGTTAGGCGACGGCTTGGTGTAGATGCCCAGGTAGGTCTGCGGGCCGTGCGGCAGCCGCACCGGGATCGGCCCCGACGCCGCCGCCGGGTCCTGCCGCTCGTGCCTGACCACCGCCACGGTGGCGGCCGCCGCCACGATCACCGCCGCGCCCGCCAGCACGTACCGCAGCGCTCCCCGCCGCTGCCGTCTCCGGTGCTGCGTCATCTGGTCGCTCCTTCGGTGATCCGCGCATGGTTGCGCCGTGCGGTCAGGGCCATGCCGGTGATGAGGCTGGCGAGCAGGCCGGTGGCCAGCAGCGGCAGGAACTGCGCCCCGTGCCTGGCGAGCTGCCAGCCGGCCAGCCCGGTCCAGGCCAGGCAGGTGCCGCCGTTCCACAGCGTCAGGCCCGCCCAGATCCGCCTGGTGCCCGCCTTGCGCCCGCCGCTGCCACCGGTGGCCTGCCAGCCCATCCGCCTGCGGCGGCAGATGTCCCACAGCGCGAACAGGTGCGCCCACCCGTACAGCAGCTTGGCCATCAGCGCCGCGGGCCCGAACCGGCAGCGGTGCCAGGCCGGGAACACCACGATGTTGTAGATCATCGACGGCAGGATGAAGATGTAGTTCGCCAGCCGCACCCGCCCGTCCAGCTCGGTCAGCATCACCAGCGGGATGGCCGGGGCGACGAAGGTGAACAGCGCGGTGTGCACGTAGTAGCAGAACCCGGACAGGTAGCAGCACCTGGTCCGCCAGCGCATCTTCGTCGACCAGAATTTCCGCGATCCGAGCAGCGACATCGACCCCGCGCACCAGCGGTACTGCTGGGTGAGGAACGAGTCCGGGTCGGACGGGCAAAGCCCCGCCGCCAGCGGCACCGGCACATAACGCAGGCCCCAGCCGGCCCGGCGCAGGTCAAAGCCGGTGTGCACGTCCTCGGAGTGCTCGATCAGCGTCGTGCCGCCGTTGGCCGCCAGTGCCGCCCGCCGGTAGATCGCGCACGAGCCCACGCAGATCGCGCCGTCGTGCCGGTCCCGCGACACCTGGACCAGCCGGTAGAACAGCTCCTGCACCGCGCCCGCGCCCCGCTCCATCCAGGACAGCCGTCCCTCGGTGCGGAAGAACTGCGGGGACTGCACGATGCCGAGCGAGTCGTCCAGGCCGAAATAGGGCAGCAGCTCGGCGGGCAGGTCAGCGCGCGGCGCGAAGTCGGCGTCCAGGATCAGGATGAACTCGCCGGAGGACCTGGTGAAGCCGTGCCGCAGGTTCCCCGCCTTCTTCATCCAGCCCCGGTCGGGCCGGACCAGGTAGGCGAAGCCGAAGCCGGCCGCCAGCCGCCGGGTGTCCGCGCTGTCGCCGTCGTCCAGCACGTACGCGGTCGCCGCGCCCGGGTAGGCGCGGACCAGCTCGGCGACGTGCGTCCAGGTGTTCCGCAGCACCGCGGCCGGCTCGCCGCAGACCGGCAGGAAGACATCAAGGGACGGGTGCCGCACCGGCCACCACGCCGCCACCAGGCGGCGGTGCGCCGGGTAGTCGAACCCCTTGGTGCCCAGGTTCACGCACAGCGAGATCGCGTAGTAGCCGATGGTGAACACCACGAACGGCCCGAACGCCCAGGTCAGGGCCGGGGTGATGAACAGGAACCTGGACTGGCTGATCAGCAGCGCGCCGAAGCTGGCCAGCGAGGTGCGGATGATCAGCGCCAGGTTGCGGTCGGCGTACCTGGCCTTCTCCTCCTCGCCGGGCGCGGCGGGCAGCAGCAGTCCGTACCGCCGGTGCCGCCCCGGGCCGCTGGGCGCCAGCGACTGCTCGGCGGTGGCCATCAGGGACCGCTCCCGGCGGCCGGCTCGTAGATCCAGATCGTGTACTGCCCGGCCGACGAGCGAACCACCCGCGAGTGGTACCCGCCGGCCAGGTTCAGCTCCGCCGCGATCTCCCAGTCGGCCGGCCGGGTGCTCGCGAAGTCCAGCACCACCACCGCGAAGTAGTGCGCCCTGATGGCCGCCCGGAAGGCGGCCAGGCCGGTCAGCGGGCGGGCCGCCCCCGGCGGGTCGTAGCGGAAGTAGCTGGTGCCCGACCAGCGGGTGACCGGCGTCACCGAGCGCAGGTAATAGGCAGGGATGGCCTCGTCCTCGGCGAGGTACTGGCCAGGATGAGCCTGAACGGCCGCGCGCAGGTAAGCCGTCAGCGAAGCCGAGTCCGGCCAGGACCTGGCCAGTTTCGCCGCCTGGGCCTGGCCCGCCCGCGCCGCCGGCCCCGCGACCGCCGCCAGCAGGACGACCGGCACCGCCAGCCGCAGCACCGGCCGGCCCGCGCCCGGCAGCAGCCTGGACAGCGCCGCGACGGCGTAGCCCGCCGCGATGGCGGCGAACCAGAGCCCGAACCCGCAGTTCCTGGCCAGTGACACCGCCGTGTGCAGCCGCGCCTCATTCAGCGGCGCCGCCACCCCGAAGACCGCCAGGATCACCAGGGTCAGCGTCCGCACCCGGTCGTTCCCCCGCAGCGCCGACACCGCGATGCCGGCCGCCGCGAGCGCCACGACCGCCGCGATCCACGGCAGTGCCTCGGTGAGCACCTGAAGCGGCGGGTGCCCGCCGTGCCCGCGCGAGAACGTGGTGGTCAGCACGCCCGCCTGATAGCGCGGCCCGCCGATGGCGATCAGGGCGCTGACCAGGCCGGTCGTCCCAGCCGCCAGGTAACCGCAGCGGGCGACCGCCGGCTTGGCGCCGCTCCGCCCGGCGATGGCCAGCCCGGCCAGCGCGATCACCGCCGGGTCGAACAGGATCGTCGAGTACTTGGTCGCGTTCGCCAGCGCGATCAGCAGCGCCCCGGCTACCAGCCGCAGCGCCGAGTCGTCCCGGTCCTGCGCCGAGACCACGCACCAGGCCGCCGCCGCGAGCAGCAGCAGGCCAAGCGCGTCGGCCGTCGCGAACGAGCCGAGCTGCAGGGCGGGCGCGCAGGCCGCGAACAGCGCCGCCGCGCAGGCCCCCGCCCGGCGGCCGAGCAGCCGGGTCGCGGTCGCCCACAGCAGCGCCGTCACGCCGAGTATGAAGGCCAGCGACAGCAGGCGCGCCGCCGCCAGCCCGCCCGCGCTGTCCGCCAGCGCGCCGAGCGGCGGGTACAGCACCGGGGCGCCGGAGAACCAGGTGGCGTAGGCCGGGGAGGGGCTGCCGTGCAGCCAGTGCGCGATCTCCGCGTGCCCGGCCGCCAGCGCGCTCGCCTCCGCGACGTACGCGGTGTTCACCCAGGCGAGCGGCGCCGACAGGGCGGCCTGCGCCGCCAGGATCACCGCGAGCAGCGCCCAGCGCAGCAGCGCGGGCCAGCGGGACGGTGCTGGCTCGCTGGGCGCGGCCTTCCCGCTGGGCGCGGGGGCGTCCGGCTCGGTGCCGGGCAGGGCATCGGGCGGGGTCGTGGAATCCGGCTGGGTGAGCGGGACCTGGCGGATGGCCGGGAACGGCGGGGCGGCAGGCAGGGTCGCCGGAGTCCCGGAACGCCGCGCGACATCTGTCAGCACAGCCATCCCGGCCGCCTGCGACTCCGCGAAACGCGCGGCCGCCGGGCGGTCGTCCATGGGCCCCCACCTGTAAACCATCACAGTCGCGCGGGGGGTGCTCAGCTTGCTGGCCACCCCCCGCGGCCCGTGCTCGTGGCCTGGTCGCCACGGCGATACCCCCCGGACAGGACTACCGCCTATGAGAAAGTACTAAATCGGCCCATGGGTGGAAGTGAGTTCGCGGATATTACACCCAAGACCTGACCGGAAACCCCGCTATATACGGGTAATACACATCTCTCGTGCATAACAGACAGTGATCATGGCAGCACGATCAGCGGCCTGACCAGCGTGTACGCTCAGTAGTATTACCCTGACAACAGGTGATTTGGCTTGAATTAAATGGTCTCGTATGCTGCGCTGTCCGTCATGGGTTCGCGCCGACGGGCGCACCCTGGGGGATGGGGCTATGGGAAAAAGCAACGGGGTGCCGCCGCCGCTGATGCGGCGAACGCCCGGCGAGAACCGCGGGCACCGCCCGGCGGCCGACTCCGCCGGGCCGCCCCGGCTGCCCGATGCGCTGCTAGACCGGATGCGCGCCGCCGTCCAGGCCGCCGAGAATCCGGGTGATGACGCCGCGGTTCGCGGCGATGAGACGGCGGTTCCCGGCGAGGACGCGGCCGTCTCCGATGAGACAGTCTCCGATGAGGATGGCCCGGCCCACGACGGGGGAGCGCCCGCCGGCGGTCAGTATCCCCTGGCCGGAACCGACGCGGTCGAGACCCAGCCCATCTCCCTCGCCGCGGTCAGGAAACTGCTGGCCAGCCCAGCCGGCATCGTCCCGCCCCCGGTAGGGCCACCCTCAGCAGCACAGCCCTCTGGAACGGCGCCGCAGCAGGCGACTCCGAAGGGGGCGCCCTGGGACCCGTCCCCCAAGCCACCACCGCCTGCGGCAGAGTCTTCGGCGGCAGCGCAGGCCGAGGCAGCTCAAGCCAAGGCAGCCCAGGTGGAGGCGGCGCGGGCCGAGGCTGCGCAAGCCGAGGCTGCGCAATCGGGCGCGTCATCGAGGGAAGCGGGGCCTAAGGGGGCGCCGTCAGGGGGAGCGCCGCCAAGGGGAGTGCCGTCAAGGAGAGCACAGTCCCGGAGGGCATCGGCGAAGACGGCGCCCTGGAAGACGGCTCCGTGGAAGGCAGCGCCGTCCACGGCGGAACCGCCCCGGTCCGCGCCCGCTCAGGCAGCACCGTCTCAGGCAGCACCGTCTCAGGCAGCACCGTCTCAGGCAGCCCCGTCTCAGGCAGCCCCGTCTCAGGCAGCCCCGTCTCAGGCAGCCCCGTCTCAGCCCGCACCCGCCGGGGAAGCGCGACCCGGACAGGCGCGACCCGGACAGGCACAGGCCGGAGAGGTACCGTCGAGCGCGGCGACGTCGCCGGTATTCCCTGCCACGAGATCGCCCGCCGAGTCGGCGCAGCCCGCGTCTCGGCAGCCCGCGTCCACCGCGTCCACACAATCCGCGCCCTGGCAGCCCGAGTCCGAGCCTCGGCGGTCCGCTCCTCGGCAGGCCGCGACCGGACAGGCGGCGGCGCCGGTCAATGACCCGCCCGCCGCACCCGGCAAGACCAAGTCGCGGCGCGGCGCTGCCTCCCCGCGTGGGGCCGCAGCCCTGCGCGGCACCCGGAAGTCACCGGCATCGGCCCAGCAGCCGCCGGCGTCAGCCCGGCAGACGGCATCGGTCCGCCAGCCGCAATCGGCCTGGCAGGCACCGGAACAGTCGTGGAGGGCAATAGCGGCCGGTGCGCTGGCCCCGCCCGCGAGCTCCGGCAGGGTAGCCACTCCGGCCGGGCGCCGGCACCAGTTCCTCGTCGTGCTCACCGTGGTCGGCTTCGTGCTCGCCGGGACCCTCGGCTACTTCATCTACCAGCAGGCCGGGCCAAGCCGCGCCTCGGCCCGGGCTCCCGCCGCCGGGTCAGGCACGGCCGCCAGCACCACCGCCGCCTTCTGGCTGGCCAGCCAGGTCAGCCCGGCCGAGACCATCACCTGCGACCCCGCCATGTGCGTGGTGCTGAAGGCAGACGGCATCTCGGGCTCCCGGCTCCGCGAGCTGCGCCCCGGCCAGACCCGCCCGCCGCGTTCCGAGCTCGTCGCCGTCACGCCCGTGCTCCGCGGCCAGCTCAGCTCCGCCCTGGATGCCGGCTACGCCCCGGCGATCATCGCCAGCTTCGGCACCGGCGCCGGCCGGGTGCAGATCCGCGAGGTCACCGCGCGCGGCCCGGCCGGCGACGCCACCCAGCTCAACGCCGACCTGATGCAGCGCCGCGAGTCCGGGGCCGAGCTGCTCACCAGCGACCGCATAGTGGCGTCGGCGCAGGCGCGCCGGCAGCTCACCGCCGGGCACGTCGATACCAGGCTGCTGGTCACCATCGCCGGGTTCGCATCGCTGCGGCCCGTGCGGATCGTGACATTCGACGACCAGGCGCCTGGCGTCGGGCCTGGCGTCAGCCCGCTACGCGCCGCCGTGCTGTCCGCCCCTCCTGGCGCGTCCCGCTCGGCAGCGCTCGCGCTGGTCCGCGCGCTGGCCGGGTTCCTGCAGGCGCAGCGCTCGCCGTTCGCGGTCACCGTCGTCCGCCGGGTCAAGCTGCCCGGCGGCGACCTGGGCGTGAGCTTCGAGTTCCCGGCGCCCAGCCCGCTCGGCCTCCTGACCGGCGCCGGCCCCGGCTGAGCCGGGCGGCCGATACCCGGCCGGCCTAACCCGCGACGCCCAGACGGCGCAGCTCGTTCCGCAACTCTTCCGGAGACACGAAGCGAATGGCCCGGAAGCCCAGCGCCCGCGCCGCCGCGACGTTGGCCGGGGAGTCGTCGATGAACACCGTCCGGCGCGGGTCCAGGTCATGCCGGCTGACCATGATCTCGAAGATCCGCTGGTCGGGCTTGGCCACGCCCTCGATGCCGGAGATCACCGCGCCGTCGAACCAGCGCATGAACGCGAACCTGTCCCGGCGAACCGGGTAGGTGTCGGCCTCCATGTTGCTCAGGGCGAAACACGGCAGGCCGGCGGCGCGCAGTTCGGCCAGGACGGCGACCGTGCCGTCGATCTGGCCGGCGATCATCTCCTCGCCGCGCTGCGCCCAGGCCATGATGGGCGCGGCGTATTCGGGGTACTCGCGAGCCAGCAGCTCGCATGACTGCGTGGTATCGGCACCCAGATCGTGCGCGTGGTGCCAGTCGGCGGTGCAGATCCTGGCCAGGAAGTCGGCCATCTCATCGGGGTCGTCGAAGAGCTGCCGGTACAGGTGGCGAGGGTCCCAGTCCAGCAGCACCCCGCCGATGTCGAAGACGACCGCGGCTACGTCGCATGACACGGCCCGAAGGTAGCACGCGCCCTCACGACCCGCGTCGGCCCGAAAGCGAATTGTCAGTAGCCAGATCTAGTTTGATGCCGATGAACGAAGCCAGCACGCAGGGGGATTACGGCGAGGCATGGCTGCGGGCCGTGGCCGCGAGCAGCGGGTTACTACACGGACGCCCAACAACACTCGATCTGGAGAAGGCTGACGTCGAGCTAGTTCGCCAGGGACGTTGGGGCGGGATGTGGCATCCCACTGTCAAGGTGCAAGTGAAGACGACTATCGACCTCCGCGAAGAGGACGGTCACTTTGCCTACGATCTCGACGTGGATGCGTATAACGTGCTGCGTCGCGATGACGAGACGGTGCGGCGTGTCTTGGCGGTCTTCCGTCTGCCGAGGAATGGTGAGCGTGTCCGGCTGCTGAGGAACGGTACCCTCCTGGCGGGCCGGGGAGCGTGGGTGTCGCTTGAGGGGCAGCCCGCGACGACTAATAAGTCCTGCCGCACCGTGCGGCTTCCGCTCGCCAACACCATCGATCGACCGGGATTAGAGCGCATGCTCGCGACGTACGGGGTGCGTTCCTCGACTCGAGTTCCTGAGGTGGACGCTTGGGGGACGCAGTGAACCATATGCATGTGGGCGATGATGGCGGCATGAGTGTCCTGGGGCTGCGAGCATTCGCGGACTACCTGCGCGCCTCCGGCTGGTCGCTGGAGGACCAGGACACCCGCACCGCCCTGTGGCGCCCGAGCCGCTCGCCGGATGCCGGGCCACCGGGTGCAGCGCCAGTGGGTGCAGGGCCAGCGGAGATTGTTCTTCCGGTTCGTCAGGACGTTGGCGACTACGCCGACCGGATCGACGCTGCCGTGCGCACGCTCGCCTTCGCCGAGCGACGGACGCCTGCGGAGGTGAAGTCCGATGTGGCCTCCGGTGGAGCCGATACGGTCGCCGTCCGGCTGACGCCGGACGCCCCGCCAGGTGAGGCGCCGCTGGCACTGGCGCAAGCCGTGGTAACGGCGCTCTACAGCTTCGTCATAGGATCCGCGGCGGCGATCGAGATTCCGGACCTGGTCTTGCCATCTCATCGTCCGCCGTGGGCGGAGTCCTATGCCGGCCAGGTCAGGTTGTCCACGCATCCCGGCAGCTTCATCCTGAGTCTGGCCTTGCCTTTGGTGGCGGATATCGGCGGACCGCAGCAAGCAGAGGAGGACGCGGCTGAATCGGTCATGTTCGCTATGCCGCCACAACCGCTTGGCCGACGTGTTAGCACCAGAATGCGCAGATCGGCGCAGGCCGCTTGTCTGCTTGCCGACGAGGTCAGTGCAGGAAGCCGACCGTTGCGGGCATTTGGCACCGACCGTGGCCGGCCTGCCGCCAACGCCACAGAACTGGCCGCGCTGACCGCGCTTGGCGGTGTTGAGTACGGCCTGTACCAGCTGAGGTTCACGCAATCGCCGCTAGCGGCCGACCACGCGGGCCCCATGACCTTGCAAGTAACTCCCGGTCAGCAGCGAATCCTGGGTGAGGCCGCCGATTTCCTTCGCGCCAGACAGCCCCGTGCTGGCGTGACCGTCCACGGACTGGTTGTCCGGCTGCACCGGCCGAGTGCGTTCGGCCCCGGTGAAGTCGTCATCGAAGGCTTCGATGACGAGAGCGGCGCTACTCGCCGATACCGCATGGAACTGGCCGAGGGTGAATATAACGATGCCGTGGAAGCCCACCGGACCGGCCTGGCAGTGTCGGTGACTGGGGATCGCGAGGATCGCGGCACGCACCTTCGCCTGCGTCGGCTTACTTCGTTCTCGGTAATCCCTGGCTTTGACTACAAGGACGGCCCGGGCGGTAACGCCTGACCGGCGAAGTCTGACCGGCGAAGTCTGACCGGCGAAGTCTGACCGGCGAAGCTAGAGCGCCGGGTGCGGGCGGGTGCCTGCTGATGCCGAAGCTGATCGCGGCTATCGCGGCTATCGCGGCCTCGGACGTAGCGCCTCCGTCAGGATCCGCCGGACGTCACCTGCCCGGTCCCCGAGCTAGCCGACGGTGCCGTGCCAGATGACGTGCCGCTGCCGTCGCTGCTGCCACCAGCGCCGGAACCTTGGCTGCCCGAGCTGTTTCCTGTGCGGTTGTCACTGGTGCTGTGGCTGCTCGTGCTCCGGCTTGGTGCGTGCGTGGCGGAGGTGTCGTGGCTGCCGGGCAGCGTCGCGGCGACCCCGGCTCCGGCCAGCATGCTGGCCGCCCCGACCGCCACCGTCACCGCGCGCAGCCGCGCTCGCCCCCGCGCCAGCTCGTCATCCACCCCGTTGCCCTTTCCTGGCCGGTCAGGCCTCATGCCCAGCCGTCCTCGCTCCCGACCAGCATGCCTCGCCCGCCTCTGCTTTCCCTCTGCCCCACCTGCGAGCCCGCTCCGCCCCGCCAGCCGCGTCACGCCCGCTCCCACGCCCCGCTCCCACGCCCGCTCCCGGACGCGGCCTGGTGCCGCCTAGCTCAGCCCTGGCCCGTCCGGGTCCTCAGCCGCCCTGTCCCTGCCCATCCCGTCCCTGCCCGCGCCAGCCCGTGCCCGGCCCAAGCCCCAGACCGGCCGAAGCCCCAGACCGGCCCTGGCACGCTCGCGCCGGGCCGGCGTCCGCCGGCGCACCACTCAACGACCGTGAACCCGCTTCTACTGTCGCTGTTACGACAGTAGAAGCGGGTTCACTGCTGCTGGCGCGCGTCAGCTTGCTGATAACAGCAAGAAATAGCAGGCAGCGGACAATGAGCACAGGCGGGCGGAGGGGAGATAGTCGCAGGCTGTGGATGGGGCTGTGGACGGGCGGTGGAAAGCTGGGGGGCATAGGGGATAAACGGCAGATGTCCTGTGGATGGACGAAGAATCTTGGCTCAGCCTGCGGAAAGGCCTTGTGTCTCTCGCCGGGTTGGCAGTAGAACTGCTCTCACCACTGAAGACGTGCCTGGCCCGGAGGAACCTCCGGGATGCCGGGGAGGGCCGGGAGACCGGTCCTTAGGGTAGCGGCACGCAACCGGTGGCAGTCAGGTGGCGCACGGCAGCCGGGCAGCCGGCAGGCCAAGGCCGTCTGGCGAGGCGAGGCCCCTCCATCTCATACATGGAGGGGCCTCGCCTTTATGTGCGGGGTCGCCAGGCACGCCGCGGACGCGGCACGCCGTTCTCGCCAGAACGGTTGCTTCCCGCCCGCCGCTAAGGGCAAACGCGGGGGTCGCGCGACGGACCGCCCCATTTTCCGCTCATCGCCCAGATCGCCCTGAGCAGGACTTACCACGAAGCGTAGCCAGGTTGGCGTGTTCTCCCCGCACGCGTCTCGTCACGATGCGACACTGACGATTACGTTCCGCGCTGGGGGCAGGGCGGCGGCCGCCGGGCTGGCGGTGTGACGCACTGGGGGGAAGTACATGGGTCTGGTGGCGGGCCGGGAGGGCGATATCGACGGATATGAGCCGGTAGAGCTGCGATCCGACCCGGCAAGTGCGTCGCGGCCCGCCGCGATGTTCCGCCGCCGGTCGGTCCAGCCGTCCAGGCGCGGTGTCCTGCACCTGCAGGCCGCCAGGGACACGCCCGTCCCGCCCGACCTGGCGAGCTGGTACACCGAGCGCGGCTTTCACTTCTACGTGGCCGCGCTGCGCTGGCCGGGCCGGCGGCGCAACGGCAAGGCGTTAGCGGCAGCCTTCACCGAGCTGGACACCAGGTGCGAGCACCTGCGCGGCAGCGACGGCATCGACAACGTGATCGTCACCGCGCACGGGGAGGGGGCGTCCGCCGCCGCGCTGTGGTGCGCCGCCGGGCAGCCAGGCAGCCGGGCCGACGCGCTGATCCTGTACGCGCCGTCGTTCGGCCGCAAGGCCCGCCGCGGCCTGGACATCACCTGCCCCGTACTCGTCGTCGGCGGCGCGGGCGGGCCGCGGGCGGGCCGTCCCGCCACGGTCCAGCTCGGCCGGCATGTCACCTGGCTGGCACCCGCCGACGCCGAGGCGCGGCCCGATGCGGCCAGCGCCGAGGACCGGCGGCGGTTCTTCGACGAGATGGGCCGCTGGCTGGGCGCCTACATGTACGGGCAGGTCCGCGACCAGCTCCTCTAGCCGTCACCTGATAACAGCAAGAGGCTCCGCCTGCCCGGACCCGTACCCGGACCCGGCCTGGGGGCGCAGAGCGGCGGGGCCGGGCAAGGACGGTGCGGGCCGAGGCGATCCTCGCTGGCAGGTCAGCTCGCCCGCACGAAGGCCTGCGGGTAGCCGGACGCGCCGTTGGGCGCCGGCGGTGCCTGAAGGGCCGTCTGGGTGTAGCCGGTCTTGTCGGTGGCCCGTGACTCGATCATGTGATTGCCTGGCGTCGCCTGCCAGGTCCACGCCCACTGCCGCCAGCAGTCCAGGTCGGGCACGCTCGCCAGCCTGGCCTCCTGCCACGGCCCGCGGTCGACCCGGACCTCGACCGCCTCGATGCCCTTGTGCTGCGCCCAGGCCACCCCGGCGACCTGCACGGCGCCGGCGGCGATCTCGCCGTTTCCGCTCGGCACGTCGATCCGGGACTCGGTCTTGATCGGCGCCTGCTGCGACCAGCCGCGCACGGTCCAGTAGGCGTGCGCCTCGGCGAACGTGGTTACCTCGATGTCGGTGATCCACTTGCACGCCGACACGTACCCGTACAGGCCGGGAACCACCATCCGGACCGGGAAGCCGTGCTCGACCGGCAGCACGGTGCCGTTCATCGCGACGGCGAGCATCGCGTCCCTGCCGTCCATCACCACCGAGGCCGGCGTGCCCGAGGTGAAGCCGTCCGTGGACGTGCACAGGAGCTGGCTCGCGCCGGGCCTGATGCCCGCCTCGCGCAGCAGGCTGCCCAGGCTCGCGCCGAGCCACTTGGCGTTCCCGACGTAGGGTCCGGCGACCGGGTTGGATACGCAGGTCAGCGTGATGTAGTCCTCGGTCAGCGGGCGCTTGATCAGGTCGCCGAAGGTCAGCGTCAGCTCCTTCTCGACCATCCCGTGCAGCCGGAGCCGCCAGCTGGTCGGCGGGATCTCCGGCAGCACGATCGCGGTGTCCACCCGGTAGAACTGCGAGTTCGGCGTGATGAACGGGCTCAGGCCGGGGATCTTCAGGTCCGCGCCGACCGGGACCGGCGGCGCGGGCGTGGCCGCCGCCGGAATCCGCAGCGACCGCCGCGCGGTCGCGACGCTGCCCCGTTCCCCGAGCAGGCGGCCGCCCGCGCCGGCGACCAGGGCGGTTCCGGTGACCACGGCGCTGGTGGTGAGGAAACTGCGGCGCGGCTGGGCGGGCGGCGGCGGCGCGGGCCGGGCACGCGGGCCAGGCCCGCCCGGCGGTCCGCCGGGGGAGTCGGCCCGGCCTGGGGAGCCGGCGCGGTCGGCTGAGCCGGGGCAGCCGGCCCGGCTGGCGGAGCCCGGATGGCCATCAGGACGGGCCCCCGGCGCGGCGGCCGGCCTGACGGCAGGCGGCGGAGCTGGGCGCGGGACGGCCGCCACCAGGCGGCGCAGGGCGATGGCGGCGGCGATGCCGCCGAGGATCGTTGGCAGCGCGTCGCCTGCCGAGGAGTCCGGCCTGGTCACCGCCGCGACCACGCCGATCAGCACGAACAGGCCGAGCCCGGCCATCCCGTAGCTCAGCCGCCGGACGGCCGCCATCCCGATCGCGGCGGCGAGCGCCGCCAGGATCACCAGGATGCCGCCCACCAGCACCGTCTTGTCATGCGATCCGAACGCGCTGATCGCGAAGTCCTTCACCGCCGGCGGGGTGAGGTCGATGGAGAGCTGGCCGACGGCCACGACGGGGGAGCTGGCGGAGCTGATCAGCCCGGCGACGAGCTGGGCGACCGCCAGCGCGAGGAACGCGGCGAGCAGCCCCGCGACAATGCCCCGCCCGACGGTGCCGCCAGGCCGTGGCCCGCCAGAGCGTGGCCCGCCAGAGCGTGGCCCGCCCGATCGTGGACCACCGGACCGCGGCCGGCCCGCCCGAGGCCCGCGCGGGCCGTCTGGCTGTGCACCGCCTGGCCGGGACCAGCCGGGATCGTCGTCGCCGGGGTTGTCGTCGCGCGGAGTAACAGAAGCCACAGTAGATATTCGTAGCAGCGCACCAGGCGGATTGCCGCCTCGGCCAAGCCGATCAGGCCGTCGGCTACGAATATAGGAACGTGGACGTATCCCCGCTCAGCCCCGGCGACCCGCCCGGTGCGGTCGGCAGCCCCGGTCAGTCAGCCGCCCGGCCGGCCGCCCAGGGCCGGGCCAGCCTGGCCGACCTGATCGCGCGGGTGGCCAGGGGCGACGAGCAGGCGTTCCGGGCGCTCTATGACCAGATGGCCGGCCAGGTGCTCGGCATCGTCCGCCGCGTGCTGCGGGACCCCGCGCAGTCCGAGGAGGTCATGCAGGAGGTCCTGCTGGAGGTCTGGCGCGGCGCCGCCCGGTTCGACCCGGCCGCCGGGTCGGCCGCCGCCTGGATCCTGACCCTGGCGCACCGCCGCGCGATTGACCGGGTCAGGGCCGAGCACAGCGCCGCCAGCCGGGAGCTGCGAGCCGCCACCGCGACGATCGAGTACGACGAGGTCACCGAGGCCGTCGAGGCCAGCCTGGACGCCGAGCGGGTCCGCCGCTGCCTGGGCTCGCTGACCGGCCTGCAGCGCGAGGCCGTCACCCTCGCCTACTACCAGGGTTACACCTACCGCGAGGTGGCCGGCCTGCTCGGCGTCGCGGTCGGCACCGTCAAGACCCGGATGCGGGACGGCCTGATCAGGCTCCGCGACTGCCTGGGGGTGGAGTGATGCCCGTCTCGCGCCGTGCTGTCCCGCGCCGTGCCGTTCCGCGCCGCCGTGCCGACCCGCACAGCCTGGTCGGCCCCTATGCCATGGACGCGGTCGGCGAGCAGGACCGGGCCAGCTTCGAGCGGCACCTGGGCGGCTGCGAGTCCTGCCAGGCCGAGCTGCACGGGCTGCGCGAGACCACGGCCCGGCTGGCCAGCGCCGCCGAGATCCGGCCCCGCGACGAGCTGCGCGAGCAGACCGTCCAGGCCGCCCTCCGCATCCCGCAGCTCCCGCCCGCGCTCCCCAGCCACCCCGATGAGCGCGTCGCGCCGCGCGGCACCCGCCTGGCCGGCATCCTGTCCGGCCGCACCAGCTCAGGCCGCTCGCGCCGCGCCGCCCCCTGGACCCTCCGCCTCGTCGCCGCCGCGCTCGGCTTCGCCGTCGCGGCCGGGCTCATCGGCATCCTGCACGGCACCGATCACCGGCTGGACATGGCCCAGCGGCGCAGCCACGCCATCGCCGCCGTGCTCGGCGCGCCCGACGCCGTGATGCTCACCGCGAAGGTCAGCACCGGGGGCCGGGCCACCGTGGTGATGTCGCACCGGGACAGGGAGCTGGTCTTCACCGCCGCCCGCCTGGCCCCGCTGACCGGCGCCTGGTCCTACCAGCTCTGGCTGATGAGCGCCGCCGGGACCAGGTCCGCCGGCCTGCTGCCCGCGCCGCGCAACGGGATGACAGGACCCATGGTGGTCTCCGGGCTGGCCGCCGGCGACATGGTCGGCATCACCATCGAGCCCGCCGGCGGGTCGCCGCGCCCCACCTCCGCGCCGATCCTGATGCTGGCGCTTAACTCGGCTGGCGGGGGAAGACCCAGCGGGTAGGCGACCCGGTGAAGTCGTCGTGCCGCATCCCGATCACCTTTTCCGGCCGGACGCCGATCGTGGCGTTGCGGGCCGGATCGAGGAAGCTGGGCTCGATGTCGGTGTGGTACTTGTCGTTCATCAGGCCCAGCACCCGCCGGATGGTCGCCTCATCGGCGGAGAACCGGGCGTGCCCCTCGATCACCACCGGGTCCATCGCGCCCTCCGTGCTGACGCAGCAGCGCGGCTCGGCGCGCAGGTTCCGCGCCTTGCGGGAGCCGACCGAGCAGGTGAACCAGAGGACCGTGCCGTCCCACATCCCCCAGACCGGCGTCAGGTGCGGCCGGCCGTCTGGCCAGACCGAGCTGACCCAGTAGTTCTGCGCGCTTGACAGCCGCTGCGCTGCCCACGACCAGGGCAGCAGACCGCTGCCCTGCGCCGCCCCGGCGATCCCGTATCCGGGCATGTAGGGCCGGGTGGTGTCCGGACTTTCCATGGGGTAGTCCTACCGCACTTGCCTGCCGCCCGCGCCGGATTCCGGCCGCCGGGCCCGGAGAGCATCGCCCCAGGGCGACACGGCGGCCCTGGCCTACTAACGTGGCCCTCGTGAAAGCATCTCCCGTCGCGCAACGAAGGCTGCTGGAACTCGCCGAGATCGACGCCGAGCTGACCCGCCTGGAGCACCGCAGGCGCGGCCTGCCTGAGCACGCCGAGATCACCCGCCTGGGGGGGCGCGACCGGGAGCTGCGGGACGAGCTGGCCACCCTGGAGGCCAGGGACGGGGACCTGCGCCGCGAGCAGGGCAAGGCCGAGGCCGACGTCGAGCAGGTCAGGACCCGCATCGACCGGGACCGGAGCCCGGCTGGATGCCGGCCAGGTCTCCTCGCCGAGGGAGCTGGAGAACCTCCAGTCCGAGATCGAGTCCCTGCACCGCCGCCAGGATGACCTGGAGGAAGTGGTGCTGGATGTCATGGAGCGCCGCGAGGCCACCCAGTCGCGCCAGGCGGCGGCCGCCGCCGAGCTGGACGGGCTTGGCACGGAACTTTCTGCCGTGACCGACCGCCGTGACGCGGCCCTGGCCGAGATCGGGGAGCAGGCGGGCAAGGCCGCCGACCGCCGGTCCGGCGTCGTCGCCGACGAGCCCGCCGACCTTATCGACCTGTACGAGCGGCTGCGCGGCCAGCATGCCGGTGTCGGCGCGGCCGCGCTGCGCCGGGGCCGCTGCGAGGGCTGCCACCTGTCGCTGAACACCGTGGACCTGAACGCCATCCGCGCCGCCGCCGAGGATGAGGTGCTGCGCTGCGAGGAGTGCCGCCGGATCCTGGTCCGGACCGACGAGTCCGGCCTGTGACCCGCCGCCTGGTCGTCGAGGCCGACGGCGGCTCGCGCGGCAACCCGGGCCCGGCCGGCTACGGCGCCCTGGTCACCGACGCCCAGACCGGCGAGGTGCTCGCCGAGCTGTGCGACAGCCTCGGCGTCACCACCAACAACGTGGCCGAGTACTCCGGGCTGGTCGCCGGGCTGCGCAAGGCCGGCGAGCTGGCGCCGGGCGGCCAGGTCGCGGTGCGGATGGACTCCAAGCTCGTTGTCGAGCAGATGTCCGGCCGCTGGCAGATCAAGGACCCGAACCTGCGCAAGCTGGCCGCCGATGCCCGGCAGGCCGCCGGGCGGCTTGGCGGGGTCTCCTATACCTGGATTCCGCGCGCGCAGAACGGTCGTGCCGACCGGCTGGCCAACCAGGCCATGGACGCCGCGGCCGGCCGCGGCGGGCCGCGGGCGAGCGGCACCGGGCGGGAGCACCGGAGCGCGGCGGAACGGCCCAGTTCAGGCCGATCGGGGGGAGCGGAAGCAGACCCCGCCCCGGCTGCCGGGCGGACCTGGGGGCCGGACGGCGGCACCGCGACCACGACCCTGCTGCTGCGGCACGGCGAGACCCCGCTTTCGGCCGAGCACCGGTTCGCCGGGCGCGGCGACGTGCCGCTGACCGAGGCCGGCCGCTGGCAGGCCTCGGCCGCCGCGAGCGCGCTGGCCGCGCGGGGCGGCATCGACGCCGTCATCGCCTCGCCGCTGCGCCGGACGCTGCGCACCGCCGAGGCCGTCGCGTCGGCCGCCGGGGCGCCGCTGATCACCGAGGACGGCCTGATGGAGGCCGACTTCGGCAAGTGGGAGGGGCTGTCGTTCGCGGAGGCCCGCGCCCAGTTCCCCGGTGAGCTCGACGCCTGGCTCGCCGATCCCGCCGTCGCGCCGCCCGGCGGCGAGAGCTTCGCCGAGGCCGGCGCGCGAGTACGCGGCGCGCTGGCGCGGATCCTCGCCGCGCACCCCGGCGCCACCCTCGTGCTGGTGAGCCACGTGACCCCCATCAAGACGCTGCTGTGCGACGCGCTGCTCGCGCCGCCCGCGGCGATGTTCCGGCTGCATCTCGATGTCGCGTCACTGTCGCGCGTCGACTGGTACGACGACGGCCCGGCCGTTGTCCGCGCGGTGAACGACACCGCGCATCTGCGCTAGCAATGCGCTGAACGCACTGCGGCATGTCTGCTTTTGCCGCCGCTTGAGGTCAATGTTCTCCCAGGTCAAAGACGCTTAGGTGTGTAAGACGCGGTTACCAGTGGAATAGCTGTTGCGTAATTGATCACGACGGGGGGAAATCAGTGCCTGTACAGACCACGACTCGTGCGACTGCCCGGCGCAAGCCGGCGCGCTCGACCCGCACGCGGTCGATGAGCACCAGCGCCTCCAAGCGCTCGGCGGGCCGACCCAAGACCAAGGCCACTGCTCGGGCGACCGGGGCCACGTCCACCACTCGCGGCACCGCCGCGAGTTCCACGCGCAGCACCACCGCCAGGACGACGCGCAGCAGCACCGCGCGCCGCACCAGCACCGGTGCCCGGCGCACCACGACGGCTCGCAAGCCCGCACGCAGCACGGCACGGAGCACCACCGGGCGGACCACCGCCAGCTCCAAGCCGACCGCGGCGACCGCGGCGCGGACCGTCTCGTCGGCCGCCACCAAGGTCAACTCGGCTGCGACCAAGATGACCCAGGCGGCGACGCGGGCCAACACGTCTGCCAAGACGATGTCCACCGCGATGCAGGCCATGAACAACGCCACCAAGGCCATGACCACGGCCGCCAAGGCGCTCACCACGGCAGCGAAGACGATGTCCGTGGCTCGCCCGGCTGCCGCGTCGCGCCCGGCGTCGTCCCGGTCCGTGTCGTCCAGGTCCGCGTCGGCCAAGTCCTCGTCGTCCCGGACCTCGGCCAGCCGGCCGAAGTCCAGGGCCCGGCGCTCGACCACGGCCAGCCGGTCCCGGACCGCCAGCGCGACCCGCCCGAGCATGCCGAAGGCCAGCTCGCGCCGGTCCACCGCTGTCAAGTCCGGTGCTGTCAAGTCCGGTGCCGCCAAGAAGCCCGGCAACGGCACCGCCAAGCCGCGGACCGCTCCCAAGCCCAGCACCCGCCCGGGTGCCAGCCGCCGGAGCAGCTCACGGCCGAGTTCCAGCCGCCCCAGGAAGTCCGCGACCCGGCGCACGCCGGCGCTGACCCTGGCCGGCCCGGCGCGCGGCGCGCGCCAGGACGAGTACGGCGGCCTGCTCGGCGGGCTGATCCGCTAGCCACAGCGCAGTTCGCAGTTCGGTAATGCGGCCGCGGCCGCGGGGCAGATCCCCGCGACCGCGGCCGCCTGCCGTGCGCCGTGCGTGCTCGGCTGGCCGCCCGGAGGGGTCAGCCGTAGTACTGGTGGTAGAGGTTGCCGTCCGTGCCCAGCCCGAATAGGTCGATCCGATAGACGCCCCAGGAGACCGACGCCGGGCTGCCCACGATCGTCTTGCCACGCGAGTCCCAGCCGCTCCAGGTGCTGCCGTCCCACTCGGTGTGCCAGATGGCGTTGTCGGCGCCCCGGACGAACACGTCCAGGTGGTTCGCGGTCCACGTGGACACCGCGGGGGAGGATCCGGCGGCTATCCCCGGTGGCGGCGGGGCTATCGGGGAGGCCCAGTTGCTCCAGGTCGTGCCGTTCCAGGTCTTCTGGTAGAGGTTGCCGTCGGTGCCGATCCCGAACAGGTCAATGTGGTTGAAGCCCCAGGAGACCGCCGCCGGGCTGGACACGATCGCCGGCCCCAGCGACTGCCAGCCGCTCCAGGTGACGCCGTTCCACCAGACGTGCCAGATGGCGTTGTCGGTGCCCCGGACGAACACGTCCAGCCGGTTCGCGGTCCATGACGAGACCGCCGGGGACGATCCCGGCGCGATGCCCGGAGGCGGCGGGGGCACGGGAGACACCCAGTTGCCCCAGGCATTGTTCCAGGTCTTCTGGTAGAGGTTGCCGTCGGTGCCGACCGCGAACAGGTCAATGTGGTCGTTTCCCCAGGAGACCGCCGCCGGGCTGGACGCGATCGGCACGCCAGGGTTGCCCTGCGACTCCCAGCTGCTCCAGCCCATGCCGTTCCACCAGACGTGCCAGATCGAGTTGTCGGCACCCCAGACGAACACGTCCAGCCGGTGCGCGGCCCACGACGCGACCGCGGGCGCTGACCCGGGGGTAATCCCCCACGGGGACGGCGCCCCGACTTCGCCCAGCCACGGTGTCCACTCCTGCCCGGTGACGAACGACGCCGTCCCGTTCGGGGTGCCCCAGCCGGTCGGGCCGTCGTAGCCGGCCTGGGCGGTGCACAGGTAGGACGGGTTGCACGTCCCGTCGGACCCGCTGGTGACGTCGTAGAGCGAGAACGGGTGTCCCCAGAGGTAGGACACCGCGAAGTTGTTCGCGGCCGGGATGCCGGCCAGCGCGTAGGTGGCGGCGATGATCGGGGCCGCCACGCTCGTGCCGCCGGCCTCAGCCCAGCCGCCCAGGCTGTAGGTGTCGTAGAGCGCCACGCCGGTCGCCGGGTTGGCCACGGCGGACACGTCGTTATCGGTGCGGCCGGAGCACGGGTCGGTCTCAAACGAGGGCTTGACCTCGAAGGACGAGCAGCCCGAGCCCGTGCCCGACCAGGCCGTCTCCGTCCAGCCCCTGTTGTTCGAGGCGGGCGACAGCGTGGTGCCGCCGACGGCCGTGACCCACTGCGAGGTCGCCGGGTACTCCAGGCCGTAGCCGTTGTCCCCGGCCGAGGCGGTCACCGCGACGCCCTCGTGGATGTAGTAATCGGTGTCGTACGTGGCGTCGGACGTCGAGTCGACGGCGCCGTAGCTGTTGGAGACGTACATGGCCCCCAGGGTGACCGCCGAGTTCACGCCCGTGCCCAGGTTGGTGATGGCCGGGCTGTTCGCCTCGACCAGGAGGATGTGGCAGAGCGGGCAGATCGCGGACACCATGTCCAGGTCCAGCGACTCCTCCCTGTCCCAGCCGGAGGTGCCGGCGGCGGCGGGCAGGGGCGCGGCCGCCCCGTTCTGGTTCACCTTCGTGAAGCAGCCCGCGCCGCAGGCGGGAAGTCCCCAGGCGGCCCGGTAGGTGGCCAGGTCGGCCGCGGCGTCGGGGTCGTCATAGGCATCCACGATCGCCACCGTCCGGCCGGCGCCGGCGGTCGCGGACGGGAGCTTGTAGGCGGCCTGCAGGCTGGCGGGCCCGTAGCCCACCCCTGTCGGCGCCATGTCGGGATGAACCGCGGACTGCAGGTGCTGGGCCACGTTGGTGCGGATCAGCGCCAGGCATTCCGCCCGCGTGGCCGTGGGAAGGGCGCAGGCCCGCCGGTAGTCCAGCGCGCCGCCTGCCGTGCCGCCGGCCCGAGGCTGCGCTGGCCCGCCCGCCTGCGGGCGAGGGTGCGAGACCGCCAGCGCCGGCGCGCTGGCCGCCATGCCGAGCACGCCGACCGCCAGGGCGGCGGCCGTGACCGATAACTGCCTGAAGATGCGGGTACGGGTAACCGTCCCGTCCGCTCGCCTGGTCCGCATGCCTGCCGCCCCTCGCCGAAGATTGCCTGGCTGGATCCATCCGAGCACGGCACACCCTCCGCGACAATAGGTAACTGCGAGCGAGCCTGGCGCTGACCGGCCGGGCCGCCCGCGCGGCCGCCCGCCTGGGGGCGTCAGCCGTAGTACTGGTGGTAGAGGTTGCCGTCCGTGCCCACCCCGAAAATGTCGATCCGCTGGAGGCCCCACGAGACCGCCGCGGGGCTGGACACGATCGTCTTGCCGCGCGAATCCCAGCCGCTCCAGCCCGCGCCGTTCGACGAGGCGTGCCAGATCGCGTTGTCGGTGCCGCGGACGAACACGTCGAGCCGGCTCGTGGCCCATGAGGAGACCGCGGGGGCGGACCCGGCGGCTATCCCCGCTGGCGGCGGGGAGACCGGGGAGGCCCAGAGGCTCCAGAAAAGCCCGTTCCAGGTCCTCTGGTAGAGCTTGCCGTCGGCGCCGGCCGCGAACAGGTCGATGTGGTCGGTGCCCCAGGAGACCGCCGCCGGGCTGGAGATCGCCACGCCAGGGTTGCCCTCCGTGTCCCAGCTGCTCCAGGCCGTGCCATTCCACGAGGCGTGCCAGATGGCGTTGTCGGTGCCCAGGACGAACACGTCCAGCCGGTTCGCGCCCCACGACGAGACCGCGGGGGAGGAGCCCGCCGCTATTCCCGGAGGCGGCGGGAGCGCTGGCCGCTTCCAGAGGCTCCAGCTAACCCCGTTCCAGGTCTTCTGGTAGAGGTTGCCGTCAGCCCCGGCCGCGAACAAGTCGATGTGGTCGGAGCCCGAGGAGACCGCCGCCGGGCTGGACATCGCCACGCCGGCGGTGCCCTGCGTCTCCCAGCCGCTCCAGGTCATGCCGTTCCACCAGACGTGCCAGATCGCGTTGTCGGCGCCGCGGACGAACACGTCCAGCCGGTTCGCGCCCCACGACGAGACCGCGGGCGAGGACCCAGCGGCAATCCCCGGCGGCGGCGCCTCGACTTCGCCCAGCCACGGCGTCCACTCCTGCCCGGAGAGGAACGACGCCGTCCCGTTCGGCGTGCCCCAGCCGGTCGGGCCGTCGTAGCCGCTCGTGGCGGTGCACAGGTAGGACGGGTTGCAGGTCCCGTCGGATCCGGTGGTGATGTCGTAGAGCGAGAACGGGTGCGCCCACAGGTAGGACGCCGGGTAAGTACCGGCGGCCGGGGTGCCGGCCAGCGCGTAGGTGGCGGCGATGATCGGGGCCGCCACGCTCGTGCCGCCGGCCTCCGCCCAGCCACCCAGGCTGTAGGTATCGTAGATCGCCACGCCAGTCGCCGGGTCGGCCACGGCGGACACATCGTCATCGGTGCGGCCGGAGCACGGGTCAGTCTGCCAGGAGGGCTTGGCCTCGAAGGACGAGCAGCCCGAGCCGGTCTCCGACCATGCCGTCTCCGTCCAGCCCCGGTTGCTCAAGAGCGGTGACAGCGTGGTGCCGCCGACGGCCGTGACGTACCGCGAGGCCGCCGGGTACTCCAGGCCGTAACCGTGGTCACCGGCCGCGGCGGTCACCGCGACGCCTGGGTGATTGTAGTAATCGGCGTCGTAGGTGGCGTCGGATGTCGAGTCGACGGTGCCGTAGCTGTTGGAGACGAACTTGGCGCCCAGGGTGACCGCCGAGTTCACGCCCGTGCCCATGTCGCCGATGTCCGGGGTGCTCGTCTCGACCAGGAGGATGTGGCAGAGCGGGCAGATCGCCGACACCATGTCCAGGTCCAGGGACTCCTCCCCGTCCCAGCCGCTAGCGCCGGCCGCGGGCGGCAGCGGGGCGGCCGCCCCGTTCTCGTTCACCTTCGAGAAGCAGCCAGCGCCGCAGGCGGGAAGTCCCCAGGCGGCCCGGTAAGCGGCCAGGTCCGCCGCGGCGTCCGGGTCGTCATAGGCATCCACGATCGCCACCGTCTGGCCACCGCCCGCGGTCGCGGACGGCAGCTTGTAGGCGGCCTGCAGGCTAGGAGGCCCGTAGCCCACCCCGGTAGGGGCCGAGTCGGGCCGGATCGCGGACTGCAGGTGCCGGGCCACGTTGGTGCGGATCAGCATCAGGCATTCCGCCCGCGTGGCCGTGGGAAGGGCGCAGGCCCGCCGGTAGTCCGCCGCGCCGCCGACCGTTCCGCCGGCCCGAGGCTGCGCGGGCCCGCCCGCCTGCGGGCGAGGGTGCGAGACCGCCAGCGCCGGCGCGCTAGCCGCCATGCCGAGCACGCCGACCGCCAGGGCGGCCGCCGCGACCGATAACTGCCTGAAGACGCGGGGACGCGTGACCGCCCCGGCCGTTTGCCTGGTCCGCATGCCCGCCGCCCCTCGCCGTACACTGCATAGCTGGATCCATCCGAGCACGGCACACCCTCCGCGACAATAGGTAACTGCGAGCGAACCTGGTGCTCACCGGCCGGGCCGCTCGCGCGACGGCTGTGCATCCCGATGACAGGAGGTCCGCATGACGGACACCGGGCCGGAGCCCGAGCTCTCCGAGGATCAGCCTGAGCTTTCCGAGGGTCCTGACGGCTCCGAGGACGAGGCGAAGCGCAAGTTCCGCGAGGCGCTGGAGGCCAAGCAGTCCAGGGAGTCGGAATCCGCTGGCGGGCGCCAGGGCAGGGATGGCGGGAAGGTCAGGGGCGCGCACGGCCCGGCCGCCAGCCGGCGCTCGTTCCGCCGCAGAGGGGGTGGCTGAGCCCCGGCGGCTGAGCCAGAGCGGCTGGGCGTCACCCGGCGCGGGTGCTTCTCAGAGTTTCCCGAAACCTGGGATAACGCGGGCGGGCATTCGGGCACCTCGGTGTGCGCAGGCGAAATCAAGCCGGAGGAGGCACCAGGTGACTACGCAGGATTCCAAGCATCGCGACATCGCCATGTCGGCTGATCTGCCCGGGGCGCAGGATGCCCCGGCGCTCGGCCCGCAGACCGTTTTCGTTTCCAGCATGCAGGGGCCGCTGAGCAGCATCATCAGCCTGCCGCAGTCTGGCCAGATCTGGATCGCCTACGAGTGGCAGGACAGCCCGGCCAAGCAGATCATCCTGTGGCAGCAGGGCGGGGTCACCAAGCCCATCAACCCGGGCTGGAACAACTTCACCGTCAACCAGGGCGACTGGATCCAGTGGACGCTGTCCTCGCCCGCCAACAGCATCAAGATCGCCTGGCAGTACGCCTGACCAGTTCCGGGGGCTGCCGGGCCTGATGCCCGGCAGCAGCCCGGCCGGGGAATGGAGCGCCATGTGCCGCTTGTTCGGGCTCACCGCCGGAGCCGCCCGCGTCAAGGCGACGTTCTGGCTGCTGGACGCCCCGGACTCGCTGGAGGTACAGGGCCGCCGCAATGTGGACGGCAGCGGCATCGGGTTCTTCGACTCCGCAGGCGCGCCCGTCCTGGACAAGCAGCCGGAGCCAGCGTCCAGGGACGAGGAATTCATTCACGCGGCCAGGCAGGCCGAGTCCTCGGCCTTCGTCGCGCACGTTCGCTGGGCGACCGCGGGCGGCCGCACCGTGCAGAACACCCACCCGTTCGCCATGCACGGCCGCGTCATGGCCCACAACGGCGGATTCGGCGAGCTGGACCGGCTGGATAAGCAGCTTGGCCCTTATGCCAGCCTGGTGGCCGGCGACACCGACTCCGAGCGGTACTTCGCGCTGATCACCCAGCAGGCCGATGCCCACGGCGGCGATGTCGGCGCCGGGATCGCCGCCGCCGCCGGGTGGATCGCCGCCCGCCTTCCGGTCATAGCGCTCAACACCGTCGTCGCGGCGGCGTCGGGGGACCTGTGGGCGCTGCGCTACCCCGGCCAGCACGCCCTGCACATCCTGGACCGGCCGGCCGACTCCGGCACGTCTCCCGGCGGCGGCCTGCGCGTCCGCAGCGCGACGTCATCGGTGCACGTGCCAGCGCTGCGGTCGGTCCCGTCCGTCGTCGTCGCCTCCGAGCGGCTCGACGGCGAGAGCGGCTGGCGGATGCTCGCCGAGGGCGAGCTCGTCCACGTCCGGCCGGACCTGAGCGTCCAGTCGGCGGTGGTCATCGACAAGCCGCCCGCGCGGCTGGTGCCGCTCCCCGGCCCGGACCCGAACATCGATACCTGACCGGCGGCCGCGCGGGGATCCCCGGCTTCAGGCAGGCCGCTCGTCCAGGCGGTAGCCGACGCCGGGCCTGGTCGTGATCACCGGCGGGTCGCCGAGCTTGCGGCGCAGCCGGCCGATCGTCACCGTCACCGTGTTGGTGAACGGGTCGGCCTGCTCGTCCCAGACCTGCTCAAGCAGGTCCTCGGCGCGCAGGAACCCCGGCGCGGCGACGAGCAGCGCCTCCAGCACGCCGAACTCCTTGACCGACAGGTCGAGCTGCCGTCCGTCCCTGGTCACGGTCCGCCGCACCGGATCGAGCTCGATCCCGGCGGCGCGCAGCACGCGGGCACGGGCGGATGGCCGCCGGCGGGCCAGCGCCCGGACCCGGAGGACAAGCTCAGGGAAATGGAACGGCTTGCCCAGGTAGTCGTCGGCGCCCAGCCCCAGGCCCGTGACCCGGTCGCCCGGCGCGCAGGCCGCCGTCAGCATGAGGACCATCGCCCGGTCGCCGCGGTCAGTGATCATCTGGCACAGGGCGTCGCCGTGGATGCCGGGCAGGTCACGGTCGAGCACGACGACGTCGTAGGAGTTGAGGTCGAGCTTCGCGGCCGCCGACAGCCCGTCGTGCGCGGCATCCACCGCCATGCCCTGATCCCGCAGGCCCTCGACCAGGACGTCGGCCAGCGACCGCGAGTCCTCGACGACCAGCACCCTCATGCCGGCCCTCCCTCCCGCACGGCCGGCGGAGTGGTCGCCGCGGCCGCGGGCAGGTCGACGCGGACCCGCAGCCCGCCGGCGGCCCTGGCCCGCAGGTCCAGCGTGCCGCCGTGTGCCTCCGCGATCGCCGCGACGATGGACAGGCCCAGGCCAGAGCCCTGGTCCGTGCCGATCCGGTCCGCCTCAAGCCGCCGGAACGGCTGCGAGAGCTCGGCTACCTGCCGCTGATCGAGGACCGGGCCGCCGTTCTCGACGACCAGCCGGACGGTTCCGCCGCGAGCCCTGATCGCGATGGCGATCCAGCCACCGGGGGCGTTGTGGCAGACCGCGTTGTCGATCACGTTCTCCACCAGGCGGCTCAGCAGGGCCTGGCTGCCGGCCACCCAGGCGCCGCCCTGGCCGGTGGCGTCCCGCACGGTGAGGTCCATGGCGCTGATGGCGGCCGCCTGATCGGCCAGCGCGGAGCCCACGATGTAGTCCAGCGGCAGGACCGCCTGGCCGGGCATCGACCGGTGCTGGGCCCTGGCCAGCACGAGGAATGCCTCAAGCAGCCGCTCGATCCGGTCCAGCTCGGTGCGCAGCCGCCCGGCCAGCGCGACCGTCTGCGGCGGGGCGGGCTCGGGCTTGGCCAGCGCGACGTCGAGGGCCGCGCGCATCGTGGTCAGCGGGGTACGCAGCTCATGCGAGGCGTTGGCGACGAACCGGCGCTGGGCGCTGAAGGCGACCTCCAGCCGCTCCAGCAGGCCGTCGATGGTGTCGCCGAGTTCCTTCAGCTCGTCCTCCGGGCCGCGGAGCGCGAGCCGCTCGTGCAGGCTGTCCTCGGAGATGCGCTGGGCAGCCGCGGTCATCTCCCGGACCGGCCGCAGCGCCCGCCCGGCCACCAGCCAGCCGAGCGCGACCGATATCACGGTCATGATGGCCAGGGCCATCAGCGAGGCGATCAGCAGCTGGTGCGAGAGCCCGCCCTGGGCCGCCTGGCCCGCCTGGGCTGTCTGGCTGGCGGTCCGCGATTGCAGGCTCTGGAGCTGGGCCTGCAGTATCTGGATGTGAGCCTGGGCCCGGGCAAGCGCGGCGCCGCCCCGGCCCCCGGCATGCCCGGAGCCGTGGGCGGGACCGGGGCGGACCGGCTCGACCGGCTCGACGACACGCGCACCACGGCGACGCCGCTGGCGATCGCCAGCAGCACCGCGCCGGATATGAAGAACAAGATCCCGTACAGGGCAGTCAGCCGTACTCGCACGGTGCGGCCGGGCAATCGCAGCCTGGCCAGCACCGCGAGCAGGCGCCTGGCCCGCATACGCCTCTCCTCCCGCCGGCAATGCCCTGATCAGGGCGTCGGCCCTGTCACCTCAGCATGCCCTGGCTGCCCTAACAACGGGATAACAGCTCGCGTGCGGCCCATGTTATGGCCCTTCCCGTAGAACCAGGTCACGGCAAGGTTCACCACCACAGAAGGAAGCGAATGCAAGCCACCATCGAAGTCTCCGGGCTGCGGAAGCGGTTCGGCGCGACCCTGGCGCTTGACGGCATGACGTTCACCGTCCAGCCCGGCCAGGTGACCGGCTTTGTCGGCCCGAACGGGGCCGGCAAGTCGACGACCATGCGGGTCATCCTCGGCCTGGACGCGGCCGAGCAGGGCAGCGCGACCGTCGGCGGCCAGCCGTACGCGAGGCTCCGGCAGCCGATGCGGGTGCTCGGATCGCTGCTCGACGCCGGGGCGCTGCAGCCAAGCCGGTCCGCGCGCAGCCACCTGCTCTGGCTCGCGCACTCGCAGGGCCTGCGCGCCAGGCGGGTGGACGAGGTCATCGAGCAGGCCGGCCTGCGGGACGTGGCCAGGAGGCGAGCGGGCGGCTACTCGCTCGGCATGCGGCAGCGGCTGGGCATCGCCGCCGCGATGCTAGGCGACCCGGCCGCGGTCATGCTGGATGAGCCGTTCAACGGGATGGACCCGGAAGGCATCGTGTGGATGCGCGGGTTCCTGCGCTCGCTCGCCGCCGGCGGCCGGGTGGTGCTGGTGTCGAGCCATCTCATGAGCGAGCTGCAGGACACCGCCGATCACCTGGTGGTCGTCGGCCGGGGCAAGGTCATCGCCGACACCACCGTGGCGAGCCTGCTGGCGGCCGCGTCCGGGGACCGGGTGACGCTGCGCACGTCCGCCCGGCCGCAGGCGCAGGCGGTGCTGGAGAACGCGGGGGCCACCGTCGCCGCCAGCGGCCAGGACGTGCTCACCATCTCCGGGCTGGCCGCCGAGCGGGTAGTCGCGCTGCTCAGCGAGCTGGCGGTGCCGTTCTCCGAGGTCTCCGCGCACCGGGCGACCCTGGAGCAGGCCTACATGGAGCTCACCAGGCAGGCCGTCGAGTTCCGCCCGGCCGGCTTCGACGCCGATGCCGGGCGGGACGCCAGCGCCGGGCTGGACACCAGCGCCGGGCAGGAGGTGCAGCGATGACGGCTCAGGCCAGCTCCGACCTGCGGCCGGCGGCCGGGTCAGGCGACGGGTCCCGTGGCACCGGCTTTGGTTCCGCGCTGCGAGCCGAGTGGATCAAGTTCCGCAGCGTGCGCGGCTGGGTGATCGGCATGACCCTGGCCGGGCTGCTGACCATCTTCCTCGGCGTGTTCGCGGCGGCCAACGCGACCGTCGGCTGCCAGTTCAACGGCGGCCCGGCGAAAACGGGCCGGGCCTGCCTGCCCTACATCCCGCGCGGTCCCGGCGGCGAGATCGTGACCGACAGCTTCTCCTTCGCGCGCCAGCCGCTGACCGGCAACGGCACCATCACCGCGGAGGTCACCTCGCTCACCGGCGAGCACGCCAACCTCGGCTCAGGACCCGTCCAGGCGGGGAACGGCAATATGGTGCCCGGCCTGGTGCAGTGGGCCAAGGCCGGGATCATCATCAAGCAGAGCACCCGCCAGGGCTCCGCCTACGCCGCGATGATGGTGACGGGCGGCCACGGGGTCCGGATGCAGTACGACTTCACCGGCGATACCGCCGGGATGCCCGGCGCGGTCTCGGCCGCGCAGCCGCGCTGGCTGCGGCTGACTCGCTCCGGCGACACGATCACCGGCTACGACTCCGCCGACGGCACGCGCTGGACCAGGGTGGGCACGGTCCGGCTGGCCGGGCTGGCGCCTCTGGTCCAGGCCGGCATGTTCGCCGCCTCGCCCGGTTACACCGTGACCCAGGACTCGTTCGGCGGCGCCAGCAGCAACGGCGGCCCTGCCCAGGCCACCGGAGCCTTCGATCACGTCAGCCTGGCCGGCGGGGCACCCGGCGGCACCTGGACCGGCTCCGTGATCGGCGGCGGCGGTCCGGCCGGCATCGGGCCAGGCGGCGGGCCTGGGGCGGGTAACGGCCCGGCGCCGTTCACCCGGACCGGTGGCCGGTTCACGGTGACGGGCTCCGGCGACATCGCGCCCGTCACGCCAGGGCCGAACAGCCCGTTCCCCACGGCGACGATCGGGCAGAGCCTGGTGGGCGTGTTCCTCGGGCTGATCGCGATCGTGGTGGTGGCGGCCATGTTCTTCAGCACCGAGTACCGGCGCGGCCTCATCCGCACCACGCTGGCCGCCACCCCGCGGCGCGGCGCGGTGCTGGCCGCCAAGTCCGTGGTGATCGGCGCGGTGGCCTTCGTCACCGGGCTGGCCGCCGCGCTGGTCTCGGTCGCCGTGGGCGTGCCCAAGGAGGAGAGCTCGGGTCAGGTGCTGCTGACCGTTCCGCTGCTGACCGACGTGCGGGTCATCGTCGGGACGGCCGCCATGCTGGCCGTGGCCGCCGTCCTCGCCGTCGCGCTTGGGGCCATCCTGCGCCGCAGCGCCGCCGCGATCACGATCGCGGTCCTCGTCGTCGTCATGCCGTTCCTGCTGGCCGCGCTCAACATCGTGCCCGCCGGGGCCGGTGACTGGCTCCTGCGGCTGACCCCCGCGGCGGGCCTGGCCGTCGAGCAGAGCATCCCGCGGTACCCGCAGGTCAGCACCGTCACCTCGCTCGTGCGGGGGTACTACCCGCTGTCGCCCTACGCCGGGTTCGCCGTGCTGTGCCTGTGGGCGGCGGCTGCCCTTGCCCTCGCGCTGGTCCTGCTGCGGCGGCGGGACGCATGAGCGCCGCCGCGCAGAGACAGCCAGCGCCGGCAGCGGCGCGCAAGGCGGCGGCGCGAGGGGCCAGGGCGGGGGAGCGAGGGGCGCGGGCGAGGGGAACCAGCCTGCGCCGCGCGCTGCACGCCGAGTGGACCAAGCTGCGCACCGTGTCCGGGCCCGCCTGGCTGCTGCTCGGGCTGGCGGCGCTGACCATCGCGGTCAGCGCCGCCGCCGACGCGGCCACGCACTGCCCGCCCAGCCTCACCTGCCCCGTCGACACGACCAGGCTCAGCCTGACCGGGATTCAGTTCGGCCAGGCAGTGGTCGCCATCCTGGCCGTGCTGATGGTGAGCGGCGAGTACGGCTCGGGCATGATGCGCGTCACCCTCGCGGCGATGCCCAGGCGGCACGCCGTGCTGGCGGCCAAGGCGATCCTGCTGGCCGCGCTGGTGCTGGCAGTCGGCGCCGTGGCCGTGCTCGGCTCGGTGCTCGCCGGGCACCTGATCCTGCCCGGCCACGGCTTCACCGCCGCGCGCGGCTTCCACCCCGTCTGGCTCAGCTACGGGCCGGCGCTGCGCGCCGCCAGCGGGTCCGTCCTGTACCTCGGGCTGATCGCGCTGCTGAGCCTCGGCGTCGCCGTGATCGTGCGGGACTCCGCCGTGTCCATCGGCGCCGTCCTCGCGCTGCTGTACCTGTCCCCGGTCGTCGCGTCGTTCATCGGGAACGAGCACTGGCAGCACCGGATAGAACGGTGGACGCCGACCGTCGCGGGGCTGACCATCCAGGACACCACCGGCCTGCGGAGCCTGGCGATCACGCCGTGGGCCGGGCTGGGCGTGCTGGCCATCTGGGCCGGGGCCGCGATGCTGGCCGGCGGGCTGGTGTTCCGGTTCCGCGACGTCTAGCCGGGCGGGCGTCCCCGGCTAAACCCTTGACTGAGTAGACCCGTCTGTCTATTCTTAGTTTTGAACAGACCGGTCTACTCAGTTAGGCGGATAGCCAGACATGACGACGCACTACAGCGCGGCGCAGGCGGCGACCATCGAGCGGTCAGCACCGGCGCCGCGCCCCGTCAGCCCGCTCGTCCCCGAGCCACGGCCGCTCGGGGACGGGCCACGGCCGAGCCGGCGGCTGAGCGGCAGGCCGGCCGTCTTCGCGCTGGCCTCGCTGATCGTGACGCTGCTGGCGTCCTCCGCGGCCCCCACCCCCTTGTACGCCATCTACCAGGCCAGGTGGCACTTCACCCCTATCACCACCACCGTGGTGTTCGGGGTGTACGCGATGGCCGTGCTGGCCGGCCTGCTGACCCTCGGCAAGCTGTCTGACCATGTCGGACGCCGCCCCGTGCTGCTCGCCGCGATCGCCGTGCACGTCGGCTCGCTGGTCATCTTCGCCACCGCCACCGGAGTGCCCGAGCTGCTAGCCGCAAGGACCGTCCAAGGCCTGTCCACCGGCGCCGCCCTCGGCGCCATCGGCGCGGCCATGCTGGACATCGACCGCAGGCTCGGCACCTTCGCCAACGCCGTGTCACCCGGCATGGGCACCGCGAGCGGCGCCATCTTGTCCGCGCTGGCCGCCAGCTTCCTGCCCGACCCCACGCACCTCATCTACCTGGCCCTGATCGGCGTGCTCGCCCTGCAGGCGGTCGGCGTCGCCGCGATGCGCGAGACAGTCAGCCGGGCACCCGGCGCGCTGGCCAGCCTGCGGCCCGAGATCACCCTGCCGAGGGCGCTTCGCGCCTCCGTGCTCACCGCCGTGCCCGTGCTGTTCGCCGTCTGGGCGCTGGCCGGGCTGTACGGCGCGCTCGGCCCGTCGCTCGTGCACGCGCTGACCGGCTCCGCTGACGTCGTGCTGGGCAGCCTCAGCCTGTTCGTGCTGGCTGCCTCCGCCGTCGTCGCCATCGTCGCGCTGCGCCGGGCCGCCGCGCGGACGGTGATGCTGGTCGGCATCCTGGGCCTGATCGCTGGCGTCGGCGTGACCGTCCTAGCCGTGAGCCTCGGGTCCGCGCCGGGCTTCTTCGCCGGGTCCGTGATCGCGGGCGCCGGGTTCGGCAGCGGCTTCCAGGGCGGAATCCGCACCGTCATCCCGCTCGCCGCCCCGCACCAGCGGGCCGGCCTCGTATCCCTGCTCTACGTCGTGTCCTACCTCGGGCTCGGCGTGCCCGCCGTGCTCGCCGGGTTCGGCGTGGTGGATGGCGGCGGGCTGATCGACACCACCCGCTACTACGGCGCCGCCGTCATCGTGCTCGCCGCGCTCGCCCTGCCCGGCCTGCTAAAAGGCCGCCGCGCCCGTGTCGCCGCGCCCGCCGCCCAGGGCATACGATAGACAGGTCTGTCTAGGAAGGTGGCCACGCCATGGCTGTCAGGGAAGCGAGCGCTATCCGGCCCTCGGCCCGCGAGCGGCTGCTGGCCGCGGCCGACGAGCTGTTCTACAACGAGGGCGTGCATACCGTCGGCATTGACCGCATCATCGAGCAGGCGGGCGTGGCCAAGGCCTCGCTATACAACACCTTCGGCAGCAAGGACGAGCTGGTCCGCGCCTACCTGGAGGCGCGGCACGTCAGCGTCACCCAGCGCATCACGCAGGCCGTGGAACGCTACGACACCCCGCGCGAGCGGATCCTGGCCGTGTTCGAGGGCCAGGGCGAGCTGTTCGCCCGGCCCGGCTACCGAGGCTGCGCATTCGCCAGGGCCAGCGCCGAGTCCCAGCCCGGCGACCTGGCCGAGCAGGCGGCCGAGGCCTACCGGCACTGGGTCCAGGCGCTGCTGACCGAGCTGGCCAGCCAGGCAGCCGTGCCCGAGCCCGAGGTGCTGGCCCGGCAGCTGCACCTGCTGTACGACGGCAGCGGCCAGTCCGCGCGCATGGACCGCGACCCGGAGGCCGCCGCCGCGGCCCGTGCCGCCGCGGCAGTCCTGGTCGACGCGGCGCTGGCGCACGACGTAAGAAACTGACCGGAGCGCCGCTATCCTTGAGGCGACGGGCGAGTCGGCCGGGCGGTCGCGTCGCTCCCGCGAGGGAGCGCCGAGGAAGGTCCGGGCTCCGCAGGGCAGGGTGGTCGGTAACGCCGACCCGGGGTGACCCGCGGGAAAGTGCCACAGAAAACAGACCGCCCCCGGTTCGCCGGGGGTAAGGGTGAAACGGTGGTGTAAGAGACCACCAGCATCCAGGGTGACCTGGGTGGCTTGGTAAACCCCACCCGGAGCAAGGTCAAGAAGGGTCCCGCTGTTTCGGCGGCGGGGTCCGCGCGAGTGGTTGAGGGCGGCCCGCCCGATGCTCGCGGGTAGACCGCAGGAGGCTGCCGGCAACGGCAGTCGTAGATGGATGGCCGCCGGCCCGCGTGAGCGGGCGCACAGAACCCGGCCTACAGGCCGACTCGCCCGTCCCTGACCAGTGCAAACGCGCCGCAGCCCGGTTGACTCGGGTGTCGGCAGGAGGTCATCGGAGCTGGGCCATCTCGATGCCGATCGGGTGGCTCCTGCGGTCGGCGCGATGGGTCGTGGGTGGCTTTCGTCCGTACCTAGGCGGTCGGCTTGGGGTCGGCTGGCGGGGGAGCGGGAGAGGTATTGCCTGTCTCTCGCAGTGCGAGGCGGCTCGGGCGGGGTGAGCTAATCCTCAGTGAGGAGCCCGAGGGCCGTTTCCACCCGGCGCTTGGCGATCTCGTCGCGGCCGGCGATGCACTTGGCGTAGACCTGCGGCAGGACCTGGACGCTGTGGCCAGCCCAGGCGGCCACGAGCGTGGGATCAACGCCGGCATTGAGCCAGGTAGAGACGGCGGCGTGGCGCAGGTCACATGGGCGGCGGGCAAGCGGTGAAGCGGCCTCCGCTGGCGTCAGCGCGGCCTGGCGGGCGGCCCGTCAGATGTCGCCGTAGCGCTTGTCGCCGAGCAGTCCGTCCCGCGCTGCCCAGAACAGCCGCCCGTCCGGGGCCGTGCCGTGCTCGCGAAGATGGGCATTGGGGAGCCCGGTGAGTGGCGGCGCGATCGGGACGACTCGCACGTCGCCCTTAGGGCGGTGCTTGAGCTGGCGGCTATCGCGGGAGCGGCCAGTGTCCGACCACTTCGAGCCGGACAGCGGCGCCGACTCGCGAAGACGGAACTCACCCCACCCACGGGCGGGAAGCTGGATAGCCGGGCGCGGCAGCGGCACTGCCTCGCTCGGGCGCAGTGCGCCGTAGTACATGCAGCCGAAGAAGACCACGAGGTGCTGGCCCATCTCGCCCTGAGCGCCCACTGCGGCGAGTAGAGCTTCCGCCTGCTCGGGGTTGATCACGACATCCGGATCGACAGTGTGAACGGGCTCCGGGGCGACCCAGTTGCTCTGCAGGAGAGGGCTGGCATCAAAGACCATCGCTCGCGGCGTTGACATGGCCAGCCGCCTCGATGGGAAGCCGGCAGGCGCGAACACGGTCGCACGGCGCAGGTCAGTGCTGTCGAGCGTGCTCGGCATGCGATGCCCTCTAGCGCCTCAGTGCGAGACAGTGACACTCGTATCGATCGGTCTGGCCTGGGCGAGCGGCCCGATCCTGTGGCTCTGACGAACCATGGTCACGTTATCCGGGGCCGGCTGTCGTCGGATCCTGAAACTGACCCCCAGGGGTACTGGTAATCCGTTGACAGGCGGCGTCGCCCTCCGCCCGCGCCTGGGATACCTAACCCCGGAAGCCATACCGGATCGGGCCGTGGCCGTAGCTGCATCGTGGCGGCCAGGCGGCACAGTTCGGCCGCGCAGTGGATTCTCAGGGAGGATCCGCAGCGTGGCATGCCGCGGCAATGACACCTCCTCCGGCGCCCCCAGCATCTCTGCGTCAACACGGCACGCCAACGCGCGGGCGACCATCTGGGCCTGGCCCGCGAGCCGCGTCGTTCGTCGCTGGTACCGGCCTCGTACGCCCGGACCTGCTCCCGGAACGCCTACATGGGCAGTCTGGAAACATTATCCCCACAAGGTCATCAATGTCATACTAGCCGGTATGTCATATATGTCTTATGTGGCCAATCTGACACGCCGCTACCACTGGAAATGAGTCAGAGTCTGAGACTTGACAAACCTCCGCCGACCAGAAAGCTCATCCGCGTGAACAGCCGAGGCTAAGGTTCGGCATTGACATGGATTATCTTGCTTGCTAAAAATGAGCGTCGATGGTCGGGAAGGATTGCTTGATGTCGCGACCGTCGGTAAACGGGTGCTCTGGCCATTTCCGGCCTAGCTGCAGGGAAGGGAGGTCAATTATGGGGTCTTACGCTGCGTGCCCGCGCTTCGGGCTGCCAGCCGAAAAGCTGTGGCGGGTCTCGCCGCAATCTTAGTGGTGGCCATGGGCCTAATGGGAGTGGGAATCTCGGCGCCGCACGCTGCGCTGGCGTCCTCGCCCTTTAGCCTGATGTCGGCCGACGCGGGCCAGTACTTCCCAGTGACTCCGGTGAAAGTGCTGGACACGCGGGACGGGACGGGCGGTGACGGCGAGGCTCCGCTGGCCGCCGGTGCGACCGTGTCATTCCCGGTGACGGGAGTCGGAAGTGTCCCGGAGACTGCAGTCTCCGACGTGTACGTGATCATCAACGTGATCTCGCCGACGGCAGCGGGGTGCATGGATGAGTATGATGCGGCGGTGAGCGATCCTGGGATCTGCGGGGTGTCGTTTGACGCGGGAAACAACGCCGCGGACAGCGATATCGTCGCGGCTAGTAGTGGCTCGGTGTCGGTCACTAACAACAGCACTGGCACAGCTGATGTAGCGGTCACTGTGATGGGCTACTACCAGGCAGGAAACGCGCTGAACGCAGCCGCCGGGGACACCTACTCGGCCTTGGCGCAGGCGCAGCTCGTGGACACCCGATCAGGCCTCGGGGCACCTGAGGCGCAGATTCCCGAGGGCGGGAGCCTGACGGTCCAGGTCGACGGGGAGGGTGGTGTTCCCGCCGGTGCCGTTGGCGCCGCGCTGTACATCGGCGCTGCGAATGCCAGCTCAGCTGGATATGTGTCTGCCTACCCGACGGGCGGGACGGCGTCATCGCTGGCGCTGCTGACCTACGTGCCCGGACAGGTGGTTCATCAGTTGTACTACGGCGCGCTGTCCTCGGCCGGGCAAGTCACCATCGTGAACCAAGGCGCAAGCCCGGTCGACTTGACGGTTGCCGTGCAAGGCTTCCTCGCCAGTCCGACCGCCACTACCGCCGGTTCCAGCTACCAGGACGTGCCGGAGGACCGGATCGCCGACACGCGGGACGGAACCGGGGGAGTGCCCGCTACGCCGGTCCCCCCGGACGGCTCGATCACCTTCACGGCTACCGGTGCCGATGGTGTTCCCTCGACCGGGGTCTCCTCTGTCTCTGAGACTGTCCGGGCGATGAACGCTCAGGACACCGGCTACCTGTCGGTATACGCGGCCGGCGGCGCTGACCCGAACTCGCCTGGGGTGAACTTCTACGCTGCGGGCAACCAAGACATCGGCCTGACCGCGACGCTCTTGTCGTCAGTCGGAGCAGGTGGTCAGCAGACGATCACCAACCACAGCGACGGAACCGTCGACATCGTGGTGGCGATACGAGGCTATTACGCCATGCCCACGGTCCCAACTGCCCCTGACGCCGTCGACTACTCGATCTCCGGCCAGACCGCGACGGTTACATGGCAGGCGCCCACCGCTGGTGATGGCGGGTCTCCGATTACCAGCTACACGGTCACTGCCCCACCCGACACTGCAACCGCCACAGTGGATGGCAATACATACCAGGCTACGCTGACTGGGCTAGCCAACCCAGACAGTGACGACATCACAGTCACCGCAAGTAGCGCGGTCGGTGCCGGCCCAGGTGCCGATGACGAGTACGAAACAATGGACGGAACGATTGGCGAACAGGACCTGGGGGTTTCAGTAGACCCGACCACCGGCGATGAGACGCTCATCGATGACAACGCCAGTGAGACGACCACTGACTCCAGCGGCAATACCACCACCGTCGCGTTGACGCCGAACACCGCTGACATGACCAGCGACTCGGCGAGCGAGACCAACGCGGCCGTGCCGGACGGCGGACAGAGCTGTGGCGGCGTCTCCACCAAGAGTTCGGTTCCGGTTAAGACACACGACAATTTCAACAATGGGAAATACGTCAGCGGAAGCTACGGATTTAACTGGCTGAATCACCTCTACTCCATATCTAACTCCAGGATTTCGGGCGGCGGCGAGCAGTGGGAGGCGATCATCTGCACCGCTGGTGGAGGCCACACCACTGCTGGCGGTGGCTGGGCAACCAGCCTGGCCGAGAATGCCATCGTCACAAACTCTACGGACGGAAATACGCTCTGGGATCAGGACTGGGGCGACCGTACAGGATCTACGACAACGGTGAGCTCGCATCTAAGCTGGACCCTCGGCGGTGACTATAAGGGCATCGGGGCGAAAGTCACAGGTGGCGCATCCAGCACCACGGTGAAAGACAACTCTGAGGACACGGGTAGTGACTTCGGGAATGGCCATTACGGCGACCTCTTTCCCAGTTCGCTCCTAAAATACGATATCAATCGAGTGAACACGGACTGGCAAGCCAACGACAAGGTCGGCCGGTCGACCGACTGGGTGGGAAACACCGCGGCTATAATTTACGTCTACCCGCAGGGATCGTCAGGACATAATTTCTACAGCGTTGCAGTGCTGCACATGTGCGGTCCCAACCCATTCCTCGGTGACGAGTGCGGCACGACGCCTGCCCCTGTGCAGAAAGGTCATTAATCCGTCTCGCTAGTGAAGGGATTTAATGCATGAGGCGACTGGCTGTGGTGCTGGCGGCTGGGCTGACGGTTGCCGGCGCCACAGCCGGCTGCGCGGTGGCTCCGGCCTCGGTAGCTCCGTCTCGGTCAGTGCACGTACCGGCACCGCCAGCGGGTCCGGTACGTGCACTGGCACTGAAGAACTTGCCGCTGGGCGTGTTCTACCTGCTGGCTGGGCCGCACGTGAATGACCTGAACGTGTGGGAGGTGTCCTCGGCCGGGGTGCAGGAGCAACTCACGCATAACGCGCCGGGCTATGAGATCGACGGGATGGCCGCCTCGCCTAAGGGGATCATCCTCGCTGATTCCCTGCACATGCTGGATCAGTTGGCCCGGTGGACCAACCACGGGCCAGCGTGGCTGCATCCGCCCGGCCACCTGGGCGACCCCATCAACGGGCAGGTGCCCGACATCGGGCGGGACGGAAAGATCGGTTATCTGCTGCCTCCGCATGATGGCGGCGGCAGCATGAACAGCAAGGACTTCACTGTCTGGCTCCGCCAGTCCTTTACCGGCTCGCAGAAGATTGTCTACAAGAGCAAGACATTTCCCGGCAGGCCATACCTGGGTCCGCTCGGGCAGATCGCCATCGTCCCGCCGACAAATCCGCTGCCCCGCGGACAGCACCCGGCCATCTTTTTTATCTCGCGGTCCGGCGCCGTCCGCTCAATCCGCACACCGCGTCAGAGCTTCTACGACGCATGGGGCCAGCAGGCACCGGCGCTGGTCGTGTCGTACCGCCACGGCCCCGCCCAGGCCATTTACCCAGGCGGCCAGCGCGAGAGCCTGCCCGTCGGCTGGCTCCCGCTGGCCTGGAACGCCGCGGGGACCAACCTGCTCGTCGAATCCGCCACCATGCTCGGCACCTGGACACCCAGCCACCCCAAATACGTAACCCCGGCCGCAGCCATCAGCAAGGGCTACGAAATAACCCAGGCCAGCTGGCTCCGCAAGCCGGCTCGCCTCGGGACGTAATGACCAGTTCAATCCGATCGGCCCAGCAGCGGCCCAACCCGCGCAAGCATCGGGCAGGTGCGGGTGTCTAGCCTCAACGTTTCGTGATCTTGGCTTGGTGGCCTGGGCGGCTGGCTGATGCGCGGATTTTAGGTTGCGGGCAGCGGTGATGCCCGGATGTCGCTCCGGCGGGCGGGGTGTCCGTGGCCGTGAGAAAGTGGCTCTGGCCCACTTTCCGTGATCTTGCTGGCCGGCGTGGCGGGTAGTGGTTGCTCGTCGGGTTTGTGATTATGCGGGGCGTGCGATCCTGAGGTCATCCGCGTGCTGTTCCCCGGGCTCGCCGGCGTGCTGGCTGAGCGGGTTTTCCGGGGGGGGGGGGGAGCCTCGGTGCGCATCCGCGCCAGGACTGCAGGCGAGAGCGCGGCGTGCCCCGCCTGCGGCGTTCTGTCCGGCCGGGTGCACAGCCGCTATGAGCGGCGGCTCGCGGATCTCGCTGCCGGCGGCCAGGAAGTGTTAATCCACCTGGAGGTCCGCCGGTTCTCCTGCGGCAATGACGCATGCGAGCGGCGCACGTTCGCCGAGCAGGTCCCGGACCTGGCTGGCCGGCACGCCCGGCGCACCACCGGGCTGGGCGAGGCACTGGCCGCGGTCGGGCTGGCGCTGGGCGGCCGGGCCGGCGCGAGGCTCAGCAGCCGGCTGGCCTGCCCGGCCAGCCGGCCGACGCTGCTGCGCCTGATCCGCGCCCTGCCCGACCCGGCCGCAGCCGTCCCCCGGGTGCTGGGCGTCGATGATTTCGCGCTGCGCCGCGGCCACGTGTATGGCACCGTGCTGGTGGACATCGAGACCCGCCGCCCGGTGGACCTGCTCGACGAGCGGTCCGCGGAGTCCTTCCGGGCCTGGCTGGACAGCCGCCCCGGCGTGGAGCTGATCTGCCGGGACCGGGGCGGCTGCTACGCCGAGGGCGCCGCCCGCGGCGCGCCCCTGGCAACTCAGGTCGCTGACCGGTGGCACCTCCTGCACAACCTCGCCGACGCCGTGGAACGGGCCACCGCCCGGCACCGCTCCTGCCTGCGTGACGAGGCCGCCGAGCCCGAGACCGCCCAGCCCCAGACCGCCTCAGCCGTCCCGGCCCCGCCGGAAGGACAGCGCGTGCAGAGGACCAGGGACCGCCACGCCGCCGTCCGCGCCGCGCTGGACCGCGGCCTGACCATCACCCAGATCAGCCGTGACCTGCACCTGGACCGCAAGACCGTCCGCCGCTACGCCGCCGCCGCCGACCCAGACGGCCTGTGCTCCGGCACCCGCGCGATCCGCACCAGCCTCCTGGACCCGCACCTGCCCTACCTGCACCAGCGATGGGAAGAAGGCTGCACCAGCACCAGGCAGCTGCACGAGGAACTACGCGCCCGCGGCTACGCCGGCAGCCTCCGCACCCTGCGCCGCCGCACAGCCGCCCTCCGCCAGGACACCGCGCGCCCGGCCCCGCCGCCACCGCCCGCTTCCAGGAAGGTCGCAGCCCCCGCCCGGCAACCTCCCCGACGAGCACCGGGCCGCTCTCGCCGCCATCACCGCCCGCTGCCCCGAGCTCGACGCCACCCGCACCCTGGTCCGCCAGTTCGCCGGCATGCTCACCCACCTCCAGGGCAGCAAGCTCCCCGCCCGGGCCGATCACGCCGAGGCCAGCACCGTCCAGGAAATGCGGAGCTTCGCCGCCGGCCTCCGCAAGGACCGGGACGCCGTCACCGCCGGACTCACCCTCCCCTGGAAGCTCCGGCACCGTCGAAGGCCACGTCAACCGCATCAAGATGATCAAACGACAGATGTACGGGAAAGCCAAACCCGACCTGCTCCGAAAGCGCGTCCTGCTCGCCGACTGAAACCCACCACGGAAAGTGGGCCAGAGCCACCGCAACGTGGCCGTTGACACGGGGTTTCCACGGTCCCTGGCGGGTGTCCTTTCGGGTGGCTGGGGCGGGGTGGCCGGCGTCAGCCGGGGGCGAGGTCGCTGAGCTGGCTGAGCGCGGTGGTGATGAGGGCGGACCACGGTGACCGGGCGGCCAGGCGGAGCCGGGTGCGGCGGCCACCGGAGACAATGCGCCCGGCGGTGGTGAACAGCCGGAATCGCAGGCGGCGGGGTTCCCAGCGGCGGGCCGGGGTGTCGTGCAGGGCGAGGAGCTGGGTCCAGGCGATGAGGTCGCCGGCGAGGGCGGCGAGCTCGCACCAGACCTGGTTCCGGGCGAAGCCGTGCAGCGGGAGGCTACGCAGCCCGGTGTCCTTCGCGTTGCGGATCCGGTCCTCGCACCGGGCCCGCCGGCGGTGCGCCAGCTCCAGGTCAGCGAGCTGCCCGCCCCTGGTCCGCGTCGCGAAGCAGGTCACCCGGTTCCCGTCGATATCGGTCAGGCGCAGCTGCGCGTCCGGGTGCGGGCGCTCCTTGCGGGCGATGACCCGCATCCCGGCCGGCCACCCGGACAGGTCCAGCAGGCCGGTCAGCTCGGCGACCCATGCCCCGTCCCGCTGGACGCCGCCGGCGTCATAGGCCGGCGTCCACGCCCGGGCGGGGACCTGGCGGACCGCGTCCTCGATGCCCGGCGCGGTGACCGGGAACCCGACGGAGTACTGCAGCCGCCGGCGGTGCAGCCAGGCCACGAACTCGTGCGTGCCGCCGGCGCCGTCGGCCCGGATCAGCGGCCTGGTGCCGGGCGGGAGCTGGGCCAGGGCCAGCCGGGTGACCTCGATGTGGTCCGCCGCGGTGTTCGCGCCGGCGTTCCCGGGCCGCAGCACGATGGCCAGCGGCTCGCCGGTCCCGGCCGGGCCGTGATCGGCGAACGCGGCCAGCGGGTGAAACCCGAACGTCTTCTTCCAGGTCGGGGCAGCGTTCTCTTTCTCCGAGTGCGCGATCACGATCGTCGCGTCCAGGTCGACGGTGACCAGTTCCCCGCCCGCGCCCGGAGCGGCGGCGCCGGCTAGCTGCCAGGCCCGCCGCCGGGCGGCAGCGCGGGCAGCGCGGATCGCCCGCAGCGACCGGGCCGGATCGGCGGCCAGGGCACTGACCAGCCGGGAGATCACCGGATCGGAGGCAACGGGGCCGAACAGCTGCGGCTCGGCCCGCAGCAGCGCCGCGTCCGCCAGGCAGTCCCCGCCCAGCGCCAGCATGACCGCCAGGTCACCGGCGATCTTCCCCGGATCGTGCACTGCCCGCGGCGCCCGCCACCTGCCCAGGCCGGCCGAGAGCCCGGCGTCCAGGCCGGTCACCCTGGCAGTGCGGGTCAGCAGCACAGCGCCGCCGCGAGACACCAGCCCGGCGCCATCAGCGGACACCAGCAAGCACGGGCGCAGCCCGGTATTCTTCACGTGAAAAGTGCCTCAGCTCTGGTACGGACAGGACCCTAGACAAGCCCTATCCTCCCAGTTCAGGGGCGCTTTCTCATGCGGACCGCCACACCTCGCCATTACCCACGCGAAACGCCGAGGCTAGCGATCTTGCTAGCACGCACCCATTCGTGAACAAGCCGAGACCTCCGTGATCCGATGGCTGAGTCGCCTCAAGCGCATCAGGTGACCGCCTGCACCAAGCGCATCTAGTGCCCGGCGTCTGAGGTCTTCTTACGGTTGGCTTTGGCGAGGATCTGGCTGGGTGTGCGGGTCCAGGTGAAGGGGTGGGCGCGGTCGTTCCAGCCGGTGATGAAGGCGCGGATCTTGGCGTTGAGGTCGCTGGCGCTGGTGAAGGTGCCGCGGTGGATGGCCTGCCGCTCGATGATGGAGAACCAGGTCTCCGTTAACCGGCCTTCGGGCGGAGGACACGCCCGGGCTTGCTGAGGTCCCCCGACGGGTGCACTGCGGCGGTCACACTCGTGCCGGGTGTCCCTGGGGAGGGGCCGTGGAGCAGCACGTTATCTCGACCAGTGACGGTCACCGCGTTAGCGGCGGCGGTGAAGACGCGGGGCTGGTCAATCAGTTCCTTGCGCATCTGGGGTCGAGGTCGTTCTCGCCCGCGACGGTGCGGGCGTATGCCTACGATCTGCTGAACTTCCTGCGGTTCCTGGCCGGGCGGCGTGCGCGGCTCGCCGATGTGGTGCCGGCCGACCTGTTCGGCTACCTGGACTGGCAGCAGCGTCCTGCCGGGGCGGCGGGTGGTCGGGCTGGCTGAGCGGCGCGGTGCTGCGCCGTCCACGATGAACCGGCGGGTCGCGGCGGTCCGTGGCCTGTTCGAGTTCGCCGTGATGAGCGGGGTGCGGGACGTTAATCCCGTGGACCGGGCGAACGTAGCCTGATGCGACACTAGCAAGGTTGGCGGCCAGGATGAGCCCGGTTGCGGCGGCGAGCGCCATCATCGCGCCGCAGTCGATCAGGCCGAACACGCGAGCGACCGGCGCTCCCCACTTCCACCAGTCCGGCAGGGTGCTCACCAGGTCGGCCAGGCCCGGGGGTGCCTGCCATCCGGCGATCAGAAGCTTTCCCTCGCGGACGATGGCCGGATAAATCCGCCGACAGGCGATGTCGGTGCTGGTCAGCGGGCTTGTGCAGGTGGTGTAAGGGAGCATCAGCGCTGCAGGTGACTGCGGTGGCTTGGTAAACCCCACCCGGAGCAAGGTCAAGAAGGGCTGCGTGCTTTTCGGGTGCGTGGTCCGCGCGAGTGGTTGAGGGCGGCCCGCCCGATGCTCGCGGGTAGACCGCAGGAGGCTGCCGGCAACGGCAGTCGTAGATGGATGGCGGTCACGTCCCGGCGGGTGGTGTATGAGAATGCCGCCTCGTGATCGGTTTCTATTTAAGCACCAATGGCCTCAACTGTCATGCTAGTCTCACTTGTTTCTTTCTCCTTTTCCGGCTTGCGGGAGGCGGCGAGGATCTCGGGGCCCATGTAGCGGCGGGCCTCGGTCCATTCGTCGTTCTGCTCGGCCAGGACCGCGCCGACAAGGCGGATGATGGCCTCGCGGGAGGGGAAGATGCCGACGACATCGGTCCGCCGGCGTATTTCCTTATTGAGGCGCTCCCAGGTTATCTGGAGTCCTCGCGGGGCTGTCTTGCACGTTGATCACGAGGGTTTGAGGGGCCGGGTACTGCCTGGTGGACGTGGTTATCTACGGGCGTCCATCATGCGGATTTCCCGGAGGAACCATGCTTGTTCAGCGGGTGCTCATGCCCGCCTCGTCGCTTGAGTCGTGGACGGTGCTGGGAGACGATGATCTCCCGGTCGGTCCGGTCGAGCGTTACCTGGCTTATCTCACCGACATCGAGCGGTCCCCGAATACGGTCAGGGCCTATGCCCATGACCTGAAGGACTGGTTCACCTTCCTGGGGCTGCGCGGCCTGGACTGGCGCGAGGTAGCCCTGGAGGATCTCGGCGAGTTCGTGGCGTGGCTGCGGCTGCCGCCGGGCGCCCGGGACGGCCGTATTGCGATCCTGCCGTCGGTGGGGCATCAGGTCAGTGCGGCGACAGTGAACCGGAAGCTCTCAGCACTGAGTGCTTTTTACCTGCATGCGGCGCGGCACGGTGTGGATGCGGGCGGGCTGCTGGTCACCTGGGGCCCGGCGGGCCGCCGGGGCGGGTGGAAGCCATTCCTGCACCACATCAGCAAGGGCCAGCCGGCTGCCCGGCGCACGATCGCGCTGAGGACAAGCCGTAAGATCCCGCGAGTCCTGTCCGCCGGTGAGGTCCAGGCGATCCTGGATGCCTGCGGGCGGCTGCGGGACCGGCTGCTGTTCGCCGTTCTGTATGACACCGGCATGCGCGTCGGTGAGGCGCTGGGGCTGCGGCACGAGGACATCGCCGCCGCCGAGCGCGAGGTCAGGGTTGTCCCCCGGCACAACGCGAACGGCGCCCGGACGAAGTCGGCGAGCGCTCGCACCATCCCGGTTTCCGCGGAGCTGGTCCGGCTTTATGCCGACTACCTGCACGAAGAGTACGGCGATCTCGACTCCGACTACGTATTCGTGAACTTGTGGGGCCGCCCGCACGGGCATCCGCTGGCCTACCCTGCTGTCTATGACCTGGTCGGCCGGCTGCGCCGTCAGACTGGCATTGATTTCGACCCGCACTGGTACCGGCACACCGCGGCCACGCGGCTGCTGCGTGACGGCGTCCCGGTCGAGACGGTGTCCGCCCTGCTGGGGCACGCCTCGATCATCACCACCTCGCAGGTATATGGGCATCTGACCAGTGAAGACGCCCGCCGGGTCCTGGAAGCGGCGGGCTGGTTCACCGGGCGGCAGGTGTCGTGGTGAGCGAGATGGCGCCCGTCCCGCCCCCGGCTCGGCCGGGTCTGCTGGGCAAGCTGCTGGCAGCGGTCCGGTCCGAGTTCCGGTGCGATGAGCTTGCCTTCGATGCTGGTGACCCGGTTTTCGGCGGGGGCGCGTGCCTGGTGCCCGGCTGCGGGCGGACAGCCCGTGGCCGGGGCATGTGCGCGGCGCACCATGACCGGTGGCAGGCGGCGGGCCGGCCAGATCCGGCGGCGTTCGCGGCCGGCACCGACCTGAGGTGGCGCAAGCAGATGCCGCTGGCGTGCTGCAGCGCGCCGGGCTGCGGCCGCGGAGTCGCCCGCCAGGGCCTGTGCGTCCGCCACGCCCAGGCCCGCGAGCGTGCGGGCCGCCCGGCGCTGCCGCAGTGGCTGGCCGCAGCGCCCGTGACCAGCATGCCTGCCGGGCAGGCACTCTGCCTGATCGCGGCCTGCGACCTGTGGGCCGAGAAAGACATCCCGTTCTGCAACGGCCATGGCAAGACCTGGAAGACCAACGGGCGCCCCGGCACCGGTGAGTTCGCGAGCGGTTACGCGCGGATCGAGATGGCCCCCGGCCACGAGCGCATCCGGCTGGACGGGCTGCCCCCGCAGCTGAAGCTGGAGATCCAGTACGCCTTGCAGTGCCGCCGGGATGAGCGGACCGTCAAGGTTCAGCCTTTCGTGGTCATGCAGGTAGTGCGGTTCCTGGCGGCCTGCCCGGTGACCTCGCTGCTCGACTGGCCCGAGGAAACATGGCGTCAGCAGATCGGCCGCCCTGCTCCCAGGGACTCCAACCCGCGGGCCCTGCTCATCTTCGCCCGCCGCCGGCTCGAGGATCTCGCCGGCGCCGGAGGCGGATGGGACGCCGAGTACGGCCGCGATGTCTGGCGGCTGCACAATCTGGGATTCGGCGGCCGTCAGACGCTGCGGTTCGACCGGATCCCGCAGCCCTGGCTGAAGGAGCTGGCCAAGCGGTGGGCTCGCTGGCGGATCAGCATCGGGCTCTGCCTGGAGGCCAGCCGCCGGGCGGTCCGCGCGGTTGAACGGCTCGCCCAGTTCCTCGCCGCCCCGGCAGTGAACGCCGGCCGGCTCAGCGAGCTGGGCCGCCCGCTGCTGGAGCGCTACCTGGCCGACCTTCACGCCGAGATGGCCGGCAGCCAGCGGCAGGGCAGTCACATCGGCCTGCTGAACAGCTTCTTCACCGCGATCCGCCAGCACCACTGGGACGACACCCTCCCGGCCACCGCAATGTTCTTCCCCGAAGATCTGCCCAGGCGCAGCGAGCGGCCGCCGCGGGCGCTCGCCGAGCACGTCATGGCCCAGGTCGAGCACCCCGCCAACCTTGACCGGTGGGGCAGCCCTGCCTACCAGCTGGTCACCCTCATCCTGATCCGCTGCGGCCTGCGGATTACCGATGCCCTCCGGCTCGAGTCCGGCTGCCTCACCGCCGACGCTGACGCGGCACCCTACCTGAGGTACTTCAACCACAAGATGAGACGCGAGGCCCTCGTCCCCATCGACGAGGACATTCACCGCCTGATTACCGAGCAGCAGCAGCGTGCCCTGGAACGCTGGCCCGGCGGACCGCCCTGGCTGTTCCCGCGGCCGACTAAGAACGTCGACGGAACCGCGCCGGTCAGCAGCTCCACCTACCGGCTGGCGCTCTACCGGTGGCTGCAACGCTGCGCCGTCCGCGACGAGCACGGCCGCCCGGTGCACTTCACACCCCACCAGTGGAGACACACCCTCGGGACGCAGATGATCAACCGGGACGTCCCTCAGGAAGTTGTCCGGCGGATCCTCGACCATGATTCACCGCAGATGACCAGCCACTACGCCCGGCTGCACGACACCACGGTCCGCCGCCACTGGGAGCAGGCCCGCAAGGTCAACATCGCCGGCCAGGCCGTCACCCTCGACCCCGCCGGCCCGCTGGCCGACGCCGCCTGGGCCAAGCAGCGGCTGGGCCGCGTCACCCAGGCGCTGCCCAACGGCTACTGCGGCCTGCCGGTCCAGAAGACCTGCCCGCACGCCAACGCGTGCCTGACCTGCCCGATGTTCATCACCACCCCGGAGTTCCTGCCCCAGCACCGCGACCACCGCCAGCAGGTCATCCAGATCATCACCGCAGCCCAGGCCCGCGGTCAGGGCAGGCTGGCCGAGATGAACCAGCAAGTCCTCGCCAGCCTCGACACCATCATCACCAGCCTGCACCAGGACACCGGAACCGAGGAGACCGCCGCCAATGCCGGCTGACAACACCAAGCACCTGGCCATCGCGGCCCGCCGCCGGCACGAGCTCACCCGAGCCAAGGCCATCCGGGCACTCGGCGAAGTCGCCCGCACCGGAATCCCGGTCAGCTTCGAGCTAGTCGCCCGGACAGCCAGAGTATCCCGGTCATGGCTCTACTCCCAGCCCGATATCCGCGACCAGATCCAGCAACTCCGCAGCGTGACCCAGCGGGCACCGTCACCAGCAGTCCCCGTCACTCAGCGAGCCTCCGACGCGTCCCTGCTGCACCGGCTGCAGGCCGTCAGCGAACGCAACCGGAGCCTCGCGGGGGAGAACCGGCAGCTCCGCCGCCAGCTCGCCGAAGCCCTCGGCCAGCTGCGAGCCCCCGGAAAGCCTCGCTATCCGATAACGATCAGCCCCCGCTGACCCAGCTGCGAGCCCCTCACGCTGCTGTGTCGAGGACACTGTCCTCGACACAGCAGCCCAGCTCACGAACCTGACCGACCACCGGACTCCAGATAACGATGGGGTTGTTGGACCACACCTGGCGCCAGATCTCGCGGGGGAACGCGGTGAACGCCAGGATGTCGTCGCGGGCGTCGTCCAGGTGCGCCGCGGCGGCCGGGAACTTCGCCTCCAGCGCCGTCACGACCTGGGCATGCTGCGCGCGCACCGACGCGGCGTCGGGCTGCTCGAAGATGGTCCTGACCAGGGTGGATACCCAGGGCTGCGCGGACTTGGGCACCTTGGTGGCCAGATTCCGGGAGTAGTGCGCACGGCACCGCTGCCAGGCGGCGCCGGGCAGCACCGCGGCGATCGCGTCGCGCAGCCCGTGGTGGCAGTCAGAGGTGACCAGCTGCACCCCGGCCAGGCCGCGGGCCGCCAGGCCGCGCAGGAACGCCAGCCACCCCGCGCCGTCCTCCGAGCTGGCGACGTCCAGGCCGAGGATCTCCCGCTTCCCGCCGGCGTTCACCCCGGTCGCGATCAGGGCGTGCACGTTCACCGTGCGGCCGCCCTCGCGGACCTTCTGGGTCAGCGCGTCGATCCGCAAGAAGGCGTACGGGCCGGCGTCCAGCGGCCGGGACCGGAAGCTGGTGACCATGTCGTCCAGCTCGGCGGCCATGACGCTGACCTGCGACTTGCTCAGCCTCGTCACCCCCAGCGACTCCGCGAGCTTCTCCACCCGCTGCGTGCTGACCCCGAGCAGGTACGACGTCGCCACCACGGTGGCCCGCGCCCGCCCGGCACGGCGGCGGCGCTCCAGCAGCCACTCCGGGTAATAGGTGCCCTGCCGCAGCTTCGGCACCGCCAGCTCGACGGTCCCGGCCCGGGTGTCCCACTCCCGCGGCCGGTACCCGTTCCGGGAGTTCACCCGCTCCGGGCTGACCTCCCCGTACCCCGCCCCGCAGATCCCCTCGACCTCGGCGTCCATCATCCGCTGCGCGAAGCCCCTGATCATCTCCCGCAGCAGATCCGGACTCGCCGATTCCAGCGTGTCCTCGAAACGCGTGCCCGGAACCGGCACAATGTCACCCACGGCCATCTCGTTCTCCCCTTCGTCGGACTAAGCACTTCGAAGGATCACGAGGTGGCCGCCTTACGTCACGCCGACACGCCCGGCAGGAACGAAACGGTCAGAACTGATCAGGCACCCCATACACCACTCCAGTGGACGCAGCCTGGATGGCCGCCGGCCCGCGTGAGCGGGTGCACAGAACCCGGCCTACAGGCCGACTCGCCCGTCCCCAGAGCTGGGGCTGGCCTGCGCTTCTCCGGGAGTACGCTCGTAGGCATGAGTGAGGGTTCCCTGTCGTTTGATGCCGAGGTCGCTGACCATCAGGTGATCTTCAGGGCAGGCCAGGTCGAGGCGGTCGTGGTACCTCTGGAGGAGTACCGCGCGCTCAAGGCACTTGAGCAGCGTGAAGCTGAGCTGTACTGGGCCACTCACGAAAGCAGGTACCCGTCACGTCCCGGCGATGACATCCCTGACGGCAACGTGTACGACTCTATGGAAGCGTTGTTGGCTGACCTCGGTACGGACGAATGAAGTATGTCCGCACGCCTGGATTCCTGATCGACCTGCGCCGGCTGCCTGATGAGCATCGCAAGCTCTTCATTGAGGCCGTGCACCATGCCCTCCGTCCAGCGCTGGATGCTGGTGCCCACAAGGGGTCGGCACCGTGGCCGCGGACCCTGCGTATCCACCGAATCGGCGTGAACTACTCGATGACGTGGAGCTTCGCGGGACCCGATGGCCGGGCGCTATTCCGGCTAGCAGAAGTCGCAGGCGAAACAGTCGTGGTCTGGCTGCGCATCGGCGACCACGGTATCTACGACTCCTGAGGCGCACAAGGTAGCCGAGCTTGGCGAGGACCGGCCCGGCGACCGTCAACCCGCCTGATGTGGTGGTGCCATTGCGCGGTGGCGCAAGAGACCACCAGCGCTGCAGGTGACTGCGGTGGCTTGGTAAACCCCACCCGGAGCAAGGTCAAGAAGGGCTGCGTGCTTTTCGGGTGCGTGGTCCGCGCGAGTGGTTGAGGGCGGCCCGCCCGATGCTCGCGGGTAGACCGCAGGAGGCTGCCGGCAACGGCAGTCGTAGATGGATGGCCGCCGGCCCGCGTGAGCGGGTGCACAGAACCCGGCCTACAGGCCGACTCGCCCGTCCCTGAGCTGCGCAAACGCCCGGCAGCGCCAATACGCACCGGCATGCATGATCCTGACGTCCACCAGACGGACCATCCGGTATGCCACCGTATAAATCTGGCTGGCGTCCTCAGCCGAATCAATATGGATCGCCCACTCAGCGCAGCTTGTCTGGCCATTCCGTAAAAGCTAGGGCATACCTTTTGTCGGCGACGCCCGAAGAACGGCCCTGTGTCGTCGCTCGAATCATGGCCCCCCTGGGGTCTGTCAAACGTTCGGCTCTGTCGCATATCCGGTGGTAACGGATCGTGAGACTCGGCTGCTGTCATTTGCGGCGATTCCTGCTGGCGCTCTGACATGGATGTTCACGAGCTGACAGCGCTGCAGCCGCGATGCCCTCCCCGGCCCGCTGCAGCGGCCGGTGCGCGTCCCGCATCATCCATAGGGTCCGGCATCCTCCGGCGCACGGACCTGCGGCTGTGTCATCGGCGGCCTTGCCCATCGCCGCCATCACATTTAGTTACCACCGGATGTGAGACAGAGCCGAACGTCTTACAGTCCCGCCTTACGCGCGGCCCAGAACCAGGTCCGGTGCGAGCCGGTGGCCATGGCCAGCGATCTCACCGCCTGGATGCAGATGCTCGCCCTCGACGGCCCAGCCCGCGCCTGGGAACCCAGACGGCTGCGCCTCCGTCTGACCAGCCAGAACTATCTCCATGACGAGGAAAGGACATCAGCGGGCTCGTGGAATCCCGCCCACCCGGCGCGACAGCCGGGAAACCCGGCACGGCCACAGGCTGAAAACGGCTGGCTGTCGCCTCAACCAGACCCATCAAGATCGCGAAACATCGAGATTGGCCGTTGTGGATCCTGGCAGCGTTTAGCGAAACGAACTCGGCACCGGACCCGCACGTGTCTACTCGACAGTGGGGCCGCATATGCGCGGTCCCGCTGTTGGGGGCAAGGTGCGCGGCCGTTTCCTAACGCGCTGGCTAGCTGCGGGCACCCAGCGCAAGCGCCGACCCTCCTATTTCGCGATACCCCGGCCGAGGGGGTGGCGACGGGAGACTTAGTCGGCTTACCGTGACGGTGATTCATCGTCAGATCTGGGGAAAATGGGGGGCAGCTATGCGCATGCGGCGGACATGGCAGGGAGCGGCGGGACTGGCGATGGCGGTGGCGCTCGGCGGGGCAGCGCTGGTGGCACAGCACGGCGGGACGACTGTCGCGGCCCGGCGGCTCGGCGGCGCGTACCAGGCGGGGTTAGCCCAGCCGCTGAGCATCCGGCCCGATGGCTACACGGCGCATCCAAAGGGCTACACGCCGGAGGAGATCCGCGATCACTACAACTTCGAGACGATGGGGGATGACGAGAAAGGCAATCCGGTCAACGGGACCGGGCAGACCATCGGCATCATCATGTGGGGCCGAGACGCGTACCTGAAGACGAATCTGCAGGAATTCATCAGCCAGTTTCATCTCAAGCAGATGCACGGGCTCACGAAGAAGACGCCATGCTCGCACCCGGCGGGCTACGCGCAGGTGCCGTGCTTCCAGATCCTGAACTTCGGCAGGACACCGCCCACCGACCACCGCACGTTCGCCGAGGAGTCAGCCGACGTCGAGTGGGCGCACGTGGCCGCGCCGGGAGCGAACATCATCCTCGCGCAGGCTCCGGTGACCTGCTTCCAGCACAACCCGAACAAGTGCGGCTCGCCGACCACCGCGCAGCTCGACACGACGATCCGGGAGGTCGTGAATGCGGGCGCCACGGTGGTGTCCATGTCGTACGCCGACTCGAAGATGAAACCGAAGCAGGCGAACACCTGGGATCAGCTCGACGCGGCGTTTGTCTCCGGAGAGGGAGACCGCGGGTACCCGCTGGCCGTGTACCCGGCGGCGGACCCTGGCGTGCTCTCGGTGGGCGGCAGCGTCATCACGAAGGTGACCGGCGACGATGCCGACACCGCGTGGAGGTGGACAGGCGGCGGCGTGACTGTCGAGGGGCGGCCCGGTTACCAGGTCAACTGGACGCAGAGCGCGGACAGCCGCGAGGTCAATGACGTCGCCTATGACGCGGTCCACTATCCCATCCGCAATGCCACGACCAAGTACCGCGGACGACCCTGGCAGTCGGTGGTAGGGGTCAGCCTCGGCATCCCGCAGTGGGCCGGGCTGATCGCCGACATCGACCAGGCGCGGGTGGCCAACGGCAAGTCGATCCTGGCGGGTGAGGGCGTGATGGACGGCCTGTACCTGGCGGCGACGTTTCCCGGCAAGCCCGGCAGGATCAACCCGGCTTACTTCACCGACGTGACCCAGGGCTGCGCCCGGCCCAGGAGCAGGGCGAACCAGTGCATAAAGAAAGCAGCCAGAGGATATGACGTGCTGACCGGGCTGGGGACGCCAGACGCGGCAGACCTGGTCCACTACCTGGCCTACGACGTCTGATCCGCCGGATGTGGCTGGGGGCCGTGCGCAGCTAGCTGCGCACGGCCCCCAGCCACAGGCACTTGGGTCCGGAGGATCTCCGGCTTTCTCAGCTAAGACCAAACTAGGAGATGCCCTCTTCCGGTCAGCCCGATAAAAATCGATATGGAAACGCGCCTGCCGTTCGAGCTTTCTTGGACCGCATGATAGTTACGAGAGTCGAAAATCATTATGTCGCCCAAATGCGGCTTTATGCTCACAAATGGGCGGGCAGTCACTACATCGTGGTCGTAGCAAACGCTACGCCTATAAATGTCATCGGCCGGGTCCCAGCGCTTCCGCCATACTGTTGTCTCGCCTCCCTCTCGGGGGGTTGACACGAAGCAGTTCAAGGCGAGCTGCACTATCGGCGGATCGTCGAAAAGCTCATCTGAATACTCACGAACCACGTCATCCCAGTGAGCCAGCGCCCCGTCGTTCATTTCGCGCACGATGCCCCAGAATAGCTGCCGCTGGCCTACAGTTGCCGGGCGCACTTCATCGCGCCACGCAGACGAGAGCAGCTGAATGACAGTCGCGCGAACGTCATGCGGCGACTCTAGAGAGTCCCAGTAACTGAGAGCTTCCCGAGCCCTGGCCCAGTACCCCTCAGGAACTGTTCTCTCGGTATTGAATTCATTCAGCGCGGGTCCGACTCGCTGGACTGGAAATTCGTAACGTTCCGCACTATACGAGGTGAAGAGAGAGGGGTCGAGTCGCCGCATGAAGGCGTCACACAGGCCACCTGGTATCGCGCCAGGAATACGGATCGCGCCAACCGTGCCGGCTAGGAGTCGCAGGAGGTGAGAGCGCGTCAGCGTCAGGGTAGTTAATTCGTCGAAGATCTGGCTGCGAAGCCCGTCGTATCGAACATTCTGCTCGCTCATCGTTAACCCCGTCTCACAGGCAGATATGAGATGCCTACCACCAAACGGACCGGCCGCCTCCAGGTAAGCGCAGCAGCTGTCATTGGGCTGTCTCCGGCCGGCTGGCTGTCACGTCCTCGGGCAGGGTGAGGGCTGCGGCGGGAGTGATGTCCAGGGTTCCTTTGCCCAGGGGGACCCAGACCAGCCAGGAATCCCGCCCGTTGACATTTTGCATATTATAGCCGCCCAGCTGGAAATGCGATCCTTTCTGAATGAGCTGCGAGTGGAACGTGGCGGTCAGGTTGTTGACGCTGACATTATCCGGGGAGTCGACCTCGAACATTGGTGCCGAGATGGCCCCGATCGGGTTGCCGATGGTCAGCACAGCGTGCGCGCGAGGACTGAATCCGCCCTTCCGGAGATGCAGGTAGACAATCCCGTCGGTGTTGGCATAGCACCGGGAGTTCATCGCCGTCTCGAATTCGATCTTCTGGGCCGTCCCCCAGATCCGCGTCACGCCGTTGGCGGAGAGCTGGCCGGTGACCGAGAGCTCCCCCTGGACTGTGGCGATCCCTTCCACGGTCAGGTTGCTGACCGTGAGGTTGGGCTTGTTGACGGTGACCGTGGTGGAGAGGGTCAGCGAGGTGTCGCCGGAGCCGGTCCCGATCACGCCGCGCAGGTAGAAGACGGTGGTCTGCTCGATGCTGGGGACCGTCCACTGCTTGCGGTCGGCCGGTATCTCGAACTCCGGCTGGGTGCCGTAGAGCAGGAAGTACCGGCCGATGGAGGAGTTGTCCCAGCTGACGATCACCTCGGCGCCGTTGTCGACGACGAGTGAATGGGGCTTGAAGTCCCTCAGGAAGAACTCGGCGGGAAACTTCCCGACGTCCAGGATGTTCTCCGCCTCTTTCCACGGGGTGGTGCCCTCGGCACGGGAGATCTCGCTGATGATGACTTTCGCGTTGCCGACCTCGCGGTTGATCGGCAGGCCGAAGAACTGGATGGACATGCCCTGCCCGGCGGGGACCTGAACGTACTCGCCGGTGGGGGTGAAGGTGTAGGTGCTGCCGGACAGGGAGCTGGTCCAGCCGGTGACGCTGCTGGTGACGGTGACGCCGGTAAGGTTCGCGGCGAGCTCGGCAGACAGGTTGCCGGTGGGGATCTTCACCGAGAACTCGGCGATCTGCAGCGCGGTGCCCGCGTTGCGGCTGGCCACGATGGTCAGGTCGGCCTTCACGAGGTCGCCTGCCGCCGGGGACACCTTCAGCGGGTGCGGGCTGGTCAGGTACTCGAAGGCCAGCCCGGACTGGGTGCTGGTCGCGGTGGCGGTCATGCGCGAGATGACGGTCATCATGCCCTCCCGGAAGTGTGGTTGCGGCGCGCGTTCGACGCACCGTCGTGCAGGACGAGGAAGCCGGACCGGAGCTGCGACTCGCCAGCTGGAATGCCCGACGGATCGCCAGGAACGATCGGCAGGTCGCGCCAGCCCGGGCCGGCCGGCTCGGTCCAGGACCAGGCACCGACGGCGGTGGCGGGCTGCGGCATCACGGCGAGCTCGACGGGCTTGCCGTCCTCGCCGGGCAGCTCGCGGGTCTGCGCGAGCAGCGGCCCGGCGCGGAAGCAGACCGCCATCCGGGCGATCGGCTCGGTCACGAACTGCTCGGGGATGGTCAGGGTCATCGTCGGCAGGATGTCGGTGACGGCGTGCACCGGGGCGTACGGGTCGGCCAGCAGGGTGACGATGGCCTGGCTGTCCCCGGAGAACGCGAGCTTGAGCCGGCTCCCGTTTCCGATCAGCCGCAGGTAATCGGTATCAGGACCGACGGGTTCGGTGACGGTCTCCAGGTGCTCGTAGTCGTCGTCCAGGACGTACCCGACGAGGCCGTCGTCGGGCTGCTCGGGCTCGCCGAGGCGGACGATCCACTCGTAGCCGGGCATCCGGGGGTCTGGCGGCGACAGCACGTTCTGCCAGCTGACGTCGGTGTGCGCGGGGCCGGCTAGCTCGAGGTCGAGCCGGGCGCGCAGCAGCGCGAGCGGCCGTCCGAGCAGGAAGCTGAGCCCGTCGCTGCCCGGCCCGTCCGCCTCGATGTCGCACAGGGCGTCGTCCATCGTCTTGCGCACCGCTTCGAAGGTCTGCGGGCCCTTGTCGCTGATGGCCTTGAGCAGCCGGTAGGCGTGCAGGGATACGGGCTCAAGCTCGCTGAGCACTGCCACCGGGGATCCGGGCAGCGGGGTCCACTCGACCTCGGGGGTGCCGGATGCGCCGACGATCGTCCGCAGCTCGCCGAGCGCGGTGCCGTCCGCGCCGTAACACGCCAGGGAGGCGTCCAGCCGGTTGTGCAGCAGCCAGGCGCACACCGGGCTGGTTCCCGGCGTCACCTCCACGTCCTCGTCGGCGCTGGCGGACAGGAAGGCGAAGCGGAGCCTGGCGGGCTGAAGCAGTCGCGGTGCCAGCTCGATCACCCGGTCCGGCTCGTCGACGCCTACGGGATGGCCGGGCACCATATCGGGAGGGATAACCGGGTTGAAGTGCTGCGGGTTGTTGATCAGGTTGACCGCCCGGCCGAACCGGTCGATCACCGACAGCCTGGTGAAGGCGAGCTGCCCGGACCGCAGTTCCTGGAACCTGCTGGGCGGCCACTCATCCCAGGCGTCTTCCGGCTGCTCGCCGGGGTCGGGGGCGAGCAGGTCGCCGTCGCCGATCAGGCCGGCCAGCGCACCATTGCTGGCGGCGACGTTGGGCAGCGCGCTGCGCTGGCCAACGGTCGCGCTGAGGCCGTCGAGCCGCTGGGACAGGATGTCCTCCCAGCGGGCCTCCTCGCGCAGCGAGGAGATCACCTCGGCGGGCAGGCCACCGCGGTGCTGGGTGAACTCGGCGATCCGGCCGGCCTGATCGTGGCCGGCGCTGGGGGCGAGGTACTGCCGTCCCGAGGCGGTCAGCGGATGATCCAGGTCGACGTCGGCCGTGCCCAGGTAGCGGTAGTGATAGCGGGTCCTGGCGTTGTTGTAGGCGAACTCCCAGTTCCTGGCTCCGCCGGACTCCTCGAACGGCAGCGCGAAGTACTCCGCCTGCCACTGGAGGTACAGCGGCTGCCACGGCTGGCGCCACGCACCGGTGCCGTACTCCGGCAGGACGCCGGCGGCCTGCTCCAGCGCGATGCCGGACCGGACCGTCCGGTCCAGGATCAGGAACTCGGTCAGGGCGCCGGGCATGGCGCCGGGCAGGCTGGCGAGGTTGGTCCGGGCGGCGTCGGCCGCGACCATCGCGGCGGTAACTTGCCTGCTTCCGTCCCCGGCGGCGGTGACGAATTCCGCCTGGACGCGGCAGGGCAGGTCGTCGGACCGGGTCAGCGGGGCGCTGAGCTTGGCGCCGTGCAGGGCGACGACCGGGTCGGCGTGCTGCTCATAGGGGTCCGCGGGCACCCGGGACAGCCAGAGCGTGGACCGCAGCCCGGCCTGCTGGACGTGCTCGGCGGCGCTGACGGCCAGTTCCTCCGGCGTCGTTCCCCAGGGGATCTGGGCGCGCAGCCCGGTCACCTTGCTGTCAAGGACGGCGGCCTGGCCCGCCGCGGTGTCCGGGCTGGCCGGGTAGTCAGGATCGCCGGGAGTTCCGCCGGGGTCGAGCTCGCCGGCCACCGCCCCGTCGAAGCCCTCGGGGGTCTTGGACTGCTGGGACAGCCACCACAGGTGATACAGCCGCTCCCTGGCGGCGGCAAGGTTTCGCTCGCTGGCGTCGTGATCGCGCTGGGCCCCGTTGAGCCCGGCGACCAGGGCATCCTCGCGGTCGGTCTCGGCCGCCTGCCACGCGGGCGAGCCCGGCGGCGGCTCGCCGGCCTCGGTGCGGTCTACCATCCGCCAGGTGTAGCCGCCGGGCGAGGGGATGAAGCCCTGCTGGTGGGCGTTGCGCTCGATCAGCTCGTCGCCGTCAGCTCGGTTCAGCGCGTCGAGCGCGCCGAATGTGAACGCCCGGAACACCCGGGCCTCGTCGGCGCTCAGCGAACCGGGCCCGTCGGCCTGGTCAGTCAGTGCCGTGATCGCCTCGGCGGTGCTGTTGCCGATGGAGACCGTCACCTCGTCGGGTCCTGGGCACTCGGACTCGGGCGCGACGCCGCCGAGATTCCAGCCGATGCCCAGCGCCGTGCCCGTGTACACCGAGCGGCTGAGCACGCCGGAACCCGACGGACGGCTCCACTTCAGCCGCCGGAGCAGCTCATCGAAGTCCTTGAGGTCGCCTGGCCCGGCCAGGATGTCGCTGCCGGCTTCGGCGTACCAGCCGGCCACCAGGTAGCTGATCGTCGCGGTGTCGCCGATCGTGACGGGGTTGCCCTCGTCGTCCAGGACAGCGGGCCGCTCCAGCCGGTCGTGCAGCGAGAACACGTTCTCGTTGTAGGGCTGGAACACCGCGAACGCCGGCAGCCCCGGTCCCACCGCGGTGAGGAACGGCGCGGGCTTCGAAGAGGGCTCGGTCCACGGGGCGGCCGGGGTCAGCAGGTGCCTGCGGCCGATCTTGGTGGACTTCAGGTGGTCGGAAACGGGATCAAGGTAGGAGACGGTGCCCTGGTTCGGGTCCAGGTAATCGCTGTGCACCACCCAGGCCGCGGCGTCGGCCGCCACGCCGGTGTGCCGGACCACCAGCCACCGGTTGGGCACCAGCGGGAAATCGCCGATGCCCTCCTGCTCGTCATGCCGGCCCGTCGCGAGGCCCTCCGGGAGCTGCCATTGCAGGTACACGCCCAGCACGTCCGGGTTATCGGTCCAGGTCTCGTTCGTGCTGAACGGCGGCGGCTCGGGCGAGACATTGCGCAGTTCCGTCTGCCGGAAGTTGGCGGACCAGCGCTGAATCACGAAGTCCCCGCCCGCGTCCCTGACCGAGCGGTTCACCGCGAGCGCGGCCACCTCGACCGGGACCACCAGGGCATCGTCGGCGGGCATGCTCTCTCCTGTTCCTGGGTGCTCTTGCTGGCCTGCGGCCGCCGGTCAGGGCCGCTCGATGATCTGCAACTGCGGAGCCTTGACCATCTGCAGGGCGAACTGACTGGGCGTCAGGACGGTCCGGCCGTGTTTCGCGGCCAGCGGCGGAATCAGGGCGTGGCCGGCGCCGGCGATGTTCAGCACGTCCTCGCCGACCCCGGAGGCGGCGGGAACGCGCAGGAACTGCCCGAAGTTGTCCTCGGTGTCGGGGAAGTCGCCCATCGGCATGCCGATGTCGTCGCCGTCGAGCTCGCGCAGCTCGATGGTGCCCTCGTCACCGACCCCGAAGTGCAGGCCCTGCGGCGGCTCGGCGAGCGAGAAGGCGTCGATCGCCTCCGGGTACAGCAGCAGGAGCACGTCCGTGCCGTACACCGCGCGGCGCCGCGGCTCGACGGGACGGCCGGCGGAGAACGCGGTGTAGATGGTCTTGGGCCAGTTCCCGACCAGCTCGGAGCGGATCAGCACGCCGCAGGCGGGCGGGGTCATGCCGTCGACGGCGAGGTCGTTGAGCGCCGCGTCGAGTGCGTGGCCGACGCCGATGCTGAGGGCTCCGTCGACGGCGGCCCGGATCCACTGGGCGTCGACCCAGAAGAATCGCAGGCTTTCGGCGGGCAGCATCCGCTCGTCGGCGACCAGGTGCTCAAGCCCGATGAACTCCAGCAGCCGCAGCCGGTCCAGCCACTCGGTCACCGGGCTGACGGCCGTGCTCAGCGCCTCGCGCAGCATGCCGCGCGCGTCGGGGGAGGCCAGCGCCTGCCTCAGCTCGGCTCCGCGCGGCCTGGCGCTGCGGGCTGCCGCGACCACCGCGCGCCGCCGTCCGGCCCGGAGGTCCGCGCCGGCGCTGGCGAGCGCGCCGGCGAACCTGGCCCCGTTCTGCGTGAAAAGAAGTCGGTCCATCGCGGTTCTGGCCAGGTTTCCTGTCAGTGCCGTGGCCCCGATATCGCGACGGCCGGCGAGCTGGGGATGGGTCAGCAGCCGGCGCGCGGCCGACCTGGCCTCCGCCCGGTAGCCGAGCAGGTGCTCGCGGAAGGTGGCGTCGGCCAGGGCCAGGGACCGGCCGAGCGCGAACGCGGCGGCATAGGACGTGTCGTAGACGCCGTGCTGCTGGAGGTAGATCAGCGCCTCGCCGGGGGACTCCAGGCGCGCCGCCGCCGGGTCGGGCAGCGGCTGGGCGGGCTGGGCGGACAGCGGCCCGCGGTAGAAGCCGAAGCTGAGCTCCCCGGACTCCAGCCGCTGCGGGAGCGCGGTCCAGCCGCCGTTCAGCCGCTCCAGTGCCGCGCGCTGCGCGGCCGACGGGCTCGCGGGCGGCTGGGCGCGGACGCGCAGCCGCAGGTCGGGCAGGGAGCCGGCGGGCTCGCGCTCGGTGGCCAGGTCGTTGGCCAGGTCGCCGAAGCCGATGGTGCTGTCGGGCTCCGACTCGAAGGTCCAGGACCACAGGGAGACCATCCGGGCCCCGCCGGCGGGATAGGCCGCCCCGTCGAGCTGCGCCTCCCAGCCGTCCAGGGACATCAGGTGGACGACGTACCGGCCGCCCAGCACGCCGGGGAACCTGTTGGCGACCAGCACGGAGTTGAGGTCGGCCTCGCTGGGCTCGGGGTCGGTGTTGCGCTGCGCGTCGGGCGGGCCGCCCTCGCGCACATGGGCCAGCAGGGTGATCTCGGCCGGGACGGGCATGATCGCGTCGAGCAGCTCACCGGGCACCAGGACGGTGTTGCAGCTGATGCCGAACTCGTCGTCGAAGACGTAGTCCGGGTCGATCGCGGGTGGCTGCCCGGGCGCGGCCGTGCCCGAGATCAGCTCCCGGACCGTGAGCACCCTGACCTGCCCCAGGGCCAGCTCATCTTCGGGCAGCTCGCCCGCCCTGAACAGCAGCAGCGCCATCCAGGGCAGCTCGTCGGGCTGGCCGTCGAGCGTCCGCAGCCACGGGAGCGCGGGAGTGTCCAGGGTGATGTGCGGCAGCAGCTGGCTGTAGGAGCCGGCTGTCCCCGGCGTCGGATAGCAGGCGTGGATGTCGGACGCGGTGATGGTGAAGCGCTGGGCGCGCACGTCGAAGTCCTGAGTACGGACGGGCAGCGTGTCGCCGGTGTCCTCCTCCAGGATCTTGTGCTCGGTGATGATCGTGTAAGCGCCGGCCGACAGGGAGGGGATGCGGTGGTCGAAGAACCGGGTCCGGTGACTGACCGGCAGGTCCGGCGGCGTAGTGGTCGTCATGCGGCACCTCCTCGCCGGGCGTCCGGGGGCACCAGCATCGGCACGGCGGTGAAGGCGGTCTGCGCCGCCAGCGCGTACCGGGGCAGGCTGTCGTCCAGCTCTCCCAGGTCCGTTCCCAGGTCACGCAGTGCGTCGGCCAGCTCGCCCCTGGCGGTCCGGGCAGCCGGGCTGTCCACCGTGGCGGCGATCGTCCCGACGGCGTCGGGCGGGCGGGCCGGGACCGGGCCGCCCGGAGGCTCGCCGTCCTCCAGCGGCATCAGGCCGAGCGGGTAGAGCGGGTCGAACGCAAAAGTCTGCTCGGTGATGTAGCCGGTCGAGTTGCCGTTCCGCAGCGCGGGCGAAGACAGCTCGGCGCCGATGATCTGCCGTTCGAGTAGCTGGTCGCCGGGCTCGGGCAGGGTCTGCCCGTCGCCGCTGCCCCACAGCGCCTGCGGGACGCTGCCCAGGACCGGCCGCTTCTGCCAGCGCTCCAGGTCCAGCCGGTCGCCGTCGCGGGTGAGGGAGACCCAGTGCTCGCTGGTCAGCTCGGCCAGCCTCATCGGGCGGATGACGAGATCCGGCCCGCTGCCCACCAGGACACCGTCGACGTACAGCTTGCTGGCGGGCACCACGGTCTCGGTGGTGAAGACGAAGCCGGCCGCGCTGGCCTGCCAGTCAGCGCTGGGGCGCCGGCTGGCGGGCGCGCCAGGCCCCGGCAGCAGGCCGCTGGTGGCGGTCACCCGGACCGTGTTCTCGCTCGGCGGCAGGAGCTCCTGGAACTCCGTCCAGTCGAGCGCGGCGGGCTCGCCCACGCGGTCCGTGCCGAAGCCGATGGTGAAGGAGATGAACCACAGGTGCACCGTGGCCTCGCCGCCGACGGGCGGACCCCACAGGCGCAGGTCAACGCCCACCTCAATGGTGATCGTGACGCGGACGAAGATCAGCTTGACGCTCGCCGAGACGCCGACCCGCACGCCGATGTCGAGATCGAAGTAGAACGGTTTCCACTGGACCAGCGCGTTGGCGCGGGCGGTCAGCCAGGCCTTCAGCGCACCGGAGTGGAAGCGCAGGTCGATGATGCCGCCGGCCATCACCGCGGCCGGGGTGAAGGCCGCGTAGGCGCTGCCGGAGATGGTGACGGTGTTGCCGAGTCCCCAGGTGATGCCGACTGGCGTCCCGGCGGGATAGTTGACCGGCCTGGTGTAACCGGGGTGGTATCCGCCGATGCTGAGCACGAAGTCCCCGGCGTGCTCGCTGCTGCCGAACCAGATCTTCAGCGAGACCCCGCCGTGCAGCTTGCAATCGGGATCGACCAGGAACGAGTTGCGGGTCAGGGCCGCGCCCAGCATGAACTCGCCCGCGACCGGCTTGAACACCACCTCCAGGGCGATCTCGGCCTGCGCCCACTTCTTCGCCGAGGCACGAGGAAGCTCCGCGCGGCCAGTGCCCAGGAGCGCGATGGTCAGGTCGCTGCCGCCCTGGACGATCGCCATCGCCCGGCCCGCGATGGTCTCGAAGCAGGTGAACGCCAGCCCCGCCGCGATCCACCAGCTGTCCTCGGCGGGCGAGATCCACGGCGTGCCGCCGCCGATCAGGGCGGCCAGCACGGCCAGCGGGTCCGTCTCGTCGCCGATCTGCCCCCCGCCGTCGAGCGCCTCGATGAACGGGAAGGTCTCCACCTGCTCCACTGGCGGCATCCGGACCCGGCTGTTCCAGCCGAACCCGAGGGAGATCCCGCGGACCATGAACGGCGGCGGCCCGATGCCCAGGTGCTTGCCCAGCGAGCCGTAGGCGAAGAAGGAGGGCATGGTGCCCGACTCCGGGACCACGTAGGCGGCCATGATGGAGCCGTTAAGCGCCCCGGTGTCGACGACCAGGACGCCGCCGATGACCGTCTTGTACGGCGGCTGCTGCGGCAACGCCGTCAGCGCCCCGGAAATCCGCAGCGGCCAGTTCTCGTAGTCGACGCTGACCCCGCTGCCCCCGGACGGCGGGCTGATGTCCCAGCGCGGCGTGACCGGCGGCGCGGCCAGGAGAGTCGGCCCGTGCCTGGTGAGCACCAGGCCGCCGGGGCGCCGCGAGGCGCCGGCGGCCACGATGACGAATCCGTCGGCTACCGGGATGGCATACGGCTCGCGGCGGCGCAGCTTGCCGCTCGCCGCGGCGGGGCGCGTCGTGCGGGCCGGCCTGGCGCGGCCGAGTCCGTCGCGGCGAGCGGGATCGGCCTGTGCCGTGACCGGCGTGCGCAGCGGTACGAGCGCCCGGCCGTTGCTGGCCGGCAGCGCCAGCCAGGCGCCGGGAGGCACCTCGGCGTCTAGCTGCTCACCGGCCGCGATCAGCAGGCCGGGGCCGCGCGGGCCTGGCTCCACTTCGATCAGCGCCCCCGTCGCGACGGCGTTCCCGGCGAACCGGGCTCGCACCGGGACGCAGGTCGCGCCTAACAGTGTCGGGGACTGGCCCTCGACGACCAGGCCGCCATCCGCGATGACGGGGTCCTCGATCCTGATCACGCCATCGGGGAACACCGCGGCCGCGGCCTCGTCCAGGCCATCGAGGCCAAGCGCCGCGGCGGGCAGTTCCACTGCGCTACCGGGGGAACCGGTCAGGATGGCGCGCAGCTCGGCAAGCTCCACAGCGTGATCCTCCTCAGCGGCGGCGGAAGCCGGCGACAGGCAGCGGCAGGCAGCAACTCGAACTTAGAGCGACAGAGACATTACACTAAGTAACCGGTCGCAGACAATGACGTTCCACTGCAACGCGAGCGGCACGCCGCCCCCGGTTCAGTCGGGAGCCAAGGAAGCGCTAACTTGTTACATGTTAATGATATGCGCTATAGTTGCGTACATGACGATGCTACCTGTCGCGGATGCCCGGTCGCAGCTGTCCAAGCTGATCGATAAGGCAGCCTCCACCCATGAGCGCTTCGAGATCACCCGCAACGGCCACCGCACTGCGGTGCTGTTGTCCGCTGATGACTACGACGCCATGCAGGAAACCATCGCGGTGCTCTCCGACACCGCACTGCTTGCCGCGCACCGCGACGGGGAGGCGGCCATCTCCTCCGGTGACTATCTCGACGCGGACCAGCTCGCGCACGCGATGCGCGACGCCGGCCGCCAGCCCAGGTGACCACCCGTTACCGGCTGCGCATAGCTGGCCCCGCCGTCAAGGCTCTCACCGAGGTGCTTCCCGAGAAAGTGGCCACCGCCGCATACGAGTTCATCACCGGGCCGCTTCTGGACAGTCCGCGCCAGGTCGGCAAGCCCCTCGACCCGCCGATGGCGCCCGCCTGGTCAGCGCGACGCGGTACCTATCGCATCCTTTACCGGATTGATGACACCAGCCATACCGTCAACGTCACTGCGATCCGTCACCGCGCTGACGCGTACCACACGTGACGGCGTATCCCTGCAGCACCTCTGACTCGACTGCGGCAGCGTCTGATCGTCGGCTGGGGGACCGTGCCGGAATGGGGCGGCATGAAGATCGCGACCGCGGCCGAGCGGCCTGAGCTTCTCGGGCCTGCCTGGGACAGGACACGCGACGTGCTGCCCGAGTACAACAATCATGGCGACGTGCTGAACGAGTACTGGCCGCGCCTGACCGAAGAGCGGCCCGACTTCCAGTTTCACCTGACCGGCGACGATGACGAGATCCTTGCCCGTGCCCGCTGTCTCCCCGTCCGGTGGGACGGCACGATGGATGACTTGCCGGCCGGGATCGACGGCGCCATCTCTCGTGGCTTCGACGAGGGCGGCGCCAACGCGCTCTGCGCGCTGCTGATCGCGATCCCGCGAGACGTCCAGGGCCGGGGAGTCAGCGCGGCCGCCGTGCGCGCGATGGGCGACATCGCCCGCCGCCACGGCCTGGGCACGCTGATCGCGCCGGTCCGGCCGAGCTGGAAGGAGCGCTACCCGCTGGTGCCGATCGAGCGGTACGCGGGCTGGCGCCGCCCGGACGGCCTGCTGTTCGACCCCTGGATGCGCGTCCACGAGCGGCTCGGAGCCGCCGTCGTGAAACCCGAGCCGCGATCGCTGCGGATCACCGGCACCACCACCGAGTGGGAATCCTGGACGGGCATGACCTTCCCCGACAGCGGCGACTACTGGTTCCCCGGCGGGCTTGCCACCGTGCACATCGACTGCGGGCAGGACCGCGGCGGCTACTGGGAGCCGAACGTGTGGATGCGCCACACGCTGTGAGAACACGGCGGGCGCAGCGCGCGGATCGAGGGCGGCCGGCCGCCGCCCCACTGCCTCCGCGAGGTGTCCCGTTCATGCCGTCAGCGGCCGTCGTCTTATACCGTCCGCGACGTGGGCGCGACGGAGCGCGAGACCACCGCGAGCGGTTTTGTTCCAGTAGTTCCTGGGATCTCCGGATGTCCGAATCTAGTAACTAGAAAGATTCTTTACAGTAAGTCTTGACGGCCTGGCTGTCCGGACATACAAACTGGACGCAGATCCCGGCTCAGGCGAGGCCTCAGATCGCCTAAGCTCCTCTCCCCCTGGAGGGTCCCATGCAAGTCGGAAGACGGCTTCTGCGCACAGCTCTCATCGCCGGCTCGGCGCTCGGGTTAACAGCCGGCGGCTCGGTTCTCGCGTTAGCCTCCGGGCCTGCCGCGCAGGCATCCACCACATGCGCCGCGGCGTGGAGTTCCACTGCCGTCTACACCGCCGGCATGCAGGCCAGCGAGAGCGGAATCAACTACACCGCCAACTGGTGGACCCAGGGCAACGACCCGGCGACCAACAACGGCGGAAGCGGCTCGGGGGAGCCGTGGACATCCAACGGTGCCTGCACCGGCGGGGGAGGCGGCGGTGGCGGCGGTGGCGGCGGCGGCACCGGCGGCGGCGGCACGGGCTCGCAAAGCGGCCTGCTGTTCAGCCCGTACAAGGACGTCACCATCAACATGAACTGGAACACCGACCAGATGCAGTCGGCCGTGGAAGGCAGCGACCTGCCGGTGGTGGGCTCGGGCAGCCTGGTGTCGCAGTACATCCCGAAGCTGCCCGCGATCACGCTCGCGTTCGCCACCGGAAACTGCGGAAGCGAGACCTGGGGTGGTGTGTCGGGCGCTAGCTGGGCGGCCGAGAACATCCCGCAGCTCCACAGCGCCAACCTGAACTACGTTGTCTCGACCGGCGGCGAGGCCGGGACCTTCACCTGCAGCTCGACTTCTGGCATGGAATCGTTCATCGCTACCTACGCCAGCCCGAACCTGGTCGGCGTTGACTTCGACATCGAGGGCGGCCAGACCCAGGCGCAGATCCAGAGCCTGGTCAGCGCGGCGGCCGGGGCACAGTCGGAGTACCCGAACCTGCAGTTCTCGTTCACGATCGCCACGCTGGGCGCATCCGATGGCAGCTACGGCGGGGTGAACTCGCTCGGCAACGAGGTCGTCGAGGCGGTGCTCGGCTCGGGCCTGAAGAAGTACGTCATCAACCTGATGACCATGGACTACGGCAGCGCGTCCAGCAGCGTGTGCGTCGTTGTCTCCGGCAGCTGCGAGATGGCGCAGTCGGCGATCCAGGCGGTGAAGAACCTGGAGCACACCTACGGGATCGCGGCGAGCAAGATCGCCGTCACCCCGATGATCGGCCTGAACGACAACACCAGCGAGACCTTCACGATCGCTGACGTGGACACACTCACGTCATACGCGACCAGCAACGGCCTGGCCGGGCTGCACTTCTGGTCGCTGGACCGGGACACGCCCTGCCCCACGACCACCACCTACGCGTCCCCCACCTGTAACTCGGTTTCCGGCACCTCAGCGCTGGAGTACTCCAACAGGTTCCTGAGCGACCTCGGGATCTGACGAAGATCGGAGGGCGGGCCGCGCAGGGGCAACCTTGCGCGGCCCGCCCCTCTGCTGCCGGATAGAAGACGCCCTCAGGACTGGCTGGATGCCAGATTCCTGAGGGCGCCCGCAGCGCGTTTCCAGGCTTGCTAGACAGCAACCCCTGGAAGCGCCTGACGACTAGCGAACATCGCGGGCACCTCCTTTCTGATGCAGAGGGCATTTCCTGCCGCGGCGCGCCCACCTTAAGACGCCGGCCCGACCCGCGGCAACGCATTTACCGCTGCCGAGATCGTTGCGTGCCCGCCCGTCGCGTCAGCGCGCCCGCTCTATGCCGGGGCCAAGCGTGTCGCACGCCGGACGCGGGGGTCCGGGAGCGGGATCGAGGCGAGCAGCGTCCTGGTGTACTGATGCCGGGGCCGGGACAGCACCTGGTCGGCCGGGCCGAATTCGACCACGTGGCCTTCGTGCATCACGGCCACCTGCTGCGAGACCTGCCTGACCACCGCCAGGTCGTGACTGATGAACAGGCAGCCGAATCCGAACTCCCGCTGCAGCTCGGCGATGAGTTCGAGGATCGTGGCCTGGACCAGGACGTCGAGCGAGCTGGTTGGCTCGTCGGCGATGACCAGCTCGGGGCCCAGGATCAGGGCGCGGGCGAGCGCGACCCGCTGGCGCTGGCCGCCGGACAGCTCGTGCGGGTACCGGCTGGCGGTGTCCGGCGGGAGGCGGACGCGGTCGAGCAGCGCCGCGACTCGCTCCTCGCGCTCGGCGCGGGGCAGCGCGGTGTGCAGCCGCAGCGGCTCGGCGATGATGGCGCCGGCGCGGGCACGGGGGTTCAGCGAGTCGGACGGGTTCTGGAAGACGAAACCGATGCGGGCCCGCACGGCGCGCAGCTCGCGGGCGCCCAGCCTGGCGAGGTCGCGGCCGGCCACGGTGATGCTGCCGGACGAGGCCGGGACGAGCCGGGCGATGGCCTTGCCGAGGGTCGACTTGCCGGAGCCGGACTCGCCGACGAGCCCGACGGTCTGGCCGGCGGGCACGGCCAGGCTCACGCCGTCGACGGCGACCAGCCGGCGCGAGCCAGAGCCGTAGGCGACCGTGACGTCCCGCAGCTCGGTCGCGGACTCGGCCAGTGCGGATCCGGCCGGTGCGGATCCGGCCAGTGCTGATCCGCCCAGTGCGGACCCGGCCGCGACCCGCGCCGGCGGCACGGACTCCGGCGAAACGGGGTGCGGGGGCGCCGCTCGTTCGGGAGTCGCGATGTCAACTCGCGGAACGGCGTCGAGCAGTTCCCTGGTGTAGGCGGAGCGCGGCGCGAGGAAGACGTCTCGCGCGCTGCCGGCTTCCATGATCTGCCCGTGCCGCATCACGGCGACATCGTCGGCGAGATCGGCGGCCACGCCCATGTCGTGAGTGATCAGCAGGATCGCCATGCCGGTGTCGGCGCGCAGCGAATGCAGCAGGTCCAGGATCCCGGCTTGCACGGTGACGTCCAGCGCCGTGGTCGGCTCGTCGGCGATGAGCATCTCCGGCTCGCCGGAGATGGCCATCGCGATCATGGCGCGCTGCAGCTGCCCGCCGGACAGCTCGTGCGGGAAGGACCTGGCGATCCGCCGCGCGTCCCGCAGCCCGGCCCGCTCCAGCAGCGTCAGCACCTGTGCGGCGGCTTCTCTGCGCCGGCCTTCGCGTGGGCACCGAGGGCCTCGGCGATCTGCGTCCCGATCCGCATCACCGGGTTGAACGCGGTGAACGGATCCTGGAAGACCGCCCCGATCCGGCTGCCGCGAACGGACCGGAGGGTGGCGGGAGCGGCCCCGATCAGCTCGATGCCCCCGCCGGCCGCGCCGCCGCTGCGCGATCCGCCGCCGAGCACGGCGCTGCTGAGCACGGCGCTGCTGAGCACGGCGCTGCCGCTGACCCGTGCCGTCGCGGGCAGCAGGCCGAGCAGCGACAGCGCCGTTACCGACTTCCCCGAGCCGGACTCGCCGACGAGCGCGAGCACCTGTCCAGGCGGCACGGCCAGCGAGATCCCGCCCACGGCGGTGCGGGACTCCACGCCGGGCCGCGCCCCGGCACCGGCGCGGAAGCCGATGCGAAGATCACGCACCGCCAGCAGCGGGTCCCGCGGCAGGGCCCGCGGCGGCAGGACCGGGTCCGCCACCTACTTCCTCAGGCTCACGGCCGTGTAGACCGGGTAGGCGGGGAACGTGCCGATGTAGAAGCCCTGCACGCCGGAGCCGCGCAGGAACGAGTTCTTGTTGTAGATCAGCGGGACCACCGCGGCGTCCGCCATGATCGCCCTGTCCGCCTGTGCCCACAGGGCGCTGGCGGCCGACTGGCTGACGGTGCCCTCGGCCTTGCTGATCAGCGCGTCCACGTGCTGGTCGGACAGGCGCGAGATGTTGTAGTTCCCGTTGCCGATCATGGCGGACGCGAACAGCGGCTCGATGTTGTCCATCGCCGAAGGGAAGTCGGGCTGCCAGGAGCTGAGAGCCAGGTCGTAGCCGCTGGAACTGTTGCCGGTCACCAGCGCGGCGTCGGCGTTGCCGTCGAGCGCCTTGATCACGACGTTGATCCCGGCCTGCTTGTAGGCCTCCTGAACAGCCTGGGAGATGGCCGTGGAGATCGGGTCGTTCGAGGTGGCGAGGGTGAGCGTGAGGTTGTGCACGCCGGCCTGCGCGAGCAGGCTCTTGGCCTTCGCCGGATCCCCGCTGGCGCCCGCCGGATAGAGGTCATACGGCACCCGGCCGGCGATGCCCGGCGTGATCAGCGTGGTGGCAGGCTCGGCCGCGATCGTGCCGCCGTCGGCGAGGATAACCGCCTGCCGGTTGACGGCGTATTCCAGGGCCTCCCGCACCTTGAGGTTCTTGAGCTTGGGGCTCCGCATGTTGACCGCCACGTACTCCAGCGGGCTGGCCGGCGAGGTGACCAGCCGGGACTTCGCCGACGGGTTGCTCTCCACCTGGGCGAGCTGCGCCGGCGGGACGAAGTCCGCCCCGAAGGAGTCCTGCGCGCTTGGCCCGTCGGAGATCAGCGTCTGCGCCTCGACCGTCGGGTCCTGGTTCAGCTCGAAAACGATCTTGTCGGGCCCGGCAGTCCGGTTCGGGTCGGTCGCCGCCTTCCAGAACTTGTTCCGCACCAGCACCAGCGAGCTGCCGGGGGCGTAGGACTGGACGGCGTACGGGCCGCTGGTGACGGGGTGCTTCCCGAACGTGGCGGCGGGCGCCTTGCCCGCGGGCACGGGCGCCATCGAGGTGGTCGAGACGACCCACGGCCAGTCGCCGTACGGCTTGTTCAGGTGGAACACGATCGTCGAGGAGTTCGGCGTCTGGATGGAGCTGAGCTGCTTCCCGCCGAACGGCCCCGGGTAGCCGGCCGTGCCCGCGATCAGCGGCTTCTGGTAATTGAGGCCGCCGGACAGCGCGGGCGCATAGGTGCGCTCGATCCCGTACTTGAAGTCGTATGACGTGATCGGCTGGCCGTTGCTGAAGTAGATCCCGCTCCTGAGGTGGTAGGTCCAGACCTGGCCGCCGTCGGAGGGGGTGCCGTCGGAAGTGGCGAGGTCGGGCACCACCTGCGCCGTGCCGGTCGGGCCGACCTTCCAGGTGGTCAGCCGCCGGAACAGCAGGCCGGACGACGTGGTGGCCAGCGACCAGCTCAGCGCCGGGTCCAGCCCGGTGATGGTCGTCTCTGAGTCGAGGATCGTCAGCGTCCCGCCCTGCTGGGCGGGGCCGGAGCCTCCCGGCTGCGGAGGTGGAGGAGGAGTTGCCGGCGCCGCCGCAGGCGGCCAGCGCCAGCGAGAGGACGACTGCCGCGCTCAGGCCCAGCGAGGCGATGTGCTTTCTCATGCGATCAGGCTTTCTGTCAGTACCGCGCGGCCAGTCCCGCGCGGTCAGGCGGTCAGGCGGTCACGCGGTCACCCGCGGATCGAGGAGCTTGTAGACGAGGTCGACCAGGAAGTTCGCGACGACCACGAACATGGCCGCCAGCAGGGTCACGCCCGAGATGACGGACAGGTCGGTGGTCTCCACGGCGCCGATGAGCAGGGCGCCCAGCCCGTACATCGAGAAGACCTTCTCGGTGATCACGGCGCCGCCGAGCAGGCTGCCGAGATCGAGGCCGAACAGGGTGATGACCGGGATCATCACGTTCCGCAGCGCGTGCCTGCCGATCACCCGGCGCTCGCGCAGCCCCTTGGCCCGCGCGGTGCGCACGTAGTCCTCGCCGAGCGCGTCGAGCATCTGGCTGCGGGTGAGCCTGGCGTAGATGGCGGCGGAGATGAAGGCCAGCGTGCACCAGGGCAGGACGAGGTGAAACGCCCACTGCGCCGGGTTTTGCAGCAGCGGGACGTAGCCGCTCGCGGGCAGGATGTCGAGCTTGAAGCCGAACACCAGGATGCCCAGCAGGCCCACCAGGTAGGCCGGCGTGGAGACCCCCACGATCGCGGTCGCCATCACCCCGCGGTCCAGCGCCCTGCCGTGCCGCAGCGCGCTGATCACGCCCGCCGCCACCCCGGTCAGCAGCCAGAGCGCCGCGGCGCCGGCGGCGATGGAGGCGGTGACGGGCAGCGTCTGGCCGATCAGCGACAGCACGGCCTGGTGCTGCTGGAAGGAGTAGCCCAGGCACGGCGCCGGGCAGGCGATCGCGTTCTGGCCGGTGCCGAAGGTGCGGCCGCCGAAGATCGCGCCGACGAAGCTCAGGTACTGCCGCCAGACGGGCTGGTTCAGGCCCATGAACGCGCGTACCTGGCGCAGCGTCCCCGGCGCGCAGATCTTCCCGCACTCCTGCCGCGCCGGGTCGGCCGGGATCAGGTAGAAGATCAGGTACGTGGCCAGGCTGACCAGCAGCAGCACCAGGATCATGCCGCCGATCCTGGTGAGCAGGAACCGCGCGGTCCTCACCGGAGCCGTCCCGTCATCCGCGGGTCGAGTGCGTCGCGCAGGCCGTCGCCGAAGGTGTTCAGCGCGAGGGTGACCAGGAACAGCGCGAGGCCGGGCGCGAGCAGGTACCAGGGATCGACCGCCACCCAGGCGATCGCCGAGGAGATCTCGCGGCCCCAGGACGGCGTGGGCGGCGGCACGCCGACGCCGAGGAACGACAGCGCCGCCTCGGTGCCGATCGCGCCGGGGATCGACATGGTCGCGATGACCGTGATCGTGGACGCCAGGTTCGGCAGGATCGCGGTGCGCAGGATGTGCACCGGGCCCGCCCCGGCGGCGCGCGCGGCGACGACGAAGGACCGGTTGCGCAGCACCTTCGTCTGCCCGCGTACCACCCTGGCCATCGCCGGCCAGCCGAACACGCCGATCACCGCGATCATGAAGTACTGCTTCGGGAAGCTCGCCGGGACCAGGGCGCCGAGCGCGATCATGAAGATGAGCTGCGGGAAGGCGATCGTCAGGTCGGTGAACCTGGACAGCAGCGCGTCCACAGGCCCGCCTGAGTAACCCGCGAGCACGCCGAGCACGGTGCCGATCACCGTGGCCAGCAGCGTCGCCCCCACCCCGACCAGCAGGGAGATGCGGGCGCCGTAGGCCACGATGGAGAACAGGTCGCGGCCGGTCTGCGGCTCGACCCCCAGCCAGTGCGAGCCGCTGACCCCGCCGAGGGCGCCCTTCGGGAGCCCCGAGCCCGTCAGCAGGCCGACATGGTAGGTGTACGGGTCGTTGCCGGTGATCCCGCTAAGCACCGGGGCCAGGATCGCCAGCAGCACGAACGCCACGGCCACCGCCGCGCCCGCCATCGCCCAGCGGTCGGCGAGCAGCCGCGCGAGCGCCCCGGAGCGCCTGGCGCCGGCCAGGTCCGCCATCCCGGCACGCTCGGACAGCCCGCCAGCCGCGTTCAGACTCATAACACGACTATTCTTATAGGATTACTCGATAACAGCCAAATTCCGCCCGAACGTACCCGTCCGGTTCCGGCCACTTGCGTGCCCGGAACCGGACACGGTAAACGCCGCGCGGAAGGCGACCCGGCAGTCGCGGAAAGGCGGCCGTCCCGGCTATCCGGCGGGCCTGCGGGCCAGCCAGACCGTGCGCGTGGTGGCGACCGTCAGGTCGACGCGGCCGGACAGGGCCGGGATCAGGGCATCCAGCTTCGCGATGTCATCGGCGCTGAGCTTGTCTTCCAGGCCGTGCCGGGCGCGGCCGAGGGTGACCGTGGCGTAGCGGACCGCGGCGGCGGCCGCCGGCGAGCCCGGCGCTGGCCGCAGCGCGATCTCGAAGCGGCGCTCGGCCTCGACCGCGAGCCCTGCCTCGGCGAACCGGGCCGGCCAGTCCTCGTGCATGTGCATGCCCGCCTCGTCGCGACCCCGCGCCATCGCGGCGTGGATCCGTCCCTCCAGCGCCGCGCCCGCCGGGTCGGTGAGAAAGCGCGGGAACGACTCCAGCTCCGTGACCGCGAGCAGTCCGGCCGGGCGCAGCACCCGGTAGATCTGCCCGGCCGCGTGAGCGGGATCGCCCATGTGGTGCAGCGAGTTGGCGGCCCACACCAGGTCGGCGGGGGCCAGGCCGCCGGCCAGGCCTGGTCGAGATCGGCCTGCACGGTGCGGATCCGGTCGGCCAGCCCGGCGGCGCGGGCCTTGTCCCTGAGGTGCTCCAGCATCTCCTCGCTGACGTCCAGCGCGATCACCTCGGCGTCCGGCAGCTGCCTGGCCAGCGCCAGGGTGCCGGTGCCCGTGCCGGCGCCCACGTCGATGACCCGGGCGCGCCCGGTGAGTTGCGCCGAGACCCAGTCGGCTACCTCCCCGTGGTACTCGCTGAGCACCTCCGCGTCGAGGTCGAGCAGGTCAGCCATGTGTTCGTGTGCCATGCCCCGACGGTACCGCTGCCTTGCCGTTACGGCATACACTCTTGCGTATGAAGCAAGACGCCGACCTGGACGCTCTCGTCCGGCAGCGCATTCGGGGGCTGCGCACATCGCTGGGCTGGTCGCTGGACGAGCTGGCGGTCCGCAGCTACCTGAGCCCGTCCACGCTGAGCCGGATCGAGACCGGCCACCGGCGGATCGCCCTGGATCAGCTCACGCCGATCGCCAGGGCGCTCGGCACCACGCTGGACCAGCTAGTGGAGTCCGCCGACGACGCCGACGTGGTGATCAGGCCGCACCGGGACGAGGCGCGGGGCATGACGACCTGGCTGCTGTCGCGGACCGGCGCGCCGCAGGGCATGACGATCGCGAAACTGCGGGTGACCAGGAAGGTGCCCGGCAGGCTGCGGGTGCACCCCGGCCGGGACTGGTTCACCGTCCTGTCCGGCACCATCGTGCTGCGGCTCGGCGAGCGGACCATCGTGGTCCGGGCCGGCGAGGCGGCCGAGTTCTCCACGATGGAGCCGCATGCCTTCGGGGCGCTGGAGGAACCCGCCGAGATGCTGTGCATCCTCGACCACGACGGCACCCGCACCCACCTGGGGCCGGGCGGCCCCTTCCCCGAGGCCGGCCCCGACGAGACCTGATCAGGATTCGAGAAGCGCCGGCCAGCGGGCCGCGGCTAGCGTGACCTTCATGGACATCACCATTCACGCGAGCTTCCTCCCGCATGATGACCCGGATGCCTCGCTGGCCTTCTACCGCGACGTGCTCGGCTTCGAGGTCCGCGCCGACGTCGGATCCGGCAAGATGCGCTGGATCACCGTGGGCCTTCCCGGCCAGCCCGACACGTCCATCCTGCTGGCGCCGCCGGCCGCCGACCCCGGCACCACCGACGACGAGCGCCGCACCATCGCCGAGATGATGGCCAAGGGCACCTACGGCTGGATCCTGCTCGCCACCAGGGACCTCGACGGCGCCTTCGAGCGGGTGCAGGCCAGCGACGCGGCCGAGGTCGTCCAGGAGCCGGTTGACCAGCCGTACGGGATCCGCGACTGCGCCTTCCGCGATCCCGCCGGCAACCTGGTCCGCATCCAGGAACTGCGCTGACCCGCCGGGACCGCCGTCATGTGCACACCCGCCTACCGCGAGGCGCTGATCCGGGATCTGGCGGTCGCGGCCTCATCGGCGCCGGCCGTGACACCGGAACCGGGCCAGCGCCAGGCCGCTGACGTCGGCCGCGAAGAAATCCCTGAGTGGCCGCTCCGGTTCGGAACAGAGTCGCGCGGGTCTTTAGAACTGGCGCGGCCGGTAAATGTCGGAGCGGTGCTCAATAGCTACGACGTCAACCCGCTGCTCGTGGTCGTTGATGCGGTAGATGACGCGGTAGTCGCCTCGGCGTGCGCTGTGCAGCCCGGCGAGGCCAAGCTTGAGCGGTTTGCCGACCCGGTGCGGGTTGGCGGCCAGGGATCCGTAGAGGAACTCCACTGCGGCTGTGGCCACCTTCTCGGGCAGCCGGGTGAGTGACCGGCGACCCGAGGTTGTCCAGGCGATCGTGTAATCGCCGGCCGTCACTGGTCGCCGATCAGGCGCAGCGCCTCGTCCTTAGTCAGTTCCGTGGCGCTGGAGTCGCTGAGCTCGTCCAGCGCCTCGCGAATGTCGGAGAGGAGGGCAGCGCTGTCCATGATGTCGAGGGTCTCTTCCAGCGACTCGAGATCGTCGACACTGATGACAACGGCGGCAGGATGACCGTGTTTGGTGATGACGACACGGCCGTGCTCACGCTCTAGGTGGTCTACTACCTCTGAAAGCCTGTTCTTGACGTCGGCGAGAGGCATTTGCTCAGCGATCGACATAGCTAGAAGTATAGCTACTTTTTCGGTGCTTGTCACGGCCAGTGGCGTCCGGCCTGCAGGCCGACTGGCCCGTCTCGCAGTGTTCGTGATGATGATGATTCCGAGCCGCCCTGGTCGTCTGACTGACTGACGACACGGCGGTCAGCGCCGCGGGCGGCGGCGAGGAGACAAGGGGGAGGGGCGATGGGCAAGGTGGTGGCGGGGATCACCGTCTCGGTGGATGGCTTCGTTACCGGACCCGGCGATGGCCCTGGCTGCGGGCTCGGGGTCGGCGGCGAGCGGCTGCATTACTGGGTATTCGGCGGCCCCTGGAGCTATGACTCGCCAGGGCGCGGGGAGCCGGCCGGCGCGGACAAGGCCTGGCTGGAGGAAACCACGGCCGCCAACGGCGCGGTGATCGCCGGCCGGGGCACCTACGAGGCGGCCGGGCGCTGGGGCGACCAGAACCCCTTCGGCGTCCCGTTCTTCATCGTCACCCACCGGCCCGAGGAACAGCCGGCGGGCGATGACTTCCAGTTCGCCGGGAGCCTCGCCGAGGCGGTCGACCGGGCCAGGGCCGTGGCCGGCGAGAAGCAGGTCCACGTGATGGGCGGCGCGGACCTCATCCGCCAGGCGCTTGCCGCCGGCCTGGTCGAAGAGCTCACGATCATCATCGCCCCGCTGATCCTGGGCGCGGGAAAGCACCTGTTCGACGGCTTCACCGAATCCCTGGAACTCGATCAGCTCGGCGTCCGTCAGTCCGAGTTCGCCACCTTCATCGACTACCGCGTCAAGAGGTAGGTGGCCAGGATCGTCTGACGGGCGGCCTAACCTGGTCCAGGTTGCCCAGGAGAAGGGACTCGGTTTCATGTCCGACGGTGCGTACAAGCCTGTTGAGGTGTCGCGGCGGATCTGCGCGCCGGCGCATGAGATCTTCCGCATCCTGACCGACCCGGCGATGCATACGGAGCTGGATGGCTCGGAGATGCTGCGGGGAGCGGTGACCGCGGAGCGGATCACGGGTACCGGGGACGTCTTCGTGATGAAGATGTACTACTCCGAGCTCGGCGACTACGAGATGAACAACCACGTAGTCGAGTACGAGGAAGACCGGCTGATCGGCTGGGAGCCGGAGGCCGGGCGCGGGCATCCCGACTCCGAGCCGGACAGCCTGGACCCGGCCCGCTGGGGGCACCGGTGGAGCTACCGGCTCGCTCCCGATGGCCCGGACGCGACCGTCGTGACCGAGATCTACGACTGCTCGGACGCGCCAGAGGAAGAGCGCGCGGAAATGGACAACGGCAATATCTGGGTCGAGGACATGACCAGGACGCTGGAGCGGCTCGACGCGCTCTGCGCTCGCCGGACCGGGTAGGTGTCCCAAGGCGTCACTGGGGGATCTTAGGCTGTGGTCATGCTGGGAGATCGGCAGGAGGCAGCGGCGACCGAGCTGGGGCAGTGGTGGGAGGCTGTCCGGCTCGGGGGCGTCGGCTCGCATGCGGTCCTGCTGGCCGCTCCGGACGGCTGGGGCCGGTCTACGGTCCTTGGCCGGCTGCCGGAGGTCATCAGCGGGCCCGATGGCCCGGCGGGCCTGGTGGTGCGCGTCAGCGGCCGGTCGCTGGCGGGGGAGCCGGGCGGGGCGGGCGAGCAAGCTGCCGCGCTGCGGGACTGCCTGCTGGGCGACGAGGTGCGCCGGCAGGCGGCGGAGCTGCTGTGCCGGAACAGGGTCAGCGGCCTGATGCGGTCGCGCAGCGTGATGCGGCCGGGCGGTCCGAGCCTGGTCCCTTCTGGGCTGGCCGGGACCGTCTCGCTGCTGCTGGCCGGCCTGGCGGCGGCCACCGGGGGCGGGGCGGCGGACGGCAGCCCGGACAGCCAGGATGGCGCGGCCGCCCGCGCGGCCAGGATCGTGGCCGCGGTGTCGCCGGCGGCGCCGGTCCTGGTGCTGATGGACGACGCCGACGCCCTGGAAACGGGCCTGGCGGTCACCATGATCGAGAACCTGATCGAGCATCATGACAGCCGGGTCCTGGTGGTCGCCGCGGTCGACGTGGGCAGCGACCTGGCGACGGCCCTGGCGGCCCGCGCGCGGTGCGGGACGACCACGGGCCGGATTCACCGGGCAGGCGCCGACCCCCGGATGGGGCTCAGGTCCCGCGCGGAGCTGGCGAGCGAGCTCTGCCCGCACCTGACGGCGGCGGACGCCCACCAGCTCGCCGAGCAGACCAGCACGTTCGCGGAGGTCTTCGCGGCCGCCCGCTCTGCCCCGCCGCCCGCGGCCAGGTAGCAGCGCCGCCCGCGGCCGGCTAGCTCACCGGGCGGAAGATGATCAGGTTCATCGTGGAGCCCACCTGCACGCCGAAGTTCCAGTTGATGCTGGGGTTCAGCCCGCGCGGCACGGTCACGATGAAGGTGAACCGGTAGAGGCTGCCCTGCCGGCCGCCCGCCTGGAAGTACGGGCCAGGCGCGTACGGCTGCTCGTTGCCGGGGGTGGCGTTGTAGAAGCGCGGCGCCGTGCTGGTCGGGACCAGCGCGACGAGGGTGTAGGCCTGCCCGCCCTGGAGCTGGTACGCGCCGTTGGAGTACGGCGCGTTGAGCACGTAGAAGTCCAGCACGAAGTAGCTCACCGTCGCGGTGGCGGTGTTGCCCGCCTCGTCGGTCGCGGTGGCGGTCACCGTCACCTGGTTGCCGCTCTGCGACGAGGACAGGGTGCACGACGCGAGGCCGGACAGCGCGTCGCTGCCGACGCATACCGGGGTCGGGGCCGTGCCGGTGTACGTCTGGCCGTTCTGCACTCCGGAGATCGAGACGGTGGGCGGCACGGTGTCGATGTTGATGCCGCTGACGGTCACCGTCGCGGTCCCGCCGTCCGTGGCCGTGATCGTCCTGGTCACCGACTGCCCGGCGCCGTCATTGCTGAACGTCACCGGCTGCGGGCACGGCGCGGTGAGCGGGGCGCTGGTCGCGGTGCACTGGAACGTGACGGTCACGGCGCTGCGGTACCAGCCGTAGCTGGTCTTCGGGAACTGGCTGGACACCGTCGCGGTGATCGTCGGGTCCTGCCGCGACGTCGACGCGGACGAGCCGGCGAAGTCGCCGTCACCGCCGTAGACCGCGGAGACGCTGTGCGTGGCGCCGGACGGCACCGTGTAGGTCAGCGTGGCGGTCCCGCCGGACAGCGGGACGGTGCCGACGGGGCTGCCGTCCACGGAGAACGTGACGCTGCCGGTGGGCGTGCCCGCCCCGGGCGGCACGGCGGTCACGGTCGCGGTGATGGTCGTCGGCTGGACGGTCACGGCCGTGCTGGTGGCCGCCTTGGACACCGGCACGCTCTGCGACCCGGTCGCGGGGGAGTACCGGTCGCTGCCGGCCTGCGCGGCGTCGATCAGGCACGCGCCGGGGCCGGTGAAGGTGACCGTGGAGTCGCTGATGGTGCAGACCGAGGCCGATGCCGGGTCGATGGAGAAGGTGACCGGGTTGCCTGACCCGCCGCCGGTCGCGGTGACGTCGTAGGTCTCGCCGACCACCGGCGAGGCCGGCGGCGTCGAGGTGAACGTGATCGTCTGCGCCGCGACGGTGACGGTGAGGGTGAAGTCCTGGGTGGCGTCCGGGCTGGTCCCGTTGCTGGCGGTGATGGTGATGGGGTAGCCGCCGGCGGTGCCCCCGGCGGGGGTGCCGCTCAGGGTGGCGGTGCCGTCGCCGTTGTCGGTGAAGGTCACCCCGGACGGCAGGGCGCCGGCCTCGCGACAGCGCCGGGGCCGGGGCGCCGGTGGTGGTCACGGTGAACGTCCCGGCGACGCCGGCGGCGAACGTCGTGTGGTCCGCGCTGGTGATCGACGGCGCCTCGGCCACGTTCACAGTGAAGTCCTGGGTGGCGTCGGGACTGGTCCCGTTGCTGGCGGTGATCGTGATCGGGTAGCTGCCGCCGGTGCCGTCGGCCGGGGTGCCGGCCAGCGTCGCGGTGCCGTCGCCGTTATCGGTGAAGGTCACGCCGCTGGGCAGCGAGCCCGACTCGGACAGCGAGGCGGCGGGCGTCCCGGTACTGGTGACCGTGAAGGTCCCCGCGGTGCCGACGCTGAACGTGGTGTGGTCCGCGCTGGTGATCGACGGGGCCTCGCTGACGGTGAGCGTGAAGTCCTGGGTGGCGTTCGGGCTGGTCCCGTTGCTGGCGGTGATGGTGATGGGGTAGCTGCCGCCGGTGCCGCCGGCCGGGTGCCGGCCAGGGTGGCGGTGCCGTCGCCGTTGTCGGTGAAGGTCACCCCGGACGGCAGGGCGCCGGCCTGCGACAGCGAGGCGGCGGGATGGCCGGTCGTGGTCACGGTGAACGTTCCCGCGCTGCCCGCCACGAATGTGGTGCTATCGCCGCTGGTGATCGACGGCGCCTGCGCCACGGTCAGAGTGAAGCTCTGCGTCGCGTCGGGGCTGACCCCGTTCGACGCAGTCAGCGTGATCGGGTAGCTGCCGCCGGAGCCGGAAGCCGGCGTGCCGGCCAGCGTGGCCGTCCCGTTGCCGTTGTCGGTGAAGGTGACGCCGCTGGGCAGCGAACCGGATTCCGACAGCGCGGCGTTCGGGAAGCCGCTGGTGGTGACCTCGAAGGTGCCGGCTGTGCCGGTCGTGAAGGTCGTCGAGGCTCGCGCTGGTGAAGGTCGGCGCCTGCTGCTCGCTGAGCGACGCGGGGTTCGTGGTGGCCGTGCCGGTGCTGTTGGTGAAGACGGCCTCGTACAGGTTGCCGGCCTCGGCCGCGGTGGCGGTGAAGCTCAGCGTCGGGCTCGTCGCGCCGGAGACATTGGCGTAGGTGTTGCCGCCGTCGGTGGACACCTTCCACTGCACGGTCGGGGCCGGGTAGCCGGACGCGGCCGCGGTGAAGGTGGCCGTCCCGCCGGCCGGCACGGTCACGTCGGCGGGCTGGGTGGTGATGGCCGGCGCCTGGGTGATGGTCACCGGCACGGTGATGGACTGATTGTCGACGGTGGCGACGACGCTGCCCGCGCCGTCGGCGCCGTGCGGGTCGAACGTGCAGCTCGCCGACGCGGTGCCGCCGCTGAACGTCACGCTGCCCGGCGTGCAGGTCGCGCCGCTCGGCGCCGGGCTGGTGAAGGTCTCTGCCACGCCGTCCAGCCCGTTCTGCGGGCCGGTCACGGGCGTTCCAGCCGAGTTGGTGTTGAGGTCCCCGGTGACCTGGGCGGTGCTGGCGGAGGCAAGGGTCACGGGCGCGGCCGTCAGCTCGACCCGCGGGCTGGTCGTCACGGTGCCGGACACGGCGTCGCAGCCCGTGGACCCGGGCCCGGCGTTGCAGCCCCACCAGTCGTTGGTCGCGGTCACGGACCCGTTGTCGTTGTAGATCCCGCCGCCCGCCGCCGCGGACTGCGCCTGGTTGCCGACGATCCGGTCGTTCGTGACGGTCGCGGAGCCGGTCACGATCGCGATGGCCCCGCCGCCGGAGGCGCTGGTAGAACCGGAGACGGTGTTGCCGGAGAAGTTCGAGTCGGTGACGGACGCCGTGCCGCCCTCCAGCGTCAGGGCCGCCCCGCGGACCGGCCCGCTGGTCCCTGTCAGGGAATTGCTGGTGAACGTCGAGTCGGTGACCTGCATGGAGATGCTGCCGCTCGGCGCGGCCAGGTCGACAGCGCCATCGGTCGGCACGGTGCTGCCGGTGCTGTTCGCGCCGGTGTTCCCGCTGATCGCGGAGCCGGACATCGAGAACGACTCCGGCGTTCCCTCTCCCTCGGCCTGGTAGAAGACCGCCGCGCCCGGGCTGCTGGCGGAGGAGTTGTCGCTGATGGTGCTGCCGGTGATCGTCAGCCTGCCGCCGATGAACTGGATCCCGCCGCCCGGGTTGTTGGTCTCGGCTGGCGTCGCGGTGTTCGCGTGGTTGCCGGTGATGACGCAGTCGTCGATGGTGAGCGCGTCGAGGGTGGCGGCGTTACCCGAGCCGCCGATGATGCCCGCGCCGCCGAACGTGCTGTCGCTGCCGCCGGTGATCGTGACGCCGGAGACCTCGGCCGTGATGCCGCCCACCAGGTTCTCGTCGAAGTTGAGCACCCGGGTGGCGCCCTGGGCGTCGATGGTGGTGCTGGCCGCGCCGGCGCCGCTGATCGTGACGTTCTGGCCGGAGGTGAGGCCGGCGTCGAGCTCGCCGTGGCTGAGGTCGTAGGTGCCGGACGGCACGCTGATCGTGACCGTCCCGCCCAGGTTGTTCGCGACGCAGACCGCGTCACGGAGGCTGAGCGGGGACGGCGGCGTGGTCGTGCCGCTGACGCAGGGCCCGCTGGCCGGGCTGGTGTCGCTGGTCGTGGTCACGGTCAGCGTGGTGCTGGCCTGCGCCGGGCCGGCCGCGGCCAGGCCAAGCAGCACGAGCCCGGACACGGACACGACCCTGATCAGCGATGCCAGCCTGGTAGCCAACGGTCTCACATCCTGCTCTCGAACTAGCTGCGCGGCGGGTAGATGCCCTGGAGCGCGATGATGAAGTTCACGACGAGATACGGCGGCATGTTGTTGTGCGGCTGCGAGCTGCCGGCCATCGCCAGCATCCGCGCGTTCATCGGCACCTGGCTCTTCGGGGGAGTCGTATCGACGCCGTAGAGCGGCACGCCGACCCGGCCCTCCCTGGCTCCCGACAGCGCCGCGAGCGACGGGGTGTCCTGCGTGCCCGTCCCGGTGACCACCCCGATGCCATGCGGGTGCGCCGCCATCTGCTGGGTGTTCAGCGTCACCGACGGGACCCCGCCCGGCTGGCCCAGGTCGATATAGGTGAGCCCGGCTCCCTGACCGGACTGGAGCGGACAGACGCCCTGGAGGTTGGGCAGGGCGAAGTTCGACTTGCCGTCGCCGCCGTAGTACGTGCCCAGGATCGAGTACAGCGCGGTCCACTGAGAGATCGGCAGGATCGCCCCGTTGCACAAGGCCCAGTTCACCGGGGCGAAGTTGTAGCCGGTGGCCCGGATCTCGCCGATATACGCGTCGCTCATGTCGCCTTCCTTAACCCCGGGTCGGGAAGATCCCGGCCAGGCAGATGATGAAGTTCAGGCCGAGGAACGGCGGCATGTTGTTGTGCGGCTGCGAGTTTCCGGCCGTCCGGGCCGCGACGGGGTTCATCCCGAGGTCGAGGGTGCTTCCGTAAGCCGGCTGCGCCGAGACGGCGAGCTGCTGGTTGGCGGGCTCGATGGCGGTGCCGGCCACCGACAGGCCCATCACGGTGTGCGTGTGCGCCGGGAGCTCGTTGAGGGTGAGGGTGTGCGCGGCCTCGCCGCCCTTCGCGCCCTGCTGGTACTGGCTGCCGTTATGCAGCGGGATGCGGGCCCGCAGGTCCGGCAGCATGAAGGTGGTCCGGCCGTCGCCGCCGTAGATGGTGCCAAGCAGCGAGAACAGCGCCTGGTTCTGGGCGATCGACAGGGTCTGCCCGTTGCACAGCGCCCAGCCTCTCGGGGCGAAGTCGAACCCGACGAGCTTGATGTCGCCGATGAATGCCTCAGACATAGTCGCTCCTAACCCCGGCTCGGATAGATGCCGACCAGCGCGATGATGAAGCTGAGGCCCAGGTACGGCGACCGGTTCTCGTGCGGTGCGCCGCCGCCGGCGGGCGTCACGGCGCTGGGCGCCAGCCGGTCGGTGCTCGGGTCGGCCACGGAGTACTGCGCGTCGGTCCACGCCGCGGACACCGAGTTCGCGGGCGACGTGGAGCTGGCCGCCGAGCTGGCGGCGATCGGGTGGTTGTGCACCGCGAGCTGGCTGCCGTTGAGGGTCACCGTCTCGGTGCCGCCCAGCTGCCCGAGGACGACGGTCTGGCCCGCGCCCTGGCCGGGGTGGACGGGGAACCGGCCGCGCAGGTCGGGCAGCCCGAAGCTCTGCTGCCCGTCGCCGCCGTAAGTTGTCCCGATTAAGTTATAGAGCTCGCTGTATTGCGCGATGGACAGTATCCGCCCGTCGCACATGGCCCATCCCTGGGGCGCGAAGTTGCCGCCGAATATCCGGATTTCGCCGATGAACGGGGTCACCGGGCTGGCCTGCGTTCCATGCTGAGATGCCCTTCTGCAGTATCCGATGCTGAATCCGACCTGACAGACATGACAAACCCGAGGCTCTCGTACAGCGAGCGCGCGGCAAGATTCCCCGACCACACGAAGAGCGTCACCGCTCGCTCGCCGGCCTCGTCGATGACCGCCCGCAGCGCGCTCGACGCGATGCCCTGCCGCCGGGCCGAGCGGGCGATGGTGATGTCCACGATGTGGATGCGCCCGGCGTCGCGGTCGAGCACCAGCACGCCGGAATCGACGCCGTCGGCGACCAGGATCTCGCGCGCCGCGGCCGGGTGATCGGCGGCTACCTGCCTGGCCTGGCCGCGGTACTGCATGTCGAGCAGGCTGGCGCGAAGATCGGGGGGCAGCGCCAGCAGGTCATCGCGGGACTCGGCGAAGAGCTGGCGCAGGTAGCTGTCGTCGGCGGCCCGCACGGGGCGGCGGATGATCTGAGCGCAGCGAGCCGGCATGTCAGGCCGGCCATTCCCGCGACGCGCGCACAGGCGCGCCGCGGGCTGCCTCAGCTGCTAATGCCAGATCCCCCCGTGCCATTTCGCCCACCCCGCTAGAAAGTCGGCCTATTCTCGTTAGGCGACACTGTATTAAAGCACGTAGCATGCCTCCGCGCACTCCTCTGGCGGGCATTCCTGCTTTACAGTCATTCGGCTGCGGGATTGCTATAAGCCTATTTATCGGGTGCTAAGCGGCTAAGTCTGTCCGCCTGCCGGCGAAGGCTCGCGCATGTTTAACCAGGCAGGAAATAGGTAGAAAAGAACCTTCATGTTGGTAACTGTCGCGGCAGGCTTCTGGCCCGCACGCGGGCACGGAGGGTCATGGACAGCGAAGCGGGCGAGGACATCGCCGCGAGCGTCACGGAGCTGCAGAACGTCCTGCTCGGCACCGAGAGCATCGAGAAGTTCGTCCAGGAGCTGGTCGTGCAGGCGGCCCGGCTGGTCGCCGACAGCCTGTCCTGCGCCATCACGCTGAACCGGGCCGGCCGGATGTCGACCGTGGGGTGCAGCGACAAGCTGGCCACCAGGGTCAACGACCTGCAGGTACGAGCTCGGGGAAGGACCCTGCCTGGCCGCGCTGCGCGATGGCGAGCTGGTGCGGGTCGAGGACACCGCCGCCGAGTCCAGGTGGCCGCGGTTCGGCAAGCAGGCCGCGGCCTGCGGCGTGCACTCGGTCCTGTCGCTGCCGCTGCGCGCCCAGGACGAGACCATCGGGGCGCTGAACCTGTACGCGATCGCGTGCGGCGCGTTCGGCGAGGCGGAGACCAGGCGCGCGGAGAATTTCGCGGAGAACGCCGCCGGGGCGCTGGCGCTTGGCCTGCGCCTGGTGTCGTATGCCGCGCTGACCGACCAGCTCCGCGAGTCGCTGTCCTCCCGCGCGGTCATCGACCAGGCCGTCGGCGTCATCATGGCGCAGGAGCGGTGCGGCCAGGACAAGGCGTTCTCGATGCTGCGGATGGCTTCGCAGAACCGCAACGTCAAGCTCCGCCTGGTCGCTCAGGAGACGGTGCTCGGCGTGACCGGGGAGGCCCCGCAGCCGCCGCCGTTCAGGAGCTAGGGCCGCTCGCCGTTAAGCGTTGAGGCCGCCCCCGTCAGGCGTTGAGGGACGTCTCGCCGCTGGCTTCCAGCGCCTCGGCGAGAGTCGGGTAGACCGGGATCAGGCGATCCACCCGGCCGATGGCCAGCACCCGGCGGACGATCGGCGCGGGGGCGGCCACCCGGATCGCGGCCCCGCTGGCCCGCGCCCGCTGGTAGGCGCGGGCGACCGCGCTGACCCCGGCGGCGGCGCAGTACGACGTCTGGGTCATGTCAATCACGAGGGTGGAGATGCCCTGGTTCAGCACCGCGAGCAGCGTGTCGCGTACCTGCTCGGCGTTGCTCATGTCGACTTCGGCAGGCAGCTTCACGATGGCGAGCGGATACGCCCACTCGACAGGAAAGTTGTCCAGAGACCCCACGTTGCCCCGCATGCGCACAGAGAAAAAGGGCGGGCCACGCCTCTGGACCCGTGCCCGCGGGGCAAAGCGCCCGCGACAGGCTCGGATAGTATGCCGCCCCGCGAGACAGGGCCGCAACTGGCTCCGGCCGATGGCCGGAGCCAGTCACTCCTGGAAGAACTCCTCGACGGTCTCCTTGTCGGGGATCACCGTGGTCTCGGCGCCAGCCCAGCTCGCCGCGTCGCTGCTGGCCGGCATCTCGGGCATGTCGGCCGCCTCGCCGCCGTCGGCGGTGGGCACGACGGCCGGGTTGACCATGATGTAGGGCGGGTAGCGCTTCTGCCTGACGGCCAGCACCGGGCGGCCGTCAGGACCGCGGCGGGTGACCATCTGGCGACGCAGCCAGCCGTAGCCGCTGCGCGGGATGACCATTCCGATCACGCCGACGATCATCAGGATCCAGCCGCATACCTGGAGGTTCAGGAACCAGGGGTGGCCGTGCACCGCGAAGGCGAAAACGGCGCCCAGCGCGATGAGCAAAAGTCCGGTAGCGGTTCTCATGCCGGCTCTCCTGCCCTTCCCGCGGGGTTCAAACATTGGCGGCAGGCCAGCGGTCCGTCAGGCCTAGCAGGTGAGGCGCACCGTCTGGTTGGCAGGCGGCGCGGGGCGGCTGGCGCCGGAGACGAAACCGGTGAACTTCATCTTGTCCGACAGGCCCTGGAACGGCGATCGCCCGACGAACACGTACTGAAGCCGGGAGTAGGCGCGCCTGCCCGGCGCGCATTCGATGATCTTCGACGCGACCAGCACGACCCGGTCCGAGCCGTACAGGCCCATGTGACAGTCCTCGAAGGCGCACAGGTCGACCACGGCCCGGCCGCTGGCGACCGCGACCGGGCTTCCCCACCCCGTCCAGGCCAGCTCCCTGGCCGTGATGTCGTCGGTCGTGCAGATGACGGACACCACGCTGGGCCGCGCCTGGAGATCGCCTCCGCAGTACGACAGCGCGACCCGCGGGCCGGCGGAGCCCGGCGCGGCGGAGTGGCTGCACGCGGTCAGGAGCAGCAGGGGGAGCACTAAAGTCGCAACGGCGCGGGTCGTTCTGGCCAGCGCGTTCATCTCCATCGCCCCGTTCCTACCATGCGCCCCGCTTTCCGGGCATCTCCTTTACCCGCGCGGGCGACGGGCCCGCCGCACCGCCGGGGAACCCTGACGCACCGCCGGGGAACAGGGCGGTGACGCTCCAGCCGCCCGCCGGGGCGGGGCCTGCGCTCATGCTGCCGCCGCAGGCCGCGACCCGCTCGCGCATGCCGGCCAGGCCGTGACCGCTTCCTGACCGCTCCAGCCCGGAGCCCGGCTGGCCGGGCGCGGCGTTGGCGACCGACACCGCCACGTCGCGGCCCCGACGGCCGATGGTGACCGTGACGGGCGCGCCTGGCGCGTGCTTCAGCGCGTTGGTCAGCGACTCCTGAACCAGCCGGTACGCGGCCTCGGACGCGGCGGGCGCGAGCCCTTCCCAGCCTGCTTCCAGGCGGCAGGTGACCGCCAGCCCGGCGCTGCTGGCGCGCCGGACTAGCTCGCCGGCCAGCTCCAGCCCCGGCGCCGAGGACTGCCCGCTGAGCAGCTCGACCAGCCTGGCGATCTCGGTCCTGGCCTCTCCGGCGGCCTCCGCCACCGATTCCAGCGCCTCGGTGACCCCGGCAGGGTCGGTTCCCGCCAGGTACTGCCCGGCGCTGGCCTGCACGACCATCACGCTGAGGCAGTGGGCCACGATGTCGTGCAGTTCCCTGGCGATCCGCGCCCGCTCGTAGCGGACCGACTCGCGGGCGAACAGCTCCTGCTCGGCCAGCAGCTCGTCGTTGCGGGCCTGGAGCCGCCCGGCCAGGTCACGGCGGGAGAGCACGACCCGGCCCGCCAGCCAGCCGCCCACCGCGACCATCTCGTAGACCGGGTTGAACGGGCTGCCGGCCTGGAGGCCGCCGACCAGCAGGAGCACCCCGGCGATCCCCGCGACCAGCCCGGCGCTGGTGCCGAGGGCGTAGGCGATCAGGAACGGTGTCCAGCCGAAGGGGTTGCCGAGCGGTCCGTCGGCGGCGGTCAGGTGCAGCGGGCCGATGAGCAGCAGGGCCGCGCAGGTCACCGCGGCGGCGGCCAGCGGCCAGCGGCGCCGGAACCCGATCGCGGCGCAGAAGGGCAGGACGAACGCCAGCACCGCCCACTGGCGGCCGCCGGAGCGCGGCGGGGCCGCGCACAGGAAGACGACCGACCAGAGCACCAGGCCGGCGGCGAGCAGCGCGTCGCCGCGCCAGGATGTGCCGAGCCGCCGCAGCGCGTCGGCGAGCTCAGGCATGACCGCTGATCAGCGGGAGCGTGGCCGTCGCGTGGCACACGCCGCCGGTGAGCCTGCTGTCCACCGTGCCGCCATGCAGGGCGGCACGCTCCCTGGCGGCCGCCAGCACGGCCCGCAGGTCGGCGCGGCGGGACTGCGGGCCTGAGACGTGCAGCTCGATGATGTCGGGACGGAAGTTCAGCCGCACGTCGATAACCGCGTTGGGCGCGTCCTCCAGCGCCAGCAGCAGGTGCTCCACGATCCGGTACCCCGACAGCTCAAGCCCGGCGGGCAGGACGCGCGGGTTCCCGTCCACGGTGAGCCGGGCGTCGCCGGTGGTGGCCCGGCTCAGCAGGTCGGCCAGCCGGGCCAGGGTCGGCTGCGGCTCGCTCGGCGGGTGTTCCTCCAGGGCGCCGAGCATCTCGCGGAGCTGGCCGAGCACCTGGCGGCCGTCCTGCTCGATGGACGCCAGCGCGCGGCGGACGGTGCCGGGATCGCTGTCCGCCGAGTCCAGCGCGCCGGCGGCGGTCGCGGCGATGCCGTCGAGCCGCACGTGCAGGGTGTCCTCCAGGTCCGCGTTGACCCGCGCGCGGTCGGCCAGCACCGCGAGCCTGGCGGTCTGCTCGCGCTGCGCGCGCAGCTCGGCCGACCTGCCGCGCAGGGCCTCGGCGATCTCGGTCCTGGAGCGCACCAGCCGCCCGGCCACGAAACAGGCGACGAGCACCGGCACGATGAGCTGCAGCCCGTCCGCCTGGATGCGGGGGTCAGAAAGGCCCTCCGCGACAACGTCGGCGACGCACAGCACCAGCCCGGCCGCCGACCTGAGCCCGGTGCACCTGGCACCCGCGGAGTAGGCCACCAGGAAGATCGCCGGCAGGGCGACGCCGCACCGGGCCAGCGGCGGGAACAGCAGCCAGCTCGCCACCGTGGCCGCGAGCATGACGCCCGCCGCGGTCAGCGGCAGCGGGCGGCGCCAGGCGACCGGCAGGACCATCGCGAGCACCCCGGCGGCGGACGCGGCGCCGATGCCGGGACCGCGGAGGCCGATGACGCCGATGGCGACGCCGATCACGTACATTCCGAGCACGGCCGCGATCACGATGTCGGCCACGCTCATTCCCGAGACTGTCCAGGCCATCCGGGACCGCAGGCTCCTGGCGGTGATCATGGCTTACCTCCTGCCAGCCTGTCTGGGGCCTGCCGCACTGATCATCTCGCCGCCCGGTGACGCCAGGCAATGCCGGGGTGACCAGCGCTGCCTGGCGTCGCCGAGCGGGTCAGAGCGTGACCCGCCCGGAGCCGGTCACCGAGGTGATGTTCGCCCGCACTGGCTTGCTGATGTCCTCGGCGCAGCGGCCGCTCTTCTTCGGGAAGATCACGGCGTTCACCACGGTGACGGTGAGCGTCCCGTGGATGCCCCGGTAGCTGCCCGTGCCGTGCGACAGCGTCACCGGAGCGGTGCTCTTGAGCACCAGGGCGCAGGTGCGCGGGTTGTCCGAGATCACCTTGAGCCTGGCGTGCAGCTTGCTGACGTTGGCCTCGAAGGAGCCCTTGGTCAGGACGATCTTGTTGACGTTCCCGTGGTCGAGGGCGTCCAGGTGATCGACTCCGTAGTCGGTGCGGAAGCCGGTGATGACGTCCCGGTTGGAGCGCGTCGAGGTGCCGACCTCATAGATGTGCAGGACGCCGCTGGCGGCCGGAGTAACGGCGGAGGCGGCGGTCGCGGAGGTAGTGGAGGTAGTGGAGGCCGCGGCCCTGGCGGGGGACAGGCCCGCGCTCGCGGCGAGGGCGGCTGCCGCGCCGATCGCGGCGATGGCGGCGACGTAGGAGCTGGCTCGTCCGGTCATCATGGTGGTGTCCTTCTGCGTAGTGGCGGCATGGCTGGCCCTGGCGGCGGAACGGCGCCCGGAGAGGAGCATCACGCTGAGCACGAGGATGCTGACGATGCTCAGCCCGATGCCGAGCAGGCCCTGGACCGGAGGCGAGCCGCTCGCGGAGTGGTGCGCCACCGGCGCGGAGTCCAGCAGCTCGCCCGTGACGAACGCGGCGGTCCCGATCCCGGCGATGGTCGCGGCGATGGCGGTGCGGCGTCCGGTTCCCGCGCTGCCCTCGCGCGGCCGCACCCGGCGCGCGCGGACGGCCCCGAGCAGGCCTGCGACGCCCAGCGAGAGCGCCAGGATGATCGCCTGCACGACGTAGTAGGACAGGGCAGGGCCGAAAGGCCAGACGGTGCTCGGCGGGCTGACCCCGCGTCCGGCGGCGATGCCCCAGGTCTGCGCGGCGACCACCGCCAGGTAGGGGATGACGATGAGCCCGGCGGCCCGCCGGGCGTCGCGTACGGTCCAGCCCGCGATGAGCGCGAGCACGAGTCCCGATAGTGGGGTCATGACGAACCTCCGTGGTTCCCGACGGGACTTTCAGGCCCCGCGTGTTCAGTGAGATGAACACTAGGAATCCGGGCAGCGCCTGGTCGTCCTGCGGGCGGGCGACCTTTCCCTGCTGCCGTCACTCGTGAGGACTACTGTGGGCGCGTTCCGCTGACCTGCTTCCCTGGAGCCGCGCGATGGCTGAGTCCGCCGATCTCCCCGGCCCGGGCCAGGCTGGCCCGCCCGGCCCGGGCGCCGCGCGGCCCATCACGGTGCTGATCGCCGACGACCAGCGGATGGTCCGCCGCGGCTTCCGGGTGATTCTCGAATCCGAGCAGGACATCACCGTGGTGGCCGAGGCCGGCGACGGCCGGGAGGCCGTGGACCTCATCCGCAGCCACCGGCCCGCGGTAGCCCTGCTGGACATCCGGATGCCCCACATGGACGGCCTGCACGCCGCCCGCCAGGTTCTGGTGCCCGGCTCGGAGACCAGGGTGCTGATCCTCACCACGTTCGACGCCGACGAGTACGTCTACGAGGCGCTGCGCGCCGGCGCCAGCGGCTTCCTGCTCAAGGACGCCCCGGCCGACCAGCTCGTCATCGCGGTCCGCAGCATCGCGGCCGGCGACGCGCTCATCGACCCCGCGATCACCCGGCGTCTCATCTCGCGGTTCGCGCTCGCCGCGCAGGCCCCGGCCGGCCTGCCCGCGGAGCTGCGCTCGCTCACCGCCCGCGAGCTTGACGTGCTCCGGCATGTGGCGCGCGGCCTGTCCAACAACGAGATCGCGCGCGAGCTGGTGGTCGAGGAGAACACGGTCAAGACCCACGTCAGCCGCATCCTGGCGAAGCTGGGCCTGCGGGACCGGGTGCAGGCCGTGGTTCTCGCCTACGAGCTGGGCTTCGTCACGCCGGAAGCGCGCTAATCGCGGTCCCAGGGAGCGTCCTCGCCCAGCTGTTCAGGTGATGCCTTCGGCATCCGGTGCCCGGGTACTACACCCCCAGGACTGGATCGCCAACGGGTTCGGCGGGGAGGGGTGCACATGGCACGCATGAGGACCGGAGACGGCAGGTTTCTGGATATCTACCTCAATGATCATCTGGCCGGGTCCACGGCCGGGGTGGAGCTGGCTCGAGGCCTGGCAGTCGCCGGCGGGTCCTCGGCCGACGGCGACGTGCTGCGCGAGCTGGCGGCGGACATCGCCAGGGACCGAGCGGCGCTCCAGCAGATCATGGCCAGGCTGGAGGTACGCGGCCGGCGCTACAAGGTCGCCGGGGCCTGGCTGGCCGAGAAGGTAAGGCGGCTGAAGCTGAACGGCACCATCGGCACCAGGTCCCCGCTGACCAGCCTGATCGAGCTGGAGATGCTCAGGCTCGGGGTGGAGGGCAAGGCCGCCGGCTGGAACGCGCTGCGGGCCATCGCCGCGCGCGAGCCGCGCCTGGACGCCGGCCAGCTTGACGAGCTGGCCGGCCGGGCGCGCGACCAGGCCGGGAAGGTCGAGGACCTGCGGCTACGGGCCGCGAAGCGGGCGCTCAGGCGCTGAACGCCTTGACCTGTCCGGCAGCCGCCCAGGCACCGACAACAGCGACACCCGGCGGACGGTCATCATCGCCGGGGCGGCCAACCTGCTGGTCGGGGTGGTCAAGCTGGCCGCCGGCATCCTGCCCGGATCCTCCGCGATGCTGGCCGAGACCGCGCATTCCGCCGCCGACACGCTGAACCAGGCGTTCCTGCTGCGCTCGCGTTCGGGATCTTCATCGCCGGCGCGGGGTTCTCCGTCTTCGAGGGGATCCTGGCGCTCCAGCACGGCTCCGACGAGAGCCCGGTGCCCGCCTATATCGCGCTGGCCGTCGCCTTCGTGGCGGCCGGGGAGATCGACCGGCGGCTGGCCAGCGTGCTGCCGCTGACCGCGCACGTGTTCCTCGACCCCACCCAGCAGAGGCCGTCGGAAAGCGAGCGGGCCGGAGACGAGCGGCAGGGTGAACCCGCCGCGGAGCCAGGCTGAGCTAGCGGCGCCTGCTGGCCTCGTCGCCGGCGTTGGCGACTATCCCGAAGATGTCGGCGGCCGTCACGGTGAGGGTGTCAGCGTCCGCGTTGACGATCTCGTCGCGAGCGCAGACGCAGTAGCGCAGGTCTTCGGCCTCCGGGTCCATGTTCGCCGTCTTGCGGACGAGGGCGACCTTGATGCGGGAGGCGTCCACGCGCTTCCCCCACTTGCACTCTCCTGCCAGCACGGGAACGCGCTTCTTGTCACGCTCGGCCATAACGACGGCGTGGATCTCGTTGTTGCCATCACGCGTCCACCACGGGCCGATCGCCACGACCTTGGGACCGAGCGCGCCCTCGCGGGCCAGGCGGCGCAGGTGCTGGCGGAACGCGTCCTCGTAGGCCCGCCCCATGTAGTCGTCCAGGTGATCGAGGAGCGCGTCCACGATGGTGTCACCGAGTCCGCGCTCGATTTCCGGCTGGTACCGCGACAGCGGCCCGAGGTAGAAGGCAAGGAAGTCGTCCGCGATGCGGTACAGCCGGTTCTTGCCGCGCCGCTCGTCTTCGGTAACGGGACTGATCCGCTCGACAAGGCGCAGTTCGGCGAGGCGGTCCAGAGTCCGGGTCGGACTGGAGCCGAGCGCATCGGCAAGCTCGCTGAACCTGGTAGCACCGGCCGCGATCGCGCTGAGTGCCGCGCCGGGAAGGTCACCGTGGTCTGCCTCGGTTGCGAGGATGAGCCGGCCTTCGGACTGCAGACGGCTCCCTGGCTGGCAGGCGAGGCGCAGCAGATTCTGGCGGATCGACTGGTCCTGATTCCACCAGGACAAGTACAGCGGGATCCCGCCCACGATGCCGTAGACCACCGCGCGGTCGGCCGGAGCGAGATCGGGAAGCATCTCGGCAGCCTCATGCGGCCGGAAGGGATGCACGTGGAGTGTGAGATCGAACCGGCCGTAGAGAGGGGCGCGGTACTCGCGGAGAGCCTCCATGGAGCGGACGGCAGATCCGCAGATGATGATTTTTAGCTTCGACGACGACGGCAGCCGGTCAAGAAACGCGCGCAGCACGCCCGGCAGATCCGGCGCATTGGATACCAGCTCAGGGAACCCATCGAGCACGAGCAGCAGCGGCTCGCCACACCACGTTCGTCCTGGTGAGTTCCCCGAATCGTTCGATCAGCGCGGACTTGCCGACCCGCCGACGTCCCCAGATCAGCGCCGGCCTGCGGTCACGCTCCCACCAGTCGTCGAGCGCGGCTAGTTCACTCCGTCGGTTAACAAATTCGGCCACAGAGTCATGCTAGCTAAAACATACGTTTCGCGTACCATACCTGTAACGTATGTTTCATGGTCTGCCCCTTTTATGCCAAGTCGATCGGAGTCGGCTTGGCGGGCGGGATCTGTACCCTGCGCGGACTCCCGTGCTCGCACCTTCGCTGATCAAACTCGAGTTCGGTCCGAGATCGTCAGCGGGCTGCAACCGCAGGCGGTGCTAGCCTGTGCGAGCTTGGGCATGCCTGGGCTAGCGTTCTGGCTGTTGAGAAGTCCGAGTCCGGCAGCGGCAGCGCGCCGGAGACTCGCGGCCTGCGGGGTCTGGAGGGCCTGATGGAGCAGCCGACGCCGTTCATCAGCCGTGTGCGCCTGAAGAACTTCAAGAGCATCGCTGAGTGCGACGTGCGCCTGGGTCCCCTGACGATGCTGGTCGGGCCGAACGGCAGCGGCAAGAGCAATTTCCTCCAGGCCCTGACGCTGCTCGGCCGGGCCGTGAGCACCACGCCCTATGAGGCGGTAAACGGGCTTGGCGGACTGTCGGAGCTCGTGCGCCGGGCGCCAGAGCCGGCGGAGTCGTTCAGCATTGACGTTGAGGCCACGATGCCGTGGGCCGGGACACGCGAGCACCTGTTGACAGCTCGATACGGATTCGAGGTGGGTGCTGCTCCACGCCAGGCGCTGCGGCCTTTCGAGGTGCTTAGGGAAACCTGCGAGGTGAGCTTCGGCTCGAATGCCTGGCGATTCAGCGTTGAGCGCGGCCTCGTGCAGGAAGAGGGGCGCGTGCCTCCGGCCGGCCGGATCGAGCCAGACCGGCTGTACCTGCCGGTGGCTGCTACCCAGCGGACTTACAGTCCCCTGGCCCTGGGCCTGGCCAGCATGCAGTCCTACAACCTCAGCCTGGAAGCGCTGCGGGAGCCGGCGCCCCTGCTGGAGGGCGCGGCGCTGGACCCGCGCGGGGATCATCTAGGTGATGTGCTGAGCGCCATTGCTCGCGTGCGGCCTGAACTCAAGCGCCGTATCGATGCCTACCTGAGCGCGATTGCCCCGGGGATCGAAGGCGTGGACCCGTATGTCGCGGGCCATTACATGACGGTCGCGTTCCGCGCTCATGGCCGCCAGGAGGCGGGGGGCATTGAGTTCGGCCCTGAGTCGATCTCGGACGGGACTATCCGGGCAGCGGGCATCCTGGCCGCGCTTTTCCAGCTCCCGGTGGCCGATGGGCGGATTTCCCTGATCGGGATTGAGGAGCCGGAGATAGCCCTGCACCCGGCCGCCGCCGGCGTGCTGTTTGATGCGCTAACCGAGGCAAGCGAGCAGGTACAGCTCGTGGTGACCACTCAGAGCCCGGACTTGCTCGATCGCGATGACCTGGAAATATCGGCTGTGCGCGCAGTGAACATGGAGGACGGCGTCACGCGGATCGGCGAGGTTGACCGGGCGAGCCGCCAGATCGTCGCGGACAAGCTCTACACCCTCGGGGAGCTGATGCGCGGCAACCAGATCTCGCCGGAGCCGGAGGCCTGATCCGTGGCCTGGCGGGCAGTCACTATCGCATCGGTCGTCGAAGGCGACGGCGAGGTACACGCGCTCCCGAAACTGCTGCACAGGATCGCCAGGGAGCTGTCAGTTCCGGATCTCCGAGTGCCCGTACCGATGCGGAAGCCGCGGGGCAGCCTCATCGCAGGAGGCGGGATCGAGCGGGCTGTGTCGGCAGTGGCCCAGCGAGTCGGCACCGTCGGCGGCGTCCTGGTCCTGCTGGACGCCGCCGACGACTGCCCAGCGGAACTAGGCCCGGCGCTCCTGGCGCGAGCTCGGACGGCGCGGCCCGATGTGCCCGTCTCGGTGGTCCTGGCTAATCGAGAGTTCGAGGCATGGTTCATAGCGGCTGCGGAGTCGCTGGCCGGCCAGCACGGCTTCCGGGCTGACCTGGACGCGCCCGCCGATGCCGAGAGGATCAGGGGCGCCAAGGAATGGCTCAGAGAGCACCGGGCCGACAGGCGGCCGTACAAGCCGACCGTGGATCAGGCGCCGCTGGCCTCCGCTTTTGACCTGACACTCGCTCGCAGTCGCTCGCCATCCTTCGGCAAGTTCTGCCGCGACGTCGGCTGGTTGCTCGCCGGCGCGTCCTAGCGGGCCGCGCGGCGGGTGCCGGTTGACGAGACGCCCGCGATGATCGCCCGGAAGGCCAGTGGGCGCAGTCGTTTAGGCGGCGTGCCGAGGTGCGGTGGTGATGTGTATCCGTCCGGCGGGTGTGTGCCAGTGGAAGGTGCCGGGGCGAGTCTGGACAAGAGTCCAGCCCTGTTGCTGCTTGAGTTGGTGGTGTCGCCGGCACAGCGGTCCGAGATTGCAGGGGCAGGTCAGTCCGCCGCAGTGGAACGGGGGTGGTGTGGTCCAGGTCGCCGCGCCAGGCGGGCTGGCGGCAGCCGGGGAACCGGCAGGCCTGGTCCCGCGCCTCGATGAGGTCCCGGATCGTCGGCGGCGGCCGGTAGGCCGCCGATGCCGTGGTGTGGGCGCAGTCTGAGTCGGCGTCCTGGTCGGCGGTGGCCTGGCGGCGGATCTTGGCGGCGGCTTTGGCGGCGGCGCGGAGGATCGCGGCGCGGGTGCTGGTCCCGGCGAGCTCGGCGGCGATGATGTGGTCCAGGGCGGTGACCGGGAGGGTGACCGAGACGCGGCCGGTGATGCTGGCGTGCGGGCCGGTCAGGGACAGCATCGGGCCGCCGGTGGTGCCGGGGCTGCCGGCGGGCGCCCGAGTGGCGAGTGTAAGGCGGCGGGTGACGGTGGCGGTCGTGATGGCGCGGCCATTGTCGTCGGTGAGGATGACCCGCCACCGGGTGCCGGGCGCGGTGCTGGCGGCGGCCAGGGCGCGTGCCTGGGTGGCGGTGACCGGCCCGATCCGGCCCAGGGGCCCCGGTGCTGAGGACCCGGTGAGGGTGGCCCGGGACAGGGTCAGGTCCAGCATCCCGGGCCCTCGGCCTGTGCTCGCCGGGCTGGCCGCCGCGCCGTCCCTGGTCGTGGTGAGCGGGCGGGTGCCGGTGGTGCCGGGGACCGGCGGCCAGGCGGGCAGGGGGCCGGTGCCGGGAAGGTCGAGCGGGTCCTCGCCGTAGCGCAGCCGGTCGTCGTCGTCAGGCTCGGGCAGCGGGTCGGCGTATCCGTCGTCGGGGCCGGGTGCGTCGGCGTCGGCGAGCGGCGGCACCCCGGGCCAGCGGTCAGCCGCGCTGCCGTGGTCACCGGGCAGGCTGCCGGCGGGGGTGCCGGGACTGGCCGGGCTGCCGGCGGGCGTGCCGGGGCCGGGCGGGGTGCTGCCGGGTGCGGCGTCACGGGGTGAGGTGGCGGGTGGGTGTGGGACCGGGCGGCTCGGGACCCGGTGGTCTTTGCCCGGGCGGCCCGGAAGCTGGTGGCCACGGATCGGGAGACCCTGATGGTGGTCCCGATCCGGGTGGTCCGGGTCTGGACGGGCGGGTACCGGGCCAGCGGGTGTCTGGCAGGCCGGTGTCTGGCAGGCCGGCGCATGACGGGCCGGGGTCCGGCGGGCCGGGGTCTGGGGGCGGGGCCTTGGCGTCGCCGCACGGGCTGCTGGCTGGCAGGTCACCGGATGGCGGGTCTCCGGCCGCTGCGCCAGTGGGCTCGTCGCGGTGAGGTGCGGGGCTGCCGGGCGACCGGTCGCGGGGTGACGGCCGAGTGCCGCGTGGTGGTCCGAGGTGCTGTCCGCCGCCGGGTGGCGTGCTGCCAGGCCGGCCGTGACGGGGTGCCAGGGCTTCGGGATGACCGCCGCCTGGCGCGCCGCCGGGACCGCCGCCGTCTGGCGGGTCGTCGTCTGTTGGTTCGTCGGGCTGTCCGGTGTCTGCTGGCGGGGGTATCGGGGGGAGGGTGCCGAGGAGGAGTCCGAGGTAGATGTGGGCGCGGAGCAGGTCGGTGCCGCCGCCGGCTCCGGAGGCTTTGAGGGCGCGGGCGAGGGCGGTGATCCGGGCCATGGCCGCGGCCGCGTGCGGGGCCGGGAGGCTGGTCCCGGTCAGGGTCGCGGTGCCGTCGTCATCGGGGTACAGGCTGACCCGCGCCCGCCGTTCAGCCGCCTTGCGGCGGTCCTCGGCGCCCTGCGGGTCGGCGATGATGACGGCCTTGCGCAGGCGGGCGCGGAGCTGGGCGTAGGTGAGCTTCTCCCGCTTCGGGCAGGATGTCGTTCTCGACGGCGCGGGCGGTGTCCTCATCGAGGAGGCTGGTGGCCTCGGTGATGAGCCGGGCGCGGTAGGCGTCGATCTGGCCGGCGGCGAGGGCGGTGCCGGTGGCGGGGAGCCGCCAGGTGAGGGTGATGGCCTGCCCGGTCCACCACTCGGCGGTGCCGGGTGACAGGGCCAGGGCCAGGCCTACCTGGGCGGCGGCGTCCGGGGTGACGGCGGCCGGGCGGCCGTCCTCGCGGAGCCCGGCCTTGTCGTTCCGGGCGGCGGACCGTGCGGCGATCTGGGCGATGGCGGCGAACTCGCGGGCTTGTGCCCAGGCGGCGACTCTGCGCCATCCGGCGGCGACGGCGGGCAGGTCGTAGTCGCTGGTGCCGGCGGGGTCGCGCTGGTCCAGCCACGCGGCCAGGCCCGCGCTGCCGGGCAGGTACTCGGCCACCACGTCCAGCCCCAGGCCGCCCTCGTCAGGAAGCAGCACACCGCCAGGACCAGCAGCGGCGGGATCCGCGTCCGCGCCGCCTGGGCCGCTCCCAGCCGGGTCGCTGCCGGCCAGCCCGCCGGCGGCCGGGCCGGCCGGCCCCGCGAGCGTGCCCTGACCGGGACCGGGGCCGGGCGCGGCGTTGGCCGCTGCCGCCAGGATCGCGTCCAGGTCCACGCCAAACGACCAGCACAACCCCCCACCCGCGCCACCGCCAGGACCGGCAGGCTCGGGCAGCAGCACCCGATCCGCAGGAACCGGCTCATCCCCGGGCACCAGGACAAGTCCGGTTAGCGCGTCCTCGTCATCGGGCCAGGCGGGCTCACCGGGCTGGGCTTCGCTGTTTGGCTGGGCTTCGCCGTTCGGCGGGACCTCAGCGTCCGGCTGGGCTTCGGCGGGACCGCAGGCGCCGGGCGTGACCATGCCGCCTGCCGGCCGTGACCCCTCACTCGCGAGCTGCGGCGAGTCCTCTGCGGGCTGTTCCTCGTTCGCGGGCTGCTGCGGCTGGTCGTCTGGCACCTGGGGTCACCTCCCGTCCCGCGGTCGTTTCCTGCTATGGCTAACAGTATCGAGAGGGTCTGACATTATGGCTTCAAGATCGACAATAAGTTCGACAACGGCCCACAAGGGGCCACGCCCCCGCCTAGACGACTGAGCCCGCTGGCCTGCCAGCGGCCCCGCAGTCAGGGAGTGCTGGACGGAAGCAAATGGTCACGCGCCAGCCCAGTGCTCACTGCGGTCAGCAGCCCGCCGAGGCGACTTGCCACAAATAATCTTCAACATGGCCCACGGCACCCTTGCCCTGCCGACAGCGACACAGACTCACGCCCAACCGGACTCAGTCACCTACCGGGTCGTGCGCCCCTAGGCGGTGGCGACAGGGGGAAAGGGGCGCAGGCGGTAGACGGCAGTGGCCCTAGCCAGGGCGGTGCCCGCGGTGTCGGTCAGCCGCGCCTCGGTGAAGGCCGAGCTGCGGTGGATGGCGGTGATGCGGCCCTCGCCGAGGATCGTCCCCGGCGGCACCGGCGCGATGAAGTCCGCCGACAGGGACACCGTGGCCGGCAGGAACGCGGCGTCCCGCAGCCCGACGATCGCCGAGCCCATGCACTCGTCCAGCATCGCCATGATGAACCCGCCGTGGACGTGGCCGGCCGGGTTGGTGAAGTCCCGCCGGGCGGTGAAGGACAGCAGGATCGAGTCGGCCTCCCGGTCCAGCTTCACGAGGGTCCAGCCGACCAGGGCCGCCACCTGCGGCAGCTCGCCGAGGCGGTCGAAGACCGTTGCTTCCCCGGAGCCATCCACGGAGTCATCTACGGAGCCATCCACGGAGCCTGCCTCAGCGTCGCGGCGCACGGCGGCCACGGTAGCACCACCCGGCGCGGGCGGGCCTGCGTCCCGCATGGCGGGTATTGTCGGGGTTGGGAGCAAGCTGCTGCTTCGTCGGACTTGGAGCTGGAGAATGCTGCGCGCCCAGGAGAACGAGTACATGACCCGGGTCGGCCCTGGCACGGCGATGGGCGAGCTGATGCGGCAGTACTGGGTGCCGGCCATGCTCTCATCGGAGCTGCCGAGGCCGGACTGCCCGCCGGTCCGGGTCCTGTTACTCGGCGAGAAGCTGATCGGGTTCCGGGACAGCGGCGGCCGGCCTGGCCTGCTCGCCAACCACTGCCCGCACCGGGGCGCCTCGCTGTTCTACGGCATCAACGCCGGCGGCGGGCTGCGCTGTGCCTACCACGGCTGGAAGTTCGACGTGTCCGGGCGGTGCACGGACATGCCGGCGGAGCCGCCGGAGAGCGGCTTCAGGGACAAGGTCGCGGCCACCGCCTACCCGTGCAGCGAGCGTGGCGGCGTGGTGTGGGCTTACCTGGGCCCGCGCGACAGCCCGCCGCCGCTGCCGGACCTGGAAGCCAACCAGCTGCCGCCCGAGCAGACCTCGCTGCTGGCGGTATCCCGCGACTGCAACTGGCTGCAGAGCCTGGAAGGCGACATTGACACCGCGCACATAGGGTTCCTGCACTTCGGCGCGCAGGACGCCGCCGATGAGGAACGGGGCACGTTCCGGTACTACACGCTGGCGGACCGGGCGCCGCGCTATGCGGTGCAGGACACGGAGTACGGCTCGATGTACGGGGCCTACCGGCCGGCCGGCCCGGTCAGCACTACTGGCGCATCGCGCACTTCATGTTCCCGTTCATCGTGCTCACCCCCGGCGGGCTGCTGGGCAGGCAGATCGCGGCGCACGCCTGGGTGCCGATGGATGACGAGCACACGATGATGTTCTCGATGGCGCTGGCGATGAGCCCGCAGGACGAGGCGATCCGCCGCGCCCAGGGGTCAAGGCCGCCGGACCTGCTGCCGAACACGACGGGCTGGCTTGGCCGGTTCCGGCTCTCGGGAAACGAGGACAACGACTACCACCTGGACCGCGGCGCGCAGCAGCGGGGCGAGGAGTACTCAGGGATGTCCGGCACGCTGCTCCAGGACCAGGCGATCACCGAGAGCATGGGCCCGGTCTGCGACCGGACGCGGGAACGTCTGGGCAGCAGCGACGCGATGGTGATCCGGGTCAGGCGCCGGCTGCTGGCGGCCGCGCGGGACCTGGCCGAGCATGGCAGGGTCCCGCCGGGGGTCGATCAGCCGGAGGCGTACCGGCAGCGTTCTGGCGGGGTCATCCTGGACGCCGGTGCCGACTGGATCGAGGACACGAGGGACCTGCGGCGGGCCTACGCCAGCCACCCTGGCCTCGACGTCGCCGCCGTCCGCGGCCGGATCTGAGAGCCGCGCGTGCAGTTCGCCGAACCGGTCGCGGGCCGCCGCCGCGTGCTCTACCACGAGTTCTCCCGGCGGGAGTGGGCGCGGCTCGGCAGCCCAGGGCCGGCAGCCACGGGCAACGGTGAGTCAAGCGGCCTGGACGGCCCCGGCGGCACGCTCCCGGCCGAGGAGGCGGGGGAGGTGTTCCTGCCGCTGGCCCGCCTGATCGGGCTGCACGCGGGCGCGGCGGCGGGGACGCAGCGGGCGGCCGGCTCGTTCCTGCGGCTGGGACCCGGCCGGGTGCCGTTCATCGTGGGCATCACCGGCAGCGTGGGAGTCGGGAAGAGCACCAGCGCCCGGCTGCTGCAGGCGCTGCTGGCCCGGCTGCCGGACCGCCCGTCGGTAGACCTGCTGACCACCGACGGCTTCCTCTATCCCAACGCCGAGCTGGAGCGGCGGGGGCTGATGATGCGCAAGGGGTTCCCCGAGAGCTATGACCTCGGCGCGCTGGTCACCTTCCTGTCCGCCGTCCGGTGGGGGAACCGCGAGGTCGCGGCGCCCGCCTACTCGCACCTGATCGCCGATGTCGTGCCGGACGGGCGCCAGGTCGTCGCCGCGCCGGACATCCTGCTGGTCGAGGGACTCGGCGTGCTCGGGGCCACGCCGGGCAACGGCCACGGGCCGGAGGTGCTGGTCTGCGACCTGCTCGATTTCTCGGTTTACCTTGACGCGGACCCGGCGGATATCCGGCGGTGGTATATCGATCGCTTCCTGCTGCTGCGGGACCGCGCCCTGCGCGACCCCGAGGCCTATTCCAGCAAGTACGCGCAGCAGCTTCCGGCCGATGAGGCGAGGGAAACGGCCGGCCGGCTATGGGACGGCATTAACTACCCGAACCTTGTCCAGCACATCAGGCCGGCCCGCGATCAGGCGCGGGTCATACTGGAAAAGGCCGCCGATCATCGCGTACGCCGCGTCCTGATGCGCAGATTCTGAGGATGACGGATCGTGATTGAACTACGTGAGATCCCCGAGGTCCGCAAGCTAGTCCAGGCATGGCACAGGGAAAATTCGTCCGTCGGCCTTGTCATGACGATGGGCGCCCTGCACCGCGGTCACCTGAGCCTCATCGAGCTGGCCCGGGCCAGCGGCTGCCGGGTGCTCGCGACCATCTTCGTGAACCCGCTCCAGTTCGGGCCTTCGGAGGATTACGCCGTCTACCCGCGCAGCGAGACGGCGGATACCGAGCTGCTGGCGGCGGCGGGCTGCGACGCGGTCTTCCTGCCGTCGGTGGAGACGATTTTCCCGCGCGGCGAGCTGAGCCCGGCCGACAGCCGCACGCTGGCAACCGTCCGCGGGGTCACCGGCATGATGGACGGCGCGGTCCGGCCCGGCCACTTCACTGGCGTCGCGACGATCGTGCTGAAGATGCTGAACATCGCCGCGCCGGACGTGGCGTTCTTCGGGGAGAAGGACTACCAGCAGTACGAGGTGCTCCGCGCGATGGCGGAAGACCTGTGCCACCCGGCGCGGATGGTCGCCTGCCCGACCGTCCGCGAGCCCGACGGGCTGGCGATGAGCAGCCGCAACGCCTACCTGAACGGCGAGCAGCGGGCGATCGCGCCCGGCCTGTACCGGGTGATGCGCGAAGCGGCGCGGGAACTGCGGCGCGATGGCGCGCGGCGGGCCGGGGCGATAGCGGAGGCGGGCACCGCGCGGCTGCTCACGCTGGGCTTCGACAAGGTGGACTACCTGGAGTTCAGGGACGCCAGGCTCGACCTGGCCGGGCCCGGCTCCGACGCCGGCGGGCTGCGCCTGTACGGGGCGGCCTGGCTGGGTATCACGCAGCTCACCGACAATCTGCTGGTCGCGCAGGCCGGCCCGGACGCCAGTGCCGGCGCTGGCGCCGGCGCCGGTTAGCGCGGTGCCAGGGTCGGCGTCAGCTTGCCGCTGACCAGGCCCTCCAGCAGCGAGTCATACAGCCGGCTCAGCACCGCGATGTGCTGGTGCACGCCGATCAGTACCTCTCGCTGGGCATCCGGCGCGCTATCCAGGCTGTGTCCACCCAGGCTGTGTCCACCCAGGCTGTGTCCACCCAGGCTGGGCGCCACCACCCGGTCCGCCCAGCCGCTGGCGTGCTTGATGTCGCCCTCGTAGTGGCTGATCAGGAACTCCATCTCGGAATCCGCCAGGCCCACCCGGCGCCAGCCCTCGATCACGGGCGCGAGCTGCACAGGGGCGAGGAACTCGTTGGCGAACAGCATGCCCACCAGCCGCAGCGAGAAGCGCCGGACCAGCCCGTTCAGCGCGTAGGCGTTGAAATGCTCGACCTCCTCCAGCAGGCAGGCCCCCAGGTCGAACCCGGCGGCGGGCACCACCAGCCCGGCGTTGCGCATCAGCTCCTTGCGGATGTTGCGGTGGAACCTGGTCACCGTGCCGTGGCCCAGCTCGTCCCACAGGTTCGAGGCCATCTCGGCGGCGGGCTCGCCGTCGGCGCCGGGCATGAGCAGCGTCAGGAAGTTCACGAAGTTCATGTCGGTCAGGTTCTTGGCCTCCAGGAAGGCCGCGAGCTGCTCCCGGCTTGCCTGCTCGGCGGCGAACGCGTAGACGGGGTGCCCGGCGGCGCACGGCGCGGCGGCGGCGACCTCCCTGACGTAGGCGGGGAAATCGGCGGGCGCCATCGGCTCCGCCGGGAGCCGCCCGGCGACGCCGCTGGCGATGGCGTCGCCCCACGCGGACCCGAACGCGCCGATGACGACATCGGCGAGGGCCGACGATCCGGCGGCGGAAGAATACCCGCTAAGCGGATTGCCGAGCCGGCCCAGGATTAACCGCGCCACCGACCGGTGCACGCGGTCGGCCGCGGGATCGGACTGGCCGTCCCCGGTGAAGGCCACCGCGCGGGCCAGCGATACGGCCTCATCGCGGACGGCCGCAAGCTCGGCGAAATCAGCCTCGGCCCAATTACCGTGCTGCTCCTTACCGCCCTGCCGTCCCTTGCCAGCCTGTCCCGCCGTCTCATCGGTCATTGTCAGCAGCCACGAATGAGCGCGCACGGAACCTCCTTCAGGTCGGCTTCAGGGCCGGGCCGTCACCGGACCGTACCTAAACGACAAAACGCATGATATCACGCACTGTTTGTTCGCTTATATAGCGAATAGCGTTCTTTGCGATAGGACCCTTGCCTGGTAGCATGCCGCCTGACAGCCGGCGGTCGTATGACGATATGGGCGCGGATTCTTCGATTGTTCCGGAGGGACGACATCGCGATTGCCAGGAATCCGGCGCGGTTCAGTCCCTCCTACCTGACGGAGCGCTTCCGCCAGCGCCGGGTAGCGGCGTCGCAGCTTGCCTGGTTAGCCAGGCGGACCTGCCCGGGCCTGGCCCTCGCCGTCGCGGTCCTGCACATGGTGGTCGGGGTGCTGCCGGTCGTGTTCATGGTGAGCATCGGCCTGGCCCTCCAGCAGCTCGCCCGCGCGGTCGCCGACGGGGCCGCCGTCGGCTGGCTGCCCGGCTGGCTGGCCCTCGCCGCCGCCTCGTTCATCGTCCAGCAGCTCCTGGTCCCGGTCCAGGCCGCGGCGGGCCTGAAGATCATGCGCCGGGTGGACAGCTACTGCGCGAGCCGCCTGATGCGCTCGGCGAGCACGCTGACCAGCCTGCGCGCGCTGGAGCGGCCCGAGGTGGCCGACGCGGCCAGGGACACCAGCGAGGCCCTGACCAGCATGGCCTTCACGCCGGGCGCGGCGACCGCCGGGGCGCTCGCGCTGATCTCCCGGTACACCCAGCTCGCCGGCGCCGTCGTCCTGGCGTTCGTCGTGGCCGGCCCGGTGACGGGGATCGCCGCGCTGGCGGTGGCGCTGATCTGCCGCCGGGGGCAGACCGCGGCCTTCTTCCGCTGGGGCCAGCACGTCAGGGGGCTCGCCCGGCCGCGCCGCCGGATGGCCTACCTGCGGGACCTGGCGGCGAGCACCCAGGCGGCCAAGGAGATCCGGATGCTCGGGCTGGCCGACTGGATCGACAAGCGGCACGCGGCCGAGAGCGAGGCCCTATACGGCCCGCTCTGGGCGCTGCGGCGGCGGCTCTACGGGCGGCCGTTCCTGGTGTACACGGCGCTCGGGCTGGCCGGCACCGCGATCGCGCTGATCGACCTGGCCACCCGCCCGGTCGCCGACGTGGCGTCGCTGTCCATCGGCTTGCAGGCCATCGTGCTGTGCGCGATGTTCGGGGTCATCTTCCCCGAGTCCGACGTCAAGATGATCTACGGCCGCGGCGCCTGGGAATCGCTGCTCGAATTCGAGCGGCTGGGGCAGGCGCCAGCCCAGCCGGCCGGCGACGGCACCGGCCCGGCCGGCGGCCCTGGCCCGGCGGCCTCGTTCCGCGGTCAGGACATCGTCTTCGAGGACGTCAGTTTCGGCTACGAGCCGGGCCGGCTGGTGCTGGCCGGGCTGAACCTGACGATCGAGGCCGGCAAGTCCACGGCCCTCGCCGGGGTGAACGGGGCGGGCAAGACCACCCTGGTCAAGCTGCTCACCGGCCTCTATCAGCCGGAAATCGGCCGGGTGAGCTGCGGCGGCGCCGACATCGCGGCCATCGACCCGCAGCAGTGGCGGCGCTCGTTCTCCGTGCTGTTCCAGGACTTCGTCCGGTACGAGCTGACGGTCCGCGACAACGTGGCGATGGGCGCCGTCGACCACCGCGACGACGATGCCGGCATCTACGCCGAGCTGGAGCGGACCGGCCTGGCCGAGATAGTGCGGTCCATGCCGCAGGGACTGGAAACCCGGCTGAGCGCGTCCGGGACCGACGGCGGGAACCTGTCCGGCGGGCAGTGGCAGCGGCTGGCGCTGGCGCGGTCGCTGTTCGCCGTCAGGCACGGCGCGAGCGTCCTGATCCTGGACGAGCCGACCGCGCAGCTCGACGCCCGCGGCGAGGCGGAGTTCTACGCGGCCTTCCTCGACATGACCCGCGGCATCACCAGCGTGATCATCTCGCACCGGTTCTCCTCCGTGCGGCGGGCCGACCGCATCGTGACCATCGAGGAAGGGCGCCTGGTGGAATCCGGAACGCATGACGAGCTCATCGCGGCCCGCGGCTCCTACGCGACGATGTTCGAGCTGCAGGCCCGCCGGTTCGCCCGGCCGGCCGGGACGCCATGAGCTGGGGGGAGCCAGAGCCGGGCGAGGTCGCCGCGAGCGTGCTCAGCAGCGCGGTGGTCAGCGCGGATGAGTTCGCGCAGGAAGCGGCGCTTGACTACTGGGACATGTCGGCCGCCGCGCACCGGGAGGTGGTCGCGCTGCTGCGCGCCGCCCTGGCCGCGACGCCGGCGGCGGATGGCGGCGGCGCGGATGGCCTGGCCGCCCTGGACGCGGTGCTCGCCGCGCCCGCCAGGCCGGACCTGATCGCCGCGCTGGCCGCGCTGGTCGGGCCCGGCATCGCGCTGGCCCGCGCGGAGCGGCAGGCCGGCGGCCGGCGGCGGGGGAGTGGCGGGCGCTGGCCGCCCAGGCCGTCCGCGCCGATGTCACCACCCGGCTCTACATGCACACCGGCACCGGGTACCGCGCCCGCGTGCCGGAGGTCACCGCGGCCGACCTGTCGCGGCTGGCTAGCGACCCCGGCCCCGCCGCCCCCGGCCCCGCCGCCCCCGGCTCTGGTGCGGAGCCGGCGGTGGTGATCGTGATCCCGTTCCGGGACCGCACCCCCGGCCAGGGCCGGCTGCGGAACCTGCTGGCCTGCCTGCGGGCGCTCGGCGACCAGTCGCTGCCCCGGGCGCGGTACCGCACCGTGGTGGTGGAGCTGGACGCCGAGCCCCGGCACGCGCGGCTGATCGGGGAGCGGGCCGACGCCTGCCTGTTCCTGTCCTGTCCCGGCCACTTCAACAAGGCATGGGGCGTGAACGCTGGCGTGGTGCAGGCCGGGGACAGCAGCGGAGTCATCTGCATCCTGGACGCCGACGTGCTCGTGGACCGTGACTTCCTGGCCAGGAACCTGAGCCGCTTCGGGATCCGCGGGCACCAGGCGCACTGGCCGTTCCGGGATCCGCTCTGCCTGGACCCGCCCTCGGCGAACGCGGCCGTGACCCAGCGCTGCGTCGAGGGAAAGCCGGACGTGGACCCTGAACTAGTGCGCGGCGTGCACCTGCGCCAGCCGCCCGGTCACTGCGTGTGGCTAAGGGACGGCCTGTTCCGGCGGATCGGCGGCATGGACGAGCGGTTCGAGGGCTGGGGCGGCGAGGACCTGGACTTCGTCTACCGGCTGAACGTGGTCGGACCGCTGGACCGCTTCGACGACCGGCTGCTGCACCTGTATCACCCGCGGCCGCAGATCACCAGGGACGGCGAGCGGTTCTATGCCGGGCGGCAGCTGCTGACCTGGCGGCCGGCCGGCCCGATCGGGCAGCCAGCAGGGCCGTGCGGATCGGTCGGCGACGACCTGGCCGGGATCATCCGCGGCGCTAGCTAGGCGGGGGCGAGCTAAGCGGGGGCGAGCTAGGCGGGCTAGCTACCTGCTGGCTTCCAGCGGTGCGGCCAGCAGGTCCAGGATCCGGGCGTAGATGGTGTCGGTCACGCCGTCCATGTCCCCGCTGCCGTCCACGACGAGCGTCTGCCAGCCGTCCACGCGCAGCCCGTGGTAGGACTTGGCAGTGCCGGAGAGCACCTCGTGGTTCTCCTGGAACTCCAGCACCGAGCCCCGCTGGCCGATCCGCTCCATCGCCAGGTCCACCGGGACCTCGCTGAGCACGGCCAGGTCCGGGCTGGTCACCCGGCGCACCAGCTCCTCGGCGAACTCCGTGGGATACCCGAAGCCCGCCGTGTACGAGATGTCGGTCATGAGGTAGCGGTCAAAGAGCAGCACGTCGTACTCGTCGCGATGCCGCGCGATGAGCTGCTCGATCGCGAAATAGCGATTGAAGGCGACGATGCTGCAGAAGGTGCCCCTGTTGATGACGTCGATCATCGCTTCCAGGTAGGAAAAGAAAGGTGATTCCCGCGATACCGCCCTTAAGATCGCCACGCTGCGGCCGGACGCCTCCAGGCGCCGGGCGACCCGCTGCACCTGAGTCGTCTTCCCGCTACCGTCGATACCTTCAAAGCACACAATGATCGCGGCCAAGACTTAATCACCGTCCGCAGCGTCTTGCTCTCACCCTGGCAGTCAGAGACCTGCCATTGTACATCGCGCCCGCCCCGTCCGGCGATCTGGCACCCCGCGGCCAGGTGCGCGGTGCTTAACCGCATTGCCGCTCAGCGCCGGTGCCGGGTATCATGCCGCGTAATCGGCATTTGGCCAGGCCAATAGCCTGAGATTCCCCCGGGCCGTTTCCCTATCCGCCTAAAGGACTTCACATGGTTCTGCAGACGCCCATGAACACCACCGCAGAAGGACCCTGGCTTAAGGCCGGCGCCTGCCAGTTATCCTCGCGGATTATCCTTGGAGTTGAGCAGTACACCAGCGCGGCCCTGGTGGGCGAGGTGCTGGAAGCGTCCGGCGCGGACGCGTTTATTATCACCTACGATCTTGAGCAGACTCGTGCCAGCCTCTTCCTGGCGGACCTGGACAACGAGCTGGAGTTATCTCGCTACTCGTGGATCGGCACGACCTCCTTCGCCCACTCGGCCGACGCCGCGGTCCGCACGGCGCTTTACCTGCGGAAGGCGTTCGATCTAGAGGTCATCAAGCTGGACGTCCGCGACGAGAGCAACGACCCGGATGACGAGGCCACGATCGCGGCCGCCAGGCAGCTGCTCGCCGAGGGCTTCACGGTCATGCCGTTCATCAGGCCGCACATCCCGACGGCCCTGCTGCTGCAGGAGCTGGGCTGCATGGCGCTGCGGCTGCGCGCGTCCGCGGTCGGCAGCTACAGCGGCATCCCAGAGCCGGCGGAGATGCGCCGCTGCATCGAGGCGGTGAGCGTGCCGACGATCGTCGAGGGCGGCATCGGCTCGCCGGCCCACGTGGTGCAGGCGATGGAGCTGGGCGCGACCGCCGTCCTGGTGAACACGCTGGTCGCCCAGGCCAAGGACCCGGCGTCCATGGCGGCGGCCGTCCGGCACGCCGTGCTGGCCGGCGGCCTGGCCGCGCGAGCCCGGTAACGGTGCGGCTGCGGATCGGCCGCTCCGGCGCCGTGCTCTTCGACATGGACGGCGTGCTGATCGACACCGACGGCGCCGTGGCGCGGCTGTGGCAGCGCGTCGCCGCCGGAGTCGGCCGGGAGCTGACCGGCGACGAGGTGCGCGCTCATGTCATCGGCTGCACGCCGGAGCACACGCTGGCGAAGCTGTTCGGCACCTGCTCCGCCGCCGACCAGGGATGGCTGCTTGAGCAGGTCCGCGCCGGGGAGCCCGGGCTGGATTACCAGCCGCTCCCCGGCGCGGCGCGGCTGGTCCTGGCGCTCGCCGCGGCCGGCGTCCCGCTGGCGCTGGTGACGAGCGCGTCGGCCGGCCGCGCCACCGCGGTCACCGACGCGCTCGGTATCACCGGCTGCTTCACGGCGCGGGTGACCTGGGGGGACGCGAAGCGCGGCAAGCCAGACCCCGAGCCCTACCTGATCGCGGCGTTCCGCCTCGGTGTCCGGCCGGCCGACTGCACGGTGTTCGAGGACTCGGTCAACGGCGTGCGGGCCGCCGTGGCGGCCGGGGCGAGCTGCATCGGCGTGGACCGGCGGGCAGGGGAGGGCGGGCGGCTCCGGGAGGGCGGGCAGAGCCCGCTGCGCGACGCGGGGGCGGCGACCGTCGTGGCGTCGCTGGCGGACATCGAGGTCGACCGATGGCGTGATTCGGCATGAGAGACCTGGCGTTCTGCCTCCGCTTCCTGCTGCGGCTGTCCTGGCGGACGAGCCGCAGGCGGCTGGCGACCGGCGGGGTGCTGCTCCTGCTGGGCTACCTGGCCTCGCCGCTGGTCAGCGTGATGCTGCGGCAGATCGTGGACGCGGTGATCGCGAGCCACCGCGACGCCGCCATCGCCTGGTCCGCGGCCGCGGCCGTCGCGCTCATCGCCGGGCTGATGCTCGGGCACTTCGCCCACCTGTTCTACTTCGAGCTGGGCGAGCAGAACGAGGAGGTGCTCACCCGCGAGGTCCTGCGCATCGTCAACGGCTCGGGCGGCCTGGCGCGGTGCGAGGAGCCCGGCTTCGCCGATGAGGTGGACCTGGTGCGCCAGGACATCGTCAAGATGCGCGCCACCGTCGAGTCGGCCCTCCAGCTTGGCTGCCTGATCGTCCAGGCCCTGGCGACCTCGGCGATCCTGGCCCTGGTGCAGCCGTGGCTGCTGCTGCTCCCGCTCGCCGCGCTGGCGCCGGTGCTGCTCGGGCGGCGAGCCGAGCACATCCTGGACGGCGCCCGGCTGCGGGCCGCCGCGACCGCGCGCACCATCAGGCACCTGCGCGACATCACCTCGGCGCCGGGGTCGCAGAAGGAGATCAGGCTGTGCGGGAACGCCGAGTACCTGATCGGCCTGAAGGAGCGGCTGGACCGCGAGTTCGACGCGGCGATGTCCCGCGCGGAGCGGCGGCACGCGGCGCTGCGCTCCCTGGGCCAGGGGATCTTCGCCGCCGCCTACATCGCCTCGATCGTCTTCGTGTTCCGCATCGTGACCCGCGGCCAGGCGTCCATCGGCGACGCGGTCATGGTGATCACGCTGGCCACCCAGATCAGCAGGCAGATGTCGTCAGGCTTCGAGCTGCTCAGCGCGACGAACGCGGCATCGCTCAGCTTCCGGCGGCTGGTCAGCATGCGCGAGGAGCCCGCCGCCCCGGCCGGGCCGGCCAGGACTGCCCGGACTCCATGGCCAGCGGGATCACCTTCGACAACCTGTCGTTCAGCTACCCGGGCGCCGCCAGGCCCGCCGTCCGCGACGTCAGCCTGCACCTGCCCGCGGGCCGCTCGGTCGCGATCGTCGGCACCAACGGGGCGGGCAAGAGCACCCTGATCAAGCTGCTGACCGGCCTTTACCAGCCGTCGGCCGGCCAGGTGCTGGTGGACGGGGTCAGCCTCGCCGGCATCGGCGCGGAGAGCTGGCGGGACCGCTGCGCGGCGCTGTTCCAGGACTTCGCCCAGCTGCACTTCACGCTCCAGGAGAGCGTCGGCGTGGGACGGGTGGCCGACGTGGAGTCGGCGCCCGCCGTGCTGGCGGCCATCGGGCGGGCCAGGGCCGGCGCGCTGCTGGAGCGCCTGGACGACGGGGTGGCGACGGTGCTCGGCCACGGCTATGACGACGGGACCGACCTGTCGGGCGGCCAGTGGCAGAGCGTCGGGCTGGCCAGGACGCTGATGCGCGACGAGCCGCTGCTGCTGTGCCTGGATGAGCCGGGTCATGCCCTGGACGCGCTGGCCGAGCAGCGCATGTGCGACGCCTACCAGGAGACGGCCGCCGAGGTGGCCGCCCGGGTCGGCGGCGTGACCGTCTTCGTCACCCACCGGCTGTCCACGGTGAGCATGGCGGACCTGATCGTGGTCCTCGACGACGGCGCCGTGGCCGAGGCGGGGACGCATCAGGAGCTGATGGCGCTCAAGGGCCAGTACGCCGAACTATTTGAACTGCAATCGCGTGCCTACGCGCCGTCCGCGGGGCAGGCGGCCGAGTAACCGTAAGGAGCAGAGCGTGACTTCTACCGACGCACTTCGCAATACCCTGATCTGGGCCGCGGGCGGCCCCGGCTCGCCGGAGCCCGGCCAGGTAGGCGAGGCCGAGCTGCTGTTCGGCCTGCGTCATCACCGGCTGGAGTCGCGGATGCTGCACCGTGCCCGCGAGGCGGGCGTGACCCTGCCGCAGAGCCTGGCCGACGCGCTGGCCAGGCGGCACGCCGAGCAGCGCGAGTTAGTCGGCCATCAGTCGCGGCTGTACGGGCAGCTCCGCGAGGCGCTGCGGTCGCTGTCGCCGGAGGCCGGCGTCGCGCCGGTCAAGGGGTTCAGCCTGTTCGCGCTCACCGGCGCGGAGCAGCACGTGCGGCACAGCGCCGACCTGGACGTCATCGGCAGCGACCCGGCGCTGGTGGCCCAGGCGGCGCTGTCCATCACCGGCGCCGGCTACCACCACCACGGCGAGGATCACGCCTACGTGTTCGCGCACATGGACGAGGTGGAGGTGCACACCAGGTACCTGGTGACCGGCTTCCCCGAGCGGGAGGCCCCGCACGGCTACGACGTCCACGCCAATCCCGGCGTGATGCGGCTGACGCAGCCGTTCTCGGTGAGCGCCATCGAGTTCCCGACCGTCGCCAAGCACCTGGTGGACACCTCGCTGGGACCGGTGCCAGGCCCGGAACTGGCGCTGCTGGTGCGGTGCGCGCACATCTACGTGGGCTACGCGATGGACCCCTATCCGCTGCCGCTGGCCACCGTCCGCCTGGACGAGCTGTCCCAGATGATGGACATCGTCGCCCTGGACAGCTTCAGCGAGACGGGCTTCCAGGCGCTGGCGGATGAGTTCGACGCCGGCCTGGTGGTGTCGTTCGCGCGCACGCTGTGCCGGGAGCTGCTGGGCGCCGATCCGTTCGAGGCTGCGGGCAAGGCCGCCGCCATCGGCCCGGTCACCCGGACCTGGTTCCCGCAGAACCTCTGGTGGGACGGCATCGGCGCCGGGTTCCCTGTCCGGCTCGGCGACGCGCCAGGCGAGCTGGTCGCGCGCTCGGCCGGGCGGCCCCCGTTCAACTCCGAGCTGTCGCCGGCCACCATCGCGGCCGACGCGCACGGCCGGGCCAGGGTGACCTTCCTGGGCGACGGGCCGGATGAGGCGTCCAGGTACTTCTGGCACGCGTTCCACGGCGGCATGGGGCAGATCGAGGCTGAGTTCGCCATGTCGGAGGACGGGGTGCGCGCCACGATCACCATGCCGGCCACCCCGCGGGACCAGATGTCCATGATCGGCCTGGCCTCCGGCGAGTCCAGGGTCGAGCTGTTCTACAAGCCGGACGGCGACGTGTCGGATTTCGCCGACTACTCCTTTACCAAGCTGGCGGCCGGCTCGGCGGCCGGCACCGGCCGGGTCGACGGCCAGCGGCACGTGCTGACGGTGGACCTGCCGTGGGCCGCCTTCGGCCGGACGCGCCGCCCGGACTCCGGCGAGGAGCTGGAAGTGATCTTCCGGGGGCGGCAGCAGGTCCGGCCCTGGCGGGAGGTCACCGGCGGGGTCGTCGCGCCCCTGCTCATCCGCTGCTGACGGCGGCGCCGTCACCTGGTGAACAACCGCGCGGATCACGCACTCGAACGCTTGCCGAGCGGCGGGCCGACCCCGTATGCAGGGCGGGGCTAACCCCGTAAGCAGAGCGTGCTGACCCCCGTAAGGAGATCGCCATGAGTTCTGGATTCGTGGCCGCGCACGGCCTTTTCACCGCCGCACAGCAGGAGGCCGCCGACAAGGTACGCAGCGAGGTGGAGCGGCTGGGCCTGGAGATGATCCGGCTGTCCTGGCCGGACCAGCATGGCCTGCTGCGCGGGAAGGCCCTCACCAAGGAGGCATTCCTCAGCGCCCTGGAGAGCGGTGCCGAGATCACCATGGCGCCGTTCTTCTTCGACACGGCCAACGCGATCGTGTTCAACCCGTTCATGAGCGGGGGCGGCTTCAGCGACCCCGCGCTGTCCGGCAGCCCGAACGTGATCATGGTTCCCGACCCGACCACCTTCAAGGTGCTGCCGTGGGCGCCGGGCACCGGCTGGGTGCTGTGCGACCTCTACATGCGCGACGGCGAGCCGTTCCCGTTCGCGCCGCGCAGGCTGCTGAAGGACGCGCTGGACCGGCTGGGCGAGACGGGCTATGACCTCCAGGCGGGCCTGGAGATCGAGTGGTACCTCACCCGCATCACCGACCTGCGGCTGGACGCCGATCCGGGCGCGCCGGGCAACCGGGGCGTCCCGCCCGAGGTCATGCCGGTCGCCCGCGGCTACAGCTACCTGCTCGAAAATCACCTGGACGAGATCGACGAGGTGCTCGCCCCGATTCGCAAGCACCTGCTCGCGCTTGGCCTGCCGCTGCGCTCGACCGATGACGAGTGGGGCCCCAGCCAGGTGGAGATCACCTTCGGGGTCATGGACGGCCTGGCCGCGGCGGACGCCGTGGTGCTGTTCCGCAACGCGGTGAAGCAGATCTGCCGGCGGGCTGGCTATCTCGCCACGTTCATGTGCACGCCCGCGATCCCCGGCTTCTACGCGAGCGGCTGGCACCTGCACACCTCGCTGCGGGATCGCGTGACCGGCCGCAACGCGATGATCCCGGCCGAGGGCGAGGTGCTGTCGCAGGCCGGGCGGAACTATGTCGGCGGCACGCTGGCGCACGCCAGCGCCGCGTCGGTGTTCGCCACGCCGACAGTGAACGGCTACCGGCGGCGGCGGCCCTACTCGCTCGCCCCCGACCGCGTCACCTGGGGGTTCGACAACCGGGCGGCGATGATGCGGGTCATCGGGTCGCCGGGCGATCCGACCACGCACGTCGAGAACCGGGTCGGCGAGCCCGCGGCCAATCCCTACCTCTACATCGCCGCCCAGGTCATGTCCGGCTGGGACGGCCTGGTGAACAAGATCGACCCCGGCCAGCCCAGCGATGACCCCTACGCCGAGGAGGTCGAGGTACTCCCGCAGGATCTCGGGGCCGCGCTTGACGCGCTGGAGTCCGACAAGTTCTTCCGCGGCGTCTGGGGCGACCGCTTCGTCGACTACCTGATCACCATGAAGCGCAGCGAGCTTGACCGGTACCTGGCGCACGTGGCTGAGCAGTCCGACCCCGAGGCCTACGCCGCCGAGGTCACCGACTGGGAGCACCGCGAGTACTTCGACCTGTTCTAGGCTGTTCTTCTAAGTCGGCACTCAGGCACGCACTCAAGCGTGGGCAGCCGGCCCGCTAACGGGCAGGCTGCCCACGCTTATCTACCGCCTTCACGATGTTCACCGAGGCGCTGGCGTCGGCGGGGCGGAAGTCCGTGACGAGCTGGTCTTCCAGCAGCGCGGTGCTCAGCATCAGGCAGTACGAGTGGTTGAGCGGGTAGCGCAGGCCAGAACCGTCCTGGCCGATGGCCGCGACCAGGGCGCGCGCCTTGCGCGGATCGATGACCGCGGAGTTCCCCGCCACGATCCGCGAGATGAGCTCGGGCACCCAGTCGTCCGCGCCGCCGGGCAGCAGCGCTTCGGCGCCGAAGGAGCGCAGCGCCTGCTTGCTCCGCGTGGCCAGCTCCGGCGGCAGCATGCTGGCGTAGGCTTCCCGCAGGATCCGCTTGTCGCTGCGGCCGTCGCCCATGGTGAACTCCTCGGGCAGGCCCCAGCCGAACTGGATCATGTTCAGGTCGAAGTAGGGCGACCGGAACTCGACGCCCTCCGGCACGGCGGCCCGGTCCCCGAACGCCTGCATGCCCCAGCCCGAGCAGATCGTCAGCATGTCGATCGCCCGGGACCGCTCGACCAGCGGGCGCTTGGGCAGGTCCGGGTCGAGGCCGGTGAGCGACTCGCAGATCATCTCCTCCCAGCCGCCGGGTGCGGAGCCGCCGGACGACATGGCGTCATCGCGGGCCAGCTCGGCCAGGTCGGGCTCCATCGACAGCCGCCGGTAGTGCGCGCCAAGCGCCGAGCCGCGCGCGGCGGGGTCCTGGTAGAAGGACAGCAGCGCGCCGGGAGAGGGCGACTTCGTCAGCGCGGTGTCATGGAACAGCCCGGCCAGCCAGCGCCGCCGCTCCGCGTCGCTGCCGAAGGTGTCGTACCTGTCCAGGAAGGCGGCTTCCTTAGTCACGTCGTAGCCGCAGAACAGCTCGTCGGAGCCGGGCCGAAGAGGACGACGCGGCAGTCCTGGTCGTGCACGTGCCTGGCCAGCAGCTGGACCGCGACGGCGGACGGCCGGAACAGCGGCGTCTCCGCCTGGTAGACGGCCGCGGGGAACATCGACCGGCTGAGCTCCTTGGTGACCTCCACCGAGCTGTGCTGCGAGCCGAGATGGCGGGCCAGCCGGAGCTGGGCCTGCGACTCGTCGAGCCGGGACTGCGGCAGCGTGAACGAGTACGTGCGCGGCGGCCTGCCGAGCTCCTGGCTGGTGACGGCGGCGATCACCGAGGAGTCGATCCCGCCGCTGATCAGGACGCCCATGCCGAAGTCGCTGCGCAGCCGGATCCTGATGCTCTCCAGCATGGTCGCGCGCAGCCGCTCCTTGGCCTCCTCGAAGGTCATCGCGTGATCGGCCGCGGCCTCCGCCGTCGGCAGCCGGAAGTACGGGACGGTGCTGAGGCGGCCGTTCTCGAACACCCCGTAGCAGCCGGGCGGTATCGAGTGGATTCCCTCGAAGCAGGTCACCGGGTCGATCGGCGACCACACCTTGAACGTCTGCCGCAGCCCGAGCGGCGACAGCTTCCGCTGCACGCCGGGCAGCGCGATGACGCCCTTGATCTCGGAGGAGAAGGCGATCCCGTCGTCGACGAACGAGTAGAACAGCGGGCGCTCGCCGATCGGGTCGCGGCCCAGCAGCACGCGCCGCTCGACGCGGTCGAGGAAGGCGAACGCGAAGCCGCCCGCCAGCCGCTCGATGGCCCGCTCACCCCAGGTGATGAGCGCGCGGCCGAGCACCTCGGTGTCGGAGTTGGTCTCGAAGCGGGCGCCCGCGGCCTCGAGCTCGGCCTGCAGCTCCACGTAGTTGACGATGGTGCCGTTGAAGATCAGCACGTAGCGGTCGTCGTCGAACGACATGGGCTGCTTGCCGAGCGGCAGGTCGATGATCGCCAGGCGCACCAGCCCCATGGCGCCGTAGTCATCGATGAAGTAGCCGTATTCCTCCGGCCCGCGATGCTGAATGGCATTCATCATCGTGCGAATGTCGTCCTCGTATCGCGGCGACCTTCTGGAGAGGCCAGCAAAACCGGCGATGCCACACACGGGTAATTCCTCTCGCTAGGGATAGCCGACGGTCGCGGCGGTGAAGAGCGCGGGCAGCGCGGTGCGCAGCTCGCGCATGATGCTCTCTGTCACCTCGGCGGCCGGCGAGCTGCCGTCGACGACGATGAACTCGTGCTCTTCGGCGAGCCGGGCATAGCCCCGGCGGTGGGCCCTCAGGAACTCCAGGGTCGCGAACTTGTCGCCGCGGCGCGCTAGCCGGCGGATCGCGTTCTCCGGCGGCACGTCCAGCCAGACGCACGCATCCGGGGCGGGAAAGTCCAGGTAGAGGTTCTCGATCGCGGTCCTGGTGCGGTCACCGGCTCGGTGAGCGGCCGCGATCTGGCAGTACGAGTAGCGGTCCGCGAGGATGACGCCGGCGGCGCCGGCCAGCTCCCTGCGTCCCCGCATGAGGCCGAACCACTTCACCGACGAGGCGACGAGCTGGATGGCGTCCATGCCGAGGAATTCCTCGACGTCCTCACCCGCGGGCCTGGCGACCTCGTCCAGGCGCTCCCATAACGGCGCGAGGCTCTCGTTCGGCAGCATCGAGACCTGGTGGCCGCAGCGGGCCAGCTCGCCGCGCACCGCCGCGATCTGGGTTGACTTGCCGGCACCGTCAATGCCGATGATGGCGATCAGGCGCTGCGGCGGGGCGGGGCTACGATCCATGCCGGGTTAAGTCGTCGATAGCGGGGTTAATCCGCACCCGCATATAACAGAAAGCTGCCAATACAACGCCACCGGCATTCCCGGGGAAGCGCGGCCTGGTCCGCGCATCTCACGAAATGTCATTATAGCATCCGGTCGCGAAACGGCATTTCATGCCCGCCGGACGGGTTCAGGATGATGATCAGGCCGCCCAGGATCATGAACGTGGCCAGCAGGAAGACGGAGGCCGGAGGGGACACCTGGCGTGCGTCCCGGATCAAGCTGGGCCGGCGGACCCGTGGACCGAGGCAGCGGCCGCCTCAGGCGATCCTGGTGGCCAGCATCCGCTGATTGACTCATTCGGGGCAGGCGGCGTAAAACTGGCCGGGATGCCCGCTCTGAGACCCGATCGTGACGGCGACTGGTGGCGCGACGCGGTCATTTACCACGTCTACCTGCGCAGCTTCGCCGACTCCGACGGCGACGGCATCGGTGACCTGCCCGGACTGCTGTCCCGGCTTGACTACCTGCGCGGCGGCGAGCACAGCCTGGGCGCCGACACCGTCTGGGTCTCGCCGTTCTTCCCCTCCCCGCAGGCGGACTACGGCTACGACATCGCCGACCACCTCGGCGTGGACTCCGCCTACGGTTCGTTATCGGACGTCACCCGGCTCATCGGCGAGCTACGCCGCCGGGACATGCGCCTGATCATCGACCTGGTGCTGAACCACACCTCCACCGAGCACCCGTGGTTCGCCGAGTCCCGGTCGGCTCGCGACAGCGCCAGGCGCGGCTGGTACTTCTGGCGCCCGCCGGCGCTGGACGGCGGCCCGCCGAATAACTGGCTGAGCGCGTTCGCCAGCCAGGGCGCCGCGTGGACCTTCGACGAGGCGACCGGGGAGTACTACCTGAGCAGCTTCACCCCCGCCCAGGCGGACGTGGACCTGCGCCACCCGGCGGCCCGGCAGGCCATGTGGCAGGTGGCGCGGACCTGGCTGGAGCGCGGCGTGGACGGCTTCCGCGTCGACGTCGCGCACCGCCTGATGAAGGACCCGCTGCTGGCCGACAACCCGGCGGCGGTCGCGGCGGAGCGCCGGCACGTCTCGGGGAACGGCGCCAGGCAGAACAACTTCGACCACGCGGACACCACCGTGCTGCTCACCGAGCTGCGCGAGATCATCGACGCCCACGGCGGGACCTCGGTCGGCGAGGTGCCGATCCACGATCACGCCCGGCTGGCCAGGTACTACGGCAGCCCCGCCGGGCTGCACATGCTGTTTACCTTCGGCCTGTGGGACGTGCCGTGGCAGGCCGAGGCGTTCCGCGCGGAGGTCGAGGCGGTCGAGGCGAGCCTGCCCGGCCACGGCTGGCCCTGTTACGCGCTGTCCAACCACGACATCCCGAGGGTGGCCGACAAGTACGGCGACGGTCTCGCCGGGGAGCAGCGGTGCCGGGTCGCGGCGGTCTTCCTGCTCACCGCGCGCGGCACGCCGTGCGTCTACTACGGCGAGGAGATCGGGCTGAAGCCGTCGATCGGGCCGGACTCGGCGGACGGCGACGACGTGGACGGCCGCGACCCGCAGCGCACGCCGATGCAGTGGGAGCCGGGTGGCGGCTTCACCGCCGGGCGGCCCTGGCTGCCGCCGGGCGCGGAGCCGCAGCGCCGCAACGTCGCGGTGCAGGCCGCCGACGCCGGCTCGCTGCTGTCGCTGTACCGGCGGCTGATCCGGCTCCGCGCGGCTACCCCGGCGCTGCGCCGCGGCAGCTACGCCACCGCGCAGGCGCCAGGCGGCGTCTTCGCCTACTGGCGGGTGAAGGACGGCGAGAAGTTCCTGGTCGCGCTCAACTTCACCAGCGAGCCGAGGCTCGTGAGCGGCGGCGGGGCCGCGCTGGCGCCGGTCCTGTCCAGCCGCGCGGATGGGCCCGTGCTGGACGGCGGCACTATCAGGCTCCGCGCCGACGAGGCGGTCATCGCCCGCGCGGTGCCAGCCAGGAACGGGCCGGCTGAAAACGGGTCGGCCGAAGGCGGGCCGGCATGATGGCCTGCTACGTGGGCATCGACAGCGGCCTGACCGTCACCAAGGCCGCCGTGTTCGACGCGGCGGGGCGGTGCCTGGGCGCGGGCTCGGCGCCCTCGGTGCACGCCAACCCGGCCGACGGGGTGGTGGAGACCGATCCCGAGGAACAGTGGCAGGCCGCCGCGGCGGCGATCAGGGGCGCGCTGGAGCGCGCCGCGGTGCCGCCGGCCGCCATCGCCGCGGTCGGCATCACCGCGCACGGGGACTGCGTCTACCTGGCGGACGCGGCGGGCATGCCGGTCCGCCCGGCGATCCCGTCGCTTGACTTCCGCGGCGCCCAGATCGCGGCCGGGTGGCGCGAGGACGGGACGGCGCAGCGGCTGCTGGGCATCATCGGCGAGGTGCCGCACCCGCATCACGTGCACGCGACGCTTCGCTGGCTCGCCGACCACGAGCCGCGGAGCCTGGCGGACGCCAGGTGGGTGCTGTTCGCGAAGGACTGGCTGCGGATGCGGATGACCGGGACGGTGGGCACCGACCTGACCGACGCGACCGCCGGCTTCGTGGACGTGCGGAGCGGCCGTTACAGCGACGAGGCGCTCGCCGCCTGCGGGCTGGAGCGGCTGGCCGGCAAGCTGCCGCCGATCGGGCCGTCGGGCGCGGCGGCCGGCACGGTGACGCGGCAGGCCGCCGCCGCCACCGGGCTGCCCGCCGGCACGCCGGTCGCCTGCGGCGTCCACGACATCACCGCCGCCGCCCTGGGCAGCGGCCTGGCGGATACCGCGACGGCGCTGCTGGTCGCCGGGACCTACAGCGTCAACGCGGTGCTCGCCGAGCGGCCCGCGATCAGCGCCGGGTGGCTGTGCCGGCACTGGGCCGAGCCCGGCAGGTGGATCGTCATGTCCACCTCGGCTACCTCGGCCAGCAACCTGACCTGGGCCGTCGAGCAGCTCGGCCTGTCCGCCGGGACCGGCGCCGAGCGGTACGCGGCGGTGGACCGCGAGGTGGCCGCGGTGCTCGACGACGACCCGCGCATCGTCTTCCACCCGTTCCTGTTCGGGACGCCGGCCAGCGCGCATGCCTCGGCGGCCCTGCTCGGCCTGCGGTCCTGGCACCGGCGCGGGCACGTCTACCTCGCCATGCTCCAGGGCATCGCGTTCTCGCACCGTCAGCACCTGGAAACCCTGGCGCGCGGCCGGGACATCACCGGCGTGCTGCTGGCCGGCGGCGCGGCCAACAGCGCCGTCTGGACCCAGATCTTCGCCGACACGCTCGGCCTGCCTGTCACGGTGCCCGAGGCGCCAGAGGCGGGAGCGCTGGGCGCCGCGCTGTGCGCGATGGTGGCGGCGGGCAGGCACGCGACGCTTGGTGACGCCGTCGCGGCCACCGCGCGGACCCGCCGCGCGCATGTCCCTGACCCGGCCGGGCAGAAGCGGATGCAGGCCGCCTACGAGCGGTTCACCGCCACGGCGGACGCCGCGGCGGTACACGTATGGCCGGCGCTTGGTGGCGAGCCGTGATCGGGCGGGCGGGCCGGGGCAGCCTTGCCGGATCCGGCTGCGGGAGTTTATCTTCTTTTAAGATATATAAGGCAAAAGCAAGGTTCTGTATTTATAAAAGCATGATATTCCGCTATGTGCTTTCCCGGCGGCCACCGGAGGACACGGTGCTCACACCTGCGGATCAGTGGCATGACCCCGCAGCCCCAGGCCCGGTACGCGAGTTACTGCACCGGGCAAAGCTGCTCGGCACCGATATCCGGGTCGTCAATCCTGGCGGCGGGAACTTCTCCGTCAAGGACCGGGTAGCCGATCATCTCGGCCGGCGCCGCGAGGTCATGTGGATCAGCGGCTGGGGCTGCGACGGCGCGGTGCTGACCGAGGGCGAGCTGGCCTGCCTGCGGGTAGCCGACATCCGCGTCGCGCGGTCGAGGCCGGCCCTCTGCGACGGCTCGATGTTCGCCTTCCTGTCGCACTGCGCCACGACGAACGGCCAGCCGCACCCGGCCATCGAGACCCTGCTGCACGCCTACCTGGCCGCGCCGCACGTCGATCACACCCACCCGGAAGCCGTCATCGCCCTGACCGCGGTGGACGGCGGCCGTGAGCTGGCCCGGCAGGTCTTCGGCGATGAGGCCATCTGGTGCGACTACGAGCAGTTCAGCCCGGAGCTCGCCAGGCAGCTCGCCGCCCTGATCGAGGAGCGGCCCGCCGCCCGGTTCGTGCTGCTGGCCAACCACGGCATGCTGACCTGGGGTGCCAGCAGCCGTGAGTGCTACCGCAACACCATCGAGGCGGCCCGCCGCGCCGCCGCCGCGCTGGAGGCCGCCCGCCAGCGCCCGAGCGACCTCGGCGGCCAGGCGGTCGCGCCGCTGGACGGCCCAGACGCCGCCCGCTACCTGGCCGGCGTGCTGCCCGTCATCCGCGGTGAGCTGTCCCGGCCGGGCGCCCGGATGGTGCTGACCATCGACCGCGACCCGTCCGCCCTGGCGTTCGCGTGCTCGCGCCGCGGCCCGGAGCTGAGCCTGATCGGGCCCGCCTGCCCCGACAGCCTGGTGAAGATGAAGCGGCTGCCGGTCATCCTTCCGGCCGCCGGGGACAGTGCCGCCGGGGACAGTGCCGCCGGGGATGGGCAGGCGCAGCGCGCGGCGGCGCTGGCCGCCATCGCCGCCTACCGGCGGGACTACCTGGCCTACTGGCGGCAGCAGTCCGGCGAGCCCGCCGGGCAGCCGCCGCCCGGCGCGGACCTGCCCCGGGTGTTCGTCATCCCCGGCGTCGGCGTGGTCAGCGCCGGGGAGGACGCCGCCGCCGCCGGGCTGGCCGAGGCGCACTACCGGCAGACCCGGCGGGTGGTCACCGTCTGCGACTCGGTGGGCGGCTACTCCTCGCTGACCCCCGCGCAGGCCTGGCAGGACGAGTACTGGCCGCTGCTGCGGGAGAAGCCGCAGCTCCGCCCGCCACGCGGCCGCCTGGCCGGGCACATCGTGCTGCTGACGGCCGGCGACAACGCCGCCCCGCCCAGCGAGGCCCTGCCCGGCGGCGCCCCGCCCAGCGATGCACTGCCCAGCGATGCACTGCCCGGCGATGTGCTGCCTGACGGCCTGATCGCCGGCCTGAGCCGGGCGCTGCTCGCCGAGGACGCGCACGTCGTGGTCGCGGGCGCGGCCGCCGGCCCTGACCTGGACGGCGAGCTGCGCGCCACCGGGACCAGCGAGGAGGCGCGCAGCGGCAGGCTCACCCAGTTCCCGGAAGGCGACCCGGTGCGCGGCGCGGTGCTGGCCTACGGCGGCCTGGACATCGTGGTGCACCTGGCCGCAGGCCCGCGGCAGGCCGCCGGCCTGGCCGCCAGGGCCGGCCAGGTCTTCCGCGCGCAGGGCCGGCCTGGCTGCTACATCGCGGCCGCCGCCTGCGCCGCCAGCGGCGCCGACATCATCGCGGCGGCCCGCCGCGCGGTCGAGCCGCATGTCGTCGTGCTGCGCCAGGGCGACGGCGCCGAGCGCCAGGCGCTGGCCCTGCGCAGCGTCATCACGCTGGCCACCGCGGGTGTGTCCGCTCCGGACGTGCTCGGCGTGAGCGCCGCATGAGCGGTGCCAGCGTCCTGCCGCCCGGCACGGTCCTGCTCATCTCCGGCTTCGACCCGCGCGGGGAAGGACTTGGCGGGCTGTTCGCCTGGGATGGTGTTGGGAAGGACGAGGCCGGGATGGCCGGGGCAGGCCTGACGGTGCTGGACCGCCGCTGCACCACCGGGCTGCACCTGCACGACGGCGCGCTGCTGCGCTGCCTGTGGCACCGGGCCGGCGGCTACGCGGACCTGGAGGCCAGCACGCTGTCCGGCCGCCAGTGGCGCTGCCGCGTCGAGAACGTCGGGAACCCGCACGATGTGCTCGGCGACGGCGAGCTGACCGCGGTGGTCGCCACGGAGCAGAACCAGGTCACCTGGTTCCGGCGGGACGGCACGCCCGTCCGGGCCTGGCGGCCAGCCGGCGAGGCGGATAGCTGGCACCTCAACAGCCTGGTGGTGCACGAGGGCCGGCTGCTGGTCTGCGCGTTCGGCCGGTTCGCCCGGCGCAAGGAGTGGGACCAGCTCGGCCAGCCCGCCACCGGCTGCCTGGTGGACACCGGCACGGGCGAGGTGGTGCTGGACGGCCTGCGTGCCCCGCACACGCCGCGCTGGGACGGCGGCGACTGGCTGATCTGCAACTCGGCGGACGGGGAGTTACTGACGGTCGGCCAGCACGGCGAGCGGCGGGTCGTCGCGACCTTCCCCGGCTGGCCGCGCGGCCTCGCGGTAACGCCGGAGGTGATCTGCGTCGGGGTGAGCCCGCCTCGGCACGAGCTGGACCAGCGGGCGGCCCGGTCCCGCGTCACGGCGCTCGACCGGGCCACGGGGGACATCATCGCCGGGACCGACGTGCCCGCCAGGGAAGTCTACGACCTGGTGCTCGTCCCTGCGGCCCTGGCCGGCGCGCTGCGGAGTGACCCAGCTGGCGTCCCCGCGCCGTCGCACACCCGTCCATGAATGGAGGCGCACAGATGCGGGATTTCGGGGTGCACGCGTCCGCGGTAGCGGACGCCAGCGCACAGTACGCGGAGGGCAGGGGGCTGGACGAAGCGCTCGGCAGCCTCTACCGGAATCCGGACGGCAGTCTCGACGGGCTTGGCCTTGCCCTGCTGCACCGGGCGGAGCCGGCCCGGTACGCCGCCGCGCTGGCCGCCGCGCTCGGCGTGCCTGACGAGGCCGCCGCGGCAGCCGCCGGGCGGCTGCGCGACCGGACCGCCGGCGGTGGCTTCCTGCTCACCGGGGCCGAGGCGGTCGCGCTGCTGCTCGCCGGGGCCGGCGTGCGGATCGCCTTCGGCTACCCCGGCACCTCGGAGTTAGCGATCTGCGACGCGCTCGGCCGGGTGCCGGGCGTGACGATGGTCAACGCGCGCGGCGACAAGGAGGCCGCTTTCATGAGCGCGGGCGCCTCGCTGCTGTCCGCGGGCGCCGGCGCCAGCGTGCTGCACGGCGCGCGGGGCCTGACCAACGCCGCCGGGGCGATCGCCGACGCGCGCCGCAACGAGCACGGCTCGCTTGCCGTGGTCGGGCTGCCCTCCACGGCGTCGGCGCGCTACCTGCCGCCGCACGGCGAGAACGACCTGCTGGCGGGCATCGGGGTGTTCGCCAAATCCGCGTGCGAGCTGGGCGCCGGCGACGAGGATGCGTTCATGGAGACCTTCGCCGCCGCTGCCGGCGAGGTGGCGGGCCCGCCGTCGGGGCCGGTGCTCGTCGGCCTGCCGCAGGACGTCGCCGAGGCCGCCTGGCTGTCCTGCCAGGCGCTGGACCGGGCCTGCCGGGCGCTGGACCGGGCGCCGGCCAGCCAGCGGGCGGACCAGGACGGGGCGGCCCGCGCCGCCGCGATGATCTCCGCTGCCGGGCGCGTCGTGGTGCTCGCCGACGACTACCTGCTGAACTACCCCGACAGCGGCCCCGCGCTCGCGGCGTTCTGCGAGCGATCTGGCGCCATCGTGCTGCAGGTGCACTACCGGCGCGGCCCGATGCTCTTCGACCGCATCGACCCGCGCGAGGTGCCGGCCTTCGCGGGCTGGCTCGACCCCGCCAGCGGCGACCAGCGGCGGCTGCTGGCGGCCGCCGACCTGCTCGTCACGCTGGAGGACCGCAACATGTACCCGAGGGTGACCGGCGGGATGCCGGACTGCCCCAAGCTGGCGCTGACCTCCGACGCCGCCAAGGTGCGCAAGAACGGCTACCTCGGCGCGGCGGACCTGCTCCTGGAGGGGCACGTCACCGCCCGGCTGAGCGACATCACGCGGCGGCTGCCCTCCGCCCGGCCGTGCTGGGCCGACGCCGGCGCGCTGCGCCGGTCACCGGTCACCGCCCCGGAGACGCCCGCGCCCGCCGCCAGGAGCCTGCGGGACCGCGTCGGCGCGGCGTTCGCGGCTGCCCTGGCCACGGTGCCGGAGCCGATCCTCGTCGATGACGGCCAGATGTTCGGCGGGCTGCTCGCCGAGTCGCACGACCGCTTCCCCGCGGACCTGCGCATCTTCGGCGGGCACGGCGGCTTCGTGGGCAGCGGCATCTCCTATGCCACCGGGCTGGCCCTGGCGCGGGACGACGCTCATGTCCTCTGCTCCCTGGGCGACCAGGCCTTCGGCAACGGCTTCCAGGGACTGGTCGCCGCCGTCGAGCAGTGCGCGCCCGTGGTCTTCGCGCTGTGCAACAACGGCGGCAGCGTCTCGCTGCTGAAGCAGGCCAGGGCGGCAGGCCGGCGGTTCTTCGACAATGGCGCCGAGCCGTTCCTCGGCAACTCGCCGGTCGAGCCGGCCGCCGTCGCGGCGGCGATGGGCGTGATGGTGGAGTCCGTCGACTTCACCGGGCTGTCGCCCGACCAGCTAGGCGCGGCCGCCGCCCTGCTTGAGGAGGTGCTGGTCAAGGCGCTCATCGCGCGCCGGCCCTACCTCGTGGAGCTGCGGCTGCCCGCCGAGCCCGGCGCCTGGGACGGCATCTGGCTGACCAGGGGACTCGATGAGCAGGGGGCGCGATGAGCGGGAGCACGGCGGGTGCTGGCGCGCGGCAGCGGGGCACCCTCGCCGACGAGCTGTATGCCGGGCCCGGCCTGCGGCCGTTCGGGATCACCACGGTGGTGAAATTCGGCGGCAGCCTGCTCGCCGACGTGGCCGCCGCGGCCAGGGTCGCCGCCGTCCTCGGCGACCCGCCGGCGGGAGAGCGCCTGCTGGTGTTTCCCGGCGGCGGGCCCGCCGACAAGCTGATCGAGTCGATCGCCCGGCAGGTCGGCCTGGACGGCCCGGCGATCAACCCGGCCTGCATGCGGGCGCTGGACCAGACCGGCATCCTGCTGGCCACCATGGCGAGCCGGCTCAGCGCGGTGGACAGCCTCGCGGACGCGCGGGCGGTGCTCGCCGCCGACGGCGTCCCCGTGCTGCTGCCCAGCAGGCTGATCCTCACCCTCGATGTCTTCACCAGGCACGACATCATCACCTCTGACTCGCTGGGCGCCTACTTCGCGTTCCTGGTCGGAGCGCGGCGGTACGTGGTGCTGACCGACGTGGACGGCGTGTACGAGCCGGGCTCCGCCGAGCGCGGTCAGCCCAGGCTCATCGGATCTGTCACCGCCGGGGAACTGGCGGGCTACGGGGCCACCAGCGTGGACGCCTGCCTGGCGCCGTTGCTGGCGACGACCAGGATGAGCGCGTGGGTGCTCAACGGCTTCGAGCCGCGGCGCCTGGCCGACCTGCTGGCCGGCCGCGAGCCGGTCGGCACGCACATCTGCGCCGGGGGGTGAGTCGGGCGGATACCAGCGACCCGGCGGCGCAAGCCGGGCTGGCGGCGGTGACGCGGGCGGCGGTGACGCGGGCGGCCGGCGGCACCGGCCCGATGGCGCTCGCCTCGCGGGCGGCGCTGGCCCTGCTGACCCCCGGCACCTTCGCGTCCCGGCGCGCCGGGCAGGCGCTTGACCTGCTGGCCGAGGCGGGTTTCCGGCCTGCCTACGCGCGGCTGGTCACCTTCGACGATGACGAGGTGATCGGGCGGATGTGGGCGGACGCCTACGCCGTCATGGAGCCCGACCGGCGCGTGGTCTGCTACGACCTGCTCAAGGCGGCCGAGTCGCTGCTGCTGGTGCTGCGCTACACGGGGCCGGGCGAGGGCGGGCCGGGCGGGGATGAGACAGAGATAGGCGCCAGCGAGCGGCTGGCCGGCCTCAAGGGCCACTCCGACCCCGCCCGCTGCGGTCCCGGCGCGCTGCGTACCCGGCTCGGCGCGGCGAACCGGGTGATCAACATGCTGCACTGCGCGGCGACGACGCCGGACACCGTCCGCGAGGCGGCGCTCCTGCTGGACGCCGGCGACCTGGCCGCGGCCTGGCGGTCGGTCGCGGCCGGCCGCGACGCCGCCCCGCTCGGCGGCGCGATCGACATCGGCTCCCGCTGGTGCGGGAACTCCCTGGCGCATGTCGGCGTCGCGGTCAGGTCCCGGCTGCTCGGCGCGATCACCGCGCAGGACGACGCCGAGCCCGCCCAGGCGGCGCGCTGCCGCCGCGAGTGGCAGTGGGTGCGCGAGCGCGACCCCGGCGAGCCGCGGGCGCTGCTGGCGGAATACCGGGCGGCGTTTCCCGCCTGTCCCCAGCCGGGACCGGGCGGCCAGGGACCCGCGGGAAGCGGCCGGGCACCCGGTACCGCGGCGGCTCGCGAGCACGCGCTGCGCCTGGTCGAGGGGCTGCTGCGCGGCCGGCCCGCCGATGTCGGGGAGCTGCGCGCGACGCTGGCCAGGGCGGGCTGCGTCGTGGACCGGTGGGAGTGGGTGGTGCTGGCCAGCTACGCCGTCACGCCGGTCCCCGAGGGCGCCGCGTGCTGACCGTGCGCGCGGTGCACTTCGACCTCGACGGCGTGCTCGCCGATTCCGCCGATTCGGTCCGCCGCGCCTGGCGTCAGTGGGCCGCCGGCCGGGGGGTGGCCTGGCCGGACCTGGCCGGCCACATCCCCGGCCGGCTGGCGGTGGACACCATCCGCGCCGTCCGCCCCGACCTGGACGAGACCAGCGTGCAGGCCGACGCGGACCTGGTGAACGCCTGGCAGGTCGCCGACCAGGCCGACAGCCGGGCGGTGCCGGGGCTGCCCGGGCTGGTGGCCAGCCTGGGCAGCGTGCCCTGGTCGGTGGTGACCGGAGCGCCCCGCGCGCTGGCAGCCGCCCGGCTGGCCAGGTGCGGGTACCCGGTGCCCCCGGTGCTGGTCGCGGCGCAGGACGTCGCGCGGGGCAAGCCGAGCCCGGAGGGCTACCTGCTGGCCGCCCGCCGCCTGGGCATCCCGATCGCCGACAGCCTGGTCGTCGAGGACTCGCCGGCCGGGATCGAGGCCGGGCTGACCGCCGGGGCGGCCGTGCTGGCGATCACTGGCGACCCGGTGCCTGGCCCGGTCGCGCTGGCTGTCCGCGACGGCCGGGAGGTGGCCTTCGAGGCCGCCGCGGGGGTGCTGCGCGTGCGCGTCACCCAGAGTCGCCCGCGATGACCGTCACCGAGGTCACGGCGCCGCCGCCGCCGCTTGACCCCTACGCCCGCGCGCTAGGGGGGGACCGCATGGACGGGCTCCGCGCGGCGGCGGGGGAGCTGTCCCGCTGGCTGGGCGGCCGGGCGGTATGGAACGTGAACTCCACCGCCCGCGGCGGCGGCGTCGCGGAGCTGCTGGCCAGGATGGTGCCGCTGGCGGCGGCGCTGGGCGTGTCCGCCCGCTGGCTGGTGGCCGGCGGCCCGCCGGAGTTCTTCGCCGTGACCAAGCGGCTGTGCGGGCTGCTGTACGGGGTTCCCGACCCGGCCGGCGGCCCCGGCGCCGCCGGCCGGGCCTGCTACGAGGCGGCCATCGCCGGCCAGCTGCCCGGCGTGCTCGCCCGCACCGCCCCCGGCGACCTGGTCATCCTGCACGACCCGCAGACCGCCGGGCTGATCCCCGGGCTGGCCGGGGCCGGCCGGGTGGTGATCTGGCGCTGCCACATCGGGACCGACGCGCCCAGCGACGCGGGCGAGGCGGGCTGGGAGTTCCTGCGCCGCTACCTGGGCGACGCGCACGCCGTGGTCTGCACGCTGGCCGTGCACGCTCCCGGCTGGCTGCGGGCGGCCGTGCCGTCGCACGCCATCACGCCGTCGGTGGACCCGCTGTCGCCCAAGAACATCGCCCTGAGCGAGGAGCGGGCCGTCTCGGTGCTGGACCGGGCCGGGCTGTTCCGGGCCGGCGGCGGCCCGCTGATCGCCCTGGCGCAGGACCGCCCGGTGCGCCGGGACCGCCCGCTGGTGGTGCAGATCTCCCGCTGGGACCGGCTCAAGGACATGCCGGGCGTGCTCACCGCCTTCACCCGGCATGTCGCCCCCGGCCGCGACGCCGACCTGCTGCTGGCCGGCCCGCAGGTGCGCGGTGTCGCCGACGACCCGGACGCGGCGGCCGCCTACGGCGAGTGCCAGGCCGCCTGGCGGTCGCTGCCGCCCGGGCCGCGCGAGCGCGTGCACCTGGGCACCATGCCGGTGGCCGACACCGAGGCGAACGCCCTGGTGGTGAACGCGCTGCAGCGCCGCGCCGCCGTGGTGGCGCAGAAGAGCCTGGCCGAGGGGTTCGGGCTGACCGTGACCGAGGCGATGTGGAAGGCCGCGCCGGTGGTGGCCAGCACGGTCGGCGGCATCGCGGCGCAGCTCACCAGCGGGACCGAGGGAATCCTGGTCGGCCCCCGCGACCTGGCCGCCTTCGGCGCGGCCGTCGCCCGGCTGCTCGATGACCGCGCCGCCGCCGCGCGGCTCGGCCAGGCCGCGCGGCGGCGGGCGGCCGGGGATCACCTGGTGGACCGGCAGCTGCTGGCCTGGCCGCCGGTGCTGCGCGCGGCGGCGCGGGCGGCGGGACAGGAAACGGGGACGACAGGAGGACAGCGATGATGCCAGCACGAACCCTGGGCGCGGCGGGGCCGGCCGTCTCGGCGATCGGCCTGGGCTGCATGGGCATGTCCCAGTTCTACGGCCCGCGCGACGACGCCGAGTCGGCGCGGACCATCGCGCTGGCCCGCGAGGAGGGCATGTCGTTATTCGACACCGCCGACATGTACGGGCCGTACCTGAATGAGCGCCTGGTGGGTCGCGCGGTCGCGCCGTTCCGCGACGAGATCGTGCTCGTGACGAAGTTCGGCAACCTGAAGGACGGCTCCGGCGAGGTCGTCGGCGTCAACGGCCGCCCGGAGTACGTCCGCCAGGCCTGCGAGGGCTCGCTGCGCCGGCTCGGCGTCGAGGTGATCGATCTCTACCTCCAGCACCGGGTGGACCGGGCGACGCCCGTCGAGGAGACCTGGGGGACCCTGGGCGAGCTGGCCGCCGAGGGGAAGATCCGCTGGGCGGGCCTGTGCGAGGCCAGCCTGGCCACCATCCGCCGCGCCCATGCCACCTACCCGGTGACCGCGGTGCAGACCGAGCTGTCGCTGTTCAGCCGCGACCCGCGCGGCGGCCTGCTGGCGGCGCTCGCGGCGGCGGGGATCGGCTTCATGGCCTACGCGCCGCTGTCCCGCGGGCTGCTGTCCGGCGGCATCGCCGGCCGCGATGACCTGACCGCCGATGACTGGCGGCTCGGCCTGCCCAGGTTCGCTGCGGGCGCCATCGGCGCCAACGCCGCGCTCGCCGGGGAGCTGGCCCGCTTCGCGCGGCGCCGAGAGCTCACCATCGCCCAGCTCGCTATCGCCTGGGTGCTGGCGCAGGGCGGGAACGTGCAGGCGCTGATCGGCACGAGACGGCGCTCGCACCTCACCGAGAACCTGCGCGCGGCTCAGGTAACCCTGTCAGCGGCGGAACTCGCCGAGATCGACGCGATCACGGGCAGCGCGGACGTTCTGGGTAACCGGTATCCGGACATGAGCCACGTGGATGCCTAGGAAACTGGAATCGGGCTGGCCCAGACCCGGGGGAGAGCCCCTGACCCCGAGCCAGCCCGACGGCGAAACTGGCTAGAGCGGGCGAACCTGCTCGGCCTGCGGGCCCTTCTGGCCCTGGCCGACGGTGAACTCCACGCGCTGGCTCTCCTCCAGGCTGCGGTAACCATCAGACTGGATAGCGGAGTAGTGCACGAAGACGTCGGCGGTGCCGTCGTCGGGTGCGATGAAGCCATAGCCCTTCTCGGCGTTGAACCACTTCACGGTGCCTTGAGGCATGTATCTCTCTCCTGCAGACGATCTTCGGGAATCACGTTCGTGAGACCCAGGTTGGTGCGACCGCCCGCCGGCCCGGGGAATCCCGGACAACTGCTCACGGCGCCCGCTGTCAGAAATTTCGCAGGCGCTAGGGCACGTACACGAATTTCGACTACAACCACCGACCATTAAACACCATCACGCCGCATGGGGCGTGCATCCGGTGAATCAGCCGCCCCCGGCGCGTCGCCTGACCCACCAGCCCAGCGGATCCGCCCAGGTCACCCGGCCCCGCTACCAGCCCAGCTCGCGCAGCCGCTTGTCACCGATGCCGAAATGGTGCCCAACCTCGTGCACGACGGTGCGCCTGACCTCGTCGGCGACCTGCTCCGGGGTGTCGCAGCGGGCGCAGATCGCCTGCTGGTAGATGGTAATCCGGTCCGGCAGCACCCCGGCGTAGTTCGCGCCCCTGCTGGTCAGCGGGACGCCCTGGTACAGCCCGAGCAGGCCGGGCGGCCCCGGCTCGTGCTGGACGGTCACGGCGACGTTGCGCATCATCTCGCCCAGCTCGCCGGGCAGCCCGTCCAGCGCGCGGGCCACCATCTCCTCGAACCCGTCCGGGGTGATCTCGATCACCCGCCCATTGTCGCGCGGCCCGGCCCGGGTGGCGCGGCCCAGGTGGCGCGGCCCAGGTGGCGCGGCGCGGCCAGCGTGGCGCGGCGACGCCGCGGGCTCAGCCCCCGATGACGACCTTCAGGCCCTCCCGCCGGGCGGCGCTGGCCAGCGCGGTGGCGGTCTCAGCCACCGGGAACCGCTCGCTGACCAGCGAGTCAAGCTCGACCCGGCCGCTGGCGGCCAGCCAGATCGCCCGCGGGTAGACCTCGTTCATCCGGCGGACCATGGCCATGGTCAGGCCCTTGCGCCTGGCCAGCGAGGCCGGGAACCGGGTCCAGTCGTCGCCGGGAATGCCGCCGAGCACCACCCGCGCCCCCGGCCGGGCCGCCGCCATGGCCAGCCGCACGCCGCTGTCGGTGCCAGCCATCTCGAAGGTCACGTCCGCGCCCTCGCCGGTGATACTGCCAAGATCGTCCGATCCGCTGAACGGGGCGGCGTCGTGGACCTCATCGGCTCCCAGGCGGGCTGCCGCCGCCCGCCGGTGCTCCAGCGGGTCGAAGGCGATGATCCTGGCCGCTCCGCTGGCCCGCAGCACCTGGATGAGCAGCAGCCCGATCGGGCCGCAGCCGGCCACCACGGCGGTCTCGCCGAGATGAAGGTGCCCGAGGCCCGCCGCGTGCACGGCGACGCCGAGCGGCTCCAGCAGCGCGCCGCCGGCGTCGCTGACCGAGTCGGGCAGGGCGAAGAGCAGGCGGGAGGGCCAGGTCAGGTACTCGCGCATCGCGCCGTCGGCGTCGCCGTGCCCGGCGAAGGACAGCCTGGTGCACAGGTTCCGGTAGCCGCGCAGGCAGGACGCGCAGGTCATGCAGGGGATGGCCGGGTCGATGGCGACGCGCTCGCCGTGCCGGGGGCCGCCCTCGATGACCCCGGCGGCCTCGTGCCCGAGCACCAGGGGCCGGTCGAGCACCGAGTCGCCGATCCCGGCCTCGGTGTACCAGTGCAGGTCAGACCCGCAGACGCCGATCGCCGTCACCCGGACCAGGCTCTCGCCGGGTCCGGGCTCGGGCACCGGCTCGTCGCTGATCTCGATCCGGCCAGGCCCGTGCAGCCGCGCCGTCTTCATGATCCCGCTCAGAAACCGCCTGTCCCGTCCGGGGTGCCCACGCCGGTGGGTGCGTCGTAGCCCCGCTTAGCGGTGCACAGGTAGTCGTCACCGCACGCTTGCTTCGCCGACCCGCCGAACAGGGCGTTGCTGCCCTTGGTGATGTCGAAGAAGTCGGCCCGGTGCTGGTAAAGGTAGCGCGGCGAGATCCGGCTGGCGTTGCCGGCCAGGCCGTAGACCCCGGAGATGAACGGCGCCGCCGCGCTGGTCCCGGCTACGGTGATCCAGCCGCCCCAGGCGGCGTTGAAGATCGGCACGTTCGCGGCGATGGCCGACACGTCGGCGACCGTGCGGCCCGGGCAGTGCTTGTCGTGCTGCCAGGCCGGCTTGCCGACGTAGGCGGAGCAGCCGCTGGCGCCCGCGCCGAAGATGGACGGGTCGTACCAGACCCGCTCGGTGTAGCCGCGGGCGTTGTGCGCGCTGGCCAGCTCGGTGCCGCCGACGGCGGTCACCGACGCCAGGTCGGCGGGGAAGTTGGCGGCGTCGAAGCCGTAGTCCCCGGCGGAGACCACGACCATGTGACCGGGGTGCCGGTAGTCCTTGCGGTAGTTCATGGCCTGCCCGTTCTCGCGCTGGCCGTAACTGTTGCTGATCACCTGCGCGCCGAGCCTGGCCGCCGTGCCGTCGGTCTTGCCCAGGTCGCCGTCGCTGGTGCTCTTTGCCTCCACGACCACGATGTGACACAGCGGGCAGGCCGCCGAGATCATCGACACGTCCAGCGTGGCCTCCAGGTCCCAGCCGCTGAACAGGCTGGAGGGGGCGGGCGGCTTCGCCTTGCCATTCTCGTTGACGATCCGCAGGCAGCCGCTGCCGGTGCCGCACGGCGGCAGCCCGTAGTGCTCCCGGTAGACCTTCAGGTACTGGGCCAGGTGCGGGGTGTTCCCGGCGATGGACACCGCGATGGTCTGGTGCTCGTTCCGCCAGACCGGCAGCCGGTAGGCCCGTTCCAGCGCCTTCGCGCCCCAGCCCTGGGGGCGGGTCTTGTGCGCGGCGGCGGTGATGGACATGGCGGCGGCCCGCCGACCTGCCACCATCACGAAGCACCGCATGTGCCCGGCGGCGGCCGCCGGGCAGGCGGCCCGCGGCGCGGCCGCCGCGGTGCCGTGCTGGCCCGAACTGAGCTGGCCGGCGGCCGTGGCGGCGGGCGCGGCGGCGATCATCATGCCGCCGAGCGCCAGCAGGCCGACGGCGGCCGCGGCGGCCCGGCCGGCCCTGGGCAGCGCCCGCATCCCGGGGGTGTGAGTCATCTGCCTGCTCCCTGGCTCTGGACGGCGGGTCATGAGGTGGTCCCGTAGGCGCGGGTGATCGTCTCCGTTATCGAGCCGCCGGCGGCGTCGGTGGCGCTGACCCGGAGACTGACGTCCACCCCGGCCGGGGCGCTGAAGGCGAGGTGGTAACGCCCGCCGCCGCGCGCGGTCACGGTGGCCGGGTACCAGCTCCCGCCGTCGTTGTAGGAGACCTGGGCGGTGGCCCCGGTGATGGCCGCCGAGCCGCCGAGCTGGATGTGCCCGGCGGTGATGTCGACGGCCTGGGCGCCCGGCGCGGTCAGCCCGGCCAGCGACATGCCCTGGACGGCGTAATGCAGCGTCAGCAGCGGCTGCACGGCGCACTTGCGATGCAGGACCAGCGAGTTGTTCTTCACCGTCAGCGAGCAGTACCAGCTCGGCGGCACGGTGGCACCGGCCGCCGGGGCGGAGCGCCAGGACCAGACGGTCCTGGTCACGGGGGACAGGTGGAAGAAGCTGCCGTACCTGGCGGCGTTCAGGGTGAGCTTGAGCTGCGCGGGCCGCGCGCCCAGCTTGACCGCCGGGAAGCCGTCAAGCCCGGTGCCGTGGGCGATCTCGGTGCCGTTCTGGTCGAGCTGGTAGCTGCCCACCGCCTTGGCGTAGCCGAGGAAGCCGAACCCGGCGCCGGTGTGCCCGAACTGGTTGTCGCTGAACGGGGTGAGCGCCAGGTTGAGGGTGTTTCCGGCGCGGTCAGCCGAGATCTCGGTGCGCTCGATGGCCCCGGCGTACCCGCCGAAGCTGCCGTCCGGCCCCGGGTGCAGCGGGTAACGGTTCCAGTCCTCGGACAACGACTGGCGCGCGCCGTAGGAGCGGAAGCTGCCGCTCTGGAAGCCCGCGAAGGTGTTCAGGTTCGCGAAGAGCTGGGTTTCCCAGATCACGCCGTGCCCGGACTGGAAGTACTGGGTCTGCGCCGTCGGCAGCGAGAACACGGTGATGGGCACGAGCTCAAGGACAAGCTGGGCGGGCGTGCCGCCGAAGTTGGACCAGCCGCCTGAGCTGCTCGGCGTGTCCTGGTAGTACCGCTCGTGCACGGTCGCCAGCTCGTCGGGGCTGAGGGTGAAGTGCTGCCGCGGGATGAGGCCGGCCGGGCCGGGGAAGTCCGCGTTGTAGACGTAGGCCGGGCTGGCCTTGCCGGTCGAGCCGAGCGTCGCGATGGTGTAGGTGCGCAGCGATCCGACGGTCGGCCTGCGGGTCGTCGGGCTGAGCCAGCCGGTGAAGCCGGACCAGCTCTGCGAGTAGCTGTAGGGCGTGCCGTGCGCGGCGCCCCTGTCGAACGTGATGCCTTCCTGGATCGGCTGCGACGGCCGGGGCGTGGCCACCGTGACCTCGCTGCTGGCCCGCCGGGCGTCGAGGCGCAGCGTGCTGTGCGCGCCGCGGACGGTGAACTGCGGCACGACCTCCATGCGGAGCTGCGGGATGGCGCTATTGAACGTGAAGTACGTGGCGATCGCCCAGTAGTGCCCGGCGGGGAGGCTGAACTTCGCGGCGCCGTGGTAGAAGAAGTTCTCCGTCTCGTTCAGCCCCACGTACCGCAGGGTGCGGTCGGTGTTGCCGATGAAGACGGTGTCGCCGTTGTCCGGCCTGCCGTTCAGGCCGAGCGCGTGCACGGTCAGCGTGCGCATCGGGAAGTCGGGCCGGGTGGCCGAGGCGGGCGCGGTGCTGGCCGATGCGGTGCTGGCCGAAGATGAGCCGGCCAGCGCGATGCTGACCCCGGCGAGCATGCCGTCGGTGCCGTAGCTGGCCCTGGCGTGATCGTGCCGGAACAGCGCGGTGAGCGCGGCGCCGAATGCCCTCGCCGAGCTCGCGGTGAGGTAACCGGACTCGGCGCCGGCGCCCGCCTTCGTCACGGTCAGGCCCGCGAGGGCGGGCACGGTTCCGCTGAACCGCACCGTGACCGGGAGCCGGCCGCCGGACTCGGCCTTCTCCAGCGCGCCGAGCTGGAAGAGGCTCGGGCTCAGGGCCTGGCCGAGGTAGGGCATCGCCAGGTCGGGGATCTCCATGGTCTGCCCGGCGTAGTGCAGCGAGGCCAGCGCACCTGCCGCGGCCGCGTAGCGGACCGCGACCTGAGTGCGGCCGCCCGACGTGCTCACCAGCAGCTGGTCGCCGTTGATCAGGAACAGCCGGTGCACGCTGCCGGCGACCCGCTCGGGCCGCGCGTGCCTGGCCGCGGCCGGGGCGCCAGGGGCGGCCGGGGCCGCCTGCGCGGCGGCGATGCCGGAGCCGCAGGCGAGGCTGGCGGCGGCGAGACCGGCGGCCAGCCAGGAGAAACGGAATTGCCGATGCTGCCGCTGCACGCGACCTCCTCAGCCCTGGGGGGGTGTGTGATAGGGCGCTAAGCACATATATAGCTCTTCCCTATCAGACATTCAGCTCAGGCTGATATGAGGCACATCGCTGATGGGCAAACCGTTACCTATCCGGTGAGCCATTGCCGAGCCGCCATTCGGGCGGCCGTGCCGCGTGCTACTGGTGGTAGTCGCCGATGAAGTCGGCGAACCGGGAAATGGCGTCGGCCAGGGTGTCCACCGGGGCGAGGAAGACGAGCCGGAAGTGGTCGGTCGTCGGCAGGTTGAACCCCGAGCCGTGGGACAGCAGCAGGTGCTGCTGCTCCAGCAGGTCCATGACCATCTGCTCGTCATCGGTGATCTTGTGGACCTCCGGGTCCAGGCGCGGGAACACGTAAAGCGCGCCGGCCGGGCGGACGCAGTCCACGCCGGGGATCTCGGTCATCCGCTGCCAGGCGAAGTCCCGCTGATCGCGGAGCCGGCCGCCGGGCACCAGCAGGTCGGCGGCGTGCTCGGTGCCGCCGAGCGCGGTCTGGATGGCGTACTGCGCCGGGACGTTGGGGCACAGCCGCATGTTGGCGAGCAGCTCCAGGCCGTCCAGGTAGTCGGCGGCCTGCCGCCGCGGCCCGCAGACGACCAGCCAGCCCGACCGGTAGCCGGCCAGCCGGTAGGTCTTGGACAGTCCGCCCATGCTCAGCACCAGAAGGTCGGGCGCCAGCTTGGCGGCGGGCTCGTGCACCGCGCCGTCGTAGAGGATCTGCTCGTAGATCTCGTCGGTCAGCACCAGCAGGCCATGCCGCCTGGCCAGGTCGAGCAGGCCAAGCAGGATCTCCCGCGAGTAAACCGCCCCGGTCGGGTTGTTCGGGTTAATGATCACCAGCGCCCTGGTGCGCGGGGTGATCTGGGCGGCGACGTGCTCCAGGTCCGGCTGCCAGCCGATGGCCTCGTCGCAGCGGTAGTGCACGGCCCGGCCGCCGCACAGGTTGATCGCGCCGGTCCACAGCGGGTAGTCCGGGCTCGGGACCAGGACCTCGTCGCCGCTGTCCAGCAGCGCCTGGAGCGACATCACGATCAGCTCGGACACCCCGTTACCGAGGTAGACGTCGTCGGGAGTGACCCCGGCGATGCCGTTGCGCTCGAAGGACTGGGCCACGGCGAGCCGCGCCGCGTGAATGCCGCGGGCGTCGCCGTAGGGCTGGGCGTTGGCGAGGTTCAGCGCCACGTCGCGGAGCACGGCGTCCGGGGCGGTGATTCCGAAGTGCGCGGGGTTACCCAGGTTCAGCTTGAGTATCTGGTTCCCCGCGGCCTCGAGCTCGCGGGCGCGGCGCAGCACCGGTCCCCTGATGTCATACCTGACATTCTTCAGTCGGCTCGCCTGCGGCACGTTCACCAGAAAACCTCCCTGCTCATGACCGCGCGGCAAGATCAGCCGGCCGGGCCGGGCAGGCATGTCCGCGCGGATACCCGGGCAGGACACCAAGAGGCCGGCCGCGGGAACTGGCGCTGCAAGGCACGATATCGCGGGCTGCCGGTGAACCGCTCGATAGCGGGGAATACGGCCCGCAGAGGTCGGCACTTGCCCCCGGCAGTAACGACGGGGGCCGGACCGCAGGAGGCGCAGACGGCAGGAGGCAGCGGATGGGCGGGGCAGTCGTTCACTTCGAGATCATGGGCCAGGACGCGGAGAAGCTCCGGGCGTTCTACGGCGAGCTTTTCGGCTGGCAGATCGACGCGGACAACCAGTGGAACTACGGCGTCGTGGACCGGTCGCAGAACCTCAGCAGCCACGGGGTCGGCATCGGCGGCGGCATCGGCGCGATGCCGGAGGGGATGCCCGGTCACACCACCTTCTACGTTGAGGTACCCGACGTGGAGGCGGCGCTGGCCAGGGTCGAAACGCTGGGCGGGACCCGGCTGATGGGCCCGGACAAGGTCATGGAGGGCGTGGAAATCGGCGTCGCGCATGACCCGGAGGGCCACGTCATCGGCCTGATCAAGGCGGTCTAGCTGGGGCGGGACCCGGCGGCGGCCGCCGGGTCCCGCGCCGCTCACCCGGTGGTGTAGGTGATGATCAAGCCGCTGAAGCTGGCGTCGCCGAACGGGCAGACACCCGCTGAGTAGGCGAAGTCGGTCATGTTGACCTTGGCGTATTTCTTGTTGAACGTCTTCGTCAGGTGGGTGTACTTCGGTGCCGTGCCGTTGGGCTGGGAGCGCGCGGACACCAGGATGCGCGATGTCTCCCCGGCCAGGTTCTGCCGGTTGATCTCCACGTAGACCTGGTCGCTCTTGCCCTGGGTGTAGTAGAAGACGACCTTCTTGAGCAGCGCGTTCGGCGGCAGCGACAGCCCGGCGTCAAAGCACCGGCCTGAGTCGCTATTGGTCAGGTTCGTCGAGTCCCAGTGGTTGTAGTAGTCGTCCGCGGTGTTCCCCAGGCTGTCCGGCGCGAACGCCGAGGCCGCGAGGGTGTAGTGATGCGTGACGGCATGGCTGCGGGCGGCTTGCGCCGGGTGTGCCTGATGACTCGGCATGGCAACGGCCGTTCCCACCGCGGTGAATCCGATGGCGACACCTGCCGCGAGCGTGACCAGGTACCCGGACCGGGTACGGGTCAGGATCTTCATGTGCTCCCCTTTAGTTTCGCTTGTTGTCGTGCCCTGCCGCGGGCAGGTTGGAGCCGTGCACGACGGCCCTGGCGGCCGGCCCCCTGGCCGGTCCCCGGTAGTTGGGATGCTGGTTGCCTGAGCCGCGCGCGGCGGCTGCGACAGCCGGCCGGGCGGGACCCCGGTAGTTGGAATGCGTGCTGTGATTCGCGGCAAGCGCGCTGGCGCCGGCACCGAGCACGCACACGGCGGCTCCGGCTGCGGCAGCGAGGCTGTACCAACGGCGACGAGTCATTTACTCACCTCCCCCCTGGTGACGTCGTCCTGGGAAGAGATCTACCGTTTGCGGACCCTCAAGGGCAATGGCACGGGCCGCTGTTTGCGCTGCTCTTTTCAGAGGACGTCGCGAACGGCGGCGGCGGCGCTGGCCGCGTGCCGGCGTGCCGCGGGCATGCTGACGCCCATCGCGGCGGCGATCTCGGGGTCGGGCAGGCCGGCGTAGAACCGGAGCACCAGAGCCTCGCGCTGCCGTCCGGGGAGCGCGGCGATCGCGCCGGCCAGCGCGGGCGGCATGGCGGAAAGCCCGGGCGCGTACCTGGTCCCGGCCGCGCGGGACCTGCTCACCACCGCGCGCCGCAGCCAGGCCAGCGCCGCCTGGTCGTCCCAGGCCTGGCGCCAGGCACGATGCAGGGCCACAAAGCAGTCCTGCACCACCCGCTCGGCGGTGCCCTGGTCTCCAGTCAGCAGCGCCGCGAGCCTGACGAGCGGGCGGTACTGCTCCCCGTACATGGCCGTCACGGCCTGGTGGGCCGCTGCCGCGGCGGCCGCGCCGGAGGCGGCCCTGGCTGCTGACATGCCGTAAGAGTAGGAAGAAGTAGGAAGGTATGTCAATACGAGACCGCAGATCAGTGCAGATCCATTCAGATTCTTGCCACTCAGGGCTAGCTTCTTCCGGTTTCTTCCTGCAAGATGGAGCCATGGCAGACGCGGAGGACTGGAAGCGGCTCGGCGACTACGTCGTGGCCAGGCGCATCGCCCTGGGCATGCGGGACCGCCGCTCGCTCGCTGCCACGACCGGCATCACCGAGCGGACGCTGGGAAAGGTCGAGACCGGCCACCGGGTGTCGGCGAGCACGCTGGGCGCGCTCGATAACCACCTGGGCTGGGCGCCCGGCTCCTGCCGGCGGATCCTGGTCGGCGGCGAGCCGGCCTCGGCCGCGCCCGACTCGGCCGTCACGCACTACGACGATCCGACCCTGCGGCACATCGCCCAGGTGCCGGGGCTGCCGCCGGACGTGGTCAGGGGGCTGATCGCGCTGGCCCGTAACTGGCGAGAGCAGCAGGACGAGGAGGAGGCGCAGCGCCGCCGGGCCTAGGGAGCAGGCCTAGGGGCACGGGGCTCAGCGGCGAGGGGCTACAGGGTGATGCTTAACGGCACGCAGATCTTGATGCCCAGGATGATGACGCACGACTTGCGGCCCGGCTTGCCGTGATGGCCCGTCGGGCTGGGCGAGGGCGACGGGCTGGGGGCCGGCTTCGTGGTCGGGGGCGGAGTCGGCGTGGGGGATGGCGTGGCGGAGGGGGACGGTTCCGGTGTCCGGGTGGGGGAGGGACTCGGGACCGGCCGCGTCCGGCCGGGCGCGGGGGGCGTCCGGCCGGATCCGGGGGAGGACGAGCCAGGCTGCGGCTGGCCCGTCCCCGGCTGGCTGGTCCGGGACCCGCTAGCCGTCCTGCCGGGTGCTGGCGCTGGGGAGGAGCCGGCACCCGGCAGGCCGCCGCCGATCCGCTCCTGGGCCGGCGGGCCGATCGACAGCGTGCTGCCGTGCGGCTGGGCGGCCACGGCGACGACCAGCGCGACGGCCGCCACGCCGGCCACCCCGGCGGCGCTGGCCAGCGCGATGGGCCGCATCCGGAGCAGCGCGGCGGCCCGGTGCAGCAGCAGCCGCGCCGCCCAGGGCAGCGCCACCGCGATCGGCACGGCACCCCGCCAGCCGGCTCGCCTGGACGCGCGCAGCGCGGTGCGGACCGCCAGTCGCTGCCCGGCCGGGTCGAGAGAGTCGGAGACGAACAGCACCAGGTCGCCGTTGGGGTCGCGGCTGGCCACGGCGCGCAGCCCGTCCGGCAGGCTGGCTCGCTCAATCCGGATCATGACCCGGCCGCCTGCTGCCGCGAGCCCAGCGCGCGGATCGTGGTCCACCACTGGCGCGGGTCGCCGCCCTCATCTCCGATCACCGCGATCACCTCGCTGCCGTTGACGGCCAGCCGCACCGGGGAGCCGGACGGCCGGGGATCCGCCGCCGCGGCCAGCAGCACTGGCGGCACGACCTGCCGGACGCCGCCGCCCGGATCGCCGGCCGCGACGGTTGCCGCCTGGGTCGCCGCGCCGGGCAGGGTGTCGTCCAGCGCCGCCCCCGCGGCGGCGGCGATCTGCTCGAAAACGTCCACGCGGCGCTGCAGCGCGGCCTGCTCGGCGCGCGCCGCCGCTATCTCCTGCTCCAGTTGCGCGAGGCGTTTCCTGCCCTGCCACACCGAAACGCGGACCTCCCCGGCGACCAGCGCGGATCCGGCTGGTCCGGATCGCACGCTCTTGTCGTCGCATGCGTCTTCCCGGCTATTGTTGCGCCAATTTTACGCCTGAGCACCGTACCGCCTGACGAAGGCGCTGATCTAGGCCTATCGCGGATATGCCCGGCGGCGCGCGCAGGCATCCCCGGCGCGCGGCGGCGCATCTCGTAGACTGCGCACTTATGGCTGTGACCACGGATGGCATCACCGGGGTAGAGCCCGAGCAGCTAGAGAGCTTCCGGCGGGAGCTCACCGGCTACTGCTACCGGATGCTCGGCTCCGCCACCGAGGCCGAGGACGCCGTGCAGGACACCCTGCTGCGCGCCTGGCAGGCCGCGGACCGGTTCGAGGGCCGGTCCTCCGTCCGGTCCTGGCTGTACCGGATCGCCACCAACGTCTGCCTGGACATGCTGCGCGGCCGCAGCCGCCGGGCCCGGCCCATGGAGATGGGCCCGGCCACCCCGCCCGACCCGTCGCACCTGGCGAACCTGCTGCCAGAGAACAGCTGGGTGTCGCCGATCGCCGACAGCCGGGTGGTGCCGGCCGAGGGCGACCCGGCCGAGATCGCGGTGGAGCGCGAGTCCATCAGGCTGGCGTTCGTGACCGCGCTCCAGCACCTGCCGCCGCGCCAGCGCGCCACGCTGATCCTCTGCGAGGTGCTCCGCTGGCGGGCCGCCGAGGTGGCCAGCCTGCTCGACACCAGCGTCGCGGCGGTGAACAGCTCCCTGCAGCGGGCCAGGGCGACGCTCGCCGGGCTCCGCGAGCAGGACCGGCCGCGGCGGCCGGACAGCGGCGACCATAACGAGCTGCTGAACAGGTACATGGACGCGTTCGAGCGCTACGACATGACCGCGCTGGTGGGGCTGCTGCACGCCGACGCGATCCAGTCGATGCCGCCGTTCGCCATGTGGCTGCGCGGCGCGGAGGACATCGTCGCCTGGATGCGCGGCCCCGGCGCCGAGTGCGAGGGTTCCCGGCTGCTGGCGGTGGCCGCCAACGGCGGCCCGGCCTACGGCCAGTACCGCAGGGACCCGGCGGGCGGGCACGCGCCGTGGGCGCTGACGGTGGTGGAGGTGTCCGGCGACCGGATCAGCGGCCTGCACGTGTTCCTGGACGCGGCCGTGATGTTTCCGGCGTTCGGACTGCCGCCCCGGCTGCCCGCGGACGGCCCGCCCGTGACCGGCCCAGCCGTGACCGGCCCAGCCGCGGAACGCACCGAAGGCTCAGCGGGCGGCTAGCACATCGGCGATCTTGGCCGCGGCCGCCGGCGGGTCGCTGGCATCGTGCAGCACCTCGCCCCAGGACCACCGGTAGTACCAGTACAGGCGGCCGTTCTCATCGGTGCCTGGCATGCAGTCGATGCTCTCGGCGAGCATGGAAGCGCCGGGCATGTAGACGTGCAGCGCGCACGGGTAGGTGGTGCGGACCGTGGCCGGGAACCCCTCCGTGTCCAGCGCCGCCGCCAGCCTGTGCAGGTAGTAGCTGCGTGCGTGGTCACGAACGGTGTGCTGCATCTCACCTGCCTCACGCGGGGTTTGCGATATTGTCCGCGCTCACCGACCCGCCCTGTCAACCCCGGCGTCGGCATTTCGCAGGTCCCGGCCGAATCAGTACCCAGGGTAGCTGCCGTAGGACTCTGTGCCATAGCCGGGCTCTGGATACTGCCCCTGCCCGCCGTCGGCACCCGCCGGCTGCGGGTACTGCCCGCCGGCCGGCACCGGGTAACCACCGGGCTGGCCGGGGCCGTAGGGGTGGGACGGCGCGGCATACTGGGCGCCCCCCTCGTACACCGGCGCGGCGTGCACCTGCTGCGGTGCCTGGCTGTACTGCTGCGTCTCCTGGCTGGGCGGCAGGTAGCCGTAGGCGGCGGGGTCGCCGTGCCGGGCAGGCGCGGGGGTCACGTAGCTGCCGTACGGATTGCCCGCGGGGACCGGCGGCTGAGCCGGGGCGTAACCCGCGGCGTAGCCGTCCTGGCCGACCCCGCCGCCGGCCGGGTACTGCGGGGCCTGGGCCGGGTAGCCGCCCGGTGCCTGGTACTCGGGCTCGGCGGCGCGCGGCCTGCCGGTCCGGCGGTAGGACCGGCTGTCGTCGGCCCGGATCGCCGGGAACGACGGGCTGGTGAGCGGGTCGTCGTCGTCGGGCGCCGGCCGCGCGCCGTTGCTGTTGCCGAGGCGGGCTAGCGCCGCCACGCCGTGATCCGGCGCGGCCGGCTGCTCCCGGCGCGGCCGGGACTCGGGGTAGCGGCCGGGGATGCCCTCCGGCCGCGGTCCGGCCGCGGGCCGCCGCCGGACCGGCAGCAGCGCGGTGGACTCATCCGCACGGCCGGGGACCTCGCCCCGGCCGCTGGCGGCCGCGGCGGGCCGCGGTGCCTTGCGGGAGTCGGGCTGGTCAGCGTCGCGGCGGTCCGGCTCGCGCTGCGGCCGCTCGCTGCGGGCGGCCTGGCCGGCGGGCTGGGCGGCGGGCTGGGCGGTGGTGGTCAGCGGCTTGTCGGAGGCGAGCTCGGCCCAGTAGTCCACGTCGGACAGCGAGTCCCAGTCCTTGCCCGACATGTCGTCGGACTTGCCCCGGCCGCCGCGGGCGCTGGCCGCCGCGGGGCGGCGCGCCGGGCGCTCATCGGTGCGCCGGTCATCAGCGCGGCGATCATCGGGCCGGCGCTCGTCGGGCCGATGATCGTCCGGGCGGCGGGACGGCTGGCTGCGGCTGCCGCGGAAGTCGGCCCCGGCGAAGTCCGGCTCGGCGGCCGCGCGGGCGGGCCGGCGGCCCTGCGGGTAGTCGCGGCCGCCGCGGGACTGACCGCGCTCCCTGGCGCGCTCCATCGAGCCGGGGTGGCCCGGCGCCGCCTGGCGGGGGGCGCGGCCCTGCGACCGGGCGGGCATCGGCACGACGCGGCCGTCGCCGCCCCATTCCTGACCTGCGCTGCCCTGACCGGCACCGGCCTGACCGGCACCGGCCTGGCCCGCGCCGCGCGGCCTGCCGCGCTCCGCGGGCATGTCCTCGAACTCGTCAGCGTCGTCGGCGCGCAGGTAGCGCATGGCGAAGAACCCGATGACGAGAATCAGCAGGACGACAGCAACGAGGCTGATCATGATCGCGGTCATCGCACCATCCAACGGCGATGGCCTTGGGGTTGGCGCTGCCGGGCACGCGCGGCCATCGACGCGTGCTCCCCCCCGGTGGTGCAGACACCCTGATCTACATCTGCGTGCTGATCTACGGTGGTAACGGCTGATCGCCTGAACAATGATTGTGACCGAGCGCTATGGCCGGTGTCATGCATTTCGAGAAGTTTGGCGTGCGTGTCGTGCCGTCGGTCAGGGCAGGGCGGTCGCGGTCAGCCTCCCGTGCGCGATCGCGTGCTGGGCAATGGCGGACCAGGCGGCCTTCAGCCGGGTGCCGTCCTGCTGGTGCAGCACGGCGTTGAGCGCGTAGACGGTGAACCGGTACCGGTGCGGGCCGCCGGACGGGCACGGCGGGTCGTAGGACGCCTTCCCCGTGCTGTTGCGGGCCTGGAGCGCGCCGGTCGGCAGCGAGCCGGCCTGGATGTCGGTGGTGTCGGGGCTGATGTCGAAGACGATCCAGTAGACCCGCGGCGTGATCGGCGCCGAGGAGTCGTCCACCACCAGGGCCACGGAACGGGTGCCCGACGGCATCCCCGACCAGAACAGTGGCGGTGTCTTGCCCGACCCGTAGCAGGTATAGCGGGCCGACATCGTGCCCTGGCTGACCATCGGGCTGGTCACGGTGATCTCGGCGGTGTGCTGGAGCTGTGCCTGCGGGCCGCCGACCAGGCCGCACCCGGCGACGGTCAGGCAGCAGCCCGCGACGAGGGTCACCGCACGACCGATCCGGCCCAAGCCTGCCCTCCAGATGCCGCCGACAACGGTTGGAGGAATCCTACTGTCAGTCGTTGCCGCGCGAGTTCCCGAGCATGATCTCGTCCCAGGACGGCACCGATGACCGGCGGCCTCGTGCCTTGCGCGCAGGCCTGGCCGGGGCGGCGGGCGCGGGCTCGGTGGCCGGCTCTGGCTCCTGTTCGGCGGCGGGCTCTGACTCGGCCGTCCGGGCCGGCTCGGGTCGTGGCTGCTCGGGCCGTGCGGGCTCGTTTCGCACGGGCCCGCTGCCCGCGGCCACCCAGTCAGGCTCGGCCTGGATCGGCTCGGGCCGCTGCTCGGGCTCGGCGCGGCGGGCCGGCTCGGGACGGCGGCCAGGCTCGGGACGCGCAGGCTCGGGACGCGAGGGCTCGGCACGGTGCGCGGGCTCGGGCCGGTGCGCCGGCTCCAGCCTCGGCTCCGCGCGCTGCGGTGCGGGCTCGAGACGCGGTGCGGGCTCATGCCGGGGCGCGGGCTCGTGACGCGGCGTCGGCTCGAACCTGGGCTGCTGGAACGGCGGCTGCTGGAACGGCGGGGGCGACAGCCGGGAACCGATCGGGGTGACCGTCGCGGTGCCGCCCAGGTTCTTGTCGGCCGTGGCCGGCCAGTCGGACTGCGGCAGGCACAGCCGCCTGGCCAGGTCATCGGCCGGGACCACCTGGCGGCGGCGCGGGTCGAAGAGCCACTCGGCGACCTGCGGTCGGCTGCCCATGGCGAACTGGAGCCGCACCTGCCAGCTGCCGTCGGCGCGCTTGCGGGAGTCCCAGGTCAGGCTCTCGGCGGGCGCGCCGATCTCCGACAGCCGGTCTAGCACGACCTCGCCGAGGCGCGGGCCTGGCCCGGACTCGGTGTGGCCGCGTACCGTCGCCCGCTGCGCCTCCTGCGCCCGGTACTCGCGCTCGGCCAGCACCGGCCCCTCGAACCTGCGCACTCGCTCGACGGGGATGCCGGCCGCATCGGCGATTTCCTCGGCCGTCTCGCCGGCCCGGATGCGGTCCTGGATCTCCTTCGGTCGCAAGGGATTCTCCACTTCGATCTCGTACTGAGCGAGCCGGGAAAACTGGCCGCGGGCTACGGTCCTGAGCCGGTCGTCAATCGGCAGCGAGAACCTTCCGCCTCGTCCGGGCACCGCGAGGACCGCGTAGGTGCCGTCCTCGCTCACCGCGACGAGGCGCAGTTCCTGCATCGGCGTCCCTTCCGCGCTGCCTGTGTCGTGCACTGCCTTGCGATGCACAGCCCGGCCGCGCAGGGGCAGCAGACCTCCCCCTGACCCGAGTCTGCCGGCACATCGGCCGCCTGGCCAGCACCGCGCCGGCATGTCCCGCCCAGTATTCAGCAATGGCCAGGCTGGCGCACGGAAGGCAGCCATTCGCGAGCGGCGGCAGGCCGGGTACAGTGGAAAGCAGAATGTTCGGTAACAGAAGTACATCTTTCAGTGACAGAACCATGTCGCGCGGCCTGCTGCTGGAATCGCCGCGGCCCGCGGCGATCCGGCGTTCCCCCCGCGCCCCGTGGCTGGCCGTCGGCGTCGTCTGCTTCGGCGCGTTCATGGGCCAGCTCGACGCGAGCATCGTCACGCTGACCTTCGGGCCGATGCAGCGGGCCTTCGGCGCTCCGCTGGCCGCCGTGCAGTGGGTATCGCTTGGCTACCTGCTGGCGCTCGTGGCGCTGCTCGCCCCGGCGGGCCGGATCGCCGACATCTTCGGCCGCAAGCTGGTCTACGGCTATGGCTTCATCGTCTTCACCGCCGGCTCGGCGGCCTGCGCGCTGGCCCCGGGCCTCGGCCTGCTGATCGGCTGCCGCCTGGTGCAGGCGGCCGGCGCCGCGATGCTCCAGGCCAACTCCGTCGCCCTGGTCACCACCAGCGTGCCCAGGGACCGGATGCGGCTGGCGCTGAGCATCCAGGCGGCCGCCCAGGCGATCGGCCTGGGCCTCGGGCCGACGCTCGGCGGGCTGCTTGCCCAGAGCGCCGGCTGGCGGGCGGTGTACTGGATCAACGTGCCGGTCGGCTGCGCGGCGGTGCTGGCCGGCCGGTACCTGCTGCCCAGGACCCGCCAGCTCAGCCCGCCGGGGCCGGTGGACTGGCCGGGCGCCGCAGCCCTGGCCACCGCGACCACCGCGCTGCTGCTCGTGCTGTCCCGCGCGGCCGGCCTGCCGCTGCCCGGCTGGTCGGTCATCGCCCTGGGCACCGCCGCGATCGCCGCCGCCGCCGGGTTCGCGGCCCGCGAGCGGCGGGCCGCCAGCCCGCTGATCCCGGTCGCGCTGCTGCGCTCGCGCCGGGTGGCACTCGGGCTGGCCGGCGCGCTGCTTGGCTACCTCACCCTGTTCGGACCGCTGGTGCTGATCCCCGCCGCCCTCGCCGGCCATGAGCTGCGGGCCGGGCTGCTGCTGTCGGTGCTGCCCGCCAGCTTCGGCCTCGCCGCGCTGGCGGGCGAGGCCGTACTGCCCCGCTCAGTCAGCGACCGGGCGCGCGGCTGCGCCGGCGCCGCCTGCTGCGCCGCCGCGCTCGCCGTGCTGGCGGCGCTGCCGCTGACCACGGCCGCCATCGTGGCCTGCCTGGCGGCGGCCGGCCTCGGCCTCGGGGTGTTCGTGCCCGCCAACAACGCCGTCATCATGCGCGGCGCGCCCGCTGCGTCCGCCGCCGTGCTCGGCGGCCTGGTCAGCGCCGCGCGCGGCATCGGCACCACCCTCGGCATCGCGCTGGTCGCGGTCGCCCTGCACGCGGCCGGGCCGGCGCTGGCGCTCGCCCTGCTCGCGGCGGCCGCCGCCACCGCCGTGCTGGTGGCGCTGGCGGGCGGGCCGCCTTCCGCCCGCGCCGCCCGGTACCGTCCAGGGGACAAAACTGGACCTGGGGCCACCCGCCGTGATGAGGTGAGGCATGCCAGTAGCTGATCCGATGGGCGCCGCGGACGGCGATCCTTACGGCCTCGCGGTCGCCGATGCCGTCTCCCGGCTGCGCCGCGCGATGCGCCGCGCGGCCCGCGCCCAGGGCAGCGGCGGGCTGCCGGGCGGCCTGTCGGTCGCCCAGCTGGAGTTCCTGTCCTGCCTCGCGGAGAATCCCGGTGCCAGGCCCGGCCACCTCGCCCGGCTGCTGCGCCTGGCGCCCAGCTCCGTCGCCACCCTGGTGAACGTGCTGGCCAAGGAGCACCTGATCGAGCGGACCGGGGGAGTGTCGGACCGGCGGACCGCCGTGCTGAGCCTGACCAGCGACGGTGCCGGGGTGGTGGCGAGCTGGCAGCAGGTCAATGCCCGCATCGTGACCACGGCGCTGGGCGGCCTGGAGCCGGACAGCAGGGCGGCGCTCGCGCAGGCGCTGCCCGCGCTCGGCGCGCTGACCGGCGCGGTCGACGCGCTCGCCGACGAGCCGGGCGCCGAGTCCGCCGCTAGCGGAACGTAGCCCGCGCGGCCCGGCGGGCCCAGCACTGCCAATAAGCTCAACGACCATGCACATCGACGCGATTTTCGGCGCGATCGGACGCTGGGCCGTGCGCCTGCGGTGGCTGGTCGTGCTGGCCTGGGTGGTCGGCGCCATCGCGGCGGTCACTCAGCTGCCCTCCCTGAACAGCGTGACGCAGAGCAACAACGCCAAGTTCCTGCCGGCTAGCGCGCCCAGCCAGCACGCCATCGACCTGGCCGCGCCGTTCGGGAACGCGAGCCTGCTGCCGATCCCGGTCATCGCGGCGACCAGCGCCGGGCCGCTCACCGCGCCGGACATCGCCGGGCTCAACTCCCTTCAGCACACCCTCACCACCGTGCCGGGCGTGCGCCGGGTCGCCGATGTGGGCCGGTCGGCCAACGGCCAGGCCGAGCAACTGCTCGCGCTGGCCAGCGCGAGCAGCAGCGGTAACGCGAACTACGCCGAGGACCTGGTCGACGGGCTGCGCGCGAAGATCTCCGGCGCCGGGCTGCCCGCCGGGCTGCGCGTGCACCTGGCCGGCGATGTCGCGGTGCAGGTCGATGAGCAGAAGGCATCGGGCAGCACCGGTAACAAGGTCCAGTACCTGTCGCTCATCTTCATCATCCTGCTGCTGGTCCTCATCTTCCGGTCGCTGACCCTGGCGCTGACCACGGTCGCGCCGGCCTTGGTCGCCGTCCTCATCTCCGGCCCGCTGGTGGCCGAGGCGGCCAGGCACGGCCTCCAGGTCTCGCCGCTCGCGCAGTACCTGATGATCGTGCTGGTGCTCGGCGCCGGCACCGACTACGGACTGTTCCTGGTCTTCCGCACCCGCGAGGAACTGCGCCGGGCCGGCCACGACGTGACCGGCATGGACGGCGCTCAGGACCGGGGCTGGCTGCGCAACCTGCTGTCCGACCTGGCCGGGGCCCGCCCGGCCGCGCGCGGCGCGCTGGTCGAGGCGGTGACCAGGGTCGGCGAGTCGATCACCTTCTCGGCGGCCACCGTGATCGCCGCCGTGCTCACGCTGCTGGCGGCGAGCTTCCCGTTCTACTCCAACCTCGGCATCCCGTTCGCGATCGCCGTCGGGGTGACCCTGCTGGCGGGCCTGACCCTGCTGCCCGCGCTGCTGTCCATCCGGCTGTCGCTGCTGGCGATCAAGCGCGGCACCTTCAAGGCCGTCTTCCGGCGTCCCAAGCTGCTGCCGTGGAGCATCCAGGGCAGCGGGACCGGCGCCGGGGTATGGGGCCGGGTGGCCGGCCGGATCGTCGCCAGGCCCGCCGTCACCCTGGTCATCGGCGTGGTGGCCTTCGGCGCTGTGGCGCTGGCCGTGCTCGGCTACTCGGGGGCCGGATTCGGCGGCAGCACCGCCGCGCCGGCCGGCAGCGACTCGGCGGCGGGCACCGCGCTGCTCACCAGGTACTTCCCCGAGTCGGCCGCGAACCCGACCACGCCCATCTTCAAGTTCAGCCAGCCGGTCTGGACCGACCCGCAGGTGCTCGCCACCGCGGCCAGCGAGCTGCGGTCCAGCCCGCTGTTCACCCAGGTGACCGGGCCGCTCAGCCCGACGGGCGCGACCCTGGCCCCGGCCGCCTACGCCCGGCTGCACGCGGCGCTCGGCCCGGCCGGCGCGCTGCCGCCGGTCCCGGCGCCGGGCAGCAAGGTCTCGCCAGCCGACTATCAGCTCTACCGGGCGACGGGCAACTTCGTCAGCGCCGACGGCCGGACGGTGCAGTTCTCTGTGGGACTGCGGGCCGGCGATCCCGGCGGCACTGCCGCCCTGCAGGCCGTTCCGGCGATCCGTACCGAGATCTCCCGGGTGGCCGCGTCCGTGCACGCCGCCGACTCGGGCGTCGGCGGCGAGGCGCCCGCGCTCTATGACATCAGCGCGGTGTCCAACAGCGACCTCAAGCACGTCATCCCGATCGCGATCGTGGCCATCGGCATCCTGCTGGCGCTGGTGCTGCGCAGCCTGGTGGCGCCGCTGTACCTGATCGCCTCGGTGGGGCTGTCCTACCTGGCCGCGCTCGGGCTTTCCGTGCTGCTGTTCATCAAGCTCGCCGGGGACAAGGGCCTGGTGTTCTTCCTGCCCTTCCTGATGTTCATCTTCCTGCTGGCGCTGGGGGAGGACTACAACATCCTGGTGATGACCCGGATCAGGGAAGAGGCGCACCGGCTGCCGCTGCGCGCGGCGGTGACCAAGGCGATCGGCGTCACCGGGACCACGGTGACCTCGGCGGGCCTGGTGCTGGCCGGCACCTTCGTGGTGTTCGGCCTGGTCGCGGGCGGGCAGCCGGGCGGCAGCGAGTTCCGGGACATCGCGCTCGGCCTGGCGCTCGGCATCCTGATGGACACCTTCCTGGTCCGCACGCTGCTGGTGCCCTCCACGGTGGTGCTGCTCGGCCGGTGGAACTGGTGGCCGTCCCGGCTGACCAGCCAGCCGTCCGGGCGCCGATGAGTCCCTGGACCCGGTCACCGACTCGGCGGCCGAGCCGGGCCTGGGCTGAGGGCCGGGCTGGGGTGCCGGGCGCGCCGCTGATCAGCGTCATCATCCCGGTCTACGGCGTAGAGGAGTACCTGCCCGACTGCCTGGACTCGGTGCTGGGCCAGTCCATGCGGGGCGAGCACGGCGCCGGCATCGAGGTGATCGCGGTCGATGACGCCTCGCCTGATCGCTGCGGCCAGATCCTGGACGCCGCGGCTGCCGCTGACCCGCGGCTGCGCGTGGTGCACCTGGGCGCCAACCAGGGCCAGGGACACGCCCGCAACACCGGCCTGGAGCTGGCGTCGGGGGAGTACGTCTGGTTCGCCGACGGCGACGACGAGCTGGCGCCAGGCGCGCTGGCCGCGATCGCCGGCGGCCTGGCGAGCCGGCCCGACCTGCTGCTGACCGGCTGGGAGAGCGTCTACCCGGACCGGACCGAGCCCGGCTACGGCGGCGACCTGCTGGCCGCCGTCCCGGCGGGCGGCTGCACGCTGGCGGACCAGCCGCGGCTCGTCGAGCTGACCATGACCTCGTGGAGCAAGCTGCTGCGCCGCGACTTCCTCGGCAAGCTCGGCGTGTCCTTCGCCGCCGGCATCCACGAGGACATTCAGGTCACCTGCGCGGCGCTGCTCGCGGCGCAGTCCATCGGGGCGGTCGCCGCGCCGTGCTACCGCTACCGCAGGGACCGCGGCGGCTCGGCGATGGCGACCGCCGGCGCCGGCCACCTGGCCATCTTCGACTCCTACGGCCGGGTGTTCGACCTGGTGGCGCAGCGCCAGGCGGCGGGTATCGCGGTCAGCGACGCGGTTCAGGCCGCGCTGTTCGAGCGGGCGATCTGGCACTACAGCACCGTGCTGGAGAGCAGGACGGTGGCGGGCCGGCTGGTGCCGCGCCGCGAGCGGCGGGCGTTCTTCGCGCGGATGCACGCCGACTTCACCGCCCGCCGCCCGCCCGGCTACGTCGCGCCGCCTGGTGCCAGGGGACTGAAGTTCCGGCTGGTGGAGCGCGGCTGGTACCCGGCCTACGCGCTGGCCGAGCCGCTGAACCAGCTCCGGGTCCGGCTCGCGGCGATGCGGATGCGTTAGCTGGTTGTTAGCCCATCGTCAGTGATCGGCGTGGCACTATGAAAGCCGGTTGGAGGGTGGGTGGGTATGGTCAGGCTCATTGTCGCCGCGCTGACTGCCGGCTCCCGGTTAGGACCGAAAGACCCCGCGTCGGCGCAGGTGCACGACGCCGCCGCCCGGCTGTGGACCCTGGCCCGCAAGCGGCTCGCGGGTTACCCGGACGGCGTGATGGTGCTGACCAGGCACGCCGAGGCGCCGCGCACCTGGGAAGGCCCGCTCACCGCCGCGCTCATCGCGGCGGGCGCGGATGGCGACGAGGAACTCCGCGCCGCCGCCGCTGCCCTGCTCCGCCTGGCCAGCCGGGCCGGCCAGGGCGAGGTGGACCTGCGTACCGCTACGGCCTCTGGGCGGCGCTGACCTTCCGGTCCAGCTCGTCCAGCCGGGCCACCAGCGGCTTGAGCTGCTCCGCAACGATCGCGGCCACCGCCTCGGCCGCGCTGCCCGTGCCTGAGCTGCCCGTGCCTGAGCTGCCCGTGCCTGGGCCGGCCGTCCCCGATCCCGAGCCCGCCGAGCGCGCCTGCAGGTGGGTATAGCCCGCCAGTGCGGCCGCGACGGTCTTGCGGGCCAGCCGCAGGTCGGCGCCGAGGGTGCGCAGCGCCCTCCCGGCCGCCCCGTCCGGCTCGGCGATCATCCCGAGCAGCAGGTGCTCACTGCCGATGTAGTTGGTGCCAAGCGCGGCGGACTCGGCCACCGATAGTTCCAGGGCCATGGCCGCGTGCTCGTCGAACCGCAGCGTGCCCGGCTGGCCCGGTGCCGTGCCGCCAGCGGCCGGCTGGCGGGCCAGTTCGGCGCGTACCTGGCCAGGCCCGATGTCCAGCACGGACAGGACCGAGAGGGCCAGGTTGCCGCCCTCGTCCAGCAGCGCGGTGAGGATGTGCCCGGTCCCGATGGCGGCCGCGCCCTGGCCGGCGGCTAGCTGCTCCGCGCTGGTCAGCAGGCCGGCACAGCGGGCGGTGAAGACGAGCGTGCCCGGCGCGGCGGCCAGGTGCTCGGGCGTGCCCCTGACCGCCTCGCGGATCGCGGTGATCCGGCGGACGGCCAGTTCCAGGGCGCGCTGGCAGACCGCCGACACCGGGATGCCGGCTTCCCGGACCGACTCGGCGAGGTCATCGGGCAGGTACACGTTGATCTTGGGCATCTCATAACCCCGCTGTGGTTAGGCTGTATGGATAACCCCTATGTAACCCTAAATAAAGACAGCCGTCAATGGGACGTATCAGGCATACGTCACGAGGGCTTCGCCGCTATGGTGTGGGCGGAGCGGAACTCGACGACCGGAGTTGTGGCGATGCGGCACGTAACTGGGTTCTTTCTCGCTCTCATTCTCGCGGCGGCGGTCTTCGCCGGCGGCGGCTACGGAGTCCAGCGGGTGCAGGCCCTGCAGCACGGCGGCGGCAGCCTGGCCGGCATCACGGGGCTGCTCGGCTGGGCGGCGCTGGCCGGCACCGGCCTGCTGCTCGGCCTCACGCTGGCCGCGCCCGCCATCTCGCCGCTGGCCGCCGGGCTGCCCGGCCTGGCCCTGCTTGGCTGGACGGCGCTGCTCGCGGTGCGGGCCAGCCGCGCTGTCGCGCTGATCCCGCTGCGCGGCTACGACATCTCAGTCGGCTTTCACGCCATGCTGACCAGCGGAATCCTCGCCATGCTGGGCATGGCCATGATCATCCCGCTGTTCGTGCCGTCCCGCTGGCGCCGTCGTAACTACCACGAGGACATCTTCGCCCCCCGTGCCGAGGCCGGCCTGCTCCAGTAGCGGACGTCACGTACCTTTCTGACCTTCTCGTCCGTTTCGTACTTGACCAAGTCGCAACAAATCTGGTGTGGTGAGACGAGGACGGACGATACGAGCGAGCTGATGCCTGACTTAGCCGGAGTGGCGACCCGCGGCCTGCGCCGCGAGTTCCGGATGAAGGATGGCTCGGCGCGGGTCGCGGTCCGGGGACTTGACCTGCAGGTCAGACCCGGTGAGCTGGTCTGCCTGCTTGGCCCGAACGGCGCGGGCAAGACCACCGTCGTCCGGATGCTGACTGGCATGCTCAGGCCGACGGCGGGCAGCGCGCGGGTCGGCGGGTTCGACGTGGTCAGCCAGCGCCGCGGGGCGGCGTCGGCGACCGGCTGCAGCCTCGGCGGTGACCTGGGCCTCTACCCGAGGCTGACGGCGCTGCAGAACCTCACGTTCGCGGGCCTGATGTACGGGATGCGCGGCGCGGCGCTGGCGGCGCGGGGGACCGCGCTGCTCGGGCAGGTCGGCCTCGCCGACCGGGCCGCCGAGCCGGTGCGCACCTTCTCCCGCGGCATGAAGCAGCGGCTGCACCTGGCCCGCGCCCTCATTCACGACCCGGCCGTGCTCATCCTGGACGAGCCGTCCGCCGGGCTCGACCCGCAGTCGGCTGCCGCCATGCGCGACCTGGTCGGCACGCTCGCCTCCGGCGGCAGGTGCGTCCTGCTGACCACCCATGACATGCGCGAGGCCGAGACGCTGAGCGACCGCGTGGTGATGCTGAAGGACGGCGCCGTCTACACCGAGGCGACCCCGGCACAGCTAAGAGTCCAGGCTGCCGGGCGGCTCGGGCACATGGTCGAGGTCGTCTGGGCGCAGGCGGAGGCCGGCCAGGACTGCGCGGACTGCCCCGGCGTGCTTGAGGTCGCCGCCGACCGCGGGGTGACCAGGCTGCGGGTGCGCGACGGCGCGGCGGCCGTGCGGTGGGTGCTCGCCACCTTCGGCCCGCTGGCCGCCAGCGTGTCGGTCACGCCGCCCACCCTGGAGCAGGTCTTCCTGGAGATGGCCCGCGCATCATGACGATCGCCACCGCCAGGCGCGCCGCCACTGACCAGGTTCGCACACAGGCGGCCAGCCCGCTCACCCTGCTGGCGGCGCTGGCGATGCCGTGCGTGGTCGCGTTCATCGTGCACGGCTACGCGGGCGGCAAGACGAGCACGGGGCTGGCGGCGGGCATCGCGGGGATCGGGATCCTGGACACGGTGATCATGCTCATCATCGTGGGCATGCTCGGCGAGAAGCAATGGCGGACGCTCGAGCCCGCGCTGGCCAGCCCTGGCGGGCTGGTGCCGCTCGTCCTCGGCAGGCTGGCCGGCATGGCGGTGCAGTCGCTGATCTCGATCCCCGGCACCCTGTTAATCCTCGGACTGCTCTGGGGCATCTCGCCTGCCTTCGCCTGGGGCAGGTGGCTCGCGGGCTGTCTGGCCCTGGCCGTGGCCACGACCTGCGTGGCGGGCTTGCTCACCTTCGTGGTGCTGCGCTACCCGTTCTCGCCCGGCATGGCCAACGGCCTGGTGGGCGTGTTCATGTCGCTGAGCGCGCTGCTGGTGCCGGCCTCCGCGTTCCCCCCGGCCGTCCGGGTGCTGGCCTGGCTGATGCCGCAGTCGCACGTGATGGCCTGGGTCAGGGGCGGCGGCCCCGCCCAGCTGCTGATCGCGGCCCTGCTGTCCGGCGCCGCGCTCACCGGGGTCTTCCTGTCAGTCCGCCGCGTGGAGCGGGCGGCCCGGCTGCACGCCATCTCCCTGGGAGCCTGAACTGCGGCATATCCTGCACGGCGCGGCCCTGTCCTACCGGGCGCTGTTCACCTGGCTGAACCCGCTGGGCTACCTGAGCTCGCGGATCGTCAGGCCCATCGGCCTGGCCATCAGCTTCGCGGCGCTCAGCTCGTACTACGGGGACTCCGTCACCCGGCCGCTGGTCGGCGCGAGCCTGCTGGCGGGCGCGCACGCGGTGATCTACGGCATGTCGATGTCGGTCTCGAACGAGCGGGCGTTCGGCACCCTGGAGGGCTGGCTGGCCTCGCCGCAGAACATCTTCGGCGGCATCTGCCAGCGCGCGCTGCCGCACCTGGCCGACGGCTTCGTCAGCGGCTCGCTGACCTACCTGGTGTGCTGCGGCCTGTTCGGCGCGATGCCGGTGCCGCTGCCGGAGTTCGCGGTGCTGCTGGCGCTCTGCCTGGTCAGCTCGTTCGGCCTGGGCGCCGTGATGGCCGGGATCGCGCTGCGGGCCACCGACGCCTTCTTCTGGCCGAACCTGGCCAACCTCGCGCTGATGCTCTTCGCCGGGGTCCTGGTCAGCGCGAGCACCCTGCCGGCGCCGCTGCGGCCGGCCGGGGCGGCCCTCCCGCTGAGCCATGTCATGGACTTCGTCACCGGCCAGGGCGGCGCCCTTTACTGCGCCTGCGCCGAGCTGACGGTAGGGGCGTGCTGGCTCGCGGCCGGCGCGCTCGCGGTCTTCCTGGCCCTGGCCCGGCGCGGCTCCCGGCCAGCCGGCGCCATCCCATGAGGCTCCCCGGGCACCCGAGCCCGGGGCGAGCAGCAGAGAGGAGGTGCGCTATGGAGGACATCCTGGAATTCGGCAGTGTCGAGGACCAGGTCAGGGACGACGACACGGCGTCCGTCGACGTGGTCGACGTGGTCGACGTTCTTGACATCGTCGATGTGGTCGACATTGTCGACGTCGTTGACGTGGTCGATGTGGTTGACGTGGTCGATGTGGTCGACGTCGTTGACGTAGTCGACGTCTAACCGGCGAGGCCGGGGGCGCGGGTGATCCCGCGCCCCCGGGCGGGAAGGGCTGACCGTGACGCAAGACGTGAAGTACCGGGAAGAGAAGCTCGCCACGGCGCGCGCCGGCACCGCCGGACTTGCCGCCGACCCGGAGGTAGACGCCGTCTGCCTGGCCGGCAGCCTGCTGTCGGGTCTCGGCAGCCCGACCAGCGACATCGACGTCTACGCGATCACCACCACGCCACGGCCGCCGGGCGCCGTCCAGGTCAAGTCCGGCGGCGAGCGGCTGGACCTCGAGACGTTCACCGGCGACTGGGCGGAAGACGCGCTCGGCAAGGTGGCGAGCTGGGAGATCAGCCGCACGGACCTGCGCAGCAAGGGCCTGAGCTACGACGACCTGGACATCCTGATCCGGATGCGCGACATGGAGGTGGTGAAGGGCTCCCCGGCGCTTGACCGGATCGCCGCCGCGCTGCGCCGCAACGAGGACGGGCTGCGGCGGATGGCCCTGAACTGGTGGGCGCTGGAGGCGAACGGGCACCTGTCGGACTGCCGGGGGTCCTACGCGGACGGCGACCTGGAGTCGGCCGGCCTGATCGGGCAGTCCCTGCTGCTGTGCGCGGGCAAGGCGGTCGCCGCGGCGGCCGGCGACCTGTATATCGGCCCGAAATGGGTGCACCGCCAGCTGCGCCGCTCGGCTGGAGCGCAGTTCCCGCACGAGGAGTTCACCCGGCTGCAGGCGGGCGGCTGGACCGGCACCGGGGACTGGCTGGGCTTCCTGCATTTCACCCAGACGCTGATGGCCGCCGCCCAGCTGCTGGGCTGGAGCGGCACGGCGGTGGCCCGGTGGCCGTTCTGGCGCACCGGCGAGCACGGCTACCGGCGGGACCCGCACTACAACGTCCTGCACCTGACCCAGGGCGTGCTGCTCAACTACGAGCTGCGGCGGCAGTTCGTGATCAAGCCGGACGTCGCGCTGGTCTGGGCGCTGTGCAACGGCAGGACGGCGGAGGAGATCATCCCCGCGGCGGTGGCGCTCGGCGGCGAGCTGGACGGCGGCCAGCCGGTCAGCGCGGACCGGGCACGCGAGGTCCTGGCCATGCTGGCGGGCCGCGGGCTGATCTCGATGGACCGGTTCAGGTGACCCAGGGGCCGCTGACGGGCGAGGACCGGGAGTTCGCCGGGAACCTGCTGGACATCGCCGCGCACTGGTGCGACGAGGGCATGCGCCTCGGCGCGGAGTTCGCGCAGGCGTTCGTGGAGGCGACGGCGGACGTGCAGCTGGAGTCCGCCGTCGCCGGCGGCCGCGCGCGGCGCAGCGGGACGATGGTGGCGCGCCGGTACGGCACCGGCCTGCTGCTGCGGCACCGGGGGGCCTGGTGGTATGGCTCCGCGCCGCTGGCCAGTCCTGGCGAGCTTGCCGAGCGGATGGCCGCCATCCCCGGGCTCGGCACCCCCCGCCCGGCCCGGCCCTGGCACGACATCAGCCCGGCAGAGGCGCGGGAGCTGGCCTGGGACGGCCTGCCGCCGGACGGCCAGCCGGCCGCCGGCCCGCCGGGCGGGCACACCCAGGTGCAGTTCATCCAGGATTACTTCCGGCAGTACCGGGCGGTGGCCGACTCGGCGGGCGTGCGCCGGTCCTGGCGGGTCGGCGGCGGCCGTCAGCGGGCCACGGCGACCATCGTCTCCGGCGGGACGCGGGCCAGGTCCTTCGCCCGCCGAGCCAGCGCGGACTGGGGTGAGCCAGGGACTGGGGACGACCTGGCGGCCTGCGCCGGTGACCTGGTCAGCGCCGCGGTCGGCCGGGCCGGGCCTGCTCACGGCGCGCGGCCTCGGCAGCCGCAGCACCCCCGTGGTGTTCGCGCCCAGGGTCGGCGCCGCGCTGCTGCACGAGCTGATCGGGCACGCGCTTGAGGCCGACAACTTCGCCAGGGACTCGCCCTACACCGCCGGGCTGGCCGGCGCGCTGCTCTGCGACGCGCCGCTCGACCTGGTGGATGACCCCGCCATCGCCGGCGGCATCGGCAGCAGCAGCACCGACGACGACGGCCAGCCCTGCCGGTACACGCCGCTGGTGCGGCGGGGGACCGTCGTCGGGCAGCTCAGCTGCGTCAGGTCGGCCTACGGTTCGGCGGCGGCGTGCAGCGGCAGCGGGCGGCGGCAGGGCTACGCGAGCGCGTCGCTGCCCCGCGCGTCCAACACCGTCGTGCTGCCTGGCCCAGAAAGCGCGGCGGCGCTGGCGCAGCCGCCGCCGGAAGGACTGCTGTATGTCGCCGCGCTGAGCTCGGGGGAGATCAGCCTGAGCCGGGGCGAGTTCTGCTTCTCGGCCGCCGAGAGCTACTACCTGACCGGCGCGGGCAGCCAGCCGCTGCGCGACGTCAACCTGTCCGGCGACGCCAGGACGGCGCTGGCCCGGCTGGCCGGCATCGCCGGCGACCTGGAGGGCGACAACGTGACCTGCGGCAAGCAGGGGCAGTCCGTGCACATCGGGCTGTTCTCCCCGACCATGCGGTTCGACCGGCTCACCTGGTGGTCCTGAGATGGACGAGGCACGCCGGGAGCTGGCCGAGCTCGCCAGCGCGCTGGCCGGGCAGGCCAGAGCCGGCGAGCAGGCCGAGGTCCGGACGGCGCGGCTGATCCGCCGCAAGCACCGGGTCGGCGCGGACAAGGCCGCCTCAAGCGGCGTGCTGACCGATCCGGTCGCCACCGTGCTCAGGCTGGCCGCGGCCGACCGGGACGCCTACGTGTGCTCCGGCCCGGCCGTGCCCGAGCTGATGAGCGCCGCGCGGGCGATGCTGCCCTTCGGGCGGCCCTACCGGGACGGCACGCCGCTGCATGCCGAGGCGGACGACCTGCCAGGCCCCGGCGGCGAGCTAGCCGAGCTAGCCGAGCCGGCCGGCCCGCTGCGCCAGTTCCGCGAGCAGGCCGGCACCGCGGCCGCCGTGGCGGCGGCACGGCTGGGTGTCGGCATCCGGGTGCTGGACTGTACCGTCACCGAGACCACCAGCGTCGAGGCGTTCGCCGCCGGGCCGCGGCAGGCCCGGTCCTTCGCCTGCGCGACCGTGGAGGCCAGCCTGCTGATCGAGGTGCGCCGCGGGCCCGCCCGGCTGCGGCTGCGGGCATCCAGGCACGCCGCCAGCCTCGGGGACATCCCGCTGGCCGGGATGATGACGGAAACAGGCTGGCGCGGCGCCGCCATGCTCGCCCCGCCGCTAGCCCCGCCGTCCGGGGAGCCAGCCGGCGAGTTGCTGCTTACCCCGTCGGTGTCGGCGGCGGTGCTCGGCGTCCTGGCGCACGACATCATCGACCGCCGTTTCGCGCCGGACCCGGCGCCCGGGCCAGCACTGCCCTGCGCGCTCGCCGACGACGCCCGCGCGCCTGGCTCGCGGCACTCGCGCCCGTTCGATCACGAGGGCACGCCCACCGGCGAGTCGGTGCTGCTCGGCCAGGACGGCGCGCCCGGCCGGCTCGCCTGCCGCGGCGACGCGCCAGCCGAGCCGGCGGTGCTGACCGGGCGGGTCGCCTGCCGCGGCGACGCGCCAGCCGAGCCGGCGGTGCTGACCGGGCGGGTGCTGACCGGGCCTGTGCTGACCGGCAATGGGCTGCTCGCCGCCTTCCGGAGCGTGCCCGAGGTCCGGCCGACGAACGTGCGGCTCGCCGGGGCGGCCCCGTACGCCCTCCCCGACGGTTACACCGGCAGCCTCGGCTATGCCATCAGGGGAGAGGGCGTCCAGCGGTTCAGGTCCGGCGACCGGATCGTGTTCCGGGTGGAGACGGCCAGCGTCTCCGGCGGCGCGGTCGCGGGCCGGACGCCGATGCTGATCTTCGCCGGCACGGCTCACGACATCCTGGCGTCGGTGGCGGCGGTCTCGCCGCCGCTTACCTACCTGCCGGGGCGGGACTACTCCGCCGCCGGCGCCTGGACGCTGCTGTCCGGCCCGCCCGCGCGCCAGTGACCCGGCGCGTGCCAGTGACCCCGCGCGTGCCCGTGACTCAGCGCGCGCCGGTGAACTGGTGCGCCTCGGTGGAGCCGGCCAGCGCCGTGGTCGAGGCGTCCGGGCTGACCGCCGTGGTGACCAGGTCGAAGTAGCCGGTGCCGACCTCGCGCTGGTGCCGGGTCGCGGTGTAGCCGGATGCCTCGGCGGCGAACTCTGCCTCCTGGAGCCGCACGTAGGCCGGCATGCCTTCCGCCGCGTAGCCGCGGGCCAGGTCGAACATGGACTGGTTCAGCGCGTGGAAGCCGGCCAGCGTGATGAACTGGAACGTGTAGCCCATCTCGCCCAGCTCGCGCTGGAACTTCTCGATCGTGCCCTCGTCCAGGTGCGCGCGCCAGTTGAACGACGGCGAGCAGTTATAGGCGAGCATCTGGTCGGGGTAGACGGCCTTGATCGCCTCGGCGAACTCCCTGGCCAGGTCGAGGTCGGGGGTGGAGGTCTCCATCCACAGCAGCTCGGCGTGCGGCGCGTAGGCCAGGCCGCGGGCGATGCACGCCTCGATGCCGTTGCGCACCCGGTAGAAGCCCTCGGCGCTGCGCTCGCCGGTCAGGAACGGGCGGTCGCGCTCGTCGATGTCGCTGGTCAGCAGGGTCGCGGCCTGCGCGTCGGTGCGGGCGACGACGAGCGAGGGCACGCCGCACACGTCGGCGGCCAGCCGCGCCGCGTTCAGCGTCCTGACGTGCTGGCCGGTGGGCACCAGCACCTTGCCGCCGAGGTGACCGCACTTCTTCTCCGAGGCGAGCTGGTCCTCCCAGTGCACGCCCGCCGCGCCGGCCGCGATCATGCGCCTTCATCAGCTCGAACGCGTTGAGCACGCCGCCGAAGCCGGCCTCGGCGTCGGCCACGATCGGGGCCAGCCAGCGCGGGGCCGCCGTTCATCGGCCTCCGCCCAGGTGATCTGGTCCGCGCGCAGCAGCGCGTTGTTGATCCGGCGGACCACCTGCGGCACCGAGTTGGCCGGGTACAGGCTCTGGTCGGGGTAGGTCTGGCCGGCCAGGTTCGCGTCCGCCGCGACCTGCCAGCCGGACAGGTAGATGGCCTGCAGGCCGGCCCGGACCTGCTGCACGGCCTGGTTGCCGGTCAGCGCGCCGAGCGCGTTCACGTACGCGCTCGGAGTGCAGCAGCGACCACAGCCGCTCGGCGCCGAGCCTGGCCAGCGTGTGCTCTTCCTGGACGGAGCCGCGCAGCCGCACCACGTCGGCGGCTGTGTAGGTGCGCTCGATGCCGGACCACCGCGGGTTGGTCGCCCACTGCACGGCGCAGGGTGTCGACGGCGGAAGCTCTGGATGCTGATTCGTCGTGCACGGCGTCCTCCCAGGATCGTCCGGGCGTGTTTTCAGGCTGCACAGGTCACGCGATGGCAAACCAGGGGTCTTCACCGTGAAGTTCGTCAGAATTTCGTCTAGAGTGAAGAAGTGAGTATCTTCACTTCGGAAAAAACTCAGCAATCTTTGGCCGAATCGGGCCTGGATCTCCAGGTGTTCGGGCAGCGGCTCCGGCACGTGCGGCGTTCCCGCGGGCTCACCCTGGCCGAGCTGGGGGAGCAGGTCGGACCGCGCGCCCTCGGTGCTGTCGCTGCTGGAGAACGGCCGCCGCGAGCCCAAGCTGTCGCTGATCGAGGCGCTGGCCGCCGCGCTTTCCGTGCCGCCGGACGAGCTGACCAGCAGGCAGCCGCCGAGCCGCCGGGCCCAGCTGGAGATCGCCCTGGAGCGGGCGCAGCGCGATCCCGCGCTGGCCGACCTGCGGCTGCCGCCGCTGCGGATCGGCGCCCGGGTGCCCAGCGAGGTGATCGAGCACATCCTGGCGCTGCACGCCGAGCTGCGCCGCCAGCGGGCCAAGCCGACCGCCACCCCCGAGGAGGCCCGGGCCGCCAACGCCGACCTGCGGGCGATGATGCGCGACCGCGGCAACTACTTCGCCGAGATCGAGGAGGCCGCCGCCGGGGCGCTGGCCACCGTCGGCTACTCGGGCGGCGCGCTGTCGCAGGGCATGCTGCTGTCGGTGGTGGGCAGGCACGGCTTCGCCGTCCGCTACGCCCCCGACGTGCCGCGCTCCGCGCGGTCGGTGACCGACCTGCGCAACCACCGGATCTACCTGCGTCAGGAGGCCCTCGGGAATGCACACCCCGCGGGTGGTGCTGGCTGCAGACCCTCGGCCATTTCGTGCTCGGCCACGAGGCACCCGCCGACTTCGCCGACTTCCTCAGGCAGCGGGTGGAGGCCAACTACTTCGCCGCCGCCATGCTGGTGCCGCAGCAGGCCGCCGTCGCGTTCCTGACCCAGGCCAAGCAGGCCAGGGACCTGTCGGTGGAGGACCTGCGGGACGTGTTCTCCGTGTCGTACGAGATGGCCGCGCACCGGTTCACCAACCTGGCCACGCACCACCTCGACGTGCCGTGCCACTTCGTGAAGAACGACGCGGGCGGGATCATCTACAAGGCCTACGAGAACGACGGCGTGCTGTTCCCCGCCGACGCGGCCGGCGCCATCGAGGGCCAGCTCATGTGCCGGTACTGGTCAGGCCGCCAGGTGTTCGCCGCCGCCGACCGGTTCAGCCCGTACTTCCAGTACTCCGACACCCCGTCCGGCACCTACTGGTGCACCGCGCAGGTGGAGGACGGGCCGCAGGGCGGCTACGCGATCACCCTCGGCGCGCCGTACGAGGACTCGCGCTGGTTCCGCGGCCGGGAGACCACCAGGCGGATGACCTCCGCGTGCCCGGACGGCGACTGCTGCCGCCGCCCGCCGGCCGCGCTCGCGGACCGCTGGGAGGGCATGGCCTGGCCGTCCGCCCGCGCGCACTCGCACGTGCTGCTCGCCCTGCCGGCCGGCAGCTTCCCCGGCGTCGACGAGGCGGACGTGTACGAGTTCCTGGAACGGCACGAGAACGACTAGGAAAACTGGGGCGGCCGCTTCTCCCGTAGCGCGGCCGCGCCCTCCTTGACGTCGTCGCTCATGAAGGTGAGCATCTCGTAGGCGGCCGACTGGTCGAAGATCGGCCCGGCCAGCTTCAGCCAGCCGTTCAGCGCCTTCTTGGTCAGCCGGATCGCCTGCTGCGGCCCGGTGGCGAGCTGCCCGGCGACGCGCAGCGCCTCGGCCAGCACCTCGCCGGCCGGCAGCGCCTTGGAGACCAGGCCGATCCGCTCGGCCTCGGCGCCGGTCACCATCTCGCCGGTCATCAGGTAGTACTTGCTCCTGGCCAGCCCGCACAGCAGCGGCCAGATGATCGCCGCGTGGTCCCCGGCCGCCGCGCCGAGCCGGACGTGCCCGTCGCCCAGCCGCGCGTCAAGCGCGCAGATGCTGATGTCGGCGAGCAGCGCGACGACAAGCCCGGCCCCCACCGCGACGCCGTTGATCGCCGAGACGATCGGCTTCTCGCAGGCGGCCAGGTTGTAGACCAGGTCGCTCATCTCCGCGAGCATCTGGGTCACCCGGTCGTAGTTCCCGGCGATCCGCTCCACCATGGCCAGGTCGCCGCCGGCCGAGAACGCCCGGCCCGGCGCCCGTCACCACCGCCACCCTGACCTGCGGGTCAGCGCTGACATCCCGCCACACCCTGGCCAGCTCGGCGTGCATCACCTCGTCGGCCGCGTTCAGCCGGTCCGGCCGGTTCAGGGTGATCAGCAGCACCCCGTTATCGCCGCCGCTCGAAGATCAGGTGCTGATAACTGCTGTCGTCCATGCGATCCCTTCCGGTGGGCGTCATCATGCCAGGCGGGGGATACTCCTGACATGGATGACCGCAATGTGCTGGGCGGCCCGCTTGAGCCGTGCGGCGACGACCCGGTGACGGGCTTCTACCGCGACGGCTGCTGCAACACCGGCCCTGAGGATGTGGGCAGTCACACCATCTGCGCGGTGGTGACCGCCGAGTTCCTCGCTCACCAGCGCCGCATCGGCAACGACCTGAGCACGCCGATGCCGCAGTTCCGGTTCCCTGGCCTGATGCCGGGCGACCGGTGGTGCGTCACGGCGGCGAACTGGCTGCGCGCCTACCGCGACGGCGCCGCGTCGCACGTGGTGCTCGCCTCCACCCACCGGCGGGCCCTGGAGATCGTGCCGCTTGAGGCGCTGCGCAAGCACGCCGTGGACGTGCCGGCCAACCCGGCGGCGCTGGACGAGTAGCGGGGGCGGACCCGGACTGGGCCCGCCCCCGCTCACCTCCGCGGCGTTACTTCTCCAGCTTGCGCAGTGTTACTTCTCTAGCTTGCGCAGGGCCGTGATGAAGGCCTGCCCGTCGGGAGTGCCGACGCCGGACATGTTGTCGTAGCCCTTGAGCGTGACCTGGCCGGTGTAGCCGAACATGTCAGGGCTCTGGTCGTCGAACGTGGTCAGCAGCTCCGCGCCGCAGGTGTCGGCGTCACACCAGGTGCCCTTCCAGGCGGCCGGGCTGCTGCTGGTGATCGGCAGCGGGTCGAACAGCGCGCCGGTGCCCGCCATCTTGTACAGCTCAGGCGTGACCAGCCCGAAGTGGTGCTGGCCCTGCTGCGCCGCGGTCACGATGCCCGCCACGAGCGGCGAGGACTCGCTGGTGCCGCCGATGTCCTCCTGCTCGTACTTCGGCGGGGCGTCCGGGTTCTTGGAGTTGAACACCAGGAACCCGATGGCCATGCCGGTGAACGGGTCGGCGTCGGCGCTGATGTCCGGCACCGAGCGGACCAGGCCGCCCCTGTCGCCTGCCGCGGTCGCGAGGGCCGCGGGCACGACGGGCTTCTGGTAGCTCGGCTGCTTCCAGATCAGGCTCGGGCCGCCACCGCTGGCGCCCTGCTCGCCCTCCAGCACCCACTGCTTGCTGATGTCCAGCGAGACAGCGGTGGACCAGCCGGTCTCGAACAGCCGGTTGTCCGACTTGCCGATGCCGAGCGTGGTGCCGCCGACCGCGATGGAGAAGGTGTCAGACGACGGGGTCTCGACGCCCGAGCCGTCGCCGGCCGAGAAGTACATGCCGACGCCCTCGGCGGCGGACCGGACCAGGTAGGCGTGCTCGATGTTGGTCAGCGAGGCGGGCTGGGACTCGTCCCCGCCCTCCCAGCTGTTGGAGGCGACGCTGGCCATCGGGTGATGCCCGGTGCCGCCGAGCACGGCGACGTCGGCGTCGAACAGGCCCTGGAGGCCGAAGTCGCCCTCGTTGCAGCTGTCGCCGCCGACGACGAGCTGGCTCGCGGCCGGCGCCATGTCGTAGGACGCCTCGACGTCGAGCTGCTCCTCGATGTCGAACTCATCGCCGCAGGCCGTGCCCTGGCCCAGCGACAGCTCGGTGTAGCGCTCCGGGTCGGGAGCGGGCATGTGGTTGGCCTTGGCGTAGTCCTGCAGGGTCAGGAACATGTCCTCGGTGAGGCCAAGCTCGACCAGCGCGACGGTCTGGCCCTTGCCGGTGTTCGTCCAGTTCGCCCCGTAGGCGGCGCGAAGCTGCGTGGCGGAGTAGCCGCACGCCTCGGTCGGCCACGAGGTGACCCCGAAGTGCTTGGGGCCGCTGTGGCTGTGCTGGCCGTAGTACTGCGAGCACGGCGCGGTCGGCGCGGCGGCCGCGCTGGCCGACTTGGCCGCCGTCCGGCCCGCGACCTTGGAGTTCGGGTGGTCGAGCGGCTGGATCGGCGCGGCGTTGTCCAGGCCGGTGACGCCGAGCACCACGCCCTTGAGCGAGGACGGGATGGAAACGGCCGTGCTATTGGCGCGCAGCGCGTACGGGCCGGCGTTGACGCTGGCCGACGACTGGTACAGCTTGAGCTGCACGCGGAAAGCCGAATTGATCTGCTTGACCGGCGCCGTGGCCCGGACATAGGAGCGGGTGGCGTCGGCGTGCACGGCGGTGAAGCCCTGCGACCGCAGCCAGCCCTCGACCATGCTGGCGCTGGCGGCGCTCGCCCCGAACCTGGCGGTGTAGGCGTCCGGGCTCAGGAAGTGGTGGAACAGGGAGCTGCCTGGCGTGCTGACCGCCATGGCGTACCTGGCCGCCGCCGCGGTGCGCGGCGTGAGCCACAGCTGGACGGACAGCTTCTTGCTGGTCGGGGCGTTCCCGATGACCGCGGTGTGGCTGGTGAAGGGCGCTACGCTGCCGTTGAGCAGCGTGTACGCGGGCGAAGCCGCGGCCCCCGCTGAGGCGCTCGCGCCGACAATCGTCAGGCCGGCCACCGCCGCCGTCGCACCGACAGCGGCGATGAGAGCTCGGGTTCTGAACATGATCCCCCTGTTCCTGGGTGGTTCTGCCTGGAAGTGCTTGCCTGGAAGGCACCTGAAAAGTGCCTCCTTGGCTGTCTATACCACCTATAAAGGCGAAGGAAAGAGCTGTGGACCCGATTTGGAACTTGTGTAATCAAATCGTGCGAGCGGCTGTCCCGCCGTGCGGGCGGCGGGGACGTTAGCCTGGGAGCGTGGACGAGACGCGGGAGGGCGTCCGGCTGACCAATCTCGGCCAGCCGCTATTCGACGGCGCCGGAGCGGTCAAGCGCGACCTGGTCGACTACCTGGACGCGATCAGCCCGGCGATCCTCCCGGTGCTCGCCGGGCGGCCGCTGTCGGTCATCAGGGTGCTGCGCGGCCAGGCCCCGTTCATGCAAAAGAATGTGCCCCGCTACACGCCCGACTGGGTGCCGACCATCACGGCCTGGGCCGAGAGCTCGCGCCGCGAGGTGACCTACGCGATCTGCGCCGACCGGCGCACGCTGCTGTGGTTCGCCAACCAGCGCGCGGTGGAGTACCACGTGTCGCTGGGCCGGGCCGGCGAGTCGGATCCCGACTACCTGGTGATGGACATCGACCCGCCGGACGGCGAGTTCGGGCTCGCGGTGCGCGCCGCGCTGTGCGTGCGGCAGGCGCTCGGTGACGCCGGCCTGGCCGGCGCGGTCAAGACCAGCGGCGCCAAGGGCGTGCACGTGTTCGTGCCGGTGCGCGGCGGGCGGCCCGACGACGTGGCGGCCGCCACCAGGGCCATCGCCGCGCGGGCCGAGCTGCTCGACCCGGAGCTGACGACCACGGCGTTCATCAAGGAAGACCGGGGCGGCAAGGTGTTCCTCGACTCCACCAGGGCCGGCGGCGCGACCGTGGTCGCCGCCTACAGCCCGCGGCTGCGCCCCGGCGTGCCCGTGTCGTTCCCGGTGGACTGGGCCGACCTGGAGCAGGTCACGCCCGCCGACTTCACCATCGCCACCGCGCCGGGCCTGGCCGCCGGCCGCGACCCGTGGGCGGAGCTGATGCCCGCGCCGCAGTCGCTGCCGGAGGACCTGGTGGCGCAGGGCCACACCATCCCGATCGCCAGGGTCGCGGCCATGCACGAGGGCAAGCGCCGCGCCCGCGCCCGGCGCGCCTCAGGTGATGGTGACCTGGACCGCTGAGCCCTTCGGCGCGTCGGCGTTGGCCGCCGGGAACTGCTCGCTGACGTGCCCCGCCGGTGCCGCGCCGTCGCGCACCGCGAGCCGCAGCGAGGTCTGGCCGAGCGCCTCCGCGGCCTCCTGTGCGGTCTTGCCGAACAGGTTGGGCACCGTGTCGGTGCCGGCCGCCGCCGCGACCACGTCCTGCCGCGCCTTGTCCGCCGACTTGGTGGAGAAGTAGAAGGCCACCGCCGAGCCGACGCTGGCGATCAGCCCGCCGATCAGCGTGCTGCGCAGCGTCGTGTCGTTGATCGCGAAGGCGAGCGCGCAGAACGTGAGCAGGCCGAGCACCAGGGTGACGGCGATCCAGCTCCGGATGAAGTCACCGTCAGGCGCGCCAGGAGAGCCCGCCGGCTCGCCGGCCGCGGCCGCCTTGCCCGCGAACATCTTGCGCCCGGTCAGCACCACGCCACCGGCCAGCAGCGCCGCGACGAGCAGCAGCGCGGCCGCGAGCAGCGCCTCGCGCCAGGAGAGCGCGCTGACCGTATGAGCGGCAGCCTCGATCATCATGTCCCCGCCCCTTCCCCAGCACGCGCGCCGCGATAGGCGGTCACGCCGGGCCAGGCCCCGATTGTAAATATTGGGCAATAAGCTAGCGCGCCGCGCGGGGCTGTGCGGGAGCTTTGTTCTCGGTTATCCGGCCTGATTATCCGGCCCTGGGATGCCGTGTCCGGCAAGTACCAATTCGCCGACTTCCCTCGCTCGCCGGGCCGCGCGGGCATCGCCCTGATGCGCGGCCATGATCGAGCCGTTCATCAGCAACTGCCAGGTACCGGCCAGGTCATCCGGATCGGCAGCGCCGGCCGCCGTCGCGAGGTCGCGCAGGAACGAGCGGACCGCCGCCAGGTGCCCGATCGCCGCCTGGCCGACCGGCTCGGCGGGGTCGCGGAACTCCAGCATCGCCGCCAGGAACGCGCAGCCCTCGAAACCCGGATCACCGAACCAGTCGGAGAAGATGTCGAACACCGCCAGCATCCGGCCCGCCGGCTGGCTGGACCGGGCCAGCACCTCGCCGATCAGCCAGCCGTTGGTCCATCGTTCCTCGCGGTAATCCAGGAAGTCGAGGACAAGGTGGGTCTTGGACGGGAAATTCCGGTACAGCGTCATCTTCGCGACGCCCGCCTTCGCGATCACCGCGTCGACGCCGACCCCGCGAATTCCCCGCTCGCTGAACAATTCGTAAGCCGCGCGGCGGATCCTCGCCCGCCCGCTCTCGCTTCCCCTGGCCATTGGCAATCCCCCCATATGGCTGAGCAGGGCGCCAGCATACTCCGGTCAAAACGCGCGCGAGGGCTATTACCGGCCATTGATGCCCACAGCACGCTGGCTCAGGAGTGGCGCGATAGCCGCCGTGGCCCTACGCTAGGTATTACCGGTGAGTAACTTATCCCGATAGGACGTGACGTGAGCGCTGATCCTGGCTTCTCGCTTGACCTGACACCCGACCTGCGCGAGATGCGCGACTGGGTGCACGAGTTCGCCGCCGACGTCATCAGGCCGGCCGCCGCCGAGTGGGACGAGCGCGAGGAGACGCCCTGGCCGATCCTGGAGCAGGCATCCAAGATCGGGCTGTACTCACTCGACTTCTTCGCCACCCAGTCCCTGGAGCCCAACGGGCTCGGGCTGGTCGTCGCCTTCGAGGAACTGTTCTGGGGCGACGCCGGCATCGGCCTGGCCCTGGTCGGCAGCGGCCTGGCCGCCGTGTCGGTGGCCAGCAACGGCACCCCCGAGCAGGTCGGGGAGTGGCTGCCGCAGATGTTCGGCAGCCCCGGCGACGTCAAGCTCGGCGCGTTCTGCTCCTCAGAACCCGACGCCGGCAGCGACGTCGGCGCGATCAGGACCAGGGCGGTCTACGACCAGGCCACCGACGAGTGGGTGCTGAACGGCACCAAGACCTGGGCCACCAACGGCGGCATCGCCGACATCCACGTCATCGTCGCCTCCGTCGACCCCGCGCTCGGCAGCCGGGGCCAGGCGTCCTTCATCGTGCCGCCGGGTACTAAGGGCCTGGCCCAGGGGCAGAAGTTCCGCAAGCACGGCATCCGTGCCTCGCACACCGCCGAGGTCGTGCTGGACGACGTCCGGGTGCCGGGCCGCTGCCTGGTGGGCGGCAAGGAGCGGCTGGACGCCCGGCTCGCCAGGATCAAGGAGGGCGGCAGCTCGGGGGAGCAGGCCGCGATGAAGACCTTCGAGGCATCCAGGCCGGCCGTGGCCGCGATGGCCGTCGGCGTGGCCCGCGCCGCGCTTGAGTACGCGACGGAGTACGCCGGCACCCGCCGCCAGTTCGGCCGCCCCATCGGCCAGAACCAGGGCGTCGCCTTCGCCCTCGCGGACATGCAGGCCGCCGTGGACGCGGCCCGGCTGCTCACCTGGCGGGCCGCCTGGATGGCCAGAGCTGGGCACCCGTTCACCAAGGCCGAGGGATCGATGGCCAAGCTGTTCGCGGGAGAGACCGCGGTCAAGGTCACCGAGCAGGCCATCCAGGTCCTCGGCGGCAACGGCTACACCCGCGACTACCCGGTCGAGCGCTGGCACCGCGACGCGAAGATCTTCACGATCTTCGAGGGCACCAGCGAGATCCAGCGCATGATCATCGGCAGGGCGGTCACGGGGCTGGACGTCCGTTAGCCTGACCTGCGCTTTTGCTGATCTGCTGCGTGAAATCGGGCCGCCCGGCTCGCGAGTCGAGCCCTTTCTCCTGTCCTGATTATCCGATTCGTTCCGAGCAGTCACGGAGCAAACATCGATGGTGGCCGGTCACCGAGCCGGTTCCGGAGGGCGTTGCTGTACGTCCCGGGCGGCTGCCATGTCAGCACCCGCGGGTACGGTGCGGCCATGGCCAGCTTCGCGGTGGCAACCGGGTCCGGAGCAGCAAGCCTGGCCCGGCGTCGATTGAGTCGATTGACCTGACGGCAGGACCGTTCATGCCAGTCGACCGGACGCCGATCGCTTAGCGTAACGGCCCAGAATCTGTCGCCGCGCCGGATGCCGGGTACGAGCGTCCTGGGCTGGCCGCCTCCATCACTAGCTACACGCGCGCAGACCATTCATTCAGGCACGGCATGGAGGGGAAGATCATCCATCGGCGGCCAGGACGCACATCCCGGTCAGGACTGCAGAACGACCGGTGGAGGCGGCCTGCCCGGGCGGTGCGCTGGGCTGTCGGCGGGGTTGCGGGTTTCTGAGCGGTATCGGGGACTGGCTGGCGGGGATAATGGGGTACCTGGGCCGTGTCGGACGGTCGTTGTCCGGGCGGTGGTGGTGGTGGGCTCTTTCGCGAGCATCCTGGCGGGGATCGGCATCGGCCTGGCGACGTCGGTCGCGGCGTGGCTGCTGACGCTGGTTTTCCTGGCGCCCCGGGTGCGCATCGGAGAACTGGACCGGGGTGAGGCAGACGCGCCCTGGCCCGCCTATCAGTTCCGGGTCGCGAGCCGCCGTCGGCGGCGGCATCTCATCGATGTCGAGATTCACTGCAGCCTGCACATCCCCCACCACCGGGGCCAGGCGAACGTGCTCGGGCTGCATGCCTCCAGCACCTCGTTCCCGTTCGTGCCCGCCGGCTGGGAACGCGCGATCACGGTCTCGATGGACACGGCATCGCTGACCGCGGAGTTCGGCCAGCAGCAGCTAGCCAGGCGGCTCGGGGAACTGGAGTCAGCCACGCAGCCTGCCGACCTCTCCTCGCTGCGGGAGATCTTCGGCCTGATACCGGGTTCACGGATCGATGTCATCGTCTTCGCCAGCGACCCCCTGAGCGGGGCACGGCGCGTTAGCCGCGCATCCCTCATCCCGCCACAGCATCAGTGACCACAACAACCAGCCCGCCCCTGGGCAGCCGCGCAGCCGCTCCAGCTCGCGCGGACAGCCTGCCGCCGGAGTGCATATCGGTTATCGGCCATGATGTCACCGCGACCTCGGTCATCGCGATCGACCAGGTTCAGTGCTGGAACCCGACTTATATGACCAATTATCCCGTGACAGTCTCGAAGCTGGAGAATGGCACGTGGGTCGTGGTCTATCGAGCAAGTCCTGGGAGCAGGCGGCATGTCGCCGGGGCGGGCTCGATCTGCCTGGCCGCCGCATCGCGGATTCCCGGTTCCGTCGTCGAGGCGGTGACCGCCTTGCGGCGGCCGGGTGAACTGGTGATCGGTTAGCCATCTGGCATTACCCCGGCGAAGGTCGAGGCCCGCAGCGGCCCAGGCGGCGTCGTCTTCGACGTTCTTGGCTTGAGCCGTACCGCCCCGCGCCTGATGGACGGCACCGCCTACTACCCGCCGCTGGATTAGGGGAGTGCAGGTTCCCTCTCGCCCCACAGCACCAGGGCCGGGATATCGAGCGTGCCCAGGCGCCTGGCGAGAGCCGGGTCGGTCATGGCAGCGCCGGCGTACACGCTGATCGCGGCCCGGTTGCCCGCGGTGATCGCCTGCGCGGCCGGGGGCAGGGACGAGGGGTCGATAAGGCCGAGCTGGTCCAGCAGCGCGCTGTGCAGAGCGGCCAGGCCGCCGACCGAGTTCAGCGCCCCCGGGGGCGCGTTGCCGCCGAAGCCGGGGTGGGTCGGGACCAGCAAGCGCACGCCGCAGGCGGCAGCGAACTTCTCGGCGAACCCGGTCACCGACTGCGGGCCAGCCCCGCCGTGCAGCGCGAGGAACGGCTGCCCGGATCCGTACTCGGCGACGGTCACCTGGACCGGGCCGATACCGGTCAGATCCACGGCGTGAAGTGCGGTGTCCATGGCTGTCTCCCTGGTCGTTGGCTGATCGCGGGTGCCGGACGGCCGTCCCGGCCGGAGCGGGCAGGCGCTAGGCGAAGTCGGTGGCCGGCTCGGTGGCATAGCGGCTCATTGCCTGGATCGCGGTCTCCGGGGTCAGCGGCTGGCCTCCGGCGATCATGTCGCGCAGGTCGCGGAAGTAGCTGACGTACAGGTCGGGGGTGAAAGTGTTGAGGATAACGGCGGGCTCGCCGGCCGGGTTGGCGAAGGTGTGCGGCGCACCAGTACGGGATAGCCGGGGCCCGCGTCGACCGGATCGCCGAGCTGGCCGGCTCCAACAAGGCGCAGATCTACCACTACTTCGGCGGCAAGGCCCAGCTGTTCGAGGCGGTATGCGAGCAGGCAATCCCGCAGCGGCCAGTATGAGCAGGCTGAACGTGCTAATCCAGCAGACGACGATGATCACGCTGCCAGGAGTCAGCGAGCGCGTCCGTGCCTGCCCTGCGGCGGGATCGCGGGCGGGCTGCTGTCGGCGAGGTTGAGGGCCGAGATGATCTCCCGCGGCCCGTCATCCGCGGCAACGGCCACTCCGACCTCCGCATCACCCCAGCTCAGGAGCACATTACGTTCGTGCTGGAAGAAGGGCTCGCTGAGAGACCGCTGGATAGGCCCGATGAACTGGCCCGGAGGCACGAACTGGCGAACGGACGCAACGCGATCGTTGTCGCCCCAGATCCCGATGCGCTCATCGGGCGTGGTCGGTGCAGCGGCCGGGTCGTCATCCGCGAGGCCATCGAACGAGGTGATCTGTGCGGCTGTGCCCGTGGTCGGCGCGACTGGCCGGCATCCAGTTCTGCCGATGAGATGAGCGGCCGGTGGGTTCTGCCTAGCCGCCGGTATTTTCCTGCTGCCTCTCTCTGACGGCAAGGTCGCGGTAGGCGCCGGGTGTCTGGCCCATCGCGCGGCGGAAGCTGTCGATGAAGGCGCTGGTCGTGCTCCACCCGCAGAGGCTGGCGGTGTCGGTGACCGACTCGCCCTGGGCGAGCAGGATCATGGCGTGGATGGCGCGGGCTTGCGCGCGCCACTGGGGGTAGCTCATGCCGGTTTCCTGCTGGAACAGCCGCGACAGGGTCCGTTCTGTAGTGCGCGCGGCGTCGGCGAGCGCAGCCAGCGGCACGGGGGTTTCCATCTGCTCAAGGGCGATCCGGCAGGCGCAGGCGAGCCGCGGGTCGCGCGCCGACGGCAGTGAGATCGGCTCCTGGCTGGTACGGCGCAGCCGGTCGCGGAGCACCGCGCGCAGCCGGCCGGCCTCCGGCGGCGGCGTTTCCGGGTCGGTGAGGGCTAGCAGGAGCTCGTGCAGCAGCCCGGTCACGGCGACGATCGCCGGGGCGGCGGGGTCGAGTGGCGGGGCTCCCGCATCGAAGCCGACCGTGTGGATGACGGCCGCGCCGTAGGCCCGGTGCTCGTGCCAGGTTCCTGCCGGGATCCAGATCGCGCGTTCTCGTGAGGCGACCCAGCTGCCCGCGGGCGTCTGCGCGACGAGGACGCCCGTGCTGACGTAGATCAGCTGGTGGCCAGGGTGCTGATGGCGCTCCATCGTCGTTCCGCGGGCCATGCGGGCCAGCGCTAGCGCCGGCGCCTCGCGTTGGCTGATTTGCGACATCGATCGGCAGGATATCGGAAGCCGGAAGCACCTCGCAGAATTTAGCCTGCCTGACGTGAACATTCATCGTCTACGACCCGACCCCGCGCTGCCCGCCTCGCAGGCTGACGGGGGCAGGCCGCGAGCCCCCGGGCTGGGCCTGGCGCTCGGACTGGTGGTCGCCGCCCAGTTCGTGCTGCAACTCGACTCCAGCATCGTCAACATCGCGCTGCCGACCATCAAGCGGGAACTGCACTTCGCCCCGGCGAACCTGCAATGGATCGTCACCGGGTACGCGCTGACCTTCGGCTCGCTCCTGCTCCTGGGCGGGCGGGTCGGTGACCGGGCGGGCCACCGGCGGGTGCTGCTGGCCGGGCTGGCCGTCTTCGGCGTCACGTCGCTGACCGCGGGGCTCTCCCCGGTGCCGCTGATGCTGGTCGTGTCCCGGTTCGCGCAGGGTGCGGGCGCGGCGTTCGTCGCGCCCCAGGCGCTAGCCATCATCACCGACCTGTTCCCCGAAGGGCCGGCCCGCACCCGGGCACTGGGGATCTTCCAGGGGGCGACCGCGGCCGGGGCGAGCGCCGGGGTCGTCCTCGGCGGCATCTGCACGGAGTTCATCGGCTGGCGGGCGGTGTTCCTGGTCAACCCGCCTGTCATCATCGTGCTTGTGCTCGCCATCCGGCGGGTGCTTCCCGCCCGCACCCGGCGGGCGGGCGCGCGGCTTGACATCGCCGGCGCGGTCCTGGCGACCGCGGCGATCGCGCTGCTGATCTTCGGGCTCAGCCAGGGCCAGCAGTACGGCTTCGCGAACGCGGCCGTCCTGGCCGCCCTGTGCCTTTCCGTGCTCCTGGGCGCGGCATTCGCCGTCACGCAGCGGCGGGGGAAGGCCCCGATGGTGCCCCTGCCGGTGCTGGCCGACCCGGCTCGCCGTGCGGCACTGAGCGCCATACTGCTATTCGGCGCGGTCGTCGTCGGCTACGTGTACTTCACCTCGCTCTACAACCAGGACGTCCTGCACTTCAGCCCGCTCGAGGCCGGCCTGGCCTTCATCCCGGCTACCGGGACCGTGATGCTGACCTCCACGCAGCTGACGCGCCGGGTACTGCCCCGTTTCGGGGTGCGGAAGGTGCTGCTGGCGGGACTGGCCATTACCGGCCTCGGGCAGGTGTGGCTGTTCACGATCAGCGCCGGCGGCTCGTACCAGGTGAACGTCCTTGGCGGGATCATGATCACGGCCTTCGGCATGGGACTGGTCTTCCCCACCGCCTCGGTAGCGGTGACCTCGGGTGTCGGGCCGGGTGAGCGGGGGCTGGCCGGCGGCCTGTTCGTCACCGCGCAGCAGGCCGGCCTGGCCATCGGCCTCGCCTCGCTCGCCACCATCGCCGCCGCCCAGGCCAGCGCTCACGGCGGCTCGCTCGTGGCCGGCTACAAGGCGGCGTTCCTCGTGTCGATCGGGATCTCCGTCGCGGCCGTCCTCATCGTCGCCGTCCAGTTGAGGACCCGTGCCGCTCCCAAGGGCGGGGCGCGGCGCCCGCCGGGCCGAGTAGCCGCTGCTTGCCGAGTCACTCCGCTTCCGTTCTGGCCAGGGAGGTGGCGGCGGATCGGTAGGTCCCGGGCGTCTCGCCCATGGTGCGGGTGAAGGTATCGATGAAGGCGCTGGTCGTGGCCCAGCCGCAGCGGTGCGCCGCCTGGGTGACGGTTGCCCCTTCGGCGAGCTGGATCATGGCATGGAAGACCCGGACGCTGGTCCGCCACTGCGGGTAGGTCATGCCGAGCTCGGCGCGGAAGAGCCTGGCCAGGGTCCGCTCACTGGTGCCGACGCGACGGGCCAGCCAGGTCACGGTCCGCGGCTCGCGGAGGTCGTCGGTGACGACCTGGCAGGCGCGGGTCAGCCGGGGGTCGGTGGCTGTCGGCAGGGTGAGGGGCCGGACGTGGGCGCGGCGGAGCCGGTCGTTCAGGACGGCTCGGATTCGTCGCTCCTCGGACGCTGTGAGGCCGGGTTCGGTGCAGGCGATGAGGAGTTCGCGGAGCAGCCCGGTGACGGTCACGACGGTCGGTGAGGCGTCCGGGAGCGGGGCGTCGTTCATCGCGAACCCGACGACGTGGAGGGACGCCTGCCCGTAGACACGGTGCTCGTGCCAGATCCTCGCGGGGACCCAGACGGCGCGATCGCGGGAGGCGACCCAGGCTCCGCGCTCGGTCCGGATGGCGAGGACCCCCGTGCTGACGTAGATGAGCTGGTGATCATCGTGCCAGTGGCGGTCGATGACGTCGCCGGGGGCGTGGTCTTCGGCCTGGGTGGGGGCCACCGGGTGATGGCTGTTCTGCGACATATATGGGCAGAATACCGGAAGCGCGAACGTGGGCCGTTGCGGCAAGGTCGAGTCGTGAGCACCGCGCAGGCCGCTACGGGCGGCGACCGCACCACCGGTCAGTACTCCTCGGCCTGGCGGCGCGTCCGGTTGTGGGCGGGCGCGCACGCGGTCGACGACCTCTACCAGGGCCTGATCCCCGCTGCCATCCCTTACTTTGTCCTTCAGCGGCACTTCAGCTACGTCGAGGCGTCCGGGCTCGTGCTGGCGGCAACGCTCGGCAGCGCGCTTCCCCAGCCTGCCGTCGGGTTCCTCGCCGATCGGCATCGGCTGCCGTGGCTTGCCCCGCTCGGCGTCAGCCTGGCAGGGACCGGCGCCGGCCTGGCGGGCCTGGCCCCCTCCTACTCCCTGGTCTTCGGGCTGCTGCTGCTGTCAGGCCTGGGCGTGGCCATGTTCCACCCGCCCGCCGGGCGTGAGGTCCGGCGCGCGGCCGGCGGCAGCGCTACCGTCATGAGCTACTTCGCGGCCGGGGGCAGCATCGGGTTCTTCGTCGCACCTGCCATAGCCACTCCGGTCCTGGACGGGCTCGGCATCGGGGCGACCGCGCTGTTCATCCCGCCGGCGGTCCTGACGGGCTTCGTGCTCCTCCGCCACCAGCGGCGCAGCGCCGCCACGGCGGCGACGGCCGCGCGCGGCGGCGGGGCCGACCGGCCGACCCTGTTCGCCGTGCTGACCTTCGTCGAGATCGTCCGCTCCGTCGTGTCCTTCGGCCTCGCCACCTTCGTCTCGCTCTACTGGATCCGGCACCTGGGGGCCTCCGCCGCCCTGGGCGGCACCGCGCTCACGCTCGAACTGGGCGGCGGAGTGCTCGGCACGCTCGCCGGGGGGCGTATCGGCGCGCGTATCGGCCCCGTCCGGACCGTTCAGCTCGGCAACGCCCTCCTCGTCCCCGCCCTGATCGCCCTGCTGGCCTGCGGCAGCAAGTACGGCGCGCTGCCCCTGGTGCTCGTCGTCGGGCTCGTCGCCAATATTCCGTTCGCCGTCCTCGCCAAGCTCGGGCAGGATTACCTGCCGACCCGGCCAAGCACCGCCGCCGGCGTTACCTTCGGCCTCAGCGTCAGCGCGGGCGGACTGTTCATGCCGCTACTCGGCCTGGTTGCCGACCACAGCGGCCCGCGTGGCGTCTTCGTCGTACTCGCGCTGATCCCCCTGATCGCCGTGGCCATATCGACCGCGCTGCGCGAGCCCTCATCCGGCCGCGGCGAACACCCAGTCCGCGAGCGGGCCTAGCCCCGGCCTTCCGCGCCGTTGACCGGCTCACCGGGGCGGATTTTGATATTCGCAGTCAGATTTGAAAGCAGCCAGAACGGATCTCGCTATGGATGGGGCAGGCGCTGACGGGCCTGGAGACGGGCGGACGCCTAGTCACGACCCGGCTCTGCCGGGTGCGTGGCGGCGCCGTTCCAGATCGTCTCCATGAGCTGCTGGGGAGATTCGACCTGCGGCAGGTGGCCGGTGCTGGTGAGGAGCTCGAAGCGGGAGTGCGGGATGGCGGCGGCGTAGGCGCGGCCGTAGCCGGGGTCGGCGATCTGGTCGCTGTCGCCCCACACGACCAGGGCGGGCAGGTCCAGTTCGGTAAGTCGTCCGGCCAGCGTGGGGTCGCTCATCGCGGATCCGGCGTAGGCGGCCAGGGCGGCGCGGTTCCCGGCGGCGATGGCCTGTGCGGCGGGCGGCAGCGCGGCGGGATCGAAGCGGAACGGGCCGGGATCGTGGTAGCTGAGCGCGAGGACCTGGTCCATGGTGAGGGAGAAGAAGTCGGCGACCGGGTGGCCGGGGACCTCGATGCCGACGGCGTCGACGAGGACCAGGCCGCTGATCCGGGGCGATCCGAGCAGGGCCATCTCGGCGGCGATCCACCCGCCGACGGAGTTCCCGATGACGGTCACGTCCTCGAGCCCGAGCTGGCCTGCCAGCGCGACGTACAGCGCCGCCAGGCCGGGGATGCTGGCCAGCGCGCTGGGCCGGGCCGTTCCGCCGAAGCCGGGATGAACGGGCACGATGACGCGGACATCATGGGTCTTGGCGAGCAGCTCGCCGAAGCCGGTCACGGTGTCCGGGCCGCCGCCGCCGTGCAGGAGCAGGACGGGGCGCCCGGCGCCGTACTCGCTGACGGCGACCTCGACAGGGCCGGCGTGCGGGAGCCTCACCGTGCGGGTGGTCGCGGCGGTCATGGGGTCTCCTTCGCGAAGTCGGTGGCGGGAACTGTCGCGTAGCGGCTCATCACCGCGCGGACGTTGTCCGGCGTCATGGGCTGGCCAGCGGCGATCATGTCGCGCAGGTCCCGGAAGTACTGCACGTACAGGTCCGGGGTGAAGGTGTTCAGCAGGACCGCCGGCTCGCCGCCCGGGTTGGCGAACGTGTGCGGGGCGCCGGGCGGGATCATGACGAACGTGCCGGCCGGCGCGTCGTGGGTGGTGTCTCCCACCGTGAACCGGGCTGTGCCGGACACCACGTAGAAGCCCTCATCGTGCCGGGCGTGCCGGTGCTGCGGCGGGCCGCCGGTATGCGGGGCGATGGTGATCTCGCCGACGCCCAGCCGGTGGCCGGTCGTGCGGCCGTCCTCCAGGATCCGCATCCGCACCGCGCCGAGCTGGATCGCCTCGCCGCCGTCGGGCGGTGTCACCGGGACTCCTGTCATGACTCCTCCGTTCGTGAGAGTGAACTATCACGAAGATAGGCGGCTTGCCGGTAGTATGCAAGTCAGCTCTCATGATGAGATTAGGCATTCATGACGAGGGAGGTGCATGATGAGGGCCGTGAGCGGGGAAGCCGGGCGGGTCAACCAGAAGCAGCGCACCCGGATGGCGCTTGTCGAGGCCTGCCGCGAGGTTATCCGCGCTGGCGGGCCGGTGACGATGCCCGCCGTCGCGCGCGCGGCCCTGGTGTCGGAGCCGACCGCCTACCGGTATTTCCCGGACCTGACCTCGCTGCTGACCGCGGCCCTGGCGGGGATGTGGCCGAGCCCGGCGGAGGCTCTGGAGCCGGTCGCCGCCTCGGCCGACCCGGTCGAGCGGATCGCGTTCGCTGCCGGGTTCTTCCTGCGCCGCGTGCTGGCCTACCAGGGCGCCGTCCGGGCGATGATCTCCGCGACCATCGCCCGTCCCGAGCTGTCGGCCCTCCGCCCCGGCATCCGGTTCGGCCTCATCAGCCAGGCACTCGACCCGATCGCCGATGCCCTCCCGCTGCCCGCCGAAGGACTCGCCCAGCTCAAGCACGATCTCGCCGCGATCATCAGCGCGGAAGCCCTCTTCTCGCTGACCGACCTGTGCCACCTCTCCGCCGACGACGCGGTAGCCAGCCTGACCCGGACCGCGACCACGATCACCGAGACCGCCACCCGCCACGACAGCACGGGCACGCAAGCCACCGCCGGGCAGCCCGGGGCGGGCATGCCTTCGGCGGCTCAGGATGTCAGGGGACGACGATGACGGGCCATTTCCCGGCACGGACGAGGCGGGCGGCCAGCGAGCCCACGAGCCGGTGGCCGAGATGCTCGGAAGCGCCGACGACCACGGCGTCCGCATGCTCCTGCTCCGCGATCTTGGTGATCTCGGCCAGCGGGTCCCCGTGTACCCACCTGAACTCGGCGGATACCCCGATCTCGGCTGTCCGGGAAAGCGTCAGCTCCTCTAGCTCGCGCGCTATCTCCGCGAACGTTTCGTTCATCACGGCCACGCCGCCCGGTGCCATCGCGGCGCCGGTCGGTACCCGGGCGACGTACACGGCCAGGAGCCGGCAGCCCTGGCGCCGGGCCAGCCCTCCCGCATAGGCAGCGGCACGCAGCGATGTCCGCGAATCAGGCGCAGGAGGTGTATGCCGGCCTCGTTGTGCCAGCCCCATGCGCCGAGCGAGAACTCGGCGGATACCAGCGGGGAGAAGCCGCTGTAGAGGCAGCTTGTACCTGCGGCACCGGGCTGAACGGGTGGAGGTACAGCGGGACCCGCAGGTCGATCGCGAGCGCATGATCATCGGCGGGCCGTTACCGGACTGGACGTTGGGAAGCCTGACCTGCGTATTTACGAATTCGCTGCACGAAATTGGAAATGGTCTAGACCAATGCTGCGATCCACACCGCAAAATCATCATCCGTCACGAAACATGAGTGTACGGGGTGGTCGTGAGCAGCTGTGCTGCTTAGACTGCCTCTGGAATGGGTTCCCGCCTGGAAAGGGGACATCGATGGACCGCGCGTTTGTGGAGACGGTCTCGTCGGCCAGACCGGAAGACATTGAGGCGCTGCGAGTGCCTGAGTCGTTCCGGGCGGCGGTGACCCTCAAAGAGGAACGGTCCATGTTCGTCGATGTCCCGATGGAGAACCGCGCTCCGTCCAAGGCCATGCACCTGATCGATGTGCCCACACCCGAGCCAGGTCACGGCGAGGTCCTGCTCGCCTCCATGGCCAGCGCGGTGAACTACAACACGGTTTGGAGCGCGATCTCCGAGCCCGTTTCCAGTTTCGTCTTCCTGGAGCAGTACGGGCGCGATGGCGGGCTCGCGGCCCGCCACGACCAGCCTTACCATATCGTCGGGTCTGATCTCGCCGGGGTGGTGCTGCGGACCGGGCCCGGCGTCAGGCGCTGGCGGGCCGGCCAGCGGGTAGTGGTCCATACCCTGAGCGCCGAGCTGGATTATCCGCAGGGTCACGAGGACACGCTGCTCGATCCGGAGCAGCGGATGTGGGGTTATCAGACCAACTACGGCGGGCTAGCCGAGCTCGCGCTGGTCAAGGCCCACCAGCTGATGCCCAAGCCGCCCCATCTGACCTGGGAAGAGGCCGCCTCGGCAGGGGTCGTCAACTCAACGGCCTACCGTCAGCTCGTGTCGCGTAACGGCGCGAACATGCGACAGGGCGACAACGTCCTCATCTGGGGGGCAGCAGGCGGGCTGGGCTCCTACGCCACCCAGTACGCGCTGGCCGGCGGTGCCATCCCGATCTGCGTGGTGTCCAGTCCCGCCAAGGCCGAGATCTGCCGGGCCATGGGCGCCGAGGCGATCATCGATCGCTGCGCCGAGGACTACCAGTTCTGGCCCAGCGAGCACAGCCAGGACCCCCTGGAATGGCGGCGCTTCGCCCTGCAGATCAAGGACTTGACGGGCGGAGAGGAGCCGGACATCGTCTTCGAGCACTCAGGAATGGAGACCTTCGGCGTCTCGGTCTACGTCGCGCGGCGCGGCGGCGTGATCGTCACCTGCGCGTCGACGTCTGGCTATATGCATCAGTACGACAACAGGTACCTGTGGATGAACGTCAAGCAGATCATCGGCTCGCATTCCGCTAACTATAACGAGGCGTGGAAGGCAAATCGGCTGCTCACGATGGGCAAGATCCACCCGACGCTATCGCGCGCATACCCGCTGGCCAATATCGGCCAGGCGCTCGACGATATGCGCGCGAATCGTCATGTAGGAAAACTGGGCGTTCTCTGCATGGCCGCGGAGGAGGGCGGGGGAGTGGACGCACCAGAGTTCCGTGCCCGACACGAAAGCGCTATAAACCGCTTCCGCGGCCGGTGAGATGACGCGCGTGGTCTGCGGCTGTGGTTATTCCCGGTGAGGGGTGATCGTGACCGAATTCGCGGCGCCAATTGCGATTATCGGAATGGCGTGCCACTATCCGGGTCGCGTGAGGTCACCCGAGGGCCTGTGGGAGCTCGTCGCCTCGGGAAGGGAGGCTGTCACCCAGTTTCCCGCCGACCGGGGCTGGGATCTCGACGGGCTCCGGGACGGGAAGCCTGGCCACGTCGGCCGCAGCCTGGTAGACCGTGGCGGGTTCCTCGACGTCGCTGACTTTGACGCCGGCTTCTTCGGCATCTCACCGCGCGAAGCCACCGCCATGCATCCGGAGCAGCGCATTCTGCTCGAAGTGGCATGGGAGGCGTGCGAGCGGGCGAAGCTGGACCCATTGTCGCTGCGCGGAACCGACGTCGGCGTGTTCGCGGCGCGACTCTCGACCGACTACGGGCCGCCGATGCACGCCGCACCGGAGGAATATGCGGGGCTGGTGTTAACGGGGACCACGCCAGGCGCGGTCAGCGGCCGCATCGCTTATGCGCTTGGCGTGACCGGGCCGGCTATCACCGTCGATGCCGCCTCGTCGGGCTCCTTGGTGGCGATCCACCTGGCGGTGCAGTCATTACGGGCCGGCGAGTGTGAGCTTGCGCTGGCCGGCGGCGTGTCCGTCGCTCCCGCCCCCGGGTTCTTCACGGAGTTCACCCGGCAGCGAGGGCTGGCACCCGACGGGAGACCCAAGCCATTCTCCGATGACGCTGACGGCACCGTCTGGTCGGAAGGCGCCGGCATCGTGGTGCTCACCCCCCTGTCCGAGGCGCGGCGGCGGGGCGACGACGTACTGGCGGTGATCCGCGGCTCCGCCGTCAACTCCGATGGTGCCACCGAGAGCCTCGCGGTTCCCAGCGCGGCCGCGCAGGAGCGGCTAATCACCCGTGCGCTGGCCCGGGCCGGCCTGAAGCCGGCCGATATCGATGCGGTAGAGGCACACGGGTCAGGAACGAGGGTCGGTGACCGAGCCGAGGCGGGTGCTTTGGTGGGGGTGTTCGGGGGTGATGGGCGGGGCGGGCGGCCGTTGTGGGTGGGGAGCGTGAAGTCGAATATTGGTCATGCGCAGGCGGCGGCGGGTGTGGCGGGGGTGATCAAGATGGTGATGGCGCTGCGGCATGGGGTGCTGCCGCCGCTGGTGCATTTTTCCGGGCCGTCGCGGGAGGTGGACTGGCGGGGGGTGGTGCCGCTGGGGGAGGCGGTGGGGTGGCCGCGGTCGGCGGGGCGGGTGCGGCGGTGCGGGGTGTCGTCGTTCGGGATCAGCGGGACGAATGCGCACGTGATCGTGGAGGAGGCTGCGGAGGAGCCGGAGGAGCCGGCGGCGGGTGCTGGGGTGGCGGGGGGCGTGGTGCCGTGGGTGGTGTCGGCGCGGAGCGCGGGGGCGCTGCGGGCGCGGGCGGCGGAGCTGGCGGGGGTGGCGGGCAGGGAGCGGCCGGGGGATGTGGGGTTCTCGCTGGCGGTGACGCGGTCGGTGTTTGAGTGCCGGGCTGTGGTGTCGGGCACGGGGCGGGAGGAGCTGGTTGGGGGCCTGGCGGCGCTGGCGCGGGGTGAGGCGGCGCCGGGGGTGGTGTCGGAGCAGGCTTTTGATGACGCGCGGCCGGTGTTCGTGTTCCCGGGGCAGGGGTGGCAGTGGCCGGGGATGGCGGCCGGGCTGCTGGACTCCTCGGCGGTGTTCGCGGGACAGATCGCGGAGTGCCAGGAGGCGCTGGCACGCCACGTGCCGTGGTCCCTGACCGGCGTACTTCGCGGGGAGCCGGGCGCGCCCGGGATGGACCGGGTGGATGTGGGGCAGCCGGTGCTGTGGGCGGTGATGGTGTCGCTGGCGGCGGTATGGCGCGGCTACGGCGTCGAGCCGGCGGCGGTGGTGGGCCACAGCCAGGGAGAGATCGCGGCAGCATGCGTCGCCGGAGCGCTGTCGCTGGATGATGCCGCCCTCGCGGTCACCCGGCGCAGCCAGCTGATAGTGCCCCTGTCGGGCAGCGGCGTCATGATGTCGCTGGGACTGGGGGCGCGGGCTGCCAGGGAGCGGCTGGCGCGGTGGGGCGGGGACCTGGCGGTAGCAGTCGTGAACAGCCCGTCCTCGGTGGTGGTCTCGGGTACCTCGCGGGCAGTGGCTGAGCTGAAAGCCGCATGCGACAGCGAGGATATCCACACCCGCATGGTGGACGTGGATTATGCCTCGCACAGCCGTTACGTCGACCCGTTGCGCGGGCCGCTGGGCGAGGCGCTTGGGGGTGTGCGGCCGCGGGTGCCCGGGGTGCCGATGGTGTCGACGGTGACGGGGGAGTTCGCTGACGGCCTGGTGCTGGACGGCGGGTACTGGTGGCGGAACCTGCGCCAGACGGTGGAGTTCGAGCGTGCCACCCGGACGCTGCTGGGGGCGGGTCATCGCCTGTTCATCGAGGTCAGCGGGCATCCGGTGCTGGGGGCCGGGCTGCAGGAGACCATCGATGACGCCGGGGCCGGCGCCGCGGTGATCGGCACCTTGCGCCGTGACGACGGCGGCCCGGCCCGGCTGGTCACCTCCCTGGCCCAGGCCTTCACCCGCGGCGCCCCCGTCAGCTGGGCCGCCCACTTCACCGGCACCCCCCGCCGCGTCACCCTGCCCACCTACCCCTTCCAGCGCCAGCGCTACTGGCTCAGCGGCCCTGACATGATCCCGGCCGGTGCCGATCCGGCCGGTTCTGATCTGACAAGAGCTCCGGCAGCTGACGTTCCGGCCGGCGATATCTCCGCGCCTCCGCCCGCTATCACCACCCGGCGCAGTGCATGGGATCTGCTGACCAGGGAGATCTCAGCCGTGCTTGGCATGCGCGCGCCGAGCGAGGTAAAGCGGGGCCTCTCGTTCCGGGCACTCGGATTCGAGTCCATAACCGCTGTAGAGCTACGCAACCGCCTGGCCAGCGCAACCGGGCTGAAGCTGCCGGTCTCCCTTATCTATGACTACCCGTCGCCTCAGATTCTCGCGGACTACCTGGTGACCCAGTTCAGCCCCGAAGGCGGGGAGCGGGAGGACCGTCCCGGCGCTGACGGCGTATCCGGCGGTACCCGAACCCCAGACTCCGCATCTGGCCCGGACAGTCAGGCACTTGACGACATGGACCGCGATCAGCTTGTGCAGCTTGCGCTGGGCAAGCGCCGCGGCAGCGGTGCTGGCTAGCCGGCCAGCCTGATGCACCCGGAGGAACGATGAACACATCGACCGGTGAACTCGTCGAGGCACTGCGCGAGTCGCTGAAGGAGAACGAGCGCCTCAAGGCCCGCAGCACCGAGCCGATCGCGATCATCGGGATGTCGTGCAGATTCCCCAGCGGCGTGACGTCACCGGAGGAACTGTGGGACCTTGTGGCAGCGAGCGGCGACGGGATCGTGCCGTTCCCCGCTGACCGGGACTGGGACCTGGACGCCCTGTACCACCCGGACCCGGATCATCCGGGAACCACGTATGTACGCGAGGGCGGCTTCCTGCACGACGCCGGCTCCTTTGACGCGCAGTTCTTCGGGATCACGCCCCGTGAGGCCCTCGCTGTCAACCCCCAGCAGCGGCTCCTGCTTGAGTGCGCCTGGGAGGCCTTCGAACGCGCGGGCATTGACCCGGCTTCGCTCCGGGGCAGCAGCGCCGGGGTGTTCACGGGGGTGATGTACCAGGACTACAGCCAGCCGCTGCGGGTCCTTCCTGACGAGGTCCAGGGCTATGTGCTGACCGGAGAGCTCATGAGCGTCGCCTCGGGCCGGATCGCCTACACGCTTGGCCTGGAGGGTCCCGCGATCACTGTCGACACGGCATGCTCCGCATCGCTCGTGGCCGTGCACCTCGCGGCGCAGGCACTACGGGCCGGCGAGTGCTCGCTGGCGCTGGCCGGGGGAGCGACGGTCATGTGCAACCCCCGGATGATCGTCGAGGCATCCAGGCAGCGTGCGCTATCCCCGGACGCGCGGTGCAAGTCGTTCTCTGACAGCGCCGATGGAGTGATATGGGCCGAAGGGGCCGGGCTCCTGCTGCTTGAGCGGCTGTCGCAGGCACGCCAGAACGGTCACCCCGTGCTTGCGGTGGTTCGCGGCTCCGCCGTCAACTCCGACGGCGCCAGCAACGGCCTAAGCGCGCCCAACGGGCTCGCGCAGCAGCGGGTGATCCGCGATGCGCTGCGTGCCGCCGGGCTGACCGCCAGCGATATCGACGCGGTGGAGGCACACGGCACCGCGACGAAGCTGGGAGACCCGATTGAGGCGGGTGCTTTGGTGGGGGTGTTCGGGGGTGATGGGCGGGGCGGGCGGCCGTTGTGGGTGGGGAGCGTGAAGTCGAATATTGGTCATGCGCAGGCGGCGGCGGGTGTGGCGGGGGTGATCAAGATGGTGATGGCGCTGCGGCATGGGGTGCTGCCGCCGCTGGTGCATTTTTCCGGGCCGTCGCGGGAGGTGGACTGGCGGGGGGTGGTGCCGCTGGGGGAGGCGGTGGGGTGGCCGCGGTCGGCGGGGCGGGTGCGGCGGTGCGGGGTGTCGTCGTTCGGGATCAGCGGGACGAATGCGCACGTGATCGTGGAGGAGGCTGCGGAGGAGCCGGAGGAGCCGGCGGCGGGTGCTGGGGTGGCGGGGGGCGTGGTGCCGTGGGTGGTGTCGGCGCGGAGCGCGGGGGCGCTGCGGGCGCGGGCGGCGGAGCTGGCGGGGGTGGCGGGCAGGGAGCGGCCGGGGGATGTGGGGTTCTCGCTGGCGGTGACGCGGTCGGTGTTTGAGTGCCGGGCTGTGGTGTCGGGCACGGGGCGGGAGGAGCTGGTTGGGGGCCTGGCGGCGCTGGCGCGGGGTGAGGCGGCGCCGGGGGTGGTGTCGGAGCAGGCTTTTGATGACGCGCGGCCGGTGTTCGTGTTCCCGGGGCAGGGGTGGCAGTGGCCGGGGATGGCGGCCGGGCTGCTGGACTCCTCGGCGGTGTTCGCGGGACAGATCGCGGAGTGCCAGGAGGCGCTGGCACGCCACGTGCCGTGGTCCCTGACCGGCGTACTTCGCGGGGAGCCGGGCGCGCCCGGGATGGACCGGGTGGATGTGGGGCAGCCGGTGCTGTGGGCGGTGATGGTGTCGCTGGCGGCGGTATGGCGCGGCTACGGCGTCGAGCCGGCGGCGGTGGTGGGCCACAGCCAGGGAGAGATCGCGGCAGCATGCGTCGCCGGAGCGCTGTCGCTGGATGATGCCGCCCTCGCGGTCACCCGGCGCAGCCAGCTGATAGTGCCCCTGTCGGGCAGCGGCGTCATGATGTCGCTGGGACTGGGGGAGCAGGCCGCGCGGGAGCGGCTGGCACGCTGGGACGCCGATCTCGCGGTAGCAGCAGTCAACGGCCCGTCCTCGGTGGTGGTCTCCGGCACCCCCCAGGCAGTAGCCGAGCTGCAGGCCGCATGCGACAGCGACGGCATCCACGCCCGCATGGTCAAGGCGTACTTCCCCGGGCACTGCTGGCTTGTCGACCCGTTGCGCGGGCCGCTGGGCGAGGCGCTTGGGGGCGTGCGGCCGCGGGTGCCGGTGGTGCCGATGGTGTCGACGGTGACGGGGGAGTTCGCTGACGGCCTGGTGCTGGACGGCGGGTACTGGTGGCGGAACCTGCGCCAGACGGTGGAGTTCGAGCGTGCCACCCGGACGCTGCTGGGGGCGGGTCATCGCCTGTTCATCGAGGTCAGCGGGCATCCGGTGCTGGGGGCCGGGCTGCAGGAGACCATCGATGACGCCGGGGCCGGCGCCGCGGTGATCGGCACCTTGCGCCGTGACGACGGCGGCCCGGCCCGGCTGGTCACCTCCCTGGCCCAGGCCTTCACCCGCGGCGCCCCCGTCAGCTGGGCCGCCCACTTCACCGGCACCCCCCGCCGCGTCACCCTGCCCACCTACCCCTTCCAGCGCCAGCGCTACTGGCTCAGCGAGCCGGAGCAGGCCCCGGTAACCAGCCTCGCCGCGGCGGGGCTGGAGGAAGCCGGCCACCCGCTGCTCGGCGCCGGAGTCGAGCTCGCTGATGCCGAGGGATATCTGTTCACGGCGTCGCTGACTCGTGCCTCGCATCCGTGGCTGGCCGACCACGTCCTTGGCGGGCAGTCAGTGCTGCCCGGCGCTTCCCTCGTCGAGCTTGCCCTGCGGGCGGGGGAGCAGGTAGGCGCCGAATGGGTGGACGAACTGGCCCTGGAAGCTCCGCTGGCGCTTCCAGGAGACGATGCCCTCCAGGTGCAGCTCACCGTCGGCAAGGCCGACGAGGAGGGGAGGCGCACGGTGAGCGTGCACTCCCGTCCCGGCGGCATCGGGACATGGACCCGCCACGCGGCGGGCGTGATATCCCCGACCGCTGAGCAGCCCGTCGATGACCCTGCCGAGTGGCCCCCGGCCGGCGCCGAGCCGATGGACGTGGATGCCGTCTATGCCCGGGTCGCCCGGGTCGGGATGACCTACGGTCCCGCGTTCAGGGGCTTGCGGAAACTATGGCGGCTGGGTACCCAGTTCTATGCCGAATGCAGGATTCCCGACCACATCGCCCCCGACGCCCAGCGGTACGGCATGCACCCGGCGCTGCTGGACGCGGCGCTACACGGGTGCCTCGCGGCAGCCGCGGAAGCGGGGCTGCTCAACGAGCAGGCACTGCTTCCTTTCTCCTTCAGCGGGGTCGGCCTCTACGCCGTGGGAGCCAGCGACCTTCGGGCGCGCATCACCGTCACCAGCGAGGCAGAGTACAGCGTCGACCTCGCTGATGGCACCGGGAACCCAGCCGGGCGGATCAGCGCCCTGGCCTTCCGGCCGGCGGGCAACCTGGGAGCGCAGGCCCGGCAGGCACTCGCGGGGCGGGCATTGTTCGGCGTCCGCTGGGCGCCCCCGGCCGCTCACGCAGCCGCCACGCCCAGCGTGAGCCTGTCTGTGGTGAGCTGGGACAGCAGCCCCCTGAGCAGCCAGCTCAGCGACACGGGTCTTTCGGTCACCGCGCTCACCGACATCGCGTCAGCGGCACGGGCGGGCCGGCAGGTGGTGCTTGACGTTCCGCCCGCGACTGCAGGCCGGGTGTCAGAGGCCGGCCAGGGGACCCCTAGTGATATCGCGGCGACCGCGGGTCTTGCCCGGGCGGTCCAGGACAACGTGCGCGCAGTCCTGCACCGGGCGCGGGAATGGCTGGCGGCGACGGAGGGCTCCTCGGCCAGGCTAGCCGTGTGCACCCACCGCGGCGTCGCGGCGTCGCCAGACGAGGACGTCGCTGATCTTGCCGCCGCCGCGGTGTGGGGCCTGATCCGCTCGGCTCAGGGCGAGCATCCCGGCCGCTTTGTCCTGGTGGACATCGATGCTGACGCTTCCTCGGCGTCGTCATTTGCGGCAGCTCTGAGCATGGAGGAGGACCAGATAGCGATTCGCGGCGGCGCGATGCGCGTACCGCGCATCGGCCCGCTGCTCCCCAGCGCCGAGCCGGCGCCGCTTGCCGGCCCCGGGCAGACCGTTCTGATCACGGGCGGGGCCGGCGGACTGGGCGGCCGGCTGGCGCGGCACCTGATTTCCGTACACGGCATCCGGCACCTGGTGCTGGCCGGCCGCCGCGGCCCGGAATCACCCGGAGCCGACCTCCTGCAGGCTGAGCTGGCCAGGCTCGGCGCGGAGGTCCGCATCGCGGCCTGCGACGTCGCGGACTACCAGGCGGTGGCTGACCTGCTGGGCTCCATTCCCCCGGCGCACCCCCTGGGCGCGGTGATTCATGCCGCCGGCGTTCGTGACGACGGGACGCTGGCTACGCTCACGGACGACCAGGTCGAGCGTGTCCTGCGGGCCAAGGTGGACGGCGCCGCCAACCTGAACGCGCTGACCAGGAACCTCGGGCTGTCCTGCTTCATCATGTTCTCCTCGGTGGCCGGAGTTCTCGGGACTCAGGGCCAGGCTAACTACGCGGCGGGAAACGCTTTCCTCGACGCACTGGCACATCGCCGCCGGGCCGCAGGGCTCTCGGGCCTCTCGCTGGCCTGGGGACCATGGGGCGTCGAGACGAATATGTCTGAAGGCCTGACCGACGCGGACCGGGCAAGGCTGGCCAGGTGGGGCATGCAGCCCCTAGCTCCCGACGACGGCTGGGCATTGTTTGACATGGCCCGTGCGGCCGATACTCCGCTTGCCGTCCCGTGCCGCATCGAGCTCGCCGCGGCGCACGACGTGCGGCTGCTGCCGGGCATGCTGCGGGACAAGGCCGGGGAGATTCCGCGGCCGCGCGCCGGCGAGGACCAGGACATCAGCGAGCACGAGCGGCTCCGCATCTCCCTGGCCAGCATGACCGCAGCGCAGCGCCAGGAGGAACTGGTCCGCATAATCCGCCAGCACGCCGCCGAGGTCGCGCACCTTCCGTCCGCCGATGCCGTCCCCCGCGACGAGTCGCTGCTACTCCTGGGATTCGACTCGCTTGCCGCGCTTGAGCTGCGCACCCGGCTGGTGCGGCTGCTCGGGCTCACCAAGCTGCTGCCTGCCAACGCGGTCTACCAGACGCCTGTGCCGCGGGCGCTGGCGGAGCGCATCGCCGCGGCCCTGACGGATACCGAACAGGCGGAGCCGGCTCAGGCAGCTGCCGCCGCGGAATCGGCTCTGGAATCGCAGGTGAAGCTGGCCGACGACATCGTTCCCGCGGCGGAGCGCGGTCCGCTCACGCTGGAAGGATCCAGGCACCTGTTCGTCACCGGCGCGACCGGCTTCATCGGCGCGTTCCTGCTGGCCGAGCTGCTGACCAAGACCCGTGCCGTCGTGCACTGCCTGGTGCGGGCGGCCGACGCCGATGAGGGGACCCGGCGGCTGCGTGACACGCTGCGGCGATACCGGCTGCTCGATGACGGTGCAGCGGACCGGGTGGTCCCGGTGGTAGGCGATCTCTCCCAGCACCGCCTGGGCCTGGCTGAGGGCGAGTTCGACACCCTGGCCGCCACGATCGATGGCGTCTACCACGTCGGTGCCACCGTCGATGTCCTCCTGCGCAGTTACGAGGACCTCAGGGCGGCGAACGTGGACGGCACCGCGGAGGTGCTCCGGCTGGCCGCGCGGCACCGCACCGTCCCCGTCCACCACGTTTCCAGCGTGGCCATCTTCGGCGTCATCCCAGACGATCCGAGGCTGCCGATGGCCGAGGAAACGCCGACCGGCCCGCCCTCGGCCCTGACGCACGGCTATGAGCAGACCAAGTGGGTGGCAGAGGGACTGGTCCGGCTCGCCCGCGAACGCGGGCTGCCGGTCTCCGTGTACCGGGTCTCCCGAGCGTTCGGTGACCGGGCGTCCGGTGCCTGCCAGACCGAGGACATGCTATGGCGCGCCCTCAAAGGCTGTGTTCAGGCAGGCGCAGTGCCCACGACCGCGTTGAACAGCGACATCGTCCCGGTCGACAGCATCGCGGCTGCCATCGTCGGGCTCTCCTGGCAGGAGCAGTCGGTGGGCGGGACGTTCCACCTGAGCAATCCGCAGCGGCTGCCATTCGCGGCAGCCGCTGCGGCACTCGCCGACTATGGGTATCCCCTGGCGGAGGTCCCTCCGCAGCTATGGGCAGACATGGTGCGCGCCGACCCGGGCAACGCCGCGTACCCGGTGATCGAATTCTTCTCCGAAGGCTTCCTGTCATCCGGTGGCTGGGGCAGCGTGCCATTCAGCTGTAACGCGACCCGCCGTGCGCTGGAACCTCTCGGACTCGTCTGCCCTCCGTTCACTCCTGAGCTGCTGACTACGAATATTCAGTACTTCGTCGAAAGCGGCTACCTCCCGGGTCCGGGGGAGTGACCCTCGCCATGAGCGGCCACTACCAGATAGCCCAGGTGAACATCAGCTACGCCGTCGACTCCCTGAAGTCAGAAACCCTGGCTGACTTTCATGAACTAGCCCTAGTCATGGACGGGATGGCTCGCAAGGCCGAAGGATTTGTCTGGCGGCTAGAGTGGATGTTCGACGATCCCAAGGATCCGTATTTCCTGAACATCTCGGTGTGGGAAACGGTCGAAGCGCTCCGGCGGTTCACTTTTGAGGGCGACCACCTCGCAGCGCTCCGCCGCGGCAGGAAGTGGTTCAAGCCACCCAGGGACATTCACTCGGCCCTGTGGTGGGTGCCCGCCGGAACCCTTCCGGACTACGACGACGGCATGGAACGCCTCGCGACGCTCAAAGCCAGGGGGCCGTCCGCCGAAGCTTTCACGTTCCGGCGGCGCTTTCCAGCACCCGCATCCTGAAAGGCCCGATGATGGTAACCAGCGCCCAGCAGCAAGCGTCATCTCAAGCGGAGACAGTCCGAGCGTTCCGTGACTTCGCGCGCACGCACCTGACCGGGCACGACGCCGAGTTCGACGCACAGCCGGAGCCTCCGCTCGACCTGTACCGGCCGCTGCACAAGGCCGGTCTCATGAACTGGTGGCTGCCCGCCAGGTATGGCGGGGCCGGGGTGAGCCTTGAGGAGAGCATCGACATCGTCTCCGAGCTAGCTTATGCCGATGCCGGCTCCGCTTTTACGCTCTTCATCTCCATCCTCACCACTATGATGGTGGAGTTGTTCGGCTCGTCAGAGCTGCGGGACGAGTTTCTCACCGCTCTCGTCCGCAACGGCGGATACGCGGCTGGCCTGGGAAGCGAGCGCGGAGTGGGCAGCGAGCTGACCAATACCGGGACCATCGTCAGCAGGCAGGGCGATAGCGCAGTCATCAACGGCGATAAGTTCTTCTCCGCCAATGCGGACTTCGCGGACTTCTTAGTTGTGATCGCTAAATCCGCCGAGGCCAGTAGCGCCTTCCATACGGTCGTCGTGCCGCGCGGTACCCCTGGCATCCGCATCGTCCAGCGGTGGGACACGATTGGCCTCCGGTCCTCCGGTGTGTACCAGGTATCGTTCGAGAACTGCACCGTGCCTGCGGGCAACATTCTCGGGGGGCACGGGCTCAAGGTTCTTGAGATCGCCCTCAATTCAAGCCGGGTCCTGATGGCGGCTACTGCGGTCGGGGTCGCCAGGCGGATTCGCGACCTCTGCCTTGACTACGCGAAAACGAAATCACTCGACGGCAAGACATTGCTGGAGAATGCCATTTTCGCCGGCAAGGCCGCGCAGATGGAGATCCAGATCGAGGTCATGCGCAACCAATGCCTGGCGGCCGCACGCGAGCACGATGAGATCATGGCGACACCGGACCCGGCGGCTACGTTCGTGAAGCGCGGAGGCGCGCTTCGGTCGGTGCTAGCCGCCAAAATGTTCTGTGGCCAGGCTGGCTGGGAGATTGCCTCCGTCGGGTCAGAGATGTTCGGCGGCCTTGGATACACGACCGAATCGGTCATCTCCAAGTTGCTGCGGGACATCCGCTATGTATCAATCGTCGAAGGCGGGGACGATGTGCTCCGCCAGCTTATTTTCCGCCGGTTCGTGCTACCCGCGGGCCGCAGGATCTGAGGTATAGCCAGCGCGCAAGTGGCGGATGAGGGCGGTGCCACCGCCGGGCGCTCGCGCTAGCGGCGGGTGAAGGTGAGGTGAGTGACCCCGCTCGGGCTGCTCACCGGCTCGATCAGGAATCGGCGCTCAAGATCCTCCTGCCGTGCGGATGACTGACGGGCCGCCGCCGATCCGGACGTCCAGGCCGCCAGCGGCCTCGCGCGCCGCGGCCAGGGCGTCCGCCGGGCTGGCTTCGAGGAAGGGGAACGTCGTCCCGCCCTTCATCTCGATGGCGGGCCGGGGGTGGTGGGTGAGGATGAACACCGGGGTGTGAAACGGCGGGCTGTCTCCCCACCAGCCGTTCCAGTCGTGGTCAGCCCACGGGCCGCGGTGCGGGCTGAACTTGTTCCGCCCCATGATCTCCGCGCCGATCCCATCCGCCCAGCCGCCGGCGAAGGCGTCGTCCACCCCTGCGGACCCCCCTGGATGGCCGCCCATGGCCTGAAAGGTCCTGGTGGGCCGCCAGGGGCTTGAACCCGACGGGCTCCTGGCCGGCGGAAAACCTGTTGCCTGGTGCCTGGCGGCGTGTCAGCCTGGCAGCCCGCGTCGCCGCTGTCGCCGCCCGCGACCTGGCAGGCGCTCGCTGAGCAGGAAGGAGGGACGCAGATGAGGACCGTCACGAGTTTCTTGCTGCCCGCCCGCACTTCCCGCACCAGGAGTCCCTGCCATGTCCAGCTCTCAGTCCCGCCGCGGCAAGCGGCGGTTTGACGACGACGAGTCCGTCTTCCTCAAGCGCGACCGGCACCGCCGGCGCCTCCCGCCTGCCGACTTCGGCTCCGCCGCGTTCGGGGTGCCCGAGGGTGACCGGTGGTCCACCTGGGATCAGTCCGCGCCCACCGAGCGCGGCCCGCGACCGTACCCGGGCTGGCTGGTCACCGATCTGGCGGCCGTCGACACCGAGCTCGGCATCCTGAAGACCGGCAAGGAGGCCGACGTCTTCCTGCTGCGCCGCGGCGTGCCCGGCACCGGCCGGTCCTGCCTGATCGCGGCCAAGCGGTACCGGGCCGCGGAGCACCGGATGTTCCAGCGCGACAGCGAGTACCTCGAAGGCCGGCGCGTCCGGGAGTCGCGGGTGAACCGGGCGATCGCGGCGCGGTCCGCGGCGGGCAAGGAGATGATCTCCACCCAGTGGGCAAGCGCCGAGTTCACCGCCCTGAGCAGGCTCTGGGCGGCCGGCCTGCCAGTGCCGTATCCGGTGCAGGTACTCGGTACCGAGCTCCTGCTGGAGTTCATCGGCGAACCGGACGGCACGGCCGCGCCGCGGCTGGCCGAGACCAGGCCGGCCGGAGCCGAGCTCGCCGGCCTGTGGGACCAGCTGGTGACCGCCCTGTGCGGCCTGGCCGGGCTTGGCTACGCCCACGGAGACCTGTCGGCCTACAACCTGCTGGCGCACGGCAGCCGTCTGGTCATGATCGACATGCCGCAGATCGTCGACGTGATCGCGAACCCGCGCGGCGCGGAATTCCTGACCAGGGACTCGGTGAACATCGCGCGCTGGTTCACCGCCCGCGGGCTGACCGCAGCCACCCCGGCGCCGGCCGACCTGGCCGGCCTGCTGCTCGCCGAAGCACGCCTGGCATAGGAGAGGTCCAGCCGGGGCCTTGACAGTGATGTTCACCGGATGTGTATTGGCGGGGACTGGGGGTCACCATATGTGACCTCTTTGCGTGAAGGAGGGCGTTTTGAGAAGGATCATGCGGTCTGCTGGTGCGCTGGCCGCCGCTTCGTTAGTGATGGCAGCCCTGGGCGCCGGGGTAGCCTCGGCGGCCCCCGCGCCGGCGGCCGTGACCAGGGCGGGATGGCAAGCTGATATCGGGCACGTCCGGCAGCCCGGCACAGGCTGCTACCGGGCCTCGTACCCCGCGCTGGCCTGGCACGCCGCCCGGTGCGTGACCGCGCCGGAGATTCCGCTGATCCCGCGGCCCCGGTCTGCCCGCCGTTCAGGGCCGGATCTGGTGGGCGACGGCACCGACTACTCCGCCCAGGTGCCGGGACTGATCTCCCAGGCGACCGGGACGTTCCAGAACGTGAGCTCGGGCATTACCGAGCAGGGCTATCCGGGCGGCACCGGCTCGCTGACAGCCAATGCGTTCTCACTGCAGCTCAACAGCCAGTTCTTCGCCGGTTCTCCCGCCTGCTCAGGAGCCGCAAGCCCGGCCAGCTGCGAGGCGTGGCAGCAGTTCGTCTACACCTACGAAACTTCCAGTTACAGCTACATCTTCATGCAGTACTGGCTGATCAACTACGACGCCACCTGCCCCTCGGGCTGGTACACCTACTCTGACGACTGCTACACCAACAGCAGCGCCGCCGAGGTCAGCACGCTGACCGCCAGCCAGCTCGCCAGCCTCCGCCTGACCGCCAGCGCCCAGTCCGGCGGCATCGATGGCGTGTCCCTGGCGGTGGGGTCGGGAGCAGCGACCTCGGTCACCAGCAGCGACAGCGAAGTCGGCCTCGCCTCCCACTGGAACACCACCGAGTGGGGCGTGTACGGCGACGGAGGCGGCAGCGAAGCCTACTTCGGCTCCGGCACGACGCTGGAAGCGCAGACCGCGCTGACCGCGACCAGCACGGGTGCGCCCTCCTGCGTCTCGGAAGGCTTCACCGGCGAGACGAATAACCTCACCGAGACCACTACCCCGGCGCTGGGCGCCGAGTCCTCGCCCACGATGGCATCTACCCAGACCAACGGCACCGCCGGCACAGCGAGCTGCGCAACCGCCGGAAGCTCTGCCGGGACCGGCATCCTGAAGACCGGGCAGGAACTGACAGCCGGCCAGTCCCTGTACTCTCCCAGCGGGCAGTACCAGCTCATCATGCAGACTGACGGCAACCTGGTCGTCTACCAGAACGGCAGTGCCATCTGGAACACGGGCACTGAAGGCACCGGCAGCGGCAACTACCTCATCATGCAGAACGACGGGAACCTGGTCGTCTACACCAGCGCGGGCAGAGCGGTATGGAATAGCGGCACCGAAGGCACCGGCAGCGGCAACTACCTCGCCATGCAGAACGACGGCAACCTGGTCGTCTACACCAGCGGCGGCACGGCGGAATGGTCCAGCAAGTTCGGCCGCGCCTGACGGGCATGACCACGTCACCGGCAGCCTAGCCAGCCCCGGCAGCGGCGCGGGCACTCCCTCAGATCACGCCCGCGCCGCGGCTGGCCGCTCGCTTCCAGGTGGGTCCCGTTCCGGCTGGGGACGACACCGCCGCCGCTCCGCCGTGTGAAACCGGGGCGACGTCTGGCGAGAGAGCGAGGACTCAGCGGGCGGGAACTGGCTCGGACGACGTCCGCCATTCCCGCCTGATCAGCCCGTAGACCCACGAGTCAGAGACCTCGCCGTTCACGATGCAGTCTTCCCGCAAGGTCCCTTCACGCACGAAGCCAAGCTTCTCCAGCACGCGGGCAGACGCCACATTGCGCGTATCGGTCTCAGCCTGGACGCGATTGAGGTCCAGCGTGTCGAATGCCCACCGGAGCAGAGCGCGCGCGGCCTCCGTCGCGTAGCCGTGGCCCCACGCCGCGTCATCAAGGCAGTAGCCAAGCGACGCGCTGCGGTAGTCCGGATTCCACCGGTTCAGGCTGCACCAGCCGATGAATGTCCCGTCGGAGACGCGATCCACGGCCAGCCGCGCCCCGGTGCCTTCCTGCGCCATCTGCCGGCAAGCCGTGATGAACCGCTCGGCGCGCACGCGCTCGCTCCACGGCGGCGCGTCCCAGTAGCGCAGTACGCGGGCGTTGTTTTGCAGCGCGAAGAGGTTGTTCGCATCCGCGTCGTCGAAGGGCCGCAGCCGAAGGCGAGCGGTGTGCAACGTGGGGGCGGGCAGCACCATGCGCGTTATGTTCTCTCCCGTGATTGATGGCCAGCCAATCAGACATCCGATGCCGTCCACTCGCAACGGGATTCTCGGCGGGAGCGGCGGGCCGCTCGCGTGGCGGGAGTGTCAGAACCGGAAGCGAGTCAGGCCCCCCGGCTCCGTCCCCAGGGTCACGATCGCCGAGCGTGGCGTGATGCGGTACACGTTCCACGGCGGTGGTCCTTGGGACGGTGCGTTGAACGGCGCGGTGATGCCCTGTCCGCTGTCGTCGGGCTCGGCTGGCCAGCCCTGGTCTGCCCACGCCTTCGCGATGCGCGTCAGCGCGCCCGGCTCGGTCACCCGCGCGGCGTCGCCCTCGATGACGACGTCCGCGCCGGCGACCGACACCGCGACCGAGCACCGGGGATCGCGGGCGACATTGCGGTTCTTCCGCGTGCCCGCGCCCGTCTGGAACCAGAAGGCTCCGTCCTGCCACAGGGCGCCGACCGCGGTCACATGCGGGCTGCCGTCCTGGTTGATGGTGGACAGCCAGGTCGTGCGCGAGTTCAGCGCCCCCGGATCTGGCGCCGAACCCGCGTCGAGCTTCTCCGCGATCGCGGCCCAGTCCACCGGCGGCAGCCCATCCGCCTCGCCCAGGTTGGTTATCTCCATGAGGCACCCCCTTCACTGTCCAGCAGGCCTCCTGGATATCACCCTCTGCCAGGGAAGACGCGCCACCACCGCGAAACTCATCGCGGCTTACCCGGTGACGGTTACCTGCTGTGTATCGAAGGCGACATAGCCGGCGTAATCCGCGCCGACCCGGTCGAAGGACGCCGGGTAAGGGTCGGGGTAGCTCCATGCCGCGTCGTGGTGGACCGATCCGGCCACCGTGATGTCGTGGTACTGAGCGACGCCTTTCCACGGGCAGGTATACGGCGTCGGGCTGTCGCTGAGCGCGCCGGCGCTGAGCGAGGAGGGCGGGAAGTACTGGTTGCCCTCGATGAGGATCAGGTCGGACTCCGGAGCATCAGCAACGACCGTGCCGTCGATAGTGGCCCTCATCTGTCGTTCCCTCCTGGCTGGCGACTGGTCTCCTGCGTCAACCCCGCGCCGGGCCTGCGCCTTCCCTCAGGCGTGATGGCGATGGCCACGGGGTTCTTCCCGACCCTGATGGCGTGGCCGGCCCTGCCGGTGGCGGTGCGGATCGGGGTCACCCTGGAGACAAGGCCGCCACGTCTTATGGTCAGCGGGAAAGCGAGAATGTCCACGAACGCATCACCTTCACCCTCGGCTAGCGCCGGCCCGGGCGAGCTGCTCGACTACGGTTCTGCGCGCGGGCGGTGGGTGGTCGCGGCGATGGTCCTGGGGTCGTCAGTGGCCGGGATCGATTCCACGGTGGTCGCCGTGGCGCTTCCGTCGATCGGCCACAGCCTGCACGCGAGCTTCCAGGCACGCGGACTGGCGCGGTGCGCTGGCCGGCGCCGCCGCCCTGGGCGCTCTCACCTACGCGATCATCGTTCTGCCTGCCGCGGGCGTGGTCTCGCCGCGGTTCGCTGCCGCCGCGGTCATCGCCGTGATGTCCGCGGCGGCGTTCGTCGTCACCGAACGGCGCGCGACCAATCCCATGCTCCCCCCGGCGATCTTCGCTCCGGTGCAGTTCCGCGTCGCTAATGCCGTGACGTTCGTCGTCAACGGCGCTCTCGGCGGCTTTGCGTTCGTCTTCATCCCTGCCCTGGAGATCGTCGCTGGCTACAGCCCGGTGGTAGCGGGCTCGTCACTGGTGCCGGTCACCGCCGTGACCTTGCTGCTGTCCGGGCGCAGTGGCCGGCTAGCCCAGCGCATCGGGCCCCGGCCGCAGATAGTGGCCGGCTGCCTGGCGTGCGCGGCCGCGTCCGTTCTCGCGGTGCGCATCGGCCCCCAGGCTGGCTACTGGACGGCCGTATTCCCGGTGGCCGTGCTGTTCGGCCTGGGCCTGGCCGCCCTCCTGCCGCCCCTGACCGCCACCGCGATGAACACCGCCCCAGACTCCCAGGCCGGTCTCGCCTCCGGAGTCAACAACGCCACCGCCCGCGTCGCGGGCCTGCTCTGGATCGCCGCCCTGCCGCCCATTACCGGTCTCGTCGGCGCGGCCTACACCCATCCGGTCCAGTTCCGGTCCAGCTTCACTCAGATCGGCTGGATCTGCGCGGCAGCATTCACCGGCGCCGCGGCGCTGGCCCTGGCCTTCATCACCCGCACCAGCCGCCCGACCCAGGCACGGCCGGCGCTTATCCAGACCCCGGTGCCGTATCTCACCTGCCCGGTGGCCCCCGCTGCGCACCAGGACACACCGGCAGGCTAAGACAGCGCGCGCGGGCTCAGGGCGAGGCGGGGCCGAGCGCGGGGTTCCAGATGATCTCCCAGAGGTGGCTGTCGGGATCCTGGAAGTATCCCGAGTAGATGCCCCAGGGCCGGTCGTGAGGTGGGTCGGTGACGGTTGCCCCGGCAGCCCGGGCCTGCGCGATGACCTCGTCGACCTCGTCCCGGCTGGCCACCACATGCCCGATGCTGAACTCGCCGGGCTTCGCCGCGGTCAGGGGAACCAGGGCGTCCTTGGCGAGCTCGGAGCGCGGATAGACAGACAGCATGAGCCCGCCGCCGAGATGGAACACCGCCGTGGCCCCGCCGGGAACGGCCGGGGTCGCCGCGAACTCGGCACCGATCAGCCCTTCGGTCTGGAAGCCCAGCCCGTCGCGGTAGAACGCCAGGGCGCGGTCGAGGTCACCTACCGCGAGGGTGATGACATGGATGCGCGGCTGCATGGTCGGTTCCTCGTTCTCTGGCCGTGTGATGCTGAAGTCCATGATGCGTGCGCGAGACTAGCGGGGTCTTGAATGAAACGGACACGCACCCGGTGGCCCCGTCCGCGGCGCGCTCGGTCTGGTCCTCGCCGCTCTACCGCGGATCGACCGTCGCGCTGTTCCTCTCCGGGCTGGGGACGTCCGCCGCCGCGCCGCAGATCACCCTGTTCCTGGTCAACGACCTGCACGTTTCGCTGACCACGGCCGGGCTGTTCTACCTCACGAACATGACCGCGCCGCTCGCCGGCTACCTGATCGGCGCACGCTCGGACCGGTCAGGAAAGCGGCTCGGGCTGTTCCGGTGGTGTGCCCTGGCGGGATTCCTCGGATGGGTCGCGATGGCCCTGGCCGACCGGGCGTGGATGCCCTTCGTGATCAGTGCCGTCGTCCTGGCCTTCTCCGGCGCCGCCGGCTCGCAGCTGTTCGCCGCGGTCCATGACGACCTGCAGGCGACCGCGAACCCCGCGGCCGACGGGGTCGTCTCCATCGTGCGGATGGCGCTGACGGCCGGATGGGTCGTCGGTCCCGTTCTGGGCTCGATCCTGGCGGCTGCCGCGGGCTCGCGCGTGATGCTCGCGGTCACCGGGTCGTGCGCCCTCGCGCAGATCGTCCCCATGGGCTTCGCGCGCGCCGGCCCGGCCCGGCCCGGCGCGCGCACCGCGTCCGCGTCCGGCGCGCGGGCCGAGCGCCTCGCCCGGCGCCCGAAGCTCCGGGACATGCTGCCGCTGCTCGCGTTCACCGGGCTGTACGTGCTCGTCTACGCTGGTGAGCCGATCAAGTACGGCTACCTGCCGATCTACATGCGCGACGACCTGCACCTGCCGACGGCGCTCAGCGGCGCGGCCATCGGCATCCAGCCGCTGACAGAGCTGATCCTGATGCCGGTGGCCGTGGCCGTCGCCCGCCGTACCGGCATGATGCGCCTGATGATCCTCGGCGCGGCGTTCGGCGTCGGCGCTAATCTCTGCTTCGCCCTGGCCGGCAACGCCGCCGGGATATTCGCCGGGCAGATCCTCATGGGCGGGGTATGGGGCGTGTTCGCGGCCCTGGGCATCATCGTCGCCCAGCGACTGCTGCGCCAGGCCATCGCGACCGCCTCAGCCATTTTCATGAGTTCCACGGCGATCGCCAGCGCCCTCGGAGGACTGACCGGCAGCCTCGGCGTCAGCGTTCTCGGCCTGCCGCATGTGTTCTTCGCCCCGGCTCTCTACGGGCTCATCGCCACCAGCGGGATCGCCGTCATGAGCCGCTCCCGGTTCGCCGTGCACTAGCACTGATGGCACGCGCCTGCCTTTTCGAGGCATCGCTATGAAAGACGCTTGGCGCGTCAGCGGTAAATGATTTCTGTCAGTAAATATATGAGCTGCGTGATCGCTGAAAAAAACAATTGCACGCCCGGCAGGCGGCATCTACCGTCCGTTCTAATGCGTATACCGGCAGGACGGGGCTCAGATGACTGCATGGTCCGGAAAAGTCGCGGCACTAGCGAGTCCGCGGTCGCTCGGTGCGGTGGCGGTGGCGCTGGTGATGTGCCTGGCGGGAGTGGTCGCGGCCGAGCCGGCGGCGGGAGCATCGGTGACAGCGCGCCGGCCTGCGGTTGGCCGCGCCGCGGCGCTGGCGGGGCGGCGGGCGCTGGTGCGCCGGGAGGTGTCGCCGGCGTTTGAGCGGTCGGCGGGCCGAGTGGCGGCGGGACGGCTGCCGGCTGGCCGGGGGGACTGGTCCCGGGCGCGGTTGCGGCGGGCAGCGGCAGGCGAGAGAACGGCGGCGGACGGGCAGCCGGCAGGCCCGGCAGCTGGGATCTTGCGGCGGGCACATGCTCGCGGGGGACAGCCAGCCACGTCTTCTGGCGACGCGGGAATGGCTGAGTACGTCACGATGACCGGGCCAGCGGGAGCCCCGCTCGTAAGCTCTTGCGTTACCTCGTGCCTGGGCGGCTTGGTGGCGCCGGGGGAACCGGTGACGGTATCCGCTCAGATTTTCAATGCCAGCGATCCGCCGGTGTCCGAGCAGGTATCGGTAGAATTCCAGCAGCTTTGCGGACCAAACTGGATAACGGTCGCGTCGTTTACAGTTAACGCGCCCTCCTGGTATGGCACGGCTCCGGGCACTCCGGTGTCCGCGAGCTTCTCTATCGTCCCGATCGGCTGCGTGGTCCTGCCGCTCGACGGCTCGCCGAATTACCTGCTGGGCATTCCGGCGACGGTAGTGGGAGGGACTACCGGCGAACAGGAAGTGCTTCTCTATGAAGATGACGTTCCGGGGAGCCAGACGCAGGGGTGCCCGTGCTCGCCGGACTCGTCCGGCGGGATGGCGGCGCAGGATTTCCGTGGTGATGCCGTTGATACGGCGACCGGTGCGTACGCGGACTCGTTCACGGACGCGATCACGAGCAGTCCGGGCGTGCCCCTGACCGTGCAGCGGAATTATTCCTCGGGCGTGACGGCAGCCGGTCCGCTCGGTCCGGGATGGACCATGCCGTGGTTCGCGTCGCTGTCGGCGGACCCCGACACTGGCACCGTCACGTTTAACTCGGAGAACGGGAGCCAGTACGCGTACGCGAGTGACGGAGACGGCGGGTTCACGACCCCGCTGGGGGCATTGTCGGTGCTCACCGAGACAACGAGCTCATCGGGGAGCGTGACCGGGTACAAGCTGACCACGCCGCAGCAGGATGTGCTGTCCTTCACGCCCTCGGGGCAGCTGACCTCGGACCTGGACTCGACCGGGCGAGGGCTGACGTTCGCCTATTCCTCTGGGCTGCTGTCGTCGGTCACCGACGCGGCCGGGCAGGTGGCGACGCTGAGCTATGCCGGCTCTCTGCTGACGGGCATCAAGCTCCCGAACGGGACCAGCATCGCTTACGCCTATTCGGGCGGGCTGCTGACGTCTGTGGTGACCCCCGCGTCGTCGGGCGGAAACACTACCTCTTACGCGTATAACTCTGCCGGCCTGCTCACCACGATTGTCAGCCCGGATGGCAGCACGGTCCTGCGGAACACCTATAACTCCGCCGGGCAGGTCACCCAGTCGGCGGACGGAGCGGGCGCGCAGACGACGTTCTCGTACACCACGGTCAGCGGCCTGAGCGAGACCGATACGACTGACCCGGATGGCGGCGTCTGGACCGACGTCTATGACGGCGGCATCCTGCTGTACTCGGTTGACCCGCTCGGCGGGTCGACGGAGTACGTCTTCGGGGACCTGCTGCTGCCCGTCGACATTAACGGCCCGCTGGGCGGTATCACCACGCTGGGCTATGACGACAACGGCAATCTGCTGTCCGAGACCGACCCCCTTGGCCGCACGCAGTCGTGGACCTACGGCTCGGACAACAACCTGCTCACCTATACCGACGGGAAGGGCGACGAGACTAAGTTCGGCTACAACTCGATGGACGAGATCACCTCGATCACGAGTCCGTCGGGCGGGAAGGCGACGTTCACCTACACCCCGGCAGGGAACCTGGCCACGTCGGTCGACCCGCGCGGCAACGTTTCCGGGGCGACGGCGTCGAGTTACACGACCACGTACGCGTACAGCTCCTCTGGGCTGCTCTCCGGCGTCACCAGTCCGCTCGGGGGCAAGGAGACCGTCAGCTATGGCTACATGGGTATCCCGGTGACGATCACCGATCCGGCAGGGCTGGTCACCAAATACGGCTACAACGACCAGCAGCAGGTGACCACGATCACCGCGCCCGACGGCGGCCTCACCAGCTTCGGCTACGACCCGGCCGGGAACCTGACCTCGCGGACCGACCCGGACGGCAATACCTGGTCGTATGCCTACGACAAGGACAGCCGGCTCGTGAAGGCGACCGACCCGCTGGGCAAGACCGCCCAGTTCGCCTACGACGGCGACGGGAACCAGGTGACGTTCACCGACGGGCGCGGCCGGACCGCGACGACCAGCTACGACGCCGACAACCGGCCCGTGAAGATCGCCTACTCCGACGGCACGCCCACGGTTACCTACGCCTACGACGCCGACGGCGACGTGACCAGCGTGACCGACAGCACGGGCACCAGGACGCTGGCCTACGACGCGGACGGCGAACTGACCTCGGGCGGCGGCTTCTCCTACGCCTACGACGCGGACGGAAACGTCACCTCCCGGACCTACCCCGACAAGACCGTGGTCAAGGACGCCTTCAACTCCGACGACGAGCTTGCCTCGGTCAGCGCCGGGTCCTCGAAGACCAGCTATACCTACGACGCGGCCGGGAATCTCGCCACGGCCGTGCAGCCGGACGGCGTCACCCAGGCCCTCACCTACAACGACGCGGGCGAGCTGACCAAGATCGCGGATACGGCAAGCAGCAAGACGCTGGATTCCTACGGGCTGACGCTCAACGCCGACGGCGAGCCGACGGCGGTCGCGGCCACGCAGGACGGCACCGCGCAGCCATCAGTGTCCTACACGTACGACTCCGCGGGCCGGCTAGCCAGCGCCGGCGGCACCGCCTACACCTACGACCTGGCCGGCAACCTGAAATCGGCAACCACCAGCAGCACGAAGACCACCTACTCCTATAACGCCGACGAGGAACTGACCCAGGCCGTCGCCGGCTCCGCGACCACGACCTACGGCTACAACGCGGACGGGGACCAGGACGTCGCCGGCGCCAGCTCCTACTCGTGGAACGCCGCCGACGAGCTGAGCGCGGCGGACACCTCCGCCGGCGACGCCACCTACAGCTACGACGCCAGCGGTGACCTGACCTCCGCCAAGCTGGGCGGCACGGTCGTGAAGAACACGGCCTGGGACATCAACAACCCCCTTCCCGAGGCCGTCGAGGACACCAGCTCGTCAGGAGCCACCACCGCTGACTACGCCTACGGGGCGGACGGGCTGCTCGCCTCCCTGTCCGCCTCCGCCGGGACATTCAACCCGGTCACCGACTGGCTCGGGTCCGTCACCGGCCTGGTCAGCTCGTCAGGAAGCCAGGCCACCGAGACCAGCTACGGCGCCTACGGCTCGGCATCCACAACCAACAAGTCGGGTGCGCCGGCATCATCGATCGGCTTCGCCGGCTCTACGCCATGCCCGACACCGGCGGCCTGGACTACATGCGCGCCCGCGAGTACAACCCCGCCACCGGATCGTTCCTGGGCATCGACCCGATGCTCACCGTCAGCGGCCAGCCCTACGCCTACGCCAGCGATGCCCCCGACTACTACTCCGACCCGTCAGGACGCCTGTTCGGCCTGGACAACCTCATCGCCGGCGGCATCGGGGCCATCATCGGCGGCGGGAGCGTCCTGCTGAACGAGCTCGCCTACGGCAAGAAGATCAAGTGGTCCGACATCGCCATCTCCGCCGCATCCGGCTTCGCGTTCGGCTTCTTCGCAGACGAGTGCGGCCCGCTCTGCGCCGGCGCGGCCTCCGGGCTCGTCGACGACGGGCTGACCCAGATCGTCAACCACCAGGGCCTCAGCGACTTCAGCTTCACCGAGCTCGCCAGCGAGACAGCCCAGGGCGCGGCGACCGGAACCATCGACGAGTTCCTGGGAAACGGCGGCGGGGAACACGCCGCCGAAGACGCCGCATCACTCATATCCGACGCCGGGATACCCGACCTCCTCATCGGCGGCGCCGACCCGGCAGCCATCGCCGCCAACCCCCAAGGCGCGCTCTGCGCCCTCATGGACAACCCCGGCGACGGCGGGAGCTAAGGGCAGCCAGCGGCAGCGCCCTGCGCTGGCCAGGTCGCCTGCCGGCTCGGATACGCCGTCGGCTCCGGTAGGTGGCGGAAGATCAGTACGCGCTGGCCGCTTCGAAAATCGTATAGCGCAAGGTGGTGTAGCTTAATCCTTCAGTATTGATCGGCTTAATCGGCTTTGGAGAGATGACGGGCCCGGAACAGAGCCAGGAGCCGGTTCCCTGGTCGCTGCGGTCCTGGGCAGTGGCACGGCGCCGGACGCTCATCGGGTGGTCGGTCCTGATCGTGCTGTTCGCCGGGGCCCTGCTGACGGTGGGGCTGCCGATGTCAGAGGACACGGTCCTGCTCTGGCTGGCCGCCGCGCTGTTCGTGGCGAGCCTCGACGACCTGGAGAACTGGCGCAGCGGGGTGCTGCGCGACTGGCTCCCGCTGTACGCGGTGCTGTTCCTTTACAGCCTGCTGCGCGGCTACGCCAGCCATGTGCTGTGGGGGCCGTTCGTCAGGCCGCAGCTCGCCTTCGACCAGTTCATCGGCATGGGCACCGAGCCCACGGCCCGGCTCCAGCAGTGGCTGTTCAGCCCCGGCCACCTGCACTGGTGGGACTACGCGGCCTGGGCCGTCTACACCACGCACTTCTTCGCCAGCTACGTGATCGCCGCGGTGCTCTGGAAGCGGGATCACGAGCGGTTCCGGCGTTTCATCTCCCTGTTCGTCGGCCTCACGTTCACCGGTTACCTGGGATACCTCCTCTACCCGGCCATGCCGCCCTGGATGGCGGCACAGGCCGCCGTCCGGTCCGGCTACCGGGGCGCCACGATCAGGATCATCCCGCTGGTGTGGCGGAGCGTCGGCCTGAAACAGGCGGCGGCCCTGTTCACCAGGGGCGACGCGTTCGCCAACAGCATCGCCGCGATGCCCTCGCTGCATGCCGCCTACCCCGTGCTCATCCTGCTGTTCTTCTGGCGCGGCGCCCGCCCGCCGGTGCGGGCGCTCTTGGCCGGCTACGTCCTGGCCATGGCCTTCAGCCTGGTCTACACCGGCGAGCACTTCGTGGCCGACGTGGTCGCCGGGTGGATCTGCGCCGCCGCCGTATTCTTCGGCGGCTCGCGGCTGCTGGACTGGCGGCAGGCCCGCAGGCGGTGCGCCGGGGCGCCCGGCTGACCTCTGCCCGGCGCAGGATGACCCGAAGGGCTGTATTTCCGCTAATCCTAGCGAAATACTAGGTAGATCAACTTCGTTGCACCCACTGCCCGAGCCGGCTGTCCGCGACAAGGATGCGATGTCAACATGCCTGATGAGTCGCCCCATGTGCACCTGGCCGTTGCCCTCGATGGCGCCGGGTGGCACCCGGCCGCGTGGCGCGAGCCCGGCGCGAGCCCGGCTGACCTGCTGACCGCCGGCTACTGGACCGGCCTCGTCCAGCAGGCCGAGCGCGGCCTGCTGGACCTGGTCACCATCGAGGATGCGCTCAGTCTCCAGTCCGATGATCATTCAGGATCCGACCAGCGCACGGACCGGGTGCGCGGCCGGCTGGATGCCGTCCTGATCGCGGCCCGCGTCGCTCCCGCGACACGCCAGGTCGGCCTGCTGCCGACGGCGATCGTCACCCATACCGAGCCGTTCCACCTGTCCAAGGCGATCGCGACGCTGGATTACGTCAGCGGCGGCCGGGCCGGGATCCGGATCCAGGTCTCCGGCCGCCAGGACGACGCCCGTCATTTCGGCCGGCGTACGGTTACGCAGGCGCGGACCGGGGATCCCGATTCCCCCCAGGCCAGACAGCAGCTCACCGAGCACTTCGAGGAGGCCGCCGACTACGCCGAGGTGCTGCGCAGGCTGTGGGACAGCTGGGAGGACGACGCCGAGATCCGCGAGGTGGCGTCCGGCCGCTTTATCGACAGGGACAAGCTGCACTACATCGACTTCGAGGGCCGCTGGTTCTCGGTCCGGGGCCCGTCGATTACCCCGCGCCCGCCGCAGGGCCAGCCGGTCATCGCCGCCCTCGGCCACCAGACGGCGGCCTTCGCCCTGATTGCCCGCAGCGCCGACATCGGGTTCGTGACGCCCGGCGACGCGGCGGATGCCGCGAGGATCGTGGCCGAGATCCGCCGCGAGCAGGCGGGCGCCGGCCGCGCGGGGGAGACCGTGCACGTCTTCGCTGATCTCGTCGTCTTCCTCGACGACACCGAGGCCGCCGCCTGGAGCCGCCACGACCGGCTTGACGCGCGGGCCGGCGGGCCGTCCGCCAGCGACGCCCGGGTCTTCACGGGCACCGCCGCGCAGCTAGCCGACCTGCTCACCGAGTGGAGCCAGGCCGGCCTCAGCGGCTTCCGGCTGCGCCCGGCCGTGCTGCCCCACGATCTCACTCAGATCACCGGCAGGCTCGTGCCCGAACTGCGGCGGCGAGGGCTGTTCCGCGCCGCCTACCCGGCGGCCGGCGCGCCGGGCACCCTGCGCGGGCTGCTGCACCTGCCCCGCCCGGCCAGCCGCTACGCCGCCTGAAAGGGTCCCCCGCGATGAGCAAGCCGGTCAAGCAGATCCATCTCGCCGCCCACTTCCCTGGCGTCAACAACACGACGGTGTGGAGCGACCCGGCGGCGGGCAGCCATATCGAGTTCGATTCCTTCCGCCGCTTCGCCCAGGCCGCCGAGCGGGGCAAGCTCGACTTCCTCTTCCTCGCCGAGGGGCTGCGGCTGCGCGAGCAGAACGGGCTGATCTACGACCTGGACGTGGTCGGCCGCCCGGACACCTTCACGATCCTGGCTGCCCTGGCCGCGGTCACGGAGAGACTCGGGCTGGCCGGGACGATCAACTCGACGTTCAACGAGCCTTACGAGGTCGCCAGGCAGTTCGCCAGCCTCGACCACCTGTCGGGCGGCCGCGCGGCGTGGAACGTCGTGACGTCGTGGGACGCGTTCACCGGGGAGAACTTCCGCCGCGGCGGATTCCTGGCGCAAGACGATCGCTACGCGCGCGCCCGTGCGTTCCTGCAGGCAGCCCTCGAGCTGTTCGACTCATGGCACGGCGACGAGATCGTCGCCGACAAGGAGCAAGGGCAGTTCCTCGCGGACTCCAAGCCAGGGCTGTTCGGTCATCACGACGCGTTCTTCGACATCACCGGGCAGTTCAACGTGCCGCGCAGCCCGCAGGGCCGCCCGGTGATCTTCCAGGCCGGCGACTCCGAAGAGGGCCGTGACTTCGCTGCTTCCCACGCCGACGCGATTTTCTCCCGGCACAGCACGCCCGAGGCGGGGCGGGCCTTCTACGCCGACGTGAAGGGCCGCCTGGCCAAGTACGGGCGTGCCCGCGATCAGTTGCTTATCCTCCCGGCGGCCACGTTCGTTCTCGGGGATACCGATGCCGAGGCGGCGGAGCTGGCGCGCGAGGTGCGGCTGGCCCAGGTGTCGCCGGCCACCGCGATCAAGTTTCTTGAGCAGCTATGGAACCGCGACCTGTCCGGTCACGACCCCGACGGCCCGCTGCCGAGCGCGGACCCGGTACCAGGCGAGAACACGATCGCCAGAGGCCGGGCCAGCGTGCGCATGCACCGTGACCCGGTCGCCACCGCGCGCGAGTGGCGGGCCAAGGCCGAAGCCGAGCACCTGACCAGCCGCGAGCTGATCATCGAGGTCACCGGCCGCCAGTCGTTCATCGGCTCGCCGGCCACCGTCGCTGAGGCCATCAACCGGTTGGTCCAGGACGACGCCAGCGACGGGTTCATCCTCGTCCCGCACATCACCCCGGCCGGCCTGGATCCCTTCGTCGAGAAGGTCATCCCGCTGCTTCAGGAACGCGGCGTGTTCCGCGCCGACTACGCCGGCAGCACGCTGCGGGAGCACCTCGGCCTGGCGCCCGCGCCGGGCGCGGCCGGGCAGGCAGCCGCGCGGGTGGCGTCATGACCCCGCTGACCGTGCTCGACCTGGTCCCGATCTCCTCCGGCTCGACCGCGGCGCAGGCGCTGCGCAACAGCGTCGACCTTGCCCAGCAGGCCGAGCGCCTCGGCTACGCCCGGTACTGGTTCGCCGAGCACCACCTCAACCCTGGCGTGGCCGGCACCTCCCCGGCCGTGCTGCTCGCGCTGACCGCCGCCGCGACATCGTCGATCCGGCTCGGCTCCGGGGCGCTGCAGATGGGCCATCGCACCGCCCTGTCCGCGGTCGAGGAATTCGGCCTGCTCGACGCGCTGCACCCTGGCCGGCTCGACCTGGGCCTCGGGCGCTCGGGCGGCAAGCCACGCCAGTCAGGCGCGCGGGCGCTGGCCGGAGGCGGTGCCGGCGCCACCGTGGCGGACGGCCGGACGTCCAGCGGGCTCAGGATCCCGCCGCCGTTCTCCGCCGCGCACTTGCTGGCGTCGCCGCGGCTCGCGCTGCAGAAGGCCCTGCTGCAGCTGCCGGGTGCCCGGCCGCAGAACTACACCGAGCAGGTCAGCGATGTCCTGGCCCTGATCTCCGGAACCTACCGCGACGCGGCGGGGGAGGAGGCGCACGTGATTCCCGGCGAGGGCGCCGGGCTGCAAGTGTGGATCCTGGGCAGCAGCGGCGGGGAGAGCGCCGAGGTCGCGGGCGAGAAGGGCCTGCGGTTCGCGGCCAACTACCATGTCAGCCCCGCCACGGTCCTGGAGGCGGCCGACGGCTACCGGGCCGCCTTCCGGCCCTCGTCCGAGCTCGGCCAGCCGTATGTCAGCGTCTCGGCAGACGTGGTCGTCGCCGAGGATCAGGGCACCGCCCGCGAGCTGGCTACCGGGTATGGCCTGTGGGTACGCAGCATCCGCACCGCGGCCGGCGCGATCCAGTTCCCCACCCCGGAGCAGGCCCGCCGCCATGTCTGGACCGACGCCGACCGCGAGCTGGTGGCCGACCGGACCGGCACGCAGTTCGTCGGATCCCCAGGACAGGTCGCCGACCAGCTCGAACGGCTGCGCGACGCCACCGCCGCCGACGAGCTGATCATCACCACCATCACCCACGGCCACTCCGACCGAGTCCGGTCCTACCAGCTACTCGCCGAAGAATGGGCGCGACGATAACCCGGCGAACTGCCACGCTCTTTCTGCCATCCTGAACGAGTGCGGCAAGTCACCGTGCTCGGCAGCTGTGGGGCGTTCCCGGAGCCGGGGCGCGCCTGCAGCGGTTTCGCAGTGGACTGGGACGGCTACCGCCTGGTCCTGGATCTTGGCTACGCGACGCTTCCGCGTCTGCTCGCGCACTGGCCGGATGGTGTCCTGGACGCCGTTGCCATCACTCACGAGCACCCGGATCACTGCATCGACCTGCACGGGTTGTTTCGCATGCGGTTCTACGGGACCCCTGCTCAGCCGCGACTGCCGTTGTACTGCCCGCCAGGTGTGCTTGCCCGGCTCGCGGGACTGGAGCCGGATGTGGATCTGACCGCGGTCTTCGACCCGCATCCGCTGCCCGGCTCCTATCGGGCAGGGCCATTTGAGCTGACGGGCGTGCCGCTCCCGCACTTTGTCCCGAACACGGGCATCCGCGTGCAGGCCGGGGAGACCGCCTTGGCCTACTCCGGGGACACTGGCCCGGATCCCATGCTGGCCGAGCTCGGCCGTGACTCCGACCTGTTCATCATCGAGGCCACTGACCGGGACGGCGAGCTCCAGCGCCCCGTCCGCAACCTGATGACCTCAGCCGAGGCAGGCCGCTGGGCTCGGCGGGCGGGTGCCAGCAGGCTCATGGTGACCCACTTCTGGCCGGGAAATGATCGCGCGTCATCGATGGCGGCCGCTTCCGCCGAGTTCGGCGGGGAGGTACTGACGGCCGAAGAGGGCCTTGCCGTCGAGCTCAGACACTGAAGAGGTTCTGGGACATGCCATGATCGCGGCGCGACGCTGCCGGTCACTCGGGGCTGGTGGAGAGCGTCTTCATGGTCACGTAGCTGGTCACGGCGGCAACGCCGGGCAGGCTCGCCAGCCGGTTGGCGTGGAAGTCCTCGTACGCGGACAGATCGGTGACTTCCACCTGGAGCAGGTAGTCGTAGTTGCCGGTGACGTGGTGGGTGTGCACGACCTCGGGCAGCCCGATCACCGCGCGCTCGAAGGCGACGACGTCCGCGCGAGCGTGCCGGATGAGCCGCACCCCGGCGAAGACCCGCAGGCCGCGGCCGACCGCCGCGGGATCGACCAGCGCCTGGTAACCGCGGATCACCCCGGTCTGCTCCAGCCGGCGAACCCGGCGCAGGCATGGCGAGGGCGAGAGGCCGACGCTTGCGGCGAGTTCCTCATTGCTGATCCGGCCGCGCTTCTCGAGCGTGGCGAGGATTGACCGGTCGATGTCGTCCATGCTGGCAGAATATTGCGCGTTAATGACTTCTACCACACTCAGATATCTCGATCAGCGCGCCACTTGCTGCTGAAGTTGCCGAGATAGCTTGCCCCGGTGACGGCCGGCCGGTCACGCTCCTGGGGCGTGCCACAAGCTGGTCAACCGGAAGGGCCATCCATGTCGGGCAGCAGCACGGTCGCCGTCCACGCCGACCGCGACGTCTATCCAAGCCGGGCGGTCGCGCGGCCCATCTACCAGACGGCGGCGTTCTGGGCCGAGGACGCGGAGCAGTTCGCGCGGGTCGCGGTCGACCCGCGGGGCCACGACTTCTACACGCGCTACGGAAACCCGAACCACGCCCAGGTTTCGGCGGTAGTCGCGGAGCTCGAGCACACCGAGGCGGCCATGGTCACGGCGTCCGGGATGGCCGCGCTCAGCACCGCGGTGCTGGGGCTGGTGAGGGCCGGCGACCACGTCATCGGGCAGAAGTCCACGTACGGCGGCACGGCCTCGGTCCTGCTGAACCTGCTGCCGCGGCTGGGCGTGACGACCACGCAGGTCGACCAGACCGACCCCGGGGCGTTCGAGCGGGCTGTAACGCCCCGGACCCGCCTGATCCTGCTGGAGTCGCCGAGCAACCCGCTCCTGCAGATCACCGACCTGCGCTCCGTGGCGGCCATGGCCCGCGCGCGCGGCGTGCTGACCCTGGCTGACAACACCTTCGCGACCCCCCAGAACCAGCGACCCGCGGACCTCGGCATCGACCTGGTCTGGCACAGCGCCACCAAGTACCTCAACGGCCACTGCGATGTGTCCGCCGGGGTGCTGGCCGGGCCGGCCGAGATCCTCAACCAGATCTGGGACGTCGCCGTGCTCACCGGCGCGGTGCTCGGCCCGTTCGACGCCTGGCTGCTGCTGCGGGGCATCCGCACCCTTCCGCTGCGCATGCCCCGGCACGACAGCAACGGCCTGGCGCTCGCCGAGGCGCTCAGCGAGCATCCCGCTGTCGCCCGGCTGCACTACCCGGGACTGCCGAGCCACCCGCAGCACGCGCTGGCGGCCAGCCAGATGCGCGGGTTCGGCGGAGTGCTCGCCGTCGAGCTAGCGGGCGGCTACGCGGCTGCGGACGCCTTCATCGGCCGGCTCGCGCACTTCCGCCGGTCGGCAAGCCTCGGCGGCGTGGAGTCGCTGGCCGTCCACCCGGCGGCCATGTGGCGCGGGATGCTCAGCGAGCAGGACATCGCCGCATCCGGGGTCCCGCTGGGCCTGGTCCGCCTGGCCGCGGGCACGGAAGACACCGAGGATCTCGTCGCCGACGTCGTCAAGGCCGCGGATGCGGTCGTGACAGGGGGTACCGGGTGAGGATCCTCATCACTGGCGGCACCGGGATCAGCTTGGACCCACGCTGTCTAGCCGGAGGACCGCCGCATGCCACGCCAGCACCCGTTCGCCCAGGTCGACGTCTTCTCTCCCACCGCCTATCTCGGCAACCCGGTGGCGGTGCCGCACCGGGCAGTTGTCGTTCGCGGCTCCGCCTACCCGTCGCAGCGGGGACATCGAGGAGGCGTACCTGCACCAGATCGTCGGGGCGTTCGGCATCGGCCGTGACCAGGTCGTCGCGCACCAGTGGGTGGATAACGGCCCCGGCTGGGCAGTGGTCCGGCTGGCGACGGCGCAGGAGGTGCTCGCCCTGGGTCGGCGGGAGCACCAGCACGCTCTTCCGCGGCGCTGCCTGGGCTTAGGGAATTACAGGCCGTAAGGCGCGCGGAGGCTGGTCAGCGAGCTGCGCGAGACAGCGAGCGCTCCGTCCACGCCGAATGACGCTTCCGGAGTTCCGCGGCGGTCAGGTCGGCGCGGCCGAGGTCGCGGTAGTTCGGCATCCAGGTCTCGACCATCTGGTGAGACCTGGCTACGGCCCACAGATCCCAGAGCAGCGGATCGGGCAGCGCGGACTGACTCGCTGCCTGGTATGCGTCCAGGAACCGGCCGGCGATGCGCTCGCCGTGCAGCAGGTACAGGTCCAGGCGGCACCACCCGACATCAAGGCCGCGCGGGCCGGGGGCGGCACCGCACCAGTCCACGACGCCGGTCAGGACGCCGGCCTCCCAGACAACGTTGCCGGACCAGTAGTCGTGGTGCGTGAGCACGTCGGGGGCGCGGGCCAGCGTCTCCCGCCTTTCGCCGGCCACGCTGGCGGCCGGGCCGCTGATCGCGGCCAGGGATGCGCTCGCCCTGTCGCCCGCGCTCGGGAATCCAGCCAGCCGGTGCCGGGGCGTCGCATGAATGCACGCGAGCACCCGGCCGAGCTGCTCGGCGCAGGCGGGTGGCTCGTCCGGGGTGATGTCGGCGGTGCCGGGCAGGCGTGAGATCAGGACCCATGATCCGTCAGCTGAGCGCCCGCACCGCCGTAACCCGGGCGTCCGGGCCGGCGATCCTGGCCGCCCGGTCGATGGCCCGGCGAGATCCTGGCGTGATCGTCAGCGCGCACCTCGCTTACCACGTGTCAGTTCGACAGGCTGCCGTTCAGGGCTGGATGTTCTCCAGATCCTCCAGCAGGCCCGGGTGCTTCGGCTCCCAGCCGAGCGTCTTTCTGGTGTGGGTACTGGACGAGGGCTGGTCGGCCGCGAAGATCGGGCCGAGCGGGCCGTATGTCTCCGCCGGCACTGCCCCGGCCGGCAGGCCCAGCCGCCGGCCGATAACGGCGGCGATGTCGCGTACCTCGTCGCCCTCGTCAGCCACAGCGTGCCAGGAGGTCCCGGCCGGCGCCAGTTCCAGGGCGAGCCGGAAGAGGACCGCCGCGTCGAGCGCGTGCACAGCCGGCCAGCGCTGTGCGCCATCGCCCGGGTAGCCGGACACTCCGGTCCGGCGGGCGATGCTGGTCAGCATGCCGGCGAACCCGCCCGCGCCCTGGTTGTGGACCGTGCGCGGCAGGCGCACGGCCGTGCTCCGGACGGCGCGCGAGGCCAGGCCCAGGACCGCCGTGACCGCGCGGCCGCGGCCACCGACCGGCCCGTCGGTCGGCAGCGGGTCGGCCTCGGTGGAGGCGCGGCCAGGCGCGTGGGGCGTGCCAGAGACGGTGACGAAGGGGCGGTCGCTGCCGGCCAGTTCCTCGCCGAGGGCGGCGAGGGCGGCGCTTTCCTCGGCGACAGCCTTCGCGAGGGCGCCGGGGCTGCTGAAGTCGTTGGCGAATGCCAGGTGGATCACTCCGTCGGCCTGGGCGGCGCCGGCGCGAAGGATGTCCTGATCGGCGAGACCTCCCCGCAGCGGATCGGCGCCGGCCGCCCCGGCGGCCAGCGCGGACGCGTCGGAGCGGGCGAGCGCGAGGACGGTGTGGCCACCTTCGAGCAGCTCGGCGACGACCGCGGAACCGATCAGGCCGGTGCCACCCGTGACAAAGACGCGCATGGAGGTCTCCTGCATGTGATGGGACTCTTGTCCCGTCACTTTATCACTGTGATGGGACAAGAGTCCCATCACCTATGATGGGCCCATGGGCCGGTGGGAACCAGGGGCACGCGAGCGCCTCGTCGTGGCTGCCGTCGACCTGTTCAGCGAGCAGGGGTACGACGCCACGACGGTCGCGCAGATCGCCGAGCGCGCCGGGGTCACGAAAAGTACCTTCTTCCGGCACTTCCCCGATAAGCGCGAGCTGCTGGTGGCCGGGCAGGAGACGCTGAGCCGGCTACTGGCCGACGGGATCGCCGAGGCCCCCGGAAACGCCAGCCCGCTTGAGGCGGTCGCTGCCGGCCTTGAGCGGGCGTCGAGCGCGATGGGCCAGATGAACCGGGACCTCGCCCCGCGCCTGAAGGCGGCCGTCGCCGCCAGCGCCGAGCTTCAGGAGCGTGACGCCCTCAAGAGCGTCAGCCTCGCGGCGGCGATGACGGCCGCCCTGGTCGCCCGGGGCGTGTCAGGCCCGGCCGCGGCTATCGCGGGTGAGCTGGGCGTCCTGGCTTTCAAGCGGGGGTACGCCGAGTGGTCAGAGAGCGACCGCGGCGCGGGGGAGGAACTCGCGCGGTACACCCTGGCGGCCCTGGGCGAACTGCGGGCAGCGAGCGCATCGCTGGGCTGACCCGGCCAGCCTCACCCGAGATAGGAGCGAGCGCGGGTGGCCGTGTCTTCGGGACAGGGAGGGTTCTTATGACCACGACCGTCACGGTGGAAGTGGACGATGATGAACTGACAGCCGCGAGGAGACATTGCGGAAGCTGGTGGCTAACGCCGCGGCGCGGGCCGCCAACGTTGCCCGGAAGCGGGCGGAGATTGCCGAGCGCGAAGCCGCTGACCGAGCCGCGGATCGGTGAGAGGCCGCGAGTACTCGGCCAGGCTGCTGGGGTTCATCCCATTGACCTAGGCGTCTGCTCTGCCGATCTCTGCTGGGCTGATCTCTGCTGGCTATTCGTCAGCGAGGGTTGATCCCGGCCAGCGCGTCCAGGCGCGCCATCGCATCGGCGCCAAGCTCGATGCCGGCGGCCGCCAGGTTCTCCGCGAGGTGCCCGGGGCTGGTGGTGCCAGGGATCAGCAGCGTGCGCTCGTAGCGCGCCAGCAGCCAGGCCAGGCCGACCTGAGAGGCGGTGGCGCCGAGCTGGCGGGCGACGGCGAGGACCGCGGGGTCCTCGGTCACCTTGCGGTACCCGCGGAACGCCGAGCCGAGCGGGAAGTACGGGATCCACGCGATGCCGTGCTCACGGCAGACGTCTAGCACCGGCTCCGTTTCGCGGTCCAGCAGGCTGTAGGCGTTCTGCACGGCTTCGATGTCGGCCGGCATCGCGTGCCGCAGCTGGCCGGCATCGACGTGGCTGAGCCCGATCGAGCGGATCTTGCCTGCCTCGCGCAGCGCGGTGAGCTCGGCGAGCTGGTCGTCGATGTCGGCTTTCTGGTCGCCCTCGGCGACGATTCCCGGCGCGAAGTCGAGCCGGCGCAGGTAGACCAGGTCGAGGCGCTCGACGCCGAGCGAGGTGAGGTTCGCCTCGACCTGCCGGCGCAGCTGCCAGGGCTGCTGCGCCGGGACGAGTCCGCCGTCCGCGGTGTTGTCGGCGCCCAGCTTCATCGCCACGACCAGGTTCTCCGGGTAGGGCGCGAGTGCCTCGCGGATGAGCGAGTTGCAGGCTCCGGCGCCGTAGAACCAGGCGGTGTCGATGTGGCTGACGCCGGATTCGGCGGCCAGCCGCAGCACGGCCACGGCGGCCTCCGGATAATGTCCGAGGAGAGTACGGCGCGACGCCCGCGGGCCGACGCGCAGCGCAACCGCGAGCGGCTAGTCAACGCGGCCCGCGCCGCGTTCGCCGCCGGGCACGAGGCAGGCCAGCCGGTGACGCTCGACCAGGTCGCGCGGCAGGCGGGCGTCGGCATCGGCACGCTGTACCGGCACTTTCCCAGCCGCGAGGCGCTCATCGAGGCGCTCTACCGCGAGGAACTGGAGCAGCTATGCGCCAGCGTGGACACCCTGCTCGCGCGGCTGCGCCCCGATCTTGCGCTGCGCGAGTGGATGAACTGCTTCGCCGGCTACGTGGCGGCCAAGCGAGAGATGGGCGACGCGCTGCGGGCGCTGATCGATACCGGCATGGTCACGGCGGCGAAGTCGCGCGAGCGGCTCGCCGGGGCGCTGCGCCACCTGCTGGACGCCGGCGCGGCCGACGGGACACTCCGGGCTGACCTGCGGGCCGAGGACCTGGTCACGGCCATCGTCGGCGTGGTCTCCGCCACCGAGATCGCGGGCGGGCGCGAGCAGCTCGGGCGCCTGTTCGACCTCCTGGTCGACGGCACGCGAGGCCGTTCCGCGCGAGCGGCGGGCCGGGCTGGGGGAGAATGTCCGGATGGTACCTGAGAGCCTGCATGACTTCTTCCTGGCCAGCGGGAGCGTGGCGGGGGCGCTGATCGGGCTGCTGTTCGTGGCCATCTCGGTGGCCGCCGACCGGCTTGCCCGGCAGGAGGAGGCGGCGCAGCTGCACCGCGTCCGGGCCGCCGCGGCCCTTACCTCGTTCACCAATGCGCTGGCCGTCTCGCTGTTCGCGCTGATACCCGTGCACAAGCTCGGCCCGGCCGGCGTGGTCTCGGCGGCAGCCGGCCTCATCTTCGTCGCCGCCGCGCTGCTGTCGCTGATCCGGCTGCATCAGCTGCGCGCGAGCACGGCCCACGACGCGGTGTTCCTGGCCGGGCTGCTCGTCGTGTTCATCACGCAGCTCATTGAGGCCGCCGAGCTGATCGCGAGGCCGCGCGCCGCCGGCGCGGTGAGCACCATCGCGGTCCTGGTGGTCGTCTGCTTCCTGATCGGGATCGCCCGCTCGTGGGAACTGATCGGCGGGCCGTCGATCGGCCTCACCCGGGAGGTCCGGGCGCTGGCCAGGACCCACCACGAGGATGCCGAGGATCCCGCCGCCTGACAGCCCCGGCCGCCGGACCTCAGCCGAGGCGGGAGACCTGGCAATGAGCGATCCGCCAGCCGCCGGCGTCCTGGCGGATAAGCACGCTGAGGTACACGGTAAGGGCGGGCCGGTCGGTGAAACCGAATTCGACGGTGAGGTAGCCGAGAATGAGGGCGTCGCTCAGCGCGCGGGTCTCGTGCAGCGTGTACGCCGCGGTCATGCCCGCCGGCTGGGCGGCGTAGTACTCGGCGACGCCCGCCTGCCCGACGGTGTAGGGATGCAGGCCCTGGAAGATCGCGTCCGTGGTGAACAGCGCGGCGACCTGATCCGGCTGGTGGGCGTCGACCGCAGCCTTCCAGCGGGCCAGCACCGCGTCCAGCGCGTCCGCCTCGCCGGCCGGTACCTGCTGTTTCGTGACGCCTTCGCCTGCCGGGTCGCTGGGATGCGCCGTCAGGGGGGTCACGGTGTCGTGCCGCCAGACGCGCAGCGGCATCGGGGGCCGTGCTAGTGCTGTGGCGACTTCGCCGGGCGGGTCACAGGATGTCCATGATTCTTGTGACACGCAACCTATGTTGGCTATCGTCGATCAAATGGTGGCTCTCATTCAGCGGCGCGGCGTTCGGATCGCCGCGCTCACGGTTATCTCCTGCATCGGGCTCGCTGCCGCTGGCTGCGGCAGTTCCTCCCCCAGTTCCTCCTCTGGTTCCACGGCTCCGGCGAAGCACGGCGGCGATGTCGACGTGTTCTCGGCCGGGTCCCTGAACACCCTGATGACCAAGACAGTCGGGCCGGCGTTCGACGCCGCGACCGGCTACAAGATGGTCGACACCTCGGGCGGGTCATCGACCCTGGCGGCCGACATCAAGAACAAGGTCGATGTCGCGGACGTGTTCATCAGCGCCTCGCCAGCGGTGGACACCACGCTCCAGGGCAGCGCCAACGGCAACTGGGTCTCCTGGTACGCGGACTTCGCCTCCTCGCCGGAGGTCCTGGGGTACTACCCCAAGAGCAAGTTCGCCAAGGACCTGAAGACCATGCCGTGGTACAAGGTGATCACCATGCCCGGGTTCCGCCTCGGGCGGACCGACCCGACGCAGGACCCCGGCGGCGTGCTGGCGGCCAAGGCCCTCAACGAGACGGCGGCGGCTCAGCATCTCCCGGCGCTGAAGAAGCTCGCGACGGAGTCGTCCGACGTCTACGTGGAGGATCCGGAAGAGGCCGACATCCAGAGCGGGCAGCTCGACGGGGCGTTCATGTACGAGGCCGACGCCAACTCCCAGGGCAGCCCGTTCGTGAAGCTGACCGGCGTTAACCTGGCCGGCGACTACACGATCACCGTGGTCAGCAAGGCCCCGCACCTGGCCGCCGCCGAGGCCTTCATCAAGTTCCTCCTCGGCCCGACCGGCCAGGCCGAGATGAAGGCCGACCAGTTCGGCGTCGTCTCGCCGGCCACCGTGGTCGGCTCGGGCGTCCCGAGCGGTCTGACGAGCCTCTTCAAGTCGTGACTCCCGGCGGGGCGCCGCGCCCGCTGCGCTGGCTCGGTGCCCTGCTGGTTCTTTACCTGGCATACCCGGTCGGCGCGTTCGCCGTCCGGGTCATCGGCGGGCACAACGAGGGCTGGAACGTGCCGGGGCTCTGGCCGGCCCTGGGCGTGTCGGTCGCGGGCGCCACCATCTCGGTGGGCATCGGCGTGCTGGCCGGGATCCCGCTGGCCTACCTCCTGGCCCACCGCCGGGGCTGGCTTTCCTCGGCGGTCAGCGTGGTCGTCCAGCTCCCGCTGGCGGTGCCGCCCCTCATCAGCGGCATCCTGCTGATCTACATCGCCGGCCCGTACTCCTTCCTCGGCCAGCTGTCGGGGGAGCGGCTCACCCAGACGATGTACGGGGTCGTCATCGCCCAGTCGTTCGTCTCCGCGCCGTTCCTGGTCGTGGTGGCCCGCAGCGCCTTCCGCGCGGTCGACCCGTCGCTGGGCGATGTCGCCGCCACCCTCGGCCACGGCCCGATGGCCCGGTTCCTCCGCGTCGACGTGCCCGCCGCGTCTGACGGTCTGCGGACCGGCATGATCCTGATGTGGCTGCGCGCCTTCGGCGAGTACGGCACCACCGTCGTCCTCGCCTACCACCCCTACAGCCTGCCGATCTACGTCGACAATTTGTTCTCCTCCGCGCCGCTGTCGCAGGCCGAGGCCCCGACGATCCTGGCCTTCGGCGTCGCCGCGCTGGCGGTCGCCGCCGGCCGGATCCGCCGCCCGGCCCGGCTCCGCCGCCGGCCGGTCCCCGCGCCGATCGCTCCCGTGCCGGCCCCGCCCGCGCCGGTGGGCTTCGACATCGACGCCACCGTCGGGACCTTCCGGCTGCGGGTGGCCCACCCGGAAGGCGGCCATCGCCTGGCGATCGTCGGGCCGTCGGGGGCGGGCAAGTCGGTCGCGCTGCGCGTCCTCGCCGGGCTGCTCGGGCCGGGCGCCGGGACGGTGACCTATGGCGGCGCCGACGTGACCGGCACCGCGCCGGAGCGGCGCGGGCTCGGCTACGTCCCGCAGGGCTTCGGCCTGCTCCCCGGCCGCACGGTCTGGCAGCAGGCGGTCTTCGGCGTGCACGCCGATCCGGCCAGGGCCGCCTGGTGGCTGGAGACGCTGCACCTCGGCGGCCTGCTCGACCGGCTGCCCGAGCAGCTCTCCGGCGGGCAGCGCCAGCGGGTCAGCCTGGCCAGGGCGCTCGCCGGCGACCCCCGGGTGCTGCTGCTCGACGAGCCGTTCTCGGCGCTGGACGCCCCGGTGCGGGCCGAGCTGCGGCGGGAGCTGCGCCGCCTGCAGCGGGACGCCGGCCTGTCCACGGTCCTGGTCACCCACGACCCGCAGGAGGCGGCGATGCTGGCCGACGAGATCGTGGTCGTGAAGGACGGGCAGGTGCTCCAGTCCGGGAGCTGCCGTGCGGTGTACCAGCGGCCCGCCTCGGCCGAGATCGGCCGCCTGCTCGGCATCGACAACCTCTTCGAGAGCGCGGCAGGCGGCTGGCTCCCGGCCGGCCTGACCGCGGGCACCCGGCTGCTGTGGCAGGTGCCGCCAGAGGCCCTCCGGATCCGCCAGGGACCACCGCCGCCTGACGTGAGCGGGGTGGACCTCGGCGCGGGCCGGGTGACCGACATCATCGACCTGGGCCGGGTCGTCGAGGTGGTCGTCGAGCTGTCCTCCGGCATCGAGCTCCGGGCCAGGACCTCCGAAATACCAGACCTCAGCGTCGGCGCCGCCTGCCGGATGGAGACGGACCCAGACGCCGTGTCGGCCTGGCCGCAGCCGGCCGCAGATCCCGTGCCCTAGCGGGCACAGCTCTTGCCCTGGCACCGGCCGGCCCGCCAGGGTGGTACCCGTGCCCAAGGACGACGACGCCCAGCAGCCAGGCACCCAGCAGCCAGGGACTCAGCAGCCTGGCACGGGGCGGGCCGCCGCCCGGCTGCGGCTGGCCCGCCAGGCCAGGGGCCTGTCCCAGTACCAGCTAGCCCGGATGGCGCGGATCTCGCGGCAGGCCGTCTCGGCCCTGGAGGCTGGGCTTTCCGATCCGTCGCTGCGGGTCGCGCTGGCGCTGGGCCGGGCGCTCGGCCTGACCGTGGAGGAGCTGTTCGGGCCCGCCATGCCCGAGCCCGCCGTGCCGGTGCGCGAGCTGGCGCCGCTCGGCGGCACCGGCAGCCGGGTGTCCCTGGCCCCGATGGGGGAGGAGTTCGTCGCGCTGCCGCTGTCGGGCGCCGCCGTGACCAGGGCGGGATTCGCGCAGGCCGGCGGCCGGGTCAGCGGGCCGCGGGAGGTCATCCCGCTTGGCTCGCACCGGCCGACGCTGATCGTGGCCGGCTGTGATCCCGCGCTGCCCCTGCTGGAGCTGCCGCTGAGCCTGCTCGACCCGCCGGTGGAGTTCCTCTGGTGGCCCTGCGCCAGCCAGGACGCGCTGCGGCTGGCCGACGAGGGCCTGGTGCACGTGGCCGGCGCCCACCTGCGCGGCCGTGCTGGCGACTACAACACCGGCCCGGCGGGGGAGCTGCTGCGCGGCGGCGCCGAGGTGATCGGCTTCTGCTCGTGGCGCGAGGGGCTGGTGCTGCGGCCCGGGCAGGCGGCCGAGACCCGCGATCTGGCCGGCGTCGTCTCCGCCGGCCTGCGCCTGGTGAACAGGGAACCGGGCGCCGAGGCCAGGCGCGTGCTCGACCGCGAGCTGGCCGCGCTCGGCGTCAGCGGCCCCGGCCTGGCGGGATACGACACCACGGTGACCGGGCACCTGGAGGTGGCGGCGGCCATCGCGGCCGGGCTGGCCGACGCGGGCGTGGCCAGCGAGCCCGCCGCCCTGGCCTACGGCCTGGCCTTCCTGCCGCTGACCGAGGAGCGGTTTGACCTGGTCATCCCGGCCGCGCAGGCCGGGACGCGCGAGGTGCAGGGCCTGCTGCGGGTGCTGTCCTCGCCCTGGCTGCTCGGCCAGCTCGGCGGCCTGCCCGGCTACGACGTGTCGCAGTGCGGCGAGCGCCTCGCCGCCCTCCCACCTGCACGGTGACGGCTATAACGAGTAATCGGTGATTTTCCGGGCACCCACGGGCCAGCTCTCACCAACGGATCAGAGAAAGGCCCTCCGATGCTCGCGATTATCGCCGCCATCTTGTTCGTCATCGCGTTCCTGCTGCACGCCACGGGCACGGGCACCAGCGCGGTGTTCTCGCCGTACAGCCTGATGCTGGCCGGCCTCGCCCTGCTCGCCCTGCACCTGGCCGGCTGGGGCACCGGCTGGTCGTATCCCGGCCGCAGGCGCTAGCGGGAGCGGGCGCTAACCGCCGCCGGGGTCCCGCAGGTAGCCGGTGATCAGGGCCAGGGCCTTCGGGTTCCCCGCGATGTCCAGGTGCCCGGCGCCGTCGATCAGCTCCAGCGTGGACCCCGGCCAGGCGGCGTGCAGCTCAGCCGCGTGCTCTGGCGGCACGAAGGTGTCGCCGGAGCCGTGCAGGATCAGCCCGGGCACGCCGATCCCCGGCACGATGTCGACCGGCGAGTACTCGGTCCACGCCTGCTCGCCGAGCAGCTTCTCGATCTCCCCGGCGACCTGCTGGACCATGGCGTCGTCCAGGGATTGCATCCCGGCGTACATGTCCACCAGGAACCGGTGGCTGGACGGCGTCGAGATGGACACGAACGCGGCCGCCTGGACCTCGCCGCCCCAGGAGGACAGCGCCCACAGGCCGCCCAGCGAGTGCGCGACGACCGCGTGCAGCTCGCCAGACTGGCCCGCCACGGCGCGGATCTGCTCGCGGACCTCCAGCGGGTTGGTCATGGTCCCCAGGGCCTCGCCGTGCGCGGGCACGTCGAACAGCACCACCCGGTAGCCGTCGTCAAGCAGCGCGCGGGCGACCGGGATCATGCTGCCCAGGTTGCCGTGCAGCCCGTGCACCAGCAGCACCGCCGGCCCGCTGCCGCGCTGGTAGAACTTGTACGGCTGGCCGCCTGACCGGACGGTGTGCGACTGGCACTGGCCGAGGAACTCCGTGGTGGCCGGGTCGTGCGGCACCTTGAAGATCGTCCAGTACGTCGCCATCAGGCTGGCTAGATCGCTGGCATTGCCCATGAAAGGCGATCCCCTTAACTGAAGAGCGCCTCCAGGCGCTGCCGCGCGTGATCGGGGAGCACGTACTCCCCGGTGGAGTCGATCTCGTCGTACAGCTTCTCGACGCGCTCGTAGTGGTCATCGAGATTCTGGTCGAGGAGATGGTACTTGCTCTTGTTATAGACCCCGAACTGAAGATCGGTCATCAGCTCGAATGGATTGACATCGTCGGCGCGGCCGAAAACGAGGCGCAGGAATTCGTCCAGGCTCTCGTAGCCGAGCGTGGCGAGCAGGAACTCGATCGAGTCCCGCTTGCGGCGGATCTGGTAGGCCCGGTCGTCGGGGTCCACGATGAAGTCGATGCCGCTGCTCATGCCCGGCGGGTAGTGCACCCGGCTGAAGCAGCGGAAGTCGATGGTCAGCCGGTCCTCGGGGGAGGGCGGCATGGTGCTGTCGCCGTGCGCGCGGTAGTTGTCGAACGACAGCGCGTCGCCGACCCGCGAGTCGCAGAAGTAACCGGGGGAGGGGGTGCCGGCGTACCGCTTCTCCCAGTACTTGGCCATCAGGAAGTCCCGCACGGTGGGCAGGTCGATCTCCGACAGCTTGTTCTCCAGGAACAGGTAGAGGGCGGCGTCGACCGCGGCCTTCTCCTGCTCGTCCAGGCCGATCTCCAGCATCTTCTCGTAGACGAACGCGAGGTTCGGCGCCTCCACCTCGGCCTCCTCGAAGATGACGAAGGGCTGCCGGTCGCGCGGCGAGGGGGTGAGCGCGGTGTGGAAGCTGCGGTACTCGGTGGGGAAGCCGAGCTGCTTGCGGACCAGCGACGGGATCTGCAGCGCGATGCCGCTGGCCGAGTGGGTGCCGTAGGAGCGCTTGTGCGCGCGGACCACGAAGGCGTTGACCACGATGGTCTCCACCTCGGGGAAGCGGTCCCGCACGATGGAGGTGTTCAGGTCGTAGAACCGCTTGGCCGACGGGATGAAGAGCACGCAGTTCTCGAACATGGTGGACAGCGGGAAGTAGTTGCCGATCGAGGCGGCGGCGAAGCTCTCCTGGATGATGCCCTGGCAGCGGAGCTGCCGCGCGAGATTGCCGGCCAGGTCGTCGTCCAGGTTCATCCGGACGACCTCGGTGGGATTGGTCTCGGGATAGAAGCAGCACGGGTTGAGCGCCCGGTTCGGCGGCAGCCGCGCCGCCATCTCGGCCTTGTCCACCGGGTACTTGTCCAGCACCGGCATGAGCTGCCTGGCGTGCGCGCCGGCGGAGGAGTGCAGGAACGTGCCGCACTTCTGGTAGGTGCCCGTCAGCAGCGGCGGGGGCACGTCACTCATAGCAGTCCACTCTCCTGTCAGGCCGGGTAAGCCGCGTTGATGCGGGTCACGTAGTTCCGCGCGAATTCGCCGTCCAGCGGCGGGGACGGGTACTGGTCGCGGCCGAAGACGTCCGCGCCGACGGGCAGGCCGCTGAGCATGTACTCCAGGTCCGGCCTGGACAGGCCGTCGAGCACGACGGCGATCCGGGCCAGCGGGCTGGCCGGGTGCCGCGCCGCGTGGGCGTGCGCCGCCTGCTGCCAGTCCTCGAACGGGACCAGGCTGACCCCGCCGCTGGCCGCGCCGAGCTGCTCGAAGAAGCTGCTGAAGCTCGGCGGCGCGGAGTTCACGAAGTCGTAGTCCCTGCCGATCCGGGTCAGGTCGCTGGTCATCACCTGCGCGATGGTCTTGCACAGGTAGTCGACCGGCAGCACGCCCGCGAGGTCGGCGTCCAGCGCGGGGAAGCTGCCCATCTCGATGCCGCCGGCCACCAGGTTGTGCAGGAAGTCGCCGCGGTCGAGCCGGAAGTGGCCGGTCGCGGCGGAGGCCCCGACGAACGGCAGCCGGTACACCGACGCCCGCGCGCCGCGCCAGCGCGCCGCCGCGACCAGCTGCTCGGCCAGCCACTTGGAGGTCAGGTACCCGTAGTCGCGCTGGTCCTTGCTGACCTCGTAACCCAGGTACCTGGGCAGCGTGGCGAAGGTCGAGATGAGATGGAACGTCTTGCCCCGGCCGCGCGCGGCCAGCCGCAGCGCCTCGTGGGTGCCGATCACGTTGGGCCCGAGGTAGTCCTCAAGCGGCCGCATCCAGTCCACCAGCGCGCCGGAGTGGCAGACGGTGTCCACCTGGCGAGCCAGCTCGTTGAAGGCCTCTTCTTCCAGCCCGAACTGGGGCTGCGCCAGATCCCCCACCACCGGGTTGAGCAGCGGCGCGTACCGGTCTTCCCAGAGGCCGTAGCTGTCCAGCGCGCTGACCAGCCGGTCCAGTCCCTGCCCGGCGTCCTCGGCGCGGACCAGGCAGTAGGCGGCGACGTCGGCTTCGAGCAGCTCGTGCAGCAGGAAGGCGCCGACGAAGCCGGTGGCCCCGGTGACGAACGCCGCCTCCGGCCTGCGGAGCGGCCCGGCGGCATTGTCGAACCGCAGCTCCGGGTCCAGGTAGCCCTTCCTGACGCCCGCCAGGCTCGGGCCGGTCACGGCCTCGGCGGCCGGGGCGGCCGGGGCGGCCGGGGCGGCGGGCGCGTCCAGGCCGGCCTCCCTCAGCCTGGCCAGCAGGAACGCCCCGAGCGCCTGGAGGTTCGGGTGGTCGAAGGCGATCTTCGCCGGCAGCGCCAGGCCGGTCAGGTCGGCGAGCTGGTTGCGCATCAGCACCGCGGTCAGCGAGTCGATGCCGATGTCCTGGAGCGGCAGGCTGACGTCCACCTCGTCCGGCGAGCCGAACCCGAGGGTCTTGGCCACCTCCGCGCGGACCATCGCCAGCACCACGGACTCGTGTTCCTCCGGCGGGGCCTCGCCGAGCAGCTTGCGCAGGTCCGCGCCGCCGGCCGCCCGGCCGCGCCCGCCGGCGCCGCCGCTGAGCACCGAGCGGAGCAGCGGCGGTATCCCGCCGCGCTCGGTGAAGTAGCTCTGCACCCGGTTCAGGTCGAGCGCGGCGGACATGGTCAGCGGCCGGCCTGACTTGACCGCCAGCTCCAGCAGCTCCAGGCCTTCCTCGGGGGCGAGGGCGTCCAGGCCGAGCTGGGCGAAGCGGGCCCGGTCGGTCTCGCTGAGCCCGGCCGCCATGCCCGCGCCGGCCCACGGGCCGAAGGCCACCGAGGTGGCGGGCAGGCCCTTGGCCCGCCGCAGGTGCGCGAGTGTGTCGAGGAAGGCGTTGGCGGCCGCGTAGTTGCCCTGGCCGGGCGCGCCCATGACGCTGGCGATCGAGGAGAACATCATGAAGAAGTCCAGCTCGGTGTCCTGGGTGAGCTGATGCAGGTGCCAGGCGCCGTCCAGCTTGGGCGCGAACACGCCGTCAAGACGCTCGGGGGTCAGCGCGCTGAGCGCGCCGTCGTCCAGCACGCCGGAGGCGTGGATCACGCCGCGCAGCGGCCGGTCCGCGCCGAACAGCTCCAGGACCGACGCGACGCCCGCAGGCTCTGCCGAGTCCGCTGCCACCACCGTGGCCTTGGCGCCGAGCTGGGCCAGCTCGAAGACGAACGCCTCCGCGTCCGGCGTATCCATGCCCCGCCGCGAGGTCAGCACCAGGTCGCGGACGCCGTGCGCGCTGGCCAGCCAGGTGGCGACGCGGCGGCCGAGGTCGCCGAGGCCGCCGGTGATCAGCACCGCGCCGTCGGGCTGGATGAACGGCCGCTGCCGCCCAGGGACCAGCACCACCTTGCCGATGTGCCGCGCCTGGGCCATGAACCGCAGCGCGTCGGAGGTCTGCGTCATGCCGAAGGTGCGCAGCGACAGCGGCCGGAGGCTGCCGTCGGCGAACAGCGCCGCGATGGACTCCAGCATCTGGCGGGTCAGGTCGGGGCCTGCCTCTGGCAGGTTGTAGACGGTGTAGGTGACGCCGGGGTGGTGCTCGTCGATCCAGGACTGCTCGCGCAGGTCGATCTTGCCCATCTCCAGGAACCGGCCGCCGTCGCCGAGCAGGCCCAGGCTGGCGTCGATGAACTCGGTGGCCAGCGAGTTGAGCACCACGTCGAAGCCCGCCCCGAACCGCTGGACGAAGTCCAGGTCGCGCGACGACGCGATGCGGGTGTCATCGAGCCCCAGCTCGCGCAGCGCGCCCCACTTGGGCTCGCTCGCGGTCCCGTACACCTCCGCGCCGGCCAGCCGGGCGAGCTGCACCGCCGCCATGCCGACGCCGCCGGCCGCCGCGTGGATCAGCACCCGCTCGCCCGCCGCCAGCGCGCCCAGCTCGTGCAGGCCGTACCAGGCGGTCAGGAACGTCATCGGGATGGTGGCGGCCTCCTCGAAGCTCAGGCCGTCCGGCATCGCGACCACCGTCCGGGCGTCGGTGACGACCTCGGACGCGAACGAGCCGCGGGCCAGGCCGAGCACCGGGTCGCCAGGCGCCAGGCCGGTGACGCTGGCGCCGACCTCGGTGACGACGCCGGCGAACTCCAGGCCGAAGGCCGGGATCTCCACCATGCCGAGGGCGTTCAGCACGTCGAGGAAGTTCACCCCCGCCGCCTTCACTTCGGCGCGGATCTCGCCGGCCGCCACCGTCCGCGGCGGCGTGCCGCGCACGGCCAGCGGCTCGTCCAGCCGGCCCTTGGCCGCGATCTCCAGCTGCCAGGCGCCTTCGGCGGGGATGGCCAGCTGGCCGGCCGCGCCCACCCGGGCGAGCTGCGGCACGAGCACCTGCCCGTGCCGCAGGGCGCATTCCGGCTCGGCGCTGAGCATCAGCGCCTGCGCGACGGGCTGCGCGGCCAGCGCCTCGTCGCCGAGGTCGAGGCAGCGCAGGGCCAGGCCGGGGTTCTCGCTGCGGGCGGTCCGCAGCAGCCCCCACAGCGGCCCGGCGGCCAGCCCGGACACGAGGTCGTCCGCGCTGGTGCCGACCGCGCGCCTGGTCACCCAGACCAGCGGCGGCTGGAACTCGGCCTCGGCGGCGGCCTGGAGCTGCGCCAGCGCCGCCGCGGCGAGCTCGTGCGCGCGGGGCACCACGTCGTCGCCGGAATCCCACGGGCAGAGCAGGCCGTCCAGGTCCTGCGCGTCCGCCAGCTCGCGGACCTTGATGACCTGCACCCCGGCCCTGCCGAGCGCGGTCTTCAGCTCGCGCGCCCAGCTCGCCTCGCCCGCCGGGCTCAGCAGGCCCCAGGACCCGCCGATCTCGACGTTCTCGGTATTGGCAGGCCGCCAGCCGACCTCGAACTGGAACCGGTCCACCCCGGCCGCCGCCAGGCGGCGCAGCACCGCGCGGTCCATCCGCCTGGCGTGCAGCCGGTGCAGCCGGCCGACGTGCTGGCCGCCGGGGCTGTAGATGTCCAGCGAGGCCCAGAACTCGCCGTCGCCCAGCTCGAACTCGGCGACCCTGACCCAGATCTCCGCCAGCCCGGTCTGGGTCAGCGTCAGCCGCTCCGCCTCGTAGGGGACGAACAGGTCGTCGCCGGCCCGGTTCGCCAGCCGCTGGGTGAGCAGCAGGGAGTGCATGGCCGAGTCCAGCAGCGCCGGGTGCAGGCCGTAGGCCGACGGCTCGGCGCTTTCCGGCAGCGCCGCCCTGGCCCACACCTCCCCGTCGATGTGCCAGGCCTGCCTGATGCCCTGGAAGGTCGGGCCGTAGCCGTAGCCCAGGTCGGCCAGGTCGGCGTAGAGGGCGGAGGCGTCGATGGGCTCGGCGCCGGCGGGCGGCAGGGTAGCGGTTCCGGAGCTTGCCGCGCCCGCCGGGACCAGCATGCCCTCCGCGTGCAGCTGCCACTCCGCCGTCTTGCCCTCGGGCGAGCTGTATACCTGGACCTGGCGGGCACCGCCGGCCGCCGGGGCCACCGTGACCTGGAGCCGGGCCGGGCCGGCCAGCACCAGCGGGGCCAGGATGACGACGTCAGCGAGGTCCCACGGGCCGCCGCCGCCCGCGTCGCCCGCGGCGCGCATCGCCTCGAAGAACGCGGTGCCGGGCAGCAGCACGGCGTCCATCACCCGGTGCTCGGCCGCCCAGGCCGGCTCGTCGGCCGACACCACGGTGGTGAACACCGACATCTCGGTGCCGGCGATGGTCACGCCGCCGCCGAGCAGGACATGGCCGGTGTCGTCGAGGCCGGCGCCGACCGTCCGGGTGGGCGGCGGCTCGAACCAGTAGCGCTCGAGCTGGAAGGCGTAGGTCGGCAGGGCGACCCGCTCGCCGCCGAACGGCCCGAAGTAGCCGCGCCAGTCGACCGGCACCTCCCGCACGTGCAGCTCGGCCAGGCCGCGCTGCACCACCGCGGCGCCGTCCGCGCCGCGAGTGAGCGACGGGATCCAGGACAGCGGCCGCTCATCGGCCAGGCAGTCCGCGCCCATGCCGGACAGCAGCGGCTGCGGGCCCAGCTCCAGGAAGGTGCTCGCGCCGAGCCGGTGCAGCGCCCGCATGCCGTCGCTGAACCTGACCGCCTGGCGGACCTGGCGGACCCAGTAGCCGGGCTGCTCCAGCTCGCCAGGCCCGGCCAGCTCGCCGGTCAGGCTGCTGACGATGGCGATCCGCGCCGGGCGGAACGCGATGCTCTGCGCGACCGCCTGGAAGTCCGCCTGCATGCCGTCCATGTGGTGCGAGTGGAAGGCGTGCGACACGGTCAGCGCCTTGACCTTGCGGTCCCGCGCGGCGAAGTGCGCCGTCAGCAGCCCGACGGCGTCCGCGTCTCCGGACACCACGGTCTGGGCGGGGGAGTTGTAGCCGGCCACGCTGGCCCTTCCCGGCCAGGCCGAGCTCGTCGATGGCCGCCTGCGCCTCCGCGCCGCTGGCCTCCAGCGACGCCATGGCGCCCCGGCTGGGCGGCAGCGCCTGCATCAGCGCGCCGCGCGCCGCCACCAGGCGGCAGGCGTCGCGCAGGCCGAGTATCCCGGCCACGTGCGCGGCGGCGATCTCGCCGATGCTGTGCCCGAGCAGCAGCTCGGGCCGCACGCCCCAGCTTTGCCACAGCCGCCACAGCGCCACTTCCAGCGCGAACAGGGCGGGCTGGGTGTAGTCGGTGCGGTTCAGCAGCGCGGCGTCCGCGCTGCCCGGCTCGGCCCACATCACCTGTAGCAGCGGCCGGTCCAGCCCGGTGAACTGCGCCGCGATCTCGTCAAGCGCCGCGCGGAACTCCGGGTACACCTCGTACACGTCCTTGCCCATGCCGGGCAGCTGGCTGCCCTGGCCGGTGAACAGCAGCGCCAGCCTGGGCTCCTGCGCGTGCTCCCCGGTGCGCACCGCGCCGGCCGGGGTCTCCCCGGTCCTGGCGAACGAGCCGAGCTTGTCCAGCAGCTCGCTCTTGTCCTTGGCCAGCAGCACCAGCCGCCTGCGGAACTGGCTGCGGGTGGCGGCCAGCGAGAACGCGACGTCGCCGAGCCGGTCGGCGATGTTCATGCCCAGGTGCCGGTGCAGGCTCTCGGCCTGCTGGCGCAGCGCGGCGTCGGTGAAGCCGGACACCAGGAACGGCACGGCGGGCGGCAGCGGCACGGTGGCCTGCCGCGCCGCCGCGCGGGCCGGCGGTTCCTCGATGACCACGTGCGCGTTGGTGCCGCCGATGCCGAACGAGCTGACGCCCGCCCGGCGCGGCCGGTCCTTCGGCGGGAACGGCTGCTCCTCCCTGACCAGCGCCATCGGCACGGCGTCCCAGTCCACGGCGGGGCTTGGCTGCGTGACGTGCAGGGTGCGCGGCAGCAGGTTGTGCCGCATGGCCAGCACGACCTTGAACACGCCGGCCAGCCCGGCGGCGGCCTGGGTGTGGCCCAGGTTGGACTTGGCCGAGCCCATCCACAGCGGCCGCTCGGCTGAGTGGCTGCCGCCGAACACCTCGGCCAGGGCGGTGCCCTCGATGGGGTCGCCGAGCCTGGTGCCGGTGCCGTGCGCCTCCAGGTAGTCGATGTCGCCGGGCTGCAGTCCTGACGCGGCCAGCGCCGCGCGGATGACCCGCTCCTGGGCGGGGCCGCTTGGCGTGGTGAGGCTGGCGGCGTGCCCGTCGTGGTTGACGGCGGTGCCGCGCACCACGGCCAGGATCGGGTCGCCGTCGCGCTGCGCGTCGGACAGCCGCTTGAGGATCACCGCCGCCGCGCCCTCGCTCCAGCCGGTGCCCTCGGTGTCGGCGGAGAAGGACCGGCAGCGGCCGTCCGGCGACATGCCGCGCAGTCGGCTGAACTCCACGTGCAGCTCGGGCGAGAGCATCAGGCTCACCCCGGCCGACACCGCCAGGTCGCACTCGCCCGCCCGCAGCGCGTTGCAGGCCAGGTGGGTGGTCACCAGCGAGGAGGAGCACGCGGTGTCCACCGTCATGGTCGGGCCTTCGAGGCCGAAAACGTAGGACACCCGGCCGGACATGGTGCCGCCGGCCGAGCCGGGCCCCACGTACCCGTCCAGGTCGGCCAGGCCGCCGGCGGCGGTCAGGCCGTACTCGTGATAGGCCGAGCTCTTGCCGACGCCGATGAACGCGCCGGTCTGGCTGCCACGCAGCTCGTCCATGGTGGCGCCGGCCCGCTCGAACGCCTCCCAGATGGTCTCCAGCACCATCCGCTGCATCGGGTCGAGCGCCCGCGCCTCGCGCGGCGAGATGCCGAAGAAGGCCGCGTCGAACAGGTCGATGGGGGTGACGAAGCCGCCATAGCTGCAGTACGACTTGCCGCGCGCCTCCGGCTCCGGGTCATAGAGCGCGTCGGCGTCCCAGCGCTCCTCCGGCACCTTCACGATGCCGTCGACGCCGCGCTCCAGCAGCTCCCAGTAGTCCTCGGGGGACCGCACGCCGCCGGGCAGCCGGCACGACATCGCGATGATGGCGATGTCCTCGTCCCGCTCCGCGCGGCGGCGCGCCGGGACGAGCCGCTGGCCCGCCTTCTTCTCGCCGGCCAGGTGCGCCGCCAGCGACCTGATGGTGAAGTGCTCGAACAGCCGGGCCGAGGAGACCGGCCGGCCCAGCAGCTTCTCCAGCGCCGCCTGGACCCGGACCACGCGCAGCGAGTTGCCGCCGATCTCGAAGAAGTTGTCGCCGATGCCGATGCGGTCGTGGCCGAGCACCTGCGCCCAGACGGCGAGGATGTCCCGTTCCAGCTCGCTGGCGGGCCTGGCGGTGGCCTCGATGCCCTCGACCGGGTCCGGCAGCGCCCTGGTGTCGATCTTGCCGTTCGGGGTCAGCGGGAAGTCGTCAAGCTCGACGAAGAACGCCGGCACCATGTAGGCCGGCAGCCGCCCGGCCAGCCACGGCCGCAGCACCTTGCCCAGCCGTTCCCCGGCGGGCTGCCCGGCGGCCGGCACGTTCGCGTAACCGGCCAGCTCCTCGCGGCTTACGGCCCGCGCCGGGCGCAGGCTGAGGTCCGGGGTCTCGCCGGGCCGCCAGAGCACCGCGTCGAACCGCCACCGATCACCGGCCCGGCTGGGCAGCAGCGCCAGCTCCCGCCCGGAAGCGGCCGCGACGGCCCGCAGATCCTCCGGGTCCACCCAGGGAGAGCCCGGCGCCGCGTCACCCAGCGCAGCCCCGACCCGCCCGTACACCTCGCCCAGCCGCCCGTTCGGGACACCGGCCAGCCGCACCGGCCCGCTGGCCTCCGCGAGCTTCTCGCCCAGCGTGGCGAGATCAAGCCCGTCGTCTGCCCACCCCAGCTCTGCCACCGGGCTGCCCGCGGTCCCGTCGTCCCCCACATGCAGCGTCACGTCGTACCGGTACCGGGTCATCTCGTTCACGTAGTGACCGTCGCGCAGCGTGATGTCCACGCGGCTGACCCGCGGCAGCAGGCTCGGCAGGTTCGCGAAGAACTCCGGTGCCAGCACCAGCTCGCGGTCCAGGCTCGCGGCGTGCGCCGCCCGGCTGGCCAGTTCCTCGCCGGCGAGCTGGCCGTTGCGGAACTGGGCCACGTCGGCGTGGAAGACGGTCAGCAGCGACAGGTCGCGCAGGTCGCCGAGGAACACCCGCCCGGTGCCGGCCGCCCCGACCGCCCAGTCCAGTACCGACAGCAGGTAGTCCGCGCTCGGGAAGTACTGGGCTACCGAGTTGATGATCACGGTGTCGAACGCGCCGGGCGCCACCTCGGGCAGCTCGTGGGCCTGGCGGTGCTCGCAGGTCACCTGCGGCAGCGAGCCCAGGTTCGCGCGGGTGATCTCCACGGCGCGCCGCGAGGCGTCCACCGCGTGGTAGCCGGCGCAGTGCGGCGCGACGCTATAAAGCATCAGGCCGCTGCCCGAGCCGATCTCGAACACGCTGCGCGGTGCGAAGGACAGGATGCGCCGCACCGAGCTGAGCTGCCAGTCGCGCATCTCGCCGCCGGAGAACGGCAGGCCGTCGTAGCTGCTGCGCCAGCCCGCCAGGTTGAACGCGGCGTCCGGCGCGGCGGCCTCGTAGGCCTGGTCCCAGGCGCCCGCCCACTCCGCGAGCGCGGCGGCGCGGACCTGGTCGTCCTGGGTCGCGGCGGCCGGCGCCCTGACGCAGTAGGCGACGAGCTGCCCGTCCCTGCCGGTCACCACGGCGCGGGACACCTCGTCGTGGGCGTTGATCGCGGACTCGATGTCGCCCAGCTCGATCCGGTAGCCGCGCAGCTTGACCTGGCCGTCGTTGCGGCCGAGCACGACGAGCCTGCCCGGCTCGCTGAACCTGGCCAGGTCGCCGGTGCGGAACACCGAAGCCGTGAACCTGGCCTGAGTCTGCTCCGGGTCGTCGTGGTAGCGGCGCGCCACGCCCGCGCCGCCGATGCACAGCTCGCCGGGGAACCCGGCCGGCACCGGGGACAGGTTCTCGTCCAGCACGTAGAGCTGGGTGTTGGCGATCGGCTCGCCGATGATCACCTCGCCCTCGGCGGTGACCCGCCAGGCGCTCGACCAGACCGTCGTCTCGGTCGGCCCGTACATGTTCCACACCGCGTCGCCGCAGGCCAGCAGCCGGGTGGCGAGCTGGCGCGGCAGCGCCTCGCCGCCGCAGAGGATCTTCGCCAGCCGGGGCTCACCGTGCCAGCCCGAGTCCAGCAGGAGCTGCCAGGTGGATGGCGTGCCCTGCATCATCGTGATGTCGTGGCGGCGCAGCAGGCCGAGCATGGCCTCGACATCGGTCACCTCGTGCGCCTGGGCGATGACCGTCGTCGCCCCGCACAGCAGCGGCAGGAACAGCTCAAGCACCGCGATGTCGAACGAGATGGTGGTCACCGCCAGCAGGCGGTCGGTCTCGTCGCAGCCGGGACGCCGCCGCATCGAGCCCAGGAAGTTGCCCAGCGCGCCGTGGCTGATCTCCACGCCCTTGGGCGTGCCGGTCGACCCAGAGGTGTAGATGACATAGGCAAGGTCGTCCGGGCTCACCGCCAGGCCGAGGTCCGCGGCGTCGCCGGCCGTGTCCGCCGCGCTCAGGCACAGCTCCGCCCAGGCAGCCAGGTTCGCGGGCGGCCGCGCCGGGGTCAGGATCAGCTTCGGGGCCGCGCTCCCGATGATCAGCCGGATCCGCTCGGCGGGGAAGCCGGGGTCCACCGGCACGTAGGCCGCGCCGGCCTTCAGCACCGCCAGCAGCGCCACGACCAGGTCGATGGACCGGTCCAGGGCCACCCCGACCAGGTCACCGCGCCCGACGCCCCGGCTCGCCAGCAGCCGGGCCAGCCGGTTGGCCCGCTCGTTCAGCTCGCCGTAGCTCAGCGTGTCGTCGCCGCAGACCAGCGCCGCGCTGCCGGCGTGTGCCGCGGCGCTCGCCTCGAACAGCCGGTGCGGGCAGTGGCCGAGGAGGTCCTCGTCGGCGGTGGCGTTGAAGTCCTCGATCAGCTCCCGGTGCTCGGCCGCGGAGATGACGTCCGCGGCCCCCAGCGGCTGGTCCGCGATGGCCGGCAGCCGCTCGCACCAGTCGCTGAACTGCGCCGCGAGCCGCTCGACGTCCGGCCGGGCCAGCCGCGCGGGGTCAAAACGGAACTCCACCGTCTCGTTATCGGCGCCGAGCGCCAGCTCCAGCGCGGCGGCGCCAGCGGGACCGGCCGCGCCCGGCCAGGTGATCAGCACGTCCGGGATGGCGGGCAGGGTCCCGTCCCGGCCGGTCGCGTCGCGGCGCAGCAGCCCCTTGCGCTGGCCGGCCGCGAACTCCTCGCGGATCGCCGCCAGGTTGCCCGCCACGGTCGCGGCCGGGTCGGTACGGGCCCGCAGCGGCAGCCAGGCCGCGAACAGGCCGCGGTACCCGGCCTCGATCCCGTCGCGAGGCGCGCCGACCCCGATCAGGATGTCGGGCCTGGCCGACGCGCGGCTCAGGAACGTGCAGCAGGCGGCGGCCAGGTGGGCGGGTCCCGCGTCGCCGGCCGCCGGATGGCAGCGCCCGATGACGGGCGAGCCAGCCAGTTCCGTGCCGTTCCGCGGCTGGCCGTACGGAAGGCGGTACGGGTCACCGGCCAGGCGCGTGTGCCAGTAGCTCGCCGCGCGGGACGCGGCGGCACCGGCCTCGGTGATCGCGGCCCGGTCCTCCGGTCCGGTCAGGATCGAGCCTGGCCGGACCGCCAGCCCGGTCACCGGCTCGCCCTCCAGCGTACAGAGCCGCGTCAGGCGCACACTGCCCCCGGCCGTGGCGACGTGCAGGTCATCGGCGCAGCCGAGCACCTGACCCGGCACCGCGTCCCCGGCCGGCCCGCCGGGGCGGGCCTCCCGCACGGCGATCAGCTGGCCGCCGGCGCTGATCTTGGGCCACACCAGGGGACTGGCGAACGGGCCGAAGTCCGTCGCGCGGGCCATCGCGGCGATCTGCTCCGCGTCGCTCGCCCAGTCGATCAGGCCCTCCGCGGCGAACTGCGCGTGCCGGGAGTGGTACCGGCGCGCGGCCAGGTCCTGCGGCTCAGCGCTCTCGCGGCCCTCGGCGATCTCGTCGATCAGCTCGCCGATGCTGGCCACGGCCGCGTCGTCGCACTTCAAGCCGAGCGACAAGGCGGTGTCGTCCGGGTCGAGCGGCACCGGGACCCGCTTGAGGATGTCGCCGCCGTCCACCAGCTCGGTGAGCCGGTGCCAGGTCACCGCGTACTCGGCAGCGCGCTCCGCGATCGCCCAGGACGGTGCGTTCAGGCCGGAGAACTCCGGCAGCGGGCCGTAGTGATAGTTGGCGCTCAGCCGCGTCGCGCTGGCCAGCAGCCCGGCCGGGATGATCGCGTAATTGCCGATGCTGAGCAGGACGTCACAGTGCTGGATGTCGTGGGGCAGGCCGGTACCGCCAGGATCGTGCCGGGGGATGCCCGACTTGACCGCCCAGGCACCCGCCGCCGGGTCGGCCGTCACGACCGCCCGGATCCTGTTTCCCTTTGCTAAAAGGACTTCGCCACAGCGAATCAGTACGCCGCCATTGCCGACTAAAACGCAGCTGAGAGCATTCATGGTCTTCGCGATGTCCTGTCGATCGTCCCGGTATTAATAGTCGGAATGCCCGGTTGTCAGCCCTCTGCGTAGACCTGGGCTGACGGCTGCCGCGACGGCCGCAGAACAACGATCAATGAACTGACAATGACCGCGCAGCAAATGTTCACCGCCATGGCGGCGATGAATACCTCATGGAAAGAGGAAATGCTTTCCGGCACCGCGTTGGATGCCAGGATGGTCGCGACGCCGGCCACCCCGATGGCACCGCCGACCTGACGGACCGAGGTGATCATGCCCAGGCCGCCGGCGAACTTCAGCGGCGTGATCGTGCCCGCCGCGATCGTGGACAGACTGGTCAGGGCCAGGCCAAGACCGCCGCCGCCGAGAATCGCGGCCGGCAGCCAGGCGGCCAGGAAATCCGGCCGCGGGCCGAACAGGCTGGAGGCCCAGATCGCGTTGCTGCCCGCGAACATCAGGCTGCCCGCGACGCCGGCCCGCACCCGGACCGTCGCGGTCTTGAACCGCCCGGCCGCCAGCGCGCCGGCCATCGAGGCCGCGCCGCCGACGCAGAGCGCGGCGGCCGTGTCCAGCACCGGCCAGTGCCAGACCGCCGCCGCGAACAGCGGCGCGCCCAGCATCCACGCGAACATCACCGCGCTGAGCATCGAGAGCCCGAGGTTGGCGATCTGGAAGGCGCGGCTGCGCCAGACCGCCAGGTCGATGGCCGGCGCCTGGTGCGTCCGCGAGCGCAGCACGCTGACCGCTACTAGCACCAGGCCGGCCACGGCCAGCCCGATCGTGCGGGCGTCCAGCCAGCCCCAGCTGTCCCCTTCGGTCAGGGCGGACACCACCCCGGCCACGCCCAGCCCCAGCGCGAGGCTGCCGGTGAAGTCCGGCAGCCGGTCGGCCGCGCCCTTCACATGTGCGGGCAGCACCACCAGGCCACCCGCCAGCATGGCCGCCCCGAACGGCAGGTTGATCAGGAACACCGCCCGCCAGGAGAAGATGTGCAGCAGCACGCCGCCGACCGCCGGGCCGATCACCGCCGAGAAGCCCGCCGCCGTCGTCCAGATCGACACCGCGTGCCCGATCCGCTCCCGAGGCGTTGTCGCCAGGATCAGGCCCAGCGCGGACGGCACCATTCCGCCAGATGCCGCGCCCTGCACGAACCGCGCCGCGATCAGCCATCCGACCGACGGCGCCAGCCCGCAGACCAGCGACGCGAGCGTGAAGACGACCAGCGACCAGAGGAAGACGCCCTTCCTGCCGATGGCGTCCGCGATCCGGCCGCCCGGCGCCAGCAGCGCCGCGAACGCGACCGCGTACCCGCTGACGATCCAGGTCAGCGAGTTGATCGAGATACGCGCGAAGGAATGCGAGATCTCCGGGAAGGCGATGTTGACGACCGAGAAGTCGAGGAACGCGATGAACGTGGAGCCCGCGCACACCGTCATCACCCAGCCAGGGCTGACCGTCCTGGCTTCGCGCCCTAACTCGGCACCGGACATGCGCGGCCCTCCGTTAACCCAGTGTGTGTGGCCCAGCGTCCGACATCGGCGCATGCGTGTCAATACGAATCCCCTACCCGCCCAGCCACACCGGGTACATGCCCTGCGTGACCGCCGCCCAGGACAGCCGCGGCAGCAGGCAGGCGAGGTAGATCGTGTCCGCGGCCGTCTGCTCGTTCGTGAACAGCAGGCACGGATGCGCGCCGCCCGGAATCCAGCTCGGCTGCTCGTTCCACCCCGGCAGGGTGCTGACCGTCACCGTCCTGCCGGTCGCGAGGCTGACGGCGTACAGCGTCGTGTCCGTGCTCAGGGCCAGGTACCTGCCGTCCGGCGACAGGGCCAGTTCCTCGACGTTCATCGAGACCGGCGGCAGGTAACGGCCCTCGCCCGCGGCCAGGCTGTAGACGCAGGCCCCGACCCGCTGGCCGCGCGCGCACGTCGCCGCGAGCATCGTCCCCGCGGCGTTGACCGAGACCGGGCCGTCGAACGGCGCGGGCCGCAGCCGGACCCGCCGGGCCGGACCGCCCGCCAGCGGGACCCGCATGACGACGGAATCGGCCGTGGTCGTGGCGGATGGTCCGTCCGGCACGACCTTGCTCCGCATGAAGTACACCTGCCCGGTGCGGGCCGCGAGCGCGGGCGACGAGTCGGTCATCCCCGGCGGCGGGCTCGACAGGTCCCTGAGCTCGTTCCCGTCCGCGTCCACCAGCCTGATGTCGGTGTCCGCGTAGTCGTAGACGAACCGGCTCGCGCCGACCGGGATGAACGGCGCCGCGCCCGGATAGAACTGCAACGCCTCCAGGTTCGTGCCGCTGAGCCGCACCCCGAAAAGCTGGCCGGTGTTGGTCGAGCTGTTCTCCGCGATCAGCAGCCCGCCCGCCTGCCCCGGGTCGAGCTGCGCCACCGTGCTGGCACCCGGTGCCTGAGTGAGCAGGCTCGGCACCAGCAGCGCCGCCGCGCCCTGCACCGCCACCAGGACTATGGCCACCGCGACCACCCGAGGCCGGCTCGCCCAGGCCGGCCGGGGGAACCAGCCCGCCAGCAGCCCGATCAGCAGCCCCAGCACGAACACCCCCGCCAGCAGCAGTGGCCGCCGCGCCCTGTCCCACAGCGCGTGCAGGTGCAGCGCCGCGACATGGCTGGCCGGCAGCGTCGTGCCCAGCCACACCGGGTAGTCCCCGGTGCCCACCCGCGCCGTGCCCCGGTGGCCGCTCACGCAGGACAGGTAGACCACGTCGCCCGAGGTCTGCGAGTTGCTGAACAGCAGGCACGGGCCCGGGATCCAGCTCGGCTCCTGGCTGTTCCCCGGCAGCCGGGACGCCATGACCGTTGTCCCGGTAACCAGGTTCCTGACATAGAGCTGAATGCCGCCGTAGGGGTTGATCGCCGTGTCCCCGTAGGCCAGGTACCTGCCGTCCCGCGAGATCGCCGCGCTGGTGGCGCTGGCCGCCAGGTGCGTGCCGGCGCGGAGTCGGCCGCTCGGCAGGTCGAAGACACAGGCCTGCGTCGTGCCATCACCCGGCTGGCACTCGTCCGCCAGGGCCGTGCCCGCCGCGTTGACCGATAGCGAGTCGAGCGTCACCGGGATGCTCGTGTGCACCCGGACCGGCCGCCGCCGTCCCGAGAGCGGGACCTTCATCAGCTCAGTCCCCGCCGCGGTTCCGTTCCGCCCCGTCCAGACCGTCCTGGTACGCAGGAAGTAGACCTCGCCGTGCGCCGTCACCGCCGGATCGTCGTCCGTGACATCCGCCGGGGGAGCGGTGAGCACCCGCAGCGTCTTCCCCGAGAACCCGGCAACCGCCAGCCCGGACGCATGCGCCTTGCCGTCCGCTATCCCGGCGACCACCAGTTCGCTGCGGCCCGCCACCGCGAACGGCCCGTCGAACGGCCCCGGCCCCAGCGTCGCGTGTGCTCTCCCGTCCAGGGTTGCTTCCTGGAGGTGCGAGCTCCCCGAATCCTCGTTCCCCGCCGCCAGAATCGTCCGCCCCGCCTGCGCGCCGTCCAGTTTCCCGGTCGGCACCAGGCCAACGGCGGAAGCGGCGGTGGCAGTACTGGAGGCGACCACCGGCGCTTCTTGCTGCTCGTAGGTCAGCGCGATGTCGGCGGCGACCACGAAGAACAAGATGACCGCAAGCCGCCGCGGAGACGCCCAGCCCGGCGGGTCGATCCAGCTCAGCACCACGCCAAGGAGAAGCCCGACCGTGACGACAATCGTGATCGTCAGCCATGCTCCCAGGGGAGTCATGGCTTCATTGTGACCCGCGCCCCGCGCCCCGCGCCGCCTACGCGGCAACCGCCGGGGGGCCATGACTGTGCAGTGTCCGCATCCCGTTGGGGCTGGTGGCGGTGGTGGTGCCGTCGGCGTTGAGGGTCAGTGTCCAGTCCCAGCGGTGGATGACCACGAGGTGGTGGAAGCTGCAGAGCAAGACCAGGTTCCACAAGGCGGTGGGCCCGCCGCGTGATCTTGGTATGACGTGGTGTGTCTGGCAGGCGGCGGGTCGTTGCCGGCAGCCGGGGAACGCGCACCGCCGGTCCCGGCGGGCCACGGCGCGTCGCAGGTGCGGCGGGACGGTGGGGGTGGGGGTGCCGGTGTCCAGGGGCAGGCTGGCTGAGGCCGGGAACCCGGCCGTGCTGCCGTCTCGGGTACCGCCGCCGGTGCTGGCCCCGGTCCCGCCATCGGCCCCTGTCCCTGCGCGGTGCCCGGTCCCTGTGTCGGTGCGGGCGCTGGTGCCGGTGTCCTGGTCGCCGGGCCAGCGGGGAGCGGGCAGGTCGGCGGTGAGGATCCCGGTGCGCAGGAACGCGGCGAGCCCGGCGGGGCCGGAGAGCACGTCGGCGGCGTACCGCAGCAGCGTGTCCTGCACCCGCCGGACGCTCCGCGGATTGGGCGGCGTGTCGCGCCGCCACCCGTTCTTGTCCCGGCGGGCACCAGCGGTCACCGCCTCGTAGTGCCCAGGGTCGAGATAGTCGCGAGTCATCGCCGCGAGCACGGCGGGGTCCAGGTGCCCGGTCACCACCGGCGCGATCACCGCGTCACAGGCGTAGGCCTCGGCGGCGGCCCGGCCGCGGACCCAGCCCGGTGTCCCGTCCCCGGCCGCCTGCCCTGCCAGCCAGTCCCCGCAGCCCGCGCCATGTCCTGAGCCCGACGCGCCGCCATCCGCCGACCAGGGTGTCGCGGTGTCATCGCCGCGCAGCCGCTCGGCCAGCCAGTTCCGCTCCGCCTCCGCCGCGCCGGGCAGGTCCCGGAGCTGGTCAAAGGGGATATGCAGCTGTACCAGCGTGGGCTGCCCCGCCACGTCCGGCAGCATCCCGCTCGCGACCAGCCGCCGGCACGCCTCCTCCAGCGCGTCATGCCGGCGCTGCGCCGCGGTCCGGTCATCCTCCGGCCCGGCTTTCTTCCCCAGCGACTCCAGCACCGCGGTCACCGCCGCCGCGCACTCCGGCGTCAGGTCACCGTCCAGCTTCCCCGCACCCCGGTAATGCAAGTCCAGCGACACATTCCGGTCCCCGAACCCGTCATCAGGATCATCAGGATCCGGCCGGGCCGACCGGCGGTACATTTCCTCGGCCAGCCCCGACAAGTCCGCCAGGTCCGCGCCGCCGGCCGCCGCCCCCAGCAAGATCCGGTCCGCGTCCTCCCGCAGCTCCGGCTGGAGCCGGCCCGACCAGGCACACACCTGCCTGGCCCAGGACTCGGAGATCTCGGCCCGGCCCAGCGCGTCCGCCACCAGCGGATGCACGGCCAGGCGCCGCATCCACCCCATCGCCCCCAGCGCCGCGCCGTTAGTGACCCGCGTCTGCCAGGCCAGCCACGACCGGCAGCCCTGCTGCCCGTCCAGCTCGAACACGCCCTGGGCGTTGAACGCCGCCAGCACCCGCGCCCGCGCCGCCGTCAAAACCGACTCCGCCCGCTCCAGCCCCCGCAGGCAATCCGCCTGGACCTCACCGGGCAACGACGCGGCGTCTGCCTGGGCCAGCCACCGCAGCCCGGCCCGCACCGCCGCCAGCGCAGCACCCGCGTTCCCCGGCACCCACCCCGCCTCATCAGGAAGGACGGCCCGGCCGGTGCTATCCGTCGCGCCCATGGCCAGCCTCCCTCCGGGGAGCAAATCACTCAAACACTAGTTCTAGTATATGCCGATCGACAGCAGAGTGCATCTAAATTAATCCCTGCTCCGCCAGCATTAAGGAATGGCGCTGAACCAATAGCCGGAGCTGCCATCCGCCCCAGCCCTTGCCGAGATGCCGCCCGGCTGCCGTTGATAACAGCAAGAAGCACCATAAGCTTGACGGCCTCTGATAACAGCAAGAGGCCGCATACAGTCAACCGGTCCGCGGCCGAACACTCCGAATTGCCTGGCCCGCGGATAGCTCGCGTTACCGCCAGTTCTTCGAGCCCAGGTAAGGCAGCCACCGGTAACCGTCGCCGAAGGCCACCCATTCGGGGCCAAGCTGCCACCGCTGGCACAGGTCGTCCGCCAGCACGAGACCGTTGCACGCCGGCGGGTCGCCGCGCTGCCAGTCGGTCTCCAGATCTTGCAGGTCAACTAGCGACTCGGGGTCCCAGCCGACGATCGCGGCCCGGTAGCCGCTGAAGCCTTTCAGCAGTTCGTAAAGGGCGTGGCCAACATGGAGAAGCTCCTCGCCGGTCAGCGACCGCGGATTGAGGTCCGGCTTCGGATCCGGATCGCCGTACCCGAGACCGCAGGCAACCACCCTGAACTCGATGTAGTTGTCCGGCGACCCAAGCCGGGCGGCGAAAGGGCCGCCAAACGCGACCGGCACCCCGCGCACATCGACGTGGCCGGCCAGCCGGACGGCCTCAGTTGCCGTCCCGGCCGCCTGTTCGTCGATGCCGAAGTTCACGACCAGCTCGAAAAGGATCGCCATCCCCGAATCGTGGCACCCCCGAAGTCTCCTCCGCGATGGCCCACCGCACCTCGCCGCTCCGCTTCCCCGGCACCGGCTATACGGCCGCTTCCGGACAGTCCGCCATCATGTCCATCACCAGCGCCGCCGTCCAGCCGAACGCCGCGCTGCCGCGCCCGGTGCCGTTGAACGGGTCGAAGTACTCGTAAGGCCCCGAGGTGCCGACTGCCTCCAGCACCCCGGCCCTGACCAGCTCGGCCTGCTCGCCGTAGCCCTGCTCGCGCAGCCCCTTCCAGAGCATCCAGTTGGTGTTCACCCAGCTCGGCCCGCGCCAGTACAGCCGCGCGTCGAACGTCGGCGCGTCCAGGGCGTTGCTCGGCACGCCGAACCGCAGGCGTCCGAGCCGGAAGTGCTCGGAGTCCAGGGTCGCGGCGATCCCGTCGAGCTGGGCGCGGGGCAGGCCGGGAACCAGCACGGGGACGAGCCCGCCGACGGTGACCGCGCCGGACAGCTCGTCCCGCCGCACGTCGCGGGCGGAGAACAGCCCGGCGGCCGGGTTCCACAGCCGGGCGACCAGGGCCTCCCGCGCGGCCCGCGCGTCGTCGCGGTACTCGCCGCCGTCGTGGCCGAGCAGCTCGCTGATCTGCGCCATCGCCTCCAGCGACCACAGGTAGCAGGCGTTGAACAGCGGATCCTCGACGACGAACGGGTGCTCGTCGCGCAGGTAGCCATCGCGGTAGCCGGAGTCCCGGTACCCCTCGGCGAGCAGCACGTACAGCGAGTACTCCCGGCCGCCGGGCCGCTCGCGGTGGTCCACCACGGCGATGTCGGGCCGCTCGGGGACCGGGTAGGTGTCGTCGGCGGGCAGCCCGGCCAGCGGCTCGTCCCAGAACGGGCTGTTGTCAAGGCCGCTCTCCCATGGGTGGATGACCGAAAGCAGCCCCGCGCCGCCGATGTCCCGCGCGGCCTTGAGGTACCCGAGCTGCCGGGCGAGCCTGGGGTAGAGCCGGGCCAGGAACCCGGCCGCCTGCCCCGCGTCGGGAGCCCGCCGGTACACCTCAAGCGCGGCGCCGGCGTGCACGGGCGGCTGGGTGATCCCCGAGGTGGCCACGGCCGGCCCGTGCGGCGGGCCAGGCGCGCGCCAGAACGAGGGGCCGGGGAAGTAAGCCTCGTCGGGGATGCTCCTGTTGAACACGATGTGCGGCAGCATCCCGCTCGCCCACTGTCCGGCGAACACGGTGGCCAGCTCGGACTGGGCGCGAGCCTGATGCCAGCGCGCCAGCCCGATGCTGATGAACGCCGAATCCCAGCTCCACTGATGCGGGTACAGGTGCCGGGACGGGACGGTGGCCATGCCGCGCCAGTTCATCAGCAGCGTGCGCAGCGCGGCGCGCCAGGCCGCGGCGACAGCGTCATGCTCCCCGGCGGCGGTGGCCGGGGCGGAAAGGGCGGCGCTCACCGGGCGTGGCCGGGCGCGGCGACGGCGCTGTGCGCGCGGACGATCGTCTCGTGGCACTTGGCCAGGGCGGCCGGCAGGCCGGCGCTCGGCCGGCACTCCAGGGCGAGCCAGCCGGCGTAGCCGATGGCCAGCAGCGCGCCCATGCCGCTCAGCCAGTCGGCATGCCCGGCTCCCGGCTCGTGCCGGTTGGAGTCGCTGACGTGCACGTGCCCGACGTGCTCATCGGCCTGAACGAGGGCCTGGGCGACATCGGCTTCCTCGATGTTCATGTGGTAGAAGTCGGCGCAGAGCCGGATTCCGCCCGCCCCGGATCGCTGGATGACCCCGATGCCCTGGGCCAGCGTGTTCAGGATGAAGTCCTCGTACCGGTTCAGCGGCTCAAGGAACAGCACCGCGCCCTCGCGCTCGGCGACCTGGCCAAGCTCGGCGAGCGCGTCCACCACGATCTCCAGGTCCTCGGCCCGCGAGCGCGGCGTGACGTACGGCGGCAGCCGCCGGGACATCAGGCCGTAGCTGGCCGGGGCGACCACGCCCGCGCCGCCGCACCGGGCGATCACGCCGAGCTGGCTTTTCAGGTTCTCCCGCGCGTGCGCCCGCCGTCCCGGCGTCAGGTCCCCGATGAACACCTGCATGTCCACGCACGCCGAGGAGATGACGACGCCGTCGCCGGCGGCGGCGAGCAACTCGGCCTCCCGCTCGCGGAACTGGAACTCGCCGCGCGACCGGACCTCGATGCCCTGGTAGCCAAGCGCCGTGGCCGCCTCGAACTTCTCCTGCAAGGTGTCGCCGGGGACGAGCTGCTCCTGGACGGAAAGCCGGAGGCTCTCAGTCGCCGAATTCGAGGACAACCTGTAGGACACGCGGGTCTCCAGAGGTGAGTAGGTCGAAGGCGTCCTGGCAGCGCGCGGCCGGAATCCGGTGCGTTACCAGCGGCAGCGGGTCGAGGCGGCCGCCGCCGATCCGCTCCATCACCTCGCGATGGAGCCGGGGCTTGTCCCAGTAGCCAGAAAGCGCCGGGCTGACCGCGCCGATCTGCGAGCTGACCAGCCGGACCCGGTTGTGGTGGAACTCCTCGCCGAGCCGGACCGCGCCGAGGCCACCCTGGTAGAAGCCCGACGCCACGACAAGCCCGTTCACCCCGACGGTGCGGATCGCCTCGTGCAGCGCCGCCGCGCTGCCGCTGACGTCCACGGCCGCCGCCGCGCCGGAACCCGTCAGGTCCCTGACCCGCTCGGCAGCGGCCGCCGGATCGGCGATGGTTTCTATCGCGCCGAACTTTCTGGCGAGCGCGAGCCGTCCCGCCACCGGGTCGACGGCCACCACCCGGGCCCCGGCGGCGCTGGCCAGCGCGGTGAGCAGCAGCCCGATCACGCCCTGGCCGAAGACGACCAGGATCTCGCCGAGCCGGGGGTTGGCGTCGAGCAGCGCGTTCAGCGCGACCGCGCCCGGCCGGGCGAACACCCCGCAGACAGACGGCACGCCATCGGGCAGCAGCTGCCCCGCGACCGTGGCGGCCGGCAGCACGGCGGCCGAGCGGTGCCCCCAGATGCCCCAGGTGACCCGGCCGAGCAGCGCCGGGTCCGCGCCGGGGCCGAGCGCGGTGACCCGGCCGGCCTCCTCATAGCCCCAGCCGCGCAGCGGATAGGGGAAGGTCGGCTGGCCGCCGGTGAACAGCCGGCGCCGCTCGTCCCACTGCCGGTGCAGGTACGGGTTGCTGCCGGTGAAGGCGGTCAGCTCCGTCCCGGCCGAGATGCCCGAGCACAGCGTGCTGACCAGCACCTCGCCCTGGCCCGGCTCCGGGACCTGCGCCGGCACCAGCCGGACGACCCCGGGCTCGGTGAACTCGACCTCTGCCTGCACGACCTGTTCCTCCCTGTCCTAAGCGTCTTCGAACTGTAGATAGGCAACTTATGTCTTGTCAACACACATAAGTACCGCTATGGTCTGCGCAAGCCTGACCAAAGGAGAAGGAAATGCTCAGACAACGACGGGCAGTGGCGACACTGCTGGCGGTGGTCTCGCTGAGCGGCGCCGTCGCCCTCGCGGGATGCTCGTCCTCAGGCGGCGGCCATGCGTCCTCGGCCAAGTCCCTGACGGTCTGGAGCGAGGAGAACGACCCGCAGCGGATGACCGAGCAGCGCAAGATCTTCGCGCAGTTCACCAAGGCCACCGGCATCCACGTGAACCTCGTCGGGATCGCGGAGAACCAGTTCTCCACCCTGGTCACCAGCGCCGCCGCGGCGGGCAGCCTGCCCGACGTCATCGGCGCGCTGCCGGTGTCCGACGCCGACACGCTCGCCCAGGAGCACATCGCCGACTCGGCCGCCGCGAACGCGGTCATCGCCAGGCTCGGCCGGTCCACCTTCCAGTCCAAGGTGCTCCAGCTCGCCACCCAGGACGGCAAGCTCGTCGGCGTGCCCAGCGACAGCTGGGTGCAGCTCCTGGTCTACCGCCGGGACCTGTTCGCCAAGTACCACCTGCCGGCGCCGAATACCTACGCGGCGATCCAGCACGACGCCACCGTGCTCAAGTCGCACGGCTACGCCGGCATCGTCGCGGCGACCGACGCCAACGACGCGTTCACCGAGCAGACCTTCGAGTACGTCGGGATGGCCAACGGCTGCCAGCTCGTGGCGGCCAAGGGGAACGTCACCCTCGGCTCCCCGCAGTGCCAGCAGGCGTTCAGCTTCTACGACAACCTGATCAAGAAGGGCTCGGTGCCCGGCGCGCAGACCGTGGACACCACCGCGCAGGAGTACATGGCGGGCAAGGCCGGCATGATCGTCTGGTCGTCCTACATCCTGCCGATGCTGGCCGGGCAGGAGCAGGGCACGGTGGCGAGCTGCCCGCAGTGCCGCTCCAACCCCGCCTACCTCGCGCAGAACAGCGGCATCGTCACCTCGATCAGCGGCGGCGCTGGCCACCCGGCCACCGACTACGGCCAGCTTTCGGCCTGGGTGATCAGCAAGAACTCGGCCAACATCCCCGGCGCGGAGAAGTTCGTCGAGTTCATGATGGACAAGGGCTACAGCCAGTGGCTGTCGATGGACCCGCCGGGCAAGCTGCCGGTGCGCACCTCGACCAGCGCCGGGCCGATCACCGCGCAGTGGTCCGCGCTGCCCATCGCCCTGGGCGCGGCCAAGCCGACCTCGGCTTACTACTCAGCCTCGACCATCGCCAGCCTGCTGGCGGGTCCCGGCGACATCACCGAGTGGGGCCTGCCGTACGGGCAGGGCGCGCTGCTCGGCGCGACCCTGGCCGCCGAGCCGGTGCCGAACGCGATCAGCTCCATGATCGGCGGCTCGGTGACGCCTGACGGGGCGGTGGCGCAGGCGGTCAGCCAGGTCAAGAACATCCAGGCCAACATGTGACCCAGCTGAGCCGGCGCGGCTCGGACGCGCGGTGGGGGCTGGCCATGTCGGCCCCCGCCGCGGCGGTCCTGCTGCTCATCGTGGTCATCCCCGCCGCCTGGACGGTGCTGCTCGCCTTCCAGCGGGTCACGCTGCTGAACATCCGCTCGGCCGGCGCGGCAGGCCCGTACACGCTGGCCAACCTGCACCAGGTCATCAGCCAGCCCGGATTCACCAGCAGCATCATCGTGACGCTGGCCTACAGCGTCTTCGGCACCGCGGGGTCGATCCTGACTGGCCTCGCCGCGGCACTGGCGCTGCGCCGCCAGTTCCGCGGCAGGTTCCTGGTCCGCGGGATCATGCTGCTGCCGTACGTGGCGCCGGTCGTGGCGGCGGCCTACGTGTGGCAGGTCATGCTGAGCCCGGCGACCGGCCTGGTCAACCAGATCGGCACCAGGTGGCTCGGCTGGCAGCACCCGATCCCGTTCCTCAGCGAGCAGACCGGGCACCTGGCCGGGCTGTCCGTGCCAACCGCGCTGATCATGGTCATCCTCTTCGACACCTGGCGGTATTTCCCGTTCGCCTTCCTGTTCTTCAGCGCGCGCATCCAGGCGCTGCCGCCCGAGCTGGAAGAGGCCGCGAAGGTGGACGGCGCTTCCGTGCTGCGGCGGTTCCGGCACATCACCTACCCGCAGCTCCGCAACGTGACCCTGCTGCTGGTGCTGCTCCGCTTTATCTGGACCTTTAACAAGTTCGACGATGTCTACCTGCTGACCGGCGGGAGCGGCGGCACCCAGGTGGTGAGCATCCGCGTTTACCAGTTCCTCACCGCCTACACCAACGTCGGCGCGGCGAGCGCGCAGGCGCTGCTGCTCGCGGCGCTGCTCGGCGCCTGCGCGGTGGCATTCGCGCTGCTCCAGCGGCGGTCGGGGAGGTCATCATGAGCAGGCTGGGTTCCGACGCTTTCCAGGAGCCTTTCTTCCGCTGGGCCGGGCGGGTGTTCCTGCTCGTGGCCAGCGCATTCTGCCTGCTGCCTTTCTACGACATGGTGATGCTGGCGATCCACGACAACACCGACGTGGTGCTGCACCCGCTCGGCATCCTGCTGCCCGTCGGCCGGCTGTCGGTGGCGCCGTTCCGCACCGTGCTGGAGTCCGCCGGGGCAGGCGGCCAGGGATTCGTGCCGTTCATCGGGAACAGCCTGCTGCTGGCCCTGCTCACCGTCGCCGGGACGCTGGCGGTCGCGGTGCCCGGCTCCTACGCGCTGGCCAGGTACGCCTTCCCCGGACGGCGGCTGATCACCGGCGCGTTCCTGGTCGTGTACCTGTTCCCGAGCATCCTGCTGGCGATCCCGCTGTTCGTCTTCTTCACCCGCGCGCACCTGCTCGGGGCGCTGCCCCCGGTGGCCATCGTCTATGTCGCGCAGACGCTTCCCGTCGCCGCCTACATGCTGCGCGAGTATTTCGACACCGTGCCGGTCAGCGTGGAGGAAGCGGCCAGGGTGGACGGCTGCTCGCGGTGGCGGGTGATCCGCCGGGTCACCCTTCCGCTGTCCATTCCGGCGCTGGTCTCGACCGGCGTTTACGTATTCATGATCGCTTGGAACGAGTACCTTTTCGCGCTACTGTTCCTGGTGGCCAAACCCGGCCACTGGACGGTCTCCCTCGGGCTCGCGGAGCTGTCCAGCGACATCACCGTCTCCCCGCCGGTGCTGATGGCCGGCTCGGTCATCCTGACCCTGCCCATTGTGCTGCTGTTCTTTGCGGTGGAAAGATTCCTGCGAGGAGGTCTGGTCGTTGGCGCGGAAAAGGGGTGAGGCGGCCGGCGCGATCGGTCCCGAGCACCTGCTCAGCCTGATCCGCACCGGCGCGGCCACCTCGCGCGGCGAGCTGGCCAGGGTCACCGGCCTGTCCCGCTCCACCGTGGCGCAGCGAGTCGACCAGCTCATCGAGTCCGGCTACGTGCGCGAGGGCGGCACCGGCGCGTCCTCAGGCGGCCGCCCGCCCGCGATGCTGGAGTTCGACGGCACCCGCAAGCTGGTGCTCGCCGCCGCCATCGACCGCTCCCAGCTCGTCGCCGGCCTGGTCAACTTCGCCGGCACCGTGCTGGACCGGCGGGCCAGCGAGCTGCGGGTGGCCGACGGGCCCGCGGTCGTGCTGCCCCAGGTGCAGGCCGAGTTCCGGGCGCTGATGGCGGCCGGGCAGCTCACCCCGGCGCAGATCAGCGGCATCGGGGTCGCCGTCCCCGCGCCGGTCGAGCACCTGACCGGCCGCCCCATCGAGCCGACCATCATGCCGGGCTGGCACGACTGCCCGATCAGGGAGAAGCTCGGCGAGGGGCTGGCACTGCCGGTCTACGTGGACAACGACGCCAACGTGATGGCCCTGGCCGAGTACCGCGCCCTGGAGCACGAGGCCGGCAACATGCTGTATGTCCGGGCCTCCGACGGCATCGGCGCGGGACTGGTCGTCAACGGCCAGCTCTACCGGGGCGCGGCCGGCGCGGCTGGCGCCCTCGGGCACACCGCCGTGGACGGCTGCACGCAGGTGTGCACCTGCGGCAACACCGGCTGCGTGGCGGCCATCGCCAGCGGGCACGCCATCGCCGCGCGGCTGGCCCTGCCCGGCACCGCCAGCGCCGCCGACGTGGTCGCGCTGGCCCAGCAGGGCCACCAGGACGCCACCGCGATGCTGCGCACCGGCGGCCGGGCGCTCGGCCGGGTGCTGGCCGGCGCGGTCAACCTGCTCGACCCCGGCGTGGTCGTCATCGGCGGTGAGCTCGCGCTGGTGCAGGACTTCCTGACCGGCATCCGCGAGGAGGTCTACGGCCGGGCACTGCCGCTGGCCGCCGGCCACCTGCAGATCAGCCAGGCCTGCGTCGGCACCGACGCGGCCATCAAGGGCGCCGCGACCCTGGTCGCCGACGAGCTGCTCACCCCCCGGCCCGTGCTCGATCAGCTGATCCCGGCCTGACCAGGCTCAGTGCCTGCGGGTGCAGCCGGCCGTAGCCAAGCCCAGCCAGCGCCGACGCCAGCAGGATCACCCCCGCCAGCAGGTAGGCGGCCGGCACGCCGAACGCGCCCGCCACCGCCGCGTACGCCAGCGCGCCCGCGCCCTCCAGCACGATCAGGCTGCCGATCATGGTGCTGGTCACGTGCGCCATCCGGGCCGGCGGGATGACGTGGATGAAGGTGGTCTGCGCCGCGACCGGCCAGCCGAAGCCGAGCCCGATGATGAAGTTGCCGGCCACCAGCAGCACCGGGTCCAGGCGCAGCGCGCCGGCCCCGATCACGAACGCGGCGCCGCAGACGGCGATGTAGCGGAACTGTCCTGCCACCCGCTCGCTGAGGCCGGTCCGCCCGACGACGGTGGCCGCGACCGCCGAGCCGGCCGCCATCGAGGCCAGCGCGGCGGGCACCCAGCCCCGGTGCCCGCCGCTGAGCGCGGCGGCGGCCAGCGTCTGCGGGACCGCGCCGAGGGTGAGCCCGATCCAGGCCACCGGCACCAGCACCGACAGGGTCGGGTCGGCCAGGATGGTTCTGATGCCGGTCGTCATCGACCCCCGGTCCCGCGGCCTGGCGGGCGCCGGCAGCCGCAGCCCGGTCAGCAGCCCGGCCGCGACCACGAAGGTGGCGGCGTCCGCGATCAGCGCCGGGCTGGCGCCGATGGCGATGACGACGGCCGAGCCGACCAGGTAGCCGAGCACCTCCGACACCTGGTTGGAGACCGTGGCCAGGGCGACCAGGCGGCCCCGGACCTCGCGCGGCACGCCGTCCGCGATGGCGCCGGTGCGCAGCGAGTTGACGGCGGTCCTGATGCCGCCGAGCGCGGCGGCGGCCACCACCACCGGCCAGAGCCCGGCCACGGCCGCCGGCAGCGACACCGCGGCCGCGCCGATCAGGCAGAGCCAGATCAGCCCGGCCCGGCGCGGGATCTTGTCCAGCCACGGGCCGATCCCGATGGAGACCGCGAACGCCGGCACCGCCTGCGCGCCGAACACCGCCGCCGAGCCCAGCGGGTGCCCGCCCGACCGCTGGTAGGCGGCCAGGATCAGCGCGCCGAGCCCGACGAAGTCACCGGCATAGGAGATGGTCGCCGCGACCCACAGCCGCCCGCCAACCGGATCGGACAAGACGGTCCGGTAGCTGGCGGGCGCGGTGGCGGTCACCGGACGGCCGGAAAATACTCGATTGCTATACCCCTGGCCGGCATCAAGAGTGTGCTCATGGACTCAGCAGGCGGGCCGGTCTCCGCGAGCGGCGTGACCGTCAGGGAAGTGCACCATCCGCGCCGCGTTCTCATCGTCGGGGGAGGGACCGCGGGCTGGATCACCGCTGTCCTCCTGCGCAACTGCTGCCCCGCCTCGGTGGACATCACCTTAGTCGAATCGGCCGACATTCCCACGGTGGGCGTGGGAGAGGCAACGCTGCCAGGCATCCGCACGCTTCTACGATACGCGGGGATAGCCGAAGCGGAATTCCTGGCCGCGTGCGATGCCACTTTCAAGACCGGCATCCGGTTCAGCGGCTGGAACCCGGCCCGTGACTACTGGCACCCGTTTGGCGCGGTCAGCGGCCCTTCCGTGCTGATTGACGACTGGCTGCGGGCGGCGGCCACCGGGCCGGTCCCGCCGGTGGATGACGCGCTGGGCCAGGGCACCTGGGCGCCGGCCGCCGCGCAGCTCGCCCCGCAGTCGGCCGCGAGCGCGCCCTACACGGGCGAGCTGCCGGTCTACGCCTATCACCTGGACGCCGCGCGGCTGGCCGTCCTGCTCTCCGAGCACGGCATCCGCGCCGGCGTGCGGCATGTCACGGACAACGTGACCAGCGTCAGCGCCCGCCCGGATGGCTGGCTGACCTCGGTGCGGACCGCCGCGCACGGCGACCTGGCGGCCGACCTGTTCATCGACTGCACCGGCTTCCGCTCGCTGCTGCTGAACGGCGCGCTCGGGGAGCCGTTCGAGTCGTTCCGGGACCAGCTCTGGTGTGACCGCGCCGTCGCCATCAACGTGCCGGGCCCGGCGCGGGAGACTCCGGCGGCCGCCGGGCCCGGCCGGCTTCCGCCCTACACCAGGGCCAGCACCGGGGCGGCGGGCTGGATCTGGGAGATACCGCTGTTCAGCCGGACCGGCAACGGCTACGTCTACTCCTCGGCATTCCTGGAGCCCGATGCCGCGGAGGCGGAACTGCGCGCATTCCTGCGCATCGATGACAGCCTGCCCGCCCGGCACATTCCGATCAGGTCGGGCAAGAGCCGGCGAGTCTGGGTCGGCAACTGCGTGGCCGTCGGGCTGTCCGGCGGCTTTATCGAGCCGCTGGAGTCGACGGGCATCGGGCTCATCGCCGATGTCGCCGAGTTCTTCGTGCATTTCTCGCCGGACCTGGCCTGGACCAGCACCTTCGCGGCGAAGCTGAACGGCTTTGTCGATGGGTCCTACGACCTGATCCGTGACTTCGTCGCCTGTCACTACGTGACGGCCGCCCGCGACGACACCCCGTTCTGGCGCGAGGTCCGCCGCGACCGCGGCGTCCGCACCACCGGGATCGAGGAGATCCTGAGCCAGTGGCGCCGGGGCGAGCTGCGCGGGCTGGCGGCGCCGGACGGGTCGCGCCCGGCGTTTACCCGTTACTCATGGGCCTACATCATCGGCGGCAACGGCGTCCTGCCAGGCCCGGAGGCAGCGGTCCGCGCCCTGGACGCCGCCGAGCTGGCCAGCGCGCGGGCCGGGCTGGCGGGCAAGGCCGCCGCCGTGCGAGCGGCATCGGCGGTGCTGCCAGGCCACCGGGACCGGATAGCCAGCCTGCGCGAGGCATGGCAGCGCGGGGAACAGCCGCCGGCCCGGCCCGACCGGCTGGCGTACTCCGGTCACTCGCACCAGCTCATCACCGGCTACCTGACCGACGGCCGGGAAGTGCCCTGGGTGCCGTCAGCGCGCGGCTGACTCCGCCACCGGGGCGTCGCCGGACAGGCCCTCGGACCTGGTGAGCAGCTCGCCGGCCTGCCGGGTCGCGGCGGGCCTGGCCAGCACGTAGGCGATGCCGACCACGAACCAGGCGATCGCCACCGCCGGGCCCCACCAGGCCACGCCCGTGGGCAGCGGCCAGACGTTGCGGAACAGGGTGTAGCCGAGCACGATCAGGCCGACCACCGGGATGGAGATCTCCCAGCGCCGCACCGTGGTCTGCCCGGTGAAGAAGACCAGCCGCACCATGCCGATGGTGGCCAGCACGTAGACCACCAGCAGGATCAGCGTGCCGATGGTGCCGCTCTCCAGGAACAGGGTGAACGGGTCGCCGCCCAGGATGAACCAGGTGAAGGCGATGATCACGTAGACGGCCAGCACCACGGCGGCGGTCGCGGCGACCGGGGTGCCGCGGGTGGCCGACACCCGGCGCAGGCCCTTGGGCAGCACGCCGTCCCTGCTGAGCGCGAAGGTGAGCCGGGACGAGCCGACCATGCAGGCCAGCGCGCAGCCGAACGCCGAGATCATCGCGCCGGCGGTGATGACGGTGCCGAGCCAGGATGCCACGTACCTGGTGCTCAGGTCGCCGATCAGCGACTGGGAGCTGATGAACGCGGTGACGCCCTTGGCGGAGGTGCCGAAGCCCATCACCTCCACGGCGGTGACCACGAAGAAGTAGATGCCGCCGAAGATCGCCACGCCGAGGATGGCCCGCGGGATGTCCTTGCGCGGGTGCCTGGCCTCCTCGCCGAGGGTGGAAGCGGCCTCGAAGCCGGCGAAGGACAGGAAGCCGAACACCACGCCGAGGAACAGCGTCGAGGTGGAGGTGCCCGACGGCAGGGTGAACACCGACCCGGTCAGGCCGAGGCCGCCCGGGCCGGAGTGCGAGGCGAGCTTGCCGAACACGATCGCCACGACGATCAGGATCAGGATGACGGTGACGGCCTCGGCGGCCAGCAGCAGCCGGGTGCCGCTGCGCGCGGGGGTGATGGCCAGGAACCAGACCACCACCATGCCGATCGCGCCGAGCAGGAACCCCGACCAGGTCGGCGGGTTCTTCCAGATGCCAAGCGAGTTCAGGAAATCGGCGGCGAACCGGCCGCCTGCCATCGAGGTGACCACGCCGTAGAAGACATAGGTGCCGGTCAGCGCCCAGCCGGAGATGACCCCGGCGCGCGGCCCGAGGGTGGCGCCGACGAAGCCGTAGACCGACCCGGAATGGTGGAACCGCTGGGTCAGCCGGACGAAGGTGTAAGCGACCAGCAGCACGCCGACCAGGGCGAGCGCGAACGCCAGCGGGACGGCCCGGCCGACGGTCGTCGCGGTGCCCTGCGGGTTGATGCTCGCCGCCATGGACGGCGCCATCAGCGCCAGGGAGATGCCGATGGCCTCCCAGACACTGAGGTTGCGGCGCAGCTTGCGCGCTGTCCCCGGCGCCTGCGCCTGCTCTGTTTCGGCGGCCATGCCTGCCTCCCGACTGGCTATTTACTGTCACTGATCATGACCTGGTTACGCCCCGTAGCACAAGACTGTTTTCGCACTTTCCCTAGCGAAGTGACAGGAATGTCCGTCAGGGCCTGCGTGCCTGATCAGCGCCCTGGTACGATTGCGCCCCGGTGCCTGGGAGGGCTCAGGGGCTCCGCTGCGGCACCTCGGGCAGGGAGGCCGGATGACGGACCAGCCGCTGGCGCTGATCGATCACCACTGTCACGGCGCGATGTCGGGTCCGCTCGATGACCTGGGTATCGAGGCGCTGCTCACCGAGGCGGCGCTGCCGCCGCCACCGGGCACCAGCACCTGGGACACCCCGCTCGGCTTCGCGGTCCGCCGCTGGTGCGCCCCCGTGCTCGGCCTGGAGCCGTCCGCGCCCGCCGCGCGGTACGTGGCCAGGCGCACCGAGCTCGGCCACGCCGAGGCATCCCGCCGTTTCCTATCCGGTGCCGGGATACAGCAGTGGCTCGTGGACACCGGATACCAGGGCGACGCCCTGCAGACCTGCGCCGAGCTGGCCGCCGTCAGCGGCAGCCCGGCCAGCGAGATCGCCAGGCTGGAGGCCATCGCGGAGCGGGTGGCGCGCGGCGGGTGCGACGCTGGCCGGTTCGCCGCCGCGTTCGGCGCCGCGCTCGACCAGGCCGCCGCGAGCGCGGTCGGGCTCAAGTCGATCGTCGCCTACCGGCACGGCCTGGACTTCGACCCGGCGGAGCCGAGCCAGGCGGAGGTCGCCAGCGCCGCCGCGCGGTGGCTGCGCGAGATCGAGGCCGACCCCGGCGCGCGGGTGTCTGACCCGGTGCTGCTGCGGCACCTGATCTGGGCCGGGGTGCGCACCGGGCTGCCGCTCCAGTTCCACGTCGGGCTCGGCGATCCCGACGCCAGGCTGCACCGCGCCGACCCCGGCCTGATGCACGAGTTCCTGCTGGCCACCCAGCACACCGGAACGGCGGTCATGCTGCTGCACTGCTACCCCTACCACCGCCAGGCCGCCTGCCTGGCCGCGGTGTTCCCGCACGTGTACATGGACGTGGGGGAGGCGCTGAACCACGTCGGGGCGCGGTCGCCCGCGGTGCTGGCCGAGGCGCTGGAGCTGACCCCGTTCTACAAGATGCTCTACTCCTCCGACGCGTTCGGCCTGCCCGAGCTGCATTACCTCGGAGCGCTGCGGTTCCGCGCCGACCTGGACGCGGTGGTCGGGGAGTTCGTCGCCGCCGGCGCCTGGCCGGCGGCAGACGGGGAACGGGTCAAGGAGCTGATCGGCTCGGGCAATAGCCGCCGCGTCTACCGGCTGGACCAGGCGTGACCGGCCTGGGCGGTGCTGGCCTGGACCGGGCCGGCCTGGAGAAGCTGCACGCCGCGCTGCGCGCCGCGCTGGCCAGGGAGATGCCCGCGGCGGTCGAGCTGCGGCACGAGCTGCACGCCGCCGCCGAGCTGTCCGGCGCGGAGGACCGCACCGCCGGCCGGGTGGCGGCCGCGCTTGGCGCGCCGGACGCGCCGCCGGTGGCCGGCACCGGCCGGCTGATCAGGATCGGCCCGGCGGCCGGCCCGTGCGTCGCGGTCCGCGGCGAGCTGGACGCGCTGCCGGTCACCGAGCGGACCGGCGTGCCGTGGTCCTCCAAGACCCCGGCGATGCACGCCTGCGGGCACGACGTGCACCTCGCCGCGCTCGCCGCGCTCGGCCGCGCCGCCCGCGAGGTGGAACTGCCGGTCGCGCTGCTGGCCATGCTCCAGCCGCGCGAGGAGACCTTCCCTTCGGGAGCCAGGGACATCGCCGACTCCGGGCTGCTCGCCGCGCAGCATCCCGTCGCCGTGATCGGCGTGCACATGCAGCACCAGCTCCCGGCCGGGACGGTCGGCGCGGCGGCAGGCACCGTCAACGCGGCGGTCGACGAGTTCCGGATCGTCGTGACCGGCCGGGGCGGCCACGCCGGCTACCCGCACCTGGCCGCCAACCCGGTGCCCGCGCTGTGCCAGGCGGTGATCGCGCTCCAGCAGATCCCGGCCAGGATCGCGGACCCGACGCACGCGGTCGCGCTGTCGGTCGGCGCCATCCAGGCCGGCACCGCGGCGAACGTGATCCCCGAGACCGCCACCGCCCGCGGCTCGCTGCGCACCCTCGACAACGACGACAAGCCGGCGCTGCACGCGGCACTGCACGAGATCGTCCGTAACTCCTGCCGCGGTTATGGCTGCGAGGGGGAGGTCGAGGTCATCGAGGGCGAGCCCGCGCTCGTGAACGAGCCCGACCTGACCACCGCGAGCTGGCCGTGGCTCCGGCAGGAGGGCTTCACCCTGGACACCGGGTTCCGGTCCTGCGGCGCCGACGACTTCTCGCACTATGCCGGGAGCGCGCCGACGATGATGCTGTTCGTCGGCACCCCCGACGAGGTGACGCTGCACCATCCGACGTTCCTGCCGCCGGACACCGCCGTCGCCGAGGTAGCCGGCGCGATGCTGGCCGGCTACCTCGGCGCCCTCACTCTGGCGAGCTGACGGGCCTTGGCTGGCTAGGGGATCATCAGGCCGGCCCGGACCGGGCCGACGTGCATGAACACCTTGTTCGCGCAGACCGGGAAGCCGAAGTCATCGATGGGCTGGCGGCTGGTCTGGCCGGGCGCGTAGACCTCGATCCCGTCGCCCTTGCCCGCGTGGCAGCCGCTGATGAAGCCCCGCTGCACGATGCCGAGCAGGACGTGCGCCGTGCCGCCCGCGCGCAGCGTGACCGTGTGCCGGGTGCCCGCGTGGCTGGCCGCCGGCCCGGTCCGGTGGCCGCTGGCCGTGATCGCGGAGACCCCCGGGTACCCGTACATCCAGCAGGCATGATGCCCGGTGTTGGTGAACTCGATCGGGTAGTAGGTGGTGCCCGCCGTCGCGCCGTCCGGGTTCAGGCCGAGCCAGACGGTGGTGTTCGCGGCGCGGCACTGGGAGGCCGCCGGCGTCGCGTGCTGATGACTTCCGGTCGCCGCGAGCGCGACGGCGGGCAGCAGCGCGGCGGCGCAGGCGATGGACGCCGCCGCGATGACGCGCCGGCCGGCGCGATGGGTGAGTCTTACCATGGAGCCCCCTTAGCGGGCCGGGGCGGTTTCCCCGGATTGCCCCTTAGTATCAGCGGAGGCTGACGTGCCCGACACCGCCATGTACAAGCCCGCCAACGACGCCGCGCGATGCGCGAGATCAGCAAGGCGCTGAGCCTGGTGCATCACCGCACGCAGGAGATCCGCGAGGCGCCGGAGGAGCACAAGCCCCGGCTGGTGGTCTCCGACGAGGTGCGCGGCAGCAGCCCGCTGATCATGGTCTCGCTTCAGGTCAGCGCCAACCGGGCGCAGGCAGCCAGCGACAAGCGCGCCATCGCCGACCATGAGACGCTGATCGCGCTGCATGCCATGGCCGTCGAGCAGCTAGAGCAGCTGCGCGGCGCCGGCCCGGCCGCCGGGGCTGCCCCGGCATAATTTCCTGTCTTAGGGTGTAGGGATAGGTATGAGCAAGAAGCCGGTTGCCCCGCCGCCCGGAGACCGTCCGGTGCGGACGGCACCGCCACCCCCGCCGAAGTGGCGCCTGTGGCTGTGGCCCGTCGCCCTGCTGGTGATGTTCGGGCTGTATTACTTCCTGCCCGCCATCCACGAGCCCTCGGCGGTGAACCTGAGCTACTCGCAGTTCAGCGCCAAGGTCACCGCGCACCAGGTCAAGACGGTGGACTTCGCCAGCGTGTCCTCGCCGGGCACGAACACGCCCGCGTCCGGCGAGCTGACCAGCGGCAAGTCGTACACCACCGTCATCCCCGGCGGCACCTCGCCTCAGTACAACAGCCAGCTCGCCGCCGCCGGGGTCAAGAGCATCAGCGGCCAGCAGCCCAGCTCGGGGACCGGCTCGGTGGTGCTGTCCTGGCTCATCCTGCTGCTGCCCCTGATCGTGCTGTTCTGGCTGTTCCGGCGGATGGCCAGGGCCGGCGGCGCGGCCGGCGGGCTGCAGGGCGTGCTCGGGGTCGGCCGGTCGCGGGCCAAGGTGTTCGACGCCGAGCGGCCGACCACCAAGTTCACCGACGTGGCCGGGTACCAGGGCGTCAAGGAGGAGATCGAGGAGGTCGTCGACTTCCTCCGCAACCCGCTGCGCTACCAGCGCGCGGGCGCGATGGCGCCGCGCGGCGCGCTGATGATCGGCCCGCCGGGCACCGGCAAGACGCTGCTGGCCCGGGCCGTGGCCGGCGAGGCATCCGTGCCGTTCTTCTCCGTCGCCGGGTCCAGCTTCGTGGAGATGTTCGTCGGCGTCGGCGCCGCGCGGGTGCGCGACCTGTTCGCCGAGGCACGCAAGCGGGCGCCCGCGATCATCTTCGTGGACGAGATCGACGCCATCGGCCAGCGCCGGGCCGGGTCCGGCGCGGTCGTCGCCAACGACGAGCGCGAGCAGACGCTGAACCAGCTGCTGTCCGAGATGGACGGCTTCGACATCACCCAGGGCATCGTGGTGCTCGGCGCCACCAACCGGCCCGAGGTGCTTGACCCCGCGCTGCTGCGGCCCGGCAGGTTCGACCGGCAGGTCACCATCCCGCTGCCCACCCTCGCCGAGCGCGCCGCCATCCTGGAGGTGCACTGCCGGGGCAAGAAACTCGGCGGCGACGTGAGCCTGAACGTGGCGGCCCGCGGCACCCCCGGCTTCTCCGGCGCGGACCTGGCCAACCTGGCCAACGAGGCCGCGATCTTCGCGGTCCGAAGCAACCGCGAGGTGCTGTCCGCCGCCGACTTCGACGCCGCCAGGGACCGGATCCTGCTCGGCCGCCGGGAGGGCTCCAACGTGCTGCTGCCCGAGGAGAAGCACGCCGTGGCCATCCACGAGGCCGGGCATGCCCTCGTCGCCGCGCTGTCGGAGCACGCCGACCCGGTGTCCAAGGTCACCATCCTGCCCAGCGGCCAGGCCCTTGGCGTGACGCAGCAGCTCCCGCTCGTGGAGCGGCACCTGTACGGGGAGGACTACCTGCGCGACTCGCTGTCGGTCCGGCTCGGCGGCCGGGCCGCCGAGCTCGTCGAGCTGGGCCAGGGCTCCACCGGCGCGGCCAACGACCTGGCGGGCGCGACCGACCTGGCGACCAAGATGATCCGCGAGTTCGGCCTGTCGCCCGAGCTCGGCCCGGTCGGCTACCCCGAGGGCGGCTCGGTGTTCCTCGGCGGGGGCGGGTCCGGCCTGTCCAGCCGGCCGTTCGCCGAGTCCACCCAGTCCATCATCGACAGGGAGGTCGCCCGGCTGCTGCGCGAGGCGGAGGAGGACGCGGTCGGCAAGATCCGGAGCCACCGCGACGAGCTCGGCGCGCTGGTCACCCTGCTGCTCGACCGGGAGACCGTGGACGGTGCCGAGGTGTACCGGATCGCCGGCCGTCCGGTCCCCGAGCGGCGGCCCGACGACATGACCGTGGCCCCGCGAGCGGTGGCCGCCGCCGACACCGACTGATACCACCCCCAGTGAGCGGAGTCCCATGAAGCTGCTTGTCCTGTCCGGTCCCGACGTGCACGAGCTGCTCAGCTACGGCGAGTGCGTGCGAGCCATGCGTTCCGGATTGTCGGCACTTTCCAGCGGAACGGCCCAGCAGCCGGTGCGCGCGATCATCGACTCGTGGGCCGCGCCCGGGTTGATGGGACTGATGCCGTCGTTCACCGAAGGCGGGGCGGGCACCTACGGGCTCAAGGCCATCTGCATCACGCCCGGCAACCCCGCCGCGGGCCTGGACTCCCATCAGGGCATCGTGCTGCTGTCCGACGGCGCGACCGGCGTGCCGCTCGCCGTGCTGAACGCCTCCGCCGTCACCGAGGTCCGCACCGCCGCCGTGTCCGTGCTGGCCACCGAGCTGCTCGCCCGGCCCGGCGCGGGCGACCTGGCGGTCATCGGCACCGGGGTGCAGGCCCGCGCGCACATCCTGGCGTTCAGCGCGACCAGGCCGCTGCGCCGGGTCAGGGTCGCCGGGCGGGACGCGGCGAAGGCGGCCGGGTTCGCGGAGTCGCTGGGGTCGGCGGTGGACGCCGAGATCACCGGGTGCGTGTCGGTGGCCGAGGCCGTCGCGGGCGCGGACATCATCGTGACCGCCACCTCCTCGGCCCAGCCGGTGCTGTTCCGCGACTGGGTCGCCGACGGCGCGCACGTCAACGCGGTCGGCGCCTGCCTGCGGGACATGCGGGAGCTGGACAGCGCGCTGATGGCGGGCGCCGCCGTGTACGCCGACAGCCACGAGGGACTGCGCGCCGAGTCCGGGGACTTCCTGGTCCCCGAGGCCGAGGGCCTGATCACGCGGGCCGACGTGCGCGGCACGCTGGGGGAGGTGCTGACCGGAACGGCCGCCGGGCGGCGCGATGACGGAGAGATCACCGTGTTCGAGTCGCTCGGGCTTGCCGTCGAGGACCTCGCCGCCGCCCAGGCCGCCTATGACCTGGCGCGGCAGACGGGCGCTGGCCAGTGGCTCGACTTCTGAGCGCGAGTTAGCGTCCGCCTCGTGGCCCACATCCTGAGCAACGAAGCGCTGATCTCCTCCGCCCGCGCCGTGCTGCTGCCGCACACCGTGCCCGGGTACCGGCCAGGTGGCCGGGGCCGGCACATCGCCCACGTCGGGTCATCGCTGGTCAGCGCGTCCGGCACCGTGTTCTCCGGGGTCTCCATCGACACCGGCTCAGGCACCGGGTTCTGTGCCGAGCACGCGGCCATCGCGGCGATGGTGACGGCGGCCGAGTACCGGATACTCAAGGTCGTCGCGGTGTACCGGGCCGACACCGGCGAGCTGTACGTGCTGCCGCCCTGCGGGCGGTGCCGCGAGTTCATGCGCCAGGTGGACTCGGCGAACCTGGACGCCGAGGTGGTGCTTGGCCCGGCCCGCTCCGCGCCGCTGCGCGACCTGCTCCCGCTGCACGAGTGGCCCGAGCCGCTGGGCTGACTCCCCGAGGTCAGATCCGGAAGGTGATCCAGGTGTCCGGCGGCCGGCCAGCTACCGGCGGGTCGTCGTGGGTGGTCCAGGAGTCGCCCGCGACGTCGGTGGCGATCAGGGTCCAGAATCGCTCCGCGCCAGGGTTAGAGGTCTGGAACGCGATGCTCCACTGGCCCGGGGTCCCGGCGATGACCTGGCGGGCGGCTTCCCTGCCGACCCCGGTGCGGCGGAGCGCGCGGACGACGAAGAAGTCACAGATCGACGTGCCGCCGCGCGGGCTCGGCCCCGGCGAGGAAAAGGTCGAGGCGGCGGTTGTTGAAGGTGCCGTCGGGATTGGGCAGGTGCCCTAAGCCTGCGACAGGTCGTGCCGGTAGAGCTGGCCGAGGTTCTCCAGCACGGCACGGTGCGACCGGTCAACGGGCACGAGCGCGACGGGTTCTGAAGGCGGGCGCGGCGGAGCCAGCACTGCAGTCGGCTCACCGCCCGCTAGTCGGCTGGATTGATCGCGGCCGGGCCTGACTCGGCGCTGGCCCGCTTGTCGCGGCGGCGCATCATCCAGTCCGGGCGGCGGACGGAGACCGAGCCGCAGAACACGTCGCAGCGGATCTCGAGCACCGGCGCACCCGGCTGCGGCTGGCCGCGCAGCTCCGAGGACTTGGCGCCGAGCACGGCCCGGCCGGTCATCCGCACGCTGACCCCGTCGGGCACGAAGACGCTGATCGTGCCGAACCTGACGGTCGCGTCGATGGTGGTAACCCGCTGCCCGATGATCGCGTGCTGCATCTCCAGGTGACAGTCGCCGAGCACCGAGCGGACGACCAGGTGCGGCGGCACGACCCAGGGACCCTTCCGCGACTCGTTGCCGAGCACGGCGGTGATCTCCTCGGGTGCCGCCGCGTCGCTGTGCGCAGGCGCGGGCAGGTCGGCGGTCAGGGTGGCCAGGTCCCCGAGCGTCGGCGCGACCAGGGCAGCCTCGCTGCGCTCCGAGTATTCCGCCAGGCTGAGCCGGCCCTCCGCACTCGCGGTGGCCAGCGCCTCGATGGTCTTGTCGCGATCCGCGTCCGATGCGCGCACCAGGCCGCGCGCCAATTCGGCGGGCCTGCTGTCGGGGTCCACGATCGCCTCCCGGAGTGACGTTGATCGCTGTCACCGACAGCTACTTCGGGTCAAAGCCTATAGAACATCGGCAACATGGTGGAGTTGCCCGACGGCCTGGAAGCGCTGCGGTACTCCCAGCACGCTCGTGACGCCGCCGGTGTGCGGTGACGATTACCCCGCGCGGGCGCTCGGCCCTGGCGGATCTGCTGACAGCAGATTCATGACACCGTCGCCGGACCCGGAAATGTCGGACCCCTCCGCTAGTATCGAAAGTAGAAGCGAATACGGGCTTCGGTCGGTGACGGAAGGGGGCGGCGAGCGTGTACGGACCGGACAGCGTAACCGCCGCTTCCGGCGCGGCCTGCTTCACCGGGACGGGGGAGGCGCTGTCCGCAGCCGTCTCCGGGCTGGGGTATGTGGCTGCTGCCGATGCTGGTTCGCTGCCGGGTGAGGAGCTGGCGGATTGTCTGCGGGGGCTGGAGCGGGCTGAGTCCGTGCTGACCGCCGCGCGGGCGCGGGTGCTGGCGGCGTTTAATGCGCAGGGCGTGTTTGAGGCGGATGGCTCTCAGGGGTGTAAGCCGTGGCTGGCGTGGCAGACCCGGGTCACCGGGGGCGCGGCGCTGGGGGCGATGGGGTGGATGCGGCGGCTGGCGGTGCATCCGCTGGTGGCCGAGGCGCTGGGCCGGGGTGAGGTGTCGGCGTCGTGGGCGAAGCAGACCTGCATGTGGTCGGACAGGCTGCAGCCGGAGTTGCGGGAGGACGCCGACCGGATCCTGCTGGGCGCGGTGGCCGGCGGCGCGGACCTGGCGGACCTGTCGGGGCTGGCCGAGGAAATGTACCGCAGGTCCGCGCCGCCGGATCTAGATGACCCGGATGACGGGTTCGGGGACCGGAACGTGTCGCTGGACCTGCATTACCGGGGCGCGGGAAAGCTGGACGGGGATCTCACCCCCGAGTGCGCGGCAGCGGTGACGGCTGTGCTGGAGTCGCTAGGCAAGAAAGTCGGCCCGGAGGACGAGCGAACCGCCGCGCAGCGCCGCCACGACGCGCTAGAGGACGCCTGCCGGCGGCTGGTCGCCAGCGGGATGCTGCCGGACGTGGCGGGCCAGCCGACGCAGATCCAGCTTGATATGACACTGGATCAGCTCCGGGACCTGCCGGGCGCGGCGGAGGCGGAGCGGAACTGGCTGGCCGAGCGGCTGCGCGGTGACAGCACCGCGACGCCGTGGTCGGCGGATGGCGGCGCGGCGGGCTCAGGCCAGGGCGCGGGCTACGGGGACTGGCTGGCCGGGCATGCAGCCGGGGACGGGACACCGGGCTGGGTGCGCAGCCGCGCCGCCGAGGCGTACTCCTGTGACGCGGTGATCGCGCCGGTCGTCACCGGGCACCTGGACCCCGCCGTGCTCGCGGCGATGACCCGCGACTACCTCGACCCCGGCCACTACGAGACGATGCTCGGCGGTGTCCGCCGGGACAAGAACGGGTGGCGGCGCGACGCGCCGCCGAACCCGCGCACCGTGCGGCGGGTGCAGGACACGCTGCTGCGCTACGCCGCCGACGTGCTGTCGGGCCCTGCCGGGCTGGCCGCGTTCCTGCGCACCGGGCTGCTGGCCGCCGAGATGCCCGCCGCCCGCTGGCCTGGCGACGACGAGCCATCCGGCGGCACGGCACCCGCCGTCAGCGGGGCGGCAGGTCCCGGCAGCGGCGCTGCGGGCGGGTTCCCGGCCTCGGTCAGCCTGCCGCTGGACACCGGGACACCCACCCCCACCGTGCCGCCCCACCTGCGACGGGCGGTGGCCCGGCGGGACCGGAGGTGCGCGTTCCCGGGCTGCCGACAGCGACCGGCAGCCTGTCAAGTGCATCATCTGATACCAAGATCAAGAGGCGGGCCTACCGCGCTGTGGAACCTGGTACTCCTGTGCCCGTTCCATCACTTGGTGGTGATCCACCGCTGGGGCTGGTCGCTGACCCTGAACGCGGACGGGACGACGACCGCGACCAGCCCGAACGGGATGCGGACCCTGCACAGCCACGGGCCGCCCGGTGTCGCGGCCGCCTAGAGCGGCGGGTTGCTAGGTCTGGGTCCCGGCGGATCCGTACAGCGTGTCGAGGAGTTCGCGGCCCTCGCGAGTGAGGACCTGCGTCTTGATCCGCATGAAGCGGCCGCGTGCCCCGGTTCGGCGCGACGCTGTGCAGCATGGCGGGATGGCAGATGACCATGTCGCCCGGTGCCTTGCCGAGATCATCGTGCTGCACAGCCAGCGGGCCGCACGCCGGTCCATCGCCGCGCAGCGCGTAAGCCAAGCCCCGCGGGGCTAAGCACGTCCGTGCCCAGGCGACAGGAGGGGAAGCTATGGGATCTCGTCCAGAGCATCTAGGGTCAGAGTCCAGGGAAACTCATCAAGGTGACTGTCCCCGCTCCCAGGCTCATGCAAGGGGTAAACGTCCGCGCCATAGAGAACCTTCACGCCCCATGACCTCAGCTTCTCGATGTTCGGCTCGAATGCGGGATGCGCGGCCTGCGCGTAGTTCGTGAACGGCAACGCAATTATTGGCAGGCGCTTGCCGATGCCCTCAACGAGTATCCCCAGCGCGAGCGTGTCACATATCCCGGCGGTCCATTTATTGATGGAATTAACCGTAATGGGCGCTACGATCACAGCGTCAGGGGGTGGCAGGCTGTCGGAGTCACCGGGATCTTTATATTCGGTGCGCACTGGATGACCTGTCAGCGCGGTCAGCGCTGCGGGGTTGATGAACTTCACTGCTGACGGTGTAGCCAGAATGCAGACATCCCAGCTTTTCTCCTGGGCAGCTCTCGCGAGCCGGGAAACGTCGCGTGCCGGCGGGGCTCCGCAGACGATTATGTAAAGCACCTTACATGTCACGCGGTCACTCCAGCCCGGTCAGCGAGGGATCTCAGGGCAAGCGAGGGCTTGCCGCGCGCTCGTTCGATGAGGTTCCCAATCGCCAGGCGCCCTGCCGCCTTCCCCTGCGCATTCCGGAGGCCGTCTGGCACTCGTCCATGCTAACTACGACCCGCATGCCGTCTCAATATGCCACCAGGACATCGCACAGCGTGTGCGACCTCAATAAGCAACCATCGCATCATGTCGGGAAGGGCTGCTAACGAGCCCACAGGAAGTCCCGGCACCGACGAGGCGACTCAGTGGGAGACCGGCGCGCGTGTCCGCGCTGATCATCCGGGGTGGGTGGTCATCTGGTCACGTAACAGGGGCGAGTGCCAGGCCCGTCCCCCGTTCCGGGCAACGAAGGGGACCGTCGCGGCCGGCCCGACCCCCGTCAGGCTGCCCGCCAGGCTCGGCTGGCTCCCAGACCAGATCGGAATTCCCTGATGCCCCTACGTCCTGCTGGTTGCCCGCTGACCCTCGAAGGTTCCGGGACCCAGGGTGATGGCCCGCCCGCCGGGCATGCTCATTAGCTTGCCGCCCGGCACCAGCCTGAACCCAGAGTCGCCCAACGTCGCGCGGATCTATGACGCCCTCTCTTGGAAGCGAGAAATAGCGAAACTTGAGCCTGGTCGGCTCCTCAGCGGATAGGGACCCCAGGTACGCGAGGTGCCCTTTTCCCGGCGAGGTAGAGCTGTAGCAGAGTGTCGTAGTCGATGATGTCGCATTGATTAATCATGCGCGACGCTTCTGCGATGTGCGTAAGGTCCACGTTCTCGTAGTTTCCAATTACGAGAACTTTGCGTGGCTGCTCGAAGCGTGCGCCGTACTTTGCGTAAGCAAAGTCGCGATTACGTGGAAACTTGAAGTATTCCTCATAATGCGCTAGTTGCGAAATACCCTCCATGGCCTTGTCTGTAAAGCGCCGCCGCCGCCGCTCGGCTCGCGTGACCTTGCGATCCAGCAACGGAAGCTTCAGTTCGCAGATGTCACAATTACCATCGGCTCGTTCTATAAGGAGATCTGGGTTTATGGCCATCTCGTCTGGGTCGGGATTTCCTTCCTGCCATTCAAGGAAGGGTTCATAAATAATACGGCGAGCCCCTAGCGCCGTCAGAAGGATATCTTCGTGGCGTCGCAGATACTCCCCCAGAGTCGTTTCCCGAAGGCGATCCATGAGGTACAAGCTTGCGAATGATGAGGCGGCAAGTATATGCCTGCTATCCCCTATCGGAACTATTCGAAGATCTGGGCAGGCCGGCATTCGCAGAAGTCTAGCCAAATGATTCTCGTAATCTATCCCCGACTCGGAACTCTTCATCATGAGCAAGAATGATATGTGTCGGATTCTCACGGCAGAATCCTTCTTGTTCACCGCTAGGCAATTCTCTATGCTGCTATAGTTGGCGTTGCTGATATTGAAAGCGTTACTTCTACTAATAGGTCCAGCCGAAACCATGAAGGTACCGAAGAGCGACGAGACGAGCGGAAATCTCTTCGCCAACTCAGCTTCGGTTCCTGGCTTCTGAAGGCAGAGATTTCTGATCTTATTCTGGTATCCCACGTGTATAACTGCTGAACTTGACTGCTCGAGATCCAATTGACCGAGGTAAGCATTCAGGCTTCTTGGATTATGCCTCTTGAGGATTAGCGGTTGATAACGCCGCTGAGCTCCAATAAGCTCAGCCATGAATACACCTTCGACGCTTGCGCATAGGATTATTTGAGGATAGAGAATCACTGATCCTGGCGGGGGCTGAATTCGTCCTTCTCTCTGGCAGCGCGCCATTACAGCTAGATGCTCACCGATGACGGCATGTGAAACGCGAGTAAATGTATCAAAGTCCACTAGGATCCCAGCGCTTCGAACAATAATCTGGCTACGAGCCGTCGAACGGCGTCCGACCTCCAACTCGGGAGACAACTTTGCAGGCTCCCCGAGCTCAATAGCGTTACGGCAACCGAGCCTACCGGTGACAGGTAACCGCAAGACGCCTTGGCGACACCTGAGCGGCTGATGTGATGTGGATCACGAAACAAATGAGCATCTGGCCCTGTCGGCGGCTGGTCACCAGCGGGACAATGCCGCACGTGGCGGGGCAGCCGACGCAGATTCCGCTGCTTATTCCCTGGATCGGCTTCGTGACCTGCCGAGAGCAGCGGAGGCGGAGCGGGAACTTGTCGGCCGAGCGGCTGCGCGGTGACAGCACCGCGACACCCTGTTCAAGATGGGCCGGCCCGGCAGGCAGCGCTGGCCAGCCCTGCCCGAGCAGCAGCCCAAGTGCGCGGCATCGGGGTGCCCGCTGACCCTGAACGCCGACGGCACCAACACCACCACCAGCCTGAACGGGATCAGGACGCTGCACGGTCATGGTCCCCCGGTGCCGCGGCCGCCTAGAGCGGCGGGTGGCTAGGTCTGGGCCCCGGCGGTTCCGTACAGCCTGTCGAGGAGTTCGCGGCCCTCGTCGGCAATGACCGGCGTCTTGATCCGCATGAAGCGTAGCCGCGTGCCCCGGTTCGGCGCGACGCTGTGCAGCATGGCGGGATGGCAGAAGACCATGTCGCCTGGCTCGCCCGTGAGCTCCACCACCCGGAGGGGCACGCCCTCGACGGTGGTCTCGGTGTCCATGAAGGCGGCGATCCGGCCGGCGGGGGACGGGGCGTGCCCGGTGAGCGCCATGAGCCAGGGGTGCGAGCGGTGGAGCCTTTCCCAGACTCTGGTGCCCGACTCGCCGGGCTGGCTCGCGGGAATCCGGCGTTCGCGCTGGATCAGCAGGCGGGGTGAGCCGGACAGGATCACGGTTCCGCCGCTTCGCGGCGCGACGGGGCCGATGAAGCTGACGACGAACAGTCCGGTCAGGGGCCCGGCTCGATGGGGTTGTCCCAGTGCCAGCGCCTGGCCGGCACGTCCCAGGCGCCTGGCTCGGGAAAGGTGACCAGGGCGCGGCCCCAGTCTCCCGGCGGCGACCAGGTGCCCGCGTCGAGCAGGTCGTCGAAGACGCCGCGCACCCGCTCGGTCAGGATCGCGTCCTGGATGGGGTCACGCTTGGCGGCCTTCAGGTCGCCCGCGATCTGCCGCCAGCTAGAGCGGTCAAAGGGACTTATCTGGTGCGCTTCTTCCAGTTCCTGCCACCAGCGCCGTTCCATAGCCAGACCGTCGGCGCGCGAGAACGCCTGCCTGACCACGCGGTACCCGTCGCGCTCGAAGCGCCGGATGTCGGCAGAAGTAAGAGTGGTGAGCTGCGATCCCATCAGCCAGTGCTGTTCATCAGGCCGGCTCAGTCGGGCAGGTCGCGCATCCGGCGCAGCGGGGAGAAGAAGACGGGCACCCAGACGAAGGCGAGGCCGATGGCGCCGACCCACAGGACGGCGCGCAGGCTGACGTACTGGCCGACGAGGCCGGCGATGCCGGAGCCGACGGCGAGCGCGCCGGTGAACAGGAAGCGCATGGTGGCGTTCATCCGGCCGAGCAGGTGATCGGGGGTCACCCGCTGGCGGAAGCTGACCTGGAGCACGTTGTTGATGCCGACCTGGAAGGTGGTCAGCAGCCATGCCGCGGCGGCGAGGAACAGCATGGGACCGCGGTCGAGGAACGGCATGGCGAACTTCACCGGGAAGCTGACCAGGCCGATCAGCCACATGGACCGGCCGTTGCCGAGCCAGTCGCCGACCCGGCGGGCGGCGGTGGTGCCGAGCAGCACGCCGATGCCGGCGCTGGTCAGGAACAGCCCGAGGACGCCGGCGGACAGGTGCAGGTCGCGGACGAAGATGACGGGCAGCATGACGACGCTGATCTGCACGGACAGGTTGGTCAGGGTGCCGGCGACGGCGATGGGTCGCAGGATGGGGTCGCGCAGCACGAAACTGAGGCCCTCGCGCATCTCGCGGATCAGGTGCGAGTCGGGGCGCGGCACGGGCCTGGGCTCGGGGCGGTGCACGCGCATCAGCCAGATCGCGGACCAGAGGAAGGTCGCGGCGTTGACGCCGATGGCCAGCGGCGCGCTGACCAGGTCGACGAGGAAGCCGCCGAGGCCGCGCCCGGCTACCTGGTTGATGGCATCGACGCTGGCGAGCTTGGCGTTGGCGGAGGTCAGGCCGGGCCGGCCGACGATGAACGGCAGGTAGCTCTGCGAGGCGACGTCGAAGAAGACGGTCGCGGCCCCGTTGAGGACGACGACGACGTAGAGCTGCCAGATGGTGAGGACGTGTAAGGCGGCGGCGACGGGCAGGGAGCCGAGCAGGACGGTGCGGGACAGGTCGGCGGCGATCTGCACGGGCTTGCGGCGCATCCGGTCCACCCAGGCGCCGGCGGGCAGGCCGATGATCAGGTACGGGGCGGTGGCGAGGGTGCCGAGCAGGCCGACCTCGCCGGCGGAGGCGTTCAGGTCCAGGACGGCGAGCAGCGGCACGGCGAGCAGGCTGACCTGAATTCCCAGCTTGCTGGCGGCGGCCGCGGTGAAGACGAACCGGAATTCCTTGTTACGGAAGATCGACCCGGACTCGTGCGGCTCGCCGGCCGCCGCCGTGCCAGCGGCCGCCGTGCCGGCGGTAGCCGCGTCCCCGGGGGCGTCCGCGGTTTCCGGCATGGCGTCGTTCTTGGTAGCGCGGCGCACTTGTCCCCTTCCGGGCGGTTACGGATTTACCCTAACCCGTCAGAAGTGGTACACGCTGGTGAGCCGGGTCTTGACGTTGAAGTGACGCCCGATGATGCCGGTCTCGTCGGCGGGCAGCGCGCGGATGTGCGAGCCGGCGTACCCGTCGGGGGTGAGGAAGGTGCTCCAGCAGGCGACCCAGTCCTGCTGCTCGCGGGTGCCCGGCCAGATAACGGGCTCGCGGCGGGGCACGACGCGTTCCTGCACGATGTAGCCGCGGGTACTGCACCCGTCCAGCGCCGCTGCCCACTCCTGGTCGGTGACATTCCAGCCGATGACGATGCCCCGGCCGCCGAAGTCGTTGCGCGGCTTGAGCAGCAGCCGCTCCCGGCTGGCCCGGCAGTAGTCGATCAGGTCCACGGTCTGCCCGGCGACCTCGGTCGGCCCGTCGGTGACGTTCCTTGTCCACGGCACGAACCGGTCCACCAGGGCGGACTCGGCGGGGGACAGGGCGTCCCGCCACCGGGAGTCGGACAGCAGGGACAGGCAGCCCTTGCTGGAGTACAGGAAGCTGTCCAGGGTGGTGAGCAGGATGGTGCCGCCGGCCTCGTGGGCGCGCAGGATGGGGTCGACGGCTGCCTCGCCGTCGGGGTCCCGGCAGATCTGGTTGACGGAGAAGTACCGCAGCACGACGTCCACGGGGGTGCCGTCGAGGTACAGCTTGCCGCCGCGCTCGCGGACGCTGCTGATCTCGCCGAGCCGCACGTCGAGGCCGCAGCCGGCGAGCATCTCCTGGAACGAGCCGAGCAGGTGCATCAGGCCGGACAGTGCGCCGTCGGCCTCCAGCAGCGCGACGACGGGCTCGGCGCTGACCGGCGCGGCGGCGGCGCGCAGCGCCGCGGCGATCTGCTGGCCGGTGTGCACGTAGCCGAGCTTGTGCTCCTCGGCGAACTCGCGGAAGCTGTCCACCTCCATCAGCGCGGGCAGCACCTGGGCCTGGTCGATGCCGCCGAGCTGGCTGCCGACGTTGAACTCCAGCAGCCGCAGGCCCGTTCCGTCGTGGTAAAGGTCGGAGCGGCCGAACAGGGCCGGCCTTCCGGCGGAGATGCGCTGCATCAGCGCGGCCTCGCGGGGGCCGATGTCGAGCTGGGCGCAGTACGCGCTCATGTCGCCGCCGAACAGCCGGTCTGGCAGCGTCACCAGGATGTCGAAGACACCCATCAGGTCGGCCGCCGAGCCGCGGATCTCGTCCTCGGGGATGAAGAACGGGCGCGGCATCATCCGGTCGCTGAAGCTCTCGAAGTAGCGGTCGGGGAACTTCGCCTGCTCGACGACGTCGAGCAGCCTGCTGCCCGGCTTCCGGCACTCGTCGTTGTATGCCCTCGTGACGTGGTTCGTCACCACAACTCCCCTCGGGAACTACCAGGAACAGCCTTTGGTGATGGGCGGCAGGTCATCTGGCGGCGGGGCCGGCGGCTCATCCGGCGGGTCGCCGGAGTCGTAGCGGGCCACGTCGTCCGGGCAGCCGGTCACCGGGCTTGTTCCCAGTAGCTGACCGCGCCGCGGTGCAGGCGGCGCCGCAGCGGGTCGCGGGCCAGTCGCATCACCAGCCCGGCGGGAGTGAATAAGAGCAGGTAGGAGAGGAACAGCAGGACGTGTCGCATGGGCGGCCCTTTCAGTCCACGGGGATAGTCTCGCGCCAGTTGCCGTCTTCGCGCCAGTCCGGCTGGTCGGCCTTGTCGAGCAGGAAGCCGCCCATCGCGAGCAGGTCCATGCGGGTCCGCATGAAGCAGGTGTAGGCGTCGAGCGGGGTGTTCACGATGGGCTCGCCGCGCACGTTGAACGAGGTGTTCACCACCACGGGGCACCCGGTGGCCTGGTCAAACGCGGTCAGCAGGGCGTGGTAGCGGGGGTTGTCGGCGGCGGTGACGGTCTGCACCCGCGCGGAGCTGTCCACGTGAGTCACGGCGGGGATGGTGGACCGGGGGATCTTCAGCAGGTCGATCCCGGTGGCGCCGCCGGCATCGGCCGGGGTGATCCGCTGCTCGGCGGCGACCTGGGAGCAGATCAGCATGTACGGGCTGGCCTGCTTGAGGTCGAAGTACCTGGCGGCCTGGTCGGCGAGCACGGACGGGGCGAACGGCCGGAACGACTCGCGGAACTTGATCTTGAGGTTCATGGTGGACTGCATGTCGGTGTTGCGGGGGTCGCCGAGGATGGACCTGGCGCCGAGGGCGCGCGGGCCGAACTCCATCCGGCCCTGGAACCAGCCGACCACCTTCCCGGCGGCCAGCTCGGCGGCGACCCGGCCGGCCAGGGCGGCCGGGTCCAGGCGCTGGTGCGGGATGCCCCGGCTGGTCAGGAACTCCTCGATCTCCGCGTCGGAGTAGGCGGGCCCGAGCAGCGCGCCGGACATGGCGTCCCGGCCACTGGCGACGTGCGGCCGCCCGGCGCCCCGCTCAGCGGCGACGATCATGGCCGCGCCGAGCGCACCGCCGGCGTCGCCCGCGGCCGGCTGGATCCACACGTCGCTGAACACCCCGGCGTCGATCAGCCGGCCGTTGGCGACGCAGTTCAGCGCGACGCCGCCGGCCAGGCACAGCCGGGTCTCGCCGGTCCGCTGCGCGGCGGTCCTGCCCAGCCGGAGCACGGCCTCGTCGGTGACCTGCTGGACGGACGCGGCGAGGTCGAAGTCGCTCTCGGTCAGCGGCCCCTCCGGCTGCCGCCTGGGCCGGCCGAACAGCTTCTCGAACGCGGTGCCGGTCATCACCTGGCCATGCAGGTACTCGAAGTAGCGCTGGTCGAGCCGGAACGAGCCGTCGGCCTTGAGGTCGATCAGCTTCTCCCTGATCAGGTCGGCGTACCTGGGCTGGCCGTAGGGGGCCAGGCCCATCAGCTTGTACTCGCCCGAGTCCACCTTGAACCCGCAGAAGTAGGTGAACGCCGAGTACAGCAGGCCCAGCGAGTGCGGGAAGCTGATCTGCGCGAGCTGCCTGAGGTGGGTGCCCTTGCCGTGCCACAGCGTGGTGGTGGCCCACTCGCCGACGCCGTCGATGCACAGCACGGCGGCGGACTCGAACGGGCTGGCCAGGAACGCAGAGGCGGCGTGCGACTCGTGGTGCTGCCGGCAGATGACCGGCGGCACCGGGCCGAGGTCCAGCGCGGCGAGCTCGCTGCGCACGGTGACGTCGGCGCGCTTCTTCCAGGACAGCCAGGACGGCAGGGTCTGCGCGAAGGCGCCAGGCGCGGCGGGCGCGGCGCCGGCCAGCGTGGCCAGCACCCGGCGGAACTTCAGCTTCGGGTCCTCGTAGTAGGCGACGGCGCTGACCTGGCCCAGGTCGGCGCCGGCCTCGCGCAGGCAGTAGCGGACGGCGCTGGCGGGGAACGCGGGGTCGTGGCGGCGGCGGCTGAACCGCTCCTCCTGCGCCGCGGCGACGGGCACGCCGCCGGCCACCAGCGCGGCGGCGCTGTCGTGGTAGAAGGCGGATATCCCTAAGACCAGGTCAGGCACGAGCTTCCTCTCCGTTGGCAGGCGGGCGGGCCCGGCGCGCCGCGCGGCGCGCCCGCCGGTCCGCCGGCGGATCCAGGGAGCGGAACCCGGCCCGGATCCGCTCCCAGAGCCGCGGCAGGGCGTCGGCCCCGCGCAGCGACGTCATCTCCGCCAGGTAGGTGTCCACCGCGTCGGCGGCCCACGCCGAGTGGCCGGTGGCCACGTTGTCGATGGTGTTGTGGATGTCCACGAACCGGGTGCTGAAGCCGTGCTCGCGCAGCGCCTGGTGGGCGCGGCGGTAGGTGCCGCCGACGCCGCTCAGCTCCATCGCCAGGTTCAGCCCGAGGATCTCCGGCAGGTACGTCGCGGGGAACCGGCCGATGCACAGCCAGTAGACCGGCAGCTCGAACGACCGCTCGGCGAACCGGTCCCAGAACGCGAACTCCCGTGACCGGGTGGGCGGCGGTGCCACGCCCATCTCGGCGAGCACCTGCCGGTAGATGAGCGGGTGGTTCAGCGGCGGCTCGCCGTTGCCCAGCTCGTCCCAGTAGGTCTCGAACAGGAAGTGCCCGTAGCCGCTTGAGGCCAGCCAGTAGTCGGTGAACCCCTGGAGCCAGCTCCCGTCGATGAGGGTAAGCGGCGCGAGCTGCACGGTGGACTCGATGACATCCTCGCGGGACGGCACCGGCTGGCTGGCGGTGGCGGCGAACGCCGCGTCGTGCCGGTCGTGCTGCTCGGCCAGCCACGGCCGCAGCCCGCCGTCGTCCCAGCCCGCCGGCAGCCTGGTCTCGCCCTCGTCCAGGCCGGTGTAGGCCCTGGCCAGCCAGGACCGCACGTAGTCGTCGGCGTACCGGCGCAGCGCCGGGGTGTCGGTCCTGGCCAGGAGCTGGCAGTACGCCTCGCGCAGTGAGGCGGGCGGCGCGCCGCCCGCCTCAGGCCGCGCCGGCGGCGCGAGTGGAACCACCGGGCCGGCCGGCGCTGTCCCGGCAGCCGGCCCGGCGGGATCAGGTCCCCCTGGCAGCGAGGAGATCCAGCGGCGGATGACCGCCAGGTCCTCGGGTGCGAACACGCGGAACATCGGCCCCCGCGCGGAGATCAGGCTGCCCAGCAGCGGGCTGGCGTCCGGCCGGCCTGGCCGCACCAGCTTGCTGCCGGCCAGCACGGTCAGCAGCGGCGCCGGGTCGGTCCTGGCGTCGCGCAGCCAGCCCGCCAGCGGCCGCCCGCCGAGCTGGTAGTCCTGGTGGTAGGCGCAGGCCTCGCGGGACCTGGCGCGGAGCAGCTCGGCCATCTCATAGGCCGGGTCGCGGGCGCTGGCCAGGTCGGCGCGCAGCCGCGCCGAGAAGTCCGCGAGCAGGCCGAGTGCCCAGGCGAAGCCGCTGGTCACCCGCTCGCCCTCGCCGCCGGCGGCGAGGGCGTCCGCGACCTGCCCGGACAGCTCACCGCCCGGCCGGGCACCGTGCCGGGCCGAGCCGGGGTCCAGCGCGGTCCCCGCCACGTCGTCAAGCGCCGCCAGCGCCGGCAGCGGCCCGACGGTGCGCAGGCACAGGTCGGCCCCGGCGATCTCCGGGGTGAACTCTTCTGGCTGCCTGCTCATCGCCAGCAGCACGGCGGGCAGCTCGAAGCACCAGTCGGCGACCCGCCGGTCCAGCGCCAGCCGCCTGGTCGGCACCGCGTACCTGGCCAGCCCGCGGGAGCGCAGCAGCGCCAGGTAGGCGGCGCCGCGCGAGGCGTGCGGCTGGCCGGCCCCGACATCGGCGGCGTACAGCGCGAGCAGCCGCATCGCCGTCTCGTCGTCGGCGTTGCCCGGGCAGGTCAGCCACTGCCAGCCAGGCTCCCGACACCAGGCCGAGCGGCGCGCAGGCCAGCAGCGCCCGCCGGGCCAGCACCTCGCGGGCCGGCCCGGAAAGCAGCTCGCGGCAGGCGGCCAGCTCGGCGGCGGCGAACGCGCGGGCCCGGTCGGCCAGCACGTCGAGGCCGAGCCCGGCGAGCTGCGGCCGGATCCCGGTCAGCTCGCGGAGGCCGGCGATGACGGGCTCGGCGCGCAGGCCCGTGCGTACATGTCCCTGAACGGGGCGGCGCTGGCTGACGGCATGGTCATGAGGCGGCTCAGAACATCGGGTAGATAGAGGCGTCCTCTTGCTGCTTCTTGCGGCGCCGGGTCAGGCGGTGCAGGAGCTGGCGGATGAACGACATCGGTGTGGGTGTCCTTTCCTAGGTGAGGCTGAGGCCGTCGGCGATCAGCCGGGCGATGAGGTCGTGGCCCTCGTCGGTGTAGTGCGCCCGGTCCACGTACAGCCAGTCATCGGGCTTGCACTCGGCGGTCATCAGCGGGTTGAGGTCGAGGAAGCCGACCTGCGAGGCGTCGCAGGCCTCGCGCATCGCCGCCGCGTACAGCCGGGCGGCCTCGGGGGTGGCGATCGCGCCGTAGAGCTTCTCGAAGCTGCCGTACTTGGAGATCCGGTCCAGCTCGTCGAACAGCAGCTTCTCCTGCGGCGCCGGCTCCTCGCGCCACCACGGCGCGAGCGGCTGGAGCACGTAGGACAGCTTCGCGCCCGCCGCGTCGGCGAGCAGCTTCCAGATCTCCAGGTGCCGCCCGGCCAGGGTGACCGCGCGGGAGATCATCTCGGGCAGCGGCGGGACCGGGGCCTCTTCGGCGAGCGTGCCGGCGGCGGCCTGCTTGCCGCGGCGTCCGAAGCCCGGCTTGTCCTTGCGGAACGACTCGTTCAGCTCCTCCATCTTGTCGTAGAAGTCACGGCAGAAGAAGAACGCGCCGTTCTCGCCCTGGAGCGACTCGGGGAGCTGGGCGAGCGCGATGTTGTTGAAGCCGCCGTAGATGACGATCTCCTCGATCTGCGGCAGCAGGTGCCGGTGCAGCAGCAGGACCAGCACCTCCTGGAGGGAGTTGTAGGTGCGGCCGCCGAGGTTCAGCCACGGCCGGGACGGGGCGTGCTGGCACCACAGCCGGGACGGCAGCGTCGCCGCGTCGCGGGTCGCCCCGGTGCCCAGCGCCGAGGAGGCCCCGGCGAACAGCCGCAGCGGCCCGTCCGGCACGGTGCCGCCCACCGACGCCCGCTGCCCGTCGGGGCCGGCGGTCAGCCGGAACCCGAGCCGGTCGGTGTTGATCACCTCGGAGACGTAGTCCGCCCGGTGGAAGTACATGACGTAGGGCAGCCACCGGGTCTCCGCCCGGTCGTCGAAGTCGTCGTACACCTTCATCTGCGGGGTCAGCGTCTCGCGGTACAGCTTCACCGTTCATCCCTCCTGGGGTTGTTCTGGCACGCAGTCGAGCCGGGTCCGCGACGCGGTCGAGATGATCGCCTTCTCCACGTCCTGAGTGCTGTCGCCGGAGAACCGGAACCGGGCGCCGACGTGCTCATAGCCGCCGGTGGCCGGGATCACGTCGCCGACGGCGGGCACCGCCATGGCGTAAGGCCCGCCCTCGCCGGCCTCCGGCACCTCGACGGTGGTGACCCGGCACGGCGCGGGCACCGGGGTGGGCAGCAGCAGCCAGCCGGCCACCTGCCGGCCGCTGATCGGCCCGGCCGCCGGCTGGCGGCCGAGCGCGACGGCCATCGCCGCGCCCATCAGGTCCACGCCGTGCACCTCGCGCCAGACGAACGCGATGTCCGCGCCGCCGCACCGGTAGCCGACCTCCAGGAAGGTGACCCGCTGGCCGCCGCCCGGCGCGGACCCGACGAACGCCTCCAGGTGGAACACCCAGGGCTCGTCGCTGAGCGCTGCCCCGACCGCGGCGGTGAACGGCTCCAGGGCCGCCAGCACGTCCGGGTCGTCCACCTCGGCGGAGCCGAGCACGTCCCCGTGGGTGAACAGCGCCGGGGTGTTCACGTACCTGGACGCCCGCCACGGCCCGAGGCGGGTGCCGGTCCACACCCCGTCGATGTGGTAGATCGGGTCGCCGCAGTAGACCTGGACCAGCCTCGGCTCCGGCGGCAGCTCCGCCAGGGCGGCAAGCCCGGCGGGGGAGTCCAGCCGGAGCACGCCCCGGCTGGCGGTGCCGCGCCTGGGCTTGACGATGACCGGCCAGCCGTGCCGGGCGGCGAAGCTGGCCACCGCCGCTGCGTCCGGCGCGTCGGCGAAGGCCGGGATGGCGATCCCGGCCTCCGCGATGGCCTCCGCCATGGCCAGCTTGTCGCGGAACCTGGCCAGCTCGCCGGGCAGCAGCCCGTCGCAGCCCAGCTCGGCGCGCAGCAGCGCCGCGGTGTCCAGGTCGCCCTCGTTGAGCGCCACCAGGCACCGGGGCGGGCCGTGCCGCGCGGCCAGTCTCGCCGCCGCGTCCCGGATCTGGGCCAGGTCGTCGGTGGCCGCGACGGTGACCACGCCGGCCGCCTCCGGCGGCACCGACTGCCGGCCAAGCCCGGTGGTGATGTAGGTGACCAGGAACCTGGCGTGGTCCAGGTAGTCGGCGTACCTGGCGTAGCCGTCCCGCCAGCGGTGCACCACCATGATGTGCGAGCCGGGCATGGCTAGTCGCTCCGTTCGTCGTCGTGCAGCCGGCGCACCGCGTAGGTGGCGACGCCGACGGCGGCCCTGGCCGCGCCGAGCGCCTCGCGGGCGGCGTCCAGGTCGCCCTTCGGCATGAGCGCCACCACCTCCGCGGAGCAGGCGATCAGGTGCTCCGCGACGTCCGCCAGCCAGTTGCCCGCCCGGGCCTCGTCGGCGACCAGGCGCTGGGCATGGCGCAGTAGCTCATCCGCGGGTAACGGGCAGGGCTCGGCGGCCAGGCAGCTGTCAGCCAACGTCGAACCGGATCTGGTCGTTGACGTCGTCGCAGATGGCGACGGCGTCAGCGGCGTCGGCGCCGGTGGCGAGCACATAGCCGGATACGCAGTCCGCGACGGTGAGCAGCGGCGGCACCGTGTCGCCGGGGTTCTTGGCGATGAGCACCGCGACCTTCTCCGGGCGGAACTCGTCCAGGTAGGGCATGAACACCTTCGGCTGCTCGCCCGGCGACAGCCGGCGCACCGCGGCGGCCAGGCCGGTCGGCACGGTGATCGACGTCAGCTTGCCCGGCTCCGGGGTGAAGAACCGGACGGCCGCCCCGGCGACCGGCGCAGGCGAGGTCTCCGGCAGTGGCGTGATGCCCAGCGGCACGGTCAGGAACATCTGGTTCAGGTCCAGGCCGAAGGCGCGGCGGACCAGCTCGGGGGCGCCGCTGCCGGCCAGCCTGGCGTGCGACTCGAGCACCCGGGGACCGTCGGCGGTCAGCACGAACTCGCTGTGCGAGGGGCCCTCGGTCAGCCCGACCGCGTCCAGCAGCTTCGGGGTCAGCGCGAACAGCGCGTCCTTGTGCGGCGCGGCGACCCGGCTCGGGGTGGACACCTCCCACTCCACGTACACCTCGTTCATCCGGTACTCGGAGTAGCCGATGGGCAGGTGCCGCCCGCCGAAGGAGAACGAGTCCACGCTGACCACCGGGCCGTCCAGGTACTCCTCGGCCAGCGCCTCGGCCGCCCCGGTGGCGCGCAGCCGGTCCCAGGCCGCGGCCGCGTCGGCGGCGCTGTTCACGGTGTTGATGTGCAGGCTGGCCACGCCGTCGATCGGCTTGACGATGACGGTGCCGCCGACCTCGCCGAGGAACTCGGTCAGCTCGGCGGCGTCGTGCACCACCCGGTAGCGCACCGGGCTCAGGTCGTTCTTGGCCAGCAGCTCGCGCATCAGGCCCTTGTTCTTCAGCGCGCGCGCCGTGAACTCGCTGACGCCGGGCAGGCCGAGGGCGTCGACCACGTAGCCGGTGGACTCGCCGGCCGGCTCGGTGGTGGTGATGACCCGGTCGAACGGGCGCTGCCGGTGCAGCGGCGCCAGCACCTCCATGATCGCCGGGCCGCTGTCGATCTGGGCATGCACGATCTGCTCGCAGTGCTGCGCGATCGAGGGGTCGTACTGGCCCTCCTCGTGCACCAGCACCACGTCGATGCCGAGCTGCCTGGCCCCGTTGATGGGGGCCGGACGGCCGCCGACCACGGCTACCCGGAACTGTCCGGTCACTGATCCTCCTAGATGGGCTAGCTGGCGTAGCAGCGGCGCAGCCAGCGAGCTCTGGCCGCGGGGGCGGGGGTGAACGCGCGCCGCCTGTGCAGCACGCGGTAGTTGTCGAAGATCACGAAGTCGCCGGGCGCGAGCACGTGCTCGATCCGGTGCGCGGCGCGCAGCGCCGCCGCCCAGGAGTCCAGGGCCGCGCTCCCGGCCGGCGTCGCCGCCCGGGTGGTGCCGCGGTCATACCGGGTCCACCAGGTGCTCTCCTGGCTGCGCTCCAGCACCGCCGCGCCCGCCAGCTCAGGCGGCCCGGCGTCGTTGGAGGCCGGGGCGCCGACATGGAAGCTGGCGGCGGCCAGCTCCTCGCGGCTGGCGGCGTCCAGCAGCGCGACCGCGTCGTCGGCCGCCGCCATGTCGGTGGACACTCCCTCGTCGTTGCGCAGCGCGGTAAAGGTCAGGTAGCGGGGCACGTGCGGCCGGGGATCGGTGCCTGGCCCGCCGAAGGACAGGTGCGGGTTGTCGGTGTGCCAGAAGAACTCCGCGTCCGCGCCCCAGGAGCTGGTGGTGCCCGAGGCCCGCGGGTTGGGCACCACGTTGCGGATCAGCCGGCCCCCGTTCTCGTAGCCGACCGCGAACGGCACCGTGCCCAGCAGCTGGATGAGGCCGAAATGCAGGGCGTTGGTCAGTGCTAACTCCGCCTCGGTGCCGAAACCGCTGACCGGCGTCGGCGGCAGCTCCTGCACCGGCAGGTTGCGCAGCATCAGCACGTGCGTGCCCGCCGCGCGGAAGACGCCGATGGCATGCAGGATCTCGCCGGGCAGGTAACGCTGAAGCGCGTGCGCGCCGATGCTGGCCAGGATCGCCTCGTCGGTGTCGGAGTCCAGGGTGACCACCGCGACGTGCTCGGTGATCTCCTTGCCCAGCAGGTCCCGCGTGCCGTCATCCAGGCAGTAGTGAGCAAGCCTCATGAAGGCCGTCATGCGTTACTCCGTTCAGCCAGCGGCGCGGGGTGGCTGGGCGGCTTGCCCCCGAAGCCCCCGAGCACTATCGCCGACCCCCGGGCGTGCGGCTAGACTCCGCCCGCCGGCCACAAGTGGCCAGGCCACTTGTGGCCGGCGCAGTGCTCCTGGGCATGGGGCCACTAGCGGCCAGGCCGCTAGTGGCCGGCGCTGACAGGAGGATCTGCGGATGGTGCGAGTCAGCGACCTGATCGGCATCGCGATCGTCGCTCTCGGGCTGGTGCTGACCCCCGGCCCGAACATGATCTACTTAGTCTCCCGGTCGATTACCCAGGGCCGCCGCGCCGGGCTGATCTCGCTGGCCGGGGTCGCCACCGGCTTCCTGATCTACCTGGCGGCCGCCGCGTGCGGGATCGCCACCCTGTTCGCGCTCGTGCCGCCCGTCTACCTGGCCCTCAAGATCGCCGGCGCGCTCTACCTGCTCTGGCTGGCCTGGAACGCGGTGCGTCCTGGCGGCCAGTCGGCGTTCGCGCCGCGCGAGCTGCCCGCCGACCCGCCGCGCCGGCTGTACACGATGGGCCTGGTCACCAACCTGCTGAACCCGAAGATCGCCGTGCTGTACATCTCGCTGCTGCCGCAGTTCGTGGATACCCGCGCCGGGCACGTGGCGGTGCAGATCGTGATCCTCGGGGTCACCCAGATCTGCATCGCGCTCACCGTCAACGCGCTGATCGTGCTGACCGCGGGCTCGGTGGCCCGCTTCCTGGCCAGGCGGCCCGGCTGGATGCGGGCGCAGCGCTACCTGATGGGCGCGGTGCTGACCGGGATCGCGGTGCGCATCGTCACCACCTAGCGCCGCTCTGCCGGGAGAGTCAGCGGGAGAACGGGTGCGCGTCGATCCAGTGCCCGCGCACCGGCCGCTCTGACCCGAGCAGGCCGAGCTGGGCGATCCTCACCCCGGCCTGGATCCGGCTGGTCGCGCCGAGCGCCTCCATGATGGAGGTCATGTGCCGGCGGCAGGTGCGCGGCGCCATCCCGAGCCGGTGCGCGATGGCCTCGTCCTTCAGCCCGGAAGCCATCAGCCGCATCAGCGCCAGCCGGGTCTCGCCGGACACCTTCTCGGCGTCCGCATCGCCGGGCTCCCAGGTCATCGCGCCCGTCCAGAGCCGCTCGAAGATGTGGCAGACGAACGCGACCATCGCCGGGTGGGTGATCAGCGCGCCGCGCGGCGCGGTGCTGCCCGGCGGCGCGAAGAACACCAGGGCGGTCCTGCGGTCGATGATCAGCATCCGGTCGAGGCTGTCGGCGGTGGTGCGGACCTCGCCGCCGGCCCCGGTGATCCTGGTGACGGCCGCCCTGGTGCCCAGGCTGGCCCGCGCGCTGTGCTGGTAGAGCAGCCGGCGTCCGACGCCGCGCTGCAGCAGCAGCACGTCGGCGGGGCCGCCGCCCGGTAAGGACGCCTCGCCGGGGCTGGTGCCCAGGTGCGAGGTGAGCAGCTCGCGGGTGCAGTTCAGCAGGGCCGCGTCGATCTCGCGCTGCAGCACGCCCTCCGGCATCACCCGGATGCCGTCGGCCTGGTGCAGCTGCACGGTGCCGGTGAGCGCGTCGCTGATCCGCTCAAGCTGCTGGTCGTTACGCGCGATGCTGCGCTCCAGCTCCCTTATCTCGGTAGTGAGCTGCCCGTTCAGGATGAGCCGCGCGGTGTCGGGGTGCACCGCGGTCAGCGTCCCGTCCTCCTCGCGCAGCACCCGCAGCCTGGCCAGCGCGGCGCACGCCCCGGCCAGTTCCTCCTCGCTGGCCGGGATGTGCCTGGCCAGCTCGCCGGGGCGGATGCGGCCGTGCCGCACCGCGTACTGGTAGACGGTGAGATGCAGGTCGGTGAGCTCATCCGGGCGCAGCGAGATGGCCCCCGGAAATGATTCTGTGTCAGATAAAGCGTGCTGCGTTGTAGTCATGGTGACGCTATCCCGCTGCTAATTCGCCTTCTAAGTCCCTCTATGCGGTGCAAAACCGCAGTTAGAGGTACAGGGTCCCTCATGTTACGGCCTGTCAGGCGTTGTGTCCACAATCGGGTTTTAAAGGACAGCCTTCCTTTCCCTGGGGCCCGTGGTGTATTTCCCGTCACTCCGGTCACGCTGATTTCCTGCTATTCCGATGGACTCGGGCGCGCGGACCGGTCCGTTGGCCCGGCGATCATGAAGTAGGCTGGCCGCATGCGCGATCAGCACACCGGGTGGTGGCGCCGCCAGTAGGCGGTGCCAGGATTCGCGCTATCCCGAGGCGACCGCCGGCAGCGGCGGCGCCTTTTTCCTTGCCGCCAGGCCGGCCCAGCGACGACGAGGCCATCATGGACACAGGCGAGATGACCTACCAGACCCCCGGCGGGGTCACGGTGCACCGCACCGCGACGCCGTTCGAGCCGGCGCTGCTCGCCGAGCTGACCCGGCGGGTCGAGCAGGTGCCGGGCGGGGTGCTCAGCTCGGGCATGGAGTACCCCGGCCGGTACAGCCGCTGGCACCTGGCCTACGCCGACCCGCCCGCGGAGATCAGCGCCGCGGGCCGGACGATCACCGCGCGGGCGCGCAGCGCCCGCGGCCTGATCCTGCTGCCGGTGATCGCCGCCGCCCTGGCCAGGGCGGGCGAGGTGACCGGGGACGCCGGCACGGTGCAGGTGACCATCGCCGACGACGACGGCAGCAGCTTCACCGAGGAGGAGCGCAGCAGGCGGCCCTCGGTCTTCACCGCGCTGCGGGAGGTCATCGCGGACCTGGCCGGGCCGGACCCGCACCTGGGTCTTTACGGGGCGTTCGGCTACGACCTGGCCTTCCAGTTCGAGCCGGTCACGCCGCGGATCACCCGCGACCCCGCACAGCGCGACCTGGTGCTGCACCTGCCCGACCAGGTCTACGTGCTGGACCGCAAGCGGGAGACGGCGGTCTGCTACTCCTATGAGTTCGAGACCGCGGCGGGCGCCACGGCCGGGCTGCCCAGGACCAGCCCGGCGGCCCCGGCCGAGCCGCGGCAGCCCGTTCCGGATGATGACGTGCCCGACGGCCCGGTGCCCGGTGCGTACGCGGGCGTCGTGGACCAGGCGCGGGAGCGGTTCGCCCGCGGGGACCTGTTCGAGGTGGTGCCCAGCCATTCCTTCTACGCGCCGTGCGCGTCGCCCGCCGCGTTCTTCGAGCGGCTGCGGCAGCGCAACCCCGCGCCCTATGAGTTCCTGCTCAACCTCGGCGGCGGCGAGTACCTGGCGGGCGCCTCGCCGGAGATGTACGTGCGGGTCACCGGGGACCGGGTGGAGACCTGCCCGATCGCCGGGACCATCGCCCGCGGCGCGGACCCGCTCGGCGACGCCGAGGCGATCCTGGCGCTGCTCGGCTCGCCGAAGGAGGAGTCCGAGCTGACCATGTGCACCGACGTGGACCGCAACGACAAGTCGCGGATCTGCGTGCCGGGCAGCATCAAGGTCATCGGCCGCCGCCAGATCGAGCTGTACTCAAGGCTGATCCACACCGTGGACCACATCGAGGGCCGGCTGCGGCCCGGCTTCGACGCCCTGGACGCCTTCCTGACCCACATGTGGGCGGTCACGGTGACCGGCGCGCCGAAGGCCTGGGCCATGCAGTTCATCGAGGACCACGAGGCCGACCAGCGGCGCTGGTACGGCGGCGCGGTCGGGGTGATCGGCTTCGACGGCGGCATGAACACCGGGCTGACGCTGCGGACCGCGCACATCCGCGGCGGCATCGCGGCGGTCCGCACCGGCGCCACGCTGCTGTATGACTCGGAACCGGCGGCCGAGGAGGCGGAGACCAGGCTCAAGGCCCGTGCCCTGCTGGAGACGCTGGCCGAGGCCGGCGCGGGCCCGCGGCCGCCGAGCCGCAGCCCGGTCCTTCCGGGCAGCCGGGCGCCGGGATGTCCGTGCTCCTGGTGGACCTCCAGGACTCGTTCGTGCACACGCTGGCCGGCTATTTCCGCGAGCTCGGCGCTGAGGTGACCACGCTGCGCGCCGGGTTCGACCCGGCGCTGCTTGACGAGTACGCGCCCGACCTGGTGGTGCTGTCGCCGGGGCCTGGCCGGCCCGCGGACTTCGGCTGCGACAAGCTGCTCAGCGCACTGGACGAGCGCGGCCTGCCGGTCTTCGGCGTGTGCCTGGGGCTGCAGGCGATGATCGAGCACGCCGGCGGGTCGCTCGGCCTGCTGCCCACCCCGGTGCACGGCAAGCCGGGGCGGGTCAGGGTGCTGGGCGGGGAGCTGCTGGCCGGGCTGCCGCCGGAGTTCACCGCGGCCAGGTATCACTCGCTGCACGCCAGGCCCGAGCAGGTGACCGGGTTCGAGGTCACGGCGGTCACCCCGGACGGGGTGGTGATGGCCATCGAGGACCTGGCGGCCAGGCGATTCGGGGTGCAGTTTCACCCCGAATCGATCCTGACGGCGGCCGACCGGGCGGGCCACCAGATCGTGGCGAACGTACTGCGCCTGTGCCGGACCTAGATGAAGCGCATGCTGCGGGCGAAGGAGACCAGCGTCCTGCGCCACTCGTTGTGCGAGTAGTCGACGTAGTACCGGCTGCCGCCCTTCCAGGCCAGCACCAGGGTCACCTTTCTGGAGGTGCAGCTCGGCAGCTTGCCGCGGCCGCAGAACCCGTACATCCGGGCCTTGCGGCCCTGGATCCGCCAGCTGCCGAGGTACTTGGCGGCGCCGAAGTTGCTGCATGGCCTGCCGGAGTTGTTCTGGTCGATGCTCAGGTAGGTCAGGCCGTTCTTGCTGTTCCACTGGGCGTAGACGTCGTGCTTGCCGCGCTGGCCGGCCGCGTCGCACTGGCCGACCAGGATGGGGTGGGTGCGGGTCAGGCCGAAGAGGCGGTGCGGCTTCTTCAGCCTGAAGCCCGCGGCGCGCTGGGCCCTGGCCCAGCTGCCGTAGCTGCCCCCGGCGACGGCGGCCGGGGCGGCCGGGGCCGCGGCGAACGCCGGGCCCGCGGTGAGCAGGGCGACGGCGGCCAGGCCGGCGGCGAGTGTACTGCGCGCGACGAGTCTGCTGTGGCGCAACATTCAGTCCCCTTCCCTCTGCGTAACGATCTCAATAACTTAACGTAACCATTCAATGGCGGAGAGCATTCGGCCGGAACGGCGCGGCGGGCTGGCCCCGGTGCCGCCGGATTGGCGCCGCTCTGGCAGCGCGCCTGGCGCTATGGTGTGCCCATGCCTGACAGCACATTTCCGGCGCCGGGCGGCGAGGCCGGCGGGTACCTGGCGGTCCCCGCCGGGACCGGCCCGTGGCCGGGCGTGGTCGTCATCCACGAGGCGTTCGGCCTGACCGGCGAGATGCGCGCCGCCGCGGACGAGCTAGCGGCGCACGGGTACCTGGCGCTGGCCCCCGACCTGTTCGGCGGCAAGGCCTTCATCCGGTGCGTGCGCGCCGCGTTCCGCCAGCTGGAGGCCGGCTCGGCCCCGCGTTCGGCCTGCTGGACGCCGCCCGCGAGCACCTGGCGGGCCGGCCGGACTGCACCGGCAGGACCGGGGTGATCGGGTTCTGCCTGGGCGGCGGGTTCGCGCTGCTGTGCGCGCCGCGGCCGGGCTTCGAGGTGGCGGCGGTGAACTACGGGCCGGTGCCCAAGGACGCCGAGCGGCTGCTGGCCGGCGCCTGCCCGGTGGTGGCCAGCTACGGCGGCCGGGACCGGGGCATTCCCACCGAGCACCCCGAGCGGCTCCAGCGGGCGCTGGCCGTCCTTGAGGTGCCGCACGACGTGCGGGTCTATCCCGGCTCCGGGCACCGGTTCCTGACCGAGGCCCGCGGCGCGATGGGCGTGTTCGCCAAGCTGACCGGGATGAGCTATCAGGAGCACGACGCTGCCGACGCCTGGGAGCGGATCTACGCCTTCCTGCGCCAGTACCTTTCCTAGAGGATGGCTCCGGGCAGCGGGTCGTGATGGATCTGCGCGGCCGGGACGTGCGCGGCTAGCAGCGCCGCGGTCTGGGCCACCATCGCGGGCGGCCCGCTGATGAATGCCTCGGAGTTCTCGAACAGGCCGCAGGCCCGCACCACGTCCGGCAGCAGCCCCCGGTACCAGCTCAGCCGAGGGCAGTCCCCGGCCGGCTGGGTGAGCGGCGCCGGGTCGGCGATGACGGCCACGATCTCCAGCGCCGGGCAGTCCGCCTGGAGGCGGGCCAGGCCCGGCAGGTCGTAAAGGTCACGCTGGGTCCTGGCGCCGGCGAAGAGGGTGACCTTGCGGTCGCGCCGGCGGCGGGCCGCGTCCTCGATGATGGCCTTGACCGGCGCCAGGCCGGTGCCGCCCGCCACGCAGAGCAGGTCCCTGTCGTTGTCCGGCACGGTCATCGTGCCGGCGGCCGGGCCGAGCAGCACCGTGTCGCCCGGCACCACGTGCCGGACCAGCGCGGTGCTCACCATGCCGCCGGGGATGGCCCGCACGTGCAGGGTCAGCGCGTTGTCGCCGCGCGGCGCGCCGGCCACCGAGTAGCAGCGCCACACCCGCGGCCAGCGGGTCACCTGGACCCGGAGGTACTGGCCAGGCCAGTAGGGCAGCGGCCGGTCGGGGGCGATGGTGAGCACCGCGACAGACTCGCCGCGCTGCTCGTGCGCGGTGATCTCACCGACCCACCACGGAGGGTGATTCCTGGCGTCGTCGTCCGCTGCCATTCGCATCATGCGTGCTGCATACCGGACGGCCTTCCGCCAGGACTGCGCCGTTTCCGGCGTCCAGTCCGGGCCGCTGAACCAGGCCACCGTGTCCATCAGCGTGGTGAAGAAACTGAGGTAGTGCTTCTCCTTCACGCCGTATTTGCGATGGTCGCGGCCGAGCTGGGCGAGATAGGCCGCGCTATCCTCCGGGGCGTCTATCGTCCAGATCAGCCGGGCCAGGGCGGTGAAGACGTGCTCGCGCACCTGGCTCATGTCCATCGGGAACATCGCGCGCATTTCCGGGCTCGCGGTGAAAAGGTGCGAGTAAAAATGCTCCATCGCGGCCGGTCCATTCGCCATGAAATGCGCGAATGATTCTTTTACCAGGAGCGCATTGAAATCTTCCGCCGAGACAGACTCCTCTGTCTCTTCCTGAGCGGCGGCAATACTCTCGGTCCAGGCGACGGGGCGGTGCGCCAGACTTTCCAGCGGTGACCGAACGGCGGACCAGTCAGCGCCGTAGTCGGGAACGCCCCCATCAAGCGCTATTGCCACATGATGAGTCTGGCACTGCGGCCAGCTGCATACAACCTATACGCGACAGACGCCGGCGAGAAGTACGGAGCGTAGCAGAATACCGTTCGGCGGGGCGGATCACACAATGGTAACGACGCTTGAGAATGCCCGCCAGCCGGGAATTCGCACCGCTGACTGAATGGTCAGCCAGCTTCTGGCGCAGGTGCGTGGCGCACGTGTGAAAACTACGCTGCGTAATCGGCGGCCGATAATCAGCGGCCTGGCCAGGCATAGCCGGCCTAGGATGACCCGGTGACTTCCTCTGGGTACCTGAGCTTTCCGCACGTGCACGCAGGGCTGCTGGCCTTCATCGCCGAGGACGATGTCTGGCTGGCGCCAGCCGAGGGCGGCCGGGCCTGGCGGCTGTCGGCCGGGCCAGGCCGCCGCTGCCAGCCCGCGGCTGTCACCCGACGGCGGCCTGGTCGCCTGGACCGGCAGCCTGGCCGGCGCCACCGAGATTTACGTGGCCAGCACCCAGGAGGGCGGCGGCGAGCGGCTCACCTACTGGGGCGAGGACAAGACCCGGGTGCGGGGCTGGTCGCGCGCCGGGGAGATCCTCGCGGTCAGCGCGGCGGGCCAGCCGTTCGACTTCATGCCCGCGGCGCATGTCATCAGGCCCGACGCGGGCGGGGCGGCGGCCGCCGACACCAGGCTGCCGTTCGGCCCGGTCCTGGACCTGGCGGCCGATGACAGCACGCTGGCCCTGCTGACCAGCGGGCTGTGGCGGGACCCGGCCGCGTGGAAGCGGTACCGTGGCGGCACGGCGGGCCGGATGTGGATCAGGGACGCCGGGGGGCTCGCGGCGGACGGCCCCGCCTTCACCCAGATCCTGGCCGGGCTGGGCGGCCAGATCGCCTGCCCGATGCTGGCCGGCGGGCGGCTGGCCTTCCTGTCCGACCACGAGGGCACCGCCAACATCTACTCCTGCGCGCTTGACGGCACCGGCCTGCGGCGGCACACCGACCATGACGGCAGCTACGCGCGCCAGGCCGCCACCGACGGCCAGCGGATCGTGTACTGCTGCGCCGGGCAGGTCTGGATGCTGGACAGCCTGGACGCGGCCGCGCCGAGCCCGTGGAGATCCGGCTGGGCACCACCCGGCGGGCGCCGCGGCTGGTCTCCGCCGACGACCACGTCGGCACGCTCAGCGTGGACAAGACCGGCCGGGCCAGCGCGGTGGAGGTACGCGGCACCGTGCACTGGCTGACCCACCGCGACGGCCCGGCCAGGGCGCTGGCCGTCAGCCCGGCCGCCCGTGCCCGGCTGCCCGAGGTGCTGGGCGGCGACGGCGAGGTGATCTGGGTAACCGACGCAGACGGCGACGACGCGCTGGAGGCCGGCGGCGGGGAGTCAGGCGGCGGGGAGCCGGGCGAGACCCGGCGGATCGCCGCGCCCGGCACCGTCGGCTTCGTGTCCGAGCTGGCGGCCGCGCCGGACGGCGGCAAGGTCGCGGTGGCCGCCCGCGACGGGCGGCTGCGCCTGGCGGACATCGCCACCGGGGCCGTCACCGAGCTGGCCGCCTCCGACAACGGCCCGGTGACCGGCCTGGCCTGGTCGCCGGACTCGGCCTGGCTCGCCTGGTCACAGCCGGACTCCTACCCGCTGCGACGGCTGCGGCTGGCCAGGATCGCCGACGGCGAGGTGACCGACGTCACCGACGGCCGGTTCGCCGACACCGACCCGGTCTTCAGCACCGACGGCAAGTACCTGGCGTTCCTGTCCAAGCGGTACTTCGACCCGGTCGACGACGCGCACTTCTTCGACCTGTCGTTCCCCTACGGCGCGCGGCCGTTCCTGGTCACCCTGGCCGCCGCCACCGTGTCCCCGTTCGGCCCGCAGCCGGGCGGCCGGAGCGCGGCCGAGGAGGACGGCGGCACGGCGGGAGAGGAGGCAGGCGAGACCGCGGTGACCGTAGTGACGGTGGACACCGAGGGCATCGGCGCCCGGCTGGTGGCGCTGCCGGTCCCCGAGTCCCGTTATGAGTCGCTGCGCGCGGTCAAGGGCGGCCTGGCGTGGCTGTGCGTCCCGGTGTCCGGGTCGCTGGGCGAGGGCGGTGCCCAGCCGGGCGAGGCGCGGCCCAGGCCCGCCCTGCAGCGGTTCGACTTCGCGCGCCAGCAGGTCAGCGTGCTGGCCGAGGGGATCAGCTGGTTCGAGGTCAGCGGCGACGGCGCCCGGCTGGTGGCGCACGACCACGGCGAGCTGGTCGTGCTGCCGGCCGACCGTAAGGCCGACCCGGAAAGCGCCGATGACCGGGTCACCATCGACGCCTCCCGCGCCCGGTTCCTCGCCGCCCCCGCCGACCTGTGGCGGCATGCGATGGAAGAGGCCGGGCGGCTGGTCCGCAGCGAGTTCTGGTTCCCCGGCATGGGCGGCACGGACTGGGACGGCGCGCTGGCGCAGTACCGGCCGCTGGTCGAGAAGGTCGCCACCCCCCGTGAGTTCGCCGACCTGCTCACCGAGCTGCTCGGCGAGCTGGGCACCTCGCACGCCTATGTCACCGCCGCCCCCGGTGACGGCGGCGGTGACGGCGCGGCCTTGCTCGGTGCCGATCTGGGCCGCGACGCCGACGGCTGGGTCGTCCGCCGGGTGCTGCCCGGCGAGTTCTCCGACCCGCGGGCCCGCTCGCCGCTGGCCGCGCCCGGCGTCCAGGTGCGGGCCGGCGACCGGCTGCTGGCCGTGGACGGCCGCCCGGTGACGGCGGCCGGGCCAGGCCCGCTGCTGACCGGCACCGCTGGCAAGCCGGTGGAGCTGACCGTGGCCAGTCCCGGCGGCCCTCAGCGGCGCGTCGTGGTGGTCCCGCTGGCCTCAGACCGGCGGCTGCGCTACCAGGACTGGGTGGCAGGGCGGCGCGCCCTGGTACGCGAGCTGAGCGGCGGCCGGGCCGGCTACCTGCACGTGCCCGACATGGTCAGCGAGGGCTGGGCCGACTTCCACCGCGACCTGCGAGCCGAGATGACCAGGCAGGCGCTGATCGTGGACGTGCGCGGCAACGGCGGCGGGCAGAACTCCGCGCTGGTGGTGGAGAAGCTGGCCAGGAAGGTCATCGGCTGGGATGTCCCGACCGGCATGCGGCCGCAGTCCTACCCGCTGGAGGCGCCGCTCGGCCCGGTCGTCGCGGTGACCGATGAGTTCTCCGGGTCCGACGGCGACATCGTCACCAGGGCGATCCAGGCCATGGGCATCGGCCCGGTGATCGGCGCCAGGACCTGGGGCGGGGTAATCGGCATCGACGGCTGGCAGGAGCTGGTCGACGGGACGAAGATCACGGTGCCCAAGTACGCGTTCTGGATGGCCGGCCCCGGCTGGGGGATGGAGAACTACGGCGTCGATCCCGACATCGAGGTGCTGATCCCACCGGATCACTGGGCGGCCGACAGGGACACCCAGCTCGAGCACGCCGTCGCGCTGGCGATGGAGACGCTGGAGGCCACTCCGGCCAGCGCGCCGCCGTCGCTGCCCGACCGGCCGCGCGCGCTGCCGAGGACGCCCCTCCCGCCCCGGTAGCAACCGCCGCCCCGGTTCCTAGCTGTCGCCCGGCTCGCGCGGCGCCGGCGCTATCGGCGGTAACTGCGCCGCGAGGGCCGGCGCCGGGGCCGGGGCCGGGCCGAGCGAGCCGCGCAGCACCGGGTCGCAGCGCAGCATCGTCTGGCCGATCGGCGTGCCGTCCAGGATCGCCGCCACGGCCAGCTCGCCCATCTCGTAATAGGGCAGCCGCATGGTGGTCAGCGGCGGGCGCATGTAGGCGACGATCTCCTGCTGGTCGTCGTAGCCGATCACCGAGACGTCCTGCGGGATCCGCAGGCCCAGCTCCTTGATCGCGTCGTAGGCGCCGAGCGCCATCCGGTCGTTGCCGCACAGCAGCGCCGTCGGCGGCCGGCGCAGCGCGAGCACCTTGCGGGCCTGGGAGTACCCGCTGTCGGCGTGCCAGTTGCCGTGCCTGACCAGGTTCTTGTCGAACGGGATGCCGCGCCGGGCCAGGGCGTCGCGGTACCCGGCGAGCCGGGCGGTGGCCGGCCAGGTGCCGCGCTCGCCCGCGATCAGCGCGATCCGCCGGTGCCCGGCGGCGGCGGCCAGTTCGGCGGCCGCCGCCCCGCCGGCCCGGTCATCGGGCAGCACGGCCGGCAGCCCGAGGGTCTCCTCGTAGCAGTTCAGCAGCAGCACGCCGGGACCGCGCGCGGCCAGCTCGGCGGGCAGCCGGACCGGCCTGGTCATCACGGTGGCGAAGATCAGCGCGTCCGCGTGCCGGTCATCAAGCGCCCGCAGGTCCACCGACAGGTCGCCCTCCCTGCCGGTGTTCATCACCACCAGGGCATGATCGCGGTCGCTGGCCGCCGCCTGCGCGCCGGCGATCAGCCCGCCGGCGAACGGGCCGCTGGCGATCTCGTCGCCGATCAGCCCGATCATCCGCGACCTGCTGGTACGCAGCTGCTGGGCCGCGACAGACGGCCGGAAGCTCAGCTCCCGTGCCGCCTGCTCGACCCTGCGGCGCGTCGACTCGGCGATCCGCGCGTCCCGCCCGTTGAGCACGAGCGAGACCGTGGTGCGCGACACGCCTGCGCGCTCCGCCACGTCCTTCATGATCGGACGGCGGCCGCGCCTGTCACCCGAAATGGCCAACTAGCTGACCCCTGACATTCGTGAACCGGGCTGACCCGTCCTGGATCAGCAGCGCCACTGACCCGGCGTCGCCCGCGGGGAGGCGATAGGTCAGGCATACCGTACCGGCGATAAAAGCCTCCACCACATCGGCCCGCACGACTACCCGAATGGCGATCGCGCCGCCGGCATCTGAGGGCAGGCAGCCCTCGGCCACCGAGGCGTACTCCGTGGTCGCCTTCTCGTACTCGTTGGCGATCTCCGACCGCAGCGCGGCCAGGTCCACCGCGCAGACCCGGCGCTCGGCGGGGTAGCACAGCACCGCCGCGCCGCGGTCGAGCTGCTCGCTGGTCTGCACCGCAAGGCCGAAGACCGCCGCGTCGGCGGCCACCGTCGCGGAGAAGACATACTCCGCGACGGCCTGCTCGGGGCGCAGCACGCAGTACCCGAAGCCGCCGGCCGACGCCACCTCATAGCAGCCCGCGGAACCCGACCACTTGCCGGTCCCGTAGGCCGGCGCGTAGGAGACCGCGGCGCCGAGGCTGGCATCCAGCTCGGCCGGCGCGGTCATGGCCAGCCGGCCGCCCGCCAGGGCGAGCTGGCGCGGCACGGCCAGGTCGCCGGCCCACAGCCAGAGCCCGGTGGTCGCGGACGGCTCGGGGTTGCGGTCGGGCACCCAGCCGAAGGCGATCCGCCGGCCGGCCGCGTCGGCCAGCGACTTGGCCGCGTACCAGTTGGCCCCGTCAGGCCCCTCGGTGGCCAGGTGACGCCACGGCCCGCGCGGGCTGTCCGCGACCCGGTACACGGTGCCGCGCCGGTCGGTGAACCGGGAGTAGCCCAGCACCCACCGGCCATCGAGCGGGAAGATCTCCGGGCACTCCGGGGCGTGCGTCAGGAACGTCTCGTACAGCTCGGTGGCCTCGCCCCAGGTGACCAGGTCCGCCGAGGTCTGCACCACGACGACGCCGCGCGACACCGCCGGGTGCGCCGCGGACCGGGCGGTCAGCAGCATCCAGTAGCGCTGCTCGGCGTCGTTCCAGAACACGAACGGGTCGCGCCAGTCCTTGCCTTCGAACCTGGTCAGGTCGGGTGCCGAGACCGGGTTGGCCGGGTCCTTCACCCAGGTGATCCCGTCGGCGCTGGTGGCGTGGCAGACCGACTGCGGGATGTCGCCTTCCAGCGTGTGCCCGGTGTAGAAGATGTGCAGCTGGCCGCCCGCCCTGATGACCGAGCCGGTCCAGATGCCGTCGGAGTCGGGGTCGCCGTCGCCGCCTGGCGCCAGCGCCTCCGGCAGCTCCTCCCAGCTCACCAGGTCGGCCGAGCGCAGGTGCCGCCAGGTCACCCGCAGCCGCTCGGGGAAGTGCATGGCCCCGGCCGGGGGAGTCAGGCAGAACAGGTGGTAGGCCCCGTCGTCGAAGAAGGGGATGACGTCGCCGACGGGAGCGGCGTCGGCGAACCTGCCGAACAGCCGCTGGGGTGCGCTCACGTTGCGGTTGCCTCCGATCATGATGCTTCCTGGCTGGCCGGGCCGTCCGGGGAGCCGCCTGGCCCGTGCAGGTGGCAGCGGACAAAGCGGCCGGGGCCAAGCTGGGTGACGCCCGGCATCGTGGTCTCGCAGACCGTCATCCGGGACGGGCAGCGCGCCGCGAACGGGCAGCCGTCCGGCGCGGCGCCCTGGCCCGCGTGCCGGGCCTCCGCCGCCGGGCGGGCGCCGGACCGGCGCGGCACCGAGCTGACCAGCAGCCGGGTATAGGGGTGCTGCGGGCTGGCGATCAGCTCGCCGCTCGGCCCCGACTCCAGGATCCGGCCCGCGTACATGACCATCACCGAGCCGGTCGAGTACCGCGCGCTGGCCAGGTCGTGAGTGATCAGCAGCATCCCGATGCCGCGGTCGCGGCGCAGGTCGCCGAGCAGGTTGAGGATGCCGACCCGGACCGACACGTCCAGCATCGAGGTCGGCTCGTCGGCGACCACCAGCTCCGGCCTGGCGGCCAGCGTCCTGGCGATGGCGGCCCGCTGGCGCTGCCCGCCGGACAGCTCGTGCGGGTACCTGGCCTCGATGCCGCCGATGTGGTCCAGGCCCACGTCTGCCAGCAGCGCGGCGACCGCCTCGCTCACCGGCCTGCCGCCCGCGGTGCCGTGGATCTGCACCGAGCGGCGCAGGTGGTAGCCGATGGTGTGCACCGGGTTCAGCGAGCTGAACGGGTCCTGGAAGATCATCTGGACCTGGTGCCGGTAGTCGCGGGATGCCCGGCGCGGCTCGGCGGCCACCACGTCGCGCCCGTTCAGCAGGATCTGCCCGGCCGTGGGCCGCTCCAGCCGGGCGATCAGCCTGGCCACGGTGGACTTGCCGCTGCCCGACTCGCCGACCAGCCCGACCGCCTCCCCGGCCGCCAGCGCGAAGCTGACCTCCTGCACCGCCCGCACCGTGCGGCGGCTGCGCAGCCACCCGGAGACGAAGACCTTGCGCAGCTCGCGCACTTCCAGCAGCGGCTGGCTCATCGGGCCTCCTCGAACAGGTGGCAGGCGACCTGGTGACCGGGCGCCACCTCGCGCAGCGCCGGGATCCGCTCGTCGTGGCCGGGCCGCGCCTGCGCGCAGCGCGGGAAGAACGCGCAGCCCGCGTTCGGCGCCGATGAGGTCCGGCGGCCGGCCAGGCAGCTCGGCGATCCGGCCGCCAGGCCCGTCCACCGACATGGTCGCGGCCAGCAGCGCCTGGGTGTAGGGGTGCCGGGGGCTGGCCGCGAGCTGCGCCGCCTCGCCGGTCTCCACCAGGCGGCCGGCGTACATGATGGCGATCCGCGACGCGCGCTCGGCCACCAGGTCCAGGTCGTGCGAGATCAGCAGGACGGCGAAGCCGAGCCGCTCGCGCAGCCCGTCGATCTCGTCCATGATCGCCCGCTGCACGACCACGTCGAGCGCCGTGGTCGGCTCGTCCATGATCACCAGGTCCGGCTCCAGGGCCAGCGCGATCGCGATCACGCAGCGCTGGCGCATGCCGCCGGACAGCTCATGCGGGTAGGCGCCGCGCCGCGCCGGGTCGATGCCGACCAGCTCAAGCAGGCCGGGCACGGCCGCCTTCGCGGCCCGCCTCGGCACCTTGCGATGCGCCCTGATCACGTCGGTGACCTGGTTCTCGATGGTCAGTACCGGGTTGAGGGCGTTCATCGCGCCCTGCATGACCAGGGAAACGCCCTCCCACCGGTACTGGCGCAGCGCGGCCGGGCCGAGCGTCAGCACGTTCGCGCCCCGGAAACGCACCTCGCCGTCGCAGCTCGCCGAGCGGGGCAGCACCCGCATGATGGCGTGCGCCACCGTGGACTTGCCGCTGCCCGACTCGCCGACCAGGCCGAGCATCTCGCCGCGGCCGACGGCCAGCGACACGCCGGTGACCGCGCGGACCGTGCCGCGGGCCGAGCCGAACCGCACGCTCAGGTCGCGGACCTCCAGCACGGTGTCCGCCGGCTGCGCTGTGTCAGGCCGCATGACGTTCCTCCCGCCTGGCGCGGCGGGCCCGCCGCGCGCCGCGCTCGCGGATGGTGCGCAGCCGCGGGTTGGTGACCTCGTCGATCGCGAAGTTGAGCATGGAGATCGCCGCGCAGGTGAGCGCGAGGCAGGCGCCGGCCGGGATGAACTGCCACCAGGTGCCCTGCAGCAGCGCCGAGTTGTTCTGCGCCCAGTAAAGGACGGTGCCCCAGCTCACCACCTGCAGGTCGCCGAGGCCGAGGAACTGGAGCGCGGCCAGCGCCCCGATGCCGTAGCCGATCGCGCCGAACAGCACGCTGGCGATCAGCGACGACAGGTTGGGCAGCACCTCGATCACGATGATCCGCAGCGGCCGCTCGCCGACCACCGTGGCCGCGGCCACGTAGTCCCTGCGGACCACGGAAAGCGCCTGGGAGCGGATCACCCGTGCCGATCCCGCCCAGCCGGCGATGGCGAGCACGAAGCAGACCGACAGCGTGGAGCGGGGCAGGAACGCGGCCATCACCACCAGCAGCGGCAGGCCGGGGATGACCAGGAAGATGTTCATCACCAGGGTAAGCACGCTGTCCACCCAGCCGCCGAAGTAGGCGGCGGACAGGCCGAGCGCGACGCCGATGACGGCGATGGCCGCGCCGGTGACGAAGCCGACCGCCAGCGAGTTGCGGGTGCCCCAGACCACCTGGGCGAACACGTCGTTCCCGTCGCCGGTGGTGCCGAACAGGTGCTGCGCCGAGGGTGCCAGGTTCTGCGGGGCGACGATGGCCAGCGGGCTGCCCGGCGCGATGACCGGCGCCAGCAGCCCGACCAGCACGAAGAACGCCACCACGGCCGCGCCGAAGACGGCCTTCTTGCTGGCGGCCAGCCGCCGCCAGGCGGCGAGCGCGGCGCGGCCCGCCGCGCGGGCCAGGGACCTGGTCATGGCCCGCGTCATGGCCCGCGTCATGGCCGGCGCACCCGCGGGTCGAGGACCAGGTAGACCATGTCCACCAGCAGGTTCGCGCCGAGCACGCCGACCGTGATGATCAGCAGCAGGCCCTGGATCAGCGGGTAGTCAAGGCCTTCCACGGCGGTGAACAGCAAGTAACCCACTCCCGAGTAGGAGAAGACGACCTCGGTGAGCAGGGCGCCGCTGACGATGAAGCCCACCGCGATCCCGGCGGAGGTGGTCACCGGCAGCAGCGCGTTGCGGGCGCCGTAGTTCAGCGCGATCCGCAGCGGGCTCAGCCCCTTGGCGGTCGCCATCGTGATGTAGTCCTCCGACAGCACCGAGATCATCGTGCTGCGCATGACGATCAGCCAGTTCCCCACCGAGACGGCGACGATGGTGGCGCACGGCAGCACCGCGTGCAGCGCCACGTCGCCGATGAAGGCCGGGGAGAACGACGGCAGCATGTCGATGTTGTAGGAGTGGCTGAGCGGCAGCCAGTTCAGCTTGATGCCGAAGATGAACACCGCCGCGGTGGCCAGCCAGAAGTACGGCACCGAGGCCATGAACACCGTCGAGGGCGTGACCACCGAGTCGACCAGCGTGGTCCGCCGCCAGGCCACCAGCACGCCGAGCGAGGTGCCGAGCAGGAAGCCCAGCACCAGCGACACCCCGCCGAGCAGGATCGTCCACAGGATCGCCGAGGAGATCACGGTGGTGACCGGCGTCGGGAAGTAGGCGGTGGAGATGCCCAGGTTCCCGTGCGCGAGCTGGCCCAGGTAGGTCAGGTACTGGGTGAGCAGCGGGGTCCTGGTGCGCACCCCGTAGACCACCTGGAGGGCGTGCACCTGCGCCGGGGTGAGCTGGCCGCTCATCCGGGACAGCAGGGTCGAGGCCGGGTCGCCGGGGGCCAGCCGGGGGAGCAGGAAGTTGATCGTCAGCGATCCCCACAGCGCGACCAGGTAGAAGCCCAGCCTGGAGAGTAGGTAGCGCATGCAGCCCTTTCTGGTCGCGGCCGAGGTGGCGCCCGGGGGTCAGCCGGGCGCCACCGCTCCGCGCCTGCGCTATTTCTTCGGCCGGATCGTGGTCAGGACGATCACGGCGCCCGGGTAGCGGGTCTGGCCCGTGGCGTACGGGTCGGACCCGCTCGGGAAGCCGGTGAACCTGGCCGTGTCGAACTCGCCCCAGTCGGGCTGGGTGAACAGCGGGATCACCGGCGCCACCCTGGCGAACTCCGCCTGGAGCTTGTCGGCGATGGACTGCTGCGCGGACTGGGTGTTGGCCGCCGCGAACTGCGCCAGCAGCTTGGTGGCCTTCTGGTCGCAGAAACGGCCGTAGTTCTGCAGCGCCGTCTTGCCGACCGGCGTGATGTTGTCGCAGCTCATGTAGAAGTCGTAGAAGGTGTACGGCGTCGTGCCGAGCTGCTCGAACATGTGCGCCACCTGGAAGTGGCCCAGCTCGACATCGCTGATGACCGTGTTCCACGCCTTCGGCGTGACCACCAGGTTGATGCCGATCTTCTTGATGTCGGCGGCCACGTTCTGCGAGGACTGCACGTAGTCGCTGGAGGTGGAGCCGGTCTCCAGGGTGAAGGTCATCGGCTTGCCGTCCGGCATCAGCCGGATGCCGTTCTGGCCCATCTTGAAGCCCGCCTGGGTGAGCATCTGGTTGGCCTTGGCGATGTTCTGCGTGGTCCAGTCGCTGGCCTTGGCGACCGCCGGGTCATACCAGTTCGAGGTCGGCGACAGGCCGGTCGAGTTGCCGGTGGCGGTGTAGGAGCCGTAGACCGACTCGACGTTGGCCTCGCGGTTGATGGCCATGCTCATCGCCTTGCGGACCACCACGTTGCTGAACGGGGCCACCTTCATGTTCATGACCAGCGGGATGGTGCCCCCGGTCTTGGCGAACCAGTAGTGGTAGTCCGTCGGGTTCTTGGCCGTGTAGGTCTTGGCCACGTTCGGGATGTAGGCGTCGCCCCAGTCCACGGTGCCCTGCACGATCGCCTCGTTCTCCGACTGCGTGGAGTACGCCGGGTAGCGGATGCCGGCGAAGTAGGGCTTGCCCGGCTGCCAGTAGTGCGGGTTCTTGCCGAGCACGTAGGCCTGCGGGGCGAAGCTGGTGATCTGGGTGAACGGGCCGGTGCCGACCGGGCTGGGATTGGTGAACTTCACCGGGTTGGCGATCTTGGACCAGATGTGCTGCGGCACGATCACCTGCTGGCCGACCTGGCCGAGGGCCGGCGAGAACGGCAGGCTGAAGTCGAAGGTGACCTGGTAGGGGCCGTTCGCGGTGACGCTCTTGACGTACGGGAAGCCGCCGCCGCCCAGGTACTTCTTCAGGATGCCGAAGGTGGCCACCACGTCCGCGGAGCTGAACGGCTTGCCGTCCGACCACTGCACGTTGTGCCGGAGGTTGAAGGTCAGGGCGGTGGAGCTGGAGTTCCAGGTCCAGCTCGTCGCCAGCCACGGGGTGTACTTGCCGTTGGTCGGGGTGTAGACGACCAGCGGCTCGTAGATCGCGGTCAGGGTGCCGAGGTTCGCGCTGGGCGAGAACGGGTTGAAGTTCCTGGTGTAGATGGTGACTTCGCCCTCGCCGCTCATGTTCAGGATGGCGTTGCTGGCGGACGCGCCGGACGAGCCGCCGCCGGACTGGCCCGCGGAGCCGCCGCAGCCGGCCAGCAGGATCGCGCCGGTCGCGAGCAGCGGAGTGCATGCCGCGAAGAGTCGGTTAGCTCTCATAGAGTCCCAACCTCTGGTGTGATGTGGTGTGCTGAATCGAGTTATCCGGCGCTGTGCGGAGGAACGTAGCAAGATCGGCAGTTGTCGTCAAGAGTCAGGGAAAAACCGCTATGACCACGCAGGTCCCTCTTGACCGGTGACCGAAACGGGAGTACGTTCCGTCCCGGCGCTGTGCTAACTCGATTAATGAGCTAACTCGATTAACGTGCCAGCTCGATCAACGCGATAAGGCACTCGACACCGATACCACCGGACCAGCGCCAGGGCGGGCAACTCCTCCGCGCATACTGCGGCGCTTCCCCCGGCGCCCCGTGAGCGGGCCCGCTGCGGCACTGGTCCCATCCGGGTCCTGTGCGGGCCGGATGACGACCGGCCCGCACAGGACCACCACACCTGCTACGTCAATGAGACCCGTCCGGGTAGTCGCCAAGGAAGTCCGCGATCGCCTCGCCGAGGGCGCGCTCGGTCACCGCGCTCATGTGCGTGCCCGGCACCACGGCGAACCTGGCGTCCGGCAGCGCGGCGGCCAGCGCGGCGGCCGAGCCGTTGTCATCGTCGGCGTCGCCGGCCACCACCAGGGCGGGGATCGTGATCTGGGCGAGCTGCTCCCTGGTGGTGTCCACGATCGTGTCCATCAGCCGGAGCATGGCGACCGGGTCGCCGTTGACCGTCTTGAGGAAGGCCGCCGCCCGCCACTCCGCGGTGCCCCGCTCGAAGGAGTCTGGCGCGGTCAGCACCCGGCGGAAGAACTCGCTGCGCCCCCCGGTGTGCAGCACGCCCGCCAGGCCCATGCCGCCGATCACCACCCTGCCGGGGGCCGCGCCCAGGGCCAGCATCCTGATGCTGGTGCGCGCGCCCAGCGAGTACCCGCCCAGGTCGTAGTCGCCCAGGCCGAGCTGGCTGATCAGCTCAAGGCCGTCGTAGGCCAGCACGTCAGGCGGGTAGGCCGCCGGGTCGTGCGGCCTGGCGCTTTCCCCGTGCCCGCGCAGGTCCGGCATGATCACCCGGTAACCGCGGGCCGCGATGATCTCGGCCTCCCCGTACCGGATCCAGTTTACGAAGGCGCTGGAGAAGTAGCCGTGGATCAGCACCAGAGGACGCCCGGCGCCGGTCTCCCTGTAGGCCAGCCGCGCGCCGTCCCGGCCGCTGAACCAGCGCACCGCAAGATCAGCCATGTTCCCTTCCGGCGTTCTAGATGGGGGTGTTGAGCCCGGCCAGCCAGTGCACCTGGAGCCAGGAGATGGCCGACTGCCAGGCGCCGGTGACCTCGGCCAGCCCGACCACGATCAGCAGCAGCCCGCCGACCTGGGTGATCAGCCGGGCGTGCCGCCTGGCGAAGCCGAACATGCTCACCCCGCGCTGCACCGCGAAGGCCACGATCAGGAACGGGACGCCCAGGCCGAGCGCGTAGACGAAGGCCAGCAGCGCGCCCCTGGCGGCCGTGCCGCTGCTCAGCGAGAGGGTCAGCACCGCGCCGAGCGTCGGCCCGATGCACGGCGTCCAGCTCAGCCCGAACAGCACCCCGAGCACCGGGGCGCCGGCCAGCCCGGCCTGCGGCCGGAACTGCGGCCGGAAGATCCGGCCGGCGAAGGTGAACCGGTCAAGCAGGCCGGCGAACATCAGCCCGAGCAGGATGACCGGCACGCCGAGCACCCGGGTAATGACCTGGGCGTGCAGGTACAGGGCGTGGCCCAGGCTGCCCAGGACGATGCCCTCCACCGCGAACACGGCGGAGAAGCCGAGCACGAACAGCAGCGTGCCGAGCACCGCCCGGCCCCTGACGCCGGGCGCCGGGGCCGGCCCGGCCGTGAGCACCGCCGTGCCCGCGCCGCTCCCCGCCGCCCCCTCCGTCGCGAGGGTCGCGCCGGAGGGCGCCACCGCCCTGGCCGGCTCGGCCGCGCCCGCGCCGGACATCCCGGTGAGGTAGGACAGGTAGCCGGGGACCAGCGGCAGGCAGCACGGCGACAGGAAGGTCACCGCCCCGGCGGCCGCGGCCACCGGGATGGCCAGCACCAGCGGCCCCGCCGCCACCAGGTGCCCGATCCCGCCGAACATGCGCGCGCTCCTCCCGCTTGCGAAAGCCCCGCTCAACTTATCCGTGCCGCGGGCCTGCCGGGCATCCGGGCCGGCCGGTGAGAGCATGAGGTCATGGCGCATGCTCCCGGCTCGGCCGGCTCGCTGTGGTCGATCGGGTCCAGCGGGTCGATCCTGTCGATCGGCTCGACTGGCTCGATCCTGTCCATCGGGTCCGCCGGGTCCGTCCTGTCCATCGGCTCGACCGCCTCGCTGGCCAGCATCATGTCCGTAGGCTCGGTGGCCAGCATCGCCTCGGTGCTGTCCGGGCTTTCCGCGTGGTCGGTGCTGGCCTGGAAGCAGGCCGGCCTAGCTGACACGGCGAGCCCGCCGCTCCTGACTGGCACGGCGGGCTCGCGGGGCGGTCGGAGTTAGCCCACTGCGGAGCTGAACGCCGGGTAGTAGGCGTCGGCCTGGCCGGTCGCCGTCGGGTGGTAGGACTCGTCGATGTCCAGGATGTTCACGGAGTGCAGCCACGAGCTGGAGTCGCAGATCTGGTGGCCAACGAAGTAGGGGCGGACATCCTTGAACGTGTCGCCGTACCGGCCCGCGGCGGCCTGGATGGCGCTGTCTATATCGTCGGCGGCCTGGTTCAGGTCGGTGCGGTCCGTCGTGCTCAGCCCGACGCAGGACGAGGACTTCGACAGGTCATAAAACTCGGGGTAGTCAAGGACGACCACCTGGGCGTTCGGCGCGTCGGCCTTGATGTCGCCGAGCACGCTGTTCAGCTCGCCGGGGAGCTGGGTGGCGACCTCGTTCTCGCCGGCGTCGATGGCGCTCACGCAGGAGCTGGTGGAGTCCAGGACGCAGGTCTCCATCGTGGAGCTGAAGCCGACGTCGTTGCCGCCGACGGTGATCGACACCAGCGTGGTGGCGCTGCTCAGCGCCGAGAGCTGGCTGCTGATCACCGAGCTGGTGGTCGCGCCGGAGCAGGCCACCGACACGTAGCTGGCCGGGGAGTTGACGATGTCCCAGGTCTGGGAGTAGGCGTTGATGCTGCGGTCACACGAGCCGCTGGAGCTGGTGTAGTCCCCGGCGCCGACGCCCGAGGAGTAGGAGTCGCCGAGGGCGACGTAGTGGACCGTGCTCTGCGCCAGCGCCTGGGGGGCGGTGGCAAGGACGCAGAACGCGGCCGTGGCGAGTGTGGTGGCGACGGCTATCAGGCGGGGGGACGGCACCGGCTCCTCCAAGGGGATGGCACGCGCGAAGGGGGGTCTACCCATCAGTAACATCGCGCCACAGGGCCGTCAATGGGTCAGATAATGGACATTCCTGTTACCCGCCGAAGCGATGCGCCGGCAGGCCGGTGATCCCCGGCCGCAGCACGAACAGCCCGCCGTCGCCCGCCGGCCCCGCCGCCGTGGTCACGTACAGCAGGTCCAGGCCGGGGCCGGCGAACGCGGCGCTGGTCACGTGCGGGTGCGGGAACTCGATGACCCGGTCCACGGCGCCGTCCGGCGTGAAGCGGGTGACCGTGCCGCCGCCCCACGCCGCCACCCAGACGCCGCCTTCCGCGTCCACGGTCAGCCCGTCCGGCTCGACCGCGCCGCCGCCGAACGGGGCGAAGCTCCCGCTGGCCCGCGATGTCGCCGGTCGCCGCGTCGTAGTCGAACACGTCGATCCGGTAGGCCAGCGAGTCCGAGTAGTACATCAGCGTGTTGTCCGGGCTCCAGCCGATGCCGTTGGAGACCCCGACGCCGTCCACCAGCCTGGTCAGCGTCAGGTCCGGGTCGAGCCGGTACAAGGCGCCCTTGCCGGGGGACTCGTCGGCGGCCATGGTGCCCGCGTAGAGCCGGCCGGCGCTGTCGCAGGCGCCGTCGTTCATCCGGTTATCCGGCTTGTCCGCCTCCGCCCGCGCGAGCATGCTGACCGCGCCGGTGGCGGTGTCCAGGGCCAGGAACCCGTCCCTGGCCGGCAGGATCAGCCCGCCGGCCGCGCGCGGGAACACCGAGCCGATGTGCATGCCGGACGGCCAGCTCGACAGCGTGCCGTCAGGACCGAGCCGGTAGACCAGGCAGGCCGGTATGTCGATCCAGTACAGCTCCTGGCTGGCGGCATCCCAGACCGGCCCCTCGCCCAGCTCCATGGCCGGAACCGCGAGCTGGCGCGGCCGGTCGCTGGCCTGCGCCCAGCCTGGCACCGCGGTCACAGCGCGGCGAACGCGTCTTCGAGCACCGACAGGCCGTCGTTCAGCAGTTCCTCGCCGATCACCAGCGGCGGCAGGAACCGCAGCACGTTGCCGAACGTGCCGCAGGTGAGCACCAGCAGCCCGGCCTGGTGGCAGGCGCTGGCCACCTTCGCCGTGGTCGCGGCGTCGGGCTCGATGGTGCCCGGCCTGACGATCTCGATGGCGATCATCGCGCCGCGGCCGCGGACGTCCCCGATGGCCGGGTAGGCCTCGGCCAGCTTGCGCAGCCGGGGCAGCATGATGTCGCCGAGCCGGCGGGCCGCCGCGGGCAGGTCTTCCTTGCCCATCGTCTCGATGGCGCCGATGGCGGCGGCGCAGGCGACCGGGTTGCCGCCGTAGGTGCCGCCAATGCCGCCCGGGTGCACCGCGTCCATCAGCGACGCCCGGCCGGTCACCCCGGCCAGCGGGAACCCGCCGGCGATGCCCTTGGCCGTGGTGATCAGGTCAGGCACGACGCCCTCGTGGTCGCAGGCGAACCAGTCGCCGGTGCGGCAGAACCCGGACTGCACCTCGTCCGCGACCAGCAGGATGCCGTGCTCGGCGCAGAAGGAGGACAGGCCGGGCAGGAACCCGTCGGGCGGGACGATGAAGCCGCCCTCGCCCTGCACAGGCTCGATGACCACGGCGGCCACGTTCTCCTCGCCGACCTGGGTGTGGATCAGGCTGGTGATCGTGTCGAGCGCGTCCGCGGCGCAGGCCGCCGGGCCGCCGGGCCAGCGGAACGGGTAGGCCATCGGCACCCGGTAGATCTCGTTGGCGAACGGCCCGAACCGGTGCTTGTAGGGCATGTTCTTGGCGGTCATCGCCATGGTCAGGTTGGTGCGGCCGTGGTAGGCGTGGTCGAAGACCACGATCGCCTGCCGGCCGGTGGCGTACCTGGCGATCTTGACCGCGTTCTCCAGCGCCTCGGCGCCCGAGTTGAACAGCGCGGACCGCTTGTCGTGGGTGCCGGGGGTGAGCCGGTTCAGCTCCTCGCAGACCTGCACGTAGCCCTCGTAGGGGGCGACCATGAAGCAGGTGTGGGTGAACGCGGCGACCTGCTCGATCACCCGGTCCACCACCAGCTCGGCGCTGTTGCCGACCGAGGTGACGGCGATGCCGGAGCCGAAGTCGATGAGCGAGTTGCCGTCCACGTCCACCACGATCCCGCCGCCCGCGGCCGAGATGAAGATGGGGAGCACGTGGCTCAGCCCGCGCGCCACGCTGGCCTGCCGGCGTTCCAGGAGGCCGCGGGAGACCGGGCCGGGGATCTCGGTGACGAGATGGCGCTGCTGGGGTACCGACGGCCCGCCGGCGACGGCGGTGGGATTCATGCTCATACCGCAGACAATATCCCTGGCCAGCGCGCGATGGCAGGGGCGGGCGGGGTGTCAGCCGTGACGAATGTGGCGGGAGTGGCGAACCCTGGGCCACCGCCCGGCCAGGTGGCCGGCCCGGCTGGCCGGCCTGCCGCCACTCCCGGCGCCGTCCGGGGGATCATGTCCAGGTGAGCGAAAGCGACGGGCTGTTCTCCGGGCTGTTCGGGCGCGGCGCGGTGGCGGCGGGGGACCGGGACTGGCTGCAGGCAATGCTGGACGCCGAGGCCGCGCTGGCCAGGGCGGCCGAGCGGGCCGGGCTGGCCCCGGCCGGCGCCGGCGCCGCGGTGACCAAGGCCGCCCGCGCCGAGCTGTTCGATGCCGCCGAGCTGGGCCGCCAGGCCACGGCGGCGGGAAACCCCGTGCCCGCCCTGGTCCGGGCGCTGGTCGGCCGGGTGCCAGGATTCGCCGCGCCCGCCGTGCACCCCGGCGCCACCAGCCAGGACATCCTGGACACCGCCGCGATGCTGCTGACCAGCCGTGCCGCCGCCGTGATCGGCGCCGACCTGGCCGCCGCCGCGCGGTCCGCCGCCGGCCTCGCCAGGGCGCATGCCGGGACCGTGCTGGCCGGCCGTACCCTGCTCCAGCAGGCCGTCCCCGTCACCTTCGGGCTGGTGGCGGCGAGCTGGCTGACCGCCATCGACGACGCCCGCGCCGTGCTGGCGCGCGTCCGCGAGCGGCGGCTCGCCGTGCAGCTTGGCGGCGCGGCCGGCACGCTGGCCCCGCTGGGCGGCGACGGCCCGCGCCTGGCCGCCCTGTTCGGCACGGAACTAGGCCTGGCGGCGCCCGTGCTGCCCTGGCACACTGACCGGCTCCGGGTGATCGAGGCTGCCGCCGCCCTGGCCGGCTGCTGCGCAGCCCTGGGCAAGGTCGCCAGGGACGTGACCCTGCTCGCGTCCTCAGAGGTGGGCGAGGTCGCCGAGGGCCAGCCCGGCGGCTCGTCGGCGATGCCGCACAAGCGCAACCCCGTGGCCGCCGTGGTCATCCTCGGCTGCACCCGCCGGGCGCCCGGCCTGCTGGCCACCCTGGCGGCCGCCGCCGAGCAGGAGCACCAGCGCGCGGCCGGGGCCTGGCACGCCGAGTGGGAGCCGCTGGCCGACCTGCTGCGGCTGACCGGCTCGGCCGCGTCCTGGGCGGCGGCGATGCTGGCCGGGCTGACGCCGGACCCGGCCAGGATGCGGGCCAACCTGGACGCCGCGCACGGGCTGCCGATGGCCGAGCACGTCCGCGCCCTGCTGGCGCCCTCGCTCGGCCCGATCGCCGCCCACGACCAGATCGCGGCGGCCAGCAGCGAGGCCGCCGCCAGCGGCAGGCACCTGGCCGACGTGCTGGCCGGCACGCCCGGGCTGGCCGGGCCGCTGGCGGACGCCGGGCTGGACCGGGCCGCGCTTGACCGGGTCCTCGACCCGGAGAATTACCTGGGCGCGGCCCGGCAGTTCACCGCCGCCGCGCTGGCCGCGCACGAGGCGGGAGAGGAGCCAGCCAGTGACTGAGCAGCAGGCAGGCGGGGCCGCTAAGGGCGGTACCCCTAAGGACGGGGCCGCCGAGCGCGGCATGCGGGTGCGCCGCGAGGTGCTCGGCGACGCGCACGTGGACCGGGCGATCGCCTCCGTCACCCCCGTCACCGAGCCATTCCAGGACCTGATCACCCGGTACGCCTGGGGCGAGGTGTGGTCAAGGCCGGGCCTGAGCCGCGCCGAGCGGAGCATCGTCACGCTGACCGCGCTGGCCACCCTGCGCCAGGACGAGGAGCTGGCCATGCACGTCAGGGGCGCGGTGCGGAACGGGCTGACCCCCGGCCAGATCACCGAGGTGCTGCTCCAGGTCGCCGTCTACGCCGGGGTGCCCGCCGCCCGGCAGGCCTTCGCGGTGGCCCAGCGGGTGCTCGCCGAGCTGGCCGCCGGCCCCGAGCTAGCCGCCGATCCCGAGCCGCCGGCGTGAATGTGCCGTAGACCGCACAGGTGTGCACTTTGCGGCCAGAAACCGATATCGTTTCTGTGGAGCGCGAGAAGGGGTGAGGCGTGGCGCAGATCGTGTCGCTGAGCGCCGCGGTCAGCAGCGCCATCCACGATGGCGACATGGTCGCGATGGAGGGGTTCACGCACCTGATCCCGCACGCGGCCGGCCGGGAGGTGATCCGGCAGCGGCGCCGCGGCCTGACCCTGGTGCGGATGACCCCCGACGTGATCTACGACCAGCTCATCGGCGCCGGCTGCGCCGCCAAGCTGGTGTTCTCCTGGGGCGGCAACCCCGGCGTCGGCTCGCTGCACCGGTTCCGCGACGCCGTGGAGAACGCCTGGCCCGCGCCGCTGGACATCGAGGAGCACAGCCACGCCGGGATGGCCAACAGGTACGTCGCCGGGGCCGCCGGGCTGCCGTTCGCCGTGCTGCGCGGCTACCGGGGCACCGGGCTGGCCGGCCAGGCCGTCAACATCAGCGAGATCACCTGCCCGTTCACCGGCGAGCGGCTGACCGCCGTGGCGGCCCTGCGCCCCGACGTGACCGTCATCCACGCCCAGCGCGCCGACCGGGCCGGGAACGTGCAGTTCTGGGGGATCACCGGGGTGCAGAAGGAAGCCGTGCTCGCGGCCGGCCGCTCCGTCGTCACCGTGGAGGAGATCGTCGACGAGCTGGACCCGCGTCCCGGCGACGTGGTGCTGCCGTCCTGGGCGGTCAGCTACGTCGCGCTCGCGCCGGGCGGCGCGCACCCCTCCTACGCGCTCGGCTACTCCGCCAGGGACAACGACTACTACGTCGCCTGGGACAAGATCTCCAGGGACAGGGACAGCTTCACCGCCTGGCTGGACGCCGAGATCTACGACAGCGCGGGCGAGCGGGGAGCCGCCCGGTGAGCGAGTCCAGCGTTAACGAGTACACCGCCGACGAGATGATGACCGTCACCGCCGCGCGGACCCTGCGCGACGGCATGACCTGCTTCGTCGGCATCGGGCTGCCCAGCGAGGCGGCCAACCTGGCCAGGGCCACGCACGCGCCGGGCCTGGTGCTCATCTACGAGTCCGGCACCATCGGCGCCAAGCCCGCCGCGCTGCCGCTGTCCATCGGCGACGGCATCCTGGCCCAGACCGCCGACGCCGTGGTCAGCGTCCCGGAGATCTTCAACTACTGGCTCCAGCCCGGCCGGATCGACATCGGGTTCCTCGGCGCCGCGCAGCTCGACAAGTTCGGCAACATCAACACCACCGTCATCGGCGGCGACTACGCGCGGCCGAAGGTCCGGCTGCCCGGCGCGGGCGGGGCCCCGGAGATCGCCGCGTCCTGCCGCGAGGTGACCGTGGTGCTGCGGCAGAGCAAGCGCGCGTTCGTCGAGCGAGTCGACTTCATCACCTCCGTCGGCTTCGGCGACGGCCCGGGCGCGCGCCAGCGGCTCGGCCTGGGCGGCGCCGGCCCTCGGCAGGTGATCACCGATCTCGGCGTCCTGGCGCCCGACCCCGTGAGCTGCGAGCTGATCCTGACCGGGGTGTACCCCGGAGTGACCGTTCAGGATGTGCGCGACCGTACCGGCTGGGACCTGCACGTGGCCGCCGGCCTGCGGCGGATACCCGCGCCAGGGCCCGCCGAGCTGGCCGCGCTGCGCGCGCTGATCGCGGCGCAGCCAGCGGAAGGAGCGATCCGATGAGCCAGATCCCCGGCTACGAGCGGCCCGCCGGCGTGCACCCAAAGCTGGACACCCCCGAGTACCGGTCCACGCTGCTGCGTGCCCCGCGCCGCCCGCTGGTGCCGCTGCCGCACGGGCTGACCGAGGTCACCGGGCCGCTGCTCGGCGCCGAGCGGGTCACCCCGGCCGACGCCGACCTGACCGCCGGCCAGGGCGGCGAGCCGCTCGGCGAGCGGATGATCCTCACCGGCCGGGTGCTCGACTCCGGCGGCCGGCCCGTGCCCGGCACGCTCATCGAGATCTGGCAGGCCAACGCCTCCGGCCGGTACGCGCACGGGGTGGACGACCATCCCGCGCCGCTTGACCCGCACTTCACCGGCGCCGGCCGGTGCCTCACCGACTCCGCGGGCCGGTACCGGTTCGTCACCATCAAGCCGGGCGCCTACCCCTGGAAGAACCACCTCAACGCCTGGCGGCCGCGGCACATCCACTTCTCCCTGTTCGGCCAGGCGTTCACCCAGCGGCTGATCACCCAGATGTACTTCCCCGCCGACCCGCTGTTCGCCCAGGACCCGATCTTCAACTCCGTGCCAGACCGCAAGGCGCGCGAGCGGATGGTGTGCCGCCTCGACATGGACGTCACCGAGCCCGAGTGGGCGCTCGGCTACCGGTGGGACATCGTGCTGCGCGGCCGGGAGGCGACCGTGTTCGAGTCCTCGGGAGCCCAGCCGGGAGCGGGGCGGTGAGCGGCATCACGCCGTCGCAGACCGTCGGGCCGTTCCTGGCCATCGGGCTGCCCTGGCCCGACGGGCCGCACGTCGTGCCGCCCGGCACGCCCGGCGCCATCACCATCGGCGGCCTCGTGCTCGACGGCGCCGGCGAGCCGCTGCCCGACGCGCTCGTGGAAACCTGGCAGGCCGGGCCTGACGGCCGGTTCGCGCACCCCGCTGACCCGCGCGGCGGCGGCGACCCCGCGTTCCGGGGGTTCGGGCGCTGCGCCACCGATCCCGGCGGGCGGTATTTCGTCGTCACGCTGCGCCCCGGCGCGTTCCCCGCGCCTGGGAGCACCCGCCTGGAAGCACCGCACCTGAACGTGTCCGTGTTCGCCCGCGGCCTGCTCGACCGCGTGGTGACCAGGATCTACTTCCCCGACGAGGCGGAGGCGAATGCCGCCGACCCGGTGCTGGCCAGGGTGCCCGCCGAGCGGCGCGGCACGCTGATCGCCGCCGCCGAGCCCGGCGGCGGGTTCCGGTTCGACATCCGGCTCCAGGATCCGCAGGAGACGGTGTTCTTCGATGTCTGAGCCGGCCGGCGGCGCGGGCGGTGCAGGCGGCGGCCCGGTCCGGCTCGCCGCGTCGCTGGAGGGGCCGCCCGGCGCGCCGGTGCTCGTGCTCGGCAACTCGCTCGGCACCAGCCGGGCCTGCTGGGAGCCGCTGGTTCCCGTGCTGGCCCGGCAGTTCCGGCTGCTGCGCTACGAGCATCGCGGGCACGGCCGGGCCGCGACCGGGCTCTCGCCCGCGCCGCCCTGGCCGTACTCCGTGGCCGGGCTGGCGCGGGACGTGCTGGCGCTGCTGGACGAGGCTGGCCTGGAGCGGGTGCTGTACGCCGGGGTGTCGCTCGGCGGCATGATCGGCATGTGGCTGGCCGCGCACGCGCCCGACCGGATCGCCGGGCTCGGGCTGGTCTGCACGTCCGCGTACCTGCCGCCCGCGTCGGGCTGGACGCGCCGCGCCGCGCAGGTCCGGGCGGACGGCACCGGGTCGGTGGCGCGGCAGTCGGGGGAGCGCTGGTTCGCGCCGGGGTTCCGGGCGGGCCAGCCGGGCACCGTCGCCGCGTTCGAGGCCGACCTGGCCGGGCTGGACGACGAGGGCTACGCGGGCTGCTGCGAGGCCATCGCGGGCATGGACCTGCGCGCGGACCTGCCGCGCGTCACCGCGCCGGCGCTGGTCATCGCCGGCGACCTGGACCCGGCCACCCCGCCGTGGCACGCCGCCACGATCGCCTCGGCCATCCCCGGCGCGCGGCTGCGGGTGATCAGGGGCGCCGCGCACCTGGCCACGGTGTCGCATCCGGAGGAAGTCAGCGTCGCGCTGACGGAGCATTCGCGGGCGGTTTACGGGTGACGGACCTCAACCGCGAGTCTCGGCCACGCCGCGGCCAGCCGGGCCGCATCGATGACCGTGCGCTGTCCGCCGGCCCGGAGGGCCTGATCCGGGCGGAAGTGAACCATCGTCCCGGTGGCACCGCTGCCGGGGACGGGCAGCAGGCCGGTGACCGGGATGCCGTATTCGTAGCGCTGCGTCCAGGCGCCGTCATGGCGGCGACTGACATGGACAAGCCATTCGCTCAGTGCCGCGACCACCGAGATGCCACGACGCGGATGGCCATCGGGAAGGACCTGTGCGCCTGGCGTATCGAAGAACCGCAGGTCCCTGGTCGACATGACCGGCTTCCTGAGCACCTGGCCGTCGTCATCGACGCGGGTGGCCGTGCCGCGCCCGTCGTCGGACACCGAGACCGAGCCGTCGCCGCGGAACGCGACGACGCACCGGCCGCCGCCGCGGAACGCGACGACGCACCGGCCGCCGCCGCGCGCCAGGGCCTCGTCAGCCGCGTAAGCGACAACCTCCAAGACTAGCTGCCGGACGCCGCCGGGAGCGAACGTCGCCGGGTTCCGGCGGATGCGTGCGAGGTGGCCGGCGTCTACGGCGGCCGCCCAGTCATGCGTCGCGGCCTGTGACGGGCTCGGCGGGTCATCCACGCGAACGGCCTTCCGGGTGGAGGCCAGAAGTCAGCCGGCCTCCGGCACGGCCCTGGCGAGGTCCTGCCAGAGGTCGTCGATGTGCTCGCAGCCGACGCTGAGGCGCAGGAAGCCGGGTGGCAGGTGCTCCTGGCCGGGCAGCTTCGCGCGGCGCTCGATGGTGGTCTCCACCCCGCCGAGGCTGCTGGCCGGCCTGATGACCCGGACCGAGTCGCAGACGCCGTTCGCCGCGTCCTCCGTCCGTACCTCCAAGCCGAGCATGGCGCCGAACCCGGACATCTGCGCGGCGGCCTGCGCGTGGCCAGGGTAACCGGGCAGGCCGGGATAGCGGACCAGGGTGACGGCGGGGTGGTCAGCGAGGCGGCGGGCCAGCTCGGCGGCGCTGCGCTGGCCCTGGTCCAGGCGCAGGGCCAGGGTGCGCAGGCCGCGCAGCACGAGGAACGTCTCCAGCGCGCCGGGCACGGCGCCGGCCACCTCGCGGCGGCGGTGCAGCCGCGCGGCCAGTTCAGGGGTATCCGCGACGGTGATGCCCAGCAGCAGGTCGGAGTGCCCGCCGAGGAACTTGGTCGCGCTGTGCATGGCGATGTGCGCGCCGAGGGCGATCGGCTGCTGCAGCAGCGGCGTGGCGAAGGTGTTGTCGACGGCGACCAGCGCGCCGCCCTTCCGCCCCGCCGCGCAGATGGCGGGCAGATCGGCGATGCCGAGCAGCGGGTTGGTGGGCGACTCCAGCCAGACCAGGTCCGCGCGGCCCGCGGCGGCGACGGCGGCGGCCGTGTCGGTGATGTCGACCAGCTCGACCTGCCAGCGTCCCCGCTGCTGGCCGTCGGCGAGCTGAGCCAGCGCTCCCACGTAGCAGTCCGTGGGTGCCATCACCCGGGCGCCGGCCGGCAGCAGGTCAAGCACGGCTGTCGTGGCGGCCATCCCGGAGCCGAACGCGACGGCCTCGCCGCCTTCCAGTTCCCCGATGACCTCTTCCAGCGCCTCCCAGCCGGGCGTGCCGTCGTCGCGGGAGTACCCGCGGCCTTCGGTGCTGCCCTGGCTGCCCGCCCGGAAGTTCGAGGCCAGGATGATGGGCACGTTCAGCGGCTGGCCGGGCTCATCGGCGGGCCGCCCGGCCGTGATCAGGACCGTCCGCGGGTGCCGCGCCGGCCGCCGGCCAGCTTCCTCTGTCACCCAGCCATCGTAGACGGGCGCCCGCTGCCTACGATCTGAGCGTGGCGACCGACATGCCCGGCTGGGGTGAGGTTCAGCGGCTGATAGCCAGGGAGCTGGACGAGCCGGTGTCTGACGCCGAGCCGCTCACGCCCGCGCGAACGTCGCGGATGACATGGGCGGCCCGCGCGCGGCGCGCCGGCCCCATCGTGGTCAAGATCCGGCATGGCGACCAGGCGGACTCCAAAACCCAGTGGTGCGCGGCCCACCTTCCCGAACTGGCCGCGCGCGGATATCCCGTTCCGGCGATCCTGTGGCATGGCCTGATCGGCGGCCAGTGGCACGCGACCGTCCAGCGCCGGCTTCCCGGCGCTCCCCTGACCGCGCTGGACGGGCCGATGGTCGACGCGGCGCTGCGCCTGGTCGAGTTGCAGGCGGACGCCGGGATCCCGGCCGGGGACCGGGACTTCACCGGCTATGTGGCGAACGTGCTGTTCGACGACTGGGACGAGGTGTGGGCCGACGCGCCAGGGGCGGCCGCGGCGGCCGGCCCGCTGTGCGGGCGGCTCCGGCGCTGGCTGCAGCCGGCCTGGGGGCTGCGGCTGCCGCCGGCCGACTACGTCAACAACGACCTGAACCTGTCGAACATCCTGGCCGACGGCCCGGTGATCACCGGCGTGGTGGACTGGGATGAGTTCGGGCTCGGCAGCCGCGCGCTTGACCTGATCGCCCTCGCCTTCGACTGCGAGCGCTGCGGCGGCCACCGCGCGGCGGACCGGCTGCTGGCCAGGGCCGCGCAGGTGGCGGGCGGCGACGGGCTGCGCTGCCTGGTCAGCTACCGGGCCATCGCCTCGCTCGCCCACTACACCCGCGAGCGGCAGTCCTACGGCCCTTCCCTCGGTGACGAGGAGTGCGCCGCCGTCGCGGCCATCCTCGACCGGCTAGAGGCAGCCGATGATCGTCCTTGACCTGGAAGGCAGCGGCGGCTTCTCTCATATCCAGCCGTGGAACCACATTCTGGCGAGCCATGAGGAATACGGCACTGTCTTAGCCGCGACGATCGGGTAAATGTAGGCGAGGTTTAGCAGCACTGCGATCATGTAGGTGCCCGCCAGGACCGCCCCGGCGGCACGCCGACCGGGTGCTGCCCGCTGCGGGCCGATGATCAGGCCGAGACACAGGGTGACGGCGATGATGAGGAATGGCTCGAAGGTGACGGCGTAGTAGTAGAACTCGGTGCGCTGGTCGTGGAGGTAGAACCAGATCCAGGGCAGCCAGCCCGCCGCCACGCCCAGCAGGGCCGTTCCCGCGCGCCAGTCACGGCGCATCAGCCACCAGGCCAGGCAGAATACCAGCGCCGCAGTGCCGCCCCACCAGATCAGCGGCGTTCCGATGGCGAGGACTTCCTGCTCGGTCGAGGCGGTCCCGCCGCAGCCGCCCGCCGGCAGGCACTGCGAGTAGAAAGAAATGGGCCGGGCCAGGATCAGCCAGCCAAGCGGGCTGGACTTGTAGGGATCGGCTCCTGGCTGGGATTGCAGGCTCAGCCCGAACTGGAGCATCCACTTGTTGTAGGCGAGCCAGGCCGCGAGCGTCGAGGCCGGGTGGCCGTCGTTCAGGGCGGCGCCGTTGCGGTTGTACCCGTAAGGCGTCAGGAACCAGCCGGTCCAGGACGCGGTGTAGACGGCTGCGGGGATGACCGCGCACCACAGCGGCAGCCACCTGGCGTCCCCCCGGAGGACACCGCGGACGCTGCTGCCGAGGCCGCAGACCCGGCGCGCGCCGATGTCCCAGGCCAGGGTCATCCCGCCGAAGGCCGGGATGTACCACACGCCATTCCACTTGCACGCCACCGCACAGCCTAGGCACGCCCCGGCGAGCAGCCGCAGCCAGCGGATCCTGGCACCGGAGCCGCCTCGTTCACCGGAGCCGATAGCCGCCGCGAGCCGGGCCCGTGACCGGTCCCGGTCCAGGACGAGCAGGCCGAACGCGGCTAGCACCCAGAACATGACGAAGATGTCGAGGATCGCGGTCCTGCTCAGCGCGAGCTCCAGCCCGTCCAGGGCCATCAGCAGGCCGGCGGCGCAGCCGAGCAGGGTCGAGCGGGTCATCCGCCGGACGACCCGGGCGAGAAGCAGGATGGCCAGCGACCCGAACAGCGCGACCGAGAACCGCCAGCCGAACGGTGTCAGGCCGAATAGCCACTCCCCGATCGCGATCATCATCTTCGCCAGCGGCGGGTGCGCAACCAGCTCGCCCTGAGTCCCGGCAAGGATGTGGGTGCTGCCGCGGGCGAGCAGCGCGTCGGCATTCTTGACATGGCTGATCTCGACGCCGTGCTGGAGGATGGCCCACGCATCCCCGACGTAGTAGGTCTCGTCGAACACCACGGCATGCGGGACGCTGAGCCGGTTAAACCGGAGAAATGCCCCGAGGGCGGTGACAGCGAGAGGGCCGGCCCAGCCGAGGATCCTGCTGCAAGGCATTGGCGGGACGGTCTGACGGAGTAACGCGACTGGATCGGCGGAGTCCGCGTCGGCAGCAGCGGCTATGTCCTCCCCGGCCTGCTCAGGCGTTGGTGCCATGACCTGTCGGCCGACTTGGCCGAGCGGCTGGCCATCCCGGTCTTCGCTGATTTCTGTCCCCCGTCGTACTGGCTCGGCCTCCTCAATCAGGCCGCCGAGAGTACCGAAAGCAGCGGTCGGCCCGCGAGCGGATTACGTCGCATGCCCCGCTCGCGGGCCGGCGGAGCTCAGAACTGGTCGGAGGTGTGCGCCGCTTCGGACACGGTGACCAGGGGCGGGGCCGGGGCCGCGCCGAGCTGGCCGATGAACTCCTGCAGCTCCGGATTGGAGATGAACTTCTGGTACTGCTCGGCCGAGCCCCATTCGTCGATGACCATGAGAAAGCCGTCGCCGACGCCGAACTGGTGGTGGATGGCGCCCGAATCGCGGGCCACCTGAGAGAAGTGGTCGAGCCGGTCCTTGTGCTCCGAGAATGACTGGCGGAATTTCGACGTGTCCCCCTGGAACTGCGCCGTTATCAACACACTCATGACAGAACCCCCCGTTCCGAGTACTGACTGGAGTGCAAGCGTAACCCTTGGTAGCCGGGCGACTCCGCGCGGCGGTCAGTCGCGGTGGCGGTAATGCGAGTGAGCGTGGCCGGGCGGCGGCGGCTCGGCCAGGTCGAGCGGCAGCGGGGACGGCGGCTTGACCTCTTCCAGGCGCAGGTAGGTGATCAGCCGCTGCGCGCCTCTGGTGGCCAGCCGGGCGAGCACCCGCTGTAGCTCGGTGACGTCACGGGCGACGGCGGTGATCAGGTAGTCCATCTCCCCGGCGATGTTGTCGGCGGCGATCACCTGCGGCATGGACCGCAGCAGGTCCTCGAACGCGCGGTTCGACCTGGGCTCGTGGTGCCCGGCGGCAGCGGCGATGTACACGCTGAGCGGGAAGCCCGCCGCCGCCGGGTCCAGCCGCGCGGCGATGATCCGGATCACCCCGGACTCCTTGAGCCGCCGCACCCGGTGCAGCGTCGCGGCGGGGGACAGGCCGGTGAGGCGGGCCAGTTCCACGTTGGTGCGGTCCGCGTCGGCCTGCAGTGCGGTCAGCAGCTTAATGTCAACATCGTCAAGTGAAATCGCCATATACACAAAATATTATTGAGCTACAGAGCCGAGATGGCAAATCTGAGGCCACGTGGAGCTATCCATAAGGCATGAACTTCGACCGCCGCGCCATCGCCGCCCTGACCGTCGCAGGTGTCCTGTGGGGCTGCACGATGCCTGCTACCAAGCTGGCGTCGCAGTGGCTCCCGCCGGCCTGGCTGGCGACCATGCGGTTCGGGCTGGCCGCCGCGATCCTGCTGGTCGTGTGCCGCCACCGGATCCGCTCGGTGTGCAGCCCGCTGATGCTGGCCAGCGGCGCGATCGGCTACGGCGGCACGATCATCGTGCAGAACGCCGGGGTCATGCGGACCAGCGTGACCCACGCGGCGCTGCTGGTCGGGACCACGCCGGTGTTCGTCGCCCTGATCGCGGCGGTCGCGCTGCGCAGCGTCGCGCGGCCGGTCGTCTGGGCGGGCTACGGCGTGTCGGTGCTCGGCGTCGTCCTGGTCGCCGGAGCCGGCGCGCAGGGCAGCGCGAGCCTGACCGGGGACGGCCTGGTCCTGGTGTCCCTGCTGATGTCCTCGGCGTTCACCGTGGCCCAGAGCCGGCTGCTGGCCGGCCGCGACGCGATCGCCGTCACCGCCGTCCAGTTCCTCGGTGCCGCCCTGATCTCCGCGCCGCTGGCGCTGCTCACCGAACCGATGCCGGCGGCAGCCGGCGCCGGGGTCGGCCTGCCAGTGGTCATCGGCCTGGCGCTCGGCGGCACGCTCGCCCCGTTCACCCTGTTCGCCTTCGCCCAGTCCCGCGTGTCGGCCACCACGGCGGCGGTGTTCCTCAACCTGGAGCCCCTGGTCGGCGCGGCCGTCGGCGTCGCCGCCTTCGGCGACCCGTTCGGCCTGCTCCAGCTCGCCGGCGGGGCGGCCATCCTGGCGGGCATCGCGGTCAGCGGCCGCGCCGCCCCGGCCCGCCCCCGGCGCGCCACCCGCGCGGCTGCCCGCCCGGCCGCAACCGCCGAGCCCGCGGCCCTGCAGGCCGGGCCCGCGGTGCTGTCGGCCAAGCCCGCAGTGCTGTCGGCCGGGCCCGCGACGCTGCCAGCCAAGCCAGCCGCACTGGCACCGGACGAGCGCCTGTCACCCGCCCACGCCCGCCGGCCGGTCGCGGCCCGGACCCGCCGCCGTGCCCGCGCCGCGGCCAGGGCGCGTGCCCGCCAGCCCCGGCGGCCAATCACCCCGCCAGAACGGCTATCTTCCCCCCGGGCCGGCCTGTGGGCAGCCCAGCGCACCCTCGCCAGGCACACCCGCTGACCTCATCGGCCCCGCAGCCGCACCAGAGGACTGCCACCCGGGACCCGTCAGTAACACCGGCCCCTCCCACCTCGGACGTAGCGCGGCTGCGGCGGGTCCGGCCAGGCGCGCGCCGCGTGTTTACGACAGTGAACCCACTTCTACTGTCGATACAGCGACGGCAGAAGTGGGTTCACTGTCGTATCCAGGCAGGCATTCAGGCAGGCGGCCGACCCGACGGCGGGCTCTAGCTGGGCTCTAGCTGGCGCTGGCGCTGGCGAGGCTGGTGCGGCGGAAGTGATTCCAGAGGACGGGCGGACTTCGCGACGGGTCCTAACCGCGCCGCGGATCTTCCCGGTGGCGTCGGCTCTCCATGAGCGCCGCCATCTCCGGACCCGACGTTCCGAGCCCGGCGGCGATATCCCACTCAGCCTGGCGAAGCCGGGAGACGGCGCGCGGATCGCGCAGCAGTTCCAGTGTTGCCCTGATGCAGGCGAGCCATTTGGGCCGGGATCATCGTGGCGCGGCTTACGGGCGGTAGGTGGCGATCAGGTGGTCCATGGCGGCGTCGATGCGGGGGTCGGGCTGCTGGCGGGACGGGTCCTCGTCGTGCCAGGCGACGATCTCCCTGGCGCCCTGCTCGAACGGGATGGACGGGCGGAAGCCCGGCACCAGCGACCGGATCTTGGAGTTGTCGAACACCAGCGAGTGGGACTTGTCGCCCAGCAGGCTGGCGCCCCAGTCGGGCTCGGCCGCCGCTATCGCGTCGGAGGGCACGTGCACGATGTCGGCGCTGACGCCGGCGGCTGCGGCCAGGGCGGCGGTGATCTGGTTCCAGGTGAGCACGTCGTCGGTGGTGATGTGGAACGCCTCGCCGATGGTGCGCGGGTGGCCGAGCAGCGGGACGAAGCCGGCGGCGAAGTCGGCGTGGTGGGTGAGAGCCCACAGCGAGGTGCCGTCGCCGTGCACCACGACGGGCTTGCCCTGGCGCATCCGGCCGATGACGGTGTACCCGCCGTCCAGCGGGACCAGCGTCTTGTCGTAGGTGTGCGAGGGACGGACGATGGTGACGGGGAAGCCCTCGTCGCGGTAGGCGGCGTTGAGCAGGTCCTCGCAGGCGATCTTGTCGCGCGAGTACCGGGAGAACGGGTTGCGCAGCGGGGTGGACTCGCGGATCGGCAGCCGGGCGGGCGGGGTCTGGTAGGCGGCCGCCGAGCTGATGAACACGTACTGGCCGGTGCGGCCGCGCAGCAGCTCGATGTCGGCCTGGACGTCGGCGGGCACGAACGCGACCCAGCTGACCACGGCGTCGTACTCGCGGCTGCCGAGTGCCTCGGCGACGGCGGCCGGGTCGTGGATGTCGGCGTGCAGCACCTCGGCCTGCGGCGGCAGGGTCCTGGCGGTGGTCTGGCCCCGGTTCAGGATGGTGAGCCTGATGCCGGCGCTGGCCGCCGCCCACGAGCACGCCGAGCTGATCACGCCGCTGCCGCCGATGAACAGGACCCGCATGCCGCTCACTTTCTCACGCGTGCGGCCGGTTCGTCCGGCGTCCCCGGCGAGCGGCGGGCTACCCGTCGCTGCGCCGCCGTACCAGGGTGAAGCTCTCGTACTCGGTGTAGACGGGGGTGGGCGCGCCTGGCTGGCCGCTGACCGGGTTCACCGGGTCGGCGCCGACGGCGTGGAAGTAGCGGACGGTGATGCTGGTCCAGCCGCCGTGCACCTCGCCGGGATGCAGGTCGAACACCGCCAGCCCGTACCCGGTGGACGGGTCGCGCATGGCCGACCAGGTGGCGTCCTCCACGGCATCGGCGGCGGGCCGGAGGTAAGTCCCGGCGGCGGTGCCCGGCACGGGCGCGTTCCGGCGGGTAAAGACCTTGGCCTGGCGCAGGCCGTCGCCCGGGTCGGTGCCGTAGCTGTCCAGCGGGGCGCTGGTGCCGCCGCCGCCGAGGATCAGGTGCACGGTGCCCTGGCCGGTGTCGATGACGCTGCTGTCGGTGGTGGTCACCGGGTGCGGCCGCAGGGTCTGCACGGGCTCGCCGGTGGCGGCGTCGCGGCCGGCCATGCTGTCGGCGCCGCGCACCGGGAAGGACCGCTCGTAGTCGTGGTCGTGCCCGCAGAGCACCAGGTCGACCTGGTACCGGTCGAACAGCGGCAGCCACGCCTCCCTGATGCCGAGGTCGGACCCGTTCCCGGTGGCCGAGGACGACGCGGCGTCCTGGTGCATCTGCACGATGATCCAGTCCACGGAACGGTCGGCTCGCGCCCCGGCCAGGGTCGCCTCCAGCCAGCCGGTCTGCGCCCCGCCTGAATACCCGCGCGGATAGAACGAGGTGCCCGGGGTGATCGCCGCGTTCCCGGTGGCGGCCGCCGGCACGAGCGGACCCGGGCCGGCCACGAACGCGGCGGCGTCCTGGTAGACGACGTCGTCGGCGTCCAGGGAGACGAACAGCGCGGAGCCGATCCGGAAGGAGTACCAGCGGCCGCGGAACCCTGGCACGCCGTTGTCGGGCAGCGTGTACCTGGTCAGGTACGAGCTGAGGCCCTGCGGGCCGTTGCCGAACTCGACCTCGTGGTTGCCGGGGCACGGCATCCAGGCGCGGTAGGCGGCCGAGGACTGGCAGTTGTTCCCGAAGTCGCGCCACACGGCGGGCTGGCTCTCCGGGTTCAGGTCGCCGTAGCACAGGTCGCCGTTGAGCAGGTGGAACAGCGGCTGGAAGGACTCGACGGCGGCGACCGCGTAGGCGCTCTGCCCGTAGGACAGCACCCACTGGGTGTTGGGCGTGGCCAGGTCGCCGAAGCTGGTGAACCGGAACGGCGCGCGGCCGCGCGGCGCGGTGCTGAAGGTGGCGCTGAACGGGGTGGCGGAGCCGTCGTTGTCTGCGGTCACGGTGTACCGGTACACGGTGGCGGGCGCCAGGCCGCCGACCTGCGCGTGGTAGGTCCAGGTGTCCTCGCCGCTGATGCCGTCGGCGTAACCGCGCCTGACGGCGGAGGCGACCCGCGACCAGCCGGCCGGGCCGGAGATGAGCACCCGCGGCCGGACGGCGGGGGCGGGGGAGGCCCAGGAGACGGCGATGCTGGTCGCCGGGTCTGGACCCCAGGTGAGGTGGATCTGCTCGGGCGTGCCGTCGCTGGCCCCCGCCGCGCCGCCGTGGCGCTGCGGGCGGGTCAGGGTCAGCGGGACCGGCGCGGCGGCGGCCAGCAGCCCGGCGCCGCCGGCCCCGGCGAGCACCTGGCGCCGGGACGGGCCGTCTGGCTCGGGAAGCTCGGGAACCTCGCGTTCAGCCATGGGGCCGATCATGCCGGCCGGGCGTGAACTGGCGATGACGCCGCCGTGTCCGGGGGAACCAATCCGGGTGAAGACCTGACCATCCGCCCGCCTATTCCGGAAAATACTTCCCACCATTTTCGGGTGCATAAATGGAAATACTGACCCAATGGCATCTGGCATTCTGGCTGGCTGTTGACTTCGGCCGGTACCCAGGTCAGGATGACCAGCGAGCGAGCGGACCGGCGGGGAAATCTGGGTGCGCGCCAATACGGGGGTGTCGTTCCTTTTCTCGGCCAGGCGGCTTCTGCCTGCGCGTCTCGATGGCGCGCGATCACCTATCGCACGCCTGAAGGGGGCACACACATGGCCTATCGGCTGGGAAAGAACCCGCCCGTTACCGACCCGCGCACGCTGCGCTTCGGCAGCTACCTGACCGCGCAGCTTCCGCCGCCGCCGGTGTCGGCGGACTACGGGGCCAAGGTCTCGAGCTGGCCGATGTACGACAACGACCAGTACGGCGACTGCACCTGCGCGGCGGCCGGGCACATGATCCAGAACTGGACCGCCAGCGCGGGGGAGGAAGTGACGGTCCCGGCGGAGAGCGTGCTGCGGTTCTACGAGCACTTCGTCGGCAGCCCGCCGCCGCCCGACCAGGGCTGCGACATGCTCTCGGTGCTGAAGTACTGGCGCAGGACCGGGGTCGACCGGCACAAGGTGCTGGCGTTCGCGAGCCTGGAACTGGAGAACCAGGTGCAGGCGCAGAACGCGGTCTACCTGTTCGGCAGCCTCTACATCGGCGTGGCCCTGCCGGATTTCGCGGTGCAGGGCGACATGCTCACCGTGCCGTGGGTGGTCCCGCCGAGCGGGCCGGTGGGCAACGCCGCGCCGAATCAGTCGAACGGGCACTGCATCCCGGCGGTCGCCTACGACGCGGCGAACCTGTACATCGTGACCTGGGGCGAGCTGAAGTCGATGAGCTGGGGGTTCTACAACGCCTACGCCGATGAGTCGTTCGCGGTGCTGAGCCAGGACTTCATCGGGGCCGGCGGCCAGGCCCCCGAGGGCTTCGACCTGTCGGCGCTGGAGGCCGACCTGTCGCACATCACCTCCCCGAGCGGGCCCGCCTAGGCAACGCGGCCAGCGGCCAGCTCTCCCAGCGGCGGCGTCACCGGGGAAGTCCCGGTGACGCCGCCGTCTTGTGCCCCGGGTACTCGCCTGCCCGGGGTCCTTGCCTGCCCGGCGACTTGACACGTTCTGAGGCTAACCGTTATCTATATAGCTAACCGTTAGAGAGAGGACGCCGGGGTGCAGCAGGAAGTGGTGCTGGCCATGCTGGCCAAGGAGCCGTCGCACGGCTACGAGCTGCGCGCCCGGCTGCAGGACGCCCTGGGGCCAGCCGGCGACGGCATGAACGCGGGCCAGATCTACGTCACGCTCGGCCGGCTGGAGAAGGCCGGGCTGGTGACCGGCGAGCAGTCGGCCGGGCTGGCCGACCGGCCGGACCGCAAGGTCTACGCGCTGACCGCGACGGGCCAGCAGCGGGTCGCCGACTGGCTCGCCGAGGTGAGCTGGCCCCGGCCGGACCTGGCGGAGTTCCACCTCAAGCTGGTCGCCGCCGCGGCGGCGGGACTGGCGGACCCGCTGGCCATCGTGTCCGCGCAGCGCTACGAGCTGCTGCGGCGGCTGCGCGACGCGCAGCGCGCGGCGATGGCCGAGCCGGACCGGTCGGTGGCCGCCCTGCTGCTGGAGGGCATCGTGCTCCGGCTGCAGGCGGACCTGCGCTGGCTGGAGGCATGCGAGCGGACCTGGGCCGGCGGCGCGGCCGGCCATGACGAGTACGGAGAGGCAATTGACCCAGATGCAATCGGCCGGGGCCGACAGCTACATGCTCCGCGCGCGCGGGCTGTGCAAGCACTACGGGAGCGGCGCCGGGCTGGTCCGCGCGGTGGACGAGGCCGACCTGGACGTGGCCCCGGGCGAGACGGTCGCGATCACCGGGCCGAGCGGCTGCGGGAAATCGACGCTGCTGCACCTGCTCGGCGGCCTTGACCGGCCCTCGGCCGGCGAGGTGCACCTGGCAGGCCAGCGCGTGGACCAGCTCAGCGAGCGGGCGCTGGCCCGGCTGCGCCGCGACGCCGCCGGCTTCGTATTCCAGGCCTTTCACCTGATGGACGAGCTGACCGCCACCGAGAACGCCGAGCTGCCCGCGCTGCTGGCGGGGGTATCGGCGCGGGAGGCCAGGCGGCGGGCGCTCGCGCTGCTGGACCGGGTCGGCCTCGCGGACCGGGCCGGGGCGCTGCCGCCCGCCCTGTCCGGCGGCCAGCGCCAGCGCGTGGCGATCGCCCGCGCGCTGGTCAACGAGCCGCTGGTGGTGCTGGCCGACGAGCCGACCGGCAACCTGGACAGCGAGTCCACCCTGGAGGTGCTGCGGCTGTTCGAGGGCCTGCACGAGGCCGGGCAGACGCTGGTGATCGTCACCCACGACATGCGGGTCGCGGCGACCGCCGACCGGATGATCTCGATGCGCGACGGCGAGCTGGTCGAGGAGACCAGGCTGACCGGCGGCGCCGCGGGGAGCCTGGGCCAGCTGGCCGGGCTGGAGAGCTGAGCCATGGCCCGCGCACTGCTGATCGGCAGGCTCGCCGCCCGCGACCTGCGCCGCCGCCGGGCCCAGGCGGCACTGATGCTGGTGCCCGTCGCGGCGGCCACCGCCGCGCTCACCCTCGGGCTGGCCCTGAACGGCGTGACCAGCCACCCGTACCAGCGCACCAGGGCAGCTACCGACGGGCCCGACGTGGTCGCGCAGTCGTCCGGCCTAGCCGGACTGACCGCGCTGGAGCACGCGCCGGGTGTTACCGGCTACAGCGGGCCGTTCCCGGTGGCCGGCCCGAGCCTGCGGGCGGACGGTCACCTCGTCACCGAGCTGGATGGCGGCTTCATGGTCGAGGGCCGTAGCCAGGATCCGGCGGGGCTTGACCGGCCGGAGGTGATCGCCGGCACCTGGGTGCGGCCCGGCGCCGTGGTGGTCGAGCCGACCTACGCGGCCGAGCTGGGCATCAAGCCAGGCGACCGGGTCACCGTGGCCGGCCGGCCGTTCCGGGTGGCCGGGCTGGCCGTCACCGCGGCCTGGGGCTCGGTGAACACGCCCGGCCTGATCTGGATGACCACCGCCGACGCGCGCAGCCTGGCCAGTCCCGCCGACCGGCTGAGCTACCTGCTCAACCTGAGGCTGTCCAGCCCGGCCAGCGCGCCGGCCTTCTCCGGCGCGCACTCCACCCGCCAGCTGTACCTGACGTCCTGGCAGGAGACCGCGAGCAAGGACGCCAGGGAAGTGCAGTTCGAGCAGGTGGCGCTGAGCGTGGGCAGCTGGCTGCTGGCGATGCTGGCCATCGCCAGCGTCGCGGTGCTGGCGGGCGGCCGGGTGGCCGCCGAGGTCCGGCGGGCCGGCCTGCTCAAGGCGGTCGGCGGCACGCCCGGCCTGACCGCCGCGGTGCTGCTCGCCGAGTACCTGGCCCTGGCGCTCGCCGCGGCGGCCTCCGGGCTCGCGGCCGGGTGGCTGGCCGCGCCGCTGCTCAGCGGCCCGGCGGACGGGCTGATCGGCGCGCCGGGCAGGCCGGCGCTGACCCCCGTCATGGTCGGCGCGGCGGCGGCGGTCGCGGTCGGCGTGACACTGATCGCGGCGCTGATCCCGGTGCTGCGGGTCGCCAGGGTGCCCGCGGTCGCGGCGCTGTCCGGCCGGACCAGGCCGCCGCGCCGCGGCGGCTGGCTGATCGCGGCGTCGCGGCGGCTGCCGGCGGCGCTGCTTGTCGGCATGCGGCTGGCCGCCAGGCGGCCCTGGCGGATGGTGCTCGGCGCGGTCAGCGTCATGGTCACCGTCACCATGGTCATCACCATCCTCGGCGTGCTGGAGCACCAGCACGAGAGCAAGGTGCCTGGCGGGCTGATCAACCCCGTGCACGCCGGCGTCGACCACGTCGTGGTGATCGTCACCATCGCGCTGGTGCTGCTGGCGGCGGTGCATGTCACCTTCGCCACCTGGGCGACGGTGGCCGAGACCCGGCGCCCGCTGGCCGTGTTCCGGTCGCTGGGCGCCAGCCAGGGTCAGGTCAGCGCGGGGGTCGCGGCGGCGCAGCTCGTCGCGGCGCTGCCCGGCGCGATCCTCGGCGTGCCGGCCGGCCTGGGGCTGCTCGCGGCGACCAGTCACGGCGGGACGCCGGCCTTTCCCGCCGCGTGGGAGCTGCTGGCCGCCGTGGCCGGCACGCAGCTCGTGGTGGCCGGGCTCGCCGTCATCACGGCCAGGGCCGCCGCGCGCCGCCCGCCCGCCGAAGGACTGCGGTACCAGCCTGCCTAGCGCACCATCTCCCAGGCGGCCGACTCGATGGCCGCCTCGGAGAGCAGCACGCTGGCGGCGGCGTCGCCGAGCGGGATGAAGCTGTCCTCGCTGGCCACCCGGCCGGCCCGGCCGGTGAAGCCGGCGTCGGCGAGGGCGGCCAGCACCCCCTCGGCGACGCCGCCGGTGCGCCTGGTCTCGTCGGCGACCAGCACCCGCCCGGTGACCGACGCCTCGCGGAGCAGGTCGTCCACCGGCAGCGGGGCGAGCCAGCGCAGGTCAAGCACCCGGCAGCGGATCCCGTCGGCGCGCAGCCGCCGGGCGGCCCGCAGGCTCATCCGCAGCCCGTTGCCGAACGTGACGATGGTCAGGTCGCTGCCGTCGCCGTGCAGCCGGGCGCGGCCGAGCGGGATGTGCCCGGCGGTCCACCGCGCGGGCGGGTCGTAGCCCGCCAGCCAGCCATCGTCGCCGGGCTCGTGCAGGTCGCGCTCGTGATACAGGGCGATGGGCTCGACGAACACGCTGACGGTGCCGTCCACGTCGGCGGCGGCCAGGCAGCTGCGCAGCATCGCGGGCGCGTCGTCTGGCCGGGCCGGGCAGGCGATGACCAGGCCGGGAATGTCGCGCAGCGCGGCGAGCGAGTTGTCGTTGTGGAAGTGGCCGCCGAACCCCTTCTGGTAGGCCAGGCCCGCGACCCTGACCACCATCGGGTTGCGGTACTGGGCCTGGGAGAAGAACGACAGCGTGGCCGCCTCGCCCCTGATCTGATCGGCCGCGTTGTGCAGGTAGGCCAGGTACTGGATCTCCGGCACCGGCAGCAGGCCGGCCAGGCCGGCGCCGAGCGCCAGGCCGAGGATGGCCTGCTCATCCAGGATCGAGTCGAACACCCGGCCCGCGCCGAAGGCCCGCAGCAGCCCCCTGGTCACCCCGTACACCCCGCCCTTGCGGGCGATGTCCTCGCCGAACACCAGCATGCCGGGCCTGGCCGCCAGCTCGTCGGCGAGCGTGGCGCTGATCGCCTGCGCCAGGGTGAGCGGCCCCCGCGCCTCGGGCAGCTTCCCCTCGAACGCGCGATTTCCCTCGAACGCACGGTGCCGGGGCCAGTCGCCGGCGGTCCTGGCCCGTGCCGCCAGGCCGGCTGCCACCGCGTGCGGCCGGCGCGGCGCGATGGGTGCCATCACGTCCGCGGCGCTGCCCAGCCTGGGCGCCCCGGACAGCTCGGCCGCCCTGGCCAGCACCGCCGCGCGGGAGTCCTCGTAGCGCTGGAGCACCTGCGCCGGGCCGAGCACGCCCGCCGTGATGAGCAGCCGCGCCGTGCCGATCAGCGGGTCGCGGTCGGCGTCGGCGGCCAGGTCGGCCTGGCTGCGGTAGGCGGCCTCCACGTCCGAGCCCGCGTGCCCGCCCAGCCGGACCACCCGCAGGTGCAGGAACGCCGGCGCGCGCCGCTCGCGGACCCAGGACGCGGCGGCCAGCGCGGTGTCGTGCACCGCGGGCAGGTCGCTGCCGTCGGCGTGGAAGTAGGGGATGACCGGCTTGCCCGAGTGCGCGGCGGTGATCCAGCCCGGCGGCGTGCGCACGCTGATGCCAAGCCCGTTGTCCTCGCAGACCATCAGCAGCGGCAGCGGCAGTCCCTGGTAGGCGCAGTACGCCGCGGTGTTGAACGCGCCCGCCGCCGTCGAGTGGTTGGCCGAGGCGTCGCCGAAGCTGGTCACCACGATCGAGTCATCCGGCCACGGCGGCCTGGGCGTGGCCAGCTTGGCCGACCGGCCGAGCGCGAACGCCAGGCCGACCGCCCTGGGCAGGTGCGAGGCGATGGTCGAGGTCTGCGGGATGACGTTCAGGGCGGGGTGGCCGAACACCTTGTGCCGGCCGCCGGCGATCGGCTCGGCCGCCGCCGCGACCAGGCCGAGCAGCACGTCGCCGACGCCGTCGTGCGGCGGGTCCGCCTGTGCGGCGCGGGTCAGGTAGAAGGCGCCTGACCGGTAGTGCAACAGCGCCGGGTCGGTGAGCCGCAGCGCCGCCGCGACGCCCGCGTTCCCCTCGTGCCCCGACGAGCCGATCGTGTAGTGGCCCGCCCCGGTGGCGCGCAGCCAGCGCGCGGCGACGTCCAGGTGCCTGCTAGCGAGCTGGGCGTCGAACAGCTCCAGGCAGCGAGCGGGGGTGAGCCGGGTGAGCTGGTCGGCGAGACCGGCGGGCACCAGGCTGAGCGGGGCGGTATCGCCGGCCGTGCCGCCGGGCCCTGTGCTGGCGGGTACCGTGCCGTTGCCCGCCATAGCGCCGATGGCGGCGGCGAACCGCCGCTCGGCCAGGTCGCGCTCCGGCGGCGCGGCGGTGATGGCGGGGTCCGGGCTCATACTGACGACCGTAAGCCGTGATGGGATGGGTCTGCCATACCCGCCCCGCCTTCCGGAGGTCCCATGCTGCCCTGGTCCGGTGATCTGAGCGGACGCCTGGACGAGCACGTCATCGCCAGCGAGATGCTGCGCGGCAACCCGCTCGGCGACCCGCACGAGCGGCCGCTGTGGGTGTACGTGCCGCCGGGCTACGACGACGACGCGGAGCGCCGCTACCCGGCCGTCTACATGATCCAGGGCTACACCAGCCATCTCGGCACGTGGCGGAACCGGTCCCCGTTCCGGCAGCCGTTCATCGAGACCGCCGACCAGGTGTTCAGCAGCGGGGCGGCGCCGCCGGCCATCCTGGTCTACGTCGATGCCTGGACCTCCTACGGCGGCAGCCAGTTCGTCGACTCGCCCGGCACCGGGCGCTACCACTCCTACCTGTGCGAGGACGTGGTGCCCTGGGTGGATGCCCATTACCGGACCCGGGCCGACGCCGCGCACCGGGCCATCGCCGGCAAGTCAAGCGGCGGGTTCGGCGCGATGATCACGCCGATGCTCCGTCCCGACCTGTTCGGGGCGCTGGCCACGCACGCCGGCGACAGCCTGTACGAGCTCAGCTACCAGGCGGACTTCGGGCCGGCGGTGCGGGCGCTGCGCGAGTACGACGGCGACATCTGGCGGTGGTGGGCGGACTTCGGCTCCCGTACCGCCTTCACCAAGCCCGCCGACATCTCCCTGCTCGGCCTGCTCGGCGTCGCCGCCTGCTTCTCCGCGAACGAAGACGGCACCCTCGACCTGCCGTTCGACCCGGCGACCGGGGTGCCGCGGCCCGAGGTCTGGGAGCGCTGGCTGAACTGGGACCCGGTCAGGATGGCGCCCAGGTACGCGACCGCGCTGCGCTCCCTGCACTCCATCTGGATCGATGCCGGAACGGCAGACGAGTACTATCTCGATGTCGGCGCCTCGGCGTTCCGGTCCGCCCTGCAGGACATCGGGGTGGGCGGCGACACCGTCAGGTTCGAGCTATTCGAGGCCGGTCACGGGGGTATCGAGTACCGGTACCCGCTTGCCCTGGCCTGGCTCTGCCAGCGGATGCCGCGCTAGTCATTACCGGTCCGGGTGCGGCCCGAGGAAGCGCTCACCGTTGAAGTGGATGAGATGGGTAGGGTTGTCGGCGCACCAGACTTCCGATTCCCAGGCTATCTGGGCGAGGTATCGGCGCATCTCCTCGCGGGAGTTGAAGCAGGAGATGTAAACCAGTCCGGCAGTGCATCCTGTGAACATTGCCGCTAGCTCTTCTCTGCGCTTGCCATCTACGGGGCCATGTGATGACGCAGCCTCCATGAGCACAAGCCAGTTTCTGTTAGGTAGATAAACGACTAGATCAGGCATTTTCCCATGCCGGTCTACGGCAATACCAAGGCGGTCAAATGAAGCTTCTTCAAAGACGGCCCATTTGGCGCCGGCGTCTCCTACGTAAAGAACCTGTCCGCCAGGAGTAAAATATTCGCAGAATACTTCGATCATCTCTTTTAGAAGAACATTCTGTCCACCTGGACTGAGTGTGATCGAGCGGCCGTCCGGGAAGGTGATCGGGATGCGCTTCATCTGCCGGGCGCGAGCGTAAATATCAATGAGGCCGGGAACCTCTGAAAGGTACTTGCGCGCGGCTTGCCCAAACTCGCCCTGCTGGGCAGTACGGAGCAGTGCGAGAGCCCGAGGCGCTACCCGGTAGCACCACTTGGGAGAGTTTACAGGGCGGTCGGGCTGATCCGGATTCTCTTCTATTAGGGCCGCTTCCCTGAACTGGTGGAGCGTGAATCTGCGGATGGTCTCGCGGGTGTTTGGTGCGTAATTCCTGCCGTAGTGCTCTCTTATCCATGCCATGATCTGAACGGTCCGGAGCGGCTCGTTAGTTCCGAGATCCCAAGGCATGCCCGGGCGGAGTCCAAGAAGAGCAAGCAGGACAAGCGCGGAACGCTCATTGCTTCTCTCGGAGTCAAAGTCGAGTGTCCTGAGGGCGTTTCGAGCTATCTCGATCTGTTGCTCTGGGCTTCGCGGAGAGAGAGAGGAAATGGTCCGGAGGTCACGAGTTTCCTTGGTTAAGTATATGGGAATCAACTAGTGAATCCGTCTTTTCCTGATCGGGCCACGCACTTTGCCCGAGGGCTTCTGCGAGCGCTACCAGTTGTCGGCGTGACGGGTAGTTCATCGAGCGAAGGTCTGTGGCATTTACCTGGGTATGGCCGCTGAAGATCCGGAAGAATGTGTCGACGACTGTGCTATTGAGCCAGAGTGCCAGCCCTATGGCTACCCGCTCATCTAGGCCACGGTTGTTCTGATGAAATATGTTCAGATGATTCTCGAATCCGATGTGAGGCGATTGCGCATCCACGGGGTCGAAGACGGCTGCCACGATTCTCCTGAGTTCTTCCTTTGCGGAGAAGCGTTTCACGACAACATATTGCTCGGCGGGAAGGAGGAGCTTGTCTGTCTGCGGGCAGTGTACTATCCCCTGAGGCTTGTTGATAGAAAGAGGCCATCGGACTCTTCCATCTTTGAGATTTCCTGGATAGATCAGCGGGACCGAGTTTGCTGAAGGGTTGTCGATGAGGTATTCACGAGCCCGGAAGTCAACAACCCGGCCCGTGGACACCTGGAGTCCGAGTTCATTTAGCTTGCAGGGCAGGCCGGCGAAGGCGGAGGCAGTCTTTTCGTCTTCATCGCTTGACGGAATATGAATGAACTGACCGAGGTCGGAAGGCTTGACAACGTCCGAGTATCTAACAATTCGAGCCTTTGGCTCATCGGCATGGCCCTTGCTTGCTGAAATCATGACTTTACCCTGTCGAACATGTTTGGTCGCACTGAAAACTACATTTTCCTGAAGAACTTCAGAATCGGCGAAGACGGCAGAGCGCGACTCAAACAGATGTAGCCGATCCAGGGTCATGTGCCCTAGAAAGAAGCGACGGAACGGTCCAAAGTAAGGACCGTTTGCAAACGATCGCGGCGTTATGGCCACAATCTGCCCGTGTGGTTTAAGGCTCAGAACGCCAAGTGCGAGGAATGTGCAATATAGATTGGAACAGTCCACACCATCTGGCAAGAGGGCCTGACGCTCATAGGAGGTCGCGCCAAGTTTCCGGTAAGGCGGGTTCATGATCACAAGATCGAAGGGGGCCGCGAGCGGTCCTGTCAGTCGGCCGAAGCCCGTCATGCAGGAGATGAAGTCATCCGAAACGATAGTCGTTGAGATGGAAGCGCCGCGTTCGCGTGCAGCGTCCTCGCATTCAGCGAGCGATTGCCGAAGATACGGAGTGACTCGCGGCTCAGTTTCGACGGCCACCAGGTCCAGGGTGAGTCGCGGCGCCTCGCGGAGGACACGAGCCACTAGGGCTGTAGTGAGTGATCCAACCCCCGCCCCTGGGTCCAGGATGCGAAGGATGCCCTGCTGCGGAAGGACTGGCATCGCTGCAATGAGATCGGCGGCAGGCGACGGCGTAAAAACCTGTCCAAGTCTGATCCGGCGCTGTGGATCGAGCACGGCGCTGGCCTGCTGGCGGCGCTCCTCAGTCCGGTTGACTAGTTCTGCCACTGAGCCCACGTGGTGACTCTAGCCCTGCTGGCTGACAGTCGAGGGCTCTCGACCGTGCGCACGGATCGTGTCGTATGAGCCATAGGGCTGTCTGGGCGGACGGCCTGCCAGGTATCTGCTCTCCGGTTGAACGATCCGGGGCTGTCATACGTGCACCAGGGAGGCGGGGCATGGACAGCACCTGAGTGAATGGAGAGACGGATATGCGGAACCGATGGTGGGCGGCGCCCGGCGCCGCGGCTGCCCTGGCACTGCTGGCTGCCTGTGGCAGCAGCGCGGCCTCTGGCGGCTCATCAGCGTCGAGCGCCCCGGCCAGCTCGGCTCCGGCGAGCAGCTCGGCGACGACCGGCGGCGGCGCGGCCAGCACCTCAGCGGCCGGCATCAAGACGGTCAGCAGCGGCAAGGGCACCGTCCTGGAGACCGCCCAGGGCTTCACGATCTACTGGTTCGCCAAGGACACGCCGGGCAAGTCGAACTGCACCGGGACCTGCGCGACGTTCTGGCCGCCGCTGATCGGCAAGCCGAGCGCCGCGTCGGGCAGCTCGCTGAGCGGGACGTTCGGGACGACCAAGCGGGCCGACGGGCAGCTCCAGGCCACGTACAACGGCCACCCGCTTTACCTGTACAAGGGCGACACCGCACCGGGCCAGATCCACGGCAACGGCATCAACACCTCCGGTGGCCTGTGGTGGGCCATGACGCCCTCGGGCGCCAAGCTCACCGCCGCCTCGCCGGCGCCGTCCAAGTCCAGCTCGGGCGGTGGCGGCTACGGCTACTGACCGGCTTCCCTCAGCAGCGCCAGCCAGGGCCTCAACCAGCCTCAGGCCCTGGCTGGCGCTCCGCCAGACCGGCCCCCGGGGCACGAGGGGGACCGGCCGCGGGCGGTTGCTGCGACCGCCCGCGGCCGGTGTGCCCGCCGGTTACGCCACTGATGAGCCGGTTACGCCCCTGATGAGGGGGCGGTGGCCGTCGCCAGGACGCGGCGCAGCGTGCCGAAGTCGGCCAGCGAGCGCTCGCCCTCTGACCGCAGCGAGTCCAGCGCCGCGTTGTCCGTATCGGCCGGGATCGCGGCCAGGATCCGCTCCCAGATCGCGTGCTCGTCCGCGCGCCAGTCCGCCCGGTCGATGACCTGCACGGCGGCGAACCCGGCGGCCGTCAGGTCCCGGCTCAGGCCGACGGCCGCGATGCGGGCCGGGACCCGGTCGTCGCCCGGCGCGGCCGGCTCCCAGCAGGTGACCGTCAGCGTGCCGCCCGGCCGCAGGATCCGGCGGCACTCGGCCAGCCCGGCCAGCGGGGGAGCGGCGAACTGGATCGCGTCCACGCACAGCACCGCATCGGCGCTGTCATCGGCCAGCCCGGTGGCGGTCAGCGTCCCGGCCTGGAACCGCGCCCGCCCGCCCGGCAGCCGCGCGGCGCTGTCCTGCCGGGCCTGGCCCAGGGCCACCTCAGAGAAGTCCACGCCGACCAGCGCGGCGCCAGACCGGCGGGCGGCCTCGATGCCGTAGCTGCCGCGCCCGCAGGCCAGGTCGGCGAGCAGGGCGCCGGGCGCCAGCCGCAGCGCCGCCGTCACCTCGGCGAGGTGGTCGGCGGCCAGCATGCTGGCGGGCCTGAACCACGGCGGCAGCCCGAGAGCGGCGGCCATGATCTGGTCCCGTTCCGGCTTCGCGGCCATGTCGGCATACCACTGGTCGAAGTACGCGGGGGTGCCGCGGGCGGCGCTGGCAGCGGGTTCAGGTCTCATCCGGGCATTCTCCCGCCTGCGGCCGGGCCGCTAACGGCCTAGATCATGCCGGACCGGGACAGGTAGAGTACGCTGAGTGAGCAGCTATCTCGATAATTCGGGCCGGGACGACGTGCTGAGCGGCGGTTCCCGGCGGATTCCGGTGAGCACCCCGGCGGGCCAGTTCCACGTCTGGGTCAAGCGCTTCGGCAACAACCCCGACCTGCGGCTCCTGCTGCTGCACGGCGGCCCAGGAGCGACCCATGAGTACCTGGAGGCCTTCGACAGCTACCTCCCGGCGGCCGGCGTCGAGTACTACCACTACGACCAGCTCGGGTCGGGGTTCAGCGACAAGCCGGACGATCCCTCGCTATGGGAGCCCGGCCGGTTCGTCGAGGAGGTCGAGCAGGTCCGCCAGGCCCTCGGCCTGGGCCGGGAGAACTTCGTGCTCTACGGGCACTCCTGGGGCGGGATGCTGGCCACCGAGTACGCGCTGCGCTACCAGCAGCACCTGCGCGGCCTGATCATCTCCAACATGATGTCCAGCGTGCCGGCTTACAACGCCTACGCCGAGCAGGTGCTGATGCCGGAGATGGACCAGGCGGCGCTGGCCGAGATCAAGGACCTGGAGGCCAGGGGCGAGTTCGAGGACCTCCGGTACATGGAGCTGCTGGTCGAGCAGCACTACGTGCACCACGTCTGCCGGCTGCCGGCCGAGAGCTGGCCGGACCCGGTGCAGCGCGCCTTCGGGCACATCAACCAGGCGATTTACGTCTCCATGCAGGGGCCGAGCGAGCTCGGCATCTCCCCGAGCGCCAGCCTGTACACCTGGGACCGGACCAGGGAACTGGCTGACATCGACGTGCCGGCCCTGGTCATCGGCGCCCGGTACGACACCATGGACCCGGCCCACATGGAGATGATGGCCGGCCGCCTGCCGCGCGGCCGCTACCTGTACTGCCCCGAGGGCAGCCACATGGCCATGTACGACGACCCGCAGCACTACTTCCCCGGCATCACCGACTTCCTGCATTCACTGTGACGCGAGCCGACGTCGTTGTCGTCGGGGCCGGGGCGCTTGGCCTGAGCACCGCGCTGCACTGCGCGCTGCTCGGGCGGCAGGTCGTGGTGCTGGAGCGGGACACGGCGGGCTCGCAGGCGTCCGGGCGCGCCGCCGGGCTGTTCAAGTCCGTGCAGGCCGACGAGCTGCGCACCGTCATCGCCCGGCGCAGCATCCGCCGGGCGGCGGAGTTCGGGCAGTGGGCGGGCGAGCCGCTGGACGTCGTCGCCTCCGGCAGCTTCCTGGTCGCCAGGACCCCGCGGCACCGGGCCTGCCTGCAGGCCGAGCAGCGCCAGTCGGAGGGCTGGGGCGCCGATGTCAGCGTGGTGCCGCCCGGCGCCCTGTCCGGGCGGGTGTCGTACTACGGCGGCGACGGCGCCGAGCTGGCCCTGTGGTGCCCGGAGGACATCTACATCGAGGAGCCCATCGCCCTGGTCCAGGCGCTCGCGGCGGCCTGCGCCCGGCACGGCGTCGAGCTGGCCGAGTCCGAGCCGGTCACCGAGGTCACGCTGAGCCGGGGCGCGGTGGACGGCGTCGCCACCCCGGCCCGGACGATCCGCGCGCCGGCCGTGGTGGACGCCGCCGGGGCCTGGGTCCGGCAGGTCGCCGAGCTGGCCGGGGCGAGCGTGGCCCTGGTGCCGGTCCGGCATCAGCTCCTGATCACCGAGCCCGTCGCTGGCCTGGACCCGGCGCAGCCGATCGTCCGGGTCGTGGACGCCGCGGTGTACCTGCGGCCTGCCAGGGGCGGGCTGATGTTCGGCGGATTCGAGGCCGGCCCGCTGGCGGCCGACCCCCGCGCGCTGCCGCCGTCCTGGCGGACCGGCGACCTGGAACTGGACGCGGGGGTGCTGGGCGGGATGGCCGGCCAGGTCGCGGCGGAGGTGCCGCTGGTGGCCGGGCTGCAGGCGGACGGGGCGGGGGTGGCCGAGCACCGGGGCGGGCTGTTCACCATGAGCCCGGACGGCCGGTTCGTCACCGGGCCGGTGCCCGGCGTGCCTGGCCTGTGGGTGGCCAGCGGCTGCAACGGCTCCGGCTTCTCCTCCTCGCTCGGCCTGGGCGAGGCGCTGGCCGGCTGGATCTGCGACGTGCCAGGCCGCCTGGACATCACCGCGCTCGCGCCTGGCCGCTTCGCCCCGCTCACCGACGACGCGCTAGTCGCGGCCGGCGTCTGGCAGTACGCCCACTACTACGACCCGGCGGTCTAGCGTCCGCGTGCCGCGCCGCTAAACCTCGGGGAATGCTTGCGATCGTTGCGTTGGTTGCACATAATGCGGATACTCAGAACGCGTAAGGAGGTGGGCAGCGATGCCTGGCACCGCATCTTTCAGCACGATCGAACCGGGAGACATCGACACGGAGATCGCCGGCAGAACCGCTCGTCGCATCAGGGACTATCTGTCGGATCACCTGGAAGATCCGCTCGAAATTCACATGGAGGGCAGCCAGGACGAGGTCCTGGTAGTCCCGCGCGCCGGAGCCGCTCTGCTGGCCCAGGCATTCGCGATCGTCGCCGATGGCGGCGGTGTGTACCTGGTGTCATCGAAGGCACAGCTCACGACTCAGCAGGCCGCCGAGATGCTCAACGTTTCCCGGCCCTACCTCATTAGGCTCCTGGATTCCGGCGTGATCACGCACACTAAGGTCGGCCGGCACCGCAGGGTCGCCTATGCCGATCTCATGGAATACAAGAGGCAGGCAGAGCAGAAGGCGCGTACAGCCGCAGATGAGCTGAGTGATCTTGGGCAGGAGATCGGTCTCTAGTCGTGGCCTTCATCGTCGTGTACGACGCAAACCCGCTCGTGGGCAACTCCCAGCGTGACCTCCTGATCCGCGTCGCGCAGCACGGCCTTGTGCAGGCGAAATGGACAGACCGGATTCTGGACGAGGCCATGGCGGCGATCGGCAAGAGCCGGGATGTTCCGGCGGACAAGCTGGCCAGGCTGCGCGAGCTGATGGTCGCTGCACTGCCCGACGGCGCTGTCAGCAGATATGAGCACCTGATCGACAGCCTGACGCTGCGCGATCCCGATGACCGGCACGTCCTGGCCGCTGCGATCAAGGTCAGGGCCCAAGTGATCGTTACCGCCGACAAGGACTTCACGGCCGACGAGCTCACGCCATGGGACATCGAGGCCAAGCGCCCCGATGACTTCATTCTCGACTTGATCGACATCAACGATCGGATTGTCTGGGCCTGCGTCCAGGAAATCGCCAACTCCCGACGGCAGCGCCCAGAAACGGTGGGCGACGTCCTCGTCCAGCTGGAGCGGTCCGGCCTGGTCGAGTCGGTTGCCGCGCTGCGGAGCAACTGGACTGATGACCTGTAGCGGGCATGACGGCGGCTGACGGGGCGGCGGCGGACGGCGGGGCGGGCCTCCGGGTGGAGTGCACCGAGCCGGGCAGGCGCTGGCAGGCCGCCGGGCCGGATGGCGCGGCTGCCGGGACGGTGCTCGCCTGGGTGAAGCCCGACCAGCGGTGCTCGCTGTTCTTCCGGTCCTGCCGGCCACAGGCTTACCGGCCGCTCGCGGACGCGGTCGCCGCCGCCTTGGGGCGCGACCTGTATACCCAGGTCGAGGCGGATGACCTGGACGGGATGGCCGGCTGCCAGCGGGCCGGGTTCGGCGCCTGGCACCGGGAGAGCTACTGCCGGATCCCGACCAGCCCGCAGGTCACCGGCCTGGGGACGGCGCGAGTCCCGGCGGGACTGACGGTCATCTCGGCGGCGGTGGCCGACGAGGGCCGGCTGCGGCTGCTAGACGACGCGCTGCGCCAGGACGTGCCGGGCGCGGATGGCTGGCGCTGGGACCCCGAGGGGTTCCGGCGGGAGACGTTCTGCCCGGAGTTCGACCCGGCGACCTACCTGGTCGCGGTCGAGCTGGACGGCGGCGAGTACGCCGGGCTGGCCAGAGTCTGGATGAACCCGGGCCGGCCGCGGCTCGGCCTGATCGCGGTCCGGCCCGCGCACCGGCGTCACGGCCTGGCCAGGGCGCTGCTCGGCCAGGCGTTCGGCGTGCTCAGCGAGCGCGGGCTGGCCGAGGTCACCGCCGAGGTCGACGACGCCAACGTGGCGTCCCTGACGCTGATGAACAGCCTCGGGGCCCGCTGGGCAGGCGGCTGCGCGGAGCTGCTCAGGCGCGCCGCGCCGGGCTGATCAGGCGGGCGGGACCAGGGCGGTGAGCGCGCCGGGCAGGGCGCGGATGGCCAGCGGCGTGCCGGCCGGCAGCGGGCTGGCGCCGGCCAGTGCCTCGCCGTCGGCGGCGGCGGGCAGGTCGCGGTCCATGGTCAGGGTCACCGACGCGGCGCGGCTCAGGCCGACCTGCGCCAGCCTGACGTGCGTGCCGCCCCTGATCGTGAGCAGCACCCGGAGGAAGGCGAGCTTCGGCCCGTCGCGCATGGTCACGATGTCCAGCACGCCGTCGTCGATCCGGGCCGGGGGAGCGACCATCATCCCGGCGCCGAAGTACGCGGAGTTGGCGATCACCACGGCGTAGCCGGCGTAATCCAGGCCCTCGTCCCCGGCCAGCTCCAGCCGGAACCTGGCCGGCCGCCAGCCTGCCAGCGCCCGCAGCGCCGCCGCCGGGTAGCTCACCGGGCCGGGCAGCCAGCGCGACCGGTTCGCCAGCTCGCCGGCCACCGAGGGGATCCCCGCGTACACGCTGCCGGCCACCGCCTGCTCGGGCCGGCCGGGCACCCGCACGCCGATCAGGTCGGCCTTCCTGGTGTGCCCGGCGGCCAGCACCCTGGCGGCGGCGGCCGGATCGGCCGGGATGCGCAGCACCCTGGCCAGGTCGTTGCCGCGCCCGGCCGGGATGATCCCGAACGTACCGTGCGCGGCGGCCGCCGCTCCGGCCAGCGCGCCGGCCATCCCGTCGCCGCCGACGGCGACCACGACCTGCCCGGCGGCGGCTGCCTGCGCGGCGAGCCGCGTGGCGTGCTCCAGGCTGCGCGACTCGGCTACCTGGTAAGACTGGCCGGACGCGGTCAGCTCGGCGGTGACGGCGGGCAGCGCGCGCAGCGACCGGCCGCCGCCCGCGACGGGGTTGACGATGAGGCAGAGCGAACCACGCACCATGATCCTCCTCCGCTGCGGGCGCGGTCAGGGTATCGCGAGGCGTACGATCAAGCCCATGCCGGGCAACAGCCCCGCGGCTGGCACCGAGCCGCAGTTTCTCCAGGTGCAGACGACGACCGACTCGCGCGCCGAGGCCATCGAGCTGGGGAACGCCGCAGTCGCCGCGCGGCTGGCCGCGTGCGCCCAGGTGACCGGCCCGATCGCCAGCACGTACTGGTGGGAAGACACCATCGAGCGGTCCGAGGAGTGGCTGATCCTGCTCAAGCTGCCCGCCGACCGCTTCGACGAGCTCGCCGAGTTCCTGGCGCAGCGGCACAGCTATGACGAGCCGGAGATCATCGCGACGCCGATCGTGGCCGGCTCGGAGGCGTACCTCAGCTGGGTGCACGACGAGACCCGGCCGGACGAGGACGGCGACTAGCCAGCCGGGCCGCTAGGCAGCCGGCGGGACGTTCCAGGACGCGATCACCGGCATGTCGTGCTCCGTGCCGAGCGCGGACAGCGTGCCGGTGTCGAGCTGGAACAGCCGGCCGCAGCTCGCGTCGAGCTCCAGCCAGCGCGCGGCGAGGATGCGCAGCGAGTGGCCGTGCGCGACCAGCGCCACGTCCCCGGCGGCCAGCAGCGGCCTGGCCAGCGCCAGCACCCGGTCCACCCGGTCGCCGACCTGCGTGGCGGTCTCGCCGGGATGCGCGGCGTCGCCGGGGATGACCCCGTCGCGCCACAGGTACCAGCCGGGCCGGTCCTGCTGGATCTCCTCGGTGGTCTTGCCCTCGTAGCCGCCGTAGTCCCACTCCCACAGGTCGGGATCGGCGACCAGCCCGCCGCCATGCAGGCCGAGCCCGGCCAGCTCCGCGGTGCGGACCGCGCGCCCGGCCGGGCTGGTGAACACCGCCCGGATGTTCCGGCCGGGCCAGCGCCGGCGCCAGCGCGGCGGCGGCCGCCTCGCCCCGGCTGGTCAGCGGGATGTCGGTACGCCCGGTGTGCCGGCCTGACCGGCTCCATTCGGTCTCGCCGTGCCGCAGCAGGATCAGCTGGCCCATGGCAGGCCATGATGGCACGCCCGGCGCTCTGCCTCGCGCACCCGGAGCCGGAAACGTCCGCTGGCGTCTTCCGCCCAGCAAATCACCGACAACCGGGAACTATCCCCGCAGGTCAGGCGTTGGGCGGGGGAACCCCGAGCCCAGACCACTGTTCGGGCGGAGCCAGCGACCCCCTGCCAAAGAGAGCCTGCTCCCCATGCGCCCGAGCACGCCGCGTCCCAGCACCCCGCATCGGAGTGCCCCGCACCGGCCTGCCGTCGCCGAGCGCGTCGCCTGCTGGAGCATCGCGCACCGCAAGACCGCGGTGCTCGGCTGGCTGGCCTTCGTGGCCGCCGCCTTCATCGCCGGCCAGGCGGTCTCCGCGCCGCACGTGCCCGCCTACGACCCCGGCGCCTCCGGCCGGGCCGAGCAGATGCTGGACCAGCTCAAGGTGGTCACCGCCCCGGCCGAGAGCGTGCTGATCGAGGCCCGCGCGGGAGCGGTGCGGGCCGGGACAAGCGCCGGGCGGGCCGTGGCGGCAGGCGCCAGGGCCGAGGTGCGCCAGGCGGCGGCCGAGGTGGCCAGCGCGCTGGCCGCGCTGCCGCGCGCGGCACGGGACATCGTCGCGCCCGGCCATGGCGCCGGGCTGGTCTCGGCCAGCAGGCTGGCCGCGCTGGTGACGTTCCAGGTGGCCGGGCCGCCCGGTCAGGCGAGCGCCAGGGTCGCCGCGGACCTGGCGGCGGTGGCCAGGGTCCAGGCCCGCCATCCTGGCCTGCTGGTCCGTGAGGCGGGTGCGGCGAGCACCAGCAAGGCGGCGGCGGCGATGCTCGGCCACGACTTCCGCCAGGCCGAGGACACTTCGGTGCCGCTCACCCTGATCCTGCTGATCGTGGTGTTCGGGGCGCTGATCGCGGCGGGCATCCCGGTACTGCTGGCCGGGACGGCGGTCACGGCCGGGATCTCGCTGCTGGCCATCCCCGCCCAGTGGCTGCCTGCCAGCTCGGGCACCTCCGAGGTGGTGCTGGTCATCGGGATGGCCGTGGGCATCGACTACTCGCTGTTCTACCTGCGCAGGGAACGGGAGGAACGGGCGGCCGGGCACGACCTGACGAGCGCGCTGCGGATCGCGGCGGCCACCTCCGGGCGGGCCATCGCGGTGTCCGGGGTGACCGTGATGATCTCGCTGGCGGGCCTGTTCCTGTCCGGGGTGGACACCTTCACCGGGATCTCGGCCGGCACGATCATGGTGGTCGGGATGACGGTGCTGGGCGCGCTGACCTTCCTGCCGGGGCTGCTGGCCTGGCTGGGCCCGCGCGCGGACGCCGGGCACCTGCCGTGGCTGGGGCGGCGCCGGACCACCGCGCGGGGTTCGCGGCTGTGGGAGGGCCTGGCGCGGTGCGTGGTCGCCAGGCCGCTGGCCTGGGGCCTGGCCGGGGTGGTCGCGCTGCTCGCCCTCGGCGCCCCGGCGCTGGGCATGCGGCTCGGCTCGCCGGCCGTGGACCTGCCGGCCAGCCTGCCGGTGGTCCGCACCCTGGACCAGATCCAGCAGCAGTTCCCCGGCCGCCCCGCGCCCGCCGAGGTGGTGCTGGCCAGCGCCACGGGCGGGCGGCTCGACCAGGCGGCGGTAGCCAGGGGCGTCGCCGCGCTGGCCGCGCGGGCACGCTCAGGCGGGGCGATCCACGGCCCGGTCAGCTCCGTGCTGGCCGGCGGCGGCCGGGGCGCGGTGATCCAGGTGCCGCTAGCCGGGAACGGCAGCAGCGCCAGGTCCGCCCGGGCGCTCCAGGTGCTGCGCGGCCGGCTGCTGCCCGAGACCATCGGCCACGTGCACGGCGCCGCGTACGCGGTGACCGGCCCGACGGCCTGGACCTATGACCTGCACCAGGCGCTGCACCTGCGCACCCCGCTGGTGTTCGCCGTGGTGGCCGCGCTTGCCTTCGTGCTGCTGCTCGCTGCCTTCGGCAGCGTGACGATCCCGCTGGTCTCGATCGGCCTGAACCTGCTGTCGGTGGGCGCGGCGTACGGGGTGGTCACCCTGATCTTCCAGGACGGTCATCTGCAGGGCCCGCTCGGGTTCACCTCGTTCGGGGCGATAATCCCGTGGGTTCCGCTCTTCTCGTTCGTGCTGCTGTTCGGGCTGAGCATGGATTATCACGTATTCATCCTGAGCCGGATCCGGGAGCTGTGGTGCGGCGGCCGGTCCAGTTCCGAGGCGGTGGTCACCGGCATCGGGCGCAGCGCCGGCGTGGTCACCAGCGCGGCGGTGATCATGGTCGCGGTGTTCTCGATCTTCGCCACGCTGTCCGGGATCGACGTGAAGATGCTGGGCGTCGGGCTGGCGGCCGCGGTGCTGATCGACGCCACCGTGGTCCGCGGCGTGATCCTGCCCGCGGCGCTGGCGATGCTCGGCGAGCGCGCCTGGTACCTGCCGCGGTGGCTGGCCTGGCTGCCCGCCGCGCGCCGGGGCAGGATGCGCGGCGATGCCGCGCCGCTGCCGCAGGCCGAGCCCGGCCCGGTGCCGGCCCTGCCAGGCGTGGTGCTGGCGCAGACTCGCTGACGGGCCGGCCTGGCTGGCTTATTTCCGGGTCCGGATATCGTCTGGGCATGGCTGAGCTGGCGCGTGGGATTGCAGTGCCGAACTTCGGCGAGGATCCGGCCGGGCTGATCGAGCTGGGCGTGGCCGCCGAGCGGGCCGGCTTTGACGGGTTCTTCGTCTGGGACCACATCGTCTGGTCGGACACCGGCGAGGGGCCGCCGATCATCGACCCGTGGCTGGTGCTGGCCGTGGTGGCGGCGCGCACCACCCGGATCAGGCTGGGCACGATGATCACCCCGGTGCCCAGGCGGCGGCCCTGGCAGCTCGCCAGGCAGACCGCCAGCCTGGACGTGCTGAGCGGCGGGCGGCTGATCCTCGGGGTCGGCATCGGCTCCCCGGCCTATGGCGACTTCGGCATCTTCGGCGAGCCGCAGGGCGACCGGGAGCGGGCCGAGCTGCTAGATGAGGGCCTGGACGTGCTGGCCGGGCTGTGGTCGGGGGAGAAGTTCAGCTACGCGGGGGAGCACTACCAGGTGGGCCCGGTGCGGTTCGTGCCCCGCCCGGTGCAGCGGCCGCGCATCCCGGTCTGGGTCGGCGGCATCCTGCCGGCCACCCGGCCCATCGACCGGGCCGCCCGCTGGGACGGGATGGTGCCGATCCGGTACGGCGATGGCCGCCTCCAGCTCCCGTCGCCCGCCGACATCGCCGGTGTCCGGGCGCGGATCGCGGCCGCGCGCGGCTCGGCGGACGGCATGGACATGGTGATCTGGGCGGACGTGGCCGACGACCCGGCGCAGGTGCCGGAGCGGGCCCGGCCGTACGTGGCGGCCGGCGCGACCTGGTGGATCGAGTCGGCCAGGCCGGGGGCGGACAGCGCAGGCGAGGACGGGCCGGGGCGAGGCTGGTGGGAGGGCGTCCAGGCGCGAGTCGCGGCAGGGCGGTAGATTGGCGATCTTGCAGTGATCTGGTACCTCTCAGAGCACCGCATAGCTCCTGTTGATCTTCGAGCTAGCCGAGGTTTGCGCAGCTAGGAGAGTGCCTACGTTGATCAGGTGCGAGAAATCGACCCGCTGGGCCCGGACTTCGCCTACCTCCAGGTAGCCAACGACATCGAGTCGCGGATCAAGGGCGGCGACATCACCCTGAAGCTGCCCGCCGAGCGGCACCTGGCCGAGGAGTACGGCGTCGCGTATCAGACGGTCCGGCGGTCCATGCAGGTGCTGCGGGACCGTGGCCTGATCATCACCCGCCAGGGCCGCGGCACCTTCGTCGCCCCGGCGGCCAGGCCGCCGGCGCCAGAAGAGGGCTAAGGCAGCGTCAGGATCTCGGCCCCGTCGGCCGTGACCAGCAGCGTGTGCTCGAACTGGGCGGTCCGCCTGCGGTCGGCCGTCAGCACGGTCCAGCCGTCCGGCCAGATGTCGTAGTCGATGGTGCCCAGCGTCAGCATCGGCTCGATGGTGAACGTCATCCCGGTCTCCATCAGCACGTCGACGTCCGGGTCGTCGAAGTGCGGCACGATCAGCCCGGAATGGAACCGGGTGCCGATGCCGTGCCCGGTGAAATCGCGCACCACGCCATAGCCGAACCGGCGGGCGTAGGACTCGATGACCCGGCCGATGGCGTTCAGCGGCCGGCCGGGCGCCACCGCGCGGATGGCGCGCATCGTCGCCTCGCGGGTCCGCTCCACCAGCAGCGCGGACTCCTCATCCACGTCGCCGGCCAGGAACGTCGCGTTGGTGTCGCCGTGCACGCCGCCGATGAAGGCGGTGATGTCGATGTTCACGATGTCGCCGTCGGCGACCACCGTGTCATCGGGGATGCCGTGGCAGATGACCTCGTTGACCGAGGTGCACAGCGACTTGGGGTAGCCGCGGTAGCCCAGCGTGGAGGGGTAGGCGCCGTGATCGCAGAGGAACTCGTGGCCGACCCGGTCCAGCTCGTCGGTGGTCACGCCCGGCACGATGCGCGCGCCGACCTCGGCGAGCGCCCGGGCCGCGATCTTGCCGGCGACCCGCATCCGCTCGATGGTCTGCGCGTCCTTCACCTCGCGCTCGCCGGTCTTCGGGTACTTGCGGCCCACGTACTCGGGGCGCTCGATGCTGGCCGGGACACCGCGAGCGGGGGAAATCCTGCCGGGCTGGAGCATAGTCGCCATGATCTGTAATTCTAATGTCCATGGACAGTAACCAGCACTGGTACTTCTGCCTCAAGCACAACACCGTCGAGGGCGACGACGGCTGCCCGGGCAAGGACCGGCTCGGGCCCTACGACAGCCGCGAGGCAGCGGCGAACGCCCTGGAGAAGGTAAAGGAGCGCAACAGGGAGTGGGACGCTCAGGATAAGTAGTGTCCGCAGGTATCGTGAGACCCGGTGATCAGGCATGAGTGAGGACCGGGGGCGACGAGCCTGGGGCTCGGCGCTCAGCACGGACGAGTTCGCGGCCATCAAGAGCACCGGATTCGCGCCGGTCGGCCAGGTGCTCGGCGCTGCCGTCTACAACATCGGCTACACGGGCGGCTACGCCTGCCCGGGAGGCTGGGCGGGATACGGCGGCTTCGTGGTGCCCAGTGCCGGGGTCACCGCCGTGTCCAGCACCGGCTCCCTGGGTTCGTTCAAGCCCATGGTCGCGGCCCTCTATGAGGCGCGCCGGACCGCTATCGCCCGGATGATCGGTGAATGTCAGGAACTGGGCGGCCACGGGATCGTCGGGGTGCGCCTGACGATCGGCGCCTTCCCGGCCGGCGGCATGGAGTTCATCGCGATCGGCACCGCCATCGCGGCGCCCGGCGTGCCGCCGCCGCGCCAGCCGTTCACCTCCGACCTGTCCGGGCAGGACTTCGCGAAGCTGGTGCTGGCCGGGTGGATGCCGGCCGGGCTGGTGCTCGGCATCTCGATCGGGTCCAGGCACGACGACTGGACGACGGTCACGCAGACCCGCTGGGGCAGCGGCAACACCGAGGTACACGGCTACACCGACCTGGTGAACCAGACCCGCCACGACGCGCGCAGAGAGGCGGCGCGCGACGTGAGCCGGATCGGCGCGCAGGGCGTGGTGGTGCAGGAGATGACGGTCCAGGTGCACGAGCGGGAGTGCCCGGCGCAGGAGGGCCGTCGCGATCACGTGGTCGAGGCGACCATCATCGGCACGGCGATCGCCAGGTTCGGTGACCCGCGGCGCGAGGCGCCGGCGCCACTGGCGATCATGTCGCTGGACCCGCAGCGCCGCCAGGCGGCGCGGGTCCGGCTCGGCGGGATAGGAGAGAAATGACCGACACCGAGCATGGCGGGGCGGGCGGCGCGGTTCCGGCGCAGGAACCGGGCGCGCTCGGCATCCCGGCCGACGCGATGCGGCGGCTGGCCGAGCTGCGGCCGGGCCAGCCCGGCGCGATCTTCACCTCTGACCTGTCGGTCAACGAGTTCCTGCTGGTCCGCGAGGTCGGGTTCAAGCCGCTCGGGCTGGTGCTCGGCAGCTCGATCTACCACGTCGGGCTCCAGGTCGCCCGCTGGGGCAAGAGCCAGGAACTCGACGTGCTGTCCCAGGCCATGTACCACGCCCGCGAGCTGGCGATGACCCGGATGGAGGCCGAGGCCAGCCAGCTCGGCGCGGACGGGGTCGTGGGCGTCCGGCTGGATGTCGAGATGAAGGAGTTCGGCGCCGACATCGCGGAGTTCATCGCGGTCGGCACGGCGGTCAAGGCCGAGCCGGGCGCGGGTGGCGGCGGGGTCACCAACTGGCGGAACAACAAGGGCGTGCCGTTCACCTCCGACCTGTCCGGGCAGGACTTCTGGACCCTGATCAGGGCCGGTTACGCGCCGCTCGGCATGACCATGGGGTCGTGCGTCTACCACATCGCGCACCAGCGGCTCGGCGCGAAGATGGGCAACATCGGGCGCAACGTGGAGCTGGAGCAGTTCACCCAGGCGCTGTACGACGCGCGCGAGCTGGCGATGACCCGGATGCAGGCCGAGGCGGAGGAACTGCACGCCGAGGGCATCGTCGGGGTCCAGCTCCGCCAGCACAGCCACACCTGGGGCTCGCACACCACGGAGTTCTTCGCGATCGGCACGGCGGTCAGGCCGCTGCGCGAGGACCACGTGATCCAGACGCCGACGATGGTGCTGAGCCTCGATTCCTAGGGCTCGCGGGCAGCGGCGGCCGCGCGGCGGGCGAGGGCCTGGCGCGGGCGGTTGGTGACCAGCACCTCGACCCGCGGATCGGCGAGGAACGCGTCGGTCAGCCGGGTGCTGTCCACGGTCCAGACCATGATGCCGAGGCCGGCCCGGTGGCAGTCCCTGACCACGCCGAGGCGGGCCAGCTTGTAGTTCACCGAGATCCAGTCCGCGCCGCAGGCCCGCAGCCGAGGCAGCGGGAACAGCTCGCTGGCCCGGATCCCGGCCCACCGCGAGCGCGGCACCCGGCTCAGGTCGCGGCCCACCGACAGCGCCGTCGGGACGCCGGGGAACGCCCGCTTGATGGCCGACACCGACTCATCCTCCAGCGTGGTCACGATGAACGCGCCCGCGCCGACGGCCTGCGTGGCCAGGTCGATGACCTCCGCCTCGTAACCGGTTTCCTTGAGGTCCAGGTGCGCGCGGGCCTGCCCGGCGATCAGGCCGAGCACGTCGGCGACCCGCGGGACCTGGTGGCCGGCGCTCTCGCAGAGCTGCTCGTAGCCCGCGCCGCTGGGGGCGAGGGGGTCGTGGCGGACGACGAGCACGCCGTCGCCGGTCTTGCGGATGTCCAGCTCCACGTACTCCGCGCCGGTCGTCACCGCGTCCCGGTACGCCTCGTAGGTCGCCGCCTGCGCCCGCTCGGTGCCGCCCTTGTGCGCGGAGACCAGGGTCCCTGATGTCATGAGCCGCTAGCGCAGCTACTCGCCGGGCCCGGCGGGCGTGCCGCTCACCGCGTCCAGCAGCTGGGCCAGCCTGCTGCGTAGCGACATCCCGCCCCGGCCCCCTGCGCCCGCCGTGCCGGCCGCGTGCAGCCCGCCGCCGGCTTGCAGTCGCCGGTGCCGCTCGCGCGGCCCGTACGGCTCGCCCGCCGCCGCCGTCACCAGGTGCTGCGCGGCGTCGAACGACAGCGGCGAGGTCCCCTCCGGGACCGCGAGCGCCTCGTGCGCCAGCGCGCCAAGCTCCGGGTCGCCGCGGTCGAGTGCCAGGATCGTGGCGCCGGCCTTGCGCACGTCATCGACCCGCTCCAGCAGCTCGGCCGGCGCCGCCTGCGGGCTGATCACCAGCAGCGTCTCGTGCCTGCCCGCCACCGCGAGCCGGTCCATGCCGATCCGCAGGTGCGCCGGGGCGCCAGGCGGGGGAGCCCAGCGGACCAGGGTCGGCGCCAGCTCCGGGATCTCCGCCAGCCTGCTCTCGTCGGCCAGGTGAGCGGTCATGTGCCACGGCTCGTCCTCCGGGGTGCCGACGATCAGCAGTCCCTGGGGCGTCCGAGAATAGTCGCGCAGCGCCCGGGCGAACGACCTGGTCCGGTCCAGCCAGCCCGTCGGCGCGAGCAGGGCGCGCAGCGCCGCGACCTGATCGGCGTTCATGTCCACATCGTGCCTGATGAACCGCGTCCGCGCAGCGGACTCGTCACTTAATGGCTACCCAGCGCGCACGCCGGCCGCGCCGTAATCCCGCGCGGGCTCGCGCGCGGCGTCTGCGAGGATCGGGTGCATGTCCTCTCCCCAGAACGGTTCCGCACCGGAATCCCGCCTCTCCGGCCTGGTCACCGGCGTGCTCGGCGGCACCGGCGACCAGGGCCGCGGCCTGGCCCGCAGGCTGGCGCTGGCCGGGCAGCGCGTCATCATCGGCTCCAGGGACGCCGGCCGGGCCGCCGCCGCGGCGGCGACCGTGGGCGAGTCTCCGCAGGTCACCGGCCTGTCCAATGCCGACGCCGCCGCGGCGTCCGACCTGGTGATCGTGGCCGTGCCGTGGGACGGGCACCGGGAACTGCTGGCCTCGCTGGCCGGGCCGCTCGCCGGGAAGATCGTGATCGACTGCGTGAACCCGATGGGCTTCGACAAGCGCGGCGCCTACCCGCTGCCGGTGCCCGAGGGCAGCGCCGCGCAGCAGGCTGCCGCCGTGCTGCCGGACAGCACCGTGGTGGGCGCGTTCCACCATGTCTCCGCCGTGCTGCTGCTCGACCCGGACGTCACCGAGCTGAACCAGGATGTCCTGGTGCTCGGCGACGACCGGGCCGCTACCGACCTGGTGCAGGACCTAGCCGGGCTGCTGCCCGGCGCCCGCGGCGTGTACGCGGGACGGCTGCGCAACTGCGGCCAGGTGGAGGCGCTGACTGCCAACCTGGTCTCGGTGAACCGCCGGTATAAGGCGCACGCCGGGATCCGGCTGACCGACATCGGCGACTAGCGGCATCGGCGACTAGCGATCGGCTACTAGCGGTAGGCGTGCTCCGGCGCGGGGAACGAGCCGGACTCCACGTCCGCCGCGAACGACTGCGCCGCCTCGCGGAGCACGCCGCCGATGTCCGCGTACTTCTTCACGAACTTCGCCGTGTGCGGCGTGAGGCCCGCCATGTCCTGCCAGACCAGTACCTGCGCGTCGCACGCGGCGCCGGCGCCGATCCCGATGGTCGGGATGCTCAGCTCCGAGGTGACCTGCGCGGCCAGTTCCGCGGGCACGCACTCCAGCACCAGCGCGAACGCGCCTGCCGCCTGGAGCGACTTCGCGTCGCGCAGCAGCCGCTCGCCGTCCTCGCCACGGCCCTGAACCTTGTAGCCGCCGAACGCGTTCACCGATTGTGGAGTCAGGCCAAGATGCGCCATTACCGGAATGCCCGCGGACACCAGGTCCTCGACCTGCCGCAGCACCCGGCCGCCGCCCTCTAGCTTCACCGCGTGCACCCCGGCCTCCTTGAGGTACCTGGTAGCCGCGGTCAGCGCCGCCTCCGGAGAGACCTGATAGGTCCCGAACGGCAGATCGGCGACGATCATCGCCCGCCTGGTGCCCCTGACTACGGCGGCGCCGAGCGAGATCAGCTCGTCGAGGGTGACCGGGATCGTGCTCTCGTGGCCGTAGATGACCATCCCGGCCGAGTCGCCGACGAGCAGCACCGGGATCCCGGCGTCGTCGAACACCCGCGCCGTGAGCGCGTCGTAAGCGGTGAGCATGGGCCAGCGCTCGCCGCGGGCCTTCGCGGCGGCGATGTCGAGGACGGTAACCCGGCGGGTGGCCGTGCCTCCGTAGAGGGTTCCGCCGGATGCGGTCCGCGCGTCTGTCGCGGCCTTCCCGGCGCCAGCCTGAGCTGTGGTCATGGTGATCCTCCGCGTCTCGAGTCGCCCCAGCGGCGTACCCGGACCCTTCGATCATGACATATCGGTGCAGGCAGGGGCAGTGGTCAGCGTGGCCAACTGCTCACGGGCGGCGCTCAGGGCGGCGCTCCGGGTGGCCGTGTGGCGGGCGTGACTAAGAGCACATTGACGGGTCCGGGAGAGTAGCAAAACCATCAGTTTGCGATACGGTATGGTTTCGTATCGTAAATGGGGGCAACGCACAAGCGCGTTAAAGCGTCTACTCGTTCGTGGTAACCGTTGTCGCAGCAGCGGCCCCGGCGCTAGCCGTGGCGGAAAAGGACAGCATGGAGCAGCAGGCCGGGTTCGCCGCCGCCAGCACTGTGCCGCCCAGCACTGTGCCGCCCAGCACCGTGCCGCCTGGTGCTGGGCCGCCCAGCGCCGTGCCAGCCAGCGCCGTGCCGGCGGGCAAAGTGCTCCCCGGCACGCTGGCGAGCGGGACGGTTCCCGCCGGCACCGTGCGGCCGATGATTGCCGCGCAGCCTGAGACGGTGCAGTCCGAGACCGTGCAGTCCGAGACCGTGCAGCCGGACACCGTGCCGATGGACGCCGTGGTGCTTGATGACGCGCCGCCGCGCCAGCCCGGGTCCGACCCCGCCGTGCCCCGGTCCCGGCAGGCGCCACGTCCGCCCGCGCCCCCCGCTCCGCGCCGCGAGCCGCCCGCTAGTGCCCCCGGCGCCGGCGGTCCCGGCGGCGAGCCGGGCGGGACGTCCCGGCGGCCAGGGCGCCCGCGCAGCGGGCAGGCCGACCAGGCCATCATCGACGCCACCCTCGACCTGTTCGCCGACTACGGCCCCGACGGGCTGAACATCGAGCAGGTCGCGGCCCGCGCCGGCGTCGGCAAGGCCACCATCTACCGGCGCTGGCCCGGCAAGGAAGACCTGCTTCTCGACGCTATTGACGCCCTGCGCGTGCCGCTGCCCCAGCCGCAGGGCCGGTCCGTGCGGGCTGACCTCACCGCGCTGGTCGAGGCCCTGTGCAAGGAGGCCGCCGACCCGCGGCGCCGCCGCCTGTTCGGGCTGCTGCACGGCGAGGGGGCGGGCTACCCCCGGCTGGCCGCCAAGTTCGGCGAGGTCATCATGGAGCCGCGCCGGGAGCTGATCCGTTCCGTGCTGCGCCGTGGCGTGGCCACCGGAGAGCTGCGCGAGACCACCGACGTGGACGCCGCCATGTACCTGCTCAGCGGTGCCGTGCTGGCCCGCAGCGGCGCGGGGCCGCAGCCCGCAGGCACCCGGTATGCCAAGCGCGTCGTGGACGAACTGCTCCAGGGCCTGTCCGCCCGCTAGACGCTAGGCTCGCGGCTAGCCAAGGCGTCACGCGAAGGGGACAAGCCATGCGGCTCACCAAGCTCGGCCACGCGTGCGTCCGGCTGGAGAAGGACGGCGGCCGGCTGGTTCTCGATCCCGGCATGTGGAGCGGTCCCGGCGCGCTGGACGGCGCGCATGCCGTGCTGGTGACCCACGAGCACCCCGACCACCTCGACGCGCCCGCCATCCGCGCCGCGCTGGCCGAGCGGCCCGGCCTCGAACTGTGGGCCAACCCGTCCGTGGCCGGCCAGTTCGCCGAGTTCGGCGGTCGCGTGCACGACGTCGGCCACGGTGACACCTTTACCGCCGCCGGGTTCGACGTGCATGTCTACGGCCGCGAGCACGCCGCGATCATGCCGGGCGTCCCTGTCATGACCAACACCGGCTTCGCCGTCGACTCCACCGTTTTTCACCCCGGCGACTCGTTCACCGTGCCCGAGGACCAGGTGTCCGTGCTGCTGCTGCCCGTCAGCGCACCGTGGCTCAAGTTCGCCGAGACGGCCGCCTATGCCCGCGAGGTCTCGCCCGAGCGCGGCCTGGCCATCCACGACGCGATCCTCAGCCCGCAGGGCCTCGGCCTGATCGGCAACCTGCTCAACGTGCTGTCCGGAGACCAGGCGGGCCGCTACTCCCGCCTGGACCCCGGCACCAGCCTCGACCTCTAAGCCCCGACCTCTAAGCCCCGGCCTCTAGGCGGCCGAGGCCTCGGGGGCGGCGACAGCCGACGGGGCCGCGGGGCTGGCGGGCGATGGCGGCGGGTGCGCCTCCATGTGCCGCCCCGCGTCCCGGACACCCTGGACGAACGCGATCACCGCGATCACCGCGACCACCACCGAGTCCCACGGCGCCGGTATCCACTTCGCGCCGCCGAAGCTGCCGATCGCCGACATGATCAGGATCGCGATCAGGAACACCACCAGCCACAGGCCGAGCCGGATATCGCGCCTGTCGACCCCTTCCCGGTACTGCTGATAGCCGTAGACCAGCACGCCGACCAGCAGCACAGGCAGCGCGATCCGCAGTTCCTGCCACGTCGCCCAGTACAGGATCAGGCTGGCGATGACGAAGCTGACCGGCGCCAGGACCTTAGTTCCCCTGACCCAGCCCGCCACCCGCCGCGGCTCCGCGCGCCGGAACGCCGACTGCGCCACCGCGGAGATCGAGTACGCGAACAAGCCGAGCACGCTGGTCGCCGCCACGATCGAGTGCCAGCTCTGGAACGGCAGCAGGAATGCCAGCCCGATCACGTAGTTGATCAGCATCGCCCGGCGCGGCACCCCCGACCGCTCGTGTACCTTCCCGGCGGCGGCCGGCAGGAACCGGTTCTTGGCCATCGCGTAGGACTCGCGCGCCGTGGTGGCCGTGAACGTCAGCGCCGATCCCGCCGGCGAGGCGATCGCGTCCGCGTACAGGACCCAGGACAGCCAGCTCAGGTTCAGCATCACCGCGAGCTGCGCGAACGGAGAGCTCAGCGACACACCGCTCCAGCCGTGGATCAGCTCGTGCCCCGGCATGACCCCGATGAAGACCGCCTGCAGCGCCAGGTACAGCAGCATCGACCCCACCAGTGCCGTGATCACCGACCAGGGCACGTCCCGGCGCGGGTTGCGGGCTTCGCCCGACAGGTCGATCGGCCCCTGGAAACCCGTGTAGGCGTAGATGATGCCCGCCGTCGCGATCGCCGAAAGACCCGCCGAGAACCCGTAGGGGGCGAAGCCCCCGTGCGCCGTGTAGTTGCTGCCGTGGAAGCCCGAGGCGAACAGGCAGATGACCGTCAGCGTCGGCACCACGAACTTGGCCACCGTCAGCGCGCCGTTGACGTTCGCGAACAGCAGCACGCCGAACCAGTTGATCACCACGAAGACCGCCATGATGCCCGCCGCGAGCAGCACGCCAAGCGCCGTCAGGCGGGTGCCGTTATAGACGCCGGAGACGTACTTGCTCATGTACTGGAGCATTGCCGCCGACTCGCTCGGCGGGTTGGTCGCGTACGCGATCCAGATGCCCCAGCCGACCAGCGTCGCTACTAACCGCCCACTCGCGTAGTAAGGCCATCGCACCAGCCCGCCCGACTCCGGCCGCGACCCGCCCAGCTCCACCATCACCAGCGCGATCAGCAGCAGCGCGACGCCGCCGATCAGCCAGGTGACCATCGCGTCCGGCCCCGCCGCCTGCGCCGCGTAGAGCGCGGCCAGGAGCCAGCCCGACCCGATGACGCCGCTGAAGCTGATGGCCGTGAGCTGCCAGAACCCCATACTTCGCCGCAGCCGGCGTTCCTGCTCCGCGAACTGGCCTAGGCCTTCGAGGTGCCCGGTACTCTCCGTCATCGACCTGCCTTCCCGAGTAGCCGCTGATCGCTTGGCTACCCGCTACAGCAGGAAATATGAGTCGTTCAGCGGACAAAGCAGATCAGCGGACAAGCAGATCTGCGTGTCGGCTCAGCTCATCTGGCAGCGAGCCAGCTGGTGAGCATGGTCAGGAAGCCGGGTGCCAGCCGTGCCGGGTAGGGGGTGGTCTCGTCAGTGGTGCCGGGCATCAGGCCGTGGTCGGCATCGGGGAAGACGGCGACGGCATGAGCGGGGCTGGCGGGCAACATCTCGCTGAGGACGGCCACGCTGCGGGGTACCGGGACCGAGGTGTCGGCCCCGCCGAAGGCCGCGAACACTGGGCATCGCACGTCCGGGAGCACAGTCGCAGGGTCAAACCGGGCGATGCGCGCGAAGAAAGCGAGATTCTTCTCGGGCTCGTAACCGCCGCATGCCAGGTCGTACCAGGGCCGGTCGGCATATTCGCGCTGGCGGGCGAGGACCAGCGCCGGATCCTCGCCGGCCAGCAGCCGGCGTGACCGCTCATCGACCCAGGCGAGGGCTTCCCGATCGCCGTGCACGGCGCAGGCGATCCGGTAGCGCTCCTGGTCGGCTGCGGACACGCCGGGACCGGAAACCGTCACGACCTGCCGGACCGCTTGCGGGGCCAGGCTGGCAGCCAGGTAGGACACCCAGCCTCCTTGACTGATGCCCAGCAAGCCGACCCGCCCCGGATCAACCCCCGGCTGACATCGCAGTACCTCCAGGGCAGCCAGGGAATCACGAGCCCGGTCGGCCAGGCTCTGATCACGCCAGTCACCGGGCGACCCACCGCACCCAGGCTTGTCATGAGTCAGCACCACCGCCCCGCAGGCAGCGAAAGCGGCGGTCTGCTCCGCCCAGCCCTCCGCGGTACTGTCCCCGCCTCCGTCCACCAGCACGACGCCCGGCAGCATCCCGGCCGCGTCCGGGTAGTGAACCATCGCCCGCAGATCACCCGCAGCCGCCGCTACCGGCATCATGGTCACGCGCACATGCCCTCCTCGCCTGTCAGGACCCGGAAAGCGCACCCGTCCGGGAAGCGCTATACGCGACAGTCTTGCCGGTAGTGCCTGATGTCGCCTGACCGCCGCAGGTAACCGGGTGGCGCCGGGCATGGTTGCGCCGCCGGGTGAGGTAGCGGTTGCCGGGCCGATGCCCGGTGGCGCGGCTGCGGGCGTCCCGGCGGCTGGGGATCGGTTGGCTGAGGACCCAGCGGGGCGACGGTACCTGGTGGCCCTGGTCCCGATCTCTCGCGGTGCGGCGGCGGCCCGCTGGGTGACTGTCGGCGCGGTGACCGGCTGCCGCGTGGTGGCCCGGGGTGGTGACCGTCGCGGGCTGGCGTGCTGCCGGGCCGGCCGTGACCGCTGGGCGGGCCGGCGGGCTGTCCGTGGCGTGGCGTGCTGCCGGGGCAGCCGTCTGGCTGGCCCCGGCGCGGCGGCCGGCCTCCGGGCCCGTCGCCGGGCGGGTTATCTGGCTCGTCGCTGTAAGGCGGGTCGTCTGGCGGCTGGTCGTCGGTTGGTTCGTCGGGCTGTCCGGTGTCTGCTGGCGGGGGTATCGGGGGGAGGGTGCCGAGGAGGAGTCCGAGGTAGATGTGGGCGCGGAGCAGGTCGGTGCCGCCGCCGGCTCCGGAGGCTTTCAGTGCGCGGGCGAGGGCGGTGATCCGGGCCATGGCCGCCGCCGCGTGCGGGGCCGGGAGGCTGGTCCCGGTCAGGGTCGCGGTGCCGTCGTCATCGGGGTACAGGCTGACCCGCGCCCGCCGTTCAGCCGCCTTGCGGCGGTCCTCGGCGCCCTGCGGGTCGGCGATGATGACGGCCTTGCGCAGGCGGGCGCGGAGCTGGGCGTAGGTGAGCTTCTCCCGCTTCGGGCAGGATGTCGTTCTCGACGGCGCGGGCGGTGTCCTCATCGAGGAGGCTGGTGGCCTCGGTGATGAGCCGGGCGCGGTAGGCGTCGATCTGGCCGGCGGCGAGGGCGGTGCCGGTGGCGGGGAGCCGCCAGGTGAGGGTGATGGCCTGCCCGGTCCACCACTCGGCGGTGCCGGGTGACAGGGCCAGGGCCAGGCCTACCTGGGCGGCGGCGTCCGGGGTGACGGCGGCCGGGCGGCCGTCCTCGCGGAGCCCGGCCTTGTCGTTCCGGGCGGCGGACCGTGCGGCGATCTGGGCGATGGCGGCGAACTCGCGGGCTTGTGCCCAGGCGGCGACTCTGCGCCATCCGGCGGCGACGGCGGGCAGGTCGTAGTCGCTGGTGCCGGCGGGGTCGCGCTGGTCCAGCCACGCGGCCAGGCCCGCGCTGCCGGGCAGGTACTCGGCCACCACGTCCAGCCCCAGGCCGCCCTCGTCAGGAAGCAGCACACCGCCAGGACCAGCAGCGGCGGGATTCGCGTCCGCGCCGCCTGGGCCGCTCCCGGCCGGGCCGGTCAGCCCGCCGAGCGTGCCCTGCCCGCCCAGGTCAGATGTGCCCTTGGCCGCGGCGGCCAGGATCGCGTCCAGGTCCACGCCAAACGACCAGGACAATCCGCCACCCGCGCCAGGACCCGCGCCAGCAGCAGGCTCTGGCAGCAGCACCCGGTCCGCCGGAACCGGCTCGCTACCCGGCACCAGGACCAGGCCGTCCAGCTCGGCCTCGTCATCGAGCCAGCCGGGCTCGCTGGCTGGCTGTTCCTCGCTCGGCGGCTGCTGCGGCTGATCGTCTGGCACCTGGTCACCTCCCGCCCTGCGGCCGTTTCCTGCTATGACTAACAGTATCGAGAGGGTCTGACATTATGACATCGAGATCGATATTAAGTTCGATAACGAGAGTCCGCGCCCAGCCCCGACGGCACGCCCCGCAGGCAGCCGAGTCCCAGCTACCCCCCGCCCCGCAGGTCCAGCACATAGATCAGCGGGCTGTCCGGATCCACCGGCGTGAACCCGAGATGCCGGTAGAACCCAGCCGCCCGCACATTGTCCGGCGCACAGTACAGATGCACCCCGATAGACCCCTGAGCGCGCAGCGCGTCGAGCAGCGTCGCCATCAGGGCACCGCCAAGGCCATGACCCTGGAGGCGCGGCAGCAGGTCGATGTGCAAGTGCGACGGGTATCGCCGGACGATCTCATCCGAATGACCGAAGGGATAGTGGATGCCGCGGATGACCTGCTGCTCGAAGTCGAGCCGCTCGAACGGGACGTTCGGGTCGGGCGCCGGATAGCGGCCGCGGAGCCGGGGCCACCACTGGCGTTCCAGGCGTTCCTCGAAGGCGGGAGTGTCGAGCGCGCCGATCACGTAGGCCCCAACCCCCGCCGCATCGGCGGCGACGAACGCGAGTGACTGCTCCAGCACGCCGTACGGCGCGGCGAAGACATGACCGGGCAGGTCGGGGTCGTGGAACATGGCGGTCGCGTCCTCGCCGCTCGCCGCGGTGAGCAGGCAGATCCGGTAGAGCGCGTCGAGATCGGCGGGTCGGTATGGGCGGATGACAACCGGTTCAGGCGGCACGAAGCCAGGCTAGCCCTCGCGCCCCGACACCCCGCCCGCGCCCCGACAGCCCGCCCGACCCCCCGCCCCGCGTCACTCCGCCCGCGTCACTCCGCCGACGGCAGCGGCTCGCGCCAGCGACTAGTGATCGGCAGCCGCCGGTCGCGCCCGAAGTTCTTCGCCGAGATCTTCGGGCCCGGCGGATACTGGCGGCGCTTGTACTCCGCGCGGTCCACCAGCCGGATAACCCGCTCCACCACCACCGGGTCATGCCCCGCGGCGACCAGCTCGGCGGCACCCAGGTCCTTCTCCACATAGTCATCGAGCAGCCGGTCGAGGATCTCGTAGTCCGGCAGCGAGTCGCTGTCGAGCTGGCCAGGCGCCAGCTCGGCGCTCGGCGGCTTGGTGATCGAGTTCTCCGGGATCGGCGGGACTTCGCCGCGCGCGGCGGCCTCGGCGTTCCGCCACCGGGACAGCTCCCAGACCAGGGTCTTGGGCACGTCCTTGATCGGCGCGTAGCCGCCGGCGGAGTCGCCGTACAGGGTGGAGTAGCCGGTGGCCAGCTCGCTCTTGTTCCCGGTGGTGAGCACGAGGTGGCCGTGCTGGTTGGACAGGGACATGGAGATCATGCCCCGAACCCGGGACTGAAGGTTCTCGGCGGCCAGTCCGTGCAAGTCCAGGTCGGCCTCGAACGCCGCGACCATCGGCGCGATCGAGACGGTGCGGGCGTGGATGCCCTGCCGCTTCACCAGGTCCTCGGCGTCGCTGACCGAGTGATCGGAGGAGTAGCGAGACGGCATCAGCACCACGTGCACGTTCCGCGGCCCGATGGCGTCGGCCGCGATGGTCGCGGTCAGCGCGGAGTCGATGCCGCCGGACAGCGCGAGCAGCACGGAGGAGAACCCGTTCTTCACCACGTAATCCCGCACCCCGGTGACCAGCGCCGCGTACACCTCGGCGAGATCCGACAGCCGCGGCCAGAACGCCTGGGCCCCTCGCCCTCCCCGGCACCCGCGGCAGCGCCAGCAGCGCCAACCCCGTCCGGCACCTCCGCCAGCTCCACCCGGTGCACGAACATCGCGGTCCCGTCCGCCGCGTCCGCGCGCTCCGGCCCCAGCGCGAGCGAAGGATCGGCGGCCGCCACATCCACGTCCGCGACGACCAGCGCCTCCTCGAACTGCGGCCCGCGCGCCAGCAGCTCACCGCTCGCGCTGACCAGGATGGAGTCGCCGTCGAAGACCAGTTCATCCTGGCCGCCGACCATGTTGGCGTAGGCCAGCGGCGCGCCCGCCTCCCTGGCCCGGTCGGCGCACAGCAGCAGCCTGCTGTCGTCCTTGCCCTGCTCATACGGTGATGCGTTGGGCACGACGAGCAGGCCGGCCCTGGCCTGCCGGGCGACCGCCACCGGCCCGCCTTCCTGCCACAGGTCCTCGCAGATGGCGATGGCCACGTCCACCGGCTCGCCGCCCTCGGCGCGCATCCGGAACACCGGCAGGGTGTCGCCGGGCACGAAATACCGGTACTCGTCGAACACGCCGTAGTTGGGCAGGTGGTGCTTCGCGGAGGTGATCACGACCTGGCCGCCGTGCAGCAGCGCGGCCGCGTCCTGCGGCGCGCCCGCGGGCAGGCCGAGCCGGGGCCGCAGGTCGGTGCGGCGGTCGAGGTAGCCGACGACCACGGCGACACCGCCGAGGCCCGCATCGTCCAGCCGCCTGGCCAGCGTCATGAGGGCGGCGACCGACGATTCCACGAACGAGGCGCGCAGGGCTAGATCCTCGACGGGGTACCCGGTCAGCATCATCTCGGGGAACACCGCGATCCTGGCGCCCGGCGCCGGCCGCGCGCCTGGTCCAGTCGAGCACCCGGTCACTGTTGCCGGCCAGGTCTCCGACGGTGGCGTTGACCTGGGCGAGCGCGATCCGCAGCTGTGGCACGTGATCAGCTTATTCGGGGCCAGGGCGGTCGGCCGGAACGGACTCCCCGGGCGGGCATCCGCCGTCTGCCTGGCCGCGTGCCCGCCTGCCTGGCCGCCTTCCCCTTGCGGCCTTGCCCGACAGCCTGAACGTGCCCTGCGTCCTGGCACGCCCGGCCTTCCTCGCGGTCGCCTGGCTAATCGCAATAGTGTCATTTATCCGAGCCTATTTAAGCGACTCGGAGCCGTTTTGCGATAATGCGCGAGCGCCATATTAAACATGCCGCCCGACGTTACGGCTAATGCCGGTAACGGAGCGTGATCGCTGCTAGTCTGCTCAGCCTTGGCGCGCATTTAATAAGAACCGGCGAGCCATCCTCCCATCCGCGTATGCGAATTCCGGCATACCACGGCACTTCATTCAGAAAGCGGGGAACTTCATGACTAGCACCGGCTCTCACCGAGGGCGGGTCGTGCGCTGGGCGGGCGGTGGCGTGGCCGCCGCCGCGGCGGCGGCGCTGGCCGTCAGCGGCGCGCCGGCCGCGCTTGCCGCGCCGACCATCACGATCCCGGTGAGCTGCAGCGTGACCGCGCTGCGCAACGCGATTCAGTTCTCGCCGAGCAACGCGATCCTGGTGCTGCACAATGGCTGCACCTACTTCATTACCTCGGCGCTGCCCGATGTGGACAACAACCTGACCATCCAGGGCAGCAACGACACGATCTACCGGGTCAGCGGCACCTACACCATGCTGACCAACGACGGTGCCAACCTCGCGATCAACCAGCTCACGATGGCCAACGCCAACGGCCCGATCCTCAGCCCCGGCGCCCTCCTGAACGAGGACGGCGGCTCGCTGGCGGTCACCAAGAGCAACTTCCTCGACGATGACGGCGGCGTCGGCGGGGCCATCCTGAACGAGACCGGCGGCTCGCTGACGGTGTCCAACAGCGACTTCAGCCACTGCGACGCCTCCAGCGGGATCTTCGGCGGCGGCGCCATCGCCAACGGCCCGGTCGGCACCACGACGGTCTCCGGCAGCACGTTCTACGACAACGACGCGGAGAACGGCGGCGCGATCGGCAACCTGGGTGGCACCACCACGGTCAACGGCACCAAGTCGGTCTTCACCGACAACTACGCCGACGACTTCGGCGGCGCCATCGACAACTTCCTCGGCTCGCTGAATGTGTCAGGGGCGACGTTCAGCGGCAACACCACCGACGACGAGGACGGCGGCGCGATCGCCAACTTCGGCACGGCGGCCACGTTCGGGACCAGCAGCTTCACCGGCAACTACGCCGGCGACGACGGCGGCGCCATCGCCACGGCCACCACGCTGAACCTGAACAGCGACTCGATCTCGGGCAACTATGCCGATGACGACGGCGGCGGCGTGTTCGTGACGGGCGGCTCGACCTCGCTCACCACCACCCGGGTGTTCGGCAACCGGGCGGGCGGTACCGGCGGCGGCATCCGCAGGACCGGCGGCTCGGTCAGCCTGAACTTCAACAGCTCGGTGACGCTGAACGTGCCCAACAACTGCTCGGGCACGAGCTGCTTCTAGCCGGCTGAATCCCGGCCCCCGGCGGACGTCGCCGGGGGCCGGGGCCTGCCCGTGGCACCCACGTAACCTGCGTGAAACATGCGGCGGGCAGACTGTGTCGGTGGACAGGCAGGAAGAGTTCGTGCTCCGGACGCTCGAGGAGCGTGATATCCGCTTCGTCCGGTTGTGGTTCACCGACGTGCTCGGCTACCTGAAGTCGGTTGCCGTGGCGCCCGCCGAGCTGGAGGGCGCGTTCGCCGAGGGCATCGGGTTCGACGGCTCGGCCGTGGAGGGCTTCGCCCGGGTCTACGAGGCCGACATGATCGCCCGGCCGGACCCCTCGACATTCCAGCTCATGCCGGTGGGCGATGACTCGGCCGGCACCGGCCGGATGTTCTGCGACATCCAGCTTCCCGACGGCACGCCCTCCTACGCCGACCCGCGGCACGTGCTCAAGCGCGCGCTGGCCCGCGCCGCCCGGCTCGGCTTCACCTTCTACACCCACCCCGAGATCGAGTTCTTCCTGCTGCGGGAGAAGCACGAGCCGGGCAGCAAGCCCCGCCCGATCGACACCGGCGGCTACTTCGACCACACCCCGCACGGCATCGCGCACGACTTCCGCCGCGAGGCGATCAGCATGCTGGAGGCGCTGGGCATCTCGGTGGAGTTCAGCCATCACGAGGCAGCCCCCGGCCAGCAGGAGATCGACCTGCGCTACGCGGACGCGCTGAGCACCGCGGACAACATCATGACGCTGCGGCTGGCGATGAAGGAGGTCGCGCTGCAGCAGGGCGTGTATGCCTCGTTCATGCCCAAGCCGTTCAGCGAGTACCCCGGCTCGGGGATGCACACGCACATGTCGCTGTTCGAGGGGGACCGCAACGTCTTCCACGAGCCCGGCGCGGAGTTCCAGCTCTCCAAGGTCGGCCGGTCGTTCATCGCCGGGCTGCTCGCGCACGCGGCCGAGATCACCGCGGTCTGCAACCAGTGGGTGAACTCCTACAAGCGGCTGTGGGGCGGCACCGAGCGGATCGCCGGCGCGGGCGGCGAGGCGCCCGCCTACATCTGCTGGGGCCACAACAACCGCTCGGCGCTGATCCGGGTGCCGATGTACAAGCCGCAGAAGGGCAACGCGACCCGGATCGAGTTCCGGTCCATCGACCCGGCCTGCAACCCCTACCTGGCGTTCGCCGTCATCCTCAGCGCGGGCCTGAAGGGCATCGAGGAGGACTACGAGCTGCCGCCCGGCGCCGAGGACGACGTCTGGGCGCTGACCTCAGCCGAGCGCCGCGCGCTCGGCATCAAGCCGCTGCCGCAGAGCCTGTCCGAGGCGATCGGCGTGATGCAGGGCAGCGAGCTGGTCGCCGAGACGCTGGGGGAGCAGGTCTTCGACTTCTTCCTGCGCAACAAGCGCGAGGAGTGGCAGGAGTACCGCCGCCAGGTCACCGAGTTCGAGCTGGACCGCTACCTGCCGGTGCTGTAAGCACGGGCGATGGTCAAGCTTTCATAAAGACTCCCGATGTCGTTCGTGGTGGCGGCTGACTCCGATACGTTGCTCTCCGTAACTCTCTGATTACTCATCACTTGCATTGCTGGGCTCGCGCCGGGGGGCGCGGGCCTGTCCTATGGGGGTCACTAATGAGCAGCGCTACGGGGGCGCGCCGGCCTGGGTTCGGCTGGCTGCGAAGAATGGGTATCCGCCAGGCAGAGATGGCATATTCGCCTGGCCGGCGGCTGACGGCCGCTTGCGGCGTCCTGGCCATCGCCGCGGCCTGGTTCCCCGTTGTCGCCCTCGGCACGGCCGGGCCGGCCGCCGCGGCCCCCGCGTCCGCCGCAGCCGGTGCCCCGCTGTCCTGCGATGGCAGCACCATCTACTCCGTCCAGCGTGGCTCCAGCGCCAGCGCGGATGGCAGTCTCTGGGGGCTGACGACCAGCACGGTCGGCGGAGCCACCGTAACGGCCAGCCTGGTCGCTACGATCCCCAGCGGCGGGATGACCAATGGCCTGGGCATTACTCCCGGCGGCACGGCCGCGTACGTGGTCGATCAGACGACCACGAGCGTGAACTCCGCCATCATTCACGGCTACGACACGAGCACGCAGGCCTGGTCGACCTATACGGGCGGCGGTTCCCTCGCGGCCAGCAGCTTCGTCGCCGGCGCGGTCGACCCGGCCAACGGCATGTACTACTACGTGTCGTATGCCGCGGCCGCCGGCAGTACTCCTGCCACGGGCACCGTTTTCGGCTTCAACACCAGCACGAACACGCCGGTCTCCGGAATCATCGGCACGTTCACCCTGCCGACGGGAGCCAGCACGGCCGGGCAGAACGGTGACATCGCCTTTGACTCCGCCGGCAACATGTATGTCCTGGCGTCAGACGGGGCAACAGTCGCGATCGGCGTGGTGCAGGGCCCGATACCGACCACTGGCTCCGCCACCGGCGTCCCGCTGACCGACAAGGTGCTGGGCAGCTTCGCCAGCCCCGACATCTACAACGGCATCGCCTTCGACAACGCGGGCAACCTGTACGCGAGCAGCACGTCGGGCACGACCAGCCGGATCACCAAGCTGGACCCGGTGACCGGCGCGATCATCGCCGGGCCGACCCCGCTGAGCTCCAACGCGCAGAGCGCGCTGCACGTCGATCTCGGGGCCTGCTCGCTGAACCCGGCGCTGTCGCTGCAGAAGAACATCGTCGGCCGTTACGCGGCCGGCGACCAGTTCCGCCTCACCATCGCTGGCGGCGGCGGCACCAGCTCCGCCACCACGACCGGTACAGCGACGGGCGTGCAGGCGGCGGTGGCCGGGCCGGTGATCGCCCAGTCGGGCACGACCTACACGCTGTCGGAGGCAGCCGCGAGCGGCCACCTCGCCGACTACACGACCACTTACTCCTGCATCGACGTCGCCAACGGCAACACTCCGATCCAGTCGGGCAGCGGCACGTCCTTCACCCTGCAGTTCCCCCTGACCACCGCCCAGTCGCCAGACATCGTCTGCACGTTCACCAACGCCCCCGTCACGGCGAGTCTCACGCTGGACAAGACGGTCGCCGAGACCAACCTCACCCTCGGCGAGACATTGCACTACAGCTACCTGGTCACCAACACGGGCACCGTCACCCTGGCTCCGGTCACCATCAACGAGACCGAGTTCACCGGAAGTGGCACTCCGCCGGACCCGAGTTGCCCGGCCGGAGCCGCCTCGCTCGCGCCTGGTGCCTCTGTGACCTGCACCGCTACCTACGTCGTCACGCAGGCGGACGTGGATGCGGGAAATGTCGACAATACCGCTACCGCTTCGGGTATCTCGCCGTCCGGCAGAACGATCACCTCCGAACCGTCGACAGCCAGCGTCCCGGCGACGCCTGCCGCGGCGATCACCGTGGTGAAGTCGGCGTCGCCGGACTCGTTCTCCTCGTCGGGGACCGTGCTGCACTACAGCTTCCTGGTGACCAACACCGGGAATGTCACCTTGTCCAGCGTCCAGGTCAACGACACCGACCTGCCTGGCCTCTCACCCATCACCTGCCCGGACGCCACGCTGGCACCGGGCGCGTCAGAGACCTGCATCGCCACTTACATCACCAAGCAATCCGACGTGGACGCTGGGTCGGTCACCAATACCGCCACCGCGCAGGGTAACCCGCCGGCATCGACGACCCCGGTGCTGTCGCCGCCTTCGACGGCGACGGTGCCAGCCACCCAGAACGCGTCGATCTCCGTGGTGAAGTCGGCGACCCCGGAGTCGTTCAGCTCGGCCGGCACGACACTGAACTACAGCTTCCTGGTCACCAACACCGGGAACGTGACCCTGACGTCCGTCCAGGTCAACGACACCGACCTGCCCGGCCTGTCCGCGATCGACTGCCCGGACGCCACCCTGGCGGCTGGTGCGTCGGAGACCTGCACCGCGACGTACGTGACCACCCAGGCCGACGTGGATGCCGGGTCGGTGACGAACACGGCGACGGCGCAGGGCGACCCGCCGGGTTCTGATGTGCCGGTGGTGTCTGACCCGTCGACCGCGACGGTGCCTTCGACGGGCACCGGGGCGATCGCGCTGCTGAAGACGGCGACCCCCGGCTCCTACAGCTCGGCGGGCACCACGCTGCACTACAGCTTCCTGGTGACCAACACCGGCGACGTGACGCTGACGTCCGTCCAGGTGAACGACACCGACCTGCCTGGCCTGTCCGCGATCACCTGCCCGGTCACCACGCTGGCGCCGGGCGCGTCCACGACCTGCACGGCCACCTACGTGACTACCCAGGGGGATGTGGATGCGGGGTCGGTGACGAACACCGCGACCGCGCAGGGCGACCCGCCAGGGTCGGACGTCCCGGTGGTGTCGCCGCCGTCGACCGCGACCGTGCCGTTCACGGGCACCGGCCCGGCGATCACGGTGGTGAAATCCGCCTCGCCGACCACGTTCAGCACTGCGGGGACGGTGATCCACTACAGCTACCTGGTCACCAATACCGGGGGCGTGTCGCTGACCTCGGTCCAGATCAACGACGCCCTGCCCGGCCTGTCCGCGGTGAGCTGCCCGGTGACGACGCTGGCGCCGGGAGCGTCCACCGCCTGCACGGCCAGCTACGTGACCACGCAGGCCAACGTGCACGCCTGCCGGGTGGCCAACACCGCGACCGCCCAGGGCGACCCGCCGGGACTGACCACGCCGGTGGTGTCGGCGCCGTCCACGGTGACGATCACCTGCCACGGCCAGGGCCCGTCGATCACGCTCAGGAAGACGGCCTGGCCGCGGAAGTTCACCAAGGCCGGCAGCGTGATCCACTACGCCTTCCTGGTCACCAACACCGGCGGCGTGACGCTCACCAGCGTGCAGGTCATCGACCGGGACCTGCCGGGGCTGTCGGCGATCCGCTGCCCGCACTCGACGCTGGCGCCCGGTCAGTCGCAGACCTGCACCGCGACCTACGTGATCACCCCGCGGGACCTGCGGGCCTGCCTGGTGACCAACACCGCGAAGGCGCAGGGCACCCCGGCCGGCGGCGGCCCGCTGGTGACCTCGTGGCCATCGTCGGTGTCGATCACCTGCCGGCACGTCCCGCCGCCACCACCGCCCACCCCGACCCCGACCCCGACCCCGACCCCGACGCCGACGCCGCCGCCAGCGCCGCCGGCGCCGATCGTGCCGCCGAAGCTGCCGGTGACCGGCTAGCCCCGTCAGCTAGCGCCCCGTCAGAAAGGAGTGAGATGAGCAGGATCAGCACGCGCAGCAGGATCGCGCTGGTCGTCGCCGCGGTCGTCGCGCCGGCCGCCGTGGCGGTGGCCGGCTGCGGCGCCAGCTCCCCGGCGGGGGGCGGCCGGGCCTCCGGCACCGACCGCCAGGCGGTCAGCACGGGCACGTCATCCCCGGCGGTCAAGGTACCGAAGTACAAGGCGTCCGAGAACGCCCGCGAGGACGTCACGGCCAGCGCCTGCGTGCACGACGGCGCGAAGGGCTGGGAGGCGCGGGGGATCGCGACCAACACCTCGTCCTCGCGCCGGGGCTACTCGATCGTGATCGACTTCGTCACCCCGAAGGGCGACACCGTGATGGATACCAAGCTCGTGCGGGTGAAGCCCGTCGCGCCGAGGTCGTCCGCGCACTGGTCGGTCACCGGCGCCGCCGGCCAGCGGAAGATCCTGTGCGTCATCCGCCAGGCGCTCGTGAGTTCCTAGCCAGCAAGGACGCCCGTGATGAGAGCACGCCCTCGCCTAGTACCCTGCGGCGGCGCGGCCGCGGCAGCGCTGGCGGTCGCCGGGCTGCTGGTGTCCGCGTGCGGCGGCTCGCCGGCGCGGCAGGATCCGACGCCGGCGGCCCTGCCGCCGTGCCGGCCGGCGCCACCCTGCTGGCCACCCTGAACGGCGCGGTCACCAGGTACGCCAGCCCGGGCGGAAGCAAGGCCGGGCAGGTGTCCGCCGACTGGCACGGCACCCGTTCCACGCTGCCGGTCCTGGCGGACCGCCAGGGCTGGCTGCGGATCGGCCTGCCGCAGCGGCCGAACGGCTCGACCGCCTGGGTGCCCGCCAAGGACGTCAGGCTGGGCATGACGCCGTACCGGATCGTCATCAACACCGCGACGATGCACCTGACCCTGGACAAGTACGGCAAGCGGGTCTTCACCGCGCCGGCCGGGGTGGGCACGCGCGGCGATCCCACCCCGGCCGGCCACTACTTCGTGGCGTTCTTCGAGCGCCCGCCGCCCGGCAGCCCCGGCTACGGACCCTTCGTCATGGTCACCTCCGCGCACTCCGACTCGATCCGTGACTGGGACGGCTCGGGGGATGCGGTCATCGGCATCCACGGCCCGCTCGGCGACAGCAGCCAGATCGGCAACACGGGCGCCCGGGTGTCGCACGGCTGCGTCCGCCTGCACGACGCCGACCTGCTCCGGCTCAGGGACGTCCCGGTCGGCACGCCCATCGACATCGTCGGCTGATCGCGGCGGGGCCGGCCAGGATCGGCCGGCCTGCCCGGGTGCGACGCTGGGAAAGGCTCCCGGCACAATGATCGGGAGTACCAGCGCCAGTAACGGAGCCCGAGCTTGACCGCTATGTCCCCGTCGCCCGAGCCGCCCGCGCCTTCGGCGCCAGGACCGCGCGAGGCACTTGACCTGCTGATGGCCGGCAACCGGCGCTGGGTTGAGGGTCGCGCCGAGCATCCGCGTCAGTCGGTCCGCTGGCGGCAGCAGGTGGCCCCGCACCAGGACCCGATGGCCGTGGTGCTGTCCTGCGTGGACTCCCGGGTTCCGCCTGAACTGGTCTTCGACCGAGGGCTCGGGGACATGTTCGTGATCAGGACCGGGGCGCAGGTGCTCGACCGGAAGGTCGTACTCGGCAGCATCGAGTTCGGCCCCGTCAACTACGCCGCGACGCGGCTGGTCCTGGTCCTCGGGCACTCCGGCTGCGGCGCGGTCAGTGCCGCGATCACGGTGCTGAGCAGCGGCGGCCGCGCGCCCGGTCACATTCAGGCGGTGGTGGACGCGCTGCGCCCGGCCTATCAGGCCGCGCTTGGTCAGCAGGGCGACCTGATGGACAACATGATCAGGGCGCAGACCAGGCTGACCGTGGACCGGCTGAAGCGCGACCGCTCGCTGCGCGAGCTGGTGTCAGGCGCCGGGCTGCTCATCGTCGGTGCCCACTACGAGCTGGCGACCGGGGTCGTCTCGGTCATCTGCTAGCCGGGCCGGCCCGGCCGGGGCGGCGGGGCCGGCCTGCCGCGGGCCGCGCAGCAGCGAGGCCACGCCGGCCAGCGCGGACAGCGCGGCCGCCACGCTGAACACCACCAGCAGGCCGTGCTCGAATGGTGCCGAGATCAGGTGCGGGAAGAAAGCCCGGCCGGTCAGCACCTGACGGTGAGCGGCGGAGAGCGAGCCGAGCGCGCCCCTGGCGGCCAGCTCGTGCTGCACCGGGTTCACCCCGAGGACCGCGGCGAACAGCGAGGACACCGGCGGCAGCGCGGCGAGCTGGTGGGCGAGGCGGGCCGGCACGCCCTGGCGGCGCAGGCCGCTGAACAGCGACGCCGGCAGGGTGGCCGCCAGGCCCGCGATCATCAGCGAGAAGAACACGCCGATGGACAGCGCCGTGCCGGAGTTCTGGTAGGTCGAGCGCATGCCGGAGGCGGCGCCGCGCTGCGCGGCGGGGACACTGCTCATGATGGACGCCGAGTTGGGCGCGGCGAACAGCCCGCCGCCGATCCCGTTCGCGGCGGTGAGCAGCGCGAACGCCCAGTAAGGGAAGTCGGCGGGCAGCATCAGCAGGCCGATGAAGCTGCCGCCGAACACCACCATGCCCGCCGAGGCGAAGCCGCGCGCGCCGAACCGGTCGGACAGCGCGCCGGACACCGGCCCGGCGATCAGCAGCCCGCCGGTCAGCGGCAGCAGGAAGATGCCCGCCCAGAGCGGGGTCTGGCTGTAGTCGTAGCCGTGCAGCGGCAGCCAGATGCCCTGCAGCCAGATGATCAGCATGAACTGCATCCCGCCCCGGGCGATGGCCACCGCCAGCCCGGCGATGTTGCCGGCCGTGAAGGCGCGGATCCTGAACAGCGAGAGCTCGATCATCGGGTCGGCGATCCGGCTCTCGATCAGCGCGAACAGCGCCAGCAGCGCGACGCCGCCGATCAGCAGCGCCAGCACCTGCGGGTTCGTCCAGCCCATCGGGTGCCCGCCGTAGGGCTGGATGCCCTCGGTGATGCCGATCAGGACCGCGCCGAGGCCTGCCGCGAAGGTGACGTTGCCCCACCAGTCGATCCGGCCCGGGTGCCGCTCGCCGTCGTCGCGCAGCTTGCGGTAGGCCCACAGGGTGCCGAACACGCCGACGGGCACGTTGACCCAGAACACCGCGCGCCAGTCGAGCGCGGCCAGCAGCCCGCCGGCCACCAGCCCGATGAACTGGCCGGCGATGGCGGCGACCTGGTTGACGCCCAGCGCCAGGCCGCGCTGGTCGGCGGGGAAGGCGTCGGTCAGGATGGCCGCCGAGTTGGCCGTCAGCATGGACCCGCCGATGGCCTGGACCACCCGCCAGCCGATCAGCCACAGCGCGCCGTGGCCCGCTTCCAGCGGGTCGAAGGACAGCAGGATCGAGGCCGCGGTGAACACCGCGAAGCCGTAGTTGTAGATCCTGACCCGGCCGAAGATGTCGCCGAGCCGGCCCAGGGTGACCACCAGCACCGCCTGGACCAGCCGGTACCCCATGATCATCCACAGCAGGTAGAAGATGTTGCCGGGCGCCAGCGGGTCCAGGTGGATGCCGCGGAAGATGGCCGGCAGCGCGATGATGACGATCGAGCCGTCCAGCGCCGACATGAAGACGCCCGCCGAGGTGTTCGACAGCGCGATCCACTTGTACCGGTCGGGGGGCGGCCCGGCGGAGTTCCTGCCGCTCTTCAGATGTACTGACGTTAGATGCATGGCGTCTCTCAGATGCACTGCGCCAGCCGCTCCAGCAAGGGCGTCGCCTCCCGCAGCAGCCGCTGCTCGCCGGGGGTGAAGCCGGCCGACAGGGCCTGGGCGAGCCGCTGGGCGCGGGCATCGCGCCTGGTGCGCAGCACGTCCAGCCCGGCCGGGGTCAGCGAGAGCACCGCCCGCCGCCCGTCGGCCGGGTCGCGCTGGCGGCCGACCAGGCCGCGCGCCTCCAGCGCGGCGACGGTGGCGCCCATCGACTGCGGGCTGATCTGCTCCAGCCGGGCCAGCTCGCCCGGCGTGGCCGGGCCGCCCCGGTCAAGCCGGGCCAGCGCCGCGCTCTCCGGCAGCGTCAGCCCGCCGTCGTCCTGCACCTGGCGCAGCCGCCGCAGCAGCAGCCCGATGCTGACCCGCAGCGCGCTGGCGATCTCGGCGACGTCCGGCTCCTCGGTCATGAGCTAAGCCTAAACTGATAAGGCTGGGCTGATCAAATTGAGCTGAGCAAATACTGCGTTGTGCGAGACTATGATGACATCGAGTAACCGGGGGGCGGAATGGATCTGGGGCTGGCGGGGCGGACCGCGATCGTCACCGGGGCGAGCAAGGGCATCGGCCTGGCCATCACCGGCGCGCTGGCCGGCGCCGGGGTCAGCGTGCTGGCCGGCGCGCAGGCATCGTCGCCGGAGCTGGCGGCGCTGGCCGACGGCGGCCAGGTCCGGTTCGTCCCTGTCGACCTGTCCGGGGATGACGGGCCTGCGCGGCTCGTCGCCGAGGCCGGCGACCGGATCGACATCCTGGTCAACAATGTCGGCAGCGCCCCGGCACGGCCGGGCGGGTTCCTCAGCATCACCGACGCGGACTGGGCGGCGACGATCAGCCTGAACCTGATGGCGGCCGTCCGGACGACGCGCGGCGCGCTGCCCGCGATGCTCGCCGCCGGATCCGGGTCGATCGTGATGACCAGCTCGGTCAACGCATCGCTGCCCGACCCGGCGGTGCTCGACTACAGCGCGGCCAAGGCGGCCCTGGCCGGATTCGCCAAGGCGCTGTCCAAGGAGGTCGGCCCGCACGGCGTCCGGGTCAACACGGTCAGCCCCGGCCCGGTCGCGACCGACCTGTGGCTGGGCGGCGACGGCGTCGCGGCCACGGTGAGCAAGGCCACCGGCGCCGACCCGCGGGAGGTGGCCGGCCAGGCGGCCGCCAGCATGGTGACGGGCCGCTTCACCCAGCCGCGGGAGGTCGCGGACGTCGTGGTGTTCCTGGCCAGCGACCGCGCCGCCAACATCACCGGCGCCGACGTCGTCATCGACGGCGGCCTCATCCCGACCCGCTGACCCTCGGGCCGGCCGCCGCTGGCTTTATCCTGAGACTGTGCGAGGGTCTGTGACGGTGCGGATGGCGGCTCCGGCCGGCCGGATCTGGGACGTGGTCAGCGACATCACCAGGATCGGGACGTTCAGCCCCGAGACGTTCGAGGCGGAATGGCTGCCAGGCTCGGACGGGCCGCGGCCCGGCGCGCGGTTCCGCGGTCATGTCAGGCGCAACGGGCGCGGGCCGGTCTACTGGACCAGGTGCACGGTCATCGCCAGCGAGCCAGGCCGCGAGTTCGCCTTCGCGGTCGCCGGGCCGGGCGGCAAGACGCTCAACACCTGGCGCTACCAGCTCGCCCCGGCGAAGGACGGCGCCGGCACCGAGGTCACCGAGTCGTTCGAGCTGGCCGACACGCTGCTGAACCGGCTGTACTGGAAGCTCGCGGGACGGGCGCGCGGCCGGACCAACACCGGCGGCATGCTCGCTACCCTGGAGCGGATCAGGGCCGTCGTGCAGGCCGCGCCTGACGCCGAGAGCTGAGCGCGTGCGGCATGGTGGCCGTGCCGAGACCCGGCCGCGTCGCTAACGTGCTGGCATGGGCACGCCGCGCGGGACGCTGACCGGGCAGCTCGCCGCGCTCGGGTTCGCCGACACGGCACGGGCTCGCCGGCTGATCACCGTAGACCTGGGGCTGGACGCCGAGGGCGGCGACGCGGCGATCGTGGAGGCGCTGGGCGCGGCGGCCGACCCTGACCTGGCGGTGGCCGGGCTGGCCCGGATGGCGCCGGACGCCGGGCTGCTGGCCGCGCTGCGGTCCGACGAGGAACTGCGCGACCGGCTGATCACGGTGCTGGGGGTCAGCGCCGAGCTGGGCAGCCACCTGGCCCGGCGGCCCGCCGACTGGCAGGTGCTGGCCGGCCCTGGCCCGCTGGCCCGGCCAGCGGCCACGGCGCTGCGCGCGGAACTGCTGGCGGTGACCGGGGCGCTGCCGGACGGGCCAGGCGAGCCGATGGCGGATTCCGGCCGGATCGGCGGCGCGGACCCGGCGGCGGAGCTGCGGCTGGCCTACCGGCGGCGGCTGCTGCACCTGGCGGCCAGGGACCTGACCGGCGCCGACCCGCTGGACAGCGTGATGGCCGAGCTGGCCGACCTGGCCACCGCCGTGCTGGAGGCCGCCCTGGCGATCGCCAGGGCCGGGCGGCAGGCCGGCGCCGCGCCCGGTGAGCTGGCCGTGATCGCGATGGGCAAGTGCGGCGGAAGGGAGCTGAACTACGCCAGCGACGTGGACGTGATCTTCGTGGCCGGCGAGCCGGGCACCGCCGGCGGAGACGCGGGGCTGCGGGCGGCCACCGCGCTGGCCTCGGCGATGATCCGGGTCTGCTCGCAGGCCGCCCCCGAGGGCGGGCTGTTCCCCGTCGACGCCAACCTGCGCCCGGAGGGCAGGGACGGCCCGCTGGTCCGCACCCTGGCCAGTCACCTGGCCTATTACGAGCGCTGGGCCAAGACCTGGGAGTTCCAGGCGCTGCTCAAGGCCAGCCCGGCGGCGGGGGACCAGGGCCTCGGCTCGGCTTACCTGGCGGCCGTGACCCCGCTGACCTGGCAGGCGGCGCAGCGCCCCGACTTCGTCGCTGACGTGCAGGCGATGCGCCGCCGGGTGCTCGGCACGCTGCCCGCCGGCAGCGCCGGCCGGGAGCTGAAACTCGGCCCAGGCGGGCTGCGGGACATCGAGTTCGCGGTCCAGCTCCTCCAGCTCGTGCACGGCCGCAGCGACGAGTCGCTGCGGGTGGCGGGGACGCTGCCGGCGCTGCGCGCGCTGGCCGCGGGCGGCTACGTGGGCCGCGCCGACGCGGCGCAGCTCGCCGCCGCCTACGAGTTCCTGCGCCGGGTCGAGCACCTGCTCCAGCTCCGTCACCTGCGCCGCACGCACACCCTGCCGGAAGACCGCGCGGTGCTCCGGCAGGTGGGCCGGGCGCTGCGCCGGGTGCACGCGCCCGACGGCGACGGCGAGCAGGGTCCCGCCCCGGCCGGGGCGGCCAGCGGCGACCCGGCGGCGGAGCTGCTCGCCCAGTGGCGGCGGCACGCCACCCAGGCCAGGCAGCTGCACGAGAAGCTGTTCTACCGGCCGCTGCTCGACGCGGTCGCCCGGCTGCCAGGCGACGCGGTCCGGCTCACCCCGGAGGCGGCGACGCAGCGGCTTGAGGCGCTCGGCTACGCCGACCCGGCCGGGGCGCTGCGGCACATCGAGGCGCTCGGCTCGGGGGTGGCCAGGAAGGCGGCCATCCAGCGGACGCTGCTGCCCGTGCTGCTCGGCTGGTTCGCCGACGCGCCGCAGCCCGACCAGGGCCTGCTCGCCTTCCGCCAGGTCAGCGAGGCGCTTGGCGACTCGCCGTGGTACCTGCGGCTGCTGCGGGACAACACGGTGGTGGCGCAGCGGATGGCCCGGCTGCTGGCCTCGGGGCGGTATGCCAGCGGCCTGCTGCTGCGCGCGCCAGAGGCGGTCGCGATCCTGGCCGACGACGCCGAGCTGGCGCCGCGCCCGCACGGCGAGCTGCTGGCCGAGGCGATGGCGGCGGCCGGGCGGCACGACACCGCCGCCGGGGCGGTCCGCGCGGTGCTGGCCATCCGCCGCCGCGAGCTGCTGCGCACCGCGATGGCCTGGGTGCTCGGCCTGGCCACGGTCGCGGACCGGGGCGCGGCGCTGACCAGCGTGGCGTCGGTGACCATCGCGGCGGCGCTGGCCGCGGCGGTCGCGGAGGCGGAGCGGGCGAGCGGGCCGCTGCCGACCAGGCTGGCGGTGATCGCCATGGGCCGGCTCGGCGGCGGCGAGATGGGCTTCGCCAGCGACGCGGACGTGCTGTTCGTGCACGAGCCGGCGCCCGGCGCCAGCGAGGAGGCGGCATCCCGCGCGGCGCACGCGGTGGCCGAGCGGCTGCGCGCCCTGCTGGCCGCCCCAGGCCCCGACCCCGCGCTCGAGGTGGACGCCGGGCTGCGCCCGGAGGGCCGGCAGGGCCCGCTGGTCCGCACGCTGGCGTCCTACCGCGCGTACTACGGCCGCTGGTCGGTGCCGTGGGAGGCACAGGCGCTGCTGCGCGCCTGCTGGATAGCCGGCGACGCGCGAGGCCGGCGCAGCCTTCACCGCGATGGCCGACGAGATCAGGTACCCGGACGGGGGGATCGGCGAGGAATCCGTTCGGGAAATCAGGCGGATCAAGGCGCGAATGGAGGCCGAGCGGATGCCGCGCGGCATGGACCCGGCGCGGCATCTCAAGCTCGGCCCCGGCGGCCTGGCGGACGTGGAGTGGGTGGCGCAGCTCCTGCAGCTCAGGCACGCCCGCGCGGTGCCGGCGCTGCGCACCACGGGCACGCTGGAGGCGCTGCGCGCGGCGGCGGGCGCCGGACTGGTCGGCGCGGCCGACCTGGCGGCGCTGACCGCGTCCTGGCAGCTCGCCACCCGGATCAGGGACGCGGTCATGCTGGCCAGGGGCCGGGGCTCGGACGCGCTGCCCACGGCCGCGGCCGAGCTGGCGGTGGTCGCGGGGCTGCTTGGCTACCCGCCGGACGGGGCCCAGCAGCTCGCCGAGGACTGGCGGCGGACCGCGCGGCAGGCACGGGCCGTGACCGAGCGGCTGTTCTACGGCTAGCGCGGGGCCTGGTGCTAGCTTGCGATCATGACGCCCGACATCGACACCGAGCTGGCCGGACGGCCCGGCCTGCTGCGCGACGCCTCCGAGCGGGCGCTGGCCTACCTCGCCGAAGTGGGCAGCCGGCCGGTGGCGCCGCCGGCCGCGGCGATCGCCGCCCTGGACGGGCTCGACTTCGAGCTGCCAGGCGCGGGCCTGGACTCCGGCGAGGTCCTTCGCCTCCTTGACGAGCTCGGCTCGCCGGCCACCATGGCCAGCGGCGGGCCGCGCTACTTCGGCTTTGTCACCGGTGCCGCGCTGCCGGTCGCCCAGGCCGCCGCGTGGCTCGGCGCGGCCTGGGACCAGAACGGCGGGCTGGCCGTCATGTCGCCCGCTGGCGCGCGGCTGCACCGGGTGGCGCTGCGCTGGCTCAGCACGCTGCTCGGCCTGCCGGCGGGCACGGCCGCCGCGTTCACCACGGGCGCGACCATGGCCAACACCACCTGCCTGGCGGCGGCCAGGGACGCGGTGCTGACGCGGCACGGCTGGGACGCCGCGGGCGAGGGCCTGGTCGGCGCTCCGCCGGTGACCGTGCTGGCGGGGGAGCAGGCGCACCCGTCCCTGGACCGGGCGGTCGGCCTGACCGGGCTCGGGCGGAACCGGACGGTGCCGCTGCCGGCCGATGGCCAGGGCGCCATCGTGCCGCGCGGGCTGCCGTCGCTGGACGGCCCGGCGATCGTCTGCCTGCAGGCCGGGAACGTGAACTCCGGCGCCAGCGACCCGTTCGAGCCGCTGATCGAGTGGGCGCGCGAGCAAGGGGCCTGGGTGCACGTGGACGGCGCGTTCGGGCTCTGGGCAGCCGCCTCGCCGCTGACGGCCGGGCAGGTGGCCGGGGTCGCCGGGGCGGACTCCTGGGCGACCGACGGGCACAAGTGGCTGAACACCACCTACGACTGCGGCATCGCCCTGGTCGCAGACGCCGCCGCGCTGCGGGCCACGATGCGGGCCTCGGCGAGTTACCTGGCCGGCGGGGGCGATGAGGCGATGCTGCTCAGCCCGGAGATGTCGCAGCGGGTGCGCGGCGTCGAGGCCTGGGCGGTGCTCGCCGCGCTCGGCCGCGACGGCGTGGCCAGCCTCGTGGACCGGTCCTGCGCGCTGGCCAGGCGGTTCGCCGGCGGGATGCGGGCGGGCGGGCACCGGGTGCTCAACGACGTGGTGCTCAACCAGGTGCTGGTGGACTTCGGCGAGCCGGACCAGACATCGCGGGTGATCGCGGCGGTGCAGGCGGACGGCACCTGCTGGTGCGGCCCGACGTCGTGGCGGGGCAGTCCCGCGATGCGGTTCAGCGTCAGCGCGTGGCACACCACCGAGGCCGACATCGACGCGAGCATCGCCGCCGTGCTCGCCTGCGCTGGCCGGTACTGCGCCCGGTGAGAGCCGACCGGGTGAGCGCGGCGCTGGCCGTCGGGTCGGCCGCGCTCGGCAGGCCGCTGGCCAGCCCGCGGGTGCTCCAGGGCAGCGACCGCTCCGCCGTGCTGCGCTGCGTTGACCCAGGAGGGCCCGGCCCTGGGGGAGCCGGCACGGTGATCGTGAAGACCTACCCGGCCGACGGGCCTGGCGCCGGCAGCTTCGCGGCCGAGGCGGCCGGGCTGATGCTGACCGGCGCCGCCGGGCTCGGGCCCGTGCTGCTGGCCGCCGACCCGGCAGGGCTCACCGTGGTGATGTCGGACCTGGGCACCGGGCCGAGCCTGGCCGACCTGCTGCTGGACGGGCCGGCCGACGCGGCGGCGGGCGCGCTGCTTGACTGGGCCGCGGCGCTCGGCGCGCTGGCCGTCGCGGCGGCGGGCCGGGAGCGCGAGCACGCCAGCCGGCTCGCGGAGTACCTGGCCGGGCGGCGCGACGAGAGCTACCAGGCCCGGCTTGGCGAGCGGATCAGGGGCGCCGCCGGCCCGGCTGGCCTGCTGGGCGTCGCCGTCCCGGCCGGGCTGGACGCCGACCTGGCGCAGGTCGCGGCGGTGGCCGATGACGTGCCGTACCCGGTCTACTCGCCGGGCGATGAGTGCCCGGACAACAACCTGCTGACCCGGGACGGCATCCGGTTCCTCGATCATGAGTCCGCCGGGTTTCACAGCGTCTTCCTCGACGCGGCCTACCTGCGGATGCCGTTCAGCACCTGCTGGTGCGTGTTCCGGCTGCCGGCCGGGCTGGCCGCGCGGGCCGAGAGCCGGTACCGGGCCGCGGTGACCGGGCTGTACCCGGAGCTGGCCAGCGACCGGTGCTGGCAGGCCGGGGTCTGCCGGGCGGTCGCGGCGTGGACGCTCAGCTCGCTGTGCTGGCTGACGGACAGCGACCTGGCCGCCGACGAGCCGCTGGCCGACGACCGGCCCGCGCCCCGGCCCCGCCAGCTGCTGCGGTACCGGTGGCGGCTGCTGGCGCGCGAGCTGGCGGGGGCGGGGGAGCTGCCCGCGCTCGCGGAGCTGACCGCGCGGCTGCTGGCGGCCACGGAGCACTGGGACGCCGACGACCTGCCCGGCTATCCGGGCCTGGCCGGGTACGCCGACGAGCCGCCGCACGCGGGCGGGCCGCACTAGCGAGCCCCGCCGGGTGCGCAAACCAGGCGGGGCCGGATCCGACAGGAAGGAATCGGGATCAGGCCCGATTTTACTGTACTTAGCCGGATGTGGTTACCCCAGGTAACGGGGCCGTACCGGAATCCACTTGCCGCCGCAGCCGTGGCGGCCCGGCAGCCCGAGGCCGTCGACGACCTCGCTGTCCTTCGTGCAGAAGTTGACCTGCCACCGGTAAGCATCCCTGTTTATCCGGAAGGCGAAGTGCAGAGTCACCAGGAACTCGTAGGCGTGCAGCCTGCGCGGCCGGGACGCGGTGGCCTTGGAGTTCAGCTCCAGCACCTTGAGCCGGCCGGGGACGTGATGGGCGTTCAGCCGCAGTCGCGAGTACAGGTACCAGTGCTTGGCCGCCTCGGTCCGGTACGCCGACGCCGGCACCTTGACCCAGACATGCAGCTTGATGTGGCACACCGGCCGGCCGCAGTGGCGGCTGCCGGTGAGCACCCCGCTGGCGCTGACGTAGACGGTCACCGGCGCCGAGGTGCCGAGCACCTTGCCGCCGCCGGGCGCGGCGACCCGCACCTCGTAGCCGGTGGCGCGCTGCGGCCGCACCGTGAAGGAGTACGCCGCCGGGCTGGCGCCGAGGGTGACCGGCCGCCCGGACGGGGCGTAGCCGCTCGCGCCGAACGGCCTGGCCAGCAGCGTCGCGGTAGCGCCGCTGGCGGCGCCGGTGACGGTGCCGCGCACGGTGGCGTTCGCGTCGCTGCCGGCCCGGAACTCCACCAGTGTGTAGCCGGTGATCTTCGGCAGCGGGGACTTAGCGGCGATGGTGACGGACACCGGCGCGGCCGCCGGGCCGGCGGCGAGCGCCGGGACGGCCGGCGCGACGGCCAGGCCGACGGCGGCCGCGGCGGCGGCGAGATGGTGCCAGCGGGGACGCACGGACATCAACACGGATCCTCTGCGGTAGCCGGACATGCCGACCGTGAGGATACCCGCGCCTTATGCCCCGTGCGCCCTGCCTGGCATTACCCGGGTCTCCGCCGCCGTGCGGCCCTTACACGTCGTAGTACAGCTCGAACTCGTGCGGGTGCGGGCGCAGCCGCATCGGGTCCAGCTCGTTGTCCCGCTTGTAGGTGATCCACGTCTCGATCAGGTCGGGCGTGAACACCCCGCCTTCCAGCAGGAACTCGTGGTCGGCCTCCAGGGTGTCGAGCACCGTCTCCAGCGAGCCCGGCACCTGCGGGATGGCCCTGGCCTCGTCCGGCGGCAGCTCGTACAGGTCCTTGTCGACCGGCTCCGGCGGCTCGATCTTGTTCTTGATCCCGTCCAGGCCGGCCATCAGCATGGCGGCGAACGCGAGGTAGGGGTTGGCCGACGGGTCGGGCACCCGGAACTCCAGGCGCTTGGCCTTGGGGCTGGGCCCGGTGATCGGGATGCGCACGCAGGCCGACCTGTTGCGCTGCGAGTACACCAGGTTGACCGGGGCCTCGTAGCCGGGCACCAGGCGGTGGTAGGAGTTCACCGTGGGGTTGGTGAAGGCCAGCAGCGTCGGCGCGTGCTTCAGCAGGCCGCCGACGTAGTAGCGGCCGATGTCCGACAGCCCGGCGTAGCCGACCTCGTCGTAGAACAGCGGCGCGCCGTCCCGCCACAGGCTCTGGTGGCAGTGCATGCCCGAGCCGTTGTCACCGAACAGCGGCTTCGGCATGAACGTCACGGTCTTGCCCGCCGCCCGCGCCGTGCTCTTCACCACGTACTTGTAGAGCATCAGCTTGTCGGCCATGGTCAGCAGCGGCGCGAACCTGATGTCGATCTCGGCCTGGCCGGCGGTGCCGACCTCGTGGTGCTGCATCTCGACCTCGATGCCGCACTCGATCAGCTTGCGGACCATCTCCGAGCGCAGGTCGGTGTAGTGGTCCATCGGCGGCACCGGGAAGTAGCCGCCCTTGTAGCGCGGCTTGTAGCCGAGGTTGCCGCCCGGCTCGTCGCGGCCGGTGTTCCACGCGCCCTCGATGGAGTCGATGTGGTAGTAGCCCTCGTTCGAGCCGGTCTGGTACCGCGCCGAGTCGAAGATGTAGAACTCGGCCTCGGGGCCGAAGTAGACCGTGTCGGCGATGCCGCTGCCGCGCAGGTAGTCCTCGGCCTTGCGGGCCACGTTGCGCGGGTCCCTGGTGTAGGGCTCGCCGGTCAGCGGGTCGTGCACGAAGAACGTGAGGTTGAGGGTCTTGTGCTGGCGGAACGGGTCGAGAACGGCCGTGCCCGGGTCGGGCAGCAGCAGCATGTCGGACTCGTGGATCTCCTGGAAGCCGCGGATCGAGGACCCGTCGAACATCAGCCCGTCGGTGAACACGCTCTCGCCGAAGTTCTGCGCGGGCACCGTGAAGTGCTGGATCGTCCCCGGCAGGTCGCAGAACCTGACATCGATGAACTGCACGCCCTCGGACTCGATATAGCGCAGGATCTCCTCGCCACTGCTGAACATCGCTCTCCCTCGCCGCTGCACGCGCACCTGGTGTGCGCCCGCTCCACGTGCTCTAGCGACGGTAGCCGGAAGCCGTTTCCTGCCCATGTCCCCGATGTTTCACCAGTGTTACGCGCCGGATACCGTTGGCACGTGAGCAACACGAGCGCGGCACCGGGCCAGGCGGCGGCCAGCCAGCCAGCCGCCCAGGGCGCCGGCGACAGCTATCCGGGCAAGCGGTTCGGCCTGCCCGAGGACGGGCCGGGCTCGGTGGCCGGGGTTGGCCGGCGGCTGGTGGCCCTGATCCTGGACTGGGTCGCCTGCATGGTGATCTCGCTGGCCATCTTCCGTGTGCAGGTCTGGACGCTGGCCTTCTTCGCCGCCGAGACCTGGCTGCTGACCGCGCTGACCGGCTTCACGCTGGGCAAGCGGCTGCTCGGCATCCGGGTGGCGCGCCTGGACGGCCGCCCCGTCGGCCTGCTCTACGGGCTGATCCGCACGGTCCTGCTGCTGCTGGTAGTGCCCGCCCTGGTCTTCGACAAGGACCTGCGGGCGCTGCACGACAAGGCCGCCAGGACGGTCGTGCTGCGGGTCTGACCGACCCCGCGCAGGGCCTGGCGGCCCTGGTCTCAGCGGGTCCTGGGCTTGGGCGCCTTGGGCATCCGGGCGTTGCGGGGGACCGGGCCCTTGGGCATCTGGAGGGACTGCGGCAGCGCCTTGAGCCGGTAGTTCAGGTCCGCGATGGCCGGGCCCTTGAGGTTACGGGGCAGCTTCATGATGTGCCGCTGGAGCTGCCTGATGGACAGCTGGCCCTCGGCGTCGCCCACCTGGATGTCGTAGATCGGCACGTCATAGGCCACCCGGCTGACCCGCTTCTTCTCCGCCGCCAGCAGGCTGCCCAGCCGGTTCGGGGAGCCCTCGCCGATCAGGATCACCCCCGGCCGGCCGACCGACCGGTGCACCACGTCCATGTTCCTGTTGGCCGCGATGGCCGGGGTGACTGTCCAGTTGCCGCGCATGCTCTGCAGCACCGCCGCCGCCGCGCCTGGCTGCCCGGCGATGGCCGAATACTGCGCAGACTGCGCGAACCGGCCGAACAGCAGCATCGTGGTCAGCACGCCGAGCAGCACGCCGAGCGGGATCAGGAACCCCGCGAGGCCGGTCAGCAGGCCGACCACTACGCAGACCGCCAGCACGCCAATGCCGGAGCCGATGATGATCGGCAGCGCCTTCGGGTTGGCCTTGCGGATGATCCCCGCGACCATGCCGATCTGCTTGAGACGGCCGGGGGCCGCCGCGTCGGCCGCGGCCTTCTTGCTGGCCGCCTGGCCGGGCTTATTTACCATGCAGGTGAGGATACCGGGCGCGGCCGGCTGGTGATTGCCTGGCGGTACAGCCGGCCCGCCCGGTAAGAGGACCGGACTAGCGGCCCGGACATCACTCCGGCGAAGCCCAGCTCGGTGGCGGCCTCGCCCAGCTCCTCGAACTCCTCCGGGGTCACCCACCGGTCGATCGGATGGTGGCGCACCGACGGGCGCAGGTACTGGGTGATGGTGAGCAGCTCGCAGCCGGCCCCGCGCAGGTCACGCATCGCGGCGATGACCTCGTCGCGCTCCTCGCCCATGCCCAGGATCAGGTTGGACTTGGTCACCATGTCCTGCTCGCGGGCGGCGGCCAGCACCTCAAGGGAGCGCTCGTAGCGGAATCCGGGCCGGATCCGGCGGAAGATCCTCGGCACCGTCTCGATGTTGTGCGCCAGCACCTCGGGCCGGGCGGCGAACACCTCGGCAAGCCGGGCCGGGCTCGGCGTTGAAGTCCGGGATCAGCAGCTCGACGCCGCACCCCGGCACGTTCTCGTGGATCTCCCGGCAGGTCTGCGCGTACAGCCAGGCCCCGCCGTCTGGCAGGTCGTCGCGGGCCACTCCGGTGACGGTCGCGTAGCGCAGCCCCATCGTGGCCACCGACTCGGCGACCCGGCGCGGCTCGTCGGCGTCCAGCGGGGCGGGCTTGCCCGTGGCGATCTGGCAGAAGTCACACCGCCTGGTGCACTGGTCGCCGCCGATGAGGAACGTCGCCTCGCGGTCCTCCCAGCACTCGAAGATGTTGGGGCAGCCCGCCTCCTCGCACACGGTGTGCAGTCCCTCGCGCCGCACCAGGTCCTTGAGCTGGGTGTACTGCGGACCAGTCCGCAGCCTGGTCTTGATCCACGGCGGCTTGCGCTCGATCGGGACCTGGCTGTTGCGCGCTTCCAGGCGGAGCATCCGCCGGCCTTCAGGTGCGAGAACCACGCCTTCAGCGTAGTACCGGCCCGGTGCTGGCCAGCACCGTGGTGGACCAGCCCCGTGGCGACCCGGAGCCCAGGTCAGCCGCCGGGGCCGGCGGGCCGATGTGACGAGTGGCACTGTTGTCCGGGACCATGGGGGGATGCAAAACCAGTTTGAGCCCCCCTCAGGGACCCGGGATTTCCTGGCCGCCGAGTTCGAGGAACGCGAGCAGGCCTTCGGGATCATCCGCTCGGTCTTCCTCCGCTACGGCTTCGAGCCGCTGCAGACCCCGGCGTTCGAGCGCCTGGACGTGCTGTTCGGCAAGTACGGCGACGAAGGCGAGAAACTCGTCTTCAAGATCCTCCGCCGCGGCGAGCATGAGGCATCGGGCGAGGCGGACCTGGCGCTGCGTTATGACCTGACGGTCCCGCTGGCGCGGGTGGCCGCGGCCTACGAGGGACGGCTGCCCTCGCCGTACAAGCGGTATGCGATAGGTCCGGTCTGGCGGGCCGACCGGCCGGGCAAGAACCGGTTCCGCGAGTTCGTGCAGTGCGACCTGGACGCGCTCGGCTCCGCCTCGCTGCTCGCCGACGCCGAGGTGCTGTGCGCCCAGCACGACGCGCTGGCCGAGCTGGGCATCGGCGAGTTCGTCATCCAGCTCAACTCCCGGCACGCCCTGGCCGGCCTGCTGGAGGCCTTCAAGATCCCGCCGGAGCTGGGCGCCGGGGCGCTCACCTCGCTGGACAAGCTGGACAACCTGCCCCCCGGCGAGGTGGTCGCCGAGCTGACCGGGCGCGGCCTGGACCAGGCGCAGGCCGGCGAGCTGGTCGCCGCCATGACCGCGCCGGACGCCCACGACCGGGTGCGGGCGGCGCTCAAGTCCAGCGAGGAAGGCGTGGCCGGGCTGGACGAGGTGGACCAGATCCTCGCGGTCACCGGCGCCCAGCTCCCCGCCGGGCGGATCGCGTTCACGCCGCGGCTGGTCCGCGGGCTGAGCTACTACACCGGGCCGGTCTGGGAGATCGTGGTGCCGGGGGTGCCGGGGTCGCTGGCCGGCGGCGGCCGGTACGACCACCTCATCGCCCAGCTCGGCGGGCCTGACGTGCCGGGCACCGGCGGGTCGCTGGGCACCGAGCGGATCCTGTCGTCGCTGCCGGTCAGCTCGGCGTTCCAGCGTGGCCGGCTGGACGTGGCGGTGACCATCATGAGCGCGGAGCTCGCCACCGACTCCTTCGGCCTGGCGGCGGCCGCCAGGGCGGCCGGGCTGCGGGCCAGCGTTTACCTGGGCGCGTCCGGCAAGCTGAGCAAGCAGCTGCGCTGGGCCAGCGACCAGGGCGCCCGCTGGTGCCTGATCTACGGCGGCCGGGAGCAGGAGGCGGGCATCGTGAAGGTCCGCGACATGCTCAGCCGCGAGGAGTCAGACGTGCCGACGGGCGAGCTGGGCGCGCACCTGGCCTATGCGGCGGCCGGGCAGGGCGCCTGAGCCGGGGCGCCTGAGCTGACTCAGGCCGTCGCGGCCACCGGGCTGCCCGCCGTGGGGCTGCCCAGCAGGTCCGCCACGTCCGCGCGGCGGAACGAGCCCGTGCCGAGCACCTCGGCGATGTGCCGCTCGGCGGCGTCCAGCACGTCAGCGACGCCGACCGGGCGGCCGGCCTCGGCCGACAGCGAGGTCACGCCAGCGTCGCTGATCCCGCACGGCACGAACCGGTCGAACCAGCCCAGGTCGCAGTCGCAGTTCAGCGCGATGCCGTGCATGGTGACGCCCCTGGCGACCCGGATGCCCACCGCGCCGACCTTGCGGTCGCGCTGGCCGCCGCGGCCGGTGATCCACACGCCGCTGCGGCCCTCCACCCGCCCGGCCGTGACGCCGAAGTCCGCGCAGACAGAGATCATGATCTCCTCGGTGGCCCGGACGTAGGCGACCACGTCAAGCGGCTCGGCCAGCGCCATGACCGGGTAGCCGACGAGCTGCCCTGGCCCGTGCCAGGTCATCTTGCCGCCCCGGTCGACGTCGATCACTGGCGCGCCCGGGTCCCCGAGCGGGCGGTCCTCCGGGCTGGTCCGCTTGCCCGCCGTATACACCGGCGTGTGCTCAAGCAGCAGCACGGTGTCGGGAATCTCCCCGGCGACCCGCCGCTCGTGCAGGGCGCGCTGTACCTCAAGCGCGTCGAGGTAGGGGACGGCCGCGTCGCCGAGCCCCAGCCGGGTGATGACCAGGTCGCGTTCCATGCCAGCAGCCTATGCCGGGGCGCGCCGCTCGTCGGCCTGCGGGCGCGCGGGCGCCCGGCCGCGGTGTCAGTCTGGCACGGGACAAATGATCGTGCTCTATATGCTATAACTGCTCTCTATGCGGAGGCATCGCGGATGAGCCAGGGCGGCGTGCTGCGCACCATGCGCCGCGAGCTGGGGCAGCGGCTGCGCGGCGAGCGGGTCGCCGCCGGGTACTCGCAGGCCCAGCTCGCCCGGCGGGCCGGGTACGCCCGCAGCACCGTGTCCACGGTCGAGGGCGGCGGCCAGAACGCCCCCCGGCTGTTCTGGGAGCGCTGCGACGACATCCTGGCCACCGGGACCGCGCTGACCAGCGGGTTCGACGCCATCGCCCGGCACGCCGCAGCCATCGCGCCCGCCGTGCCCGCCAGGCCCGCGGGGCGGCGGCCAGGACCGGCAGGCCTTGCCGCCGCCGACGGGTCACTGCCGCTGGACGGGCGGCTGCTCGACGCGGCGACCGTGGCCGAGGTGGCCGATGCCTGCGGCCGGCTGGGCTGGCGCACCGAGACCGGGCACGGGCGGGTCACCCTGCTGTGCGGGACCGGCGTGGACGCGCTGGAGGTGGCCAGGCCTGCCGGGATGATCGCGGCCCGCTGGTGGCTGCATACCGGCGGCCAGCCCGACGAGATCCGCGGCCTGCCCGCGCTGCCCTCGCCGGCCGACGCGCTCGCGGTGATCGCGGCGGGGGAGCGGTGGTACTTCCTGGTCCAGGCCGGCGCCTGCCCCTGGAGCCCGGCACCGGCGCCGAGGCTGGCCAGCTCCGTCAGGGTGGCAGCCGGCGGTTCAGCGGCCGGGGGTTCAGCCGGGGGCGGCCTCGGTGGCGGGGCGGCACCGGCCGGTGGAGTGGCGCCGGCTGGCGGGGTGGGTGCCGTTGGGCACGCTGCCGGCGGCCCGGTGCTGCGGTGGCATGCCGAGGGGAGCCGGGTGCCGGTGCCGCCGTCCCGCGACGAGCGCGGCGGGATCGCCGGGTGGGCGCACCTGCCGCCGGCCAGGTTCCGGCCCGCCGACCCGGTCGTGCTGCTCGCGCTGCTCTCCCTGGCGGTGCGGGTCGCCGGCGAGGACGCGCTGACCCTGCCGGGCGGGGTGCGGGTGCTGCCCGCCGTCGGCCTCGTCTCCAGCCCGGCCCCCGTCTCCAGCCCGGCGCCCGTTCCCTGCCCGGCCCCCGTCCCCGCCGTCGGCTGCGGCCAGGGCGGCATCCGCTAGCCGGACCGCCTCGCCCGTTAGGCGCTTATTACCGTCGCGCCCGTCGTTGATTTCGGGCTGCCGTATTTGGGTTCGGAATTAAGACGTAGGACTTTGGGCGTATGACGCCCAAAGTCCTCCATGATCTTTTAGTTTCGGACTTGCCTGCGGCTGCGGGGCGCGGAGCGCGATGCGGCACGGGGCGCAGAAAGATGACGGGGCTGGTGACGGAGGCCCGCCTGGCAGGCGGCGTCAGCCGACGATGCCGGGCATGTCTGACATTTCCTCGGAGAGCTTTGCGGCCGCCAGCGCCGCGATGAAGTCCGCCCCGGCGGCCCGGCTGGAACCCGACGCCATCGGGGTCGCCCAGGACACGGTGATCGGGATGGCCACGTCCGGGCCGGCGGTATCGGTCGGCCTGACCCTGGCGGCGCTGGCGGCGGCGACCGCCTACGCCGGCGGCATCGTGCTGATCCTGACCGCGATCCCGATGCTGGTGATCGCGAACGCCTACCGGCGGCTGAACCTGTGGAACGCGAGCTGCGGCGCGTCGTTCGAGTGGGTCGGCCGGGCGATCAGCCCGTACCTGGGCTTCCTGACCGGCTGGCTGATGATCACCGGCACGCTGATCGGCACGCTGAGCCCGGTCGTGGTGATCGGCCCCGCCGTGCTCGCCGTGTTCGGCGCGAGCTCCGCGAGTCCGTGGCCTGACCTGCTCATCGCCACCGCCATCTGCCTGGTCATGCTGGTGATCGCCGTGACCGGCATCAAGATCACCGCCCGGACGCAGGTCGGCATGGGCGTGATCGAGTACGTGATCCTGATCGGCTTCGCGCTCGCGGGGCTGGTCGCGGTGCTGAGCCACCGGGCCGGCAGCTTCCACGTCACCGCGAGCTGGTTCAGCCTGACCGGGATCGGCGGCCACGGCAGCCTGGCGGCCGGGTTCCTGCTGGCGGTGTTCATCTACACCGGCTGGGACGGCACCCTGTACGTGAACGAGGAGGTGCGGCACCGCCGGGTCAACCCCGGCAAGGCGGCGATGTGGGCCGTCGCCCTGGTCGCGATCATCTACGTGGTGTCCCAGATCGGGCTCCAGGGCGTGGTGAGCCCGGCGCGGCTCCAGGCGCACTCCACCTCGGCGCTGGTGTACGTGGCGGGCGCGCTTGGCGGCAGCGGCTGGGCGAAGGTCATGGCGCTGGCGCTGGCCCTGTCGGTGATCGCCGCGACCGGCGCGGGGATCGTGCTCACCGCCCGGATCGCCTACGGCATGGCCAGCCGCCACGTGCTGCCCGGCTTCCTGGCCGCCGTGTCGCCCCGGTACGCCACCCCGGTCCCCGCCACCCTGGTGGCCGGGATCATCCTGATCGGCCTGGCCTGGCTGTACCTGCTGACCACCACGGTGCAGGGCGCGTTCGACGACGTCATCGACATCACCGGCCTGCTGTACGCGGCGTTCTACATCCTGACCGCGCTAGCCGCGATCGTGTATTACCGGCGCCGGGTCCTGTCCAGCGTCAGGGACGCCGTGATCCTCGGCATCCTGCCGCTGGCCTCGGTCGGCTTCCTTGGCTGGGTCATCGTCAAGTCCGTGCAGGCCGCGCCCGCCGTGCAGCGCTGGTCGCTGGTCGGGCTGCTGGTGGCCGGCGTGGTCCTGATGCTCGTCGCCCGGCTGGCCTGGCGGTCGCCGTTCTTCCAGATCGCGCGGGAGAGCGACCCCGCGCCCGCCACGGGAGCGGCCGCCCGGCGCGGCTAGACCGCGCGGGGCCGAGCCCAGGACAGAACCCTAGGCCAGCTCGGCGGCCAGGGCGGCGGCGATGCCGGGGTAGCGGAAGGCGAACCCGGCGTCGGTCAGCCGGGCCGGGGTGACCCGGTTGCTGCCGAGCAGCTCGCCGGAGACCTCGCCGAGGGCGGCGCGCAGCACGCCGGCCGGCACGGCGAGCACGGCCGGGCCGGCGCACCGCTGCGGCGAGCGCCGCGGTGAACTCGGCGTTGGTCACCGGCTCCGGCGCGGTCAGGTTGACCGGGCCGCTGATCTCGTCGTGGTCGAGCAGGAACCGGATCGCCCGTACCTCGTCGGTGCGGGCGATCCAGCTCAGGTACTGGGTGCCGGGGCCGATCCGGCCGCCGAGACCGAGCCGGAACAGCGGCAGCAGCGGGCCGAGCATGCCGCCCTGGCGGGACAGCACGATGCCCGAGCGAAGGCTCACCACCCTGGTGCCGCCCCGCGTGGCCTGGTTCGCGGCGGCCTCCCAGTCCCTGACCAGGTCGGCGAGGAACCCGGCGCCAACCGGGTCTGACTCGACGGCAGGCCGGTCGCCGGTGCCGCCGTACCAGCCGATGGCCGAGCCGCAGAGCAGCACCGGCGGCGGCTGCGGTGCGGCGGCGATGGCCTCGGTGATCGCGGTGGTGCTGATGATCCTGCTGTCCCGCAGCACCTGCTTGCGGGCCGGGGTCCAGCGGCCGCCCGCGACCGGGGCGCCGGACAGGTGGATCATGGCGTCCGCGCCGCTGAGCACGGCCGGGTCAAGGCCGCCGGCCCGGATCATCGGGTCCCAGCGGACCTCGCCTGGTGCGCCGGGCGCCCGCCGCACCAGGCGGGTGACGCTGACGCCGTCGAGCTCCAGGCTCGCCGCGAGGGCGCTGCCGATGAGCCCGGACGCGGCGGAAAGCACGATGCGCACGGCCATCCCCCCAGCCATGAGTAAATCCTCTGCGCGGCCTACCCCCGGCGGGCGGGCGTAACCGCCGCCCGCCGGGGTGCCGCGGTCCTACAGGCCCAGCTCGGTCTCGAAGGCGCCTTCCTCCAGCCGGGCCTTCAGCGTGACCAGGAACCGCGCGGCGTCCGCGCCGTCCACCAGCCGGTGGTCGTAGGTGAGCGCCAGGTAGACCATCGACCGGACGGTGATGACCTCGCCAAGCGCCGGGTCGTCCACCACGACCGCCCGCTTGACGACGGTCCCGGTGCCGAGGATGCCGACCTGCGGCTGGTTGATGATCGGCGTGTCGAACAGCGCGCCGCGGCTGCCGGTGTTGGTCAGCGTGAACGTGCCGCCCGCCAGGTCGTCGGGGCTCACCTGCCCGGCCCTGGTGCGGGCCGCCAGGTCGGCGATCTTGCGGGCCAGGCCGCCGATGTTGAGGTCGCCGGCGTTCTTGATCACCGGGACCATCAGCCCGCGCTCGGTGTCCACCGCGATGCCGAGATGCTCGGAGTCGTGGTAGGTCACCTGGCCGGTGGCGGTGTCGATGACCGAGTTGAGCTTCGGGTGCGCCTTCAGCGCCTCGACGGTAGCCAGCGCGAAGAACGGCAGGAAGGACAGCTTGACGCCCTCCCTGGCCTCGAACGCGGCCTTGGCCCGGCCCCGCAGCCTGGCGATCTCGGTGACGTCCGCCTCGACCACGGTGGTGAGCTGGGCGGAGGTTTGCAGCGACTCGACCATCCGCTGCGCGATGACCTGCCGGGCCCGTGACATCCGCTCGGTCGTGCCGCGCAGGCCGGACTCGGCGGCGGCCGGCCGGGGGCGGCGCGGCTCGGCGGGGGCGGCGGACGCGGGGGGAGCGGCGGGCACGGCGGCCGGCTGCTGGATGACCGGCTCGGCGGGCTCGGCGGGCTCGGCGGGCTCGGCGGGCTCGGCGGCGGGCGCCGCTGGAGCTGGAGCCGGAGCCGGGGCCGCCTGGACGGGAGCGGGCGCCGGCACCGGCGCGGCGGCCGGGGGAGCGGCGGGCGCGGCAGCGGCCGGGGCGGCCGGGGCGGCCGGGGCCGCGTTGTCCCGGCCGGACCTGGCCGCGTCCAGCACGTCCTGCTTGCGGATCCGGCCGCCCACGCCGGTCCCGGTGATCGCGGCGAGGTCGATGCCGTGCTCGGAGGCGAGCTTGCGGACCAGCGGCGTCACGTACGGGCTCTCGGTGCCGTTGGCGGCGTAGGTGTCGGACTCTGGCTCGGCGGGCTCGCCCGGCGCGCCAGCCTCGGGAGCAGCAGCCTCGGGGGCTGCGGCCGCAGGCGCGGGGCCGGCGGAACCGGAGCCGGGCCACCCTCGGGGTGGTACGGGTGGTCGGCCTGCCGGTAGGCGGCCTCCTGGTAGGCCGGGGCCGGGGCGGCCGGCTGCTGGTAGGAAGGCTGCTGGTAGGAAGGCTGCTGGTACGCGGGCTGCTGGTAGGCAGGCTGGGCCGGGGCCTGCGCGACCGGCTCCGGCTCGCGTGCCGGAGCCGGTGCGGACGGCTCAGCGGCGGCCGCCTGCTCCGGCGGCGCCTCCTGCTCGGCGGGCGCTGCCTGCTCGGCGGGCGCCGACTGGCCGGCGTCGGCGGAACCGCCGGCCGCGCCGTCCTCGTCGATCACCGCGAGCTGCGCGCCCACCGCGACGGTCTCGTCCTCCGCCACCGTGATGCCGCGCAGCACGCCGGACACGGGCGAGGGGATCTCGGTGTCCACCTTGTCCGTGGACACCTCCAGTAGCGGCTCGTCGGCGTCGACGTGCTCGCCTTCCTGCTTCAGCCAGCGCGTGACAGTGCCCTCGGTGACGCTCTCGCCCAGCTGGGGCATCGATACGGAGACCGACATTGCTTTCCGCTACTCCTTCATGACGATCGTTCTGGCGAACCTGGCGTGAACGGCCGGGCGGACCGCCGCCCGGCCGTCGCGGTCAGGGCTATCCGTGCACGTGCAGTGGCTTCCCGGCCAGCGCCAGGTGCGCCTCGCCGATCGCCTCCGACTGAGTCGGGTGGGGGTGGATGAGCTGGGCCACGTCCGCGGGGACCGCTTCCCAGTTGTAGATGAGCTGTGCCTCGGCGATCAGCTCGCCGACCCTGGCGCCGACCAGGTGGATGCCGAGCACCGGGCCGCCGTCGGCGGCGGCGATGACCTTGGCGTAACCCTGCGTCTGCAGGATCTGGCTCTTGCCGTTCCCGGCCAGGTCGTAGGTCAGCTCGGTGATCTCGATGCCGCGCTCGGCGGCCTGGGCGGAGGTGATGCCCACCGAGGCGACCTCGGGCTCGCAGTAGGTGACCCTCGGCACGCCGTCGTAGTTGATCGGCTGCACCCGCAGGCCCGCCAGCCGCTCGGCGACCAGGATGCCCTCGGCGAAGCCGATGTGCGCGAGCTGGAGGCCAGGCGTCAGGTCGCCGACGGCGGAGATGGTCGGGATGCTGGTCTGGCAGTACTCGTCCACCAGCACGAACCCGCGCTCCATGCTGACGCCGACCTCGTCGTACCCGAGCCCGGCGGAGACCGGGCCGCGGCCGACGGCGACCAGCAGCAGCTCGGCGTCGATGGTCTCGCCGCCCGCCAGCGTGACGGTCACGCCTGACCCGGTGTCCTTCACGCTCTCGAACCTGGTGCCCAGCTTGAAGGCGATGCCGCGGCGGCGGAACGCCCGCTCCAGCAGCTTGGAGCTGGACTCCTCCTCCGGCGGCAGCAGGTGCGGCAGCATCTCCACGATGGTGACCTTGGCCCCGAACGAGCGCCACACGCTGGCGAACTCGACGCCGATGACGCCGCCGCCGAGGATCACCACCGACTCGGGCACCCGGTCCAGCGTCAGCGCGTGCTCGCTGCTGATCACCCGCTGGCCGTCGATCGCCAGGCCAGGCAGGCTGCGCGACTCCGAGCCGCTGGCGAGCACGATGTGCGCGCCCTCGATCCGCCGGTCACCGACCTGGACGGCGGTCGGCGAGACCAGCTTGCCCTCGCCCTCGATCACCTCGATGTGCCGGCTGGCGACCAGCCCGGTCAGGCCCTTCCACAGCCGGCTGACCACCTTGTCCTTGTAGGCGTTCACGCCGGGCATGTCGATGCCCTCCAGCGCGGCGCGGATGCCGAACGCGGCGCTCTCCCGCGTCTGGTCGGCGATCTCGGCGGCGTGCAGCAGCGCCTTGGTGGGGATGCAGCCCCGGTGCAGGCAGGTGCCGCCGACCTTGTCCTTCTCGATGAGCGCGACCCGCTTCCCCAGCTCGGCCGCGCGCAGCGCGCAGGCGTACCCGCCGCTGCCGCCGCCGAGGATGACGATGTCGTAGCCGCTGCTGTCCGTCACGATCTGCTCCTTGTCCGTTCCCCGCGCGATCATGCGCGGTCGCGTCGCCGGGCCGGCCCCATCGCCGCTCCCGCGCGGTCCCGGCCAGCGTGCCGGGAACTTTCGTCACTACAGCCTGCCCCCGGCAACGTCGATGGCGAGCTGGACTAGCATCCGCGTTCCCGCGCCGGTGCCGCCCCTGGCCGTGTACCCGTAGGGGTCATCGTCCTGGAACGCCGGCCCCGCGATGTCGACGTGCGCCCAACGTACCCCGTTCGGAACGAATTCCTGAAGGAACACCCCCGCTGACAGCATCCCGGCGCTGGGGTCGGGGGCCACGTTGGCGATGTCGGCGACGGTGGACTCCAGCCGGCTGCGCAGCTCGCCGGGGAGCGGCATCGGCCAGGCCTGCTCGCCGCCGCGGCGGGCCGCGTCGGTGACCGCCTCGCGGGTCTCGGGGTCGCTGGCCATCACCCCGGCGATCTGGGTGCCGAGCGCGACCACCTGGGCGCCGGTGAGTGTCGCCACGTCGACAATCAGGTCCGGGTTGTCCTGCGCCGCGCGGGCCAGCGCGTCGGCCAGGATCAGCCGGCCCTCGGCGTCGGTGTTGATCACCTCGACCGTGGTGCCGCCGTACATGGTGATCACGTCCGAGGGGCGCTGCGCCTGGCCGCCCGGCATGTTCTCGGCGAGCGGCAGGTAGCCGATGACGTTGACCTCGGGGCGCAGCGCCGCGATGGCCTGGAGGGCGCCGAGCACGGCGGCGGCGCCGCCCATGTCGGACTTCATCATCTCCATGTTCTTGGCCGGCTTGAGGGACAGGCCGCCGGAGTCGAAGGTGATGCCCTTGCCCGCGAACGCGATCGTCGAGGTGGCGCCGGGACTGGTGTAGCTGAGCCTGACCAGCCGCGGCGGGTGCGCCGAGCCCTGGCCGACGCCGACGATGCCGCCGTAGCCGCCGTCCTCCAGCGCCTTCTCGTCGAGCACCTCGACGTCCAGGCCGCCGGCCGCGGCCATCCGCTCCGCCTCGGCGGCGAAGGTCTCCGGGTAGAGCTGGGCGGGGCTGGTGTTGACCAGGTCGCGGACCAGGCTCACCGCGCCGGCCAGGACGCGGGCCCGGTGGCAGGCCGCGTCGATGCCGTCGGGGTCCGCGTCGTGGTCGGCCAGCAGCGTCAGCTCGGCGGGGCCGGGGGTGGCGCCCTTGCGGTACCTGGTGAACGAGTAGCCGCCGAGCAGCGCGCCGAGCGCGGCCGCCTCGGCCTGCACCGGGTCGGCGGCCGGCAGGCTGACCGCGATCCTGGCCACCCGCCCGGCCAGCGAGCGGACCGCGCAGCCGGCCGCGCGGCGCAGCGCCTCGGCGTCGGCCAGCGGGTCGCCGCTGATCTCGCCAAGGCCGGCCGCGACGATCACCGGCGCGGTCAGCGCCCCGGCGGATGCGATCTTGGTGACTTCCTCAGGCGCGCCGGTCGCGCCGAGCGCGGACAGCGTGGCGGCCAGCCCGCCGCCCAGCGCCTCGTCCACCTCGCGGGCACCAGGCGCGAGCAGCGGCCCGTCCGTGCCCTGGATGACACCGATGATCACCGCATCGGCCTGAACGTCCCGGGGATTTACCCGACTTGCCTGAACCACCATCGTCACGGTCTGAGCCTAGTGCCCTGTCCGGGCAGGTCGATCACGATGCGCCGGACTGCGCCCGCGATGACCCGCTCGCAGGTCAGCGCGCTGCGTGACGTGTCCGCATGATCGCGGAGCGGTGCCGTTGCCTAACGACTGTCAGTACCGGCGGCTAACGACTGTTAGCCCCAGTTGCTAGGCTGGCGGAATGCGCTCGCGAGACAGCACCCCGGGGCCGGCATGACGGCCGGCGGCGGCGCGCTGTTCCTCGCCGTGTTCCTGGCCTGTGCCGTGGAAGCGGTCGAGGCGGTCACCATCGTGCTGGCCGCCGGGACCGCGCGGGACTGGCGGTCCGCGCTGACCGGGACCGGCGCCGCGCTGGCCGTGCTCGCGGTGCTGACGGCCGTGCTCGGCCCGGCCGTGTCCGACCTGCCGCTGCACGCCCTGCGGCTGGTGGTGGGCGCGCTGCTGCTGATCTTCGGGCTGCAGTGGCTGCGCAAGGCCGTGCTGCGCGCGGCGGGCGTCAAGGCCCTGCACGACGAGGACCGGCTGTACGCAGCGCACCTCGCGCAGGCCAGCGCGGCCGGCGCCGGCGCGCGGCGGGCCTGGCTGAGCCCCGACGGCTATGCCTTCACGCTGTCGTTCAAGGGCGTGCTGCTTGAGGGCCTGGAGGTCGTCTTCATCGTGCTCACCTTCGGCGGCAGCCAGCACCAGATCGGCCTGGCCGCCGTGGCGGCGCTGGCCGCGGTGCTCCTGGTCGCCGCCGCGGGCGCGGCCGTCCGGGCGCCGCTGGCCAGGGTCCCCGAGAACACGCTCAAGTTCATCGTCGGCGTCATGCTGACCTCGTTCGGCCTGCTGTGGGGCGCCGAGGGCGCCGGCGCGAGCTGGCCGGGCGGCGACGCCGCGCTGCTTGCCCTCATCCCGGCGACCGCCCTGCTCGCCCTCGTCCTGACCGCCGTGACCCGCCGTTCGGCGGGCCCGCGCCGCGCCGCCGGAGCGCAGGCCGCTGGGGCGGCCGGGCCGGGAAGCGGTGGCAGATGACCGCCACCAGCGGCGCCGCCGGGCCGGGCAAGCCCGGCGGCCCGGGGCGGATGACGGGCACCGGCAGCGAGACGGACCCGGCGAGCCCGGAGAGAGCGGTGGGTCAGGGCGGCGCGGCGGCTGCCCGACTGCGCGCCTTTGGCGCGTTCTGGTACGACTTCCTGATCGGCGACGACTGGCTGCTCGCCGTCGCCGTGCTGGCCGGGCTCGCGGTGACCTGGCTGCTGCACCGCGCCGGAACCGCCGCCTGGTGGCTGCTCCCGCTCATCGTCGCCGCCGCGCTCGCCCTCAGCATCCGCCGCGCCACCCGCCGCTACTAGACGAGCCCCGCCGTGCCGACCCGGCCGTACCAGTCCCGGTCGTGCCAGTCCCGCCGTGCGAGCCCCGCCGTACCAGCCCTCGCCGTGCGATAACAGCAAGAAGCAGGCACTCAGCCCCGGCCTGCGCGGGCCCACTCCCCGCTCGCCCCCGCCCGCCGGAGATCCCAGCGACAGTGAACCCGCTGTCACTGTCGCTAGAGCGACAGCAGAAGCGGGTTCACTGTCGCTAACTCGTGATAACAGCAAGAGGCGGGCAGCGCAGCGAACCGCGGCTGGGTCTGCGGCTGGCCCCGCTAGTGGCTTTCGGCTTCTTCGGCGTAGACGCGGGCGGCGTACTCCTCTAGCTTGTCCTCGCAGGTGGCCAGGGCTGCCCTCGTCGCCGCCCGGCCGCTCGCCCCGAACACGTCGCGCTCCTCCACCCGGGCTAGCCAGGTGCGCAGCTTCACCAGGTCGACCTCGTTCTCTTCCAGCTCGGCGTAGGTGAAGTGGCTCGCCGCGTACTCCTTGTCCACCTGGCCGAGGAAGTCCTGGCACTTGTCGGTGATCTCCTCGTACTCGTCATCCCGTGCCGCCTGGAACGCCGCCCGCACCCCGGCCTCGCCGGCCAGCACCGAGCAGGACAGCAGCACCGCCGTGCCGGACATGTCGAGGATCTCGCTCCGTAGCTTGCGCAGCGCCCGCTCGCCCGCCACGCTGGCCGGCAGCGCCGCCGCCGAGTTCTGCAGGTAAATCGCGCCCATGCTCTTGATCCGCCGCCACACCGCGGCCCGCAGCCGGGTCGGCTCGGACGGCACCCGGTAGATCAGCAGCAGCCAGCCGGGCCCCGGCTGCTGGCCGGCCTGCTGCTCATGCCGCGGCTCGGGCTCGCTCATCGGCCCATTCTCGCCGGCCGCCGCTCAGCGCAGGGCGGTGACGACCAGGCACGCCGCCGCGGCCAGTTCGGCGATCCCGCCAAGCACGTCGCCGGTGATGCCGCCCAGCGCCCGGATCGCGAGCGCGGCCAGCGCCCCCGCCACGGCCAGGCCCACCGCGATGGCGACGACGAAGATCGTCCCGAACGGGGCGGCTGCCGCCACCGCCGCCAGGATCAGGGCTGCCGCCGCCAGCGGATGCACGGAGCCGGCCACCAGCGCGCCGAGCCCCGCTGGCCGGGCCGGCCTGATGCCCCTGACGCAGCAGGCCGTGATGGTCAGCCGGGCGGTGACGGCCGCCGCCGCCACGGCCACGAACCCCCTGCCCGCAGTCACCGCCGCCCCCAGCGCGGCCACCTGGATCACCAGGACCAGCACGAGCGCCGCCACGCCCATCGGCCCGGTGTCGGACCGCTTCATGATCTCCAGCGCGGCGTCGGCAGGGCGGCGGCTGCCCAGCCCGTCGGCCAGGTCGGCCAGCCCGTCCAGGTGCAGTCCGCCGGTCGCCACGGCGAGGAACGCGATGGCCAGCGCGGCGGCCAGCACGGGCCCGGTGTGTCCGGCCCGGCCGGCGAGCCAGAGCACCCCGGCGGCCCCGGCGCCGAGCAGCAGCCCGACCACGGGTGCCCAGCACATCGCCGCGCCGGCGGTGGCCCGGTCAGGGGGGTGCGGCCTGCCGGGCTGGCCGGGCGATTCCACCGGGGACAGCCGGGGCCGGGGCTGCGGAAGCGGGATGATGGTGAGCAGCGTGACGGCCATCCGCAGGCCGGCCAGGGCCAGCGCCGCGCCCGCGCGGACGGCGGCACTGACCCGGGCGGGCCAGGAACGGGCGGGGCCGGAACGGGGCCGGGGACTGCGGGGCGGGCCTGCCGGGGGCATGTTTGCAGGGTAAGGGCAGCGCGCGCCCGGCGGCAGCGGCGAGCGGCGCACGGCAGGCGTGACGCACGAGAAGCAGGCCAGCGAGGCCGGAGGCGCGGTGACGAGGCGACCGTATGTGCTGCTGTCGGCGGCGATGTCCGCCGACGGGTACCTGGATGACGCCAGCGGCCGGCGGCTGGTGCTGTCCGGCGCCGCCGACCTGGACCGGGTGGACGAGCTGCGGGCCGGCTGTGACGCGATCCTGGTCGGCGCGACCACGCTGCGCCGGGACGACCCGCGGCTGCGGGTCCGGTCGGCCACGCGGCGCGCGGCGCGGGCCGGGCTCGGGCTGCCGCCAGGCCCGGTCCGGGTGGTGCTGTCCGGCAGCGGCGAGCTGGACCCGGCCGCGCGGTTCTTCGCCGGGGATGACGGGGTGGCGCGGCTGGCGTACGTGGCGGCGGAGGTCGCGGAGCGGACGGCGCGGCGGCTCGGGGCGGCCGCGACGGTGATCGGCCTGCCTGCCGGGCCGGCCGCCGGGGCCGGGCCGGGGAGCGGGGTCGGGCCGGGAAGCGGAGCCGGGATGCTGCCGCTGGAGCTGGTGCTGGCCGACCTGGCCGGGCGGGGGACCGGGCGGCTGATGGTGGAGGGCGGCTCGGCGGTGCTCGGCCAGTTCCTGAGCGGCGGCCTGGCCGATGAGTTCCAGCTCGCGGTCGCGCCGGTGCTGGTCGGCGACCTGGCCGCGCCCCGGCTGGTCACGCTGCCGGGGGGCCCAGGACCGGGCGGCACAGGACCGGGCGGCGGTGCGCCCGGCGGGGGCTGGCCGGCCGGGCTGGCGCTGGCCGAGGTCGGCCGGGCCGGGGAGGTCGCGGTACTTCGCTATCGGCTGATCGGCACATAAGCACGGCTTATCGCTAATTTCGGGCGCAGTCCTCGCATCGCTGCTGGCGGAAAGCGGCCGGCCCGCGCGGCCGGGCTTATCGTGGAGGCATGGCGGAGTGGTGGTCAGTCGAGGTTTTTCACGGCGAGTTCCGCGCCTCGCAGTGGCAGGACTCTTACAGTTCCTCGCTCATCGAGGCGGCTATCTCGCACGGCGCTGTGGACTGGAGCTGGACGCAGCGCCCGCAGGGCGTGGTCTTCGAGGTGTGCTTCACCGACGAGGACCGCTGGGAGACCTTCCGCGCGCTGCCCGCGGTCCGGGCGGCCCTGGACGCGGTGCCCGACCCGGTCAACGGCCTGCTGATCTACCGGGGCCGGGGCGGCGGCGCCGGCGCGGGCAAGCCGCGCAAGCCCAGGCCCACCGCGGGCGCGGGGGCGGCGGAGCTGCCCGACCCGGTCGAGGCGGCCGTCGCGGACCTGACCAGGGTCAGCCCGGAACGGGTCAGCGCGGGGCAGGGCCCGGCCGGATGACCGTGGCCGGATGACCCGGCCCGATGACCCGGCCCGAGACCGTGGCCCGATGACCGTGGCGGGGCGGCCCGGCGGCTGAGCCCGGCACCTGGGCGCATGACCACTGACAGTGCAGGATGGATAGATGACTGATACCCGAGCGGCCGAGGGCGGCATGATCGCCGCGATCGAGCGCAGCGGCTACTACCCCGGCCTGGTCGCCGACGCGGTGGCCTCGGCGGTGGGGGCCGAGCCCGTTGTCTCGTACGTGGTGCACCACGACGCGCACTTCGACCCCGGCATGGAGGTCCGCCGGCACATGACGGTGCTGGCGCTGACCCCGACGCGGCTGGTCTACTCGCACACCGACGAGTACCCGGCGGACGAGACCGACCCGGACGCCCGGCCGCAGGCGGAGACCAGCACCGAGGCGGTCCGCTTCTCGTTCATCTCCTCGGTCGCGGTCACCAGGGCGATCCACGACCCGGCCTCCTACCGGCCCGGCATCACCATGCCGAGTGAGGTGGTCCTCACCATCGGCTGGAACGCGCTTTCGCATATCGAGCTGGAGCCAGCACACTGCGGCGACGAGAATTGCGAGGCCGATCACGGGTACACCGGCACCATGACTGCCGACGATCTCACCCTGAGGGTCAGCGAGGCCGCGGACGGCGAGGCCGCTGTCCGCCAGGTCCTGGCGTTCGCGCAAGCGCTGGCGGCGGCCACCGGCGCTCCATGACGAGCGCCGGGCCAGCCATCCCCTCGGTGCCGGCGGCGGTGCCGCTCACGCCCCGCTACGGCGAGGCCAGCCTCGCCGACCTGAGCTACCTCGGTGCTCGCCTCGCTGGGCGTGCCCGATGAGGCCAACCCGCTGGGCCTGGCCCCGGCCGACAGGGCCTGCCTGCTGGTGATCGACGGGCTCGGCTGGGAGCTGCTGCGCCAGCAGCCGGCCGCCGCCCCGTTCCTGGCCGAGCTGGCGATCTCCGGCCGGCCGCTGACCGCCGGGTTCCCGGCCACCACGGTGACCAGCCTGGCCTCGCTGGGCACGGGCCTGCCGCCGGGCCAGCACGGGCTGCTCGGCTACCAGGTGCTGGTGCCCGGCACCGGGCGGCTGCTGAACGGGCTGCGCTGGGACAAGCGGGTCGACCCGCTGGCCTGGCAGCCCGCCCCGACGGTGTTCGAGCGGGCGGCCGCGGCCGGCGTGCTGCCGCTGCGGGTGGCCCAGGGCGCCTTCAGGGAGTCCGGGCTGTCCACGGCGGCCATGCGGGGCGCGCACTACCGCACCGCCGACACGCTGGGCGCGCTGGCCGGCCGGGCGGCGTCGGCGCTGGCGGCGGAGCCGCGGGCGTTCGCCATGGTCTACGAGGCGGGCCTGGACGGCACCGGGCACGCCCTTGGCTGCACCTCCGACGCCTGGCGGTTCCAGCTCGGCCACGTGGACCGGCTGGCCGAGCAGCTCGCCGGGGCGCTGCCGCCGGGCACCGCCCTGTACATCACGGCCGATCACGGCATGGTCGACGTGGCTCCCGCCGACCGGATCGACATCGACGCGACCCCGGCGCTGCGGGACGGCGTCGCGGTCCTGGGCGGCGAGCCGCGGGCGCGGCACGTGTACGCCAGGCCAGGCGCGGCGGGCGACGTGCTGGACACCTGGCGGGCCCTGCTCGGCAGCGCGGCGTGGGTGCTGAGCAGGGACGAGGCCATCGCGGAGGGCTGGTTCGGCCCGGTCAGCCCCGGCAACCGCGAGCGGATCGGCGACGTGGTCGCGGCGGCGGCCGGGGCGGGCGCCCTGGTGGCCAGGACCGCCGAGCCGAAGGAGTCGGCGCTGATCGGCATGCACGGCTCGATGACCGCCGCGGACCAGCTCGTGCCGCTGCTCGCCTACGGCCCCGTCTAGCGCGGGCGAAAACGGCCGCACTGACCGTTTGTCCACAGCCAGCGCGGGGAAGCCATCTAAGTTATCCACAGAATCTGGAGGGTTATCCACCGTCATGAGCGTCGCGGAGAGCCTGCTGATCGAAGTGCCCGACCTCGCGGCCAGCCTGGCCGGCGACGATCCTCCGGTCGTGCTCGACGTGCGGTGGCGGATCGGCGGCCCGCCAGGCCTGGACAGCTACCGGGAAGGGCACATCCCCGGCGCCGCGTTCGCGGACCTGGACACCGACTTCTCCGACCCGCCGGGGGAGGGGCGGCATCCGCTGCCGGAGACCGCCGGGTTCCAGGAGGCCATGCGCCGGCTCGGGGTCTCGCTGGCCGGCCCGGTGGTCGTCTACGACGACGGTGACTCCACCATCGCCGCGCGGGCCTGGTGGACGCTGCGCTACTTCGGCCACGGCCGGGTCCGGGTGCTGAACGGCGGCTACCGCGCCTGGACGCGGGCCGGGCACCCGGTGACCATCGAGGTGCCAGAGCCGCCGCTGGGCAGCTTCGCCGCCCGGCCCGGCGGGATGCCGGTACTGGACGCCGCCGCGGCGGCCGCGCTGGCCCGCTCCGGGGTGCTGCTCGACTCCCGTGCCAGCGACCGGTACACCGGCGAGAACGAGCCGATGGACCCGGTCGGCGGCCACATTCCCGGCGCGGTCAGCGCCCCGACCAAGGACAACGTGAACGGCGAGGGGCTGCTGAAGGACGCCGCCGCGCTGCGCGAGCGGTTCGCCCGGCTGGGCGTGACCGACGCGGCGGGGCTGCCGGTCGGTGCCTACTGCGGTTCCGGGGTGACGGCGGCGCACCAGGTGCTCGCGCTGGCCCTGGCCGGCGTCCCGGCCGCGCTGTACGTCGGGTCCTGGTCGGGCTGGGCCGCCGACCCCAGCCGGCCCGTCGCGACCGGCAGCGAGCCCGGCTAGGGCGGCGCGGGACGGTGACGAGCGGGCAGGCGGAGTTCGGCGCTGCCTATGACGCCCTGGTCCGCCGGTGGCCGGCGGGCACTCAGGAACTGGACCTGGCCTCGGGGTACGGCAGCACCAGGGTGCTGGCCTGCGGGCCGGAGGACGGGCCGCCCGTGGTGCTGCTGCACGGCGGCGGCACCAGCACCCGCGGCGAACGCCGGCCCGGCACCAGGGTGATCACCGCGAGGAAGCCCGGCCAGGCCGCGCTGGCGGCGCTGATCAGCGGCGGGCACCCCGGATAACGGTGGTGCCGGGCGGTCAGTCGGTCCCGGATTCTATCGCGGCACGGTCCAGCGGCTCCTCGGCCAGGTCCGCCTCGCCGCGCGAGGCGATAGCCGAAGCGCCGCCCGGCAGCATCTCGCCGACCAGCTCCGACTTGCCGTCCGTCCCGATGAGCTGGGCGTGCGCCGGGCCGATCATCCCCAGGCCGGCGTACTGCTCCAGCTTGGACCGCGAGTCGGCGATGTCGAGGTTGCGCAAGGTGAGCTGGCCGATCCGGTCCAGCGGCCCGAACGCGGAGTCATCGGTCCGTTCCATGGACAGCTTGTCGGGGTGGTAGCTGAGCGCGGGACCGCTGGTGTCCAGGATCGAGTAGTCCTCACCCCGGCGCAGCCGCAGCGTGACCTCGCCGGTGACGGTGCCGCCGACCCACCGCTGCAGGGACTCGCGCAGCATCAGCGACTGCGGGTCCAGCCAGCGTCCCTCGTACATCAGCCGGCCAAGGCGGCGGCCCTCGGCGTGGTATGCCGCGATGGTGTCCTCGTTGTGGATCGCGTTGACCAGCCGCTCGTAGGCCGCGTGCAGCAGGCCCATGCCGGGCGCCTCGTAGATGCCGCGGCTCTTGGCCTCGATGATCCGGTTCTCGATCTGGTCGGACATGCCCAGGCCGTGCCGGCCGCCGATCGCGTTGGCCTCGGTGACCAGGCCGACCGGCGAGCTGAACCGCGCGCCGTTGATCGTCACGGGGCGGCCCCGCTCGAAGCGGATGGTCACGTCCTCGGGCTCGACGGGCACGGCCGGGTCCCAGAACCGCACGGTCATGATCGGCTCGACCGTCTCGATCCCGTTGCTGAGGTGCTCCAGCGTCTTGGCCTCGTGGGTGGCGCCCCAGATGTTGGCGTCGGTGGAGTAGGCCTTCTCGGCGCTGTCGCGGTAGGGCAGGTCGTGTTCGAGCAGCCAGTCGCTCATCTCCCGGCGGCCGCCCAGCTCGCTGACGAACGCCGGGTCGAGCCACGGCTTGTAGATCCGCAGGCTCGGGTTGGCCAGCAGGCCGTACCGGTAGAACCGCTCGATGTCGTTGCCCTTGAACGTCGAGCCGTCGCCCCAGATCTGGACGTCGTCTTCGAGCATCGCCCGGACCAGCAGGGTGCCGGAGACCGCGCGGCCGAGCGGGGTGGTGTTGAAGTAGGTGCGGCCCCCGGACCGGATGTGGAACGCGCCGCAGGCCAGCGCGGCCAGGCCTTCCTCGACCAGGGCCGCCCGGCAGTCGACCAGCCGGGCGATCTGCGCTCCGTAGGACTTCGCCCGGCCGGGGACCGCGGCGATGTCGGGCTCGTCGTACTGCCCGAGGTTGGCGGTGTAGGTGCATGGCTCGGCGCCCTTGTCGCGCATCCAGCCGACGGCGACGGAGGTGTCCAGGCCACCGGAGAAGGCGACGCCGACGCGCTCGCCGACGGGGAGGGAGGTCAGTATCTTCGACACCTGAAATATTATGCATCAAGACGCATGATTATGCGATCCGATCGGGCCGGGCCGGCCCGCCGTAAGGTGCCGCGGACCGGAAGGAATTCGGCAGAACTCGCTGGCAGGCTGGCGCCGTGACCGCGGCCCGGCATCGCTGGGCCGCCGCTTTCGGCGACCGCAGGGGGTTATCCGTGAGACCCAAGCCAGACCCTGGGCTGGACGATCCGGCAGACCCACTGAGCGCGCTCGACCGCCGGGGGCAGCGATGGGACTCCTAGCGAAAGCGGCCACCAAGAAGCGCGTCCAGCCAGCGTCCGGTCCGGTGAATGGCGCGCTGGCCGGGACGCCCTGGCTGACGAACGGCGGCATACCGGCCGGCGCGCTGATCCGGTCGGCCGTCTTCGCGCTTGATCTGACGGGCGCGCGGTCGAACAGCCTCCGGGGCCGCCAGCACGTGCTGACGACCCTCGTCGCCCCGACCTACGCCAGCCACCTCTGGGTCGAGACCAGCGACTTCCGCACCTGGGACTTCGTGCTTGGCGTCGACAACGGCCGCGAGGGCATCGCCGCCGACTGGGCGATCCGGCTGACCGTGACAAAGACCGCCACAGTGGCCACGCTCAGGTGGCTGACCAACGACGGCACCCTCGTCCACGGCGCGCAGCACGACGCGCTCCGCCAGGAACTGCTGCGCGCCCTCGCGCTGGGCGAGCAGGCAGACCGCGCCGGCGAAGAAGAGATCAGCGCCTCCTCGCTCAAGGCGGCACTGCCGTTCCCCGCTGCCTCGCCCGAGCCGTTCAGCCTGTCATTCTCCCTGGTGACGGCGCTGGATGAAGACACCATCAGGAAGCGCCTGACGCTGCTGGGCTACCGGGGGATCGACGACTCGGCGTCCGGGCTGCGCTGGGGGCTCGGCCTGCCCCGGCACGACCAGGCGGACCACGTGACCCTCACCCCCGGCCCCGGCGCACTGGCCGGCCGGGCCGACGTGGGATCACCCGGCGGCCCCGGCCGGCGCCTCGCCGCGCGGGCGCTGCGCAAGTTCATCAGCCGGGCGGCGTTCCTGATCGGGTCGGCGGATGAATCGGTGCGCTACGAGGGACCGGAGGAGTGGCGGCCGTGACCATGAACCGCTGGGCAGCGCCTGGCTCCGTCTTCGCGCCGGTCATCGCGGCCGTGCCGCCCGGCACCGAGTGGTGCGGATTCGGCAACGCGCTGATCGCCATGGCGGACTGCGTCCCGCACGCCATGCACGCCTACCGGGTCAAGCGGCCGGGCACCCTCAGGCGGATCACGGAGGTCCGGGAGCGGATGCTCCTCACCGTCACCGGGCAGGACGCCGCCCCGTTCTCGGTGCGCGCCCTGCTGATCGACAAGCCGCCAGGCCGGAAGGCGGAGCACCTGGCCGCGATCCGGATGTGGGAGCTGGGCATGACCCGGCTGAAGGACGGGCTGTGCGGCCCGGCGATCCCCGACGACTTCGACTCCGCGATCCTGCAGGTCTCGAAGTTCCGGATCAGCAAGCTCGGGCTGGCTGGCGCGCCCCAGCTCGCGCTGCTCCGGCACCTGTGGGCGCAGGCCGTGCTGGCCGCGTCGCCCGACGCGATCGTGTTCGGCGGCCAGCATGACTGGCAGGACGCCTGGTGGACCGAGCAGATCGCCAGGGACGAGCTGACAACCCAGGAAGAGGAAGCCCGATGCTGATTCCCGTGCCCTTCTGGCTGGCCATCGCCCTCGGCGTGATCGGCGTGATCTTCTGGGTCGCCGAGCAGCCGAAAAAGGCGCGGCAGCGCCGGGAGGCCCAGCAGACGAGGGCCAGGCTGCGCGCGGACCTGGCGGATCCGCCACCCGCGTCGCGGCTGCCCTACGGGATGAGCGACGTCCCGGCTGACCCCGGCGGCACGGCGCCTGGCGCGGCGACCGGGTCCGCCGAGCCGGGCAGCGGAACCGGCTAGCGCCAGGCGCCCCGCAGGGCGGTAATGATCGCGCCGCAGCTCAGCGCGATGGGCGCGGGCTGCCAGCCGCCGATGGCGAAGACCGCGGCGCAGAACCCGGCGCCCGCCAGCACCCGGACGGCGAGCCGGCCGGGGCGGCGGATGGTCAGGCGGGTCCAGGCGATGCCGCCGGAGCGACCGGCCCGGGGGCGCGCGCGGAGGTCTGCCAGCGCCTCGGTGCGGCCGAACGGGGTCCGCAGCACGGTGTAGGCGGCGGCCGCGTCGGCGAACGCGGCCGGGTCGCCGCCGTCTGGCCGGTCGGGATGGGTCGCGGCGGCGGCGCGCCGCCAGGCGGCACGCACGTCGTCGTCGGTGAGCGTGGTCCCGGCCGCGAGCCCGAGCACGGCGAACGGGTCGGCCGGGCCAGTCCGTCCGCGGGGCCCTCGCCACGGGAGCCGCGAGCGGGTCACGGCCGGGCCGCCTGCCGCCGGGAACCGCCGGTGACCGCCGGGTCGCGGCAGACCGCAGGCTCGGGGCCGAAAGCGGCGTCCAGCAGCGGTGTCACGTCGGCCAGCGACCCGCGGCCGTCTGGCCGCCCCGCCGTCAGTCCCGCCGGCCCCGCCGTCAGTCCCGCTAGCGCTGCCGCCGTCGGCCCTGGCCGCGCCGCCTGCTGGCCGCGCAGCGCGGGCGCGTCCACCGCGAGCCGGCTGACCTGGATGTAGGTGACACCGCCCCGGTACAGGTAGGCCGCCTGGCCGACGTCAAGGCCGCGGATCAGCGCCGGGTCCGCGACCGGCTGATCGCGCAGCCGGGCGCTGCCAGAACGGCTCCAGCGCGGGTACCCGGTCAGCTCGCGGCTGGTGTCCAGGGCCGGGGCCTGGCCGGCCAGCGCGGTCACCGGCTCGGGATGCGGGGTGCGCAGCAGCCACACACCGCCCTCGGCGGCCGACACGATCCGGTACCTGTCGTCCTCCTCCGGGGCCAGCCCGTGCCAGGACTGCGCGGAGACCTGCACGGCCAGCCCGAGCGACCTGGCCCGCTCGTACAGCCCGGCGACCGGCAGGCGGCGGGCCACCGCGCTGAACTCATCCACCGCCAGCAGCACCTCACGGTCGCCGGGGCCGCTGGTGACGTAGCTGGCCAGCAGGTCGGTCACGGCGCGGGCCTGCGCCTCGGCGACGGCCGCCTCGGTGGTGCCCTCCAGGATGACGTACCAGGCATCGGCGGCGGCGAAGCCGCCAGGGCCATCCAGGCCGGGCCCCAGCCGCCGGAACAGCGTCCGGTAGCGCAGCGCGACATCGGTGACCTGGCGCCGCGCCGAGCCGATCAGCGCCAGGCTGGCGGCGTCGCCGGCCTGATGCGCGCGGGCCAGCCAGCCCGCGTCAAGCCGGGCCAGGAAGTCCTCGCTGGAGGCCGGCGGGCCGCACGGGGCGCCGACCGCCAGCGCGACCACGGCGTCGAGGATGTCGGCGTAGTACGCGGCGCCGCCGGTGCCGTGCTCCACCAGGTCCACCAGGGTGGTGATGAGCTGGCCAGGCGGCAGGTCCCACAGCGACAGGCTCGCCTCATCCGGCCAGATGGCGACGGCGGCCGCGCCCGCGTCACGCTGCACCCGGCGGAACCGCTCGGCGATCCGCCTGGCGTCCCTGCCGCCCTTGCAGTCCAGCACCACCAGCAGCGGCGGGCGGCCAAGCCCGGCCGCGTGCCGGCGCAGCGCGGTGGCCATGAACGCGGCCCACAGCCGCAGCAGCAGCGTTGTCTTGCCGGTCCCGGTGCCGCCGATCACCACCTGGTGCGAGCGCAGCCGCTGGTAGGGCAGCCGGGCCAGGCCGTCGTCCAGGTCGCCCGCCGGCCGCCGCCCGGCGGTGCGGATCACCGCGCCGGTCACCACGTCGCCGGCCGCCGTGGTCAGCGGCACGGCGCCCGGCGCGGAGATCCTCGCCCTGGCGGCTCTCGCCTGATGGCGCCACTGCCGCCGGTCGAACGCGACGCCAGAGGCGGGCGACGCACCGCCCGCCGCCGTCGCCATCGCCGCGATGCGGTAGGCCCAGGCAGCGCCGCCCGCCGCGATCCCGGCCGGGATGGCCAGCGGCGCGACGGCGATCGCGGCGCGCGGGTAGTCGCCGGCCGCCGTCAGGTGCCAGGCCGCGACCCAGGCCAGGTACGGGGCGGCGAGCACCGGCCGCCAGGCGTGCCGGGCGATGCCCGTCGCGGCCAGCCAGATCGCCGGCACCGGCAGCAGCCACAGCGCCGCCCGGTACAGCCGGGCCGGCGGCCAGCCGCCCAGCCAGGCCACCCAGTAGCTGACCGCGGCGGTGAGCGTGACCGGCGCCGCGACCACCAGCACGGCGGCCAGCGCGAGCCGCGCCAGCGTCCGGGCCGCCAGCCGGGCGGCGGCCCGCCTGAGACCTGGCCGGGCGCCGTCCAGGCCCGCGCGGCGGGTCATGCCCGGGCCGCCGCGCGCGGCGCGCCCGGCCTCGGGAGCAGGGCCGCGGGCGGCACGGCGCGGATCTCGACCCGCGCGGCGCTCGCCGTGTCCAGCCCGGCGCGGGCGCGGGCCACGGTGCGCGCGGCGGCCGGGGAGCACAGGTAGAGCACCCGGTGATGGCGGGCCGGCTCGCCGGGCACCGCCGCCTCGCCGGCCGGGACGCCATAGTCCCCGGTCCTGGTGAGCAGCTCGTGCATGATCGCGGCGGTCCTGGCCACGGTCTTAGGGGTCAGCTCGACCTCGATCGCCCAGCACTCGCCCGCCCAGGCGAGCCCAGTCGCCGTCCCGGCCGGGAATTCCGGCCAGTGCACCTCGCCATCGGGCAGGTGATCCCGGCCGCCGAGCCGTCCGCCCAGCCGGGCCCGGATCCGCCGCTCGCCGCGCCACCAGGCGCCGTTCGCCAGGTAACCGGGCGCGGCCTCCAGGGCCAGCCGGACGGCGGTGACCGCGCGGATGTGCGCCAGCCGGGACAGCGCGGGGGCGGCCGGGGCGTAGGGCAGGCCGCAGGTCGCCAGGCCGGCCTTGGTCAGCCAGACCCACCGGGCGCCGGGACCGAGCCTGCCCGTCTCGGCCAGCCCGTCGCGCACCCAGCGGGCCGCGATCGTGCTGGCCCGGCGGTCGGCCACCGCGAGCAGGGCCGCGAGCTGGTCGAGCTGGAGCCCGTACATCTCGGCCGCGAACACCAGCGCCGCGCCGTGGCCGGGCGGCGCGGACGCGGCGGGGCCGGATGGGACGGGGCCGGATGCGACGGGTCCTGATGCGACGGGTCCTGATGCGGCGGCTAACCGGGAATCTGCCGCGCCTGCTGCCCGAATCACCCCCCTATCACATCATGTGACGCCGCCATTTCAACCGGTGTCCGGAATGGCCGCCCAGGATGGAGCGACCCGCCGGAGGTTCGCGTGAGCACTGGTGCCCGTGCTGGCAGTAGGGCACAATGACGAGCGAAGCGCAGCATCGGTGATTTCGCAGGCGGCGCCCGTTCCTGTACCTGGCGAGTGCGTTGGGGAAGACGTACCTGGTCGGCTACAGGGAGGTCGAGCGTGTCTGCACGTGGAGTGCTGCAGGTTCACTGTGCCCCCCCGGCACTGTGCCCGCATATCGAGTGGGCAGTGGCGGGGGTCCTTGGCGTGCCTGTCAGCCTGGCGTGGGTCGATCAGCCCGCGGCGCCCGGCGCCGTCCGCGCTGAGCTCGACTGGCAGGGCCGGGCGGGCGCCTCCGGCGCGATCACCTCGGCGCTGGCCGGCTGGAACCGGCTGCGCTTCGAGGTCACCGAGGACGCCAGCCCCGGCTGTGACGCGGTCCGCTACAGCTACACCCCTGCCCTGGGCACGTTTACCGCCGTCGTCGCGGCCAACGGGGACATCATGATCCCGGAGGGGCGGCTGCGCGCTGCCATGTCCCTGGCCGCGTCGTCGCGGGACGGCTCGGGGCACGACGATCTCGGCGACGACGAGGAGCTCGGCAGCCTGCGGGACCTGCACGAGGGCCGCCATCCGGCGATCGGCGGATCGCTGGAGGCCGAGCTGACCCTGCTGCTCGGCCAGCCGTGGGACGACGAGCTTGAGCCGTTCCGGCACGCCGGCGCGGGCGCCCCGGTCCGCTGGCTGAACGCCACTGGCTGAGCACGGGCACCTCCCGCCCCGCGGGCGGCTCGCACGGTCCGCCCGCCGCGCGTTCAGCGAGCTTTCAGGTTCAGCCGGCTTTCAGGGAACTATCAGGTCCAGGCCGCAGGTTCCGTCCAGCTTCATCGCCGAGCATCAAGGTGAGCGCAAAGACCGCACTCGGCGAAGGGATGTCAGTCATGAGCACCGGTCACGGAAGCTACCAGGGCAGCGGCCAGCCCGCTGCTAGCTGGCCGGGCGAAAGCTACCAGGGCGCCGGGTATCCCGCTCCTGGCCAGCCGGGCGGGGGCTACGCCGGCCCCGGCTACCCGGGCGGCGGTTACCCAGGCGGGGGCTACCCCGGTAACCCCGGCGGCGGCCGGGGCCGGGCACCGCGCCGCCGGATGATCGGCGCGATAGCCGCCGCCGTCATCGCGTTCGCGGGCGGCGCCGGGGTCACCGCCTGGTCGGTGGGGCTGCCGGGCGGGGGACTGGCCGCGGCGCTCGGCGGGCAGCCGGTGCTCAGCACCTCGGCGATCGTGTCCAAGACCGACCCGGCGGTGGTGGACATCGTGGCCGCCCTCGGCGGCGAGGGCGCCGAGTCGGCCGGCACCGGGATCGTGCTGACCTCCTCGGGCGAGGTGCTGACCAACAACCACGTGATCGACGGCGCGACCTCGATCCACGTCACCGACGTCGGCAACGGCGAGACCTACACCGCGACCGTGACCGGCTACGACGTCACTCGCGACGTCGCCGTGCTGAAGCTGTCCGGCGCCTCGGGCCTGGCCACCGCGTCGATCGGCAAGTCAGGCGGCGTCAGCGTCGGCCAGAAGGTCGTGGCGATCGGCAACGCCGGCGGCCGCGGCGGCGACCCGTCGGTCGCCACCGGCCAGGTGACCGGGCTCAACGCGGCGATCACCGCCGTTGACCAGGGCTCTGGCAGCTCGGAGCGGCTGACCGACATGATCCGCACCGACGCCGACATCCAGCCGGGCGACTCCGGCGGCCCGCTGCTGAACACCGCCGGGCAGGTCATCGGCATCAACACCGCGGCCGGCAGCGCGCAGTCGCAGACCTCGGCCGACGGCGTGCAGGCGTTCGCGATCCCGATCAGCCGCGCGATGAACGTCGCCGGCCAGATCGAGTCGGGCACCGCGAGCGCGACCGTGCATATCGGCGCGACGGCGTTCCTCGGCATCGGGGTCTCCAGCCAGAGCGGCTTGCCCGGCGGCACGGCCAGCGGCGCGCAGGTGGCCGGCATCGTGGCCGGGACCGCGGCGGCCAGGGCCGGGATCACCGCCGGGGACACCATCACCGGGGTCGCGGGCAAGACCGTCACCTCGGCTACCGATCTGCGGAACGAGATGACCACCCTGCATCCCGGCCAGCGGGTGACCGTCACCTGGGTCAGCCAGTCCGGGCAGCAGCAGTCGGCTAGCGTGGTCCTGGGCAGCGGGCCTGCTGCCTGATCCAGTAACTTACTTCGCTCAGCGTGGCGCCCTCCGGAATGCCGGGGGGCGCCCGCTCGTTGGGACCGCCATGCCGCTTACCGTCGTCGCCACCGCCTTCGGCGGGCCCGAGGTGCTGTCCGTCATCGACCAGCCGGTCCCCGCGCCGGGTCCCGGCGAGGCCCGGATCCAGGTCCGGGCCATCGGGACCAACCCGGTGGACTACAAGTCCTACAGCGGGCAGTACGGCGCCGACCCGGCCCGGCTGCCGCTGCGGGTGGGCTCGGAGGCGGCCGGCGTGGTCACGGCCGTCGGCCCCGGCGCGGCCGGCCCGGCCGGCCAGGTCGCGGTGGGCGATGAGGTCATCGCGTTCCGCGCGCCCGGCGCTTACGCGGCGGAGCTGGTGGTGCCCGCCTCGGCGCTGGTGCCCAGGCCCGCCACCCTGGACTGGCCGCAGGCGTCCGGCCTGCTGCTGACCGGGGTCACCGCCTGGCACGCGCTGACCGCGGCCAGCGTCGGGGACGGCGACACGGTGCTGGTCAACGGCGCGTCCGGCGGCGTCGGCCTGATGGCCGTCCAGCTCGCCGTGCTGCGCGGCGCCCAGGTGATCGCCACGGCCAGCCCGGTCAACCACGACCTGCTGCGCACCCTCGGCGCGATACCGGTGGCCTACGGCCCCGGCCTGGCCGACCGGGTCCGCGCGGCCGCGCCCGGCGGCGTGCACGCGGCGCTGGACCTCGTCGGCACCGACGAGGCCGTGGACACCTCGCTGGCGCTGGTCCCCGACCGGGGCCGCATCGCCACCATCGCCGCGTTCGGCCGCGGGCCCGAGCTGGGCATCAAGGTGCTCGGCGGCGCGCCTGGCGCCGACCCCGGCACCGAGGTCCGCGACGCAGCCCGGCTGGAGCTGGCCAGGCTGGCCGGCGAGGGCGCGCTCAGCGTCCTGGTCAGCCAGACGTTCCCGCTGGCGCAGGCCGCCGAAGCGCACGTGGCGCTGCGGGCCGGGCACGTCACCGGCAAGATCGCGCTGATCCCGTAGTGCCGCCCGCCGGGGAGCCGGACGGCCAGGCAGCCAGCCGGCCAGACGGCCAGGCAGACGGCCAGGCAGACGGGGAGTACCGGCTCTACCAGGACCTGGCCCCGTGGTGGCCGCTCATCTCGCCGCCCGAGGAGTACGCGGCCGAGGCCGCCTGCCTGGCCAGGACGCTGCGCGCGGCCGGCCAGCCCGCGGGAACCGCGCTGGACCTGGGCAGCGGCGGCGGCCACGTGGCGCTGCACCTGCGCGCGGCGCTGGAGATGACGCTGGTCGACCTGTCGCCGGCGATGCTGGCGGTGTCCAGGCGGCTCAATCCCGGCTGCGAGCACGTGCGGGGCGATATGCGCCGCATCCGGCTTGGCCGGCCGTTCGACGTGGTGCTGGTGCACGACGCCGTGGACTACATGATCACGGAGGCCGACCTGGCCGCCGTCATCGCGACCGCCTTCGCGCACTGCCGGCCTGGCGGCACCGCCCTGTTCGTGCCCGACCACACCGCCGAGTCATACCGGCCAGGCCAGGGCACCGGCGGCGGCAGCGACGGGTCAGGGCGGCAGGCCAGCTTCCACGAGCAGGTGTCCGACCCCGATCCAGGTGACTCGTGGATCGAGGTGGCGTACGAGTTCCGGCTCAGGTCCGCTGCCGGCGGGGTTCAGCTGATCCGCGAGACACACCGGCTGGGCGCGTTCGGCCACCGGCAGTGGCTGGACCTGCTCGCCGGGGCCGCCTTCGCGGCCTGCGCCGCCGGCACCGCGGCACCGCCGTCACCGCCCGCCGCGCCCGGCCTGGCCGCGCTGGCGGCCGCGGCGGCCGGGCCGGGCCAGCCGCGCAACCTGTTCATCGCCCAGCGCCCCGCCTGACGCCCCGGCCCGGCACCCCGCGCCTGGCTGTGACCGGCGCCGGTCGGCGGTCAGACCGGCCAGCGCTCCTGGTGCCAGGCCATGTCCCAGAACATCCACTCATACCGGCTGGTATCGCGGAAGCGCCGGCGCACCAGGCTCCGTTGCGGCGCGCTCAGCGTGCCGCCCAGCTCGTCGGCGACCGCGAGCACCTGGCGGACCTGCGCGCCGAACTCCTCGCCGGCGTAGGTGTCGATCCAGCGCTGGTAGCGCGGGTCAGGCGAGCCGCGGCGGACCAGCTCCCGGCCGGCCTCCCAGTAGATCCAGTAGCACGGCAGCACCGCGCCGACGCCCTCGGCGTAAGAGGCGCGGGCGGCGGCCAGCAGGTAGCTGGCGTAGGCCAGCGTCGTCGGGGCCGGCTCGGCGTCCGCCAGCACGGCCGGGCCGATGCCCAGCTCCGGCAGCAGGCTGTCGTGCAGCTCCCGCTCCACCAGGACCACGTCGGCGGCGTGCCGGGCGAACATCGCGGTCGCCGCCTCGTCAGGGGCCTGGCTGGCCACCGCCGCCAGCGCCTGTGCGTACCGCCGCAGGTAGAGGGCGTCCTGAACGACATAGAACGCGAACGCATCCGCTGGCAGGCTGCCGTCGGCCAGCCCGGTGAGGAACGGGTGCGCCAGGATCTGCCGGTAGATCCCGGTGATGCCGCTCCACAGCTCGCCGGTGAACTCCCCGCCCGCTACCGCGTCGCCCGCTCCGCCCGCCCCCGCGCCGGTCATGCTGCGGCCCCGCTCAGCGGCCCACGTTGGTGATGCCGCCGTCCACCGGGATCACCACGCCGGTCAGGTACCGCCCGGCCCGCGACGCCAGGTAGATCACCGCGCCCGCGACGTCATCGGGGTGGCCGATGCGGCCAAGCGGCACGGCCGCCTCGATGCCCGCCCGCAGCTCAGGGTCGTTCAGCCACCTGGCCATCATCTTGCTTTCGAACGGCCCGGGGGCCAGCGCGTTGACCGTGACCGACTGCGCCGCCAGCTCCCTGGCCAGGTGCCTGGTCAGCATGTGCACGCCCGCCTTGCTGCTGGAGTAGGCGTAGTGCTGGAGCGGCGCGGTGCTCAGCCCGTCTATCGAGCCGATGTTGATGACCCGCGCCGGGTCGCCCGCGCTGGCCGCCGCCCGGAGCAGCGGCAGCAGCCGGACGGTCAGCTCGAACGGCGCCCTGACGTTGATGCTCCACACCTTGTCGAACGCCTCGGCCGGGTACTCCTCCAGTGGCGCGCCCCAGGTCGCCCCGGCGTTGTTGACCAGGATGTGCAGCCGTTCCTCGCGATCGGCGAGCAGGCCGGCGAACCCGGCGAGGCCCTCGGCGGTGGACAGGTCGGCCGGGGCCGACACGCACTCGCCGAAGGCCGACAGCCGCGCGGCTGTCTCGTCGCAGGCCGCCGCCTTGCGCGCGGTGATGTACACCCGGCAGCCGGCCCGCACCAGCCCCTCGGCGATCATCTCCCCGATGCCGCGCGACCCGCCAGTCACCACGGCGGTCTTGCCAGCCACGCCGAACAGCGCCTCAATGGCGGCGCCTGGCGTATCGCGCTCGTTCAGGCTCTCAGAACCGGTGCCTTCCACGAACGTCAGCTTAACGGCGCCCGGTGCCGCCAGGAATCGGCGTCAAATCCGGATGTGCCGGGGCACCCCGGCGGTGCTAGCCTGCCCCAGCCGTCCAGGCCGGCCACGGCGGACCTCACGTGGAGGACTGACCATGAGCCGGTTAATCCGGGCAGCCGCCGTGGCGGCCAGCATCGCGACCGTGATCGGAACGGCCGCCCTCGGGACCGCCGCCGCGCAGGCGGCCCCCGGCGCGGCGAGTCCTGCCACCGCGCTGCGCTGGAAGCTCGCCTTCCACCACCAGTACGGCACGGCGGGCAGCCCGTATAGCGAGTTCGACGCCGTCCTCGCGCCGGCCAGGAACGACGCGTGGGTGTTCGGTGAGGCGGGCGACCCCAGTCACGCCACCGCCGTGGCGGCGCGCTGGAACGGGCACCGCTGGCGGACCGTGGCCCTCGGCAGCGGCCCAGCCGGCCAGATCGGAGCGGTGAGCGCGGTTTCCCGTGACGACATCTGGGCGGCCGGCTTCCTCAACCAGGACATCCTGCGCTGGAACGGCCGCGCGTGGTCGGTCGTCCATCACTGGCCAGGCAGCGGCGCCGAGATCACCGGGATCAGCGTGATCAGCCCGGCAGATGTATGGGTGTTCGGCGGTCCCGGTTACACCCGGGGTCTTGGCACCTGGCACTACAACGGCCATACCTGGAAGCGGTTCACCGGGAACGCCGCGTACCTCGAAGGCGGCAGCGTGGTGTCGGCCCGCGACATCTGGGCGATCGGCGGCACCACCAAAGTGCCTCACAACATCCTCGTCCGCTACGACGGGCACCGCTGGGTGCGGGTGACGGCCCCGGCGCTGCGGAACGGGGACTTCACCGATATCGCCGCGGTGTCCCGCTCCAGTGTCTGGGTGACCGGTGAGGCCGGCACTACGCATCCGCGCGGTGTGCTGCTGCACTGGAACGGACGGTCCTGGCGCCGGCTCAGCGTGCCGGGCGGCCTGGAGCCAGACATCGTCCTCCCGTCCGGGGGCGGGGGGCTCTGGCTGACCGCCCACTCTGCGTCCAGCTACCTGCTGTACCGGTCGGCTGCGGGCGCCTGGACGCGCAAGCGGCTCGGTTCCCAGTCGGCTGCCTACGTGTATGGGCTGGCCCGGATCCCCGGCACCAGCGCGGTCTGGGGGACAAGCAGCATCCCGCAGGGCAGCGGGTTCGCCGCCGCGGTGTACCGGGGCAGCAGGAGCTAGTTCCCTCCGCTGCGGCCCTGGCGCGCGGGCCCGTAGGTTTGGCTCATGGATTACACGCAGCTGGGCCGCAGCGGAGTCTCGGTCAGCAGGATCTGCCTCGGGACGATGAACTTCTGCGCCGCGACGGCGCCCGCGGACGCGCACTCGATCATGGACATGGCGCTGGACGCGGGGATCAACTTCTGGGACACCTCCAATACCTACGGGCAGCCGCGCGCGGAGGGCGTCACCGAGCAGGTGCTGGGTGACTGGTTCGGTAAGGCGCCCGGCCGGCGGGACAAGGTCGTGCTGGCGACCAAGCTCTACGGCGGCAAGGGGGACTGGCCGAACGACCGGTTCCTGTCGGCGGTGAACATCCGGCAGGCGTGCGACGCCTCGCTGCGCCGCCTGGGCACCGACCACATCGACCTGTACCAGATGCACCACGTCGACCGGAATACGCCCTGGCAGGAGATCTGGGAGGCGATGAGCGTCCTGCGCGCCCAGGGCAAGATCATCTACGTCGGCTCGTCCAACTTCGCGGGCTGGCACCTGGCGGCCGCGCAGGAGGCGGCCCGCGCGTTCGGGGCGTTCGGGCTGGTCAGCGAGCAGTCCCTGTACAACCTGGCGGCCCGGACGGTGGAGCTGGAGGTGCTGCCCGCCGCGCAGGCCTACGGGCTGGGCGTGCTGCCCTGGAGCCCGCTGCACGGCGGGCTGCTCGGCGGCATGCTGCGCCGCGAGGACCAGGACGGCGGCGGGCGGCGCTCGGGCGGGCGTGCCGCCGAGGCGCTGTCGGCGCTGCGCGAGCAGGTCCGGCGGTACGAGGACTTCTGCGCCGGGCTGGGCGCCGAGCCCGGCCAGGTGGCGCTGGCCTGGCTGCTGGCCCAGCCCGCGGTCACCGCGCCGATCGTGGGGCCGCGCACGGCCGGGCAGCTCACCAGCGCGCTCGGCGCGCTCCAGGTGCGGCTCGACGAGGTGGCGCTGGCCAGGCTTGACGCCATTTTTCCTGGTCCGGGCGGTCCCGCGCCCGAGGCCTACGCCTGGTGAGGTCTTTTCCCGACCTTCTGACCGTTCCCCGGGGCGGTGGTCAGCCGCCGCGGCCGGGGAACCGGGGAGGCCGCCGGCGGCGGGCCAGGACCGGTGCGGCGCGGGCGATCGCGGGCTCGCACGGCCGTCACGGCGGGTGTCCGCGGGGTTGCTTCCTGCCTGCGTCCTGGGTCGCTCATGGTGCATACGGAGCGTAGTTTGTGCAGATAGGAGCGCTTGACACGACCCTGAGTCGCTGTTTAAATACATCGAGTTGGCACCGCATTTACCTGGTGTCTACACATGAGCAGACACTGGCCGCCCGGTACCTGGGCGGCACGGCCGAAGGCGGCTAGTCTGCGAACAGGACTGCAGAAGACCGGAACACCGGCCGGCGACCTCCTTGACATGCCGGCCCGGCGGTTTCCCCAGGCGGCGGGGCTGCAGGCCAATAAGGTGCGCTAGCCCTGATCCTGCGCGCGCGGACCCAGTCCGGGTTCGGGTGTAACCACCCCATGCTGTTGCGGCCATGCCGGCTGCAATCGTTTGCACACTCCGGACGCGACCGGTGACCCCACTCGGGTCATGACAGCGGAGGGAAGTCGGGTTATGACACTGCTCCAGGATGTCGTGGACCAGACGGACCATGCCCATCATACCGAGCAAATCGAGCAAATCGACCATAACGAATATTTCGAGCGTGAGGTCGCGTCCTGCCGGAGCCAGCTCTACCCGGCGGCGCTGCGGATGACGCGCAACCCCAGCGACGCCGAGGACCTGGTGCAGGAGACGATGACGCGCGCCTACGCCGGGCTGCGCAACTTCACGCCGGGCACCAACGTCCGGGCCTGGCTGTACCGGATTCTCACCAACACCTTCATCAACAGCTGCCGCAAGCGCAGCCGGGAGCCGGCCCAGACGCTGCGGGCGGAGTTCGAGCAGATCCTCGACGCCCGCGACGGTCCTGGCCAGTCGGCGCGGTCGGCCGAGGCCGAGGCGCTGGACAAGGTCGCCGACTCCGAGGTGATGCAGGCGCTGATGGAGCTCCCCGAGGGCTTCAGGGCCGCCATCTACCTGGCGGACGTGGAGGGCTACCCCTACCGCGACGTGGCGGAGATGCTGCAGATCCCGATCGGCACCGTCATGTCCCGGCTGCACCGGGGCCGCGGGAAGCTGCGCAAGCGGCTCGCTGCCTACGCGTAAGCGGGCACCGGCCAGGGCCGGCCGGGACCCCCGAGCCGACCGGCCCCGCTACGGGAACATCTCGGATGACCGGAGTCTGGCGCGGAATCAGTCGTGTCGTACGATGTGGGCAACTCGTTCCGTGGCTCAGGGCGTGATACGTGTCAGATACCGAAGCTGTGCCCGAGTCCGGCGCGCCCGATCCCGGCGCGCCGGACCTGTCGGTGACCGAGCGGACCCGGCACCGCCGGCTCCGCGAGCAGGGCCGGTCCGACCGGGCCGAGCTGCTCGCGGTGCTCGCCGCCGGGTTCATCGCCCACCTGGGGCTGCCGGCGCCGGAGGGCGGGGTGATGGTGATCCCTACCATCTACGGGTTCGACGACCGGCAGCTGTACCTGCACGGCTCGGTCGCCAGCCAGAGCCTGTCGGCGGCGGCGCCGGCCTGCGTGACCGTGACGCTGGTGGACGGCCTGGTGCTGGCCCGCTCGGTGTTCGAGCACGCGGTGAACTACCGCAGCGCGATGATCTACGCGGTGCCCAGGATCGTGACCGGCCGCGACGAGCTGCTGGCCGGCCTGCGCTGTGTCTCCGAGCATGTCGCGCCCGGCCAGTGGGACTACGCCAGGCAGCCCATCCGCAAGGAGCTGGCCGCGACCCGGCTGCTGGCGATGTCCCTGGACGAGGCGTCGGTGAAGATCCGCACCGGGCCGCCCGACGACTCCGGCAGCCCGGACGCGGAACTGGGGCTGTGGGCGGGGGAGGTGCCGCTGGAGTCCCGCTGGCAGGCCCCGGTCCCCGACCCGGCCCTGCCGCCGGGCCACCCGGTCCCGCCGCACCTCCAGGCCCTGACGGGCACCCTGGCCTACCAGCCCCCGGCGGCCGGCTAGCGAGCGCCGCCGTCGCGCCCCGTCAGGCAGCGCCCTCGGACAGGGCCGTCAGGCCGCGGTGAACGCCAGGGCGACGTTCGCGCCGCCGAACCCGAACGAGTTGTTCAGCACCGCCCGCGGCCCGGTGCCGCGCGGCTTCAGCTCGGTGGCCTCGCGGGCGATCGTCATCCCGGCGTCGTCATCGGGGTCTTCCAGGTTGATGGTCGGCGGCGCCACATTGTCGCGCAGCGCCAGGATCGCGGCCACCGACTCCACCGCGCCCGCGCCGCCGAGCAGGTGCCCGGTCATCGACTTGGTGGAGGACACCACCACGCCGCTGGCCGCCTGGCCGAGTGCCGCCGCGGCCGCCACCAGCTCCGTGGTATCGCCGGCCTGCGTGGAGGTGGCGTGCGCGTTGATGTGCATGATCTGCTCGGGGTCCAGCTCGGCGTCGGCCAGCAGCCGGGTGATGGCCAGCCTGATGCCCTTGCCCTCGGGGTGCGGCTGGGCGATGTGGTGGGCGTCGCCCGAATAGCCGGCGCCGGCCGCGGTGGCGTAGACGTTCGCGCCGCGCCTGGCCGCGTGCTCGGCGGACTCCAGCACCACCATGCCCGCGCCCTCGCCGAGCACGAAGCCGTCCCGCCCCCGGTCGAACGGCCGTGAGGCGCGCTGCGGCTCGTCGTTGCGGGTGGACAGCGCGCGCATCGCCGCGAACGCGGCGATGTTGAGCTGGATGATCGCGGCCTCGGTGCCGCCGGCCAGCACCACGTCGGCGCGGCCGGACCTGATCATGTTGATGGCGTAGCCGATCGCCTCGGCGCCCGAGGCGCACGCGCTGACCGTGGTGTGCACCCCGGCCATCGCGCCCAGCTCGACGCCGATCCAGCCGGCCGCGCCGTTGGGCATCAGCATCGGGACGGTGAACGGCGACAGCCGCTGCCAGCCCTTCTCCTTCAGCGTGTCATAGGCGCTCAGGGTCGAGGACACCCCGCCGATGCCGCTGGACACCACCACGCCGAGCCGCTCGGGCGGCACGTCGGGCTTGCCCGCGTCACCCCACGCCTCACGGGCGGCGACCATCGCGAACTGCTCGCACCGGTCCATCCGCCTGGCCTGCACCCGGTCGATCAGCTTGGCCGGGTCGGCGGCCGCCCAGGCCGCGATCCTGGCGGGCAGCTCGGCGGCCCAGTCGTCGGTCAGGGCCACAACCCCGCTCCGGCCGGCTAGCAGCGACTCCCACGTGCTGGAGACATCGGCGCCCACCGGCGTGATCGCACCGAGCCCCGTGACGACGACGCGCGTCCGGTCTGTGCCCACTGTCCTTGTACTCCTCAGGTCGGGTGAACGGGGCGCCGGGCGGCTAGCCCCCGGCGCGCCCCGCACCTGCTCGGCTCCTGGTCAGGCGGAAACCGCGGACTTCTTGACGTAGTCGACCACGTCCTGCACGGTCTTGAGGTCCTTGAGCTGGTCGTCGGGGATCTCGACGCCGAACTTGTCCTGCGCGGCGACCGCGATCTCGACCATGGACAGCGAGTCGATGTCCAGGTCGTCGACGAAGGTCTTGTCGGGGGTGACCTGGTCGGCCGGCACGCCGGCTACCTCGTCGACGATCTCGCCGAGGCCGCTCAGGATCTCCTGCTCCGTCATCACCATGAGAGTGCTGCTCCTTATCCGTTTCCTGGGTGGTGCTCTGAGGGGTTATCGAGTCTGCGGCCCCGGCGGACCGGGGCGCGCGTCAGGGTACCGTGATCACCTGCGCGGCGTAACAGATGCCCGCGCCGAAGCCGATCAGCAGCGCGGGCGCGCCCGAGGGCAGCTCGCCGCGCTCGATCATCCGCGACAGCGCCAGCGGGATCGACGCCGAAGAGGTATTGCCCGCCGTCACGATGTCGCTGGCCACGATGGCCTGCGGGGCGCCGAGCTTGCGGGCGATCGCCTCGACGATCCGCAGGTTCGCCTGGTGCGGGATGAACGCCGCCAGCTCGGTGGGGTCCACGCCCGCGCGGCGGCAGGCCTCCAGGGCGACCGGGTGCAGCGCGGTGGTGGCCCACCTGAACACCGCCTGGCCCTCCTGGAAGATGAACGAGTTGCGGTCCTTGACGTAGATCTTGTCGGCCATGTCGCCGGCGCTGCCCCAGGCCACCGGGCCGATGCCGGGCCCCGCCTGCGGGTCGGCCACCGGGCCGACCACCGCCGCGCCCGCGCCGTCGGCGAAGATGATGCAGGTCGACCGGTCGGTCCAGTCCACCCACTGGGACAGCTTCTCCGAGCCGATCACCAGCACGTTCGTGGCGCTGCCGCCGCGTACCGCGTCCGAGGCGGCGGCCAGCGCGTAGCAGAACCCGGCGCAGGCCGCGTTCAGGTCATAGGCGCCTGGCGCCTGGATGCCGAGCCGCCTGGCGACGGTCGCCGCGGTGTTCGGGATCTGCACCTCGGGGGTGCAGGTCGCCACGATGACCAGGTCGATGTCCTCGGGGGACAGGCCGCTGGCGGCCAGGGCCTTGCCGCCGGCCGCGACGGCCATGTCAGCGACGGTCTCCTCGGGAGCGGCGATCCGCCTGCTGGCGATGCCGACCCGGCTGCGGATCCACTCGTCGTTGGTGTCCACGGTGGCCGCGAGGTCGTCGTTGGTGACCACGCGGGAGGGCTGGTAGCCGCCGAACGCCAGGATCCGCGCGCCCGGCCGGGCCTTGGTTAACTCGCATCGCGCTGGTGCTGCCTTTCGTCCGCTGGTGCTCGGAGCCGCTTCCCGCCCGACTACCCATGAAGCTGGCTGTTATCTGCGGCCGCGCCCGCCGGGCGTGACCTGCGGGCTCTGCGTCCCGGATGGCGCCGGCCGCGCTGCCCGCCATCCTGCCCGCGTGATCGTGGTCGCCGTTGCTGTTTTGTCCGTGCCCGGAGCCGGCCTTATCCGTGCCCGGAGACGGGGGAGGCCGCGTACTCGTTCAGCAGTTCACGCGCGGCGGCCAGGTCATCGGGGGTCTTCACCGCGGTGAGCCGGATGCCGGGCAGGGCACGCCTGGCCAGCCCGGTGAGGGTACCCGCCGGCGGCAGCTCGATCAGCGCCGTCACGCCCGCCTGGGCCATCGACGCCATGCAGAGATCCCACCGTACCGGGGCGCTGACCTGGGCGACGATCCGCTTCAGCCAGTCCGTTCCCGACTTGACTGCCGCGCCGTCGGCGTTCGACAGCAGCGGCAGCTCGGTGTCGTTGACCGTGACCTGGGCGGCCTGCGCCGCCAGCGCGTCGACGGCCGGGCCCATGTGCGTGGTGTGGAACGCGCCGGCCACCGACAGCGTCCGCAGCCTGGCTTTGACGGGCGGGTCCGCGGCGAACGCCGCGAGCTGGGGGAGCGTGCCGGCCGCCACGATCTGGCCGGCCCCGTTCACGTTGGCCGCGGTCAGGCCGTGCCGCTCGATCGCGGCCAGTACCTCTGCCTCGTCGCCGCCGAGCACCGCGGTCATCCCGGTCCGCTCGGCCGCCGCGGCGGCCGCCATGCCGCGGGCGCGGACCCGGACCAGGCTCATCGCGTCCTGCGGGGTGATCGCGCCGGCGATGGCCCCGGCGGCCAGCTCGCCCACGCTGTGCCCGGCGATCATCGCGGTGACGTCGCGGACCGGCACCGGCTCCCCGGTCAGCGCCTCGGCGACCGCGATGGCGGCGGCGACCAGCAGCGGCTGGGCGACCGCGGTGTCCCTGATCTCATCGGCGTCCGCGGTGGTCCCGCAGCGGATCAGGTCGCAGCCGGCCAGCTCCGACCAGGAGGCCAGGCGGTCGGCGAAACCGGGAAGTTCCAGCCACGGGGTGAGGAAGCCGGGGGCCTGAGCGCCCTGCCCCGGCGCGGTGATCACGAGCATTGTCCCAGCCTGCACTGTAGGACTCCGCCATATCCATGACGAAGAGTACGAAGTTTCTGCGCTGGTGTATGTCAGAAGTCTACAAGCTATGTTCCTTTGTGTGCGAGCCGTCCGAATACTACGGCTACCCAGAGTGAGAACCCGCCGCGGCCATCTCCGGGCACAACGCCAGTAAGCTCACTTACCCGTTTCAGCCGGTAACGCACGGTATTCGGATGAACGAAGAGCAGCCGGGCGGTCGCCTCCAGGGAGTTGCCGAGCTCCAGGTAGGTCATGACCGTGTCCAGCAGCGCGGATCCGCCGCGCAGCAGCGGCTCGTAGATCTCCTCGATCAGCTCGGCCCTGGCCTGGTCGTCGCCGTCCAGCGCCCGCTCCGGGAGCAAGTCGCTGGCCAGCACCGGCCGCGGCGCGTCCGGCCAGCCGCCCGCCGCCCGCACCCCGGCCAGCGCCGCGCTGGCCGACGCGGCGGCCGACTGGAGGTCGGTGGCCGACGGGCCGACCACCACCGGCCCTGGCCCGAACCGGCCGGCGAACTGCCGGGCCGCGTCCAGCGGCTCGGCGCTGCCGCCGAGCACGACCACCAGCCGGTGCCCGTGCACCCCGGCCAGCAGGTCAAGCCGGGACCGCCGGGCGATGACCCGGAACTCGTCGATCAGGCCCTCGGGCTCGGTGTCGTCGGCCGCGCCGACGATCACGCAGACCGGGGCCGAGGACCAGTTCAGCGCCGAGGCCCAGGACACCAGGCTCTCGTCCACCTCGCCACGGACCAGCGAGTCCACCACCAGCGCTTCCAGCCGGGCGTCCCAGGCGCCGCGCGTCTCCGCGGTGCGGGCGTAGACCTGCGCGGCGCCGAAGGCGATCTCCCTGGTGTAGCGGAGCACCGCCTCCCGCAGCTCGGCCTCGCCGCCCGGCGCGGCCAGCTCGTCCACCTGGGTCTCCACCACGTCGATGATGACCCGGACCATCTCTACCGCCTGCTGGAGGCTGACCGCCCTGGCCAGCTCGCGCGGCGCGGTGCCGAACACCTCGCCGGCCACCGCCGGGCGGCTCCGCTCGGGATGCTTCACCCAGTCGAGGAATGCCGCCACGCCGGCCTGCGCGACCAGGCCGAGCCAGGACCGGTTCTCCGCCGACATGGCCCGGAACCAGGGCAGCCGCCGGTCCATCGAGGCCATCGCGGCCGCGCCCAGGGCGCTCATGGACCGCTCGAGCCTGGCGATGGTGGCGTCGCGGACCCGGCCGCGGGCCGGGGCGGGACGGTCTGCATGGCTCACCCCGCTAGCCTGCCATGGCGCGGTGGCCGGCCGCCTGGGCGGCCGGCCACCGCGCGTGCTGCCTGGGCCGCGGTGCGGCAGTGTGGCCGGCCGCCTGGGCGGCCGGCCACACTGCGTGCTGCCTGGGCCGCGGTGCGGCAGTGTGCCCGGCCGCCTGGGCGGCCGGGCACACTGCGTGCTGCCGGGCCGCGTGCGGCAGTGCTGCGGGTCAGCCGGTTTCCAGCACCCATCGGCGCGGCGCGGTGAACTCGCCGCTGGCCCGGTCGGCCAGGAAGCCGGCCTGCGTCACGTCCAGGTCCTCGCGGCAGGCGAACGAGGCGGCGAGCTGATCGTCCAGGTACAGCTCCGCGAAGCGGTGCCTGGCCAGCAGCCGGACCCGGTGGGTGACCCCGGCGGTCACCGGAACATCCGCGGTCATCTCCACGTGCAGGTTCAGCGAGGCGCCGTCCTTGATCCAGCACGCGCTGCCCAGTTCAAGCTGATGGGTTTGTGAGTTGAACAGGGCGGCGAATACGGACGGGCTGTCCCGGTAGCCGACCCACAGGCCCAGGCCCCGGCCCGAGTCGATGCGCAGGCCGGTCTCCACGATCCGGCCGCTGCCCTCGGGGGAGGACCGGTTGTCGTGCCAGCGGGCGCCGTGCGTGCCGCCGCCGTCGGTCGCGGACACGCTGCCGTCGCTGACCGCCCAGGTGATCACCGGCAGCCGCCCGGCCGGCCTGAGCGGTTCCAGCGCCGTGCTGGTCAGCGCGGCCTGCGAGCCCGGCTTCTTCAGCCCCTCGCAGCCCGGCCAGTAGTCCAGGCCGAGCACGTAGGGGCGGCGCTCGGCAAGCAGCTTGGGCGGCCCCCACCAGCCGTCAGGCCCTCCGGCCGACCAGTGGTGGTAGAACAGCAGCTCGCCGCCGCTGGTGCGCAGCGGCCGGCCCACGTAGGCGCCGAACTCGCGGCCCGCCAGCCGGTGCCCGTGCAGCAGCGGGTGCGCCGGCGGCGGCGCGTACGGGCCGCGCGCGTCGTCGGCGACCACGTAGTAGGTGCCGCCCTGCGGCGCCGGGTCGCCGGGCACGAACCGGGCGCCCGCCGTGGTGTTGGTGGAGAACAGCACGTAGTGCCGGCCGCCGATCTGCACGTGCTCGGGCACCTCGAAGCTGGGGAACAGGCCGGGTCCCGCCGCCGGCGGCAGATGCGACCAGCGCAGCCCGTCCGTCGAGGTGACCAGGCCGAGCACGCCGCACTGGCCGGGCAGCGGCGGGTCGTTCTGGTCGGCGCAGACCATGCCCAGGTACGGGTCGCCGGGGCCGGCCGGGGGGATCACCCCGATCGAGTCCCAGCGCGGCAGCGGGTCGGCGCTGGCGGCGGCGTCGGCGGCGTAGATCGCGCCGTCAGGGCGCAGGTCGTACTCGCGCGGGAGCCGGGTCCAGTGCCGCAGGTCAGGCGAGGTCGCGAAGCTGATCACCTGGTGGCCGCGCGGGCGTTCCTCGGAGAAGTTCATCACGTAGGCGCCGGCGGCCCGGTGGATCATGCCGGTTCCCAGCCAGAGGGCGTCGGTGTCCTTCTCCAGCACCGTGCCCTGCTCGGTCCAGTGCAGCAGGTCGGGGGACGTGGCCAGGCTGATCGCGTCCCAGCCGACGCCGAGGGTCAGCTCGGGATTGTCTGAGGGGCCGGCGGGCGGCAGCCGGATGTAGAAGAGGTAGAACAGCCCGTCGTGCTCGACGAGCCAGGTGTCCCAGAGCAGGTCAGAGCGCGGGTGAAACAGCATGGGGCACCTCGGGCCGGGGATTGTGCTGGGGGCGGTGCTAGGGGGCGGTGCTGGGGGGCGGGTGCTGGGGGGCGGTGCTGGGGGGCGGGTGCTGGGGGCGGGTGCTGGGGATGGCGCGGGGCGCCGCGCAGCGGGCTCTGCGCTGAATCGAGTTAGCGGAAGTCGCCAGAAAGTAGCAGCCCCCGCCAACCCCGGTCAAGATCGTCAACCCGGCTCGCAGCGACAGTGGACCTGGGTTCACTGTCGCTGTTTCGACAGTAGAAGTGGGTTCACTGTCGCAAAGCCGGGCACGACGGCCTGCCCAGGCCTGATAACAGCAAGAGGCGGGCAGCCGGCCGCCGGGCCGGGGATGCAGGCTGGGGCGTCAGGGGGTGATGTGGTCCATGGTGCTGGTGGCGAAGGTGAAGCCGTGGCCAGCCTCGGGGGCGGCGCTGACCGTGCCGCCGGCGATCGTGACCCCGCTCGGGGCAGCCAGGGCGCCCAGCGCCGCGAACGACGCCTCGTCGATGTCCTCCACGAACGGGGTCAGCGGCAGGCACATCGCGAGCTGAGCGGAGATGTCGGGCAGCAGGTGCGGCATCACCGGGATGCTGAACTGCCTGGCCAGCCGGGCGATCCGCAGGAACGGGGTGATCCCGCCGACCCGGCACACGTTGGGCTGGACGAAGTCCACCGCGCCGGCGAGCAGCAGCTCGCGGAACTGGGCCTCGGTGTACAGGCTCTCGCCGGCGGCCAGCGGCACGCCGCAGAGCCGCCGCAGCTCGGCGTAGCCGCGGAAGTCCTCGGCGGGCAGCGGCTCCTCCAGCCAGAACAGCCCGCCCGCCCCGGCGGGGGCACCGGGGGCGGCGGTCAGCTCCCGCACGGCCCGGCGGGCGGCGGGCAGGTCCCAGAGCTGGTTGGCGTCGATCATCAGCAGCGCCGCCGGGCCGATGACCTCCCGGACGGCGGCGACCCTGGCCAGGTCGTCGGCCAGGTCGGGCAGGCCGACCTTGAGCTTGAACCTGGTGTGCCCGGCCGCCGCCTGGAGCGCGGTCCGCTCGGTCAGCTCGGCCAGGGTGAGGTGCCGGTTCACGCCGCTGGCATAGGCGGGCGCGACGTCGCGCTGGCGGCCGATCAGGTCGGGCAGGCCCAGCCCGGCGGCCCTGCCGCGCAGGTCCCACAGCGCGATGTCGATGGCCGCCATGGCGAGCGTGGTGACCCCGCCGCCGGCCTCGCGCAGCCGGAACCACATCGCGTCCCAGACGGACTCCGGGACGGCGGGCAGGCCGGTCACCATCGGCCCGCAGTCGGCGTCGATCATGGCCAGAACCGCCTGCGCGCCGACCTGCACAGCCCAGCTGAAGCCCGTTCCCTTCGCGCCCGAGCTGGTGGTCAGCTCGGTGACGATCAGGTACTGGCAGCGGACGTCGCGCCCCCAGGTCCGCGGCATCGGCAGCCGGTACAGCGCGCTGGCGACCGACTCGATCCGGTCCACCGCAGTCACCCCGGCTCGCGCGGCGAGAGCCGGTCGGCGTCGTATTCCGGCAGGCAGAACTCGCCGCCCAGGTGGGCGAGCACCGGGTCGGCCTGGCCCGGCTCGCCGTGCGCCGCGATCACCTCCGCCAGGTGCGCCTCCGCGTCGTCGCGCGGTTCGTAGCCAAGCGCCCTCGCCTCGCCCAGGCTGACCCAGCCGCCCCTGGTGTTCGCGGACACGCCGAAGATCACCCGGTAGCCGGGCTCCGGCGCGGTCAGGCAGGCCTCGAACAGCCGGCCGCAGTCACCGGGGGACAGCCAGGTGGCCAGCGACCTGATGGTTGGCGGGACCGGCCAGCAGGTCAGGATGCGCACGCAGATCGCGTCCATGCCGTACCTGCTGTGATACAGCGACGCCAGCGCCTCCCCGGCGACCTTGCCGACCCCGTAGTAGGTGTCGGGCGCGGGGAGGGCGTAGTCCGGCACCGGGAAGCTCTCCCTGGGAGTGAAGCCGACCGCGTGGTTGGACGAGGCGTAGATGACCCGGCGCACCCCGGTCCGCCTGGCCGTCTCGAACACCACGTAGGTGCCGTGGATGTTCACCTCGGCGATCTGCTCCCACGGCGACTCGCCGGGGATGCCGCCCAGGTGGATGACCGCGTCCGCGCCGGCCATCGCGTCCGTCATCGCGGCCTCGTCCGTCACCGAAGCCTGGATGACCTCCTCGCCGGGGCCCGCGGTCATCGGCGCGATGTCCACCAGCCGCAGCAGCCGGCCAGGAGCGGCCAGCCGCTCGCGCAGCATGCCGCCGATCAGCCCGGCGGCCCCGGTTATGACGATGACAGGCACGATGACCTCCCGGCGGTCACGGACGGCGTTAACTCGGCCAGCAGCGCGGCGGTGAACGCCGGCCGCCGGAGCGCGACGACCGCCATCACCGCCGAGACCAGCAGCGCGGTGGCGGCGGTGTCCCAGCCGACGCCGATCCGGTCCGCCAGCGGGCCCTGCACCAGCGCGCCGACCGGGTAGGCGACGCCCAGGGCGACCAGGTAGAAGCTGAGCACCCGGCCGCGGAACGCCGCCGGGGCGTGCAGCTGGACCACGGTGGACAGCCCGGACAGCACGCTGATGTATACCAGGCCGACCAGGAACAGGGTGGCCACGCCCTGCCACAGCGCCTGGGAGCAGGCGTACAGGATGAGCACCGCGGGCAGCGCAGCCAGGCTGGCGCCCAGCAGCCGGCCCCGGCCGAACCTCGCGGCTAGCCCGGTCATCAGCAGCGCGCCAGCGACCGCGCCGATGCCCTGCGCCGTGGTCAGCACCCCGGTCGCCGAGGCCACCGCACGGCTGCCGCCGTCCGACAGCCGCTCCGCCATCGCCGGGACCAGCGCGATGAACGGCGAGGCGATCAGTGCCACCACCGCGATGGTGAGCACCGCCGCCCAGCACGACGGCTGCGCCCTGGCCACCTTGAACCCCTCGCGGAGCGAGGCCAGCAGCGCCCCGTCGCGCCCGGCCGGCGGGCCAAGCCGGACGAACGGCAGCACCACGACCACCGCCAGGAACGAGGCCGCGTTCGCGTCGAAGGCCAGCGGGTACCCGAACGCGGCCACCGCCGCGCCGGCCAGCGCCGGGCCCGCGATCCTGCCCAGGTTGAACTGCGCCGAGTTCAGCGCGATGGCCGGCAGGAACTCCTCGGTCGGCACCAGGTCGGGCAGGATCGCCTGCTGGAACGGGCCGGTCAGCGCCGACGCCGAGCCCTGGATCGCGACGAGCGCGACCAGCAGCGACGGGTCCTCGTGGCCCTGGCCGACCAGCACCGCCAGCACGACCGCCACGATCGCGGCGGCCAGGTTCCCGCCGATCAGCACCGGCTTGCGGGGTACCCGGTCCGCCAGCGCGCCGCCCACGGGCGACAACAGGCCGATGGGCAGGAACGCGGCTGCCGCGACCAGCACCGCCCAGGTGGCCTGGCCGGTCGTGGAGATCAGCAGGGCGCCGACCGCGACGGCCTGCATCCACGACCCGATCTGGGAGACCAGGCCGGCCGACCAGAGCAGCCCGTAGCCGCGGTGCCGCAGCGGGCGCAGCGAGCCCAGCATCCGGGCCGCCCGCCCGCCGGGGGCGGGCTGGCCCGGAACGGGCACGGCGGCAGCCGGCTCGCCCGCCGGGCCAGGCTCGGCCTGATCGGGCACAGCCTGATCTAGTACAGCCGGCTCAGCCGGGCAGTCCGCGCCGGGCCGGCCGGTGTCGCAGGTACTCACCGGCGGCTAGCCCCGGCGGCGCGCGTCACAGCGCGTCGCTCAGCGCCACGTCGAGCTGGTACTTGGCGATGGCCTGGCTGACCACCTCCGGCTTGACCTCGCCAAGCCGGGCGAGCTGGCCCAGCACCGCCACCGTGACCGACTCGGCGTCCACGTGGAAGAACCGGCGGGCCGCCGGCCGGGTGTCGGAGAAGCCCCAGCCGTCGGTGCCCAGCGAGGAGTACGGGCCGGGCACCCAGCGGGCGATCTGGTCAGGGACCGCGCGGATCCAGTCGCTGACCGCCACCACCGGGCCCGCGTGGCCCTCCAGCGCCCTGGTCACGTACGGCACCCGTGGCTCGCCATCCGGCTGGAGCATGTTCCACTCCTCGCAGGCCAGCGCGTCCCGGCGCAGCTCCGTCCACGACGTCGCCGACCATGCCTCCGCCGCCACGCCCCAGTCCTCGGCCAGCAGCCGCTGCGCCTCAAGCGCCCAGCGCATCCCCACCCCCGACGCCAGGATCTGCGCGCGCGGCCTGGCCGCCTCGTCGCCGCCCGCGTCGGCCGGCAGGCCAGGCGCGTCCGCGTACCGGTAAAGCCCGCGCAGGATGCCCTGCTCCAGCGCCTCCCGGCCGCCGGGGAAGTCGGTGGGCTCGGCCGGCTGCACGTACGGCTCGTTGTAGACGGTCAGGTAGTAGAAGATGTTCTCGCCGTCCGGGTGCTCCGCCGACGAGCCGTACATCCGGCGCAGCGCGTCCTTGACGATGTAGCTCAGCTCGTAGGCCCAGGCCGCGTCGTAGGCCACGCAGGCCGGGCTGACCGAGGCCAGCAGCACCGAGTGCCCGTCGTTGTGCTGGAGCCCCTCGCCAGTCAGCGTGGTCCGGCCCGCCGTCGCGCCGAGCAGGAAGCCCCGGCCGAGCTGGTCGCCCAGCGCCCACATCTGGTCGCCGGTCCGCTGGAACCCGAACATCGAGTAGAAGATGTAGACCGGGATCATCGGCGTGCCGTGCGTCGCGTACGAGGTGCCCGCCGCGATCATCGACCCCATCGCGCCGGCCTCGCTGATCCCCTCGTGCAGGATCTGGCCCTTGGCCGCCTCCTTGTAGGACAGCAGCAGGGTGCGGTCCACGGCCTCGTAGGTCTGGCCGTGCGGGTCGTAGATCTTCGCCGTCGGGAACAGCGAGTCCATGCCGAAGGTGCGCGCCTCGTCCGGGATGATCGGCGCGAACCGCTCGCCGATGCCCGGCGCCCGCATCAGGTCCTTGAGCAGCCGGACGAAGGCCATCGTGGTGGCCACCGCCTGCTTGCCCGAGCCCTTGCGCAGCTCCTCGTAGACCTTCTCCTCCGGCAGCGCCAGCGGCCTGGCCCGCACTACCCGGCGCGGCAGGTACCCGCCCAGGGCCGCCCGGCGCTCCTGCATGTACTGGATCTCGTCGGACTTCTCGCCCGGGTGGTAGTACGGCGGCAGCTCCGCCTCCAGGGCCGAGTCAGGGATCTCCAGGTACAGCCGGTCCCTGAAGTCCTTCAGCTCCGTCACCGTGAGCTTCTTCATCTGGTGCGTCGCGTTGCGGGCCTCGAAGTCCGGCCCCAGCGTCCAGCCCTTGATCGTGTGCGCCAGGATCACCGTCGGCTGGCCCACGTGCTCCGTGGCCGCCTTGAAGGCCGCGTAGACCTTGCGGTAGTCGTGCCCGCCGCGGGACAGGTTGCGGATCTCGTCGTCGGACAGGTGCTCCACCATGGCCCGCAGCCGCGGGTCGCCGCCGAAGAAGTTCTCCCTCGTGTAGGCGCCCGACTCCACCGAGTAGGTCTGGAACTGCCCGTCCGGGGTCGAGTTCATCTTGTTGACCAGCACGCCGTCGGTGTCCTTGGCCAGCAGCGGGTCCCAGTCCCGGCCCCAGACGACCTTGATCACGTTCCAGCCCGCGCCGCGGAAGGTCGCCTCAAGCTCCTGGATGATCTTGCCGTTGCCGCGCACCGGGCCGTCCAGGCGCTGCAGGTTGCAGTTGATCACGAAGGTGAGGTTGTCCAGCTCCTCGCGGGCGGCCAGGCTGATCGCGCCGCGGGACTCTGGCTCGTCCATCTCGCCGTCGCCGAGGAACGCCCAGACGTGCGAGCGGCTCGTGTCCTTCAGCTCCCTGGCCAGCAGGTACCTGTTGAACCTGGCCTGGTAGACCGCGTCGATGGCGCCCAGGCCCATCGACACCGTCGGGAACTCCCAGAAGTCCGGCATCAGCCGGGGGTGCGGGTAGGACGGCAGGCCGCCGCCCGGGTGCGACAGTTCCTGGCGGAAGCCGTTCAGCTGATGCTCGGTGAGGCGGCCCTCCAGGAAGGCGCGGGCGTAGATGCCCGGCGCCGCGTGGCCCTGGATGAAGACCTGGTCGCCCGACTCGCCGTGGTCCTTGCCGCGGAAGAAGTGGTTGAAGCCGACCTCATACAGGCTGGCCGCCGAGGCGTAGGTGGCGATGTGGCCGCCGACGCCCAGGCCCGGCCGGTTGGCGCGGGACACCATGACCGCCGCGTTCCACCTGATGTAGGCGCGGATCCGGCGCTCCACGTACTCATCGCCGGGGAACCACGGCTCGCGCTCGGGCGGGATCGTGTTGATGAAGTCCGTGCTGCGCAGGCCCGGCACGCCGACCTGCTGCGCCCTGGCCCGCTCAAGCAGGCGGAGCATCACGTACCTGGCGCGCCCTCGGCCGCGGGTCCTGACCACGTTGTCGAAGGACTCGACCCACTCCCTGGTCTCGTCCGGGTCGATATCCGGCAACTGGGTAGGCAGGCCGTCGCTGATGATGGAGAAGCGCTGGCGTCCGGAGGCCACGGGGTGTTCCTCGCCTTCCGCGCCGCGCGGGCGGGCCGCGCGGCATGTCACTGGTGGTCCTGGCAGGCGGCGTACTGCCGCCTGGTTCGTGCTCTCTTAGCCAATCCTGGTACGCACATGCCCAGGACGCATCTCTACTGGCCGGTAACCGGCCCGCGGGCCCGCCCGGCGCCGCTGGCCGGCGCTTGTTCCGCCCCGTCCGGGTACACCGCGGCGGAGCGGGTAGGGACTGCGGGCGGCGGCTCTCGCGGCGGGGCAGGAGCCCGGTGTGCCGGGGAGCCGGGGCACCGGAAGGCGATGACAGGACAAGAGGCCTAAAGGCTAGCAGCTAGGGACACATGCACCGGGTGCGGACACCAGCCGCCCCGGCAGGCCGGCGGTTTTCGTTTCGTGTGCCAATTGTGACTTGCGCACCGCGCCGACCCAGTGTGAACTGTCCGATCAAGAGGAACGGCCGCTCGCCGCGGCGGGCAGCCGCCCGGCGCGGAAACCAGTCGCCAGCGTGGCGGCGGGACGAAAGGGTGCGGAGGACTTCAGTGAGCGCGACCGCGGGCCAGGCACAGGACCAGCGTGACCTGGCCGAGCGGCTCGGCGTCAAGCCGGGCCACGTGGTGCAGGAGATCGGCTACGACGACGACTGTGATGAGCAGCTCCGCGAGTCGGTGGAGGGCCTCAAGGACGTCGAGCTGGTCGACGAGGACTATGACGACGTCGTGGACGGAGTGCTGCTGTGGTGGCGGGACGGGGACGGTGATCTCGTCGACGCCCTGGTCGACGCACTGACGCCCCTCGCCGACGGGGGATACATCGTGCTGCTGACGCCCAAGACCGGCCGCAGCGGCTACGTCGAGCCCAGCGAGATCGGGGAGGCCGCGCCAACGGCCGGGCTGTCCCAGACCTCGACCATCAGCGCCGGCCGCAACTGGTCGGCTACCAGGCTCGTGACGCCCAAGGCACGCAGGTAGGCGTCCGCCAGGGCACTTCCCCGTCGAGAGGATCAGGCGTTGGCTGTCGAGGTCGGCGACCAGGCACCGGACTTTGAGCTCAAGGACCGGCACGGAACCCCCGTGCGACTGTCCGAAATGCGGGGCAAGAAGAACGTTGTGCTGGTTTTCTACCCATTCGCGTTCAGCCGCACGTGCTCCCGTGAGATGTGCGCCATGCGCGATGAGTTTCCCGAGGCGTCCCGCGACGACGTCGAGCTGCTGACGCTGTCCGCGGACACCGTGTTCTCCCTGCGGGTGTGGGGAGATGAGCAGAACTTCGGATTCGGGATGCTCTCCGACTTCTGGCCGCACGGCGCGGTCGCGAGGTCATATGGTGTCTTCGATGAGACCATAGGTGCCGCCATTCGCGGCACCTTCCTCATCGACAAGGCTGGCGTCGTGCGGTGGAAGGTCGTCAACCCGATCCCGCAGGCGCGTGACATCGCCGACTACCAGAAAGCGCTGGCCGCGCTCGAATAGCGCGGCCGCTGACGCGTTTCCTGGCCAGCCGGCGGGAAACCGGAACAGGCTCGATGCCCTGCTATCGCTGCGGAACCCGGCAGGTTGACCCTGACCGGGGCGAGAGTCCCTGGAGAGCGCGGCGTCCGGGCGGATCGCCAGGTGCTGATCTGCCCCGGCTGCCAGGTCGCCTACGACTGGACATCTGATCTCGACCGCTGCCCCGTGTGCGCCAGCGTGCACCTCGTCAGGCGGCTCGGCGAGGTCGAGTGCCGGGACTGCGGCTCCGTCCGCCAGTCCGCCGCGCCCGCGCTGCCCGGCCACCTCGCCAGGGCCGCTTCCGTGGCCGGCGAGCCGGCCGGGCGGCCCCGGCAGGCCGCCAGCCGCAGCGGGGGAGAGGTCGCCGGGGCCGGTTCCGGCGCCGACGGGCTCGCCCGCGAGGTGGAGGCCGCCCTCGCCAGGGTGCTCGGCCGGACCGCGGGAAGCGGCGCCTCCAGGGGCTGAGCTTTCCGGGGCTGAGCTTTCAGGGGCGGAGGCGCCCCCTCAGGAGCTGGCGTCGGCCCGGATCCAGTAGCGGAGCTTGACGCCGCGCTGGTCCTCCAGCGCCCCGCCGCTCGCCTCGATCACCTTGCGCGACCCCTCGTTGCCCGCGTCGCAGGTCACCAGGACCCGGCCGATGCCCAGGCCCGCCGCGACCGGCAGCGCCGCCGCCAGCATCGAAGTCGCGTGGCCCCGGCGGCGGGCCGAGGGCCGAACGTCGTAGCCGATGTGGCCGCCGTACTCCAGCAAGCCAGGCGTCAGCCGGTGCCGGATCGCGATCCGGCCAAGGAACTCCGTGCCGCTGACCCACCACAGCGTCGTCGACGGCACGTGTCCCGCCGGGCGCGGCGCCTCCTCAAGCGCCTGGCCCCGCAGCCAGGCCACGTACTCCGCGAACGCCTCCGGGTCCGCCCAGCGCGCCCCGAACCTGCCGATGTCCGAGCCGATCATCGAGTGATCGCCAGGACCGCGCCCCTCCGCCCTGAACTCCTCCATCGCCGCGACGAAGGAGGCGCGCACGGCGGTAGCCGGAGCGGTGAGCGCGAACACCAGCTGAGACACGAGAACATTCCTACCGGGACGGCGGGGCGGCGCGCACCCGGATTTACCCGCGCCTACCGGGGCGTACACCGCAGAGCATCCCGTTCGAGACCTAACTACCGCGCACGCCTCCTGCGGGTGCGATTAACATAAACCGGGGCGCTACCCAGACAGAACTAATCCAGGTCGGCTCGCCTGGCGCTGTGACCAGCGGACATCCACCACGGGAGATCGAAACTACAGCCATGTACCGGGATGAGTGACCAGCCGTGACCGTGGACGCCGGACCGGATGATGATCTTCGGCTGCAGCAGGAAGCCGGTCTCCGGGTACTGACCCGCATCGCCACAGCCCAGAGGACCTTCGATGAGCCCCCTGCTATCGGATTTGACCACTATTACCGTGATATGCGGGGTGGGAGTGGGAGTCCTGGCCGTGATCTTGCGGTACGCATGGCGCCGTCGGAAGGATGTCGAGGAGCTCTAGCCACCTACGTGATCCCCGAGGTCAGCCTGCGGCGCGTCCGCCCCTACCTGTTCGGGATCGTGGTGCTCGCCGTCTCCGTCGCCGGGTTCCTCCGGCACGCCGACTTCTTCCTCATCTACGACCACTACCGGGTGCTCATGATCACCTGGGCGCTGGTGTTCGGCGTCTCGCTCCTGCAGTGGGGCATCTCGCTGTTCGAGCGCCCGTTCAAGGGCGCGTCCCGGTATCTCGAGTCGCTCAACGTCGTCGTCTGCATCCCCGTCTACAACGAGGACCCCGCCACCCTCGACCGGGTGCTCGCCGCGCTCGCCGGGCAGACCAGGCTGCCCGACTCCGTGCACGTCGTCGATGACGGGAGCAAGGTCAGCTACAGCGAGATCCGCAGCTTCTGGGAGTCCCACCCCGTGCTCGGCCCCCGGCTTCGCTGGACCAGGCAGGCCAACGGCGGCAAGAAGCACGCCCAGGCCGCCTGCTTCGGCACCCATCCCTACGCCGACATCTTCGTGACCGCCGACTCCGACACCACGCTGGCCGGAAACGCCATCGAGGAAGGGCTCAAGCCGTTCCGGCACCAGGACGTGTACTCCGTCGCCGGGCTTGAGCTCGCCTGGAACCACTCAAGGAACCTGCTCACGCTGATGACCTCGGCGCGCACCCTGTCCTGGCAGCTCCTGTCGTGCGCCGCGCAGAACGTGGCCGGCGGTGACGTGACCGTCAACCGCGGCACCTACGCCCTCTACCGGGCCGACATGATCCGCGAGACCCTCACCGCCTACCTGGACGAGACCTTCCTCGGGCATGCCGTCAAGCTCGGCGACGACGCCGCGCTCACCCTGTTCGCCCAGATCAGGGGCCGGGCCGTGCAGCAGCCAAGCGCCGTCTGCTACACCATGTACCCCGAGAGCCTCAAGCACCATTTCAAGCAGTGGATCCGGTGGATGCGCGGGTCCACCATCCGCACCTGCTGGCGCGTCAGGTACCTGCCGCTGACCTCGTGGTCGCTGTGGTTCACGCTGATCAACACCTGGTCGTTCGTCGTGTCCATCGCCGCTACCGTCGCCGCCGCCATCTCCTGGCCCCAGTCCGAGGACTACGTCGCCGCCGCCGTGCTGGCCACCATCGTCTGGGCCATCCTGATGGCGCTGCGGACCACCACCGTCCGGCGTACCGACCAGACCTGGCTTGATAGGTTCATCGTCATCGTCATGTCGCCATTCGCGGCGTTCTGGGTAATGGTCGTTCTCCGTCCCCTGCGGATCTACGGCATCTTCACCTTCCTGCGCCAGGGATGGGTCACCAGGGGACAGGTGGAAATCATCGAAGACGGCCGCGGCGGGCAGCCGCACGGCCTGGTGAGGAGCATGTCGTGAAGCGGGCATTCACCGCCGTCGTCCTGGTCGCCGTCCTCGGGATGGCGTCGTTCGTCTGCGTCGGCGTCCTGGCGTCGCACAGCAGCTCGGCCGTCAGCCCCGCGCAGGCCTCCGTGTCCGGGCCCGTCCAGCAGCTCAGGATCCGCGACCACTATCTCGGGGTCATCACGCCGGGCAGCGCCGCCGGCTCCGGGCTGACCAGCTTCGAGAACGCCACCAAGGTGAAGCCCACCCTGGTCGCGTTCTTCGAGCCGTTCGGCGACCCGTTCAACGCCGTGGCCGCCGCGCGGATCATCAACAAGGGCGCCTTCCCGCTGCTCCAGATCAACTCGCGCACCGTCTCGCCCGCCGCGATCGCCGCCGGGCACTACAGCAAGTACCTCGCCCAGTTCGCCGGCGCCGTCCGCCAGCTGCACCGGCAGATCGGCATCAGCTACGGCCACGAGATGAACGGCCCGTGGTACCCGTGGGGTTACACCCACGTCAAGGCTGCCACCTTCGTGAAGGCCTGGCAGGTCATCCACCACGACTTCGCCAAGGCCGGTGCCTACAACGTGACCTGGGTGTGGACCGTCAACCGGTCCGGCGGCACGTCGGCCGACCCGGACCCGTGGTGGCCTGGCAAGCAATATGTCAACTGGGTCGGCGTCGACGGCCACTACATCAAGAAGAACGACAGCTTCAAGGTCGTGTTCGCGCCCACCATCCGGCAGATCAGGAAGGTCACCAGCGACCCGGTCCTGATCGCCGAGACCGGCATCCGGATCAGCCCTCAGCAGCCGGCGCAGATCAAGAACCTGCTGAACAACGCCCGCGGGCCGGGCATGCTGGGCGTGGTCTGGTTCAACCTGAAGGCGCGGTACAGCTGGCGGATGCAGGGCAACGTGGCGGGGGATCGTGCTTACTACGACGCGGCGCAGCCCTACCTGAAGAGCTAGGGGCGCGGGCCGTGGGGCCGGGTGCCCCGGTTTGCCTCGCTGGCGGGTGCCTGCGAGGCGAACCGGGCGGCGTGAGCGGCCTGGGTGACGGGGGGAGAGCGGTACGCTTATGGGTCGGTCGCGCCGGGTGACGGCAGCGGCCGGGGGTGCATAGCTCAGCGGTAGAGCACTCGCCTTACAAGCGAGGGGTCGCTGGTTCGAACCCAGCTGCGCCCACCTGAAGTACCAGGTCAGACGACATGCGGGGCGTCCTCGCCGGAGGCTTGAAGATCGTCTGACCGCTATCTGACCAGGCGAAACTTCGCCGCCACCTCCCCGGATGCCACTAAACCTTTCCGCCAGATCGCCAGCCCCTCGGATGAAGCACGCGCCCTGGCAGGCCTGGGCCGCTGCGGCCTGGCTACTGAACGCGCTGCCGACGTGGTCACGGGCATCGGGGAGGCGCAGGAGTCTTTGAGCAGACCCGCGCAGCAGGGGCGACGGCGTAAGGTCATGACGGCCTGCGGGTGCAGGGCCGAACCAGCAGCGACGACGACACGCCGGGCACGCCTGTCATGTCATGGGCTCATCTGCCGCCAGGGTATGGGAGCGCTGATTCGCACGGCGAGCGCACATTGAACTAATACGGATTCACGACGTCCAGGTGCATGTACCTACTGAGTCATCCGGCTTCATGTCCGCCCGCAGCCATCGGTCAGCGATCTTTTCGTACTCGTCGACATCAGTGCCGTCGAGGTCTGGTCGCAGTTCGGCAAGGCGGCGCCTGGCATTGGTGCAGAAGACATCGGCGAGCCCTTGGACATGCACGGAATCGCCACCGGTGTGACTCGCGGCCCTGGCTAGGACCACCGACATGGTGAACAACTCGCCGATGCTCCTGCCGACGGCGCCGAGCGTGCGCTGCTTGGCCAGCAGTTTGTCGCGGTCTGGATGGCTGCGTGCCAGCCGAAGGCAGTCGCGGGCGAACCGCCGCACCTCCCGCGCCGTCGCCATGAGGTGCTCGCGGTTACGCGGTGAAAGTCCCCCAGTTTCCGACAGGTCGATGCCGAGGTTGTCGGACTCGATCTCGGCGACGTTGACCGGTGCCGGATCGTAGCTGCGAGCGAACAAGGCCTCAGCGGTCCACACATCCACCGCGAAGTCGACGCCACCGGTGATCCGCAGCACGCGAGCGTCCCGGAATAGCCGTTCCATCGGCAGGGCCGGCGCTCCGCGGCGGGCCTTGCTGCGCGCTGTTTCCGCGCCCTCTGCAGCGAGCAGCGACATGGTGCGGTCGACCACCCGCCAGCAGGTCAGCGTGTTCACGTTCTTGGCCGCCCTGCGTTCCAGGTTGCGCACCGTCACGTTGGTCGCGTCGTCGTTGCCGAGCAGACACCAGCGGATCGTGCTGTCCATGGCGAAAACGTCGGAGACCGACGTCGCCACCAGTTCCTGGATCGCCGAGTACCGCCCTAGCGGCAGGCCGTTGACCGAACGCCGCCGCACGAAGTCACGCTGGAATTCGAGGCAGGCGCTGACGATCGCCAGCGCCTGCCCGGATACCAGGTACAGCCTGCCGCGAGCGCTGACCGGCTCGAACAGCGGCGCCAGCCGCCAGTTGTCGGCCGGCTGCGACAGCACCCGCTCGGCCGGCACCCGTACCTGGTCGAGCCGGATCGCGCCCAGCGGCAGGCCGTTGAAGCCGATCACGTCCTGCACCGAGCTGACCCGGAAACCAGCGGTTCGTGTGTCCACGATGAACAGGCACGCCGCGCTGTCGCTGCCAGGGGTAGCTGCTGAGACGATCAGCTCGTCGGCTACCGAGCCGTTGCTGATGAAGACCTTGTCGCCGGTGATCGAGTAGGCGCCGGCGCCGACCGGTGTCGCGACGACTGTGGGGTGGTCGTTGCCGGCGCCGACCGGCTCGGTGTCCGCCCAGCCGGAGATCACGCCGTCGGCGAGTCGCCGCAACACCAGATCGCGCAGCGCGCCCTGGGGTAGCGCGGGCAACAGCGCCGGCAGGCCGATTCCGTTGTGCGTGCCGATGGCGAACCCAGCGGCGCCGGACACCCGCCCGGCCGCCGATACGACACGGAAGGTGTTGTAGTCGGACAAACCGAGGCCGCCGTCGCACTCCGGCACCTGCAGCCGCAGGTAGTCGCTAGCGCGCAGGTCGTCGTAGAACCGCTGCGGCAGCCGCCGGTCGTCATCGATCGACATGGGATCGACGTGGCCCGCGACGAATGCGCCTATGTCGTGCACAGCCTTGTCGCCGATGTTCCCGTCCGAGTCGCTCTGCTGGGGAAATGGCTGGAGCAGGTCCCAGCGGAATCGGCCGACCATGAGCTCGGCGAGGAACTGCTCGCTATGCGTTCCGTTCATGCGAACCCCCCAGGTTCAACATGTCGACGATGATCCGGATTATCTGGTCACGGTGTTTCGGCAGGTAGAAATGGTCGCCGTTGACCATATGGATCTGGCAGCCGGCGGTGGTGTGCTGGCCCCACGGCTGGAGATCGGCCTCGGCCCAGTGGTCGTCCACACCACTGGCCACCACGATCGGGCAGTCCAGCAGTATGCCGGGCTGGTGCTGGTAGGTCTCAAAGAGCGACAGGTCGCAGCGCAGGGTTTCCAGGATCTCGGCGTACAGCTCGTCGTCCTCGGTCAGTTCCGGAGGGGGCTCCGGGTATCGCTCCTGCACCACCGCCCGGAACCGCGTCCACGGCAGGTGGTGAATCGGCTCGTCGACCAGCGGCAGGTGTGGCGGGCGGTGACCGGACACGAACAGGCACGCCGGACCGGGCCTGCCGGCCGAGCGCAGCGCGCGGGAGGTCTCGAATGCGACGAGGGCGCCGAGGCTGTGCCCGAAGAAGGCGAACGGGGCCTGGAACTCGACACTCGCGACCAGCGTCCGCACCAGGTCGGCCAGGCGAGTGAACGGCGGCTCGCCGAGCCGTTCACCACGACCTGGCGGCACGACTCCCCATACCTCCGCATCAGGCAGGTCGTCGGCCCAGCTCAGGAACTCACCGGACGTGCCGCCGACGTAGGGAAAGCAGTAGAGCCGGAACGCGGCTGCCGGCCGCGGTTCACGCGATATCAGCCAGCTGCCCTGATCAGTCATGGGCAACTCCTGTCGATTGCGGTGCCATCGCCGTGGGCATGCTCGTCAGACGCCGCACTGCGGACAGCAGCAGCGGCACTGCGGGCAGCAGGCAGCCGGCGGCGGCCACCCAGAGCACCGGCCGCAGGCCGATGACCTGGGCAAGCACACCGCCGATGAAGGCGCCGATCGGAATCGGACCCCAGTTGATGAACCGGACTGAGGCGTTCATCCTGCCGAGCATGTCCGGCGGTGTCACCGCCTGACGCAGGCTGAGCTGGCTGATGTCGTAGACCGTGGTACCGAACTCGCCGATGATCACGCCGGCCGCGATGACCGGCAGGGCGGTGGCCGGGGTGGCCAGCGCGATGACCCCGATGCCGACGGCGGCCGACAACGGCATGACCACCATCAGCGTGCCGAACCGCACGTGTGCCAGGAACCATGTGCTGGCCAGCGAGCCGGCCACCGCGCCGACGTTGCCCAGCAGCAGCACCACGCCGATCAACACCGGTGTCATGTGCAGTTGGCGGACCGCGAACAGCGTGAGCACCGCGCCCACCATGCCAAGCAGGTAGAAGAAGTTCGCCGTGCCGGTGGCGAACGCCAGCGGCTTGATCAGCCGGTGGCCCAGCACGAAGCGCAGCCCGGTCGCGATGTCGCTACCGAGCCGGCGCAGGTCGACCATCTTGCCCGTGCCCTGCGGTTTCGGCTCCCGGTGCCGGACCAGGAGCAGCAGGATTATCGAGCCGACGTAGCTCGTCACGTCGGCCAGGATGGCGAACGGTGCGGTGAGCAACTGCACCAGGACGCCACCGAGGCCGGGTCCTGCCAGCTGAGAGCCGGAGTAGGACAATTCCAGCCTTGCGTTGGCCGTGACGATCTGGTCGCCGGTGACCAGCGAGGGCAGGTAGGACTGCACGGCGACGTCGAAGAAGACCGAAAGCACGCCGACGGCGAACGCGACCGGATACAGCAAGGCCAGATTCAGCACGCCGAGCCAGGCCGTGATCGGCGCGGACACCAGCAGCACGGCACGGCCGGCGTTCGTCCAGATCAACACCGGCAACCGGCGCAGCCGGTCGACGATTGACCCGGCCGGTAGGCTGACCAGCAGGAATGGCAGGTACTGCAGGCTGGCCAGCAACCCCACCTCGAACGGTGACGCCCTGAGATACAGGATCGCCGTGAGCGGCAGTGCCAGCGCTGTCACCTGGGTGCCGACCAGGCTGATCGTCTGCGCGGTCCACAGCTTCATGAAGTCGCCGTGCCGCCACATGCTCGTCATGGCGCCTGCCCTTCCATAACGGCCGGTGCAGCGAGTTGCCCGTCGATGTACTCGGCCAGGCCGGCTACTGTCGGATTCCGGAAGATCACCCGCAGTGGCAGGGAGATCTCGAAGGCCTGCCGTAACAGGCGAACCACCTGCGCCGCGATCACCGAGTCGCCGCCGAGCGTGAACAGGCTGTCCTGCAGCCCGACCGACGGCACGCCGAGCACCTGCCCGAACAATGCGGCCACCCGCGCCGCGACGCCGTTGGCTTCGGCCAACGGCTCCGGCTCCGGCTCGCGAACCTCGACCGGCTCCATGGAGATCGCCGGGACGGCAGTCGCGTAGCTCGGCGGACCGACGACGTAGCGCCGCCGCTGGAATGGGTAGGTCGGCAGGGGGACACGGTGGCGCGGCTGGCCTTGATGCAGCGCCGGCCAGTCGATGTCGGCGCCCGCCGACCACAGGTGGCCGACGGCGGTGAGCAGCGCGGCCAGGTCCGACGTGTCATCCTCGGGATGCGGCAGAGTCGGCACCGCAGTGGCATCGGGGGGGCGGTTCGGATGCCGACGCACGATGCCGGTCAGCGCGTGTCCTGGGCCGACCTCGACGATCACCCTGCCTGGTTCGGCGAGCAGCGTGTCGAGGGCGTCGCCAAACCGAACGGTGTGCCGCAGGTGCCTTGCCCAGTACGCCGGGCTGGTGACCTCATCGGCGGCCAGGGGCTTCCCGGTGATCTCGGACAGCAGCGGGATAGCCGGCGGCCGCATGGGCAGCTCAGCTACCCACCGCTCGAACTCGGCGGCGATAGGCTCGACGTAGCGCGAATGTGCCGGCACCGGGATGCGCAACAGCCGGGCGTCCACCCCCTGGTCGGCCAGTCGGCTCACCAGCAGGTCGACCGATGCCGACGGTCCCGCGATTACGCACTGGGCAGGGCTGTTCACCACGGCGACGTCCAGATCAGCGGTGAGCAACGGCGTGACCTGGGCCTCCGGTAGCGGCACGGCCACCATGGCGCCGACCGAGACAGTCTGCAACAGTCGGCCGCGCTCGACTACCAGGCGCATCGCGTCCGGCAGCGAGAACACGCCGGCGATACAGGCCGCCGTGTACGCGCCGAGACTGTGGCCGACGAGGACATCCGGCCGGATTCCCCACCGCAGCAACAGTTCCGCCAGCGCATACTCAACGGCGAACACCGCGGGCTGGCCGATATTCATGTCATGCAGGCCGGAGCCGTCTGCGGCCAGCATCGTGCGCAGGTCGACACCAAGCGGACCGAGCGCCAGTTTGGCGCACTCATCGATCCTGGACCGGAACTCAGGCTCGTGCTCGTACAGGTCACGGCACATGCCGGCGCGCTGGCTACCCTGGCCGGGAAAGGCGAACGCCACCGGGCGAGCAGCGGCGGTGACTGGCTGCACAGCCCGGGTCAGCGCTTCGGCGGCCGTGTCGTGGTCAGCGCTCACCATGAACCGTCGGTGCGCGTGCGCCCGCCGGCCGACCTGCAGGGTCCACGCGGCATCGGCCAGGTTCGTGTCGCTGCGCTCGCGCAGGTGCGTGCCCAGCCGGGTGGCCGCCGCGGTCACCGCGGACTCGGTTTTCGCCGACACCACGAGCAACTGCCACGGCCGAGCCGCTGCCGCGGGTGTCGGCTGGCCGGTATCCTCCTCCAGGATCAGGTGGGCGTTCGTGCCGCCGAAGCCGAGCGCGCTCACCCCTGCCCTGCGCGGTCCCCTGTCCCGCGGCCAGTGCCTGAGTTCCGTGGTCACGAAGAACGGGCTGCTCTCGAAGTCGATCTTCGGATTGGGGCTGGTGAAATTCAGGCTGGCCGGCAGCAGCCCGTGTTCCATGGCCAGCACGGTCTTGATCACGCCGGCGGCACCGGCAGCGGCGTCGACATGCCCGATGTTGGTCTTCACTGAGCCGATCGGGCAGTACGCCCGTTCCTGCGTGCCCCGGCGGAACGCGCTGGTGAGCGCGGCGATCTCGATGGGATCACCCAGCGGCGTGCCGGTGCCGTGCGCCTCGACGTAGGTGATCGTCGACGGGTCGACACCGGCGCCGAGCTGGGCGTCCCGGATGACCGCGGCCTGCCCGCTCATGCTCGGCGCCGAGAAGCCGATCTTGTCCATTCCGTCGTTGTTGACTGCGGAACCGCGGATGACAGCGCGGATGTGGTCCCGGTCGCGGCGTGCATCGACAAGGCGCTTGAGCACCAGCACGCCGACGCCGTTGGCGAATACAGTGCCGCCGGCTCCGGCGTCGAAGGACCGGCAGTGGCCGTCCGGGGAGAGCAGTCCCGCGTCCTCCTCACCGGGTTCGTCGTCTGGCCACAGGTGAACGGTGACCCCACCGGACAGCGCGAGGTCGCAGTCGCCGCCGAGCAGCGCCTGACAGGCCAGATGGGTTGCGACCAGGGACGTCGAACACGCCGTCTGCACGGTGACGGCCGGACCGCGCAGCCCGAGCTTGTACGCGACCCGACTGGTGAGGAAGTCCATCCCAGTAGCCATCCGCATCTGCCAGTCGCTGACCAGCGCTAGCCGGGATCGGTTGGCGCGCAGTGCACTCAGGTACTCGGTCTGGCTGCTGCCGGCGTAGACGCCGATCACATCCGGATGGCCGGCCGGGTCGTGACCGGCGTCCTCTAAGGCGACCCAGCAGGTTTCCAGGAACACGCGTTGCTGCGGTTCGAGCAGAAGCGCCTCGCTGTCCGGGAAACCGAAGAAGCCCGCGTCGAACTCGTCCTGCCCTACCAGCGGTTTCGACGATTCCACGCCGGCCGCCAGGTTTGCCCAGAACTCGTCCAGGTCGGCCGCGCCGGGAAACCGGCCCGCCATGCCGATAATCGCCACGAACTGCTCGTCGTCAGCCATTGCCGGCCTCCCGTAGCGCCCGTCGTGCGCCAAGCCTGCTCTGACCGCTTCTGCGCTGCTCGTCCCTCGCCGCCGAGCGCACCGGCTCGCCCTCCTGGTTGCCGCTGGCGAGCGCGGCGGCGAGCGCATGGACAGTGGGGTACTCGAAGAAGCTCAGCACGCCGACCCGGATATCCAACTTGCCAGCGAGTTGCTCGGCGAGCTGGCCGAGTAGCAGTGAATGGCCGCCGAGGTCGAAGAAGTTCTGGTCAACTCCGACCTCGTCCAGCTTCAGCACGTCCGCCCATACGCTGGCGATGTCCCGCTCCAGGTCGTTGGCCGGCGCCCGCTGAACCGGCACGGCACGCCGGGCGAGCACTGGATCGGGCAATGCGGCGGGATTCACCTTGCCGCTCGGTGTTCTGGGCAACCGCGGCAGCGTCAGATAGCCATTCGGAATCATGTAAGCGGGCACCAGCCCGGTCAGGTGTTCCTTAAGCCGGTCCGGCGTCGGCACCCGGCTGGGATCGCTCGGCACCAGGTAGGCCACCAGGTGCGACCGGTGGCTGGTGTCGAGGGCGACATGCGCATCGGCCAGTTCCGGGTGGGTGCGCAGCGCCGCCGCGACCTCGCCTGGCTCGATCCGGTAACCGCGGATCTTCACCTGGGCGTCGACCCGGCCGAGGCACTCCAGTTCACCATCCGGCCGATAGCGCGCCAGGTCGCCGGTGCGGTACATTCTGGCACCTGGCGCTGCGGCGAACGGGTCGGACACGAACCGTTCCATGGTGAGGTCCTCGCGACCGGCATAGCCACGCGCCACTCCGGCGCCGCCAACGCACAACTCTCCGACGACGCCGATCGGCAGCGGCCGCAGCGCCGGGTCGAGTACGTAGGCCATCACGCCGTCAATCGGCCTGCCGATGCTCGGCGGCTGATCTGCTGACCCGGGCTCGACAAAGCCGGAGACCGCCGTGTCCGTCGTCTCCGTCGGCCCGTACTCGTTGAGGACCCGGAACGGCACGTCCGCGCGTGGCCTGCGGTACAGCCGGTCGCCGCCCACGATCATGGTTCGCAGCACTCCGGTGTCCGGCCAGTCCAGCTCCAGCAGGCGCTCGCCCAAGGCGGTCGGCAGGTTCACGACGTTGATCCGCTCGGTGAGTAACCACTCCTGCAGCAGGCGAGGAGTCAGCCGGGTCTCATCGTCGGGAAAGCACAGGCAGGCGCCGGCGGCCAGGGCGGACCAGATCTCGCCGGTCGAGGCGTCGAAGGCAGGTGAGTGCACTGCGGTCATCCGGTCCGCTGGCCGCAGGCTCAGTACCCGGCGGCGGTACCCGCAGAAGTTGGCCAGCGACCGATGCTCGACCAGCACGCTCTTTGGCATGCCGGTCGAGCCGGATGTGCCGATCACGTAAGCGAGGTTGCTCAGACCGCTGCGTTCCGGCCCCGCACCTGGATAGGCAGACGTGTCCCGCAACTCGGCAAGTGACTCCCTGGTAATCGTCAGCAGCGCACCTGCGCTCTTCCGCAGCGCCTCCCGCCTGCCGGGTGGGTCGGCAGGTTCCATCGGCAGATAGGCGGCGCCCGCGAACAGCACGGCGAGTTGGGCGACGACGAGGTCGATGCCGCGCGGCAGGCACACGCCCACAACGGTCTCCGGACCGGCGCCACGCCGGATCAGCGCGCCGGCCAGCCGATGCCCCCGGCTGACCAGTTCGGCATAATCGATCTCACCGGCGCCGTCCCGCACGGCCGGCGCATGCGGTGCGCGCTGCGCGTGTCCGGCAACAGCACGATGAACGGGGGCCAGGTCAGCGGTCGGCTGCAGGCCGAGCTGCCACTCCGCCGACACCTGACGGCGTTCCCGTTCGTCCAGTAGCGGCAGCTCGGAGACCCGAAGCCCGGGATCAGCGGCGCTGGCGGTGAGCAGCTGAAGATAGGCGTTCGCCATCCGCCACATGGTCGACTCGTCGAACAGCTCGGTCGAGTATTCCCAGAGCAACGTGATGCGGTCGTCGGTATGGGTCGCGTCGCCGCGCTGGCTTTCCGCTCGCGGAATGACGACGACATCGAGATCCATTTTCGCCGAACCGTTGCCCGGCTCGAAAATGGTGCCCGACGCGGCACCGAGGTCGAGCTCGGTGAGCGGCGAGTCGTTAGTGCTGAACAGGATCTGGCTGATCGGATTGCGGTCGACCTCTCGTTTCGGGTTTAGTTCCCGCACCAGTTCGAGGAACGGGAACTCCTGGTTCGCCGACGCGTCCAGCACGACGTCGTGTGCCCTGGCGGCCAGCGTGGCGAACGTCGGGTCATCGGTCAGGTCGATGCGCAACAGGACGGTGTTGACCAGCATTCCCACCAGGTTTGCGGTTTCCGGCCGCCGCCGGTTGGCAAAAGCCGAGCCGACGCAGATGTCGGTCTCCCTGGTGTAGTGGCGCAGTAGCGCGACGAATCCGGCATACATCGCGGCGAACAGGGTGACCCGGTGTTCCCGGCAGAACGCGCGCAGCGCGTCAGGCAGCCGTGGCGGCAGCTCGACCCGCAAGGTGCCGCCCTGGAAGGACAACACCCTGGGCCGCGGATGGTCGGCCGGCAGTACCAGTTCCGGTGGTGGTGTAGCAAACCGCTTCCGCCAGTATTCTGCCTGCGCGCGCATGGTCGGCTGGCCGAGGCTGTACCGCTGCCAGCGGGCGTAGTCCCGGTACTGGATGCCGGGCTCGGGCAGCGGCGAGTCGAGGCCATGGGCGTATGCGGTGTAGATGGTGCGCAGTTCGTGCATCAGCCGGGCGAATGACCAGCCGTCGTGCACCAGGTGATGCTCGATGAGGACGAGTTCGTACTCGGCGTCGGCGAGCCGGATCACCGTCCACCGAATCAGCGGCAGGCGGGTCACGTCGAACGTGGCACTCAGCTCGCGGTCAATGATCTCCCGCGCATTACCGGTCGCGCCGCGCACGTCGAACCGGGTGACGGTGACCGGCTGCGGTGGGTGCATCACCTGTCTTGGCTGCCCGGCGACCTCAGGGAAGGTGGTCCGGAGGATCTCGTGCCGCCTGCTGATCTCGGTCACCGCGCGATCGAGCACGTCTAGGTCGAGGTCACCGAGAATCCGGAACATGGTCTGGGTCTGGTAGGCGATCGAGCCTGGCGCCGCCTTTCCGATGAACCAGATCTGTTCCTGCTGGCTGGACAACGGCAGCGGGCCGCCGGCGGGACTGGCCGTGATCGCCGGCAGCACCGGTCCGTCCGCTTCACCGCCTGCTTCGGTGACGGCGGCGGCCAGCGTGCGGACCGTGGACGCCGCGAACAGCGCGCGCACCTCGATGCCGACGCCGAACCGCTGCTGGATCTCCCCCGCCACCCTGATCGCGGTCAGCGAGTGCGCACCGAGCTCGAACAGGTCGTCGTCAACGCCGAGCCGGTCGACGTGCAGCACCCGTTGCCAGATCTCGGCCAGCCCGCGCTCGACATCGGTCTTCGGCGCGCTGTAGTCGCCGGAAGCGTGACGGCGCAGGCTGATCGTGGGTAGCGCGGTCCGGTCGATCTTGCCGTTCGGGCCGATCGGCAGGGCGCTCAGCACAACATACGAACTCGGCACCAGGGCGGCCGGGAGCCGTTCGGCGAGATACGCACGCAACTCGCGGGCGCCGGGCACCCGATGCCAGTCGGCCGGCACCACGTAGCCGACGAGCTCGGTTTCCCCGTGGGACTCGTTCCGCACCGCGCCGACGTGTGCCTCGGCGAGGTCGGGGTGCCCGATGAGCACTGCGGTCACCTCACCCGGTTCGATCCGGTGACCACGGATCTTGACCTGCTGGTCGATCCGGCCAAGGTGATGCAGCACGCCGTCCGGGTCCTGGCGGACGAGATCCCCTGTCCGGTAGAGCCGATCGGGTCCGATCAGCACGAACCGTTCCGCTGTCAGTTCGGGGTTGCGTATGTACCCGCGAGCCAGGCCGGCACCGGCCAGGTACAGCTCACCGGCGGTACCCGGTGGCGCAGGAGCGCGATCGGCGTCGAGAACGTGAACGGTGGTGCCGCGGATCGGCACGCCGATCGGGACAGTGTCCCGCCCGAGGCGGTCGACGGTGACCGGCAGGAGGGTGGAAGTGATCGTCGCCTCGGTGACCCCGTAGGTGTTAAGCAGCGGAACGCGCACGTGTTCAAGCCAATCTCGCGCGACGGCGGAACTTGCCGCCTCACCACCGATCACCACCAGCCGCACCGAGTCGGGCAGCCGACGGCCGGCCTGGCACAATTCCGCCGCCCACTGGTGCCAGTAGCTGGTCGGCAGGTTCACCACGGTCACACCCGCCTCGGCGATCACCCGCTCGATTTCCGCCGCAGTAGGTGCCGCCGTTGGCAACAGCACAACGCGACCGCCGGCCCAGAAGGTCGGATACAGCTCCTCGGCAGCGGCGTCGAAGCCGATGGACGCGAACTGCAGCACCCGGTCGGCCGCAGTGAGTTCCATCTCGTCCCGCAGCGCGTCCGCGTGGCACAGCACAGAGCCGTGCGTGACGGCGACCGGTTTGGGTTCGCCGGTCGAACCGGAGGTATAGATGACGTAAGCAAGGTCGGCCAGGCCGGCCGGGCCGGGCAGCTGCACGGGCACCTCCCCGGCGTCGTGCGACGCCTCGACCGGCAGCACCGGAAACATGTCGAACGTCGCCGCCTCGGCCGACGGTGTCACCACCAGCGTGGCTTGCGCGCCGGCCGCGAGCGCACGCCGCCGTGCGGCCGGCAGGCCGGAGTCGAGCGGCAGGTAGGCCGCGCCAGCCGCCAGCACGGCGAGGACCGACACGATCAGGTCCGGGCCGCGCGGTACGGACACGGCGACCACACCGCCAGCCGCACCCCGATCCCGCAGCCGGGCGCCGAACTGCCCGCACCGCTCGGCCAGTTCGGCGTAGGAAAGCATGTCGTCGCCCAGGCTCACCGCAATGGCGGTGGGGTGATCCTTCGCATGCGGCAGGACAAGTTCGGAAAGCGAGGCCGGAAAGCCCGCCAGACCGGAAGCTGTTGCCTCCATTGCTGCCCCTTCTCAAGACGTCCTAGCGCAGTGGAGTCCGTAATGCCGGATTTTCGCGATTCATAAGAGACGCGCAACTGGCTAGGTCAGCCACGGTGGCCGGGTTCTTTAGCTGCTGGGTCTGCACGCCTTACCTCCTAGCGGTACCCCTCAGCCAGGGTGTCGATGGCTTCGGAAAGCTGCTATGCGGGCTCAATGCACGGGTCGGCACGCCACCTTGCGCGCCCGTCCTGGCCTGGCGGTTCTCAGAATGGCGGGCCCCGGTTGATTCTGGGTCGCGCCAGGGTTGACTATGCTGCCGATGGGCCATTACCCAGGGAAACGGGCTCTTTTCGGCATTAGGGATGCGGCGTGTTATATCGTGTGCTGGGGTCGTTGGAGGTGTGGGCTGACGGGGGCTGGACCGGGGTGAGTGCCCCGAAGCTGCGGGCGCTGCTGGCGGCGTTGCTGCTGCGTCCGGGACAGGTGGTCTCTACCGGGCAGCTGGTCGATGAGCTATGGGGTGATCATCCGCCTGCGGCGGCGCGCAAACTGGTCAGCGGTTATGTGTTCCGGCTGCGGCGGCTGATCGGCGACCCGGCTGGCCGGGAGTTGGCGACGTGGCCGCCCGGGTACCGGCTGGCGGTGACCGAAGATGAGGTGGACGTGTCACGGTTCGAGGAGCTGGTGACGGCAGGCCGCGGGGCGCTGGCCAGGGAGGACGGCGGCCAAGCAGCGGATTTACTCGGCCAGGCACTGGCGCTGTGGCGGGGCCCGGCGCTAGCGGATGTGCCGCAGGGTCCGCTGGTCGCGGCCGAAGCGGCCCGGCTGGAGGAACTGCGGCTGGGAGCGGTGGAGCTGCGGATCGAGGCCGAGATCTGCTGCGGGCGCGAAGCGGAACTGGTGGCGGAGCTGCGTCAGCTGACGGCCGGATACCCGCTGCGAGAGCAGCTCTGGTACCAGCTGATGCGCGTGCTGGCGGACAGCGGCCGCCCGGCCGAGGCTCTGGAGGTCTACGCGCGGGCCCGTGAGGTCATCGCCGGGGAGCTAGGAGCCGATCCAGGGCCGGTGCTCCAGCAGTTCCACCGCCGCCTCCTGGCCGGGGAGCCGGCGGCAGCGGTAGCCGCTCCGCCGGCGGTGCTGCGGCAGTTGCCGGCCCCGGTGGCGCGTCTTGCGGGACGCGCAGCGGAGGTGGAGATACTGACCGGAGCGCTCGGCCAGGACGGGTCGACGCTGCCGGGGACAGTGGTGATCTCGGCGATCGACGGTATGCCAGGTGTGGGAAAGACAGCCCTGGCGGTGCATGCCGGGCACGTAGTGGCGGCCCGGTTCCCGGATCGGCAGCTATTCGTGGACCTGCACGGCCATACCCCGGGCCAGCAGCCCGCCGACCCGGCGGACGTGCTGGCGGGGCTGCTGGCCGCTGACGGGGTGGACCCCAGGTACCTGCCCGGCGGGCTGGAGGGGCGGGCGGCCATGTGGCGGGACCGGATGGCCGGCCAGCGGGTACTGCTGATCCTGGATAACGCCGCCAGCAGCGCCCAGGTCGCGCCGCTGCTGCCGGGGGCGGCGCGGTGCCTGGTCATCGTCACTAGCCGCCGGTTCCTGGGCGACCTGCCCGCAGCTGCCGAAGTGCCGCTGGGGACCTTGCCACCCGGCGATGCCGCGGCGATGTTCACAGGCCTGGCGCCCCGGGCCGACAGAGAGCCCGCGGCGGTGGCCGAGTTAGTTGCCTGGTGCGGCCACCTGCCGCTGGCGATCGTGCTGCTGGCGCGCCTGCTCGCCCGGCACCAGTCCTGGGACATGGCCGACCTGATCGCCGAGACCAAGGCACAGCTGCTGACCGTCACTGCGGAGAACCGGACGGTCGCAGCCGCGTTCGAGCTGTCCTACCAGTACCTGGACGCCGGGCAGCAGCGCTTTTTCCGCTGCCTGGGGCTGCACCCCGGCGCTGACGTCGACGCCTATGCCGCCGCCGCCCTGGCCAACGTGCCGGTCGGCCAGGCAGCCGTGCATCTCGACGCCCTGCACGGCTGCCGGCTGCTGGAGGAGCCTGTCCCGCGCCGGTACCGGATGCACAGCCTGATCCGCGAGTACGCCCGCGGCCTCGCCGCCGACCAGTCCGCGGATGAGGTCCCCGCTGAGCGGGAGCAGGCCACCGGACGGCTGCTCGACTACTACCAGCACACCGCCGAGGCCGCCGATACTCACCTCGCCCGGCACGACCGGCCTTCAGCCGCCACGCCCGTCCCGGCACCGGCGGCTGCGCCCGACCTGCCCGGCCAGGGCCAGGCACAAGCCTGGATGACCGCCGAGCGCGCGAACCTGGTGGCCTGCATCGGCTACGTCGCCGCGCGCGATGACTACGCTCGGGTCGTCGGACTCACCGCCGCCATCGCCTCGCATTTGCGCAGTGAGGGTCCCTGGCCTCAGGCCGTCACCCTGCATGCCGCCGCCGCTCGGGCCGCCCAGTCCCTCGGCGACCAGCCCGGCCACGCTAACGCTCTCCTGGACCTGAGCGATGTACTGCAGCTGACCGGTGACTACCCGGCCGCGACCGGCCTGCTGAAGCAAGCCCGCGATATTTACCGCGGCAATGGGAGTCGGCTAGGCGAGGCTAACGCCCTCTTCTACCTGGGGGACGCGCGGCGGCTGGAGGGTGACTTTCGGGACGCGACCGGCCTGCTGGAGCAGTCCCTGGAGATCTACCGAGGCATCCGCAGCCGGCTCGGCGAGGCCCGCGCTCTCCGCAATCTGGGGACAGTGCGGGAGATGACCGGCGACTACCCAGGCGCGACCGGGCTGCTGGAGCGGGCCCTGAGCATCTTTCGGGACATCGGCAGCCACCTCGGCGAGGCTGACGCACTGCTCTACCTGGGGGCCGTGCGGCAGGAGACTGGCGACTACCCGGCCGCGACCGGCGTGCTGGAGCAGGCACGGGACATCTCCCGCGGTATCGGCTACAGGCTCGGCGAGGCGAACGCACTGCTCTACCTGGGGGCCGTTCGGCAGGTAACTGGCGACTACCCAGGCGCGACCGGCGTGCTAGAGCTGGCCCGGGACATCTACCGCGGCATCGGCAGCCGGCTCGGCGAGGCCAACGCGCTGCTTTACCTGGGGGCCGTGCGGCAGGAGACTGGCGACTACCCGGCCGCGACCAGCGTGCTGGGGCACGCACGGGACATCTACCGCAGTATCGGCAGCCGGCTCGGCGAGGCCAACGCACTCTGCCGTCTGGGGGCCCTCCGCCAGGTAACCGGCAACTACCCGGCCGCTACCGGGTTGCTGAAGCAGGCTATGAACATCTATCGCAGCATTGGCGACCGACTCGGTGAGTCGGTCGCGCTGATCGAAACCGGAGCGACGCACCTGAGCCGTGGCGATCGGCGGCATGCCCGTGCCGACTACCTTCGTGCCCTAGAATTGGCCCGCGCGATAGGCGGCCAGTTGGAGGAAGCCCGTGCCCTAGAGGGAATCGGCAGATGCGCCGCGATGGGACCTGCCGCCGCCGACCCTGCCAGCAGAGCCCTGCGGCAATCGCTGGAGATCTACCGGCGCATCGGCGCGGCAGCCGCGACGCGCCTTGCCGCCGAGCTGGACGACCCGCAGTAGGCAGCCAGCTTTAGCAGGCTTTCGCACCTACTGCCTGGCCTGCGACGCAGGCGGTGACAGCAGCCGGCGAGCTCCCCTTGGTTGATCGGAAAGTGGCTCAATAATTTCAGGAAGAACGGCCGAAGCCCTCATCCAAGCACTGTTGCATCGGCCAGCGCCCTCAGCTTTGTCACTCGGCGTCGACACCAACTACTACTATCCGCAGCCGGACGGGTCTATCGGCGAGCTCGATGACTGGCCGGTGACGAGCAGCGAGCTGTTGCTGCGCCATCTGTCGGCCGCTTACGTCGTGAAGGTCTTCAACAACATTTTCTTCGGCACAGGCGCGCAGCCGCCAGTACCAGTCAAAGCCGTGCTGCTCTGGCAGCCCGGGCACTAGGGCGTGTTTAAGAAGGTGGGGCGGAGCCACTCGTTGATCGCAGCGACGTGGACGGTGGCCTCGTAGCGGACGGCGAGCTTGTCGTACCTGGTGGCCAGGGCGCGGTTGCGCTTGAGCCTGCCGATGCCGCACTCGACGGCGTGGCGCTGCTTGTATGTCACGGGGTCGAAGGCGGGCGGCCGGCCGCCCTTGCTGCCCTTCTTCTTGCGGTTGCGGATCCGGTCAGCCTGCTGCGGGATGGTGGCGGGGATCTTGCGGCGGCGCAGCAGCACGCGGTTCGCGCGGGCGTCGTAAGCCTTGTCGGCCAGCACCCGGTCCGGTCGCGAGCGGGGCCGGCCTGGTCCCTGGCGGGGCACCCGGATGGCATCCAGGACCGCCCGGAACTGCGGGCTGTCGCCGCGCTGGCCCGCCGTGATCACCACCGACAGCGGCTTCTGGCCCTGCTCGCAGGCCAGGTGGACCTTGGCGGAAAGCCCGCCGCGGGAGCGGCCCAGCCCGTGATCCGCCGGCTCGGCCGGGCCGGGCGGCTCCTTCTGCAGGTCCCCCTTTTCCGCGCCCCGGCGGCGTGCTGGTGCGCCCGGACCACCGTGGAGTCCACGCTCACATCCCAGGTGATCAGCCCGGCCGCATCTGCCCGCGCCTGAAGCCCGGCCAGGACCGCCGCCCACGTGCCATCCAGCTGCCAGCGGCGGAACAGCCCGTATACCGACTCCCAGCGCCCGTACTCCGGCGGCACGTCCCGCCAAGGCGCGCCTGTGCGGGTGCGCCAGCGGATCCCGTCGATCAGCTGCCGCAGCAGCCACTTACGCGGCCGGCCCGGCCTCACCCTCCGGGGCAGCAGCGGCTCCAGCACCGCCCACTGCACATCTGTCAGGTCAGCCCGGCCAGCCACCGGTACGGTAGGCACGAGGTCTCCGGTGGCCTGGTCTTCTTGGTCGTTGACTCATCTACCGGAGACCTCATCGCTTTCCGGGCACCGACACGCCCCGGTCACCACCCCGTAACCAGCCACCAGCCGCCGCACCACTTCTTAAACAGGCCCTAGTCGCGTTCCCCCTGCCGATTACGAGCGAGCGCTGTTCGAATGTCAGATCGCGTTCTGATTGCAGATCCTGCGGTTCTGCATGTCTTCAGTCGCCAAGTGGGCTTGCTCATCGCGGTAGCAGCGAATGCCAGGCAACAAGCTCTGGTTCAGATGTCCACGCTGCCCTGCGCTCGCCTTCGGGATACCAATCGAGCAATTTCGCATACAACAGAAATTGCACGACCTTGATCGCGAGCCAAGATTCCTGGCATGCAGAGCGCCTGCTCATGGTAGAAAACGAGGTCAGGCCGAGATCGGTGAACCACATCGGCTCAGCTCCGCAAAGCGAGAATTGACCAGGGCGTTGACAAGAATCCCGTTTGGTTAGATGCTTGCAAGGCTTAGTAGTTGCGGCTCGCGATAGGACGGGTTACCTGTGGCGAGGCGGATTTCCGGCCGCTGTCCCTGATCATGGCTGATAATCCTAGGCCAGTTCGATGACATGCCGCGGCGGGGAGTAGGGGTCCGATCAGCCTGGCGCAGTGCTTTCGCTGAGATGACCCATCTATGAACGGCTAAGGCCGACGAGGGCCTCCGTTCGAGCGGTGTTTAGTTCCGATCTCGGATAAGAAAGTGAGAAAGCGATGAGCCCTTCAGCCTTAAGATTCGCCATCGTCACAGGAACTGCTATCTCTCTGGCATTTATGTTAACTAGCTCGGCGGCAGCGGTGTCCAGCCATCGCCCTGCCTCCGTGAGCCAGCTTCCGGCCGCACTTCAGTCAGACCTCGCGAATCATCCGGGCGGCAAGATAGTGAATTCACGCGAGATCTCGTTCGACAAGGGTCATATCCTCGTTGGCGTCGCGACCAGCGCTGCTCTCGACGTTGCGTGCCCGAACGGATGGGTATGTCTCAACACCGACCCGAACTACGCTGGCACTTTTGCCAAGTTCGATACGCCGCTCGACAAGAATATCCCGGTGGCTGGATACTTAGGTGCCCCGGTAAAATCTCTCAGAAACTACCGCAGTTATGGGTCAATACTTAGCAATGGCAAAGGCGGTACTATCTGCTATCCGTCAGACGCCACGGCTCCCGATATCGGCTCGCCATATTCAGGCTACCCATACCTCTACCTGGAGCACGCCGATAACTGTTAACTCCCCTGACCTCGTGGTCATGAGCCCCAGGGGATCGGCAGCCCATAATCACATTGGCCGGCCCGCGCTATAGTTGCGACGAAGGGCTGACACTGGACTTTCGCCTTCGGCGCCCCTGGGCTGCACGGGACGACGGTCAGGTCGTAGCGCTGCCCGGCGATCGCCAGCATCCGCGCCTGCTTGCCGGGTCCCTGGGTGCCTGGCTGAGGGACTGCCCGCGCGCCGGGGCCGGCCTGGCGGGCGGCGGTGCCGCGCTGCCTGGCGATGGCGTCGGGGGCCGCTGTCCGGCCGGGGGCCACCGGGCACTCGGCCAGCGCCCAGCGGCGGAACCCGGCCAGCGTGGAGGGCGGGGCCAGCGCCAGGCGCAGCACCCACAGCAGGAGCCCGCCGACGACCGCCATCGGGGTGGCGTCATCGCCATCGGCGACCTGGCCGGCCCTGGCATGCGCGATCGTCCACGCGCGGACGACGCCGATCAGGGTGTCGGAGGCCAGCGCGTAAACCGCGGCGGGCATCACCCAGACCGCCAGGTCACGCCAGCCTGGCGCGGCGGCCAGCGCGTTCATCGCCAGGCTGATCCCGATGCAGGCCAGGTTCAGGCTGTGCGGCCGGGCCGCCCGCCGCCCGTGCAGCGCCAGCGCGATGCCTAGCGCCGCGAAGATGAGCGCACCCACATCGGGGATGCCCGCCTCCAGGGCGGCGACCGCCGGTACTCCTTTTATCTCCTGAACGAGGTTGTACTGCGCATCCCAGCTCACGACCGCCGCTGCCGCCGCGAGGACTGCCAGCGCGATCATCGCGCCGGCCAGCCATGCGCGCGCCCGGTCACCTGGCGCTGATCTTGCGTGCTTCATTCCGGCTGGTCCTCCTGGCAGTGGCGGGGCTGCTGCGTGCCGGGCTCCGGCCGGCCGGGTGCCGGGCTGCCGCGGTGGCGCGGGCGCGGTCCCGGGATCGGCATGCATGGTGTCTGGCCGGTCGCGGTCTTCCTGGCAGCCGGCAGGTGCGAGGCGCAGCGCCGCGTGGCGCGGCGGTGCCTGGCGGGCTGGCGCTGGTGCCGGGCGTCCGCGCCCGGCGGGAGCTGGCTGCCGTGGCTGCTGCGGCGGAGCCTGCGCGATCTGCTCATCGGGGACTCTCCCATCCGGCGTGTTCATCACAGCGATAAAGCTACTAGGTATTTGTGACAAACACTAGTCGTGAATCCCTAGTCTTCCTGGCGCTGTGAGTACCTCAGCTGCTAGCCAGGTGCGACGATGTGCGGATGATGCTGGACCGCGACGCGCCGTACGTGCAGATCATCGAGCACTACCGCCGGGAGATCGCCGCCGGGAGGCTGACCGACGGCGACACGCTCCCGTCGGGTCGGGAGATCGCCGCCGAGTTCGGCGTGTCGATGGCCACCGCCGCCAAGGTCGCGACCGGACTCCAGGCGCTCGGGCTGGTGGTCGCCCGGCCCGGTGCCGGGACCCTGGTGACGGCGCGGCGGCCGCCGGCCGACCGGGCCGCCGGCGGGCCGCTGCTGATCGGGCTGGCCACGCGCGGGCCGGTGACGGCGGGGGAGACGGCCCGCGTGACCGAGGCCGGCATGGTCGCCGCGCCGCAGGGGGTGGCCGCGCAGCTGGGGATCGACCTGCCGGCGGAGGTGGTCAGGCGGCGGCAGGTCACGGCCGACGGCGGGGTGACCGCGGCGGTGCTCACGTCATGGTTCCCCGCCCGGCTGGCCGAGGCGCTGCCCGCGCTGATGAGCACCGAGCCGCTCGGGGACGGCGACGGGTATGCGCCGGCGTGGGGGGAGGACTGGGTAGCGGCCCGGCCCCCGACATCGGCGGAAGCGCGGGAGTTCGAGATCAAGCGCGGCTGGCCGGTCGTGGTCGTGCACAGCCGCCGGATGGACGCCGACGACACCGTCATCGAGTACGCCGAGCTGGTCGCCCGGGGAGACACGCGGGTGACCTACCGGTACGAGTACCTGTAGCCGCGCAGCTGAGAGCCGTCACGCTGCGGAGCGCGACGGGCGGTTCGTGGTGGCCGGAGACGACGCGGCTCGAATGATCAGCGGCCGAGATTCGCCCCGTCGCCGAGCCTTTCAAGCGGGCCATATAGGCGGCATAGCCGCGACGGGCAGACAGCAGCTTTCACACTGGAGTGAGCGGCCACCCTGCGGGGGAGGACCCGGTCAGCCGGCCGCTCGCACTCAGGATGGCGGCTCGGACTTGCGAGACCGCGCCGGTGGCCTGGCTCGGCGCCTGGATGGCTGTCCGGAAGTCACCAGCTCGTCGATGTCGGCGCTCCAGTAGCAGATCTCCAGTGTCTTCAGGTTCGCCCAGTGCCTGAAACGCCGGCCGTTCCAGATGGCCGCGCCGCCCGAGGCAGCGAAAACGATGATTCCGACCACCGATATCGCCACGCTCCTGCCTTGCGCTGCCGAAACCAGGGATACCACGCTCGCGATAATCATAGGCAGAGAGCAGTTGCGCGTCATAATCCCGACAGCGCGAAGCCGTGATACTTCCTGGGCCTGGTCAAGGTCGAATACCTCCACGGCTGCCTTGAGGAGGCCCATGTCGGCCTGTACATACGGCCGGTTCTTGGCACCGGGCACCCTGGCGATGAAGTCTGCCCGTGCTTCGTCGCTGGATTTCCGCAGGCCCAGCGCCTTATCCATGACAGAAGCTAGCGGATAGGTGACATACCCCAGGAGATAACTGAGCACTATGATTGCCGCGGCGAGTATCACAGTTGGCACGCGGCCAAGATGGCCAGGGTTGATCCAGCCGATCCTGTCAGCCAGAAACACGCCCAAGGCGAGATAGAGAGAACCTGGGACCGCATAGGCAAAGACGTCGTAGATCCCGAACGATATGTTCAAAGTATTCTCCCGTGCGCGCGCAGATATATTGGCAAACTTATGGCAAGTAATCCCGTAAGCGTACTACCGGAATCTACGTGCTGATGAAACTAGTACTCCAGCAGCACTTCGTAGTAATTGGCTTGCCTTCGCTGGTAGTGGCTGGTGCGGGCGCGGTGCTGGTGGCGCCGGCGCCAGCGGGACCAGGCCCATGTGGCGGTGCGGCGGGGGCGGGTGGTGATCAGGTGTGCCAGGAGACGGCGGGCCTCGCCGAGCGTGACCGGGATGAGGCCGCTGCCAGGGCTTTTGGGGCGGTCGCCGCCGTGACGGACAGGTAGGCGTGGGCGAGCATGGCGAGGGTGATGTGCCGGTACCAGGCGTCGTAGCGGCGGACCTGGTACTGGTCGAGGCCGGTCTCGTTCTTGGCGGCCTGGAAGCACTCCTCGATCGCCCACCGGGATCCGGCGACGCGGATGAGATCATCGTCGGTGGTTCCCGCGGGGGCGGCGCACAGGTAGTAGGCGAGCTCGTGCTCGTCCTTGCTGTTGCGGGTCAGCGAGCGGCGTACTAGCAGGTGACGGGACCACCCCGGCGGGGTGCTGTCGTCAGGGTCGGGCAGGGAGGCGGCTGCCCAGCCGAACATGCGGGGGCCCTTGGCGCCCGTGCCGCAGCTGCGGCGCTTCCACGCCTGGTCCGGGGCGTGAGCTGCCAGGACATCAGCGCGGGAGGTCCCGGTGTCAGCGGGGACGGACTGGTTGCAGGCCACGGCGACGACGTAGCCGATCCGGCGCTGCTCCAGCCAGGCGCGGAACTTCCCGTCCCTGCCGTAAGCCTCATCAGCGGTCACCCAGGAGGCGGGAACACCGCCGTCCAGGGCGCGGGCGAGCATCTTGCGGGCGAGGTCAGTCTTGGTGGCGAACTCGGTATCGTCGGGCACCGCCGCCTCGCGGCAGCGGTCCCGGTCGCCGGTCCACGACTTCGGCAGGTACAGCTCCCGGTCGATCAGGGCGCGGCCCTTGCTGGTGGCGTAGGCGCAGAACACGCCCAGCTGGCAGTTCTCAGTCCGCCCTGCCGTCCCCGAGTACTGCCGCTGCACTCCTGCCGACCTGGTGCCCTTCTTCAGGAACCCCGTCTCATCGACCACCAGCACGCCGTCAGCAGCGCCGAGGTGCCCGGCCACGTAGCCGCGCACGTCATCACGGACCGCATCAGCGTCCCAGGCCGCCGCGTTCAGCAGCCGCTGCATCCCGTCTGGCGTCCTGTCGCCGGCCGCCTCCGCCAGCGTCCACCCGTTCTTGCTGGCCAGCGGCGCTAACAACCCCCGCACGTACCCGCGCGCCCGCCGCCGCGGCTCCACCCGGCCAAACCGGCCAGCCACCAGCGCGAACAAGTCATCCAGGCCCGCGATCCACGCAGCAAGATCATCATCAGTCAGCATAGACCGGCATACTACCGGCTACCATCACGAAGTGCTGCTGGAGTACTAGAAGACGGCAGCCATGACCGGAATGGGTCAGTGCGGTGCGCGCCGATCGGAATCAGCGCGCAGGTCGTCGCACACTTGACGTTTGCATTTGAGGCAAGACGCAGTTCAGCCAGCACGGAAGTGGGCTGCGCGTGTCGTACCGCGCCGGGCAGTGTGCCCGGTCACCCAGCGGCGTTGGCACGGCTTGTGCCGCAGTCCGATGCCATCCCGCTGATTCATGGCATGGCCGGGTCGGCCAGAGGCCCTTAATCGGTCGCCTTTGTCGCATCAGCTATGTAGCTTTTGGCTTGTGACGTCATCATGCGGCAGGAGCCGCGCTTCCCGCCGTGACTATGCCCGGCGGCGCGCACGCCAGATCGCCTACGGCGGCTGGCAGTCGTGGGCCTCCGCCGCGCCGGTCCGCGCACACGTCCAGGAACTGCGCCGGCACGGCGTCAGCTTCCGCGCCATCGGCCACGCCGCGGGCGTCAGCCCGATGACCGTGCACTGGCTCATGCACGGCGAGCTGGCGAGGAACCGCCCGGCACCCCAGCGGGTGCACGCCGGCTCGGCGCGGCGGCTGCTGGCGGTGACGCCAGCCGCCGCGTGCCGGGCCGCCGCCCGGCGGGACGCTGCCGGGACCCGGAACCGGCTGCGGGCGCTGACAGCCCTCGGCCACCCCGCCACCAGCCTCGCCGCCCGCGCCGGCACCGCGCCCTGCACGATCCGGGACCTGCTGAACGGCCGCACCGCGACAGTGAGCCCTGCACTGCACGCCGCCGTTCAGGCGCTCTACGACCAGCTCTGGGACACACCACCCGACACGCAGACCGGGGCGCAGCGCCGGGCCGCCGCCGCTTCCCGCGCCCGCGCCGCCGCCAGCGGCTGGCCAGCGCCCATGGGCCTGGACGACGACCGGATCGATGACCCGGCCTACCGGCCCCGGGCACACTGGCGGCCGACCTGACGAGCCGAGCGGCACCCCGTTCGGCGGACGGCAGATCCGCCAGTGATCCGAGCCATCAGAAGGCCCTACCGCCCTTGGGCCTGCTCCTGGTTCGACTGGTGGATAGGGAGCCAGGGGCGTATCCGGCCCCAGGCGCGGGTCGACCGGTTCCGCTCCCCGCCGCAGCGCGTCGATGTAGGCACGATCGGCGGCCAGGCGGGCCGCCACCTCGGCACCCTCGGCAACAGCGCCATGACCGGGGACCAGGACATCGACGTGCCTGGCGGCCTCACTCAGCCGGTCGAGTGCCGTTTCATAGGCATCCACCTGGCCGGGGCGGCGAGAGTCGAGGAGCGGGATCAGGACGTCGGAGAGCATGTCGCCGGCGAGCAGGACGCCGCGGTCGGCGAGGAGGACCGCGGCGTGGCCGGCGGCGTGCGCCTGATGCTCGACGATCTCGCCCGGCACGGGCCCGCCGTCCGCGGGCAGCGGGGTGACGAGCCCGAGTAGCTTCAGGGGGATGCCCGGCGCGCTCTCCGCCGCCATCCGCTGCCCGCGCTCCCGGCCTTCGCTGGCAGCGCGGGCGCCGGCGGAGGTGGCGTAGCGCGGCACGTCACCGAACCGCGGATGCCAGAGCAGGTGGTCCCAGTGCGGATGAGTGGAGAACCCCGCGACCACCGGAATGCCGAGCCGGCCCAGGTCATCGGCAAGCTCGCTCAGATCGGAGCCATCGATCCCGGGATCGACCAGGATCAGGCCGCTCTCCCCGCGCACCGCGATGGCATTGCTCTGGACCCACTCGCTCTGCCGGACCCAGACACCCTCGGCGACCTGCTTCAGCATGTCTTCACTCTGCCAGCTCTCTCCGCCCGGGCGTCGGAGGAGAGGCCGCTCCCACTCGTTGCGCGTCATCGACGTAGCCGCTGCCGGTCGCGGGCCATCGACGCGGCGTCTCTGGGCGTGGCACCCAGCGGCCTTCCCTTCCGGGGGCATCCGCCTGAGCGGGAAACTCAGTTGATACTGTGACATCACCTAAGTAGCTTGATAGATGCGTTATAGCGTTCATGCGAGGAGCTGCGGATGTCAGCGCCTGGGCTGGGGTCGGATGGGGATCAGGCCCGCGGCCGGGGTCAGCCAGCGAGTAGCGCATCTGAGCTGTCCCCTTCGCCGACGGGGACGAGGCGTCGCCTGCGGGCTCTGGCGGCCCGGGCCTGGTCGCCTGAGGCCATCGCGCGTGAGGCGGGTATCCCGGTGTCGGTGATCCGGCGTGAGCTGGACGGCCGTGATGACCTGCTGCCTGGTTTCGATTCCCTGGTCGCGGCGGTCTATGACCGGTTGTGGGATCGCGATCCGCCATCAGGCACCCGGTCAGAACGGGAGGCCGCGCAGGCGGCAGCCGAACGGGCGGTTCGCAGCGGATGGGCGCCGCCCATGGCCTGGGATGACGACCTGATTGACCTGCCCGGTGCGCATCCGGCTGAGGGCTGCCGGCCCCGGCGGAAGCTGTACATGAGGGCTGTCGACATCGTCGAGGACGCCGAGTTCGTGCGCGAGCACGGCGGTTACCGGCAGGCGGGCATCGGCGAGGTTGCGATGCGGCTGGGCATCCGCCCTGACCGGCTGGATCAGTCCTACCGCCGGGCACGCCGGCACGCCGCCCGCGACGCCGCCAAGCACGCTGGGACCGACATCGAGCCGGAAGCCGAAGCCGGATGACGGCAAGCCGGTTCCGCCCGGCTGTGACGGCAGGCACCGGCGAAGGAGGTTATCCACAACCCCGGCGGCTGCGCGGTCGCCCGGCGCGTGGCCGGTGCAGGAGGCTCACCGGAACCAGGAGATAGGAGGCGGCATGGATTCAGTGCGAGCGGCCAGCCGGGCGCTGGCGGAGGCGAGGACAGTGCCGGGCCTGCTGAGCGCGGCCAGGGACGCGTTCGAGGCCGTGATCTTCCTGAGCGGGGAGCATGCCGAGTCCGACGACGGTCTCGTCGCTGCGCTTGCTGGCGTGATGGCTGCCGCTGCGGACGGTCGCGATGCGATCGCTATGGCCCCGTCCCTGCCGACACAGCCGGTCGGCGGCGGGGGAGGACCTGCCGCCGGCTCGGGGGACGACGGCGCCTGCGAAATCGCGGCGGCTCTTGGCGGACTCAGCGGGCTGCTGGCCGCGCGGCTGGAGCTGGGGTCAGCTGCGGCCGGGGATCCTGGGGACCGGGGGGCTTGCCGCAGGGCGGCCGGCTACGCCCGGGAAGCCCGGGGGCTGCTCGGCGGGACGCGGCCTTGACCGGCCGCGTGGTCCTGGGTGATTTCCTGGCGCGTGCACGCCGGGAAGCTCCGGCTGGCCGCGGCGTCGCGCGGGACGGCGGCGCCGGGACGGGATGCCGAGGAGATCACCCGGAGCCTGGCCCGGCTGATCAGCGTGCTGGGCAGGTACGCCGGGGACCTGACCGCTTCCTGCATGACCACGCACGCCCGGTCCCTGGCCGAGCTGAGCGGCCAGGGACCGCGCCGCGATACAAGTTCGCGATGCGCTGGCGAGCGCTTCTGAGTCGATCGGCGCCCGCCCTGCCTGTGAGCCTCACGGCCCGCCACCTCGACGCCGCGTCCGCCGCGCTGACGGCCGGCCGCGACCTGCTGCATACCCATTTCCAGTCCGGCCAGCCCGTCCAGGGTGCCCGGTACGGGCGGTCGGCCTGGGCCATCGTGATCACCTCGCCTCCGGTGTCCCGCGCTGCTGGCCGAGATCGCCGGCCTGTCGCGCCTGGCGGCGGCAGCCGGTCACAGCGCGATGCCAGAGGACAGGCCCTGGCCGGCCACGGCGTTAGCCAGGCGCCTGAGCGTGGCCTGCCACGGGCTGTCCGCCGCCGCGCACGCCGGGCAGCACGGACCCGTGCCCCGCAGCGACCGGGACCTCCTGCACGCGGTACCCGGCGCGGGCCTGCCGCCCCGCCGCGCCCCCCAGGCCGGGGAGACGACGGCCGGGCTGTGCGCGGGGATCATCGCCGCCAGCGAGCGGGTCAGCCACCTGGCCTGGGCCCAGGCCAGGGTTGCCCCGTGGTCACCGGGGATGTCGGTTACCTCCTGGCGGCGGATCGCCAGCGCCGGGACCGCCGCCAGCCACCACTGCCACCTGCTCCTCACCGCCCTCGCCGAACGCGCACGCGACCTCCGCCCGGCCGCCGCCCCCCGCCTGGAGCAGGCAGCCGGCCAGGCCCGGCTGGCACGCTCGGCCTGGCTGCAAGCCGGCCGGGCGCTCGGCGACGTGACCACCGACATCCGGTGGCAGACCTCCCGGGCCGCCGCCGAGGCCGCTGACCTCGCCCTGTGGTCCGGCCGGCTCGCGTTCGCCAGCCCCGCCTGGCGGCCAGCCAGCGGACCGCGCCACCCCGCCCGACTGCCGGAAGACCTCGCGGCCACGGCCGCGGACCTGCCCGATGTCGTCGCCGCCGTCCACTACGCCACCGAGGCGCTGGAACGGCTCGCCGCCTCCGCCGACACCCAGGTCCGCGGCGCCGGCCGGGCCGGCCGCATCCTCATGCCCGCCCGGTCCTTCCCCGACGGCCCCGACCCGCTGGGCCAGTTCGCGGCCGTCCCGAAAAACCACCTGGCGCGGCTATGCCTGACCTGCCAGGACGCCGCCAGCGCCAGCAGCGGCGCGGCCACCTCGGCGGGAGCGGCCGCTGTTGCTGTGCGCGCCCGCAGCCGGGTTCTCGTCACCGCCAGGACCATCCACCAGCCCGCCGCGCCAGCGCGCCGAAGGCACAGCACCCCGGCTGCGGGCCCGCCGCAGGAACCCGCGGGAACGGGAACAGGCTCGCCGGGCCCGGTCGAGACCAGGCTCCAGGAAATCGGCGTCACCAGCCCCCGCCAGCTCTGGCACGCAGCAGGCATCGACCAGCTAGCCCAGCAGGCCATCACCGACGCCATCGCCGGCCGGACACCACCCTGGTCAGCCACAGCACCACCAGCGACCCGACGTCAGGCCAAGCAGCCGAGAAGGCGCGTGGGTGAAAACGGCCGCAGGCGGGCACCCGAGCTGTCCGTGCCACCATGTGCGGCCGGACCTGAGCCGGAGGCCGAGCACTGAGATCAGATGCGAGTCGCCCACCACCGGCAACGACTGCGGACACACGCGGCACGTCCGCCACCTGAGGTCCCCGCATGCGCTCGCGGAGCATGTCAGGCCGCCCTTGAGAACGGCCTTGCTCATGTCGAGGAAGGCGGTGGATGACTTCCTGTGCGCCACGGCGGTGACGGCAGCGATGTCTTGGGCGAGGCGACTATGCCCGCAGAAGTTCGGGGCTGGCCTGGCAGAGTTGATCCTCCAGCCAGCCGGACATTTCGAAACTGGGACCAGCGGTCATCGCGTGGTGCCTTCTCAACGAGTTCTTTGGTCGGACCTCACTGAGAATCACCCGATGATTGTCTCACGTCACGACGCCATGCCTACCAGCGGAAACCGGGCTGCCACTTCCGCAGACGCAACCGGGCATGTCGGTCAGGAGGCGGACGCGAGGGGCCAGTTGCTTGCAGCGTGCCGGAGGCAGCCCTATGTCAGCTTGCAGGCGGGCGAATCTCCTTCTTTAGTGTCGTAAGCGGCGCCCGACCACGCTCCAGCCGAAATTGGCGTCGATCAAGTTGCGAATCGCAGTCTCAGCTTCGACGTGCGTGTTCCGGGCGCGATCCATCCACTCGGAATTGTCCCGGTTCTGCTGCATGTCCCGCACCGCCCAGCTTGACGCATGGAAGGCATTGGCGACCGCTACCTCTGCCGGTCTGAGCAAGCTTCCGGACGTGCCGTCGCGGGTGCCCGGCGCTGACTACGAGCAGTCGCTCGCGCGCTACGTCAAGCTGTCGTTGTAGTTCCGCCCACTTTGCGCCCTCGGCTATCGCGTCGGGGTTGAGATTTATCGTCACCCTCTCGGGATTCAGGCGGTCGAGAAGCAGGACCGCCGGGCCGAAAACCTCCGCATCGGCCGACTGACGCGCCCGGTGCAGCCCGAGGTAGACCAGGGCCGCCGGGATCCCCGCGCCGATCAGACCGCCGACTAGAGCGTTCCAGTCCATCTCAGCTGGCTCCCCTCATCGCGTTTAGAGCGGACGTTCGCCGCCATCGCCGCATCCTTCCGCGCCTTGGCGGTCGCCGTCGCTGTCACTGACATCCTTGCGGGTCGCCGTCACCGGCACGTCGGACTACAGCAGCTATCGGTTAACGGGTCGGCCTTGACCACGATCTTGACTTGCTGAACGCCGTCACCGTGAGTGAGTTGTTAAGCACCAGGAACGCCTCGGCCTTCTCCTCGGCGCTCAATGTCCTGGTACACCCAGCACTTGCAGTCGGTGCGGGACTGTAAGACGTTCGGCTCTGTCGCACGTCCGGTGGTGACGGATCGTGAAACTCGGCTGCTGTCAGTTGCGGCGATTCGTGCTGGCGCTCTGACATGGATGTGTTCACGAGTTGACAGCGCTGCAGCCGCGATGCCATCCCCGGCCCGCTGCAGCGGCCGGTGCGCGTCCCGTATCATCATCCATAGGTCCGGCAGCCTCCGGCGCACGGACCTGCGGCTGTGTCATCGGCGGCTTTGCCCATCGCCGCCATCACATTTAGTTACCACCGGAAGTGAGACAGAGCCGAACGTTTGACAGACCCCCGGCCGGTCGAGATGTACTCCATCAAATAGGGTGTCGAGTTGATAATCCCTACCAGCGGACAGGCTGGCAGGCAGGTCCCGCATTCATTGGCCGACTCGGCGTTGGCAGGTTAGCCGGGAAGGTCCACCACGTGTTACCGCATCAGTGCTAGAGGTTGGTGGATACTTGCGCCATGGATGCGGGCCGGGTCGATCTCTTCATCAGCCATGCGGGAAGCGATCAGGCCTGGGCAGAGTGGGCGGCGTGGGAGCTTGAGCGGGCCGGGTACCGAGTCGAACTGGACGTATGGGACTGGGCGGCCGGTGCGAACTTCGTGGTGATGATGAGTGACGCGCTGGACCGGGCCGACCGAGTTCTGGCCCTGTACTCGCAGGCTTATTTTGACCGTGCCCGGTACACCGCGCAGGAGTGGTCGGCGTCGCTTGTGCATCTTCCTGGGATGAGCGATGGTCGGCTGGTTCCAGTCCGGGTCGAGGATGTTCCTGCGCAGCAGATTCCCGCGGTGCTGCGGGTTCTCGTATTCCGGGACGTGTTTGGCTTGCCGGAAGAGCAGGCGCGGCAGGTACTGCTCGATGCGGTTCGCGGCCCGTCGCGTCCGGACAGCAAGCCCACGTTCCCTTTTTCTGGCGGTGTCGGCCAGGTTGGCGGGTCGGCTCCGAGGTTTCCGGGGATCGTGCCTGAAGTATGGAATATTCCTCCGCGTAACGCAGTGTTCACGGGCCGGGATGCGGTGCTGGCCGGGATCCGGGATCGGATGAGGTCAGGCGGCCAGCTGACTCTTCAGGTCCTGACAGGCATGGGCGGAGCGGGCAAGACGCAGCTCGCGGCCGAGTATGCGCACCGGTTCGCGGGCGATTACAGCATGGCCTGGTGGATCGCCGCTGAACAGAGCGAGCTGATTGGTGAGCAGTTCGCTGCCTTGGCTGACGAGCTGAAATGCGTCGAACCAGGTATCCCGATCGCTGTGGTACGGCAGGCTGTGCTCACCGAAATGCGGAATCGGGGACGATGGCTACTGGTCTTTGACAACGCCCAGACCGCCGAGGACATCAGGGCATGGCTGCCTGCCGGTTGCGGGCACGCGCTCATCACCTCTCGGACCCAGCAATGGGCCGAGGTCGCTTCGGACGTTCCGGTTGAGATGATGGAACGGCCGGATTCTGTTGCGTTGCTGCGCCGCTGGGTGCCGCTCATAAGTGATGAAGATAGCGATGAGCTGGCCGCACAGCTGGGTGACTTGCCGCTGGGACTGGCCCAGGCTGGCGGTTACCTGGCGAGCACGGGCATGAGCGCGGAGGAGTACACGGTCCTGCTGCAAACGCGCGCGGCTGAGTTGCTCGGGCGGGGACGGCCGTCGTCCTACCCAGTGTCCCTGGCGGCCGCCACCCAGCTAGCCGTGGAGGAGCTAGCCAAGCGCAGCCCGGCCGCTGCGGAATTCGTCGCCACCGCCGCTTTCCTGGCGCCGGAGCCGATTCCGGCGAGCTGGCTTGCCTCGGCTTCGCCCGTGCTGCCTGAGACCCTGTCCGCACAGGTGACTGATCCTCTCGCGCGCGGCGACCTGCTAGCCCACCTGGGAGGCCACTCGCTGGCCAGGGTGGATGAGCGCGGGGTCCAGTTTCATCGCCTTACGCAGGCCATCGTGCGTGACCAGATGCCAGACGACCGAGCAGCGCCCGCCCGGCAGCGGGCAGCTGACACCGTAGCTGCCAATCACCCCGGCGACCCTGAGGATCCCGGTACCTGGCCGGGCTGGGCGCGACTGCTGCCGCATCTGCTTGCAGCCGATCCGGCCCCTGACTGCAGCCTGAGCGTGCGGGTGGTCGGCGTCAGCGCGGCCTGGTACCTGATCATGCGCGGTGACTCTCAGGCCGGCCTAGATCTCGCCCGACTGTTTTACAACTCAGCGTCCGGATCCCCTGATGAGGAACAGATCAGCCTCGGGGCGGGGAACGCAGTCGCGACCGCGCTGGTGAGGCTTGACCGGCTCGGCGAGGCACGGCAGGTTGGCGGGGACGTGCTGGGCAGAGCCCGGCAGCTAAATGGCCAGGATCATCCCAATACGCTAGCCTCAGCGACCACCCTGGCTGTCATCCTGCGCGAAGCCGGCGACGTACAGGCAGCCCGCGACTTGGACACGGACACTCTTGTCAGGACCCGCAGAGTTTTCGGCGGCGATCATCCCCGTACCCTCGCGGTGGCCAGCAATCTCGCGATCGAGGTGCGCAGGCTCGGCGACGCCGCGGCGGCCCGCGACATGGACCGTGACATCCTGAGCCGCCGCCGTCGAATCTTGGGACCTGACCATCCGGCGACCCTGACGTCGGCACATAACTTCGCCGCCGATTTCCGGGAACTCGGACAGACCCAGGCGGCTCGTGAGCTGGATGAAGACACCCTGAGTCGCCGCCGTAGCATCCTGGGGCCAGGTCACCCGGACACCCTGGCAACGGCCGGCAATCTCGCCATGGAACTCCATGCGCTCGAAGAGCTAGAGGCGGCGCGCGAACTAGGCGATGACGCCCTGGAGCGCTACCGCCAGACGCTGGGCTGCGACCACCGGTCCAGCCTGCTAGCTGCGCATAACCTCGCTGCGGTTTACCGAGATCTAGACGAACCCAGCAAGGCCTGGGATCTGGACCGGGACACACTCAACCGCCTGCGGCGTATCCACGGCGAAGACCACCCCGATACGCTGATGGCCGCGCATCTCACTGCATTTGATCTGCGCGCACTCGGCGAACTGGACGAGGCCCGAAACCTCGATCTAGACACCTTCAACCGGCGCCGCCAGACCCTAGGGCCCGACCATCCCGACACCCTGTGGTCCGCCACCAACCTTGCGGGCGACCTGGTTTCCCTCGGCGATCCGGGTGCTGCCCGTGATCTGAATCAAGACATTCTCGAGCGCCGTCAGCGGACTCTCGGCGACAACCACCCCGATACCCGTGCCTCAGCCATCAATCTAGCCATCGCCGAGGCCGAAATAGCCGGGCATAACCTGGGACAGCAAGGCTAAAGCGATAGCTGCCAGTCGAACTGTTCGCCGCGCTGCTAGCCCCCGAGAATCCGCCTGTGTTACGACGTTGACTAGAACCTGCCCCCGACGCCAGAGGGTCAAAATTCGAGCGTCGTTGACATGTGGTAACCAGGAGGTGGCCAGGCCCAGCGGGGGACGATGCGGAGCTGTCCTGACGTGATCCTGGACAGGACGACCTCGGCCTTAACGCCCGGCTGCGCTGCCACCAGGCCGCCGTCCGGCAGGTAACCGGCCGCTGATTACCGGCCGTTCACGCACAGCTCGCCACATGCCGAGGTGGGTGGCGTTGTCTTGCTCCCGCTTCGTCATTGTCCGGGGCTGCCAGAACCCGTCAAGGGCACCTGCGGCGGCGAGACCCTTGACAGAACCTGCCCGTAGTCCGGAGCTCGCAGCTATCGGGAGCCGGGGAAGGGTGCGGAGACGGCAATGCATCCTAAGAATCACGACCAGCCCAGAGAATTCAATCGTCGATCAAACGCCATTACTCGCAGGTGGTTCATCCATGATCGAGAGACGCCTGGAGATATAAGATGTTACGTCCGCCTTTCCCTCTAGGCGCTTATTGAGGTCAGTTAGCATCTCTCGGCTTTCGTCAACTTTATCAAGGAATGCCTTCAATGAAGAGGAGATGCGCTTTTTCGCCAATCGGATCGCAAGAGGATGCCAAATCGCTGTTTTAAGTAGCGACAGAGCTGATTGACGGGCCTTTTCGGCTCGCCTGTCTCCAGCAAGATCGCGCACTTCACTCGCCATTTTTATTGCTTGCTGCACGTCTCTCCGAACTTTTGCAGGGTCGAGTGAAGAATCCTCTTGGAGGATAGCTGGAACAGCTTTGACTACGCGAATGGCAAGTCCATCTGCTATGGCTTCCATGCGGCGAAGCTCGTAATTTACCCTTACGCTATTGATGTACAGCCTAAGAAAGTCATACGGAACTCCTGCAATCAGTCCGGCCGCTTCTAGCGGTGCCAAGAATTCGTCCATCTGCGGTAGTGGGTTAACATCCCCCGTATCAGGGGAGAACGTTACCTTTAGCGCAGAAAATGCTGCCTCAACTTTGCCAACATGTTCAATTACAAGCGCCCTGGCCGCCCGACGGTCACGAATATGCGTGACGTACTGAGTGGCCGCCGCGCCCACGATGCCGCCAATGGTGGTGTAGACAATAATAATCAAGTTATTCAAGGGGCCCTTCGCCTACATGAGAATTGAGATTGCTGGGTCATGCGTCCTAGCGCCCCCGCGAGACCCATGACTAGAGTTCACGGAGAAGGACTCATCGCCCACGATTGGACGTCAATGATCTGTTGACACTGTACCGACGAACACTGGCGACCGTGGATAGTCAGTCCGCGCGCCCTGGCCGAACCATGTCCCGTTGGTGACGCTTAAGAGCCAACAGCGGCTCAGACGGAAGCACTGTGACACCTACTGCCGCACCACTCGGGCGCCGGCGGGGCGCTAACAGCGGCCCTGCCTTCCTCAAGGGTGACTTCACGGTCCATATTCGCGATGTAGACGAGCACCCGGCCGGTATCAGCGCCCTCGGCATGCTCGGGCCGGATGAAGGTCCGGACCCGGAACGGCTCCGCCCGGCACGCTCGCCGCATCGCCGCACGCCAGCCATCCGCCTGCTCACGGCTATCGAACTGCTCGTAGATGAAGCCGGCCCGGCGCAGCGACTCCATGTACACGCCAAGCTCAGGCACATCGAAGCTCACGCCGGTAGCGTAGCCGTCCTCGACGCGGAGCGCGCGCCTCTTAGGGCGCCGCACCAAGCCCCAGCAGCCGGCGTCCGCTGAGGTTGTCTTTACGCTCGACCCGTGAGGTCACTTCTCGGCTATGGCGTCCGGCGGCGGCTGGATCGCATCCGGGTCGTCGGCAACGGCGTAGACGACCTTGAACCGGTCGGTAAGCTCCCGGACGTTCTCACTGGTGATGCTGATCGCGGACGAGCGGTTCTTCAAGGTCATATGCAGCTCACGGCGCGGCCAGAACAGCCGCTCGTGGAATGCGCTGAACCTCCGCCCGCTGGCTGCGGCGTACTCCAGGGCCTTGTCGACGTACCGTTGCCCGTCGGTGTCACGGCGAACCGGCGAGACGGCGAGGTCCAGGTCGCCGAGCGGGTCGACAGCAGGATCGAGATAGCTGCCGAACACGACGATCTCCGCGACTGTCAGCAGCCTGGCCGGGTCGGCGTTGTAGGCGCGGGCACGTTCGATGACCTGGCTAAGAAGCCGGGTGGCGGTTTGGCGGCTGATGGGGTTGGCGAGTCTGGCGTTTGCCAGCGCGTTGCCCTTGATGGTGGTGGTCCACGAGTCATCGCCTTCAGCAGACGCTTGCCCGCTGCGCTCGACGTATCCCGCTGCTTCGAAGGCACGCATCTGCTCTCCGGCAGCATCCTGGCTCAAGTCCAGGATGCCGCAGGCGTCCTCAACGGGGCGGGTGCCGTAGTAGGCGCGCATCAGCCGCCGTGCTGCCGGTGCGGCCAGGCCGCAGATCGTCTCCTCTTTTGAAATCCGCATGCAGGCTCCCAGCGCTCGTGATGCCCGGACACAGGGGAAGTGATACCACTCGGGCCCGACACCCGCCATTGGGCAATCCGCAGAAATTGCGGCGCCGCGGCTGCTTCCGCCCGTCACCGACAGTCGCCCCGTGTCCAGGCCGAATCCTGCGTACCCAAGACCGGAATGAAAAGGCTCACTGTCGTGCAGCCTCGCTCTGCCCGGAACCCCCGTGGTCAGTGTGCTGAATATCAGGGGCGACTGACGAGGAGCTATCGTCGGTTTCGAATACTTGGAGCTTCCTGTCACTGCGATGAGGGCTAATGGCCACGGCGCCAAGCTGGCTTGCGGTCGCGAGCATCTGATCAACTATACATTCCAGCACTCTGTCCTTAGCGGAATCAGAAATATTTTCCGCGAGACGCTCTGCGGTTAGATAATAACTATTTAGGAGTGGCTGGTTATAGTACTGGTTGAGCTGAGATAGTGATCGCTCGTACACATGTATATACGTGCGTCCAAGAAATCCGGCTAAGAGGCCGCCAATCGGCGCCAGCGCTGCTGTTATTATCTTACCCTCGAAAGAGCTGATTACAATTACTGACGTGAAGCATGCGATCAGCCAGGTGAACCCGGCAAATATAGCTCTCTGTCCCGATCTGAAAGATTTCTGAGCTTGGTTGGTGGCGATCGAATGATACTCGTTAAGCATCGAGCGGTTAAGCTCGATAAGGCTCGGGAGGGTCATGCGATCGCGTAGTCGGCTGAGGGCTTGCTCTACCTCCTCGCGTCTTTGGCGATTGGCATCTCCTGCTATCTTCAGAGCTTCTACCCTGGCGTGCCAGTAGGACATTCCAAGTGCGCTGATTGCTATGAGGCACAGGCCGATAACGACGTAAAGTATTATTGCATCAGTGCTAGTCATGTGAAAGGGATTATGCTTAACTGTTACTACTTTTACCCTGGCTCCCCTGGCCCTTGCCTCCGCCTCCAGGAGTCTTAGCTGTTCGGGTGAAAGAGTGTCCGTGGAGCAGCCAACTAGAGTAACGCAAGCTACCAACGCGACAGAAAGGAGAATGGTAACTGAAGTGTAAGTTCTATCGCGTACCCAACTGCGCATAGGACTCTCCACACACACCTGTCGATGTTGTTGTTGTAGGTCTTCCTGCCGGGTCCTGCTCTATTGTTCAGCGCGGCCGCCTAGCCTCGCGCTGGAGTAGCGCGGCGATGGAGGGCTGGAGGCGTTCCTCAGCTGGCATTGAGAGGGGCCGGCCGTTAAGCATGATCGCGTTCTGGCGGTCGGCGGCTGTCCAGCCAGGGCCTGGATGGTCCGAAAGCGTGCAAGCTATCCGTCGGTCCGTGGTGACAATCAGGATGCTGGCATCAAAGAGCAGATGATGGGTCCCGCATAGCAACAGGCCGTTGGCTGGGTCGAGCCGCTGGCTGAGGGTAGCGTGGCGCCAGGGTATGATATGCGCGGCCTGCAAGGCGTCCTTCAGCGCTAACCCGCAGAAGGCGCAGCGCCCTTGGTATGCCCGCAGCAATGCCCGGCGGAACACATCCTGGGCGATGCCGCGATTATTGATGCGTCCCCAGACGGCAGTCGAGTCCTGCGGGCTGACAACCAGGTGATCGGCTAGATCGTCCGGCGTTTCGCCGTCGTCCGCGAAGGCGAAGGGATTGGGAAGCAGCTGCCATGGATGCGCCCAGACACGCCGGTATCCCTCGTCCAGGTTATCAACATCCCAGGCGATGAATCCTTCGCCAGGTCTGCCGCGCTGGTTGACCGCGAGGATAGTCAGCGGCGGGAGCTTCTCTTCCAGACAGTGGTCCTGTATAACACCTAGGACGTATCGTACGGGCCTTGGGTGGATGCCCAGAAGCTGCCCCAGCCGCGCGTAAGTGATCGTCCCACGCGTCCTGGCCGTGTCGGTAAATGCTGGCCAGGCGCGGGAGGCTCTCTCGTACTGGTTCACCATTGCTAGTCAGGTCCTTCGCCGTTCGAGCCGCTGCGCACCCAATAGGCGCAGTACAAAAGGATCATAGCTGCCTCAGGGCTCATCTCGGACCGGATGCCTACTGGCGGGATAACGACGTTGGCCTGTAGCTTATAGCGCGATACTGGCAATGGGTCGCTTATCCGGTTCTCCTGGCTCTTATGGTTGCCTGGTCAAAGAGGGAGGCGGACCCTACGCTCGGGCCCGCCCTGGTACGGTGACGCCGGGAGGGCCGGCCGTCCACCTATCCAGCCTGCGCCGGGCACCTTAAGGCCCCGGCCGGATTCATCCAAGTGGACCCGGATCCGCAGACGAAGCGGCCGCTCGCCGCAGCCGGATTCGGTGGGACTTCGTCGGCCCGTGTCCAGCAGGCCCAGCCGACTTGGCGCAAGGCCGACCTGATCATTACCTCGGCGAACTGCTACCTGACCATGTGGCCTGCGCTTACGACGTGGCAGCCGCGAGCCTGCTGCCCGCGCTGGCTTGGCATGCCGGTGGCCACACGCTTCGATAGCGAGTCGGAACGAATGCGGCTCGGCCAGCCATCGGGCTGGGCACGGAAGCCGCGCCGATCACTTTCACGGCTGGCTACCGACCCGAAGGTGGCGGTCAGTAGGTGGACCGCGATGGGCGCGGGCGTGGCGTTCATGCTCATCCAGAGCCATGCAGAGGCGTGATCGACGAAGCTGACTCTAGGAGCGGGTTAGTGGCTGTAGTGGGAGCCCGACGGGAGCGCGCTTTGCTCGCCGTGGCTTGCTACTGCTCGGCTGTGCTCGACTCTGCTGCCGTTGACCTGCGCCGGTCCGCATCGGCTGGCAGGGGAGGGGTGGTGGCTCCCCTTACAAGCGAGGGGTCGGTGGTTCGAACCCACCTGCGCCCACCTGATGTCTAGTCTGACCTGCGGGGATGGCGGCTGCAACCGGTTATTTCCACTGGCCGGGGTGGCCGCAGCGGTTCAGGCGAGTGGTCTGGGACGGGGCGGGTTAAAGGCCTGGGTCCTGCGATGATGCGGGCCGGGGGAGCGCTACAGCAGTCAGTGACCTCTCGCCTTTAAATGATCATCGTTGCCTGCCACGCGGCGGAAGGGGTACGGCGGCAGGACCCCGCCGGGCAGAGGAGAGTCAGTTGATCTTCTGCCGCACGAGGTGTCTGGGCGCGCGAGCATGCCGGCTGCTGCCCTGTCCGGAATCATGAGCGCCGTGTCCGGAACCAGGTCGTTTGGAGTGCCGACTCCGGCGCAGCAAGGATGGCGCGGACTGGCGGTGCCCTGGCCGGCTGGGTGCGCGTCCAGCGCAATCCGAGTCCGCTCATCGTTCGCTGGTGAACCGGTTACGTGGCTGCGGGGTTAGCTACAGCAGTCAGTGGCTTTGCGCCTTGGCGGCTTTCCGGCCGGCTGACGGGGTGGCGGGGTTCAGGGCCATTCGAGGCGGAGGAGGTAGACCTCGCGGTGTTCTTCCAGGACGAGGTAGGTGGCGAGGCCGAGTTCGCCGAAGGCGTGGGTGAGCATGTTGGCGCGCGGGTTGGCGGTGCTGAACGGGGTTCCGCTCCAGGGTGCGGTTTCGAGCAGGGTGACGAGCTCGGCGAGCGGGCGGAGGGCTTCCTGGGGGATGGTGCTGATCTGGTGTTCGGCGACCGGGTCGAGGCTGAGCTGGTACACCTACCGAGCGTTCTCGCGCTCGGCGAGGATGTCGCGCCAGGGCCTCGCCGACGGGATGGGCGCGCCGGCCAGGATTTGCTCGGCTCGGGCGTGCATGGCGCGGCGGCCGTCGGGGTCGCGGGCGGAGTCGCAGGCGGAGATCCACCAGCGGTGCACGAAGTCGCTCAGCGCGCCGAGGTCGAGGTTCACCCGGACCTCGTCGAGGACCGCCTTGAGCCCGGCGTCGAACGCGTCACGGTCCTGGCGCACTACCAGGGCTGCCCGGATGGCACGCAGGCTCTTGGCGGGATCGGGCCCCGCGCCGGGGAGAATGTCGTGCGGCTGCGCGGTCATCTGGGCCTCCTCTCCCTGCCGCAGATCCTACCGGGCCGGGGCGTCACGGTTGGTGACCGCAGCACCCAGCGGTGACCTCCCCGTGCCGCCGCGTCCTGGTGCGGCAGTTATAGCGGCGCTTGTCTGCTCATTCCCGTGCGAGGCACAGCGATCAAGGCCACCAGCGCCCTGCGGTGTCTCACGCTGCACTGGTGAGTGCTTGCCGACTATACGGGCTTGCATGGTACCGAGGCATGGGTCTGCGGCTAGGGGCGATGACGCGGCAGTGCCGCGGGCGGTGTCGGCGGCGGGTCGGTCACCGGGTGCCTCTGGCCGGCTTGCGCGGTGGTAGGCAGCATGCGCTGCCGAACATGGCCGCGAGCACGTCACTGCCCAGTCGGCAAGGGGGATTCCTGGATCTGCGAGCCTGGGTCCCCAGGCTCTGAAGGGAGGCGGAGGCAGTCCTCCGGCCCAGCCGGTCGAGCAGGACGTGGTGGCCGTGCCGGGCTGCGGTGGTGCCTCACCCCGCGGATAGCAGCAATCACATCACGCCGGAACTCCAGCGGGAACAGCCTGAGCATGGCCAGGACCGTCGCGGCGAGGATCAGATCCGCCGCGCAGATAAGGCATCGACTTAGCCGGCGTAGTTCCTATTGGTGCCTGTTGGTTTCGCGTCCTGCTGTATAGTCAGAGTCGCAGGCAGGGAGCTTAGGATTGGGCCTGAGCCACCGCCGTTTGTCTTCTGGGCATGGAGCGTCGGAGCGTACCCTCGCCACCGCCTTGCCAAATTCCCTTCTCACAAGTGTCAGCGTCAGCTAAGGCAAGGGCTGGCCGAAGGAGGCACCATGACTATCTACTCGCTGCACGCTAACCGCGGAAAAACTCAGATCCTGGCGACCTACGACGGTGACCTGGGCGTCACCTCGTCCACTGTGACGAGTGTGGATGACGCCGCGGCGACTGCCGCGATCGTTGATGCCCTCAACCGGGTTTCCGCAGCGGCTTGCGTGCCGATCAGCGTCTGGGATGAGCGCTCCGAGCACTCTGCCCGATACCCGAGTATGCATCTAGCGGCCATCACCGAGCCGGGTCGTCGCGTGGAACTTCTGGCTGGTCGAGGTGAGCACAGCCTCTGGTATGAGTACGCCATGCTGATGCTCCACCATGCGCTTGCCGACCTCGATACCGCGGTCGCGGGGATGCCCGCGCCAGTGCGAACTGCGATCACGGCCGAACTTGAGGCTGAGGCTCGCTCCTTGCGCGTCGGCCTGCACGAATTCGAGGACGGCCCTTCTGAAGAGGAAACGGAGCGGCGATGGGGCTTCGAGGACCCGTTCGTGCTGTTTGATGGCGCGATGGCCGAGTTGAGCCAGGACACGCGCGAACGGCTTGACAGGCTGGAGGGAAATTTGTCCGCTGAAGAACTCGCCGAAGCGGCCGAAGACTTGCGGGTCCTGTACAGCGCATGCATCACGGCAGAGGTCGGCCGCACGATGTTGGAGGAGCGGTACCTTTCGGTATCCTGCGAGCACGAGGAGAGTCCAGCCGACGGCCATTTCCTCACAATCGAGGCACCGCTTCCTGGGCGCCCTGGCGGGCAAGCACGGTGGTCAGTAACCGTCGGCCAATGGGTTCCCGATGAGTACGATCCGGACGGGGAAGTCGGGTCGGCTCATGGCGAAACGCTGCTGGAGTGCGCTCTGGCGGAACGGCCGGCAGCAAGTGAGCTAACTGGCCTGATCAGACTGGCCGGAACCGGGCTTGAGCAACTGCCGGCCTGGGCCAAGACTCCTGTCGGCGACACGCTAGCCGGAACCGCTGTCGTCGTGACGAAGCGACACGACGACTCTCGTTAACTCGGGCTGCTCGCTGTCACGCGCGGATATGAGAGTGAACCCTTCAAGCTGGCGTGCGTACCTCTGGAACTCCTCCTCCACGCTTCCCGGAAGGCCGTCGTCTCCGGGCTCCTCGGCCCACCCCGCCACCGCCGACCCGGGCCGCTCCAGGCCCTTCGAGCGCTGAAGCCTCGGGCCTGCAGACGCTCACGCATCTGCCGCACCGTCGCCTGATAGCCGTACTCGCCGTCTTCTCCAGCCTCGAAGTACCGGTCCGCCTCGGTAACAGCGCCGCGATATCTCGGTCGCACCAGTCCCTCGTCCAGAACAACAACGAGGCGGACCCGATTTGCACCTTCGAGTTGTGGCTCACCCTTTCAGGATCCCATCCCTGCAACGCATCCAGTCCCGACCTGAGCCTGAATCTCACTCAGGTATAGCGCGTGACCAGGGACGATCAGACACGCCTACATCGGTGTCTCACGCCCAGGCCGGCCTGGGCGCGGCGCCGCTGCGCCCCGGTACGCTTCAGCGGAAGAGGAGGTCCCAGGCAGGCCCGTGGGACTCCTGCCGACGCTGGAGTCAGCCGATGACGATGACCGTGCAAGAGCCCATGAGCGAAGAGCAGCTTGTTGTGCTTCAGGCGGTCTACGACCGGTTCTGTGAGCGAGGCACCTGGACGACCTTCGGAGACGTTGATCGGCCACTGCGTCGCCTCGGCCTTGTCCCGGACGCTATAGTCGCGACGCTTGCCGCGGATCTGCTGCTGTCCTTTGACGCCAGCCGGGCGCTCCCGATCGCCCGTGACGAATTGAGGTTGAGTCTCAAGGGGATCGCTGCCTGCAATGGCGGTCAGGAAGATATTGACTACTTCCTACGGCTCGTTCCGTGGCTGGCGGAACGGGAACTCGAATTCAGTCCGGACGACGAGCATCCGGAAGCTGATCTCCGTGTGACGGTGGCCGAGATCAGAGAGCATCTGCAACTTCTCGACGACCCGGCAGGTGTCATCGATAGGCTGCGGCGGCTCATCGATCTTCAGCGTTGGGATTGGTCAAACGGCGAGATTCAGCCGGGCGAGTGGTATGTTCAAGTTGATCGCAGCATTTACCGCTTCGCTCACGTCAAGACACTCGACGACTATGTTGACGTGATAGCTAAATGGGAAGAAGAGGGCAAGCGGTCATACGCTGCGATTCCCGTTGAGCTTTTTGATCCGGCTTTTGGGTACTCTGGCACCGAGTACCAACCAGAACCGCCGGCCGACACTTACGTATCACAGATCACCGTCGCCGCCATCGAGGCAGCGACAGAACAGTCAACTTTGAACTGCGGCAAGCTCCTTCGGCTTATTGCCGAACTAAACGACGACTACACAAGTGGCAGGGCGTACTCGGCTCACGCCATGCTGCGGGCGCTTCTCGATCACGTGCCACCAATTCTAGGCTGTTCCGACTTCAATGCCGTGGCCAATAATTATGGCTGGAGTCTGACTGACAAGAGGTACATGAAGCGGCTCGTTGAGTTCAGGGTTCAGGCTGACGATGTCCTGCACCGCCAGATATCGAAGCAAGCTGACGTCCTGGACATCGAAGACATGCCGCAACGGGCAGCGATAAACATCCTACTCCAATTATGCGCCGACAAGCTGCAAGGCGATCCGACCAAATGATGACTCAGCAACAACCGCCAGACGGCGGTGCCGTCGGCGATGCGGCTGTGTTTCCCTCTGTCAACGTCGCCTCGCTGCCGTGGGCCTTCACTCAGCTGCACCGCCGAGTTCATCAATGGTTTCGCCCCTTACGCTGAGACTACGGACATCGCCCCATGAGCGAAATGCTGCGCCGTCGGCTTGCGTGCCTGCGTTCGTGCTACGTGATGCGCGCGTCGCTGCGTCGCGCGGCGCGGACGCCAGGGTGGTTCATGCTCGCCAGTCGAGCGCGCCGGGGGCGTGCCGGGTCGCGGCGCGGTGCCGCCTGGCTGTCAGATCTCGTTTCAGGGCGCGGCCCGTATGCGCGTGGCGGCAGCGGTGTTAGCGGTCACAACGTCGGCAGGCCTGAGATGCTGACACCAGCGGGGCGATTGACAGGCGGATATCTACTCAATTTCCATCGAGAAGATCGAGCCGTCGGACGTGGCGGAGTACAGGCTGGCGTCTGTTTGCAGGGCTGAGGTCATTGCGGCGTGGTGGCGCGTATCCGTGAGAGTGTCGAGCCGCTCGGCGAAGGCGATCTGGGCGTCAGCGATGGCCTCTGGGGGCTCGGTCATCTGCTGATCGACGGTTTCGTCGACCGCGTACCTGATGTGCAGTCGCTGCCCGTGCATGTCCACAGTGACTGACGTCCCGCGAGCGGTTCCGTAGGGTGTCTCGAACGTGACGCGCTGCCGTGGCTGGCGTGCGAGGCGGCGCCGCATGACGGCGGGAGCCCACCTGTCCAGAGCGGCCATGTTGCCGCTGAAGTCGGCAAGAGCGGCCCAGGACGCGCGGACCGACGCGTTCGTGAGAAGTTCCGGCGGTATGTCAGTGACGTTCTCCTGGAGCTGGAACCCTGCGGCCTGGCCGATCGTGTTCGAGTTGACGGTGTACGAGGGTTCTGCATCGTCTGCGGGATCGATCGCCAGGTATGACAGCCGGCTGTTCATGGTTATCGTGCTGACTGCCAGGCCTCGTGGTATGCGTCCTCCGATCGTGATGCCTGCGAGCTGCCCAGCCGCGCTTGCCAGCTGGCGGACCGCGTAGCTGATGCTGCTGCTTGTTCCCTTGCATTCCAGGGCGCGCACCCGGTACCTTCGCGGGCTGGACGGGTCGGGGGCAATGAGCAGGTAGTCCGGGCGCCGGGCTTTGATACCCCGGACGGCATGGCGCGATCCGCCGGCGAAGATGTAGCGATCATCGAGCGCGGCATCGACGTCGACGATGCTCACCGGGAGCCCGGCTGCGCCCGTCTGCCTGAACCAGTGGCTCGCCAGCAGCGCGCCGAATCCGACGCCCATCTCCTCAGAGGTGACACGACGCTGGTTGCCGTTGATACGCCGGCCGGCTTCGCTGAGCGTCAGTGCGGGAAGCGTGGAACCCTCGCTGAGGTGTTCAAACAAGCCGATGTAGCGCGCGAGTGCCCAGTGGAGGTACATGTCGAGGAGATCGTCCTGATAGCGAGGCCGCGTGGCGTAGGAGAGCCAGTGCAAGGCCAGGAAGGGAAAGAGCGTGACGCCGTCCTCCAGGCCAGCCGCCGGCACGAGTAGCTTGCCGCCGTCGGCGAAATCCGGCACTTCCTGAATTCTCTTGGCGAGCTGGGAATCGCTCGTGCCGTGAAGGCGCACCTGCGACCCGACGACATGGCGCGCACGAGAAAGGTCCACGGCCAAGTATTTCAGGGCAGTACCGCAGCAGCCAGATCAACCTGACCTACGAGCTGGGAACTGCGGCGCGCCGAAGCCTCAAAGCGCTGGGCGTCGCCGACTGGGGGCGTAACCTGGCGGCTCCGGATCTCGCTCAATACGGGATGGCGCACGTCCTCTATGGCAAGAGGTGCGCGCAGCCGCCGCGGCGGCGCAGCCGCGTTCTGCCTTCGCGATGGGCTGCGGTAGGGGCGGAGCCGCCGCTGCCATCAGAGTACGGGTGGTTTCGGTCAGTAGGAGTGCTGGGTGCACGGCGACCATAACCGCCTGCCCGAGCCAGCGCGGTTATCCTTCCGGATGGTGGATGCGCTGGTCAGCGGCACTACTGGGCTACCGATCCCGCTAGGGACGGCCGGGAGGGCGTGGAGATCTTTTCAGTGACCTCTCGCCTTTAGGCCTATAAGTTCGCGGTGGCCTGTGTTTTTGCTGTAGCCACAGCGTGGGGGCCTGGTCGCCTTACAAGCGAGGGGTCGGTGGTTCGAACCCACCTGCGCCCACCCTGATGTCTAGTCTGAGCTGCGGGGATGGCGGCTGCAACCGATTATTTCCGCAGGCCGGGACGGGTGCTGTAGATAAGCGAGTGCTGTCTGCGGCTGGCCGCTTTAGCAGTGTTAGCTGCGGTGATATGGCGCTGGAAGTAGCAACAACAGTCAGTGACCTGTCGCTTTTGCGGTTCGCTGGCCGCTGTCGGTTGTCACGGGTTCAAGGGCCGAAACGACAACTCGGGGGTTGCTGCGTCAGGGATCTATGAACGACCACGTGGCCGTTATGCTCCGGATGCGGCTCCTGGTGCTTCTTGGATGGCGGCCGCCTGAGCGGAGGTGGGCTGGGATGCCATCGGGTGGAAGGGAGCGGCGGTCTCCGGTGCGGTCGGCCGAGCGCGGCGGGACCTTGCGGTGGTGGCGGGCGCTGGATGGGTCCTGGCGCGTGGTCATAGTCGGCAGCATTGCGCTACTGGTTGCTGCTGGGGTTACGGTCGGCCTGCTTGGGAGGACCGGGGGCGGCGGCGCTGCTCCGCAGGTGCGGCAGTACCTGACGTTCACGGCTTGCCTGCTGACCGGGCCAGGCGGGGTTGCGGACGGCCCGGCAGCGACTGCCTGGGCCGGGATGGAGCAGGCGTCGCTGCGGACGCGGGCTCAGGTGCAGTACCTGCCGGTGATGCCGGGCACGACGGCGGGTGCGGCTGCTCCGGTCCTGGCGAGCCTGATCGTGCGGCACTGCGGCCTGGTGATCGCGGCGGGGGCGGCTCAGGTGGCTGCGGTGGAGCAGGATGCACCGCGGTACCGGTCGGTGCGCTTTGCCGTGCTGGGCAAGGGGGCGGCCGGGCCGAACGTGGCGGTGGTCCCGGCAGGCATGGGGATGCGGGCGTCGGTTGTCGGGCTGGTGTCGGCGGCGGTTTCCGGCGGCGGCCGATAGCCGAGCTATTGACTCGCCCTGGCTCGTCCGGTAAAGCGGCCTTACCTGCCCTTTAGTAAAAAGAGCGTAAAGAGCAGAAGTGGTCTCTTTGCTCTATTGTGCCGATTCCTTTGCAATGTCAGGCTGCGTTCGTTTGGCTGTTCTGCGGCTATCCGGGAGCGCTGATGCTTGCTGGCGGGCGGGGTCATGGGAGCGGTGCGGGCTCGCGGCGGGGGAGTGAGGTGCCCCACGGTTCCCGGACAGGGGATCCAATAGGATTCTCCTGGAAAGGAACGGGATCGAGTGGCCAGGAATCGCAGGAAGTTTTCTCCTGAGTTCAAGGAGGAAGCCGCCAAGATGGTGGTGGAAACGTCCAGGCCCGTCGCGCATGTCGCCCGCGAGCTGGATGTGAACGAGACGACGCTCGGTAACTGGGTGAAAGAGTACCGGGAAAGGCATGCGGGGGACGAGCCCGCGCTGCCGGTACCGGAGCGCGCCCGGCTGCGCGAGCTCGAGCGGGAGAACCGCGAGCTGAAGATGAAGGTCGAGTTCCTTTCAAAAGCCGCGGCGTACTTTGCGGCGGAGCACCGGTAACTCAGGAGTACGAGTTTATCGATGCGGAGTACGCCACCCGTGCCGGGGAGACGGCATGCGCTCCGACGATCGTGCAGATGTGCAAGTGGCTGGAGGTCTCCCGGTCGGGTTTCCATGACTGGAGATCACGGCCGGAATCAGCGACGGCTAAGAGAAGGGAAATGCTGAAAATCAGGATAAAGGCATTGTTCGAGGCGAACAACGGCGACTGCGGCTGCCGGCGCGTGCACGCCTCGCTGGCGCGCGGCGGCGAGCGGTGCTCGGCCGAGCTGGTCCGCCGCCTGATGCGCGACCTGGGCCTGGTGGCGTGCCAGCCCCGGCCGTGGCGGCACTCGCTGACTGAGCAGGCGGGGCAGGCGGGTGATATCCCGGACCTCGTCCGCCGGGACTTCACGGCGGCGGCGCCCGGCCGCAAGATGGTCGGCGATATCACCTATGTTCCGACCTGGCAGGGCTGGCTTTATCTTGCGACCGTCATCGATTGTGCGACCCGGAAGATAGTCGGCTGGGCGATGGACGGCAATTACAAGACCCCGCTGATTATCTCCGCGATCGAGATGGCCGCCCGGAACCTGGAACTTCCCGCCGGGGCGGTCTTCCACAGCGATCGCGGCAGCAATTACACGTCGGCGGCTTTCGCCGCCGCGCTTGAACGGCTCGGGATACGCCAGTCCGCCGGCCGGACGGGAATCTGCTATGACAATGCGCTATCGGAAAGCGTCAGCGCGTCCCTGAAAGTAGAGCTGGTTCACCGCACCGCCTACCCGGCCCTCCGGCATGCCCGGAAAGATATTGCACGCTGGATCGAGCTTCGCTACAATCAGACGCGCCTCCACTCATGACTCGGGTACCGAACCCCGCAAGAGGTAATGGACGAATTCCTGAATAAGCAGGCCGCAGCCTAAATTAACTACGAATCCCTGTCCGAGAAGCGCGGGGCAGCCCAGGCGAGTGCGGGCTATCCATCAGCTGATGAATGCGCTGGTCAGCAGTAGCGCCGGGCTTCCGATCCCGACGGCGCGGCCAGAACGGCGTGAAGATCTTTTCAGTGACCTCTCGCCTTTGCGCTTATAAGTCCCCGGTGGCCTGTGTTTTTGCTGGTAGCTACAGCGTGGGGGCCTGGCCGCCTTACAAGCGAGGGGTCGCTGGTTCGAACCCGGCTGCGCCCACCCAGGTCAGAGGGCTGCTTGGCTGATGAGCTGCTTACGGGATTCCGCGATGGGAGCGCGATTTGCGGTCGGCCTGAAGCAGTGGGCTCGCCGGGCGTCGCGGACTTCTTGCTGACGATGGTGCATGCGTCTGGATCGCTGGCTGCATCGCCCGGGAGATCTACCACGCCAGCGGCGCCTTCCAGACAGCCTGGGAAAGGACGCAACCCGACAGCCGGGAGATCCCCGCGTCTTTCTGCTCCATGGCACTGCCGCTGATCGACAAGCTGGCCGCTGTTCGCGCTGCCGAGACCGCGCGCTACCTCGTCCGGACCCTGACCTTCCTCAGCCGGCTGGAGCCGCGGCGGGCGTTCCTCCTCGTCGCCAAGATCACCCGCTCTGGCTCCGGCTACGAATATGAGTCACTGGGCCAGGACGAAGTACTCAACCTCGTCGACCTCTATCTCGCCCAGCGGCGCAGCATCATCCTCAGCGATCCGGAATGCCTGACTGGCCTCCGGCAGATCTTGGAGACATTCGTATCCGCCGGTTCCGACCGCGCGATCCGCCGCGTACAGGACCTCTCCGCCCTCTTCACACGATCGCGAGCGACGCTCGACCTGTCTGCTATCGCAGCTTGACTCCCCTTAATGACAATCCCAGAGTCGACCAGCCGATCGAGTCTGCATCGTTGGACCTATGTTGAGTCTCCTGGGCTAGCGTCATTCTGGCCGAGCTTACGGTAGAAAGCAGGAAAGTGAGGATCTCAGCAGGATTGCTCCAGCTACTGCGTGTGCGGCTACTGTAAAGCAAACCCCGATGGCCTCACGCATCAGCTAACACGCCTCCGCATGACCTGGGAATAGAGCAGTGACCTGGAGGTGCCATGAGGTTGGCGGACTCGTAGGGTCGCCGCGCGCTCCTACGAAGGTAGCTGATCGCTCAAAATGGTGTATGAGTTATATATAGCGCCGTGGAGCGGTGTATCATCAGTTACCCTGGACCGGACTTCAATGCCCACCCGCACTAGGCTGGCAGAGCAGCGATAAGGAGCCGGAAGTGTTTCGCTCTAGGCGAATGGACGGAAAGGCCCCGCACTTCCTGGGCGCGGTGGACAATCACCTCAGCCAGGATAGCAGTCGCGCGGCTGCTATTGAGGAGTTTCGCGCGTTGCGAGACGAAGTCCGAAGTAGGCTCGAGAAACAACAAGAAATTACCAGCTATGCTATCGCCTTCATGGCGGCAATTGCAGTAGCCGCCTCGTTTCTAAGCCGCGAGAAATCGGGCCTAGAACGCTTGGCTCCTGCTTATCCTCTCATCTCCATTGTACTATCAGGGTTTACTCTTATGACTCTAGATCATGATATGAATATTGCCCATATATATAACTATATCGATACAAGGCTTCGTCCGCGGCTCAATTCACAGAGCAAAGATTCCGAGGATTGGGGATGGAACGAGTATCGGGCTCAGCGGCAACAAGGAGGTGGCTTGAGAAATACCTTCTTCACGGGCCCCTCTCGGCCGGTAAATATGCAATGACCCTATTTCCCAATATCGTACTGGCAGGTGTTATCGCGTATTATGCAGTGGTGCACTTCCCTAACTGGTGGATATTCTGGTACTGTATGCCATCAATAACGGTGCTATGGCCGTTGGCAACTTCCCGATATATTAAGAAACTTTACTTTGAGATGGTGACTGCAGGCAGCGCTGGAAATGTTCCTTCGAAAGGCCTGCTCTCGTGACCGAATCTCCGGAATTGGATGTAGTGTTGCTCTATTCGGCCACAGGAAATGGTCATAAGAGTATCGCTCAAGCAATCCATGCATCAATTGTCGATATCTCTGATGTCAAGTGCTCGGAAATCGAGGTATTTGATAGTATCAGGCCCCGGTTGATCAAGGGCTGGCCGTCAGCTTATTCCCGGATGGCCACTAGATCGGAATGGCTCTACAATATTCTCTTCCATCTCACAGACGTGCGCTGGATTAGCACAAGGATCTCGGACGTCGTATTCGCGCTAGCGAAGGATCGCATTAGTCAGGTACTACGAAGTAGCCGGCCTGATGTCATCGTGGCAACGGCGCCTTTCGTGGGTAATGTCGCGGCTCGGGCGCGGGAGAAGCTTCAGCTGAATTTTCGAATTGTGAATGTTGTTTCTGATCTCGTTACGCCACACGCGTCTTGGGCCTGCCTTGAGGCAGATGCCACAGTGGTCTGTAGTTCCTTTGCAAAGGAGCGCCTACTGAAGGCGGGGATGAAAGAGGAGAAAATTATAGAGACGTCACTTCCAGTTCAGAAAGAATTCCATAGAAGCTCAATAGGGAAGCGGCAGCACCAACGTGAACTCGGGTTGGAGCCCGGACGTTTTACAATTGTGATATCCGGTGGAAGCCTCGGCGCCGGGCGCGTGCTGCCCTCCGCGATAGCCTTGAACAAGGAATTCCCTGAGAGCCAGCTGTTGATCGTAGCGGGATATAACAAACGTCTTCGCGATTTGCTTCAATCGCGGTTCGGGGCACAGGACAGTGTCCATGTATACGGATTTACAGATCAAATGCCGGCACTAGTTGGGGCAAGTGACGTCGTGATCTCAAAGGGTGGCCCATCCTCTATTATGGAGGCACGTGCTGCACGGCGTCCTGTAATCATATTTGACGAGGTCGGAATACAGGAGAAGGGTAATGGAGACCTGATTGAGAGTCTCGGAGCCGGTTTCCATGCGAGTTCGGTAAATGATACGGTCGAAATTGTGAAGATTCTGCTGCGCAAGCGTGAAGCTAAAGACGCGGAAAGCCGTCCATATGCTACGGATGGTGCACGCGAGGTAGCCGAGATTGTCGTCCGGAACTTGCCTCTAGACAACGATGATGTCCGGCGAGCATGACCCATGCTCTCAACTTAACCTGTGCTCTGCTAGAATCCGCGCATCGGTTCACCTGTTCCTCTCCCCTCGGCGCTCGTGCTTATCCTGCGCTGCTTCAAACTCGCCGCTTGGCACCTGGCTTGAGAAGTAGCCAGGTAAGCTTCGCATCAGATATGGTATTCGTTGATCACGCTGCGGCGGCCTTCTGCCGTAAGTCGGGCTCCGGCTGATGGCGCTGGCTCGGAGCCTCTCAGGCGTCTTGATCGAGTGCACGCAAGCCGAGTTCGGCGCGCAGCGTGTCAGGGTGATCAGGTCCGAGCGTTTGGCGGAGGATGCGGACTGCTCGCTCGCGGTAGAGGCGCACCTGGCGGCAGTCGCCAAGGTTGTACAGCACCACGCCGAGTATTGTCAGGATCCTTGCCACGTCGGGGTGCTCTGGTCCGTAGCTGCTTTCGACTATGGCAAGCGCCCGTTCGAGGTGAGTCCGTGCTGCGGGGTAGTCGCCGAGGTTATCCAGAACGTCGCCCAGGTTAGACAGGACCCGCGCCGTTTCGGGATGGGCCGGCCGAAAACCGACTCCGTTATGGCCAGTGTGTTGTGCAGATAGTTCCGTGCTGAAGCGTAACTGCCGGCTTGGTTTAGCGCCACGCCCAGGGCTCCCATCGCCCTGGCAACCTGGGGATGGCGAGGGCCGTACGCGGTCCGGTACATGGCCAGGGCGCGCTGCAGTGCATTGATCGCGGCCGCAGGGTCGCCGCGATTGGTGAGGGCGATGCCCAGGTCGCGCAGGATGTCGGCGTACTCGGGCTGATCGGCCCCGCGAGTGGCTTCCTCGATCTCCAGTGCTTGCTGAAGTGCGGCGCTGGCCGCCGCGTAGTCACTGGCGGCGCCCTGGGCAACGGCCAAGTTGTTGAGGGTGATCGCGACAGCCGGGTGCGCGAGGCCGAACGCCGCTGTCTTAATGGACAGCGCCCAGCGATGGAGTTCTCGGGCAGCGGCCGGGTCGCCAAGGCGCGTGAGGACAAGGCCGAGGTTGTCCAGGGTCACCCCGACCTCGGGGTCGCTAGCGCCGTACCCCGCTGCTTGAGGGCAAGGGCGCGTTCGAGCAGGTTCTTCGCGGGGGCCAACTCGGCGCGGCCCGCGAGGTAGGTGGCCATGGCGTTGAGCAAGTCTCCGCGGTGTTTCCAGCCTGCATCGGCGTATTCGTCAGCCTGGTGGCTGGCTGCGAGGCCGTGCGCTGTTACCATTCCGGCGCGGGTCCAGTTCTCTGGCTGGTCTGATTCGTCGGGAAGGCCGCCAGGAGTACTTGGACAGCCCTTACGGTCCGATGCGCGCGAGTTCGACTCGATTGCTCCAACATGTAGATTCAGCACGGGAGCGGGCCAGATGGAGGGCAAGTTGTTCGCCATGCAGGGTGCACATGCGGAGCAACGGGGACAACTGCTGAACGGAGGTCAAGGGATAGCATTCGAGACGCGCATACCATCTCCCGTGGCTGATCAGCTGTACCCTACACGCTGGAAAACTGGACGGCATCGGACCTGCGTTGTACGCGAATTGGGATCAGCTCAACCTCATAAACGAATCAATGGATGGTATTCGGGTGTGGCCATGATCGAGGAAATAACAGAACCCGTCGCGAACGCCGTCGTCACCTGGGTGACTCCAGAAATGGGGGGGCGTAGTTCTGGACCTCCTCCCAGCGGCCCCGTGTACGCGGCGACATCGGTCTTTGTCCACGGCGGAGACGCTGAAGTTCAACCTGGATGGCCTGTGGGGGCTGATCAGCTCAGCATCCTCGTGCAGGCCACCGACACCTTGCCGGGCGGGGCTTGGCTGTGCAAGGTCGATTTCCTTGCCCGTGATCTCGTCAGGCCATGCATCCACCCTGGTACGGCCATGCTGGTGATGGAAGGGCCAAGGGTTGTCGCCACAGCCGTGATCACTGCTGTAGTCGATCCAGAGAGGGAGTCAGCGCACGCTGAAGGCTGGCAACTGCAACGCTGGCGTCTCGGCTGACTCGACGTTTGCTTCCTTGCCGCAGAAGACACCGCAGACGCCGGAGCCGAGGCTGGGACGTGCGCCTTCCGTACGCCTCGGTTCGGAGATGGTGATTCGGAGCTTGAAAACGGCCTAAACCCGGCCAATCACGTTGAGGGTGGCCAGAGTGAGCCTAATGAGACTTAGCGGGTCCGCCATCCGGCAGACTCGGCATGTCGTGGCCGTCGGCAGGTGAGCACTTATCTCTCCCGAGCTTGGAGCCCTGGCGAAAGACCGTGCCCCTGCCGGTGACCGGGAGAGTTGATCGCTGCTGGGATGTCGTGCCCCCCGGATGGGGTGAGCACAGTTTCATTAGGTCGCTGATGGTTCTCCCGCTGGCTGCTGACCTGTTTCGGCATTGTGGACGGGAGATTTGATGCGGCTGTTCCCGGGCGATGGCTGGGCTGAGGGCCATTACGATGTGGAGGTGATGGACGGGGCCGGGAAGGTGCTGGCGAAAAGACGGCTGCCCGAGGGCGTGACCGGGATCTCGCAGCTGCACGAGCTGATCGGCCGGCACCTGAGCGAGGACGCGGATGCGGCGGAGGTGATTGTCGGGATCGAGACCGGCCGCCGCCCGTGGGTGACCGCACTGATCGCCGCTGGCTGCACCGTGTTCCCGGTCAGCCCGCTGCAGGCGTCGACGTACCGTGCGTGCCGCGGCGGAGTTGCCCGAGTTCCCCGGAATCGGGCTAAGAATTCATGGCAGCGGGACGGCAGCAGTAGCACCACGATCAGTCAGAATGTCAGGGTCTGTCAAACGTTCCTACAGTCCCTCCTGGGATGATGTCAGGTGAAGGCGGCAACGTCGTCTATGGGGCGCTGACCGGCTCGCTGCCTGCGACCGACGATTACATGGCTTGATTACGTCAGGCTTTCAGCGCGACCGCGGCCAGGTGCTCGTAGAACGGCAGGTGATACGCCAGGTACCCGGCGAGCACCGGGTTGGCCTCGATTTCGGCCAGGTCGGGCGGCGCGGCACGGACGAACCCGGCCGTCTGGCTTGCGCCCTCGTGCCATCGAGCGGTGCGGCGCCAAGCTTCCCGCATGCCAGGTTGCCAGGACAGCGCATGCTCGAGAAACGGGATCCCGATCGCCTGGCAATACGCCCTGACCGTTTCGCGCGGGCGTTCCACTAGGTCGTCGGAATCGATCACGATCGGAGTCCGGCCGGTGGCGGCGGCGACCGCGTCGTAGATCTCGGCCAGCCAGGCAAAGCCGATCTCGTCCCTGGCAAGAGCGGGGTGCATCCGGTAATGCGAGGCGATGGCCTCGGCCGGCCGGCGGATCAGGAACGTGTGCACTGTCTCCGTGAGAAAGCCGCGGTTCGCCAGCAGTCCGGGGTAATGGAAGTCAGTCGTGTCCTTGAAGAACACCGGCCCGGCGTGAGCCAGCTGGCGCAGGGCTGGGATCAGCTCGTCTTCTGTAGTCACTATTCGGCTATCCACCTCCGCCTCACCGAAGTTCTTGACGTGCGAAAACGGCTCGTGGAGCACGGTGTAGTCACCGCGCGCGGACATCATGGCGGCGAATGCCGTGGAACGCGACCTCGGGGCGCTCCACAGCGCGAGGAGCGGCGGCAAGCCGCCCGCGTACTTGTTGTAATTCACCCTGCCCCCACTGGCTGGATCTCACCGGCATGGCCGCCGGACGCGCCAAACGTAAGCGTCGGCCAGCCACCGGACAACCAGCGGACGGCGTAATCATCGGGTGCAGTGCGCGGCCGTTTTCTAAGCATGGTGCTGGTGCGGCCAGTCCCAGCTCAGCAGAACCTGGCTCCGTCGGGTACCCATGCTGTGGATGGCGGTGCCGCGGACCCGTCTTACCTTCATGAAGGCACCAGCAGTCAGTCAGCGCCGCCGGTGACATGACAAGGGTCAGGAGTGGTGGACCAAAATGGCGAATGCCCCGACTGCCCAGACGAAGCCGGCTCAGCCGATAGGCACGGGCCAGGCCGGGACGGTCGGCGGAGCGCGCGCGAATCCCGGGGATCGGCTGGCCATGTTCGGCGGACCCCGGGCGGTACCGGACTCGCTGCCGGATACTAGCTGGCCGGTCATTACCGACGAGGACCGGACGGCCGTGCTGGACGCCTTGGCAGGCCCGCTGGTGTCTGACAGCGACCGGGCAACCCCGGTCAGCAAGCTGGAGGAGCACTGGGCACAGCGGTGCGGCGTCCAGTACTGCGTTGCCACCTGTAACGGCACCGCGGCGCTGGCGCTGTCCCTGGCGGCAATCGGCATCGGACCTGGTGACGAGGTCATCGTCCCCGCTCTGTCCATGATCGCGAGCGGCCTGGCACCGCTGCATCAGATGGCGGTCCCGGTGTTCGCCGACATTGACCCGGTCACGTTCAACCTGGACCCGGCGTCGGTCGAGGCGGCCGTCACTTCCCGTACCGCCGCGATCCTGCCGGTCCACCTGCATGGGCAGCCCGCGGACATGGACGCGCTTCGCGCGATCGCCGCCCGGCACAAGCTCGCCGTAGTTGAGGATGGCGCGCAGGCTCACGGCGCGACCTATCACGGTGTCCCGGTCGGCGGTATCGGCGATGTCACCGCGTTCAGTCTTCAATACACCAAGACCCTGCCGACCTGCGGCGAGGGCGGCCTGCTGACAACCAACGACCAGGCGGTGGCGGCCAAGGCCCGGATGAGCCGGGAGTTTGGTGAAGACATCCAGCCTGGTCAGCCCCGTGATTACGTCTCCTATCGGCTCGGCTGGAACGCCAAGCTGAGCTGCGTCCAGGCCGCCTTCACGCTGTCCCAGCTCGGCCGGTTCGACGACTACACCAGCCGCCGCCGGGCCAACGTGGAAGCCTTTCTGCGACGGCTGCGCGCGCTGCCGGGGATTCTCGTCCCCGTTCCCTTGCCCGACACCGAGCACGCCTGGTACATGCTGCGTTTCCGGCTCGACCCGGAGGCGGCTGGGCTGCCCGGCATCCGGCCGGGTGCCTTCCGCGCCGCAGTGCGAAGACTGCTGCGGGCCGAGGGGGTCCCGGTGTCCCGCTATCAGCTGCTGACCCTGCCGCAGCAGCGCGTTTTCACCGACCGGGAGGGATTCGGGCACGGTTACCCGTGGGCCGCAGGCAGTCCTGGCCCAGGCCAGGACTGCCCCGTAGCGGAAGCCGTCATAGACGACTCGCTCACCATCCAGAAGCGGCACCTGAGCCCTGGCGCCGGCCCCGTGCTCATGCGCTACGCGGACGCGTTCGAGAAGGTCTGGAGCCAGCTTGACGTGGCCGCCCGGCTCGCCGAGGCCGGTCAATGACTGCCGCGGGCCCGGTGCTGGCGGAGCCGGAGGCGGAGCGGCTCCGCGCGGTAGCCGACCGGATCCGGCTGCACGTGGTGGACATGTGCGCCGGGATCGAGGGCGGGCACCTGGGCGGTTCGCTGTCGATCGTCGACATTCTCACCGTCCTCTATTTCAGCGTGCTGCGAGTTGACCCCGTTCGTCCGGACCAGCCCGGCCGTGACGTGTGCGTGCTCAGCAAGGGGCACGGCGCCGTGGCGCTGTACGCCGCGCTCGCGGAGCGCGGCTACCTGCCGGTCGCGGAACTGGCCAGCTACGGCCAGCCCGGCAGCAGGCTGATGGGGCACCCGGTGCGCGCGGTTCCCGGTGTAGAGATGCCCACCGGGTCACTGGGACACGGGCTCGCCCTCGGCCTCGGCTTCGCCCTTGCCGCCCGGCTTGCCGAAACAGGACAGCGGACCTTCGTCATCACCGGCGACGGCGAACTGCAGGAGGGTTCCTGCTGGGAGGCGGCCGGCTGCGCCGCGGCGCAGCACGCCGACGGGCTGGTAGCGGTCGTGGACCGCAACGGCCTCCAGCTCACCGGGCCTACCGAGGACATCTCCCCGCTTGAGCCGCTAGCAAGCCGCTGGCGCGCCTTTGGCTGGGCGGTACGGGAAGTGGACGGTCACGACCGGGTCGCCCTGACGCGAGTGCTCGGCTCGGCGCCGTGGGAGCCGGGGCGCCCGAGCGTGGTGCTGGCCCGGACCGAGAAGGGACACGGCATCCCGTTCCTCGCCGGGCGGCCGCAGAGTCACTACGCCACCTTGCGCGAGCGGCAGCATGCTCGGTCCAGGGCCGCGCTGGCCGCGTTCATCCGCAGGCAGCAGTCGTGACCGGGCAGGCGGCAGCGGTGACCGAGCAGGTTGCGACCAGGCAGGCTTACCGGCAGGAACTGCTCGCGCTGATGGCCGTTGACCCGCGAGTGGTCTGCGTGGACACCGATACCGGCCTGTTCACCGAGGCCGATGCGCAGGCATGCGGTACCAGGTATCTCCAGCTCGGCATCGCCGAGCACACCGCGATGGGAGTGGCGGCCGCGCTGGCGGCGGCGGGCTGGCGGCCGTTCGTGAACACGATGGCCACGTTCGCGGCCACCCGCGCGCTGGAGGCCGTGAAGGTCAACATCGCGCAGAACGCGCTGCCGGTGCGGATCGTGGCGACCCACGGCGGCGTGGCCGCCGGCCATCTGGGTCCCACTCACTACGCGCTGGAAGACCTGGCGATTATGCGGGCGCTGCCGAACATGACCGTCGTGGTGCCGGCCGACGCCAGCGCCACCGCCAGCGTCATCGCGCAGACGACGGCCATCGACGGGCCGGTCTATGTGCGCCTTGGCCGCAAGCCCACACCCCTCCTGCCAGACCGGCTCGACCCGCCACGCATCGGGGCGATACAGCCGTTGCGCACAGGGGACGACGTCGTAATTGTCTGCTGCGGCCCGCACCCGGTGTTCGCATCCCTGGCCGCGGCCGACGAACTCGGCCGGGCCGGCATCGGGGCGAGCGTGCTGAACGCGCACACGCTCAAGCCGTTTGACGCCGACGCGCTGCTGTCGCGCGCTGCGGCGGCAGCGCTCGTCGTCACGGTCGAAGAGCACCGCACGGCTGGCGGCCTCGGCGGCGTGGTGGCGGAGACACTCGCGGAGCTGATGCCCCGCCGGATGCTGCGGATCGGCCTGCCTGACGTGCTCGCGCCCGTCTCCGGCAGTCCGGATTACATCCTCGAACTGCACGGACTGGAGCCGCGCGAAATAGCCGCGCGGATCAAGAGCGCGTTGAAAACCGTACCGCCGACCGGGAGCGAATCATGACCGTCTGTCCTTTCTGCGAAACGCCGGTCCTGGTACCTGACCAGTCCAGGCTGAGCGAGATCCTCGAGTGCGAAGACTGCCGGAGCGAGCTCGAGATCGTCGCACTCGAGCCAGTCATGCTCGCCATTGCCCCAGAAGTTGAGGAGGACTGGGGCGAGTGAGTCCGGACGAAGCCGACATCGCGGTACTCGCGTCCGGCGTGCGGGCGGACGAACGGCGCCTGTTAGCCGCGCTGGAGCGGCATGGCGCCAGCTATCAATATGTCGATACCCGGGAACTATGGGACACCGCGAACGGGAGGCTGGGCCTGCGGTCACGCGGGGAGCCCCGAGGGCGCGCGCCGACGGGCCGGGCGCGGCCCTGGCGCGCCGTGCTGAACCGGGAGATCGGTCAGGTCCGGGCGGCCTGCGCGGCCCGGATGCTCGAATCCGTGGGCGTACCCGTGCTGAACAGCGCGGCGGCCATCCAGACCTGCGGGGACAAGTGGCAGACCTCACTAGCGCTGGCCGCAGCGGGCCTGCCGACTCCCCGCACCGCGCTCGGCCTGACCCCGGCGGCGGCGCTGGCCGCGCTGGAAGACGACATCGGCTACCCGGCGCTGGTCAAGCCGCTGACCGGCTCATGGGGGCGGCTGATCGTGGAACTACGGGACCGGCGCATGGCCGAGGAGGTCTTCGAATACGTCAGCGCGCTGCCAGGCCCCCAGTCTCACCTCGTCTACATCCAGGAACTAATCGACAAGCCAGGCCGTGACATCCGGGCCATCGTGGTCGGCGGCGAGCTGATCGGCGCCACCTACCGGGTGGCGGCGGGCACCCGGACCAACGTGGCACGGGGAGCGCTGAGCCAGCCGTGCCCGGAGACAGCCGGCATCAGCAAGCTCGCGGTGGCGGCGGCAGCCGCCACCGTCGCGGAGGTCGCCGCGGTCGACCTGATCGAGGACCGCGATGGTCAGATCCTTGTCCTCGAAGTCAACCACCGGCCGGAGTTCTCCGGGTTCCAGGCCGCTATGGGTGACCGGGTCGATGTGGCGGATCGGATCATCGGCTATTTCCTGGCCAGGGCCGCGCAGTGGTGACGGTGGCTGTGGTCGGCGGCGCGGGCTATATCGGCGGCGAGCTGGTCAGACTGCTGCTTGGCCATCAACAGTGCGAGATTACTGCGGTTACCTCCGAGCGGCTGGCCGGGCGCCGGGTCGACACGGCTCACCCCAACCTGCGCGGGCTGACCGGGCTGCGGTTCAGCGCGCCGGGCGACATGGGCGATTTCGACGTGCTGCTGCTGGCCGGCCAGCACAGAAAGACCATGGCGCTGCTGCCTGACCTGGCGGACCGTGCGAAGTGCGTGCTCGACTTGTCGGGTGATTTCAGGCTGCGCGATGCCGCCGCCTACGAGCGCTACTACGGCGTCCCGCACACCGCACCTGAGCTGCTGCCGGCGTTTGTCACCGGACTGCCGGAGCTGCACCGTGAGGAGCTCCGCGGGGCCGACCGAGTCAGCGTCCCCGGCTGCATGGCCACCGCGGCGATCCTGGCACTGGCCCCGGTAGCGGGCCTGCTAACCGGCATCGTGCACATCGATGCCCGCTGCGGCTCCAGCGGCGCTGGCTCCAGCGCCGCTGAGCTCGCTAACACTCATGCCGAGCGCAGTGGCGCGATGCGCGTCTTCGCCCCCACCCGCCACCGGCATGAGGCCGAGATCGCCCAGGCGACCGGGCTCCCGGTGCGGATGTCGGCGACTGGAGTAGAGGCGGTACGGGGAGTCCAGGTGCTGTGCCGGGCCACCCTGGTAAGCGGAACAGGTGAGGCGGCGGTGCGGGCCGCCTACAAGCGCGCGTTCGCCGGCGAGCCGTTCGTCCGAGTGGTGGCCCACTCACGGGGCCAGTACCGCTACCCCGAGCCGAAGATCCTGATCGGCTCCAACTTCTGCGACGTCGGGTTCGCGGTCGAGCCTGAGACCGGCCGGGTGACGCTGATCGCGGCGCTCGACAACCTCGTCAAGGGCGGCGCGGGCAACGCGATCCAGTGCCTCAACATCCGGCACGGCTGGCCGGAACGGCTCGGCCTGGAATTCCCCGGCCTGCATCCCAACTGAGGTGAATGATGACAGCGCATGACCTCGTGGTGATCAAATGCGGCGGTCACGCCTGCGTGGACGCGTCCGCCGTGTGCGCGGACGTGGCGCGGCTTTACGCGGCGGGCGTGCCGGTCGTGTGCGTCCATGGCGGGTCGGCCGATATCGAGCGGCTGGCGGCAAGGCTGGGTGTGCCGCTGCGTCGCCTCGCCTCGCCCGATGGCATGTCCTCCCGCTATACCGACGCTGCCACGCTCGACGTGGTCAGCCTGGCCCTGGCCGGCGTGGTGCAACCGAGACTGGTCACGGCGCTGCTGCGGGCAGGCGTACCCGCCGTCGGCCTGACCGGAGTCAACGGCGGGCTGTTGCGGGCCCGCCGCCGCACCGCACAGCGAGCGCTGGCCGGAGGCAGGCAGGTCATCATCCGCGATGACCTCAGCGGCAGAGTCACCACCGTCAACACCGCGTTGCTGACCGCGTTGTCCGTGGCCGGGTTCGTGCCAGTGATATCGCCGCCGGTGCTCGGCGAGGACGGTGCGATGCTGAATGCCGACGCCGACCGGGTAGCCGCTGCCGTGGCCGGAGCCATCAGAGCTAGCACGCTGCTGATGCTGACGGGGGCGGCGGGCGTGCTCGCGGACCCCGCGGACCCGGCGTCCGTGCTGGCTAACTGCGCGGTTCCGGCCGCCGGGCCGCCGCCACTGCGCGGCGGCGGCATCGGGGTCAAGCTGCTGGCGGCCAGAGACGCGCTGGCGGCGGGCGTGCCAACCGTCCTGATTGCCGACGGCCGGACGGACCAGCCAGTGCAGCGGGCGCTCGCGGGTATGGCCACCAGGATCACGCTGGAAACGCTCACGCCGACGGCGCCGCGATGACCTCCGCTGTTTCCAGCAGCCAAGCGGCGAGGCTGTTGCGGCGGATGCTGGAGATCCCCTCACCGTCCACGAAGGAGGGCGCACTCGCCGCGTACCTGGCCGAGGAGATGAGCGCTCTTGGGCTGACCTCGGAGGTGGACGAGACCGGTAACGCGACAGGTTCCCTCGACCGTGGCGACGGCCCGCACATCATGCTGCTCGGCCACCTGGACACGGTGCCCGGCCAGATCCCGGTTCGGCTGGAAGGCGGCAGGCTCTACGGCAGAGGTGCCTCCGACGCCAAAGGCCCGCTGGCCGCGATGATCTGCGCCGCCGCTGGCGCCACCGGATTCACTGGCCGGATCAGCGTGATCGGGGCAGTAGAGGAAGAAGCGCCGAGCTCGCGCGGCGCGGTGGCGGTTCGCGACACCTGCCGGCCGCCGGACGCCTGCATCATCGGTGAGCCGAGCGGCTGGTCGGCGGTGGTCCTTGGTTACAAGGGCAAAGTAGACCTCAGCTACAGCGTCAACTGTCCGGCGGCCCACCCCACCAGTCCCGCGCCAAAGGCCACCGAACTGGTGGCCGACTGCTGGACGGCGCTGAAGGAGGAACTCGGCGCCGCTGATCACACCGCGTTCGGCCGCCCCGGGCTCACGCTGGAATCGCTATCGGGAGACACCACGGTGGCGGCGGCGAAATTCGGGGTGCGCACCCCGCCTGGGTTCGACACGGGCGCGCTGCTGGCTCGGGTCCGGGCGCGGCTGGCGTCAGGCGCGCTGATCGTGGTCGCCGAACGCGCGCCATGCCGGATGGACCGGCGTAACCCCGTGGTCCGGGCGCTGACCGCCGGCATCCGCCGCAGCGGCACCACACCCGCACTGCTGGTGAAGACCGCCACCTCAGACATGAACACACTAGCCGAAAAATGGGACATTCCGATGGCCGCGTATGGACCCGGTGACAGCAAGCTGGACCATGGCGACTCCGAGTACATCGTGCTTGCGGAGTATTTCTCAGCGATCGAGGTGCTGTCGCAGGCGCTCGTCGAGCTCGCGGCTGGATTTTCCGCTGGACTTGAAAGACATCCCAGGAGCTTGAGCGTCAAGCCGCTACGGAAGATTGAGGGAGGTTTTCCCGGTGACTCCAGGCTGTGGCCTCGTCATAGAGGGTGCGTGTCTTGAGGCATCCGTGCAGGATGCCGACAAGCCGGTTAGCCAGCCGCCGGAGGGCGTCATTATGTTCGATCCCGCGGGCGCGGAGCTTGTCGTAGAAGGCGCGGGTGCCGGGCGAGGCATTCAGCGCGGCGAAGGCCTGGGCCATCAGGGCGTCGACGAGCCGGTCGTTGTGGATGAACCGGGCAGCGACGACCTTCTTCTTGCCCGAGGCGCGGGTGACGGGGCTGGTGGCGGCGTAGTTGCGGCGGGCCTTGCCGTCGCGGTAGCGGTGCGGGTCGTCGCCGAACTCTGCGAGCACCCGGGCGCCGAGGACCGGTCCCAGTCCCGGCTGGGACCGGATGATCTCAGCGTCCGGGTGCCGGCCAAAATGCTCCTCCACCTGCCCCTGCAGGATCTTGACCTGCTCATTCAGGGTGATGATCACCGCGATCAGGGACCGGACGGTAGCCGCGTAGGCGGCCGTCAGGATCTCGGGCTGGCCCAGGTGCGCGCCGCGAAGCGCCGCGATAATGGCGGTGGCCTTGTCAGGGATGTTCCTGCGGCGGGCGCGCTTGAGTGCGGCACTGACCTGCGCGCGGGTCAGCCGCGCGGCCCTGCCCGGCTCGGGTGCCTTCCCGAGCAGTTCCAGCGTGTCGGGGGCGTCCAGGTCCTCGAACGCCTCCAGCGCGGCCGGGAAGTACTCCCGCAGCTGGTGCCGCAGCCGCTGGGTCGCCCGGGTCCGCTCCCAGATCAGCGTCTTGTGCGTGCGGGCCAGCACCTTGACAGCCTCGGCCTCCGGGCTGCCGCCGGCTGCCGGGCGCAGCTGGTGGGAGTCGGTGCGCACCATGTCGGCGAGCATGTGCGCGTCGCCGGCGTCGCTCTTGGCCCGCGACACGCCGTGCCGCTCCCGGTACCTCGACGCCTGCAGCGGGTTCACCGGATACACCAGGTAGCCGGCCGCGATCAGCGCCGTGACCCACGGGCCGCGGTCCGTCTCGATGCCGACGACCACCTCCGCCGCGTCCTCGCCCAGGAAACCGCCGATCAGCGCATGCAGCTGTGCGATCCCGGCCACGCCCTCGGGCAGCCGCCGCCTCGCCAGCACCTTCCCGGCCTCGTCCATCACCTCCACGTCGTGATGGTCCTCAGCCCAGTCATCCCCTGTGAACAGCCGCACCGGCACTCCCGTCAGCAATGTCGAAACACCACAGCAGCCAGCGGGAGAACCATCAGCGACCTAATAAAACTGTGCTCACGCCACCCGGCGGGCACGACATCCCAGCAGCGATCAACTCTCCCCGCAGCCGGCAGGGGCACGCTCTTTCAACAGGGCTCGAAGCCCGGGAGACACGAGTGCTCACCTGCCGGCGGCCACCTTCAGCCAAGTCTGCCGTATGGCGGACCCAACAACTCTTATTAGGAGTTCGCCGTGACCGACCTGACGAAGCGCCTCGCGAGCCTTCCCGAGGAGGGGCGGGCGCAGTTCCATGGACAAGCTGGCCGTGCTCCCGGCCACTCGCCGGACTGCGCCCTTTCGGCGAGTGGCCAGGGACACTGCAGACTCACGCAGGCAGCCCGCCGCCCTACGCAGGCTGCATGAGCCCCGATTGGTAGGCGAAGGAGACGAGTTGGGCGCGGTCTCTGGCGCCCAGCTTGCATCGGACACGGTAGATGTGAGTCCGGGCGGTAGCCACTCCGATTACTAGCTCGCGGGCGATCTCTTCCGGTGACAGTCCGCGGGCTGTCAGGAGTATCACCTCCCGCTCGCGCGGCGTGAGCGACGCGACCAGCGGCTGCACCAGGATCTCCGGCAGGCCGCGTCGCTCGCGAAACCATGACACCAGCCACTCAGCGATTGCGGGGGCCAGCATGGTCTGGCCCTGTGCCGCCAGCCTGACCGCCGACATCAGGTCAGCGGTGCTGGCGTCCTTCCCCAGTATGCCGCTGGCACCCGCGTCCACTACGTCGCCCATGACATCGTTGGTATCGCTGACGGCGAGCACCACCACGCTCGGGCGGGGATCCAGCTCTTCCTTGCGTAGCCGACGGATCATCTCCAGGCCGGATATGCCGTCGAGCCGCAGATCGGTGACCACCACGTCCGGCCGTAGCTTGCGGGCTAGGATGATCGCTTCCATCCCGCTGCCGGTTGTCTCGACTACCTCCATGTCGGGGGCCGAGTCCAGCAGTGTACGTAGCGCGTGCCGGACCAGCGGAACCTCGTCACAGACGATGATCCGTACAGCCATAGCGTCTCCGAAACCAGGTGGGGGTTCATTCGGGTATGCGCCAACCCACAGGGCGATCAGCAGGCAAGGCAGCCAGAGGACCGCTTTCAGCAGGGCGACCTGGAGTGGTGCCGCAGCGGCGATACCCCCGCCGCTTCCTCTCCAGGCATCTTTTCCGCGGTTACCACTGTAAGGCCGGTGCAGCGACGGAGATATCGGGCGTACCACCATGACCCGATATCGACATGAAGTCATCCTTTTTAACATAAAACTGTGATTCTGGTGTCAAGGTCGGGAAAGTGACGCGACGTTATACCCGGAGGTTGTGTGGGATACGGTCGGCCGCCAGGCCACGGTCACGTGGCCACGCGCCAGAAATGGCCGCCGCCGCTAATGAATCTCGTCTGCCTGGGCGGCATCCGCTCGGGGTTCTGGCTGGACAGGCTCCGCATCGACATTCCGCCCTTGAAGATTTCTACCTCAACGGTCGCGCTGGCGGAATCGACGAGTATGTCCGCCGCCGCCCGGGCGGCCCGCACCGCCGGGTCGAAGTATCTCCCCTCGTAGACGGCGTGGCCTATGATCACTGACAGCGACTGCATGAGCTGCCTGGCGTCGTTGTTCATCGCCACCTGATACACCCGGGTCAGCCCGAAGCCGAGCAGGTCGAGTCCAGGCGATTCGTACACGCCCCGGCACTTGGTGCCGTTGATCCGGTTCTCTACCACGCTGCGCAGCCCGACGCCATGCCGCCCGGCCAGGGAGTTCGCGCGCTCGAGCAGTTCGTGCGCCTCGCCCGGCACGCCGTCGATTTCCAGCGGCTGGCCGTGATCAAACCTTACGGTGACCGTTTCAGCCTTGTCCGGCGCCTGCTGCGGAGAGACGGTCAGCACCCGCCGGGCCGCGCCATCGGCCGTGCCTAGTGCTTCGAGCGCGGCTCCCTCATGTGCGAAACCCGCCAGGTTCCCGTCTACCGAGTAGTCGGCCCCGCACCGCGGGTCCAGCACCAGCCCGAGACCGCGGACGTATGTCTCCATCGTGCCTCGGTCCGGGAACCAGCTGCGCATGTCGGCGTCTGCCCATGGCGAGAAGACTCGCAGATTGGCGGCAAACGCCGCGCCGTACCGCTGGAACCGGCGCTCGTCGTTGCCGCCACCGACACAGCCATGTGCTAGCACGGTGCAGCCGGCCCCGCTGATCGCTTCAGCCAGCCCCCTGGAGAGGACAAGGCGTGAGCCACTGGTGGTGTTCCAGTACCCCCCGTCGTAGCGGGCGTCATAACGGACGATGTCCAGCGCCAGTGCTGCCATCGAGTCCCGCAGGTCCACCATGACAGTGGGCAGCCCGGCTGACTCCAGCGAGCGGGCAAGGGACAGGAGTTCGTCGCGGCCAGCCTGTCCGATATCCGCGACGAAAGCCGTTGTCCGCACACCGGACTCGGCCAGCGAAGCGGCTACCGTGAGCGAAGAAAGGCCTCCTGATACACAGACGCCAACATTTTCCTCTGCTATTTCCTTGAAGGGCATTAACGCTCCGTAAGAAATAGGTCACTTCTCATTACTGTCGGTAAGCAGGCTTCGTGTTCGTGTAGTTGGCGACTACGCGCGGATCGCTGATGCGGACACTACGATCGTCGGCGATTCCAGTGGCGCGCGGCGCGGGACGCGATCTTAGCTTGATCATTCCATCTGTCTTCCTCAGCGCGACTCGTCATTACCGTCGAGCATTACGAGTACTCTTAATAGATCGCTAACAGATGATCATCATCGTGACGCGAACTGGGTATAGAAGGCAGGGACCCTGTAGTGGCGGAGATGGAATTCTGCTTGCTCGGTCCGTTGACGGTTAGCGCCGGAACGGCTGCGGTCCCGGTACCGCCGGGGAAGCAACGGGCAGTACTGGCAGCATTGCTGGTAGCCGCCAACCGGGTTGTGTCGCTGGATGAACTCGGCGAGGTGCTCTGGGGCTCTGATCCACCGCCTTCAGCGCGAGTGGCTATCCAGAACCATGTGATGAGACTGCGGAAGACCATGAGGGACGAAGGTTCCCGTGTCGTAACGCAGCCGCCCGGTTACCTGATCCATGTGACTCCTGGTGAGCTGGACATCACCCGAGCCCACGCCTACCTGGACAGCGCCCGCACCGCGGCACGAGACGGCTCCTGGGACGCTGCGGCCACCGAAGCGCAGGCGGCGCTGTCGCTGTTCCGGGGCGAGCCGCTGGCCGACGTGGATTCGGAGGCACTGACGCGGCGCCTGATTCCCCGGCTGGCGGAGTTACGGTTGCAGGCATTGGAAGCACGCATCGATGCCGACCTGCACCTAGGACGCCATGCTGAGGTAATCACCGAGCTACGGCAGCTGACCGGTGCCCACTCTCTCCGGGAGCGCCTGCACGGCCAGCTGATGCTTGCCCTCTACCACGATGGCCGCCAGGCCGAAGCGCTGTCTGCCTACCAGGACGCCCGCAAGGTACTGATAGAGGAGATCGGTGCGGAGCCGGGAACCGAGCTGCGGGAATTGCACCGGCAGATCCTCACCAATGACCCGGCCGCGGCCGTCCCCGAGCGTGCGCCGGATGCCGAGGATCAGACCACCGGGCGGGTGGTACCTCGGGAGTTACCGGCCCTGGCGGCGCACTACGTTGGCCGCGCCGCCGAGCATGCTTACCTGACTGGCCTTTTGGATCAGCGCGGTGAGCCGACACCCGGGACGCTGGTGATCTCGGCGATCGGCGGAACCGCCGGGGTCGGCAAGACCGCGCTGGCGGTGCACTGGGCGCACCAGGCCGCCGAGCAGTTCCCCGACGGGCAGCTGTACGTGAACCTGCGCGGCTATGACCCCGCCCAGCCAGTACCCGCTACCGACGTGCTGGCCAGGTTCTTACGCTCGCTCGGGGAGCCCGGTCAGCACATCCCGCGAGAAGAAGACGAGCGTGCCGCCCGCTACCGCAGCCTGCTGGCGGGCAAGCGAATGCTGATCATTTTGGACAACGCCGGATCGGCTGACCAGGTACGGCCGCTGCTCCCCGGCAACCCAGCATGCAGGGTGATAGTGACCAGCAGGGATGCCCTCGCCGGGCTGGTGGCCAGGGATGGCGCTACCCGCCTGGACGTGGACGCGCTCCCGCTGGAAGACGCGGTCGCCCTTCTGCGGGCGCTGATCGGGGCACGGGTCGACGCCGAGCCGGCGGCAGCCGCCGAGCTAGCCGGCCAATGCTGCAGACTGCCGCTCGCGCTGCGGGTGGCGGCCGAACTCGCCGCCGACCGCCCAGCCATGCCGCTGGCCGGGCTAGTCGACGAGCTAGCCGACCTGCGCACGCGCCTAGATCTGCTGGAGGCCGACGGGGACCCCGGCACCGGGATGCGGGCGGTGTTCTCCTGGTCCTACCGCCACCTGCACAACGAGGACGCCCGGACCTCCCGGCTGCTCGGCCTGCATCCCGGCCCCGACATCGAGGCCTACGCAGCCGCGGCCCTCACCGGCATGACCGTGCGGCAGGCCCACCGGGCACTGGACGTGCTGGCTCGCGCGCACCTGCTCTGCCGCGCCCCATCCAGCCGACACGGCATGCACGACTTGCTCCGGGCCTACGCCCGCGAGCTCACCGCCACCCTGGACACCGAGCAGGAGCAGCACGCGGCGCTGACCCGCCTGTTCGACCACTACTTGTACACCGCCGCGACGGCGATGGACACTCTGTTCCCCGCCGAACGCAACCGCCGTCCGCGCATCCCCCGCCCGGCCACCCCGGTGCCGCCGCTGGCCGACCCCGCGGCGGCACGCGAGTGGCTGGATAGTGAACGCGCCACATTGATGGCGGCCGTCGCGTACACCGCCGACCACGACTGGCCCGCCCATGCGACCCGATTGGCCGCCACCCTCTTCCGGTACCTCTACAGCGGCGGTCACCTCCCAGAAGCCCTCACCGTCTCCAGCCACGCGCTCAGTACCGCCCGTCGCACCGGTGACCTCACCGCCGAGGCAACCGCACTCAGCCAAATCGGCAGTGTCGACGGGCAGCAAGGCCGCCTTCGAAAGGCCGCTGAGCGCCACTGGCGGGCGCTCGCCCTGTTGCGTGCGGCAGGCGACCGGGCCGGTGAAGCTCACGCGCTGGGCAACTTAGGCCTTCCTGAGCCGGCACTGGGCCGCTACAAGCAAGCCGCCCGTCATCATCAGGAAGCCCTCGCCATCAGCCATGACATCGGCGATCGTCAGGGCGAAGGCAACACGCTGGGCAGGCTCAGCGCTATTGACCTGCGCCTGAGCCGCTACCAGCGCGCGGCCGGATACTTTCAGCAGGCCCTGGCCCTGTTCCGTGAAATGGGCGATGCAAGCGGCGAAGCCGAGGGCCTGATCAGCCTGGGCGAGGTTTACCTGAGACTCGGCCGCTACGAGCAGGCCGCCGGAAACTTTGAACATGCCTTGGCCATGTCTCGCGAGCTCAGTGATCGGGTTCTGCAAGCCAACGCACACAGCGGCCTCGCCCGTACCTACCAGGCCGGCGGCGACTCGCTTCAGGCCCGGCATCACTGGCAGGAAGCCCTCACCTGCTACACCGCGATCGGCGCCCCCGAAGCCCTCGAAATCCGAGCCCGGCTCGCCGACGACGGCCATCAGCCACCTGTGGAAGACGATGGCACCACGGCCACCTCTCCACGATGATTTCTTGCGTCTCAGCCACGGGTTCGACAGACTCCACAACTGCTGGGTGGCCTGGTAGTTCTGGGCTTCCATCTCCGCCTTGGGGCTTGACCTGTCGGCGACGCATGAAGAATGACCCGTGTCGTCGCCTTGAGTTCAAGGGCTCGTCGCAACACTGCTTGCCGGGTCGAGACCGCCTCGATAGAAGCCGGTCAGGGCTGTGGGTGGACGGTGGCCGACGGTTCGTGCGGTAATGTCCGGCATGGCAGAGCCGAGGTCCGGTTTCATCGCCAACCCGCTGGCGCTGGCTGGCGAGCGCGGGCGAGCGCGGCGACTTCGCGGTGGTCGATGCGGACGGGCCGGTCACCACACCGCGAGGCCCGGCGTACGGTCGCGGTGTTCGGGCCGAGCGCGGTTCGTCAGGTCCTGAGTGATCTCGACACGTTCGGGATGCCGGTCTCGATGTCGCGGCGCTACGGGCTCCCGCCGGTGCTGGCGAACCTGAACTCGGCGCTGTTCAGCATGACCGGCCCGCACCATCGCAGTCGCCAGCGCCTTCTCGCCAGCTGCCTCGGGCCGGCCTTCGCGGCGGACCACGCGGCGGCGATCGACCAGGGGATCGAGGAGTTCCTGCGCGGCTGGCAGACCGGCGAACAGGTGCCGCTCATGACCGAGATGCGGCGGCTGGCCCGACTCGTGGCGCAGCGGGTGGTGCTCGGGACCACTGGCGACGACCCGATCGGCGGACTGATCCAGCGCTACTTCGACCTGCGGCGCAGCTACCGCCCGCCGCTCGGCACGCCCATGCCCGAGCGGTTCGACGAACTCGTCGCGGCGGGGACGGAAGTGGACCGGCAGCTGCGCGCGCACGTCCGCACTCTTCGCGCGGATGGCGACCGGCCGTACAGCGTGCTCGCCCACCTGTGCCGGCAGGCCGGCACGGCGTCCGAAGACGGAATGTCGGAAGACGAACTGGTTGCGCACGCGAACATCCTGTTCATGTCCAGCAGCGAGCCGATTGCCACCGCGATGACCTGGATCCTGCTCGGCCTCAGTCAGCGAGCGCGCCTGCGCGATGCCCTGCGCGGGGGAGCGGAGGGCTCGCTGGTGCGTGGCGTGGTCAACGAGTTTCTCCGGCTGGTACCCCCGAATGCCTTGATGATCCGGGTCGCGGGCCGGGCCGCCGAGGTCGCGGGCGTCACCATCGAGCCCGAAACCGAGATATTGATCTCGCCCTTTGCCGAGCATCGCCGCGCCGATGTCTTTCCCGATCCGCTGCGGGTGGTGCCGGAACGCTGGGCGGTCGCCCGGCCGGGCCCGTTCCAGTTCCTGCCATTCGGCAATGGCGCGCGATCGTGCCTGGGCAGGCAGATCGCACAGGCGACCCTGGAACGCGGCACGAGCGCCCTGCTCGCCAGGCATGATCCGGTGCTGCCCGGACGGCACCGGCTGGACTGGATCATGAATGTGACGCTCCAGCCTGCCGGGGACCCGCTTCTCCTGCTGGCCGAACCTGGGGCGCCGCCGGTCGGCCCGGGCGTATTGAGCGGACGGGCAGCGGAACTGCTGGGGTGTTGACAACCCGACCGGGGCGTGGTGACCTGAAAGGGTCAATACCGACCTCGAACCGGAAGGAAGCGGCGTGGCTAAGAATGGCGATTTTTATTTAGATGAATCAGTAATGCAGGGCATCAGGGAATGCCTCGACAAGGGCAATACGCCGGTTCGCGTTACCGATGTCGATCTCGGTCATGACAATGCGGATATCAAGCCGTACCTGTACGACTGAGCCGACTGCGCCTTATGGAGCATCTGGAGCCGGGTTCCGGCTGGCCGCTCATCGGGCTGTCAGCCGGGCCGATCGTCGCGGGGGTGCTTGAATCCCACCCCGGGCTGATCGACTACGTCGAGATGCCGTTCGAGCAGGTGCGCCATCAGCCGGCGGCCGCGGACCTCCAGGAGCAGATTCCGCTCCTGCTGCATTGTTCCAGCATGTCCGTGGCCGGGTTCGTGCCGCCGAGCGAGGAGACCCTGGACCAGATCGCGGATCTGGCTGACCGGATGCGCACGCCGTGGATCGGCGAGCACCTCGCGTTCATCTCGGCCGATGCGCTGGCCGACGAGGCGAGTGGTGTCCCGCCGACCGAGCTGACCTACACGGTGTGCCCGCAGTTGTCGCGAGGAGACCCTGGACCGCGTCGAGGGAAATCTCGAACGGTTGCGAAAGCGCTTCACCACCCCCATCATCCTGGAGAACTCGCCGCAGTACTTCGCGGTTCCTGGCAGCACCATGACGATGCCCGAGTTCATCGGGGAGACCGTCCGGCGGTGCGACGTCGACCTCCTGCTGGATATCACGCACTTCCTCATCATGACCAGCAACATGGGTTATGACCCGGCGCAAGCCGCTGCGGCGCTGCCCCTGGACCGCGTGGTCGAGGTGCACATGTCCGGGATGTCGCTCCAGTCGGGCCGCTGGTGGGACGACCATTCGGCACCCGTGCCGGACGCGGCGTTCGACTTCCTGGCCACGATCGCCGACCGGATCAGCCCGAGTGCGGTGACCTTCGAGTACAACTGGGCGCAGTCGATCCCCAGGTCGATCGTGCTCAAGCATGTTGCCAGGGCGCGAGAGCTGTTCGCGGCATGACGACGGCGCGCCAGCCGTCGGCGGCCCTGACGCACTCAGTGCTGGCGGCGGCGCTGGTCGACGCCGACCGCCTGGCCGCGTGGCGCGCCGATCCGGGGCGGCTGGCGGAGTACGGCATTGACCCGTCGACGATGGACCTCGATGGGCTGGCCGATTTCGCCGGGCTCTCCGAGCGGGTGCGGCACAATCAGTGCCGCCGCGACCTTCGGCTGACCTTCCGGCTGCTCTGGCTGGCCAAGCTGGAGGTCGCGCTCTTCCGGGACTACACACCGGTCTCGCTCCGGCGAAGGCGAGCCGGCCTGAACACCACGGCGGACCGGATCGCCGGGCTGGCCGAGTTCCTGGCCGAGTGGGCCGAAGGCGACCCGACACGCGGTCTCGTCCGCGAGACGCTCGATCACGAGCACACGGTCGCGCGGCTGCGCCATGCCGGGGTTCCGGTGCCGCCGCCGGGCGCTGGCGCGTCACGTCCGGATGAGCCGGCGGTGCCACTGCCGAACGGCCGGCTCGTCGTCCGTACCGCGAGCTGCAACCCCGTGCAGGTCGCGGAGGTGCTGAAAGCCAGAGAGCCTGACCTCGGCCTGATCGAGCGCGGCTCGTGGACCTTGATCTACCGGCGCGGATTCGACGGCTCGCTCACGGTGTCCGAAGTTGACGCGGGACTCGGCGCCCTGGTGAGCGTGGTGGCTGGGGACGCGGACGTCGCCACGCTGGCGCGCCGCCTGCGAGTACCGCAAGATCTGCTCAGCACGATGCTCGACCGGCTCACCGGGCTCGGCATGTTCTGGTGGCGGAGCGGGGAAACGGCCCGGCCATGCGAGTGACCCTGGTAGACAACCTCGTCCTGCCGGAGGAGCGCGACCTCGAGCCTGTTCGATGTCCATCCCCACCTCGGCCTGCTCTCCCTGGCCGCGGTCGCGGGCACCGCCGGTCACCAGGTGCGCATCTACGATCCCAAGCGCCTGGTCCGATCCGGCGAGCTGCCTTACGACGGAACGCTCTACGAACGGGTCGCCGACGCGCTGCTGGCCGATGACCCGGCCGCGATCGGATTTACCACCCTCGGCTGCAGCTTCCTGTTCGTCGTCGGCGTCGCCAGGGCGATCGAGCGCCGTGCCCCCGACCTTCCGCTGCTCCTCGGCGGGCCGCACGCGACGATGCTGGCCCAGCCGATCCTTGCGCACTACCCCCAGTTCGATGTGGTGGCGCGGCATGAAGCCGAGTTCACCTTCCCGGACGTGCTCGACCGGCTGGAAACGCGCGACTTTACCGGCATCCCGGGCGTCACCTGGCGGACGCCGGCCGGGATCACGGGAAACCCAGGGCAGTCCGCGCGTCGACGACCTCGACGCGCTGCCCCTGCTGGACTACGACCTCTACCCGGTGGCCGACCTCGGCCTGGATCTCATGCGGGTGGAGGCCGGCCGGGGCTGCCCGTTCGCCTGCTACTTCTGCTCGACCGCCACGTTCTTCCAGCGTCGCTACCGGCTGAAGTCCCCTGAGCGGCTGGTGAAGGAGCTCGACACGCTGCGCGACCGATACGCGCCGCAGGAGTTCAAGCTCGATCACGACCTGTTCACGGTGAACCGGCACAAGGTGCGCGAATTCTGTGACGCCGTCGCCGGGCACGGGCACCGGTGGCGGGTCTCGGCGCGCGCCGACTGCGTCGATGAGGAACTGCTGACACAGATGGCCGACGCCGGCTGCGTCGGGCTCTATCTCGGCGTCGAGACCGGTTCCAGGCGGATGCAGAAGGTCGTGGCCAAGCGCCTCGACCTTGACCTGGTCGAACCGGTGCTCGACGTGTGCGCACGCCTCGGCATCGAGACCACAGCGTCGTTCATCACCGGGTACCCGGAGGAGTCGCCGCAGGATCAGGACGACACTCTCGCCATGCTCGGTGACTGCTTCACGCGCCCGGCCGGCACCTGCATTCCGCAGCTGCACATCCTCACCCCCGAACCGGGCACGGCACTGTACGAGCGGTTTGGCACCCGGATGGAGTTCGACGGCTACGCCACCCCGTTCAACTCCTGGCTGCTGCGCGAAGAAGACCGCGAGGAGGTGCTGAGCCAGCCGGAGGTTTTCAGCAGCTATTACTACTATCCGACCGAGATCGACCGGGCCACCCACGTCGCTGTCGTGGAGATCGTTGATCTGCTGCGCGTCCTTGGGCATGCGCTGTGCGCCACGCTGATCCGGCGCCACGAGCGCGGCCTGGCCGGACTCGTGCGTGCGCTCACCCCGGACGGGAAGCAGGCGTCACTCGGCGATCTCACCGAGTACGTACGGCGCTGGCTGGGAGACGACGACCCGGTCACCTCGGCCGTGCGCTATATCCGGTTCCTCCGCGAGCCGGCGGAACCGGCGGCGCCTGTCGAGGCGTTCTCGCGCGATCCCGGCCCGGAGCTTCCCGCTGCGGCTGCCCGCCTGCGCCCGGATCCTGCATGATGTCCACGACTGCACGGAGGTCAGCGCCTGGCTGCGCGGCGAGGGCGCCGAACCCGCGACGCGGGCCAGCTACATCCGGCTGGGCGAGGACAGCCCGATCCGGGTCGAACCGCGCATCGTCGACCTGCTGCACCTGTTCGGCCAGGGCCGAAGCGCCGCCGACATCACCCGGCTGCTCGGCAGGCCACCGGGGCAGTGGCTGCCCGGCCTTGTCGAGTTCGGCCTGCTGGTGCCGGCCGGGGCGGTCCATGCCTGAACAACGCTGGTCGGCCGCGGACCTGGCGGAGGCGTTTCACCTCGCCCATGCGGTGAATTACCTCGTGGACGCCGGCCTGCTGGCCGACCAGGAATACCCGGTCGACAAGCTGGCCGCCGCCAGGGGCCTCGACCCGGTCGTGCTCGGCGGAATGCTGGAGTTCCTCGCCGCACGCACGGATCTGGTCAGCCGGGGCGAGACCGGTTTCCGCGCGGGACCCGGCCTGGGCCCGGCGCGAGCGCGGCGTCATCGACCAGTACCTGGGCGCATACGGCCCGAACGCCGCCGCGTTGCCGGACATCCTCTCCGGCGCGGTGAACGGCCGGGCGCTGACCGACCGCGTGCGGCACGCGCGTGCGTACACCGGCACATCCGGTGCCAGTGCCGTGCTTCTGCCCGACTTGCTCGGGAAGCTGGGCCTCGACCACGTCCTCGATCTCGGTTGCGGCAGCGGGGAGCTGCTGGCCGAGCTGGCCGGCCGCGATCCGGCGTTTCACGGGCACGGCGTGGACGCCAACGCGGGCATGATCGACGTGGCCAGGGCGCGCGACCTGCCCGCCGGCCGGGTCCGGTTCTCGGTCGGCGACGTGACCGACCCGCAGACCTGCGTTCCGGACGACGTGCGTGCCGACGCGGAAGTCCTGGTGGCGTCCAGCCTGCTCAACGAGTTCTTCGGGACAAGCGGGGCCGCGGCCGGCTGGCTCCGGCTGCTCGGCGGGGCTTTCCCCGGCCGCCTTCTCGTCGTCGTGGACTACTACGGCGTGCTCGGCCATTCAGCGCAGCCCCCGCCGCAGCTCGCGCTGCACGACTGGATCCAGCTCATCTCGGCCCAGGGCGTGCCGCCACCGAACCTTGACGGCTGGCAGTCGGTGTACCGGCAGGCGGACTGCCAGCTCCTGCACGCCATCCAGGACTCGAAGACACGTGTCTTCATCCACCTCGTCCGGCTGCCGCCCTCGCGGCCACCGGGCGGACCCGCCGGAGTTAGCGCTGTCCCCGCCGGCGGTCAGGTCGGACGGCCGTCGCGACCGATGTCGACGTCCGCCGTGACCGACTAGTGACCGGTCCTGCCGAACGGCTTCCGATCGTCGGGTCGGAGGCCGCGGAACCACCGCAGTGGGCGGCCCAGCGTCTCGAGGCCAGCGGCTGGCAGACCCTGCGGACGTTCCCGGCCACCGTCACGGCGACGGTTCGGCTGGTCTGGCATAGTTCACCGCGGCTGACCTTGCTGATCGTTATCGCCCAGTGCGCCTCGGGCGCGGTGACGACCTTCGGCCTGCTCGCCACCTCGGTGGTGCTCACCCAGCTGCTCAACAGCGGCCCGACGCCGACCAAAGTCGTGGCCGCGCTGCCGTCAGTCATCGTCGTCGTCCTTGCTTACACCACTCGCAGCGGCCTCGGCGCAGCCGTCAGCTCGGCGCAGGGCGCCCTGATTCCCCGCGTCACCATGACGGCGGAGGTCGAGCTGAATACCGCCGTGTCCCAGGTCGACCTGATCGCCTTCGAGGACGCGGACTTCGGCGACCTGCTGCGCCAGACCGGCCAGCGTGCCACAGCCGCGATCAGCAACACCATTCGCGGCGTCGTCAGCATCGCCTCCCAGCTGTTCTCGCTGGCCGGTGCCCTGATCGCGGTCGCGGTGCTGAACCCCCTTCTCGCCCCTGCGCTGCTGCTGGTCGCCGCGGCCGATGCCTGGGCAGCCCGCAGAGCCGCACAGCTGACGTACATGAACTTCCTCACCAATGCCATCGAGCGCCGCCGGATGTTCATCCTCAGCAACCTGCTCACCGGCCGGGACCAGGCGACCGAGCGGTTCGCGTGCACGGTCACTCCTGCGCTGCTGTCCGAGTTCGGGGAGGTCTCGCGCGACCAGCTGGGCAAGACGCTGCGCCTGCAGCGACGCCAGAACATAGTCCAGGCCACCGGACAGGTCCTGTCCGGCCTCGGCACCGGCGCGGCCTACGTCGTGCTCGGCCTGCTGCTGTACTGGAGTGTCCTTCCGCTCGCCCTGGCCGGCACCGCCGCGATCGCCATGCGCACCGCATCATCCGCGCTGTCCAGCACCCTGCAGCAGCTCAACCAGCTCTACAGCGAGTCGTTCTACCTCGGCTTCCTGCACCAGCTTCATGACGAGGCGGCGAAACGACGACGCCCGCCCGGCTCGCGCTCGATCACCAAGGCACCCCAGACGATCACCTTGCGCGCGGTGTCCTTCACCTATCCGGGCCAGCCCGAGCCGGCCCTGAGCGACATCAACCTCACGCTGCGCGCTGGCGAGGTGGTCGCGCTGGTCGGCGAGAACGGCTCAGGCAAAACTACCCTCGGCAAGCTGCTCGCCGGCCTGTACCTGCCCACCGAGGGAGTAGTCGAGTGGGACGGGATCGACCTCGCGACCGTGGATGCGCCATCGGTGCACTCCCGGATCGCGCTGATCGCGCAGACACCCGCGCAGTGGCCGGCGACCGCGATGGTCAATGTCCGCATCGGCAGGCTCGAAGCCGCCGACCCCGGCTCGACCCGGTGGCTCGATGCCGTCGAGCGGTCCAGGGCCCAGGACGTGATCGACACGCTGCCCGAAGGCGCGGACACCCTGCTGTCCCGCGCCTTCGCCTCGGGCCAGGACCTCTCCGGCGGGCAATGGCAGCGGCTGGCCATCGCGCGCGGCATCTACCGCGACGCGGACGTCCTCATCGCCGACGAGCCAAGCGCGGCGCTGGATGCCAAGGCCGAGGCACGCGCCTTCGATGGCCTGCGCTCGGCGACCAGGCACAACGGCGCGGAACGGCTGACCGTGCTGGTCACCCACCGGCTGGCCAACATCCGGCAGGTCGACAGAATCCTGGTCCTCGATCACGGCAGGCTCATCGAGCAAGGCAGCCATGCCGACCTGATGGCAGGCCCGACTCGCTACCGCGAGCTATTCCAGCTCCAAGCCAGTGCCTACATCGACGACTCGGTTACCGGGTAACAACCTGGCGTCACGCCTGCTCCCGGGTGATTCTAGCGGCAGGCTAGGAATCTAGCCTATACTTTGGCTATGGTTTCTCTCTCGTTGGCTGAGGCCAAGGACAAGCTTTCGGCCGTCGTGAACGATGTCACATCGACTCACGAGCACTACACCATCACGCGCAACGGTCGCCCCGTAGCGGTTGTCCTGCCTGTCGATGACCTTGAGTCCCTGGAAGAGACCGTCTTTTGGCTGGAGCGGGAGATCGCCCGGCTGCGCGCTGGCGAACCAAGCGCGGACGGCCCTGACATCAGCGGCGACGAGATGGCGGCGATCATGGATCGCCGCCGCGGGGAGGCCGGGCTCGCGTGAGTGAGCCCTACCATCTCGTTATCAGGGCGCAGGCGCGTCGCGCGCTCGAGCACCAGCTCGCGCCGTCGACTGCCTTCGCGGTGTGGGAATTCATAGCAGGGCCGCTCGTGGGGAATCCGCAGCGCGTCGGGAAAAAGCTCGTCTCGCCGCCGTTTCAGGGCGACTGGTCCGCTCGGCGCGGACATTACCGTGTCAGGTACCAGATCGACGATGAAAAGCACGCGATCACTGTGATCGACATCGCGGACAGGTCGGACATCTACCATCCGGGACGCAAATAGCGCGAGCCCGGTGACGAGGGTGCTGATGCCAGTGGGTAGGCCATGGCCGGACGGCAACACCGCCCGGTGACTCCTGCAGGAAACAGTTCCGTGAGCCGGCGGCGATGACTCCGCAGAGGTACGCGAGTCGGCGGGCTTGGTGATTCCGTTCCGGCGTGGTGCGGGCCTGGGCGCTGGCCGTCGGTATGATTCAGCGCCCGCTGCGGGTGGCACGATTTCACCTGTGGTGATGCCCGACCCGCCCATCACACGACGGCTTGCGCTCTTGCTCGCCGGCGCCTCCTGGGAGCTTCACTGTGATTTTATTGTCTGCTTTGTCGCGTGCGCGTGCGCGCATGTCCCGACCCGCCTTCATCGGTAATCGCAAACTTGGACGGCTGGTCTTCGCGCGCGCCGTGAGCCGCGTAGGTGCCAACGCTACGGCCACCGTTGTCTTGCTGAACCTGGCTCACGTCACCGGCTCACCTGCCGCCGTGGGCCTGCTGGGTGGCCTGGAGGCCCCGGCGGTGATCGTGTCCGGCCTGTACGGCGGTCATCTCGCCGATCGCCTCGACCGGAAGCGCCTCGCCGTCTGGCTGGACATCACGATGTTCGCCCTGGTCGCGCTGCTGGTTGTGAACGCCCTGCTGCCCCGTCCCATGCTGGCCGTCCTGTACGTGGTCCCGGTCGCTGTCACGGCCGCGGCCACCGTGCAGGGGGCCGCCCTGGACGCCATGGTCCCCCGGGTGGTCCCAGCTGAAGAGCTGACCGCGGCATCGCGCTGGCTGTCCTCGTCGTCGCAGCTCGGTGCTATTGCGGGGCCGCTGCTCGGCGCCGTCCTGTACACGGCCTCCGGTCCAGGATGGGCATACGGACTGGACGCTGTCTCCTACCTGCTCTCGGCGCTGCTGCTGGCGGGCCTGCCCGGCATGCCGGCCGCCGCCCAGGCCACCGGCAACATCGCGCGCAGCCTCGCCGGCGGCCTGCGTTATGTCAGATCCCGCCGCGACCTCGTCGGCAGCTATCTCGCCGACCTGGCAGCGATGGCCCTCGCCTCCCCCCTGGTGCTGCTGCCCTTCCTCGGCGTGGAACTTGGCGCGGGCAGCGGCGCGGGCGCGCTGTTCGCAGCGGAGGCCATCGGAGGGCTCGTGATGGCCGTGTTAAGCGGATGGACCAGGCACGTCCGCCGCATCGGCACCGGCGTGCTCCTGGCCCCGCTCGGCTACGGGCTGGCCGTCTGCCTGCTCGCGGTGGTCCCGTCCCTGGCCGCGGCGGTGGCCGTGCTCATGGTCGCCGGTGCCTGCGATCTGCTCAGTATGGTGTTCCGCGACACGATGTGGAACCAGTCCATCCCCGACCATGTCCGCGGCCGCGTGGCAGGGGTCGAAAGCGTGTCCTACGGCCTGGGCGCGCCTGTCGGCGCCCTCCTGCTCGGCCTGCTCGCCTCGGCCACCAGCCCCCGGACCGCGGCTGCGGTCGGAGGGCTCAGCTGTGCCCTCGCCTTGGGCATCATCGCCGTGACCCTGCCCGCCCTGGCCCGGTACAGGAGCCTCGCCGCGCGAGAAGCGCGCAGCCCGCAGGCCGAGCCGGACACCGTAACCGAAACGGCCGGACAAGATCATCACTGCCCAGCCGGGCCCTGAGCAGGAGCGCGTGACCTTAGACCTGCGCCCGGCGTGCCGCGGGATAGTAGCGTGGCGAGAGGACGCTGGCATGGAGGCTGTTGGTGAGTACGTGGGGGCGGTGTTTCCATCCTCTCTTACAGGCCCGGGCACGGCTGGTGTGCTTCCCGCATGCGGGGGGTTCGGCGAGTGCGTACCACTCCCTGTCCGCCGCTCTGTCCGAGGTGGGCGTGGAGGCTTGGGTTATCCAGTATCCGGGCCGGCAGGAGCGCTTCCGCGAGGCTTGTGCCGAGCGGGTAGACCTGCTCGTGGACGCCGTGACCGCAGAGTTTCGCCTGCTGCTCGGTGACGGGCTGCCGTTCGGGCTCTTCGGGCACAGCATGGGCGCGGTGCTGGCGTTCGAGACCGCGCGGCGGCTGGAGGGCGGCGGGCATCAGCCCGCCGTCTTGGTCGTGTCGGGGCGTCAGGCGCCGTCGTTGCCCTGGCCTCAGCCGGGGGCGCCGTCGCTGGGGGATGCCGACGACACGGTGCTGGTGGAGGAGTTGCGCCTCCTGGCTGGCCAGGAGGCGCAGGCGCTGGACCACCCCGCACTGCTGCGCCTCGTCCTGCCGGCCCTGCGCGCGGACTACCGGATGCTGGAGGACTACACCTATGTGCCCGGAGCGGGACTGGGCTGCCCGGTTGTCGCCCTGGCCGGGGACCGCGATCCGCGGGTGGCTGCTGACGCCGTCGCCCGGTGGGAGCGGGAGACCCGGGCCGGATTCGCGATGCGGGTCCTGCCCGGCGGGCACTTCTTCGTCGACGAGCACCTGCCGTACATAGTGGAGACGATCGGCTCCCGGCTCTGAATCCAGGCGGGTCCGGCAGCTACGCGGCCGAGCGGGGCGCCCTCTTCAGGATCTCGATCAGCGGCAGGTTCCCGGCGAGGCCCTGGATGATCTCCTCTAGCCGCCCGGCCAGGCGCTCGACGCGGGAGGCGTCGAAGATCTCGGAGTTGTACGTCACCGCGATCTCCATCCCGCCGCTGGGGGTGCGGTCGAACACGAACTGCAGGTCGGCCTCCTTGGCGCGGCGCGGCAGCGCCAGCCGGCGGAACTCCACCAGGTGTCCGCCCGCGCCGGAGGGCTCCGGCGCCTCGGCGATGTCCATGGCCACCATCACATCGAAGAGGGGGCTGCGGTCCGGGCCGCGCTCCCAGCCGAAGTTCCGCATCGTCCACCCGTACGGGTACTCCTCGTGCTGGAAGGCGCGCAGCACGTCGTGCTGCGCGGTGCGCAGAACAGAGGCGACCGTCTCGTCGGGCTGCAGCCGTGTGCGCAGCGGAACGGTGTTGATGTAGTTGCCCAGCTGGTTCTCGAAATCGAGACGGTTGCGGCCTCGGGTATAGGTGCCGAGGGTGACATCGTCACCGCCGGTCTCGGCCAGCAGCAGGAGGCTGACCGCTGTCTTGGCGACGACGAACTCTGTCACCCGGTGGGCGCCCGCCAGGCTCGCGAGGCGCGAGGCGAGATCCGGCACCGGGCGGCGTAGCCGGCCCGCTGCGAAAGCGGTCCGGGCCGGCCGCGGCCTGTCCGTGGCGAGCGGCACGACGGAACTGGCGCCCGCCAGTTCCTGGAGCCAGAACTCGTAATGGTTCCGCGCCCGTTCACCTGCCATGCGAGTGTTGCGCCACCGGGCCGTGTCCTTGTACTGCACCGCCAGCGGTTCGAGTTCCGCGTCGCGGCCCTCCACCGCGGCGTCGTACAGCCGCAGCCACTCCTCGACCAGCACGTCCACCGTCCGCCCGTCCGACACGAGCTGGTGCATGGATGTCACCATCAGCCAGCGCGCGTCCGTGCGCAGCAGGTCGACGCGCATCAATGGCTCCTCGGTCACCGCGAAGGCCGTCCGAATCCGGTCTTCGGCGAAGGCGCGGGCGTCGGCGGGCGGCCGTCCCGAGAAGTCGTGGACCGCGAACGGCAGCGGCAGCGCTCCCGGCGCGTGGACGATCTGCGTCCACTGGCCGTCCTCCTTCGCGAACGTCGTCCGCAGCGTTTCGTGCCGCTCGACGAGCCGGGCGAAGCTGCGTTCCAGCGCCACCGCATCGACGTCGCCGGGCAGCTCGTACAGGTCGTTGCGGTTGAACCCGTCGGGCCGGTCGTACGTATCCTCCATGCTGAGCAGCAGGTCCTGCGTGTGCGCGACTGGGTAGGCGCCAGGGCCGCCCGCGCTGACGATCGCCTCGTCCCCGTTCGCATGGCTTTCCGCGTGCTCAAGAACTGTGGCAAGCGCGGCGATGGTCGGCTGCGAGAACATCACCTCCAGGTCCAGAGCCACGCCCAGCTGACTGCGGATCCGGGACAGGACCTGTACGGCGCGCAGGGAGTTGCCGCCGATCTCGAAGAACGGGTCGTGGACGCCGACCTCCTCGGCGCCGAGTACCTCGCGCCAGATCCCGGCGAGGGCGCGCTCCGACTCTGTGGACGGCCCGGTGACACCGGAGGCGCCCGGCCGGGAAAGACCGGTGCTGGCGAGGGACTTGCGGTCGATCTTGCCGTTGGACGTCAGCGGCATCGCGCCGATCTCGACGAAGTCGGCCGGCACCATGTGGTGGGGCAGCTCGCCGTGCAGCACGGCACGGCACTCGGCGACCGTGGTGCCGGGCTCTAGCACGACGTACGCGCACAGCCCGTCCTTGATGCCGGCGCGAGTGACGACCGCGGCCGCCTTCACACCGGGGCAGGCGTCCACGCGGCGCTCGATCTCGCCGAGGTCGATCCGAAAGCCCCGTACCTTGACCTGGCTGTCCGTGCGGCCCAGGTATTCCAGGGTGCCCGCCGCGGTCCAGCGTCCGGCGTCGCCGGTGCGGTACATGCGCCGCTCCGGCTGGAAGGGGTCGCGCAGGAACACCCTGGCGGTCTGCTCGGGAGCGTTGAGGTACCCGCGGCTGACACCGATGCCCGAGACGTAGATCTCGCCCTTCATCCCCTGCGGGCAGACCCGCAGGTACTCGTCCAGCACGTAGATCAGGGTGTTGTGGATCGGTGCGCCAAGCGGCACGGTGTCTGTGGTCACGAGTTCGGCCATCACATGGTGCGTCACGTCGTCGGACGCCTCGGTGGGGCCGTAGGCGTTGACGACCGGGACGTCCGGGTAGTGCGCCAGCCAGCGGTTGACCAGCCGGGGCAGCACCGCCTCGCCAGTCACCAGCAGATGGGCGAGAGCATGAAGACCGAAGCGGCGGCCGGCGCGCTCCCAGGCGTCGAGCATGGTGCCGAGGTAGGAGGGGACCACTTCGAGGACAGTGATTCCGTCCGAGTCGAGGCGTTCGCCGAAGCGCACCGGGTCGAGCTGCAGCGCGGTCTCGTAGATCACTGTCCTGCCGCCGACGTACGGAGCCGCGAACATCTGCCACACGGAGATGTCGAAGCTGTTCGACGCGTTCTGCACCGCCACGCTCCGCTTGGTCAGCGACAGATCGTTGATCTTCGAGTGGAGGTGGTTGAGCATCCCCAGGTGCTCGACCATCACGCCCTTCGGCTCACCTGTCGAGCCGGAGGTGTAGATCACGTACGACAGGGCCGAGTCACCGGTCGTGACGTCCAGGTCGCCGGCGCCGAGGTCCGCGCCAGTAGCATTCGTCAGCTCGACCATGGTGCACTCGTCGCCGATGCGGGCGCGCAGCCCGGCCGTCATCCGTCGCGGGTCCACGGCGACGACGCGGACCCGCGACGACTCCAGCATCGACTGCACGTACGACGGCGGATAGCCCGGGTCGACCGGCAGGTAGGCCGCGCCGCACTTCCACAGCGCGAGGATCGCCTCGACCGTCAGGATCGAGCGGTCCATGACGAGGGCCACGACCTCTTCGGCCCGCACTCCCAGCTCGTCCCTGAAGAAGCGGGCGAGCCGGTTGGCGCGGGCGTTGAGCTCGGCGTAAGTCCGCTGCTCGGGCGCGGCCACGAGGCAGACACGGTCCGGGCTCGTGCGGGCGAACCGCTCGACGGCCAGGTGGATCTTCAGCGAGGCGTCGAAGTCGAAGTCGTGCGCGCCGATGGCAAGGACGCTGCGCTGCCTGGCCCCCGTCAGGTGCGGGATCTGCCGCAGGGCCAGGTCCGGACGGTCCAGGACGGCGCCGAGCAGTCCGGTGAAGGACTCCCACAGCTGGTCGACGGTGTGCGCATCGAACAGGCGAGTATCGAAGCGGATGGCCGCCCGCAGGGTGCCAGCCTGCTCGGCAAGCATCACGTTCAGCGGTAGCACACTGGTCTGCAGGGTGACGTCCACGGGAGCCACCCGCAGGTCCTCGTTGCCCATCGCTCGCAGGGCCTGCTCATCGTCGCCCGCGAACTGCTCGAACTCGATCAGCACATCAAACAGGTGCGCGGAGTGGGTGAGCCCGCGCTGCTGAAGCTCCTGGACGAGTTCCTCGTACGGGTAGTCGCTATGCCGGGCGCCGGCCGTGAACCGGGAACGGACCTGGGCGAACAGAGCCCGGAAATCGGCCTCGTCGTCGATCCGCACCCGCAGCGGCAGCGTGCGCACCAGCATGGCGACGAGCTGCTCAGCGCCGGGCCTGCCGCGACCGCTAAGCGAGGTGCCGACCACCAGCTCGCCCTGGTCGGCATAGCGGGCGAGCAGCGCAGCGAAGGCGCTGACGAGCGAGGCGAAGGCGGTGCCGCCCTCGGCCTTCGCGAACCGCTTCAGCCGCTCCCACAGCGCGTCGGGAAGCGCATACTCGCGGTAGGCGCCGCTGAAGGCCTCGCCGCCGACACCGGAGCGGACCGGCAGGTCGATACCCGCGGGCACGTCCGGGTACTGCTCCAGCCAGTACGCGGACGCCTCCTCCCTGTGCTCGTCGGCCCACTGCCTGCTCTCGATGTGATGGTCGCGGTAGCCGAGTTCCACCGCGGGCAGGCCGAGCGCGACGCCCTGCGCGAAGGAGGCATAGAACGCGGACAGGTCGCGGACCAGGAGCTCCAGGGACCAGCCGTCGGCCACGATGTGGTGCGTACTGAGCGTCAGGACATGCTCGTCGCCGGCGAAGGACGCCAGCTGGGCGCGAACCAGGGGACCCGCGGCCAGGTCGAACGGGGCGGCCGCGAAGGGACGCACGTGCGCCGCGATGCCAGTGTCACCGGGCCGGACGCCGCCGGCTGCTCCAGGTGGAGGGGGACCGTGAACCCGTCGGCGGCGGCCGTGGTCTGGGTCAGCGCACCGCCGGCGAAAGCGAAGGTGGTGCGCAGGGCCTCGTGCCGCCCGGCCAGCGCGTCCAGGGCCTGCCGCAGGGCCCCCTGTCCACCTGCCCGTCGAGCCGGAAGCTGCGCGTGAGGTTGAAGGCGGTGGAACCACCTTCGAATTGCGAGGCGACCCAGATGTTCAGCTGGGCGGGGGAGGCCGGGAACGGATCCGACGGAACGGCGTCCAGCACGGGCGCCGGCCCGGGCGCAGCCAGGGCGTTCTGGATGTGGGCGGCGAGCTGTCGCGGGGTTTCGTGGTCGAAGATGGCGTACTCGTCGAGCTCGACGGCGAAGAGGGTGCTGAGGCGGCTCATGACCTGCATGCCGCTGATGGAGTCGCCGCCGATGTCGAAGAAGGAAGCGTCGGTGTCGGGTGTCACGCCGAGGACGTCCTGCCACACCTCCGTCACGGCCTCCAGCGGATCGACCGGGGCCGGGGCGGCTGGCAAGGACCTGGCCGCGGCGGACCGGGTGCGGACCTTGGCGTCGTCCAGCCAGCAGCGGATCCGGTCGAACTGGTACGACGGCAGCTCGACGCGGCGCCCCGGACCGATTCTGGCATCCCACCGCCACTGGGCGCCCGCCGTGTACAGACCGCCCAGGAAACCGCCGAGGCCGGTCTCGTCCACGGCCACCACGTCATAGTCCTCGCCCGCGCGCCTGGCCAGCGCCCCGGAGATCGTGGACAGCGGGCCAGCCTCCGCGAACAGGACCCGGCGCGGGCCGGCGAGCCTGTTCAGAAGCCGGTCCACACGTGCGTCCAGGTCCGGGGGCACGGCGCGTTCCTCGGCCGCCGCGCCGCGCAGCGCCGCGCCGAGCTGGACGCGGCCGTTGGCGGCGTCCAGGGCGAGCTTGCCCACGCCCTGGGCGACGACGTGCTGAAAGTCCAGGCCGATGTGGCGCAGTAGGCCGGCGAAGGCGTACTGAAACGCGAACTCCTCGTCCCGCAGGCCGAGTCGGGACGCGGCGTCCATGGCCTCCCCGTACAACCCGTCGAAGTGCGGGTGGCGGCGCCGGAGCCCGGCGGTGAGTTCCGGCGTGGCGTCGCAAGCCCCCGACAGCAGCAGCGCCGTCGTCATCGGCCCGGCGGGGGCGGGCGGCGTCGTCGCGGCGAGGGCGTCGGCGAGCCCGGCCAGGCTGCTCACCGTCAGGGCGACGCGGTACGGGTGGTGGTCGCGTCCCGCCGTCAGGGTGCGCTCGATGTCCGGCAGATCCAGCTTCGGCCGCTCCTCGATCCAGCGGCGCAGTGTGGCCGCGCTGGCCGCGAGGGCGGTGGGACTCTTTGCCGATAACGGGACGAAGTACGGCCCGGTGGAATTCCGCACTTCCCCGGCCGGAGAGCCGGGCGGGCTGGGCGCTTCCTCCAGGACCGCGTGCACATTGGTGCCCATCACGCCGAACGAGCTCACACCCGCGCGGCGTATCCCGGCGGCCGGCTCCCACGGCGTCAGCTCCCGCGTGACCGACACCGCCGAACCCGCGAAGTCGATCAGCGGGTTGAGCTCGGCGGCATGCAGGCTCGGGAACAGCTGCTGGGTGCGCAGGGAGAGGACCGTCTTGATCAGGCCAACCAGGCCGGACACGCTCCAGGTGTGGCCGATGTTGGACTTCGCGGTCGACAGGGCGACGAAGTTCTTCCGGTCGGTAACCCGTCCGAAGGCCAGGTCGAGTCCTTCGATCTCGATCGGATCGCCCAGCGGGGTGCCCGTGCCGTGAGCCTCGATGAAGGAGACGGTTGCCGGGTCAATCCCCGCCTTCTGCCAGGCCAGCTCGATGACCTCGGCCTGGGCGGTGCTGTCAGGAGCGGTCAGGGTGCTGGAACGGGACGCGTCGTTGTTGGCGGCGGTGGCCTTGATGACGGCGTGCACCGTGTCACCGTCGCGCAGCGCCGCGTCGAGCGGCTTGAGCAGGACGACGGCGACGGCCTCGCCCGAGCCGGTGCCGGAGGCATCGGCGGAGAACGCGCGGGCCTTGCCATCGGCCGAGCGGATGCCGATATCCAGGTCGCCGCTCTTGTGGTCGGCCAGCACATTGATACTGGCCCCGCACACCATGGCCAGCTCGGCCTCGCCGAGCAACAGGTCGTTTACCGCCAGGTGCACGGCGAGCAGGGCGGACGAGCAGGCCGAGTCGATCATCGCGGCAGTGCCGCGCAGGCCGAAGAAGCGCGACAGCCGTCCGGCCGTGGCAGACGCGTGCGTGCCCATCCTCATGGTCGGCTCGGGGGCGAGCGCCAGTTCGCCATACTCGATCTTCGTGTCGCCGGCGTACACCGCCCCGCGCACGCCGTCGAGCGCCCCGGGGGCGTCAGCCGGCGTTCTCGACCGCCTGGTAGGCGACCTGGAGCAATAGCCGGTGCTCGGGCGCCATGTTCTGCGCCTCGCCCCTGGAGATGCCGAAGAATGCGTGGTCGAAGGTGTCGATGTCGTCGAGGAAGCCACACAGCTGGTATTCCTCGTCCGGGGCAAGCGAGGTCCGCGTGATGCGATCATCGGTCAGCTCACGGACGCTGTCGCGGCCGTCACGAAGGTTGCGCAGAAACTGCTGGAGGTCGTCCGCCTCTGGCAGCCGGGCCGCCATGCCGATCACGGCGACGTCCCGGCCAGTGCTGGCCGAGGGCCTAGCGGCACTCGCCACGACCCCGGTAGCGCGGACCGCGCCGCCCGCGCTGGTCTCAGAACTCATGCTCGGTGACCCTGTCTTCCGGCTGGCTGGGGAGGGGCGCGACCAGCGCCGCTTGGGTGGCGATGGTGCGGTGGATGAACAGCTGGGCGACGCGGAAGGTACCCGGGAAGCGCTCGTCGAGCAGGGCGTACAGGCGCAGCAATTTCAGGGACGTGCCGCCGAGGGCGAAGAAGTTGTCCTCGACTCCCAGTACGGGACGGTCCAGGACGGTCGCCCAGATGTCACGGATGCGGCGCTCGACGTCGGTGCGCGGGGCGGCCGAGGCGTTTGGCCGCGGCTCCCGTGCGAAGCGCGGCGCGGGCAGGGCGGCACGGTCGGGCTTGCCGTTGGCGTTGGTGGGGATGCGGTCCAGGGCGATGTACTCGCCGGGGACCATCGCCCTGGGCAGCAGGCCCATCAGGTAGGCGCGCAGCTCCTCGTCGAGGGCCTGCTCGTCCCAGTCCAGGTCCTCGGGCACCACGTAGGCGATCAGGTGGGCCTCGCCGCTCGTGTCCTTGCGGGCGATGACAATGCCCGTGGAGACGGCCGGATGCCCGGTGAGAGCGTTCTCGACTTCTGCGGGCTGGATCCGCACCCCGCTGACCTTCACCTGGTGGTCAGCACGGCCAAGGACCTCCAGCAGGCCGTCGGGGCGTAACCGGCCGATGTCACCGGTGCGGTGCAGCAGGTCGTCCTCGTCCTCGCGCAGCGGATTGGGGAAGAAGCTCGCGCGTGTGGAATGAGGGTCGTTCAGGTAGCCGAAGGTGCGGAACGGAGTGCGAATGACAATCTCGCCGGTCTCGCCGACACCGCACAGCACGCCGCTGTCTCGCATCACGACGACCTGTGTCTGCGGCAGCGGAGTGCCGACCGGGAGGACCGAGGGCAGCGGTCCGTCCGGGACACGGTGGAAGGTTTTCGCCAGCGTCGTCTCCGTCGTCCCGTACAGGTTCACCACCTCGGTGCTCGGGCAGCGGTCGCGGATGTTCTCCACCAGGGCCGCCTTCATCGGCTCGCCCGAGCAGATCGTCAGTCGGAGGCTGTCGGGGCGGACGTCGTCGGGGGCGTCCAGCAGCCAGCTCTGCAGGACGGTGGGGGCGGCGTGCAGGACGGTGATCCGCTCGCGATCCAGCCAGCGGAAGATCGCCTTGCCGCCCGCTTCGTCCGCCTCCTCCGGCACCACGAGGGTTCCGCCCGTGACCAGCGCGAGGAACGTGTCGCGGAGCATCACGTCAAAAGAGACGCTGGTCAGCTGCGAGCACCGGTCGTCCTCGCCGAGGCCGAACTCGGCGGCCTGCCAGCTGAGGAAGTGGCTGAACGAGCCGTGCCGGCCCAGCACCCCGCGGGGCAGGCCAGTGGTGCCGGAGGTGAAGAACAGGTATGCCGGGTCCGCTGCGGACACCAGCGGCAACGGTGCCGTGCCGTCGCCTTCCTCGCGGAGCGGGGATAGCCCGTCGGCGTCGACATCGACCGTTTCGATGCCGGGTACCGCACCGCCGGCGCCGTCGGCGACCCGCACGAACAGGTCGGCCCTGCCGATCTCCAGGAGGTGGCGGATGCGCCCTTCGGGCAGGGCGGGGTCCACCGGGAAAGCGGTCGCCCCGCTGCGCAGCACGCCGAGCAGGCCGACGACGAAGCCGATCCCTCGCGAGCCGGTCACCCCGACCACGTCGCCGACGCCGCGGCCACGCGCCACCAGCCTGCGGGCTACGGCCTCGCCGCGGGCGACCAGTTCGCCGTACGTCAGCATCCGGCCGCCCTGCCGGATGGCGACACGGCCGGGATGGCGTGCGGCGACGCGGGCGATCAGCTCCGGCACTGGCCGCTGGCGGGGCTGCTCCAGTGGCGCCGCGAGCTTTGCCCGCTGGTGCCGGGCGGCCCCGGCCGCCAGGGCGTACGACGTGATGGGCAGCCCTGGGTCCGTCGCGGCCAGCTCGAGCACCTCGACCAGCTGGGCGGCCATCGTCCTGGCCCGTTCGGGCGAGAACAGATCGGCCCGGTAGACCAGCTCGATCAGCATCCCGCCGTCCGGCTCATCGCGGACGTAGAACGTGAGCGGGAACCTGGCCTGGAGGTCGAACGCGTAGTCGTCGACCTCGGCGGTGACCCCGTCGATGGTCAGGGTCTCGGTCAGGTCGCCCAGGTAGTTCAGCAGCACGTCGAACACCGGGGTGCGGTCCAGGGCGCGCTCCGGGTTGAGGCGCTCGACGAGCAGCTCGAACGGCGCGGCCTGGTGCTCGTACGCCTCGCGCACCCCCGTGCTGACCCGCTCCAGCAGCTCGGTGAAGGGGGGCGATCCGGTCAGGTCCGTGCGCAGCACGAGGGTGTCGAGGAATAGCCCGACGGTCCCCTCCAGGTCGATGTCCGGTCGGGACACGACCGGGAATCCCACCACCACGTCCTGCTGGTCGCTCAGGCGCGACAGGACCAGGTTGAGGGCGGCCATCGTGATCTCGAAGGAGGTCGTCGCGGTGCGTGCCGCCAGCTCCCGCAGTCCGCGGCCGGCGCTGGCGCCGACTCGCGCCGTCAGGCCCTGGGCCCGGACCTGTGCGGCCTCGTCATGCTCGTCGGTGGGCAGGTCCAGGGACGGCGCGTCGGCGAGGCGGTCCGCCCAGTACGCCAAGTCGTCCTTGATGCCCGCGCTGTGCGCGGGGTCGCGTACGGCGGCTGCGTAGTCGACGTACTGCACCGAGGGGGCGGGCAGCGGGTCTTCGCTGCCCGACGCGTGCCCCGCGTACAGGCTGGAGAGCTCTTGCATCACCAGGCGCAGCGTCCAGCCGTCACCCGCGATGTGGTGCACCACCACCAGAAGCTGCCACTCCTCGTCACCGAGCCGGAACAGCACGACCCGTAGCGGCGAGGAGTCCTCGAGACGGAACGGCGCGGAGCTGATCTCCCGCACCAGCCGGGCGGCCTCGTCGCGCGCTGCCTCGCCCGGCACAGCGCCCAGGTCTCGTATCTCGAACGGGACGGGGAGGTCGTGACGCACCCGCTGGAAGACCTCGCCACCCTCTTGGGTGAACGTCGTGCGCAGCATCTCGTGCCGGGCCGCCAGGCTCGTGACGGCCCGCGCCATCACCTCGGCGTCGACCGAACCTCCCAGGCGGATCAGGACAGGGATGTTGTAGGCGCCGCTGTCGGGGGCCAGCATGTGCAGGAACCACATGCGTTCCTGGGCGAACGACAGGACGTGCCGTTCGCCGCGCGGGACGCGCGTCAGTGCGGGCGCGGACGGCGCCGACGCCGACGCCGCTGAGGCTGCGATCAGGACGGCCTGCGCGGCGACTGATCGGTGAGTGAACAGCGCGGCGAGCTTTAGCTCGACGCCGAAAGCCTTGCCGATGCGGGTGGACAGCTGCAACGCGCTGAGCGAGTTGCCGCCGAGGGCGAAGAAGTCGTCCTCGGCACCTACGTGTTCCAGCCGCAGCAACTCCGTCCAGATCGCGGCCAGCCGCTCCTCGGCCGCGGTGCGCGGGGCGACATACCGGTTGCTTGAGACCTGCGCCGGGTGGCTCAGCGCGAGCAGGGCACGGCGGTCGACCTTGCCGTTGCGGGTGACCGGGATAGCGTCGGTGAAGACGAAGTACGTCGGCACCATGTACTCCGGCAACCGTGAGCTGAGGAATTCCCGCAGCTCCGCGGGAGCCGCGGGCGCGAGGGGAGCCGCGTTCTCAACGTACGCCCACAGGACGCCGGCGCCAGCCGCGTCCTTCCGCACCGTCGCGATGGCCCGCCCGACGCCCTCCTGGCCTGCCAGTGCCTGCTCGATCTCGCCGAGTTCGATGCGGAAGCCGCGCAGCTTGACCTGGTGATCGCGGCGGGCGATGTAGAGGACCTCGCCGTTCTCCTGCCAGCGGGCCACGTCCCCGGTCCGGTACATCCGCACCCCGGGCCGGAACGGGTCTGCCGTGAACCTGCCGGCGGTCTTCTCCGGCCGGTTCAGATAGCCGCGGGCCACCTGGACACCGCTGATGCACAGCTCGCCGGGGGCGCCGACGGGACATGGCTGCCCCCGGTCGTCGAGGACATACAGATGCGTGTTAGCGGCGGGACGGCCTATCGTGACCGGACCCGGTACGTCGGTGACCTCCAGCCGGGAGACGTCGACGGTGGCCTCGGTGGGGCCGTAGTAATTGTGCAGCCGCGCGCAGGTGTCCGTAGCGGCGGCGAAGAACCGGGTGGCGAGGTCCCTGCTGAGCTCCTCACCGCTGCACACAACGTTGCGTACGCCAGCGAAGCCCCCGCCGACCGCGGACAGGTAGTGGCTGAGCATCGACGGCACGAAGTGCAGCAGGGTCACGCCGTGGCGCTCGACGGTGTCGCGGATCAGCGCTGGATCGGACTGGCCCTCAGGCGTGAGCATCACCTGGCGGGCGCCGATTACACCGGGCAGCAGTAATTCCCACACCGACACATCGAAGACGTAAGGCGTCTTCTGCAGCACGACGTCCCGGTCCGTCAGGCCCAGGTCCTCGATCATCCAGCGGAGCCGGTTGACCAGGCCGCGGTGCTCGACGAGGACACCGTTGGGCACACCGGTCGAGCCGGACGTGTAGATGCAGTACGCGATGTCGTCAGGCCCGGCCAGCGGCGGCGGGTTGTCGGCGTGCGCGGCATCCGCCAGGAAGCCGGTGACGTCGATGACGGTCCGGCCGGGCGCGGTCATCGTGCCGGCCCGGACGGTGTCAGCCAGGAGTACCGTGGCGCCGGAGTCGTCCAGGATGGTGGCAATTCGGCCGGCCGGGTCGGTGGTGGACAGCGGCAGGTAGGCGCCGCCCGCCTTGAGCACGCCCAGGATGGCGGCCGTCATGTCGACGCTCCGGTCCAGGTGCAGGGCGACTAGGGTTCCAGCGCCGATCCCGTGGTGCCTGCGCAGCGTCCACGCGAGGGCGTTTGCCTTGGCGTTCAGCTCGCCGAAGGTCAGGGCGCGGTGCTCGTCGACGATCGCGGTGCGCTCCGGGGTGCGGGCCGCCTGCTGCTCGAAGAGCTGCTGGACCGGGGTATCCGTTTCGTGCGCGGTGTCCGTGGCGTTGAAGCCGGTCAGCACCAGCGCACGCTCGGCCCCGGTCAGTAGCTCCAGCTCCTCCACGGGGGCCCAGGGAGCGGCGGCGGCGCTCGTGAGCAGCGTCTCGAAGTGGGTCAGCAGCCGCTCGACTCGTACCTCGTCGAACAGGTCCGTCGCGTACTCGACGGTGATCCCCAGCCCGTCGTCCCTCTCCGCGAAGTAGAGCGTGAGGTCCATCTTGCTGTGCTGGACGGGGTGGTCGAGGTGTCGGATCCGCAGTCCAGCGGGCACGGAGGTGGGAGTGCCCCAGGCGGGATCCATCATCACCATGACATCGAACAGGGGGTTGCGATTGCCCGCGGTGACGGTGCCGGCGTGCTGGACGACGCGGTCGAAGGGGTACTCGCCATGCCGGACGGACTCCGCCACGGAGCCCTGCACGGTACGTAACAGCGCGCGGAACGTTGTACCGGAGGCGACCTCCGCACGCAGGGCGAGGCTGTTGACGTAGTAGCCGATCTGGTGGTGCAGGGCCTCCAGCGGCCGGCCGAGCGCCGACGTGCCGAGCACGAAGTCCCGCTGACCGGTGTACCGGAAGAAAAGCACGCGCAGGACCGCGCTGATGCCTGCGTACAGAGTTGCGCCCTCCTCGCGGCACAGCGACTTGAGGCCCTGCAGGACTCGGGACGGGATCGTATGGCGCAGGACGGCGCCCCGGTAGCTACGGGTGGCGGGGCGCGAGCGGTCGGCGGGCAGGTCCAGGGGCTCTGGGGCCTCGGCGAGCTTCCGGCTCCAGTAGGCGCGCGACTCCTCGGCGGCGGGCCGGTCAAGTGTCCGCTGCTGCCAGTGCGCGTAGTCCTTGTACTGCAGGCCCTCGGGAGTCCCTTCGGACTGCCGCCTGCCGAGCAGGTCATTGTAGCCAGCGATGAGGTCGTCGATCAGCACGGTCAGCGACCGGCCGTCGACGGCGATGTGATGGGCGCTCACCACCAGGACGTGATGATCGCGGGCCTGCTCGACCAGCAGGAAGCGCACCAGGCGGCCCGCCGCGAGATCGAAGTCCCGCTGGACGAAGCAGGCGATCGCGTTCTGTGCCGCGTCCTCGTCGTCGGCGGATTTGATCTCCCAGTCGACGGAGAAGTCCTCCCGCACCTGCTGCATCGGCACTCCGGCGACCTCGCCGTAGGCCGTGCGCAGTGACTCGTGGCGGGTCAGGAGCAGCACGAGTGCGGCGTGCAGGGCCTCCTGGTCCAGCGTGCCGCGCATCTCGTACACGGCGGGCACCGTGTACGCCGCATGGGAGGCGCCAGCCTGAGCCAGGAGCCACATCGACAACTGCCCGGAGGACAGGGGGTGCCACGGCGCGGGCTCCGCGGGAGTGATTTCCGGTAGCGCGCCGTACGCGCCCGGCAGCCCGGACTCGTGCAGGCGGACGGTGAGCTCGGCGACGGTCTCGTTGCGCAGCAGGGCGTCGATGCCTAGCTCGCGCCGCAGTCGCTTGCGGGTCAGCAAGACGACGCGAACGGCCTTGAGGCTGTCGCCGCCCAGATCGAGGAACCGGTCGTCCAGCCCCACCCGGCCCCAGCCGAGGATCTCCTGGAGGACGGAGCACAACTCGCGGCCCATCGCGTCGACCGGAGCCACGTAGGCGGTGCCGGTGAACTCGGCTTCCAGGTCCGGTGCTGGCAGGGCGGCACGCTGGATCTTGCCGCTGGAGGTCAGCGGGAAGGCGTCCAGGCGCACGAAGCGGGCGGGCACCATGTAGGCGGGCAGCGACGCGGACAGGCCCGCGCGGAGCGAGGCGGGGTCGGCGCGTTCGTCGCCGACCCAGTACGCGACGAGTTCCAGCTGGCCGTCTAAGTCGGTGGCGATCACCGCGCTGTTATGCACGCCGGGCAGAGCGGACAGCGCGGTGTCGATCTCGCCGAGCTCGATGCGGTAGCCGCGGATCTTGACCTGATCGTCGATGCGACCCACCAGGTCGATCTCGCCGCTCTCTAAGCGGATCGCGAGGTCCCCGGTGCGGTACACGCGCACGCCGCTGCCGTTCAGGTCCTGGACGTAGCGCTCGCGGGTCAGCTCGTCCCGGTTGAGATAGCCGCGGGTCAGCCCGTCGCCGGCGATGAGCAGTTCCCCGGTGGCGCCGACCGGGACGGGCGCGTTGCCCTGGTCGACGATCAGCAGCGTCGTGTTAGGGAGCGGCCTGCCCGCCGTCACGCCCGCGTCACGGTCCACGAGGCCGGCCGTAGCGTAGATCGATGTCTCGGTAGGGCCATACATGTTGAACAGGTCGCAGCCGGTTGTGGCGTCGTAGAACGCCGTGCGCAGGCCCGGCTTGAGCGGCTCGCCCGCGGCGAGGCAGCGCGTCACGCCCGGCAGCGGATCGGCGGTGTCCATGACGGCCAGGTACGAGGCCAGCCCCGACGGAACGAACTGAATCAGGGTGATGCCGTGCCGTAAGACGGCGTCGCGGATCGTGGGCGGCGACGTCTCCGCGCCGGCCTCCAGCAGGACGAGCGTGGCCCCGCTGATCAGCGGCAGGAGCAGCTCCATCAGGGAGATGTCGAAGGCGTAGGTCGTCTTCTGCAGCACCCGGTCGTGAGGAGTGATCTTGAAGTACTCCTTGCCCCATCGCAGCACGTTGCGCACGCCGCGGTGCTCGATGAGCACGCCCTTGGGCTCGCCCGTCGAGCCCGAGGTGTACAGGCAGTAGATGAGGTCGTCGGCGGTACCGACGACCGGCAGCTCCCCGGTCCGCTCCGGCCAGGAGGGCTCCTCCCGCAGGTCGAGGACGCGGACCAGTTCGGCGAGACCCGGGGGCGCGTCGATGTTGGCTAGCAGCAGGCGCGCCCCGCAGTCCTCCAGAATGAATCGGTTCCGCGCGGCGGGGTGCTTCGGGTCCAGGGGCAGGCAGGCACCGCCCGCCTCGATGACGGCGAGGATACCGACGACCATGTCCAGGGAACGCTCGAACAGCAGCGGCACCAGAGTGTCCCGCCCGACCCCGCACTCCTCGCGTAGATGAATGGCCAGCGACCGCACCCGGCTGGCCAGTTGCCCGTACGTAAGCCGCTCGTCGCCGTACTCCGCGGCCACATCGTCTGGCCGGACCGTCGCCTGCTCCGCGACAAGCTGCTGTATCAACCGGCTCGACTCGCTCAAGGTGTCCCTCTGTCCACATGTGCCCGCGTTCAACCGCGCATCACCCGTTGCCCGCCGAAGGTGCGGTGCCCGCCGCCGTAGCCACCAGGACAGCAAAGCCCCGCACGCTTTCAAATGAGATCGGTCATCTCGATCAAATGACGTTCCTCGTCCCTTTCCGTGGATTATAGTCGGCGATACATGATCATGGCTGTCAGGGTCTCCGTGAAATCCGAACGCCATTCTGGTGATGACGCTGATCTTGGTACTGGCGGACTCGATTAGTTCATCGAGTGCTGCGGGGAACTGGGTCAATGCGTGGCGGCGGGAGCATCCTTGAACCTGATCGAGGGGCACGATCCGGGCATCCGCTATCTCATCTAACATGCCTCTCATGGATAACACTGAATTGCTCGGGTTGTTCGACCGTCAGCTGCGCCGCGAGTTCCGCGGCGACCACCCGGACGACCTCGTCGAGAACACCGGCCGAGTCATACGGCACATCGCAACCGGCGACGGCGGCTGGTGCGGCGTGATCTGGTCGGACCTCGACGAGCAGGCCGCGGACTCCGAGATCGCCGCGCAGGTGGAGCACTTCACCGCGCTCGGCCGCGAGTTCGAATGGAAGCTCTACGAGCACGACCGGCCCGCCGACCTCGGCGATCGCCTGGTCAAGGCCGGTTTTCGGGCTGACGAGCGCGAGGCGCTGATGGCCGCGAACGTCGCCGAGCTGCCGACCGAGCCGGTGCTCCCCGAGGGCGTGCGGATCGAGGGAGTAACGGACGCGGCCGGCGTGCACCTGATGTTCGAGGCGCACGACCGGGCCTTCGGCGCGCCCGCGCCGCGCCTCAAGCGGGAGATGCTCTACCGCGCCGAGCACAGCCCCGAGACTCTCACCGCGCTCGTCGTGCTCGCCGGAGACCGGCCGATCTGCTCGGCCCGCATGGAGTTCAGCGAAGGCACCGACTTCGCTAGCCTCTGGGGCGGCGGTACCGCCCCGGAATGGCGCGGCAAAGGCATCTACCGCGCCACCGTCGCGTACCGAGCGGCGCTCGCAGCCGAACGCGGCTACCGGTTCCTTCAGGTGGACGCCTCGGACGACAGCCGGCCCATCCTCGCCCGGCTCGGGTTCCGGATTCTTAGCACCACTATCCCGTATAACTACGAGCCCTGATGCCACGCGGGCCGGGGGTAAACCTCTAGAGAAACCTCATCGCATTATTCAGAAGGTTCATTTCTCGGGCTTCCGTGTCATCCACGCCTCCCATCATGTAGCCGCCGAATTTGATGTTGGCTCCGGAATTATCCAACGCTATAACTCCTTTGCCGAGTTCATATAAGGCGGCCTCGACGTCTCTCAGGGTCACCTCAGTGTTCTGCTCAATGTAAAGCTCGGAAAGCCGCCGAATAGGTAGCAACTCGCCGTGCCACTCCCTGACTCTGGAATCCGACTTGTAGGAATCGAAGTACATTCGCGATCCGGGTATTATCGCGGGAGCGGCCACCGAGATGGTTGTCACCTGCCCTGCGTACAATTCCGCAATTGCCAGCCAGTTATCCACCTCTTTCCTCAAGTGTCGCATCGTCGTACCGGGGAGGCCCAGGATACCCGAAAGGTATAGTTTATAGTCGAGGCTCTTCGCCAGTTCAAGCGCCTCGTATATTCTATCCGGGCCTTTATTAATGCCCTTCGAATTCCCCTTCAGTAACTTTGGGTCAAAGGACTCTATGCCCACATTCCAAGTGCGAACGAAACCTTTGCAAAGTTCGGCCGAGTTTAAAAACTCGTAGACAAGGCCATAGGCGAGGAGGAATCGCTTGTTCTGCAGAACGCTCGATTCACTGCAAGCCAGGGCCAGGTCATCAAGGAGAGTAAATCCGCCACCCCACTGATTCCTTGACATTCCTAGAGTGGAGTCGCCTGCAGCGTATACGTTTGCTTGCAGGTCGCCTACTAGAGTCTCCATGGAGGCAACAATCGATGCGACATCGCCAGTCTTAGGTGTTAGACCCTGGATGGAGCAGTGCCGGCATCGCCGAGCGGGCCTCTTTCCCCAGTTGCATCCGCCATCTATCGGGAACGTGACCATTCTTTGCATTTCATAATGCATGGAATACCAGACGGCAAAGGCAGGGTCGTAGTGCGACTCCAAATCCCGCTCGATCAATTTGTAGTCCGGGAGGATCCGAAGATTAAGAGGATAGGTGGCTGCCGACTGATTTATTACCTGACCATTTTTCCGGTAGGCTATTGAAGGCACTTTCTCTACGGAGAGCTTCCCGTCGAGCATTGCCAAAAGAGCCATCATAGTGAAGGGCCCGTTGTTCCCCGTGCTCACGAAGTCGATAATGCGCGATCCGTAATCACCGGTGAGGATCTCTCGATGCAGGATACCCGCGTGATCATTACCGAGCACTACCACGGCATCGGGCTTCACTCGTTTCAGCTCAGCGGCTAAGATGAAACTCCATGTCGCTGTAGCAGAATATACACTCATCGCCACGATATCGGGCGGGTCGGAAGCGAGCCGGTCTCGTATGACCTCCCATCCTACGTGACTTATGTCGATATATTCCCACCTGTACGAAGGGAAGAATATGTCCTGATATGTAATCATTTCTACTAACGAGGCGTGGGGATAGACCGTTCCTTCGTTCGCGTAGCGCGACTGGTCACCCGCCTCGGCTAGAAACGCGCCTCCACCTGAATGGCTTCCGCGATGAGCGGTAGTAAGAGGTAGCGCTACGTACCAGACGTTCTTCGTCGTAAGACCGCTATCGATGGCGGGAAAGGTATTGCGGTCACACCAGAAGTATCGGCTATCTGCACTCGAAACCAGTTCCTCAACGGGCTCAAGGTCCATCATATTCACACCATATCAGCAAAATAAAGTGCTTGGTGAGCTGTGTCAAGATTCTTAGACAGTTCCCGGGTTGTTGATCATGCGGCGGTTGCCTCAGCGTGATAGTCGGTGAGCGCTTTGGCTGAGGGTGCGGCAGCCAAGCGCGTAGTGCAGCCGTTTGCGGTTGTAGAACACGTCGCCATTAATTCGGGTCAGGAGGTTGCGTTGGCGGGCGGGCCGCGGGAACCGCTGGGACGCGATGATGGCGTCCACTCCGTCCCGGAGCATGGCGAGGGCGGCGCGGATGCTGACCGGATGCTGACCGGATGCCAGCCGCGGCTGATGTCCGCTGCTGCGGGGACGGAACCTAGGCCGGCCAGAATCCGCCAGCCCGGCGGGGCTGTGATGATCAGCGGCTTCGCATCTGGGAGCGATTTCCGTGTGGTGATCAGCGTTCCTGACCGAACCCGCTGGCGGCGGCGCCACGCGGCCCAGGTCAGGTCGACTGTTCCGGCTTCGGTGCTGTCAGGGCCGATTGCCTGGACCCAGATCGGGCCTGTGCAGAACGCGGGGAAGATGACCGTGTAGGGCTTGCCCGGCAGGGGGTGCGCTGTGCGCGAGTCGAAGACGCGGTCAATGCCCAGGTGCCCGTCGCATCGGTATAGGTGGTCGAGCGCGGCGACTAATCCAGCCGTATCGGGGAGGCGGCCGGTTTTCTCCAGCATCTCGAGCGCATGGGTGCTGAGGGGATGGCCGGGCAGCAGCTCGCTCACCTGTCCCGCGACGTCCTCGCGAGACATTCCGCGTCCTTCGCGCAGGGCGCGGAGCTGGGCGCCGGACAACAGGGCCTGCCGCTGGGGTATCCCGTCCTCGCGAGTGATCACCGCCTCTGGAGCGGTATCCGGCGCGGTGTTCGTCTCGTCGAGGACGTGCAAGTGGTGCTGGGGCTTGAGCATGCCCACATGCGGGGCGAGGACCCGCCAGCTCACGTCCAGGCGGGCCGCGAGGAGCCGGGCGCGCCGGCTACCTGGATTCCCGGGCGGCGACCGACGCCACTGGCGCCTCGTGGGGCTGCCAGGCCCCCGCAGGCGTGACCTACGACCCGGCAGAGAACTCTAGCGGTGTCCACGCCGTGACCTCCGGCTAACCCAGCCCTGCGGGCAATCCGGAACGGCTGGCCCAATTGGAAATGAATTCGGGTGGAATGGCGGTAATGTCGGGACGCGGACTGCCGGCCGCCGCCTCCTTGACATTGTCTGGCACATGCACCAGCATCGTCTCGCTTCCTTGCTGTGGAAACGAAACGCGATGACAGGGGTTTTGGTGACAACACCGGCTGGCGCCTGAAGATGCTCACCATCCTGAACTATGTTCTGATCCTCTGGGGCGTCATCTTGACCGCCTGGCTCGGGGCGTGGTGGCTGGAGCGGCGCGGGTCGGCCGAGGCCGGGCAGTTCACTAACATCGTCGTTTTTGTTGGGTTCTTGTTCGGGTTCCTGCTTACCACGCTCCAGGTGTTCGCGACCAATCACTACGCTGACGCACGTGCTGAGGCTCAGGCCGAGCCTACGAGCCTGGTGACGATGTACGACGACCTAGCCGAATTCCCGCCGCATGTGCGCGTTAAGGGGGAGCGCACGCTTATCTGTTACATGTGGTCAGTCGCTAAGGGGGACTGGAAGGCGCAGGAGCGGGGAGACACTGAGGAGTCGTCTGACGCGCTCGTGTGGGGCGGCCGCCTGCGTGCCTTCAGTACCAGGCTTCCTGAGGACTCGCCGGCGACCCAGCGGGTGGCCGCCGAGGTGGCGAGCGCGGGCAATGCGCGCCAGCAGCTTCTGTTCCTGGCTCGCCCCCAGATACCGGCGATCCTGTGGGTTGTCGTGTTTGTCAGTGGTGGCCTGCTGATTTTCTTGCTGGTCAGCGACGCTCATTCGCAGAACAAGATCGTCTGGTGCACCACGCTGATTGCCGTGATCGTGGTGATGACCCTCGAAGTCGCTTCTCTCGCTGTCCTCGACCGCCCGTTCTCTCCGATCGCCAGGATTCAGCCCACCGCGATGACAGATGCCATCGGACTGCTGACGGTCGGCCGCACCGACCTGCCCACCGTGCGCGAGTGCGGCCTGTCGGACGGCAGGTAACCCGCGTGAGGCGCCTATCGGGGTGCGTCGCCCATGCGGTAGTCGTGGGTGAGGTCGTCGAGCCGCTGCTTAAGCTCCGGGTCGATCTGGTAGTCGAGGCCGGCGATGCTGGCGTCGAGCTGGCCTGGGCGGCTGGCGCCGATGATCGGCGAGCTGACGGCCGGATGGGCCAGGACCCAGGCGACCGACAGCGTGACCAGGCCCACCCCGGCCTGCGTGGCGAGCTGGTGCAGCTCGTCGACGGTGTCGAACTCGCGGTCGTGCCAGTAGCGGTCCTGGTAGTTCTGGGCGGCGTTGCCGAGGGTGAAGCGGCTGCCCTCGGGCGGCGGGCTGGTGCGCTTGTGCTTGCCCGACAGCAGGCCGCCGGCGATCGGGTTGTAAGGGATGACGCCGACGCCGTCCTCGCCGCAGTAGGGCAGCATCTCCCGCTCGATCTGGCGGAACAGCAGGTTGTAGCGGGGCTGCACGCAGTCCACGCGGGCCAGGCCGAGGGTCTCGGTGCGGCCGACGGCTCGGACTAGCTGATAGGTGAGGAAGTTGGAAACGCCGATGTAGCGGATCTTGCCCGCATGGACCAGGTCGTCCAGGGCGCCGAGGGTCTCGTCGATCGGGGTGTCGTAGTCGTAGCCGTGGAGCTGGTACAGGTCGATGTAGTCGGTCTGCAGCCGCCGCAGCGACGCGTCGACGGCCGACATGATGTGCTTGCGGGAGTTGCCGGCGTCGAATGGGGCCGGGCCTTGCGGGGAGAAGCACTTGGTGGCCACGATGAAGCGGTCCCGGCGGCCGTGCAGCCAGCGGCCCACGATCTCCTCGGTCCGCCCGCGCGTGCTCAGGTCACCACCCAGCGGGTAAGCGTCGCTCGTGTCGAGGAAGTCGATCCCGGCCTCCGCGGCGTGGTCCATGATGGCGACTGAGGCCGGCTCATCGCACTGCAATCCGAACGTCATCGTGCCCAGGCACAGCCGGGACACCTGCAGGCCGGTGCGGCCGAGTCGCGTGTGTTCCATGCTGGCACGCTATCGTCGTGATCTCATGATCCCGCCGCGGGGTCTTGGCTCGGACCGCGGGCTGGCGCTGGTCAGGCTCTGCACGCGGCCGGGATCGGGTAGCTGGTGATGGGCGAGGGGGCGTAGGAACCAGGCGGCTGCAGGACGTTGACGTAGACCCTGCTGGCGGTAGCGGCGAGCGCGACTACCTCGCCCGTTACCGGCATGGTGGTGATGGGCCCGATCGCGCCGCCGGCCGTCAGGCAGACGAGTGAATGACCGAGCACTCCGGTGGCGACCCAGACCGTGCCGCCCCCGGACCAGACGCTCTCCGAGCCGGCCAGTGCCGGGCTGGACCGCACGGAAGCGGGAGTGGTCGGGGACAGCCGGGTATTCAGGCGCACGAGCGGGCCGTCGAGCGACGCCTCGCCGCCATGCTGAGCGTAGGTGGTCACCCACAGGTCGTTCCCGGTGCTGGTCATGGCGCTGATATGCGTCGCCGGGGTGCCGCCGAAGCGCAGGCCCGGCGATCCCGCGAGGACGATGTGACTGCCGTTCCGGCGCCCGGTGGCTACGAGCACTGCTACCCGGCTGCCGAGCTGAACGGAACTGGCACCCGGCGGCGTGTACGGGTTCGAGCCCAGGCTGCTGCCGGGCTCCAGCTGCCGGGTGGCCCGGCCCGGCTGTCCCGGCGCCGGGATGTGCACGCGGAGCAGGCCGTCCTTTACCGGCACCAGGGCCGAGGCCCGGCCGGCCGGCAGGATGGCGGGTGCCAGGATGCCGGGATCGGATGAGTGCCGCTTGAGGTCCGGGGTCAGCAGCCAGATCCCGGTGGCGCCGCTGCCCTGATCCGGGGAGAAGCCGACCCAGACCAGGCCGCCGGGGCCGACGGCCAGCGCGGACGCCGGAGACGGCACCGTGACCCGCCGGACCAGCTTCCCGGTGTCCCGGTCATACGCGGTGAGCAGCGAGTTCAGCCCCGCCAGTACGTACAGGTAGCGGCCGCCTACCGCCAGCTGGGTGACCTGGTAGTCGACGGTCGCCAGGTTCTGCGGGGACCGGCCCGGATGCCGCGTCACAGCGGGGGTGCCCCGGTGCTGGCTGATCGCGGCGTACGAAGTTCCGGCTATGGCCAGCACCATGGCGGACGCCACGGCTGTCCCGGCGAGCGCCCGGCGGCGCCGCCGGCGGACCCGGGCGCGCACCCGGTCGGCGAGCGCGGGCGGCGGCTGGACGAATTCGCTGGCCGTCTCGAATGCCGCTTTCAGCTCCTGGCCGAGTCCGGTGGTCATGTCGTGCTCCCCTCCTGCTGCTGCGGTACAAGCTCGCGCAGCCGCGCGATCGCGCGGGCGTGCTGGGACTTGACGGTGCCGACGGAGCAGCCGAGCGTCCGCGCCGTCTCGGCCTCCGTCAGGTCGTCGAAGTAGCGCAGGACCAGCACGGCGCGCTGCCCGCCAGGCAGCGTGCGCATGCAGTTCAGCAGCGCGGCCCGGCCGGACACGCCCTCGATGGCCGGGTCCGGCTCGCCGGGTGCCTGCTCCTCATGCAGCGGGCCGCTGCTGAGCTTGCGCCGCCGGGCGGCGTCAACGGCTGAGGTAAACAGGATCCTTCGCACGTAAGCCTCGGGCACGTCCTTCTGCCGGACCCAGTACCAGCGTCGGTACGTCCGCTCCAGTGCCGTCTGCAGTAAGTCCTCGGCCTCGGTCAGGTCCCCGGTGATGAGGTACGCACTGCGCAGCAGGCGGCGTGACGCAGCCGCGACAAAGGAGGTGAATTCAGCATCGTCAGCCGACCGCACGCCGCCTCCCAGCACCGCGAGGTGGCTCCGCTGCATACCCGGCTTAGCCCCTCACCCGTCCAGACGAAAACGGATGCCCCGATGGTTGTCACCAGAAGGCTGGCCGCCTGCCAGCGGAACCTGTCAGTCCGCGCAAGGCTGGGCGCGTGCCGCCGTAGGTCTGTGTGCCAGGCCTGGGTCACGCCGCCTTGAGTCGTGCGCGTTCGGCGGCCACGATCGTGTGCCCCAGTTCGGCCTCGGCGCCGGCGGCAATCGCGTCCGGCGTCGCGCTGGCCATGTCGCTGCGGCGCGCGTACTCGTCGAACGCCTCGCGCTTGGCCGCCAGCAGCTCGAGGATTCGCTGGTCGGCGCTGTCCTCGCACAGCAGCCGGTGCACGTCTACGCGGCGGACCTGGCCCATCCGGTGCGCGCGGGCGATCGCCTGCTCCTCGATCGATGGCGTCAGCTGCGGCTCGGCGATGATGATCACCGACGCGGCCTGGATGTTGAGGCCCACGCCGCCCGCCTGGATCTGGGAGACCAGCACGGCGGGTCCCTGGGCGTTCGTGCAGCTCGTCCACCATCGCCTGGCGGTCCGTCGGCGAGATATCCCCGGTCAGCGGTCCGATGACGGGGATGCCGGGGACGCCGTCACGCCCGGCCAGCACCTCGGTCACCGTGGCCAGGACGTCGCGGAAGTAAGAGAACACGATGACCTTGCGCCCGCCGTCCGCTGCCTCCCTGACGATCTCCGCCAGCCGCCGGAGCTTCGGCGATCCCCGCACCGTTCCCGGGGCGAACGCGGCCCGGCGCATCGCCATGAAGTTCCCTTCGAGGACCGCCTTCCGGTACGCGCGCATTGCCGCTCCCTCGAGCGCCACCCACTCCTGCGTCTCCAGCCGCTCCGGCAGCTCGCTGAGCACGTCTTCCTGGTTGCGCCGCAGGTAGACCGGCGCTACCTGCTCCCGGAACCGGGTGCCATCCAGTGCCTCATCCGCGATGTCCAGGCTCTCGGCGACCTCTGTGTGCAGGTGCCCGACCAGAACCCGGAACTCCTCCACCCTGTTCTCCATCGGCGTTCCCGTGAGGAACAGCGCCCGCCTGCTCCGGCCGGCCCACTCGGTGACCGCCTGGGTGCGCAGCGCGTTCGGGTTCTTGGCGTAGTGCGCCTCGTCGACGACCATCATCGCTATCGAGACATCCAGGTCTTCCGGCATGGCGCGCAGCGCCTCGTAGGTCGTGATGGCAACGCCGCCCCTGGCCGCCCAGTCCTGTTCGGCGGCCTGTCGCTTCGCGCCTGGCAGGTGGAGCCGGCGGGCCTCCAGCAGCGTGTGCCGCTCCACCTCGCGCGTCCAGCTGATGACGACGCTCGCGGGGCAGACGACCAGGAAGTGCGTCGCGCCCTTGGCCGCCAGGTGGCACATCGCGGCGAGTGACTGCATGGTCTTGCCCAGGCCCATCTCGTCGCCGAGGATCACCCGCTCCTGGACCAGCGCGAACTTGGCGCCGAACGCCTGGTACCCGCGCAGCGATGTCTTGAGGAGGGACTGGTCAAGGGGCATGACGCGGACTTGCTCGGCGATGTCGGCGGGGAGAAAGCCCTGGCTGGCCTCCCGCGCCGGGTCGAGTTCCGCGATCTCGATCAGCAGGCCGTTGTAGGTGACGGGGCGGGCCAGGTAGTCATTCCACAGCCGGGTCGCCCGCTGTTCCCTGCTGGCCTTCTCCAGCTCGGCCTGAGCCCTGGACAGCCGCTTGCGTGCCGTGACGACCGGCTTGGAGCTGAGGATGGCGTCCAGCCCGGCGAGGGCATCGCGGGCTTCCTGCTTCTTCCGCCCGGAGAACGTGAAGAGCATTCTCGGCCGGCTCGCGCCGCGGGCGGCCGGGTCAAGGCGGCGCCCGATCTCGCCCGCCAGCGGACCCAGGTCCGGGCCCTTCAGCGCGGACCTGGAGCGCTCGTAACGGCGCAGCGCGGCGATGAGCGCAGCCTGCCCGGGGGTCCGGGCGTCCGGGTCTATGCGAACCCGGGCGCTGCCCTCGACGGAGGCCCGCAGCTGCGAGGCGGCGGCCATGGTGCGCCTGGCCGTCCTGCGGCTGACCTGAGGGATTCGCCGGAGAGCCGGTGCTCCGGCCACGAGGACCTTGCCGACCGTATCGAGGTCCGCGCCGATGAGGGGAGCGAACGTGACCTTCCCGCGCATGAGGTCCCGGAGCCGGTCCACCGGCATCGCGTCCAGCGCGTCGGCGACAACCTGTTCGCGCACCGCCTCGTACGCCCGCCGCGCGACCTCGCGGGATTCCCCTGGCGCGGCCAGGACCGCATCGATGGCATCGCGAACCGCGCGCCCGTCGGAGACGATGGCGCGGGCCGCCTTCCCCGGGCCGAGCGGGCCGCCTTCGGCGGGCTTGCCCTCAGCCGCGACCGGTGCCGATGGCCTTGTCAGCTCTGACGCGCGCGCCACCGTGGTGAGAGCCTCCGCATGAGAACCGGCGATCGGACGGATTACGACGATAGAGGATATCGCCGACACACTGGGCGGTGGCGGCGGTGGCAACGGTGCTCAGGGCTTGAAGGGACCTGGGCCTGCCTTGTCATAATGGCTGCGGGGTTGTTCAGCTCGGGGCAGGTCATCTCAGGTAAGGCATCGGCAGTGCGGTTCAGAGACTGGTTCTTCCTGGTGCTGGGGGTGGCCTGCCTGATTGCCGCCGGAACGCTCGGCACTCTGGCGATACAGCGGGCCGCAGAGATTTCCGCTTATCACCATGCCCGCGCATGCCCGGCAGGCGCCTCGCCCCACGCCGACTGCCTGCAGGCCGTCGATGGCGTCGTAGCCGCGGTTACCGAGTTCCCTGGCGGTTACCGGGTGAGCCCGGACTATGCGCTCGACGTGCGAACCGCGTCGATGACGCTGCATCTCACCTTCGGTTCGGACAGCCTCATGCTCGGCTACGCGGCGGACGGCGACCCGGCCATCGTGACCAGGTGGCGCGGCATGCCGGTGGCCGTGGTGACCGACGGCCGCTCTGCTGTCACCACGTCTGTGCCCGAGACAGCGCTCGCCCGCGATCTGGGCAACAGCGAGGAAACTGGCGGCGTGGGCGTGATCCTCGTCGTCATCGGCGCCGAGGGGATTCGCCGGAAGCGGCGGGCGGGAGGCGCGACCGTGCCGCTGGCCCGCCCGGCGCTCGCGGCGGCGCTGTTGGCACTTTTACTGGGCGGCCTCGTCGTGGGGCTCGGCGGCATCGCGCTCGGCGGCAAGCCATCCCGGATCGGCCCCGACCTCGCTGCCACCGGCGCGGCGATAGTCGTGATTGTCGGCCTGTTGGCTCGGCTTGGCATCCACGCCAGGCACCGGGTAAGTGGCTCACCGGGTGGCCTCGGCCGCAGGCTCGATATGGCCCGCGTCGCATACTCCTCGCGGACGCCGGTCCCGCCCGCTGCCGCGCTCCGGCCAGTGATCAAGGCGCCGCTGCTGGCGCGCGTGCATCCGGCGAGATGGTCTCGTGCGCTGGCTCCCTGTGCCGCCTTCCTTCCGGTGGTCCTGACTGTCGGCGTCTTGTTCGGCGTCTGGCGCACCAGTCAGGACGGACCTCCGGCCCGTGCCTTCCGGCACGCTCCTGAGTGCGCGAGGGAGACCAATCTGGCCACCTGCGTCGGCGATTTCACGGCGGTCATCAACGGGGTGCGCACCCCGGCTGACGGCGCCGATGGCGCCGATGTCTCCTACGCCACCGCCGATGGCGCTATCAACACCTGGACGGGCTTCGACGGGAACGCGATCGCGGGCATGGCCGCTGCGGAGGAGAAGGCCCGCACCCCGCTCAGGATCGAAGTCTGGCGCCGCTCGATCATCGGCGCGGAACTCGGCGGCAGCTGGCGCTGGGCTCAGGGCGATCCGCCTGGCGACATGATCCCGTCCGTCTTCCTCGCTGTCAGCTTCGCGTTGCTCTTGCTCATGGTGCGACTGGGTAACCACCTGCGGGCAGGCACAGGGGCGAGCCGCCGGCGGCTGTTCCTCGACGACATAGGCCAGGTGGCGGCGGCAGCCGGATCGGTTGTCCTGCTCGCATTCGGATTCTGGCCTGGCGTCGTCCTGGCCCTGGCGGCACTGCTGTGGCTGGGCCTGTCGGCCAGGCGAAGTACGCGTCGCAAGCCCGTACGGCATTCTTAACCGAATACCGTCGGGGGGGCGGCGCGGGTGCGTGGGCAGCCAGCGGCGGAGCGCGGCTGCGACCTTGGGGGATAGGTTCGCGTCAATGAGCAGGCGCATGAGGCCTAGGCGGGACGGGCGAGCGGCAGCTCGCGTTCTTGCACCGCGGCGGCGGCGAACTCCAGGGCGGCCAGGATGTCAGCCCGCTCTAGGTAGGGATAGTCAGACAGGACCTCATCGGTGCCGCGCCCAGCAGCCAGCTGGCCCAGGACAGCGCTTACGGTCACCCGGGTGTCCCGGATACACGGAAGCCCGGTCATCTTGTCCGGATCGATCGTGATCCGCTCGTACGCCATGCTCTCAGCGTACGAGCCCCGGAGCGTGCTAGGCGCTGGGCGAGGGTGGCCTCGGCCAGGTGGTCGGGGAGCGCCACGCTGAACTTGAGGCCATCGACAGCCTTGTTGTCAACCTCCGGTAGGCATAGTCGCTCCGTGACGCCAGCCAGAGCAGGCTGCCACGTCTCTAGCGTCACGTTACTGCGCAGGCGGATGAGGAAGCCCTCCACGCGTTGGGCGCTGTGGGCCATGTCACCCAGGGCGGAGACCAGGGTTGTGTTGGCGCGGAGTCCTTCCCAGGTCCACCAGCGGGCGTCCCCAGCCTGGCACGCGTGAGACGACGGTACCGGCAGGATGAACGAGATCAGGGGCGCGGTCGCGGTGATGAAGACCGTCGGCTGATCTGGCTGTGGGCTCGCCGCGTGAGGAGCACGGCAGGCGCACGGGCGCTCTTGCCCGAAGATAGGAGGGCCGCAGGGCCGGCCGTCGAGCTCGCGATCCAGGAGGAATGATGCGCCGTGTGCTGGCCGTCGTCGCCGGGCTGTGCGCGGTCGCGCTGGCCGGGTGCGGGTCGCCCGGCCTGATCGTGCCGCACGCGCAGAGCTACTATCTGTCGCTCGGCGACTCGCTCGCCCAGGGCGTCCAGGCCGACCCGTTCGGCCACGTCGGCGACACCGACCACGGCTACGCCGACCAGCTATACGGCATGATCAGGCACCGGTACCGGGATCTGGGCCTGGTGAAGCTGGGCTGCCCGGGGGAGACCACCCGCTCGATGATCAGCGGCAGGCACTGCCCGTACCCGGCCGGGTCGCAGCTCGACCAGGCCGTCGCCTTCCTACGCGGCCATCGCGGGCACGTCCCGCTGATCACCCTCGACATCGGGGCTAACGACCGGCGCTCCTGCTTCACTGACCCGGTTCACGCGCCGCTGCTGCCGTGCGCCGCCGGCCCGGCCGCGCCGACCGCTGCCAACCTCGCGGTGATCCTGGCCCGGCTGCGCGCCGCCGCGGGTCCCCGGACTCTGATCATCGGGATGACGTACTACGCGCCCGAGCTGCCGGAGTGGCGCTACGGTCCGGGCGGCCGCGTGCGGGCACGGGCCAGCGAGCAGCTGAGCCTGGCCTTCGACGCCGGGCTGGCCCGGGTCTACCGGTCCGCCGGGGATCGCGTCGCCAACGTGGCGGGCGCCTTCGCCACCGCGGACTTCGCCGGCCAGGCGCCGGTCCGCGGCCTGGGCCTAGTGCCGCCCAATGTGGCCGCGATCTGCCGGTGGACCTGGGTTTGCGCCCGCCCGCCGCGAGGCCCGAACAAGCACCCCGACGAGGCCGGCTACACGGTCATCGCCAGGGCTTTCCTGTCCGCCTACGAGGCTGCCTCTGGGGTACCGCGATGATCGAGCAGTACGTGCTTGACCTTCAGGATGTTGACCGGGCGCAGGTCGCGGTCGTCGGCGGCAAGGGCGCGCACCTGGGGGAGCTATCTCGGATCGAGGGCATCCGGGTGCCGGTCGGCTTCTGCGTGACGACGGCCGCGTTCGGCCGGATCCTGGCGGCAGCGCCGTCGGCCGGCGACCGGCTGGGTCAGCTATCGCGGCTGAACCCGGATGACCGGGAGGCGATCGGCACGCTCAGCGCGGAGATCCGCCGGGTCATCGAGGGGACCGCCATCCCTGACGATCTCGCGGCCGCGATCACCGGCGCGGTCGCCCGGCTCGGCGAGCAGGCCGCCTGCGCCGTCCGGTCCAGCGCGACGGCGGAGGACCTGCCGACGGCCTCCTTCGCCGGCCAGCAGGACACCTACCTGAACGTCGCGGGGCCAGGTGCGATCCTCCAGCACATCAGCCGGTGCTGGGCGTCGCTGTTCACCGAGCGGGCCGTGACCTACCGGCTGCGCAACGGCTTCGACCACGAGAAGGTCGACATGGCCGTGGTGGTGCAGCGGATGGTCGTCCCGGCTGCGGCCGGCATCCTGTTCACGGCCGACCCGGTCACGGGCAACCGGAAGGTGGCCACCGTGGACGCTGGCTTCGGCCTGGGGGAGGCCCTGGTCTCCGGCCTGGTGAACCCGGACGTCTACCAGGTGCGCGACGGCGAGATCGTCACCAGGGCGATCGCCGCCAAGAAGCGCGCCATCCGCGCCGCGCCGGGTGGCGGGACGCGGGAACAGGCGGTCGACCCGCGGTGGCAGGAGCAGCCGGCGCTGACGGACGCGCAGGTCGTGCGGCTCGTGGAGCTCGGGCGGCGGATCGAGGCGCACTTCGGCCGCCCGCAGGACATCGAGTGGTGCCTGGCCGATGACGGCTTCCAGATCGTCCAGAGCCGGCCAGTCACCACGCTGTTCCCCATCCCCCAGGCCGGCGACCGGGAGAACCACGTCTATGTCTCCGTCGGTCATCAGCAGATGATGACCGACCCGATGAAGCCGCTCGGGATCTCGGTCTGGCAGCTGACCGCCATGGCGCCGATGCACGAGGCGGGCGGCAGGCTGTTCGTCGACGTCACCCGGCAGCTCGCCGCACCCGCGAGCCGCGCCGGCCTGCTAGGGATCATGGGCAGGAGTGATCCGCTGATCAGGGACGCGCTGGAGACCGTCATCGACCGCGACTTCGTCCCCTCGCTCCCGGACCCGGGTCCCGGCAGGCCTCAGGGCGGCGGCAGGCCGGCGTGGGGCGGCGGGCCCGCCCCGGTCGAGACTGATCCGGCCATCGTCACCGGGCTGATCGAGCGCAGCGAGGCGGCCCTGGCCGGCCTGCGCCGCGACATCCGGACGAAGACCGGGCCGGCGCTTTTCGGCTTCCTGCTGGAGGCATTCGAGGAGCACAAGCGAGTCCTCGCCGATCCGCTGAACCTTCCGGCGATCATGGCGGGGATGGAGGCCACCTGGTGGCTCAACGACAACCTGCGGGACTGGCTGGGCGAGAAGAACGCGGCCGACACGCTCACGCTGTCGGCCCCCGGCAACATCACGTCGGAGATGGGGCTGGCGCTGCTGGACGTCGCCGACGCGATCCGCCCGCATCCGCGGGTGGTGGCGTTCCTGCGCGGTATGCAGGACGGCGGCGTGCAGGACGAGGGCTTCCTGGACGAGCTGCCGAAACTGGCGGGCGGGATCGAGGCGCGTGACGCCATCGAGGGCTACCTCGACCGGTACGGCATGCGCTGCGTCGGCGAGATCGACATCACGAGGCCGCGCTGGAGCGAGCGCCCCAGCACGCTCGTGCCCCTGATCCTCGACAACATCAGGCTCTTCGAGCCAGGCGCCGCCGGGCGGCGCTTCGAGCAGGGGCGGCAGGCGGCGCGGCAGAAGCAGCAGGACGTCCTGGCACGCTTGCGGGCGCTGCCGGACGGGGCACGGAAAGCCGACGAGACCAGGCGGATGATCGAGCGGGTCCGGACCTTCATCGGCTACCGGGAGTACCCGAAGTACAACATCATCAGCCGCTACTTCGTCTACAAGCAGGCCCTGCTGGAGGAGGCCGGGCGCCTCGTGCGGGCCCGGGTGCTCGCTGAGAACGAGGACATCTTCTACCTCACCTTCGCCGAGCTCCATGACGTCGTGCGCACCAGCCAGGTGGATGACCGGCTCATCCAGCAGCGCAAGGACGCGTTCGCGTCGTACCAGGCGCTCACGCCGCCGCGGGTGCTCACCTCGGAAGGCGAGGCCGTGGCCGGGGCATACCGGCGCGACGACGTGCCGGCCGGTGCCCTGGTCGGCCTGCCGGTCTCGGCCGGGACCGTCGAGGGACGGGCCCGCGTCATCCTGGACATGGCGGAGGCCGACCTGGAAGCGGGCGACATCCTGGTCACGGCCCACACGGACCCGAGCTGGTCGCCGCTGTTCGTCGCGATAGCGGGCCTGGTGACGGAGGTGGGCGGCCTGATGACCCACGGCGCGGTGATCGCGCGGGAGTACGGCCTGCCGGCCGTCGTGGGCGTGGAGCAGGCCACCCGGCTGATCCGGGACGGGCAGCGGATCCGGGTGCACGGAACCGACGGGTACGTCGAGATCCTGCCCTGACTGACCGCTGCGGCGCCTTTTAACGAATTGTTCGCGGCAGCGGCTATTGGCACCTGGCCGGCCGGCGGCTTGACTGAGTAGAGCGGCGCTGGGAGCGGGCTGCTCGTCCCGGTGGGACCGAGCTGCGATTGGCCGCGGGTTTTGGAGGCCAGGCGATGACGTGGATCCGCGGACGGCGCAGGTGGCACTTCTCCGGAATGGCGGTCATCGCCGCTCTCCTCGCCTTTGCGCTTCCGGCGGCCTTTGCTCCGGGGAGCCCGGCACTGGCGGCCAGGACGTCCGGCTTAACCGCCCGCGTCTCCGGCCAGGGGACCGCGGCCTGCCCCTGGCTCAACGAGTCCCTCCCGGTCGGCCAGCGGGTGCGGATGCTGCTGGCCCAGATGACGGTCGCCGACAAGGTCAGCATGGTCACCGGGGCCGGGACCAGCGAGCCCTACGTCTTCTACACCTCGGCGATCCCGAGCCTGTGCATCCCGGCCATGGGCCTGGAGGACGGGCCCAACGGGGTGGGTGACGGCCTCACCGGGGTCACTCAGCTGCCGGCGGGCGTGGACCTCGCGGCGACCTGGGATCCTGCCCTGGCCACGGAGTACGGCCAGGTCATCGGGTCGGAGCAGCGCGGCAAGGGGGCCATGGTCGACCTGGGCCCGACGGTGAACATCGACCGGGACCCGCGCTGGGGACGGTCGTTCGAGGCGTATACCGAGGATCCCTATCTCAACTCGGCGCTGGCCGTGTCGGAGATCGACGGGGTGCAGAGCACAGGTGAGATGGCCCAGGTCAAGCATTTCGCCGTGTACAACCAGGAGACCAACAGGAACACCCCCGCCGACGACGCTGTCATCAGCGAGCGCGCCATGCACGAGATCTACCTGCCGGCTTTCTGGGCGTCCACCCAGCTGGCCCACGCGTCCTCAGTCATGTGCGGGTACAGCCAGGTTAACGGCGAATATGACTGCCAGAACAATTACCTGCTGCAAACCACTCTCGACCAGCGCTGGGACTTCCCTGGCTTTGTGACCTCGGATTACGGCGCCACTCACTCGACCGTGGGTTCCGCCGACGCGGGCAATGATCAGGAAATGCCCAGCGCCAGTTTCTATGGCCCGGCGCTGCAATCCGCGGTTGAATCCGGCCAGGTCGCGATGTCCACCCTGGACCAGATGGTGTCCCGGATCCTGACCGAGATGTTCCGCTTCAACGAGTTCAACGATCCGCCCGCCGGCAGCACCAGCGCGACCGTCACCACGCCCGCCCACCAGGCCGTGGCCACGACCGTCGCGGAGGACGGCACGGTGCTGCTGAAGAACAGCGGCGGGACGCTGCCGCTGAAATCAGCCGGCGGCGGCTCGGTGGCGGTGATCGGCCCGGCGGCGTCCGCCGCGCCCACCGACACCGGCGGCGGCAGCGACTACGTGACCTCGACCTTCAACGTCACCCCGCTGCAGGGCATCCAGGCCGCGGCGGGCACGGGCACAGTCTCCTACACCCAGGGCCTGCCTGCCGACACGTCGCTGGCCGCCATTCCCAGTTCCGCGCTGACCCCCGCTTACGCCGCCACGGGTTACGGCGGCACGTACACCGGCACCCTTACCGCCCCCGAGACCGGCACCTACGTGCTGGCCTTCCAGAACCCCGGCAACTACACGACCACCAGCCTGTACCTGGACGGCCAGGAGATCCTCGCCAATCCGGGGACTCCGCCGGTGTCCACCTACTCGGTGGGGGTAAACCTGGTGGCCGGCCAGACGTACACGCTCCAGCTGAGCGGCGGCGGCCCGTCGGCCAACCTGAGCTGGGCCACTCCGTCCGACCTGGCACCGGGCATCAGCCAGGCCGTCGCCGCGGCCAGCTCCGCGGCCACCGCGGTGGTCGTGGTGTCCGATGACACCGAGTCCGAGGCCGCCGACCGGGCGAGCCTGAACCTGCCCTCGGCGCAGAACGAGCTGATCTCGGCGGTGGCCGCGGCCAACCCGCACACCGTGGTCGTCATCGACGCGGGCGCCCCGGTGGTCATGCCGTGGCTGAGCCAGGTGGCCTCGGTGGTGGATGCCTGGTATCCGGGCGAGAGCAACGGCACCGCGCTGGCCGCCGTCCTCTTCGGCCAGGTCGACCCGTCGGGCCACCTGCCGGTCACCTACCCGACTGACCTGTCCCAGGTGCCGGCCTCCAGCCCGGCGCAGTTCCCCGGCGTCGACGGGCAGGTCGACTACTCCGAGGGGATCAACGCCGGCTACCGCTACTACGACGCGAGCAACGAGACGCCGCTGTTCCCGTTCGGCTACGGGCTGTCCTACACCAGCTTCGCCTTCAGCCACCTCGCCGTGACCCCGCAGGCGGTGCGGAACGCGACGTCGAATCCGGGCTCGACCAGCTGCCGCTGCAACGGCCAGTCGCGCCCCGAGGTGACGGTGTCCGCCACGGTCACCAACACCGGGAAGGTGGCCGGGTCGGACGTGGCCCAGCTGTACCTCGGCGACCCGGCAGCCGCCGGGGAGCCGCCGCGCCAGCTGAAGGGCTTCCAGAAGGTCACCCTGCGGCCGGGCGCCTCCGCGGTCGTGCGCTTCACCCTCAGCGGGCATGACCTGTCCCACTGGGATGACACCGCCAGCGGCTGGGTGCTGCCGGACGGCCCGTTCAGCGTCTACGTCGGTGACTCCTCGGCGCTGGCCGACCTGCCGCTGCGGGGCGGCTTTACCGTCACCCGGAGCATCGGAGCCCGCTACGCCAGCGTCAGCGCGCCATCCGCGGTAGACCCCGGCGCCACGGTCGCTGTCCCCGTGACCGTGGTCAACGGCGGCGATTACGCCATGCCGGATGCCCGGTTCGCCCTCCAGGTACCGCCGGGCTGGAGGGTGAGCGGTCCCGCCCCGGTCACGATCGGGGCAGGGCAGACGGTCACCCGCAGCTTCCAGGTGACCGTGCCGGCCAGCGCTCAGCCGGGCGCGCGCACCCTCACCGCCTGGGTGGGCAGTCCGCACGGGCCGGATGGTTCGGGCCTGGTCGAGGCCTCCGCGACGGTGCCGGTCGCCTATTCGTCGCTCACCGCCGCCTACAACAACACGGGCATCAGCGATAACTCCGACGAGAGCGCCGCGGACTACGACGGCTCCGGGGACAGCTTCTCGGCCCAGGCGCTGGCCGCCGGCACGCCGGCCGCGCTCACCCCCGGCAGCCAGGTCACGGCGGGCGGGACGACGTTCACCTGGCCGTCCGCCGCGCCGGGCACGCCGGACAACGTGGTCGCCGCTGGGCAGACCATCGACCTGTCCGGCTCCGGTACCGATCTCGGCTTCCTCGGCGCCAGCCAGAACGGCACGGCGACCGGGACGGTCACGGTCAATTACACCGACGGCACCAGCCAGTCGGTGAGCCTGAACATGGCCGACTGGTACGCCGATGCCCCGGCGGTGGGCAACCAGCTGCTCACCACCACCTCGAGCTGGAACTACCAGGCCAACCCCATCGGCCCGCACCCGGTGAGTGTGTATTTCGGCTCGGTGCCGCTGGCCGCGGGCAAGACCGTGTCGTCGGTGACGCTGCCCACGCTGACCACCTCGGGCGGCAGCACGGCGATGCACATCTTCGCGATGGCCGTCGGGACCGGCACGCCGACCGCCGGTGCGCCGTACCCCTCCGTCGCCGCGGCCTTCGACAACGCCGGGATCAGTGATAACTCCGATCCAGCGGCGGCCGACTTTGACGGCACGGGCGAGAGCTTCTCCGCGCAGGCGCTGGCCGCGGGCACGCCCACCGCGCTCACCCGGGGCGGCCAGGCGACCATCGGCGGCACCACCTTCACCTGGCCCGCTGCCGCCTCGGGCACACCGGACAACATCATCGCGGACGGCCAGACTGTCGACCTGTCGGGGTCCGGGACCGAGCTCGGCTTCCTCGGCGCCGGGGCGTTCGGCTCGGCCACCGGGACGGGCACCATCACCTACACCGACGGCAGCACTCAGTCGTTCGGCATCAGCATGGCCGACTGGTGGAACAACGCCCCGGTGGCCGGTGACGAGATCGCCGCCACCACCTCCAGCTGGAACTACCAGAGCAGCACGCAGACCCCGCACCCGGTGAGCGTCTATTACGCCTCGGTGCCGCTGGAGCAGGGCAAGACCGTGGCCTCGGTCACGCTGCCCACGGTCAGCAGCGGTGCCGGGAACGGCGTCAACGCGATGCACATCTTCGCGATAGCCACCGGAACGGGAACGCCGACAGGTAGCTGACCGGCGGGGCGTTCCCTGGGGCTGACTTGGCGCGGAATTTAACGGGAGAATAGCCAAGGTATCGTAGGTAATACGCGAAAAACGTGTCGAATTATCAAGGCGCTATCGGCCTCCGCATGAACTGCGCGCGATCTCCACATGGACTCCATGTGGCCTTTCCACAGTCTGAATGAGCATTTCGGCGACTTTTGCGTAATGGCTCACTTAGCCATCAAGTCCCGAATTCCGGTGCTCAGCATGCGATCGGGAGGCACGCATGGAACCGTCAGATCTTGAGGCCCGTCTTGCTCGCCTTGAGAGCCGGGTGAATGCCAATCCGCCCATGCGCCTTGGCGACGCGGTCGAGCGATCGATGAACGCGTTCGCTGAGCAGCGAACTACCGCGAATGCCCTCGCGCTCCTCAATGAGATCGACAAGTCGGAGCCGAATCCCGATGAAGGGGTGATGTCCGGCCCGTCGGTCACGGTGACGATCAGCATCACCATTACCACTATCACCATCAAGGCGAAAGACGCGGATGACCCCGAGGACCCCGAGACGGACCCGGAAGACGATCCGGAATAGCGGCCCGGATTCCAGGTAGTCACCATGACCGCGCGTATCGAGCGGGGCGTCACGACCGCGGCTACGGCCGTGACGCCCCAGGTCCTCCTTGACCTGACCGCGGCCGGCTTCCCCGTCGATCCGGGCACCGAGATCCGGTGGACGAGAATCGGCCGCCATCACGCGACGCTCATCGACGATCCGGTCCGTGGCGTGCTGTTCGTCAAGCGGACGGGCGCACCGCTGTCGGTCGCCGGCGGTGGCGGGCTGAGCCTCAGGAAGGAGATCTTCTTTCACCGCATCGTCAGGCCGGCGGCGGACGCGCTGGTCGCGGCCCATGTTCCTGGCTTCGTGTTCTCCTCGGCGGACTGCCGGTACCTCGTGGTCGAGGGCCTGCCCAGGCAGCAGAGCCTGCTCGACACGATGCTGCGCGGTGACGCCGCGCAACTGCCGGATCCCGCGGTTCTCGCCAGTTTCCTGGCCGGCCTGCATCGTCCGCCGGGATCCGCGTGGCGCGGAATCAGCCTGCCGACGCGACCAGAGGTGATGACGTTCGACTCCGTCAGCCCTGGCGAGCTGCTGGCGCGGCCACCCTCCTACGGTGATTTCCTCCGCTTCGTCCAGCCGCGGCTGGCTGACGCACTCCGCGGGCTCGGCTCCCGGTGGTCACCGAGTGCCGTGGTGCACGGGGATCTCACCGCCGGGAACATCCTGGTCGAGCCGGGCCGCGCGCAGTCCTTCGCCCTGGTGGACTGGGAGATGGTGGGGCTGGGTGACCCGGCGGCCGACCTCGGCACGCTGGCCGGGAGCGTTCTGTGGGCTTCGATGATCGCCGGCGCCGCGGGCCGGTCCCCGTCTTATCCGGTGGTCCGGGCCTGGCTGACGCGGCTCCTGTCGTGCTACGACGCGGCATCGCGAGGAGCGATCGATGCGCCGTACGCCCTTCAGTGGGCGGGGCACTGGATCGTCGAGCGGGTGTGTTTCGCCCTCCCGGCGGGCGACGAACTGCCGGCGCGGGCGAGGAACGCCCTGGACCTCGCCGCCGACCTGCTGTGCGGATGCTGAGGGCAGCCATGCGCCCATTGCTCACCGAGCATGCTTCCTACGCTGAGTCGCTGGCGGGTCACGTCACCTGCTGGCGAAACGGCCTGCGGCTCGACTCGCCCGCCAAGGCCGGCGGCGCGCTGGTGATCAGCGTCGACGAGCACCTCGGGGCGGATTACGCCATGCTCTGGCGCTTCCTCTACGTCCATCACTACTGCCACGCCCCCCGGCTGTGGAACGACGACGACACCGATGGAATGGAGCGCCTCGGCCTGCGGGTCGCTGACCTGCCGTTCCTCAGCGAGCTGGCCGGCGCGGATTTCGGCCAGGGGTGGTGGGATCCGGGCTGGCGGGTCGTCCGCGGATCGGCAGCGGCGGTGTCGGTCGAGAAAGCTGGCATCCGGCTGAGCGCGCCGCACCGCGATGTGCGCCTGCCCGACGCGAATGGCCGCCCGTGCCCGAGGGAACTGTGCCAGGGCGAGCCGGTTCTCGTGCGGTTCCCCAGCGGCACCGCCGGCCGGATGAATGGCTTCTATCACGTCACCGGCACCGCCGGGCCTGCCGCGACGGGGGCCTTGATGCGGATCTACCTGAACGTCCGGCCTGCTCACGCACCGACGACCGTGCAGCGCGTCGTGGCCGGCCTGAACGCGGCCGGGATCCGCTTCACGCTGAAGATCGCGAACAGCCGTCAGCAGCTGCGCCGCCGGGACAACACGGTGATCTACCTTGCCGAACGCGACCTAGACGCGGCCCTGGCCACTGTCCGGGACGCCACTGTCCGGGACGCCACTGCCCAGGACGGCGCTGCCCAGGACGCCGCAGCCCCGGCGCGGCCGGCCCTTAACCCCGAGACGCCGCTGTTCACCCGCAAGATCGCGGATGGAATATCCGTTGCCGCGGAGGGACTCGCACCCGGCCGCCGGGCGGCTGACGAGCGGAACTGGAGCTTCGGAGAGAGCCGCTGCAAGTTTCTCGCCCGCGGGCTTCTCCTGCATGCCGTCGGCGGGTGCCCCGGCGGCTGCGACATGGCGGAGGTACTGCGCGACGCGTTCCGGCAAGCCGGGCTGGATCCGGAGCGCCCTTACGAGCGGCCGGCCGAGATGGCGGAACCCGGATGAGCACCGAAGACCTGCCTGTACCCGGAACGCGTCCCGCGCGGGTCGCCCTCATCAGCATGCCGTGGATGAGCGTCGACCTGCCGTCGATACAGCTGGCGACGCTGGCCGCGATGCTGCGCCGCGGGAACGCCGAGGCCGATACCTTCCATTTCTTTGTCGAGTACGCCGCGGACATCGGTCCCGCGCTCTACCGCCGGCTCAGCGACGCGACCGACTACGTGAACGAGTATGTGTTCTGCCGGCAGTACTTCCGCGCGGAGCGCGATGACGAGCTCGAGCAGGCGCGGACGCTGGTGCCGTCGCTGGGATACTCGCCGCCAGCGAAGAACGACGCCGTCATCGACGCCGTGGACGTCCTGGCCGGCGCGTTCCTGGATCACTGCGCCGAGGAGACGGACTGGTCGGCCTATGACCTCGTCGGCTTCAGCCTGACGATCGCGCAGACCGCTGCCTCCATGGCACTGGCGCAGCGAATCAAGGCCAGGCACCCGGACGTCACGATCGCGTTCGGCGGAACCTCGTGCGCGGGCCCGATGGGGCTCGCTATCGCGAGGGCATGCCCCTACGTGGACATGGTGGTCCGCGCGGAGGGTGAGCTCGTCCTCGGCGAGCTGGTCAGCCGGCTGAGCCAGGGGAGGGACTGGCACGACCTGCCGCATCTCGCGTGGCGCACCGGCCCGGAGGTCGAAATCAGCCAGCCGGGGGACCAGCCGGTCTTCCGTCCGCCCGAGCTGCCATCACGCGAGCTGGACTACGACGACTACTTCGCGCGAGTTTCTGACCGCGGTCTCGCCGGCAAGGTCGACGTGTGGCTGCCCTTCGAGAGCAGCAGGGGCTGCTGGTACGGCGAGAAGGCCCAGTGCCGGTTCTGCGGCCTGCACGAGATCATGAGCTACCGAAGCTGGTCGTCCGACGCCGTGCTGGCAGAGCTGGACCGGCTGGCGGAGCGGTACGGGATCGACCGGTTCTTCTCGGTCGACCTCATCATGCCCAGAGATTTCTACACCTCCTTCCTGCCGGCGCTCGCCGGGAAGAAGAAGTCGTGGAAGCTCTTTTACGAGATCAAGGCAAACATCGGGGACCGGGAGGTTCAGGCTCTCGCCGATGCCGGCGTGCGATGGATACAGCCAGGAATAGAGAGCCTCGACGACCGTATTCTCCGGAGCATGCGCAAAGGCGTGCACGCGGCCGCGAACGTCGCGCTGCTGCGCTTGTGTGCCGAGAACGGAATCCGCGTGACGTGGAACATCATCTCGGGGCTTCCTGGCGAGGAGCCGGAGTGGTATCTCGACCTTGCCCGCCGGGTGAGGTCGCTGTTCCACACGCCGCCCCCGTCTGGTGTGAATACCTTCGAGCTGCATAGATTCTCGCCCTACTTCGATGATGCGAAGACGTGGGGAATTCACAATGCTGGCGCCTCGCCGTTCTTCCGCGCGATCTTCCCGTTCGACGAAGCGCTGGCCGACGATCTCTGCTACCGGCACAGCTATACGCTCGACCGCTCCGGGGACGTCCGTGAATACACTCGCCCGCTGCGCCGTGCCATCGCGGAGTGGAGGTCGGCAGCGGCCCGTGGCGCCGGCCTGACGATCGACGCGTGCCAGGACGGCTCCGCGTCGGTCCTCGACACCAGGGAGGCGGTCCCGCGCGAGCACCGGCTCGATCAGGCCGAGCATCAGCTATACATCCTGCTCCGGGAGGTCCGGCGGGACAGCCGGCTCGTGCAGGTCGCCGCGGCGGCAAACGGCTGTGCTGAGCAGGCGATCCAGCAATGGGTGCTGCGGTGCCTGGATACCTGGCACGAGGCGGGACTCCTGTGGCGGTCGGAAGGGCGGTCGGTCGCGCTGGCGACGCCGGGAACCGCACCCTCGGTGCGGGCGGCACGAGCCGCGCTGCCAGCACCGGTGCCCTACCTCGACCGCTGACGGTCCCTTCGAGCACGCGCACAGCCAGAGGAGCACAGCCAGAGGAGCACAGCCAGAGGAGCACAGCCAGAGGAGCACAGAAATGGACGAGAGCCAGACCGAGATCCGGGGCAGCTACCGGCCGCCGGTACCAGGGTCGCAGCGCGTGGGGATCCCCGACGCCGGCGAGGTGATCACCCTGACTGTCACCGTCCGCGGGCCCGCGCCGCCGGGCGCGGACGCGTACCCCGCGCCCGCGCTGTCCCGGCCGGAGTTCGAGGCGCTCTACGGGGCACGGCAGGACGATATTGACCGGGTCTCCGACTTGCTCGAACGACGCGGCATGACGGTACTGGACTCATCCAGGCTCACCCGCTCGCTGCACGTCGAAGGAACGATCACGGTCGCGGAGAGCACGTTCGGCGTCGACCTCGGCCGGTACCGCACCTCAGACGGCGAGGAGTTCCGCGGCCGGTCCGGCGCGGTCTCGCTGCCGGCGGAGCTGAGCGAGATCGTGACGGGAGTCTTCGGCCTGGACCAGCGCAGGGTTGCCGAGCGCAAGTCGGCCCCGCCGGACGCAGCCGACGACACCGCGGTAGCGCCGCCTGACCTGGAACGGATGTACCGGTTCCCGGCCGGCGACGCGTCGGGACGCCGCGTCGCGATCGCGGAGTTCGGCGGCGGCTACTTCCCCGGCGACGCGACGCAGTTCTGCCAGATGTACGGCTGGCCCGATCCGGTGCCGGCCCTCTCGGTCATACCCGTCGGGTACCAGCCGCTGACGCTGGAGGAGCTCGAGAAACTGCCCGAGAGCGAACTGATCCGCCAGGCGGTGATGGCCGCCGAGTGCATGCTGGACATCGAGATTGTCACGGCACTCTGTCCCGGCGCGCAGGTCGCCGTCTACTACGCGCCGTTCACCGAGGCCGGCTGGATCGACCTCCTCGGCAGAGTGATTTCCGACCCCCCGTCCGTCGCCTTGTCGGTCAGCTGGGGGATACGGGAAGACTTGCCGCACGGCCTGAGCCAGGCCGGCCTGGACGAGATCAGCCAGCGGCTCGCGGCAGCCGCGGCGCTCGGCATCACGGTCTGCGTCGCGTCGGGCGACGACGGTTCCGGCGACAACGCGAATGACGCCGGCGTCCACGTCGCGTTCCCGGCGGCGAGCCCGTTCGTCCTCGGCGTCGGTGGCACCATGCTGTCGGGCGGAACTGAGGTCGCCTGGCGCGAGGGACCAGGCACACGCTTCGCGCCGGACGGCTCGCCCACCAGCGGCGGGGCGTCTGGCGGCGGCATCAGCACCGTCTTCCCCCGGCCGCGGTGGCAGGACGTCCGCGTGGAACCACCGGTCGGGCGTGTCTTCGACGGCCGGATCGTGCCGGACGTGTCCGCGATCGCCAGCGTCCGCGGCTACAACATGATCTTCAACGGCCAGCCGGTTCGCAGCGGCGGGACAAGCGCCGCGGCACCCGTCTGGGCGTCCCTCATCACCCGGGCGACCGCCGCCGCGGGCACCAGCCAGCGGTTCCTGACGCCCGTCCTCTACGGGCTTTCCCCGGACGCGAAGCCACTCGGCGGCACCGTATGCAACGACATCACGGCCGGCACCAACGTGTCCGAGCCCCAGCCCGGCGTCGGCTATTCCGCCCAGCCGGGATATGACGCGGTGACGGGCTGGGGCACTCCGGACGGAGTCGCGCTGGCGCAGGCGCTGAAGGCACTGCAGGACCATGAAGCCGAAGGGGGCAGCCCAGAATGACAGGCACGATCGACGTCATCGAGACGCCGCACAGCGTCGCGGTCAGCCATGACGGCTCGCGCGTCTACGTCTCGCACTTCCGGTCCGGGTCAGTCACGCTCATCGACACCGGCACCGATTCGGTCGCGACCGTGCTGGGATCGAGCCCGGGCGCCTACGGCGTCGCGCCGACCTTCAACGACAAGTTCCTGCACGTCGCGCATCCTGATTCAGATTTCCTGGAAACCGTGCAGGTGGAATCCGGCAGCAAGGTCGCCGACGGGATCGGCGCCAAGGCGTACGGGCTGGCCGCGGCCGGGGGCGGCAGGCTGTACGCGACGGCCGCGCTGGACGACGCCATTCTCGTGCTAGACGTCGCGCTCGTCGATGTGCTGGACAACCTGGTCAGGAACGTCGCCAGGATCGACGGAGTTGACTTCCCGGTCGCCATCGCCGCGTCGCCGGACGGATCGCGGCTGTACGTCAGCAACTACTTCTCCGCCACCGTCTCGGTCATAGACGCGACGCAGGTCTCCGTCGGCGTGTTCGACCAGCGGGCCGTTGTCCTGCACAGCATCCCGGTGGCAATCGGGCCGTACGGGCTCGCGGTCAGCCCCGACGGCTCCCGGCTGTTCGTCGCGCACTTTCCGCAAGGGGACGCGATCTCGGTGGTGGACACGACCTCGTTCTCCGTGACCGGCCAGATCAGCGTCGCCAGCGGCCCAGTCCGCGGACTCGTGGTCAGCCGCGACGGCGCGAAGCTCTACGTCGCGAACTACTTCGCGAGCTCGGTGTCCGTCCTGGGAATCTGATCGCCCGTCCCGCCGTCCGGGGACGCTTCTTACCTGGTTGCCGGTGCTCCCGCGGGCCGGCCAGACTGGCAGGCGCCGCTCCGTGCCCGGGCCGCCGGGCGGACCGGCGCGATTCCGAGGAGGTCGCCGCGACCAGGGAAACAGGCCGCAGGGTCATCGCCTCGAACCGGCGGGTCCGGCGCGACTACACGATCCTGCGGACCTACGAGGCCGGGATAGCCCTGGCCGGCACCGAGGTGAAGTCGCTGCGGGCCGGCCACGCGTCGCTGGCCGGCGCGTTCGTCCAGGAGCACGACGGCGAGCTGATGCTGCACGGCCTGCACATCCCCGAGCACGTCTACGGCCGCCACGGCACCCGCGCCCTCTACCAGCCCCGGCGCACCCGCAAGCTGCTCCTGCACCGCGGCGAGATCGACAAGATCATCGCGAAGCTGGGCGACGCCGGCGTCACGGTCGTGGCGCTGTCGCTGTACTTCCAGGACGGCTGGGCGAAGGTGGAGATCGCCCTGGCACGCGGCCGCCGGTCCTTTGACAAGCGGCAGGCCATCGCCCAGCGGGACGCCGACCGGGAGATCGCCCGCGTGCTCAGCGACCGACTGCGGGGCCGGCGGCAACGGGGCCGGGCGGGCCGCTCCATGCGCTCGCCTGCCTAAACTCGTTGCGCGGCGATCGCCAGCCTCGGCATGATCGCGCGGGTGGGCACTGACGGCGATTTCGCGTGGCGGGCAATTACCGAGCGGGACGTTCCCGACTGGGCCCGGCTGCTGAATGAGATAGAGCAGACCGCCGGCACACAGGAATTCGTCGGCGCCGATGACCTGCTGGATGACCTCCGCGACCCGGACGTCGATCCGGAGCGCGGCACGATCGCCGCGTTCAGCCAGGGAAGCATGATCGCCTGGTCCGGGCTGCGGGCCAGCGCGGTCGCCGGCGGCCGTCACGAGATGCACCTGCTGGGCGGCGTGCATCCCGGCCAGCGCGGCCAGGGGCTCGGGACGCGGCTGCTGGCCTGGGCCGAGCAGGTCGCGCCGGTGCTGCATCGCGACCGTCGCGCGGGCGGTCAGCTCGTGCTGGTCGCTCATTATCAGGCGGGCCAGGACGACGCGATGTCGCTGTTCGCCGGCGCCAGCTACCGGCAGGCCCGCTGGTTCCATTCCATGAGCCTGGACCTGACAGCGGCGGTCCCCGGCCGGCGGCTGCCCGAGGGCACGCGGATCGCGGCGTACGCGGCCGATCTGTCGGAGGCCGCACGCCAGGTCAGGAACGAGGCGTTCCGCGACCACTGGGGCTCGACTGAGCGGACCGTGCAGAGCTGGCAGCACGGGGTCGGCAGCAGCGCATTCCGCCCGGCCTTCAGCTTCCTCGCCTACCTGCACGGTCAGCCGGCCGGCGTGCTCGTGGCCTTCGAGTACGACGCCTTCCGCCAGGCAACCGGGCGCCGCGAGTGCTACATCGCCACCCTCGGCGTGACCAGGGCGGCACGCGGCCGCGGGATCGCCTCCGCGCTGACCGGCCGCTCGCTGGCCGCCGCCCGCGCCGACGGCTGCGACCTCGCCACCTTGCAAGTGGACGCCGAGTCACCGACCGGGGCGCTCGGCCTGTATGAGCGCATGGGCTTCACCAGGCAGTGCACCACCGTCACCGTCATCAAGGAACTCGCGGGCCCGTAGCGCTCTCCGGGCGCGCCCGGCTACGCCGGCCGATGGAGCCGAGCCCTATTCCTCGATGGCTCCGCCGACGTGGCGCAGGTGCTGCCGGAAGGTGTAGGACGGGTCGGCGGCGCGCCGGGCCAGGTAGTCATCGAACGCGGTCTGCTGGCGCAGCGTCCGTCCCGCCCTGATCGAGCGGGCCTGATCGCGCTCGGTCCGCCAGATCTGCCGCGCGGTGTCCAGCACCTGCCCGGCGTGCTCGGCGGCCACGAACACCGCGCCGTCGTCATCGGCGAAGACGATGTCCCCGGTGCTGACCAGGTGCGGCCCGAATCGCGCGGTGGCCAGCGCCTCGGGCTCCCGCTCATCCAGCCGCACCGGGCCGGCCGGGTAGCTGCCGTAGCTGAAGACCGGCAGGCCGATCTCGGCGAGCTCCGGAGTATCGCGGTGCAGGCCCCACACGACCAGGCCCGTCACCCCGGCGGACCTGGCCTCCAGCGCCGCCAGGTCGCCGACGCAGGCCTCGTCCCGGCGGCCTCCGTTGTCGATGACCAGCACGTCACCGGCCTGGGCCGCGACGAATGCCTCAAGGAACACGTCCACGCTGCCGTAGTGCCGCACCGGCAGGACCCGCCCGGCGACCTGCTGGCCGGTGACGACCGGCCGGATTCCCGGATCGGCGGCCCGCAGCGGGACGTGACAGCGCAGGCACGCGTCGGCGATCAGCGGCGTGGGCAGGCCCGTGAACGTTCCCGGCATGACGGCCTCCCTGATGTGGGGTGTCTGGCACCACTATGCTCTCGCGAGAACCCGCTGGCCGCCGGCCGCTTCCGCCCGGTGCCTACTCGCCGGGCGTGACCAGCCCGGATTCGTAGGCGAACACCACGGCCTGTGCCCGGTCCCGCAGGGCCAGCTTCATCAGGATGCGGCCGACATGGGTCTTGGCGGTCTGCCCGGCGATGAACAGGGCCGTGCTGATCTCGGCATTGGACATGCCGCGGGCGATGAGCGTGAGCACCTCGGCCTCGCGCGGGGTCAGGTCCGCGAGCCGCCGCGCCTGAGGTGAATCCGCCGCCTGGCCCCCGGATCGCTGGCGGGTGAAGTCCGCGATCAGCCGCCGGGTGACCGAAGGGGCGAGCAGCGCCTCGCCGGCCGCGACCACCCGCACGGCGTGCACCAGCTCGGCGCCCGGCGCGTCCTTGAGCAGGAAACCGCTCGCGCCGGCCCGCAGCGCCTCGTACACGTACTCGTCGAGGTCGAAGGTGGTCAGGATGAGCACCCGCGGCCCGGCCGCGGCGCGGGCCAGCTCGCGGGTCGCGGCCAGCCCGTCCAGCACGGGCATCCGCACGTCCATCAGGACGACGTCGGGCGCGGTCTCGCGGGCCAGCCGCACGGCCTGCGCGCCGTCCGCGGCCAGCCCGGTGACGGTGATCCCGTCCTGGGCCGCGAGCAGGGCGCCGAATCCCTCCCGCACCATGGCCTGATCATCGGCGATGAGGCAGCGGATCACGGGTCACCCGCCGGCAGCTCGGCGCACACCGTGAACCCGCCGTCCGGCCTCGGTCCGGCCTCCAGGCGGCCGCCGAGCAGCACGACCCGCTCCCGCATCCCGGCCAGGCCGTGACCGGGGGCCGAAACGGTGCCCGGCGTCGCCGCGGCGGGCGCTGGCGCGGGCCCGTTCTCGATCCGCACCCGAACGCACCTGGGCTCCTCTCTCACCAGGACCGTGATGACGGCGCCGGGAGCGTGCCGGCCGGCGTTGGACACCGACTCCTGCGCGATCCGGTACACCGCCAGCGCGACGACGGGCGGCAGCTCGCGGCCGGCCGGCGGCAGGTCCAGGCTAACCCTGGCCCCGGCTCGCCGGGCGCTGTCGATGAGGGCTGGCAGGTCGGCTAGGCCCGGCTGCGGCAGCAGCTCCGGCTCGTCGGTGCTGCGCAGCACGCCGAGCAGTCGGCGCATGTCGGCCAGGGCCGCGCGAGCCGACTGGCTCAGCGCGGCGAACTCCGCCTGCGCGCTGCCGGGCAGGCCGGGGAGCCGGTAGGGGGCGGTCTCGGCCTGCACGGCGATCATCGACATGTGGTGCGCGACGACGTCGTGCATCTCCCGCGCGATCCGGGCCCGCTCGGCCAGGGCCGCGCTGCGCTCGCGATGCTCGCGGGCTTCCTCGGCCTGCCGGCCCGCCTCCCTGGTCTGCGCGGCGAGCGCCAGCCGGTCGTGCCGCCCGGCGGCGTAGAGGGCGGCGGTGAGGAACGCCAGCCCGGCGGTGACCCGGGCCGGGTAGATCCACGGCGGGCCGGTCCACAGCCAGACGGGTATCAGGGTGAGCGCGGCCATCCAGGACAGCGCCGCCGCCCCGTAGCGCAGGCCCGCCACGACGAAGGTGATCGCCAGCACGACGTACAGGCCGCCGTCCGCCCGGCTCTGGCCAGGGATCAGCGGGGTGATCAGGACGCCGAGGTAGGCGATCCGCCAGCCGAGCATCGCATGCCTGGCCGCCACCGGGACCGCGGCGCAGACCGCCAGCTCGACCGCGACCCAGCCCACGTCACGCGCCCCGCCAGGGCCGCTTCCGTTGCGCCGTCCCACCAGGGTGACCGCCGCGACGGCGGACGCGGCCAGCAGCGCCCAGCAGCCCCAGGCCGCCGCGTAGGCCAGCCGCCGCCTGGCGGGGGAGCGCCACTGCGGCGGATCATCGCGGCCGGCCAGGACGAAGGCAAGCGTCAGCACGCCGCCACCGCTCTGGCGGTTCCCGAACCCGGCTGTCCGCACCCTGCCGAGGGTAGGCGGCGCGCCGGCCGGCGGCATCCCGCCGGCGGGCTAATACCCCGGTATGATAGCGAGCCGCGCGGTTGGCTCCGTGTGGCGATGTGGCACCAGGCCCGCCGCTCGTAGCGTCGCAGCATGATCACCACACGCGGTCTCACCAAGAGATACGGCGGCCGGACCGCCGTCGATGACCTGAGCTTCGATGTCCTGCCGGGCACGGTGACCGGGTTCCTCGGCGCGAACGGCGCCGGCAAGTCCACCACCATGCGGCTCGTCATGGGCCTCGACGCGGCCGACGCCGGGTCGGCGCTCGTCGGCGGCGTGCCCTACCGGTCGCTGCGCTGGCCGCTGCGCACGGTGGGCGCGGCCCTGGACGCGCGCGGGTTTCACCCCGGCCGCTCGGGCCGCGCCCACCTGCTCGCGCTCGCCGCGGCCAGTGCGATCCCGCGCGGCCGCGTCGAGCAGATCCTCGGCGAGGTCGGCCTGGCGGACGCGGCCGGCCAGCGGGCGGGCCGGTACTCGCTGGGCATGGCGCAGCGGCTGAGCCTGGCCGCCGCGCTGCTGGGCGACCCGGCCGTGCTCCTGCTGGACGAGCCGCTCAACGGCCTGGACCCGGCCGGCGTGCACTGGATGCGCGCGCTGATCAGGTCGCTGGCCGCGCAGGGCCGGACGGTCTTCGTATCCAGCCACCTCATCGCCGAGATAGCGCTGACCGCCAGCCGGCTGATCGTCATCGGCGACGGCCGGCGCCTGGCGGACACGACCGTCGCGGACCTGGCGGCGCACGGCCGCGGCTCGCTGGAAGACGGGTTCCTCGCGCTGACCCAGACAGTCCAGTACCCCGAGGGGAGCAACCGGTGAGCGACGGCTACACGTTCCGGCAGGCCGCCCGGATGGAATGGATCAAGCTGCGGACCCTGCGGTCCTTCTGGTGGACGCTCGGCGGGGGGATGGCGGGAACCATCGCGATGGGCGTAGTGACCGGCCTCAACACCCGCGGCGCGACCGGCGATCCCACCAGCAACGTGCTGGCCGGGGTCATCCTCGCGCAGGTCATCACCGGCGTCCTCGGCGTGCTGGCCATGACCGGCGAGTACTCCTCGGGGATGGTGCGGACGACCTTCGCCGTGGTGCCCCGGCGGCCCCTCGTGCTGCTGGCCAAGGCCGTCGTCACCGGAACGCTGTTCCTGGTGGCCGGCGAGGCGACGATGCTGGCGGCGTTCCTGCTCGGGACGGCGGCGCTGCGCGCCGGGGTGCCGCATCCGTCGCTGGGAACACCCGCCGTGCTGCGGGCCGTGCTCATGCCGGGCGGGTACCTGGCCCTCGCGGGCCTGATGGGCCTGGGCCTCGGCGCGCTCATCCGGCACAGCGCGGCGGCCGTCGCGACGCTGGTCGGCGGGCTGTTCGTGGCGCCGGTGATGATCGGGGCGGTGAATCGCGGCGCCGGGCCGTTCCTGCCGGAGCTGATCGCGGGCAACTCGCTGGCGGCGGTCAGGCCGGTCGCGGGGTTCGGCTGGTCTCCGTGGCTGGAGCTGGGCATCGTCGCGGTCTACCCGGCGGCGCTGCTGGCAGCGAGCGCCTGGCTGCTCATCCGCCGGGACGCCTGAAGCACGGCGAGCGCCGATCACGCCTGGTCTGGTGAGATCCTGCCGGCCGTTCTCCAGGTTCTCCGATTTCGCTGGTGAATAGCGGCGGGTGGTGGTGCTTGCGCAGGTGAGAGCTGGTCTTCTTTCGCTGTTGTTCGCGCGCGAAAGCCGTCGGCCGGAAAAACCCTGGAATGGCAGCACGGCCGCCGAGGCCGACTGCCGGCTCGATCCGCGGGAGTTTCGCCGTTACCGCGGGCCGGGGGCAGGGAGAGGACGGTGAGCAGCTTTATGGAGATCAACGGCGCACCTATCGTGCTGCTGGTGAGCATCCACTTCGTCGTGGTGGTGCTGATCTGCTTCTGGCGGGCCCGGTAACGGGGGACCAGCAGGCCGGACGCTTGACGCTCCGCCCGCTACCAGGCCCAGACCAGCACAGGCTGGAACCCTCAGCCTAACCAGGCGGCCGCCCGGCGACCGGGTCCAATCCCGCAGACGGCCGCCCGGCCCTTAACCCCTAGATCCCGGAGGGGGGAGGACCATCCGGTCCTCCCCCCTCCGGACCACACAATCCCGCCGGGCGTCGCGGCTGCCATTGAGCGCCGTAGCCCAGGTACATGGTGAGGTTGCTGAACGTCAGGCGGACCTCCCCTGCGGCATCCGGCTCAATGACGCTGCTGGTTTGCCGGGGAGGATCGTAGAACCTGTGTGTCTCGCCTTCCACCCGGCGCACCCAGTCCGGTCGCCTATCCGCGCCGAAGCGGACTCTCAGGTCAAGCGCATCACAGCGGCACTCGGGCACGACAAGGTAATGCGAGCGCATCGGCGCGCCAGGATCCAGGCGGGTGGTCAGCGCGAACTCGTGTTCCTCGCCGGCCTCCAGAGGCCGCGGGAGCTGGACGAAGAACTCGAAACGGCTGCCAGGCTGGTTGTCAGAACTGGGCCGTTCCCGTGGCACCAGGCGTCCGCCGTAATCGACGTCAGTAGAGACGCGGGGCGGCGACTGGCCAGGTACACGCGGTACATGTCCCCAGGCGCGGACCTCGCTCAGCCCGGACCTGGTGGCCGCGATGCGGCGAATCTCCTGTGATTGCGGGGTCGGGGTGTCCAGGCGCAGCAGCGCCTGCAGGTGAACCAGGTACCAGCCGCTGGCGTCGGTGACGGCCTGGTTGCTGCGCTGGCGCAGTTCTCCGGTTATCACTTCCGCCAGCCGGGCGTGGGCGGCGTCAATGCGGCGCAGGGCCGTCCGGGAGTCACGCCCTATCTGCTCGGCGAGCCACTCCACCCGGTCGCGGAAGTGGGGCATGTTCATGGTCTGCCCGCGCAGGCCGAGGCTGGCCGTCACCGCCAGGGAAAGCTCGGCCGGAAGCTGCGCGGCGCAGCCGTTCAGCTGAGCCGCCAGCCGGTCTCGCCGGATGGCCGCGTCTCCGTCGGCAAGCTGCTCTAAATTCCGGCCGATCCTGAGGGTAGCGGCCTGCATGCCGCGGCCCTTGCGAAGAGTCTTGAGTTCTGCCACGACCTGATCGATCTGCGTCGAGGCACTGTCCGCTGCTTCTGTCATCTAACTGGCATTTCCGAAGAGAGATGTCATCTATCGGACCGTCTGTCGCTACATGAGCCTTACTCCGAACTGCCCGCGCGGACATGATCAGGAAAGACCCCCCGGCCTGTGCTGGTCCTCAAACCAGCCCTGAGCTACTTGATAGTAGACGGAGTGCCATGAGATGAGGCCGATTAGCACAGATGCGGTGCATCGGATCGAGAGCGCTGAGCGGGGCGGCTTGTGACCCGCGGCGCTCGCATCCGTGTTCGCGGCAGGCCGCTTGCCGGGATGAGCCATGCGCAGGCGGTCATGGCGTGCGACGCCGACCTGCTGCGGCTGGGAGCGGATGCGCTCGCCGCTGGCGGCAGGCTTACCGGCCTCCAGTACAGTGCGCTGCTCGCGGCAGGGACGCTTCTGGCGGATGCGCCGGCCGCGCCGGTGATCAAGACTGGCCCGGCATCAGCGCCGCGGCTGGCTACCGCGATCGCCGAGGCTGTCGCGGTGGCGCAGCGGGACATGGTGGCCGCCGCCGTGGTGACGACGCTGCAGGCCGAGAACTGGACAGTGACCGTGGTGGAGGGCGGCGCACCGGACCGCTACACCGGGATCGAGGCATCCTGCGGCACCGGGCACGTGGTCGTCGCGGTGGGTCCTGCCGAACTGCTGGCGGATCAGGCCGGTGCGCACGACGACCAGTCGGTCATTGACCTCCTCGTGCAAGGGCTCCGTGAGGTCGGATGGGCCGTGGCCATTGATGGCGATCCGCGCGAACGGTGCCATCGCAGCCTGTACAAGCTCCCGGGTGAGCCCACGCGGGCTCACGCGGTCCAGGCGTCACTCCGCCGCCACCCATCGGCGCAGGCCCGCGCCGAGCGGGAAGTGCCCGTCCACGACGTAACCACCGACTGATGGTGAGCAGCGCCTGCGGACGGCCCGCGTCAGGTTTCTGTCAAGTTCGGGCTGGCTGGCTCGTCGCGGCTGTTCTGTCACCGCACATGTCTTAGGCGCGGGCGCCGTGCTCAGCAGGATGAGCAGTGGGGGGCGACGCCCGGCGCTCCGGCGCCGGGCTCGTCGCCCGCCCCGAAACCGCCTGACGTGGGAGCACACCATGAAGGACAGGGCCGAGGCCCCCTGGGATGCTAAGCCGCGCAAGCCGATCTTCTACGGACCGTTCGCGCGGCTGGCCGACCGATGGGCCGGTGCACGGGACGGCAGGGCCGGGATTCCGGCGCTGCCGCATGAGACATCGGCAGCCATCACGCCGTATCTGGAGATCCGCCGTCGTCACTTCCTGGACCGGGCTGAGGGGGAGCGTCGTCACCACGAGCACGACGTGGCGAGCCTGCACCATCGGCTGAAGGCTTTGCAGGCGCGGACCGCTGCCGCGGATGAGGCAGCCGCCGAGGCGGGCAAGTTTCTCGGGGAGATGCCCGAGACACCCTCGGAGACGTTTCTCACCACACGCAATGCCGTTGAGCAGCACGCCGATGAGGCCCTGGTCCGCAGCCGCCGCCGGCGCGAGCATGACACAGCCCGCGGCGTGCGCGTCGCCGACGACCGCCGGGCCCGCCAGGCCGCTGCCGCGTTGCGCGCCGACGAGGCGCAGCTCGGCGAGGAAATCGCGGCCAAGGAGCGCATGCTGGCCTGTCGCGTCCGGCAACTGCACGAGCACACACTGCGGCGATGCGGCACCTACAAGCGCCGGCTCGTTCATAAGCACCCGGACGGAACGGCCCTGATCCCGTGCCTCGACCTCGCGCTGCCGTCGCTTCCCGGCTGGCTGGACGACCGGCCATCGGCCACCGTCACGCCACTGGCCGCCTGATCCCCTCCACTCCCGCAGGTTGAAGCCGGCGGCCCTGCTCGCCGGACGATGAGGAGGCACGATGCGCCTGCCCAGGATCTTCCGCCGCCGCGCGGCACCCGGCGACCCCGTCCCCACGTGGCAGGACAACCGGCCCGCCTGGGGCAGCGGGCCGGCGAGCGGCCGGTACCTGCACATTCCCGAGATCGACCGGTGGCGCGCCATGCCGTTCGATATGCCGCCTGACCCTGAGCGCGGCACCGTCATGCAGCGCGTCCGCCAGGTCGTCGAGTCGCTGGACAAGGCCTCCGACGAGGGCACCGGCACGGCGCTTGACCGGCTCATCGAGTCCTGGGTCGCCGCGTGGATCCAGACGGTCGAGGCGAGCTACGCGGACCACTGCGCGGTGATCAGCGTGCATGGCGGCCAGGCCGCTGAGTGGCTGGCCGAGAGCACGCGCACCGCGCGGTACGAAGGCGAGGAGCTGGACCGCATTCGCTCCGCTTACCTGGCCTGCCGCCGACGGCTGGGTGGCGAGGCCGGCCAGGCCAGCGCTGAGGAACTGGCCCGGACGCAGGGAGATGACCCCGATGGCCCATGAGACCCCAGGCCGGACTACCGAGCCGCGAGACGGCTGGGCAGCACCTCACCTGCTGGCCGGCCGAGGCCGTGCCGCGCTGATCGCGACCGCCGCCCTCATCGCGGCGGGCGCGCTGACCGACACCCTGGCCTTCAGGAACACGCTGGAGCTAGTGCTGCCGCACGACTCCGGGAGCGTCGCACTGCTGATGGCGGTCGGGGCGACGTCCATGGCGCTGGTAGCCGCGGCCAGCCTGGGCATCGCGATGGCGATCCGCAGGCGCGGGGGCCACGCCGCGTCGCGACTGTCCATGACCTGCACCGCGATTGTCTGGCTCAGCCTAGGGCTGGCAATGTTCCTGGTCCGGTGGCTGGACACCGCGGCATCCGCCGGCACCACGACATACGGCGGGTCATCCGCGGGCCGGCATACACCGCTGGTCGCGGCGTTCTTCGCCGCGATCTACCTCATCAGCGGCGCATGCACGATGTTCGAGCTGGAGCGGCTGTACAACCCGGAGCACTTCGCCCACGTGCGGCTGGCAAAGCAGTACCGGGTGCAGGCCGCCCGCGCCGCGGTTGCCAGGGCCACGCTCCACCGGGCTCGCGCCGCGGTAGACCATCACGCTGGCGAACTGGATCGTGAGGATCACCGCAGGCTCGCGGCCATCGCGGAGCGCCAGGCTCTCGGCGCCGAGGCGGCGAACTACGCGCGGGTCCTGATGGCCGGCATGCTAGCGGACCCGGCGAAGACGCCCCTGACCGAGACAGGCCCCACCCCGCACATGCCGTCGCGCAGCAGCCGTCCGGCAGGCTCGGCGGATCAGGATTACGGCGCCGCATGAACCGATGGCACTTTCTGTCGCGTGCGGGCCGCATGCAGGAGACCAGCCGGCCGGGCTGCCCGCACTGCGGTCGGCCGCTGCTGACCTGCCCGGCCTGCGGCGGCCGATACGACACCGGGCGGCTCTGCCAAGCCTGCATGTACGGGCAGGTCTGCCCAGCCTGCGCCCGCTACTGGACCTGGAACTGACCAGGGGGAGGGTCATATGAGCTCCGGATCAGAAAGCCAGCCGCCCGCTGCGCTTCACCGGGCGGCGGCCGGCCTGCTGGGCTGGTACCAGCGCCCCGCGCTGCACCTGGTCGGCGGACCGCTTCCCGCCAGCCCGCGGCCGCCTTCCCGGTGGGAGCCAGTGCCGCCGCCCCTGCAGCACGGGATCGACTATGCCTTCGCCCGTCACCACGGGACCAGGCCAGTGACCTGGCCCGCGGAAGCGTCCATCACGGTCAGGCTGGCTGGCCTCGCCGGGTCAGGCGCGCAGGATGCCCTGAGCGCGGTCGTCGGCGAGCTTCGGGAGCTTACCGGCCTGGAGCTGGCTGACGGTGAGCCCGTCCCGGCGGGCCTGAATATCGCCGCGGTCCCCGCCGCGGAAATTCATGTCGGCTACCTGCCGGGAGCCACGGTGCGCCTAATGCCGGGCTGGTGCTCCGGCGAGACAGGACAGGGCGGGGCCCTGATGCGCGGTGGCCACGGCTACGCGGCCGGCTATGCGGCCGTCAGCGCCGACCGCCTGGAGCCCGGTGCGGAGGCTTGCCGTGGCCTGGCTGCCCTGCGGCACGTGCTCGCGCACGCGCTTGGCCTGGGGCATGCCGGCCGCCGCTCCGAGCTGATGGGCTGCTGGGCCGGCGAGGGGCCAGCCTCATTCCAGCGCGGGGACCGGCGCGGCCTGGCGCTCGCTGGCCAGGCCAGGGCCGCCGGCATCACCTGCGATACCGCCGAGGAAGCAAGGAGACCATGAAGATGCGTTGCGCGAAAGCCCGGGCGGCCATCCCGCTCACTGTCGCCGCGGGGCTGCTCGCAGCCTGCGGCTCCCCTGCGGTGTCGGTGGTGTCCGCGGGCAGCCAGGAGAGCTGCCACGTCCTGGTCCTCGTCGTGTCCGGGCGGATGAACAGCCCGGCGCCGCAACTGACCCCGTCCATGGCTGCCGCCGCGCGCCGGGCAATCGACCAGGGTGACCCGATCGGCCTGGTGAGCCTCGACGGAACGCCCCGGCTGTCCCGGATGGCCGCATTCAGCGATCCCGGTGTCAATCATGCGGCGCTGGAGCAGGCCCGGCAGAACTTCCTTGCCACGCTGACAGCCGCCGTGGCACGCACCAGGGCCACGAGCCCGCACGCCGACGTCCTCGACGCCCTGGACGTCGCGAGCCGCGCCGTCCGGGGCGACTGCTCGCGAGGCGGAACCATCTACCTGGAGGACTCGGGCCTGCAGGAGACTGGCCCGCTTGACTTCCGGCAGCCCGGCACGCTCGGTGCCCAGCCCGGCGACATCGTGCGCTTCCTCCGGGCGCAGCACGAGCTGCCTGACCTGAGCGGCATGCGTCTTGTGCTGGCCGGCATCGGGGATACGGCCGCGCCGCAGCAGCCGCTGAGCATCGCCCAGCGGGCGAACCTGACCGCGATCTGGACCGCCATCGTGCGGGCGGGCGGCGGCACGGTCCAGGTCAGCCAGACGCCTCGTATCGGCATTCCCGCGCCGCGCCATGTGCCTCAGGTCTCCCTGGTGCCGGTGCCCGCGGAGCCCCAGTGGAGCCAGAACGACCCCAGCTACCGATTCCCCGACAGCGGCCCGGTTGGCTTTGAGCCGAACGTCGCCGTGCTGCGTGACCGGGCCGCAGCGGTAGCGGCGCTGCGGCCCATCGCCCAGTTCCTGATCGCCGATCGCGGCGCCGTAGTCGAGCTGACGGGCACTACCGCGCACTGGGGAACTCTCGTCAGCTGCATTGGCTTGTCCCGTGCGCGCGCTGAGGCGGTTAAGGCCATTCTTGTCCGCCTGGGTGCTGGCCCGGTGCAGATCATCACGCGCGGCGTGGGCTGGCGCTTCGCGGGCTATCGCAATGACCAGGGACCAGGGGGAATCCTGCTGCCCGGTCCCGCTGAGCATAACCGCTCGGTCATCGTTACTCAGTATCAGCCTCGTTCTCGGTAACCGCAGGTGATCTTGATGCCGTCGCCCTCCCGGCCGGTATGTGCCATCGCAATCCGGCCACCGCGCCCCTCGGCCATTCTGGTATCTAGTAGCAGAAAACCGACGAAGCCTTGGTCATATAGGAGCACTTCCCGCACAGGAAATGTCATTTCACGGGATTGCAATCACGGCACCCGGAGGTACGCTGACGTGGATAATTCCCGGAATGAGGGGATGCTTTTCCGGGCTGGAGGGGTAAGCGCGGCAGCATGCGTGCCGAGCATGCTGCGGGGGGAGTCACTTTGACGCGCCTGCACGCGGTAACGCGCATCAGAATGTGTTCCGCCAGAGCTGTTCTATGGCGTCATTCTCTCCGTCGGAGGGCAATAAGCCAGTCACGGATTCCGGTGCTGCCCGTGCGGGGCGGCGCAGCCTGCCGCTGGGGTGAGCGATGACGTCGCCTGCCGGGGCCGCTGCTCCCGGCGCGGCGGCCGCACCCGCCGCCAGCCCAGCGCAGGGTCCCGGCCCGGCCAGCGGATCGGGTCCCGAGGCCGGCGCCAGGCCCGCCGCGGCAGCCGCGGATGGCGCAGGCGCCGAGGACGCTGCCGGGCAGCAGGCAGATTCTTCCGCCGAGGACGAGCGGACAGACGCGGGGGCGGCGACCGGGAAGCCCGGTCAGGGCTCACGCCGCTACGGGTTCCTGCGGGACGCGGACCGGATCGGCATCGGAACCGTAGAGGGAGACGCCGTTGGCGTCCAGAATGTCTTCCTCGGCGGCCGGCGCCGCCGGATGCGGCCGGTGCCGCTGCCGCACGAGCTGGCCGATCCTGTGCTGCGGTCGTTCGTCTCCCCGCCTGGCTGGGATGACATTCGCGCGGAGGCTGCCCGGCGGACGGTCGTCATCCTGCGCGGGCAGGCGGGCTGGGGGCGGCAGGCCGCGGCTATCCGGCTGCTGCAAGGCCCGCCGCGGCAGGTCTTCCTGCTGCCGACCGCAGCCGACCCGGCGGACCTGCCCGAGATCCTGGCCGAGGACGGCGGCCCGGTGCCGGGCGCCGGTTACCTGGCAGACCAGCCAGCCGGGTTCTCCCGGCTCCGTGCCGCGATGCTGATGGAGCTCCAGCAGACCCTGGACGCCTGCGGCGCCTGCCTCGTGCTGACCGTCAGCTCGGAGATGACACTGCCCGATCATGGCCTGCACGGCTACACCGTCGACATGCAGGAGCGGCCGGCCCGGCCGGACATCACCGCCAGCCGGCTCGCCTACTTGCTGGGCGAGGAACGCGCCGCCCTGGTGCTGGACCGCGCGGACGTCAAGGACCTGATCACCCACACGCTGGCCGGGGGAGGATCCTGCGAGTCCGCTGCCTACCTGGCCGCCGCCATCGCGGACGAGGACGGCGCCTCAAGGGACGGCGCCGGGGATTTCAGCGTTCCCCGGATCCGCACGCGGATGTCACAGCGCGATCACGATGAGTTCAGCACCTGGTTCGGCGGCCTGCCTGACACACGCTCGCGCTGCTTCGCCGTGGCGCTGGCGGTGCTGGACGGGCTGCCGTACGAGACGGTCGCGGCGGCAGCCCGGATGCTCTACCAGAAGTTCGAGGCCGACGACGTGCTGGTCCTGAACTCGTCCGAGGAGCGTGCCCCGGAGCCGCAGCGCCCGTTCCGGGTCAGCCGGCGCACTCGGCTGCAGGCACTGGGCGCCCGCACCCTAACGGTCACCATCCCCGGCGACTACGGACCGGTGGAGTCCGTCGTCGTGGCCTACGACCACCCCCGCAGCGCGGCTGGCGTGCTGGCGCACGCCTGGGCCGAATACGAGGTCCACGACACTCTGCTGGACTGGCTGCGGAATCTGGCCGACGACGACTCCGAGCCGGTCCGGATCCAGGCGGGCCTGGCTCTGGGCCAGCTCACTGCCTCCTCGTTCCAGTACCTGGTCTCTGAGGTCCTTGACCCGTGGGCGTCCAGTGGCCTGCGGTCGCGGCGCGAGACCGTCGCCTATGCGCTGCGGCGGGCCGTCGCCAGCGAGGCCGGGCTGCACGACAGCACCAGGCTCATGATCGAGGCCTGGTATTCCGATCCGGAAGACCCGGCCGGGCAGGCCACCGCGGCACGGGCCTACGGGCTGGTAGGCGGACTCGTCAGTCCGCAAGAAGCCACTGCCGCGTTGTGCCGGCTCCTTGTCAGCACCGAGTTCGAGGTAAAGGTTGCCGTTGCCAACGCGCTGGCCGACCTGCTCGCGCCCGAGGTCAACAGCGAGGACGGCCCGCCACCGTCATCGTCAGCCAGCCTGGTCAGCATCGTCCTGTCGGGCCTGGCCGACGCGATGGCCGACCGTCAGCGGACGGGCGGAGCGCAACTGGCGTTCCTGATCCTCGCGCTGAGCCTGGAAGCCTGGGCGCCCGGCGGCGACGGCGAGGCATGCTGGCCCGCGCTGCTGCTCCTGGTTACCAGGCTGCCTGGCGCCCGGCAGCTTGTCACGGATCTGTGGCAGCGGACCCTGGAGAGCGGCCGCGAGCAGGACAACGCGGAAAGGGTGCTGACCTTCTGGGCGCTGTCCGCCGAGAAGGACCCGCGGGTTCGCGAGGCACTGCTGCGGCTGGCGCGCGCTATCGCCCGCGACCGCCCGCGATGCAGGGCCACCCTGCGGCGCTACGCGGAGCAGTGGGCCCGCGACGACTCGCTGACGCCGCTCTCGATCACCAGCACAGAACTGAAGGCCGTCCTGGCCACGGAGAGTGAGGTCCCATGACCGGCAGCGTGCCACTTATCGTCAGCGAGGAGCCAGTGGACCGGGGGCTGCTGGCGAAAATGAAGACCTCCCGGCCCAACGTCGCGGTCGTGTACTCCGACGGGTTCGGCCAGGTGGCCTGCTTCGACGGGCGGCCGCTGCGCCGGTCCCAGCAGATCGGCTCCCCCTACCGCACCCGCTACGAGGTCGACCTTAGCGATCACCGGCGGGTAGCCCGGCTGGAAAGCTCGCCCCTGCCGGCCCGCGGGGACATGTATTTCTTTCACGCCATGGTGGACGTCGGCTTCAAGGTGACCGACGCCGCGGAAGTGGTCAGGCGGCATGTGACCGACGCGCTGGCGGTGGTCTACAACTTCCTCATCGGGATATCCCGCCCGGTAACACGGTGCCATGACATCCAGGACGCGCAGGGCGCCGAGGAACAGATCAACGCGCGGTTCGCGATGCCGGTCATCCTGCCGGAGGGAATAACGATCTACCGGTGCATGATCCGCCTGCTTCCAGATGGCGCCGCCCAGAACTACCTGCGGTCACGAGAAGTCGTGAACAGGGACCTCACCCTCATCCCCGCCGAGCAGCAGCTCGCCGTCGCCCGAGCACTCAACGAGGCGGAACTGGCGGCACTGGCTCAGCGGGCGCGGCTAGCTCGGGAGGACCAGGAACTGCGGGCGGCCGCTGGCCGTCCCCTGGACATCGCCGGGCTGCTGCGTGAGCACCTGATCCGGCACCCCGAGGACACCGCCTATGCCACCCAGCTCCTGATGAGCTATCAGCAGGCCCTTTCCGCCCGTGAGGACATCGGGGATCAGCGGACCGCGGAACTGTTCAAGTACATGGTCGACAACGGCCTTATCCAGTCCGTCGACGTTGACGGACTGCGCGCCCAGATGCTGGGACGGGTTCAGGGGATCGCGGCCGCCGGCCCGCCGGAACTGCCGTCGGCAGGGGAGTCATGGGACGAGCCGCTGCCGGGCCACGCGGCTGCCAGGCCGCATCCTCCCGCGGGGCAGCAGCACAGGGTCATCCCAGTGTACATGATCATTGACGAGTCGGTTGCTGACGACGGCTACTTCACGGCACTGAACGAGGGCATGCGGGTCCTGCCGGCGCATCTGGCCGGAGACGCCGACATCATGTCCGCGGTCCGCCTGGCAGTGATCGGGTACGGAAATGAGATAGATGTCCGGCTGCCGCTGACCGCGGTCGGGCCGGACAGCATCGTGCCCGCGCTGTCGCACCGCGACGGAACCGGACTGCCGTCGGCCCTCGATTACCTGCGTACCCGGATTCCGGAAGACGTCGGCCTGCTCAAATCGCAAAACCTGATCCCCGGCCGGCCGACCGTCTACCTGCTCAGCGGTGCTGAGCCCAGCCCGGGCTGGGAGGCAGCGCACCAGCAGCTCACCGACCGCCAGGCATTCCCCTATGCCCCGAACATCATCGCCTGCGGAATCGCCGCAGCCGACCCAGTGACGGTCAGCCGGATGGCGAGCCCGTCCCAGTTCTGCTGGGCCGCGACCCCCAGCGTGCCCGCTCATGAGGCCATCCGGTCCTACCTGGAGTTCATCCAGGCCAGCATCGTCAGCCTGTGCCATGCCTACCTCAGCGGCAGCGCGCCGTCCGAGATAAGCGGGCCAGCGGGATTCCGCCGGGCCGGCGAGGGCGACTGACCATGGCACGCCATGAGCGCCGCGGGCGCGGTCGTCAGCAGCCGTCAGGAACGGGCGCCGCGGCGCCCGGTGCTGTCCAGACCGCGGAGCAAGAGGTGGTGCCCGCGAGTGGCGATGACCGCTGGGAACCGGTCATCGTCGGCGACCCGACACTCGACTTCGAGCCCTGCCCCGCGGCTACCGTCCCCTACCGGCCCGACACCATCTTTGACGGATGGTCGGCCGGGCCGGCCACGGTCCGGCTCGCCTCCGTCCGCGGCTACTCGCATCGCTATCACGGCATGCCCCGCCAGGACGATGCGGAGGTCGCATTCCACCAGCCATCCGGCGCGGTGCTGTTCGCGGTGGCCGACGGCGTCTCTAGCGCCTCGCAGTCCCACCTGGGCGCGAGCGTGGCCTGCCGGAGCGCCGTTGGCACGCTGCGACGGCAGCTTGACAGCGGTGACCAGCCTGACTGGAACACCCTGGCGCACGAGGCAGCGGACGCGCTGATGAGGCGGGCCGCCTGGCTCACGGACCGGGCCGGACGCCCCGACACCGGGGTCGCCGAGAAACTGGTGGCCACCACCCTGACGGCCGGATACGTCGTCAGGGACGGCGAGCACGTGCGCGCCACGGTCATCCAGATCGGTGACTCCGGGACGTGGGTGCTGTACCAGGATCAGTACCACGCAATCGGCCTGCCGAAGATCGATCCGTCCCAGCAGGTAATATCCTCTGCGGTCACGGCGCTGCCGAGGATACCCGCCGCACTTCAGCCTGCTCAGATCACGCTGCCGCCCGGCGCGGTCCTGCTCGTCGGCACCGACGGGTTCGGCGACCCGCTCGGTGACGGCGACGGCCGGGTCGGGCAGCTGTTCGCCCATCACCTCGCCACTCCGCCGCCCGCCCGCGCGCTGGCCCACCTGCTGGACTTCTCCCGGGAGACCTTCGACGACGACCGCACGCTGATCGCCGTATGGCCGCGAGCCACCGGGCGGGGGGAGGCCCGGTGACGGTGTCCATCCCTCGCATCGACATCAGCAGCCTGTCCCTCGGCACCGAACTGGGCCGGGGAGGACAGGGAACGGTCACGACGGTCGCCGGGCTGCAAGCCGACGGCCAGCCCGCCGTGCTGAAGAGCTACTCGCCCGCTGCCGCCGCCACGCTCGATGCTGACGCGCTGGAGGCTGCCATCGCCTTTCCCCGCGAGCTCAGCCCTGACGACAGCACCTGGCTGCGCCAGAAAGCGGCCTGGCCGGCGGTGCTGGTCGAAGACAGCGGATTGGCCTGCGGCTTCTTGATGCGCGCTGTACCAGACTCCTGCTACTTCGGGTTCCAGACGCAGACCAGGGGCAGCATCCGGAAGCTCGCCGACCTGGCGTTCCTGCTCAATCCCGACGCCTACCTCATCCGGTCCGGCCTGCAGGTCACCGACCGTGCCCGGATTGACCTGCTGGCGAGCGTCGCCACGGCACTGGCACGACTGCATGCGCTGAACGTCATCGTCGGAGACCTGTCGCCCAAGAATCTTCTGTTCGGTCTTGCCCCGTCAGCCGCCTGCTTCTTCATCGACTGCGACGCCATGCACGTCCGCGGCAGCAGCGCCCTGCCTCAGATTCAGACACCTGACTGGGAAATCCCGGCTGGCGAGGCTCCCGCCACCGCCGCTGCTGACGCCTACAAGCTGGGACTCCTGGCAGTCCGCCTCTTCGCCCGTGACCAGTCCTCAACCGACCCCGCCGCCCTCGCCGCGATCTCCCCTCAGCTCGGCAGCCTGGCGGAAGCCAGCCTGACCAGCGACCCAGGGACCCGGCCTGCCGCTGGGGACTGGCTTTCTCCGCTGCGCGCCGCCAGGAGCATGGCGACGGCGACAGCGACACGGATCTCTATCCCGATCCCGGACATCCACGACCCGGCCGCGGCCGCCGCCGCCGCACCGCATTCTCAGCCGCCGGCGCGCCTGCCGGGCCGCCGGCGCGCCGGCATCTGGGCTCTTGCCGGACTGGGTGCCGCTGTCGCCCTCATCATCGCTATCGCCGCTCACCATGGCGCCGCGCCCGCTGCCCCGGCGCCCGGTCCGGCAGCTCAGGGCAGCGCCGGGGTGGCAGGCCAGCAGCCGGCCTCGGCCTCGGCCAGCGTGCCCGGAACCAGCCCGCCGGCCAGCAGCCCGCCGGCCAGCAGCACCCCGGCCAGCAGCACGCCGGCCGCTGGCCTGGTCAGCACCGCCTCTTCAGCGTCGGCCGTCACGGCGTCCGCCGCTATCGCAGACATGCTCACCACTTACTTCTCCGGCATTAACCACCACCGCTATTACGAGGCGCTGTCGGTCTTCGCCCCCGACACAGCGGACCAGTCGTCCACGTTTGAACAAGGATTCGCGCGCGGCCTGGCCACCACGACCGATTCCGACATCGTCCTGGAGAACCTGCTGCCCGCGGGAGACCCGGCTCCCGGGCAGGCGGAGGTCACCTTCCGCAGTCATCAGGACCCCGGCTACGGGCCTGCGGACGATCGCGACGCCACCTGCACTGCCTGGGATATCACCTACCAGGTGCACAGTTCCGGCGGGCGATATCAGATCGTGCGGGTTGTCAGCGCGCAGGATTCCCCGTGCTGAGCGGCAACCGCGCGAGCAGCAGCGGTCACTACACCGCGCGAGAGTAAGGAGGACAGTGGCATGGCCGACAACCGAGGACACTTGCTGCCCGTCTATGTCCTGGCTGATGAGTCAGGATCGATGGGCTATTACGTTCAGGAGCTTAACGCCGGGCTGGAATCGCTGTGCGAGACGCTGGCGGCCGAGCCCATGATCGCTGCGAAGGTGCGGCTGTGCGTCATTGGGTTTGCCAGCTCCGTGGCGGTCCGGCTGCCCTTGAGTGACTTGCGGACCACCGGAGCACTCCCGCAGCTGAACACCGGCGGGTCTACCAATTACCAGGCGGCATTCCAGGACCTGCTATCCAGGATCCCGGCCGATGTGAGCGCGCTCAAGCGTGATGGCTACCTCATCCACCGTCCCGCTGTCTTCTTCCTGAGCGACGGGCAGCCTGACAACGGCGGCTGGCTCAGGCCGCATCAGCTGCTCACCAACAGGACCAGCACGCCCGCCGCCCCCAACATCATCGCCTGCGGAGTGGGAAGCCAGATTCAGAAGCAGACCATCCGGCAGGTCGCTACCCAGGAGGCGTTCGCGTTCGTCTCCGTCACGGGAGCAGATATCGGCGTGTCTATCGCGCGGTTCTTCACCGCGCTCACCTCCAGCGTCGTCCAGTCCGGGCAGTCACTGAACTCCGCGTCGCCGCAACTCGTCGTTGAGCCGCCCGACGGATTCTGCCTTGCCATTGACGTGGTGTGACGGTCATGCAATCCGGGTCCGTTCCGCGGATTGACATCTCCTATCTCGGCCTCGCCGACGAGCTGGGGGCCGGTGGCCAGGGGCGGGTGACGGCTGTCAGCGGCCTGCGGATCAGCGATCACCCCGCGGCGCTGAAGCACTACTCACCGGAGGCTCGCGCGTCCCTTGACTCCGATGCCCTGGAGGCCATGATCGCCTTCGCCAGGGAACTGCCGCCGCCGGGCCCCGGCTGGCTGGCCGGCAACACGGCATGGCCGACAATGATCGCCGAGGACAACGGCAGTACCTGCGGTTTCCTGATGCGTACTGTCCCCGCGCCGTACTACTTCGGGTTCCGTACCCGCACCCAGGGCGTGCAGCGGAAACTCGCGGACGTCGCCTTCCTGCTGAATCCGGACGAATACGTCTCCCGTGCCGGGCTGAACGTAAGCGACCAGGACCGGCTCGAACTGCTGGCCAGCATCGCCGCGACCATGTCGCGGCTGCATTCTCTCGGCGCGGTCATCGGCGACGTGTCCCCCAAGAACATGCTGTTCACCCTCAGGCCCGCGGGGTGCTTCATCATCGACTGCGACACCATCCGGCTGCGGGAGCGCAGCGTCCTGGAACCAGTCGACACCCCGGACTGGGAGGTCCCGCCCGGCGAGTCGCGCGCCACCGTCGCCACGGACGCCTATAAGTTCGGTCTCCTGGCCATCCGGATGTTCGCCCGCGACCAGTCAGCTACCAGCCCCGCGGCTCTGGCAGCGGTATCCCCGGAGCTTGGCCGTCTGGCTTCCGGCAGCCAGAGCGCGTCTCCCGAGGCCCGGCCGGCCCCGGCAAGCTGGGCCGGTCCGCTCAGCGCCGCCATCACCGCATGCGCAGTGGCGGCCACCGCGGCCGCCACTGCCACGTCCCCGGCGCCGATCCCTGTCAGGATCGCTGTCCCCGTCCCGCAGGTATCCGATCGTGCTGCCCCCGGCTCCTCCCCAGGCCCGGCTGGTCATCCGGCCCCGCCAGCACGACGCGGCCTGGTCATCGCCGCCGCAGTGATAGTGGCAGGGCTCGTCCTGAGCGTTGTCGCGATCGCTGCTGTGCATGCCGGACTGCGGACGCTCACGCCGGCCGCGGCGCAGTCCGGCACCGCCGACCCCGGCAGCGCAGTGGCCGCGTCATCAGCGGGCCCGGTTTCCGGCAGCGGGGGATCGGGTGCCGAGCAGGCCGCCCAGCTCAATGACTTTCTCGCCAGCAACGGAGCGACCCGGCGCGAAGTTCAGGACGCGATCGACGATGTCGGGTCCTGCACCAGCATGCCTGCGGCCGCCGCGCAGATCCAGGAGGCCGTCACCGCTCGGCAGGCCCAGATCGGCACCGCATCCTCGCTGGCCACCAGCGCGCTGCCGAGCGGTGTGACGCTGAAGTCCGAGCTGCTCGCGGCCCTGCGCATTTCTCTGGGGGCAGATAAGGACTTCCTGACATGGGCGCAGGAGATGGAGCAGGGCTGCACGGCCCCGGCTCCGCAGACCGCCGCCTATAGGGCCGGGTTCGCGGCCTCGGGCGCCGCGGGCACGGCCAAGCTGAGCTTCCTGCGGCTCTGGAACCCGATCGCGAGCGAGAACGGCTATCCCGTCCGCTCGTGGGCCAGCATGTAGGCAACCATTCCGGAAGGCAGGGAACGATGACTATCACTCAGGCGCATGCCGACAGGGGATCCTGGCGGAGCCGGCCGGCATGGACGTGCGGGCGGCCGTGATGCCGGCCGACGCCGCTCACCGGGCTGACATCGCCGACCGGGACCTGCTGTGGGAGCTAGACGCGGCGTGCCGGTGGTGGGAGCAGCAGCGAACCTGGCGCGTCAGTTCCTCTTTCACCGGCGGAGGGGTCATCGCGGCCTTTGAGGACCTCGTCGGCTCCCGCGTCGCACCGGACGCCAGGGCATTGGCCTTACCCAGCTCGGCCACCGGGCTCGTTGCCGCGCTGCGCGCCGCCGGCGTCGGCCCGGCGCGACCATCGGCGTGCCGGCGCTGGCGCCGGACGACATGCCGACGGCGGCGATCCGGGCGCTTGGCATCCGCACCAGGCCCATGCCGGTCAGCGAGACGACCGGCATGGTGGACACCGCGCTGCTGTGCCGCGACCGGCGGCTAACCGCGGGCCTAGCGGCCGTGCTGGCCGTTCACCTGCACGGCCTCACCTGTGACGTGCCCGCGCTGCGCGCGGCGCGGCCTGGCCTGACCGTAATCGAGGACGCGGCCAGCGCGTGGGCCGCACGCTACCCCGATGGCGCGCCAGTCGGCAGCGCAGCGGACATGTGCGTGTTCTCCTTCAAGGCCGGCAGGTCACTCAGCGCTGGTGAACTGGGCTGCCTGGTTACGCGCACGCCGAGCCTCTTCACGGCGGCGGTAGCGCTAACGCAGCACCCGGTCCGGCAGCTCCTGGACGGCGTTTCCAGGCCGCATACGGATCAGGTCATGATGTGCGTGGCCCCGGCAGTGGCCCTGCTAGGCGCATACGTCGTGCAAGCGCACGCAGGAGAGGTCGCGGTGCTGCGCCGTGCCGCCGCCCGCCTGTCCGGCGCGCTACGCCGGGACGGGCTTGCCGTGCTGACCGATCCGAAGCGCCATGAGCCGGGCGTGGTGGCAGTCCGCGCGACCGCCTCGCACGTCCGCCACTCGCTGCGCGGGGTCAGTCTCGGGCGTTCTGTCGTCATCACGAGCGTGGATCAGCCAGTGCTGCGCGTTTACCCCGGCGCTCAGCCACACTCGACGCTGCGCGAGCTGGCGGCCGCTGTCACGACCGTCACGGCGGCGGTACGGACTTCCCGGCGGCAGCCGAGGACTCTGCCAGCGGCCGGCCGGACTGACGTCGGCCGCCAGGGCGGCGGCGGGGCCGGCGCACGCTCGTGGTACGGGCTCGCCAGCGGAATCCATGACCCGGCCCTGGCCTGATAGATAACAATAGGACTGCTTCCGAAGGGCGCGCGGCAATGACACGATCCAGGCGGCCCGAGCCGCAATTTCCGCCCGGTCCGCAGCGGGACCTCGTCGACCTGCTCAAGCTGCTGAAAGACCGGAGTGGCAGGGGTGTAAGCGAGATCGCTCGCCGGGCGAGATACCAGCCAGGCTATGTCTCTGACATCCTGCACGGTCACAGATCGCCGAGTCCTGAAGCCGCATTGAGGGTTGCCCGTGCCATGGGCGCCGACGAGAAATCCGCGATGCGAGCGCGCCGCTACGCTGAGGCCATAAAAGAGCTGAAGAGCGAGCAGAATGAGGCGCGGCGTCCTGCCGTCCCTGAGTTCTGCGCGGAAGACCAGCCGCACAGCATGACGATGCGGGAGCCGGGAGAGGGCGCGAGGGTCGTGCAGTCAGCTCAGTTCGCCATCCTGGCGCTCGGTATCGATGACCGGCCCGCGGAACCGATGCCACCGGCCTTGCGGGAGGCCGTGCACAGCCTCGTTTCTTCCGCGGCGAACGACTGCGGCCTGGCGCAGGGCGGCTGGCAGAGCGCCGAGCTGAACGGAAATCTCGTCATGCAAATCCCGTCCTACACGTCGCTCGGTCAGCTTGCCGGGCCGCTTATCAAGGCACTGGACGCCCGGCTGCGAGACCGGTTCCGGGAGCCCGGCCACGGGCCAGTGCGCCTGCGGGTGGCTGTTCACGCCGGCCAGGTTCTCCTTGGCCGGCAGCAGCACGCCAGCCCGGCTGTCGGTTTCGCCTGTCGGCTGGCCGACGCTGAGCTTCTCCATGACACGCTGGCCGCGGCGCCGGGAGCCCGCCTGGCGGCCATAGTCTCAGACGAGGTGTTCCAGGACGTAATAGTTCACGCTCGCCGCCTGGTAGACACCGCAAGCTATCTTTCTGTCCCGCTTGGCGCTTCCGGAGAGGTCGGCTGGGTGACCGTACCTGGATATTCGGCTCCGCCCGGGATTAGCGCGGCGCGCCCGGCAGCAGATCCCCAGGCCGCCAGGCCCGCACGGGATCCGGCCGAGTCGGCTGGCCAGGCCATAAGCGTCGGCGTAGTCCAGGGGAACTTCATCAACCGCCAGGATATTCACGGCAACGTGACCAATAATTACGGCGGTGACGGCCACCGAAACGGAGATCACCGCTGACCTGATCGCTGCCGACGCGGCGACCCAGCGCCGCGCTCTCGGCTGGGCGCTAGCCAAGGCACTGGCCTGCGTGCTCATCGGCGATGCCGGAGTGCACGGCCGCCAGGGGCCGCAGCGCTGCGGCGCCTGACCGCGACTCGCCCCTAGCTCAGCGACCGGCCAGGGCCGAGGGCCGCGCTCTTCTCCGCTGCGGAATCACGGGATACCTTTTAGGACAGCGGGGCGGCTGCGATTGCCGCCCCGCTGCGTGATCAAGAAAAGCTGTTTGATCAAGAAAAAGGAGATGCCATGATCCGCCGCATGTTAGTGGTAGCCGCGCTGGCGGCCGCTGGCCTGGTGCCGCTGTTCGCCACTTCGCCCGCCAATGCCATCCCGATCTGCAAGGCGGGTTACAGCTGCCTCTACACCTATTACTCCACGGTGCAGCGCACCACCGAGATCGGCGGCCTTTCCATACCGTGTTCCGGCCAGCCGTATTCCTGGGGCACGACGTCGGGGTTCTTTAACTTCTCCGAGATCCAATGTAATAGCTAGGAAGCCGGCTTCGGGATCGTGGTCAGCCGACCCGGGAGACCGCTAGCGGGCAGGGGCCAGCTCGAACCCGTGGTTCACCGCGCCGGCGTCGGTGTAGAAGCCGACAATGGCGCCGCGGTTGCTGATGCCCTCGACGTTGGTGCCCTCGGCGCCGGCCGGGTCCGTGACGGGGGTGAACACCCCGTGCCGCTCGGTGAACCCGTGGAACAGCCCGCTGGCGTCGACCCACTCGCCGACCACGGTCCCGTTATCGCTGATCGCCGCGGTGAGTGTGCTGAAGGGCGGCGCGGCGGGATCGCTGACGGTGGCGAGCCTGCCGGGAACCCGGCGAAGGCGACGGTGTCGCCGTTGCTCTCGGTGTAGCTCCCGGTTACCTGGCCAGCATCATTGACGTATCCGACGCTGGTGCCCTGCCCCGGTCCGGTGCCAGCGTGCGGGTCGTTGATGATGGTGAACCGCCCGTTCCGGCTGATGAATCCGTGCTGGACGCCACCGGAGTCGATGTAGAAGCCGGCGATGACCCCGCGGTCGTTCATGTTCGCCAGGAACGTGCCCTGCCCCGATGCCTGGCCGGCGCCGGGGACGTTCACCGCGGCGATCCGGCCGCCCCGGCCGTCCCGGTCGATGAAGCCGTGCGCGGCGCCGTTGCCGTCGAGGTAGTAGCCGGGCACGACGCCGCGGTCGTTGATGACGGTCACCAGGGTGTCCGCGGCGCCGGGCACGTCGATCGTGGTGAACCTGCCGTCCTGGTCGAGGAACCCGTGCTCGGTGCCGTCGGCGCCGAAGGAGAACCCCGACACCACGCCCGCGTCGTTGACGCCGACGGCGATGGTGCCGGCCGCGCCCGGCACGTCGATCGTGGTGTACTGCCCGGCCGAGCCCGGCGCGGCCGGGGCGGCCGAGGCGGCCGGGGCGGCCGGGGCGGACGCGGCGGCGGGCGCCAGGGCGAGCGCCATCGCGGCGGCGGCCATCGGCAGCAGATGCGGAAAACTGAGTGACCTTATGCCTGTCATGGGTGGTAAATCTTCCTGCTGGGAGTAGCAGTCTGGTAGCGAACATGTAGCGCTGGCGGTGGTACCACGCCGGGCGGAGGTCGCATGACGCCGAAGCTGGAGTTCTGCCTGCTCGGGCCGTTGCTGGTGCGCCGGGACGGGACCGTCGTTCCGGTGCCGCGCGGCCGGCAGCGGGCGCTGCTCGCGGTGCTGCTGCTGAACGCCGGCCGGGTGGTGTCGGCGGGCGAGATCGCTGAGGCGCTGTGGGGGCACGCGCCGCCGCCGTCGGCACCGGTGACCATCCGGAACTACGTGAAGCGGCTGCGCCAGGCACTGGGGGAGGCCGGGCAGGGCCGGATCGTCACCCGGCCGCCCGGGTACGCGATCCTGACCGGGCCTGGCGAGCTGGACGTGGCGAGTTTCGAGGCCCTGCTCGACGGCGCGCGCGCGGCGTCGGCCAGCGGTTCGTGGGCGGCGGCGGCCGGGCAGGCACGGGCGGCGCTGGCGCTGTGCCTGGGCGAGCCGCTGGCCGACATCGAGTCGCCGGCGCTGGCGCTGGGCGAGGTGCCGCGGCTGGCCGGGCTGCGGCTGCAGGCGGCGGAGCTGGAGATCGACGCGGAGCTGCGCCTGGGCCAGTCCTGGCCGGTCATCGCCCCGCTGGAGCGGCTGGTCGCGGCGCATCCGCTGCGCGAGCACCTGCGCGCCCTGCTGATGCTGGCCCTGTACCGGGCCGGGCCGGCCGAGGCGCTGGCCGCCTACCAGCACGCGCGGCGAGTGCTGATCGATGAGCTGGGCGTGGAGCCGGGCGCCGAGCTGCGCGACCTGCACCGGCAGATCCTCGGGGCAGTCCCGGCCGCGGCTCCGGCGGCTCGTCGCGCGGCCCGGCCGGATGGCGCCGGGCAGGGACGCCTGGTGCCGCGCGAGCTGCCGGCCTCGGTGCCGCAGTTCGCGGGCCGGGCGGCCGAGCTGGCGGAGCTGACCGCGATGCTGGAACAGGCCACCGCGGGGCCGCCGGGAACCCTGGTGATCTCGGCGATCGCGGGGATGGGCGGGGTGGGCAAGACGGCGCTGGCGACGCAGTGGGCGCATCAGGTGGCGGACCGGTTCCCCGACGGCCAGCTGCACGTGAACCTGCGCGGCTACGACCCCGGCCCGCCGGTTCCTGCCGCCGGCGCCCTGGCCGGGTTCCTGCGCAGCCTGGGCGTGGCCGAGCGCGACATCCCGGCCGGGACCGCCGACCGCGCGGCGCGGTACCGGAGCCTGCTGGCGGGCCGGCGGGTGCTGATCGTCATCGACAACGCCGCGGACGCCGAGCAGGTCAGGCCGCTGCTGCCCGGCAGCCCGTCGTGCGTCACGGTGGTGACAAGCCGTGACGCGCTGGCCGGGCTCGTGGCCAGGGACGGCGCCCGCCGGCTGGACCTGGGCCTGCTGCCGCCGGCGGAGGCGACCTGGCTGCTCCTGGCGCTCATCGGCGAGCGGGTGACGGCCGAGCCGGCCGCGGCCGCCGAGCTGGCGCGGCACTGCGGCTGGCTGCCGCTGGCGCTGCGGGTGGCCGCCGAGCGGGCCGCCGCCGCGCCGGGGGTCCCGCTGGCCGAGATTTCTTCCGAACTGGCTGCGCAGCGTGACCGCCTGGATCTGCTCGATGCCGCGGGGGACCGGCTGACCGCGGTCCGGGCCGTGTTCTCCTGGTCGCTGCGGCACCTGGACGAGGAGACCGCGCGCGGCTTCCGGCTGCTGGGCCTGCACCCCGGCGCGGTGTTCGACGCCTACGCGGCCGCCGCGCTCACCGGCGTCCCGCTCCGGCAGGCCCGCGCGCTGCTGGGCCGGCTGGCCCGCGCGCACCTGGTCCAGCCGGCCGGGAGCGGCCGGCACGGCATGCACGACCTGCTCCGTGCCTATGCCGCCGACCGGGCCGCCAGCACCGACAGCGAGCGGGACCGCGCGGCGGCGCTGACCCGCCTGTTCGATCATTACCTGGCGACCGCCGCCGTCGCGGCGAGCACGCTGTTCCGCGCCGACCCCGACCAGCCGCCGCTGCGGCCCGGCGGCCTGGTGGCGCCGGCCGGCAGCCCGGAGGAGGCGCTGGCCTGGCTGGACGCGCAGCGATCCACCCTGGTCGCGGTCGCCGGGCACGCGGCCGACCACGGCTGGCCCGGCCACGCTATCGGCCTGGCCGCGACCATCTTCCGGTACCCCGACGTCGGCTGCTTCGCCGAGGCCACCGCCATCCACCAGCATGCCCGCCGGGCTGCCGCACGGGCCGGCGACCGGGCGGCCGAGGCAGCGGCCCTGACCATGCTCGGCTCCGCCGACGCCGCCCAGGGCCGGCTCACGCGGGCCATCGGCCACCTGGAGCAGGCCCTGGCCCTGTGCCGCGCGGACGGCGACCGGCTCGGCGAGGCCCGCGCGCTCGGCGGCCTGGGGATCGCCGAGTTCTGCCGGGGCCGCTACCCGCGGTCCGGCGCGTGCCACCGCCAGGCGCTCGCCATCTACCTGGCATCGGGCGACCGCACCGGAAAGGCCCGCGAGCTGCATCATCTCGGGGTCATCGAGCTGCGGCAGGCGCGTTTCGAGCCGGCGGCCGGGTACCTGCTGCGGTCCCTGGCGCTGTTCAGGGACGCCGGCCTGCGGTCCGGCGAGGCCACGGTGCTGTGCAGCCTCGGTGAGCTGCGGCTCCGGCAGGGCCAGTACGCGCGGGCCAGCGCCCAGCTCCGGCACGCGCTGCGGCTGGGCCGGGAGATCGGCAGCCGGCAGTGCCAGGCCAGCGCGCTGGCCTGCCTGGGCAGCTGCGAGCTGCGGCAGGGCCGCGGCCGGCGGGCCATCGGCCGTTTCCGGCAGTCGCTCGACCTGCACCGCGCGGCCGGCAATTACTCCGGCCAGGCCGAGGCGCTGAATGGCCTGGGCGAGGCGCTGCTCGCCGTGCGCCGGGCCGGCCAGGCCCGCGACCGGCACGCCGCCGCGCTGGCGCTGGCGATCCGCTGCGGCGACCGGCGCGAGCAGGCCCGCGCCCGCACCGGCCTGGCCAGTGCTAGCCAGGCCAGTGCTAACCAGGCCAGTGCTAGCCAGGCCAGTGCCGGCCTGGCTAGCGAGCGCCGCCCGGGCTAGGTCCGGCTGACGACGAAGGCGATGCCGTGGTGCGAGCCGTCGGTGCCGGGTCCCGTCGCGGCGCAGTGGCCCGCCGACGGGCAGGACAGCTGGGTGACGTCCGAGTCGCCGCCGGACGACACGCTGGTGATGCCCGGCAGCCGCTCGGCCTTGCCCCAGTGCCCGCCCGACTCGGTGATGACGAAGGCGAGCTCACGGAACGAGGCGTTGTTGTAGTAGCCGCCGCCCGAGCAGTTGCCGGCCGAGCTGCACGAGAGCGAGTAGAACTGGGCGTCGGGACCCGTATTCAGGGTCAGCAGGCCTGGCAGCTTCCCGGCCTTGCCCCAGTGCCCCCGGTGCTGGCTGATCACGAACAGGCCCTGCTTCCCTGCGCCGTTCTCATAAAGGCCGCCGGCCACGCAGGCGCCCGAGACCGGGCACGAGGCTGCGGTGAGCTGCGCGGCGCCGCCGATGTTCAGGCTCCCGGCCACCTCGAAGGCGTTGCCCCAGTGGCCGCCCTTCTGCACCGCCAGCCAGGCCTGCGAGTGCGGGCTGGCGGTGCTGGGCCGGTAGGAGCCGCCGGCGGCGCAGTTGCCCGCCGACGCGCAGGACAGCGCGTTGAGGCCGGCCACCCCGCCGTGGTTGATGCCGGACATGCCAGGCAGCCGCTGCGCCTTGCCCCAGTGCCCCTTCGTCTCGCTGAGCACGAACGCGGTGAAGACGGCGCTGCTGCGCTGGGTACTGCCGCCCGCCGTGCAGTAGCCCGGCTTGCGGCAGGAGACCTCGGTCACCTGCGAGTGCCCGCCGGAGTTCAGGGCGGCGATGCCAGGAACCCTGGCCGCCGCGGCCCAGTTCCCGGCCCGCTCGGTTGCGAGGAACGCCTGCTCGGTGTCGGAGCTGTCCAGGTAGCTGCCGCCCACGGTGCAGTAGCCCGCCGCCGAGCAGGACAGCGCCTGCACCTGGCCGTAGCCGCCCGCGTTCAGCGCGCCGAAGCCGCGAACCTCCGCGGCCTTGCTCCAGTGGCCCCGGTGCTCCGACACCACGAAGATTTCCAGCGCGCCCGAGCTGGCCTCATACGAGCCGGTGGCGGCGCAGTCGCCGGCCGACGGGCAGGACACCGTCGCGAGGTCAGCGTCGCCGCCGGCGTTCAGCGACGCGGTGCCGGGGATCTCGAACGCCTTGCCCCAGCGGCCCTTGCTCTGCGCGACCAGGAACACCTGGTCGTGCCCCTTGGCGTCGATGTAGAAGCCGCCGGCGACGCAGTTCCCTGCCGATGTGCAGGAGACGGAGTTCCCCGCGGCGTCGCCGCCGCCCCCTAGCTTCCCGCTGCCGGGAATCTTGAGCGCCTTTCCCCAGCCGCTGTGCGCCGGCGTGGCCTGAAAGGCCGCCGCCGGGCTCGCCGCCGCCGCTCCCGCGCCGGCTAGCAGCAGCCCGGCCCCGCTAGCGACCGCCACGAAGATCCTGGTCAGATGCCGTCGCATCACTGTCCCCCCTGGCCGGGCACCACCCGCCGGGCGTGCGCAGCTGACGTGCGTGCGCAAATCATCGCATAACATCCCGGTTCCGTGCAGAATGGCGCGTAAAAGCGGGAAACAATGCCCGGCCTGGTCCGCTGGCCACGGAAGGTCAGGCAGGTGCAGGCGCGAGCGGAAGTCGCTTGCGGATTCCTTCCGCATCTAGCTGACCCGCGGCCACGGCCATGGTGAGGTCGAAGGCTTCGTCGCCGGTCAGGTCAAGGACATAGCCATTGATCCGCAGGAACACCAGCGTGGCCAGCAGGGCCAGGCGCTTGTTGCCGTCGACAAGAGCATGATGGCCGGCCAGGGAGTGCATGAGCGCGGCGGCCTTGGCCGCGAGCGCCGGATACGCCTCCTGGCCGAAGAAGCTGGCCTGCGGCCGGTGGCATGCGGAGTCGAGCAGGCCAAGATCACGGACGGGACCTGCGCCAAGCGCGCTGACCATGTCCAGCAGGTCTTCCAGGCTCAGGTATTCGGTGGCCTGGGCCGGATTGCTCACGCGCGGCCGAGCCGGTCCAGGACATCGCCCCAGCGGTCGAGCATCTCGCCGGTAGCCTCGCGCACTCGGTCGGTGTGCGCGAGCTCGCGCGCGCTACGGCGGATGGCGCGCAGCGCGGCCTCGTGGAGCGAGACGTGCTCCGCCTCCGCGAGAGCCCTCAGCAGAACGCTGTCTTCGTCGTCCAGTCGCAGATTCATCGCCATCACCGCATGGTACCAATGTGGTACTACATCTGGCGTGCGCAGCCACGCGCTTCTGGCGGGGCTGCCAGCAGCTCCGCGGCCAGACCGGCCGCGTCCGCGGCACCGAGCCGCTGGTAGATCTCCAGTGCCTGGCGCAGCGCGCCGGTGCCAGCGCCGGCGTCGCGCAGCCGCGCCCGGCACTTGCCGATGCCCTCAAGCGCGCGCGCCTCCTCCAGCCGGGCACCGCTCGCGCGGGCGAGCTTGAGGGCCCGCTGATGGCAGGCGCGGGCCTCCAGCGGGTCGGCCTGGGCCAGGCGCGCCCTGCCGGCCTCGTTGAGCGCTTCCGTCTCGCCGCCCTGGTCACCGATGTCCTGGAAGATGCCGAGGGCCCGGTCGAGCACGCCGATCGCATCGCGAGTGTCGCTGACGGTCCGCCGCACCCGCCCCAGGCTGACCAGGATGTAGCCCTCGCCGAGCCGGTCGCCGACCCGGCGGCTGATGTCCAGGCCCTGTTCCAGCAGCCCGATCGCGCCGGGATAGTCCCCGGTTCCCCAGCGCGTGTCGCCGAGGTACTGGCAGGCGTAAGCCTCGCCAAGCCGGCTGCCGATGCCGCGGTAGATACCGAGGGCCTGTTCCAGCGCGCGGGTCGCGCCGGGGTAGTCGGCGGTCAGCTGCCGGACGGCCCCGAGGCCCAGCAGGGCGTAGGCCTCGCCGAGCCGGTCATCATCGCCGCGGGAGATGGCCAGCGCCTGCTCCATCAGGGCGGCGGCGGCCGGGTAGTCGCCGGTGAGCTGGCGCACGGCGCCCAGGGCGCGGAGCGCGCTGGCCTCGGCCACCGGGTTGCCGATGTCGCGGAGGATGGCCAGGGCCTGCTCCAGCGGGCCGGTCGCGGCCGGGTAGTCACCGGCCAGCCGCCGCACGGCGCCCAGGGCGCACAGGGCGCTGGCCTCGCCCAGCAGGTCGCCGATGGCGCGGTACCGGCCTAGCGCCTGCTCCAGCAGGTCGGCGGCGCCGGCCAGGCCTTCTTCCCGTGACTGCCTGACGACTCCCAGGCTGTAGAGGGCGTGCGCCTCGCCGAGCCGGTCACCGATGCCGCGATAGATGTCCCTGGCCTGCTCTAGCGTTCGCACGGCACCCTGGCCGTCGCTGGTCATGTAGAGCACGTCGCCCAGGTCGAGCAGGGCGCTCGCCTGGCCGGGCCGGTCGCCTAGCTGCGCGGCGGCCCTGACGGCGGCGGTGTGCAGCCCGATCGCCTGCGGCCAGGGGCCAGCGCTTCGCAGGTACCCCGCGATCCCGGCGGCCAGCCCGACGACACTGGCCTGGTCCTCGCGCGTCAGGGCCAGGTCGATGCAGGCCACCAGGTTCGCGCGCTCGCTCGCGAGCCAGGCACGGGCCTCCGCCCGGCCGCGCGGGGCGGCCCCGGCGGCAGGCGCGCCTGGGTCGTCAGGCCCGGCGGCTGGCGGGCGCGTGCGGCGGGCCAGGTGAGCGTCGGCGGCCAGCGCGGTGCGCTGGTAGTAGCCGAGCAGCCGCGCGATGGCCCGCTCGCGCGCACCGGAGGACTCGCCGACGGCCAGGCTCCTGGCGTACTGGCGGATCAGGTCGTGCATCCGGTACCGGCGCGGCGCCGGCTCCTCCAGCAGCCGGTCGGCGTTGAGCGCGTCGAGGTGCGCGGCGGCCTCGCCGGGCGTCAGGCCGGCCAGCGCGGCGGCCGCGCTGGCCTCGATGTCCGGACCGGGATGCAGGCCCAGGAAGCGGAAGAAGCGCTGCCGCCCGGCGTCCAGGTCCTGGTAGGACGCCTCGAAGGCGGCGGCGACCGTGCGGTTCTCGGCGGCGACGGTCAGCAGCCGCGCCCTGGTCTCGGCGATCAGGTCGGCCATGCTCCAGGACTGGTGCCGCGCGAACAGCCTGGCCAGCAGCGAGATAGCCAGGGGCAGGTGACCGCACAGGGCCACCAGGCCGGCCACCTGGCCGCCGTCGCCGGCGGCGCGCGGTGCCAGGCAGGTGAACATCGCCACCGCCTTGTCGGGCGGCAGGACATCAAGCGGCATCTCCAGCGCGGCCGGCAGGTCGCCGAGGAACCGGCGGCTGGTGACCAGCACCAGGCACCCGGCCGTGCCCGGCAGCAGCGGCGCGACCTGGGCGCTGCCCGCCGCGTTATCGAGGATCAGCAGGGCCCGCTGGCCGGCCAGCCGGTCCCGCCACATCGCGGCCCGGTCGTCGAGGTCGGCCGGCAGCGACCGGGGATCAACCCCGTCGGCCGCCAGCAGGGCGGCCAGCACGTCGGCGGGATCGGCGGGCCGCTGTCCCGGCGTGTGGCCGTGCAGGTCCACGAAGAGCTGCCGGTCGGGGAAGCGGTCCGCCATCAGGTGTCCGGCCCGGACCGCCAGGGCGGTCTTCCCGACCCCGGGCATCCCGTCGATCGCGGAGATCACCACCGTCCCCGGCCGCTGCGTGACGGCCTGGTCCAGCAGCCGGGTGAGCGTGCCCAGCTCCGCGGCCCGCCCCGCGAAGTGCGCGGTCGCGGCCGGCAGCTGGCGGACCACGGCGGGCGCTGCAGGAGCGCGCGGCGCGGCGGGGGCATGCGGGACGGCGGGGACATGGGGGGCGGCGGCGCTATCGGCGGCCGGCAGGCCGCCGGCCAGCAGCCGGCGGTGCAGCCGCCGCAGCGCGGGCCCGGGATCGGCGCCTAGCTCCTCGGCCAGTAGCTTCCTGGCCTGCTCGTAGACCTCCAGCGCCTCGGCGGGGCGGCCGCCTTGCTCCAGGGCACGCATCAGCTCGTGCCAGAACCGCTCCCGCAGCGGGTACGCCGTCGTGAGCTGGCGCAGCTCGGCCACCAGCTCCGGCGCGCGGCCGCAGCCGATCGCCGCCGCCGCCCGCAGTTCCAGGGCGTCAAGCCGCAGCTCATCCAGCCGGGCGGCCGCCGCGGCGACCAGCGGCCCGCGCGGCACGTCGGCCAGCGCCGGCCCCCGCCACAGGGCCAGCGCGTCCGCGATCAGGTCCGCCGCCCGCTGAGCGTCGGCCCGGTCGAGGGCGTCGCGGGCCGCGGCGATCAGCCGCTCGAACCGCGACACGTCCAGGCAGGCGCGGTCCGCGATCAGCCGGTAACCGGGTGCCTGGGTGACCAGCACCAGGCCGCCCGGATCGCCGATCAGCCGCCGTAGTCGCGCGACGTAGCCGCTGACCAGCTTGCGCGCGCCCGGCGGAGGACTGGCGCCCCACAGCTCGTCGGTGAGCTGCTCGGTGGAGACAACCTGCCCAGGCTGCAGCAGCAGCACCGCGAGCAGGGCCCGCCATTTCGGCGCGCCGATCCCGGTCCAGGCTCCGTCTGCGCGGACCTCCAGCGGTCCCAGCATGCGACCCAACATGCGCGTTCCCTGGTAGGCGACAAATTGTCCCGCCCCTACCGCACTCAACCACGAGGCGGACAAGGGAATCAACGCGCGAGGCCGGCGGCCCGCGAGCAGGCTCCGCCGCCGCTCCGACGAAAGTCGGACGGCACCGGAGAGAGTCTGATCCGCAACTGCGCCTCGGCTAGGGAGACAGATGACGGGCTGGGCTCCGGGGCACCCCGGCGAGCGGGCGGATGCCGCCGGGTGCCCGCGCGCGGTGCACGCGCTGCCGGTCGGCTCGCTGCGCGGCGGGCACTCACCCCGCCTGACCGGCGAGGACGCGCAGCATATCCAGCTCATCGCCCAGGTCCAGGCGCCGCTGCCGCCGATTCTCGTGCAGCGCGGCACCATGCGGGTAATCGACGGCATGCACCGGCTGCGGGCGGCGCGGCTGCTCGGGCGGCCGACCATCGACGCGGTGTTCTTCGACGGCGAGGACGCCGACGCGCTGGTCGCGGCGGTGCGGGCCAACACCGGTCACGGCCTGCCGCTCACCCTGGCCGACCGCGTCGCGGCGGGCGAGCGGATCGTCGCGCTGCTGCCCTGGCGGTCGGACCGGTGGATCGCCGAGGTAACGGGCCTGGCGCCGGCCACCGTCGGCATGATCAGGCGCCGGTGCCCGGCCGGCCAGGACCTCTCAGGCCGGAAACAGGGCGGCGCCGGCCTGGCGGGCGCTGGCCTGGCCGGGAGCCGGGTCGGGCGCGACGGCCGGGCGCGCCCCGTCGACATCGCGCGGCGGCGGCGGCTGGCGGCGAGCGCGATCAGGCGGCACCCCGACGCCTCGCTCCGGGTGATCGCCAGGATGGCGGGGATCTCGCCGGGCACGGTCAGGGACGTGCGCCAGCGCGTGCTGCGCGGCGAGGACCCGGTCGGATCCGCCCGGCAGCCGCGACCCGGCGGGCACGCGGCGCGAGACCGCGGCACGCTGCTGCGGGACCTGCGCAGGGACCCGTCCCTGCGGCTGACCGAGCGCGGCCGGGGACTGCTGACCTGGCTCGCGGCGCGGGCCGCGGGGCCAGCCGGGCTCGACGAACTCGTCAGCGGTGTGCCCGAGCACTGCCTGTATCTCGTCGCGCGGCTCGCGCGGCAGTGCGCGGATGAATGGCAGGCCGCCGCGAACGGCCTGGAAGAGCGCCTCGGCCGCGACTAAGCCGCCGCCTGCTGGTGCCGCTACGCCGCGACTTCTTTTCTTCGACTATTTGTCATTCATTCTCCCTGGTGCCCCCGGCAGGCGCGCAAGCAGTTGTTCAGCCGTTCACGACAGGTGTTTGAACAGCTCCTTGTCCGCGCGCTCAGCGCGGTAATAGCGTGCCGCCCGAATCTGCCCGGCGTGGTATTCGGCCGGGTTTCCTGATGCGAATGGAGTTGGTGGCAATGGGATGGCGGCGACGACTGCTCGCGGGCGCTGCCGTGCTGGCGGCGGCCTGCGCGGCGGTGGCGCCCGGAGCGGTCTCTGGGCGGGCGCTGGCGGCCTCGGACACGGGCACGTTCCACGTGTTCAGCGTGAGCACGACGGGCAACCTGTACCAGGACACCTGGGGCGGCTCCTGGACCGGCTGGCAGGACCTGACGAACGACGGCGTGGACCTGACGGGCGCGCCGGGCATTGCCTATGACCCTTCCGACGGCTCGTACCATGCGTTCGCGCTGGGCACGAATAACAACGTCTACCAGGACACTTACACGCCGTCCGGCGGCTGGGGCACCTGGCAGAACCTGGGCGGCGGCCTGCAGGGCGGTGTGTCGGCGGTCTACGTGAACGGCACGTTCCACGTCTTCAGCGTCAGCACGACCGGGAACCTGTACCAGGACACCTGGGGCGGCTCGTGGACCGGCTGGCAGAACCTCGGCAACGACGGCGTGAACCTCACCGGGTCGCCCGGCATCGCCTATGACCCCTCGGATGGCTCGTATCACGCGTTCGCGGTCGGCACGAACAACAACGTCTACCAGGACACTTACACGCCGTCCGGCGGATGGGGCACCTGGCAGAACCTCGGCGGCGGCCTGGCCGGCGGCGTGTCGGCGGCGTTCGTGAACGGCACCTTCCACGTCTTCAGCGTCAGCCCCACCGGGAACCTCTACCAGGACACCTGGGGCGGGTCCTGGACCGGCTGGCAGAACCTGAGCAACGACGGCGTGAACCTGACCGGAGCACCGGGCGTCGCCTACGACTCCACCGACGGCTCCTACCATGCGTTCGCGCTGGGCACGAACAACAACATGTACCAGGACACCTACACGCCGTCCGGCGGGTGGGGCACCTGGCAGAACCTCGGCGGCGGCCTTCAGGGCGGCATCAATGTCGCCTACGTCGGCGCGTCCTCCGTCACCTCCGCGATCGTCAGCACCGCCGAGTCCCAGGTCGGCTACACCGACAACCCGGCGGACACCTACTGCAACAAGTACAGCAACTACTGGGGCGTCGGGAGCACCTCAGGCTGCGGCTCGGGGACCAGGTCGGAGGAGTGGTGCGCGGACTTCGCCGCCTGGGTGTGGCGGACCGCGGGCGTGTCCTTCACCTACGGCTTCGGCTCCGGCGACATCGATGCCGCCGCGGCCAGCTTCTACCAGTGGGGCGCCGCCAACGGCACCTGGCACGCCGCGGGCTCCGGCTACACCCCGCAACCAGGTGACGCCGTCATCTACGGCCTGAACTCCGCCGGGACCTCCGCCGATCACGTCGCCATCGTCACCAGCTACACGGCGGGCGACGCCGGCCCGAACGTGGTCAACGGCGACTTCGGGCTTAGCAGCGGCGACGACGGGGTCAAGGCGGGCACGGACCAGACCACGGCGACCGGCTCCGACGGCATCAGCGGGTACGTGTCGCCATGAGCCGTATCGCCATGAGCAGGCGCGCCACGATCACGGCCGCGCTCAGCCTGGCAGCCGCGGGCGCGGCCGTGGCGGCCGTCGCGGCTGGCTTCGGCGGCGGCCCGGCCACGGTGACGGCCGGCCGGCCCGCCCAGCCGCCGGCCGCGCCCGTGGCCAGGACGGCGGCGCACCCGGCCGCCCAGACCCCCGGCGCGACCCCGGGCAAGCGAGTGCTCCGGGCAGCCCAGCCTGATAACAGCAAGAGGCAGCCTGCCGCGAGCCCGGCGACGACCGCGCACGCTGGCGGCCGGGGCGGCACCACGACACCCAAGTGGGGCATCTACGTAGACGCGCGGGAAACAGCCCCGCACTACGTGCTGTCCGTGGCCAGGACCGGTCCCGGCGTCATCAAGGGCGCGGTCAACTACCTGTACCCGGGCGGGGCCACGTTCGTGGGCCAGTACACCGGCACGGTCTCCCGCGACGGGCGGATCACCATGCGGTTCGGCGCGGGCACGGCCGCGGCGGGCGCGATGGTCGCCGGCAGCTACCGGGATGGCCATCTCATCCTGGCCAGCTGCGCATCGGTGCTGCGCAGGGCCGCGAAGGCGGGTGACTGCACCTTCACCTACAACGGCAACGTGCCCGACTAAGGGGCCTCGCCCTGGAGCGGGAATGCCCGCCCCGCGCTCTCCCGCGCCGGGGCGGGCATTTCCATGATCGCGTAGATACGCCGGCCCGGAATTCATCCGGAACGGAGCTGCGCCGCGCACCGCCGTTTAATCTCGCGGGCCGTTCAGGTGTTCATGGTGATTGGTTGAACGGTCCGTTGTGCGCCCGGTGCCTCGGGTCATAGCGTGCGGGCCGAATCTGCCCTGGCCCGATGCTCGGCCGGGGTTTTCCGCGCGGAATGGAGATGGTGGCAATGGGATGGCGGCGACGGCTGCTCGCGGGTACTGCCGTGCTGGCGGCGGCCAGTGCGGCGGTAGTGCCCGGAGCGGCATCGGGGCAGGCGCTGGCGGCGTCCAGCCCTGGCTCGTTTCATGTGTTCGGGGTGTCCACGACCGGAAACCTGTACCAGGACACCTGGGGCGGCTCCTGGACCGGCTGGCAGGACCTGACCAACGACGGCGTCAGCCTGACCGGCGCGCCCGGCATCGCCTATGACTCCTCGGACGGCTCGTACCATGCGTTCGCGGTGAGCACGAATAACAATGTCTACCAGGACACTTACACGCCGTCCGGCGGGTGGGGGACCTGGCAGAACCTGGGCGGCGGCCTGGCGGGCGGGGTGTCCGCCGTGTTCGTGAACGGCACGTTCCACGTCTTCAGCGTCAGCACGACGGGCAACTTGTACCAGGACACCTGGGGCGGCTCGTGGACCGGCTGGCAGAACCTGAGCAACGACGGGGTAGCCCTCACCGGCTCGCCGGCGATCGACTACGACCCGTCCGATGGCTCGTATCACGCGTTCGCGCTGGGCACGAATAACAATGTCTACCAGGACACTTACACGCCGTCCGGCGGGTGGGGGACCTGGCAGAACCTGGGCGGCGGCCTGGCGGGCGGGGTGTCCGCCGTGTTCGTGAACGGCACGTTCCACGTGTTCAGCGTGTCCACGACCGGCAACCTGTACCAGGACACCTGGGGCGGGTCCTGGACCGGCTGGCAGAACCTGAGCAACGACGGCGTGAACCTGACCGGAGCACCCGGCGTCGCCTACGACTCCACCGACGGCTCGTATCACGCGTTCGCGCTGGGCACGAACAACAACGTCTACCAGGACACCTACACGCCGTCCGGCGGGTGGGGCACCTGGCAGAACCTCGGCGGCGGCCTCCAGGGCGGCATCAACGCCACCTACGTCGCGCCGCCCGCCACCAGTTGCACGCCGGACAACAGCTGCACCCCGCAGACGTTCGCCGACGCGATCTTCGGCTACTCTGGGATCGGCGCGCCCGTCACCGCCGCCAACGAGTACGCCTTCGAGACCTGGGAGCGGGCCGAGGGCGGCGGCGCGGGCTGCCCGGGCCAGCCGGCGGACACCGCCCCGTGGGCGAACTCCGGCGGCCCGGCCGGCAACCCGATCAACACCACGCAGCCCGAGCCGGGCAGCACCTCGTGGAACAGCGTCGGCGTGCAGATCTTCGCCAACGCCGACGGCCAGACCTGCTGGTACTGGGGCGTCACCGCCAACGCGCAGACGTTGCTCAACGGCCACTACCAGGTGATCCTGAACGTCCTGGACAGCCCGTCGTCCAGCGACAGCACCCAGTGCGTCGATCTCGCCGAGGCGGTGGGGGACACCCCGTGGGGGACCGGTGACTTCAAGGCGGACTGCTGATGACCAGGACCCGCCCGCCCGGCCGCGCCGGGCTGGGGCTCACCGGGCTCTGCCTCACCGGGCTCTGTCTCACCGGACTGGCAGTCGGCCTGCTCACCACGGCCTGCGGCGCGGCGCCGTCCCCGGCACCCGGTCCGGGGGCCGCGCAGGCGGCCGGACCGGGTGCCAGCGTGACTACGGTGCGCGGTGCCGGCCCGGTGAGCGGCTCGTCGGCGAGGCCGGACAGCCCGGCCGCCCAGCCGGACAGCCCCAGCCCGGCCGCTACGACCGCCGGGCCGAGCGCGCTTCGGCCGGCCCGCCCCGTCGTGCCGCCGCCCCGGCCCACCGGCGCGCTCGCGCCGGGACTGCCGGAGACCGGGCTCTACGTTGACGGGCCGGACGGCGAGCCGCACTACGTGATCTCGGTGCGCCAGGCCGGCCGGTCGACCATCGCCGGCTCGGTCAGCTTCATCTACCAGGACGCGCGCACCGGACTGCTCAGCGCGTACACGGCGGGCAGGCCCCAGGCGGGCGCCATGACGCTGCTGCTGAAGACCGGCCCGGCCGTCCGGGCGACGGTCAGGCCGCACGGCTTCACCATCGCCGGCTGCGCCAGGTACCTGCCGTTCATCGACAGCCCGGCGGGCTGCACGTTCACCTACCACGGCGACCGGCCATGACCTGACCACCGCCACGACCACCGCGGCCGGGCCGGGTCCACGATGGCCCGTCCCGGCCGCGGTGTGGCGCAGTCACGCACGGCTCCAGAGCTACTACTGTGCGTTAACAGCTAGGGAAAGGGATCATGCCTGTGGCAGGCCCGCACTTGCCACCGAGGAGACCGACCATGCCCGCTGGCCAAGGCAGTTCTGCCACTTCAGACTCCGTTGAGTATGCGATCGTCGGCGCCGGGGTCTCCGGCCTGTACGCCGCCTGGCGACTTGTCTGCGACCGGCAGCCGGACGCGGGCAAGCCGCCCCCGACGGTGGGCATCTACGAGGCGAGCGGCCGAGTCGGCGGCCGCCTGCTGACCTGGCTGCCGAGGGGCAGGAATGGCGGCATCCGGGCCGAGCTCGGCGGAATGCGATTCCTCGAACGGCATGGACTTGTGTGTGACCTGATCAAAAAGGTGGGTCTCGGCGGCGAGGTTATCCCCTTCCCGGTGGAGGGCCGGGTCTGCGGCTTCTCCTGCGCGGCCGCAGCACGCCGCTGACCATCGCGGATCCCGGCAGGCCCTACAAGCTGGCGGCCAGTCACCAGTGCAGGCCGGCCGGCCAGCTCCTCGCCCAGGCCGTGCGCGAGATCCTGACGGCACCGGAGAACAGGAAGCACCTATGCGGGAGGCTGCCCGGCAACAGGGAAGAGTGGGATGAGATCAAGCCGCGCCTGACGTGGGGCGGCCGGGAGCTGTGGAAGCTCGGATTCTGGAACCTCCTCGCCGAAACGGGGAATTTCGAGATGTACCAGTACATCCGCGATGGATTCGGCTATTACAGCCTCGCGGAAAACTGGAATGCCGCCGAGGCCCTGCAGAGCATCTTTCTAGACGAGCCTGATGAGGAGGCCCAGCCGGACCGCATCTACCACAGCCGCCCGGGAGAAGCGGGATACCAGACTCTCGCGTACGGCTTCGACTCGCTCCCCAGGACGCTGCGAGCACTGCTAAAAGCTGCCGGGTGCGAAGTCTGCCTGGATACCCGGCTGGTGAGGTTCGAGCGCCGGGACAGCGGCTGGGTCCTGGGGCTGAACGGGCCGGGGGAAAAAGAGCGCACCGTCGAGGCTGGGAAGCTGATCCTGGCCCTGCCCCGGACGGCACTGGAACAGCTTGCGCCCAGTAACTCGTTCAGCCTCGGCACCGACGCCGAGCTCAGGCGCCGCATCCAGTCGGTCACGCCGATCCCGGCGTTCAAGCTATTCCTGTTCTACAAGACACGCTGGTGGGAGCGGCTCGGGATCACGGTCGGGCGGTCCGTGAGCGACCTGCCCCTCCGCCAGACCTATTATTTCGCACCCGACCGGAAATCCGGCAGGACCTCGGACTACGGCCTGCTGATGGCCTCCTACAGCGACGCGGGAGCGGTCGCCTTCTGGAGTTCGCTCATCCAGGATGACCCGCTGCCTGGCGGTGCCGCGAGATCGCCATTCGCGGAATTCGTTCACCAGCTCGGGCTCGATGGTGGCCCTAAGCCGCCACCAGATCTGCACGGGGCAAGCCGGGAAATGCTGCGGCACGCCAAGGCCCAGCTAGCCCTGCTCCATGACCTCCCGGAAGCCAGCATCCCGGATCCCGAGGGCGGCGCTTACGCCTGCTGGGGAGCCGAGCCGGGTGGCTGTGGCTGGAACTTCTGGAATCCCGGCGTCCAGGTGAACCAGATGATGCCACAGGTCAGGACACCGCTGGGTGACGCGTCCGTCTGCATCGTCGGCGAGGCGTACTCCGGCATTCAGGGCTGGGTAGAAGGGGCGCTCACCACCACCGAGCGTGCCCTCCAGGACCATCTGGACCTGGACCCGCCCGGCTGGCTTCGGGAGGATTACTACCTGGGTCGCTAAGGCAGCAGGCGGAAGTCGGCGGTGTCGAAGCCGGGGGCGACGACGCAGCTGACCAGCACGGGGTCGGGACCGGCGGGCGCGGCGGACTGCCAGACGCCACCAGGAACGAGGGCCTGAGGCTGCTGGCCGGCGCCGAGGTCGCCGCCGAGCAGGACCGCGGTGCCGGCGGCGGGCTGGTGGCCCGAGCCGCCTGTCCGCAGGCGCAGCGGGCCGCCGCTGTGCCAGAACCACAGCTCGTCAGAGCGCACGAGATGCCAGCGGGACTGTTCTCCCTGGTGCAGCGCGAAGTAGATGGCGGTCGCGGCGCTGCGCGGTCCGTCATATCCCTTCGGGGCGAAGGAGACCGCGGATCGCCAGGTCTCCCTGAACCATCCGCCTTCGGGATGCGGCATCAGGTCCAGTTGCTCCGCCAGCGGCGGCCGCGACGGTATCGGTGGCACGTTGCACCTTAACCTTGGCGGACGGACGGGCCGGCAGCCGCCCGCCCGCAGCCGCCCGCCGCGTCCGGCCGGGCCCGCGCGACGCGCTAGCGCGGCGGCGTGTGGTCCTGCCAGGCCGCCGCGCCCGCGGTGGTCGCGGCGACGGTCTTCCGCCAGTGGTGCTTGACGATCTCACCGGGCGGCATGTTCTGGTCGCCGATCCACCGGCGGGTCGTGGACATCATCATCATCCCGCCGACGGCGAAGCCGGCCATCAGCAGCACGCTGCCGGCGGCGATCAGCTCGGCGCCGAATACCAGCGGGCCGGTATGGAGCCGGACGGGCCTGGGCATGTGAGTTCTCATCCTGTTTGCCATCGCACCTTCTCTGAAGTTCCGGATGAGCGTCTACCTGCCCGGCCAGCCCAGCCGGTCGTCACTCGCAGCGGGTGATATCGCCGGCCGCAGCCGCGGGAAAGGGGCGTCAGGCGGTCGCGGCCGTGCCTAGCCGGGGGAACGGATCGGCGGAGAAGATCACCTCGACCGGGACCTCGAAGTGCGCGGCGATCCGCAGGGCAAGGTGCAGGCTCGGGCTGTACTCGCCGCGCTCCAGGTAGCCGACCGTCTGGTAGTGCACGCCGAGGGCGTCGGCCAGCTCGCGCCGGGAGATCCCGCGCTCGGCCCGCAGCATCGCGATCCGGTTGTAAATGGTCTCGCTGCTCATGTCCCCCGCAGCACCTTCTCGCGGCGGGCCGCGACGTTTGAGCCGGACTCGCGGCGCGCCATCCGCCGCAGCACGACCGGCGCCAGCACGAGGCCCGCGACCGCCCAGGCGGACAGGACGCCGAAGGTGGCCAGGTGGCGCCACGAGTGGCCGATCTCCACCGCCGCCATCGCGCTCGGCAGCAGGGCCGAGCGCATCCCGAGCCCCAGCCAGTACATCGGGAAGGCCTGCCCGGTCCATTGCAGGACCGCCGGCAGGTGCGTGATCGGGTAGAAGATGCCGGAGATCGCGGAAAGCCCGGCCAGCAGCAGGATCCACACCGGCCCGGCGCTGCGCTGGCTGGGGAACAGCGACCCGAGCACGGCGCCAAACGGCAGCGTGGCGAGCAGTCCGAGCCCGAGCACCCAGGCCAGGGTCAGCCAGCCGCCGGGGCTGCCGATCGCCAGGCCGGTGAACAGGAAGGCGCCGGTGATCAGGGTGATCGCGACGGAGAACGCTATCTGCCCGGAGATATTGACGACCTTGCCAAGCAGGTAGCCGAGCATGCCGTTGGGGATGGCCTTGGCCCGCAGCAGCGTGCCGTCCTCGCGCTCGACCACGAGCAGGTCGCCCATGGTGACGACTCCGTAGAGCCCGATGTTCAGGCCGAGCACGCTGACGAGCATCGTGGTGCTCAGCGAGAAGTGCGTCCCCGGCACGTGCGAGTGCCGGGTCCAGATCATCGCGGCGAGGAAGCCGGCGGTCGGGAGCAGGATCGCGACCAGGTCACCCGGCGTGGTCAGGGCCTGCCTGAACTCGATGCGGCCGCGAGACAGTCCCGCTCGCGCCGCCGCCAGCGCGGGGCTCATGCCGCCACCGCCGTCAGCCCGCGCGGCACGCCGTGCTCCGCCTGGCGGACCAGCGCCAGGTAGGTGTCCTCCAGGCTGGCCCGGCGCACCTCCAGGTCCTCGACCGACTCGCCGTACTGCCGGAACAGCTCCCTGACGAACGCCGTCGCGTCGTCCGCCGCGTGCACGAACCGCTGCCCGTCCCGGCTCCAGCGCACCTCGGACTGGCCCGACATCACCCGGCCCAGCTCATCGGCGGAGCCGTCCGCGATGATCGTGCCGCCGGCCAGGATCAGGATCCGATCCGCGAGGCGTTCGGCCTCGTCCAGGTCGTGCGTGGTGAGCAGGACGGTGGTCTGCTCCCGGTCGGTGAGCCGGTGCACGACGTCATGGAAGTCGCGCCTGGCCTCGGGGTCGAAGCCGGCCGTCGGCTCGTCGAGGAACAGCAGCTCGGGCCGCCCCACGATGCCGATCGCCACGTCGAGGCGGCGCCGCTGCCCGCCAGACAGGTGACGTACCCGCTTGCGCGCGTGCGGGGTCAGCCCGACGGTCTCCAGCAGCTCATCCACATCCCAGGGGCGCGTGACGCTCGCCGTGGAGTAGGGCGCGTAGTAGCGGCCCAGGTGCGCGAGCAGCTCGCGGACCTGCCATTTCGCGTGGTCGCGCCAGGACTGAAGGACGATGCCGGTCCGCGCCCGCCACGCCTCGCCGCCGTGCGCGGGGTCGGTGCCGAGCACGCTGACCTCGCCCGCCGAGCGCATCCGGAACCCTTCGAGGACCTCGATCGTGGTGGTCTTGCCCGCGCCGTTCGGCCCGAGCAGGGCGAGCACTTCGCCGCGGCGCGCGGCGAAGCTGACGCCGCGGAGCACGTCCGTGCTGCCGTACCGCATCCGCAGGTCACGGACATCGAGCACATCTTCCATGCACCGGAAGATAGCATATGTACTACATTCCGTATAGGTCTTACGGCCTAGGCGAGGAAGGCGGCCAGCGCCTCCTCGAAGGGCGCGGACGTCGCGGAGTCGTTGTGGCCGCCGGGCACCTTCAGGTGACTTCCCAGGGGCATGGCGTCCGCTAGCGCCTGCGCGGTCTCGCTGTGCCAGTCCTCCGCGCCGGTCACGACGAGGACGGGGACCGTGATCGCCGCCAGCTCCGCCGCGGAGGTCTCGACCCACGAATCGAGCGCCAGCAGCAGCGCCTTCGGGTCACCGCCGGCGGCCAGCAGCGACTCCTCCTGCTCGTGCTCGTCGCTGCCCGGCTCGAATGTCCCGGTGCCGCAGCCGCTGAAGAACATCCTGGCCCACACGGTCCGTTCCGCGGTGTGAGCAATCGCCTCAAGCCCCTGCCCGATGCTGACCGCCCGCCGGGGCGCCGCGCCGCGGACAAGCATGCGGATCGCGGTCCGGCCGCCGAGCGAGTGCCCGACCAGGTCATAGTCGCCGAGCCCGAGGTGATCGACCAGCGCGAGCCCGTCGTCGGCGAGGACGTCGGGCGGGTAGGCGGCGGGATCGTGCGGCCTGGCGCTGTCCCCGTGCGCGCGCAGGTCGGGCATGATCACCCGGTAACCGCGGGCGGCCAGCCGCCCGGCGAACCCGGACTTGGCCCAGCGCGAGCCGCGCGACATGTGCCCGTGAATGAGGATGAGCGGCCGGCCCGCGCCGGTCTCCTGGTACGCCAGCCGCGCGCCGTCCCGGCCAGGGAAGTCCATGATGATCGGCCCGGCTAACGGCCGTCAGGCGCTGGCCGGGGCGCGGCTCAGCGTCCCGAACGCCTCGGCCCGGTCACGCTGCCGCCGCTGGTCGAGCTCGAACACCTCGCGCGCCACGGCGGCCATCGTCCGCCCGGTGGCCGTCAGGTCGTCGATGCGACTGCCCTCGGTGACGGCCTGCGCCCACTCGGGCGGGATCGCCTCGCTGCCGTGCATCGCGCCGGAGATGGCCCCGGCCATGGTGGCGATCGAGTCGGAGTCGCGGCCGTAGTTGACGCCGCCGAGCACCGCGGTCCTGAAGTCGCCGCCGGCGATGAGGAGCATGCCGAGCGCGACGGGCAGCTCCTCGATGGAGTGCGTCCGGCTCGGCCGCCTGGCGTTCAGGCCGGGCTCGCGGTAGTGCTCGCCCACGTTGTCAAAGGGCTCGACGGCGGCGCGCAGCAGCGGGCCCGCGGCCAGGCAGTCGGTCAGCCCGGCGGCGCGCTCGGTCACCGCGGCGATGGCATCCCTGGTGCCGTCGCGGGCGAGGTCCAGGCAGGCCCGCACGACGCTGGCCGCCGTGGCGCCGGGGGCCATCGCCCGCGCGACGGCGGCGGCGAACACGCCGGCCGCCTCGCGGCCGTAACTGGACTGGTGGGCGCCGGACAGCTCGATGGCCTCGGCGTAGGCGCGGCCGGGGTCGGCGGCGTTCACGATGCCGACCGGCGCCATGTACATCGCCGCGCCGCAGTTCACCATGTTCCCCACCCCGGCCTCGCGGGGGTCGGCGTGCGCGTAGAACAGGCGGGTGACCAGCCACTTCTCGGCCAGGAAGATGCGCTTGAGCGGGATGGTCTCCTCGTGCAGCTCGGGGATCCAGACCCGCTCGCTGAGCAGCATCGGCACCAGCCGCTCGGCGATGTCGTAGGCGTCCAGGTGGTCGCGCTTGTCGGCGTACGCCCGGACGAGCAGCCCGGTCATCAGGGTGTCGTCGGTGATGTGCCCGTCGCCCTTGTGGTATGGCGAGGCGGGCCGCCTGACCTGCCAGTCGTCGTAGAACGGCCCGACGATGCCGCTGACCGGGCCGCCGTAGCGCTGCTGGATGGCCTCGGGGGTGTAGCCCTCGGTCGGGCCGCCCAGGGCATCGCCGACGGCCGCGCCGGCCAGGCAGCCGATCGCGCGCCGTTCGAGTTCGTCAGGGCCGTGGGTCATGCGGGTCTCCTGTAAGTGCAGGCCTGTCGGGTGCGGGTGAGCCGGGTGCGGGTGTGCCGGGTGGAGCTAAGCCAGCGGAGCTGAGGTGGAGCGGGGGCCGGATGGGCTGAGACGACTCCCGCACGACCAGCCGGGGCGGCACCTGCTCCAGGCGCGGCGGCAGGCCGGGGGCGGCCAGCCGGCCGAGCATCATGGCGGCGGCCAGGCTGCCGCGGCGGGCCGACTCCAGCGACACGCTGGTCAGCGAGGGCAGGTGCATCTCGGCCAGGTCGGTGTCGTCCACGCCGGTGACCAGCACGTCGCCGGGGACGGCCAGGCCAAGCTCGGCCAGGGTGCGGATGACGGCGAACGCGAGCAGGTCGTTGCCGCAGGCCACCGCGTCGGGGCGGAACCGGCTCAGCAGGGACCGCGCGGCGACCAGGCCGTCGGCGTAGGTGAAGTCGGCGGCGTACTCGATCGCGACGTCCCCGGCGGGCAGCCCGGCCGCGGCGACGGTCGTCTCGAAGCCGCGCGTCCTGCGGCGGCCGGGCGTGGTGTCGACCGGCCCGTTGACCAGCGCGATCCGCCGCGCGCCCGCGGCCAGCAGGTGCTCGGCGGCCAGCCGCAGGCCGGCCTCGGAGTCGGTCTGCACGTTGTCGACGAGCGCGCCCTCTGGCAGGTTGCCGACGACGGCGACCGGCGCCGCCGCGGTGGCCAGCGCCCGGAGCAGCTCATGGGTGACCCGGATCGGCGAGATGATCAGGCCGTCCACGTACCGGCGGCCCAGGCTCTCGATCAGGCTCACCTCGGCGGCCACGTCCGAGCCGGTCGACTGGACGAGCAGCCGGTAGCCGGACGCCCTGGTGACCGACTCGATGCCGCGCATCATGGCCACGTAGGTCGGGTTGCCCACGTCGGCGATGGCGAAGGCGAGCTGGCCGGTGCGCCCCGCGCGCAGCGAGCGGGCGGCGGCGTCGGGCACGTAGCCGAGCTGCGCGGCGGCGGCATGGACCCGTTCTTCCATCTCCGGGGTGGCCGCGCCGCCGTTCAGGACGCGCGACACCGACGCCACGGAGACGCCCGCCAGCCGGGCGACGGTGACCATGGTGGGCCGGGAAGCCGAGGTCGTCATGCGTCCTTCCTTATGCGTGCCTGCACCGGTGCCGGCCGGAGCGGCCCGCAGGCTTGAAGACGTTCTCTTCATATCACCCTCGAATCGTACTCTTCTACCTCTTGACAGCGGATATGCGGGCATTGGAAGCTCTGTAAACGTTCTCGTAAGACTCCTCGTCAGCGGCGCCGGGGTCAGGTATTCGCCGGCCCGGCGACGTCCCGCCAGGCCCCGCGTCCCCGCTGCGGGGGCACGCCACCACCACACGAAGGGCACGCGATGCATGACGCGCTTGACCTCAGGGAACTGCTCAGCGACGAGGTCATCCAGCGGCAGGAAAGCGGTTACGACCTTGAGCCGGTTCTGGCGCAGGTCCGGGCGGCGATCGCCGCCGGCGGGCTGGCCTGGTCGGCCGAGCTGGAGCAGGCCTACGCGCTGCTTGAGGGCACGTCGGTCGGCCCGGACTGGGCTTATGAGGAGCCGCAGGACAAGGCCGGGATCTTCGCGGCGATCGCCGGCGACATCAAGCTCCCGGTACCGGACAGCAACGAGCTGACCGACCGGCTGCACGGCGCCTGGCTGGGCCGGTGCGCGGGCTGCAATCTCGGCAAGCCGGTGGAAGGGCACGGCTGGAACCGCCGGAAGCTGCGCAGCTACCTGGAGCAGGCCGGTGCCTACCCGATCGACGACTACCTGCCGGTCCTCGACCCGATGCCCGAGGGCATGGAGCTGAACCGCTCCTGGGAAGAGGCCACCCGCGGCCGGGTCAACGCGATGGCCCGCGACGACGACACCGACTACACGATCCTCGGGCTGCACGTGCTTGAGGGCCTGGGCACCGGTTTCACCTCCGCCGACATCGGCCGGGAGTGGATGCGGCACCTGCCCTTCACCCAGACCTACACCGCCGAGCGGGCGGCCTACCGCAACCTGATCGACAGATACGAGCCGCCGCTGACCGCCAGCAGGTTCAACCCGTACCGGGAGTGGATCGGCGCGATGATCCGCGCGGACGCGTTCGGCTACGTCTCGCCTGGCGACCCGCTCGCCGCGGCGAAGCTGGCCTACCAGGACGCGGCGCTGTCGCACACCGGGAACGGCATCTACGGCGAGATCTGGGCCGCCGCCCTGATCGCCATCAGCCTGTCGGTCTCCACCGCCCGCGAGGCCCTGGAGACCTCGATGTCGTTCGTGCCGCCGCGATCGCGGCTGGCCGAGGCGCTCTGCGGCGTCCGGGCGTCCTTCGACGCCGGGCTCACCTGGGAGCAGGCCATGGAGAAGATCGAAGCCCAGGTCGGCCACTACCACTGGGTGCACACCATTAACAACGCGGCGGTCACCGCCGCTGCCCTGCTGTGGGGCGAGGGTGACTTCGCCAGGACCATCGGGCTGGCTGTCGAGGCGGGCCTGGACACCGACTGCACCGGGGCGACCGCCGGATCCATCTTCGGTGCCCTGCATGGCACCGCCGCGCTGCCGGGGGTCTGGATCGACCCCCTGCGCGACCTGATCCACTCGGCGATCTCGGGGTTCGACAACTCCAGCATCGCCGATCTTGCGCAACGGACCGCCGTGCTGGCCCAGCAGTTCACCGGGTCAGCCGAGACAAGATAAGGAGCGTGGTCCATGGTCTCGCCAATGAACCGCCGCAACTTCCTGGCCATGACCGGGCTGGCCGGGGCGGGCCTTGCCGGAGCCGGCGCCCTCGCGGGCTGCGGCAGCGGCAGCGGGTCGAGCGGTGCGTACAGCGTGCAGTTCTGGGAAGCGTTCGAGAACTCATCCGAGCAGACCTTCTTCACCGAAGAGTTCATCAATGGCTTCAACAGCACGCATAAGAGCATCCAGGTCGAGCTGACAGTCAAGCAGATCGCTACCTTGTTCCAGTCCCTGAGCACCGCCCTGGCGGCCGGCCAGGGACCGGACATCATCGTGGCCGACGGGTCCAGCCAGGTCATCCCGTATGTCAAGGCGGGCCAGCTGCTGCCGCTTGACCATTACGCGGAAAAGTACGGCTGGGACAAGCTGATCATCCCGTGGGCATTCGAGGCGTCCAAGTACAAGAACAAGGTCTGGTCGCTGCCGAACGCCTACGAGACGATGCTCATTTACAACAACCCCGCCACGTTCTCGAAGTACGGCTGGCAGCAGCCGACGAGCCTGTCGGACCTGGAAGCGCTGATGGCCGACGCGGCCGGTCACGGGCTGCAGCCCATCACCGCCGGCAATGCCGACTGGAAGGGCGCCAACGAGTGGTTCGTGACGATGATGTGGAATCACCTGGCCGGGCCTGACGCGCTGTACCAGGCGCTCTCGGGGCAGATCAAGTGGACCGACCCGGTATTCGTGGACGCGATCGCCACGCTGAACAGCTGGTTCCAGAAGGGCTGGGTCGGCAAGTCGGTCGACGACTACTTCACCTACCATTTCCCGCAGTGCTACACGATGCTGGCGGAGCAGAAGGCCGCCATGTACTGGTCGGGCACCTGGGAGCTGGCCACCCTGCCGAACTTCTTCGGCGCCAAGGCGAAGAACGACCAGCAGTGGTCGTGGTTCCCGACGCCGCCGATGGCGTCGCAGATCCCGCCTGTGCTGTACGAGCTGTCCATCGGCGGCACCTTCTCGATCAACGCCAAGTCCAAGAACCCGGACGCGACGGCGCAGTACCTGGCCTGGTGGTTCGCGAACAGGGCGGCGATCGGCAAGGGCCTGAAGGTGTTCGGCTCGGAGCCGCCGCCGGTACACCTGACCTCGGCTGACTTCCCGGCCGGCACCAACCCGAACGACTCGCGGGTGTACGAGCAGCTCGGCACCTACAGCGCCAAGGGCCTGATCGGCTACACGACCTGGACCTTCTGGCCGCCGAAGTCCGACACCTACATCATCAACGAGTTCGAGAACGTCATCACGAAGAAGGCGACGCCGGCCCAGTACTGCGCCGGGCTGCAGTCGATCTTCCAGCAGGAGTTCCAGCAGGGCCTGGTGCCGCCGCTGTTCAAGCCTGCTTCGTACTGACGTCGCGCTCCGCGGCGCGGACGCGCCTCGCTGGCCGGCACGCTAGCCGCCGGCCAGCGAGGCGCCCGGAAACGGAAGGCCACCTCTATGGCGCTTCAGGTCCTGAGCCGGACCGCCGATACGCGGCGCGTGCCGCGGTACGGCGGCCGCGGCTCGGCCCGCCGCCGGCGCGGGCTGATCGCCTGGCTGTTCATGCTGCCGCTGCTGACGGTGAACATCCTGGTCATCGTCGCGCCGGCGACCGAGAGCGTGTACTACTCGTTCACCAACTGGACCGGCATCGGCGCGGCCAAGTTCATCGGCCTGGACAACTTCAAGGCGATGTTCACCAGCGGCCAGTTCTGGGACGCGATGCTGCACAACGTCCTGTGGACCGCCTTCTTCCTGGTGGTGCCGATCACGATGGGCCTGGCCGGCGCGTTCATGCTGTCCCGGATCCGGCGGTTCCAGATCCTCTTCCGGGTCATTTACTTCATCCCCTACATCCTGGCCACCATCATCAGCGCCGTGGTGTGGGAAAACCTGCTCAGCCCGACCAACGGCATCGGCGTCGGGCTGTCGGACTGGGGCATTCACGCGTTCGCCAACGTGAACTTCCTCGGCGACCCGAGCCTGGCGCTGCCCACCGTGGCGTTCGTCAATAACTGGCAGTGGTGGGGCTTCCTGGTGGTGATGTTCCTGGCCGCCATGACCGGCACCGACCCGTCGCTGTACGAGGCGGCCCGCATCGACGGGGCCACGGCCTGGCAGGAATTCCGCCGGATCACCCTGCCGTCGATCCGGCCGACGCTGATGTTCCTGGCCCTGATGACCATCATCTGGTCGTTCCTGATCTTCGACTACATCTACATCATGACCCAGGGCGGCCCGGCTGACGCCTCGCAGGTAGTCGGGACGCTGATGTACCAGGAGGCGTTCCAGGACCAGGCGGCCGGCTACGCCTCCGCGATGGGCCTGACCCTCGGCTTCATCAGCATCTGCGTGGTTGCCATCTACATCCGGCTGCGGAAGAGGGGGTGGAACGTATGACCGCCGTGACCGCGGGCCGCCGCCAGCAGCGCCGCGACCGGGCCGGCGCCCAGGGCAGCAAGGGCCGCCCGGTGCAGCGCACCACGCGGATCCTGTACTACGCCGCGCTTGGCGTCCTGGCGATCTACTCGCTCGGCCCGCTGGTCATCTTCATCTTCACGTCCCTGAAGTCCGAGTCCGAGCTGGCCGCGAACCCGCTCGGCTTCCCGCACCACCTGGAGTGGGGCAACTTCCAGCTGGCCTGGGAACAGGGACACCTGGCCACCGGCCTGGTGAACAGCGCCATCATCACCGCCGGCACGGTGATCGGGGTCTGCGTGATCGCCGGGTGCGCGGCGCACGCGATGGCCCGGCTTGACCTGCCAGGCTCGGGCGGGGTGACGGTCTACCTGCTGGCCACCACGGCGCTGCCGATCCAGCTGTTCCTGGTCCCGCTGTTCTTCCTGTGGAGCCACCTGGGCCTGTATAACAACCTGCTCGGCATCATCATCATCTACTGGGCGATCTTCTCGCCGTTCGCGACGCTGCTGCTGCGCTCCTACATGCTGTCCATCCCGCGGGACTACGAGGACGCCGCGCGGCTGGACGGCGCGGGGGAGATCTCGGTGCTGCGGCGGGTCACGCTGCCGCTGGCCCTGCCGGGCTTCGTGACGATCGCGCTGGTGTCCGGGCTGTCGGCGTGGAACGAGTTCCTGCTCGCCGTGACGTTCCTGTCCTCGGCGGACAAGCAGCCAGTCTCCATCGCGCTGTACTCCTTCCAGCAGGGCTACACCGAGAACTACGCCCTGATCAGCGCGGCCGGAGTGGTCATGCTGCTGCCGATGGTCGGGTTCTTCCTGCTGTTGCAGCGCCGGTTCGTCGCGGGCCTGACGTCGGGCGGCCTTGGTGGCTGAACGGCTGGAGGCGGGCCGTTCGTGATCGCCGTGCTCGTGGTGGCCGTGTCGGTAGGGATGGACAACTTCGCGGTCGCCACGGCCTTCGGCATGACCGGCGCCAGCAGCCGGCGGCGGCTGGAGGTCGCGCTCGTCTTCGGGCTGTTCGCCGGGCTGTTCCCGCTGCTCGGCCTGGCGGCCGGGGCACGGCTCAGCGGCGAGCTCGGCGCGGCGGGCGGTCCGCTGGCCGGCTGCGTGCTGGGCCTGACCGGTCTGTACGGCCTGGTCGGCGCCATCCGCGAACGGCGCGCCGGGACCACGGCGGAGGAGTCCGGCGGGCTGCGGGCGGGCTCGTCCAAGGCACGGCTCTGGCTGACCGCCGCCGTGCTGAGCCTGGACAGCCTGGTGGTCGGGCTGGCGCTCGGCGCTTACCGGGTGCCGCTGCCGGTCGCGATCGCGACGTTCGCGGTCGTCGGCGTGGGCATGGCGCTGCTGGGAGTCGAGCTTGGCCGCCGGGCCGGCGCGGCGCTCGGCGAGCTGGGCGGCCTCGCCGGGAGCGTGGCGCTGATCGTCGTCGGGGTAGCCCTGGGCCTCGGCGTGCTCTGAACCGTCGGGATGATGAACCGTCGGGATGATGGGCCGGGAAGATGGGGGAGAGGCCGGACCGTCGGACGGCAGCCAGGCCAGAGAGCGAGGGACAGCCGGACATGATGCCGCTGGAAGGTCTGCGGGTGATCGATGCCTCGACGATCATCGCCGGGCCGCTGTGCTGCCAGATCCTCGGCGATTACGGCGCGGACGTCATCAAGGTCGAGCACCCCGTGGCCGGCGACAGCATGCGCGGCCACGGCCGGCAGAAGGACGGCGTGCCGCTGTGGTGGAAGGAGATCAGCCGCAACAAGAAGACCATCGGCCTGGACCTCGGCAAGCCCGACGGCGCCGAGGCCTTCCGGCGGCTGGCCGCCACCGCCGACGTGGTGGTGGAGAACTTCCGGCCCGGCACCCTGGAGCGCTGGGGCCTCGCCCCGGATCTGCTGCATGAGCTGAACGAACGCCTCGTACTAGTCAGGCTCACCGGCTTCGGGCAGTCCGGTCCTTATGCGGCGCGGCCGGGGTTCGGCACCCTCGCCGAGGCGATGAGCGGCTTCGCTCACCTCACCGGCCCCGCGGACGGCCCGCCGACGCTGCCCGCGTTCGGGCTCGCCGACACCATCTGCGGCATCGCCGCCTCGTCCGCGGCGATGATGGCGCTGTGGCACCGGGACGTGCACGGCGGCCCCGGCCAGGTCATCGACATCAGCATCCTGGAGCCGATCATGACGGCGGTCGGCCCGGGGCCGACCATCTACGACCAGCTCGGCGTCGTCGAGGAACGGCACGGGAACCGGTCGACCAACAACGCGCCGCGCAACACCTACCAGACCGCCGACGGGGCCTGGGTCGCCGTGTCCACCAGCGCGCAGCGCATCGCCGAGCGGGTGCTGCGGCTCGTCGGCCATCCCGAGGTCATCGAAGAACCCTGGTTCAGCAGCGGCCGGGGCCGCGCCCAGCACGCCGACCTGCTCGACGCGCTCGTCGGCGACTGGATCGCGCAGCGCGACAGGGACACCGTGCTGGCCGCCTTCACCGAGGCGGGTGCCGCCGTCGCGCCCGTCTACAGCGCCCGCGACATCGTGGCGGACCCGCACATCCGCGAGACCGAGATGATCACCGAGGTGCCGGACGACGAGCTGGGCCCGGTGCTGATGCACAACGTGCTGTGGCGGATGTCGCGGACACCCGGCCAGATCCGGCACACCGGCCGCGCCCTGGGCGCGGACACCGACGCGGTTCTCGGCAGCCTCGGCTACGACGACGCCGAGCTGGCCCGGCTGCGCGCCGCCCAGATCATCCGCTAGCGCCTGTCGTAGCTAGTTCCGCATCAGGCAGCGTTTGCCTGGGACAGCTCTCGGCTCACGCGCTCAGCAGGTGCCGGAGCACCGCCAGATAAGAGGGGTCAGCCAGTTTGAGCCCCTCTACCTGGGGGGATCCGAACCAGCCGATGGCATCGTGCTCGTGCGGCTGCATGTTCGAAACTTCACCCCGCCAGCGGCGAGAGACCCACACAGTGAGATCCAGGCCGCGCCGCGGATCGACACGGTGCAAGACGGGCTGGCCGTCAACGCCTTCAAGCTGCACTCCCAGCTCTTCGGCCACTTCCCGCCGGAGCGCATCCAAAGGGCTTTCACCAGGCTCGACATGACCTCCGGCAAAGTCCCACACGTCTGGATACCACCGCCGCGCCGGAGACCGATGACAGAGCAGCAGCTCCCCAGGCCGCCGTAAGATCACGGCCACGACCTGGTGATCCAACACCCGTCAAGTATCACACCCGACCAGGGCGAGGGTCGCCAGACGCGGTACTAGATGACCGAGTCCGGCTGGACGTGAGTGGCACCTCCAGTATCGAACTTAATGTCGATCTGAGGTCAGAATGTCAGACCCTCTCGATAGTGTTAGCCATAGCAGGAAACGGCCGCAGGGCGGGAGGTGACCCAGGTGCCAGAGGACCAGCCGCAGCAGCCCGCCGGCGACGGGCAGCCGGCCGGGGAGCCCGAGTGGCTCGATGACGAAGCCGAGCTGAGCGGGCTGGTCCTGGTGCCGGGTAGCGAGCCGGTTCCGGCGGAGCGGCTGCTGATCGCGGAGTCTGCCGGTCCTGGTGGTGGCGGTGCGGGTGGCGGGTTGTGCTGGTCGTTTGACGTGGACCTGGACGCGATCCTGGCGGCAGCCGCGAAGGGCGCGCCGGGTCCTGTCGGCGGGCAGGGCACGCTCGGCGGGCTGCGCCGGCCCGGCCGGGAGCGGCCCAGGCGGCGAGGATCCGGATCCCGCCGCCGGGCCTGGCGGTGTGCTGCTCCCCGATGAGGGCGGCCTGGGGCTGGACGTGGTGGCGGAGTACCTGCCGGGCAGCGCGGGCCTGGCCGCGTGGCTGGACCAGCGCGACCCCGCCGGCACCAGCGACTACGACCTGCCCGCCGTCGCCGCCGGATGGCGGAGAGTCGCCGCCTGGGCACAAGCCCGCGAGTTCGCCGCCATCGCCCAGATCGCCGCACGGTCTGCGGCCCGGAACGAGAAGGCCGGGCTGGAGGAAGACGGCCGCCCCTCAGCGGTCACCCCCGACGCCGCCGCGCAGGTGGGCCTGGCCCTGGCCCTGTCGCCGGGCACCGCGGAGTGGTGGACCGGGCAGGCCGTCACCTTGACCTGGCGGCTCCCCGCGACTGGCGCGGCGCTGGCGGCGGGCCAGATTGATGCGTACCGGGCGCGGCTGATCACCGAGGCGACCAGCCTGCTCGATGAGGACACCGCCCGCCGTGTCGAGGATGACGTCCTGCCCGAGGCGGGAGAGCTGACCTATGCCCAGCTCCGCGCCCGGCTCCGCAAGGCGGTCATCATCGCCGACCCGCAGGGCGCCGAGGACCGCCGAAAAGCTGCGGAGCGGCGGGCGCGAGTGAGCCTGTATCCCGATGATGACGGGACCGCGACGCTGACCGGGACGAGCCTTCCGGCTCCGCATGCGGCGGCGGCGATGGCCCGGATCACCGCCCTGGCCCGCGCTTTGAAGGCGTCGGGGGCCGGCGGCGGTACCGACCTGCTCCGCGCCCACATTTACCTCGGCCTGCTGCTGGGCACCCTGCCCCCGATACCCCCGCCAGCAGACACCGGACAGCCCGACGAACCAACCGACGACCCGCCAGACCACGACCCGCCAGATGACAAGCAGCCGCCCGGCGGCGGCCCCGGAGGCACGCGAGGCGACGGCCAGCCCGGCGGTCCGCCATCCGGCCACCGACAGCACCCCGGACCATCCAGCGGTCACGGCCGGCCCGGCAGCACGCCGCCCCGCGACGGACAGCGTCCCGGAGCACCACGCGGCAGTCGGCCACCACACCGGGGTCAGCCACCACGCGGCCAGCCGCCACGCAGCCAGCCGCCACGCAGCCAGCCGCCACGCAGCCAGCCGCCCAGCGGGCCGCCGCCGCACCGCGATCAGTCGCCCGATGGCCTCGCACCCCGCCGGGACAAGCCCGCCGGCCAGGCGGACGGAGACCTGCCGCCCGATGCCCCGCCACCCGGCAACTCGGGCGGCGACGGCAACGCCTTGCCTCCAGACCCCGGCCTGCCGGGCACCCGCCTGCCCCGCGCCCGCCCACCCAGGCCAGAAGCACCCAGCTCGGGACCGCCCTCGGGGTCACCAGATCCGGCGACGCCAGCCTGTCGGCCGCCTGGGCCAAGATCACCAGGCACTGACCCGCTAGGCACTGACCCGCCAGGCAGCGACCCGCCAGGCAGCGACCCGCCAGGCAGCGACCCGCCAGATCCTCGGCCGCCCGGGCCTCAGCCGGCGGGTCCCGAGCCGCCCGTCGCCGCGCCGCCGGGCACCCGTCCGGCACCCGTCACCTCACCCGGCTCCGCCACGCCCGACGATGCCACGCCCGACGATGCCACGCCCGGCCGCACTCTGCCCGGCCCCGGTAGGCCCGGGACCACCCCGGCCGGTCCCGGCACTCCCGCCGGCAGCCTGCCCGGTGACGACGGCGGCGTGGCTGGTCCCTGGCCGGAGGTGCCGCCGCTGACCGACGCCGACGCGCCCGACCCGGATGACGGCTACGCCGACCCGCCGCCCGAGCCATATGACGATGACAGGCTTCGCTACGGCGAGGACCCGCTCGACCTCCCTGACACCGGCCCGGTCCCCGCCTGGCCGCCGGTCCCCGGCATCACTGGCACCCGCCCGACCAGCACCGGCGCCACCACCAGCAGCACCACCGGCGCCACCACCAGCAGCGGCACCGACACCGTGAACGTCCAGGGACGGCCAGCGGCCGGGATGCTGGACCTGACCCTGTCCTGGGCCACGTTCGCCGAGCACGCATCCGCGCCGGGGACGCTCGGCCGGGTCGGGCCGGTCACCGCCGCCCAAGCCCGCGCCCTGGCCGCTGCCGCCAGCATCGCGTCCGGTACCCGGTGGCGGGTCATCCTCACCGGCGAGCACGGGCACGCCATCAAGACCGCCACCGTGACCCGCCAGCCCGGCACCCGCGCCCGGCCCGCACGCGGTTCCGCAGCCGGGACCCGGAAAGCCCTGGCCCGCACCACGAAAACCACAACCCAGGCGACGAAAACCACGACCCTGGCCACGAAAACCACGACCTGGGCCACGGGGGGCAGCCCGGGAACCGGTGGCCCGATGCTGCCCCTGGCCGGCCCGGCCGCCAGCATCACCGGCCGGGTCTCGGTCACCATCCCGGTAGCTGTCCTGGACCGGATCAGCGCCGCCGAGCTCGCCGGGACCAGCACCCGCGCCGCCATCCTCCGCGCCGCCGCCAAAGCCGCCGCCAAGATACGCCGACAGGCCGCCGCCGACCAGGACGCCGACTCAGGCTGCGCGCACACGACGGCCTCGCCGGCCTACCGGCCGCCGGCGACGATCCGGGACCTGGTCGAGGCACGGGATCAGACCTGCCGGTTCCCCGGCTGCCGCCAGCCAGCCTGGCGCGGCGACCTGGACCACACCACGCCGTTCCACTGCGGCGGGCTGACCTGCCCGTGCAATCTCGGACCGCTCTGCCGGCGACACCACCGACTCAAGCAGCAACACCACTGGACACTCGCCCAGACCACACCCGGTACCTTCCGCTGGAAGACATCCGCCGGGCGGATACACATCACCACCGCACACCAGCACGCGCCATAGAGGACCGAACCCACTGGCCCTTAGCGGCTGCAGGTGGTCAGGGAGCGCTTGACCGGCCCGCTGCCCTGCGGTCCGGACAGCGACACGCACCAACGCACCCACGGCCACATCCGCACTCACGCCCACAACCGGACTCCGGCATCTAGCCGCCGAGCGCCCTGGCTCTGGCCAGCACCTCGCGTGCCGAGCGCACCACGGCCACGTCGAGCATCGTGCCGTCCTCCGCGACGGTCACCCCCGCGCCGCCGCGTTCGGCCTCGTCCAGCGCCGCCACCAGGCGGCGGGCGCGCTCCACTTCGTCCGCCGACGGGGTGAAGACCTCGTTGATCACCGGAAGCTGCGCCGGGTGAATGGCCGTCCGGGCCCGGAAGCCCAGCCGCAGCAGCGCCTCCGAGGTGGCTCGCAGCGCGTCCAGGTCGCGGAAGTCCGTCGCGGTGGGCCCGACCGGGGCGGCGATGCCGCGTGCCGCCGAGGCGATCACCACCTGGAGCCGGATCGGCGCCAGCTCCTCCCGCGCTGGCCCCGGCCGCAGGCCGAGCTCGGCGGCCAGGTCGGCCTCGCCGATCCCGAGCCGCGCGACCCGCGGCGCCCCGGCCACGGCCGCGACCTCCAGCAGGCCGGCGGCCGTCTCGATCAGCGGCTGCACCGCGAGCCGGCCGGCGTCGAGCCCCAGAGCCTGCTCCCGCCGGGTGAGCAGGCCGTCGATCACCGCCAGCAGGGCCGGCTCGGCCTTCGGCACCACGAGCCCGGTGACCGCCGCGGAGACGACGTCGATGTCGGCGTCCGCGAGGTCGCGGTTGATCCGCAGCCAGAGCTGGGCGGGTCCGCCGGGGCGCTGCCCGCCGGGGCGCTGGCCGCTGGGCCGCTGGCCGGCGAGCCACTCGCGGGTGGTCTGGCGCGCCTGGTCCTTGGCGGCGCGGGCGACGGAGTCTTCCAGGTCCACGATGAGCGCGTCCGCGCCCCGGCTCGCGGCCTTGGCCAGCCGGTCGGCCCGGTCGCCGGGTACGTACAGGTAGCTGCGGGCGGTCGCGGGGCTGGCAGGAAGGTCAGGCACGAGCATCCTTAGGAGAAAGAGCCCCTGGCCAGGCGGCCTTCGGCGACCATGATCAACAGCACTCAGGCTATCGGCCTGGCGGGATTAACGGGCAGGTGAATGGGCGGAGTGAACTGGCGGGGTGAATTGACACCGGGGACTGGGGAACTTACGGTCGCGGCGTGACCGGTCCGGACGTGGTGGAGCGGCTCGTGCACCTGGGGCTGACCCAGTACGAGGCGCGGGCGTACGCGGCGCTGATCCGGCGGGATGGCTCCACGCCCGCCGAGGTCGCCAAGGTGGCCGGGGTGCCGAGGCCGCGCATCTACGACGTCATGGACAGCCTGGTCGCGAAGGGCCTGGTCATCGAGCGGCCGGGGCGCGCGGCGAAGTTCGCGGCGGTGCGGCCGGCCGAGGCGGTCGGGCTGCTGGTGGCGGCGCACCGGGCGCGGCTGGGGGCGCTGGAGGCCGAGGCGGAGGCGGTCGCGGCGGTGCTGACGCCGGCGTATGCCGAGGGCAGCGTGCACGGGGACCCGCTGGACTACATCGAGGTGATCCGGTCACCCGATGCGATCGCCAGGCGCTTTACCGAGCTGCTCGACTCGGTCGAGCGGGAGGTGCTGTCGTTCACCAAGAGCCCGTTCGCGGTGCGGATCGACGAGAACGACGCGGGTCTCGAGGTCGCGAGGGCCCGGCGGGTGCGGGCGGTCTACGAGCTGTCCGTGCTGGCGGACCCGGCGACGGTGACCGCGATCCGGCGGTTCGCCGAGGCGGGGGAGCAGGCCCGCTTCGTGGCCGAGCTGCCGATGAAGCTCCAGATCATCGATGAGCGCCTGGTGATGCTGTCGATGGCCGACCCGGTGGCGGGCGAGGGCGGGCTGACCACGATGGTGATCGAGAACGCTCAGCTGGCCGGCTGCCTCAAGCTCGCCTTTGAGCATGTCTGGGCGTCGGGGACCAGCCTCGCGGTCGCCACCGGGCAGGCGCCGAGCGCCCAGTCCCGCTGACGTTAACCCGCCGCCAAACGGGAACAAAGGCCACAGCGTCCGTTCTAGCACCGATCTAGGCGTCTTGACACATACCAGGACACTGACTCATGATCACTGTAACCACTGCCAGTGGTACAGATGGAGGCAGTATGCGCATGGGCCGTTCCCGGATGGTGTTCGCGGCGGGAGTCAGCGCCGCACTAGTGACGACCGGGGCCTGGCAATTTCCTGCGGGAGCGTCAGCGACGGCGGCCGGGGCAGCCGCCGGGGCGGCGCACGGGGCTCACCCGGCGGCCGTGCCGGCGGCGGCGAGAGCCAGGCCAACGGTGGCCTACTCCCGGCTGGCCCTGCCGCACGGCGCCTGGGCGCAGGTGTACTCCGATGGCGTCGCCGAGGTGCACCGCAAGGGCGCTGCCGGCACCGAGATCGAGCACGTTCCGCTGCTGAACGCCAACGGCGGGACGAGCCCGGCCGGGGACGGCACGCTTGACCTGCCCGCCCGTGGCGAGCTGACGGCTGATCTCATTCACGGCCGCCCGGCCGCGTTCGAGCCGGACAAGGTCATCGTCGTCTACCAGGCCGGCGTGACGGCGAAAGCATCCGCCCGGGTACAGGCCAGCACGCTGCGCGGCCCGGACGCCGCCGTCCCCGCCTACACCAGCGCCCCCGCGCTCAACGAGACGCTGGCCAGCCTCGGGGTCGACTCAACCGAGCACCTGTTCGCCGGCACCAGCCAGCTCGCCAGCCTGCACGCGGCCGCGCAGCGCCAGCTCGGCAGGCCGCTGCTGAACTTCGCCGACGCGGCGGTCCTGCACCTCACCAGCTCGTCGGTGGCGGCGGCCGTGACCGCGCTGCGCGGCAATCGGGATGTCGCCTTCGCGGAGCCGGACTGGGTCGTCAGCACCACGGACACCCCGGCGATCGCGGTGCCGAAGTCCGCGCTCACCGCGGCCCGCACCGCGGCGGCCCGAACAACGGCGGCTACCCGCCGGGCGGCACGGATGGCCGCGGCGGACAGCTCGGGCGTCCCCTCGAACTACGACCTCACCTCGAGCGCCCAGAGCATGCTGAACCGGCCGGGTGACGATGTCGTTCCCGCGTTCACGGAGCTCGCCCAGCACGGGCAGCTGCCGGGCCAGGGCGAGATCATCACGAACGTCTCCCTCGGCACCCTCGACGACGCCAGCGCGGCGGCGAACCCGAGCGACCCGTGCAACTTCTATGCCGCGAACTACGGCCCCACCACGATCGTGCAGAACGGCCAGCGCTACCTGGACTGGCCCTCGATGCCGCTGATCCCCACCTACACGGCCAGTTCCGGCGCGGTGCTCGACCCGACCGGCGAGACCTGCGGCGACGATCCCACGCTGGCCGAGATCGGCCTCGACTTCTCGATGATGGCCCCGCTGCCGGACAGCGACCAGCGGGCCGGAATGACCGGGTCGGGGCTGACCGACCTGCTCGGCATCGCGCCGGGCGCCAGCTACCGGCTGGTCGTGCCGGCCACGCCGGGCGGCGCGATCACGGACGTGGACGCGGCGTTCCTGGCCGCCGCCGCGCAGACGCCGCGGCCGGACGTCATCACCGCCTCGCTGGGCTTCGGGCTCGACCAGTTCGGCTACTCCAGCCGCTACCTGGAGGACGACCCGCTGACGCAGGCGATCATCTCCTCGATCGTGCGGCAGGACCACATCGTGGTCTGCGTCTCGGCCGGCGACGGCCTGCGCACCTTCACCAACGCCGCGGTCCCGCCGTCCGGCGGCGCGGTCGCCACCAACCTCGCGTCCGCCAAGAAAGACGTCACCAGCCTGGATGACGTCGAGTTCTCCGACGTCCCGTCCCGCGACCTGGACTCCGGCGCCATCGACGTGGGCGGCACCACCCTGGATGACATCTTCGCCGCGCCGCCGGGAAATCCAGCGAACGCCCGGCTAGCCTACTGGCACGCGTTCCCGGCCACCCGGTATGACGGCGGACGGCTGTACGCCAGCGGGTTCGGGTCGCGGGTCAACGTGTCGGCCCCCGGCGACAGCGTGCTGAGCTTCTCCCACCCGCAGGGCGGCGGCGCCACCGACGTCGAGGTGGACGAGGAGGGCGGCACGTCAGCGGCGGCCCCGCAGGTGGCGGCGGCGGCAGCCGTCGTGCTGCAGACCGCCAGGCTCGCCCGCGACAAGGGCCTGCTCGGCAGCCCGCTGGCCGTACGGCGACTGCTGGAGCAGACCGGCGCCCAGGTGCCGGCCGTTCCGCAGTCCGACACCCCGATCAACGTCGGGACCCAGCTCGACGTGGGCAAGGCCGTCCAGTCGATCTTCGCCCGCGCGGGCGACCCGGCCCCGGCCGGCGTGGCGCGGGTGGCCATCGAGCAGCGCCAGCAGGAGTCGGCGCTCGGCGGGTCCATCCTGACCGCCACCGACCCGGACAGCATCTCGCTCACCGGCAGGCTGGCCAATGCCTGGATCACCATCTCGCCCGACTGGACCGGGCTGGCCGGCCCCCGGGCGAGCTACCAGCTCAGCATCGACACGCCGGGCGGCAAGGTACTCGCGACTACCCCCTGGGCCCGGCTGGAGCCCGCGGCCATCCTGGCCGCGGCCGGGCAGCCGATGGTCTCGGCCCAGAACCGGACCGTCGCCCTCGCCTACACCGAGTCGGCGCACGGCAAGGTGCTGGCCCAGGCCCACTTCACGCTGACGTTCGGCCCGTGGGACGGGACCGTGCAGAGCGTGCCGGCGCCCATCGTCCCGCCCGTGGTCCGCGGGCCGGTGATCCCGGTGACCTACGACATCACCGGCCTGACCGGCGCGACCGACCCGATCCTGGTCGTGTCGCACCCGGGCCGGGTGGACACCGCGACCGGGCTGTTCTTCCGCCCCTCCTACACCGCGCCGCTGACCGGCACGACCGGGACCATCGACGTGCCGGTGTCCGCGCTGCCCGGCGGCGGCATCTACGGCATCGGCATCCAGGACTCGCCAGGCGGCTGGTTCAGCGACAACGACTCCGCCTTTACCTTCATCCGCGTCTCGCCGACCGGCGACGCGCAGCCCGCCGTGCCGGCGCTGTCCGCCGCCGGGACACCGCCGGGCCACGACCTGGAGATCCCCTTCGACGGATCGTTCAGGATCCAGTACGACGTCCGCAGCGTGCCGGGGGCGACCGGCGCGGTGGCCGAGTTCAGCGCCCCCGGCCCCACCACCTTCAACAACTACAGCACCTTCAATAACCCGAACGGCAGCGAGCGCGACGCCAGCGGCGGCGACGCCGGATCGGTCGCCTACCTGCCGCTGCACGGCGTCAGCGGCGCGGCCACGCTGAACGGCGGGCAGGCCGGCCTCGACCCGACGATGAACCACGAGGTGCGGATCCTCGCCACCAGGAACGGCCAGGTCACCGGCGAGGCCAGCGGCTTCGCCACCATCGAGATGGACGGCGTCAAGCCCACCGACGACGGCTCGGTGGCCGGCGGGTTCGGCGTCAGCGACAGCGGCTCCGACGGGTTCATCACCTCCAGCCAGGAGACCGCCGACGGGTCCGTGCTCGGCTCGGTGCAGCCGTTCAGCCAGGACACGGCGGCCGTGGGCAAGCCCGTCGTCTCCGGGGCCAAGGTCTACGAGACGGTGGGTGATGGCTGCGCGGGCATGTTCGCCGATGACACCGGGCTCTACGGCCAGGTGAACCCGGTCAGCGGCGACGAGACCTTCCACGTCCTGCGGCCCGTCGCCAGCGGGAAGCGGGCCGGGACGTGGTCCCCGCCGGACGCCCTCGGCGACGTCCTGTGCGCCGCCGGCGACCAGGCCGACGGCAGCGCCGCCCTGCTCACCCTGCGGACCGCGCAGAACGAGTCGGACCTGATGGTCTCGGCGACCAACGTGGCCGCGGACACCTTCACCAGCCCGTCCGACCTCACCGCGGCGCTCAGCCCGATCACGCCCGTGGTCGGCGGGTTCGCGCAGGACACCGCGACCGGCCAGGCCGCGGTGGCGGTGAACGACGCGGCCAACATGGGCGGCGCCCCGACCATCGCGCTGGCCAGCCTCAGGACCGGGCAGGTCAGCACCATCCCCGGCGTCACCACCGGGGTCGTGTCCGGGCTCGCGGTGGACTCGTCCACGCAGACGGCGGTGGCGGGCTCGTACGAGGGCTTCGGGCTCTACAACCTCGGCGCCGGGTCCGGCACCCTGATCCAGCCAGGCGGCTCCACGTACCAGTTCCCGGCCGCCGACCCGGTGCACGGCGAGTTCCTGGTCGAGGAGGTGGCCAGCCCGGATGAGTTCGGCGGCTCGCCCAACAACAACTCCATGTCCAGCGTGCTGGTCACCACCGAGTCAGGGACCGTGCGCAAGCGGATCGAGGCGTTCAACTTCTACAACATCTACCTGCTGAACATGGGCGACAACCTGCAGGTCAATCCGTCGAATTCCACGGCCTTCGCCCTCGGCCCCGGCGGCACCCAGCTCTACCCGTTCCACTACTGATCCGGCGTCCGCGACGGCGCGGCGGCGCCAGGGCAGCTCATCGCCCTGGCGCCGCCGCGCCGTGTCCGTCTCGCTAGGGCTGGGGCAGCGGAGCCAGGGAGTTGCCCGTGCCGATGGAGGAGCAGCCGTTGGCCGGGGCCTTCCCGTTGAACAGGTTCTCCAGGAAGGTCAGCGCCTGCGCCTCGAACGGGATGGCCGCGTCGCTGTGCGGGAGCAGCGGGTACACGGTGTAGGTGACCGGGACGCCGCGCTGGCAGTACTCGTGGGCCAGCGCCTCGACGTCGCCGTCGATCATGATCCCGTCGCCGGTGCCGTCGGAGTCACCCACCCCGAACAGCAGCGGCTCGGCGGGGGTGCCGCCCGAGGTGCCCATGATCAGGTGGTTGACGATGGTGACCAGGGCCGGGATCGAGAACGGGTTGGAGTACTGCGGCAGCAGCAGCTGCTGGATGGTCAGGCCGGGATAGCTGCTCGCGAAGTCGGCGATGCACTCCCCGCTGACCTGGCTGGTGAGCTGCTGGCCGTAGGACGACAGGTACTGGCTGAGGTTGACGCCGAACGCGCGGCCGAGCGTCACCAGGACCGCCGGGATGACGCCCGACCAGTCGTCGTCGCCGTTGATGTAGTTGAGGTTGTGCGCGAGGTCGACCGGCACGCCGCCGGCCGCCGCGCCGATGATGTGCAGCGACGGCGCGTAGCTCGGCGCCAGCTCGCTGGCCCACTCGGTGGCGATGGAGCCGCCGGAGTAGCCCACCATCCCGACCTGGGTCGAGCTGGAGGCCTTGATATAGCTCTCGGTGGCCCGGATGGCGTCCAGCGTCCCGTAGCCGGACTCCTGGCCGGCGGCCCAGTCCAGGCTGGTGCCCTCGTAGTCCGGCACGGTGACGACGAAGCCGGCGATCAGGTAGGCGACGATGGCGTCCTCTTCCTCCTGCGCCGTGGAGTCGCCTGGGTTGCCGCCCTGGAGCGTGTACGACGGATCGCACTGGGAGCCCAGGGCGTCATAGGCCGTCTGGTAAGCGACGATCTTGGTGCCGATGAACGAGATCAGCGGCTTGATGATCGTGGTCACCGTGGCCGTGGCCTGGCCCTGCTCACCGGTGGTCCGGTACAGCACCTGCTCGGTGGAGACCGGCACGTTCAGGCCGGAGACCGAGAGGCTGACGCTGCGCTTACTCAGGATCGTGCCGGGCGCGATCTGCGATAGCGGGGTCGATCCGGTGTAGGTGTAGAAGGGGTCCTGCGACGGCGGGGTCACCGTGGCTGCCGTGGCCGCCTGCGCCGCCGGGGCCCCGGCGGCGAGCGCCGGGACGGCGCACAGGGCGGCCGCCACGGCTGCTAACAGGACTGAACTGCTGCGTCGGAGATGCACATCGGCTCCCTGCGCTCGCGTCGTTACTGGCGGGTAACTGCTTCGATGTAAACCCTGCCCGGCTACCCGAGTCAACAGGGCAGCCTGATAGCGGGACGAAAGCGGTCCGAAAGGGATGCCCGCGAGCGTAGCGGCGTGCCTTCGGAGACCGGGAATTCCGCGCCGCCGCGACGGCCCGAACGCCTGTCCGCGCGGGTCAGGGCCAGGGACACGGTGCTGACGCCGCGGTTCGGCATCTTATGGTCCGGCCAGGTCGTCACGCTGGTCGGGAACTCGATCCTGTGGTTCGCGTTTGTGGTGCACGCCTGGGAATCGGGCGAGCAGGCCAGCCAGGTCGTGTGGCTCTCGCTGTCCTCGATGCTGCCGAAGATGCTGCTCAGCCCGGTGGCCGGCGCGCTCGTCGACCGGTGCAGCAAGCGGACCGCGCTTCAGCTCGCGGACCTGGCCGGCCTGGTGTCCGTGGCCGGGCTGACCGCCGTCTACTTCTCCGGCCACCTGGCACTCTGGGAGATCTACGCCGGGATGGCACTCGGCGGCGCGTCGATCGCCTTCGCGGACCCGGCCCTGCTGTCCGCGGTGCCCGTGCTGGTGCGCAAGGACCAGTACCAGCGGGCCAACGGCATGCTCGCGACCGCTAACAGCATCGCCAACATCTGCGGTCCCGCCATCGCGGGCTTCCTCATCGCCAGCGTGGGCCTCGGCGCCATCCTGTGGGCCGACCTGGCCACCTTCGTGATCGCCATCGTCACCGTGCGCGCGGTGATTCCCGCCGACCTGAGCGGCGGCGGGGCGGCGGGCAAGCCCGAGCGCGGGCTGCTCGCCGACTCGCTCGCGGGGCTGCGCTATATCTTCGCGCGGCCCAGCCTGCGCGGCCTGATTCTCGTCTTCTTCGTGGTCAACCTGACGATGGTGTTCGGGTTCGCGGTGCTGCCGCCGATGATCCTGGCCGCCAGCGGCAATGACAGCGCCGCGCTGGCGAGCGTCATGACCAGCATCGGCATCGGCGGCATCGCGGGCGGCCTGATCCTGACCGCGCACGGCGGCCCGAGGAACCGGCTGCGCGGCATGATGCTGAGCGTTATCGGCATGTGCCTGACCGCGGAGGTCGCGATAGCGCTGACGCGCTCGCTGATCTGCTGGTGCGCGGCCATCTTCGTCGGCGCCCTGCTGATGCCGATCGTCAACGGCACGATGCAGGCGATCGTCCAGACCAAGGTGCCGGCCGCCCAGCAGGGGCGGGTGTTCGGCGCGGTCATCTTCTTCGCCGAGATCTCGGCGCCGCTGGCGATGATCTTCGCTGGGCCCCTGGCCGACCACGTGTTCCAGCCCGAGGGCCTGGCGGGCAGCGGCCTGGTCGGCCTGCTCGCCCCGCTGGTCGGCGGCGGCCGCGGCGGCGGCCTGGCGGCCATGCTGCTGATCGCCGGGATCGGCGGGATCGGCGCGTCGGCCTGGGGCCTGGCCAGCCGCCGCGTCAGGGACATCGACGTCCCGACATGAACGGCACGGTTACTACGGAGGGCCCATGACAACGAATCCATTCGAGGACGAGAACGCGGACTACCTGGTGCTGGTCAACGACGAGGACCAGCATTCCCTGTGGCCGGCGGACCTGGAAGTGCCAGGCCGGCTGGCGGGTCGCCCACGGCGCGGCCTCGCGCGAGCAGAGCCTGTCCTACGTGGAAGCGCACTGGACCGACATGCGCCCGGCGAGCCTGCGGCTTGCCGACTCCGATGGCGGTCGCTGACGGTGGGACGCTGCGTGCACGAGCTGTTCGAGGAGCAGGCCGCGCGCGCCCCCGGCCGGACCGCCGTCACCGACGGGACGCGGCGGCTGAGCTACGCGGAGCTTGACGCGCGGGCCACCGGGCTGGCGGGCAGGCTCGCCCGCCGGGGCGTGCGGCCCGGCTGCCTGGTCGGGATCTGCCTCAATCGCGGCACCGAGATGATCGTCGCCATCCTCGCGACGCTCAAGGCCGGGGCCGGCTACCTGATGCTCGACCCTCAGTTCCCGGCCGCCCGGCTGCGGGCCATGGCGAGGGAGGCCGGCGTCGCGCTCGTCGTCGCCGGTCCGGCGGCGGCACGGGAGCTGGCGGTCGGCCCGGTGCTCCTGATGGTCGCCGATGAGGCCGGCGATCCGGCGTGGCGTCCCGATGGCCGCCGGGCCCGGCCCGATGACGTGGCCTGCGTCATGTTCACCTCGGGCTCGACGGCGCGGCCCAAGGCGGTCGCCGCGCCGCACTCGGCGATCACCGGGACCTTAACCGGGCAGGACTACATCCGCTTCGCGCCGGACACGGTCTGGCTCCAGTGCGCGCCGGTCTCGTGGGACGCGTTCGCCCTAGAGCTGTGGGGAGCGCTGCTGTCCGGCGGCACCTGCGTGCTGCAGCCCGGCCAGCTGCCCGATCCGCAGCGGATCGAGCGGCTCGCGGCCGCCCACCGCATCACCACGATGTACCTGTCCGCGGGCCTGTTCAACGTGATCGTGGATGAGTACCCGGCCGCGCTCGCCAGCCTGCGGGAGCTGATCGTCGGCGGGGAGGTCCTGTCAGTCGCCCATGTCAGGCGGGCGATGAGCCTGCACCCCGGCATGCGCGTCCTCAACGCGTACGGGCCGGTGGAAGCGATGATCTTCGTGACCACCCATGAGATCCCGCGTGATCACCCGGCGCGCCAGCCGGTGCCGATCGGCCGCCCGCTCGCGGGAAAGTCAGCCCGGGTGCTCGACGCCCGGCTGCGGCCGGTGCCCGACGGCGGCACGGGCGAGCTGTACGCGTCGGGCGCGGGCCTGGCCTACGGCTACCTGGGCCAGCCGGGGCTGACGGCGCAGCGGTTTGTCGCCAGCCCGTCCGGGCCGCCGGGCAGCCGCATGTACCGCACAGGTGACCTGGCCCGATGGCACGCCGGCGGGCCGCTGGACATCCTGGGCCGCGCGGACCGCCAGGTGAAGATCCGCGGCTTCCGCATCGAGCCGTCCGAGGTCGAGGCGGTGCTGGCCGGGCATCCCGGCGTCCGGCGCGCCGCCGTGGTCGCGGACCTGGAGCCGGGCGGCGGGGACGGCCGCCTCGTCGCCTACGTGGTCCCGCGCGGCGAGGGCGCCCCGGCCGCTGCCGAGCTGCGGGACTACGCCGCGGCGCGGCTGCCCGGATTCATGGTGCCCGGCGCGATCGTGACACTGGACTCACTGCCATTGACCTCGAACGGAAAGCTTGACACCGCGGCGCTGCCCGCGCCGCCACCCGTCTTCGCGCCGGTCCCGCCGCCGGCCAGCGCGGCGGCCAGCGAGGCGCGGCGCGAGCCGGCCAGCGAGGCCGAGCGGGTGCTGTGCGAGCTGCTGGCCGAGGTGCTGGGCGTGCCCGTGCCGGGACCCGATGACAGCCTCTTCGCCCTGGGCGGGAACTCGCTGCACGTCACCCGCCTGATGAGCCGCGTGCGGCACGCCTTCGGCACCGAGATCTCGGCGCGGCAGGTCTTCGCGGGCCCGACGGCGGCCGCGATCGCCCGGCGCGTCGGGCCCGTCCCGGCCGTCGCCCGGAAGCACGACGCGGTGCGGCCGGCCGCACCGGCCGATGGCCCAGAGCTGTCGTTCGCGCAGCACCGGCTGTGGTTCCTCGACCGGGTGGACGCGGGCGTCGCGTACACACTGCCGCTGCTGATCAGGCTCCGCGGTGACCTGGACGCCGGCGCGCTGCGCGCGGCGCTCGATGATGTGGCCGGCCGGCATGAGGCGCTGCGGACCGTGTACCCAGAGCGGGACGGGGAGCCGGTGCTGCGCGTGCTCAGCGGGGCCGCGGCGCGGGTCCCGTTCACCGCCATGAGCGGCACCGCGGCGGAGTGCGAGGCGGCCATCGCGGCCGCCGCCGGGCACCGGTTCGACCTGAGCGCCGAGCTGCCGGTCCTGGCCACGCTCGCCAGCGAGGACGGCGGCGGCGGCCGGCACGCGCTGCTGCTCGCCCTGCACCACATCGCCGCGGACGGCTGGTCGCTTGCCCCGCTCTTCCGCGACCTGTCGCACGCCTACGCCGCGCGAAGGGACGGGCGGGCGCCGGAGCTGCCGCCGGCGCCCGGCTATGCCTCCCGCGCCGCGCGGCAGCGGGAACTGCTCGGCGACCCGGCCGACCCGGACAGCTTGCTGGCCCGCCAGCTCCGCTACTGGGCACGCGCGCTGCACGGGCTCCCGGCCGGCCTGAGCCTGCCGCGGCTGCCCGCCAGGCCCGGCGCGGACGGGCAGGCGGCGGCGACGGTGGTGCGCCGCCTGCGCCCCGGCCCCATGCCGCTGTCGTCGATCTGGCCCGCCGGCGCGGCGGCACGCCGTTCATGGTCCTGCACGCCGCGCTGGTGGCGGTGCTCCGGCTGGCGGGGGCGGGCGACGACATCGCCATCGGCGCGCCGGTCGCGGGCCGCCGGGATCTCGCGGAGGAGGACATCGTCGGGTTCTTCGTCAACCTGCTGGTGCTCCGCACGGTGCTGCCCGCCGACCCGACGGTGTCCGGGCTGCTTGACCTGGTCCGCGACGCCGACCTGGAGGCGTTCGCCCACCAGGACGTCCCGTTCCAGCATGTGGTGGGCGAGCTGAACCCGGCCAGGGCGCCGGGCCGCAATCCGCTGGCCGACGTCGTGCTCGCGGTGCAGAACAACGCGCGCGCGGAGCTGCGGCTGCCCGGCATCCAGGCCAGGCCCGAGGTGCTGCGCACCGGGGCCGCCCGGTTCGAGCTGCTGGTGGACGTCACCGAGGAGTACGGGGCGGACGGCACGCCGGGCGGGGCGGAGCTGGTGGTCGAGTACCAGGCCGGCGCGTTCGACGAGCGCGTGATGACCTGGCTGGCGGATTGCCTGACGGACATGCTGCCCGCGATGGCCGCCGCGCCGCGGGCCAGGCTGTCGGCCATCGGCGGCCTGCCGGAACTGCCCGCGGGCGCCCGGCAGGCTGTCCGCGCCCGCCAGCCCGCCGCCGCCCCGGCGCCGGCGAACGCGGCCCCCGGTTCCGGCCTGGAACAGCGGCTGGCCGCCATCTGGGCGGCGGTCCTCGGCGTGCCGGAGGTGGGCGTCGATGATGACTTCTTCGCCCTCGGCGGCAGCTCGCTGCGGGCGGTGCGCGCCGCCGCGCGGATCGCCGCGACGGAACGGCTCACCGTCGCCGCCACGCAGATCTTCGCGACGCCGACCGTGGCCAGCCTGGCCCGCGCCCTGCTGAGCGCGCCGGCCGTGCCCGAGCCCGCGATTCCCCGCCTGCCCCGCGGCCAGCGGCAGGCCGCGGCTGCCCCGAGCCGGAGGTGAGCGTCCGATGGACCTCAGCGTGATGTTCTTCGGTGCCGATGACGCCGGCGGCCGCGGCGGCCACGCCGCGAAGTACGACGAGATCATCGCCATCGCCCGCGAGGCCGACGCCCTTGGCTTCACCGCCATCTGGACGCCGGAACGGCATTTCCAGCAGGTCGGGCAGGTCTTCCCGAGCCCGCCGGTGCTCGCGGCGGCGCTCGCCGTCGCCACCGAGCGGATCGCGCTGCGCGCGGGCAGCGTGGTGCTGCCGCTGCACCATCCGCTGCGCGTCTTCGAGGACTGGTCGGTGGTGGACAACCTGTCCCGCGGCCGGGCCGGGATCTCGGTGGCCACCGGCTGGCACTCGGCCGACTTCGTGCTGGCGCCCGGCAGCTACGCCAGCCGCCGCGCCATCGCCTTCGAGGGCATTACGACGCTGCGCCGCCTGTGGGCGGGCGAGCCGGTCACGCTGCCGGACGGGACGGGCCGCCCGGTGACGGTAGCGCCGCAGCCGCGCCCGGTATCGCCGCGGCTGCCCATCTGGATCACCGCGTCGGGAAGCCCGGAGACCTGGCTGACGGCCGGCGGCTGCGGGCCAACGTGCTCAGCACCACGGTCGGGCAGACCAGGGCGGAGCTGGCCGGGAAGATACGCGGCTACCGGGAGGCCTACGAGGCCGCGCCGCAGCAGCTCGGCGGTACCGCGCGCGGCACCGTCACGCTGATGGCCCACACCTACGTGGGCACGGATGACGACGAGGCGGCCGGCCGGGCCAGCGCGCCGCTGCGCGCCTACCTGCGGTCCTACGTGGCGCAGACCGCCGCCAGCCGGGACGCCGACGGCCGGGCCGCCGCCCTCGGCAGCGCGCGGCTTGACCAGCTCACCGACTTCGCGGTGCGGCGGTACCTGGCCTGGGGCAGCCTGCTGGCCGCGCCGGAAACCTGCGCCGGCATGCTCGCCGACCTCGCCGGCCTGGGCTGCGACGAGGTGGCCTGCTTCATCGACTTCGGCCTGGCGAGCGCGGACGTGCTGGCCAGCCTGCGACGGCTGGCTGGCCTGCGAAGGGAGATGGCGGCATGAGAACCCCGCTGGCGGAACGGCTGGCCGGGCTCAGCGACGAGCAGCGCGGGCGGCTGCTGCGGCGCCTGGTGCAGGCGGGCAGGCACACCGATATCCCGGCAATGGTGGTGCCGCGGCCAGCCGGCGAGCCGGTCAGGCTCAGCCCGGCGCAGGAGGATCTCTGGGTCTATGAGTCCCTGTATCCGGGCACCGCGGCGCTCAACCTGTGCTGCGCGTACCACTTCCGCGAGCCCGTCGATCCCGGCGTGCTGACGGCGGCGCTGACCATCCTGCAGCGCCAGCACGACGTGCTCAGGACGCGGATCACCGGGGCCGCCGGGGACCTGCGGGTCACGATCGCGCCGCCGGCCGAGTTCGCCCTTGAGCGGGTGGACCTGCGCCGCGGGGAGCTGGCGCTGGATGAGGTGCTGACCGCGTTCAGCCGCCGCGCGTTCACGGTCAGCGGAGGCCCGCTGATCAGGGGCCAGCTCATCACCGTCGATGACACCCGCAGCACCCTGGTGCTGAAGCTGCATCACATCATCACCGACTGGTGGTCCTTCGACGTCCTGCACGCCGAGCTCAGCGAGGCTTACCGGGCGCTGCGCGGCGGCGCGCAGCCCGCGGCGGGCCGCGCGGAGGTCCAGTACGCCGACTTCGCCTTCTGGCAGCGCCAGCTTGAGGCGGCCGGCGTCTTCGACGCGCAGCTCGGCTTCTGGCGCGACTACCTGGCGGAGCTGCCGCCGCCGCTGACGGTCGGCGGCACCGGGGGGCACGGGCACGGCAGCGGGCCGCAGATCGGCCGCGTCGCCTTCGAGATCGACGCGCAGACGGCCGCGGCGGCGCGCGCCTTCGCCCGCGAGCGGGGCGCCACCGTGTACGGCGTGCTCATGACGGCCTTCGCCGTGCTCGCGCACCGGCTGTCGGGCAACGAGGACCTGCTGATCGGCACCCCGACCGCCAACCGGTCGGCACCGGGCCTGGCACGGCTCGTCGGCTACGTGATGAACACGGTGCCGGTCCGCTGGCGGTTCGGCACCGGCGATACGTTCGCCGGCCTGCTCGGCCGCTTCATGGCCGGCTTCCCCCAGGCGCTGGCCAACGCGGACGTGCCGGTGGGACGGCTGATCACCGCCCTGGCGCCGGAGCGGATGCCGGGCCGGTCGCCGCTCGTCCAGTGGGTGTTCATGCACCTGCCTGGCCAGCGCAGCGCCGCGGCGCTGCGCCAGATCGCCGTCCCCGAGCGCGTGCATACCGGCGGCGAGCACGACCTGGTCGGCATCACCCAGGAAACCGAGCACGGGGTCGAGGCCAGCCTGGAGTTCCGCACCGACATTTACCCCGCCGACGTGGTCCAGGGGTGGGCACGGAGCTTCGGTGTCCTGCTCGCCGGGCTGCTGGCCCGGCCGGACGAGCCGGTGATCAGCGCGGAACTGCTCACGGCGGCCGAGGGCCGGCGGCTGCTTGGCCTGGCTAGCGGGGACGGCGCGGCCGGCGCGGGTCCGGCGGCGCGCCCCTGCTCCCTGGCGGACCTGCCCGCCCGCTGGGCGGCCGCGACGCCGGACGCCGTGGCGGTCGAGGCGGGGGACCTGACCCTCAGCTACGCCGAGCTCGAGGCGCGGGTCAGCCGCCTGGCGGGCGAGCTGCGCGGGCAAGGCGCGGTCCCCGGCGCCGTGGTCGCCCTCGCCTTCGGCCGCCCGGCCGCCATGGTGGTGGCCCAGCTCGCCGTGCAGCGGGCCGGCGCCGCCTACCTCCCGCTGGACCTGGCCTATCCCGCCGCGCGGATCCGGTTCATCCTGGCCGATGCCGGGCCCGCGCTGCTGGTCACCGACGACGACGGAGCGCGCGCGCTGCCCGGCTGCGGCGTGGCCGGGCTGGTGACCGACCCGCTGGCGGCAGGCTCGCCGGGGGCAGGCCCGCTGGGGGCAGGCCCGCTGGGGGCAGGCACAGTCCACGGCGACCCGCCGCCGGCGCTGCCCGCCGACCCGGCCGGACCGGCCTACCTGATGTACACATCCGGGTCGACCGGCCGGCCCAAGGGCGTCGTGGTGACGCACGAGGGCATCGCCGGCCTCGCCGCCGATTTCGCCCGCGAACTGCGCCTCGACGCCGCCAGCCGGGTCCTGCGCCTGGCCTCGCCTAGCTTCGATATCTCGGTCGCCGAGCTGTGCATGGCCTTCGGCCCCGGCGGCACGCTGGTCATCCCGCCGCCAGGCCCGCTGGTCGGCGACGCGCTGGCGCAGGTGCTGGCCGGCCTGCGGATTAGCTGCGTGCTGCTGCCGCCGACGGTGCTGGCGAGCGTGCCCGCCGGCGAGTTTCCCGCGCTGCGGACGGTGTGCCTCGGCGGCGAGGCCTGCCCGGCCGAGCTGGCCGACGCCTGGGCGCGCGGGCGCATGGTGCGCAACGCCTACGGCCCGACCGAGACCACCGTCGCGGTGACGATCAGCGAGCCGCTGGCCCCGCATGCCGGGCCGCCGCCCGTCGGCCATCCGCTCACCGGCAGGCGGACCTATGTCCTTGACGGGCGCCTGCGGCCGGTGCCGGCCGGCGTGACCGGCGAGCTCTACGCGGCGGGAGACGGCCTGGCGCTCGGCTACCACCGCCAGCCCGGCGCGACCGCGGAGCGGTTCGTCGCCGACCCGTTCGCCGGGCGAGCCGGGGCGCGCATGTACCGCACCGGTGACCTGGCGCGGATCCGGGGGGACGGCCAGCTTGAGTTCGCCGGCCGCGCCGACGCGCAGGTGAGCCTGCACGGCTTCCGCGTCGAGCCGGGGGAGATCGAGGCCGTGCTGGCCAGGCACGAGTCGGTCGCGCGGGCGGCCGTGCTGCTGCGCGAGGACAGGCCAGGCGCCCAGCGGCTGGTGGCCTACGTGGTGCCGGCCGGCGGAACAGGGCCGAGCGAGGGCGAGCTGGCCGCTCACGCGGCCGCCGCGCTGCCCGCCTACCTGGTGCCCAGCGAGTACGTGCCGGTCCCGGCGCTGCCGGTGACCGCGCACGGCAAGCTCGACCTGGCCGCGCTCGCCGCGCTCGTCCCCGCGCCCGCCGCGTCCGCGCCGCGCGCGCCTGGCACTCCGGAAGAGGAGACGCTGTGCCGGCTGCTCGCCGGGCTGCTCGGCACGGAGCGGGTCGGCGCGGAGGACGACTTCCTGGCGCTCGGCGGCGACAGCATCACGGCGATCCAGCTCGTGAGCCGGGCCAGGGCGGCGGGCCTGGCCCTCACGCCGCAGGAGGTGCTCACGGCGCGGACCCCCGAGCGCCTTGGCCGCATCGCGCGGCCGGTCGCTGCCGCCGCCGGCGACCCCGACGACCAGGGCGAGGGCCTGATCCCGCTGACACCCCTGATGCGCTGGTGGCGCGACCAGGGCGGCCAGGCCGACGCCTTCACCCAGTCCCTGCTGCTTGAGCTGCCGCCTGGCCTGACCGCCGGGGCGATCGCCGCCGCGCTGCGAGTGCTCGTCGGGCGGCATCCGCTGCTGCGCAGCCGCCTGCTCCGCGACGCGCCCGGCGGCTGGCAGCTGGAGACTCTGCCCATGGAGACCCTGCCTCCGGAGACCGTGCCCCCCGAGGCCGTGCCAGAGGGCGAGGTGAGCCTGGAGCGGCGGGAGGCCGGCGGCCTGACCGACCCGGAGATCCGCGCGGCGGCCCGCGCCCTCGCCGAGGACACGCGAGTCGACCCCGGCGCCGGCCGGATGCTGCGCGGCACCTGGTACGACGGCGGAGTACACCGCCCCAGTCACCTGCTGCTGACCGCCCATCACCTGGTGACCGACGCGGTGTCCTGGCGGCTGCTGGAGTCCGAGCTGACGGACCTGCTGGCGGCGCGGCAGCCGGCCGGGCCGCCGCCGGGGACCTCGTTCCGCCGCTGGGCGCGCCACCTGCGGGAGCTGGCGGCGCGGCCCGAGCGGGTGGCGGAGCTGCCGTTCTGGGCGGGCACGCTGCTGGCCAGCGACGCCCGCCTCGCGCCAGGCGGGCCGCCCTACGGCACCCGTGCCCAGCACACGGCGGCGCTGGACGGCGAGGTCGCCGAGCGGGTGCTGACCACCGTGCCGGCCGCCTTCCGCTGCGGTCCCAGCGACGTGCTGCTCACCGCGCTGCTGGCGGCGGCCCGCCGGCTGCGCGGGGGTGGCGCCGGGCTGCTGGTCGACCTGGAAGGGCACGGCCGCGACGCGCCAGCGGACGACTACGACCTGTCCGCCGCCATCGGCTGGTTCACCATCAGGTACCCGGTCCTGCTCGACGCGGGGGAAGCGGCCGGCCCGGAGTTCTGGGACGGCGGCGCCGCCACCGGCCAGGCGGTCAAGCAGGTGAAGGAGCGGCTGCGGGCGGTGCCCGCGGGCGGGCTCGGCTACGGCCTGCTCCGGTACCTGAACGCCGAGACCGCGGCGGCGCTGGCCCCGCTGCCGGAGCCCGATGTGCAGGTCAACTATCTCGGCCGGGTCACCGGTGCCGGCCCGGGCGGCGCCGAGCTGATCGGCATGCCGGGCGAGGCGCTGCCGCTGACGCACGCGGTGGAGCTCGACGTGCTGGCCAGGGCGCAGGGCGGCGGCACGACCATCACCGCGAACTGGTCGTACGCGGCCAGCGCCATCGAGCGGGAGCGGGTCGCCGCGCTCAGCGACTACTGGTTCGAGGCCCTGGGGGTGATCGCCGGGCACGCGGCGGGGGCCGGGGCGGGCGGCGCCACCAGCTCCGACTTCCCCCTCGTCGGGCTGACCCAGGAGCAGATCGAGGCGCTGGAGTCCGACCTGGCGGACCTGTCCCGGCCGGAGCGGCGATGACCGGCCCCGCGCTCGCCGACGTGCTGCCGCTCTCGCCGGCCCAGGAGGGCCTGCTTTACCACGCCGAGCTCGACGACGGCGGGCCCGACCTGTACGTGGTGCAGTCGCGGTTCCGCGTCGACAGCCAGGCGGACGCCGCGGCGCTGCGCCGGGCGGTGGACGGGCTGCTGGCCCGCCACCAGAACCTGCGCGCCTGCTTCCGGCACCGCGGCCTTGACCGGCCGGTGCAGGTGGTGCCCGCGCGGGTCGCGGTGCCGTGGGCCGAGGCGGACCTGACCGGGTACGGGCGGGCTGAGGCCGACGCGGAACTCGAGCGGCTGATGGCGGCGGACCTGGCGCGGCGCTTCGACGTCAGCAGGCCGCCGCTGCTGCGGTGCACGCTGGCCCGCCGCGCCGCCGGGCAGGCCGACCTGCTGCTGACGGTGCATCACATCCTGCTCGACGGCTGGTCCATGCCCGTCCTGGCGCGCGAGCTCGGTGAGCTCTACGCGGGCCGGGGCGCGGAGCTGCCCGCCGCGCCGCCCTACCGGGCCTACCTGGCCTGGCTGAGCGGCCTGGACTTCGACGCCGCGGCCCGGGCCTGGGCCGCGGCGCTGGCCGGCGCGCCGCCCACCCTGCTCGCGCCGGGGCCGCCCGGCGGCCCGCGGCGGCCCGCCACGGCCGAGCTGACCCTGCCGCGGGAGCTGAGCGACGCGGTGCACCGGCGGGCGCGCGAGGCAGCCGTGACGGTGAGCACGGTCATCAGCGCCGCGTGGGGCCTGGTGCTGGCCCGGATGACCGGCGCCGGCGACGTGATGTTCGGGACGGTCGCCTCGGGCCGGCCGCCCGAGCTGGCCGGGGTGGAGGCGATGGTCGGCCTGCTTGCCAACCTGCTGCCGGCCAGGGTCACGCTGCGGCCGGGGGAGCGAGCCAGCGAGTTCCTGCGCCGGCTCCAGCAGGAGCAGCTGAGCCTGCTGCCGCACCAGAACGCCCGGCTCAGCGACGTGCGGCGGCTCACCGGCGTGCCGGAGCTGTTCGACACCGTGCTCGCCGTGCAGAACTACCCGCGCGCTGGCCTGGCGTGCACGGGCACGGGACCGCGGCTGGCCGAGGTGCGGGACGGGACGCACTATCCGCTGACCCTCAGCGTCATCACCGCGCAGCGACTGTACCTTCGGCTCGACTACCGCCCCGGCCAGGTCAGCGTCGAGGTGGCGCGGGCGCTGCTGGCCAGGTTCTCCCGCGCACTCGAACTGCTGGCGGGCGCGCCGGACGCGGTGCCGGACCGGTTGGAGATCCTCCCGGAATCCGAACGGCGCCACCTGCTCGCCTGCTCGGCCGGGATCGCGCTGCCGGAGGCGGGCGACACGATTCCCGGCCAGTTCGCGGCCCTGGCCGCGCGGGATCCTGACGCCACCGCCGTGCTGGCCGACGGCGGCGAGCTGAGCTACGCGGAGCTGGACGCCCGCGCGGCGGAGCTGGCAGGCCGGCTGGCCGCGGCGGGCGTCCGGCGCGAGACCCCGGTGGCGCTGCTCGCGCCGCGCTCCCGCGAGCTGGTGATCGCCCAGCTCGCCGTGCTGAAGGCGGGCGGCTGCTGCGTGCCGCTGGATCCGGGCCAGCCCGAGGCCAGGCTCGCCACCGTGCTGCGCGGCTCCGGCGCGCGGGTGCTGCTCGCCAGCGAGCCGCCCGGCTGGACGGCGGGCACGGTGCCCGTTCTGCCGATGGCGGACCGCGTGCCGGGCGAGTCAGACCTGATAACAGCAAGAGGCGGGGCAGCCCGCGCGCCCGCGCGGCCGGTCCCGCCGCCGCGCCCCGGCTCGGCGGCTTACCTGATGTATACCTCCGGCTCGACGGGCGAGCCGAAGGGCGTGATCCTCACCCACCGCAACGTGGTCGAGCTGGCGGCCGAGCCGCGATTCCGCCCTGGCCGGCGCCGGCGCGTGCTGCTGCACAGCCCGCACACGTTCGACGCGTCCCTCTACGAGCTGTGGGCGACGCTGCTGACCGGCGGCGTCGTGGTGATCGCCCCGCCCGGCCCGGTGGAGCCGGGCGGGCTGGAGGAGATCACGCGCCGGCACCGGGTCACCGACGCCTGGCTCACCGCCGAGCTGTTCCGCGCCGTGGCCGACCTGCGGCCGGGCGCCCTCGCCGGGCTCACGCAGGTCTGGACGGGCGGCGACGTGGTGTCGCCGGAGGCCGTCAGGCGGGTGCTGCGCCGCTGCCCGCGCACGACGGTGATCAACGGCTACGGCCCGACCGAGGTGACCACGTTCGCCACCTGCCACGAGGTGCCGCGGCCCGGCTCGGCCGATCCGGTCCCGATCGGCCGCCCGCTCGGCGGCACCGGCGCCTACGTGCTCGACGCCCGGCTGCGGCTGGCCCCGGCCGGGGCGGTCGGCGAGCTCTACCTGAGCGGCACGGGGCTGGCCAGGGGCTACGCGGGCGAGCCGGCCATGACCGCCGGGCGGTTCGTCGCCGTCCCGCTCGCGGGCGAGCCGGGCGCGCGGATGTACCGGACCGGCGACCTGGCCCGCTGGACGGCACGCGGCCTGGAGTTCGCCGGGCGGGCCGACCGGCAGGTCAAGATCCGGGGCCACCGGGCCGAGCCGGCGGAGATCGAGGCGGTGCTTGAGCGCTGCCCCGGAGTGACCAGGGCGGTGGTGAGCGCCCGGCCAGGCCCGGACGGCGGTCAGCGGCTGGTCGCCAGCCTCGTGCTCGAACCTGGCACGGATCTCACGACGATCCGCCGGCACGCGGCGGCGCTGCTGCCCGCGCCGCTCGTTCCGGCCGGGTACGTGCCTGTCGGGACCCTGCCCCTGACCGGGCACGGGAAGGTCGACCGCGCGGCGCTGTCGGCGGCCCCGTACCGGGAGCCGCCGGCCAGGGCGCCCCGCACGCCGCTGGAGAAGTCCCTGTGCGGGGTCTTCGCCGAGGTGCTGGACGTGCCGGCCGGGCCAGACACCGATTTCTTCGACGCGGGCGGGCACTCGCTGCTGGCGATGCGCCTGGTCGCGGCGGTCGAGGCGATGACGCGCACCCGGCTGCCGATCAGCGCGGTGCTGGAATGCCCGACGCCTGCGGCGCTCGCCGAGCGGCTGGACGGAGCCGGGCCTGCCCTGGGGCGCTCCGTGCTGCTCACCCTGCGCGCGGCCGGCCACCGGGCGCCGCTGTTCTGCCTGCACGAGGGGCTGGGCCTGGCCTGGTCGTACGCCGTGCTGCTGCGGCACCTGCCGGACCGGCCGGTTTACGCGCTGCAGTCCCCGGCCCTGGGCGGCGGGTCGCCAGGGCCGGCCAGCATCGAGGAGCTGGCGGAGACCTACCTGGCCCAGATCCGCGCGGTCCAGCCGTCGGGTCCTTACCTGCTGCTCGGCGCCTCCTTCGGCGGCCTGCTCGCCTACCAGCTCGCCGCGCGGCTGCGGCAGGCCGGCGAGCGGCTGGGGCTCGTCGCGCTGCTCGACGCGGTGCCGCACCGGGCGTTGACCGAGCCCGGCAAGTCCCTGGATGCCGGCCTGGTCGAGCAGTCCGCGCTGGTGGCCGTCCTCGGCGACCACGCGCCCGGGCTAGCCGCCGCCGGCGGCTGGCTCAGCCGCGCGGCGGTCTTCCCCGCCGTCAGGGACGGCGAAGGCCCGCTGCGCGGCTCCGATGACCGCTGGCTCGCCATCCTCACCGACGTGTGCGCCAGCCATATCCGCATGGCGCTGGGCTATCAGCCGCCCCGCTACGACGGCACCCTGACGCTGTTCTCCGCCCGGACCGAGGGCATCAGCGCGGTCGCCAAGGCCGCCGCGTGGCGGCAGACGGCGGCCGGCGTCCGCTGCCACGAGCTCGACTGCGCCCACGGGCACATCCTCCGCCCGTCGCCGGCCGCCGAGATCATCTCTTTCCTCGCACCCGAGCTAGAGGAGCTGTGACGATGGCGAGCAGCGGCGAGGCCAGCCGCCAGGCCGGCGGGCCGCCAGGCGATGAGTTCCCGGTGTCGGACGCGCAGGGCCGGCTGCTGGTGCTGGACCGGCTGTACCCGGGCAGCACGCAGTACCACGTGCCCGCGGCCTTCGCCGTGCACGGGCCGCTGGACGTGCCGGCGCTGGTCGGCGCGGTCCAGGAGCTGGCCGGCAGGCACGAGGCGCTGCGCACCGTGTTCGAGGTGCGGGACGGCCGCCAGGTGCAGGTCGTGTCGCCGCGGGGGCACGCCGAGGTGCGGATCCACCGCGGCGAGAGCGCCGCGACCGTGCTGGCCGCGATGACCGCCGACGCCGCCAGGCCATTCGACCTCGCGCGGGGGCCGCTGCTGCGCTGCGGCATCTACCCCGTCGCGCCCGACCAGCACTACATCGAGCTGGTCGCTCATCACGTGGTGTGCGACGGCTGGTCGCTGGACATCATGCTCGGCGAGCTCGCCGGGCTGTACCGGGCGGCGGCTGACGGGGGAGCGGGACCCGCGGCTCCGGCCGGGATCCAGTACCCCGACTACGCGGCCTGGCAGCGGGATCGGCTGGCCGCGGGCAGCTACGCGCCCGCCGTCGCCTACTGGGCGAGGCTGCTGAGCGGCGCGCCGCCGGTGCTGGCCCTGCCCACCTCGCGCCCCCGCCCGGCGGTCCAGTCCCCGGCGGGCGGCACCGAGTGGCTCGCCTTCCCGGCCGGCACCCGGCGGCGGGTAGCCGCGCTGGCCGCCGAGCGCCGGACCACGCCCTTCGCCGTCCTGTTCGCGGCCTGCAGTGCCTTCCTCGCGCGCCTGTCCGGCCAGCAGGATCTCGTCATCGGGGTTCCCGTCTCCGGCCGCGACCATCCGGACTTGCAGGGCGTGGTCGGCATGCTGGCCGACACGGTAGCGCTGCGCACCGACCTGTCCGGCGATCCCGCCTTCGGCGAGCTGCTGCGCCGGGTACATGACCTGCTGGACGCGAGCCGTCCCTACCAGGACGCCCCGTTCAGCGCGGTCATCGACGCCGTGGCGCCGGACCGGGAGCTGTCCCGCGATCCCGTGGTCCAGGTGGTCTTCGGCTACTACTACGACGACGGCGAGCTGTCGCTCCAGCTCGGGCCCGCCCGCGTCGAGCGGGTGGACCTGGACCTGGGCGGCGCCAAGTTCGACCTGCTGATCTACGTGGAACGGCGGGGCGAGGAGCTGGCCGCCAGCTTCACCTACCGCAGCGACCTGTTCAGCCGCGCCACCATCGCGCACTGGGCGGACAGCTTCGCGGCGCTGCTCGGCGGCCTGCTCGACCAGCCGGGCCTGCCCGTCGCCGAGGCCGGCGCGCTGACCGCCGGGCAGCGCCGGCAGATCCTGGACGGCTGGAACCGGCACCCCGGCCAGGCCAGGGCGGCCGGGGCGGGGTGCCGCCTGGTGCCCGACCTGGTCGCCCAGCGGGCCACCGAGCGGCCGGCGGCTACCGCGCTGGCCTGCGGCGCGGCGGTGCTCAGCTATCGCGAGTTACTTGCCGCCGCGGACCGGCTGGCCGGGCGGCTGCGCGCGGCCGGCATCGGGCCGGGGGTTCCGGTCGGGCTGTGCCTGCCGCGGTCCGCCGGGATGGCCATCGCTGCCCTGGCCGTGCTGCGGGCGGGCGGCGCCTACATCCCGCTCGACGCCGAGCAGCCGCCGGCCCGGCTGGCGTCCATGGTGCGCGGCGCGGGCGCCCGGCTGGTGATCGCCGCGGCCCCGACCGCCGCGCGGGTGGCCGGGACCGGCGTGCCGGTGGCGTTGCTCACGCCGGACGGGACCGCGTTCGCGGTGCCGCCCGGCCGGATCGGCCAGCCGCTGCCGGCGTCCGCGCGGCCCCAGCCGGCCGACGCCGCCTACATCCTGTTCACCTCGGGATCGACCGGCGAGCCGAAGGGCGTCGTGGTCGAGCACCGCGCGCTGGCCAACCTCGCGGTCGCGGTGCGGCGGCGTCTCTTCGTCACGCCGGGGGACCGGCTGCTCCAGTACGTGTCGTTCGGCTTCGACGTCGCCGTCTCCGACCTGTTCTTCGCCTGGACGGCCGGCGCGGAGCTGCACATCGCCGCCGAGGACGAGCGGCTCGGCCAGGCCTTGTTCGACCGGCTGGCCGAGTCCCGGATCAGCTACGCGTTCCTGCCGCCGTCGGCCGCGATGACGCTGCCCTGCCCGCCCGGCGCGCTGCCCGAGCTGCGCATCCTGGTGCTCGGCGGCGAGGCGGTCCCGCCGGAGCTGGCGCGGCGCTGGTCGGCGCCGGGCCGGCGGGTGGTCAACGGCTACGGCCCGAGCGAGGCTGCCGTCTACGCCACCACCGCCGAGCTGCACGGCCGGGGAGCCCGTCGTCATCGGCCGTCCCGTTCCCGGCGCCCGGTGCTACGTGCTCGACCGCAGGCTCCGGCCGGTTCCGGTCGGCGTGACCGGCGAGATCTACCTGGCCGGGGCGGGCCTGGCCCGCGGCTACGCCGGCCGGCCCGACCTCACCGCTGAGCGGTTCGCGGCCGACCCGGCCGGGCTCCCCGGCACCCGCATGTACCGCACCGGCGACCTGGGCAGGTACGGCCCCGACGGAGTGCTGTCCTACCACGGCAGGACCGACACCCAGGTCAAGCTCCGCGGCTTCCGGGTCGAGCTGGCCGAGATAGAGACGGTGCTGGCCCAGCATCCCGGCGTCACGCTCGCCGTGGCCGCCGTGCGCGGCACCGGGGAGCAGCAGCGCCTGACCGGGTACGTGACCGGGCGCGCCGGCGCGCCGCCGCCCGCCCCGGCGGAGCTGCGCGCCTGGGCGGCGGAACGGCTGCCGCGCTACATGGTGCCGGAGAGCATCGTGTGCGCGGAGCGGCTGCCGCTCAACCGGTCGGGCAAGGTGGACAGGGCCAGGCTGCCCGAGTCGCCGGCGCAGCGTCCGGAACTGGCCCTGTCCTACCGTGCGCCGGCCACCCCGACCGAGCGGGCCGTGGCGGGCATCTGGGCCGGCGTCCTGGAACTGGACCGCCCCGGCAGCCAGGACAACTTCTTCGACCTGGGCGGGAACTCGATCCGGCTGGTCTCGGTGCTGGCCGAGCTCCAGCGGCACTTCGGCGCGGGGGTCCCGGTCACCCTGACCGACCTGTTCAGGTACCCGAACATCGCCGCCCTGGCGGCGCACATCGACGGCGCGGACGGCGTGGATGGCGCGGGCGGCGTGGATGGCCCGGGCGGCGCGGACGGCGCCGATCCCGGCCGCTCGGCGGCGAGCCAGCGCGGTCGTGACCGGCGCCAGCGCGCGGCGAGCCTGGCCGCCGCCCGGCGGCGCACGACAGGAGAGGGAGCCGGCAATGACTGAGCCCGTGATGACCGAGCCTGCAGCCGTCGCGATCGTCGGCATGAGCGGGCGTTTCCCCGGTGCCCGCGACATCGGCCAGTACTGGGACAACCTCAGGGACGGCGTGTGCTCGATCCGCGACTTCAGCGACGAGGAACTGCGCGCCGACGGCGTTGACCCGGCCGAGCTGGGCCGGGCCGGCTATGTCCGCGCGCTTGGCTACCTGCCCGGCGCCGACCGCTTCGAGGCGGAGCTGTTCGGCTTCAGCCGGGCCGAGGCGGCGGTGCTCGACCCGCAGCACCGGCTGATGCTGGAGGCGGCCTGGAGCGCCCTGGAGGACGCCGGCTATAGCCCGGCCGGCGCGCCGGACCGGACCGGCGTGTACGCCGGCGCCAGCCTCAGCGACCACATGATCGCCGCGTTCGCCGACCGGCGGCTGGCGGCCGACATCGGCGGCCTGCAGGTGCGGATGCTGGCCGACCGGGAGTTCCTCGCGCCCTGGGTGTCCTACCGGCTCGGCCTGAACGGCCCGAGCGTGACCGTGCAGACGGCCTGCTCGACTTCGCTCACGGCTGTTCACCTGGCAGTCCAGGCGCTCCAGCTCGGCGAGTGCGACACCGCGCTGGCCGGCGGGGTCTCGGTTCCCTCGATGGGCAAGCACGGATACCTGTACCAGGAGGGCGGGATCTACTCGCCGGACGGGCGCTGCCGCCCGTTCAGCGAGAACGCGGCCGGCACGGTCAGCGGCAGCGGCGCCGGGGCGGTCGTGCTCCGCCGGCTGGACGACGCGCTCGCGGACGGCGACCCGGTCCGCGCGGTCATCAGGGGAACGGCCGTCACCAACGACGGCCGCGCCAAGGTGGGCTTCGCGGCGCCCAGCCCCGAGCGCCAGGCGGCGGCCATCGCCGAGGCGTGGGCGGTGGCCGGCCTGGAGCCGGCCGCGGCGCAGTACCTGGAGATGCACGGGACCGGCACGAAGCTCGGCGACCGGGTCGAGGCGGCGGCGGTCCGGATGGCGCGCGGTGATCGCGGCGGCCCCTGCCTGATCGGCTCGGTGAAGTCGAACATCGGCCACCTGGACGCGGCGGCCGGCGTGGCCGGCCTGATCAAGGTCGTGCTGATGCTGGGCCACGCGACCATCGCGCCCACCGTCAACGTCTCGCGTCCCGCTGCCGGGCTAGCGGATGACGCGGGCTCCCTGCGGCTGGCCACCGAGGCGGCGCCGTGGGTGGCCGGCGGCGGAACGCCCCGGCTGGCCGGCGTGACCAGCGCCGGCATCGGCGGCACCAACGTGCACGTGGTCATCGAGGAGGCGCCGGCGGCCGGCCCAGTTTCCGGCCCGGCTCCCGGCCCGGCTCCGGGCGGCGCCGAGCTGCTGCCGGTCTCCGCGCGCACGGCGGCGCAGCTAGCGGAGGCAGCGCGGCGGCTGGCCGCCGCGCTGCGCGTGCCGCGGCCGCCTGCCCTCGACGCCGTCGCGCGCACGCTGCGCACCGGGCGCGCGTCGCTGGCCTGCCGTGCCTGCGTGCTCGCCGCCACGACGGACGCCGCCGCGGCCGCGCTCGACGCGCTCGCGGACGGCGGGTCCCTGGCCGGGTTAGCCGAGCAGGCCGGAGATGACACTCTGCGCCGGCTGGGGGAGGCATGGGTGAACGGCGGCGATGCCGCCTGGCCAGCGGCCGGTCCCGGCGCGCGGCGAGTGCACCTGCCCGGGTACCCCTTCGCCGGGGATAGCTACGGCGCGCTGTCCCTGGCCGGGACGCCGCAGCCCAGCCGCCAGGCGGCACGAGAGGCGGCACGGGAGGCGGCGCGGGAGGAAGAGGCGGACGCTCCCGGCACCGAGGCCGCCGTGACCGGCATGCTGCTCAGCTCCCTGGAACTGAGCGGCGCCGAGGATCTCGGCCTGACGTACTTCGCCGCGGGCGGCGACTCGCTCGCCGCCGTGCACCTGATCGGCAGGCTCTACGACGACTTCGGCATCGACATCCCGATCGAGCTGTTCTTCGAGCCGCTGACCCTGGGCCAGCTCGCCGCCCGCATCGCCGCCGCCTCCGGCGCGGACCTGCTGGAGTCGGTGCTCGATCAGCTCGACGCCGGGCCGTGAGCGGCGGCGCCGCGTACCAGGCGCCGCCGCGTCATGGCGAGCTCCGCCAGCGAGGCGGCGATGGCCGCCTGGCCGCGCGCGCTGCCGTGGCGGCGAGCGCAGGCGAGCGCCAGGTCATGCGAGTGCTGCCAGTCATCGAACAGCGAGTCGGCCCTGAATAGGGTGACCGCGGCCATCGCGAGCTGCCAGCACAGCTCGTCCAGGCCCGCCTGCGCGGCCTGCCCGATGGCGGCCATCAGCGCCTCGCGCTCGCTCCGCAGCCAGCCGAGCGGCCTGCCGAGCAGATCGGCTACCGCCTGGTCCGGCAGCGGCGGGCACGGGGCCGGACCAGGCGCCGGCCCGAACTGGCCGCCGCGCTCCCGGCGGCCGGCCTCGCGGGCGAGGAACAGCCAGCAGCCAAGGAGCCGGCGCAGCGTCCCGGCTCGCTCGGCCGCGGGCTGGTCAGCCGCGAGGCGCTCGGTGGCGAAGACCCGGACCAGGTCATGCAGGTACAGCCGGGAGTCCCCGGTGCCGTGCCTGACCTCGACGAGCCGGCCGACGACCAGCTCGTCGAGGAAATCGCCGCCCTGCTCGACATCAAGGTCGAGCAGCGGTGCCGCCACCCAGGCGCCGAAGTGGACCGCGCCGAGCAGGGTCAGCCGCAGCAGCAGCCGCCTCGCACTGACGCTCAGGCTGTCGTAGGAGGCCGAGATGCCCGCGCTGACGTTGAGCCCGTCTATCTGAAGCTCCGCCAGCCGGGTCCGCTCGTTCTCCAGGCGGCGGATCATCTGCCGGACGCTCCAGTGCGGCCGCTCAAGCAGCCTGGCGCAGACGATCCGCAAGGCGAGCGGCAGGTACCCGCAGAGCTGGGCGAGCCTCGTCACCTCGCCCAGCAGCGTGGCCGGCCTGACCTTGCCAAGGACCCGCCAGAGCAGCTCGGCGGCGCTGGACGCGGAAAGCGGCCCGACGTCGAAGAACTGGGCGCCGATCAGGCCGGAAAGCCGGTGCCGGCTAGTGACGATCACCGCGCACTTATCGCTGCCTGGCAGCAGCGAGGTCACCGGCGCGACCAGGTCGGCGTCGTCGAGGATGACAAGGACGCGCCGGGTCGCCAGCAGGCTGCGGTATGCCGCCGCCATCTCCTCCTGCCTGCTCGGCATCGCGCCCGGCGGCAGGCCCATGGCGCGCAGGCAGCGCTCCAGCAGCCGGCGCGCGCTCAGCGGCCTGGCATCGTCGCCGCGCATCGGCACGAACAGCTGGCCATCGGGGAAGCTGCCGGCCATCGCGTGCGCGAGGTGCACGGCGAGAGCGGTCTTGCCGCTGCCGCTCATCCCGGTCAGCACGGCGACGCGCATGGGACGGGCGCCGGTCCCCGATGGCAGCGTGAGGAACGTCCTCAGCCGCTCGCCCAGCTCCTCCCTGCCGGTGAAGTCCATCACGTCCGCGGGCAGCTGCTGGGGAATGACAGCCGGGCACTGACGGGCCGGCCGCGGTGCCTCCTCCGGCGTCCTGGTCGCGGCGGCAAGCCGCGGGTCATTGCTCAGGATGGCCTTTTCCAGGTCGCGGAGCTCCGCTCCTGGCTCGATGCCGAGCTCATCGATGAAGACCCTGCGCGCGGCGCGGTAGGAGTCAAGCGCCTCGGCCTGGCGGCCGGCGCGGTAAAGCGCGATCATCTGGCAGGCGCGTAATTTCTCGCGCAGCGGGTTCTCCGTGACCAGGGCGGCCAGTTCCGCGATCACCTCCAGCTGCCTGCCGAGCTGAAGCTCGATCCCGACGCATTCCTCGATCGCCGCCAGGCGCTGCTCGGTCAGCCGCGTCGCGGCCTGCTGCACCACGCCGCTGCCGATGTCGGCGGCGGCCGGGCCGCGCCACAGGTCCAGCGCGGCCCGGAAATGGCGCACCGAATTCTCCAGCTGGCCTACCTGGGCGGCCGCCCGCGCCTGAGCTAGTACCTGACCGAATTGAATAGCATCGACCATTTGCGCGTCCGCGCAGAGCTGGTAGCCAGCAGCGCGGGTGAGAATGATATCGCCCGTGCTATCGCCGCCCAGCAGCTTGCGCAGGCTTGAAATGCAGATCTGCACCTGGCTCCTGGCGGTGTGCGGTGGCAGCTCATCCCAGATCGAATCGACCAGCCGGTCGACAGTAATGACGTGATTGGCCTCAAGCGCGAGCACCGTGAGCAGGGCGCGCTGGCGCGGGGCCGTAATCGAGACCGGCGTCCTGTCCTTAATTACTTCGAGGGGGCCGAGGACCCGGAATTCGACAGCTGACTTCATGGCAGACCTCTTCCTGAGAGAGTTCCGCGAGTGCGGTCATCCGGGTCGGCAGGCTGGCCCAGACTTCCGGCGTGTAGAAGTGGCCGCCGGGTAGTTCGTCGTGCCGGAACGTCCCGCTGGTGAGCTTCCGCCACTGGCCGGCGGAGCAAGGGGCGATGGCCGGGTCCGCTTTCCCGGTGAAGAGCTGGAGCGGGACGGCCACCGTCGCGCCCTCGCGGTAATAGAAGGAGTCCCTGACCCGGATATCCGCGCGCATCAGCTCGACGGCGATCTCCAGTAGCTCCGGCTCCGCCAGCACATGCCGGGGCAGCAGGCCGAAGGACCGCATCCAGTCCAGCAGCGAGCCGTCGGGATCCTGGCGTGCCGGGAACATGTCCTGCGGGGTGAGTCCCCGGCTCGGCGCGTTCGCGGAGGAAACGATGAGCGCGCCGGGACCGGGACCGCCGCGATCGGCGATCCGCGATGCGACGTCGAACGCCATCCAGCCGCCCATGCTGTGACCGAACAGCGCGTAGGGGCGGTCGGCGGCGGACTCGACCGCGGCGACCGTGTCCCGCGCCAGCTCGTCCCAGTCCCTGGCGAATTCCTCGGCGAACCGGCCTTCGCGGCCGGGGTAGCAGACCGCGGCCAGCTCGGTCCCCGGCGGCATCGCCCCGGTCCAGCTCAGGTACGGGCCGGTGCCGCCGCCGCAGAACCCGAGGCAGATCAGGGTCCGCGCGGCGCCGGGGATCCGCGCGGGACGCACCACGATCGTGTCCCGCACGTCAGTGCTCTGCGTGCCCGGCGAGCGCGTCGACATGCCCGGCCAGGTCGCTGAGCCGCGGGTGCCGGTAGACGTCCCTGACGCCGATGGTGACCCCGAGATCTTCCCGCAGCGCGGCGACGGCGCGCAGCGCGAGGAGCGAGTGACCGCCGAGGGCGAAGAAGTTGTCGTCGGCGGCCACCTGCTCGCGGCCGAGCACCCGAGACCACACGCCGGCGATCAGCCGCTCGGACGCGCTCATCGCCGGGCGGGCGGCGCCGGCCAGCGCCGGCGCGGTGCCCGCGGCCCGCCAGGCGTCGCGCAGTGCGGCGACATCGAGCTTGCCGTGCACGGTGAGCGGCAGTTCCCGCAGCTCGACCACGCCGGCCGGGACCATGAAGCCCGGCAGCGCCGCGGCGGCGTGAGCGAGCAGTTCCGCCGCTGGCGGCAGCGCCGCCCCGCTCGGCACGCAGCAGGCCACCAGCCGGTCCCCGGCCGCCTCGTCGCCGTGCATCAGGACGGCCGCGCTGGCCACGCCGGGGTGGGCGGCAAGGACCGACTCGATCTCGCCGGGCTCGACCCGGTGGCCGCGGAACTTGACCTGCCGGTCGGCGCGCCCGGCGAAGTCAAGGGTGCCCCCGGCGGCCCGCCGCACTAAATCGCCGGTCCGGTACATGCGGGAGCCGGGCGCACCGCGCGGGTCGGCCACGAACCGGGCGGCCGTCAGCCCCGGCCGGCCCAGGTACCCGCGGGCTAGCTGCGGGCCAGCGAGGTACAGCTCGCCGTCCGCCCCGTCCGGGGCCTGGCGCAGCCGGCCGTCGAGGACGTACCCGCGCACGCCCGGCAGGGGCCGGCCGATGTGCGGCTGGTCCCCGGACACCCTGGCGGCGGTGGCATCGACCGTGCACTCGGTCGGGCCATACAGGTTCAGCGCCTCCAGGCGCCCGTCACGGCCGGCGGCGGCCAGCTCGCGCCAGGCGCGTTCAGGCACCGGCTCGCCGCCCATGAATAAGCGCAGCACGGTGCCGCGGCGGTGCCCGCCGACGGGCGGGACCAGCGCGGCTCGCAGCAGCTCCCAGTGCGACGGCGTCAGGTCGAGATCGGTCACGGCATGCTCGTCCAGCAGGGCCCGCAGCCTGGCGGGATCGGTGCGGTCGTCCTCGTGCAGGACGATCACCGTGTCACCCCGGCACACCCGTGCCCACTGCTGCACCGAGGCGTCGAAGGCGGCGCTCGCGTTCCACGCGACCACCCGCGGCTCCGTGCCGTAGGCGCCGGAGTCCTCCAGCGCGGCGAGCAGCGCCGCGACGCCGCCGCGGGTCACCCCGACCGCCTTCGGCCGCCCGGTGGTGCCTGAGGTGAAGATCGCGTAGGCCAGGTCCTGCGGCGAGACCGCGGCGGTGCGGGCGGCCTGGCCCGCCGCCTGCCCGGCGGCCAGGCCGGGCAGGTCCACCAGGGGCAGGCCGGCGGGCCGGAAGCGGGATCCGGGCTCGGTGATCAGCGCGCGGATCGCGGCTTCCCCGGCCATGAACGCGAGGCGGTCGTCCGGGTACCGCGGATCGAGCGGCACGTACGCGGCGCCCGCCCGCCACGCGGCCAGCAGCGCCACGACCAGGCTGGCGCCGCGCGGCAGGCATACGCCGACCCGGTCGCCGCGAGCGACCCCGAGCGCGGCCAGTTCCCCGGCCAGCCGCGCGGTCCGCGCGTCCAGCGCGGCGAAGCTCAGCTCCCCGTCACCGCCGCGCACCGCGATCCGGCCGGGAGCCGCGCGAACCGCCTGCTCAAAGCGCCGCAGCGGGTCGGCCGCGACAGCGGGGGGATCGCGGTCCGGTCGTGGTGACATCATCCCGGATTTACCCCATCTGCTGCCTGCGATCGTTTTATGTCAGCATTTGTCGTCCCGCTATCCGATGGCCTTCGCCGGGCGATAACGAGGCGATAGCGCGGCCAGTGACGCGCGTCAGCGCGGCGGCCAGGTGGTCGTCACGAATGGTCGCCGCGCAGGGCGGCCGCGGCGGCCTCGGGCGGCACGTCGCTGATCCACACGGCCGCCCCGGACTCCGAGCCGGCCAGGTACTTGAGCTTGTCGGCGCTGTGCCTGATGGTGAAGATGCTGGCCGACAGGTGCCAGCCCAGCCCGGCGGGCCCGGCAGGCGCCTGCTCCCAGCCGGCGATGTACGGCGCGGGGCGGTCAAAGAGCAGGTCGAGGCGGCGAATGGCACGTAACACAGCCAGTACGCGCCGCGCGCGATGATCCGCCGCCCGTCGGCGATCTCGGCGCCGGCCAGCTCGCAGCGCAGGCACGAGCCGTCCAGCCGCAGGTGCCGGCGCTGGGACTCGGCCTGGCGCGCGATCCTCGGCGGCAGGAAGGGGTAGCCGTATACCTGCCCGTGCGGGTGGGCGAGCGTGACCCCGATGTCGTCGCCCCGGTTCTCGAAGCAGTAGACGTACGCGACGCCGGCCAGCGCGATGAGCTCGCGGGTCCGGTGCGCCGCGCGCCGGTACCGGGCGGCTGCTAGCCGGTGACGGTGAATCCGCTGAACGCGGCGGTGACCGGCGCGCCGGCCGCCCCAGAGGTCCCGAAGAGGCCGACGTCCTGAGCGGCGCTGGCGTTCTGCGTGGTGACGGAGTCCGCTAGCGTCCACGGACCGGTGGCCGAGGCCGTGGAGTAGTAGCCGCTGTAGGCGTTGGCGCCGGTCCTGACGAGCTGGAGCCAGACCCCGGCGCCCGGCGTGCCGGCGGCGGTGTCGGTGCTGTCGACACTGGTCCCGCCCGCCGATGCCCAGGCCATGACGACCTGGCCGCTGCCGTTCAGGTACTCCGCGACCCCCTCGGGCCCGCTGACGGAATGCTCAGGGCGGAGGCTGGTTTCCTCAGGCCGGTCAGGTCCCGGTAGCTAGCCGACCCGGTGAAGGCGGCGGTGCCGATCGGCTGGGACGGCGTCCCCGTGGCGGAGATCGTCACGGAGTCGGTGTCGTCCTTGCCGAGCAGCCGCGGCCGGTCGGAGTTCGTGCCGAGGACCCAGCCGGCGGACGCGGTCAGCCCGAGCGGCGCGATGGTGGCGACCGGGGTGACGCCGTTGTTGGTCAGCGACACCGTGATGGACGTCTTGGTCCCGGCGCTGAGCGGACTGCCGCTGGGCGTCACCGCCAGCGTGGTGGCGGGCGGGCTGGCCAGTGCCCGGGCCAGGTCCCGCAGGCTGTGCGGGACCTGGCCCGGTACGTGACCGTCTGGTGCGGGGCGACGAACGCGCTGATCGTGCCGCCGGTCTCGGTGACCTGGCTGGTCCACAGGTTCGTCAGGGTGTAGACGGGCGACCGGGCCGGCAGGCCGATCGCCGGGACGCTGGTGCTCATGGTCGCCGCGGTGGCGCCCTCGTTGAACAGGGTGACGGCCACGTCGCCACTGGCCAGCGGCTTGGCCAGCACCAGGTGGGTGCCGTCGAAGGAGACGACGGTGGCCTGCTTGCCCAGCGAGTCCTGGTCCACGGCGATGACCGCCTTGTTGCCGAAGATCGCCATGTCGTAGGCGTCCTGAGCGGAGGTGGCGGCCGGCAGTTCCTGGCTGATGCCGGTCCTGGTCTCGGCGGCGGTCACCTGACCGGGGGCGGCCATGTTGGCGCCCATGATGAGCGGCGCGGAGAGCTCGGCCCACAGGGAGAACTGCGACTGGTCCTCGGCCTGGGTCATGCCGCCGTCGCCGACGGTCAGCATGTCGGGGTCGTTGAACCCGCCGGGCCCGGCGTACTGGGCGTACTGGTCAACGTCGTTGACCATGCTGACCATCCTGGTGTAGGTGTCGGACAGGTTGGCGTCGGACTTCCACGAGTTCCCGACACCGCCCGCCCAGGTCTGAGTGTCGGCCAGCGGGTTGTGCACGCAGAGGTTCAGCACCATCGGCCGCCCGGTCTGCATGATCGCCGAGCTGAGCGCGCCGTACATGGTCTGCGCGATCTGCTCGTCGCTCAGGCCGGCCAGCGGGCCGCCCTGGTTCGCGAAGTTAGTCCCGCCGAAGGGCATCGGGTCATTGCCCGGCGGCGTGGTGGTGTCGCCCGCCCAGTCGGCCTTGACGAAGTCGACGCCCCAGCTCGCGAAGGTGTCCGCGTCCTCCTGGTCGTAGGTCGGCACGGACGCGCCGCCGGGGACCGTGCAGTCCGCGCACGGGCCGTAGCTGCCCGGGATCTCCTCGCCGTTCCAGGTATCGCTGGCATCCAGCCACAGCCCGTACTTCTGGCCGAGGGAGTGCACGTAGGCGGCGACGATCTTCATCCCGTCGTTAGCGCACTCATGGCTGGGCGGGAACAGGTAGGGGTTGATGAAGAGCTGCCCGGCCGGGACTGAGTAGCCCGAGGTGCCGGGCTGGCCGGTGCCGCGGCCGTTGACGACGCCGCAGGCGGCCTCCTCGGCCGTGGTCGGCAGCGTCGCCTGCGAGCCGCCGCCCGGATCGGGCTGCACGGGCTGAGCCTGCCCGGACGGATAGAGCGTCGGGTCGACGCCGACAATGTCATCCCAGCAGCCGTCGTTGATCACGTAGTCGTAGCCGTCCGCCTGGAGGCCCGAGTCGTGCAGGTACCTGGCGTTGGCCTCCATGTCGGCGGCGTCGTTATCGCAGCCGAACGCGTTCCAGTCGTTCCAGCCCATGGTGGGGGTAAGCCCGAGGCCGTTGCTCAGCGCGGGCGCGGCAAGCCCGGCGGTGAGCAAGAGGGCGCTGAGCAGGGCGGCCAGGCCGCCGGCTGCTGCCCCCGGCCGCCCGGATCACCGGGGGCCAGGTGCTGCTCGGCGACCGCGACCTGGCGGCCGTCACCGGCCGTGAGCTGCGCGGCATCCGCGGCGGCCAGATCGGCGTGATCCGGCAGGACCCGCTCGCCTGCCTCGACCCGGTGATGCGGGTGGGGGAGCAGGTGGCCGAGGCCGTCCGCGCGCACCAGGAGGTCAGCAGGGAAGCGGCCAGGCAGCGCGCCCTGGAGCTGATGCGCCAGGTCGAGCTGCCCGACGTGCGCTACACCAGCCGCCGCTACCCGCACGAGCTGTCCGGCGGCCAGCGGCAGCGGATCGTCATCGCCGCGGCCATCGCGGCCAGCCCCCGGCTGCTGCTCGCCGACGAGCCTACGACCGCGCTCGACGTCACGGTCCAGGATCAGGTGCTCGCCCTGCTCGCGCGGCTGCGGGACGAGCTCGGCCTCGCGCTCCTGCTGGTCACCCACGACCTGGCCGTCGTCGCGCAGAGCTGCGATCGCGTCGCGGTCATGTACGCGGGGCGGATCGCCGAGACCGGGCCGGTGCGCAGCGTCTTCACCGGGCCGCGGCATCACTACACCTCCGGGCTGCTGCGCGCCGCGCCCCGCCTGGACCGGCCGGGCGAGCTGCCGACGGGCATCGCGGGAACGCCGGCCGCCTCGGCGGTCGACGCCGGCTGCGCGTTCGCCCCCCGCTGCCGGGCCGCCGACCGGGCCTGCCGCGACGTAACGCCCGCCCTGACGCCCGTCCCGGCCGGCGACGCCGGGCACCTGGTCGCGTGCCATCACCCGGAGGCTTTCTATGGCTGACGCCGGTCCCGTCCTTGAGGTGCGCGACCTCAGCGTCACCTACGGCGCCAGGTCGCGGCGCGGCCAGGCCATGACCGCCGTCAGCCAGGTCAGCCTGGCGCTGGCCAGGGGCGAGGTGCTCGGCCTCGTCGGCGAGTCCGGTTGCGGGAAGTCGAGCCTGGCCAGGGCGCTGGTCGGTCTTGAGCCTGCCGCCGGCGAGATCGTCCTGGACGGCCGGCCCCTGCCGCGCCGCCGCACCCGCGACCAGGCCAGGCGCGTACAGATCGTCTTCCAGGACCCCTACGCCAGCCTGAACCCGAGGATGACCGCCCGGCACACCGTGACGGAGATGCTGCGCGTGCACCGGCTCCGCCCGCCCGCGCAGATCCCCGGCCGGGCCGGGGAGCTCCTCGACCTGGTCGGGCTGCCCGAGCGGGTCTTCGACGCCCGGCCCCCGGCGCTGTCCGGGGGCCAGCGCCAGCGGGTCGCGATCGCCCGCGCGCTCGCCCTGGAGCCCGACGTGCTGGTCGCCGACGAGCCGACCACCGCCCTGGACGTCTCCGTTCAGGCCCTGATCCTGGAGCTTTTCGCCCGGCTGCGCGAAGACCTGGGGCTGGCCCTGCTCCTGATCACCCACAACCTGGCCGTCGTGAGTGCCGTGTGCGACCGGATCGCCGTCATGTACCTCGGCCGGATCATCGAGCAGGCGCCCGCCCGTGCCTTGCTCGCGGATCCCCGGCACCTCTACACCAGGCGCCTGCTGTCGGCGGTCCCGCAGCTGCGCCCCGGCGAGGCCGCGCGGCTCGCCGCCCTGCCGGGCGACCCGCCTAGCCCTGGCCAGATCCCGTCCGGGTGCGCCTTTCACCCGCGCTGCCCGCAGGCCACCGAGCGCTGCTCGGCGCAGGGACCCGAGCTGGCCGCCGGTCCCGGAAGTGCTGCCGTGCACCTGGCCGCCTGCCATTACGCATGGCAGTGAGCCTGCGGCCGGTGACGCGCCAGGAACCTCGCATCGCAATCACCGGCGCCAGCATCGCCGATCGGCGGGATCCGCGGTCGCGCGCCCGTGACCATTGGTGATCACTCAAGTGCTGCCGCGGAATTAGCGGGACGAAAATTGCAATTCAGGGCTTGCCGTCTTATTTACTCGGAAGTAACCTACTCGTCAGTAGCAAGAGACTAGAACACGGGGCAGCCGGGCCAGCCGGGCTCGCCGATATGACGGACCGCTGTCAGCGGCAATGTCACCACGCGGTGCCGACGGCCTATTTAACGCTGCCCGGAAAGGAGTCGCCGAGCCGGAGCGATCACCCTGCACACTCGATCACGTTTACTCGGAAGGAACAGATCAGCATGCGTAAGAGCCTCACCAAGGTCCTGTTATCGGGCGCCGTCGCAGCGACGGCCGTCCTCGCGTTCTCCGTCACGCCCGCCTTCGCCGCGACGACCTACACCGTGTCGCCCGGCGGGGCTTACACGGGCACGGCGGGTGCCACGACATTCACCGACACCAACACGGGGTCCACGCTCTCCTGCAAGTCGGGCACGGCGGCGGGCACCCTCAAGTCTGGTAGCGGGCTGTCGGGCACCGGCATCGGCACCATCACGGGCACGACGTTCGTCACCTGCACCGGCCCGCTCGGGATCACCTTCACGGTCAAGCAGGTCGGAACCTGGTCGCTCAACCTCACCGCCTACGCCAGCCCTGTCAGCACCGGCTACATCAGCGGCATCGACGCGACCCTGACGGGCTCACTCTGCTCCGCCACTGTCACTGGCTCGGCAGACGCGACCTACTCCAACAGCACGGGCGTGCTCACTCTCAAGCCTGTCTCCGGCTCAGGCCACACTCTCACGATCTCCGGCGTGAACGGTTGCCTCGGCCTTCTGAACAACGGTAACACGGCAACATTCAACGGCGCCTACACCATCAGCCCCAAGCAGACGATCACCTAAAACCCGGGCGGCATCCGCCGGATCCGTCCGCGCCGCCCGGCCCCATTCATGGCCGGGCGGCGCACCCCGTCCCGCCAGCCCCGCAACGGAAGGCATCACCATGTGGTCAACAGCGCGACCGAGGCTTCGCCGCACTCTGACGGTTATCCCCGCAGCCGGACTGCTGGCGATGGCCGGTACCCTCAGCGGCGCGGGAGTGGCGTCGGCCTCGGCGTCAGCCGCCAAGACGCTCACCGTCACCTACAAGGTGACCGGCAAGACGTACATCAAGTCCGTGAACTCGACCGTGGCCCTGGGTCCCGGCAAGCTGGTCACGAAGGTCAATCTCACCACCGCGGCGCTCACCGCGAATCTCTCGCTGCCCGCCGCGACCGCGTCATTTAATGAGTTCGGCATTATCCCCATCAGCGCGACGGTGAAATTCATCCAGAACGGTCCGACCAAGGGCCAGCTCAACATCGACACGGGCGCGGTTAAGACCACCTCCAAGATCACCCTGCAGCTGACGACCCTGTCGCTCGCCGGGATCACCATCACGCTGCCCAAGACCTGTGAGAGCGCGACTCCGGCCGTCATCAAGCTGGCCAGCCAGAAGGGCTTCAACGTCGTGAAGGGCGGTAACCTCGCCGGCACCTACACGATCCCGCCCGTGGCCGGGTGCTCGCTGCTGACGCCGATCATCAACCTGATCTTCCCCGGCCCCGGCAACTCGATCACCCTCAAGCTGGGAGCGGCCCAGACCGGCTGACCCGCCCCGACGATGTCACGAGGCCGATGCCATCGGGAGCATCGGCCTCGGGGCCGCGCGCCTGGATCTCGATGACGGGGAGCGGCCAGCCCATCGTCTTCAGTCACGGCTGGCCGCTGTCGGCCGATGACTGGGACACCCAGCTGCTGTTCTTCCTCCAGCACGGGTATCGCGTCATCGCTCACGACCGGCGCGGGCACGGGCGGTCCGCCCAGGTCAGCGACGGTCACGACATGGATCACTACGCCGACGACCTGGCCGCGCTGACGGAGCGTCTCGATCTGCGGGATGCCGTGCACGTCGGCCACTCCACCGGCGGCGGCGAGGTGGCGCACTACCTGGCCAGGCACGGCGAGAGCCGGGTGGCCAAAGCGGTGCTGATCAGCTCGGTGCCGCCGCTGATGGTGCAGACCGAGGCCAATCCGGGCGGGCTGCCCAAATCGGTCTTCGACGGCCTGCAGGCTCAGCTCGCGGCCAACCGGGCTCAGTTCTACCGCGATCTGCCGTCGGGGCCGTTCTACGGCTTCAACCGGCCGGGCGCGGAACCGGCTGAGGCGATCATCCAGAACTGGTGGCGCCAGGGCATGATGGGCAGCGCGAAGGCGCACTACGACGGCATCGTCGCCTTCTCCCAGACCGACTTCACCGGGGACCTGAAGAAGATCTCCGTGCCGGTGCTGGTGATGCACGGCGACGACGATCAGATCGTTCCCTACGCCGACCCCGGACCGCTGACGGCCAAGCTCGTCCAGCACGGGACCCTGAAGACCTACGGCGGGTTCCCGCACGGCATGCCTACCACGCAGGCCGAGACCATCAACGCTGACCTGCTGGCCTTCGTTCAGGCCTGACGCCGGTCAGCGACTGCCGCGGGGGTTACGGGCGGGTGGCGTCGCGGACGTCCTTCACGGCGTCCTTGGCGTGCTCGCCCACCTGGCGGGTGGCGCCGCCGAGCCGCTCGCCCGTGCCCTCCGCCTCCAGGTCGCGATCGTTCGTCGCACGGCCCACGCTCTGCTTGGCGCGGCCGCTGCCCATATGGAGCTTGTTGCGCAGTTTGTCGGCTAGTCCCATGTCGGTCTGCCTCCTCGGGCTGGGAACTACATCACTAGTCCCCGTGCCCCGGTCTAGCCCGAGCATGCGGCTCAACTGCCGACTATGCCTGTGTAGTCGTTAACCTCATCGACTATCTCCCGCACCGAAGGGTCCTCAAGTGAGTCAAGGATGCTCGACCAGAGTGCAAGGTTGACATCGCCCCATCGCTCGTACTTGCTTCTTGCAGAGCCCGTGTAGAAGTAGATTCCGCTGTCGCGAAGCGGCACCTGCTCGCTGATAATCTTCTCGGCCAGCTCACGCAGAGTACGGCCGGTCTCCCTCATGTAAAGCGGCGCAAGGATGACCGGCGTTATCGGCAATGCCTTAAAGAGAGTGTCGGCATCGCTGAGAGCCATGGCCTCAGGTGATATGTCCTTGTCACGCCTGTGCGTCTCGGCGGTGACGACTATATCCTCGATCGCGGAGATAGCCGATTCGGCTATTCCGGCGTCGCGAAGTATTGCGCATCTCAGCTGAGCCCCCGCCGTTGCGTCCGAGCGCGCGGATACGAGGTAATTGACATCATGAACCAAGGCGGATATCTCGGCCTTAGCCACATCTGCCCCCAGTTCGCGAGCGAAGGCGCGGGCATTTGTGGCTACGAACTTAACATGGTGCCAGCCATGAAAAGGAACTTCACTCTGCTGGTCCGAATAAAGTCTCTCCGTGGCCAGCCAGACGGATCCTACATGCTCACTAAGATCCTGGACAGCGAGTGGATCTATCACATGTCCGCCTTCCCTTGCTTTGTGGTGTCCCTCACAGTAGCGCAGCCACCAGCCGCGGCACGCGCGTATCCGCTGGCATATGCCTGGCCAACCTGTGCGTGGAGAGGTCCGCTGATGTGCTGTAAGCCTTGACGGGAGGACTTTTGACCAGCAACGTCACGGTGTGATCCATGATGGCCGTCAGCCGATGAAAGGACTGGTGACCGACTAGCGTGATACCACCTTCAGAGACGCTGTCCGGCTGAGCATCAACGACGCCTGCCAGTTCGCCGTGATTGGCAAACGTCAATGTGCTCCGGCAATGCGTGTAGCCGCCGCGTAGAACGACTGAGGCAAAGGAATATCTGTGATCATGAATCGTCTTCGCGTAACCGTCGCCCATGTGCAGCGGATCCTTGTACTCGTTAATGACGACGGAGAATCCTGCCGGAGACTGATAGAGAGGCCAGATGAAGTGCGTCGGAGTCTCTCGTGTTGCTGTCTTCAGGCTCCTGAGGTCGGCCTCGCGGCTTAGCCAGTCCGCAAACTGCTGGCGCGCTGCATTGGCGCCTTTACCACCGTAGATCCAGGTCAGCGGGCCGATTAGCTCATCGAGATCATGCCCGGCTAGATGGTCGATCCTCGCGAAGAAGGCACGAATGTCATTTCCCTGATTCATTGTGCCCTCCGCGGCGTATCCCGGAACTTCGGGCGAACTGGTTCGCGAATTTACGGAACTCATCGACTAGTGCCGCATATTCATCTTTAGTGATCTTGTCGCCGGTTATCTCCTCGAACATCTCGATAGTGTTAGCCTCGGTGACGACCCGCGGAAACTGGATCAGCCGCGCGCTAGGATGGCCTCGTACCTGAAGGCAATCCGCCTGCTGCATCAGATACATCATTGAGGAAGCCGAGAAGCGCAAGGTGCGAGGGAAGAGTGTTCCCTGCCCTGGATCGCTGAAAAGAGTGACCCATATCGCGTCGCGGAAGATTTCATACCGATCCAGCGAGGGCATGGGGGTAAGGATTAACTCCAGAATCGCGCATTTGTGTGCGGCCTCGAACAACCCCACCATGCCCCGGCGAATGTCTTGCTTAACTCGGGTCCTAATCTGTTCGAGGTTCAGGCCTGGATAGATTTGATGACGGGCGACGTAATCTACTCGCCCTTCGAAGGTACCCGCGACTCGTGGGTCTGGGAGGATCAAGTGGGCCTGCAGGCTGACGTTCTGATTGAAAGTGAGCCGCGCGGCAGCATAGCGACCGGACATGCCGCGGAACCAGAACGTAGATGAATTGTCAAGGTCCCCCATTAAGAGCGTGTTGAAATGGGGGTCGGGAACCGGGGACGCGGAGAATTCACTTACTGGATAGTAAGCATTATTTGCCTGCGCCAGGCTGCGGGCTACTTCATCGACGACGGATGCGCGCAGTAGCTCGGTTGAGACCTTGCTAGTGATCAGTGCCTGCGCGATGCCGAAGGCGGCCGAGACAAGCAGGCCCGTCGCAACGGCATTGAGAAATTCCTTCCACGTCTGGGAGTGCACTAACGTCGCAGCCCAGAGAAGAGCCGTTGCGCCTAGTCCCACGACGGACAGCAGCAGCGCCTGCATGCCACGTGAGAGCCTCTTGAGCAGGTTGCCAGCCCTGGGACTTACCAACGTCACGGCGCGGCTCCTCAGGTACGCGAGTTGGCCCGGCCGTCGGAAGCGGGGCCGGGAGCATGGTCACAGGATGGCGCAGAAGGCCCTTAACCGTCGAGAAGGTTGCTCGGCCCGGCGACAGGCTGACCGGCACGGGGACGGCATGCCCTCTGCATGCGGCCAGGCGGAGGCGGATCGGCTAGCTGTCCTGCGCGCGCATGAACATGGTGATGACCTCCATCCGGCGCTGCGGGTCCAGCGACTCGAAGCGGGCCATGGCCTCCTGCGGTGTCCGGACGTCGGCGAACGCGGCCAGCGCGGTCCCCGAGCGGGCCAGCCGCTCTCGCTCGTCCGGAGTGAGCCGCTCAAGCAGCGCGATCGCGCCGTCCACGCTGCCGACCGCGCTGAACCGGGCGACTAGGTCATCGGTGTCGTGGCTGACATGATCGGGCAGCACCGCCGCCGGGATCGCCGCGATGACCCCCAGCACCTCGCGCACCCGGCCAATGGCCTCGTCCGCGCTGCCGAACGCGCCCTTGGTGACGCAGCCGAGCAGGTAGCCGTCGGCCAGGAAGGCCCAGTCGTCGCGGGCCATGATCCGCTGCCGGACCTCGGGCGTGAGTGCCGCCGCGACGGTCGCCAGCCCCGTCACCTCGGCCAGCAGCGCGGGCATGCCCGTCACCTGGAACCGGTCGTCGAATGCCGGGTCGATGGCCGGGGTCATTCCCGGCACCGCGGCCCTGGCGTAGCGGCGCGGCGCGACCGAGACGAACGGCAGCACCGAGGGCAGCTCAGCCGCGCACACCGCCACGGCGGGCGTGCCGTGCCCGGCCGGGAACAGCCCCGGCTCGATGTACGTCCGCGCGTTGGCGACGGTGACCTCTCGCCCGTCGATGCTGGTGCGGAAGATGTCGGCGAAGGTCGTGCCACCGACCGTGCGGTTCTGATGCTGGGAACGCGGCACCCCGTACATCGTGCGGGTGATCTCGTGTACCGGGTCCGCCAGCCGGCCGCCGAACGGCTGGCCGGTCACCGGCTGCCAGCCGGGCGGCATCACGAGCTGACCGGAACCGGTCCCGCCGGCCCGCACGGGGCCTGGCGGGGTCTTCTCACGGCGGCGGCCGAACATCGGCATGGGACCTCCCGTAGCACCCCCAGGTGCGACCGACAGTACGCCCGCGGCCGGCAAAATCAATGGCCGCGCGGCACAAGTCATCGCTTTTGAGTGATCTGTTTTTTACGATTATGACCATGGAGTCCGTAACGGCGCGGCCGCCCGCAAGTTCCTTAGCGACGCCCGCGCTCGCTGACGGGTACCCGCAGGCGCTTGACGCCCTGCACCGGCGTGTCTCGCCTGGCGAGCTGGTGCGCTCGCCGGCCGGCTATGTGCTCGCGTCGCTGGCCGCGCTCCCCGACGCGCCAGCCGGACCGCTGAGCCGCTTTGGCCTTGCCGTGACGCGCACCCAGCCGGGGCCGGCCGGCGGCGGACACGCCGGGGAGTTCGCACACGGTCTCCTGAGCCTGCACCAGGAGTTATTAGAGAACGTGTTACGGCAGGTCATGCGGCATCTGGAGGGGCGCACCTCTGGCGGGACCACGCTGGCGTCCAAGGACCTGATCCGGGGACAGCTCGCCGACATCGGGATCCGGCTCACCGAGGCCAGGGAGATCATCGCGCGGCCGCGCGACTCCGGCCCGCAGGCCGGCTGGCGGCTGCACCTGCGGCACGTCGCCGCCGGGCGGCTCCTGCTCCTGCTGCTGGGCGCGAGCGGCTTCCTCGCCGACGGTCCCGGCCGGGACCTGCACCTGGCCGAGGTGACCGGCAATGTCTACCTGCACCCGGACGACGCCGATGCCTGACCGGCTGGACCTGCTGCCCTGCGATGACCTGCTAGACGACCAGAGCCGCGCCCTCTACCGGTACTGCGGGGAGCTCGCGCCGTCGTTCCGCGAGCCCGGCATGGCCGTCGACCGCGATCCCGACGCCATCGCCGCCTACACCGACCTCCCCGGCGTCCGGCTGAACCGGTTCGTGCACCTGCCGCAGCAGTACTGGCCGCGGCTGGACTTCCCGCCCGCCGTCCTCGCGGCCGGGCGGACCTGCCTGGGCTGGTCAGTGCTCTGGGAGCAGCTCGCCTACGGCGACCCCGGCGTCACCCTGGGCGGCCCGCGACCGTCGCTGTTCGGCGGCATGCTGACCGCGCTCGGGAACGAGAAGCAGGCAGACCAGTGGTTCAGCCGCCTGGCGGCCGACTCCGGCAACACCTTCTTCGGCCTCACCGAGCCCGGCAGGGGGTCGGCGGCCAGCGAGCTGGAGACGCGGCTCACGCCCGTTTCCGGTGGCGACGGATGGATTCTGAACGGGGAGAAGTGCTACATCGGCAACGGAGCCCGGTCGAGCATGGGCGTGGTGTTCTGCCGCCGCGCGCCAGGGCCGTTCGGGATAGAGGCCGTCGTTCTCGACACCGCGTCGCCCGGATTCAGCGCCGAGCTGCTGCCGATGATCGGCCTGCGCGGCGCCCGGATCAGCAGGATGCGGTTCGATGACGTCGCGGTTCCCCGGGAGAACGTGCTGGGCGCCGACCGCCCGCCCAGCCGGCGCGGCCTGAACGGGGCGCTGCCGGTGCTGCAGCGCGCCCGTCCCAGCATCGCCGCGATGGCGATCGGCTGCGCCCGGGCTGCCTGCGGCTACGTGGGGGAGCAGCGGCCCGCGCTGGCCAAGGCCGGCTGCGGATGGCGGATCTGCTCGACCGGATGACGGCGGTCCGGCGGCTCATCTACCGTGCCGCCGCCGACATCGACGCCGGCCGGGTGAACGTGCACCGCATCGGCGCGGTCAAGGTGCAGGCGGCACACCTCGCGGCGGAGGCCACCCTGCTGGCCGCCGAGCTGCTCGGGCCCGCGTCGCTGATCGAGCATCCGTGGCTGGAGAAGACCTGCCGGGACGTCCGCGCCTTCGAGTTCACCGAGGGCACCACGAACCTGCACTGGCTGTCCGTCTACCAGGGCCTGCGGAAAGGCACCTTCCTCTAGGCCGCTGACGGGCGACCCGCAGCCGGCGGCCCGTGGCTGTGCAGTGTCCGCATCCCGTTGGGGCTGGTGGCGGTGGTGGTGCCGTCTGCGTTCAGGGTCAGTGTCCAGCCCCAGCGGTGGATGACCACCAGGTGATGGAAGCTGCACAGCAAGACCAGGTTCCACAAGGCGGTGGGCCCGCCGCGTGAACGGGGTATCAGGTGGTGCGTCTGGCAGGCCTGGGGTCGTTGCCGGCATCCGGGGAACGCGCACCGCCGGTCCCGGCGGGTCACGGCCCGGCGCAGGTGCGGCGGAATAGTCGGGGTGGGCGTCCCGGTGTCCAGCGGCAGGCTGACCGAGGCCGGAAACCCGGCCGTGCTGCCGCCTCGGGCATCGCCGCCGGTGCTGGCCCCGGTCTTGCCGTCCGCCCCGGTACTCGCGCCAGGTCCGACTCCTGCGCCGGTCCCGGTCCCTGCGTCGCTGCGGGCGTTGGTGTCGGCGTCGTCGCCGGGCCAGCGGGGGGCGGGCAGGTCGGTGGCGAGGATGCCGGTGCGCAGGAACGCGGCGAGCCCGGCGGGTCCGGAGAGGACGTCGGCGGCGTACCGCAGCAGGGTGTCCTGCACCCGCCGCACGCTCCGGGGGTTGAGGGGCGCGTCGCGCCGCCACCCGCTCTTGTCCCGGCGGGCGCCGTTCACCATCGCGTCGTAGTGTCCGGGGTCCAGGTAGTCGCGGGTCATCGCGGCGAGGACAGCGGGGTCCAGGTGCCCGGTCACGACCGGAGTGATCTGCGCATCGCACGAGTAGGCCTCGGCGGCGGCCCGGCTGACCGTCCAGCCCGGCTGCCCGTCCCCGGCTGCCCGCCCGGCCAGCCAGTCCTGCATGCTGCTGCGCCCAGGGGCCTGGCCCGTGAGCCAGTCCAGCTTGCCGCTCCGGCCCGCCCGCCAGCCCGGCACGCCGCCGCCGGGGCCACCTCGCCTGTCCTGCTGGCCTGCCTCACGATCTTCGCTGCCGGTTCCTCGCTGTCCGGGTCCGCGAGCGTCCCCGTCCGGGTCTTCGGCCCACGGATTGCCCAGGTGGTTCCCGCCGAGCCGGTCAGTCAGCCAGTTCCGCTCGGCCTCGGCCGCGCCGGGCAGGTCACGGAGCTGGTCCAGGGGAATGCAGAGCTGGATCTGCGTCGGCTGCCCGGCCACGTCGGGCAGCATCCCGCTCGCGGCCAGCCGCCGGCAGGCTTCCTCCAGGGCGTCATGGCGGCGCTGCGCAGCCGTCCGGTCGTCTTCGGGGCCGGCCTTCTTGCCCAGGGACTCCAGCACGGCGGTGACAGCGGCTGCGCACTCGGGGGTGAGGTCACCGTCCAGCTTGCCGGCGCCCCGGTAGTGCAGGTCCAGGCTCACGTTCCGGTCCCCGAACCCGTCGTCCGGGTCATCGGGGTCGGGCAGCGCGGACCGGCGGTACATTTCCTCCGCCAGCCCCGACAAGTCCGCCAGGTCCGCGCCGCCCGCCGCCGCCCCCAGCAGGATCCGGTCGGCGTCCTCCCGCAGCTCCGGCTGCAGCCGCCCCGACCAGGCACACACCTGCCTGGCCCAGGACTCGGAGATCTCCGCCCGGCCCAGCGCATCCGCCACCAGCGGGTGCACCGCCAGGCGCCGCATCCACCCCATCGCCCCCAGCGCCGCGCCGTTGGTGACGCGGGTCTGCCAGGCCAGCCACGGCTTACACCCCTGAGAGCCGTCCGCCTCGAACTGGCCCTGGGCGTTGAACGCCGCCAGCACCCGCGCCCGCGCGGCGGTCAGCACCGACTCGGCCTGCTCCAGCCCCCGCAGGCAGCCCGCCTGCACCTCACCGGGCAGCGACGCGGCGTCTGCCTGGGCCAGCCACCGCAGCCCGGCCCGCACCGCCGTCAGCGCCGCACCCGCGTTCCCCGGCACCCACCCCGCCTCATCAGGAAACACGGCCCGGCCGGTGCAATCCGTGATGCTCATGACCAGGTTCCTCCCGGCGAGGTAGATCGTTCAAACATTAGTTCTAGTCTATATCTCCCGACAGCAGCGCGCATCCCAATTAATCCCCGCCCGGCCCTGGCGGTCTGACCATTCCAGGCGCCATTAACGCCGCCAATCTCGCGCGAATGGCCAGCCGTATCTGATAACAGCAAGAGGCTGCTCCCGGACCACCCGCTACCCAGCCGGAAGACCAGGCGCGAGAACGACCTGCCCGCCAACGCGATGCGCCTCCGTGACGATCCGCTTGCCCCAGCGGTCCCACGCCCCCCTCAGCCGGCCCGTGATGATGACCACGTCCACCGACCCCGCCCGCAGCGGCGTGCGCACCCCGATGAGCTGGTACCCGGTATGCCGCCCGTCCGCCATCGCGCCGGCCAGCAGGCCGTCGTCGAAATCCAGCAGCACGCTGCCCGCCGGCAGCGTCGGCGGAATCTCCCCGCCGCAGCCGAAGACGGCCAGGCTGGCACCGTCGGGGACAGCCGCGACTGCCCGCTCGATGTCCGCCAAAGCCGAAAGCCCGGCGGCGGCCCGCGTCCAGGCCCGCAGCGCGGCGCCGTCGTCCTCGATCAGGAATCGCTCGTCGCGCAGCTCGGCCGCGCAGTACAGCTCGATCATCGGCTCGCAGTGCTTGGCCAGGATGCGCAGCGAGTTGCGCTTGCTGCTCTGCCGGTTGGACTGGAGGCGGCGGTGGTTCGGCAGCTCGATCGACCAGGCGTCACGCGACATCAGGAAGGTCAGGTCGTGCCGGGACAGCCGGTAGCCGAACTCATAGTCCTCACCGCCCCAGGACCGGAAGGTCTCGTCGAACCCGCCTGCCCGCCGGAACGCGGTCGCTGTGACGGAGCAGTTCATGGTCCAGAACAGGCCCCACGGCGCGCTGAGCCGCCGCAGGTCATACCCGGCCTTCTCGAACACCTCATGCCGCAGGTCGCGGAACGTGGGCTCGTCCCGGTACCGCCGCACCACCTCGGAAGGCGACACCTCGGCCAGCGCCGTGGCCAGCCAGGACATGTCATCGACCGGGTTGTAGCCGAAGCAGTAGCCAAGAACCGCGCACTCACCGCGCGCGGCCTCATGAGCCGCCAGGTGACCGCGGATGAAATCGGGCCCGGCCAGCGTCCCGGAATCCAGGAAGGCCAGCACCGGCGCGGTGGCCAGCGCCGCGCCGGCGTTCCTGGCGGCGGCGACCCGGTAGCCCTGATCCTCCTGGAACCAGTAGCGCAGCCGCAGCCGGCCGCCGAACGACTCCAGCATCGCGGCGGTGTCATCCGACGATCCGTCGTCCGCCACGATCACCTCGAACTCGGCGGCGTCGCAGCGCTGCGCGGCCAGCGACTCCAGGGTCTGGCGCAGCAGGGCGGACCGGTTGTAGGTCGGGATGATGACCGAGATGCCGCCGGGCATCAGGGCGTGGCGGCGTCGGCCGTGCTGGCCGAGGGCAGGCGGCCGGCGACGATGACGCAGTACTCGCCGACGGTCAGGACGGCGAGCTCCTCGGCCTCGTCCTCGGTGAACATGACGCCGAACTTGTCCTCGACGCGAGTGGCCAGCTCCACTAACGCCACCGACTCGATGTCGACGCCCCCCGGCCCTAACTCGGTGTCGTCCCCGATGCCCTCGACGCTGTAGTTCATGTCCTGCAGCGATTCGATGATGAAATCGCGGATGGTGTCGATCATCTTGGCCTGGGGTCCCTTCGCGAGTGAGCAGTGCTTCCTTGCCTACATAGAGCGGCGCGCGGCCTGCGCCAGGGCCACGAGGTGCTCGGCCGCCGTGGCGGCGCCGCCGGCCGCGGCGAACGAGTCGCGCACCTGCCCGGCCGCCTTCCCGTAGGCCGGGTCATCGAGCACGGTGGTAACCGCGTCCCTCAGCTCCCTGGCGCGGACTCGCGCGAACCGCAGCCGCACCCCGGCCCCGGCCGCGGCGACCCGGGCCGCGTTGACCGGCTGGTCGTGCCTGATCGGGGCGATGACCAGCGGCACGCCGTGCGTCAGGGCCTCGCTGACGGTATTCAGGCCGCCGTGGCAGACCACCGCGTCCAGTTGCGGCATGAGGGCAAGTAACGGGGCCTGCGGCACGACCAGGATGTGCGGGGGCGGGTCGGGCAGCGCCCCGGGCGGCGCCACCACGATCGCCTGTAACCGGTCCGCGAGCGGTTCGAGCGCCTGGGCGGCGGTCCGGTGGAAGGCCTGGGTGATGTCGGTCGCCAGGGTGCCCATCGTGACCGCCACATGCTGCCGCGCCGGATCGAGCCACTCCCAGGGGAAGCCAGAGCGGTGCCGCCGGCCGTCCAGCATCGGCCCCGCGAGCACGTATTGCGGCGGGAACGGGGCGGTGCCCGCGAGTTCCCTTGTCGTGCAGGCGAGCACGAGGTCCGGCGAGAACCGCGGGTCGAACGAGCCGTCGCCAGGCAGCCCGGCCTCGGCGCAGATGGCGGCGCACTGGGCCCGTATCCAGGCGTCGACCTTCGGCAGCACGGCGAACGGGGAGCCCAGCTCCATCGTGGTGACGGCCAGGCTGGCCCAGGGCAGCCCGTGCCGCCGGGCGATGATCGCGCCGGCCGGCGCGTGCTGGTCCACCACGATGACATCGGGCCGGTAGGACGCGACGGCGTGCTCGAGCGCCGGCAGGGTGAACCGGGTGAACGGCACGACGAACTCGGCCCACAGCGACTTGAGCGCGGCCAGGCCGTGCTGGGCCTGCGGCCGGTACAGCCGCATGCCGGTCTTGAACACCACGGCTTCGGGGCCGACGAACGGGCGGATGAAGCTCTCCGCGCAGGCCCACGCCACCTCGTGCCCGCGCCGCGTGACCGCGTGGGCAAGCCCGGTCGCGGGGTTGACGTGACCCGCCAGGGGCGGGACGACGAACAGGAAGCGGCTCACCGGATTCCGCGGGATAAGTCGGCCGAAGCCCGCCATGCGGTCATCGTGAATCCTCCTACGGGCTCGCCGCGGCGGCCAGCTAGCTGGCCATCGCGGGCGCCGGCCGGGCCACGGCACGGGTAATTCACGTATATCAAAACGCTGGCGGTCCTGAAAGGTCTTGTTTCGCGCAACGGAAAGGGAGATAGTGCGAATGGCCACGATGAGCCGGCGGCCGTGCGGAGTGAGGCTGACCTGAGCAGGTTACGGTGACCGCCCTGGAGGCGGTGGCGGCCTACTTACCGTCGCGGCGGGTGCCGGTAGAGGACGTGGCCAGGCAACTTGACCTGCACCCGGCGAAGGCCCGGGTGTTCAGGCGCTATCACGGCCTGGCCGAGATCTGCCGGGAAGACGGCGGCACGCTGCTGGACCTGCTGCTGGCCGCCGCGAGCCGGCTCGGCGCGCTGCGCGGCCGCGAGCGCCAGGTCAGGTACGTGCTGCACGCGCGCATCATCCCGGTGGTCGTGCCGTTTCCCCTGAATCCGCTGCATGAGCTGTGCGGCAAGCTGGGGCTGCGCCCGGCGAGCGCGTTCGCGGTGACTCACCAGGCCTGCGCTACCGGCCTGCTGGCCGTGGACATCGCCGGCCGCCTGCTGGCCGCCGACGGCGACCCGGACGCGCTGGCCCTGGTGCTAGCCGGGGAGAAGGCCTTCACCCGGACGGCCCAGTTACTCCCGCAGACCTCCATCTTCGCCGAGGGCGCGTCCGCGTGCCTGGTCAGCCCCGGCGGCCAGCGGGACCGGCTGCTGGCCTACGCGAGCCTGGCGCGCGGCGAGTTCGATGCCCGGCCGGGGGAGGACCCGGCGCTCGCGGCGCGCTTCCAGCGCGAGTTCCCCGACAGCTTCGCCGAGGTCATCCATGCCGCGCTGGCCAGGGCCGGGGTCGCGCTCGCGGACATCAGCCTGATCCTGCCGCACAACGTCAACGTGGTGGCCTGGAAGCAGCTCTGCGCCACGACCGGGTTCCCGCTGCGCCGGGTGCTGCTGGACAACGTGCCGCTGATCGGGCACAGCTTCTGCGCGGACCCGTTCATCAACTACCAGACCGCCGCGCAGCGCGGCCTGCTGAAGCCGGGCGAGAAGTACCTGATCGCGGCGGTCGGGGCCGGGCTCGGGGCGACGTTCTCCGCGATGGTCTTCGAGCACTGACCAGATCAGCCGAACTAGATCAGCCGAGCCAGATCAGCCGAGCCAGATCGGACCAGCCATGATGGAGCAGGAAATCTCGACCAGGCAGCACGACGGCACGCTGCGGCAGCGGGTGCTTTCCGGCATCGCCGCCGTCTTACCGCATGTGCTCGACGGCCGGAAGCCCGACATTTCCGAAGCCACCCGGCCGATGGAAGATCTCGACCTGACGTCGACCGACACCCTGGAATTCATGCTCGAGCTGGAAACGGAGCTGAGCATCCAGATCGACGTCGAGGACATCGGCCCGAAAGACCTCGAAACGATCGGCACTCTGGTCGACTACATCGTCGCCCACACGCTGATCACGGAGTAATCACATGTACGTGGCGGGACCCCCCGGCGAGCGCGGCGGGGACCCGCTGTTCATCAGCCGGGCCGGCCGCCAGGTCTTCGAGGGTGACTCGGCCGGGGCGCTGCATCCCAGCCTGCGGGTGTTCCTGTCCGACCTGACCCGGCCCTACGGGCTCGGGCTGCGCGAGGACCTGCTGGCCGCCGGCGCCGGGCAGTGCTACGGCGAGATGAGCGCGGCGCTGCTCACCGGCGTGCTGCCCGCCGGCGACCCGCTCGATCTCATCGTGCTGGCCTTCGCCATGCCCGATGTCCGCCCCGAGCGCGCCACGGCCAGCTACCTGAGCCACCTGTGCGCCGGGGCGCCGATGGGGTTCGCCGTCTGCGACCAGGGCACCGCCGCCGCGTTCACCGGCCTGCGGCTGATCGGCGAGTATGCCCGCTCCGGCGCGTGCAAGCGGGCGCTGCTGATCGTCATCGAGCAGGCGGTCCTGCACCACGACCTGCCGGCCGGCGGCGGCGGCGTCCCGGCGCGGCACGCCGCCGTGGCCCTGGCGTGCGACAGCGCGGGACCCGCCCAGGTGCTTCAGGTCCGCCAGCATGCTGCCATCGTTCCCGAACGGGCTAGCGCGGTGCTGGCCGCCGACGTGGCGGAGCCTCGGCTCGCCGGGCGCGGGCGCGACCCTGATCCTCGGCCATGACCTCGCCAGGCTCGCCGGACTGCGGGACCGCGCCGCGGCGGGCCAGGCCGCGCCCGTGCCCGGCTTCGAGCCGGCGACCAGGCTGCGGCTAGCGCCGGAAGGGCAGCCCTCGACCGGCGTGTGGTGGGAGCTCGCCTGCGGCGCCGACTGGGCAGTGCCCGGCGAGCTGGTGCTGCTGGCCGACTACGAGCAGGCCCTTGGCTACCTGAGCCTGACCGCGATCCGTTACCTGTAGGCCTTCGCCTGGAGGCCGAACAGCTCGGCGTACAGGCCGCCGCCCGCCATCAGCGCGGCGTGGTCGCCGGTCTCCGCGACGCCGCCGCCGGAGACCACGACGATCAGGTCGGCCATGTGCACCGTGGAGAACCGGTGCGAGATCAGCACGGTGATCGCCCCGGTCGCCGCGCCGATCCGCCTGGCCTGCTCGGCGTAGCGGGAGAACAGGGCGTGCTCCGCCTCGGCGTCCAGCGCTGACGGTCGGCTCGTCGAGGACGAGCAGCAGCGGCGCCTCGCGCATCATCGCCCGGCCCAGGGCCAGCTTCTGCCACTGACCGCCGGACAGCTCCGCGCCGTCCGCGTAGCTCTTGCCGAGCTGGGTGGACAGGCCGTCGGCTAGCTGGTCCACCACGCCGGCCGCCTGGGCACGGTCGAGTCCCGCCCGCACCGCCCGTTCGGACGAAATCCGGGGCAGGTCGCCCACGCCGACGGTCTGCTGGGCCAGGAACTCATAGCGGCCGAAGTCCTGGAAGCCGACGGCGATCCGCGCCCGCCAGTCGCGGGGCGGCACCCGGCTCAGGTCGGTACCGTCGGCCATGATCGTGCCCGCCGACGGCCGGTAGAACCCGCACAGCAGCTTGACCAGCGTCGTCTTGCCCGCCCCGTTCTCGCCGACGATGGCGACCGTGGCCCCGGCGGGCAGCGTCAGGTTCACGTCCTTGAACACCGGGACCCGCGTCCCCGGGTAGGTGAAGGAGACGCCGGCCAGCTCGATCCCGGTGCGCAGCCGGTCCGGGGGCGACTGATCGGCCTGCCGCGGCGCCGTCTCCCGCACGGCATCCTGGAGCCGGTGCAGGCGGCGGTAGGTGCTCGCCATCCGCTGCAGGTTCTGCAGCAGCGTGACCGCCAGCGTCACCTGCGCGCTGACCTGGCCCGCCAGGGCGATGACCAGGACGACGTCGGCCACGCTGCGCTGCCCCGCGACGGCCTCCTGCACCACCAGGAGCACCGCGCCGACGTAGGCCAGCGCGAAGACGAGCTGGCCGGCCGCGCGCAGCCAGATCGCGTTGAGCTGGGCCCGCCACAGGCCGTTCGTGCTGGCCGTCCAGAGCCGGGCGTGGCGCCGGCACAGCTCCTCCTGGAGCCCGTTGACCCGCAGCTCGCCGGCGTAGCGCGCGGTGGTAGACAGGTGAAACAGGTTCAGCGCGGTCCTGGTCGGCTCGGCCGTCGCGGTCTTCGCCCGGTCCAGGATGCGCTCGGCGGCCCGGCCGCTGAGCAGGGCGGGCAGCGCCGCCAGCGGCAGCAGCAGGAACAGCAGGCTCTGCCTGGCCAGCAGCACCGCGGTGAACACCACGGCCAGCCCGAGGCCCAGGCCCAGCATCACCGCCTGCAGGCCGGGCCGGAACTGGCCGGTCTCCAGCTCCAGCACCGTGAGCGTGTCGGCATGCTCGGGCCGCTCGTGGTGCTCGATGCCCGGCGAGCCGTTCGACAGGTCGAGCAGCCGCTCGCTGAAGTCCAGCTCGGCCAGCTCGGAAAGGTCGTAGTAGGCGATGTGCGCGAAGTGACTGAAGGTCAGCGTCATGATCGCCAGCGCGGCGACGGCCACCCCCGCCAGCGCCGCGCTCGCGGCCTGGCCGGCCACCACCTCCGCGGTCATCCACGCCATCGCGGCGGCCAGCAGCGGTGCCGCCGCCGCGCCGGCCACGATCAGGATCACCGCGAGCAGCGTCTTGCGCCAGTCCATCCGCCAGGCCGTGCCGAGCATCCGCCACGAGCTGGTCAGGACGTCTCGCACGCGCTCGCCCCCTCGCCGGCGCCGGCCTCGGCGAACCGCTCGGCCTGCAGCCGGAACAGGTGCGCGTAGCGCCCGCCGCTGGCCAGCAGTTCCTCGTGACTGCCCTGCTCGGTGACCCGCCCGTGCTCCAGCACCACGATCAGGTCCGCGTGCCTGACGGTGGAGAACCGGTGCGAGATGAGCAGCGTCGTGGTGCCGCGGGTCAGCCCCGTGAACTCGTCGAAGAAGCTGGCCTCGGCCCGCACGTCCAGGCTCGCCGTCGGCTCGTCCAGGATCACCACCGACGCCCCGTGCCGCAGCCCGAACAGCGCCCTGGCCAGTGCCACCCGCTGCCACTGGCCGCCCGACAGGTCGGCGCCGCCCGCCAGGTGCCTGGCCAGCGGCGTCTCCAGCCCGCCCGGCAGCCCGTCGAGCACCCCGGCGATGCCGGTGGCCCGCGCCGCCGACCTGATGCCCGCCCGGTCGCCGATGCTGGCGATCGCGCCGAAGCCGATGTTGTCCGCGGCCGACACCTCGAACCTGGCGAAGTCCTGGAAGATGATGGCCAGCTTCGCCCGCCAGGCGCCCACTGGGTAGGAACGGATATCCGTGCCGTCGGCCCGTACCGCGCCTCCGCCCGGCTCGTACAGCCGGGCGATCAGCTTGACCAGGGTGGTCTTGCCCGCGCCGTTCAGCCCGACGATGGCGGTGCAGCGGCCGACCGGGATCGACAGGTTCAGGCCGTCCAGGACCGCGCGCGGCTGGCCCGGGTAGCGGAACGTGACATGGTCGAACTCGATCGCGGCCACCGGGTCCGGCACGATCGCGAGCTCCGGCGCGTCGCCGGCGGGCGAGTTATCGGGAGCTGAATTATCAGGAAATGTCGCGACGCCGGCCGCGAACTTGCCGACCGCGTCGTAGGCGCTCATCCCCAGCGCCGTCTGGTTGTCGGCCTCGGTGTAGAAGTCGCCCAGCCGGATCGCCCCCAGCGAGGCCTGCATGACCAGGACGAACGCGGTCAGCGTCAGCGTGCGCCCTGCCGTCGCGCCGAGCACGCCGAGCACCGTCCCGGCCACCAGCAGCCCCCACAGGGCGTACCAGACGAACGGCCACAGGTAGATCCGCCGCCGCGCCGCCCACAGCGGCCGCAGGTAAGCCAGGTGCGCCTCGCGGAGGGCATCGAGCAGCCAGCCGGCCAGCCCGAAGACGCGGATCTCCTTGCCCGCCGCCGGCCCGATCGCCAGCTTCCGCAGGTAACGGCTCTTGCGGTTCAGCGGCCGCAGGCCCCTGATCACCCGGGCGAACCGGCGCAGCCCGCCGCGCTGCCCGGTCCTGAACAGCATCGCGGACACCACCAGGCCCGCCGCCGCCAGCCAGGAGAACGCCACGCCGACCGCCACCGCGTACCCCGCGAGCTGGAGGTACCTGGCGATCAGCCGGAGCTGGCCCGCGCAGGCCTGGCCGGGGCTCTGATAGGCGAACTCCAGCGCGTCGGCCGCCTCGCGCAGCTCATCCTGAAGATCCTGGTCCTCCAGCGGGCCGACGCCGGTGCTGCCGAGCGAGGCCGCCATCAGCTCCCCGGAGACCTGCCCGTCGATCCGGCGGGCGATCAGCTCGCCCAGCGACAGCACCAGCGGCCCGATGACCTGCTGAAGCAGCAGCGCCGCCGCGGCCACCGCGAATATGGTCATCAGCGCGTGCCACGGCGCCGAGCCTGCAGCCGGCGGCGACGGCTGCGGGCAGCCGCCCCAGCACCCGGCTGGTCGCGAGCACGAACACCAGCGGCAGCGCGCCGAGCACCAGGTTCGCGATCACCTGCACGGTCACCAGGCCGGGGCCGGCCCGCGGCGTCAGCCGGGCGATCTTCCACCGGGCGGCGGCCAGCTCGGTGACCGCGTCCCGTAACTTGCCCTCGCCCTCGCGGCGGCCGTCCGGCATCTTGACCGCGTCGCTCCCTCGTGCGAAGACAGATGGGGTCACATTTCCCTTATAACATCATCGGGAGCCGCGATGGCCGATCGGGAACCGCCGATTCTTCCCGAGGAGCGGCAGGACGTTTCCTTACCGGGCGGCGTGGTGCTGAAAGAGCAGCTCCGGATCGACTTCGAGGGCCAGCGCGGCGCGCAGGGGCCGCTCACCCTCGGCCAGGCCCTGATGTACAGCACCGTCGGTGGCAAGCGCATCTACAACAGCATGTTCGGCTGGGCGCTCCGGGTTCCTGACGGAGCAGGCCTCGGCGACATCGCGGATGCGCTGCGCGTGCTGATCGCCCGGCATGAGTCGCTGCGCACCACCTACGCCTGCCCGGCCGGCGGCGAGCCGGTCCAGCTCGTCGCCCGGTCCGGGCAGCTCACCATCGACGTCTACGCGGCCGGGTCGCCGGGCCCGGACCCCGCGGCGCTCGCCGCCGAGCTGGAACGCCGGCTGCGGGTCACCGACATCGACATCGAGGCCGAGCTGCCGATCAGGGCCGCCGTCGGCGTCAGCGGCTCCGCCGCGCCCGTGGCGGTCATCCTCTGCTCGCACATCGCGGTGGACTTCGGCAGCCTGATGGTGATCGGCCGCGAGTTCACCCAGCTAGCGGGCGATCCCGCCAGCCGGGTCACCGGCCCGGCCGGGCACCAGCCGCTCGACCAGGCGGCCGAGGAACTGTCGCCGCGCGGCCAGCGCAGGAACGAGGTGGCGCTGGAGATCTGGGCCGCGCGGCTGCGGCAGATGCCGCAGTACCTCTACACGGTGCCGCAGCACGGGACCGGCGCCGGCGAGTACGCCGGCAGGCGCGCATGCGGCTGGCTGTGGTCCCGCGCCGGGGGGCTAGCGCTGGGGCACATCGAGGCGCGGACCGGGATCGCCAGGCGGGTGACGGTGCGGGCCGCGCTGTGCGCGGTGCTGGCCTGGCGGACCGGGCAGGACCGGCTCGCGCTGCCGGTTCGGATCCATAACCGGTTCGGCCGCCGCCAGCGCGACTACGTGGGCAACCTGGCGCATGACGGCATCGCGGCCCTCGATGTCGGTGCCGCCGGCAGCCTCGACGAGCTGGCCAGGCACGCCGCCGCCGCGTCGCTCAGGCTGGGCCGCAGCAGCCTGGTCGGCTATCACCAGATCGCCCCGATCGCCGCCGAGGTCGAGCACGAGCGCGGCATCACCTACAGCAGGGAATTCGCCTTCAACGACCTCAGCTTTCACCAGGAAGTTGAGGCTGAGCGGCCCGCCGATCCTGGCGGCCTCGATGAGGTAGCGAAGGCGCTGGGGGACAGCCGCTTCGAGTTCACGCCGCCGCGCGGGTTCATCCTGTACCTGCTTCAGTTCGTCCTCGGCGGAGTCGAGCCGGAGCTGAGCCTGCGCGGGCTGACGCCCAACGCCGGCCGGATGCCGCCGGGTGAGATCGAGTCGCTGCTGTGCGGTGTGGAGCTGCTGCTGGTCGCGGCGGCTTCCGGTGACGTGGACCTGAGCCTGATCGGCGAGATCACTGGCATTGAGCCGCTGCCGCACGGTCCCGGCTGGGCACGGATCGACTCCTGCTGGATCGAGCTGGCGCAGGCGCAGCGGCTGGTCGATGACGCGCTGCCTGGGTCGTCCGTCAGGGTCTTCGCGGTTCGCGGCACGGGACCAGGCGGCGGGCTGGCCCTGCACGCTTACCTGACCGCCGCGGGCGGTATCGAGACCCCGGAACAGGCGCACGCGGCCTGCCTGGCCGTGCTCGCCGGCGACCGCAGCTCGCGCCAGCCGGGCGGTATCCGCTACACCGCGATGACGCCGACGCACTACATGATCTGCGCCCAGCCCCCCGGCGACCTATCCGACCTCGCAGCCTGGCAGCGCCAGCCGGTCCTCACCCAGGCCGCCGGCCGCCTGCAGAACGGAAGCTGAGCGGCCTGCCGCTGGCCGGTGCCGGTCAGGCTGCCCGTGGGCAGATCTGGACGATGAGGTCCGCATCGAGGGCTGTGGAGATCCGCTCAAGCAGCGGGATTGTCGGAATGACGCCGCCGGCTTCAAGCCGGGACAAGGCCGGCTGGGTCATCCGGGCCATGGCTGCTAGTTCGACCTGCGACAGCCCGAGCGCGAGACGCCGCTCTCGCACAGCAAGCCCGATCCGGAAGGCACGCTCTGCCTCGGAGTAGCCCTCTCGGTACTCGGCGCTGGCACGCCGCTGGGCGGCAATTTCCTCGTAGTAAGCATGGCCCTCGGTTACGGCGGCTTCGTCGCTCATCTCTTTAACCTCCACCTCAGCGCATCTCGCGGCCGAAGACCTCATGGGCCGGACCGTGTTCCGCTTCGCATACCTTCTGAGCCTGCAGCGCCCGTGCTACCTCGGCTACTTCGGCGCTCCTCGTTTTCCTGAAGACAGTCAGCAAGATCACCCGCCGAGACGGCGCGAGCCAGTATGTGACCCTCGATTGTTGGGCCAGCAGATGAAATCGCAGTTCGCGGACCTTGCCGCCTAAGTGCCGGGTGTACGGCTCGCCCAGATCGGCGGCGCGCTCAGCGAGCATTCCCACCAGGAAGTCGACCCGGCCGAAGTCGCGGTCAGGCAGCTGTTCCAGCCAGGACCGTACCTCCGGCTCGACCTCGACTTCATACATGCCCATGCATCGAATGGTATATGCATCCTATGCTATAGCCAACCTGGCAGACAAGTTTCGGGGGTAGGAACCGGTCTGAGTACGCAGGCGGCCTCTGCCCCAGTGCGTCACCGGGCGGGCATGAGGCCGGGTAGCTAGGTGCGCATCGCGGCGGCGTTCGCGATAAGGACCTTCTCGGCATCTAGGCCATCTGCGGCAACGAGGATGACGCCGAGTTGCTGGCAGAGGCTAGCCCACGTTGGATCGTGGGGAGTGCGTTCGGGGACGAGGACTGCGGTGACGCGGGGATACCCGAGTTCCTGGAGACGGTGACGATAACGCAGGACCTGGCCGAGGCCGAGGCCGAGGCGTAGCTGCTGTTCTTCGTTGTCGTCGGTGATGCTCTTGATCTCAGCGACGAAGATGGTGCCGTTACGCTCCCAGGCGAGGTCATAACTCGGCTCGTGGGGGAGAGGGGAACGCGGGTCGATGCCGGCGCCGCGAAGGAAGTCGGCGAGTTTGTTCTGAGTGTCGGAATGGCCGCGCAGTCCCCTTTCGTAGAGCGCAAGATCGATTGTGATCAGCGGGTACGTGACGTCCGGCGAGGCGGGTTGAGCTTGCATATACCTTCCGCCGAGGTCTAGTTTGTCGGGCTGATCGGTTGTCGGATGCGGGCTCCTGGTCCTGGATGGCTGCGATGCATCCGGGCTGCCGGGGCCGGCTTGGGAATGGTAGGGGGCCTGAACGATGTGATGCTGCCAAATCCCGGCAAGCTTGGCAGTGGCGGCGGCCGGGACCTGGACTCCGGAACCTTGCAGGCGATCCCAGGGCACCTCGGGGATTTCTGCGCGGAGTTGCTCGACGGGCAGTCGGTCCCGGTTTCCGAGGACCGTATCCCAATCGATGTCGGCAAGAGGGGCTGGATGCCCGCTGCCATCCCAGTGGTGCCTGATCTCGACGCCGCTAGTGAAAGTGCCGCTGGCGACCAGGCCTCGCTGGTCATGCTGGCGGTACAGAAGCGCTCGGTCGCCAGGACTTATGCCACGCTTGCGCAGCCCGACTGGCAGTTCTGGTCCCAGGTCTGCCCTGCTGCTGTAAGCCGGATGGCCTCCGCGTACCCATGTTGCTCCCACGCATAGCGGCCAGGGTGCCAGGTAAGTATGAACGTCGGTATGACGCCGCTGTCGGACGATGACAGCCAGACGGCCAACCGCTGCGCGTCTCTGCTCTGGTAGCCGGGAACCTGAAGGCGCAATCGGATGCGCTTGGTGGAGTTGCCGCCGTGGGTGGCGTCTGGTGCCTGGGCGACCTTCCTCTGTGCTCTTCCCATGGTTCGCCGCACTGCGTTCATGTCCGGCTCTTGCCACAGCTCAACCGGTCTGTCGATGATCCGGCACTCTGGTTCGGCCAGACCCAGTCGCCGGGTGCGCTGCGAGTCCACGAAGGCATCGACGAGGATGGCGTGGATGCTGCCGAGTCGCTCCAGCAAGATCGTAAGGGCCTGGTTATAGTCCGGATTCCGTGGAGGCTGCTTACCGTACCTGCCGTTCCGGCTCTCCATGATCAGCGCCAGGTCGGCTCTCTCTGCCTCTACCGCATACTCTGCGTCCAGAAGCTGGCCACTACCGTCGCGTACCCGCACAGCAATACTCTGGCACAGAATAATGCGGGTGCAGGCAGTGAGGCGGAAGCGCGCTCGCGTAATCGGTGCGTGTCAGTGTCGCGCCGCCGCCGGGCAGCCGGATTCTTCTTCGGATTGCGTCTCTTTGCACCGGTGCCGTCAACGTACATGTCAGTGTGACACCGCCGGGCACTCGCGAACTGTCCCAGCTTCGTCGTATGCCTCGCGGAGTTCGCATGTCTCCGAGGGCACCGGCCGTCGTGCTCGCCGGCGCGTTACGGTGTCGGCATGAGGCCGGGTAGGTGGGGGCGCATCGCGGCGGCGTTCGCGATGAGCTCCTTCCAGGCCCGGATGAGCAGCGAGTAGTCCTCGACGCCCTGCCGGATGTCGTCCAGCACCGTCCCCCTGGCCTGGGCGCTCGCCTGCGCGACGGCCCGCAGTCGCGGCGCCAGGCCGGGGTCCGCCCACGCCGCCGCGGCGGCGTAGATCTCGCTGTAGCGGCGCGGGGTCTCGCGCATGCCAGGCGCGTGCTGGCGGTAGACGGCCTCAAGCTGGTCAGCCAGGCGGTCCTGGCGCAGGCGTCCCGCGTCATCGGTGAAGTAGTCAGGCCGCTCCGCGACCGCGCCGCAGAGCCCGGCCCGCACCGGCAGGAACATCACGTTCCGCAGGTCCCGCAGCGCGTATGCAGTCACCGTCGGCAGGTCGGTGTTCGCCGCCCGGACCGGGTCGTAGGTATGGCGCATCTTCCGCGAGTGGTAGACGACCGGATACCCCAGCGCCCCGGCCAGGCTCTTGTGGTAGTAGTCCGAGCCGAGCATTCTCTCGATGGGCATCTCGGGAACCTCATAGAACATGTCCTTGACGCACGCCACGCCCACCGAGACCCGGCCGGGGTCGTCGCTGTCCCAGAAATCGCCTTCGTGTCGCAGCACGGGATCAACCGCGAACTTCCGGTGCGCCGCCGCCGTCAGCTCGCTCAGCGTCAGCCCCGGCCGGGACAGCCGTTCGAGAGCTATGAGGTGCTCCTCGCCGGAGGCGAGCAGGTCGCGCCGGTCATGCCCGGAGTCCCCGAAGATGCTGGAGCCCACGAACCGGACGGGGGCGCTCGCCGCCGAACCGCCGTCCGCGGCGGAGGGGTTCCCTGGCAGATCGGTGACCATCTTCCCGATGGCCGCAGCCTCCAGCACGCCGGGGAAGGCCTTTTCCCCGTCCCTGATGTCGGCCACCTGATCGGAGTCGCGCCGGTGCACCACGGTGACGCCCAGGGCCGCCGCCAGCAGCGCGCACTTGTTGGGCCCGCTGCCGTAGGCGACCGCCTCCGGAGTCAGCAGCCGCCGCACCCGCTCGCGCACGGGTGCCGAGAGGGAACCCGAGCCGAGCACCGCCGCCAGGCCGGCGTCCCAGCGGTCCCTGGTCAGGTGCAGGTACCTGACGTCCTGCCCGGCCGCGAGCTTCCGCAGCAGTTCCGCGTGCGTTTCCTCATGCTCACGATCATGCTCGATCAGCACGAAGGCGTAGCTCTCGCCGGTCGTCCCGTCCAGGAGTCGTGTCTCCTCGATGCCGTCCGCGATCGAGTCTTCGCCTGGCCTGTGCGAGGGCATGTAGATGAGCCTCATGCGGAATCCCTTTCTCGGTATTCCCTTTCGCTGTATTCCCTTTCTCTGGCCCCCGGCTTTCTCATCAGGAGGGCGAGACCGGCCAGTCCGAGCAGGCAGAGAAAGCTCGCGGCCAGCAGGACCGCCCGGTCTCCGAGCCATTGCCCGTAGCCGACGAGCGGTCCCGCGATCATGCTGCTGATCCGGATGATGTTGATGTACCACGCGGTCGCGGAGCCGCCGCGCCGCGGGCTGATGTCCTGGAACAGGCCGATCCCCAGGCCCATCACCGCGGCCACGAACAGCGCGCTCAGGACCTGGGCCGCCAGCACCTGCCAGACCTGGGTGGCCTCGGCGACGATCGCGTAGTAGGCGCTCCCGGACAGCGCGCCCGCGCACAGCAGGATCCACGGCGAAGCCCGCCTGGTCACCCAGCCCAGCGCCAGCATCAGCGGCACCTCCAGGGCCGCGGCCGTTCCGAAGGCTGCGCCCACCATTGTGGTGCTGGCCCGCAGATCGCGCGTGATCAGCAGTGGCAGGGCGAGCGCGCCCATGCCGCTCGCGGTCTGCAGCGCGAGGAAGACGCCGGACATGCCCAGCAGCCGCCACCGTCCGGCCGTGGCGGCGCCGGACGGCTGCGCCGCGGCCGGCGAGGCCACGGCGCCCAGCCGGCGCACGGACATCAGGAAAACCGCCGCGAAGGTCAGGCCGACGGCGGCGAACAGGCCGCGGTATCCCCAGGCCGCGAGCACCGTCGCTCCCGCCACGGGCCCGGCCACCCAGGCGATCGAGAACTGCGCCCTGAGCATGGCCAGCCTGGACCGCACGCGCGGTCCTCCGGTGGCCCCGAGCAGGCTTCTGGCGGTCGTGAAAATCTGCGGCACCAGGCTGGACCCGCAGGCGGTGAGCGTGCCGGCCACCACCAGCAGCAGCAGGAAACTTCGCGACGCCGCGTAGATCAGGGCCCCGGCAAGGCCGGCCGCCGAGGCGGTGAGCAGCAGCCCGCGCTGCGAGACGCCGCGATCACTCGCCAGGCCGAACACGACGTTCATCACGACCGCGGCGCCGGCGGTGACGAAAAGGAATATGCCCAGTTCCGACGGCGTCGCGTGCAGCGACCTCGTCACGAAAATCGGGATGAACGGCGAGGTCAGGGAGGTAGTCATCCCGATCAGCGCGGCCAGGAGCAGCAGCCGGCGAAACCGTGCGTCCCCCGCTCCCCGCGGGCGCCAGGCTAATCGGCCGGCCGAGGCACGCACCGCGGCGTCCGCTTCCCCGACCATGATGTCCGAGCTTATCCCGCCTTGACGGATTCGGCGATGTCCGGCTTACGATGGTTTGGGTTCCCAAGATCAGCGTCGCCCGTGGACCTGCTCAGCCTTCAGCCCGCCGACGAGATCAGCCGGCGGTCCGGCCAGGAAAAGGACACCTCATGCTCATTATCGCGATGAAGCCGGGCCACGACGGCACGATTAGCGCAATCGAGGATGGCCGGCTGGTCTGCTCGCTGGAGGCCGAGAAGGATTCTTTCGCGCGCTACTCCGTGCTGAGCCCCGATGCCATCGTAGAGTTCGCCGCGCAGATCGGCGGCCTGCCCGACGTGGTGGCCGTTGGCGGCTGGCAGTCGAAGGTGGAGGGCGGCCGGGAGGCGTTCAAGGTGCGCAGCCTCTTCGGTGCCGGGTACTTCGGCGAGAAGTCCTTACGGTCGGCGGACCTGACATTCTTCGGTAAGAAGGTCAGGTATTTCACCTCCTCACACGAGCGCTCGCACATCATGGGTGCCATCGGCCTCGCGCCCCGCGGCGATCACCAGCTGCAGGCGGTCCTCGTCTGGGAGGGCATCATCGGCGCGTTCTACCTGGTCGATGCCGCCTTCCAGGTGGTACGCACGATTCCTGTGCTCAGCCAGCCCGGCGGCAGGTTCGCGGCGCTGTTCTCCGTCTGCGACCCGGCATTCCCCGACACGGGCGATTTCGTGCGCCTGGGTGACGCGGGCAAGCTGATGGCTTTAGCCGCATTCGCCGACCCCGGCCAGGCCGGCCCGGAAGCGTCAGCCGTTGTCGAGCGCATCCTGTCGGTGCCCAGCGTCTTCCCCGTGCCGAAGTCGGATTTCGCCGATTCGCCGCTGTATAACTGCGGCGTCGAGTCCGACCTGTGCAAGAGCGCCGCCGCCCTGCTTACCGAGCGCATCTTCCGCCGGTTCGCGGACTTAGCCTGCCGGGAGATTCCCGCCGGCATCCCGCTGCGCATCTCCGGCGGGTGCGGCCTGAACTGCGACTGGAACCAGCAGTGGCGGGAGCTTGGCCACTTCGGCGAGGTATTCGTGCCGCCCTGCCCCAATGACTCCGGCTCGGCTATCGGCACCGCGATCGACGCGGCGGCAATGTTCACCGGCGATCCCTACACCGAGTGGAATGTGTACAGCGGGCTCGACTTCGTGACCGACGCCGCCCCCGACCCGGCACGCTGGCGCCGGGAGCCGCTGAGCAATGCCGGCCTGGCGGCCCGGCTGCACCAGGGCGCCGTGGTCGCCTGGGTGCAGGGGCGCTGGGAGATCGGGCCTCGCGCCCTCGGCAACCGGTCCCTGCTGGCGGAGCCGTTTCGCTCCGCCAGCAGGGACCGGCTGAACGAGATCAAGCAACGCGAGGGATACCGCCCGATCGCGCCGGTGGTCCGCGTGGAAGACCTGGCCAGCGTCTTCACCGAAGACTTCGAGGACCCCTACATGCTGTACTTCCGGCGGGTCAAGGACTCGCGGCTGCAGGCCATCACCCATGTCGACGGGTCCGCCCGCGCGCAGACCGTCACGGCAGCCGCGAACCGGCCGCTGCACGCCCTCCTGACGGCCTGCGCCGATCAGGCCGGCGTCGGGGTGCTGTGCAACACCAGCCTGAACTTCAACGGCCACGGCTTCATCAACCGGATGTCCCACCTGACCGAATACTGCGAATCCCGCGGCATCACCGACATGGTCGTCGGCGACACCTGGTACCAGCAGCCCGGCCTGGCGTAAGCGCCGTGCTGCGTGGCGGGGAAGCTATCCAGCTACGGAGCCGACAGATTCAGGTCCCGGCAGCGACCAGCGGTATCGGCCCTGAAAGCCACGAACGACCGGTTACTGCCGACCGGGGCGGATTGCTGGCCGAGTGCGACGATATGGCTGGCTATGGCCGGGGCGTCGGACTCCCGGTAGCGGCTTCCCGAGTTGCTGATCTCGGCCTTGAAGATCCGCTTAGGGTCCTGAAACTTACCCGTGTCCCGCGCGCTGCGTTTCGCGGGCACCCGCCACCCTTTCGCGAAGCTGGTGACCGCTTCCGGGAAGAGCAGCAGCCAGGCTTCGATCTCCCAGACAGCCAGTACGTAGTGCGCGTTCTCCAGTTCGCGAGCCAGTGCGCGCTGGACGCGCTCGCGCACCGTCTCGTAGTGCCTGGAGTCCACCTCATCAAGATCCTCGTGCAGGAAAACCGCGGCAACGGATGCCCGCTCCCGCTCGGCCCTGGCCTTCACGAGCAAAGCGAAACGCCTGACCCTGTCCTTCAGGGTGGCATCGCTCGCGTCCCGCAGTGGAATCTTGTCGTTCAGGAAGACGATCCTGCCCTGCATTTGCGGACAGAAGGCCTCAAGGAAGCACCGTAGAACCTCTCGGTCGTTGGCACTTTCTCCGGCGACCACGATGATCGGTTTCTTAGTCGCTCTCATGCTTGTACCGCCGCGGCGTGAACTCACAGATCACCGCCGAGCGCACCGGAAAACCACAGCTCGCCTAGTGGCAGACCCTCGCTCTGGCGGACAATGCGCTTGACTTCTGCGGTCGAGATCGCCGGGATCGCGGAGGATCCGTCGGGCAGGCGCTCGCAGACAATGAGTTCCTCGGGCCTCAGCCTGTCGGCGAGAGCGGGTGAGTGGGTCGCGATGATGAACTGCGACTGCTGGCTCGCTTCGCGAAGCCGCTCGACGAGCAGTTCAAGGGCCTGCGGATGAAGTCCGTGGTCAATTTCCTCGATGCAGGTGAGTGCCGGCGGATTCGGGTCATAGAGCAGCGCCAGTAGTCCCAGCAGGCGCACCGTTCCGTAGGAAGCGTCAGCCAGCTGCGTCGGCCGACGCAGGCCTGTTTCCTCCAGCATGACGACGACCTCGCGCGCAGCTCCGGAGGGGAAATCGAACCTGATGTCACGCAGGTTCGGCAGAACGCTGGTCGCATCCTCTACCAGGCGCCGCCAGCTATCCTCGTGCGTCCTGCTCAGGACTAGGAGGAATGATGCGAGATCGCTCGCGTCCTCATTAAGCTTAAAAAACTTCGCGAACTCATTAGACTGGGAGATTCTAGCTGCGCGCCGGGCAGCCGACACGTCAACGTCGAATACCCGGAAGGAAGCCAGCCGCTCAGCGAATGCCGACACCTCGGCACCGCCAGCTTCGTCGGTCAGCCGGGGGAGTGTGGAAAGCCCGCTGCTCAGCGAACGGATGCCGATCGATGTCTCAGACTCCGCCCGGTCCGTTCCGCTCGTGTCAGCGACCGTAACTCGGCTGCCGTCGATCGTAATGCGACGTCCGCTGCCCCCGGTGCGTTTGAACTGGAACGTCTCGCGCCGCGACAGTCGCGGCGGCGAATCTCCCGTGTGGCGTCGTGGCCGTGATATGCGCAACGTGTAATCGTCTGGAGCACTAGTGCTGCTGTGTGTCGTCCATGTCGCGGTCAGGCCTATCTGTATGAACGCCAGGTCGCGGTCGCCGCCTCGAAAGACTATTTCGCTGAACCCGTGTCGGCTGTCAAGCGCTGGCTCGAGATCTGTGCGGATGATGTCGGCGAGGAACCTGAAGACCTCAAGCACGTTTGTCTTACCAGCGCCGTTGGGGCCGACGAGCACGTTGAGATCGCCCAGCGGTAGCGAGACCTTCCGCAGGCTTCGAAAGTTCGCCACCGTAAGGCGGAGCAGTCGACGATTCACGCTCGTGACCTTAGCCGAAGGGGAGGCCCAGAGCCGTGATGCCGCCGTCATGTCCAGGCCCGGAGGTGATGCGCGGTCGGTTGCGCAGAATAGTCTGTCATGCAAAGCTGTCTGCATGACACATGAATCCGCGTCCCAGGCGGACAACCCTCGCGAGCTGCTGGCGGCGGTGCGTGACCTGACCAGGCAGGTCCGCGCGGCCCAGCGCGGTACCTGGTTCCCGCTGCTTGTCTTCGCCGTGATCACCCTCGCGGCGATCCCGGTCTACCGGTATGCCCCGCACCACCTCGGCCCCTGCCGGTCGGGTCCGCGGGGCACCTCGTTCTGCGCGGGCTACATCCCCGGAGCGCTGGTGTACTGGCCGATCGCGCTGGTGCTGGCCTACGCGGCGATCGCCGGCTTCTACGTGCGTCACGCGCGGCGGCGAGGGGTCGGCACTCATGTCCGCTCCTACGTTGTCGTCGGGGTGGTCCTGGCCGCGCTGCTCACGGCGGCGGGGCTGTGGCGGGCAGTCCACCCGTTCACGCCCGCGCTTAGCGTCGCGGTCCACCTCACGCCTCTCGGGCTGGTCTCTCCCGCGGCCGCGATCGGGCTGGCGCTGCTGGTACTGGCCTGGGCGGAACGCAGCCGGGCGCTAGCGGTGTACGGCCTCGTCTACCTCGTGATCGTGATGGTCCAGTCCAGCCGGGCCAGCCATTCGCTGTCGCCGTGGTACTTCCTGCCTCAGCTGCTCATCCCGGCGGTGCTGCTGCTCGCGGGCAGCGCCGGCTTCGCGGTGTTCCGCCCGGCCGCAGGGCCGCGGTCGTGATGACCGACCATCCGGCCAACGGCCTCGATGACGTCGTCCATCAGCGCGTCCGGCTGGGCATCCTGGCCATCGCGCACCAGGCCCGCCAGGTGGAGTTCGGCTTCCTGCGCAGCACGCTGGAGCTGACCGCCGGCAATCTGGGGCAGCACCTGACGGTGCTGGAGAAGGCCGGGCTCGTGGACATCGAGAAGGGCTACGAGGGCAAGCGCCCGCGCACCTGGGTCACGCTCACCGCCGCCGGGCAGAGCGCCCTGCGCGAGGAGATCGCCCACCTCAAGCAGCTCATCCAGCAGGTCGAGCAAGCCTAGGCAGCAGGCTGGCGAGTTCGGCGTGCAGTTCTTCCCAGGGAAAGGCGGCTGGTCCCTGGCCCTCGCCGGGCTGGTGATCCGGGGCGAGGACCAGCCGCACGCCCCAGTCACGCAGCAGCGCGACGCTCTGCCGGAAGACCGGGTGCCGCGCCAGGGCGGTGTTGACCCACGGCGCGGCGACGATGGGCAGGCCCAGGCCGATGGCCTCGTTCAGCAGGCCAAGCGCGAGGGTGTCGCTGATGCCCTGGGCCCACTTGTTGATGGTGTTGAAGGTGGCCGGGGCAACCGCGAACGCGTCGGCGGGCGGCAGCACGTCCGGCGCGCTGGGGTCCTTGTACTGGCTGCGGACCGGGTAGCCGGTCTGCTCGGCCAGAAGCGCCGCATCTACGAACCTGGCCCCGTCCGGCGTGACGATCACGCACACATCCCAGCCCTGGGCCTGGGTGACGCGCGTCATTTCCGCTAGCTGGCCCGACGGGGGACAGCCGCAGGCCACGAGGTAAAGGACAGGCGGCTTCGCGGATTGCGGCATGGCACCCTTTGGCGGCTAGAGCGGCGTTATCTGACAGAAGACCCTATGCACAGCGGGTAAGGCGAAGCGCCGTCGGGGATGCTGCCGCGCGGTTCTGGGGCGGCCGGGGCGGGCGCTGAGCCCTGGGTCCGCTGTTAAGCAGGATGTTGCTGAGCGCGCTCGTTTCGTCGCGTAGCGTCATCTAATTTTCGGGCACTTAAAGCCTGCCGAAAGCCGCTGACCAGCGATTACCCGTCGTTAATGATCAGTGCCGCTAATTGAATCGCTATTCATTCTCTCGACAGTGCCACATGATCGGCGGACGATCGGCCTACCGAACGTTAGTGAGTCCAAGGGGAGCGGGATGTTTTTTCTCAGGAATGCGCCTGGGCGCGCCAGCTTATCCATCGGCCCCCGGCCGGCCCTGATCGCGATCACGGCGGCCTTAGGGCTGGTGATAGGGCTCCCGGCGGCGGCCAGCGCATCGGCCGTCCGGCCGGCGGCCGGCACCGCGACGGCATCGGCTGGCACCGGGGTCCGGCATGCGTGCGCCGCGCCGGACCGCCGGGGCGTGGCGGCGTGCCTGGTGCTGGTCAGGACGAACGTGCCGCAGCGGCCGCAGGCGCAGATCCGGCCGGATCAGGCGCCGGCGGGCGTCGGGTACGGGCCTGCCAGCCTGCAGGGCGCCTATAACCTGCCGTCGGCGACGGCGGGCTGGGGGCAGACGGTCGCGGTCGTGGACGCCTACGACTACCCGAGCGCGGCCGCCGACCTGGCGACGTACCGCTCGGACTGGGGGCTGCCCGCGTGCAATACCGCTACGGGCGCGGGATGCCTGACGAAGGTCAACGAGAACGGCCAGGCATCGCCGCTGCCGGCGGCGGCGGGCGACACGGGCTGGGCGACGGAAGAGGCGCTGGACATCGAGATGGTGGCGGCGACCTGCCCGAACTGCCGCATCCTGCTGGTCGAGGCGAACTCGGCGAGCATCGCTGACCTGGGCACGGCGGTGAACTCGGCGGTCACCCTGGGCGCCAAGTACGTGTCCAACAGCTACGGCTCGGCGGAGTACTCGGGCGAGACCAGCAGCGACTCGTCGTACTACAATCACCCGGGCGTCGCGGTCACCGCGGCGGCGGGCGACTACGGCTACGGCGTCTCGTACCCGGCCGCGTCCCAGGACGTGGTCTCGGTCGGCGGGACGTCGCTGAACTCGGCGGCCAACCCGCGCGGCTGGACCGAGACGGCGTGGTCGGGCAGCGGCTCTGGCTGCTCGGCGTATGAGTCCAAGCCGTCCTGGCAGACCGACACGGGCTGCACCCGGCGCACCGACAACGACGTGGCGGCCGTCGCGGACCCGAACACGGGGGTCGCGGTGTACGACACCTACGACCAGGGCGGCTGGCTCGAGGTCGGCGGCACCAGCGTGGCCTCGCCGATCATCGCGAGCACCTACGCGCTGGCCGGCGTGCCGGCCGCCGGCAGCTACCCCGCGTCGTACCTTTACGCCCACCCGGCCAGCCTGAACGACATCACCAGCGGCAGCGACGGCACCTGCACCCCGGCCTACCTCTGCACGGCCGGCCCCGGCTACGACGGACCGACCGGCATGGGCACGCCCAACGGCACCGGCGCCTTCACGGCCGCCACGGTCGCGCGGGTGCTCGGCGCGGGCGCGGCCGGCAAGAACGCCAACGGGAACCTTCAGGTGTTCGCCCGCGGCTCGAACGGCGGGATCTGGTCCGACCTCCAGGCCACCACGACCTGGGGCGGCTGGACCAGCTTCGGCGGCCCGGCGACGTTCACCGCGCCCACCGTGGCGCAGAACGGCGGCGGCCAGCTGGAGGTCTTCGACGTCGCGGCGAACGGCCAGATGTACCACGACTTCCAGACCGCGCCGAACGGCGGATGGAGCGGCTGGTCGAGCATCGGCGGCACGCTCTCCTACGCCGCGCCCGCGGTGGGCCGCAACAGCAACGGCAACCTGGAGCTCTTCGCGAAGGGCACCGACGGCGCGGTCTGGACCGCTACCCAGTCGTCCAGCTCGCCGTCCGGCTGGACGAGCTGGTCGAGCATGGGCGGTGCTGTGACCAGTCCGCCGGTTGTGGGCCAGAACGTCAGCGGCTACCTGGAGATCTTCGCCACCGGGACGGGCGGCGCGGTCTTCCACGACTACCAGACGGTGCCCAACGGCGGGTGGAGCGGCTGGTCCAGCATCGGCGGGTCCCTTGCCGCCGCCGCCCCGTCGGTGGGCCTGAACACCAACGGCAGCCTGGAGGTGTTCGCCCTCGGCACGAACGGCGCGGTCTGGACCGCCACCCAGTCATCCAGCTCAGGCAGCGGCTGGACGGCCTGGTCGAGCCTCGGCTCCAGCGTGACCGGCCCGCCCACCCTGGGCCAGAACTCCGACGGCCGGCTCGAGGTGTTCGCGCCGGCCGCGGGCGGGCAGGTGGTGCACGCCTACCAGACGACGCCCAGCGGCTCCTTTAGCGCCTGGGCCAGCCTGGCGGGCAGCGTCACCAGCTCACCTGCCGTCGTCCTGAACTCAGGAGGCGGACTGGAGATCTTCGCGCCGGCCCCCGGCGGTGCCGTCTCCTACGACGTCCAGACCGCCACCCCCAGCACCTGGGCGGCCTGGGCCAGCCTCGGGTAGCGACCCGGCGAACCCGGCCGGCCCGCCCGCCCCGGCCCAGGGCGGGCGGGCCGCGAGGGGTTGACATGTGCCGCAGGTGACTGGTGAGAATCACCGTATGTTTGAGCTGATTGGCCGGGATCGGATAAATGTCCCATTCACCGGGGCGGACGCCGGCCTTGTGCCGCTGACCTGGGGGCAGAAGTCGTTTCTCCGGGACATGGAGGCCAGCGGCAATCAGTTCAGCATGGGCGGAATGGCCGGGCTGCCCGAGGGCGGCACCGCGGCCGAGGCGGCGGCCCTGCTGAGCGGCCTGATGAGCCGGCACGCCGCGCTGCGCATGCAGCTCAGGGACGATGGCGCGGGCGGGCTGTGCCAGGAGATCGCCGGGTCGGGGCAGGCGGGACTGGACATCCTCACCGCCCCTGACGACGCCGGCCAGGACGACATCGAGCGGTACGCGACCGGGCTGATGGACACCTGGCCGGAGGAGCGGTTCGACTTTCACCGGGACTGGCCGCTGCGGATGGCGGTGATCCGGCACCGGGGCGCCTGCGTGCAGCTGGTCTGGGTGCTCTCGCACCTGGCCGCCGACGGCGGGGGACACCTGCTGTTCCTCGCCGACCTTCTCGCGGCCCAGTCAGGGTCAGCACAGCCGGGGCGCGCGCAGATCACCGACGTGGCCAGGAGCGAGCAGACGCCGGAGCTACGCCAGCTCAGCGGCCGCACGATGCGATTCTGGCAGTCCCAGCTGGCCAGCATCCCGGCGCAGACCTTCGGCGAGCCGGCCGCCCCGGCCGAGCCCGCCGCGCCCCCGCCCCGCCAGGCGGAGCCGAGGTACTGGCAGGCCAGGTTCAGCTCGCCCGCCGCGCACCTGGCCATGCTGGCCATCGCGGAGCGCACCGGGACCGACGCCTCGCGGGTCGCGCTCGGCGTTATCGCCACGGCCATCGCCCGCGCCACCGGGGTGCACCCGCTGACGGTCAAGGTCATGATGAACAACCGGTTCCGGGCTGGCCTGGCCGACGTCATCGCCCCGATCGCGCAGAACTCGGTGGTCACCATCGACGTCGCGGACAGCACCGTCGACGAGGTGGTGGTGCGGGCGCGCGGCGCCTCGCTGACCGCGGGGATGCGCGCCTACTACGACCCGGACGATCTGGCGGAGGTCACCGGGCGGCTGGACGCCGAGCGCGGCTACCCGGCCCTGGTCACCTGCCGGGTCAACGACCAGCGCGCGATGATCATGCGCGCCGACGCGGCGGCGGGCGCGGCCGAGGTGACCGCGGCGCGGATCGGCGAGCGGCTGGCGGAGTCCGCGCTGACCTGGATCGGCCCGAAGGAGCACATGCACGAGCAGGCGAACATCCTGATCGAGAACCGGCCCGATGTCGTGTCTGTCTACATCCTGTGGGACCGGTGGTCCCTCGCCGACGCGCAGGTCGAGGCGATCCTGCGCGGGGTCGAGCAGGTCGCCGTGGAGGCGGCCTTCGACCCGGCCGCCCCGACCGGGATCGCGTCCGCCAGCCCCGCCGCCGTACCCGCGGCCCGGCCGTGACGGACCGGCCTGGCTAGGCCGCCGGCCCGGTCTCGAACGCGGTCAGGCACAGGTAGCGCAGGCCGGGATCGTAGTCGGCGGCCAGCACCAGCCCGGGGCGGCCCGCGTCGCGCGCCAGTTCGTCGATGAGCCCCCACCAGACCCCGGTGGACGGCTGGCCGGGCGGCATCACCCGCACCTGCCCGGCACCGGGATCGGTCCAGATCGAGGCGAGCGCGTCGCCGGCCACCACCGCGACCCCGGCGCGGCCGTCCGCCAGCTCCTTGAGTTCGGCGGCGGCGAGGGCGGCGACCTCGCCGGGGGAGATGCCCGGATGCTGGCGCACCTCGGCGAGCCTGGCGCGCGAGGACGCGCGCGGGCCGTACAGCATGGCGACGCCCCGGTGCCGCGACACCGCCGGGCCCGGGCTGTCGTAGGGGAGCGCGGCCTGCTCGACGACGATCAGCAGCGCCCGCCGGACCCCGGCGGAGGCGGCGTACTCGCGGGCGATCCGCAGGCCGCTGAAGGCGGCCGCCGAGCCCTGGTCGCACAGGGCGAACGCCATCGGCTCGCCCGGCGTGAGGTGGCTGAGGTACGCGGCGACCTGCTGGCCGGGCCGCAGGTCATGCACGGAGAACGCGAGCGCCAGCAGGTCGACGGGCTCGTCCGCCGGCACGGCCGGGCCGATCAGCGCGCTGGCCATCTCGGCATACGACTGGCCGAGCGCCGGGGACGGCGGCTCGCCGAACTGGGCCTTGCCCACCTCGCGGCCATACGGCCTGGCCATGTCGGTCAGGTACTCGCTGACCCTGGCACGGTGCAGCGGGTCGGCGAGGAAGCCGGCGGGCCCGGTGAAGGTACGGCGGACGGCCCTGACCAGGTGCAGGTCGCACCGGGGCGGTGCCGCGGCCGGCGGTCGCGCGACAAACATGGCGGTCAGGCGGGCCGGGAATTGCCGGCGATGAACGTCGCCAGGGCGCCCACGGTCGCCGTCTCGTCGGTGTTCATCCGCTCGACATCGATGAGGATCAGCAGCTGGTCCTCCAGCTGGAGCAGCAGTTCCAGCCCGAACGTGGAGCTCAGCCCCAGCTCCTCCATCAGCCGCATGTCCTCGGTGATCGGCTCCTGCCTGTCCAGCAGGCGGGCCAGTACCGTGATCATCGTGTCGACCACTCGCTGCCGGTAGTCAGCGTCCAGCCCGGTGTCTTGTGCGGTCATTTCCCCTCCTCGACTTGCCTGGTCAGTGCTCAGCCGCACCAGCCAGGTAAGTGCTCGAACACCATTGCCGCGAAAGTCGCGCCGCCCCCGGCTCCGACCGCGGCCGCGAGGTAGCGGTCGCCTGGCTCAAGCAGGCCCCGCTCGCACGCGGTCCGGTAGTTCACGAAAACATCTGCGCAGTAAATGTGACCATTGACCGGGATGTTGTCCAGCAGCACCCGGTCCAGCGGCAGCCCGAGCAGCAGGCACATCCGCTGCCAGGTCACCACGTTGACGTTGTGCGGCAGCACGACCTTGATGTCGTCGAGGGCCAGGCCCGCCTCGTCCAGGGCCGGCCGATCACCTCGGCCAGCGACGGCCGGTACTCACGCTGCAGCCGCGCGTCGTTCTCGCCGGTGGCGCTGTCGAACTCGCCGCGCACGTTGCAGGCGTAGGACAGCATCCGGTCGTGCCCGCCGGACGCGCTGACCAGGCACGCGGACGCGCCCTCGCCGAAGATGGAGGTGTCGGGGAACATCTGCGCGTCCCTGGTGAACGCCTTCTCGCCGCCGAAGATGAGGGCCAGCGGCTCGGCCTGCCCGTCCGGCCCGGCGGCGTCGTCGGCGGTGTCGGCGGCGAGCAGCCGGCCGGCCATGTCGATCGCCAGCAGGCTGCCCGCGCACGACTGGTGGGTGAGGGTGAACGCGAGCGCGTGCCCGAGCCCGAGCTCGGCGCACACCTCGTGCAGGGGATTGACCGGGAACGGCGCGATCACGGGCATGGTCCGCGCCCACAGGACGTAACGCACGCGGTGCTCCTGGCCGCGCAGCCCGTCCAGCCCGGCGGCGGCGCTCAGCAGCATGTCGGACACCGACGCGCCGGGGTCGCGGCCAATCTCCGCCAGGCCGTGGAAACGGCGGAAGAGCTTGACCTGCATGTCGGTGAGGCCGAGCGGCCCGGCCAGGCTCTCGACGGACATCCTGGTCGGCGGCAGGTACACCGATACCGCGTCCAGGGCCGTCATGCTGACACAGCATCAGGGCGTGCCGAGAATGTCAATATATGACACGATAATGGAGTGGCGCGGTTTCTCTTTGTTATCGTCCCGGTGGTCGCGCACGTCTGGCCCGCGGTGGCCATCGGGGACGAGCTGGCCGCACGGGGGCACGAGGTGGCCTGGTGCGGGCCGGACACCGACCTGCGCCCGCTGGTCGGCCCGGACGTGCCGATCTTCCCGACCGGCAAGCGCTCCTTCCGCCAGATCACCCACTCCGGCACCGAGGCGGTGCGCCAGCTCTGGGACGAGTACGTGCTGCCGCTGAACCGCTTCCTTGCCGAGCCGGTGGACCAGGCCGTCGCGGAGTACCGGCCGGACATCATCGTCGCCGACCAGTACGCGCTGGCCGGCGCGCTGGCCGCCTGCCAGCGGGGCGTCCGCTGGGCGACCCTGTGCGCCGGCGTCCTTCGCTCACCCCGCCCGACGACGACCCCGGCCTGGCCGACTGGGTCCAGGGCAAGCTCGCGCAGGCCTGGCAGGGCGCGGGCCTGCCCCCTGACGAAGGCGTTGACCTGCGCTTCTCGCCGCACCTGGTGCTCGCGACCAGCGCCAGAGCGCTGACCGGCACCGCGCCGCTGCCCGGCCAGTGCGTGCTGATCGGGGCCGCGCTCGGCGCGCGGCGCACCGATCCCGGCTTCGACTGGGACTGGTGGGACCCGTCCAGGCAGCACGTGCTGGTCACCGCCGGCACCCTGTCCGGGCACCTGGTGCGGGACTACCTGGAGCGGATGATGGCCGCGCTGCAGCCGCTGGCCGGCCGGGTGCAGGTGGTGCTGAACGCCGCCGCCGGCGCGGTGCCGGATCCGCCGCCGCACGTCCTGGTGGCCCCCCGGGTGCCGATGCTCGAGCTGATGCCGCGCCTGGACGCGGTGGTCTGCCAGTCCGGGCAGAGCACGGTCAACGAGGCGCTGGCCAGCGGGGTGCCGATGGTGCTGGCGCCGATCCGGCTGCATGAGCTGTCCGTGGCGCGGCAGGTGGCCCGCGCGGGCGCCGGCGTCGTGGTCTCCTTTGCCGACGCGACCTCGCGGGAGCTGGCAGGCGCGGTGACCGCCGTCCTGGGCGAGCCGGGCTACCGGGCCCGCGCCCGCGAGATCAGCGCGGAGTTCGCCGCCGCCGGGGGCACCGGCGCCGCCGCCACCCGGCTGGCCGAGCTGGCCGCCCTGCCCGTCGGCCGGTAGCGCTGCCCGTCGGCCGGTAGCGAGCCCGTTGGCCAGTAAGCCCTGGTAACAGGCGATAGCCATTTCCGGATTGGCCGGTTAGCATCGGCTCGTCCTTAATACCCCAGTTGGGAGCGCGAATGGCCGATGACATGCGCGCCGGGCTGGCCGCCGCGGAAGACGTCCAGACGCTGCGGCTGTACCGCGCGACCGCGCAGGCGGCCAAGGCGGCGGGCGGCACCCTCGACCTGATGATGCCGATGCGGCTCGGCGACGGCCCGCCGCTGTTCTGCGCGCATCCGCTGATGGGGCTGAGCTGGAGTTACCTGGCGCTGCTCCCGCACGTCGACGAGCGGTACCCGCTCTACGGCCTGCAGGCGCGAGGCCTGCGGCGGCCCGAGCCACTGCCGGCCAGCATGGCGGAGATGGCGCAGGACTACGTCAGCCAGATCCGGATGACGCAGCCGTCCGGGCCCTACCACCTGCTCGGCTGGTCGCTCGGCGGGAACGTCGCCTTCGCCATCGCGCAGGAGCTGGAGCGGCGCGGTGAGCAGGTCGGGCTGCTGGTCATCCTGGACTCCAGCCTGGCCGACCTGGAGACGATGGAGACGGCCAACGAGCCCTGGATGATCTACAACCTCATCCTCGCCCAGTTCGGCTACGTGCCCGCGCTGACCGCCGCCGACCCGGTGCCCGAGGCCCGGATGCTGGAGCTGGTGGCCCGCCGGCCCGGCCTGGGGCTCGATGACTGGCCGGAGCCGCGGCTGGCCGCGCTGCAGCGGGTGACCAAGAACAACGTCAGGATCGCCAGGGCGCACCAGCCGGGCCTGGTGCACTGCCCCCTGCTGTTCTTCTCCGCCACCCGCAACCCGCCGGGCCTGGCGGAGAAGATCGAGGGCTGGCGGCGGTTCACGGACGGCCCGATCGACGCGGTCGAGCTGGACTGCGGGCACCGGCAGATGCTGCTGCCCGAGCCGGTCGCGCAGCTCGGGCCCGCGCTCTCGGAACGGCTGGCCCGGGCGGCGGAAGCCTTTACCGCAGCCATTGTGCGGACAAGCTAGCCGATCTAGCCTTACGTCGTGACATTACGCATGTGGCCTGTGTTTTCAGCGGTACTTGTCGCTGGCCGGAACCGGCCGGATCCGCTCTGTGGGGGACTCGATGATTATTGAGGTCAGCGACCTGAGCAAGACCTACAAGACCAGGCGCCGCCGTAAGGTCACCACCGTCGAGGCGGTGCGGGGCGTGGACTTCGCGGTGGACCGCGGGGAGATCTTCGGCTTCCTGGGGCCGAACGGGGCGGGCAAGTCGACCACCCTCCGGATGCTGGCGACGCTGATCAGCCCGGACGGCGGCGACGCCACGATCGCGGGGGCGAACCTGCGGCGCGACCCGGCGGAGGTCCGGCGGCGCATCGGCTTCGTGGCGCAGACCAGCGGCACCTACGAGCAGTCCAACGCGCGGCGCGACCTGGTGCACCAGGCGCGGATGTACGGGACGCCGAGGGCCGAGGCGCAGAGCCTGGCGCAGGCGGCCATCGGGGCGTTCCAGCTTGAGGACTTCGCGGACCGGAACGTCGGCTCCTACTCGGGCGGGCAGCGCCGCCGGCTGGACGTCGCGCTCGGCGTCATCCACTCGCCGCAGGTCATCTTCCTGGACGAGCCGACGGCCGGGCTTGACCCGCAGAGCCGGGCCCGGATGTGGCAGGAGGTCCGCCGGCTCCGCGACGAGGGCATGACGATCTTCCTCACCACGCACTACCTGGACGAGGCCGACGCGCTGTGCGACCGGATCTCGATCATCGACGCCGGGCTGATCGTGGCCGAGGGGACCCCCTCGGACCTCAAGCGGGAGATCTCCGGCGACGTCGTCACCGTGGACATGGCCGCGGCGGACACCGCGGGCGCGCCCGAGCCGGCCACCATGATCGAGGCCGCCAAGGTGCTCACCGAGGTGTCGTGCGTGACGTCCTGCGAGACCATCGACCACACGCTGCGGCTGTACGTGGACAGCGGCGCCGCGGCCATCCCGCAGATCATGCGGGCGCTGATCAGCAAGGGGATCGAGCCGGGGAAGACCGAGACTCGCCGCCCGAGCCTCGACGACGTGTTCCTGGCCAAGACCGGCCGCACGCTGGCTGACTGACCGCGACCGGAATCAGGGAGAAGCACCAGCAATGAAGCTCGCCCGCGATACGTGGCTGACCTTCCAGTACGAGGCCGGCCTGCTCATCCGCAACCCGGCCAGCATCGCGATCACGCTGATCCAGCCGATCGCCTACCTGGCCCTGTTCACGCCGTTCCTGAGGGCCGTGATGATCACCCACGGCGTGCACAGCTACGGCGACGCCTACCAGGTGTACGTGCCCAGCCTGTTCACCGCGATGGGCCTGTTCAGCGGCCTGTTCGCCGGGTTCGCGCTGCTCGCCGCGATGCGCCAGGGGGTGATCACCCGGTTCCGGGTGACGCCGCTCAGCCGCGTCGGCCTGCTGCTCGGGCGGGAGCTGATGTACGTGCTGCTGATCGGGTTCCAGGCGGTCGTCGTCACCGTGGTGGCCACCATCTTCGGCCTGCGGGTGCAGGTCGGCGACCTGCTGTTCGCCCTGGTTCTGCTGGCGCTGATGGTGCTGGTGAGCGTCTCGATCTCCTACATCCTGGCGCTCCTGGTGCCGAACGAGAACTCGCTGGTCACCCTGATCAACGCCGCGTCCCAGCCGCTGTCGCTGCTGGCCGGGGTGCTGATCCCGCTGTCGGTGGCACCGCTGTGGATCCGGGACGTCTCGCTGTGGAACCCGTTCGCCTGGGGCGCCGACAGCATGCGGGCGGTCATCCAGGGGCATTCCGGCACCCAGGTGGTCTGGCAGGCGAGCATCATCCTGGTCGCGGTGGCCGCCGTGGCCGTGGTGTCGTCCTCGCGGCTGTTCAGCCGCGAGGTTGCCTGACGCACAAGCTAAGGGGGGTAGCTGATGCCTGATGTAGAGCAGGCGCGGCCGCAGGCCGTCGCCGTCGTGGTCAACGACGAGGATCAGTATTCGATCTGGCCGGCGGAGCGGGACCTGCCGGCCGGCTGGCGCCGGGACGGGTTCACGGGCACCGAGGAGGAGTGCCTGGCCTACATCGACGAGACGTGGACTGACATGAGGCCGGCGTCGCTGCGCCGGTGGATGCAGGACCACTAGCAGTGCTCGATGAGCTCCGGTCCCGCGTAGCGCAGGCGCCGGAGGCCACGGCCGTGCAGGATAACGGCCGGCGCCTGACTTACCTTGAACTGGCGGCGCGTGCTTCCCGCCTGGCGCGGCGGCTGGCCAGGCGCGGGGTCGGCCGCGATGACGTGGTCGCGGTGTACGCCGACCGGTCCGCCGAGCTGGTGGTCGCCGAGCTGGGCGCGCTGCTGGCCGGCGCCGCCTACGTGCCGCTCGACCCGGCTCACCCCGCCGCCCGCACCGGCGAGCTGCTCGCGCTGGCGGGCGCGGCCGCCGTGGTCAGCACCGGCCCGCTGGCGGCCAGCGGCGCGCCGCTCGGCGGCGATCCCGAGATCGTCGACCTGGCCGGGCCGGTCCCGGCCGAGGTCGCCATCCCGGCCAGGCCCGACGACGCCGCCCTGGCCTACGTGATCTTCACCTCGGGCTCCACGGGCCGGCCCAAGGGCATCGCGGTCAGCCACGGCAGCCTGGCCAGCCTGATGCGCTGGCACCAGCGGACCTACCGGCTGGGCCCGGCGGACCGGACCACGCTGCTGGTCAGCCCCGGCTTCGACGTGTCGGTCTGGGACACCTGGCCGACCCTGGCGGCCGGCGGGACGCTGGTGGTGCCGCCCGCGCACGTGCGGGCCTCGCCGCGCGACCTCGTCGCCTGGCTGGCCGACGAGCGGATCACCGCGTCGTTCCTGCCCACGCCGCTGGCCGAGGCGGTGCTGGACGAGCAGTGGCCGGCGCACACGGCGCTGCGGCGGATGCACACCGGCGGCTCGGCCCTGCAGCGCGGCATGCCGCCGGGACTGCCGTTCACGCTGATCAATCTCTACGGCCCGGCCGAGTGCACGGTCGGCGCGACGAGCGCCACCGTGCTGCCGGGCGGCCCGGTGCCGCCGCCGATCGGGTTCCCCCTGGACGGCGTGCGCTGCTACGTGCTGGACGGCCTGGACCCGGTGCCCGACGGCGAGGCCGGCGAGATGTGCCTGGCCGGCGCGTGCGTGGCGCGCGGCTACCTGGGCGACCCGGTGACCACGGCCGGGGTATTCGTGCCGGACATCAGGGCCGCCGGGCAGCGGATGTACCGGACCGGCGACAAGGTCCGCCGCCGGGCCGACGGGTCCTTCGAGTACCTGGGCAGGCTGGACGACCAGGTCAAGATCCGCGGCTTCCGGATCGAGCCCGGCGAGGTGGCCGCGGTGCTGCGGCAGCACCCGGCAGTCAGGGAGGCCTTCGTGACCGCGCAGCGGTCCGGCGCCGCCGACCCGCGGCTGACCGGCTACGTCGCGGCGGACGCGACCCCGGCCGAGCTGATCGGGTTCGTCACCGCGCGGCTGCCCGGCTACATGGTGCCGGCCGCGATCGTGGTGCTGCCCGCGCTGCCGATGACGCCGAACGGCAAGGTGGACCGGGCCGCGCTGCCCGCGCCTGGCCGGGAAGACGCCGGCCTGGCGCAGCAGGCCGCGGCGGAGCGCACCGCGACCGAGGGCGCGGTCGCCGCGATCGTGGCCGGGCTGCTCGGCGAGGAGCGGGTCGGCGCGGACGACGACTTCTTCGCGCTCGGCGGCAACTCGCTGCTGATCGGGCGGCTGGCCGCGCAGCTCGCCGCCGGGCTTGGCGTCGCGGTGAGCATGTCCGACCTGCTCGGCGGCCGCACGGTCGCCGCGATCGCCGCGAAGATCGACGAGCGGTCGGCCGCGCCGGTACCAGCGAGCACGGCACCGGCGGCGGGCCCGCCCGTGCCGCCGGCCGGCCCGCTGGCCAGGCGGCCGAAGGCGGGCCAGCCCTCGCCGCTGTCGCTCCAGCAGGAGCGGGTGTGGTTCTTCGAGCAGCTCTCGCCCGGCAACCTGGCCTACAACTTCCAGGCCACGGTGGCGCTGCGCGGCGAGGTGAACACCGAGGCGCTGCGGGCCGCGCTCGATGAGATCCTGCGCAGGCACGAGATCCTGCGCTGCGCGTTCGTCGCGGTCGACGGGGTCGCGACGATGCGGCCCGCCGCCGCGGTGCGGGCGCCGCTGCGGGTGCTCGACATCCCGGCGGCGGACGCGGACCGGGTCATCGCCGCCGACCTGCGCAGGCCGTTCGACCTGAAGACGCCCCCGCTGGCGCGCTGGCTGCTGCTCCGCCACCCCGGCGGCGAGAACACCTTCGTGCACGTCGAGCACCACATGGTGCACGACGGCTGGTCGCTGGCGGTGCTGCTGTCCGAGCTGCGCGCCCTCTACCCGGCCTTCGCGGCCGGCCAGCCCTCGCCGCTGCCCGAGCTGGCCATCCAGTACGCGGACTACGTGCGCTGGCAGCGGGACTGGATGCGCGGCGAGGTGCGCAGGGCGCACGTCGGGCACTGGACCGGCCTGCTGGCCGGCGCGCCGCACGTCCTTGAGCTGCCGGCCGACCGGCCCAGGCCGCCGGTGATGAGCTTCCGCGGCGCGGCGCCGCGGATCAAGGTTCCGCCGGAGCTATCCCGCGCGCTGCGCGCGTTCTGCCGCGAGCAGCGGGTATCGCTGTTCTCCGCCATGTACGCCGGGTTCGCGGCGCTGCTGTACTGCTACACCGGCCAGGAGGACCTGCTGGTGGGCACCGGCGCGGCGAACCGCGGCCTGCCCGAGCTCGAGCCGCTGCTCGGCATGATCGTCAACACCCTGGTGCTGCGCACCAGGGTGACAGGACAGATGTCCTTCGCCGACCTGCTGCGCCAGGTGCAGCGCACCGTGGCCGACGCGCTGGCCTGGCCGGACACCCCGGTGGACGCCGTCGTGGACGCGCTCGGCGCGGCCCGCGACCCGTCCCGCACCCCGCTGTTCCAGGTGATGTTCAGCTTCCACGACTCCGCCGTCCCCGACCTGGACTTCGGCGGGCTGACCGGCTCGGTCACCGAGCGCTCGAACGGCTCGGCGAAGACCGACCTGAGCGTGATCGTGGTGCCGCGCTCGGCGCAGCGGCTCGGCCGCGAGCCCCGGCCGGAGGACGACGACCTGAGCCTGATCTGGGAGCACTCGACCGACCTGTTCGACGAGTCGACCATGTCGCGGATGATCACGCACTACCTGAGCCTGCTCGCCGACGCCGTGGCCAGGCCGGCCACCCGGATCGGCAGCCTGGCGCTGCTGACCGCCCCGGAGTCCGCCCAGCTCGGCTCGTGGAGCCGCGGCGCGGGCGCCGCCTACCCGGCGGGCGCGACGATCCCCGCGCTGTTCGCGGCCCGGGCCGCCGCCACGCCGGACGCGCCGGCGCTGGCCTTCGGCGCGGACTCGGTGAGCTATGCCGAGCTGGACCGGCGCAGCAACGCGCTGGCCTGGCTGCTGCGCCGCCGTGGCGTGGGCACCGACACGCCGGTCGGGGTGGCGATGGAGCGCGGCACCGAGCTCATCGTCACGCTGCTGGCCGTGCTGAAGGCGGGCGGCGCCTACCTGCCGGTCGACGCCGCCAGCCCGGCGTCCCGCATCGCCGCCATGATCGCCGCCGCCGGGGCGCGGCTGGTGCTGGTCACCGGGCAGAGCGCCGCCAGGATGCCCAGCCTGCCCGGCGTGGAACTGCTCCTGGCGGACGGCGAGGCTGGCGCGGGCGGTGAAGCCGGCCCGGCCGCTGACCTGGACGCGCCGCCGCCGGACCTGTCGCACCCGCTGAGCCTGGCGTATGTCAGCTTCACCTCCGGGTCGACCGGCGTGCCGAAGGGCGTCGGCGTGCCGCAGCGCGCCGTCATCCGGCTGATCAGCGACCCGACGTTCGCCCCGCTCGGCCCCGGCCAGCGGCTGCTGCACCTGGCCCCGGTCGCGTTCGACGCCTCGACGCTGGAGATCTGGGGCGCGCTGCTGACCGGCGCCACGGTGGTGGTCGCGCCGCCAGGCCCGCTCGGGCTGCCGGACCTCGCGGCGCTGCTGCGCACCTCCGGGGTGACGGTCGCGTGGCTGACCGCCGGGCTGTTCCACCAGCTCGCCGAGGCCGACATCGACGCGCTCGCCGACGTGCCGGTCATCCTGGCGGGCGGCGACGTGCTCAACCCGGACACGGTGCGCGCGGTGCTCGCCGCCCGCCGGGGCCGGCCGCTGGTCAACGGGTACGGCCCGACCGAGAACACGACCTTCACCGCGTGCCACGTGATGACCGACGTGAGCCAGGTGGGGCCGACGGTGCCGATCGGCCGCCCGATCCAGCACACCAGCGTGGTCATCCTCGACCAGCTCGGCCGGCCCGCGCCCGCCGGGGTGACCGGCGAGCTGTACGCGGGCGGGGACGGGCTGGCCCGAGGCTACGCCGGGAACGCCGCGGCGACGGCGCGGGCGTTCGTGCCCGACCCGGCGGGCGGCGGCGGGCGGCTGTACCGGACCGGCGACCTGGCCCGCTGGCGCGCGGACGGCACGCTGGAGTTCGCCGGCCGCCGGGACAGCCAGATCAAGATCCGCGGGTTCCGGGTCGAGCCCGGCGAGGTGGAAGAGGTGCTGCGGGCGCATCCGGGCGTGCGGGACTGCCTGGTCGTCGTCGCGGGCGACGGCGCGCAGCGGCACCTGATCGGCTACGTGACCCCGGCCGACGGCGTGCAGGCCGGCGCGCTGGGCCCGGCGGAGCTGCGCGATTTCGCCTCCCGGCGGCTGCCCGACTACCTGGTGCCCGCCGGGTTCGCGGCCCTGGACCGGTTCCCGCTGAACCCCAACGGCAAGGTGGACAGGGCCGCGCTGCCCGCCCCGGAGCGGGAGGCCCGTGCGGGGGCGACCCCGCCGCGCGGCGGCACCGAGGAACGGCTCGCCGGGATCTGGCTGCCGCTGCTGCCCCCGGATGGCGGCGGCACAATCGGCGGCGGCACAGCCGGCGGCGGCGCGGCCGGCGGCGGCGCGGACGGCAGCGGCACAGCCGGCGGTGTCGCGGTGGGCGGTGTCGCGGTCGGCCGGGAGGACAGCTTCTTCGCGCTCGGCGGCAACTCGCTGTCCGCCGCCAGGCTGATGTTCCGGATCCGCGAGGAGTTCGGCGTCGAGCTGCCGATGGCCGCGTTCTACGAGGCGCCGACGCTCGCCGCCTGCGCCGCCGCGATCGACGCGGGCCGGCCGGCGATCCCGGTCACGGGCGGCACCGTCACCGTCCGCGCGCCGGCGTCGGCCGCCCCGCCGAGAATCGGCCGACGGGACCGCAGCGCCTACCGGGTGGCCGCCCCGGCGGCGTCGGCGCAGGAACCCAGCCGCCCGGCCGTGCTCGCGCCGCATCTCGTCTCGCTGGCCGGCGACTGGGCGCTGTGGCGGACGGTGCTGCTGCGCGGGGCGGGTTTCCCGGCCGGGCTGCTCGCCACGCTGGGCGACGAGGAGCTGGCCGTCGCGGCCGATGCCGCGCTGGCTGCCGAGGCCGGGTCGGTCGGCGCCGCGTACGCAGCCGAGTTCGCCGCGGCGGTCCGGCGGCTGTCGGCGGCGCTGCACGCGGCGGCCGGGCTGCCCGCGCTGCGGGAGGCGGTCGCGAGCCAGAACCGGCACGCGCTGACCACCGGCATCGACGCGCTGCGGCGGCACGGCCCCGAGCCGGCCAGGCGCGCGACCAAGCACCGGCAGCACGAGGCGCTGCTGGCGAGCTACCTCCAGCGTTACTGCGCGAAGAACGACACCATCGGCTTCTTCGGCCCGGTCGGCTGGTCGGCTATCGACGACGGCCCCGGCATCCGGGTCACCCGCGACCCCGGCGGGCGCGCGCTGGCCGCCAGGGTCACCTACCTGGAGGGCTGGGCCGTCCGCGCGGTGCTGGCCGGTCACGAGGCCGCGCTGCGGCCCTGGCTGGTGCCACGGCGGATGCCGTTCACCGGCATAGACGGCACGCTGCTGCGGCTGCCGCTGGCACCGCCGGTGCCGCTGTCTGCCGCCGAGGCGGCGGTGCTGCGGGCGGTTGACGGCACCCGCGACGCCCGCGAGGTCGCCGCCGCCGCGCTGGCAGATCCCGCGTCGGGGCTCGGTGACGCGGGGGAGGTCTTCGCGCTGCTTGAGCGGCTGGCCGGCAGCCGCCGGGTGGCCTGGCAGCTCGACCTGGCCCCGCAGGAGACCAGGCCCGAGCTGGCCGCGCGGGCGATCCTGGCCCGGGTCACCGACGACGCCGTGCGCCAGCCGGCCCAGCGGGCGCTGGACGAGCTGACCGCCGCCAGGGACGAGCTGGCCGCCGCGGCCGGCGACGCGGAGCGGGTCACGCGGGCGATGGCCGGGCTGGAGGCGACGTTCACCCGGCTGGCCGGCCTGCCGCCGACCCGGCGGGCGGGTCAGCTCTACGCCGGCCGCACGATCACCTACGAGGAGTGCCTGCGCGGCGGCACCGTGCGGCTGGGCGCCGGCGCGCTGGACGGGCTGCGTGAGCCGCTGGCCCTGGTGCTGGACAGCGCGCGGTGGTTCACCGCCGCCTGCGGCGCGCTGTACGAGCGGCACTTCGAGGCGGCCCGCGCGCAGCGCGCGGCGCAGCTCGGCGGCGACGCGGTGCCGTTCGCCGACCTCTGGCTGATCGTCAACGACGCGCTGTTCGGCCAGCCGCCGGCCGTCATCGAGCCCGCGGTGCGCGAGCTGCGGGAACGCTGGGCGGCGATCCTGGAGCTGCCGCCGGGTGCCCGGCGGGCCCAGCTCAGCGCAGCGAGCCTGCGGGCGCGGGTGACGGCGGAGTTCCCGGCCGGCCCGCTGCCCTGGCCGATGGCGGTGCACCACAGCCCCGACCTGATGATCGCCGGGCGCGAAGCCGCCGCCGGCGGGGCGCTGACCTGGGTGCTCGGCGAGGTGCACCCGAGCCTGGTCACCTCGCGCTACGCCACCTGGCTGGACTTCCACGAGGCGCCGGACGCGGTCCGCGCCGGGCTGCGGCACGACCTGGGCGGCGCGGTGGTGTGGCTCGCGGAGACCGGGGAGCACGGCGGCACCGGCGCGCGGCTGTCCAACGCGCTGGCCTCGCCCGGCGACCGCCGCCTCGTCTACGCGCACGACAGCTGCGGCTATGACCCCGCGCTGACCGTGCCGGTCGGCGAGTGCGACGTGATCAGCTCGCCCGCCGGACTGCGGGTCCGGCATCGCGGCGGGGCGTTCGAGCTGCCGCTGCTCGCCGTCCTCGGCGACCTGATCAGCGGTGCGATCAGCAACTCCTTCGGCCTGACCCAGCCAGGCGCGCACACGCCGCGGGTCAGCATCGGCGATCTCGTGGTCAGCCGGGAGAGCTGGACCTTTGCCGCCGCGGCTCCCGCGTTCGCGGGTACCGCGGCTGAGAGCACTCGTTACCTGCAGGCCAGGGCATGGGCGGCGAGCCTTCGACTGCCCCGGCATGTATTCGCGCGGTTCACCGGCGAGCGCAAGCCGATTTACGCGGACCTCACCAGCCTCGCGTCTGTCGACCTGCTCGCCCGCGGGCTGCGCCGCTGCCGCAGGGACGCGGGCGCGGGCGCGCCAGTGACGGTCAGCGAGATGCTGCCGACCCCCGACCAGGCCTGGCTCACCGACGCGCAAGGGCAGCGCTGCACCGCGGAGCTTCCGCATGGTGGCGGCTGACCAGGCGGCGGCTCACCTGAAACAGGAAGGCTGATCGTGGCCGTGTACGAGTTCCCGACCTCATTCGGCCAGCGGCGGATGTGGCTGCTGGCCCAGATGGACTCCAGCGAGCCCACGTACAACATCGCGTGGGCGCTGTGGCTGGATGGCCCGCTGGAGGCCGACGCGCTTCAGCAGGCGTGGGACGCCGCGCTAATCAGGCACGAGGCGCTGCGCACCACCTTCAGGAACGACTCGGGCGTGCCGCTGCAGGTAATCGAGGACGAGCCCGAGGCGCGGCCGCTGGCGGCCGCCTCCGTCGAGCACCTGCCGGCGGGCGAGCGGGAGCAGGCCGCCAGGGCGATGATCGGCGAGCTGGCCCGCGCGCCGATGGACCTGGCCACCGGGCCGCTGGTGCGGGCCGTCCTGGTCGCGCTGGCACCGGAGGAGCACGTGCTCGCGGTGGTGATGCACCACATCGTCGCGGACGGCTGGTCGTTCCGGGTCCTGTTCGACGAGCTGTCGGCGGACTACGAGGCGATCGCCAAGGGCGGCGACCCGGTGACGGAGGAGCCGCCGATCCAGTACGCGGACTACGCCATCTGGCAGCTGGAGCACGCCGAGGACGGCGGGGACGCGCCGGGCGAGCGGTTCTGGCGGGCCGAGCTGGCCGGCGCGGAGGTCGCCCTGCCGCTGCCGGCCGACGAGCCCTACCCGGCCCGGCAGACCTTCGAGGCGCAGAGCATCGAGGCGATCATCGACCCTGGGCTGGCCGGCTCGCTCCGCCAGCTCGCCCAGCGACAGGGCACCACGATGTTCGCGGTCCTGCTGGCCGCGTACGCGGTCGTGCTCGCCCGGCTGACCGGCAGCGACGACCTGCTGATCGCGGTGCCGATGGCGGCCCGCGCCCGGCCGGAGACCGAGTCGGTCGTCGGGCTGTTCATGAACACCGTGCCGATCCGGATCCGGGTCGGCCGGCGCGACGCTCGGTGAGCTGGTGCGGTCCGTGCACGCGGCCAGCACCAGGGCGCTGGCGCATCAGGAGCTGCCCTTCGCCCGGGTGGTGGAGCTCATCGGGCCGCAGCGCGACCCGGCGCGGCTGCCGCTGGCCCAGGTGATGTTCGCGATGGAGGAGTCCTGGGCCGTCCCTGATCGCGGCGGGCTGCGCTGGCGCCCGGAACTGGTCGAGAACGGCACCGCTAAGTTCGAGATCGAACTGACGGTCACCGGCGAGCCGGACGGGCCGCAGGTGCGGGTGAACTACAACCGCAACCTGTTCCACCGGGCCACCGGTCAGGTCGTGACCGACGCCTTCATGGCGATCCTGGGCTGCCTGGCCGCCGATCCCGGCCGGCCGGCCGCCGACGCGGACATCATGCCGCGCGCCATCCGCGACCTGGTCACCAGGCAGTGGCCGGACGGCGGCCCGCCGGCGACCCGGATGCGACGGCGCTGCGGCTGCTCTGGGCGGCCTGCGCGCGCGATTCTGTGCTGGCCAGCGGCACTCACGGCGAGCTGACCGGGACCGGGGTGCGGGACCTGGCGCGGCGGGTCACGGCCGCGCTGCGCGGGCACGGCACCGGGGTGTCCGACCGGGTGGCGATCCTGCTGCCGCGCGGCGCGCGGCTGCTGCCCGCCATCCTCGGCGTCTGGTCGGCCGGCGCGTCCTACGTGCCGATGGACCCGATCTACCCGGCCCAGCGGCTGGCCGGGATGCTCGAAGACGCGGGCGCGACCGCGATCCTGATCGACAGCAGCGTCCCCGGCGCCCCGGTGCCGCCGCCGGCGGCGGCACCGGCCGCGGTCGTGGACCTGGCTACGCTGGCCGCCGCGCCCGAGCCGGGACCGGCGGGCGAGCCGCTGCCTGACCTGCCGCCGTCGGCCGTCGCCGTGACCCTGTTCACCTCGGGGTCGACCGGCAGGCCGAAGGCGGTCAGCGTGACCCAGGGCGGCATCGCCACGCTGCTGAACGCGGTGGCGCCGCTGCTCGGGCTCGGCCCGCAGGACCGGTTCGTCGCGGTGTCCACGTTCGCCTTCGACATCGCCCTGGTCGAGCTGCTCGCGCCGGTGCTGGCCGGCGGGCGGCTCGTGGTCGCCGACACCGAGCACGCGCTGGACGCGGCCAGGCTGCGCGAGCTGCTGGCCGACAGCGGCGCGACCGCGCTCCAGGTCACGCCGGCCGGCTGGCGGATGCTGATGGACGCCGGCGGGGTGCCGGACGGGGTGAAGCTGCGGATGACCGCGGGCGAGCCGCTGCCCAGGGACCTGGCCGACGCCATGGGCGCGGAACCCGGCGCGCGGGTGGTCAACCTGTACGGGCCGACGGAGACCACGATCTACTCCGGCGGCGACACGGTCGCCCCGTCGCCGGCCCCGATCGAGATCGGCTCGATCATCGCCGGCACCCAGCTCTACGTGCTCGACGCCCGGCTGGCGCCGGTGCCGCCCGGCGTCACCGGCGAGGTCTACATCGGCGGCGCCGGGGTCGCGCACGGCTACCACGGCAATCCCGGCATGACCGCCGGCCGGTTCGTCCCCGACCCGTTCAGCGGCCGGCCAGGCGCCCGGCTCTACCGCACCGGGGATGTCGGCCGCTGGCGCCGGTCGGGACGGATCGAGCTGGCCGGGCGCGCCGACCGGCAGTTCAAGATCCGCGGCTACCGGGTGGAGAGCGGCGAGGTCGAGGCGGCGCTGCGGGCCGCCGGCGACGTCGCGCAGGCCGTGGTGTCGGTGCGCGGCGCGGGACACGACGTCCGGCTGGTCGGCTACCTCGTCACCAGGTCCGGCGACGACCGGCCGCCCGCCGGGCTGCGCGACCGGCTGCGCGAGGTGCTGCCCGACTACATGGTGCCCGCCACCTTCGTGGTGCTGCCCGCGCTGCCGCTGACCGGCAGCGGGAAGATCGACCACCGCGCGCTGCCCGAGCCGGACTGGGGCACGCCAGAGGGCCAGGCCGCGGTCGCGCCCCGGACGCCTACCGAGTCGAAGCTGGCGGCCATCGTGGCCGAGCTGCTCGCCCTGCCGGCGCCGGTCGGCGTCAGCGACAACTTCTTCGCGCTCGGCGGGCACTCGCTGACCGCGACCAGGCTGATGGCCAGGGTCCGCGCCGCCTACGGCGTCGACCTGCCGGTCCGCACGTTCTTCGCCGATCCCACGGTGGCCGGCCTGGCCGCGGCGATCGGCGGCGCGGGCCCGGCGGCGGACCAGGCTCGGCCGACCCTCGTACCTGGCGACCGGAGGTAGATCCCGCCATGCGCTTCCCCGTGTCGTTCTCCCAGCAGCGGCTCTGGTTCATCGACCAGCTCACGCCCGGCGAGGCGACCTACAACATGCCGTACGCGATGTGGCTGGACGGGCCGCTTGACGCCGACGCGCTGCAGCGGGCGATGGACGACATGGCCGCGCGCCAGGCCGTGCTGCGGACCAGCATCGTCGCCTTCGACGGCGTGCCCGAGCAGGTCGTCGCCGACACCGGCACCGTGCGGATCGAGCGGATCGAGCTGGGCGCGGAACTGGACGAGGCTGGCCTGGACGAGGCCGAGAGCACGAAGCAGGCCGAGTCGATCGCGGCGGACCGCGCGCGGCAGCCGTTCGACCTGGCGGCCGGGCCGCTGATGCGCGTCGCGCTGATCGGCGCCGGGCCGGGCCGGCACCTGCTCGTGCTGGTCATGCACCACATCATCAGCGACGGCATGTCCATGCAGGTGGTCATCGACGAGCTGTCCGCCCACTACCGGGCACGGGTGACCGGCGAGCCCGCGGCGCTGCCGCGGCTGTGGATGCAGTACGGCGACTACGCCGTCTGGCAGCAGGACCGGATGCGCGGCGAGGAGCTGGAACGGCAGCTCGATCACTGGCGCCGCGAGCTGCGCGGCGCGCCGCAGCTCATCACGCTGCCCACCGACCGGCCCAGGCCGGTCCGGCAGTCCACGCAGGGCGCGATCGCCAAGCACACCATCGACGCGCAGACCACCCGGCGGCTCGCCGACCTGGCGGCCGGCGCCAACGCCACCGTGTTCATGACGTTCCTCACCGGCTTCGCGGCGGTGCTGTCGCGCTACTCCCGCCAGCACGACATCGTCATCGGCACCCAGGTGGCCGGCCGCACCCACGAGGAGCTCGACCCGCTCATCGGCATGTTCATCAACACCGCGGCGCTGCGGATCTCGCTGGACGGCGACCCGACCTTCGCCGGGCTGCTGCACCGGATCAGGGACACCACCCTGGACGCGATGGCACACCAGCAGCTCCCGTGGGAGAAGCTCGTCGAGGACTTCGCGCCCGAGCGCACGCTGTCCTACGCGCCGCTGACCCAGGTCCAGTTCCTGTACCAGTCGCTCACCCCGCCGGTGCTTGACTTCCCCGGCATCACCGCGAGCAGCAGGGCGCTGTTCACCGGGACCGCGAAGCTCGACCTCACCATGTACGTGGACGCCTCGGCCGGCCAGACCATCACGCTGTCGCTTGAGTACAGCAAGGACCTGTTCGACCAGGCCTGGGCCGCCCGGTTCCTCGGCTGCATGGCCGAGCTGCTGCGCAACGCCGCGGCGTCGCCAGGCACCCCGGTGGCCGACCTGCCGATGCTGTCGGCGGCGCAGCGCGATGAGCTGGTCCGCGACCGCCAGGCGCCGCCCGCCGGCGGCGACGGCGGCGCGGACGTCAGGGACCTGCTCCTGGCCTCGGCGTCCAGCGTCACCGATGGCGCGGGCACCCTGCCGGCGAGCGAGGTCTGCGACCGGGCCGCGCGGCTCGCCAGGACGCTGGCCGCCCACGGCGCCGGCCCGGACACGCTGGTCGGGCTGTGCGCGGGCCGCGGCATCGGGATGCTGACGGGGCTGCTGGGCGCGTGGTGGGCCGGCGCGGCCTACGTGCCGCTGGATCCGGGCTTCCCGCCTGGCCGGCTGGCCGCGATGGCTCGTGGGGCCGGCCTGAAGCTCGTCATCTCCGACGCCGCGAACAGCGAGCTCGCGGCGCAGGTCGCCGACGGCGCCACGGTGATCCGCGTCGACGACCCGGCGGCGACGGCCGGCGAGCCGCTGCCCCCCGTGCCGGTGCCCGCGGACGCGCTCGCCTACGTCATCTTCACCTCCGGCTCGACCGGGCAGCCCAAGGGCGTCGGCATCGAGCACCGGGCCGTGTCGAACCTCGTCGCGTCCTTCCGCCGGTCGATCGGGCTCGGCGGCGGCGACCGGTTCGTCGCCGTCACCACGCTGTCGTTCGACATCGCCATCCTGGAGCTGCTGCTGCCGCTGGCCTGCGGTGCCGACCTGGTGATCGCGACCGCCACGCAGACCCGCGAGCCCGACCGCCTGCGGTCGCTGATCGAGTCAGGCGGCGCGACCGCGATGCAGGCCACGCCGCAGACCTGGCGGCTGCTGGAGTCCGCCGGCGGCGTGCCCGCCGGGCTGCGGCTGCGGATGTGCGGCGGCGAGGCGCTGCCCGCCGACCTGGCCGGCCAGCTCACCGGGCCCGGCGTCACCCTGTGGAACCTCTACGGCCCGACCGAGACCACGGTGTGGTCGGCGGCCGGGGTGGTGGCGAGCGCGGCCGACGCGGCGGCGATCGGGCCGCCGATCGAGCACACCCGGGTGTACGTGCTCGACGACCGGCTGAACCCGGTGCCGGCCGGGGTGGTGGGCGAGGTCTGCCTGGCCGGGCGGGGCGTCGCGCGCGGCTATCACGGCCGGCCGCGGCTCACCGCCAGGTCGTTCCGGCCCGACCCGTGGAGCGACGAGCCGGGAGCGCGGCTGTACCGGACCGGTGACCTCGGCCGGTGGCGCGAAGACGGCGGCCTGGAGCTGATCGGCCGCAACGACCACCAGGTGAAGATCCGCGGCTTCCGGATCGAGTGCGGCGAGATCGAGGCCGTGCTGCGCGCGCACCGCGACGTGCGCCAGGCCGCCGTCGTCGCCGCGTCCAGGGCCGGCGAGCCGGCGCTCGTCGCCTACGTCGTGCCGCGCCGGGGCAGCGCGGCGGCCAAGGCCGCCGGCACCGACCTGCTGGAGGAACTGCGGCCGCACCTGCGCGCCACGCTGCCCGAGTACATGATCCCGGCGCTGGTGATGGCGCTGCCGGCGCTGCCGCTGACGCCGAACGCCAAGGTCGACAGGGCCGCGCTGCCCGCCCCGCGGTGGGACGGCGCGCTGTCGGGGGCCGGCCGCGTCGAGCCCAGGAACCCGGTCGAGGAGACGCTGGCCAGGATCTGGAGCGACCTGCTGGCCACCAGCGAGCCGATCGGCGTGCACGACAACCTGTTCCTGCGCGGCGGGCACTCGCTGACCGCGACCAGGTTCGTCGCCAGGGTCGCCGACACCTACGGGGTGAGCCTGCCGGTGCACCAGGTCTTCATCGGCCCGACGATCGCGGAGCTGGCCGAGGCGGTCGCCGCCGACCCGCAGTTCGGGCAGGTCGCGGACACGGCGCGGCAGGCCGAGCTGGCGGCGCTCAGCGACGAGGACCTGGACGAGCTGCTGCGCGCGGCGCTCGCCCAGCGCAACCGCCGCCAGGCGATCGGCGGTCCCGACAGGTAACGCACCCCCGGCGAGTACTGCTGACCAGACCGTCGCTCTTAGGCTGGACCCTATGAGGCTCTATGTCGGCTGCGCGATGTGGAGCTACGCGGCCTGGCAGGGCCGTTACCTGCCTAGCCCGCTGCCGCCGGGGGAGCGGCTGGCCGCGTACGCGAGCTGGTGCAACGCCGTCGAGGGCAACACGACGTTCTACGCGACGCCGGGCCTGGACACCGCGGCGTCGTGGGCCGGGCAGACGGACCCGGACTTCCGGTTCCTGCTCAAGCTGCCGAAGACGGTGACCCACGAGCGCCGCCTCGCGGACGCCGGCGGCCCGCTGCGCGCCTTCCTCACCGCGATCGAGCCGCTCGGGCCGCGTGCCCACGCCCTCTGGATCCAGCTGCCGCCGTCCTTCGGCCCCGCCGAGCTCGGCGCCCTCGGCGGCTTCCTGCGCGCGCTGCCACGCGAGCACCGGTACGCCGTCGAGGTCCGGCACCGCGCCTTCTTCACCGACCCGCGGGAGGAACACGAGCTGGAGCGGGTGCTGCGCGACGCCGGCGCCGAGTGGGTGCCCTTCGACACCACCGTCCTGTTCGACGGCCCGCCCGTCAGCGACGCCGAGCGGGAGGCATGGATGAAGAAGCCGCGGGTGCCCCGCCGGCGCCGTGCCCTGACTCCTTATCCCGTGGTCCGCTTCATCGGCAGGGACGACGCCGCCCGCACCATCGCGGGCTGGCAGCCCTGGCTCGATGTCGTGGTCGGCTGGCTGGGTGAGGGGCGGTCCCCGACCTTCTTCCTGCACACGCCCGACAACGTCGAGGCCCTGGAACTGGCCCGCCGCTTCCACGACGAGGTTCGCGTCCGGGTCCCCGGCCTCGACCCGCTCCCCGACCCTGTCCCGGCCGGCCCGCCCACCCTGTTCTGATCGAGGACTGCCGTCGCGTGCCTTCCGCCTCGGCGATGGGCCAGCCAGGATGAGGCCATGCCGCGAACCGCCGCCCCGCTTTCGCTTCACCTCGACCTGGACGACGGGCCGCGCGGCTCGCTGACCGCGCTGACGGCGGCGCTGGTGAAGGCTATCGGCGCGGGCCAGCTCGCCGATGGCGACCTGCTGCCGTCCAGCCGGGTGCTCGCGGGCGCCCTGGGGGTCGGCCGCTCCCGGGTCATCGAGGCCTACCAGCAGCTCGCCGCCGCGGGGTTCGTGGTGACCGTCCCCGGCTCGGGCACCCGCGTCGAGCAGGGAGCGGTGGCGGCAGCCAGGGCCGGCGCGCTGTCCTCGCCGGTCAGCCCGGTGCGGCTGGACGCGCCGACGGCGCAGCCGTCCGGGCGAGCCAGGTTTGACCTGCGTTCCGGATACCCGGATGTCTCGCTGATCAGCGCGCGGGACTGGAACCGCGCCTGGCGCGTCGCGGCGCGCGAGTTCCTGGAGTCCGCGGCCGGCGCGGGCGGGCCTGGCCGCCCAGGCGGCACGCCCGCCGACCCGGTGAGCGCGCTGCGCGCCGACCTGGCGGACCATCTCAGGGTCAGCCGCGGCCTGTCGGTGCGCCCGGAGGAGGTGATCCTCTTTTCCGGCGTGCACGCGGCGATCCAGGTGCTGACCAGGGTCATGGCGATCCCGTCCCGGACCCTGGCGTTCGAGACCCCCGGCTACGACAAGGCGCTGCGGGCCTTCCGGCAGGGCGGCGCCCGGGTGCGCCCGGTCCCTGTCGATGACGAAGGGCTGCGGGCGGACCGGCTTACCAGGCAGGACTGGGGCGTCTACGTGACCCCCGCGCACCAGTTCCCGCTGGGCGGGCGCATGCCGGTGTCCCGGCGCGGCGAGCTGCTCGACTGGGCAGAGCGGGCCGGCGCGCTCGTGTTCGAGGACGACTACGACGGCGAGTACCGCTACGACGTCGTGCCGATGCCGCCGCTGCGGGCGATGGCGGCCGGCCCGCGGCGCGTGATCTACCTCGGCACCGCGTCGAAGATCCTGGCACGCGAGCTGCGGCTGGCATGGGCGGTGGTGCCGGGGGCCTGGCACGACCGGGTCAGCGCGGAGCAGGCCCGCGACGGCGGCACGGTCAGCGGCCTCGCCGCGGCGGCCCTGAGCGAGCTGATCCGCAGCCGGGCGCTGCTGCGACACCTGGCCTTCAGCCACCGGGTATACGCGGCGCGACGGCAGCGCTTCGCCGACGCCTGTGCCGCCGGGCTGCCGCAGGCCCGCATCCACGGCATCCAGGCAGGTCTGCACCTGGTGCTCACGTTCGGCGACGACTTCGACGACCGGGCCGCGGTGGCCGGGCTCGAGCGCGCCGGGCTGCTGTGCGGGGCGCTCAGCCACTTCGCCTATGACGAGCGGTGGCCGGCCACGGGCCTGGTGTGCGGCTACGCGACGCTGCCGGAGACCTGGGCCGGGGCGGCCGTCCAGGTCATCCGCGACGTCCTGGCCTGAGCCCGGCTACCGCCCGTCCCCGGCGCGGGACAGGACCGATGCCGGGACGGGAGTGCCAGGCGTCAGGTACGCGGCGGTCTCGGGCCGCCCGTAGGCGGTCCTGACCGGCAGCAGGCCGGCCCACACGCCGGGGGCGGGCTCGTCACCGGGGTCGGGCACTCCAGGGCCGCCCTCGCGCACCTTGACGGTCCACTGGCCGGGGACGATCTCCATCGCCAGGGCCTGCGTCGCCGCGAGCTGCTTGCGGGTGTGCGGCGGCACCTCGCGGCCGCGGCCGGGGAACACTCCCTCGGAGAGCGCGGTCAGCGCCGCCGCCGCCTCGTCGCCGGCGAGCTGGATCAGCTCGCCGCGGACCACCGCGGAGCGGTAGTTGGCGCTGGAGTCGAACAGCGTATGCCCGTACACCCAGGCGTCGAGGTGCGTCACGCACAGCGCCGCGCGTGCCCCGGCCGCGACGTGCCGCAGCGCCCCGGCGCCGGTCGAGCCGTGCAGCAGGATGCGGTCGCCGGCCCGCGCGTAGAGCATCGGCACCACCCACGGCTCGCCGCCGGCCACCGTGCTCAGCGAGCCGATGTGATCGCCGGCGTCGAGGACCGCGTCCAGCTGCGCCCGGTCTGTTCGCGCGCGCTCAGGATGCCGCCCGATCCGCTCCATGCTGTCAGCCATGCGGCCATCCTCGCGCATACCGGATGGCCCCTCCAGGCCGGAATCGGCTAGACGGCCAGGCCAGTATGCCTGGGTTCTAGAAGTCGTCGTCGAAGGAGACATCCCCGGTGACGCCGACCTGGTAGGCCGAGACGCGGCGCTCGAAGAAGTTGGACAGCTCCTGCACGTCCTGGAGGTCCATGAACGCCAGCGGGTTGGCCGACCCGTAGAGCGGCTCGATGCCGAGCTGGGCCAGCCGCCGGTCGGCCACGTGCTCCAGGTAGGACCGCATGTCGGCGAGGGACAGTCCAGCCAGGCCCCGGCCGGCCACGCCCTGGCCCAGCAGATCCTGCGCGAACTGGGCCTCGCACTCGACCGCCTCGGCCAGCATCTCCCTGACCTGGGCGGCGAGCTGGTCGTCGAACAGGCCGGGCTCCTCGCGGCGGACGGTCTCCACCACGTCGAATGCGAACGCCATGTGCATGGACTCGTCGCGGAACACCCAGTTGGTGCCCGACGCGAGCCCGTTGAGCAGGCCCCGTGACCGCAGGAAGTAGACGTAGGCGAACGCGCCGTAGAAGAACAGCCCTTCGATGCACGCGGCGAAGCAGATCAGGTTGAGCAGGAACGACCTCCGGTCGGCGGCGGTCGCCAGCTCGCGCAGCCCGTGGACGGAGTCGATCCACTTGAAGCAGAACTCTGCCTTGCGCCTGATCGACGGGATGTTCTCCACGGCGGCGAACGCGGCAGCCCGTTCGGCATCGTCGGGCACGTAGGTATCCAGGAGCGTCAGGTAGAACTGGACGTGCACGGCCTCCTCGAAGAGCTGCCGGGACAGGTACAGCCGGCCCTCCGGGGAGTTGACGTGCTGGTAGAGGTTCAGCACCAGGTTGTTGGCGACGATGGTGTCGCCGGTGGCGAAGAACGCGACCAGCCGGGAGACCAGGTGCCGCTCGGCGCCCGACAGCCGGCGCAGGTCTGCCAGGTCGGAGTGCAGGTCGACCTCCTCCACGGTCCAGGTGTTCTTGATGGCGTCGCGGAACCGGTCGTAGAACCGCGGGTAGCGCATCGGCCGCAGCGTCAGGCTCATGCCGGGGTCCAGCAGTTGCGGGGCGGCGGCGGTGCTGCTGGCGGGAGTCGCTGTGCTGGGGGGAGTCACTGGCAGGCCTCGCAGGTCTCGGGGTTCTCCAGGGAGCAGGCGATCGCGTCGCTGGCGTCCCGGCTGGCAGTGGCGTCCTGGCTGGCGGCGGGCATGGCGACGGTGGCCTGCTGGATCCGGGTGGCGGGCCGGGACCGCAGGTAATAGGTGGTCTTCAGGCCGCTCTTCCAGGCGTGCACGTACATCGAGGACAGCTTGCCGATGGTGGGCGCGGCCAGGAACAGGTTGAGCGACTGGCTCTGGTCGATGAACGGGGCGCGGGCCGCCGCCATGTCGATCAGCGCCCGCTGCGGCAGCTCCCAGGCGGTGCGGAACAGCATCCTGACCGGCTCGGGAAGCTGGCTGACCTGCTGCACGGATCCCTCGGAGCGCTTGATCAGGTCGCGGACCTCCTGCGTCCACAGGCCGTGCTCCTTGAGCTGCGCCACCAGCGCGGCGTTGATCTGGAGGAACTCGCCGGACATGGTCTCGCGCTTGAACAGGTTGGATACCTGGGGCTCGATGCACTCGTAGCAGCCGGCGATCGAGGCGATGGTCGCGGTCGGCGCGATGGCGATGAGCAGCGAGTTGCGCAGGCCGGTCCTGGCGACCCGCTTGCGCAGCGCCTTCCAGCGGGCCGCCTGGGTGACCTCGGCGCCCCACAGGTCGGGCTGGAGCTGCCCGGCCGCCGCGCGGGTCTGGCCGAACGCCGGGTGCGGCCCGTGCTCGGCGGCCAGGTCGGCGGAGGCTTCCAGCGCGGTGAGGTAGATCTCCTCGGAGATCCGCGCCGACAGGTCCCGCGCCCGCTCGGAGTCGAACGGCAGCCGGAGCGCGAAGAACACGTCCTGCAGGCCCATCACGCCCAGGCCCACGGGGCGCCACCTCGGGTTGGACGCGGCGGCCTGGCCGCTGGGGTAGAAGGTCCTGTCGATGACCCGGTCCAGGAACGGCACCGCGGTGCGCACGGTGGCGCGCAGCCGGTCCCAGTCCAGGGCCTGGCCGTCCTTCCCCGCGGTCAGGTGGCGGGCCAGGTTGACCGAGCCGAGGTTGCACACGGCGGTCTCGGCGTCGGTGGTGACCTCGGTGATCTCCGTGCACAGGTTGGACAGGTGCACCACGCTGCCGGCCTCGCCGACCTGGTTGCACTTGGCATTGCAGGCGTCCTTGAAGGTCATCCAGCCGTTGCCGGTCTGGGCCAGGGTGCGCATCATCTTGCCGTACAGGTCGCGCGCCCTGACCTGCCGCACGTACCGGCCGTCGGCCTCGGCGGCGCGGTAGGCCGCGTCGAACTCCGCGCCCCACAGGTCCGGCAGCTCCGGGACCGCGTCCGGGTCGATCAGCGACCACGGCTCGTCCGCCTCCACCCGGCGCATGAACTCATCGGGTATCCAGTTGGCCAGGTTCAGGTTGTGCGTGCGGCGGGCGTCCTCGCCGGTGTTGTCCCGCAGCTCAAGGAACTCCTCGATGTCGGGGTGCCAGGGCTCCAGGTAGACGCACGCCGCGCCCTTGCGCCGGCCGCCCTGGTTCACCGCCGACACCGAGGCGTCCAGGGTGCGCAGGAACGGCACGATGCCGTTGGAGGCGCCGTTGGTGCCCCGGATCAGCGCGCCGCGGGACCGGATCCGCGACCAGGAGATCCCGATGCCGCCGGAGAACTTGGACAGCTGCGCGACCTGGCCGTAGCGGGCATAGATGGAGTCCAGGTCGTCGCGGGGCGAGTCGACCAGGAAGCAGGACGACATCTGGGGATGGCTGGTCCCGGAGTTGAACAGGGTGGGGGAGCTGGGCAGGTAGGCCAGCGAGGACATCAGCCGGTAGAAGCTGATCGCCTCGGCCGGCGTGCGGGACAGGCCGCAGGCCACCCGGAGCAGGAAGTACTGCGGGGTCTCGATGACCAGCCGGGCGCAGGGGTGGCGCAGCAGGTACCGGTCGTAGACGGTCTTGATGCCGAAGTACTCGAACTCGGTGTCCCCGGCCGGCGCGATGGCGTCGTCCAGCTTGCGCGCGCTGTCCTTGACGAACCGCGCGGCCTGGTCGCCGATCAGCCCCTCGGCGTGGCCGAGAGCGACCGACTGGCTGAACGACGCGACGCCCTGGCCGCGTACTTCCTTGCCGATGTAGGCGGCCAGCAGCCGGGCGGCGAGCCGGGAGTACTGCGGTTCCTCGCCGGTCATCTCGGCGGCCGTCTGGATCGACAGCCGGTCCAGCTCGGCGGTGGTCGCCCCGTCGTACAGGCCGCTGATCGTCTTGGTCGCCACCCGCAGCGGGTCGACCTCGTCCAGGCCGCCCGCGCAGCGCTGGACGGCACGGACGATCTTGTTCACGTCGACCGGCTCGGCGTCCCCGTTGCGCTTGCGGACCTGCATTCCCGTCTTCGCGGGCGCGGTGGCGCCCCGTGTTCCCGTCATGGCTCTCTCCTCGCGAGCTCGTCCCGGACAGCGCGCTGGCAGGTCTTCGGACTCGCGGGCGCGGCGCTGGCCTGCGCCTCCTACTGGCCGTCGCTTCCCGGGCTGATCAGGCCCAGTGCTGCTCGTACCGCGCTCGCGCGCGATCCGGACGGCGGTCGTTCCCGCTTACCGCTGCGGGGCAGTCCCGGATTCACACCGGGTTCCCTCTTGCCTCCGCGAGCCGGGAGGGGGCTCGCGGAACCAGCTACGAGCAACACCATATGTGGCGGTGCTGGCAAAACCGAGCACCACATATCGTGCCGGCGTGTCGCGAGCGCCCGGCACCCGGCGAGCCACTACGACAGCGAACTCAGCGGGCCGGATACGGTGACGCGGTGACGATCCGCCGCCCGCCGGCCGAGGGCTCGCTCTTCCGGCACCGCGACTTCATGCTGCTGTGGACCGGGCAGACGGTCAGCCAGACCGGGTCGCAGGTCACCATCCTCGCGCTGCCGCTCGTCGCCATCGTCACGCTCCGGGCCACCACCTTCGAGGTGGGCCTGCTGTCCGTCGCCGCGACGAGCGCGTTCCTGCTGGTCGCGCTGCCCGCCGGGGTACTGGCCGACCGGGTCCGCCGCCGGCGGCTGATGCTGTGCTGCGACGTCGCGCTGCTCGCCGTGATCGGCTCGGTGCCGGCCGCCCAGGCGGCCGGGGTGCTGACGCTGGGCCAGCTCTACGGCGTGGCGCTGGCCTCCAGCGTGCTCGGCGTGTGCTTCACCGTCGCCTACTCCAGCTACCTCCCGTCGCTGGTCGGCCGGGACCAGCTGATCGACGGCAACGGGAAGCTGCGGACCTCCCAGTCGTTCGCGGAGCTGGCCGGGCCGAGCCTGGGCGCGCTGCTGGTCGGGCTCCTCGGCGCGGCCCTGGCCATGTCCGGTGACGCGGTCTCCTACGCGGTCTCGGCGGCCTGCCTGGGCGCGATCAGGACCAGGGAGCCGCAGGCGCCGCCCGCCGGGCAGGACCGCCCGGCCAGCTTCCGCGCCGACCTGGGCACGGGGATCCGGTACGTGCTGCGCGACCCGATCCTGCGCCAGACGGTGGCCTGGAACGGCACCGCGAACTTCTTCGTGATCATCGTCGAGACGCTCGGCCCGCTGTTCCTGGTCCGCGACCTGCACCTGCGTCCCGCCTACGTCGGCCTGCTGCTCGCCCTCGGCGCGGCCGGGGGAGTGGCCGCCGGGCTGGCGTCCGCGCGGCTGGCCAGGCGGCTCGGCTCGGCTCGGATCGCCTGGCTGGCCACGACGGCCTTCACCGCGCCGGGCCTGCTGATCCCGCTAGCGCGCTCTGGCTGGTGGGTGCTGCTGTTCGCGGCCGGCTGGATGTCCTGGACCTTCGGGGCCACGCTGTGCGGCGTCGCGGTGGCCGGCTATCAGCAGGGCACCTGCCCGGCCGCGCTGCTCGGACGGGTCACCGGCGCCGCCCGCTGGGTCAACTGGGGAACGCTGCCCCTGGGCGGGCTGGCCGCGGGCGGGCTCGGCGTGCTGCTCGGCGTGCGGGCGACACTGTGGATCGCCGTGACCGGCGGCTGCCTGTCCGGCCTCTGGCTCTACTTCTCGCCGCTGCGCCAGCTGCGGGACATGCCGGCCGAATCACTCCGGCCGGCCGCCGCCGGCCCCGTCACCGCGGGATAACGCGCCCGAGGAACAGCAGCACGTACAGGACCGCGAAGATGACGGGAATGATGCGCTCGGTGGTCCCGAGCCGGAGGTAGCGCCGTTTCCGCCCGCCGGCCCCGCGCTGGATGGCCGCCCACTCGTCGGAGAAGACCTTGACCGGCAGATCTTCCTCGATCGCGTTGATGACGACGAACTTCGCGCGGTTGAGGTCCCGGTAGCTCCGGAGCTGCAGCCACCAGGACGCCGACAGCGTGACCCCGGCGAGCGAGACGGCGAGCGCGGTCCACCATGACACCTTCAGCAGGGCGGGGCTGGCCAGGCCGATCACCGCGACCAGGGCGGACTGGGCGGTGAGGAAGAACGCGTTCGCGGTCGCCCGCCGTGCCGAGACCCGGTCGGCCATCTCGACCGCGGTCTTGTACAGCTCGAGAACGCGCGGGTCATCACCCGGCGGCGGGGGAGCCGCCGCCGGCCCGCCGGGCCGCCCGGGCCCGCCGGGTGCCGTCTCGTCGGCGTCGGCCTGGGGTGTGCTCATGTCCGTCGCTCCTCACTCGGGCCGCCGGGGTGCGGATCCCCGGCCAGCAGGTCGCGCAGCGCGGCGTACCGGAACTGGTACACCACTCCGGTGCGCCGCAGCAGGCCGCGCCGGTGCGCGTCCTCCAGGAAGGGCAGCAGCCGCCTCGGCAGGCGGCCGGCCAGCCACAGCCAGGTCACGGCGAGCGCGTACCTGGTCCAGGCGCTGCGCCAGACCAGCGGCACCGCGGCCACGCTCGCGGTCACGACGACGGAGACCGCCCCGGCGGGCAGCCAGGTCGACCGGCTGTCCAGCAGGTAGGCGGCGATCGCGGTTGCCAGGCCGCCGAGGATGCCGACGGTCGCGAGGAAGGTGGCCGTCGCCTCAATGCCGTGGTTCAGCGAGTCCGCGGCGCCGCCAGGCGCTGAGCGCGCGCGCGCCGGGCTTCGCGCCGCCGCTGCCCCGGCCGCCGGGTTGCGCACCGCCCACGGGATGACCGTGGCGGCCAGGGCCGCGATCGCGGCCGGGATGCCGAACAGCAGTTCCGGGTACGGCACGCGGACCGGCGTCGTCGTGGTCGACGTCACCGCCGCGTAGCTGATGTCCGCGGCCAAGCCAAGGAGCACGACGGAGGCCGCGCACAGCAGGACGGCCAGCCGCCCGCGGCCCAGCATCCGCGGCACCTGCCACCAGGCCAGGTCCTCGGTGCGCTGCTCCCGCAGGCTGGCCGCGAGGCAGCTCAGCCACCGCTGGGCGTTAGCGGGGTAACTTCGCGCCCGCCGGGTTGCCGGGGGCGATTGCTCGTAGCTCGTCGGGATCAGCGCGCGGAGGAGCCTTTCCCGCGCCGCGGCCTCGTCGGGAAGTGCCAGCAATTCGGCCGGGTCGGTGCGGGGGCTGCGGTAGGTCTCCCGAGCCAGCCACAGGTACAGCGGCGAGGAGAGCAGGCGCGCGGTCGGCGATTCCGGGCGGGAGGCGAGCTCGGCGAAGAAGCGCGGCCACCGGCCGTCGTCGCCGATGGCGCCCGCCGACAGGTAGGCGCGCGCGTCGGCCAGGCTCACCGGCTGCAGCGTCACGACGACCGCGCCGGACGGCGCCAGGCCCGTCTTGCCGACAACCCGCTCGTATTCCGAGGTCCGGCAGGTGATGACAAACGCGCCGACGGATGCCGAGTACCGGTTCAGGGCGACGATCGCGCCGATCAGGTCACCGGACGGCCGCTCATCCAGCCCGTCGAGGACCGGCACGATCAGCCCGCTCTTGGCGAGATCGCGCGCGGTGCCCTCCGTCACGCCATAGCTTCTGTGCAGCTCCGCCGTCAGGAACTCGGCCAGGCTCTGGGCGCCCGGATCCCAGGACGCCGCCGGCAGCAGCACGGGCACCAGCTCCGTGTCCGTGCGGCCGCGCAGCAGGTCCAGCATCAGCGCCTGCGCCAGCACCGTCTTTCCCGATCCCGGCTCGCCCAGCAGGACCAGCCGCCCGCGCGGGGCGGCCAGGAAGGCGTCGGCTATCTGCGCGGCCGTCCCGCTGGCCGGCTCGGCGGCCGCGGCGCCGGCCGCCAGGCTGCTCGTGCTCGCCCAGCGCACCGTGCGCGAGTAGGTGTCGAGCAGCCCGCGCGCGGCCAGGTCGGCGGTGCACTGCGCGGCGACCGCACGGCTCAGCCCGGCGGCCTTCTGGGCGAGCGACGGCGGGATCTCCGGGAGCAGCCTCCAGCCGGGCACGGCATCATCCGGCAGGGACCGGCGACCGCCAGGATCAGCGGGTGCCGCCTCGGGGACACGCTGCCTGATCAGCCGTGCCAGCTCGGCGGTGCCCTCGGCGTCGAGCGCCGTCAGCAGCACCGCCTCGGCACCGGAGTCCAGCAGGCCCGGCAGGTCGCGGGCGCCGGGCAGCCCCACTCCCAGGAACCGGCCCGGGTCGGCGCGGCTCGCCGCGCGGATCGTGGCCGCGTCGTCCTCCGACTGCCACTGGTGCCCGGCCGCGGCGATCACCAGCACGACGCGGGCGTCCCTGAGCTGGTCTGCCTGCCAGTCCTGCCAGTCCGGCTGGCGCTGCCCCGGCGCGAGGTCCAGGCGGGCGTCGATGCCGTGGCCGCGCAGCAGGAACCACAGGTCCCTGATCGTCTCGAACTGCTCGGCGGACTCGTAGGCGAAGGTGATGAACACCCGCGGCGCGCCGGCCGCCAGGACCCGGCCGGCCTCGCCGGGCGCGCCTGCCCTGCCGGGCGCGACTGTCCTGCCGCGCTGGAACAGGGCGAGCAGCCGGCGCCGCTCCGGCTCGGGAACCGTCGACCCAAGCCTTGTCACCTGCTCGTCTGTCAGGTATCCCACGATGCGCTCGGTGGCGATGAGGATGGTCCCGGCCTGCTGCGGGCGGTCGCCGATGGTCGCCAGGATTTCCTCGTAGGCGTAGTAGACCCGGTAAGGCACCTCGACCTTGGCCCAGTACCGCTCCGGGTCCGGCACGTGGGACAGGAACGGGCCGAACCGGGTGCGGGCGTAGTCGCGGCTCGCCTCCAGCTTCTCCTGCTCGCCGTCTTCGACCCGCATCGGAACCGGGAAGACCCGGAGCTGGTCGGGACCGCGCTGCCGGTGAACCGAGGCCGCCACCGCCGCCGCGCCGTCGATGGCCTGGCCGCTCATCGAGAAGCAGTCGACCAGGATGTCGGGAAGCTGCACGGTGCAGATCCCCGCCGTGTCGCTGAGTCCCGTGCGGCTATCGATGAGCACGTAGTCGTACTCGTCGCGCATCCTGCGCTTGAGCGCCTCAAGGAAGCCGCCGCCGCCCAGGTTCTCGTAGAAGTTGGCCCAGTCGAACGAGGTCACCAGCGTGGCGTACAGGTGGTTCTGCCGGCCGGCCGGCATCAGGTCGATGGTGCCGGGCCGGGGAAAGTCGTACTCGACCGACATCAGGTAAGGAGTGAGCACGGCCAGTTCCTCGTGCCAGCCCGGCTCGTGCTCCGCCGGGTCCGCCGCCGCGGCGGCGAACTCCCACATCAGGTCGATCACTCCGGAGGAGAAGCGCAGGTCGGCGTCGGGCAGGAACGGGTGGAAGAACCGGTGCAGCCCCGGCGCCTCCAGGTCCCAGTCCACGACCAGCACCCGCAGGCCGTTGGAGGCCAGGATCCACGCCGTGTTGGCGACGCTCATGGACCGGCCCGTGCCGCCCTTGTAGGAGTAGAAGGTGATGATCCGCGCCTGGGACATGCTCAGCTTCCCGGCCCGGTCAGGATCGGCCTGGACAGCGGCCCGGCCTCGGTGACCAGCCTCATGGTCCGCGCGCGGCTGACGATGCGGGCCCGGATATCCACCAGGATCTCGCCGAGGACCATCTCGAAGTCCTCGATCGAGGTCAGGTCCTCCCGGTATGCCCGCGCGCCGCCGTCCTTCCAGTTGCCCAGGAAGGCATACAGCTTGAGCCTGGTGTCCTGCGGCACGCCCTCCGCGGCGTCCGGGTGATCGCCGGGCACCAGGATGGCGGAGTTTCCCGAGCGGATGGTGTCGAGCCTGGCGAACAGGCCCGCGTAGGCCGGCAGCTCCACCGACCACGGGTCCACGATCACCACGACCAGCTCCATCCGGCGCCGCGCCTCCTCAAGCAGCGCGAAGAGAGACTCATCGGCTGGCAGCAGCCCCGACAGCATGTTCTGGCTGTTGGCCACGCCCTGCGCGCGCAGCGCGATCGGATCCGTGCAGGCGGGGTAGAACGGGCTCCAGTCGGTGTAGTCGTCGCCGTAGCCGTCGAGAACCGCGCGGATAGCCTCCATCTCCGCCCGGCGCGCGGCGGCCACGACGAACCGGACGTTCTTCGGCCCGCCCGTGCGAGTTCCCTCCGGGGTCCTCGGCTGCGCGCGGCCATCGGCCGCGGTGAACGCGCTCGGCTGGCTGAGCAGGTCCGGCACCGGCGACGGCGGCACCTGGTGCCTGGCCGCGGCGACGAGCTGCAGCGCGAACCCCTCAAGGAAGTCCTTGTACTGGCTCTCGTACCTGGTGTTCATCATCAGGGTGCGCAGGCCGTGCTCCCGGTACTCCGCGCTGAACTGGTCTCGCGTGTGCTGCAGGTGCCTTGCCGCCGCCGGCAGCTCCTGGACCGGGGGGATCCACCAGACCGGCAGGATGACCTCCGGCCGCGTCCCCGATGCCTGGTGCACGGCGTGCAGCCGCTCGGAGAAGACGTGCCATTCCTGGCCGCAGGCGTGACTGGTGAAGTAGTTCGGCGAGTAGAACGGCACGAACACCGAGCAGGTCCCGAGCGCCGCGCCCGTGGTATGCGGCCAGCTGGCCCCGGTGGGCTGCTCGCGGTCGAGGAAGCCCGTTAACCCGAGCGCACGCCCGCCGCGGAAGCTGACCTCGTTGCTGAGCTGGTCGAAGAAGGTGTCAAGGAGGGGGTCCTGCGAGCCCCGCACGTACACGTCAGCGCGCGCGTAGCTGAGGAAGAACTGCGGCATCTGACCTCACCCTAGGACCGGCAGCTCACAGCCGCCCGGCCAGGACACCCCGGCGTGCGGAACATGCTGGCACCACTAGTACCACAAGGCACAAGTCAAGCAAGGCCGGTCAGGCCATCAGCCCGGCCGATCCGAGGCTGCGGGGCGCCGGGGCCGCGGCTCTCGGACGGGGTAGGAACAGTCAGGTCAGGCGGGCCGGACGGGGGAGGGGGCGCGGCGCCATGACCGGATCGCCGGCGGCTGACCTGGTTGTCCGCAATGCGCGGGTGTGCACGATGGACCCGGCGCTGCCGTGGGCGCAGGCCGTGGCCGTGCGCGGCGGCAGGATCTCGTGGACCGGCGGCGACGCGCGGGCAGCCGGGCAGCCGGGCTGGCCGGGCCGGGCACCGAGGTGATCGACGCCGGGGGTCGGCTGGTGCTGCCCGGCTTCATCGACAGCCACAGCCACGTCCGGCTCGGGGCCGACGCGCAGTGCGTCCAGCTCACCGGCGCCAGGTCGGTGGCGCAGGTGCGGGCGCGGGTCGCGGCCTGGCTGGGCGAGCACCCCGACGCCGGATGGGTGGAGGGCGAAGGGCTGGACAATCCAGCGGTGCGGCTGGGCCCGGCCGACCTGGAGACGGTGACCGGCGGCCGCCCGGCGTTCCTCTTCGACTACAGCGGTCACGGCGCGTGGCTGAACCGTGCGGCGATGGACCGCCTGGGCATCGGCCCGGCGTCCGAACGGGTGCCGTTCGGCGTCGTGGGGCGCGATCCCGGCAGCGGGGAGCCGACCGGCTTCCTGTCCGGGTTCGCGACGATGGGGCTGGCCGGCGAGGGGTTCCGCGCGCTGGCCAGGGTGCTGCCATGGGCCGGCGAGGACCGGCGGTACCGGCGGCTGGCCGCCAGCCTGCGCGAGGCGGTCCGGTGCGGGATCACCACCGTGGTCGAGCCGCAGAGCGGCCTGGACGACCTGTCCCTCTACCAGCGCGCACGCGAGGAAGGGCTGCTGGCGACCCGGCTGATCGCCGCCTTGTACCTGCCGCCGGGCGCGAGCCTGGACGCGCTGGCGGAGTTCGACGAGGCGCGGCGCCGCTACGACGACGACCGGCTGCGGGCCGGGCCGGTCAAGCTCTACATCGACGACGTGATCGAGCAGCACACCGCCGCGCTGTTCGGGCCGTACGCCGACGCGCCCGGCACCAGCGGCGGCACCTTCTATGACCCCGGGGAGTTCGCCGGCCTGGTGACCGAGCTGGACGCCCGCCGCTTCCAGGTGCTGATCCACGCGGTGGGGGACCGGGGCGTGCACGTGGCGCTGGACGCGATCGACCGCGCCCGCCAGGTCAACGGCCCCCGCGACGCCCGGCACCAGCTCGTGCACATCGAGCTGGCGGCGGCCGGGGACCTGCCCAGGTTCGCCGAGCTCGGCGTGACCGCGTGCATGCAGCCCAGGCACTGCGCCGCCGACGTCGGGGGCGCCGAGTGGCGGGCCGCCGCCGGCCCGGCCAGGTGGCCGCTGGCCTGGCCGGCCGCCAGCCTGCACCGGGCCGGGGCGCCGCTCGCCTTCTCCAGCGACTGGAACGTGGCCGAGATGGACCCGCTGCTCGGCATCTACACCGCGCTGACGCGGCGCGACCTGGCCGGCGGCGAGCCCTTCGTCCCCGAGCAGGCTGTCGGACTGCACACCGCGATCAGCGGGTACACGACCGGCGGCGCATACGCCAATTTCTGCGAGAACGATCGCGGCAGTCTTACCCCCGGCAAGGCCGCCGACCTGATCGTGCTGTCTGACGACCTGTTCGGGCTGGATCCCGCCCAGATCAGGGACTGCCGGGTCGACCTGACCATGATCGGGGGACAAGTTCAGTCCTGGTGAGGTCACCGGAGGCCTGCTCGACCAGCCGCCGGGCGCGGGCGATGCCAGATCCGGGAGCGGCCCGGGCCGCGCGGGCCGCGCGGGCCGGGCGGGCGCGCACGGCCCGCGCACTGCGGGCGGGCTCAGGGCGGACCTGGATCGTCCGCGTGGCGTCCCGCCCGGCCCGGCCGCTGACCTGCTCCCTCGGCCCCACGGTGATGTTCGTGTCCAGGGTCAGCAGCCGGAGGCCGAGCAGCCGGGCAAGGACCCGGCCCCGGATGACCACGGCATCGTCTGGCGGCATCTCAGGAACTGCGGCTGGCGCGGCGCAGGGATGACACCGCCGCGCTGGCGAGGGTCACCGCCGCCGCGCCGCCAGCGGCGGTCAGCGCCAGCTTGCCGGTCCGCCGCGTCCCGTCGCTCGTCGCCGCGGTCTGTGCCATCTCCCTGACCCGGTCCCAGCCGCTCTTTCGCTGCATGAACCACATATTCGCCTCCCCCCGTCAGCTACTGGTGCTCGCACCGCGCCGGGCCGGCGCCGTGCGTCGTGCCGCCGTCGCGCGCCGCCGCTGCGGACCACCTGGTGACTGTCCGCTGCGCGTCGTGCCGCCGGACTTCCCGGCCGTCTTCGCGGCCGACTTCGGGCGCTTGCCCTGGGTTGGCCGCTGGCGCTGTGTCGTCTGCTGGCGCTGTGTTGCCCGCTGGCGCTGCCGGGGGACCGGCGGCGATTCCCTGGCGGTGCGCTGCGCCTGATCGTGGCCGTGGCCCGACAGCCGGTCAGCGTCGCGGCCGGCCTGCCTGGCGATCTCCTGCGCCGTTCCCGACACCCGGCTGGCCAGTTCCCTGGCCTGGCTGAGCGCGCTGTCGGCTTCGCCGATGGCCTCGGTGGCCTGCTCGCGCGCCCGCTCGGCACGGTGCTCCTGGGCCTGGATGCGATCGGCCGCCTCGGCCTCCGCCTCGGTGACGGCCCGCCGGGTCTGCTCCTCGCCGGCCTCCTGCTCGTGCTGGACCTGCTGCTCGGCCGCCGCCGCTAGCTGCGCCAGGCGCTCCTCCCAGCTCTTGACCGTCTCCGCGACGCGGGTAACGGCCCGCTGTTCGGCCTGGCGGCGAACCCGCTCGACCCGCTTCTCCTCCTCGCGCGCCACCCGCGCGGCTTCCTGGGCGGTGCCCCGTGCCTCCTCGGCCAGCGCCACCGCGCGCTCTTCCTGCTCGCTGGCGTAATCGGCCGCCGCGTCCGCCCGTTTCAGCAGGGCTTCCAGGGAGTCCTTGCCGCCCGATGGCCGGGCCGCCGAAGCCGCCTGGCGGGCCGGGCGCGCCGCCTTGCCCATCAGCCATGCCGCGTTCTCCGGAAGCTCGGTGAGGCCGGCTGCCATCATTCGCGGCAGGCCTGAGAGGCGTGCCTTCCTCGTCATCAGTGCTCTCCCCCCGAGGGCCTGAACATCCCCGATCTTCACTGCCGGCGTCCTGGACACGATGCCTACCCGCTCTCAGCAGGCGCTAAGCCGGGCGTTCGGAGCTTTCGGGCCGTTCCCGATCGGCCGGGTTCCCCGCGCCCCTGGGCCCAGACAGAAACGGTAAATGCGCTGATAACTGGCTATGCGTCCCGGTGGCTGACACCGCCGAGCTCGCCCGCGATGTCGGCCGGGGCGCGCATCCGCCAGGCGTCGGTCACCAGCTCGGCCAGCCGCCCGGCGTCCACCCGCGCCAGCCGCAGCATCACCAGCGGCCAGCCGTCGTAGCCGCGCGTCGTGAAGAAGACGTCAGGCTCGCCCAGCAGCAGCGCCTGCTTCTCCGCCTCGTCGCCCACGTACAGCACGGCGATATCGGTGCGGATGCCCCGCGGCTCGCCCGGCCGGCGCTCCGGATAGGACCACACGAACCCCCTGCCACCCACCCGGAAGTCGAAGCCGTCGCTGTCGATCTCCTCCACCTGCGGCAGCCCCAGCGCGACCCGCCGCACATCCTCCTCGTCAGCCACCGCCACTCCCGGCTCGACCAGCGCCGTCCCCGGCCGGACGGCGCACGCCGGCCAGGCTAACAGCGGGTCACGACAGTGGGATTGCATCGCTGGCGCGAGTACCGGGCAACCTCCCGACCTGGTCTGGACGAGATGGCCGGCACCAACTGCGGAGGGGCATCGTCCCGTTACGTCCTGGTGCTACCGTTACCTCTGCCGAGGATCGCACTCAGTATGAGACAGGGCGCTAGTCCTCGACGAACCCATACCGCCTATCGTCGGGGGAGCAGGGCGCTGCCTCAATCATCTGACTTCCGTAATCTCGCGGACACAAGGGTTCGTGAGGCAAAGTTGCTTCTCAAAGGATCGGAGTGGTCAGGCGCTTACTATCTCGCAGGATATGCTGTTGAATGTGGAATAAAAGCATGTCTGACCAAGAACCTGCAACCCTATCAAATGCCCGATAGGGAGTTTTCAAAAGGGTTTATCCATGATATTGAGAAACTATCGCAGATTGCACAGATCGACGGCTCTAGGGGCTTGAATGCGCAAGCTGACTCTGATTTTGCGCTGAACTGGAGAGCCGGTACACGGATTGGACGGAGACGCAAGCGACCGAACTATATGAGGCAGTGACCGATGCAAATCATGGAGTGCTCCCGTGGCTGAGAAAATTCTGGTAACCCAAGGGGATCTTGCTGACGGTGCGCGCCTCATACAACAACTGGATCAGGCGGATTTTCCCGTTACGGCTGCTTTCTGGGCCTACGATCCAGCGCTGGAGCGGTGGCGCTTTATAATAGCTGCACCTGCCTCTGCGATCGAGTCTCTAGTCAGCGCGTATGGCGTCGTACAAAGGGTAATAAGTGAGAATGGGCTCGCAATTTCGCTCGACAGAGTTTCGCTGATCCCCGATAGCGACTCTACGCTTGCTAATCTTCAGGCATTGGGCAAGTCGGATGCGCAGGATGTAGTTGAGGTCTCGATCGGGCGCGCTGAGGTCGCAGGCATGGTTCTCGATGACATTCATGTATATAGAAGTGACGCGCTACGGTTTGAGCGAGCTGTGATTGCAGCCTTGCAGCGCATGCAGCCGTCAAACACGATCCTGCGACGAAACGTTGGAGAAGCAGACGCGATACTCGATGATGGCGAACGACTCGTTATTGTCGAGATCAGGGATTTCACCAGACTTCTTGGGATTAGGGAAGTCTACCAGGCTGCGGGATTCCTGCGGGCCTACGAACGCACCTTCGGCAGGCCCGTTGCCGCAATGATCGTTTCGCGTAACGGCTTCTCGGTCAGCGCAATAGAAGAAGCGCAAAATTCTCGCATAAGCCTAGTTCAATGGGCGGGGCCAGAGGATGACCAGGTGCTCCGGCGCGCTTTGGAAGAAGCGCGTGCAGCTTGAACTAAGGAGTTGCCTTTAGAGATGCCGTAGCGACGTGATCACGAGGTGAAAGTTGTCTGACCAAGTGTCCGGCCCGCTCCGCGCGCTGGTCGGTTCCAGGCGCGAGCAGGTGATGGCGATCGCAGCGCGCCATCACGCTAGCCGGGTTCGCCTTTTCGGCTCGGCTGCGCGCGGCGATGACAGACCCGACAGCGACATCGACTTTCTCGTTGACTTCGATCGGGACAGCTCCCTGTTCGACCTGATGCGCATGACGCGCGAACTCGAGACACTGCTGGGCCGCGCGGTGGACGTCGTCTCGGCTGGTGGGCTGAAAGGCCGCGACCGCGCCATCCTCGCGCAGTCGGTTGACCTGTGAGCCGTCCCGACGATGAGCGCGTCGCTGCCATCCCAGCCGACGTGGAGAACTAGCATCCTCGGGTGAGCGACGAAGTAGAGCAGATCGAGCCCGCCGACCACGAGATAACTGAGGAATGGGTCCGCCTCACGGACGAGCCTGATGTCCGCGGCGTCGGAGCCAGCTACACGGATGTCGATGGCTGGGTGGTTGATGTCTTTGCGCAGGAGTTCTACCGGCAAGATCCGCTAGGAGTTGAGCTGCGCCAGCGAGTCCGCGAGGCGCTGCTAGCTGTTGAAGGAGTGACCGACGCCTATGAGCATGACACCGAGAGCTGGGGTGTCAGTGGCGCGCCTTCCGGTGAGGCTCTGACTCTGGCAGCTGCGAGCGTCGTGGATGAACTGGCCGACCGTCTGCGAGAAGGCTAACCGGGCGCTGTGGCGGCCGGGGCTCAGGAATTCTCGTCAGCTCCGGCCGCCGGTCCGCCGGCGGGCTGCTCTGGCCCGCCGGCGGCTGCCTCTGCTTCTGCCTCGACGGCTTCGGCGGCGCGGTCGATGGCGCCCTCAAGCTCACTGAACAGCCGCCGGACGAACCCGCGGCCCTCGGCCGTCGTGACCTTCGGCAGCACCACCCGGCTGAGCCCGCGCGGGATCAGGTCGAGCGGCAGCAGCAGCGGCACGGCCAGGTACAGCGCCGGGGCGGCGATCAGGGTCGCCATCGCCAGGCCGATCGACCAGAGGCCGAAGGCGGCGAGGGTGCCGTGGCCGGCCGGGCTGCCGTCGGCCAGCCACACCAGGGAACGCAGCTCGGCGATTGTGAGCAGCACGAACACCACGAGCCACACGACGGCGCCGGCGATCGCCAGCACGCGCTCGATCGTGTGCAGCCGGGACAGCTTCGGCACGTCCTTGAAGTAGGAGAAGATCTCGGCTGCCGAGCCGCCGGCATCCAGGTCATGCTCCGCGCTGAACTGCGCGAAGTCGCGTTCCCATCCGGGGTCGGGGCGCTGCCAGCCGGTCCCTGATGGAGCGGGCCTCGGCGCCCGCTGCCAGCGCGAAAATCGGGATCGAGACCGTCACGGCGGCGGCGAACCCATCGGTCATCTGCACGGGCATACGGTGCTATATGCCCGCTTGTCCCGTCAACATTTCTATGGGCCTGAACGGGCGGCGCGGTGCCGGGCCAGCTCTCTGGGGCGGGTCCGTGCAGGCCCGCCCCAGAGAGCAGTCAGGGGCTCAGCTCCAGGAACGTCCGTTCCAGTGCGCGATGAAGGTCTTGTTCTGGCCCGAGGACGGGCTGGTGGCGCCGACCGCCCAGCCGTACTTCGCGCCGGCGAATCCCAGGCCGCTGAGCTGCCCGTCCGCCGAGAGACCGGCCTGCGTGCGCCAGGCGTGGCCGTTCCAGCGCAGGATGAGCATGTGGTACCTGGTGCCGGAGAAGCGGCTTCCCGCTGCCCACGCGGTGCCGCCGGGCGCGACCGTGACGGCGTTGGGGCTGGCGCTGGACGGTGCGGCTGCCCGCACCCAGGCGTGCCCGTTCCACCGGATGCTGATGACCCCGGGCTTGTCGGTGTTGGGGCCGAGCGCGTACGCGCCGCCGTGCGGGCCGGCCGCGATGCCGTTCAGCCAGTGGTAGGTGCCGTGCTCGGGGAACGACGTGACCCACTTCCACGAGCTTCCGGTCCAGCGGGCCAGCTCGCCGGTGATCTGCCCGGTGAACAGGCCGGTCGCGAAGGTGATTCCGGCGGAGGTGGTCGCCACGCCGTCCAGCACGACGCCGCTTCCCTTCCCGAAACTGGGATCGACGCGGGTCCACTTCGTCCCGCTCAGCCGGTAGATGAGCGGCTGGGTCTGCAGCACGCTCGGCCCGGTGCTGCGGTAGCCGACCGCCCAGCCGCCCCTGGCGGTCGCGGTCACGGCGGACAGCCTGGCGTTGCTGACCGGCTTGGGGCTGGTCACGGCCTTCCACACGGAGCCGTTCCAGTGCAGGAGCAGCGGCTTCATGTGCTCCTCGCCGGTGTTGCCGACGGCCCAGGCGTCCTTGGCGCTGACGACCTTGATCGCGGAGAGCTCGCCCTTCCCGGTGAGCACCGCCGGGCTGGTGACCCGCGACCAGGCCGTGCCGTTCCAGTGCAGCATCAGCACTCTCAGGTTGCTGACCCCGGCATCGCCGACGGCCCAGGCGTTGCGGTCTGACGCGGCGGCCACGCCGTTCAGGCCGCCGGTCACGCTGTACGTCATGGCGGCCGGGTGCGTCCCTGCGGGGTGCGCTGCCGGGTGTACTGCCGCCGAGGCGGGGACGGCGACGACGCCGGCCACGCTCACCGGGATGGCAGCCGCCGCGACCGCGAGCATGGCACGCGAAAACTTTGACAAGAAGACCAGTCCTCCCCATGGGGCGGCTCATCGACGTGAGCCGCCGTCCCGGATCGAAGGTAGCCCCAAGCCGGGCAAATAACTACAGGGTCCGAGACCAGAATGGCTCGATGAGCTGCCGGGCGAGCAGCAGCGGCGCGGGCCGGGCGGCCTCGTCCTGCTCGACTGGCACCGGCCGGCCGTTCAGCCCGGTCGCGCCCGCGGCGCCGGCCCGGCGGGGGAACCTCGCCCGGCCGGCCAGGACGTCCCAGATCGTGAGCACGACGCCGAGGTTGACGCCCTGGTTATCCGGCGCGTGGTGGAACCGGTGGTAGGCGGGGCTGACGATCAGCCAGCCGGCCGGGCCGAAGGACCAGCGGAGGTTGGCGTGCTGGAGCGTGCCGACGCACACGTAGACCGTGATGAGCACCGGGGCGATGGGGCGGGCCGGCATCAGGACCACGACCGGGATGGTGGCCAGCAGGAACCCCGTGGTGTGCATGAGCGGGTGCGCGCGGAACGAGGTGAAGACGCTCAGCTCTTCCTGGCTGTGGTGCAGGGCGTGGAAGCGCCACAGGGCGTCGAGCCGGTGATCGGCGTAGTGCGCGAGCCAGTTGGCCCCGTCCATGGCCACGATGGTGAGGGGGATGAGCAGCCAGCCGGGCCAGCGCGCGGCCGGCCGCAGCTCGATCCAGGGCGCGTGCTGCGCCAGCAGCGTCGCCGCGCCGAAGCTGAGCAGGGTCATCAGCGGGATGACGAGGACGGCGTGCAGCGCCAGGTAGGCCACGTCCTGAACGTGGCCGCGCGCGAGAGCCGGGCGGCGCTCGGCCGGCCAGATTCGCTCGCTGATCCCGGCGGCCAGGACGAGCCCGGCGAGCAGCGGCGCCGCGAGCTCCGCCCGGCCCGCCGAGAGCACCGATTCGAGGCGGCCCTGCCGGAGCAGCGCGGCGACGGCGGCCCAGGCGATGAGCAGCGTTATCCCGGCCAGCGCCAGCGAGGGCAGGCACAGCCGCCGCCGCGCGAGCGGGGCTCGCGCTGGCTGGCGGACGCCGGCCGGCTCTCTTTGCGCCTGGAGCCGCGGAGCGGACACGGGAACTCCCGGACTCATGCGGGGGCCGGCGTAGTCGTCGATCGTGCCTGAAGACTACGCCGGCCCATGATTCCGGATGCCGGCTACCGCTGCGCGGCGACCGCGACTTCGTCGCCGGGGCGCGAGACCTCGGCTGCGGCCGGCGCGGCCGGTGCGGTCGCCGTGGCCGGCCGGGCCGCCAGCGCCGCGTTCTGCAGCTCCCGCAGCCGGTTCCTGGACGGCACCAGCAGTGCCGCGACCACCGCGCCGAGGCCCAGCAGGGCCGCGGAGACCACGAACGCCACGTCGTAACCGTGCACGGCGCCCGTCGCCACGGCCAGCGGCCCGGTGTGGTGCACGGCGAGATAGGTCGTGGTGGCGGTGAGGGCCACCGTGCTCAGGGCGGCGGTCCCGATCGAGCCGCCGACCTGCTGCATGGTGTTGACCAGCGCGGAGGCCACGCCCGAGTCCTGCCGGGACACTCCGGCGGTGGCGGTGTTGATGGCGGGCGAGAAGATCATGCCGAAGCCGAGGCCCAGGGCCACCAGCGCCGGCACGATGCTGGTCGCGTAGCTGGAGGTCACGGTGAGCTGGGTCAGGTAGCCCATCGCGCCGCCGCCGAGCAGCATGCCGGTCGCGATCAGGGCCGCGGGCCCACTCGCGGCAGCAGCACGATGCTGGAGACATTCGAGGCCAGCAGGATGCACGCGATCATGGGCAGGAAGGCGAGCCCGCTGGTCACCGGGCTGTAGCCCTTGACCTGCTGGAGGTAGTAGGTCAGGAACAGGAAGACCCCGAAGACCGCGATGCCGGTCAGGCCGACGGAGATGTAGGAACCGCCCCTGGCCCGGTTCGCGATCACCCGCAGCGGCAGCAGCGGGTGGCTGACCCGGCGCTCGGCGAGCGCGAACGCGGCGAGCAGGATCACGCCGACGGATAGCGAGCCGATGGTCAGCGCGGCGGTCCAGCCGGCCAGCTCGGCGCGGGAGAACCCGAAGACGATGAGGAACAGCCCGGCCGAGGCCAGGAAGGTGCCAGGCCAGTCCATTCGGGGACGGCTGTCGGGGCGGTTGCTGCGCATGTAGGCCAGGGCGCCGACGATGGCGATCGCCGCGAAGATCAGGTTCACGTACAGGGTCCAGCGCCAGGAGAAGTACTGCGTCAGGACGCCGCCGAGGATGAGGCCCACGGCACCGCCGCCGCCGGCGACGGATCCGAAGACGCCGAACGCCCGGCCGCGCTCGCGCGGGTCGCGGAAGGTGCTGATCAAGGTACCCAGGGCGGCGGGTGCCAGGATGGCGCCGAAGGCGCCCTGGAGGGTCCGGGCGGCGACCAGCATGCCGAACGAGACGGCCGCGCCGCCGAGCGCCGAGGAGAGCGCGAACCCGGCGAGGCCGGTGATGAAGATCCACTTACGGCTGAACATGTCGCCGAGCCGGCCGCCGAGCAGCAGCAGGCTGCCGAAGGCCAGGGCGTACGCGGTGACCACCCACTGGCGGTCGCTGTTCGGGAAGCCGAGCGCGTGCTGCGCCGAGGGCAGGGCGATGTTCACGACGGTGGCGTCCAGCACCACCATGAGCTGGGCGACCGCCACGATGACCAGGATGAGCCAGCGATGATCGCTGGTGTCGGAGCGCCGGCTGGCGCCGGCGCTTGCGGGAAATGACATAAGAGCTATACCCCCAGTTGGGAAACGTTCGTGGTGCTGGCCGCGGTGACGCCGGGCTCCTCCGGCGTGCTCGGGGCCGTGCTGAGCTGCCGTGCCGCTCCGTCCAGGCTGTCGAGCAGCCGGAGCAGGGTGACCCGGTCCGCCTCGCTGAGCGCGCCGAAGATGTGGGTGAGCACCCGGTCCCTGGTGGCGCACGCCACGTCGAGGCTGACCTGGCCGGCCGCGGTGATGGCGACGATCTTGGCCCGGCGATCGGTGGCATCGGGCCGGCGCTCGGCCATGCCGAGCCGCTCGAGCCCGTCGATGATGTCGGTAATGGAGTGCGGGGAGAGGCCGAACTCGGCCGCCAGCACGCTCTGCCTTGCCGGTCCGTCCTCGTGCAGGCGGCGCAGCACCTTGGTCCTGGCCAGCGACAGCCCGCAGCCGCTCATCTCGTCGCTGACGGCCCGGAACATCCGGTGATGAACGGCGAGGTAGCGCTCGCCTACCTGCTCAGGCGTGACCATCGCTGCTCCTTCGGGAAACTGTCGCTGAGGAACTCCACAGTGACAGGCATCAAGGTGATGACTGTAATAATGAGGTCCCTCACGGATTTATTTCCAGCCGGGCGAGAAACTTCTGGCGGGCAGGGAGCGGGCCGGGCGAGGACGGGTCAGCCGGGCGCCGGTCAGCCGGCCAGCCGGTCCCTGGCGGCGCGCAGGGCGGCGGCGGTGTCCTCCGGCGCGGCGTCGGAGACGAAGGCGCCGGCGGCCAGCTCGGAGCCGGCCAGGTGCTTGAGCTTGTCGGGGCTGCGATGCGGCGGGGCGAACTCGACGCGCAGGTGACTGACGGCCTGGTCGTCCGGGCCGGCCGTGGCCGGCTGCTGGTGGATGGCCATCACGTAGGGCATCTCGAAGCCCCACAGCTCGTCATAGCCGCGGGTGACCAGGGCCAGCATCTCCGCGAGCGCGTCGCGCTCGGCCGCGCTCAGGTCGGGCAGCGCGGGCACGTGCCGGCTGGGCGCGACATGAACCTCGTAGGGGAACCTGGCCCAGAACGGCACCCAGGCGATCCAGCCGTCGCTCGCCGCGACGAGCCGGCGCCCGTCGCGGAGCTCGGCGCCGATCACATCGCAGCGGACGCAGCGCCCGGTCGCCTCCCGGTAACTCCGGGCCGCGCGCAGCTCGCGGGCCGGGCGCGGCGGGATGTCGGGGAAGGCGTAGATCTGGCCGTGCGGGTGCAGCAGGGTGGTCCCGACGACCTCGCCCTTGTTCTCGAATGGCATCACGTACTCGACGCCGGGCTCGGCCGCCAGCTCCCGCCAGCGGTCGGCCCAGACATCGACGAGCATCCGGATGCGCTCGGGCGGCAGGTCGGCGAACGTCGCGTCGTGATCGTCGGAGTAGACGACGACCTCGCAGCGGCCGGCGGCCGGCTCGACCTGGTAGAGAGCCCCGTCCACATCGGTGGTCTCTGGCGCGGGCGGCCGCGGCGAGAACGCGGGGAACCGGTTGTCGAACGTGACGACCTCGAAGGCCGGCAGCGGGATCTCGGTCTCCGGCCCGCCCGGCCGGGTCGGGCAGAGCGGGCAGTCGCCCGCCGGCTTGTAGGTACGGTCCTGGCGCTCCGAGGCGAAGGTGATCCACTCGCCGGAGGTCGGATCGTAGCGGCGTTCCCTCATCGGCGGTCAGTGTCGCGCCGGCGGTAGGCGGTGAGGCGGCGGCCGTCGGCCTTGGTGATCTCGGCACGGAACAGGCCTGGCGCGCCGGCCACGGGCTGCCATGCCAGGCCGTCCGGCTCTTGGTCCCGCTCCTGCTCTTGCCCGCGCTCCATATCGTGACCACGCTCCGGACTCTGACCGCGCTCCGGACTCTGACCGCGCTCCGGACTCTGACCGCGCAGGGCACCGGGCGTCATGCTCACCACCGGGCCGCCCCCTCCAGTCCGGCCCCGCCCAGGCCAGCCCCGCCCAGGCCAGCCCCGCCCAGGCCAGCCACGCTCGGGTCGGGCTGCGTGTGCGTCTCCGCGCCGGAGCTTGGCGTCACCAGCACCAGGTCGCCCACGGTGGCGGCCAGCGAGTCGCGGGCGGCGGAGTCCAGGCTGTCGTCGCTGATCAGCGTGTGCGCGATGCCGAACGGGCCGATCCTGGCCAGCCCGACGGTCCGCCACTTGGTGTGGTCGGCCACGACCACGGTGCGCCTGGCGCAGCTCACCAGTGTCCGGTTCGTGCCCGCCTCGGCGATGTTCGGGGTGGTGAACCCGGCCTCGGGGTCCATGCCGTGCACGCCGAGGATCAGCACGTCCACGTAGAACGACCGGATGGCGGCGTCCGCGACCGGGCCGACCAGGGCATCGGAAGGCGTGCGGATGCCGCCGGTCAGGATCACCGTGGACTCGTGCCCGGCCCGGCGCAGTTCCTCGGCGAGGCTGATCGAGTTGGTCAGCACGGTGATGCCAGGCGGCAGCCAGCGGGCCAGCGCCCAGGTAGTGGTGCCCGCCGAGACGGCGACGGAGTTGCCGGGCCTGACCAGCCCCGCGGCGGCCCTGGCGATGGCCTCCTTCTCGGCCGGGAGCTGGCTGAGCTTGGCCTCGAAGCCGGGCTCGTCGGCGCTGTTGCCCGGCGCTATCGCGCCGCCGTGCACCTTGGTCAGCAGCCCGGAGTGCTGCATCGCCTCCAGGTCGCGGCGCACGGTCATGTCGGAGACGCCGAGCAGCGCGACCAGGTCCGCGACGCGCACCGCTCCGTCGCGCTGCAGCTCCTGCGCGATGCGCTGACGGCGCTGACTGGCCAGCAACCCGAACCACCTCTCTGCACCGCTCCCGCGACGCAACTCCAACAATATGACACAGAATCGCGCAGAGTGCTCCACCGAGACTCGGCGAATCTTGAGCAAAAAAGTTGGTTCTTGATTGACATCGAGCGGACACCCCCACCACAATGCTGACTCATCGCCGTTTGTCCACCTCATCGCCTGTTTGACATGAGGCGGAATCCCACAGCCAGGACCAGAGGAGGTGGCGGGCCAGTGACTTGTAGCCCAGTGCCATCTAGCCCAGCATCGGCCAGCACAGCGCCATCACGTCCCGCATCCGCCGGGCGGCTGATCCGCAGGCCCCTGGGCCTGGCCGCCGCGGCGCTGGCCGGGGTGCTCGCCCTCGCCGCGTGCGGCAGCGGCTCGCCCGCCGCGGGCGGGGCGGGCGCATCGGGCGGGTCCGCGAGCGGATCCTCCGCCGCGTTCAACCCCGCGCACAAGGGCGGCGTCGTGCACCTGGTCGCGCAGGCGGCCGGCGGCACCCTGGACCCGCAGGTGAACTACACGCTCCAGTACTGGCAGCTCTACCAGGCCACCTACGACCAGCTCGTCACCTTCGAGCGGGTCGGCACCTCGGCGTCCAACACGATCATCCCCGACCTGGCCACGGCCATGCCGCAGGTGACCGACGGCGGCAAGACCTACTCGTTCACGCTGCGCAAGGGCATCAGGTTCTCCAACGGCAAGACGCTGACCGTCGCGGACGTCAAGGCCTCGTTCCAGCGCCTGTTCAAGGTCGGCAACCCGAACGCGGGCTCCTGGTACAACGTCATCGTCGGCGGAGCGGCCTGCCTGAGTAAGCCGGCCACTTGTACCTTGAACGGCGGCGTCGTCGTCAACGCCGCCACCAGCTCGGTGGTGTTCCACCTGACGCAGCCCGACCCCGCGTTCCTTGACCAGCTCGCGGTGCCGTTCGGGACGATCCTGCCCGCCAGCTCGCCGGGGCACGACGCGGGCACCACGCCGCTGCCGGGCACCGGCCCGTACTACTTCGCCAGCTACCAGCCGAACAAGGCGCTCATCCTGAAGCGCAACCCGTACTTCAAGGTCTGGTCGGCCAAGGCAGAGCCGCAGGGCTACCCGAGCGAGATCGAGGAGACCTTCGGGCTCAGCGCCGAGGCGGAGGTCACGGCGATCGAGAACGGCCAGGCGGACTGGATGTACGACGCCCCGCCGCCGGACCGGCTGTCGGAGCTGGGCACCAAGTACGCCAGCCAGGTGCACATCAACACCCTGACCGCCTTCTGGTACCTGGCGATGAACACCAACATGGCCCCGTTCAACAACCTCAAGGCCCGCCAGGCGGTGAACTGGGCGATCAACCGCAACGCCATCGTCCGGCTGTACGGCGGCCCGCAGCTCGCCTCGCCGGCCTGCACGATCCTGCCGCCGGGCATCCCCGGCCACCAGAACTTCTGCGACTACACCACCGGCAGCGGCCCGAACTGGACCGGCCCGGACCTGGCCAAGGCCAGGGCGCTGGTGAAGGCGTCGGGCACCGCGGGCCAGTCGGTCGGCGTGGTGGTGCAGAACGACCCGGTGAACCAGTCCATCGGCGAGTACATCCAGAGCGTGCTGAACCAGATCGGCTACAAGGCCACGCTCAAGCCGCTATCGGACAACATCCAGTTCACCTACATCCAGAACACGCACAACCACGTGCAGATCAGCCTGTCCCAGTGGTACCAGGACTACCCGACGGCGGCCGACTTCCTCCAGGTGCTGCTGTCCTGCGCCTCGTTCCACCCCGGCAGCGACAGCTCGATCAACATCGCCGGTTACTGCAACAAGTCCATCGACAGCCAGATGGCCACCGCGAACGCCGAGGCCATCAGCAACCCGACCGCCGCGAACGCGCTGTGGACCCAGATCGACAAGGAGATGATGCAGCAGTCGCCGCTGGCGCCGCTGATCACCCCGCGGCTGGTCGACTTCGTCTCCCAGCGGATCCGCAACTACCAGTTCAGCCTGCAGTACTACATGCTCGTCGATCAGCTTCAGGTGCACTGAAAGGTGGCCGGACGTTGACCGACGCCGCCGCCCTCCAGGGGGCCGCGACCAGCCCGGACGCCGCCGCGCCCCCGCGGCCGGCCTCCCGCGGGCCCTGGCGGCAGGCACTGCGCCAGATCGCCAGGGACCGCGCGGCCGTGGGTTCGGTGGTGGTCCTGCTGCTCATCCTGGCCGTGTGCCTGATGGCGCCGCTGTACGCGCGGTACATCGCGCACACCCACCCGTTCCAGTCCAACGTGCTCGGCACCACGATCATCAGCGGCAAGCGGGTCCCGGTGCTGGAGCCCAACCACTCGGGCCTCGGCCTGGGCTCCGCGCCGATCGGGCCGACGTGGCACTTCAGCCACTACTTCCTCGGCGCGGACCAGCAGGGCCGCGACGTGATGGCCCGGCTGCTGTACGGCGGCCGCAACACGCTGCTGATCGGCACGGTGTCCGCGGTCATCTGCTGCGTGATCGCCGCCGCGCTCGGGCTGATCGCCGGCTACTTCGGCGGGGTCGTGGACTGGGTGCTGTCCCGGCTGTTCGACATCGTCTGGGCGTTCCCGATCTACCTGCTGGCCATCTCGCTGGCGGTGGTCCTGCTGACCAGCGGCCTGCACCTGGGCCCGATCCAGATCGGCGCGTCCAGCCTGATGCTGCCGATCCTGATCATCGCGGTGATCTACGTGCCCTACGTGGCCCGGCCGCTGCGCGGCCAGGTGCTGTCGCTCAAGGAACGGGAGTTCATCCAGGCCGCGGTCGGCGTCGGCGCGCCCGACTGGCGGATCATCCGCAAGGAGATCCTGCCCAACACCATGCCGGCCGTGATCGTGTTCCTGCCGCTGATGATCGCGCTGAACATGCTGACCGAGTCCGCGCTGTCGTTCCTGTCCATCGGCGTCCAGCCGCCGCAGGCGAGCTGGGGGACGATCATCAACGACGGCATGAGCCTGCTCTACAACCGCCCGGCGGTGGCCATCGCGCCCGGCGTCATGCTGGTCATCACCGCCGTCGCGTTCAACCTGCTCGGCGACTCTGTGCGCGACGCGCTCGACCCGCGGGCCAGGCTGCGGGGCTCGGTGTGACATGGTCGCGTTTATCCTCAAGCGGCTGGCCGCCACCGTCCTGGTGCTGTTCGCCATCAGCGTCCTGGTCTTCCTGATCTTCTTCGCCACGCCGGGCGTCGATCCCGCCGCCCGGATCGCCGGACGCGGGGCCAGCCCGGCGGTCCTGGCTCAGGTACGCCAGGCGTTCGGGCTCAACAGGCCGATCCCGGTGCGCTACCTGCTGATGATGAAGCAGCTGTTCATCACGCGGGATCTCACGTCTTACGTGAACGTCGGCCAGAAGGTCGTCCCGGAGATCCTCCAGGCAGCCCCGGTGACGCTGTCGCTGGTCACCGGCGCGGCGGTGCTCTGGCTGATCTTCGGCATCCTCAGCGGCGTGCTGGCCGCGAGCCGGCGCGGCTCGGCGATCGACCCCACGGTGATGACCGTGGGCATCGCGGCGATCTCCATCCCCGCCTACTGGCTGGGCGAGATGGTCAACCTGATCACCCAGAGCAGGCTGCACTCCAGCGTGTTCTCCTGGGTGCCGCCGCTCGGCTATGTCGGCCTCGCGCACCCGCTGCAGTGGGCGCTGCACCTGCTGTTCCCGTGGCTGACGCTGGCGGCGCTTTACGCCGGCATTTACGGCAGGGTGCTGCGCGGCGAGCTGATCACCGCCCTGGACGAGGACTACGTCCGCACCGCGCGGGCCAAGGGTCTTTCCGAGCGGCGCATCCTGTGGCGGCACGCGTTCCGCTGCTCGCTGATGCAGATCGTCTCGCTGTTCGGCCTGGACTTCGGCTCGCTGGTGGGCGGCTCGGCGCTGCTCACCGAGGTGGTGTTCGGGCTGCCGGGCATCGGCATGCTCACCTGGACCTCGCTGCAGAACCTGGACTTGCCGGTGATCATGGCCTGCGTCATCTACGCCTCGTTCTTCGTCGTGGTGGCCAACGCCGCCGTGGACGTCGTGTACGCCTGGCTGGACCCGCGGGTGCGCCGTGGATAGCGCGGGCGGCCCGGTGCTGGAGGTCGAGGACCTGACCGTCCGGTTCAAGACCAGGGGCGGGCTTGTGCACGCCGTCAACGGGCTGTCGCTGCGGGTGGAGCCGGGCGAGGTGCTCGGCATCGTCGGCGAGTCAGGGTCCGGCAAGAGCGTGTCGATGTACTCGGTGCTGGGCCTGGTCAAGGACAGGAACGCGGAGATCAGCGGGCGGGCCAGGTTCAACGGCCAGGACCTGATCGGCCTGAGCGACGCGGAGCTGGCGAAGATCCGCGGCCGGCAGATCGCGATGATCTTCCAGGACCCGATGACCTCGCTGACCCCCGTGTACACGATCGGCTGGCAGATCGCCGAGCAGCTCAGGGCGCACAACGACATGTCCAGGCGGGCGGCCCGCGACCGGGCCATCGAGCTGCTGGAGGAGGTCGGGATACCCGACCCGCGCCGCCGGGTGGACAACTACCCGCACGAGTTCTCCGGCGGCATGCGGCAGCGGGCGATGATCGCCATGGCGCTGTCCTGCAACCCGAGCCTGCTCATCGCGGACGAGCCGACCACGGCCCTGGACGTGACGATCCAGGCGCAGATCCTGGACCTGATGCGGCGGCTGCGCGAGCGGCACGGCTCGGCCATCGTGCTCATCACGCACAACATGGGCGTGATCTCCGAGCTGGCCGACCGGGTCGTCGTCATGTACGCGGGGCGGGCCGTGGAGTCGGGGCGGAAGCGGGAGATCATCCGGCAGCCGGCCCACCCCTACACCTGGGGCCTGCTGGACGCGGTGCCGAGGCTCGGCGACGCCCGCGGCCGCCTGGCCACCATCCCCGGCTCGCCCGCCTCGCCGCTCAACCCGGATCCCGGCTGCCCGTTCGCGCCGCGCTGCGCGCACCGGCACGACGCCTGCGCGCAGCTGCCGCCCCTGGCCGGGACCGGCGGGCATCTCGACGCGTGCTGGCTGCCCGTCGAGGATCGGGCGGAGCGCCGCCGCAGCGCCAGGCAGGCGCCGCCGGCGGCCGGCGGAAGGAGCGGCGGATGACCGGCGGCGAGCCCGTCCCGGGCAGCGAGCCCATCCTGGCTGTGCGGAACGTGGTCAAGCAGTTCCCGCAGCGGTCCGGCGGCCACCGGGCGCAGGTCCGTGCGGTGGACGGCGTGTCCTTCGAGGTGCGGGCGGGGGAGACCCTCGGCATCGTCGGCGAGTCCGGCTGCGGCAAGTCGACGCTCGGCCGGTGCATCGTCCGGCTCACCGACCTGACCGGCGGCCAGGTGCGGTTCCAGGGCCAGGACATCACCCGGCTGTCCCGGCGCCGGCTGCGGCCGGTCCGCCGCCAGCTCCAGATGATCTTCCAGGACCCGTACGCGTCGCTGAACCCGCGGCGCCGGGTCGGCGACATCGTGGCCGAGCCGCTGCGGGTGCACTCGGCCGGCGGCGAGAAGGCGATCCAGCGCCGGGTCGCGGAGCTGTTCGACCTGGTCCGGCTCGACCCGTCGTTCGCGACCCGCTATCCGCACGAGTTCTCCGGCGGCCAGCGGCAGCGGATCGGCATCGCCCGCGCGCTGGCGCTCAACCCGGCGCTGCTGGTGGCCGACGAGCCGGTCTCGGCGCTCGACGTGTCGATCCAGGCTCAGGTGCTCAACCTGCTCGCCGACCTGCAGCGGGACCTGAACCTGACCTACCTGTTCATCGCCCACGACCTCGGCGTCGTGCAGCACGTGTCCGACCGGGTCGGCGTCATGTACCTCGGCGAGATGATCGAGCTGGCCGACGCCGGCGCCCTGTACGCGAGCCCGCTGCACCCCTACACCGAGGCGCTGCTGTCGGCGGTTCCCGAGCTGGACGACGAGGACCGCCCGCCCCGCGAGCGGATCGTGCTGACCGGCGACGTGCCGAACCCGATCGACAAGCCATCCGGCTGCCCGTTCCACCCGCGCTGCCCGGTCGCCCAGTCCCGCTGCGAGACCGAGCACCCCGTCCTGACCGAGCTGTTTCCCGGCCGGCAGGTCGCCTGTCACTTCCCGCGCAACCTGGCGGCGCTCGGGCGCGAGCTGCCCGGCGCGACCTCCGTAAATCCGCAATAGGCCCAACCATGCACGACCGCTCGCTCAGCTGAGCGGAGAGGAGTTCCAGATGCGCAGATCCACCTGGCTGCCCATCATCACCGTTGCCGGGGTCGCGGTCGCGATCGCGGCGCCCATGACCGCCGCGGCCGCCAGCCACGGCACCAGCAGCCGGGCCGCGACCGCGGCCGTCAGCGCCAGCAGCCAGACGGGCACCGCCCTGGCCAGCACGCCGCCGATGGGCTGGAACAGCTACAACGCCTACGCCTGCGACAACGGCGCGCAGAACATGGAGGCGGTCGCCAAGTTCATCCACGACTCCGGCCTGGAGGCCGACGGCTACAGCTACGTCAACAGCGACGGCTGCTATGACGACCTGGAGGGCCTGGGCAGCCCGAACACCTTCGGCGTGACCGCCCCGGTGCCGCAGGACCCCGAGACCTGCGGGGTCGTCAACGGGCGGCTTCCCGACGGGCAGCTCTTCGTCAACTCCTACGCCTTCCCGCCCAGCCGCCCGTGCGCCAACGACGGGTTCGCGCTGGTCGGCGACCGGCTGCACGCGCTCGGCCTGAAGCTCGGCCTGTACCTGGACGCCTCGAACAACTGGAACTGCGAGGAGATCCCCGGCAGCTACGGCTTCGACAAGACCGACGCCGCCGCCCTCGCCTCCTGGGGCGTGAACTACGTGAAGCTCGACTGGGGCTGCGGCGACTCGCTGGTGCCGCCCGCGAGCAACGCGCCGGCCGGCTACACCGGCATCGACGCCGCGCCTGGTAACCAGGGCTTCGGCGGGCCGACGTTCGCCACTAACCCGGCCTACGACACGAACCAAGAGACGACCCAGATCAAGATGTACTCGGCGCTCGCCAGCGCGATCCACGCCACCGGCCGCCCGATCGTGGTCAGCGTCGCCGGCGCGGCCACGGTCGACTCGCAGGACTGGGCCTTCCCGATGGCCCAGCTCGACCGGCCGACCGGCGACGCCAACGCCAACTTCACCGCGACCGGACGGCACGCGGCCGGCAGCGTGATCGGGATCATCAACGCCGACGCGCAGACCTACGACGCGCTGACCGGGCCGGGGCACTGGATCGACCCCGACGCGATGGAGGTCGGCAACGGCTCGCTCACGCTGGCCGAGGACCAGTCGGAGATGTCGATGTTCTCCGAGATGGCCGACCCGCTGCTGATGGCGACCAACCTGTGCCCGGCCAACTGCGGCCCGGACACCACCCCGGCCACGCCCGCGCAGCTCGCGACGGACGTCTCGGTCTTCGGGAACCGGCGGGTCATCGCCGTGGACCAGGACAGGCTGGGCGCGCCCGCGCAGATCGTCGGCACCTTCGACGGGACGCACCTGATCATGACCAAGCCGCTGTCCGACGGGTCGGTGGCCGTGACCCTGTTCAACGAGAGCACCACCGACGCGGCGACGATGAGCACGACCGCCGCGGCGGCCGGGCTGCCGGCGGCGGCCAGCTACCGGGTGCAGGACCTGTGGACGGGCCAGGCCAGCACGACCACTGGCGCGATCAGCGCCACGGTCCCGGCGACCGGCACCGTGATGTACCGGATCACCCCGGTCGGCGGCACCGGCGGCGCTCACGGCCAGGCCGGGCAGGCCGCGGCGGCTCGCGCCGTCACGGTCAGCCACCCCGGCCCGGGCTCGGCCGGCCACCCGGCGGCGGCGTCCTTCCCCGCCGCCCCGGCCAGCCTGACCTCGGTGTCGTGCGCGTCCGCGGCCCGCTGCACCTCGGTGGACAACTTCGGCCGCGAGGTGACCTTCAGCCCGGCCGGCTCCGGCTCGCCCGGGCCAGCCGGGATCGATCCGGGTAACTCGCTGGTCTCCGTCTCCTGCCCGCCGGGCGGGACCCGGTGCACGGCGCTGGACTCCGGCGGCACCGAGCTGACCTTCGACCCGGTGCACGGGCCGTTCCTCGGCCTGAGCAGGTGGCCGGTCGATGCCGGCAACGAGCCGACGGCCCTGGCCTGCGTCTCCGCCACCCAGTGCACCGCCGTGGACGGCAAGGGCAACGAGGTCACCTTCAACCCGGTGACGCACCGGGTGAACGCGGCGGGCGTGACCGCCGTCGATCCGTTCACCTACCTCGGCGCCGTCTCCTGCCCCACGGCCACGCAGTGCACCGCCGCGGGCGGCGGCGGCAACAACGGGGACACCGAGGTGACCTTCAACCCGGCCACCGGCGCGGTCGGCCCGGCCGGGGTGACCTCGCTGGACAGCGCCACCGTCAACGGCGTGTCCTCGGTGTCCTGCCCGTCCGCCGGCCAGTGCACCGTGGTGGACGGCAGCGGCAACGAGCTGACCTTCGACCCGGCCACCGGGACGGCGAACGCGGCCGGCCTGGCGCCGCTGGAAGGCGACAGCGTGCCGGGCGGCCTCGGGTTGATGACGTCGGTGTCCTGCCCGTCGGCTGACCAGTGCACCGCCGTCGACGGCAGCGGCAACGAGGTGACCTTCGACCCGACGACCGGGACGGTCGGCGCGGCCGGCGTGACGCTGGTCGACCACGCGGGCGGCCTGGAGTCGGTGAGCTGCCTCGCCACCGCGTCGCAGTGCACCGCGGTGGACCTGACCGGCCACCAGGTCACCTTCGACCCGGCGACCGGCACGGTCACCGGGTCGGTGAAGCTGGCCAGGTAGCTAGTCCCGCTGGCCGGGCTGGCCGTGCACCGCGCACGGCCAGCCCGGCCAGCGCGCGTCAGCCCGAGGCCGACCATTCGTAGGCCGGCTGATCCGGACTGCCCCAGCCAACGGACAGCGGCTTGACCTTCCTGGCGTACTCGAAGGTCACGTAGCCGCGCACGCACTGGTGAGGATGCAGCGTGCTGGGCGCGTTGCCGAGGTCGGGCTCCCTGGCGGCGTCGGGCGCGTCCAGCGCGCCGGTGGTCTGGCTGTGCGGGTACACCAGCGCGAACGGGAACGGCACGAGCTCCGAGGAGGTACTGGCGCCATGCGGTCCCGCGCACACCTGCACCGCGCCGAGCGCGAACTGGTCGCCCGCGTCGGGCTTGTTCATCGTCTGCGACTTGAACGGCAGCCGGAACGAGTAGACGGTCGCGGACACGATGCCATCCTGGGTCCACGACGGCGACAGGCGCGCCCGCTGGCCGTACCGCAGCCGGACCAGCCCGGTCGCTGTCGGCCGGTGATGATGATGCCCGGCGGCCGCCGGGGGTCCCGCCACGAGGCCGATGACGATGAGCGCGATTATCACCACGACAACCGCGCCGGAACCGATCAGTATTCTTTTTCTCCAGCGCCCCGGCTTAGGCGTATTCCCCACCCCTGATGACATGTGCACCGCCTTTCCGCCGAGGAACTTATGGGCAGCGGAGAAGCCGGTCAAGCGGGGCATGATCCTATAGGCCGGGACGGTCGGCTCGGCCGGCGCCGTTATTCCGGCGGAACCGGGACCTCAAGCAGGCCGGAGGCGAGGAACGCGCGGCGGTAGATGTCGCGGACGACCTGCTGCTTGCGCGCGTTGTACTGCATGACGTGCTCGCCGCCCGCGTTGGCGTCGGCGGCGGCCTGGTGCTTGGCGGCGGCGTAGCGGTCCAGGTCGGCCGGGTTGCCGCGCAGCCAGTCCCGGAAGATCCGGTGCCGGACCGGCTCGGGGCTGTCGAAGCCGAAGACGTGGATGTTGCAGCGCGGGCGGCCCGCGGCGCGCAGTACCCGGTGGCCGTACCACCAGGGCTCGCGGATCGCCAGCGTGAACCCGGCGGCCTCCAGCGCGGGCACGTAGTCGGGCTCGCGGCCGGGGTCGGCGACGGTCAGGTCGATGTCGATCACGGGCTTGGCCGCCAGGCCGGGGACCGCGGTCGAGCCCACGTGGTCGAGCTGCAGCGCCCGCCAGCCGAGCGCGGCCCGGATCCGCCCGGCCAGGCCGGCGTAGACCCGCGGCCAGCCGGGGTCCGGTGCCACGACGGCGATGCCCGTCGCCGGCGTGACGCCGGGCAGCCAGGCACTGGCGCCGGGCGGCGGCGGAGCGTCGTCGAACGTCACGATCTCGGCTCGGGTCGGCATGACGGGCAGTCTAGGACGAGCCGCCCATGACCGCCGTTCCCGTTTCAGGCGTTCCCGTTTCAGGCGTCCCAGCGGACGGTGACCGGCCCGGCGATGCCGGGGAGCGGCAGGGACGCCGCTTCCGCCTCGACCGCCTCGCGTTCCGCGGCCGACAGCCGCCGCCAGGCCCGGATGGTCAGGACCGGGCCGGCGCGCCGCCACGTTCCGGCGATTTCCTCGCTGGCCAGGACGGCGCCGGGCCAGACGCGCGGCGTCCACAGCTCGCCGCGCTGGGCGGGGTCGGGAACCAGCAGCTCGCGGTCGGCTCCCTGGAGCAGGAAGTAGGCGTCGCCGCTGGGCAGCAGCCGGGCTGGCGCGGCCTGCCGCGGGCCGGCCAGGAAGGCCGCCTCGTCCTCCGCCAGGATCCACGCCTCGCCGGCCGGCGTGCGCACCGGCAGCAGCGAGGCACCGAGCGCCTGGAACGCCGCCGCCGCGGGCCGCGGGCCGATCCCGGCCCAGGCGCCGAACGACGCCGGCGTGGCGGGGCCGTAGCTGTGCAGGTAGCGGCGGGCGAGCTCCAGGCGGGCCTCGCGCGGCCCGGTTTCTGGCGGCGGCACCGTCCAGATCTCCGGCCGCCGCGCGCCGTCCCAGCGGATCAGCACCGTACCGGTCGCCGCCGCGTACCGGAAGCTGTTGGGGTGCACGCCGAGCGCCCGGCCGGCCTCGTTGCAGGACATCCGGCCCCGCCGAGGAAGGAATCCAGCCGGGCCGCCAGATCGGCCGCCCGCTGCCGGCCCTTGGCGTCGTCGGGCAGCGTCCCGAGGGTGAAGACGGCGAGGTCGCGCGCGGCGACCGCGAAGACGCTGTACCGCGGGCCCCAGACCTGGACCAGCGAGGGGTCTTCCCAGGCCGACGGGCCGGTTTCGGCGACGCGCGCGTGGATCGACAGCAGCGCGGCCCTGGGCATGCTGTCCTGCAGCCCGGCCCACGCGGCGCGCCGCAGCGAGTCCGGCCCGGCCGGCAGCCGCTCGCCGAGCCCGCCCGCGTGCCGCCGGAACCCCAGGATCTGCCCTCGGGTGAGGTCAAGCCGGATCGTGGTCACGCCGCCTCCTCCGCGGTGCGCTGGCCCCTGATCAGTAAGTAGTGCGCTGGTCCTGCTTCGCCGAGGCTACCGGGTAAAGTGCGACATACCCGGCCACGCCCGGCATGGCCGCTCCTGGAATGGATGCCGTGGTCGCGGGCAGCTGGCGGGCCCGGCGAAGGAGGCCGGCATGGAGATAGTCCACGTCGCGGCGGCCGTGCGCCCGGTCGCGAACACGCTCAACGGCCAGGGGTGGCGGCAGGCCGGCGAGCTTGGCCTCGCCCTGGCGCTGTCGGCCGTCATCGGCCTCGAACGCGAGATCCGGCAGAAGGACGCGGGCCTGCGGACGCACACCCTGGTCGGCGTCGGCGCCGCGCTGTTCGTGCTGATCAGCAAGTACGGCTTCACCGACGTCCTGGAGCCCAGGCTGGTGGTGCTCGACCCGTCGCGGGTGGCCGCGCAGATCGTCACGGGAGTCGGGTTCCTCGGCGCGGGGCTGATCTTCGTGCGGCGCGACTCGGTGCGCGGGCTGACGACGGCGGCGGCCATCTGGGTCACCGCGGCCATCGGGGCGGCGGCCGGCGCCGGGCTGCTCGTGCTGGCGGCCCTGGCCACGGTGGCGTACCTGTTCATCGCGGTGGTCCTGTCGGCGGTGACGCGGCGGCTGCCGAGGTCGGCGACCGCCATCTCCGCCTTGCGCGTCCGCTACCCCGACGGTCACGGCCTGCTGCGTGAGGTCCTCCGCGAGGCGACCGAGCGGGGGTTCGCCATCGATGACGTCTCCACCGAGGTGGTCGGCGGGCGCCGGGGGACCTCGGGCGGCGGCGACAGTCCCGACGGAAAGCCGGCCACGATCGAGATGACGCTGCACGTGCACGGCCGCCAGCCGGTGAACGAGCTGGCCGCCGCGCTGTCGGACCTCGACTTCGTCAGCGCGGTGCTGGCAGCCGACGCCAACGCGGTCGACGAGTAGCGCCGCGCTGGGCTGGGCCGCGCCGGGCCCGGCTCAGGCGGGCGAGATCGTGCCGGCCCGGATGGCGGGCACGGTCTCGCTGGTGACCAGGCCTTGCTCACTGGTGAGCTCGTCGATGACCGAGAACGCGGTGGCGATCCGCCCGGCGCTGTCGATCACGATGGTGACGGCGGGGACGCGGCGGCCGAGCTGCAGCAGCCGGTCGCCGTGCGGCTGGTGGTCGCCGTGGAATCCCCAGATGCCGCGCTGGGTGGTAGCGCCGCTGATCCCGGCGGCCCGCAGGCGGCTGACGATGGCGCGGTGGATGGGCTCGCCGTCGTGCAGGGCGGTCTCGGAGGTGTACACCATGAGCTTGTGCCACGGCCGCATGCCGTGCTCCCCGGCCTCCGGCCCGCCGGCGGGCGAGCCCAGGCGCTCCCCGTCGCGCTTGCAGATGCGCACCCGCTCCAGGGTCAGCAGCGGATGATGCAGCAGGCCGGCCAGCTCCGGCAGGACCCGGCCGATCTGCTCGCCGGAGCCGACCGAGCTGACCATCACGGGGGTCTGCGCGTTACGGCTGAAGAACGCGGCCCGCTGGCGCTGGCCGTGCGCGGTCCCGTCCACGCCGAGCAGCACCGTGGCCCCGGCGATGCCCCGGCGGCGCAGCAGGTCGCAGACGGCGACGAACGCGGGCACCCGGAACACCCGCTCGGTGCGGCCCAGGTAAATGGTCAGCTTCGTGGTCGCGGGCAGGTCAGGGGGAACGGCGGCATGGCTGAGGTCGCCGGTCAGCATCCGGGCCCGTTCCAGGGTGACCAGGCCGCTGCCGGTGACGCGCGCGGCCTCGGGCAGCAGCGCCTCGATGCGTGGCCGGGTGTCGACGGCGACCGCGATCAGCGGCAGGTCATCCGACAGCGTCAGCGAGCGGTCGGTACGCAGGTGCTGCCGGATCCCGAAGCCCTCGGTGCCGCGCAGCAGGATGCTGGCCGCGACCTCGTGCCGCCCGTAGAGGCCGAGCAGCGCATCAGCCGCGAGCATGTTCCCGGTGCGCTGCCGCTCCCCGAAGTAACTGGTGAGCTTGAGGCAGTCCAGGTTCACAGCCGCGTTCCGATCAGGCGGCCGAGCGCGGCGGCGGCCACGCCGAGGACGAGGCTGCCGGCCACGCTGATGATCACCGTGCGGTACTGGCGCTCCTCGCCCAGCCGCTGCGCCTCCAGCATCCAGGTGGAGAAGGTCGTATACGAGCCCACGGCCGCGGTGCCGGCCAGCAGCGCCTGGTCATGGCTGAGGGTCAGCCCGGCCAGGAGGCCCAGGATCAGCGCGCCGGAGATGTTGACCGCCGTGGTCCCGACCGGGAAGCCGCGGCCGGCCGCTGACAGCACGCCGTCGGCCAGGAACCGGATGACCGAGCCTGCCCCGCCGATCAGGGCGACCGCGGTCCACAGCAGCAGGCTCATGGCCGCACCCGGACCCGGCGGACCAGCGCGGTGGCCAGGTGAATGGCCGCGTACCCGGCGACGATGCTCGCGGCGGCGTACCCGGCGGCCAGGCCGAACGCGTGGGCGCTGAGCATCTTGAGGATCTCGACCTGCATCGTGGCGAAGGTGGACAGCCCGCCGCACAGCCCGGTGCCGAGCAGCGGCCGGCGGTAGCTGGACAGCGGGAGCCGCTCCTGCAGCCGGGTGACGACATAGCCGAGCAGGAATGCCGCGACGATGTTGACCGCGAAGGTGGGCCACGGCCAGGACGTGGTCGGCTGCGGGAAGGCCTCGCTCAGCCCGGCGCGCAGCAGCGTCCCGAGCGCGCCGCCAGCGAAGATAGCGGCGATCTCCCTGCGGTCAGGACGGGGCAGGATCCGGCGGGCGGGCGGTGCGGCGACCGTGGCCTGGGCGGCGGGCCGGGACAGCGGCGGGACGACGAGACGGCCGGGCGCTTCGGGCATGCGGGCAGGCTCCTCAGTCGGTGTTATCCGATCTCAGAAGCCATCAGCCGCAGCAGTGCGACGGTTCGGGAGACGCTGCCTCCGCGCCAGGGCGTCATCTGGCAAGATCATTTTATGCCGCGCCTCGTGCTGCCCGCGATGCTGCGGACTGAGACAAACCTCACTGTCCGTAGCGGAGGCCTGCGGCAGGCCTGGCCCGGCTAGGCGGCCGTGGCCCTGCGCCGGGCGCTGCGCGCCCGGTTGCGCCGCTTCTTCCGGCGCTCATCATCGGTCGTCCCGCCCCAGATGCCCTGCATGTCGGGATGATCGAGGGCGAAGCGCATGCATTCCTGGCGGACTGAGCAGTTCGCGCAATATGCCTGAGCACGGGCGATCTGCCGCGATGAGGCCGCGGTCATCGAGATCGGGAAGAAAAGCTCAGGATCGGCCGACAGGCAGGCGCTGCGGGACCGCCAGTCGCCTTGCCTCCAGGTCGGGCTCATCTGGTGTGCCTCCGGGTCAGTAGTAGCCACGGCCTCCCGGCCGCGTTCCCCATCCCTGCCCGCCGATCGGCGGGATATTCATCGCGCTTGGCTGTGTCACCGCGCCGGGAATCGTGACCGCAGCGGGGGCGGGTAGGGGCACCTGGCGTAGCGAGGCGGCGGCGGAGGGCACCTGCCGCCGGGAGGGAGAGCAGCGCCGCCGAGCGGGCCAGGCCCACCGACGCAGGCGGCGCGGCGAGCCGCCGCGACGAGGACGACCCGGAGGCCTGACAGCGGTCGGCGCCGTCCGGTGCAGGGCTGCCGGGTTCGGTGATCACCAGGCTGGCGCGTGACTGTTACTCCTGCCTGATGCTTTCTGACCGTCGGCGATCATGGGCAGGCCAATGGACTCGTGTCGTCTGGGCGGGGCGCGATTCCTATTATCGAACTTGTTGTCGATCTTGAAGCCAGATTGTCAGACCCTCTCGATACTGTTAGCCATAGCAGGAAATGGCCGCGGGACGGGAGGTGACACCAGGTGCCAGACGACCAGCCGCAGCAGCCCGCGAACGAGGAACAGCCGGCCGACGACAGCCAGCCGGCCTGCGAGCCCGGCTGGCTCGATGAAGACGCCGAGCTGAGCGGGCTGGTCCTGGTGCCGGGTGATGAGCCGGTTCCCGCGGAGCGGCTGCTGACCCCGGAGCCTGCCGACGGCGAAGGTCCTGGCGTGGGCGGGGGGTTGTGCTGGTCGTTTGGCGTGGACCTGGACGCGATCCTGGCCGCAGCGGCCAAGGGCACGCCAGGCGCGGAGAGCACGCTGCCGGGCCTGGCCGGCGCCAGGCGCGGCACCACGGCAGCGGGCGGCCAGGCGGCCGCCGGCGCGGCGGTCTCGCCGGGCAGCCCGGCACCCGGCCCGGATCCGGCCGGCGCCGGGCCTGGCGGCGTCCTGCTTCCAGATGAGGGCGGCCTGCCAGTCGATGTGGTGGCGGAGTACCTGCCGGGCAGCGCGGGCCTGGCCGCCTGGCTGGACCAGCGCGATCCCGCTGAGGCCAGTGACTATGACCTGCCGGCCGTCGCGGCCGGGTGGCGGCGGGTCGCCGCGTGGGCGCAGGCCCGGGAGTTCGCCGCGATCGCGCAGATCGCCGCCCGGTCCGCGGCCCGGAACGAGAAGGCCGGGCTGGAGGAAGACGGCCGCCCCGCTGCGGTCACCCCCGACGCCGCCGCGCAGGTGGGCCTGGCCCTGGCCCTGTCACCCGGCACGGCCGAGTGGTGGACCGGCCAGGCCGTCACCCTCACCTGGCGGCTGCCGGGTACCGGTGCGGCGCTGGCGGCGGGGCAGATCGACGCTTACCGGGCGCGGCTGATCATCGAGGCGACCGGCCTGCTGGATGAGGACACCGCCCGCCGTGTTGAGAACGACGTGCTGCCCGGCTCGGGGGAGCTGACCTATGCGCAGCTCCGTGCCCGCCTGCGCCGGGCGGTGATCATCGCCGACCCGGAGGGCGCGGAGGATCGCCGTAGGGCGGCGGAGCGGCGGGCGCGGGTGAGCCTGTATCCCGATGATGACGGGACTGCGACGCTGACGGGGACGAGTCTTCCGGCTCCGCACGCGGCGGCGGCGATGGCCCGGATCACCGCCCTGGCCCGCGCCCTGAAAGCCTCCGGAGCCGGCGGCGGCACGGACCTGCTCCGCGCCCACATCTTCCTCGGGCTGCTCCTGGGCACCCTGCCCCCGATACCCCCGCCCGCAGACGGCGGCCAGCCCAGCGGACCAGCAGACGACGACCAGCCGCCCGACGACCTGCCAGGCGACGGCGGGCCCGGCGGCTCGCCAGGCGATGGCCATCCCGGCAGCACGCCGCCCCGCCACGGCCGGCCGGCCAGCACGCCACCCGATGGCGGCCAGCACCCCGGACCACCACGCGGCAGCCGGCCGCCGCACCGGGGGCAGCGCCCCAGCGGGCCGCCCAGGCCGAGACCGTCCTCGGGGTCTCCCGATCCAGGGCCGCCGGCCTCCGTGCCATCTGGGCCAAGACCATCGGGCACCGACCCGCCCGGCGGTGCCCCGCCAGATCCTGGGCCGCCGGGTCCCGAGCCGCCTGCCGTAGCGCCGCCGAGCGTCGGCCCAGTACCCGCCAGCTCACCCGGCGATGCCATGCCGGGCTCCGGCGCGCCCGGCGCCACCCCGGCCAGTCCCGGCACGCCAGCGGACAGACTGCCCGGTGACGACGGCAGCGTGACTTATCCCTGGGAGGAAGCGCCGCCGCTCACCGATACCGACGCACCCGACCTGGACGACGGATACGCTGACCCGCCACCCGAACCACAGGACGACGACCGGCTCCGCTACGGCGAGGACCCGCTCGACCTCCCCGACACCGGCCCGATACCCGCCTGGCCGTCGATCCCCGGCACTACCGGCACCAGCCCGCTGCGGTCGGCACCGGCGCCAGCGGTGCGCCCGATGTCACCACCGGGACCGGCACCGCGTGCGGCCAGGGACGGCCGGGGGCCGGGATGCTGGACCTGACCCTGTCCTGGGCCACCTTCGCCGAGTCCGCATCCGCGCCCGGCATGCTCGGGCGGATCGGGCCGGTCACCGCCACCCAGGCCCGCGCCCTCGCCAGCACCGCGCCCGGCACCCGGTGGCGCGTCATCCTCACCGATCAGCACGGCCACGCCATCACGACCGCCACCGTGACCCGCCGCCTGACCCCCGCCAACCGGGCAGAGAAAGCCAGCAGCCACCGAACCGGCAGCCCGATGCTGCCGCTCGCCGGCCCGGCCGCCAGCATCACCGGCCGTGTCTCGGTCACCATCCCGGTCACCGCCCTGGACCAGATCAATGCCGCCGAGCTCGCCGGGACCAGCACCCGCGCCGCGATCCTCCGCGCGGCCGCCAAAGCCGCCGCAAAGATCCGCCGGCAGGCTGCCGCCGACCAGGACGCCGACTCAGGCTGCGCGCACACTGCTGCCTCGCCCGCCTACCGGCCCCCGGCCACCATCCGGGACCTCATCGAGGCCCGGGACCAGACCTGCCGGCTCCCCGGCTGCCGACAGCCCGCCTGGAGAGGAGACCTCGACCACACCACCCCCTACCACCGCGGCGGACTCACCTGCCCCTGCAACCTCGGACCCCTCTGCCGGCGACACCACCGGCTCAAGCAGCAACACCACTGGGTACTCACCCAGACCACACCCGGCACCTTCCACTGGCAAACCCCCGCCGGACGCACCTACACCACCACCCCACCCCGGCACGCCCCCTAGTCGGCTGAGCCTGATGGTCTTCAGTGGTCCCAGGCGGTCAGAGACCACTCGACCGAGCAGACGTCACGCGCCATGCCGATGGTCACTGCGGCGAGAACCCGCCGCCGGCCCGCGGCCGCTCCCTGCACCCGGACTTGGCCGGCAGCTGCGGGATGCCTCGGCCAGGTGTGCCTGCCCCAACCGGACCAGGACTGCCCGCCAGTACGGTCAGGACCGCACGCCAGGACCGCACGCCAGGACCGCACGCCAGCACCGCACGCCAGGGCCGGCCAGCAGGGCCGCCCACCAGTTGCCGTGCAGACGCGCACTCACGCCTAACCGGACTCAGCCAGCCAGGGCTCGCCTGCGCGCATCACCCGCTCCCGGTAGCTGATCAGGCAGACTGAGAACGCCAGCGACCGGCGGGGGCGACGGATGCGGAGATGGCCGTGACGACGAGCGATCTCGGCCTGATCCTGCTCGCGGGGTCCGCGGTGGTGCTCGCCGCGATCGTCGCGGCCAGGCTCGCGCACGGCATCGGCCTGCCCGGCCTGCTGCTCTTCCTCGGTCTTGGCCTGGCGGTCGGCGAGTCCGGCCTGGGCGTGCGGTTCGACGACGCCGGGCTGGCACAGGCGCTGGGGCTCAGCGCGCTGGTGGTGATCCTGGCCGAGGGCGGCCTGACCACGAGCTGGCGGCACGTCAGGGAGGCGGCGCCGGCCGCGCTGGCCCTGGCCACCGCCGGGGTGGTGGTGAGCATCCTGGTGGTCGCGGGGCCGGCGCACTGGCTGCTGCACCTGGGCTGGCGGGAGGCGCTGCTGCTCGGCGCGGTGCTCACGCCTACCGACGCCGCCGCCGTCTTCTCGGTGCTGCGCAAGCTGCCGCTGCCGCCACGGCTGTCGGGGATGCTGGAAGCCGAGTCGGGGCTGAACGACCCGCCCGCCGTGCTCGCGGTGACCTTGCTCAGCATGCTTGGCCACCATGCGCCCTCCCCGGCGGTGATCGCCGGGGAGGCGGTCTACGAGCTGGCAGCGGGAGCGGCGATCGGGGTGGCCGCCGGACTTGTCGGTGCCTATGCGCTGCGGCGGATCGCGCTGCCGGCTTCCGGGCTGTACCCGATCGCGATCCTCGCGCTGATCGTCGCCAGCTACGGGGTCGCGACGCTCGCCCACGCCAGCGGCCTGCTCGCGGTGTACGTGTCCGCGCTGGTGCTGGGCAACGCGCGGCTGCCGCACGGCCTGGCGATCCGCGGCTTCGCCGAGGGCATGGCCTGGCTGGCCCAGATCGGGCTGTTCGTCATGCTCGGACTGCTCGCCTCGCCGCCCCGGCTGCCCGCGCAGATCATCCCCGCCCTGGTGGCGGGGGCGGTGCTGGCCCTGCTGGCCCGGCCGCTGTCGGTCGCGATCTCGGTGCTGCCGCTGCGGATCCCCTGGCGGCAGCAGGCGTTCCTGTCCTGGGCCGGGCTGCGCGGCGCGGTGCCGATCGTGCTGGCCACCATCCCGATCAACGCCAGGGTGCCCGGCGCGACGCGGCTGTTCGACATCGTGTTCATCGTGGTGGCGGTGAACACGCTGCTCCAGGCGCCGACGCTGCCGTGGGCGGCCAGGCGGCTGGGCGTGACGGCGCCGGCCGAGCCGCTGGAGGTGAGCGTCGAGGCAGCCCCGCTGGACGAGCTGAACGCCGACCTGCTGCAGGCGGAGATCCCGGACGGGTCCCGGCTGCACGGCGTGGAGATCTTCGAGCTGCGGCTGCCCGCGCAGGCGAGCCTGGCCCTCATCGTCCGCGACGGGAGCGGCTTCGTCCCCGGCCCCACCACCAGGCTGCTGGCGGGGGACCGGCTGCTGATCGTCGCTCCCGCCGCCGTCAGGGAGCAGACGGAACGACGGCTTCGCGCGGTCAGCCGCGCGGGCCGCCTGGCCGGCTGGCTGGGCGAGCACGGCCTTTGAGACCGGGGGAATTCCTGTGGTCGGCCGGACATGACCGGCCGACCACAGGGCTCAGGAGCTGGGCGGGTAGGAGATGCCGGCGAGCGAGGTGTAGGCCTGGGCGGTGCTGAACGGGTGGCTGCTGACCAGGCCGAGGGTCGTCATGGCGACCGCCCCGACGGCCCCGTTCAGCATGTAGGCCTTGATCTCCAGCACGTGCCTCGGCTGGGCGGCGGCCGGGACGTCGGTCCACAGGCCGATGGTTCCGGCCGCCGACTGGTACATCGAGCCGGCCAGGAAGACCACGCCGTTGACGACCGCGTAGGACGGCGCGCCGGTCCGGAAGCGGCTCGCCCCCGAGCGCCAGTCGGCGATCAGCTTGAAGGGGTGCCACTTCGTGCTGGCGACGGGGAAGGAGATCGTGGCCAGCGAGGTGTAGCCGGCCGAGCCCCCGCCGCCGATCCGCACCTGGCCGGTGGACCTGATGGTGAGCCAGCCGATGCTGCCGCCGATCGTGTACACCGAGATGTTCATCAGGTGCGCGGGCCGCGCGGCCCTGGGCAGCACGAACGCGAGCTTGGACTTGCCGCCGTGCAAGGACCCGGACAGGTAGACCGCGCCGTGACTGACGGCGTAAGAGGGATTGCCGGTCTGGTACGTGGACTGGCTGGACTGCCAGCCGTTCTTCAGGGTGAGCCGGTGCGCGGCGACGGCGGCGGTCGGGAAGGAGACGGTGGCCAGCGAGGTGAAGGTGGTGGCCTCGCCGTAGTACGCCTCCATCTCCCCGTCGCTGCCGATGAACAGGTCACCGGTGGTGTCGTTGCTGGTGTAGACCTCGATGTACAGGTTGCGCGAGGGTCGCGCCCCGACGGGAAGCTGACTGAACAGCGATGTCCCTGTGACCGTGTCGGTGACAGCACCGCGCAGGTAGACCACGCCGTCGCGGATGGCCCAGGCCGGCTTGCCGGTGTTCAGCATCGCCGTGCTGGCCGACTTCCATCCGTTGGCTAGCGTCAGAGTGTGCCAGGTGAGAGCGGCCTGCGGTGCCACCGCGGGACGGGCCGCCGCGGCGGCCGGAATGCCGGCCGCCGCGAGCACCGCCAGCGCGACGCCCGGCACGGCCAGGCCTGCCAGCAGCAGGGATCGTGACGTCAGGAATCTCACCAGCGGCCTCCGCTCGCAGCATGCTGCGGCCCGGGACCGGCCGCGATCACGGCATGCGGGGACAACAGTAGGGCGCGCATCACCAGAAATCTGGCCAGAGCAGCCCATACGATCACAGGTGCCCGAGGGCAGGCTAGCGCGGTCGCGACGTGATCGCCTCGATGATGCGGGGGCGCAGCTCGGCGGCGCGGATGACCGCGTCGACCGAGCCGACCTCCACGGCGCGCTGGATGCTGTGCACCCGGTCGAACTCCGTGGCCACCTCGCCCAGCTTCTCCGCCCGGACGGAGGTGCGCAGCTCGTCCAGCTCCGCGGTCAGCGCGGCCCGCTCGGTGCCTGCCGCGGCCGCGACCCGGGCCTCCAGGTCCCGCACCCGCGGGTCGGCCGCGGTGCGCGCGTTGACGTCGCCGGAGAACACCACCGCGGCGGCGGGCGCGCCGCCGAGCACCGAGGCGAACGAGCCCTCCAGCGCGAGCACGGTCATGTTCGGGTTCAGCGCCTTGGAGAAGACCACGAACGCGCCGCCGTGGTACCGGGAGATGACGCAGAACACGATCGGCCCGCGGAAGTTCACGATCGCCCGGCCGATCTCGGCGCCGTACTCCAGCTGGAGCTTGCGCATCGACTCGGGCGAGCCGTCGAAGCCGGACAGGTTGGCCAGCACGACCAGCGGCCGGTTGCCGCTGGCCGCGTTGATCGCCCGGGCGGCCTTCTTGGACGAGCGCGGGAACAGCGTGCCTGCGGTGTAGGTGTCGGGGCCGTCGGTGGGCGGGAAGCCGCGCCGCGGCACCGACCGCGACTCGATGCCCAGCAGGCAGACCGGCATGGCCGCCGAGGTGCACGTCCTGCACCACGGCGGTCTCGGCGTCGGCCATGCCCGGCCCAGCGCTCCAGCACCGGGTGATCCTGGTCGGCCAGGGCGCGCATCACGGTGCGGATGTCGAACGGCTTCTTGCGGTCGGGGTTGGCCGTGGCGGAGAAGATCTCGCCGACCGTGGCGAAGTCGCTGCCGGCCAGCTCGTGCGGGTAGCCGGAGACGTCGCGGTCCGCCGGGTCGGTGGTCGCCGGCCGCGGCGCGGCGCCGTCCTCGCCCGGCACGACGTAGGTGTGGTCGTAGTGCGCCATCAGCACGTCCCGCGCGGCGGCCAGGTTCGGCGCCCAGTACTGCGCCTGCCCGTTCGGGCCCATCACCCGGTCGTAGCCGCCGATGCCGAAGTTGTCCTCGGCCGACACGCCGCCGGAGAAGTCCAGCGACTGCTTGCCGGTGAGCACCATCGCCGAGTCCGGCGTCATCACCAGGATGCCCTTGGTGTGCATGAGCATGGTCGCCTCGGCGTTCCAGTACGGCTGCGCGCCGACGTTGATGCCCGCGACGACGATGTTGATCTCGCCGCCGTCCTGGGTGAACTCGACGATCCGCTTGAGCGCGGCGGCGACCCAGTCCATGTTCTCGGTGCCGGACGTCCATCGAGATCCGGGCGCCCGCCGACAGCGCGTACCACTCCAGCGGCACGCCGCAGCCGCTCGGCCAGGTCCAGCGCGGCGATCACCCGGCGGCACTCGGGCTCGGACAGCGCGCCGAGCGACTTGGTCGGGTCGCCGAGCAGCACCACCCGGGTGATGCCCTGCGGGTGCCGGCCGGTCGGCGTGCTGACCACGCCCGCGACGATCGCCGCGGTGTTGCGGCCCGCGGCCGGTGAAACGGGCACGAGCTGGTGCCGCTCGTCCAGGTCGTGCTCGGTGAACTCGCCGAGCAGGCCGGTCAGCTCGTACGGGTAGACGGTGTTGCGGCTGCTGGCGCGCAGCACCTTCTGCCGGTAGTCGTCCAGCGGCTCGACCGGCTCGTCCGACGGCTCGCCGATGGTCAGCTCGGCGCCGCCGGCGGCGTCGAAGGCGATCCGCACGGCGATCTTGGCCAGCTTCCCGGTCCTCGGATCGCGCTGCCGCGCGATGAACAGGATCTCCTCCAGCCCGGCGCCCGCGGTGGTCGGCAGCACCCGGCCGGCGATCATCTCCAGCTCGGCGCGGGTGATGTCGCTCGCCGGCCAGACGTAGATGACGATCCGGTTGGTGCTGAAGCGCTTGCTGGGCGGCCGCCGGGACTGGGCGCGGCGGATCGAGTCCAGGCAGGCGGCGATGGCGTCCTCGGCGGTCGGCAGCGCGACCAGCCTGCCGTCGTGCTCGCGCAGCTCGGTGAGGTCGCGGACCTGGGCGAAGGCGACCAGCCGGTCGTCGGACGGGTTCTCCCGCGCCACGCACTGGAACAGGTAGACCTCCTCGTCGGAGGACGGCAGCCGGGTGAGGTCGAACTTGCGCAGCCGCTCCAGCTGCATCCGCTGCGCGATGTACGGGTGCAGGCCGCGGATCAGCCGTTCCTCGGCCATCCCGGCGGCCGACGGCCGGAACGTGAAGTGGTGGTGCATGACCGCGCCGCCGCTGCCGGCCACCGTCGTGGTGAGCCGGCGGACCTGGGCGGGCAGCGGGTGCGCGCGATGACCTCGCCAGCGCGGCCGCCATCGCGTCGGAGTCCGCGGGCTGCGTGCTCCCACGCGAGGTAGATGTCGGCGTCGATGTCCTGCCGGTCGCCGCCGCCAGCCCGGCCAGGCCGCGCAGCGCGCCGCCCAGCGCCTCGAAGCTGCACCGCGGCGGACACCAGCCGGGACCCGGCCCGCTCGGCGACCACGAACGGGCAGCCCGCCGCCTCGATCGCGCGGACGCCGGCCAGGCCCTTGTTGCCGTAGTAGCGCCTGGTCAGCACCTCCAGCATCACGCGTGTTGTCGCGGTCGCCGCGGACCAGCCGCTGGCCGAGCAGCCGCACCAGCGGCTCGGTGCTGCGCACCATCACGGCGATCCGCTCGGCGCGGTCCGGCGCGTCCGGGTGCGCGTCCAGGTAACGCAGGTGCTTGCGGATGTCGGCGTAGACGCGGGCGCGGTTGCGGCGCAGCAGCGGCTGGCCGAACCAGGCGAACACCACGCCGCGGGCCAGGTCGGAGACGACAGGGAAGCGGACCTGGGTGGCCGCGACCAGCCGTTCCAGGGCCAGGCCGGCGGGCTCGCGCAGCGCCTCGCCCGGCGGCGAACTCCCGCAGCCAGTCGCGCAGCAGCGTGGTGATGACGGTGGCGTCGGCCGCCGCGCGCTGCTGGGCCAGGAAGATGCGGAACACCGCGGCCTCCAGCTCCGGCGAGCGCTCCAGGCTGGTCGACGCCGTAGTGCCCGAGCGCCTTGGCCGAGCTTGGCCTGGAACGCCTCCGGCAGCCCGGCCCGCTCGACGTCCAGGCTCTGCAGGTAGGTGTGGAAGTAGCTCGCGGGCGCTGTGCACGTGGCGTGTCGCCGTTGCCGTCCTCGCCCGCCGGCCGGTTGCGGCTCAGCTCGGCCAGGTCGGCGAACACGTCGATCAGGCTCGAGCTCCTCGCGCCAGCGGCCGCTGGCCGTCCGCGGCGGCGGCCTGCCGCGCGGCCAGGTAGTCGTCCAGCACCCGGCGCTCGTCGTGCGGGTCCACGTCGTAGCCGAGCAGCAGGCTGCGCAGGTCCTCCTGGCCGCGCCTGGCCCGCTCGCCGGCACCGGGACCTGCCGCGGGCGCGGCGGGCAGGTCCAGCTCGGCGGCCGCGGCGGCCGGATCGGCGGCGGCCTCCTCGCCGGCGTCGGCCAGCGGCTCCAGCCGCAGCAGCGGCGCCCCGGTCTCCACCTGGCTGCCGACCGACACCGTGCATTCCTGCAGCCGCGCCCGGAACGGCGCGCGCAGCACCGTCTCCATCTTCATGCTCTCCAGCACCAGCACCGGCGCGCCCGCCTCGACCTCGGCGCCGACCGCCAGCGGCGTGGCGACCACCAGCGCGGGCGCGGGGGAGCGGACCACGCCGCCCTCGTCGCGGCTGACCCGGTGCGCGACGCCGTCCACCTCGACCAGGTGGACCGGGCCGTAGGTGCCGGTGAGCAGCCGGTAACCGGCAGCCGTTGACGATGATCTGCCCGGTGTGCCGGTCGAACCGGTCCAGGTCGACGTCGGCGGTGCGGGCGTCCTCGCCGGCCTCGACGCCGACCCGGAACCGGTGCGCGCCGACCCTGGCGACGCGCACCCGGTAGCTCGCGCCGCGCAGTTTCAGGTCCAGCGGCCGGCCGCTCTCGTGCTGCACCTGCGGGCGGCCGCCGAACGCGGTAGACAGCAGTCGCTGCTGCTCCGCCCGTTCCTCTTCCTCGTAGGCCTCGATGGCGGCCGCGGCCAGGGCGACGGCGGAGTGCCGGTGCGAGACCAGCCCGCCCTGCGCGCGGACGCGGTCGATCCAGCCGGTGTCCGCGCTGGCGTCGATCACCTCGGGCTGGTCGAGCAGGTCGAGCACGAAGCTCTTGTTCGTGGCGCCGCCCTCGATGATGACCGTGGTCTCCGCCATCGCGCGGCGCAGCCGGCCGAGCGCCTCGTCGCGGTCGTGCCCGTAGGCGATGATCTTGGCGATCATCGAGTCGAAGTCGGCCGGGATGGTGTCGCCCTCGCTGACTCCCGGTGTCCACCCGGATGCCCGGCCCGGCGGGCAGGTCAAGCCGGGCGATCCGGCCGGGGGAGGGCGCGAAGTCGCGGTCGGGGTCCTCGGCGTTCAGCCGGGCCTCGATGGCGTGCCCGCGCTCGGCCGGCGGCGCGCCCTCCAGCCTGCCGCCGGCGGCGACATGCAGCTGGGCCTTGACCAGGTCGAAGCCGGTGGTCGACTCGGTGATCGGGTGCTCGACCTGGAGCCGGGTGTTGACCTCAAGGAAGGCGAACATCTTGTCGCCCGGGTGGTAGAGGAACTCCACCGTCGCCGCGCCGCGGTAGCCGACCGCGACCGCCAGCCGCCCGGCCGACGCCTTCAGCTCGGTCACCTGCTCCGGAGCGGAGCACCGGCGACGCGGACTCCTCGATGATCTTCTGGTTGCGCCGCTGCACCGAGCAGTCCCGGACGCCGAGCGCCCACGCCGTGCCCTGGCCGTCGGCGATCACCTGGACCTCGACGTGCCGGGCGCCGGTGACCAGCCGTTCCAGGAACACGATGCCGCTGCCGAAGGCCCGCGCCGCCTCCTGGCTGGTGCGCTCGTAGGCGTCGGCCAGCTCCGCCTCGCTGGTGATCACCCGGATGCCGCGCCCGCCGCCGCCCGCCGTCGCCTTCAGCATCAGCGGGTAGCCGATCTTGGCTGCCGCCGCCGTGGCGGCCTCCAGCGTCTCGACCGCGCCGCGGCTCCACGGCGCGACCGGCACGCCGACCTCCTCGGCGATCAGCTTCGCGCCGATCTTGTCGCCGAGCTTGCGCATCGCGTCGGCGCTCGGCCCGACGAAGGTGACGCCGACCCGCTCGCACAGCTCAGCGAACGCCGGGTCCTCCGCGACGAAGCCCCAGCCGACCCACGCCGCGTCCGCCCCTGTCTCGACCAGGGCGCGCTCCAGCGCCTTCAGGTCCAGGTACGGGCGCGCCGACGCCGGGCCGAGGTCGTAGGCGATATCGGCTTCGCGCACGAACGTGGCCGTGCGGTCCGCATCGGTGTGCAGGGCGACGGTCTCGATCCGCGCGCCGGTCTCCGCGGCCAGCTCGCGGACGGCGTGGATGAGCCGCATGGCGGCCTCACCGCGGTTGACGATGACGACACGTCTGAACACCCGACCGAGCCCTCCTGTAGGCCAACGATGCTGCGCGCCGCGGCACGGCAGCCCCGGCAGTAACACCCTGCCGCCTGGAGGCTGGCAGCGCCATGTGCCGGGCAGCGCACGCTAGCCGGCCCCAGTTGTAGGAAACAGCCAAAAGCCGCCGGCCGCCCGCGTCCGCTCAAGGCAGTCTACGAAGGGCGCCGCGGCACGTTTTACTGGCCGGAATCCTGCGGCTGGCCGCTCGTCGGCTGGCCGTAGCCGCCGGCCGGCTGGCCGTAGCCGGGGGCGGGCTGGCCGTAGCCAGGCTGCCGGGCCGCCGCGGCCTGGCGCGCCTGGTAGACCTTGCGGTCGCGGAAGTACCGGACGATCAGCAGGATCGGCAGGATGAAGACGTAGAAGAAGAGGAAGTAGTGCCCCCCGGTGAAGAACAGCAGCAGATAGAGGCCGTAGACCAGGAACGCGGCGCCGAGCACGGCGCTCCAGATCCGCCGCGGCGTCGACTGGCCGGTCCTGAGGCTCGCCAGGACGAGCATCGCGATGCCGCTGATGATGAGAAACACTTCGTAGACGTGGAACATGTGCCGCCTCCGCATGTCTGCTTGCCTTCTGTCGTCGAAGGCAGGACATTGCACCACATCGCTTCCGGATGCGGGCGCAATTTTCAGCGCACGGCCGACCCGAACTCACTCAGCGCGATGCGGTCCCGCTGGCCGGTCTTAGAGATCAGGCTGGCCACGTGCTTCTCCACGGTGCGGGGGGACAGATGGAGCCGGGCGGCAATCTCGCGATTCGATAAGCGCTTCACCAGGAGCTGGAGGATCTCGTACTCGCGAACGGTGACCCTGGAGGTGCGCAGCGCGGGCGGGATGTCCTGCGCGCCCCGGCGATGCTGGCCGACCGGCACCCCCACCCGGCGCATCAGCGCCCGGCAGGCGCTCGCCACCGCCGGGACCTCGTGAATGTGGAAGTAATCTTCGGCGGCTCGCAGCCATTCGGCCGGCTCACCCCAGCCATCGGTGACGGCGGCCTCGCTCACCAGCCGCAGTCCGAGGTGACGCGCCGTGGGGTACAGCTCACCCACCGCCACGGCCTGTGCCACGGCTTCGGCGGCCCGCTTCTCCTGGCCGTCCCTGCCCGCCAGCACCGCCCTGGCGAATAGCACGAACTGCCGGTCCCACTGAATCTGGCTGGCCGGAGGGCCGGACACGGCCTGACGCACTGACGCGTCCGCGGTCCCGGCCAGCACATGCAGGAACAGTCGCAGGCCCCAGCGTTCGGTGAGCTGGAAAATGGTCGGGCATCTCTTCTCGGCCGCAAGCGCCGCCGCCAGCTCCTGAGTCGCCCGGTCACGGTCCTCCTCGAGGATGGCGCACCAGGCGCGTGCCAGGCCGTGGACGCGAGGGACGTGCTGGGGAAGAACGCCCTCCCACTGGCGCATCTCGGCGAGCGCGGCGTCCATGTCGCTCCGCCGGCCCCGGTGGGCGCCGAGCACGGCGCGCACCAGGAGCGCGAAGCGGCTGGTCTCCAGCAGCCTCAGCCGCGTCGTGGACGCCAGCGCCTGATCGATGAGGATCTCCGCGGCGTCGAACTCGCCCCGCAGGATGCGCTGCAGGGCGATGCACACCTCCGCCTGGTACCGGGCCGTCACGGCGCCGCACTGTGATGCCTTCGCCTGGGCCTGTTCCAGCCGTGTGAGGCTGCCATGCCGGAGGGCGTCGTCAGTGCCGAGCCTGATCAGCGTGTGGATCTCCTCGATCGGCAGGTTGTTGCGCACCGCCGTCCGCCTGGCCTGCTCCAGGCAGGCGGTTGCCCAGTCCGGGTTTTTCAGCTCGTTCAGCGCCCCCAGCAGCCGCCAGGCCCGGCACGCGACGACCGGCAGCCGCGCGGTCTCGGCCGCGCTGGCCGCCCGGCGGGCCAGCACCCCGGCAGTCTCCAGCTGGTCACGCCCCGGCAGATCAAGCAGGAGATGCGCCGCGACGACGTCGATGGCCGCGGTGTCCCGGCTAGCCGCGTCCGGCCCGAGCAGCCGCCTGGCGATCTCGACCTGCTCCAGGCCGTCCCTGGACCGGCCGGCGACGGCCGCGGCCCAGGCGAGCCTGGTGTGCAGGTGCGCCCGCGCGCCGGGGCTCAGCAGGCCCGCGACCTGGTCGAGCTCGCCAGCGGAGGCGACGGCCCGCTCCACCAGCCCGGCTTCGGCCAGGGCGTAGAGCAGGGAGGCGAAAGCGTCGGTGCGGGCTTGTGCGTCGTCCTCGTGCACGAGCAGCCGCAGCGCCTGGTCCAGCAGGGTGACCGCGGAACTCGCCGCGCCCTGGGCGAGGGCCCGGCGTCCCGCCTCGGCGAAGAGAGCCCCGGCGCGGGCGAGGTTTCCGGCCTGCAGGTGAAGAGCGGCCGATACCTGGCACCACTCGCCCGGCAGCGCTGGATAGACCGTCTCGACAGCCGCCGTGACCCTGGAGATGATCCGGCTTCGCTCGGCCGGGGTGAGCTGCCCCAGGATGACGTCCACGATGAGACCGTGCTGGAAGGCGTACCAGTCGGGGGTCTGGTCATCCGGGGCGACGAGCTGGCTGGCAGGCTCGGCATGCAGGTGGCTCAGCAGGTCGCGCTCGCCTATGCCGGTGGCCTCCCGCAAGACCGTCAGCGGGAACCGGCGGCCCAGGACGGCGGCTACCGAGAGGACCTCCCGGCCGGCCGCTCCGATCATGCTCAGCCGCCCGGTCATGGCGCGGCTGAGCGTGGCGGGCACCTTCGCTCGCGGCCGGCCGGTCACCCGCCAGCCCTCCGGGCCGCGCAGCAGTACCCGGTCGGCGACCATCCCGCTCAGGATCTCCTCGGCGAGCAGCGGCACCCCCTCGCTGCCCGCCCAGACCTGCTCGATCACCGCGTCGGGGACGTCCCCGGGGTCAGTGTCCAGGCACGAGGCGACGAGCCGGCGCACGCCGCACTCGCCCAGCCGCTGCAGCTCGAGCAAGACCGCTGAGCCCCGCTGAGCCGCCGACTGGGCCAGGTCCAGCGCCTGATTCTGATCGGCCCGGAGCGTGCCAAGCAGCATCGTGGGCTGCTGGGCGACGTTGTCGGCGAGATACTCAACGACCGCCAGCGTCTCGGCGTCAAAATCCTGCATGTCCTCCAGGATCAGCAGGCTGCCGTGCTTCTGGCCCACCAGCCCTGTCAGGCGCAAGACCGCCTCGGCCAGCACCACCAGGGAATTGCCGTCCTCCGCCGCCGGCGGACCCCAGTCAGGGACTAACCGGGCAAGTACCGGCAGGTACGGGCCTAGCTCACCGACATCGACCGGGGTGCCGGAGCGCACCAGGGACATCAGGGCCTCGGTCAGCGACCGGAACGGGACCATCGGCCCGACGGAACTGCCCCGGCCGCGCAGCATCTCCATCCCGGCGGCGAAGCCGGAGTCCCTGGCCGCCGCGGCCAGGCGCGACTTCCCGATCCCGGACTCGCCGACGACGAACACCGTGCTGCCGCGGCCAGCCCTGGCTGCCTCCAGGGCCTGCTCGACCGCGCGGAACTCCATGTCCCTGCCCACCATGAGCGACGCGCGAAGCCCCATTTTCTGACAGTAGACGCAGAACGGGTGCGGGGTCTATCGCCTGGGCCCGCGTCACGGAGGCATGCAGCAGGTCGTCTCGGAGGCGGATGCCAGCCCGCTGAGCGGGGTCCCGAGCATGACAGTGCTTGCCACGGTCCGCGTCCTGGCATGCGCGCTCGCCGGCGAGACTGGCATGGCAGCCACGATGACCGCGCCTGCCAGCACGGCCGCGCGCAACCCAAAGCTCGCGGAAGAAATCCTTGGCGGGCCGGCAGGCCGGCCTGGCTGCCCTCGTGCCTCGGCGATGAAATCCATCCCGTCAGTGCTGAGGTCTGCGTTGGACACGGCTTTCATCACTCCCTTCGTGACGGGCCTTCCTGGCCCGGGAAAGACCCGGCCGCCGCGGCTGGATCGGGCTGGACGGCGTGATCGCCGCTGGGCTCGAGAAAGAGCGCGGATGGCACTCGCTGCGCGAAACCCAGCCGGAGCAAGCCGTAGCCGATGCCGGCCAGCCCGCTGAGCAGGCCCGGCGTGGCGATGCCCCCGGGGGTCCCGCAGGCGAGGCAGCCCTGGCTGGCCGCTCCCAGGATGAGGCCGGCCATCTTCCGCCGCGCGGGTGCCGGGACGGCGCCCGGATGCTGGGCCGCCAGGACGCTCAGCGAATCGGCTATCCCCAGCTCGCCGTGGCACAGGCTGAGATTCCGCAGCAGCGGCCGGCTGGCCAGGGCCAGCGCCGCCGACCGTCGTTCCGACCCATCCATGAGGCGGGCGCTTGCGGTCAGCACTCCTGCAGTCCCCGAGCACCAGCCCGCTGACCCGGCATGGCCCGCTCGGGCGGCCAGCTCACTGGCACACCGCAGCGCTCGGAGCCCGGCGTCAAGGTGCCGCTGTCCCGCGCCGCCCGCGGCGAACCGCGTCAGCGCCCAGCCGATCCCGGCCGGGCCAGCGGCGAAACCATCCGGTACCGTGCCGCCGCCGGGCACGCACCGCCCGCCGGTGCGCTCCACCAGGTCAGTGAGAAGGTCGGCACACATCCCGGCCGCGTCGCCAGCCACCGTGAATCCGCCCTCGGAACGCACCGCGGTCATCGCCGCCAGGCAGCCGGCACTGCCATCGGACCAGCCGGGCGGCGATTCGGCTAAGCGGCACTCCTGAGCTGTCAGGACCGTTGCCTCCCCGGCCCAGCCCAGGATCACCGGATCGTCCAGCAGGGTGGCCACCCTGGTCAGTCCGTAACTGATGCCGCTCATTCCCTCTGCCAGTCCGCAGCCGACCGCGGAGAGCAGGTCAGGGCGGGCGGCCAGGGAGCCAAGCAGCCGCGGCGCCGGGCTCACCGCACGCCGCGCCACCTCGGCGTACCGGTCGACTCCGGTCAGCCTGGCAAGCTGGGCCAGGAACAGCGCGACTCCGAGGTAGCCGTCCGCCAGGCCAGCGCCCATCGGCAGGACCATCCACCGGCTACGGTCCACCAGTTGCAGGCCTATCCAGTTCACCCGGGGCCGCCCGGTCACCTCGCCGCCGGTCATGCCGCGGGCCACCAGCTGATCGGCCAGGCCGCACGCGGCGGCGAGTAGCCGGCCTGGCTCGGCAGCGGTAGGCGCTCCCTGGCCGCCCGCCGGCTGCGGGCTGTCGTGGCCTCCGGCCGGCCGACGGCTGGCCAGGGCGGCTGAGATGATCCATTCCTGATCCCGCCGGTCCACCTCGCTCATCGCCGCGATCTTGTCCAGGGCGCAGTCGAGGCCGGGCCGTTCGAGCAGGCCGGGCAGGCGCTCTCCGGCCGACGTCCAGATGTCCCGCGCCGCCGGGCGGCTGGTCAGCCGCGGAATATCGCCTGTCCAGAGGTCGGTGATCTCGTGCCGGGCCAGCTTCCGCCACAACGGGTGACCGGCGGATACCTCCTGCAGCACTGCCAGCGCCTCTTGCCGGTCACGCGCGTCGCGCAGCATGTCCGGGTGCGTCAGCTCGTCCAGCATCCGGGCGTCAGCCGGCGCTCGTCCGGACGACGACCCTCGCTTCGATGCCCGAGGATGCCTCCAGCATCGCGGCGAACTCCCGGCCGCTGCCCGCGATTGCCTCATAACCAAGCCGGAAGCCCTCCAGCACAGCCTGCTCATGATCGGCCGGCTCCATCACGCCGCCGCCGATGCGGGGACGGTTGCGCATGCCGGGGACCGGGGCAGGCCGCCAGATGAGGCGCGTGTCATCGGACCTGGGCGGATACCAGTCGAGAACAGCCGCCTCATTGATCCCGTCCTGGCCACCTCCCAGCCCGGACCGGTCGGCCACGGCATTGTCATCGGCGACGACGCAGGGCAGCAGGCCGGTGCGGTGCACCGACGCCGCGAGTGCCCGCGCCGCCGGGTCATCGCCGGTGACTAGCGGCGTGGGCACCAGGGGATGCAGCAGCGTCTCGGCGTCCACCACGACGGGCTGGTCGCCCGCGGCGACAAGGTTCTCCCCGTGGATATCCGCGCCATTCGCCGCGTACAGCGCGGCGAGAAGCAGCCCGGCACGACGGTAGAAATCCGATGCCGCGTCCCGTCGTGGCAGCGGCTCGGCGGCAATGAACTCAAGCCAGCCGTACCCTTGCCCCGTCACGATCGCGGCCGTGCGCAAGTCCCCGCCGGGCACCCGCCCGCTGAGCCAGCGGGCAATCTCGCAGAACAGCAGGTAAGCCTGCATGTCAGTTGGCTTGTAGATCACCTTGCCGCCGCCGGCGAACGAGATCAGCGTGACAGAGCGGCCCCGCCTGTGGCGGTCTCCCTTGCCTGGCTCGATCGCGACCACCGGCCCGGGATCTGTCCCGCCGAACAGGGTCCTGACCACCACCGCATGGTCAGCCGCCAGCCGGGTCAGCATCTCCAGGCTTGCCTCGGCGGCAAGCCGGCTGGCGGTGCCGAGCAGCCGGCCCAGCACCGGGTAGTCGCCGAAGAGCGCCGCCAGCCGGTCCTGCGTGCACTGCTGCCTGAGAAAGTCCTCGAACCGCTGCCTTCCATCGGCACCCGCCAGCACGCCTCGGGTCCGCGCCGCATCCAGCTCCGCGAGCATGGTGCGGACGGCGAGGCGCGCGAGCTGCCGCCCCAGCGTGTCCGTGAAGGACTGCCCGATCAGGTCAAGGTCGGCCTGGGCGGACGTCAGGTGCGGCCGGGCGCCGGAGCGGACACGCTCACGGGCAGCGACCAGAAACGGCCGTAACGGCACGGCGAATGCCTCGGCCCACGAGTCCGTGGCGTGAGGTGGGTGGTGATTGCGGACGTCGGCCGGCGGGCCCTCACCGGCCGCCGCGAGCACTTCCTCCACGGCAACGACCCAGTCCGGGAGGGGCGCCGGCTCGCTTCCCGTCACTTCCCGCAACTCGTGGGGCGCGACACCACGCTCCCACCAGGCCGGCCCGACGGGGACAGCCGTCAGGTGACCGGTCGCAGACGCTGGCGGGAAACTCACATGCGTAGGCTGGCAGACCCCCACGCGCCGTTCATGGGTGGAAGCTACCTAGTTTTCCCTTCCGCGCGGCCTTGCCCTCCGCGTCTCGGCGGCGGCCCGGCGTCCCAGCGCCGGTCACCATGCCGGACCAGCGGGAACTGGACGGCGTGCCCGGTTCCCGGCGTCCGCTTGGGAGCGCGGCGTCATCCGGTGCGGGCTCGCCTGCGGGACGCGCCGGGTGCCCGGCTGATCACTTAACGTCCCCGCCGGTCACTGTGGTGCGGAAATAGCGGGTTATGTACCGATGCAACTGCCTGCAGGGGCAGGTGAAGTTAGCTCAGACGCGCCCACCGGAACCCTTCGGCTCGTCGGCCGGCAGACCGGGGCCATCCCGTGAGGCAGCGAGAAGGGAGGGAGCGAAGGAGGCTTCTGCGGTTCCTGCTCGTCGAGGGGGCGGTCAGGCCCGCAGGTCCGGCCTCTGGCGACTGTCTCTCCGCGAGGTGCTGTCACTGAGCAGCTCGCTCAAGGGGGCGAGGCAGTCGCCGCCCCGGCAGGATGAAGCCCATGAGCGTGATCCTGCTGCGCAGCGCGCGGCTATACCCCGGCGTCCCGTACGCCTACGCCGCCCAGAGCGATCAGGCCGGCCTGATCTTCACGGCGGGAGCCTGCCCGCTCGATGAGCACGGTGTAGTCACCGCGCCCGGCGACGTCGCCGCGCAGGCCCGCCAGGCGCTCGCGAACCTGGTGGTCACCCTGGAGGAGTCCGGCGCGGCGATCCGGGACATCCTCAAGACGACCGTGTACGTGGCCAGCGCCGACCGGGCCGACCTGGTGACGGCCTGGGACGAGGTAGCGGCCGTGTTCGGCGACCACGACGCCCCCAGCACCCTGCTCGGCGTCACGGTCCTCGGCTACCCCGGCCAGCTCGTCGAAATAGAGGCCATCGCCGCCGTCGCCGCCGCCAGCTAACGATGGCCCGGCCGCCGGAGCCGGGCCATCGTGAGCATCGTGTGCCGGGTCAGGCCGACCTGCTGCTGGCCGCGCAGGTGCTGGCGCAGCTCGCCGGCGAACTGCTGGCGCTCGGCCGCGGGCCAGCTCAGCGAGATGGACCGGGTGCTCTCCAGGCTGATGACCGTGTCGGCGGGCACCGTCAGCCGCTGCTCGTCCATCCGGATGACTGGCGCCCCGAACAGGCCGCTGCCCGTGATGGCCTCGGCGTCGGAAACCCGGAGGCGCCGCAGCCAGGCGCCGCCATCGTCGCTGCGCGCGGTCCACATGCCGGTGAGGATGGCCCCGAGCGGCTCGTCATACCGCTCGCCGGTCGCGAGCACGGCGAGCCAGCCACCCGGCCGCAGCAGCCGCGCGGACTTGGTGAACTGGACCTCCGGGTCGATCCAGTGGAACGCCGTGCCGGACACGATCAGGTCGAACGCGGCGTCCGCCGCCGCGAAGTCCTCATACGACGCGGCCTGGAAGGTGATGGCGGGGTCCGCGAGCCGCCGCCGGGCGGCGGCGACCATCGCCGGGCCGATGTCGATGGCGGTCAGCCGGGCCTGGTGCCTGGCCAGTTCCCCGGTGAGCTGGCCGGTGCCGCAGCCGACCTCCAGCACCGCGCTGCGCGGGGTCAGCCCGGCCGTGGCGAAGATGAACCGCACGGTGCCCGGCAGGTAGCCGAGACGGGCCGAGTCATACAGCGGCGCGGCGCCATCGAAGAGGCCGCGCAGCCGGTGCCGCCTGGCGCGCGCGGCCCCGGTTTCGGTGTCAGAAGTCACGAACCCGACAGTAGGGCACGCGCGTGCCAGTCCACTCACATCGGGCTAGCCCATCTGGACTAGCCCTGCCGGGCCATTGTCCGGCTTATCCAGCAGCCGTTACCGTCGCATCACCACCAGCAACCACCTCGTTTTCCCGGGGGAAAGGCAGACATTCATGCTTCCCGCAGCCCTTGTCGCCCGCGCCGCCTGCCGCGCCACCAACCCCGACGAGCTGTTCGTCCAGGGCGCCGCGCAGAACCGGGCCAAGGTGATCTGCCGGGCCTGCCCGATCCGCACCGAGTGCCTGGCGGATGCCCTGGACAACCGCATCGAGTTCGGTGTCTGGGGCGGCATGACCGAGCGCGAGCGCCGCGCCCTGCTGCGCCGCCGCCCGGAGGTCGGGAACTGGCACGAGCTTCTGACCCAGGCCCGCGACCGTCACTACGCCGCCAGCTAGACCGCCGGCCCGCAGCCACCTGCCTGCCTGCTACCTTCGCAGGCTAGGGAGGTGATCTTGTGCGGTACCGGCGCATGCCGATCGAGATCGAGTCCCCTGAGCAGCTCGGGTACTCCGCGATCACCAACAACCTGTCGGAGAGCTCCGTCGCCGACCGGCGGCTGCGCGACCTGGGCCTGAGCATCGACCTGGACGACGTGCTGCTCTGCTACGGGGATCATCTGGGCGACCCGCTGCTGCGCGAGGCGGTCGCGGCGCAGGGCGACGGGCTGTCAGCGGGCGACGTACTGGTCACGCCGGGCGCTGCCGCCGCGCTGTTCTGCGTGGCCACGGCGCTGCTCGGGCCGGGCGATCACGCGGTCGTGCTCCGCACGAACTACGCGACGAACCTGGAGACGCCCCGCGCCATCGGCGCCGGCCTCGACGTCGTCGACCTGCGCGCCGAGAACGGCTGGGCGCTGGACCTGGAGCTGCTGCGGTCCAGGGTGCGGCCTGGCCGCACGAAGCTGATCAGCGTCACCTGCCCGCATAACCCGACCGGCGCCGTGTTCACCGAGGACGCGCTGCGCCGGCTCGCCGAGGTCGCGGAGGCCAGCGGCGCGGTGCTGCTGGTGGACGAGACCTACCGCGATCTCACGCACGCCGGCCCGCTGCCGATGGCGGCGACCATGTCGGCCCGCGCGATCAGCGTGGGCTCGATGTCCAAGGCCTACGGGCTGCCGGGGCTGCGGATCGGCTGGGCGGTGACCACCAGCCCGGAGCTGCGCGAGCTGCTGCTCGCGGCCAAGGAGCAGATGATCATCTGCGGCGCCACCCTCGATGAGCGGATCGCCGGAGAGGTCCTGGCCAGCCGCGACCGCATCCTGCCGCCGATCCTCGCGGACGTGCGGGGCCGGCTGGACGTGGTGCAGTCGTGGCTGGACGCCCAGGACATCTTCGAGTGGGTGCCGCCGCGCGGCGGCGCGGTGGGCCTGGGCCGGTTCCGGCCGGGCGTCACGGTGGACACCGGGGAGTTCTACCGCCGCCTCCTCGCCGGGCACGGCACCTACGTTGGCCCCGGTCACTGGTTCGAGATCAGCGACCGCTACTTCCGGATCGGGTATGGCTGGCCGGCCCTGGACGAGCTGCGGGCCGGCCTGGCCGCCCTGACCGCCGCCGTCACGGACCGTTGACGTCGATCCACCAGCCGCCGTGCGAGGACTCGCTGACCAGGGCCGGCGACATCGAGTTGCCGGTGCCGGCCACGGTGTCCTTGGAGTAGGCCATGCTGACGGACTCCGATCCGGTCGGCAGGCCCAGGCCGGGATTGGCGTTACTCGTGCAGTGGCTGCCCTGGGCATCGCAGAGCTGGCCGAGCACCACCACGATCGCGATGGCGTTGGCCGAGTCGACCGCGACCTTGCCGATGGTGATGTGGCCGGTGACCCGCGGCAGCTTGTGGGCCGGGCAGGTCCCGGTGTCCGGCCAGTTGATGTACTGGCACGCCAGCGCCCCGTTGCCGGCCATGAGGGCCGTGTAGTAGGCGTCCACGGCGTCGGCAGGCGAGCCGCCGCCGGGATGGACCCCCGCCGCCGCGGACACCGTGCCGCCCGAGCCGCCGGATGCGGTGCCGGCGGTGGCCTGCACGCCGGCGGCGTGGCTGGCCGCGTGGTGGCTGGCGGCACCGTGGCTGGCAGCGCCGTTGCTGGCCGCGGCGGCCGACGGACTGCCGCCGGAACCGGAACCGCCGCCGCAGCCTGCCAGCGCCGGGCCGGCCAGTACCGCCACGGCTATTGGCACCGCGACGGCGAGTGCCCGGGCCTGGATAATTCTCATGGATGACCCCTTCCTGAGGCCCCGCCGGATTCACCGGGCGGGGCCTCAGACGAGCTGCGTGTTCTGGGAGTTGCGCTTGACCGCGGATAGGAGCGCGCGAATGACCGGGTAGCCTCCCCTCCCGGCGGCCGGCGGTGCATTCTTGTCCTATGCGCGACGAGATGGCCCGCGCGGCGACGGGGCCTGAGCGGCAAGCCCGCCGCCGCGCGGTCCTGGGTGGCTTACGGGATGCCGGTGGTGATGGCGGTCAGGAAGCTGGCGGCCGCGCCGGTGCAGATGCCCAGCACCCTGGCGTCGTCCGGCTCCATCCCGCACTTCTTGGCGATGCTCTCGGTTGCGTCTTTGGTAAAGGCGTAAACGGGAAGCGGAAGATTGTCAGCGAAAGAGCTGCCGCTGTCACTCATCGCGTTTTCCTTTCCCTTAGGCCGGGCTTTTCCCGGTGTACTGAGAAATACGCTAGGGCGGCCAGCGGACCATGACCACGAAGGAAGCTCACAGGATGACTCACAGCTTTGGCCGGTAACCGTGGCTGAGCCTGGAGTGCCGACGCTCGGCGAGCTGCTGAAGCTGCTGCGGGCCCGCGCGGACCTGACCCAGGAGGAGCTGGCGGAGGCGGCCGGGCTGAGCCCCCGGTCGGTCAGCGACGTGGAACGCAACCTGGTCCAGAAGCCCCGCAAGGCGACCGTCCGGCTGCTGGCCGACGCGCTGGGCCTGCGCGGCGCGGAGCGGGCCAGGTTCGAGGCCGCGGCCAGGGGAAAGCCCGCCCCTCCCGCCGCACAGCCGGACGCGGAGCCGGCCGCGCAGCCGGACGGGCGGCCGGGCGAGCCGCCGGCAGGGCCGGCCGCCGGCCAGGCGGTCGCGGTGGCCACCCGGACCCTGCCGAGGGACACCGCGGCCTTCACCGGCAGGGACGCGGAGCTGGCCGAGCTGCTGGCGGCCGCCACCGCCGCCGACGACCAGCCCGGCGTGGTGAGCGTGCACGCGATCGGCGGCATGGCGGGGGTCGGCAAGACGGCATTCGCGGTGCACGCCGCGCACCTGCTCGCGCCGCGGTTCCCCGACGGCCAGGTCTACCTGCCGCTGCACGGGCACACGCCGGGCCGCGAGCCGGTGGACCCGGCGGACGCGCTGGCCAGCCTGCTGCTGACGACCGGGGTCAGCGCCCAGCAGATTCCGCCAGGCCTGGAGCCCAGGACCGGACTGTGGCGCTCCCGGCTGGCCGGACAGCGGATCCTCATCGTGCTGGACGACGCTTCCGGGCACGAGCAGGTGACGCCGCTGCTGCCGGGCACGCCCGGCGCGCTGGTGCTGGTCACTCAGCCGGCGGCACCTGACGGCGCTGGACGCCCGCTCCGTCAGCCTGGACACGCTGCCGGCCGATGAGGCCGCCCGGCTCCTGGTCACGCTGGCGGCCCGGCCCGGCCTCGATCCCGGCGACGCCGCCGTACGCGAGATCGTCGCGCTCAGCGGGAACCTGCCGCTGGCGATCGGGATGCTCGGCCGCCAGCTCAAGCACCATCCCGTCTGGACCGCCGCCGAGCTGGCCGCCGACCTGCGCGCGGCCCGCGACCGGCTGGAGCTGATGGCCGCGGAGAACCAGTCGGTGGCCGCGGCGTTCGGCCTTTCTTACGCGGAACTGTCTGACGTGCAGCAGCACCTGTTCCGGCGGCTCGGCCTGCATCCGGGGACGGACACCGACGCCTACGCCGCGGCCGCCCTGGACGGCTGCGACCTGGCCAGCGCCCGCCGGGCGCTGAGCGCGCTGTATGACCACTACCTGCTGTCCGAGCCGGCCCGCGGCCGGTACCGGCTGCACGACCTGCTCGCCGAGCATGCCCGCGCGCTGGCCGCCGCCGACCCCGCCGCCGAGTCGCGGCAGGCGGCCGAGCGGCTGCTTGACTACTACGCGCACACCGCCAGGGCCGCCGACCGCATCCTGGCCCAGCGCGCCAGCGCGCGGCCGCTGGCCTGGGCCGGCCAGGCGCCGGCCCACGCGCCAGAACTGGACAGCCGGGAGAAGGCCGCCGCGTGGCTCGGCGCTGAGCGCGCCAGCCTGCACGCGGCCGCCAGCTACGCCGCCACCCGCGGCCTGGCCGGGCACGCCACCGCTATCCCGGCCGCGATGCACGGGTACCTGCGCGGCCACGGCTACTGGGACGAGGCGCTGGCCCTGCACCGCGCCGCTCTCGGCGTGGCCCGCCAGGCCGGCGACCAGGGCGCCGAGGCGGCGTGCCTGGACAACCTCGGGGACATCCAGGGCCGGATGGGCGACTACCAGGGCGCGGTGGCCAGTCACGAGAGCGCGCTGAGCCTGTTCCGCGCCCTGGGCGACCCGGCCGGCGAGGCCGGCGCGCTCAGCCATCTCGGCCCGATCGGCATCGCGACGGGCCGCTACCCGGACGCGACCGCCAGCTTCACCGGGGCGCTGCGGCTGCTCAGGGCCGTCGGCGACCCGCGCGGCGAGGCGGGAGCGCTGTCCGGGCTTGGCACGGTGCAGTACATGACCGGGCACCTGGAGGAGGCAGGCGCCAGCCTGACCCAGGCGCTCGGCCTGTACCGGCAGGCCCGCGACCAGTCAGGGATCGCGGACGTGCTGCACCGGCTCGGCGGCGTGCAGTACCTGACCGGGCAGCTCAGCGCCGCGATGGCCAGCCTGACCGAGGCGCGGGCGGTCTACCGGGAGCTGGGCGAGCAGGTGGGCGAGCTGGGCGCGCTCAACTACATCGGTGACGTGCAGCGGGCGGCCGGGGACTACCCGGCGGCGCTGGCCAGCCAGCAGGAGGTGCTGGCCAGGGCGCGGGAGCTCGGCTCCCGGCTGCTGGAGGCTGGCGCGCACTCCGACATCGGCACCGTGCGGGAGGCGCTGGGGGAGCCAGCCGAGGCCATCGCCAGCCAGGAGCAGGCACTGGCGATCTACCAGGAGCTGGGCAGCCGCCCCGGCGAGGCGCTCGCGCTGAGCCACCTCGGCACCGCCCGGCGGGCCGCCGGGCAGCACGACGGCGCCGCCAGCGCGCTGACCGGCGCGCTCGGCCTGTACCGCGAGATGGCCGACCGGCTGGGCGAGGCCGAGTGCCTCAACAACATGGGGGAGCTGGACCAGGAGACCGGCAGGCCCGGTGCCGCGCTCGACTGGCATGAGCAGGCCCGCGCCCTCGCCGCCGAGCTGTCCGCCCCGCTGGAGCTGGCCCGCGCCCTGGACGGCATCGGCCGCTGCCGCCTGGCGCAGGGCCAGGTCGCCGACGCGCTGGCCCCGCTGCGCGGGGCCAGCGCGATCTACCAGCGGATCGGCTCGCCGGGCGCGGCGATGGTGCAGCGCCTGCTAGCCGAGCACGACCCGGACGCCCGTGATCCGGACGGCCGGGGCGCGGCTAGCCCGTGACGGCGATGGCTATTCCGGTGGGCGTGTCGGCACCCTTGATGAAGTGGCGGTCGGGGTGCGTGCCGTTCAGGTCCGCGCGGCCGATGGTGGTGCCGCCGCCTCCGCCGCCGCCGAAGTCGGACCAGTAGAGATGCCCGCCGTAGACGGCGATGCCGCCGGGCACGAGCGCGCCGGTGACGAGGTGGTTGTCCACGTGCGTGCCGTTCAGGCGCGCCCGGCCGATGGTGCTGCCCGAGCCGCCCGGCCCGAAGTTGGACCAGTAGATGTAGTTACCGGACACGGCGAGCCCGGCGGGCGTGTCGGCGCCCTTGATGAAGTGCTGGTTGACGTGTGAGCCGTTCAGCCTGGCCCGGCCGATCGTGGTCCCGTTGCTGCCGCCGCCCGCGCCGAAGTTGGACCAGTAGATGTAGTCGCCGTGCGCCGCGATGCCCCACGGGCCCGACGCGCCGGTGATGAAGTGCTGGCGGACGTGCGTGCCGTTCAGGTCGGCCCGGCCGACCGAGTCGCCGAACCGGCTGACCCAGTAGATGTACCGGCCGCTGACCGCGATGCTGTGCGGGCTGTTCAGGCCCTTGATGAAGGACTGGCGCACGTCTTTCCCGTTCGCCTTGGCCCGCCCGATGGTGGTGCCGGGGCTGCCGGACTCCTCGCCGGGGTTCGACCAGTAGACGTACCCGTCGCGGACCGCGATGCCGACCGGCCCGTCCGCCCCGGTGATGAAGCGGTCCCGCACGCCGGCGCCGGACAGGCTGGCCCGGCCGATGGTCGCGCCGCCGCCGCCCGCGCCGTAGTTGTCGAAGTAGATATAGGTCCGGCGCGCCGTGCTGGCCGAGGCCGCCGCCGGCCACTGCAGCGCGAGGGCGCCCGTGGCCGCGGTAACCAGGACGGCGGCGGCTAATGCCGCCGCTTGGCTGAGCTTGCTCATTCCGCTCCCCTTTTCCTTGCCCGCGGCGAATGCCGCTCAGTGCGATTGTGCCCAGAACGCACGGGCGTGGCGAGACCCGCCTAGGAGGGACAGAACGGACAGAAGGGGAGTAGCAGCCTTGACAGTCACATATGCACGGGCTGATGTTGCTTGTGGGCAACTAACTTTCGTAGTCGGCCGGGAAAGTTCCCGAGGACGGAGCCCGCATGAGCTTGCACCACTCGATCAGGACAGGAATCACCGTGGCGGCGGCGCTCGCCGCCATCGCCGGCACCGGCGCCTGCCTTCCGGCGGTCGCCTCGGCCGCCGCGGCGCCCGTGCGGCTCGCCCCGGCGCTTGATGGCGCGGCGAAGGGCGGCGCGGTCATCGTCGTCATGAAAAACCAGAACACGGGCCTGAGCCTGCGGGCCCAGGGCACCAGGCTGCGCGCCGCGGCCAGCGCCGACCAGGCCTCCGTCGTGGCCAGCATCCGGGCCAGCCACGGCACCGGCCTGCTGCGGCTCACCACGCCGGACTCCGTGGCCGCCACGCTGTCGGCTGCCGAGATCGGCAGGCTGCGGGGCAATCCGTCGGTCGCCAGGATCATCCCGGACCCGAAGGTCCGGGTCACCCAGGCCATCCCCGCGCCGGGCCCGGCGGTCGGCAAGGTGGCCGCCAGCCATACCTGGTCAGACAGCCAGAGCTGCCCGTTCAACCCAGATCCGGCCAGGCCCCTGCAGGAGCCCGAGGCGGACACCGACATCCGCGCCTCGGATGGCAGCCCCGGCGCGCCGGGCATGGGCAACTCCATCGCCACCGGCACCGGCGTCGTCGTGGCCAACGAGGGCATGAACGAGCTGGCCGGCAACCCGAACTTCACCCGCGCGGATGGCTCGCACGTCGTGCTGGACGCGCCGGACTACACCGCCGACGACAGCAACGACGAGTTCTACGGCGACGCCTCGTCCATCGCGGCGCAGGGCACCGTCGATTATCAGTACTCCGGGGCGCTGCCGAACGCGGGCATCCCGGCGGACTGCGCCTTCTACATCAAGGGTGACGCGCCCGGCGCCTCGCTGCTTGACCTGTCCGATACGCCCTATGACCCCTCGGTCCAGACGCTGGCCCAGGTCGTCTCGGGCATCGACAACGCGGTCAGCGAGAACGCCGATGTCATCTCCGAGTCGTTCGGCGCGACCTACATCCCTGGCAGCCCGTTCTCCGTGTATTTCGAGGCGGCGGACAATGCCGCCGTCGCGGCGGGCGTGACCGTCGTCGCCTCCTCGGGCGACAGCGGCGACTCGGGCACCGTGATGGCCCCGTCCGCGGACCCGCTGGTCATCTCGGCCGGCGCGGTGGACAACTTCCGGCTGGTGGCCATGGACGACGGCTACCGCAGCTACGTGAGCAACAACATGGCCGCGCTGTCCTCCGGCGGCACCGCGCCCTCCGGCAAGACGGTCGACCTGGTCGCCCCCGGCTGGTACGGCGGCGAGGCGGCCTGCGCCGACAACAGCGGCGGCTGCCCCGACTACCCGACCGAGTCGATGCGCGGCACCAGCGAGGCCGCGCCGCTGATCGCCGGCGCGGCGGCCGACGTGATCCAGGCCTACCGAGACAGCCACGCCGGGGCCAGCCCGACGCCGGCCATGGTGAAGGACATCCTCACCAGCACCGCGACCGACATCGAGTCCCCGGCCGACCAGCAGGGCGGCGGCCTGCTGAACGTGTACGCCGCCGTGAGGGCCGCGCGGCAGCTGCCCGGCAGCACCCTCGGCGGCGGCGCCAGCGCGCTGGTCGCGTCACCGTCGCAGGTCGACGTGTCTGGCGACGGCGGCAGCAGCACCAGCCAGGACGTCAGCCTCTACAACGCCGGCGGCTCGCCGGTCGCGGTGACCGGGACCTACCGGCGGATCGGCCGGGAGTTCCCGATCGGCAAGACCGTCACCGAGAACGTCAGCGCCCCCGACCCGAGCCTGCCCGTCCCCGAGGCAGGGGCGACCGCGGCCAGCCCGGTCACCTTCACCGTGCCGCCGCACCTCGGGCGGCTGGACGTGGACATGATCTGGCCCGACCCGGCGAACAGCAGCACCCTGCAGATCCAGCTGTTCAACCCCCGCGGCGCGCTGGCCCAGGAGTCCTACGACGACGGCAGCCCGGCGACGGCCCGGCGGGCCGGGTCGATCCCGAACATCCAGCACATCGAGGTCTCCGCGCCGCAGCCCGGCCGGTGGACCGCGCGGATCCTGTGGTCCGGCAAGGACCAGGACCTCGCGCTGCCACCGATCGCCCCCGGCAGCTACGCCGGCCCGATGACCTTCCGGGTCGCCGGGCAGGACTGGGTGACCAGGCCGGCTACGAACCGTCCGGTGATCATCGGCGCGCACGCCAGCGCCTCGGTGCCGCTCCAGGTGCGGTTCCCGGCCAGCCCCGGCGACCACCCCGAGTCGGTCCAGTTCACCGGGACTGCGCTCGGCCACGGCCATGGGTCAGGCCCGGCTACCGCCTCGGTGCCGGTCGCGCGCCGCACCCTCATCCCCTCATCAGGAGGCACCTTCCGGACCCTGCTCACCAGCACTGTCGGCCGGAGCATCGGCCAGGTCAGCACCTACGACATGGCCGTTCCGTCCGGGCTGTCGCAGCTCACCGCCAGCTTCCAGACCGCTGACGTCAGCGCGGACAACGTCATCGGCTACTACCTGGTGGACCCCGACGGCAACCTCGTGGCCAGCGGCAGCACGCCGGACACCGCCGCCGGCCAGGCGCCAGGCACGGTGACCCTGACCGCGCCCGGCCCGGTCGCCGGCACCTGGGAGATCGACGTGGAGCTGGGCGTGACCGTCAGCGGCCAGGAGTTCACCCAGACCGTGTTCGGCACGGTCTCCGAGACAGGCTGACCTTCACGGCAGCCGGATAAGCCTGCCCGGCGGAGACCAGCCCAGCCTGGCCTCCGCCGGGCAGTAATCCGCGTGCGGGGCACCACCCCGGTGCGGGACACTGCCCGGATGCAGGCGAACGGCGGCGGTCAGGCTGCGACCCAGGTCATCGTCCTGAACGGCGGTTCCAGCTCGGGCAAGACCAGCATCGCCCGCTGGCTGCAGGCGATCTTGCCCCGGCCGTGGCTCCGGTTCAGCGTGGACGACCTGATCGAGGCGCTGCCGCCGTCGCTGAGCGAAGCTGGCGCTGGCTCCCGCTCCGGTTCCGGCATGGCGGTCGGCCCGGCGGGGGAGGTCAGCATCGGCGCGGGATTCCGCGAGATGGAGGCCGCCTGGATGGCCGGGGTCGCCGCGATGGCCAGGGCGGGCGCGCCGGTCATCCTGGACGACGTGTTCCTCAGCGGGGCCGCGGCCCAGGAGCGAACCGCCGCTTACCTGGCTGGCCTGCGGGTGCTGTGGGCCGGGGTGCGCTGCGACCCGGCGGTCGCGGTCGCCCGCGAGGCGGCGCGGGGGGACCGGGCGACGGGGATGGCCGCCAGCCAGGCGGCCGTGGTGCACGAGGGCGTGCGGTACGACGTGGAGGTGGACTCCGGCCAGGCCGGGCCGCTGGACTGCGCCCGCGCCATCGCGGCGCGGGTCACCTGAACGGGGGAGAGCATCGTGGCGTACGACGAGGAACTGGCCGGGCGGATCCGGGAGCTGGCCGAGGGCGAGCCGGGACTGAGCGAGAAGCGCATGTTCGGCGGCCTGGCGTTCCTGATCGCGGGCAACATGGCCGTGGTCGCCAGCGGCCAGGGCGGCATCATGGTCCGCGTCGATCCGGAGCAGTCAGACACCCTGACCGAGACGACGGCCGCCACCCTGGCGGTGATGCGCGGCCGGGAAATGCGCGGCTGGCTGCGCCTGACCGCCGCCGACGTGTCCGGCGAAGACGAGCTGGCCGCCTGGGCAGAGCGCGGCATCGCCTACGCCCGCTCGCTGCCACCCAAGTAGCGCGCCATCCCGGCGAGCGCGCTTTGGCCGCACGGCTGCACAGGGCTTGGCGTGGGCGGCAGGGCTGAGTGGTCGGCTAGCTGTGAGTTGAGGGTTTGCGCTGCCTGGGTCGTCTGGGTGATCGGATACCCGGGCAAGCCGGGGCGGGCGCGCTGGTGATGGGTCATGGTGGTGGGGTGAGGCTGGAGAAACGGGCGGCTGCCGTCGCGGCGGCGGGGCTGGCGGCGGGTGTGCTGCTGGGCTACTGGAGTGGTGCGGTTGCGGGAGTCCTGGGGGCTTTAGCCGGCCTGGTCCTGGGGGTGGCGTGGCAGTTCGCATCGTCGTGGCAGGGGCTGGCCGATGCCCGGCGGGCGCGGCTGGCGGCAGCGGATACGACGTTCGCCCCGCGCGTGATGGAGATCCCGGCGGCCGGTGCCAGGAGCACGCCCGAGGGCGGGGTGGCGCGGTTCCTGCGGCCGGAGGCGGAGGTGGTGGGGTTCTGGCCGCGCCCGGAGCTGGAGGACCTGGCCGGGTGGGTGGCTGCTGGGGACCGGGTCGGGGTGCGGCTGGTGACGGGGGCGGGCGGGTCGGGGAAGACGCGGCTGGCCCGGCAGCTCGGCGACCTGGCCGCCGATCTGGGGTGGCGGTCGTGGTGGGTGCCGGCCGGCCAGGAAGCGGAGGCTGTCGGGGAAGCGGCCCGGGGCGGCCAGCCGGTGCTGCTGATCGTGGATTATGCCGAGACCCGGCCGGGCCTGCCCGCCTTGCTGGCGGCGGCGGGGCGGACCGGGGATGGCCCGGCGCTGCGGGTGCTGCTGCTGGCGCGCAGTGCCGGGGAGTGGTGGCAGCGGCTCGCGGACAGCTGTCCCGATGAGGTCAGCGACCTGATCACGGGCGCGGGGCCGGTCGTGCTGGGGCCGGTGGCGGCGGGCGCGGGGCAGGAGGAGGTGTTCGCCGAGGCGCTGGCCGCGTTCGCGGACCGGCTGGGGGTCCCCTGCCCGGCTGCGGGGCTGCGGGCAGCCGGCCGGGATGCGGTGGTCCTGGTGGTCCACGCCGCGGCGCTGCTGGCCGTCCTGGACGCCGGGGCCGGCACCGGGACAGGGGCCGCCGGGGCGGGCGGTGACGTGCTGCAGGGCCTGCTGGCGCATGAGCGGCGGTACTGGCAGCAGAGCCTGGCCCCCCGGCTGCCCGGCGGCCTGGACCCTGATGTGATCGACCGGGTGGTCACGGCCGGGTTCCTGGTGGGCGCCCCGGATCAGGACCATGCGGTGCGGCTGCTGGAGGTGGTCCCGGACCTGGGCGACGGCCGGGCGCGCGGCATAGTCGCCCGGTGGCTCGCCGACCTGTACCCGGCGCTGGCCGGCGGGGGCGGGGCGGAGTGGATCGGGCCGCTGCAGCCCGACCTGCTGACCGAGCGGCTGGTGACCGGGGTGCTAGCCCGGCATCCCGGGCTGGCCCGCGGGCTGCTCACCGGGCTGGGCGAGACCCGGGCTGAGCGGGCGCTGACGGTCCTGGCGCGGGCCGCGCTGACCCAGCCCGCAGTAGCCCTGCCCCTGATCGGGCAGGCCCTCGAATCCGACCCCGGGCGGCTGCTGGTCCCGGCGATCACCGTGGCCGCGGCCACCAATCCCGCGGTCGCGGACCTGATCACCCGCGTGCACGCCGCCGCCGAGCTGTCCCCCGGCACCCTGATCGCGATGACGGAGGCAATCCCGTACCCGACCGTGGCCCTGGCCGCCCTGGACGCCGCCGTCACCCGCCAGGTCCTCGACACCCTTCCCCCCGGTGCCGGCCCGGCGGAACGCGCGAGCAGGCTGAACGCACACGGGACCGCGCTATCCCAGATAGGCCGCCCGGCCGAGGCGCTGCCCGTCACCCGGGAGGCCGTCGCCGCATACCGGGAGCTGGCCGCCGCCAGCCCCGACCGGCACCGGCCCGACCTCGCCCGGTCCCTGTCCGACCTCGGCGTCCTGCTCTCGGAGCTGGGCCGTCCGGCCCAGGCGCTGCTCGTGGCCGAGGAGGCCGTCGCGGTGTACCGGGAGCTGGCCGCCGCCAGCCCCGACTGGTACCGCCCCGGCCTCGCCGCCGCCCTGGACAATCTCGGTATCTGGCTCTCGGAGCTGGGCCGTCCGGCCGAGGCGCTGCCCGTGACCGGGGAGGCCGTCGCGATCCGCCGGGAGCTGGCCGCGGCCAGCCCCGACCGGTACCGCCCCGACCTCGCCACCGCTCTGTCTAATCTCGGCGTCCGGTTCTCGGAGCTGGGCCGTCCGGCCGAGGCGCTGCCCGTGACCGGGGAGGCCGTCGCGATCCGCCGGGAGCTGGCGGCGGCCAGCCCCGACCGGTACCGCCCGGGCTTCGCCGATGCCCTGTCCAACCTCGGCGCCCTGCTCTCGGAGCTGGGCCGTCCGGCCGAGGCGCTGCCCGTGACCCGGGAGGCCGTCGCGATCCGCCGGGAGCTGGCGGCGGCCAGCCCCGACCGGTACCGCCCCGGCCTCGCCGACGCCCTGAACAACCTCGGCATCCGGCTCTCGGCGCTGGGCCGCCCGGCCGAGGCGCTGCCCGCGGCCGAGAAGGCCGTCGCGGTGTACCGGGAGCTGGCCGCCGCCAGCCCCGACCGGTACCGCCCCGGCCTCGCGCGGTCCCTGTCCAACCTCGGCGTCCTGCTCTCGGAGCTGGGCCGTCCGGCCGAGGCGCTGCCCGTCACTCGGGAGGCCGTCGCGATCCGCCGGGAGCTGGCGGCGGCCAGCCCCGACCGGTACCGACCCGACCTCGCCCGGTCCCTGTCCAACCTCGGCAGCTGGCTCTCGGCGCTGGGTCGGCCGGCCGAGGCGCTGCCCGTCACCCGTGAGGCCGTCGCCGCATACCGGGAGCTGGCCGCCGCCAGCCCCGACCGGCACCGCCCCGGCCTCGCCCGGTCTCTCACCAGCCTGGCCGAGATCCTCGACGCGCTCGAGCGGACCGCTGAGGCACAGCAGATCAGAAAAGATGCCGCGGCGAGCTGAACGAGCCCTCGCTCACCACCCGGGCAACCGCAGATCCCGGTGCCGGCAATATCCCCAGCACGCTTCCAGCACCACGCGGAACCATGCCGCCCAGGGATCCGGCGATCCGCAGGCGCCTCTTTGGTGACTTATAGAGGGCCGCACAGGTGAGCAGGTCTCGAACGGGGATTAAGAGTCGGTGGCGTCCAGGGCCCGCCCGCGGGGGAGATCGCCGGGGCGGATGCCGGGGTCGCGGCGGGCCCCCGCGTAGAACCTGTCCCGGTCGGCGTTTTACCTGCGCGTGTACCGATGGCCGCTGGTCTATCGTCTTTGTTCGAGAGAATCGGCCCAGGTCGGCATGCGCCTCGTGAAAGACGCCGGCTTCGCCCAGCCTGGCGAGCTCGCGTCCTCGCGGCGCGGGTGGGCTGAGCGGGCGGGCTAGGTAGGCTCGGGTAGCGCAGGAAGGGACTGCCCATGACTGACCGCCCGCCCGTGCCGCCGTTTGACCACGCCGCCGCGCTGGCCAAGGTCCAGGCCGCCGAGGACGCGTGGAACAGCAGGGACCCCGAGCGGGTCGCCGGCGCCTATACCGCCGGCTCGGTGTGGCGGAACCGCGACAGCTTCATCACTGGCCGCGCGGCCATCATCGAGTTCCTGACCGCTAAGTGGGAGCGCGAGCTGGACTACGCGCTGCGCAAGAATCTGTGGGCCTTCACCGCCGACCGGATCGCCGTGCGGTTCCAGTACGAGTGCCACGACGCCGCCGGGCAGTGGTGGCGCAGCTACGGCAACGAGCTGTGGGAGTTCGACGAGCGCGGGTACATGCGCCGCCGCGAGGCGAGCATCAACGACGTCCCGATCACCACGCAGCAGCGCCGCATCTTCGGCCCGCGCCCGGCCAGCGAGCACGGCCAGGAATTCCCGCTCCAGTGACGTCCCCTGATCGCATGGCCAATGAGGTAGGGCCGCTGCTCGGCCGCTTCGCGGCGGACATCGGCCAGGTGCTGCCGTTAACCGCGCTGTGGGCGCACGGGTCGCTGGCGCTCGGCGACTTCGTGCCCGGCCGCAGTGACCTGGACCTGGTGGCCGTTGTCGGTGCCCCGGTCACGGGCGAGCAGCGGGAAGGCCTCCAGCGCGCGCATGAGGAACTGCTTCGCGCCGAGCCGCTGGCGGAGGGCCTGCACTGCTCGTACCTGGTGAACGGCGAGCAGGACGATGCGTCGCGCCCGCACCTGACCTGGGCCTTCGGGGAGCTGTTCGAGCGGCCGGTGTCGCCGGTCACCCGCCGGGGCTGCTGCCAGGGCGGGCTGACCCTGGTCGGCCCTGGGCCGTGCCGCCCTCATGCCCGCCGTCACGGACGCTGAGCTTGCCGGCTACATCCGCGCTGACCTGGGGGACTACTGGCATCCGAAGACCGCCAGGGCGGAGTTGTGGCTGCGCGACATCTGGGTGGACCTGGGCATGCTGACCCTGGCCAGGGCGCGGGTCACGCTGTGCGACGGGCGGCTGATCACCAAGCGGGAAGCCCTTGACGTGCTCGCCCGCGAGGGCGCGCCCGCCGGCGTGGTTCAGGACATCCGCGACCGCAGGTACGGCACCGTGCCGCCCGCCTCGGATGACTGGCTGGCCCGCAGGGGCGAGCTGACCAGCACCTACGTCCGCCTCGGCATCGAGCAGGCTCTCGGCGGGTGAAGGCAGGCAGGGGCCAGCCCGGTCAGTCCGCGTCCCAGGGGCCGCCGACCGGAAGGTCGCCGGTGCGGATGCCCAGGTCTCGCCTGGCCGCCGCGTAGAACCGGTCCCGGTCGGCGTTGACCTGCGTGTGCACGGAGTCCAGCTCGGCGGCGTCGGTCCGGTCGCCGCGGGCGAACCGCTCGATCTGCCAGACCCGCCGATGCCAGGTCCGTGCCGCCGCGACCGTCGCCGGGTCACCGAGCAGCAGCACCGACTCCCACTTCTCCGTCCGCTCGTCCGTCAGCCCGCCCAGCTCGGCCAGCGCCTCGCGGTGCGCGGCCGGCTTCGCCCCGGCCTGGCTGACGGTGACGGCCCGCATGGACTGGACGTACACGTTCTTGACCGCGTGGCCGTAGTCGGCGTACGCCTCCGCGCGGCGCTCATCCCAGCGCGACGACTGCTCCCGCCGCCAGCGCGCCCGCTCGGCGGCGGCCCCGGCGAGGTAAGACGCCAGCGCACCGATCACGACACCGATCAGGGTGGGGAGCTGCCGGACGATTTCTCGCATGAACGGCCTTCCGTGCGGCGCGGGAGGAGCCAGGCTAGAGCACGCTCGTTTCGCCCCGTGGCCCCCCGGCCGCCGGCAGCACCGCACCACGCGGGACCCGGGCTGGCGGTAGCCCGAACAATTGGTAGCGTCTGCCCAGCACCATGACAAATCGGGGCGGCGCGAGGGAGCCGGTCGTGATCTTCAAGCATCATCATCTCCTGGATGAGCTGCGCAAGAAGGGCTGCAAGGGGACCGGCGAGATCCTGTCCATGCAGACTCTGGGCCAGAGCGGCAAGCTCAAGGCCGCCTGGTCGGCGGATGAGAACCTGAGCACCACCTGGTCGGACTGCCGGATGAAGCTCCGGGTGACGCCCGATGACCGGGGCCAGGCCCCGTTCGAGGCGACCGTCATGACGCGCATCCACACGTTCAAGTTCCAGGGCTTCCATGTCCCGGTCTGGTACGACCCCGCCGACCACTCCCGGGTGGTGGTGGACTACGAGGCGGACCTGGAGCGGCTGAATCAGGCACAGCAGGAGGCCGACGCGCTCGCTCGCCACGCTGAGCTGGGCAAGCACCGTTACGAGCAGCGGCCGGGACTAGCGTGGACCCCGCTCGGCCGCGACCTGCTGCCCATGGAGGTCGCGGCGCGGCCAGGCCAGGGCCGCGCGGTGCCCGACGCCGAGGTGGCTGACCTGCTGCGCGTGCCGGCCGAGGCAGCCATTGCCTACGTCAGGGACAACGCCGCCCGGCTGCTGCCCGAGCTTCCGGGCGGCTGGTTCGCCGCCCATGACCTTCGCGTGTTCCAGCCCTACGGCGCCCCGCCCGCCGACCCGGCCGTGCAGGGGAAGGACGCCGGGCTGGCCATCGCCGCCGCGCTGGTCTCGGTGCTCAGCGGGCGGATCGTGCGACCTGAGGTGGCGGTCACCGGCGGCCTGACCGCCGCGGGCGAGCTGCTGCCGGCCGGCAAGCTCAAGGACAAGCTGGCCACCACCAGGCGCGGGTTCCTCCAGCACCTCGTCGCCCCGGCCGTCCAGGGTGCCCAGGCTCCCGCGCATCACGACGGCGACCCGGAACTCGTCCTCGTCTCCGCCGCCGACGAGGCGCTGGCGGCGCTCCTGGCCCGGCACCGCATGAAGGGCTATACGCCCCAGGCATGACCCGCCCCGCCGCGAGCACCGGCTTTCCTCCTCATCTGGCGTGTTGCTGCATCTGGTCGAGGACGAAGGGCCAGGAGTCGCGGTGGCGGTCGCGGTGCTGCGCGGCGGCGAAGCCGGCGTGGGTGAGCCGGAGGCCAGTCTGGCCGGCCGCTTCGGGGGTGAGCTCGACGGTGACGACGGTCTCGGCGCCTTCGGTGCCGCCGGCGCCGGTGACCCAGGTCAGCTCGACCAGGCGGCCGGGCACCAGGCGAAGGAACCTGCCGTAGTGCGGGTGCCGCGTGCCCTGGTGCTCGGTCTGGAAGAAGAACGGCTCGCCGGCCTCGGGTCGCATGCGCACCGAGCCGGGCGCGGCGAACCAGGCGTCGAACTGCTCGGTCCAGGCCCGGTACAGCACGCCGGCGGCCAGCGGCATGCTCCGCTCGATGGTCAGGTCATAGCGCTCTGGTTCCAGGGGCACATGGGGTTCCATGACCTCATTGTGCCGGCAAGGACCGGCCTAACGCCTGGTGAACTCGTCCAGGCCGATGAGGCGGTGAGCCCCGATGCCGGGGCAGGCGTAGGGGAGGTCCAGGCGCGGGGGGCGGGCCGCGTCGGTGAAGTAGACGGCGGCCAGGTCACCGCCGCCGCCGGTCAGCTCGATAGCGGGGTTGCGGGTGAGGATGTCGCGCAGGGCCGGGGTGTCCCGGCCGGGGAGCAGGCGGACCCTGGCGCGGCCGAGGGCGGTGGCGGCGATCTCGGCCCTGGCGCCGAGATGCCGCTTGGCCTGGAACGTGCCCTTGGTGAGGAACGGCTCGCCGCCCTGGAAGTTGACGGCGTCGAAGCCAGCGCCGCGCGCCCAGCTCAGCAGGAAGTGGTTGCCGGTCTTGACGGCCTCGCGGCGCAGGTGCACGGGGTCGCCGTCCAGCCAGCCGACGAGCCGGGCGTGGCAGACGCGGCCCCGCACGCGGCACAGGATGCCGGCGACGGGCTGCCCGCCGGACCGGACGAGCAGCAGGAAGCCGGCCCGGAACAGGGCCTGATACGCCTCCGCCCGGCCGGTGGTCCTGGCATCGTCGCGGTGCCTGGCCCGCATGGTGGGCACGTGCATCCGGTCGTAGAACAGCGCGAAGTCGGCGTCGCTCGCGGAGATCTCGAAGTCGTAGCCGAAGGAACGGATCCGGTGCCGCTGCCGCTTGCGCTCGCGGGCGGAGATGCCAGGGCCGCCACCGGGACCCAGGTCGGCGACCATGTGCACGCGCAGCGGCAGCACCAGCCCGCCCAGCCCCGCGCTCGCGTCCCCGGCCCAGTCGTCCGCGACGACGGTCAGGTCAGCGCCGTCCAGGTCGGCATCGTCCCCGCCGCCCTCGCCGTCCGCTAACTCGCGCTCGTGGCACCGGACAGCCGCCCCCCGGCCGAACACGGCGTCGCGCAGGAACGGCTCGATATAGATGAGGTGCCCCTCCTCGGCGACGCAGGCGAGGGTGAAAACTCCGCCGTCGCCGGGCACCCGCCCGGTCACCCGGCGCACGACGCGACCGCCCACACCGCCTCCCGCCACGTGCACACGGCGCGCTGGCCGTGTCACCATTCGCCCGGTTAGGCTATCCGGCGGCCGGAATCGCCTGGTTCGCGGCCGGTGAGGGGAGCCGATGACCGACCGGACACTGCTGGTGCTCGGCACGGGCGCGCTGGCCCGCGCGGTCTGCGGCGCGCTTGCCCTGACGCCCGGCCCGCCGCTGCGCATCGCGGTCGCGGGCCGCAGCCAGGCCCGGGTCGCCGAAGTCGTCTACCTGGTCAGCGCGTCGGCTGCGGCAGCCGGGCGCGAGGTAACCGCGACCGGGCACGTGGCAGCCGGGCTGACCGCCGACGCGCTGACTCAGGTCGTCGCGGACTGCCACCCGGACGGCGCGCTGGCCATCGCCTCGCTGCAGTCTCCGTGGGAGGCTCAGCAGGCCCCGTCGGCCTGGACCGGGCTGCTGGCGGCGGGCGGGTTCGCGCTGTCGCTGCCGCTCCAGGCGATCGGTGTCCGCGCCCTGCACACCGCGCTGCGCGACGCGGCGCCTGGCGCCTGGCTGGTGAACGCCTGCTACCCGGACGCGGTGAACCCGCTGCTGGCCGCGCTCGGCGCGGCACCGCTGTGCGGGATCGGCAACATCGCCACCATCGCGGAGTCGACACGGGCCAGCCTGGACCCGGCGCAGCGGGCGGCGGAGCGCGACGAGCCGCTGCGGGTGCTGGCGCATCACTGGCACCTGCACGAGGTCCCGGCCGGCCACGAGGCGCTGGCCTGGCTGGGGGACCGGCCGCTCGACGGCATCGCCGGCCGGCTCGCGGCGCAGCGCGCCTGCGACCGGGTGGAGCTGGGCCGGGTCGCGGGCGCGGCGGCGGCCCGGCTGCTCACCGCGCTGCTGACGGGCGCCGAGCTGCGCGCGAGCCTGCCGGGGCCGGCCGGGCTGCCCGGCGGCTACCCGGTGCTCGTGCGCGACGGCTGCCTCACCCTGGACCTGCCCCCGGCGGTCAGCGCGGCCCGGGCGATGGCGCTGAACCAGGACTGGGCGGACGCGGACGGCGTGCGGGTGCACGATGGCCAGGCGACCTTCGCCCCGGCGGCGCGGCGGGCGCTGGAGCCCTGGCTGCCGTCTCGCGCGGCTGGCTTCAGCGCGGAAGAACTGGACGAGGTCGGCGCGGAACTTGTCGCGCTGCGCGACCGGCTGCGCACGCGGCCGGCGAGCCAGCCGTCGCGGCGGTAGCGGCGTGCGCGCGGACCGAGAGCACGTGGTGCTGCTCGACCGGACCGGCTTCCGCCATTTCCGGCACCCCGACGGGACGCCGTTCCTGCGGCGAGACCGCTACCGGGTCACGGTGCTCACCACGCGAGGCTCGCCCGCCCCGCCAGACGGCCAGGCCGACGCCGTGATCGAGCTGCCCGGCCCGGACGACACCGAGGCGGCCGTCGCGGCGCTGGCGGGCCAGCCTCCGGTTAGTCGGGTAGCCGCCGTCTCCGAGGCGCTGCTGCTGCCGGCCGCCCGGCTGCGCGAGCGGCTCGGCGTGCCGGGGTTCACCCCTGGCCAGATCCGGGTGCTGCGCGACAAGTTAGCGATGAAGCGCCATTTCGCGGGGCACGGCATCCGCATCCCCGAGTTCGTCGCGGTGCGCCGGCCGCTGGAGGCGGCCGGCCTGCTCGCCGCGCACGGCACGATCGTGCTGAAGCCACCGGCTGGCACTGGCCGCGCCGGGGTGGTCGTGGTGTCCTCGCGGGCGGAGCTGGCTGAGCTGGAGGAGGCCGGCTACGGCGAGGGCTTCGGCGCGGGCGGCTTCCTCGCGGAGGCCTACGTGCACGGCGACGAGTTCCACATCGACAGCGTGGTCAGCGCCGGGCGGGCGGTGACCACCACGGTCTCCCAGTACCTGGACCCGCACTTCGGGCTCCAGCTCGGCGGGCGGCTCGGCTCGGCCACCCTGGACCCTGGGCCGCGCCGCGACCGGCTGCGGGAGCTCAACGACCAGGTGCTGGCCGCGATCGGCTGGTTCTCCGGGGTCACCCACCTGGAGGCGTGGCTGCCGCCGGACGGGCAGCCGGTGCTCTGCGAGATCGCCGGCCGGGCCGGCGGCGCGGGGATCATCCCCGGCTTCTGGTACCGGTACGCGGCCAGCCTGCACCTGCACGCGCTGCTGCCGCAGCTCGGCCTGCCGCACCCAAAGCTGCGCGAGACCGCGACGCCGGCCGGCCCGGCGACCGGCTGGGCGATCATCTACCCGCCCGCGGCCGGCACGGTCACCTCCTGCGGTACCGACCTGGACGAGCCGTGGCTGATCGACCTGACCTGGCTGGTCCGCCCCGGCGACCGGGTAGCCGCGCCCGCCCAGTCCACCCGCCAGGGCATCGCGGTCGTCAGCGTCGCCGCCCCGGACGAGGCAACAGCCGCCGCCCGCCTGGCCCGCGCCCACCGCCACGTCACCGTCGCGGTCGCCCCTGCCCCGGCTGCCCGGGCAGGAAGAGGAGTTTCTCACCAGCACCACCTTTAAGAATGGTGAGGCGCTCAATCCACGATAAACAATGTTAAATCTCTGATCTAGATTGATCTTCTTATAAGTCTTACAGTGGGCGTATTGCGCGGTAGTCGCGCCGAAACAACGAGGTCCGGCGACCGCGCTTCCCCGGCGATGCGAAGGAGCCCACATGGTAAGGCGATGGTGCATTTCACTGACGGTGCTGGCAATGGCGGGCGCGCTCGCGGCCAGCGCGCCGGCTCTGGCGGCCAGCACCGGGCATCATGCCGCTCCGGCAGCCGCCAGCGGATCCGCCGCTCACCAGGACAGGGCGGGCGTCCCGTTCCGCGAGGCACCCGGCACTCACCCGCAGGTGATCAACGGGCATGTCATCAGCTACGGCAACTGGGGCGGCTACGTGGTGACCGGTGCCACGGACAGCGTCACTACCACCTCCGTGAGCTGGACCCAGACGGCCGTGTCGTGCCCCGGCGGCGAAGACTCGTCTCCCTGGGTCGGGATCGACGGCTTCAGCGACAGCACGGTGGAGCAGACCGGTACCGACGGTGACTGCAATGGCAATAAGCCGTCCTACTACGCGTGGTACGAGATGTACCCGGCAAACACGGTCGTGATCAACAAGCCGATCGCGGCCGGCAACAAGTTCACCGGCACCGTGACGTTCAACGGCGGCAAGTCCTACACGCTGACGCTCACCAATGTCACCGACGGCTGGACCAACACCGTCACCAAGTCGCTCAGCAGCAAAGACAATTCGGCCGAGGCGGTGCTGGAGCAGGACGGGCCATCGCTGGCCAACTTCGGCACGCTTCCGTTCAGCAACTTCACGGTCAACGGCAGCGCGGCCGTCAGCCCCGAGGAGATGGAAGTCGGCACCGGCGCGGGCGACGTGTGCGAGAACACGTCCGCCTACGGCAGCGGCGCTTTCTCCACCGCATGGGTCGAAGCCAACTGCGGCGGATAACCGCGGCCTTGCCTCGCTGAGCCTCCTGCGGTCTTAGGCACGGGGCTCGGCGAGGAAGGGTCGGCCGGCGATCAGCTCGGACTCGCGGCCGTCCGGGCCGGCCGGGATGTCGCCGATCAGGGTGACCCGGTGCAGAGTCCGGTCCACGCTCAGGTGCGCCAGGTCCAGCGGGCCGACATGCGCGGTGGCCCGGTTGTCCCAGAACGCCACGTCGCCGGCCTGCCAGCGGAACCGGCAGGTGTACTCGGCGCGGAAGATCTGCTCGAAGAACAGGTCGAGCACCCGCCGCGACTCCACGGTGGACAGGCCGACGACGTGATCGGTGAAGCCGGGGTTCACGAACAGCACCCGCTCGCCGGTCTCGGGATGCACCCGGACAACGGGATGCTCGGCGGCCATCGGGTTCGCGCGCAGCCGCGCGGCGGCGGCGTGCTCGTCACTGGCGGGCGGCAGCAGGCAGTGCACGGCGCGCAGCCCGTCGGCCAGCCGCCGCAGCGGCTCGCTGAGGCCGGAGTAGGCGGCGGCGAGGCTGGTCCACTGGGTGTCGCCGCCGAACTCCGGCACCACGTCGGCGCGCAGGATGCCGGCGGCGGGCGGGTTGACGGCGGCGGTCACGTCGGTGTGCCAGGCGACCAGGTGGGTGTAGTGACGCCGCCGGTACTCCTCGCGGATCTCCTCGCCGTACCGGCGCTCGGTGCGGCTCGTGTTCACCGTGAGGATCTGCGGGAACTCGCGCGGCGGGGCGTCGTCGAGGGGGTGGGCGTAGGTCAGCTCGCCGAACTGGCGGCCGAACGCGATCTGCGTCGCGTGGTCCAGGTGCGCCCCGCGGAAGAAGATCACCTTGTGCGCCAGCAGCGCGGCGCGGATGGCCGCGACCTGCGCCGCGCTCAGCGGGCGGCCGATGTCCGCGCCGCCGATCTCCGCGCCGATGTGCCCGGCGGTCCTGGTGATGGTGATCGGCCCGGTCCTGGCTAACTCTGTCCTGGCTAACTCTGTCACGGCTGGCTGTCCTCCTGGCCGCAGCGGCTACCGGTACATGACCGTGTTGAACCGCACCGACGGCTGCGCCACGGTCACCAGCGCCCTGGCGTTGTCGAGGTCGTAGCGGAGCATGCAGCCGGCGTCCCGGCCGTCCACCACATACGGGCTGAGCACCCCGCTGACCGGCGCGAGGACGGCGGACCCTGAGTCCACATCCCACAGCCAGGCGGGGAAGCTGGCGGGCTCGGCGAACTCCTGCACGGTCCAGGTGCCCTCGGCCAGCGCGGCGGCGACCGCGCCGGCCCACCGGCCCGGCTCGGTGATCCGGCCGATGAGCACCTTCTGGCCGGAGTTGCCTGTGCCGTTCTTGAGCACCAGCGAGCGCTGCCGCGCGAGCAGCAGGCCGGGCAGGTCGAAGGTCTCGCCCCGGTACCGCGCCGGGCCGTCGGCAACCAGCCGGGTCCACGGCAGGTACCGGCTGGCCAGCTCCCGGTCCGCCGCGCTCATCCACGGCTGGCCGGCCGACAGCAGCGCGAGCACCTGCTTGTTGGCCAGCAGGTAGGACGACTGCGGCGCCAGGGTGAGCTGCGCCCGCGCCGCGCCGCGCACCAGCGGCTCAAGGCCGGTGCCGGCGTCCAGCCGCTCCTGCGCGACGACCTGGCGCAGCGCGACGCCGTACCGGGGGCCGTCATAGGCGGCGAGTTCCTCGGCGAGCAGGGCGTCGGCCCGGTAGCCGGCGCCGCGCAGGTAGGACACCTGGGTGTCGTAGACCGGCGCCTCGGCGGGGTCGGGCCGCAGCTCCTTGACCAGCGCGACGCTGCGGGACAGGCCGCGGGCCGCGCACAGCCGGTCAAGCGCCGCGGCCCGCACGGCGTACGGGCTGGCGCAGCGCAGCCCGGTGCCGTCGAAGATGCGCAGCCAGGCGCGCTGGATGTAGTGGGTGTGCGGCATCCCGCCGGTCGCGGCGCTGACGTTGAACTCGATGAACTTCGGGCCGGCCGCGGTCAGCACCACGTCCGGGCGGTACTGCCAGCCCGCCAGCTCGGCCTCGGTGGCCTCGTCCCCGTACAGCACGGCGAACCGCGGGTCCATGCCCAGCCGCTCGTTGCGCTCCATCGCGGTCCCGCCGAGCGTGCCGGCCGCGCGGCGGATCAGCGCGAGCAGCGCGCGGGCCGCGCCGGCCAGCTCGGCGTAGGCGGCGGCGGTCAGCACCAGCGGAGCCAGCGGGACGCGCGGCTGCCACCAGAACGGCAGCTCGCCCATGCCCTCCTGGAGCCGGGCCACCACCTCGGCGGGCCTGGCCGGCGGCGGCAGGGTCACCAGGCCGGGCGGCCCGGCGGCGAGCGGCGCGGCCATCGTCTTGCGGGCGGGCAGCGTCATCCGGCCGCGTCCAGCAGCCCGGCCAGCTCGGCCGGGCCGCTGACCGGCGTGCGCAGGGCCGGGTCCAGCGGCGGCAGCACAGCGTCCCAGAACGAGCCGCTGGCGTGCACCACGATGTGCCGCGCGGTGACCAGGCCCCTGTCGATGCCGTTGAGCACCCCGCACATGGCCATCTGCAGCGACCACTCGCGCAGCTCGGCGGGGTCGGCGGGCAGCGGCACCCCGTCGCCGAACCGGGCGCGGACCTCGGCGTACCTGGACAGGCACTCGCGCCTGGACACCACGATGCCGCCGCCGCCGTGCGCGCGGATCAGCCCGGTCATGGCCGGCGCGGTCGGCGGGTCGCGGGTGTAGAACGTGGGATCGATGTGCTCGGCCGGGTCGTCGGTCTCGGCGGGGAACAGCGGGTCGGCGTGCTGGGTGAACCGGTCACCGTCGCGGGCGTAGGCCGGCGGCCCGGGGCGGCCGTCCTGGCGCTGGTGCAGCACCATGTCCGGGGCGCCGAGATGCTGGACCAGGAAGTAGCCGGGCTGGGGCAGCAGGTCCGGGCGGGACCGCGGGTCGGCGGCGAGCACGTCGCGGCCGAGCTGGTAGCCGAGCAGCCCGTAGCCGCTGGACACGGCGTGCGCGTGCAGCCGCCCGCCCGCCGCGCCCGGCCTCTCCTCGTCCGGCCCGGCCCAGCCGTCCCCGGCGGCGAGCGCCGCGTCCTGCTCGGCGAACGCGCGCATCGAGTCGGCGAACCGGTAGTTGTCCAGCGCGAGGGTGTACCAGTAATCGGCCTTGCCGCCGCGCTCCGCCGCAGCCCCGGCCGCCTTGGCGACCAGCTCCTTCAGCTCGCCGCCGCTGGCCACGTCCAGCACGGCGACAGGGTTGCGCGCGGTGAACTCCGGGTCGGCGTCCCCGGCGCAGGCGCGCAGCTTGGACACCGACGCCGGCGGCACCGCCATGATCACCGACACCGCGTCCGCGCCCGGCAGGCCCAGCGCCTGTGCCCGCGCCAGGGCGTCGCGCAGCGCGGTGCCCTTGTTTCCCGAGGTGGGCGTCACGATGACCAGCGGCCGGCCAGAAGACCGGGCGCGCAGCACGGCCCGCGCGATGATCATGTTCGAGGCCAGTGACTTGGTTGTCCTGGTGCCGGGGTTGCCCATCAGGTCCAGGCAGTCGAGGACGTGCCCCTGGTACTCGCCCAGCCGCCGGAAGGTCAGCGGCGTCGAGGCGAAGAACTCCGCCCAGCGGCCTTCGCCGGGCCCGGGCAGCGCGAACGGCGGGTCACCCGGCGCAGATCGTTCACGCTCGGGCTCCAGCCGCGCCGCGACGAGGCCGAGCAGGCGGCGGTACCTGGCCACCGGATCTCCGACGGTATAGAGCTGGGCCGATTCCTGGCTGGCTGGTATCACAGCGCGACCACCATCTTCCCTGTGTTGTCCCCCCGCAGCAGGCCGATGAGCGCGTCGGGCGCCCGGTCCAGGCCGCTGACCACGGTCTGCACGGCACGCAGCCGGCCGGAGCGGACCAGCGGCACGACCTCGCGCTCGAACGCGGGCCGCTCGTCGTAGTGGTCGCTGACGATGAACCCGCGCATGGTCAGCCGCTTGCCGACGATCAGCGGCAGGTTCGCCGGGCCTGGCCGGTCGCCGTTGGCGTGCGCGATCATGCCGGAGGCGACGATCCGGCCGCGGGTCCGCAGCGCCTCAAGCGCCGCCGCGAGCTGATCGCCGCCCACGTTGTCGATATAGAGATCTATGCCGTCCGGCGCGAGGGTGGCCAGCTCGGCCGCGCTGTCGGCGTCCCGGTAGCAGAACGCGGCGTCGAAGCCGAGCTCGGCGGTGAGCGAGCGGGCCTTCGCGGGCGACCCGGCGCTGCCGATGACCGTGCCGCCGTAGTGCCGGACGAGCTGGCCGACGGTGCTGCCGACCGCGCCGGCGGCGGCGGACACGAACACGGTCTCGCCGGGCACGAAGCAGCCGGCCCGCAGCAGCGCGTACCAGGCGGTGATGCCGGGCAGGCCCAGCACGCCGAGATAGGCGCTCGCCTCGATCTCCGGCTCTGGCACCGGCCGGGCGTCCGCGGCGGGCAGCACGGCCCGCTCCCGCCAGCCCAGCCCGTGCAGTACCAGGTCACCGGGGCGGAATAACGGCGACCGGGACTCCAGCACCCGGCCGACCGCCGCGCCGTCCAGCGTGCCGCCGACCGGCCACGGGTTCATGTGCACCATCGAGGCGTTCATCCGGTGCCGCATGTACGGGTCGACCGACATCCAGGTATTGGCGACCAGCAGCTCGCCGTCGGCGGGGGCAGGCAGGTCCGCCTCGGTCACCGCGAAGTCGTCCCTGACCGGCTCGCCCGCTGGCCGGCGGGCCAGCCTGACCTCCCGGCTCACCGGGTCCAGTCCCAGGTCATCGCCGTCCGCATGTCCGCCTCAAGCTGCGCGGCGTCGGCGCTCCACAGCAGCACGGAGGCACCGAACTTGCCCGACGTGCCGGTGTTGCCCGCCCGCCCGGCCTCCTTGATGTGCACCACGGACTCGCCGCCGAACTCCGGTCCCTTGCCGAAGGTCTCGCCGGGCATCACCGGCACCCACACCCAGCCGGACGCGACGCCGGTCCTGGTCACCGGCGGGTGCGGCAGGCCGGCCTGCATCGCCAGGTTGGCGTGCTCCAGGTTCAGCCCGGCGTGGCGGCTGGCGATGTCCGGCACGCCGGCGCCGGGCGCGCGGGCCGCCACCTCCAGCACGGCCAGCCGCCCGTCCGGCCTGGCCACGAACTCGGTGTGCACCACGAACGAGCCCTCGCCGCCGAGCGCGGCCACCACGGCGGCGTTCAGCTCGTGCGCGGCCGTTGCCCGCGGGCTGTCCGGCACCAGCGTCGCCGAGCCGACCCTGGTGCCGGACCCGAAGCCGAGCAGCGGGCCGGCGTACCGGCCGGCCAGCACCGGGGTGAGCAGGCCGTCTTCGACGATGGCGTTGGCGTGGAACTGGGTGCCCGCCAGGTACTCCTCGACGTGCCAGCCGTCGCCGGGCCCCTCGTGCTCCGCCAGCCACCGCGTGACGTCGGCCTCGGTGCGCAGGATCTCGATGCCGCGCGAGTTCGCGGCCTGGCGCGGCTTGACCACGGCAGGCAGCCCGAGGCCCGACACGATCTCCCGGGCCAGGCCGGGCCCGATCTGGTCGGGCGCCAGGTACTTCCCGGTGGGCACGCCGCCGGCGTTCAGCGCCTGCTTCATGGTGACCTTGTTCAGGTACCTGGCCAGCCGCTTTGGGTGCCTGGCCGGCAGGCCGGCGGCGGCCCGCAGCCCGGCGCAGTCGGTGAGGCAGTACTCGTCGTTGGTGACGATGTCGTGCCGCCGCCCGGCGGCGTGCCCGGCGATGTGCGCGGCCCAGCCCGGCGCCGGGACCCGGTGCACCGCCGCCTCGGTGCTGGCGGGGTCGCGGATCACGGGGCCAGCGGAGGCCGAGCTGAGCACGACGACCTCGGTGCCTGGCCCGCCGACCGCCGCGACCGGGTCGGCGGTGAGCGGCTGCATGGCGTGCAGCACGAAGACGACCTCGGTCCCTGTCATGTGATCACCTTCCGCCAGTCCCCGACGAGTCCCTCGAACAGGCCGTCCACCCCCGGCGCGCGCTCCCGGCCGCGCCGCACTCCCAGCGGCACCGGCCCGGGCTCCGCCCGCCCGACCCTAGTGTCCGGGTCGTTCACCGACGCGGCCAGCAGCCCGAAGAACAGCCGCGCGAACCTGACCGCCGCCTCCTGGCCGAGCAGCGCCGGGCGGGTCTCCAGCTCCAGCGCCAGCTCGCCGCGCCGCCAGCCCAGGCAGAACGTCATGTCATAGCGCGCGGACCCGGTGACGATCTTCGTGGTGCGCAGCCGCAGGCCGCCGAACTCGGCCGGCGGCAGCGGGGTGTTCTGCACGATGAACATGGCCTGGAAGTACGGCGTGCGGTCCGGCTCGACGGGCGGCTGCAGCGTGTCGATCACCACGCCGAACGGCACGTCCTGCTGCTGGTGGCCGAGCATCGTCGCCTCGCGGCACCTGGCCACCGCCTGCGCGAACGTCTCGCCGCCGTCCAGCTCGGAGCCCATCACCAGGGTGTTGGCGAAGAACCCGACCAGCTCGCGCCAGCGCGGGTCGGCGCGCGCCGCGTACGGGGTGCCGACGCCGACCGCTGGCGCGTCAAGGAACCGGTGCAGCGCCACCTGGAACACCGCCAGCGTCCAGCCGAACAGCGTGGTCCTGGCGGTGCTCGCGGCGTCCCGCACCGCCGCGACCAGGTCCTGCGGCAGGCTCGCCCAGGCCATGTCCCCGGCCCACCACGGCGCGCCGGGGTCGCGTCCGTCGTCTGGCCAGGCGGCCGGCGGCGCGGGCGTGGCCAGCTTTTCCCGCCAGAAGCCGAGCTGGGCGTCGTAGCCGCCGGCCCGCAGCCGCTTGCGCTGCGCCATGGCGAAGTCCGCGTACACGTCCTCGGGCTCGGGCCGCTCCGCCGGCCTGCCCTCGGTCCTGGCGCGGTACTGGTCGGCCAGCTCGGCGAAGAACACCGGCGAGGACCACCCGTCGAACGACACGTGATGCACGTTCAGCACGAGCGCGGCCTCGTCGTCGGCGAGCCTGACCAGGTGCGCGCGGGTGGCCGGCTCGCCGCTGAGGTCGAACGGCGTGGCCGCCTCGGTCGCGCCGATCTCCGCCAGCGCCGCGCCGCGCGCGGCATCGGTGCTCAGCCCGCGCAGGTCATGCCGGGTAACCGGGACCGCGCTGGCGGGCTGCGGCCGGGCCCGCAGCAGGCCGTCGGCGCGGGCGAAGCTCGACCGCATCGTGTCGTGCCGCGCCGTCACCGCCCTGATGGCCTCCTCCAGCGCGCCGAGGTCGGCCGGGCCGCGCCAGGTGGCACCGATGGGCACATTGAACGCAGCCGAGCCGGGGAACCGCTGCTGGTAGCCGAAATGCCGTTCCTGCCCGATGGAGGCCGTCCACGCGGTGCTGATCACGCTCACGACGCACCCCCCAGCTTCGCCTCGATCACGCCGGCCAGCCCCGTGGCTGTCGGCGCGTCGAACAGCTCGAACACGCTCAGCTCGACGCCGAAGCGGTCCCGCAGCCGGGAGATGACCTGAAGCGCGGTCAGCGAGTCCCCGCCGGCCGCGAAGAAGTCAGAGCCCGGCTCCAGCCCGGTGCCCCCGAGCGTCTCGGCCCAGATCCGCAGGATCTGGGCGGGGATATCGGCGGCGGGCCGCGGGGGGTCCGGTGCCGCTGGCGGGGGTCCGGTGCGGGCGGGCTCGGTGCGGGCGGGCTCAGCACGGGCCGGTGGGGGCGCTGGCGCGGCGGGGGAGCCGGCGTCGCCGATGTTGGCAGGCACAGCGTCGGCAGGCACAGCGTCGGCCCATCCAGCGTCAGCCCACTCGGCCGCCGGAACCACGATCGCCCGGCTGCCCACCCCGTCGCAGAGCAGCCGCAGCAGCGCCGCCACCCCCTGCTCGGCGGTGATCCCGGTCGTCAGCCCGATGCCGGTGCCGGCGGGCGGGCTGGACGGCGGGGGCTGGGTGACCGGGCCGGGCGGAGCAGCCGGACCGGGCGGGACGCCGGTCACCCGCGCGCCGGCCGCGAGCGGGATCTTCACGAAGCCCTCCACCTCGACCAGCGTCCGGCCCCGGCCGTCGGTCAGCACCGCGTCCACCACCGACCGGCCGCTGGTGTCCCGCAGCCGGTGCCGCGCGATCAGCTGGCCCGGCAGGTCCCGGTAGACCGTCACCCGGCGGTAGCCGAACGGGATGTGCTGCTCGGGCCGCAGTTGCAGGGCCAGCGCCCGGTCCAGCAGCGCCGGGTGCACCGCGTGCACCTCCAGGTCCTCCTCGAAGTCGGTGCCCAGCTCCAGCACCCCCGTCGTCACCTCCGGATCGTCGCCGCGCTGGACGCTGGTCACCGCGCTGAACCTCGGCCCGAACGCGAACCGGGAGTCCGCCGGCCCGCCGGTCTCCGCCGCCGGCCACCCATCGGCCTCAGCCGGCAGGTCCCGCCGGGGCGGCCGGGCCACCGCTCGGCTGGCCGCGCTCGCGGTGACATGCGTGCGGATGTCCTGGCTGCCGGCCTGATCATCGGCGGCCCGGTCGCGGGCGTCCTGATCGTCGGTGGCACGGTCGGCCGGCCAGGATCGGACCGTGGCCCGCCAGCCGTCCCCGGCCCGGTCCAGCGCCACCTCGACGTCGGTGTCCCGCTCGACCGTCAGCGGCGCGGCCAGCGTCAGGTCGGTCAGCTCGACCGCCTCGCCGGTGTCGCCCGCGACCGAGCGGACGGCGCGGACCAGCATGTCGATGATGCCGGTAGCGGGGACGAGCGGCACTCCGTCAAGCCGGTGTTCGGCAACCAGCCAGTCAGCAGGCGCGATACGGGTCCGCCAGGTCGCGGGTCTAGTTCCGCCCGAGGCCGTTCCGGCGGGCCTGCCGGCCGGCTGCGCGGTCGGCTGCCCGACCGGCTGGGCTGCCGGCTGGGCTGCCATCCCGACGCCGAACCAGGTGGGCCAGTTGATGCTGATGATGCTGGTGTGACCAGTGTGGCCAGTGCGAGAAGTGGCGCTGCCGGTGTGGCCGGCGGAGTAAGCGCTGTTGCCGTCGGCGGCCTGCGCCAGCGCGTCCAGGTAGGCGTTCGCCGCCGCGTAGTCGGCGCTGCCGACCAGCCCGTTCAGCGCCGCCCGGCTGGAGAACAGCGCCAGGAACCGCACCCCCGCCTCCCGCGCCAGTTCCGCCAGTACAGCCGCGCCGGCGATCTTGGGCCGCAGCACCGCCGCCGCGTCGGCCAGCTCCCGGTTCCTGATCAGCGCGCCGCCCGGCACGCCCGCCGCGTGCACGATGCCGTGCACCGGCCCGTGCTCCGCCGTCACCCGGTCCAGCAGCGCCGCCATGCCGGCCGGGTCGGCGGCGTCGCCGGCCTCGACCGTCACCCGCGCGCCGCACTCCTGGATCGCGGCGATCCTGGCGTCCGCGCCGTCCGGCGACCGGGAGACCAGGATCAGGTGCGGCCGCAGCCCGGTGGCGGCAAGACCGTCGGCCACCGCGAGCCCGACGCCGCCCAGGCCGCCGGTGATCAGGTACCGGCCGCCCGGTTCCAGCAGTCCCGGCCAGTCCGGCAGTGGCAGCCGCACCCGGCCGGCCCGCCATGCCTGCTGCCCCCGGACCGCGAGCACCGGGTCGCCGAAGCCTGGCTGGCTGGATCCTGGCTGCGCGAGCCTGGCCTGGCCGAACCCAGGCTGTCCGAACCCAGGCTGTCCGAACCCAGGCTGTCCGAACCTGGGCTGGCCGATCTCCCCGCCGAGCAGCCGGGCGCCGGTGCCCGCGACATCCAGCATCCGGCTCGCGCCCGCGCCGCCCTCCAGCACGGCGGACCTGACCACGGCGGCAGCGGCGGCCCGCTCCGCCCGCAGCCCCTCGGCCCCGGTCACCGCGACGCCCGACTCCGTGAGCACCAGCACCGGCAGCCGCCGCCGCGCCGCGTACCGGTGCACGGCCAGCACCGAGAGCAGGAACTCCATATCCCGGGCACTGCCGCCGTCGCCCGCATCGGGGTCCCCCATGCCGGCGGCGTGCACCAGCAGGGTGGCCCGGTCATCGACCACCGCGTCCAGCGCGCCCTCCAGCGATGCGCCCGCCAGCGACCCGGCCTCGCCCGCCCGGCCCGGCACCACCGCCACCCGGTACCCGGCGAGCTGGAGCGCGTCGCGGACGGTACCGGCGGCCTCAAGGTCAGCGGGAAACAGCACCACCGCCCGCCCGCGCGAACCTGGCGCGGCGGGCCGCGCGGGTGCCAGCACCCCGGCCGGCTGCCACATCGGCACCGCGATCACCGGCTCGGCATCAGGGTCAGGGCCGGACCTGGCCGCGCCGGCACCGGCCCCGGCAGCCACACCCGGTGCCGCGGGCTGCGCGGCGGCAGGCTCGGGCGTTTCCGGGCGGGTGCGATCGGGCAGCAGGTACACGGTCCGCCGGTAGGGGTACGCCGGCAGCGGGTGCTTGCGCCGGCCCTCGGCCGGCAGCGCGCCGATGTCCAGCCCGGCCCCCTGGACCCACAGCTCGGCGAGCGCGTCCAGCACGTGCCGGCCTGGCCTGCCGGGCAGCAGCGGGATCACGGGGGAGCCGGCCGCCGCCGGGTGCCGGCGGGCCAGCCCGGTGAGCGCCGTTCCCGGCCCGGCCTCGACCAGCACGGCGTCGCCGGGCAGGTGCGCCAGCGCGTCGCTGAGCCGGACCGGCTCGGCGACCTGCCGCGCCCAGAACTCCGGGCGGACCGCCTCCGCCGCGCTCAGCGGCGCCCCGGTCAGGGCGGAGATCATCGGCAGCCGCGGCGGGGACAGCTTCGCCGCCGCGACGGCGGCGGTGAACTCCGCCACCATCGGCTCGATCGCCGGGGTGTGGAAGGCGTGCGAGGTCGCCAGCGCGCGGTGCCGGATCTTCCGCGCGTCCAGCACCGCGCCGAACTCCGCGATCGCCCCGGCCGGGCCGCCGACCACGGTCTGGCTCGGGTGGTTCAGGGCGCTGATCCAGACCTGGCCGCCGAGCAGCGGCTCGAGGTCGGCGGCCGGGGCCGCCACGGCGAGCATCTGGCCGGGCGGCAGCGACCGCATCAGCCGGGCACGCTCCGCGACCACGCCGATGGCGTCATCGGGGTCCAGCACGCCGGCCACGGTCGCGGCGACCAGCTCGCCGATGCTGTGCCCGAGCACCAGGGCGGGCCGCAGCCCGAGCCGGCCCAGCGACCTGGCCGCCGCCAGGCCCGTCGCGTACAGCAGCGGCTGGGCGTGCACGGTCTGCGCCAGCACCGCCGGGTCCGCCTCGTGCTCCCAGACCCCGGCCAGGTCGATGCCGAGCAGGTCGCCGATGCCGCCGAGGGTGTCCCTGACATCGGCCGCGAAGCCCGGCAGGAACCCGTCGGAGTCCGCGCCCATCCCCGGGTACTGCGAGCCCTGGCCGGGGAACATCAGCACCGCCGAGCGCGGCCCGCCGGATCCGGTCACCATGCCGGGCGCCGCCGCCAGATCCGCGGCCTCCAGGGCGGCAGCGGCGGCCCGCGCGGCGTCCTCCGCCGGCAGCCGCAGCGCCGCCCGGCAGCGCAGCTCGCGGCGGCCGGCCCGGCTGGTCCACGCGATGTCCGGCACGTCGCGGGCCGCCGCGCCCGCCGCCACCGCCAGCAGCGCCCGCCCGGCCTCGTCGCGGGCTTGCTCGTCGGTGCCGGACCAGGCCAGCAGGCACGGCCCGGCGGCTGCGGAGTCCCGCTCCGGCGCCGCGTCCTCCAGCGGGGCCTCGTCCAGCGGGGCCTCCTCCAGCACCGCGTGCGCGTTGGTGCCGCCGAACCCGAACGAGCTGACCCCGGCCCGGCGCGGCGCGCCGTCGGCGCGCGGCCATGGCCGCGTCCGGGTGGCGGCGGTGAACGGGGTGCGGTCCAGCTCCAGCGCGGGGTTGACCTCGCGGATGTTGATGGTCGGCGGGATGACCTCGTGCCGCAGCGCCAGCACGGTCTTGATCAGGCCGACGACCCCGCTGGCCGGCCCGAGGTGGCCGAGGTTGGACTTGACGGAGCCCACCGCGCAGCTCGCGGGCGGCAGCTCGCCCGACGCGGTCAGCTCCATGGCCCGGTGCAGGCCGCGGATCTCGATGGGGTCGCCCACCCTGGTGCCGGTGCCGTGCAGCTCGATGTAGGAGATGGTCGCCGGGTCCACGCCCGCGACCGCGATGGCCTCGGCCACCGCCAGGCTCTGCCCCTCCCAGCTCGGCGCGGTAAAGCCGGCCCGCTGCGCGCCGTCGTTGTTCACCGCGGTGCCCCGGATCAGCGCGAGCACCCGGTCGCCCGCCGCGCGGGCGTCGGCCAGCCGCCGCAGTGCCACGACGCCGCCGCCGCTGCCGAACACGGTCCCGCTGGCGTCGGTGTCCAGCGGCCGGCACACCCCGTCGGCCGAGTCGATGCCGCCGTCGATGTGCAGGTAGCCCCGGCCGTAGGGGGTCTCGATCTCCACGCCGCCTGCCAGCGCCACGTCGCAGTCGCCGGCACGCAGCGCCTGGCAGGCCAGGTGCGTGGCGACCAGCGAGGTGGAGCAGGCGGTGCGCACCGAGATGCTCGGCCCGCGCAGGCCGAGCCGGAACGAGACGAACGGGGCCAGGTAGTCGATGTTGCTGGAGACCAGCGCGATCATCTCGCCGACCTGGGCGAGCAGCTCGGGGTCGGCCCGGATGTGATCCTCCACGAACCGGTCGGTGGCGCAGCCGCCGTACACGCCGATGCTGCCGTCGCAGCGCTCAGGGACGATCGCCGCGTCCTGCAGCGCGGTCTCGCACAGCTCAAGGAACAGCCGGTGCTGCGGGTTGCGCAGCTCCGCCTCGCGGCCGGACATGCCGAAGTAGGCCGCGTCGAAGCCCCACGGGTCATCGAGCAGCGGCCGGAACGGCCGGTAGTTCGGCGCGGCCAGCGCGGCCGGGCTCTCGCCGGCGTCCAGGAGCTGCCGCTGCGTCAGCTCGTGGATGCTGTTGCGGCCATCGGCCAGGTTCGCCCAGAACTGGGCGGGACCGGCGGCGTCCGGGACCCGGACGGCCAGCCCGACGACGGCGATGGGCTCGATTCCCACTGCTCAGATCCTCCTGCTCGGCTCGTGCGCGGCGGCGGCCCGGCGCAGCGCACGGCGGGTATCCAGCTCGGCGCCCAGCCCGCCGTCCCGGCCGCCCGGCGGCCTGGGCGGCAGCGCCTGGCCGGGAGCGGCGGCCAGCCCCGACTGGCGCTGTGCCAGGTACTCGGCCAGCCGGCGCGGGGTCGGGTGGCGGAACAGGTCGGCGATCTCCAGCGCCGGGCCCGCCTGCGCGCGGACGGCCTCGTGCAGCCGCAGCAGGGCCAGCGAGGTCAGCCCGGCGTCGAAGAAATCGGTGTCCGGGCCGAGCCGGGTGCCGGGGGCGACGGCGGCGGCGCCGTCCAGCAGCATCCGCAGCAGCCCGTCGAGCCGGGCGGGCTGCGGGGCCACGGCCTCGCGGGCGGGCGCCTGGCGCAGCAGCGCGGCGGTGTCCACCTTGCCGCGCGCGGTCACCGGGAGCGTGTCCACCCGGTGCACCCGGGCCGGGATGGCCTGCTCGGGCAGCCGGTCCCGCAGCGCGGCGAGGGCGCCGTCCTCGGTCGGCCCAGGCGTCCCGGCCCACCAGGCCAGCGGCCGCCCGGTGGCCGGGTCGGCCGTCGCGTGCGCGGCGCGCACGCCCGGCAGCTCCAGCAGCACCGCCTCGATGCCGTCGAGCTGCACCCGGTACCCGCCGACCGACACCTGCCGGTCGGCGCGCCCGGCGATGTCGATGAGCCCGTCGGGCCGCAGCCGCCCTAGGTCCCCGGTGCGGTACTCGGCGCCGGGGCGCGCCGCGCCCGCCGGGCACGCCAGGCCGGCGCCGCTGACCACGAGCTCGCCGAGTATCCCGGTGCCGCGCTCGCCGCCCGGCCCCTCGACGCGCACGGAACGCAGCGGCGCGCCCGCCCCGATCGGCACGGCGCCAGCGGGTCCGGCGCTGGCAGCCCCGGCGGCACCCGGAACGACCCGGTACAGCGACGCGGCCTGCGGCGTCTCTGTGGTGCCATAGCAGTTCCAGATCTCCGCGTCAGGCGCGAGCCTGGCGAGCGCCGCGACCGTGCCGCCGCGCAGCGTCTCGCCGTGGCACACCACCGCGCGCAGCGCGGGCAGCGTGCGGTCCGCCGCCGCCAGCAGCCCGGCCTGTGACGGGGTCAGGTGCAGCACCGTGACGCCAGATTCCGCCAGCCAGCCGGCCAGCCGCCGGGGACCCAGATCGGCGGGCGCGGGCACCCTGACCGGCGCACCAAGCAGTAGCGGCAGGAACAGGTCTCTGAACACCGGATCGTGGGCGGGCGGCACGGTCCAGCCGAACACGTCCGCGGCGGTCAGGCCCAGCTCGGCGGCGTAGCCGCGAAGCAGCGCCGGCAGCGCCCCGGCCGGCACGCTGACCACGGCGGGCGCGCCGCTGGTCCCCGACGTCAGCAGCAGGTGCCCGGCCTGCCCGGCGCCGGCCGGTTCCGGCGGCCCGTCATCCTCCGTTGCCGTCCGCCGCCACGCCGCGGACATGGCCAGGGTGACGGGCTTGACGGCGCCCGGTCCCTGGGGGCTCGGTCTCCGGGGGTCCGGCCTCCGGCGCGGGATCGATCAGGACGGCGGCGTTCGCGGTGGCCAGCGCGGCGGACCTGGCGGCGGGCGGCAGTGCCGGGTCGATGAGCAGCGGCGCGACCCCGGCCCGCCAGCAGCCGAGCACCGCCGCCGCGAAACCGGGATCCCGCCTGGCCAGCACGCCCGCGACCGGCCCGTGCCGCCGAACCGCCGCGCTGACCTGGAGGATCGCGCGGCTCAGCTCGCCGGCCCGGCACCCGGTCAGCGCCTCGCGGGCCGGATCGGCCGCGCACCGCGCCAGCACCTGCGCGGTGAGGTCGGCCGCGACCTGCGGCGGCGGTCCGCTCGCGCCGCCTCGTTCGGGATCGGGCGGGAGTTCCCGCGCGCGGGGCCCGGCGGCGGCGCGGCCGGGGGAGGGCCGACGGCGTCGCGGAGCGCGGCGGCGCACTGCGCCAGGAACTCGCTCGCGGTGGCCGCGTCCCACACGTCGTCGCCGTAGGCGAGCCGCAGCCGCAGGCCGCCGTCGGCGGCCGGGCACAGGTAAAGCCCGGCGTCGAACAGCGACCACCGGTCGGCCGGCCAGTCCGGCGTCACGGGCGCGTCCCCGAGCGCCGCGGGCACCCGCGCCTGGCTGACGTCGTTGCACCAGACCTGGAACACCGGGTTGTGCGCCAGCGTGCGCGGGCCGCCGAGCCGGGCGACCAGCTCGTCGAACGCCAGGCCGGGATGCTCGGCGGCCTCGTAGAGCGCGGCGGCGACCGCCGCGACCCCGGCGGCGTCCAGCGGCCCCGGCATCAGCCGGACCGGCAGGGTGCGCGCGAAGTTCCCGACCGCGTCCTGCTCGGCCGCGCTTCGGCGGGCCGACACCGGCACGCCGATCACCAGGTCATCGGTCCCGCACCAGAGGCCAAGCTGGCGGGCGAACGCGGCCAGTACGGCGGCGAACGGGGTCACCCGCGCGGCGGCGCACCAGGCGCGCAGCGCGCCGGTCAGCTCGCCGCCGAGCGTGACGTCGCAGGACGCGCCGCGCAGCGTCGCCACCGCCGGCCTGGTCCGCCGGAACGGCAGCTCCAGGCGGCGCGGCGCGCCGTCCAGCCGGTCCAGCCAGTAATCCAGGTCGTCAGGCTCGCCCGCCGCGCCGGTCGCGGCGGCCGGCGGCGGGCCAGGGTCGCGGCCGTCGTACAGGTCGGCGAGGTCGGCGAGCACGATGTCCAGGGCGCGCTGGTCGGCGATCAGGTGATCGAGCGCGACCAGCAGCGTGTCGGGGCCGCCGGGCGGCCGCTCGACGCCGACCGCGAGCCGGGGCAGCGTGTCCGGGCGGAACACCTGGTCGAGCACCCGCGCGGCGACGTCCGCTCCGGTCGCCACCTCGGGCACGGCATCGGCGGCAGGCCAGGACCGCGGCTCTCCCTCGGCGGTGATCGTGGTGCGCAGCGCCGGGTGGCGGCGGACCAGCGCCCCGACCGCGCGGTCGAGCCGGGCGGGGTCCGCGCGGCCGTCCAGCCGCAGCGCGGCGCGCACGTTGTAGGCGGGACAGTCCGGGTGCAGCCGGGACCACACCCACAGGCCGTGCTGCTGCGGGCTGAGCTGTCCTGGGCCGGGCTGCTGCTCGCTGGTGCCGCCTGCCGTCGGCCCGGTCTCCGGAACCCTGGTCTCCGGTACCCCGGCCAGGCGGGCGCGCAGGCCGGCCAGGGACAGGTTGGCGGTGATGATCTCGGCCAGCGGCAGCCGCACCCCGTACCGCTCCAGCACCCCGGCGGCCAGCCGGGCGGCGGCCAGGCTGTGCCCGCCCGCGTCGAGGAACCCGGTGTCCTCGCCGGCAGGTGACAGTGCGACCGGTGACAGGCCGGTCGCGTCCCGCCACAGCCGGGTCAGCGCGTCGGCCGGCTCCGCGCCCCGGCTGCCGGCGGCAAGTCCGGCGGCCAGCGCCGCGACCTGGCGCCTGGCGAGCTTCCCCGACGGGCTCAGCGGCAGCTCCGTCACCTGCCACACGTGCGTGGGCAGGTGACTGGCGGGCAGCGTGCGGCGCAGCGCCGCACGCACCTGCCGGGCGTCCGGGCAGCCGCCGTCCGGTCCGGCCACCAGCAGCGCGCACAGCTCGCCGCCGCTACCGCCGCCCGCTCCGCTATCGCCGGCTCCGCTATCGCCCGCCCCGCCATCGTCCGCTCCGCCGGCGCGCACCGTGGTGGCGGCCGCGCGGGCCACGCCGGGCAGCGCCGCCAGCGCGTCCTCCACCGCCGCCAGTTCGACGCGCTGGCCGCGGATCTTCACCTGCGCGTCCCTGCGGCCCAGGAACTCCAGCCCGTCCGGCCGCCGCCGGACCAGGTCCCCGGTCAGGTACAGCCGCCGTACGCCGGTCCAGGCCGGCGCGGCGACGAACGAGCGGGCCGTCAGGCCCGGCTGGCGCAGGTAGCCGTCGGCCAGCGGCAGGCCGCCGATGGCCAGCTCCCCGGTCTCGCCAGCGGATACCGGGGATAGGTCGTCGGCCACCACGGCGAGCGTGCAGTTCGGGACCGGGCCGCCGATCAGGGTGCGGCCTGGCTCGGGCGGGCAGGCCCACCAGCTCACGTCGATGGCGGCCTCGGTGGGGCCGTACAGGTTGTACAGCCGGGCGCCGAGCACCCCGGTGAACCGGCCCGCCAGCCCCGGCGTCAGTTCCTCGCCGCTGCAGAACACCGCCCGCAGCGACGTGCACCGCGCCGCGTCCGGCCAGCGCAGGAACTCTGCCAGCATGGACGGGACGAAATGGCACGCGGTGATGCGCCGCTCCGTGATGCACGCGGCGACGAGCGCCGGGTCGGCGTGCGCGCCGGGCGCGAGCATCACCAGCGTCGCGCCGGCCAGCAGCGGGCACCACAGCTCCCAGCCGCTGACATCGAAGGTGTACGGGCTCTTCTGCAGGATCCGGTCACCGGGACCGAACGAGAACTCGCCGCACATCCACAGTAAACGGTTGAGCAGCGCGCCTGAGGGGATCACCGCGCCCTTCGGCGCCCCGGTGGTTCCCGAGGTGAACAGCACGTACACCGGGTGCCCGGCGGGATACGCGGCCAGCGGCGCGAGCCCGGCGGCATCCCGGTTCAGCACAGCCGGGGAAAGCACAGCCGGGGCAAGCCCGGCCGGGTCGGCGGGCACCGGCAGCACGGTCAGCGGGCGGCCGGCGAACAGCCGCGCGTCCTCCGTCCCGGCCAGGGCATAGCGGGCGCCGGCGGTGTCCAGCAGCAGGTCACGGCGGGCCGCCGGGTCGTCTAGCGCGACCGGCAGGTAGGGCATCCCGGCCTTCACCGCGCCGAGCAGAGCGGCCGGCAGCGCCCGGCCGCGCCGCATCAGGACCGCGACCACCTCGCCAGGCCGCCCGCCGGCGGCGCGCAGTCGCGCGGCGATCGCGTCAGAGGCCAGGTCCAGCTCGGCGTAGCTCAGGTCGCCGGCATCGTCGCTGACCGCGATAGCGTGGGGGGTGCGCGACGCGACGTCGCGGATGAGTCCGGCCAGCCCGGCCGGCGCGGTCCAGTCGCGGGCCGGACCGCGCAGGACCGCCTCGTGTGCACGATCTACGTGTTTCACGCTGTTGGCCACCTAGTCGGATTATCTCACGACATCGGATATCTGGGTATCAATCGTCGTCCTGTCGGTCACCCAGCCCGTCACGGTCCGCAGCCGCCGCAGGACCGTGGCCTGGTCAGGGCCGCGAACCGCGACCGCCGTGTGATAGTCACCCGAGCGGGCCGCGTCCGCCAGCACCGCGCCCGGGGACAGCCGGGTGACGAACTTCGTCACCCACGGGTACGGCGGCGGGCCAGGGCACGCCGTCACCAGGCCGCGCCGTTTCAGGAACGTCACCTGGCCGGCCAGCTCGCGTGGCCGGCGCGGGCCCGGCTCGTCCAGCGGCGGCACCGGCAGGCCGAGCGCGGCGCGCGGCCAGGCGACGCGCAGGTCCGCGCCGAGCACCACGCGCAGCACGTCGGGGACGAGCAGGCCGGGGGTGCGGCTGGCGACCTCGCACAGCACCAGCCGGTCGGCCGGCGTGCGGAAGATCTCGGCGTGGAACGTGGTGACCGGCGGGGTCGGCAGCGCCCGCAGCACCGCCGCGGTGAAGTCAAGCAGCCGGGCGCCCAGCGGATCGCCGGCCTCCAGCGCGACATCGACCCGCGGCCCGGCGTCGCCGGGGAAGTCCATCAGCCGGTACAGGTACGCCGACGGCCAGGCAGCCGCGATACGCCCGCCGGTCACCAGCCCGTCCACGTGGTACATCGGCCCCTCGACGAACTCCTCGGCGATGCCGCCCGGCACCTCCCGCCCGCCTTGGCCGGCCGAGCCAGGCCCGGCACTGCCCAGCCCGGCCCAGGTCGCCGGGTCGCCCGCCGCCTCGCGCAACTCGGCGGCGGTGCGCAGCAGCCGCACGCCCGCCGCGCCCGACCCGGCGCGCGGCTTGAGGATGACCGGGCCAGGATGCGCCGCGCCGAAGGCGAGCAGCCCGGCCGGCCCGGTCACCGCCGCGTACCCGGCGACCGGGATGCCCGCCGCGCGGGCCGCGTCCTTCATCGTCACCTTGTCCCGGAACGCCAGCGCGCTCGCCGCGCCCTGGCCCGGCAGCCCGAGCTCGTCGCGCAGCGCACCGGCGCGGATCAGGTCCGGCTCGTACGGCGCGATGACCGCGCTGAGCGGGAACCGGCGCGCGATCTCCCGCGCCCGGCGAAAGAACTGCTCGTCGTCGAAATAGTCCTCAAGCACCGCCGCGAAACGGTAGCCATCGGCCGGGCCAGGCACCAGCTCCCCGGCCCCGCGCAGGCTGGCCGCGGCGCCGATCATCACCAGGCCGTGCGGATAGTCGTGCAGCCATCGCGGGTAGGGCCGCCGCTCGAGCGTGCCGGGGTTCACCACCAGGGCCGTCATGTCGCCTCCGCCGCTGCCTTGCCGGGCTGCGTCTCACTACCGGGCGGGGACTGGCTGAGCGGCTGGGCGAACCGCTCGGCCCGCTCCGGCGCCGCGTCCCACGGCCGCCGCAGCAGCGTGATCGCCGTCGCGCCGCAGACCGCGTACAGCGCCGCCATGCCCCAGGGGCCGATCACCGACCCGGCCACGATGCCGAGCGAGGCCAGGATCGCGGCGGCCCGCGGCCGCAGCGAGTACAAGGCGATGTACTTGGCCCGCATCCGCGGGTCGATGATGTCCACCATCAGCACCTGGCGGATCGGCACGTTCATCAGCTCGCCGATCGTGTAGACGACCGAGATCGACAGCAGCAGCCAGCCGTTGCGCGCCACCGCCAGCGCCATGAAGCCCAGCGTGAAGACCGCGATGCCCAGGTTCATCTGCAGCCGGTCCGGCATCGACCGGAACAGCCTTCTGGTCACGAACAGCGCCGCGAAGACCAGCAGCGCCCCCTCGGTTCGCACGATCCCCGCCATCCGGACACCGGTCACCTGGACGTGCAGCGAGCCCGCCGACAGCAGCGTCTGGGTGCCGAAGGTCAGCGCCAGGTGCACGCCGATGTAATAGGCGAGCTGGCTCTCCACCGTGGTGATCATGATGCAGGCGATCAGGTACTGGGTGAAGATGCGGTCGGCCAGCGCGAACCGGTAGCCGCGGGTCAGCTCGCCCAGCCACTCGCGCGCCCGCTGCCTGCCCGCGTCCAGGGCCCGCCTGGCCGGCGAGGTTTCCTCGACGAACAGCAGCGTCGCCAGGAAGATGCCGCCGGTCAGCGCCGTGCCACCCCACAGCACCAGGTCGAAGTGATGCTGGTAGAGCAGCGCGCCGGCGGTGGCGCCTAACGACACCGCCAGGTTCGTGGACCAGTACCGCCTGGTGTAGATCCTGGCCCGGTTCTCCTGGGTCACCGTGTCCATCACGATGGCGTCGCCCGCCGCCAGTCCCATGCTGGCCAGGCACCCATTGACCAGGAAGAACACGTAGACGAGCACGGGGGAGCGCAGCACGCTGGAGTCGGCCAGCGCCATGCCGGCGAACGTCAGCACGATGCCCGGCTCGGTGATCAGCAGCGTGCCCCGCCGGCCCAGCGCGTCGGCCAGGTGCCCGCCGAGGATCGCGCAGACCGTCGCGGCGGCCACGCTGACCGCGAGCAGCAGGCCCGCTCGCACCGGGCCCAGCTCGGCCGCGAAGTAGATGGCCAGCAGCGGCAGCGTCATCACGCTGAGCAGGCGCAGGAAGAAGGTGACCACGAGCCGGATCCGGACGTTCCGGTGCAGTCGGTGTTCCGGTGCTAGCGCAGTCACGGCCATGTCATGCTACGCCGGGCATTCTGCCCGAGGCAGCTGGCATCAGGCCTCCTGCGCGGCGAGCGCCTTCGCCAGGAACTCCGTCACGGCGCTCACGTCCACGTCGCCGTCCACCACCAGGTGCACGCTGCGGCCGTCCCGGCGCGCGGTCACCTCGATCGAGTCCCCGGACCTGGCCCGCCGCCCGCAGATCCACGCCGCGAAGGCCCGGACCGCGTCGGGCGCCTGGAGCAGCGCGACCAGCGTGGCCGCGTCCGTGCCGACGGTGACGACCGCGTCCAGCGCCGGCCCGCGCATGACGGGCAGCCGCCTCGCGATCCCGGCACGCTCCAGCTCGGCCACGGCATCTGCCGGAACCTCGATGTTCACCTCTGGCGTCCTCTGGTCGGTGGCTCGCGGTCGGCTAGCCGCTGGCGTCGCTATACCGGACACCGCCGGCCGGCGGCGGGTTCAGCTTGCCGAGCACGAAGTCGAGGTGCTTGCGGATCCGCTCATCGTCCGGGCAGAGCCGCGCCGCCTCCCTGGCCGGAGCCTCTTGCGGGCCTCGGCGACGGCCTCGTCCACCGGCCGCCCGGCGGCCAGCGCCCCGTACAGGGCGGGCGCGAACTCGATCGCGGCGCTGTCGCTCACCTCGAACTGCATCGCGATGACCGCCGGGATGCCGCGCCTGACCAGCGTGTCGGCGACGCCGCCGAACGGGTCGCCGGGGTCGGTGCGCCCCGCCTCGCAGGCGTTCAGGATCGCCAGCCGCAGGCTGGTGTGGTCGCGGAGGATGACGCTCAGCCGCTCGCCGGTGACCGGCACGCTGTGCCCCGCCAGGTCGGTGAACAGCAGCGTGCCGCCCGCCTCGGGGCCGAAGGCGCCGTGCCCCATGTAGTGCAGCACGTGGAACTGCCCGGCGAGCAGCACCCGGCGCAGCTCGCTGAGCGTCGGCGTGGCCAGGTCGGTGACCGTGATCGCGCCGGAGTCCAGCAGGCCGCCAAGCGCCGCCCGCACCTGCGCCCACTCGGCGTCCAGGTCGAGCTCGGGGCAGTCGTCCGGCTCGGACCTGATGACCAGGACCCGCAGCGGCAGCGTGACCCGGAGCGGCCGGGGCTGCGCGGCGAGCTGCACGTAGCGGACCAGGGGCGTGCTGCCGGACAGGGCGAGGAACCAGTCGTCGTCGGCGTCGTACAGGAACTCCCACGGCAGGTCGGCCAGCTCCGGGCAGTCCGACAGCCGCAGCGTGGCGTCGGCGTCCTGGGCGCGGTCCGCGCTGCGGCGCAGGCACTCGCCGACCTGGCCGCCGAAGATAGCGGCAAAGAGCTGCCCGCCGAACTGCTTCGCGGCGGCGACCGGCGCGGATTCGACCCGGCGGGTCCTGACCCGGGACTTGCCGATCTTGAGGATGAAGTTCTCCAGCTCAAGATCGCTGAATGGCCGGGTGAAGGTGACGAACTGGCCGTCACCCGCTGGCGAGCGCAGCACGCGGGCTCGGTAATCATCCCCTGAGCGCTCGATGAGCAGGTCAAGGTCGAGCCAGGAGCGCATCCGTTCTCACCCCCGTTCAGATATCGCCCTGTCACCATTTCGCGTGGGGGAGATCCTGGTCAAGGCGGACCGGGAGTTATGCGGCGGGAAAGGCGTATTCGTTTCTCCTATCGGCAAGACCGGACACGACGGAGGGCTTTCAGATGACGTCCTGGACGACCGAGGAACTGGCCGCGATCGGCGCGGCCGACGAGCTGGACCTGCAATCACGGCGGGCCGACGGGATGCTGCGCGACCCGGTCACCATGTGGGTGGTCCGGCACGGCGACGGGCTGTACGTCCGCGCGGTGAAGGGCCGCGCGGGCTGGTACCGGGGCACCAGGACGGCCGGGGACGGCCGGATCAGCTCAGGCGGCATGGCCAGGGACGTCGCCTTCGCCGCCGCCGATGCCGACGCGGTCCTGAATGACGCGCTCGACGCGGTGTACCGGGACAAGTACCGCAGCTATCCGCCGTCCTTCACCGACAGCGTCGTCAGCGACCTGGCCCGCTCGTCGACGATCCGGCTAGACCCGCGCTGAGCTGGCAGGCAGGGCCGGGCGCGCCGACGGAGGCACACCCGGCCCCTGAGCCTGCGAGCCCGGATCTCGGATAAAGCCGGGGCCGCTACTTCACCTCGTCATCGCGCATGCATGCCCGCCCTTCTGTCGCCTGCTCTCGGCGCCAGGCCGGCCTGACGCCGCTGCTTACGCCGCACGCTAAGCGGGCCAGGCGGCAGACTCCAGGTAGCGGAACCGGAAGACTGTCCGGAACATCCGCCCGCCGCTGACGACGCGGCCGGTGACGACGCGGCCGGTGAAGCCGGCCGTCAGGGCGCGCTGCGGCGGCGCAGCCGCACTGGCTGGCCGGCCCGCTGGCGGCGCAGCAGGATCTGGGCGAGCATGGTGGCCAGGATGAGTGCCCCGATGATCATCAGCGCGATCGCCCACGGCGGCACGGTGTTCTGCGGCAGCGCCGCGTAGACGCCCCTGGCGACATGCACCATCCTGGTGCGCACCCTGCTCGGCACCCGTACCTGCCCGGACCAGGTGAACCGGTCCCCGGCGGGGTCGCGCAGCCGGACGGCGCAGGCAATTGTCCCGGCGGCGAGGCCGGGCGCGTTGACCGGGAGCACGGCGCGGCCGCCGGGCAGCACCGTCTCCATGATGACCCGGTAGGAATGCCGCCGCCCGGACTGCGCGCAGGACACCGGCCCGGTGGCCTGCGCGAAGGTCTGGCCGGTGTTGCGGACCGGGATGAACAGCCGCGCGGTGCTGCCGACCCAGCCGGCGGTGACCGGCGAGATGCGCACGGCGGTCCGCAGCCGGGCCAGCGAGCCGACGGTCACCGCGACGCCGTTGGTCACCTGGTCGATGATGATCGCCCGGGCGGACGCGTGCCCGTTCGATCCGACCTTGACCGGCCTGGGCCGGACCGCGGGCTCGGCGGTCAGCCCGGCCAGGTACTGCGCGCGCGGTGTCCCGGCGGGGACGCGGACCCGGAAATACAGGGCCTTGCGCTCGCCGGCCGCCAGGGTGACGGTGCGCGGCAGCCCCGTCAGCCAGCAGTCCGCCCCGCCGCACCGGCCGGTCACCGGCTGGAAGGCGGAGCCGGAGTTCAGCGCCGTCACGCCGCGGGAGACGGTGATCCGCAGCCGCAGCCGCCGGCGGCCCTCGTTGCTCACCACGGCGGCCTCGGTGGCCGACCCGCCTGGGGCGATGGCCAGGCTGAAGTAGGGTCGCGGCTGGCCGCCTGGCCCGGGTGAGGGGACCAGCCCGAACGGGCCGGTGCCCAGCGGCCCGGCGGCCAGCGCCTGGGCGGGCACGGCGAGGGCGGCGGCCGCCGCCAGCAGCGCGGCGACGGGGCGGTGCGGTCTCATGCGGATGCCTCCTGGGCGCGAGGTGTCATGGTCCGGAGATCAGGTTGACGGTGACCGTCGAGGTGTAGGAGCCGGCCAGTGCGCTGGCCGGGATGTTCACCCACCAGCCGACGGGGCTGATGGCGGCCGGGCCGAGCCCGCTTGCCGCCGCGGTGTCGTAGACGGTCGCCGCCGGGGGCGAGCTGGCGGCCGTGGTGATGGCCACCGGGTAGCTGGCGGTGCTGACCGGGGGAGTGCAGCTCGACACGCACGCGGCGGCCGGCCCGGTGGTGGCGGCCGGCGAGGACAGGCTGCCGGTCAGCACGAAGGTGCCGGAATTCGGCAGCGTCCTGGCGCCGGCCGTGAAGGTGCTGGCGGAGACGGTGATATGCCAGCCGGCGCCCGTGGCGGTCTCGTCATCCACGCTGAACTGCTGGTGCGCGGCGGTGCCGTCGACGGCGGACTGCCCGGTCCCGGTGAGGGTGGCCGACCAGCCCAGTGCGCCGGGCGAGGTCAGGCGGAGGTTCCCGCTGAAGGTAACCGCCGGGGTGACGCCGGAGTCGAGGTTGGCCGCGAGGAGGGCGTGGGTGGCGATCTCGGCGGTGTAGCTGCCGGCCACGGAGGTGTTGGTAAGCCCGCCGACCACGATGGAGATGGCCGTCCCGGCGAGCACGGTGAGCGAGATGCCGCTGTAGGTGAGTGTCGTCCCGCTCAGCGACACGCTGCCGAGCAGGCCGAACGGGCTGGAGGAGACGAGCGCGGGCGTGCCGCCGGTGCCGGGCGGCACGGTCATGGTGACCGAGGTGACCAGGCCGGCCGAGCCGGTGGTGCCGGTGAAGGTGTAGCTCACCCCGGTGGCGCCGGGCGTGGTGCTGGACACCGACCAGCCCGGGCTGGCCAGGACGCCGGCCGTGAGCGTGACCGTGCCGCTGGTGCCGGTGTCCACGCTCGACGCGCCGTTTCGCGTGCCGATGCTCGAGGTGTAGGCGCCGGCGGTGGTGCTGTTGGCAAGCCCGGACAGCCGGATGGAGACCGCGGTGTTCGCGCCGAGGGTGGCCGCGGTGAAGGTGTAGGTCAGCGTGCCGCCGGCCAGGCCGATGGTGCCGCCGGCGATGCTGGCCGGGCTGACCGCCGCGACGGCCGGGCTGCCGGCCGTCAACGTGGGCACCGTCATCGTCACCGAGGTGAGCGAGGACGCCGTCGCGGTGGTGAAGGAGAAGGTGTAGCTCACGCCGGTGGCGCCGGTCGTGGTCTTGCTGACCGTCCAGCTTGCGGCGGTGAGCGAGCCCGCCGCGCCCGCCGGAGCGGCGGGCACGGCGAGGCTCACCGAGCACCAGGCTGCCGCCAGCGTGATCACTGCGGTGAGCCGGCGACCCGGCCGCCCGCGCATGACTCGCCTGAGCATCGTTCCCCGTCCCCCGGTGCCTGGCTCCGCGTCCCCGGCCGGTCAGGGCGCGGAGATGATCGTCATCGTGATGGTGGAGGTGTACGCGCCGGCCGTCGCGCTGGCCGGGACGTTCACCCACCAGCCGACCGGGTGCATTGCCCCGCTGCCGCCGATGACGACCTGCCCCAGGCCGGTCGACGCCGCGGTGTCATAGATGGTGGTCGCCGGCGGCGTGACCGCCGCGGTGGTGATGGCCACCGGGTAGGTGGTCGTGTTGGTCGGCAGCGTGCACGTGGCGGTGCAGGTCGCCGTCGGCTTCGAGGTATCGGCGATCGACGAGGTACTGCCGTTCGTCACGAACGTCCCGGTGTTGGGGAACGTGGCACTGCCGTTGGTGAAGGTCGTGGCACTGATCGTGACGTGCCAGCCAGCGCCGGTCCCCGTGGCGTCGTTCACGGTGTACTGCTGGTCGGCGGCGGTGGTGTCGACCAGGCTCTGGTCCAGCCCGGTCAGGGTGCCGGTCCAGGTCAGCGAGGACGGCGAGGTCAGGGTCAGCGACCCGCCGCCCAGGGTCACCGTGCCGGTCATCGTGCAGCTCGTGCCGGCCACCACGGCACCGCCGCAGGCAGCCGCGCCTGCGGGCCCGGCCAGTAATACCGATCCGCCGGCCAGCAGCGTCAGCGCCCCCAGCGTGTTGATAATTCGCCGCATCTCACTCCCCTGTCGCAACTCGCGATCCGTGCGCCCGGATGCCCCTGGCGCACGCTTACGGCGAGATGCTAACAGTGAGTGATTGCCTGATTACTAGAATTGCGTCAGGCAACGCCGCAGGTCACAGGGGGTGCGACAGGCTAGTCGGCGGACTGGTTCCGGACCACCACCAGGCTGACGATCTTGCCGTCGCGGACGCTGAAGTAGTTGGTCAGCACGATCTCGTCCGGCAGCCCGGCGCGGTCGAAGGTGCCGTCGTAGGCGCCCCTGACGATGATGTCGCCGTGGTGCTCCAGCACCTCGCGGACGTCGATGGTGACGTGGTCGCCGGTCATCTCCCTGGCGACCCAGCGGGCGATGGCCGCGCGGCCGGCGAACTCGCGGCGGGCGTCGTTGACGTAGGCGTCACCGGCGAAGGTGGCCACGATGGCGTCAGTGTCCAGGGCATTGACGGCGGCGATGTGCTCGGCGACGACTCCGGTCAGCTCGGCGGTCTTCACGGTGGGCTTCCTTTCCCTGCGGTGTCCCGGTGTCCCGGTGCTCCGGGGTGACATCAGCCACGCTCGCGCCTGCCTCGCCGGGAGCTGCAACCCCGCCGGGCCTGCTGGTACCTCCCCCGGGGGGAGATACCAGACTGGAGCCATGGCTGCCCCGCTGCCGATCGGCGACTTCTCCCGCGCGACGCACCTGAGCATCAAGACGCTGCGGCACTACCACCGGGTCGGGCTGCTGGAGCCCGCCGACGTGGACCAGTTCACCGGGCACCGCCGCTACACCACCGGGCAGATCCCGGCCGCGCAGGTGATCCGGCGGTTCCGGGAGCTGGACATGCCGATAGAGGAGATCCGCGCCGTCCTGGCCGCGCCGGACGTGGCGGCCCGCAACGAGCTGGTCGCCGCGCACCTGAGCCGGCTGGAAGAGAGCCTGGCCCGCACCCAGGGCGCCGTCGCCTCGCTGCGTGACCTGCTGGACCCGGACGGCCCGGCGGGCTATGAGATCAGCTTCCGCGACGTTCCCGGGTGCGACGCCGCGGCGATCCGCGCGGTCATCGACGTGGCCGAGGTGAGCCCGTGGTTCCAGGGCGCGATCGGCGAGCTGCGCGCCACGCTCGCCGCGCAGGGCCTGGCAGCGGCCGGCGTGCCCGGCGGCATCTACGAGACGGACCTGTTCGCCAGCGAGCGCGGCCAGGCCACGGTGTTCATCCCGTGCGGCGGGGAGCTGCGGCCGGTCGGCCGGGTGGAGCAGGTGCGGGTGCCGCCGGCCGAGCTGGCGCTGGTCGAGCACGCGGGCCCGCATGACGGCATCGACCGCGCGTACGGGGCGCTGGCCGCGCACGTCACCGAGCACGCGCTGGCGGTGGACGGGCCGGTCCGCGAGTACTACCCGCGCGGCGCGCACGACACCCCGGACGCCGCGCGGTGGCGGACCGAGATCGGCTGGCCGGTGTTCCGCACCGGCGGCGGATAGCGGCGAGAACCGGGGGAGGCGATCGCGGCCGTTTCGTGCGAGGCTTGTTAAAAGTCCACGCGGAAGGGGCTGCGCCAGGTGACCGATTTCCCCGCGCTCGTCGCCGAGCTCACTTTAGAAGAGAAGATCGGCCTGCTGACCGGCCAGGACTTGTGGAGCACGGCACCTGCGCAGCGCATCGGGCTGCGGAGCATGATCCTCTCGGATGGCCCGTCCGGGGTGCGCGGGCAGAGCTGGGACGAGCGGGACCCGTCGCTGAACCTGCCGTCGGCCACCGCGCTGTCGGCGTCGTGGAGCCCGGAGCTGGCGGCGGAGTACGCGGCGGTGATGGCCGCCGAGGCGCGCCGCAAGGGCGTGGACGTGGTGCTCGGGCCGACGATCAACCTGCACCGGTCGCCGCTCGGCGGCCGGCACTTCGAGGCGTTCAGCGAGGACCCGCTGCTCACCGCGCGGCTGGCGGTCGCCTACGTGGAGGCCATGCAGGCGCTCGGCGTGGGCGCCACGCCCAAGCACTACGTGGCGAACGACTTCGAGACCGAGCGGTTCACGGTGGACGTCCGGGTCGGCGAGCGGGCGCTGCGCGAGCTGTACCTGCGGCCGTTCGAGGACGCCGTGACGACCGCGCGGGCCTGGCTGGTGATGAGCGCCTACAACTCGGTCAACGGCGCTACCGCCAGCGAGAACGATCTGCTGGAGACGCCGCTGAACGACGAGTGGGGCTTCGACGGCGTGGTGGTGTCCGACTGGACGGCGGTGCGCAGCACCGAGGCGGCCAGGCACGCCCAGGACCTGGCGATGCCGGGACCGCGCGGCGCCTGGGGCGGCAGGCTGGTGGCGGCGGTGCGCTCCGGGGACATCCCGGAGGCGGCGATCGACCGCAAGGTGGAGCGGCTGCTGCTGCTGGCGAGCCGGATCGGTGCGCTGAACGGCACCGCCCCGGCGCCGGTGCCGCCGCTGGACGAGGCGGCAGGGGCGGCGTTCGCCCGCCGGGCGGCGGCCCGCGGCATGGTGCTGGTGCGCAACGACGGGATGCTGCCGCTGGCGGCCCCGGCCCGCATCGCGGTGATCGGGCACAACGCGCTGGCCGCCAGGACCCAGGGCGGCGGCAGCGCCACGGTGCTGCCCGCCGGGGTGGTCTCGCCGCTGGACGGCATCCGGGCGGCCTACCCGGACGCGGAGGTCAGCTACGCGCTCGGCGCGGTGGTCAGCGAGGGCATCGCCGAGCTTCCCGCCGCCGAGCTGGTCAACCCGGTCACCGGGGAGCCGGGCGTCCGTGCCCGGTTCCTGGATGCCGCCGGCACCGAGATCTGGGCCGAGGACCGGCGCGCCACGTTCCTGACCTGGCTAGGCGGCGAGGCGCCGGTGGCGCGCGCCGCCTCGCTGGTGCTCGACGCGATCTGGACCCCGGCCAGCGGCGGCGTGGTGCGGATCGGCTTCGCCGCGACCGGCCGCGCCTGCGTGCTGGCCGATGACCGGGTGCTGATCGACGAGGACGCCAGGCCGGGCGGCGCCGACCTGGGCTCGGCACTGCTCGGCACGCCGTCGGCCATCGCGGAGCTTGAGGTCACCGCGGGCGTGCCGATCCGGCTGTCAGCCAGCTACGAGCGCCCGCCTGCCCCGCGCCGCCTGGAGGCGATGGCGTTCCGGCTGGGCATCGCGCCGCCGGCGGGCGACCCGCAGGAGCTGATCACCGAGGCCGCCGCCGCGGCGGCCGCCGCGGACGCGGTGGTGCTGGTGGTCGGCACCAGCTCGGAGGTGGAGAGCGAGGGCTTCGACCGGGCGGACCTGCGGCTGCCGGGACGCCAGGATGACCTGGCCAGGGCCGTGCTCGCCGCGAACCCGCGGACGGTCGTGGTGGTCAACTCGGGTGCCCCGGTCGAGCTGCCGTGGCGCGAGGACGCGGCGGCGGTGCTGCTCGGCTGGTTCGGCGGCCAGGAGTTCGGGCACGCGCTCGGCGACGTGCTGACCGGGGCGGTCGAGCCGGGCGGCCGGCTGCCGACCACCTGGCCGGCCGCGATGGCGGACGTGCCGGTACTGAACGTCACCCCGGACGGCGGCACGGTCCGCTACGACGAGGGCATCCACATCGGCTACCGGGCCTGGCTGCGGGCCGGCACCAGGCCCGCCTACCCGTTCGGGTTCGGGCTTGGCTACACGACCTGGTCGCTGGAGGCGCTGACCGCGCCGCCCCGGCTGGCGCCTGGCGGCACGGCGGTGCTGACGGTCCGGCTGGTCAACACCGGGGACCGGGCAGGCCGGCAGGTCATCCAGGTATATGCCTCGCGGCCAGGGTCGGCAGTGGACCGGCCGGCCCGCTGGCTCGCCGGGTTCGCGGCGGTGCGGGCGGAGCCGGGCGAGGTGGTGACGGCGGCGATCGGTGTCCCGGCCAGGGAGCTGGCGTACTGGGACGACGGCTGGCGCTACGAGCCTGGCGGCTACCTGCTGGAGGCCGGCACCTGCGTCACCGACCTGCCGCTGCGGGCGACGGTCGAGCTGGGCTGAGCGCCGGGTCAGGGTGCCGGGTCAGGGCGCCGGGTCAGGCGGCCGGGCCGGCCCGGCACTGCCGGGCCGACTCCCAGCGCAGGTAGCCGGCGGTGTTGTCGGTGAAGACCTGCTGCACCCCGTCGCGCAGGTCGGTGCTCCAGCTGCTGGCCCGGTCGGGGACGCGCGCGCCGGTCGAGGTGTAGGCACCGAGGACCAGGCCGGCCCGCCTGATCATGGCCGCGTGCGCGGCGGTGACCAGGTCGCCGGCCAGCACCACCGAGCGCAGCCGCGGGCCGAGGCCGTGCGGCGCGTAGGCGCGCAGCCGCTCGAGCAGCGCGATGCTGACCGACGGCCAGGCAGCGGCCAGGGCGGTGACCTCGCCGGGGAAGAAGGTCTGCACGGAGGTCTCGCGCAGCGCCCCGGCCGCCGCGACGGCGGCGTGCAGCGACCGGGCCTGGCCGGGAGCGATGGCGTCGGGCTTGACCTCCAGGATGATCCCGCGGGCCCTGGCGGCCACCGCCGCGCGCAGCAGCCCCACGGCGCTCGGCAGCCGGTCGGGGGTGACGGTGCCGGTCCTGGTGACCAGCCGCATCCGGGTCAGCACGCTGGCCCGGTAGGAGGCGACCTTCCCGCGCCACCGGGTGGTGGCGTCAACGGTCGAATTGTGGATGATGACGGGCACGTTATCCGCCGACCAGCGCACGTCGAATTTCACGTACTGTGCCCCGGACTGGACGGCGTTTTCCAGCGCCTGGACAGAATCGGGCGGTACCGGCCCGTCGCCGGCAATCCTGGCCGGGCCGCTGTAACCGTCGTGGGCCACCAGCAGCGGGCACGCGGACTGCGCCTGCGAATCGCGCCCGAATGACAGCAATGGGCCGGTAATGCTCATTACCGCCACAATAATGAGCTGAATGACAAGGCGTGTGTTATATCCCAGGCTTAAATTCCCGGAGAACATGCCGCTGTAAGTTAGACGGCCATTCCGGGTAATGGCAAACTGCCGCGCTTAAATGAGCTGGGGTGGCGCTGAATAATTAGTTACGCATGAATAATCGCATGCTGTCGGGATATCGGCCGCCAGGGCGGCCGATTATGCCTGCCCGGTCGCCGCCAGTCCGTGCGGCAGCTCCAGCAGCGCGGTCAGGCAGGCGCGGAGCTGGTCCAGGGCGACCCACTCGCCGGCGGTGTGCGCCTGGCTGATGTGGCCGGGCCCGCACACCACGGCGGGCACGCCGGCGATGCCCCAGATCAGTCCCGCCTCGGTGCCGAATGGGACGTAGCCGGGGGCGGCCTGCTCGCCGAGCACGGCCTGCACCCGCTTCACGAACTCGTGGCTCTCGTCGATGACGAACGAGGGGGTGTCGGAGAGCTGCTCGGCGGTCAGCTCCGCCGCCGGGAGCAGCTCCCGCATGCCGGCCAGCAGCCTGGCGGCGTGGTCCGCCAGCCCGGCGGCGATGTCGTCGCAGGAGTGGCCGGGGATGACCCGGATCTCCAGCTCGACGGTGCACTCGCCCGGCACGATGTTCGGCTTGACGCCGCCGTCGATCCGGCCGACGTTGATCCACGAGTGCCCGATGCCGAACCGCTGGTCGTGCGGCCCGCCGGAGCGGAACCGCTCGCTCAGCCCGGCGGCGTGGCCGGTCAGCGCGGCGGCGGCCAGCACCGGGCTGGCGGTCTGCGGGGCGAGCGCGGCGTGCCGGGGCTCACCGGTGAAGGTGAACCGGTGATTCTGCTTGCCCTTGTGCCCGGCCACCACGGTCATGCCGGTCGGCTCGCCGACAACGCAGCCGGCGGCGCCCGCCAGCCAGGACGGCATCTGGGTGACCAGGCGGCGGGCGCCGACGCAGCCGACCTCCTCGTCGTGGGTGAGGATCAGCGTCACCGGGGCGGGCAGCGCATCGGTATCGGCGGCGCACAAGACGGCCAGGCAGCAGGCGATGAAGCCCTTCATGTCCGCGCTGCCCCGGCCGATCGCCTTGCCGTCGGTCACCTCAAGCGCGAACGGGTCGGTGTCCCAGGACTGCCCGGTCACCGGGACCACGTCGGTGTGGCCGAACCAGACCAGCCCGGCGCCGGCCTGGCCGGGCGCGGCGGCGGTGGCGGTGGCGGCGAGGCTGGCCTTGGCGCCGTCGTCGGTCCGGAACAGCCGGCAGCCGATGCCGTTCCCCGCCAGCAGGCCCGTCACGTAGTCCAGCAGCCCGAGGTTGGGCTTGTCGCTGGTGGTGTCGAAGCCGACCAGCGCTTCGAGGATGGCGAGCATCCGGGGATACAGCTCGCTGGCCGGGCAGCGCAGCGGGATCGCGGTCACCGGGCGGCCGCTAGTCCGCGCTGACCGGCGACAGCCGGGTGTAGCCGGTGTCGGGGGAGGCGGGGGTGACCGCCGAGCCGTGCGTGGTCAGCCGCAGCAGCCGCCGCACGTGCCGGTCGCTGAGCGCCTTGGTGGTGGCGGAGTGCAGCACGCACCGGTTGTCCCAGACCACCACGTCGCGCGGGCTCCACACGTGCCGGTAGACGAACTGCCCGCTGGTGATGTGCGCGATCAGCTCCTCGATCAGCGCGGTGCTCTCCCGCTCGGCGAGCTTGTCGATGCCGACCACGCTGCCGATGATCCGCGGCTGGATGAACAGGGTCTCCCGGCCGGTGTCGGGATGCCGGCGCACCAGCGGGTGGGTGAGCTCGGGCGTCTGCTTCCGCTCGGACTCCCCGATGTACTTCCACCGCGCCCAGGGGTCCTCCCGATCGGGCGACCAGCGGTACTGGTGCCGCACCCGCAGCGTGCGCAGGTACTCCCGGCGCGCGGCGGGCAGCGCGGCGAACGCCGCCTCGGCGTCGGCGAACAGGGTGTCGCCGCCGTGGGCGGGGATCTGCAGCCCGTGCAGCATCGTGGCGCTGGCCGGCACCAGCTTGTAGGAGTAGTCGGAATGCCAGCCGTCGCCTGAGTACTTCATCTCCTTGTTGCGGCCTGGCTCGTCCTGGTTGGAGATGAAGGTAAGCGTCGGCTCCCGCGGGTGCCGCAGCTTGAGAACGTGATGCTCTTCCGGCCGGCCGAAGATGGTGCCGAACTCGGCGAAGGTGCGGGCATCGATGTCCTGCTCCTTGAAGACCAGCACCTTGTGGTCCAGGTATGCCTCATAGATGGCGCGGCCCTGCTCGCGGATGACCTCGCCACTGATGGACGGCTCTTTAACCTCGCCGGCGAAGGTGCCGGCGAGCCGGCTGACTAGGGGTGCGGGCTGCATTTCTCGCGCACTTCCATTCATGTCGGGGGCGGGATCAGGATTCCCGCGCGAGTTCCTTGCGGAAGAAGACCCGGTTCGCCTTCGGCGTCCGCTCGGAGTGAGTGAGGACATAGTCGAGCCGGGTGTAGAAGGCGATGTTGTCGAGCATCTCGGCGCGGGTCCACAGCCGGACGCCGCTCAAGTTCCGCGACCGCGCGATCTCCTCCACCAGCAGCGCCAGCCGGCGTCCGACGCCCTGGCCCTGGCTGACGGGGTGCACCGCCAGGTTGCGCAGGATCAGGTAGGGATCGTCTGGCTCGACGGTGACCATGCCGAGCACCTGCCCGGCCAGCTCGGCGACGTAGGTGCGGCCGGCGGCCGCCACCCGCTCGTAGTCCAGCAGCGTCGGGGCCGGCGGCTCATCGACCAGGCCCGCGTACTTGCCGTAGGCGGCGGTGGCGATGGCCGCGAGCTGTGCGCTGTCGTTCGGCGTGGCCAGGCGTAGCACCTGCTGAGCGGCGTCCACTGCTAGGCCGTGAGGGTCCTGGCCTGCCGGGTGCCGTCGAAGTACGGGCTCTGGTAGACCTCGTCGCTGTCGTCGCTGCCCACGCTCTCGTTGAACGCGCTGCCCACGTCGTAGTTGAACGTCACCCGGGGGAACGCCAGCGCCTCGACCCGGCGCTTGTCGTACCGGGCGGAGACAGAGCAGAAACGCAGCGCGTAGGCCAGCCGGGAGTCGAGCGGGCCGTCGCCGAGGCGGGCGCTGCGGTGCAGCACGTACTTGTCGAAGATCAGCGCGTCACCGGGCTCGAAGGAGTCCTGCACCGCGAAGTGATCAAGCAGGCTGGCCATCTCGGGGGAGTTGAGCAGGCTGTTCTTGAGCCTGCTGAAGTCGGCGAAGGTGACCGGGCGGTCCGCCGCCATCTCGCTCTTCATGTACTCGGGCAGCAGGTTGATGTGCTGGTAGACGAACTCGCCCGAGAGGACCTGCTTGGAGACGTAAGCCATGCCGCCGTGCTGGCCGGCCGGGTCGATGGGGCACAGCGGGGTCCAGATCGTGTAGCCGGCGTCCTGGCGGCGCTGGAAGCCGAAGCTCTGCGTGCCCACGTGCCAGGGAAAGCCGGTGCTGCGGTTCTTCTCCAGCTCGAAGCCCAGGCCCTGGGTGAAGAATAAGTTCGTGCCGGTAAGCCGGGTGATCGGCTCGGCGAAATCCGGGTTGCCCATCAGGGAGAGGATGACCAGGTCGTCGTTCCCGATATCGTACTTGAGCTTGCTGAAGCCCGACCCGTAGTTATCGGGCGGTGGCGCCACCTGTGACGTGCTGAGCTTCCTCATGTGCTCGATAAGATCATCGGAGAAGATCTTTTTTAGCTTCATGAAGCCGTGAGTCCTGAACTCACGGATGTCGTCCTCGGTGATGGCGAACCCTGGGGTGATCATGCGAGAACCGTTTCCCCCTGATTACGGGCGTGGTTAAGCGCAGGCTGATTCTGCTCAGCGCGTCAACGGCCATGTTGGGGTAGCTCGTACCGTTTGTCAAGATGTGCTTAAGGGAAGGCCGAATCGGGGGTAATCGGCCCGGAAAGTCAAGCGCGGCTCCCGGCTCGCCTGCCGGGCTGCCTGGCCCGGAACGCCGCGACGCGGGTACGGTTCTGGCAGCCCAGCGAGCAGAACCGGCGGTGGCCGGCGGGGGACAGGTCCAGGTACACGTCGGTGCACCTGCTGCCGTCGCACAGCCCGAGCCTGCTGCCGTCCCCGCGCCGGGCCAGCTCCTGGTAGAGGGTGAGCAGGCAGCCGCCGAGCAGCCGCTGCCCGGCGGGGACGGCCCACCGCTCGCCCCGCGGCGCGGGGCCGAGCCTGGGCTGCGGGGCGAGCCCGGCGAGCAGCTCGTTGAGGACGCTGGCCGTCTCGCAGTCGGCCGCCGCGAACACCGGGTACAGCGCGTCGGCCACCCTGGCCACCGCGCGCCCGCTCATCCTGGTGACGGCCGCTCCGAGGTCCAGGCCGTGCCGGGCGGCCAGCGCGCCGAGCGCCGGATAGTCCTGGTCCCGCTCGCCCGCCACCTGGCGGGGCACGCTGCCCCAGTCGTTGACCAGCCAGACCACGAAGCCGGCGGGCAGCGGTCCCAGCACGGCCAGCTTCGGGTGATCACGCTCGGTCATAGTCACAGTGTAACGCTGTTTACCTGGGTCGGCAGTTACAGCTGACGGTGCGAGGTGTAACGTCGCGAGGGCGGGTAAGCAGTTACATCATGGCGAGCGGCGGGGAGGAGGGCCGGACATGGTCGACCCGGCGGTGCTGCCCGGATTCGTGCTGATTGTGCTGGTGATCTGCGTGGCGCCGGGTCCGGACATGGCGTTCATTACCGCTATGTCGATCAGCGGCGGGCCGCTGGCCGGGATACGCGCCTCGGCCGGGATGGCCGCGGGGATGGCGGTCTGGACGCTGGCCACCGCGCTCGGCCTGGCGGCACTGCTGCACGCGGCGCCCGCCGCCATGACGGCGATCCGCGTCGCGGGCGCCGCCTACCTGCTGGTGCTCGGGATCATGACGCTGCGCTCCGCGCGCCGGGCCACCCAGGAACCGACCCCGCCCGGCGGCCGGATCGTGCTGCGCGGGCTGCTGACCAACCTGGGCAACCCGAAGATCGCGGTGTTCTTCGCGGCGTTCCTGCCGCAGTTTGTCCGGGCCGACGCCGGGCCGGCCTGGTCGCAGCTGCTCACGCTGGGCCTGCTGTTCCTGCTGATGGGCCTGGCAGTGGACGCGGCGGTCGCGACGGCGGCGGGCGCGTTGCGGCTGACCCTGGCGCCGGGCGGCCGGGTGCAGGTGGCGCTGGGCGTGATCGCCGGGCTGGTGCTCTGCGCGCTGGCGGCCGGGCTAGCGGTTGAGGCGGCCTAGCCGCCGACAATACGTCAATATACTTGACTGTCATGTCTCTTGTCTTTATCGTGCTGGCATGGACGAGTTGCGGGACTACCCGATCCCGGCCCTGATGCGCGCCGCGCGCGGCGCGTACGCCCGCGCCATCCGCGCCGACCTGCGCGCCGCCGGATTCGACGACCTGCCCAGGACCGGCGCGGCCATCCTGACCAGGATCGGCGAGGCGGGCGGCCCGCGCCAGGACTTGCCGGCCGCCCTCGGAGTCAGCAAGCAGGCGGTCAGCCAGGTCATCGACATCCTGGCGGGCCGCGGCCTGCTGGAGCGCCACCCCGATCCGGGCGACCGGCGCCGCCACGCCCTGGTCCTCACGCCGGAGGGCCGCCGGGCGGTGGAGGTCACGGCGGAGGCCGTCGACGGGGTGGACGCCCGGCTCTACGAGCGGCTGCCGGACGGGCAGGTCGAGGCGCTGCGCGAGGCGCTGCTGGCGCTGGCGCAGATCAAGGTCGCCGACCTGGAGGCCGGCCGGGGGGAGCCCCGCCCGGCCCGCCAGCTCCGCCGGTTCAGCCCCGTCTTCCCGGTCCGCGACCTGGCGGCGGCGCTGGCGCACTACGAGGCGCTTGGCTTCACCGTCCTGCCGCATGAGGAGGGCAGCGATTACGGGTTCGCCGACCGGGACGGCACCGGCCTGCACCTGGCCGCCGACCCGGCGCACGACCAGGCCCGCGGCGGCGTCGCCTACCTGTACGTGCGGGACGCCGACGAGCTGCACGCGCAGTGGTCCCGGCCGGGGACCGGCGGCCATACCCACCCCGTCGAGGTGATGCCCTACGGCTTGCGCGAGGGGTCGCACCGCGACCCGGACGGCAACCTCATCAGGTTCGGCTCTCCGGTGCCCGAGTAGGCGATACTGGCTCGGGTGATGACCGAGGACCCCCCGCCAGATCCGCAGGCCGTCGCCGCCGCCTTCGGGCTGGCCGGGCCGGTGACCGGCTGGGCGCCAGTCGGCGGCGCCTGGTCCAACCGGGTCTACAGGCTGGAGGCCGGCGGCCAGGCCTACGCCGTCAAGGAAATGCGCAACCCGTGGCGGCTCGCCCGCTGGGAGCAGTGGCTGGCGGAATCGTGGTCGTTCGAGCTGAGCGCCATCGCGGCGGGAATCGCCGCCCCCGAGCCGGTCGCCAGCCCGGTCACCGGCGGCTGCCTGATCCGGGTGCCGCGGCAGGCGGGCCAGCCGCCAGGGCCGGCCGCGCGGCAGGAGGCGGCGGTCCGGGTGCACCGCTGGGTGGACGGCACGCCGCTGCCGTCCGGAGTGGTCACGCCGCAGGTCGCGCGCTGGGCGGGACGGACGCTGGCGACGCTGCACGGGCTGGGCATCCGGCCCGCCGACCGTAGCCTGTTCCCCTTCCCCGACACCGCGAGCGCGGGCGGCTGGGACGAGCTGACCGATGCCGCGTACCGTGCCCGCGCGCCGTGGGCGGCGCTGCTGACCGCGGCCGCGCCGTCGGTGGGGCTGATCGCCGGGCTGGCCGCCGCGGCCGGCTACCGGCCGGGCGATGAGGTGTTCTCGCACGGCGACATCGACCAGAAGAACCTGCTGGCCACCGCGGGCGGCCCGGTGCTGTGCGACTGGGACGTGGCCGTCCCCGTGGTGCCGCGCCGCGAGCTGGCCGACGTCGCCCTGTCGATGGGCTGCTGGCAGGACTTCGAGATCGCCCGCGAGGTGGTCCGCGCCTACCGGGGCGCCGGCGGCGACGATACCCCCGTCGTCCCCGCCGACCTGGGCCAGCCGATGATGGCCGGGCTTGACTGGGTGGTGCTCAACGTGGAGCGGGCGCTGGGCCAGCGCCCGGCGACCCGGCAGGAGATCGTCCAGGCCGGCGAGCTCATCCCGGCGCTGCTGGCCGGCCTGCCGGAGCAGGCGGGCGTCGCCCTGCGGATCGGCGAGATCCTCCGGGTCTGAGCCGGGAAATCTGCCGCGGAAAATCAGTTGCGCGGCGTGCGGGCCCTGGGCCACGCTCGACGCGGCACGCCCGAGCCGGCGCGCCCGACCAGGAAAGGAGACCCAGATGCGCGAGGCATTCATGTTCACCGCGATGGCAGCTTCCGCCTACCCAAGGGACATGACGCTTCGTGCATACGCTCAACCTGGGAATCCTGGCCCATGTAGACGCGGGTAAGACCAGCCTGACCGAGCGGCTGCTGTACGCCGCCGGGGTCATCGGCGAGGTCGGCAGCGTCGATAAGGGCAGCACGCAGACCGACACGCTGGCGCTGGAGCGCCAGCGCGGCATCACCATCAAGTCCGCCGTGGTCTCCTTCACCATCGGCGGCGTCACGGTCAACCTGATCGACACCCCCGGTCACCCGGACTTCATCGCCGAGGTGGAACGGGTCCTCGGCGTGCTCGACGGCGCGGTGCTGGTGATCTCCGCCGTCGAGGGCGTTCAGGCGCAGACCCGGATCCTGATGCGCGCCCTGCGCCGACTGCGCATCCCCGTGCTGATCTTCGTGAACAAGATCGACCGGCGCGGCGCGCGCGGCGAGGCGGTACTGGCCGAGATCACCGCCAGGCTCGGCGTGACCGCCGTGCCGATGGGCGTCCCTGCGGGCCTGGGCACCCGCGCGGCGTCCGTCACCCCGCTGCGCCCCGGCGACCCTGGCGGCGCCGAGCGGCTGGCCGCCGTGCTGGCCGAGCACGACGACGGGCTGCTCGCCGCCTACCTGGCCGGCCCGGCCGCGATCGGCGCCGGGCGGCTGCGCCGGGCGCTGGCCGCGCAGACCGCCGCCGCGCAGGTGTGCCCGGCCTACTTCGGCTCGGCGATCACCGGGGCCGGCACCACCGAGCTGGCCGACGGCATCGCCCGGCTGCTGCCCGCCACGTCCGGCGACCCCGCGGGCCCGCTGTCGGGGACGGTGTTCAAGGTCGAGCGCGGTCCCGGCGGGGAGAAGATCGCCTGCGCCCGGCTGTTCTCCGGCACGGTCCGCACCAGGGGCCGGCTGAGCTACGGGAGCACGCAGGACAAGGTCACCGCGATCGGCGTCTACGACGGCGGCCCCGCCGCGCGCCGCCCGCTGGCCAGCGCCGGGCAGATCGCCCGGCTGTGGGGCCTGGCCGGGGTGCGGATCGGCGACACCCTCGGCGCGCCGCCGCCGGGACGCCCGGCGGCCGGCGGCAACTTCGCGCCGCCCACCCTGGAGACCGTCGTGGTGCCGGACAACCCGGCGGACATGGGCGCGCTGCACGCCGCGCTGACCGCGCTGGCCGAGCAGGACCCGCTGATCAACCTGCGCCAGGACGACTCCCGGCAGGAACTGCGCCTGTCCCTGTACGGCGAGGTGCAGAAGGAGGTCATCCAGGCCACGCTGGCCACCGACTTCGGCGTGCGGGCCGGCTGCCGGGAGTCGCTGACGATCCACGTCGAACGGCTGCTCGGCGCCGGCGCCGCCGTCGAGCGGATGAGCGATCCCGGCAACCCGTTCCTGGCCACCATCGGGCTGCGCCTCGAGCCGGCCGCCGAGGGGTCTGGGGTGGAGTTCGGCATCGTGGCGGAGCTAGGTTCCATGCCGCTGGCGTTCTTCCGCACGGTCGAGGCCACCGTCAGGGAGTCCTTCCGCGAGGGACTGCACGGCTGGCAGGTGACCGACTGCTCGGTCACCATGACCGACACGGGCTTCCTGGGCAAGCACGGCCTGGGTCACCAGCGCTTCAACAAGTCGATGTCCAGCACCGGCGAGGACTTCCGCGGCCTGACCCCGCTGATCGTCTTCGCCGCGCTGGCGCGGGCGGGCACCGTGGTCTGCGAGCCGGTCGACGCCTTCCGGCTTGAGCTGCCCGCCGACTGCCTGACCGCGATGCTGGCCATGCTGGCGAAGCTCGGGGCCACGCCGGGCGAGCCGCTGGTGGCCGGGGCGTCCTGCGCGCTGGAGGGCGAGATCCCGGCCGGGCAGGTGCATTACCTGCGGCAGCGGCTGCTGCCGCTGACCCGGGGCGAGGGCATGCTCGACGCCGGGTTCTCCCGCTACCGGCCGGTGGCCGGCGCCGCGCCGCGGCGGCCGCGGACCACCCGCAGCCCGCTGGAGCGCCGGGAGTACCTGCTGGAGGTCCAGCACGGCGTGCGCGGCGGCTGATGCGCGGTGGCTGAAATTGCCGCCGTAAGCGCTATTGCCGGCGGCAGCGGGGCCGTGTCACGCTCTGGCACATGACCATCGACAATGCTCAGCAGGTGACCTACTGGTCGGGCACCGGCGGCGAGCGGTGGGCGAAGTCCATCGGCCGGTTAGACGCCGAGATGCGCCCGCTCGGCCAGCTCGCCCTGGACGCCCTCGCGCCGGCGCCCGGATCGACCGTCCTGGAGGTGGGGCCGGGCACCGGCGCCGCCACCGTCGAGCTGGCCCGCCGGGTCGGCCCGTCCGGCCGGGTCATCGGCGTCGACATATCGCCTCCGCTGCTGGAGATCGCCCGCCAGAACGTGGCCGATCAGGGCCTGTCCAACGTCACCCTGATCAACGCCGACGCCGCCGAGCTGACCCTGGACCGGCCGGCCGACGCGGTCTTCTCCCGGCTGGGCATCATGTTCTTCAGCGATCCCGTCGCGGCGTTCGCGAACCTGCGCAGGTGCACCAGGCCCGGCGGCCGGATCGGGTTCGTGAGCTGGCAGAGCCTGGCCGACAACCCGTGGTTCGGCGCGGCGAGCAACGCGCTGTACGAGACCGTCGGCCTGCCGGTGCCGCAGCCAGACCCCGAGACCCCCGGCGTCTTCGCGCTGGCCGACCCCCGCCGCACCCGGCTGATCCTGGAACAGGCCGGCTGGCAGGAGGTCATCGTCACGCCGCGGACGCACGAGCTGACGCTGGACGCCGAGCAGGTCGAGGAGCGGCTGGCCTCCTCGCTGCGCTGGGCGCCGCCCGAGTTCAATGCCGCGCCGCCGGAGGTCCAGGAGGAGGGCGCCAGGCGCGCCCGCGAGGCGGTCCTGGCGTTCTGGCGCGATGGCGCGATCCGCTTCCAGCGCGCCGTCCTGGTGGTGACCGCCAGCGCCTGAGCGGTCAGCCGGCGTCGGCCCCGTCCTGGCCAGTACCGTCCTGGAGCTCGCGCACCATGGCCAGGGCCTCGCCGACGTGCTGGCTGATGCCGGTCATCGAGCTGAACACGTGGCGGACCACGCCGTCGCGGCCGATGACGTAGGTGACCCGGCCGGGCAGCACGCCCAGCACCGCCGGCACGCCGTAGCTCTTGCGCACCTTGCCGCCCGAGTCGCTGAGCAGCGTGAACGGGAGGTCGTGCCGCCCGGCGAAGCCCGCGTGCCGGTCGACCGAGTCCGAGCTGACCCCGATCACCTCGGCGCCGGCCTCGGCGAACACCTCGTGGCTGTCGCGGAACGCGCAGGCCTCGGCGGTGCAGCCGCGGGTGTTGTCCCTGGGGTAGAAGTACAGCACCACCACGCGCTCGCCGAGCCGGTCATAGAGCCGGACCTGCTCGCCGGACTGCGAGGGGAGGGTGAAGTCGGGGGCCTTGTCGCCGGCCTGAACGCTGGATGCCATCGGGTCCGCCTTCCGCTGGATGTGCTGGCCCCGGTACCGGATGCTAGCGGAGAAAATCCCTGGCCAGCGCGGGCGGGGCGCAGGCCAGCCAGCCGTCGGTGACCGCCTCGCGCACCTGGGCCGCCGTCGCCGTGCGCAGGTGCACCAGGATCGCGCTGTACCCGTCGAAGTGCGGGATGGTGAAGTACGCGCCTGGGTGCGCGGCGAGCAGCGCTTCCTTCTCGCCGAGGTCATCGGTCCTGACGGCCAGAATCGGGCCGTCAGGCGGCTCCTCGCCGCCGAACCGCCGGATGTCCGCCTTGCTGAACGATCGCTCCCAGGCGAACGCCTTGCCCGCCACCGACCAGGTCCGGTTGCCGTGCCGCTCGCCCTCGGTGACCTCGGGCAGCGCCCGCGCCAGCGCGGCGGCGTCGTCGATGCTTGCCACCTGGCTAACGGTAGCGCCGCCGCGCGGGAGCCGCCGGGTACGGCATGATGACGCGATGGCCACGTACGCGGACTTCGCGCAGTTCTATGACCAGATGATGGGCGACCGCAGCCCCGACGTGGACCGCATCGCGGCCTACCTCGACCGTTACCACCCGGAGGCAACCTCGCTCCTGGAGCTGGGCTGCGGCACCGGCGCGCTGCTCGCCGGGCTGGCGGGCCGGCTGTCCGTCGCCGGAGTGGACGCCTCGCCGCAGATGCTCGCGGTGGCGGCGGCCAAGGTCCCGGCCGCGAGCCTGACTCGCGGGGACATCACGCGGTTCGCCGTCGGCAGCACGTTCGACGTCGTGATCTGCGTCTTCGACACGCTCAATCACCTCACCGACTTCGCCGGGTGGCGGGAGCTGTTCGGCCGGGTGCACGAGCACCTGGCGCCCGGCGGCCTGTTCGTCTTCGACGTGAACACCATCGGGCGGCTGCGCCGGCTGCGGCTGGGGCCGGCGTTCGCGGAGGACTTCGGCGAGCACACGATGATCATGGACGTGCTGCCCGGCGAGGGCGAGGTGTCCGACTGGACCGTGCGGATCTTCGAGCGAGTGTCCGGCGACCAGTTCCGGCTGCATGCCGAGCGCATCCCCGAGCTGGGCGTGCGGCTCGGCGAGATCCGCGAGGCGCTGGAGCCCGGCTTCGAGCTGCTGGAGCTGGCCGAATCCGCCGGCGGCCCCGCGTCCGATGACTCCGGCCGCGCGTTCTTCGTCTGGCGCCGCCGCGACTAGGGCGCCAGTGCGGCGGCGACCAGGGCGCCCAGCTCCCAGCATGCCTCCAGGTCGGCCTTGGCCGGCGTGCCGGTGACCGTGACCGGCGGCCGGACCGGCTGCCAGCGAAGTGCGCCGGCGATCGACTCCACTGCCCGCACCGCGCCGGCGGTGTCCTGATTGCCGTGTATATAGAGGCCGAACGGGCGGCGCTGGGTGGCCTCCAGGCACGGGTAGTAGATGCCGTCGAAGAAGTGCTTGAGCGCGCCGGACATGTAGCCGATGTTCGCCGGCGTGCCGAGCAGGTAGCCGTCCGCGCCGAGCACGTCCGCCGCCCCGGCGGTGAGCGCCGGCCGGACCACCACCCGCACGCCCGGCACCTCGTCGGTGCGCGCCCCGCTGGCCGCCGCCTCGAACATCGCCTGCATGGACGGCGACGGCGTGTGGTGAACGATCAGCAGCACCGGCATCACCGCCGAGCCTATAGAACGACTAGGCGGCCGGCAGGAGATAGAACGTGACCTGGCCGCCCGCGTCGCCGGTGACCAGGTACTCGCTGTTGGGCGTGGTGCACAGGGCGCTGACGGCCGCCCCGGCCGGGTCGCGGATCGTGGCGGTCAGCGAGCCGCTGGCCAGCTTCCAGAGGTAGCTGGCTCCGCCTCCGGCCGCTGCCGCGAGGTACTTGCTGTCCGGGGTGATGGCCACCGACTCGATACCGCCGCCCGGCGGGTGCGGGAGCAGCCGATGATGCTGGTGGGTCCAGAGATACACATGACCGTGGCTGTCGCCGGTGGCGAGCTGTCCTGCCGCCGCGAAGGCGATCGCGGTGATGCCAGGATCGCGCAGGGTCACGCCGAGGGTGTCGGCCGGCGTGGCCCACAGGTACGCGTGCCCGTTGCCGTCGGCCGTGGCGAGGTATTTGTAGTCAGCGCTGAACGAGACGCCGGCCGCGCCCGAGCTCGCGGGATCGTGCATGGTGGCGACCACGGCGCGGGTGGAGATCTCGAAGATGAACGTGGTGCCGGTGCTGGTCGCGGCCGCGAGGTACTGGCTGTTCGGGGTGAAGGTGACCGCGCTGATGGCGCCGGCGGCCCGATGCGGGAGCGGCCGGCCATGGCGGCCGTGCGTCCACAGGTAGACGTGGCCGTGGCTGTCGCCGGTGGCGAGCTGCCCGGCTGGCGCGAACGCGACGGAGCTGACGCCGGGGTCGGCCAGGGTCGCGGTAAGGGTGTCGGCGGGCGTGGCCCACAGGTAGAGGTGCCCGTTGCCGTCGGCCGCCGCGAGGTACTGGTAGTCATAGCTGACGGCCAGGCCGCGGATGCCGCCGCTGTGCGGGTCGGCGAAGGCAGCGACCTGCCGCGGCGCCGCCCCGGGACTGGCGGCCGGGGTGACGGCGGGGCTCGTGGTGGCCGGGGCGCTGGCGGACGGAGCACCGGACGGTCCTGGCGGCTTGGCCGAGGTCCCGCCGCTGAGGACAGCGGCCAGGACGGCGCCGACGACGGCGGCCGCGATGGCGCCGAGCACCCCGATCCAGGCCGCCGTGTTCTGGCCAGCCCGGCGCCTGCCAGGACGTTTCCTGCCGTCGGGGCCGTCCTGGCCGCCGTTGCTGTCGCTGGCGCCTGGGTCGTCTAACATGTCGCGCCGAGTGTAAGTCGGGCAGCGCGCCGCGGGCGGTGTTCCGGTTCTCGGATACGGCCGCCCCGGCTGGCCGGCGGCTGCCCGGCTCGCCAGGGGCTGCCGGCACCCGCTGGGCGGCTTGGGATGATGGCCGGATGCAGTCAGCCCGGATGCAGTCAGCCCAGATGGAGCCAGCCCAGATGGAGCCAGCACAGATGGAGCCAGCACAGCAGCAGTACCTGCATGGCCATCACGACAGCGTGCTGCGGTCGCACCGGTGGCGGACCGCGGAGAACTCGGCCGGGTACCTGCTGGGCGAGCTGGCGCCGGATGCGAGGCTGCTGGACGTCGGCTGCGGCCCCGGCACCATCACCGCCGACCTGGCCGCGCGCGTGCCGGCTGGCCACGTCACCGGCCTGGACCGGGCGCCAGGCGTGCTCGCCACCGCGCGGCGCGACGCCGCCGGGCGCGGCGTGGCGAACGTCAGCTTCACCGCCGGCGATGTGTACCGGCTGCCGTTCCCCGACGCGAGCTTCGACGTGGCGCACGCCCACCAGGTGCTCCAGCACCTGGCCGACCCGGTGGCGGCGCTCGCCGAGATGCGCCGGGTCTGCCGGCCAGGCGGGCTGGTCGCCGCGCGGGACGCCGACTACGGCGGGATGCTCTGGCACCCCGCCGACCCCGAGCTGGCCGAGTGGCGGTCGCTGTACCAGGCGGTGGCCAGGGCGCTCGGCGGCGAGCCAGACGCCGGCCGCCGGATGCTGGCCTGGGCGCGGCTGGCCGGCCTGAACCCGGCGGCGTCCGGCAGCGCGTGGTGTTACGCCTCGCCGGAGGAGCGATCCTGGTGGGGCGGGCTGTGGGCCGAGCGGCTGACCGAGTCGCCGTTCGGCGACCGGGCCGTCGAGCATGGCCTGGCCACCCGACCCGACCTGGACAGGCTGGCCGCCGCGTGGCGGCGCTGGGCGGGCAGCGCGGACGGCTGGTTCCTCATCCCGCACGGGGAAATCGCCTGCCGGGTGCCCGCTGCTACCGTGACGCGATGACCCGCCTGGTGCTCGCTTCCGCCTCGCCCGCCCGGCTCCGCCTGCTCCGCGACGCGGGCCTCGACCCCGAGGTGGTGGTCAGCGGCATGGACGAGACCACCGGCGACCAGCTCGGCACCGCCGCCAAGGTCGCGGTGCTCGCCGAGCGCAAGGCGACCGCCGTCGCCGCCGCCCGCCCTGACGACCTGGTGCTCGGCTGCGACTCCATGCTCGACTTCGAGGGCACCGCCTATGGCAAGCCCGCCTCCGCCGCCGACGCCGTCTCGGGGTGGAAGATGCTGGCCGGCCGGTCCGGCACCCTGTTCACCGGGCACTGTCTCATCGACGGCGCCGCCGGCCGCACGGCGCAGGGCATCGCCGCGACCGTGGTCCGGTTCGGCACGCCGTCCGCCGACGAGGTCGCCGCGTACGTCACCGCCGGCGAGCCTCTGGCCGTGGCGGGCGGCTTCAGCATCGACGGCCTCGGTGCCCCGTTTATCGAAGGCCTGGACGGCGACCACGGGAACGTCATCGGCCTGTCCCTCCCGCTGCTGCGCCGCCTGCTCGCCGAGCTCGGCATCCAGATCACTGCCCTGTGGCGGTGACCCGCGGCACTCGTGACCCCCGCGGCCTCCGCGGCCTGCTGCCCGTGGCGCTGGCCGCCGCCGGCATCGCCCGCGGCCTCATCACCGGCCGGCGTCCCGTCACGGTCGCCGAGAAATCCGACCGCGACCTCGTGTCGGACGTGGACGTGGCCGTGGAGCGCGCCGTCCGTGATCACCTCGCCGCCGCGACGCCCGATATCGGCTTCCTAGGCGAGGAAGAGGGCGGCCAGGACGACGCGGGCACCGGCTGGCTGTGGACGCTCGACCCCATCGATGGCACCTCCAACTACGCCCACGGCATCCCGCTGTGCGCCATGTCGCTGGGGCTGCTCGTTGACGGCCGTCCCGTGCTTGGCGTGATCGATGCCCCGTTCCTGGGCGATCGCTATCACGCGGTCGAGGGCGATGGGGCGTGGGCGGGCGGGCGGCGCCTGGCCGCGAGCGGGGCTACGGCCCTGCGCGAGGGATCGTGGCGATCGGGGACTACGCCACCGGTCCCGGAGCGGACCGCGAGAACGAGGCCAGGCTCGCCGCGACGGCCGCGCTCGCGGCCCGGGCGCACCGGCTGCGGATGCTCGGCACCGCCGCCATTGACCTCGCCTGGGTCGCGGCCGGGCGGCTGGATGCCTGCGTCACCTTCGGCAACAAGCCCTGGGACATGGCCGCCGGGGTCATCCTGGCCCGCGAGGCCGGCGCCGCCGTCACCGACGCGGCCGGGAACCCGCACACCCTCGCCTCCGCCGCCACCATCGCCGCCGCCCCCGGCCTGCTGCCCGAGCTCATTCCCCTGCTCCAAGCGGATCCCCGGCGGTGAGGCCGGTCAGCTGGCCGAGCACGGCCGGCCACAGCGGCCGGGGCAGGCCGTGGCCCATGCCGGGGTAGGTGACCATGCGGGCGCCGGGGATGGCCTTCGCCAGCGCGCGGGCGGCGGACGGCTTGATCAGCGGGTCGTCCTCGCCGTGGATGACGAGGGCCGGCGCGGTGATCGCGGCCAGGTCCTGAGCGGTAGCCCTGAGCGAGCGGCCCGCGGCGATCTGGCGTGCGCGGGCCGTCGGGTCGGGGGGCATCCGGTCGTAGGAGAGGGCGGCGGTGCGCCTGGCCCAGTCCTCCTCTAGCGGGTAGGCGGCGGTGCAGGTGGCGCGCAGGACGTCGACGAGCATGCGCTCCTGGCTGGCGCGGTCGCTGCCGTAGCGGTGCGAGGCAAGTCTGAGGAAGGCGCCGGGGTGCAGGTATCTCAGGCTCGCCGCCGGGCCGACGGACATCGGCAGGCCGGCGACGAGGGTTAGCGAGCGCACCCGTTTCTGGTGCCGGATCGCAAGGTGCTGGGCGATGCCCGCGCCCATCGAGAGCCCCAGCAGGTTCGCGCTGTCCCAGCCGAGGGCGTTCAGCACCGCCAGGCAGTCATCGAGCATGTCCTCGCCGCGGTACGGGCTGTTCCTCGATCCGGCCAGTAGCGCCTTCCAGGCGCTGCTGGAGGTCGTGGTGCTGAAGCGGGTCGACAGGCCTGTGTCGCGGTAGTCGAACCGCGCCACATGGAAGCCGTTACCGGCGAGCAGCGCGCACAGGTCCTCGTGGAACCAGATCATCTGGTAGTCGAGCCCGCTGAGCAGCAGCAGCGGCGATCCAGCGTCGCCGAACGCCTCATAGGCGATCTCGACGTCGCCGTTGCGGGCCGTGCGTACCGTCATAGTCGCCCCTCCTTTTGCCATGCAGGTGCATGGTAACGTGGGCGGCGCAGTATTGCAATGCAGTCGCATGGTAACGGGAGCGGGAACATGCCCAGGCAGGTTGACCACCAGCAGCGCCGCGAGCACATCGGCGACGCCGTGCTGCACCTGATCGCCAGCCGGGGCCTGGAGGCCGCGAGCCTGCGCAACGTCGCGACCCAGGCTCAGGTGTCGATGGGCGCCGTCCAGCACTACTTCACCACCAGGCAGGACATGATCGCCTTCGCGCTGACGTATAACTACGAGCGCTCCACCCGCCGCATCCCGAAGCTCATCGCTGATGCAGCGGGACCTCTCACCACCCGCGACGCGCTGCGCATTGTCCTGATCGACCTGCTGTGCCTGGACGGCGAGAGCCGCGAGGGCGCCCGGCTGGCCGCGGCCATCCTGGCCGGCGCGATGGTCGATGAGCAGATCGCTGAGACCGCTCGCACCGCCTACCGCGGCGTGTTCGGCTTTCTCACCCAGCAGCTCCGCGTCGCGGGCCAGCACGGCGAGCTGAAGCCGGGAACCGAGCCAGAACGCGCCGCTCTCTACCTGCACGCCGTCGTCGAAGGCCTGCGCTGGCCCGTTCTCCTCGGCGTGACCGCCGCCGGGCAGGCGACGGCCGTGCTAGACGAGCACCTCAGCCGCCTGTTTCAGTGAGCAGCGCGCCGAGCGGCCGGGGCAGGGCATCCCGGCGGACCGCTTCCTCGACGAGCAGCCGCGCGTAGCGGAGCTTGCGGCGCGAGCCGGCGCCCAGGAAACGCTGTAGCTGTGCGGCGGGCTCCCGGCCGCGCCAGGCCGGCTGGCTCTGCATGGTGCGGAACGACGCCAGGTCGCCTTGTGAGTCGAGGAGCGCTTCCGCGCCCGGGGTGCCCACGGCGCGGATCAGCTCGTCCTCCAGGTCGCTGACGCAGACGTAGAACCCGAGCTGCTCCATATCGGCCGGGCCGCTCGCGTAGCCATCGAGAGCCCGGCGGGCCAGCTCGCGGCGGCTGGTGGCATCCATGGTGGTCCTGGGCGGGTTACTGGCCTATGCGCCCGTCGATCCGCTCGCGCAGCAGGTCCGCGTGGCCCAGGTGGCGGGCGTACTCGTTGATCATCCCGACCAGCACCTCGCGCAGTGACATCGGTCCTCCGCCGCTGCCGTGCTGGTTCAGGGGATCATCGGCCGTGATGTCGAGGCTGGGCGCCTCGGCTACGAACCGCGTCGCGAACTCCGCCTCCGCGCGCCACGCCTCCCATGCCGCCGCGACCACCTGGGCGTCGGGCACCGCGCCGTCGAAGTCGCCGTCCCGGTCGGCGGGGGAGCAGTACAGCCGGGGCGCGTCCTGGCCCGCCATCAGCACCCGGAACGTCGCGCGCTCCATCTCGGCCAGGTGCCGCACCAGCCCGAGCAGCGACATCGTCGATGGCTCGATGGAGCGCCGCGCCATCGCCTCCGCGTCGAGACCCGCGCACTTCATCTCCAGCGTCAGGCGGGCGCAGCGCAGGGCCTCGGCCAGCGTGCCGCGCTCGTCGCCTAGTCGTGGCCCGTTCTCGCGCGGGTCGTCGTCGGACGGCTTACCGTCCGCGGTGAACATGTCGGCTCGCCTGGTCGTGGCCATGGCCGCCATCATCGGCGATGCGCGGGAGGCCGACAATCGATTAACGACACTCCTGGGTCACACCGCTCACGGTTGCTGCGATCACAGGGGACCGTTCGCGCTGGCCACAGCGCCTGATCCGGGCGCCCGTCGCTCAGGCGGCGGCTGCGCCTGGCGGGCCGTGGCTGTGCAGCGTCCGCATCCCGTTGGGGCTGGTCGCGGTCGTCGTGCCGTCCGCGTTCAGAGTCAGTGTCCAGCCCCAGCGATGGATGACGATCAAATGGTGGAAGCTGCAGAGCAAGACCAGGTTCCACAAGGCGGTAGGTCCGCCGCGTGACCGGGGAATCAGGTGGTGCGTTTGGCAGGCTTGCGGTCGCTGCCGGCATCCGGGGAACGCGCACCGCCGGTCCCGGCGGGCCACGGCGCGTCGCAGGTGCGGCGGAATCGTCGGAGTGGGGGTCCCGGTGTCCAGCGGCAGGCTCACCGAGGTTGCGAACCTGCCCAGGGTGTCGCCGCTGCCGGCGCCAGTGCCGCTGGTATAGCTGCCACCAGTGTTGCTGTCCGCGTCGGTGCCGGTGCCCTCGTCGCCGGGCCAGCGGGCGGCGGGCAGGTCACTGGCCAGCATCCCGGTCCGCAGGAACGCGGCGAGCCCGGCGGGGCCGGAGAGCACGTCGGCGGCGTACCGCAGCAGCGTGTCCTGCGCCCGCCGCACGCTCCGGGCGCTGAGCGGTGCGTCGCGCCGCCACCCGTTCTTGTCCCGCCGGGCACCAGCGGTCACCGTCTCGTAATGGCCGGGGTCCAGGTAGTCGCGGGTCATGGCGGCGAGGGCGGCGGGGTCCAGGTGCCCGGTGATGACGGGGGTGATCACCGCGTCGCAGGCGTATGCCTCGGCGGCGGCGCGGCTGCTCAGCCAGCCTGGCTCGCCGTCCCCGGCTGCCCGGCCCGCCAGCCACCCCGCGCCGCTGGCCGCCGCCGCCCGTCCGGCACCAGCCGGGCCGCTGCCTGCCAGGCCAGCCTCCGCCGGGCCGCTGCCTGCCGGACCAGCCTCCGCCGGGCCGGTGCCTGCCAGGCCAGCGTTCGCCGGGCCAGCATTCGCCGGGCCAGCGTTCGCCGGGGCAGTGCCTGCTGGGCCAGTAGCTGCCAGGCCGGTTCCTGCCGGGCCGGCGTGTGCTGACCAGGGGGTGGCGGTGTCGTCGCCGAGCAGCCGCCTGGCCAGCCAGCTCCGCTCGGCCTCGGCCGCGCCGGGCAGGTCACGGAGCTGGTCAAAGGGGATATGCAGCTGGATCTGCGTGGGCTGGCCCGCCACGTCCGGGAGCATGCCGCTGGCGGCCAGCCGCCGGCACGCCTCCTCCAGGGCGTCATGCCGGCGCTGCGCAGCCGTCCGGTCATCCTCCGGCCCGGCTTTCTTCCCCAGCGACTCCAGCACCGCGGTCACCGCCGCCGCGCACTCCGGGGTGAGGTCCCCGTCCAGCTTCCCCGCGCCCCGGTAATGCAGGTCCAGCGACACATTCCGGTCCCCGAACCCGTCGTCCGGGTCATCAGGGTCGGGCAGCGCGGACCGGCGGTACATTTCCTCGGCCAGCCCCGCCAGGTCCGCCAGGTCCGCGCCGCCGGCCGCCGCGCCCAGCAGGATCCGGTCGGCGTCCTGGCGCAGCTCGGGCTGCAGCCGCCCTGACCAGGCACACACCTGCTTGGCCCAGGACTCGGAGATCTCGGCCCGGCCCAGCGCGCCGCGACCAGCGGGTGCACGGCCAGCCGCCGCATCCACCCCATCGCCCCCAGCGCCGCGCCATTAGTGACCCGGGTCTGCCACGCCAGCCACGACCGGCAGCCCTGCTGACCGTCGTCCTCGAACACGCCCTGAGCGTTGAACGCCGACAGCACCCGCGCCCGCGCGGCGGTCAGCACCGACTCGGCCCGCTCCAGCCCCCGCAGGCAATCCGCCAGCTCCCCGCCCGGCAGCGAACCAGCATCAGCAGCAGCCACGAACCCCAGCCCCGCCACCACCGCCGACAGCGCATCCGCCGTACCCGAGAACCCCCGCCCGGTGATTGCCGCCGACGGCGCGCGGGTCATCTCCGCCGGCAGCGCATCCCCGCCCACGGCGAACCCGTCATGCTGCGGCATGCGCTGCCTCCCTCCGGCGATTCGGCACCAGCCCCGCAGCCCATCCTGCGATTAGCTTATATGTTCGATTCTAGGCGAAGGGTCCGACAGTTTACGGCTAGATTGCCGGGTAAGTTATCTGCTCTGGGCAGAACTCGCGAAGCTAGGAAAGCGCACCGCCTGCGCATGCCCTCCGGCGCATCGAGGCCACCGATTAAGTCAAGCATTTGCTTGACTTACGTCTTCGCCGGGTGATTGATTTCAGCTTGTGGAGGCGGAGAAGGTAGATCAGCGTCGCAGGGCTGGTCAGCGCACGCGGGATGGCCTGCTGGCGGCTGCCCTGGCGCTGATCGCGCAGCGCGGCCAGGAGGGCGTGACGCTCCGTGAGATCACTGAGAGCGCCGGAGCCAACGTCGCCGCGGTGGGCTATCACTTCGGGTCGCTGAAGGCCCTGTGCGAAGCGGCGATTGAGCATGCGCTGGAACGGTATCTGGACGCGCAGATCCAGGCGGTGGGGTCGCTTGGCCCCGCTGCGACGCTCGACGAGCTGGCTGCGGCGTTCGCCCGTCCGATGGTGCGGGCGCTCGCGACGGGCGGCACGGACCTGGCGGTCATGCGGACCGTGGCCAGGGTCGGGATCGATCCGCCGCGGGGCTGGGAGCGGTTGTCGGGCAAGTTCGGCCAGAGCCGCCAGGACGTGCTGCGCGTGCTGACGGCGATCCTTCCCGGCGTCGGGAGCGAGCAGCTGGCCTTTCGCACCCGGTGCGCGGCAGGGATGCTGAACTGGCTGGCGCTGGCGCCGATCGGCGCCGAGCTGACGGCCAGGCCCGCCGGGGAGCTCGAACGGCTGCTGGTCCCCGTGCTCGCCGGAACGCTCGGTGGCTCCTCAGGCCCGGACTGACCAGGGGCGACGCAAGTAATTCAAACGACTGCTTGACAATGACGGAGTGTCAGGCAAAATTAAATCAAGCGTTTGAATTACTAGCTGATGAGGGAGAGACCCATGGCCACCGACGCAGAAGCCGTGGTCCGCGCCGCCTACCGTGCGGCCGAGGGCAGTGTCCTGGACGTCCAGGGCTTCATCGACCTGTTCGCCGCGGACGGCGTGTTCAACAACGTCGTCGCCGGGGACAGCTACCGGGGCGAGCACCTGGGCGACCTGGTCGCCTTCATGGGCCAGCTGGCCCCCGACATCCACCGCGAGCTGCACCGGTTCCATGTCATGGGCAATCTCGTCGCCGCCGAGCTGTCGATCCAGGGCACCTTCACCGGGCCGTTCGAGACTCCCGCCGGGGTCATCCAGCCCACCGGTGCCAGGCTCGACATCCCGACCGCCGACTTCTGGTACATCGAGGACGGCAAGATCAAGGAGTTCAACTGCTACGTCGGAGTGAGCGTCATGCTGGCGCAGCTGGGCGTTCAGCCCGACTTCGCCTCCGCCGTCGCGGCGAGCTGACCGGCCGCCGATCGTGAGGGAGAAGGCGCGCGCCGGCCGGGCGGCCTAGCTGGTCGGCAACGGCTTGGCTTCCGCCTGCGCGGCCGGGACGACGTCGGCGACGATGCAGGTGATGTTGTCCGGGCCGCCGCCCTCGATGGCCAGCGCGACAAGCTGGCCGGCGGCGGCGTCCGGGTCCTCCACCGTCAGCAGCACCTCGCGGATCGCGCCGGCGTCCGCGACCTCGTGCAGGCCGTCGGAGCACAGCAGGTACCTGTCACCCGCCTGGGCCTCGCGGAGTTGCAGGTCCGGCTCGGAGCGGAAATCACCGATGGCGCGCAGCACCAGGGACCGCTGCGGGTGCGAGGAGACCTCCTCGGGGGTGATCCGGCCCTCGTCCAGCAGCGTCTGCACCACGGTGTGGTCGTGGGTGATCTGGAAAACCTCTCCGTCGCGGACCAGGTACGCACGCGAGTCGCCAATGTGCACCAAGCCAAGCTGCGACCCCGACCACAGCAGCGCCGTCAGCGTGGTGCCCATGCCCCGCAGCGACGGGTCGGCCGCGACGATGTCGCGCAGCGCGCCGGAGGCGCGGCGGACCGCGTGGTCGAGCGCCGTGAGCAGCTCGCCGGCCGGTATCTGGGTGTCCAGCGGGCGGAGCGCGTCGATAACAGCGGCGCTGGCGACCTCGCCGCCGGCGTGCCCGCCCATGCCGTCGGCCACGGCGAGCAGCCGGGGCCGGCGTAGGCGGAGTCCTCCTGCCCGTCACGGCGCAGCCCGACATCGGACCTGACGGCGTACCGGACGGCGAGCGGGGTGTCGGAATCGTGCACGGCGGTGTCCCTCCCTGATAGGTAGCTGATGAGGAAGGTGGCCAGCTCGCGCCGGGCCGCGGTGTCGCGCTCGACCCGAGCCCAGTACGCGGCCAGCTCCATTGCGGCCAGGGCCGGCGGCAGCGTGCTGACGGTGGCGATGCTGGCCAGCGGCATGCCGAGGCGGCGCAGCCAGGCGACGAGCCTCGCCTGCTCCAGCTGGGCAGGCGCATAGAACCGGTACTGGGTCACCGGATCGGTCCTGGCCGGCCGCAGCAGGCCGAGCTCGTCGTACAGGCGCAGCGCCTTGCGCGTCAGCCCCGAGGCGCGGGCGAACGCGCCGCTGGTCATCAGCTCCTGGCCGTCCGCCGCCCGCACCGTTCCTCCCTCACGCCGGGCGCGCTGCCCGGCTGTCACCAGCCTGGGTCCGGCCCTAGGGGCGAGGTCAAACCGCCGCGCCGTCAGCGGCGCAGGCTGCCAATACGCAGCGAGCCGTCGCCGCCCGCCGGCGCGGTCCCGCCCGTCTCGGCCTCGACGAGCTCCGCGCCGCCATCGCCGGCCTCCCCGTCGGCACCCCGCGCGCCCTGCTCGGCCGCCCGCACGTACCCTTCGGGGTCCCGGTCAACGGCGGCGATGCCGGCGTAGTTCCTGGCCTGGAACGTGGTGAAGGCGACGGCGAGGTCGTGCCGCCTGCGCAGGCTGGCCAGCTGACGGAAGTCGGTCAGCCCCTCGCGCTCCTCCTCGGCCATGTGGTCGCTGTTGGCCAGGTTCGCCGTCGCCACGGCCGCGTGCCAGTCCTCGGTGCCCGCCGGGTGACCGGCCACGGCGGCGACCGCGTCCCTGATGTCGTTGTGGTCGCGGATGGCGTCCAGCGTCTCGCCCTCGACCCCGGTGGCCCGCCCGGCCGCCAGCCCGGCCGCGACCAGCGCCGGGTAGAACACCTCTTCTTCCGCCGCCGCGTGCAGCTCAAGGAACGCGCCGAGCCGTGCCCACACCACCGAGAGCGTGGCGGCGTCGCCGCGGTCTAGCTGCTCCAGGATCGCGAACAGCCGGCGCTGCTCGCGGTGGTCATCCAGGATCAGCTCGGTGATGTCCACGCGCCCTCCCGGCATATCGCGGCGGGCCGCCAGGCCCCGGCGAGCCCATGCTACGGCCCGCCCGCCCCCCGGTCACGGCAGATAGCCCGCCTCCGCGCCCGCCCCGCTGTGATAACAGCAAGAGGCGGCGCGCACGCGAGCTACGGTCGGATGGGAGTGTGGTCACTTTCTGTAAGGTGATCGGGGCGGGGCGTGACGGCTTGTTATGCGCGGAACGGCCTGCGGGGGAGTCAGGCGGCGTGCCGGGCGGGAGTCATCGTGGGGAGCGCGACCAGGCGGCGATCGGCCGCCGCCGTGATCGCCGTCGGCCTGGCCGGGTCGGCGGCTCTGGCCGCGTGCGCGAGCGGCGGCAGCGCGACCCGGACGGCGATCCGGCCGGCGCCGATGCCGGTGCTCACCGCGAAGCCGCCGGGCCCGCACGGCGGGGTCAGCCTGCGAGTGCTGGTGCTGAGCGACGGCACGCTCGCGGTCAGGGCGATCCGCCGCCAGCTCACCACCGAGGGCATCCCGTCCACGGTGATCAGCCTGCGCGGCTCGGGCGCTATCACCACGGGGTTCCTCACCCGGAGGCTGCCCGGCGGCGGGCGCGGCGGCAACTTCGACGGTGTCGTGCTGCCGTCCGCGAGCCCGGCGGGCCTGTCCGCGGCGAGCAGCGCGGCGCTGGCCAGCTACGAGCGCAAGTTCGGCGTCCGCCAGGTGGACGCCTATGAGCCGCCGTCGGCGGCGCTGGGCATGCAGGCGCCGGCCTACAGCGGGCCGCTGCGCGGCCGGGTGGCGGTGACGGCCAGGGGCGCGAAGGCCGGGTTCGGCTACCTGCGCCGCTCGTTCGCGTTCAGCGGCGGCGCGGCGGGCCCGCCCGCCTACGGCTACCTGGCCAGCCCGATACCAGGCGGCGGCGCGCGGACACTGGTCAGCGGCACAGTGCCAGGCAGCACAGTGCCAGGCAGCACAGTGCCAGGCAGCACAGTGCCAGGCAGCACAGTGCCAGGCAGCACAGCACGGGGCAGCACAGCACGGGGCGCGCTGGTCTGGCGGTTCTCCTCGGGCGGCCGCCAGCAGCTCGGCGTCGGCTTCGGCTACGCGGCGGACTCGCCGCAGTTCCGGTTCCTGGCGCCGGGCATCGTGAGCTGGCTGACCCGCGGCGTGCAGCTCGGCTACTGGCGCGGCTACCTGACGGTCGACTACGACGACGTGATCAACGCGGACGCGCGGTGGAGCGTGACGGCGCACTGCACGCCGGGCGGCGGCAGCTGCCCGCCGGGCACGCCGGAGACGGCGCCGATCCGGATGAAGCCGGCGGACGTCAGCTTCGCGGTGCGCTGGCAGCGCCGGCACCGGTTCGAGATGGAGTTCCTGTATAACGGCGGGCCCTCGGCCCGGTTCCGGGTGCGCGGCACGGATCCGCTGCTGGCCGCGTTCCGCCCGGTCGCCGGGGACTTCTACTGGGTCAACCACACGTTCCTGCACGCCAACCTGGGCTGCAAGCAGGACTTCAGCGTGCAGCCCTGGCGCTGCGTGCGCTCTGGCGGGCGCATCGTCTGGGCCAGCCGGTCGCTGATCGACAGCGAGATCACCCGCAACCTGGACTGGGCGAAGGACAACGGCATCCCGGTGGTGCCCGGCGTGCTGGCCACGGGCGAGTACTCGGGGCTGCGGATCCTGCCGCAGCAGCCGGCCGACAACCCGAACCTGGTCGCCGCGACGGGCCAGGAGGGCATCAGGTGGATCGCGCTTGACGCCTCCCGCGACCCGCGGATGCGGCCGGTCGGCACGGCGCTGGGCGTCCCCCGGCACCCGATCGACGTCGGCTACGACGTGGAGACGATCGCCGAGGAGGTCAACGAGTACAACTGGTTCCACACCTCGAAGGCCGACGGCGGCAGCGGGATCTGCGAGCGGAGCGAGAACACCGCGTGCCTCAGGCCGCTGAGCCCGAAGACGGGCTGGCAGTCGTTCATCCTGCCGGCCGCCGAGCGGATCGTCTTCGCCGAGGTCATGAACAACGACCCGAGGCCGTTCTTCCTGCACCAGTCGAACCTGACCGGCGACCGGCTCGGCTACCCGGTGATGGACGGCGTGCTGACCGCCTACCGCAGCGTATTCAGCCCGGCTGCCCCGCTGCTCAACCTGGACATGGCCGGCGACGGCGCGGCCCTGCGCGAGCAGCAGATCTGGTCGCGGGCGCTGCGCTCGGGCACCATCCGCGCCTGGGTGCAGGGCCGCACGCTGACCATCACAGGCCCGCCGGGCGTCCGCGCGCCGGTCACCGTCCCGCCGGGGACGGTGACCGGCGCACCGTCCCGCGCGTTCGGCAGCGGCTACGGTGGCCAGCGCTCAGGCACGATCCTGCTCGGCAAGAACCCGGTGACGCTCACCCTGCCGTCCGCGCCCTACCGCTAGCCGGTCACAGCACCAGCCTGGGGATCTCGATGTCCGCCGCCTCCTGCCCGGTGCTCGAAGTGGCGGGCTGCCGCCACGGCCAGCTCGTGCCCTGGTAGCAGCGCTCCAGCAGGAAGCTCACCTCGTCCAGCCGCCCTGGCGCGTCCGGGTCGCCGGGGCAGGAGGAGAACTGGCAGACGCTGCTCTCCACCGGCGGGCCGATCGAGGTGGGCTCGAACAGCCACACCGGCTGGCTCGAGCTGTAGGGCATCGGCACCCCGTTGGGCGTGACTGGGCTGCCGATGGTGGCGGTGAAGAACGGGTCGGGGATCAGCGCCCGGCCGGAGTTCGCCTTGATCGCCGTCCAGTACCTGGTCAGCCAGCCCGGCGCGGTGTCGTCCCAGGTTTTCCCGGTCACGCAGGAGTACAGGTTCGCCAGGTGGGTGGCGACCGTGACCTGGTCGAGCACCGCGCAGTCCAGCTCCGCGTCGCATTCGAGCGACCGGCGGTTCATGTTCGCCGACCCGCAGACCAGCAGCTGGTCGTCGTAGGTCTGCGTCTTGGCGTGCACGTACACGCCGGTATTCGGGGGGGCCGACCACATGTCCAGCACCGCGACCCGCCCCCGGCCGGGAACGTCAAGCCCGTTCCACAGGTCCTGCAGCGCCCTGGCGCGCAGCATCAGCTCCATGGCCGGCTGGGTCGTCCCGTAGGGCGGCAGCACGATCAGCAGCTGCAGCGACGGGTTCGCCATCATCCGGGCGGCGAGCAGCCGGGCCAGCGGCTCGCTCCAGAAGTACTGGTCCCAGATGGTGATCAGCTCGGTGGCCTGGCAGACCGCGTTGGCCACCCCGGCCAGCACGGTGAACTCGCCGCGCGTGAACGGCGCGACGGAGATGTCCGGCCGCAGCGGGATGGTCCGCCACATCTGCACCGTGACGTTCCCGGCCGGGGCCAGCGGCTGGGCGGCGGGCAGCGGCAGCACCCGGCCATTCGCGAACGCGGCGGAGCTGGTGAGCTGCACCTGGTTGTCACCGCCGATCAGGGCGGAGGTGCGGTCGAACAGGTAGACCCGGCCGCTGGTCACGTCCATGATCCAGCGCTCGGCGAACTGCTGCTCCAGGGTGGCCACCACCGGCCCGCTGAGCTGGAGGTGGTGATCGTGCCAGTGCTGGTAGCCCGGCCCGTACACGTTCGCGGGCAGCTCGTCGGGGAACTCGCCGTCGGCCAGCAGGGGCGAGCCCGGATAGGGGTAGGCGGGGTAGCCGCCGGCCGGCGGCGGGCTCTGCTGCGGCCAGCCGTTCGCGGGCAGCGGGGTGGTGCTGCCGGACTGCCAGTCGCCGGAGCCGGTGGCGGCCATCGGCCCCTGGCCGTAGTCGCGGCGGGTGTAGGCCAGGTCCACCCCGCCGCAGAACGCGGTGTTCACCCCGCCGACCCGGATCACGATCGCCTTCTGGTGCAGCGCGGCGGCCAGCGGCGCCGCGGTGCGCAGGTCCAGGCAGACCACGCCGACCGGCTGGCTGAGTGACCAGAGCTGCTGCAGCGTGGCGTTGTGGTCCTGCACGGCCGCCGCGACCGACCAGTGCTCGTCGGCCAGGCTCGTCATGGTCACGCGCTGCAGGGTGGTCGGCATCCACACCATCAGGTTCACCACGATGCCGGCGGACATCATCCGGATCACGAAGCCCAGCGCGGTCTGGTCCCTGGCCACCGTGGTGGCCGGGTTCCACGGGCTGTTCTGCCACGAGCTGCCGATCGACAGGTCGCGCAGCGCGTTGAACTGCCAGTCGGCGATGTAGACGTGGCCGCGCTGGCCGGGCGGCACGCCGTTTTGCGCCTGCTGCTGGGCGTCGGCGATGGCCGCCTCGAAGGCGATGCAGATGGCGCCCATGGTGGGGTACCCGCCGACCATCGGGGTGACCGCGTTGCCGGCGTCCCACGGCGGCTGCCCGGCGTAGGCACGCTGGGCCATCGCGGTGCCGTCGCCCCAGGGCCGGCCGTCGCCGTCGGGCGCCGCGGCGTTGGCGTCGGTGAAGTCAAGCAGCCAGGTCGCCGGAGCACCCGCGCCGATGCCGCTGGAGCCCGCGACCGCGCCGTAGGCCAGGGCGCCGCCGCCCGACTGCGCGGCGATCGGGTTGACGTGCGGCTGCCAGCTGTCCGAGTACCTGATGGTGTGCCAGAGCTGCCGGTCGGTGCCCACGGCCGCGATCTCCAGCATGGTGCCCACGCCGGCGCAGCTCACCCCGATCCAGCCGCCCGGCCCGCCGGTGGACTCCTCGGAGACCGGCCCGAAGTCATGCTGCCAGGAGTGCGGGTGCCTGATGGTGTGCCAGAGCTGGCTGTCGTTGCCAAGCCCGACCACGTGCAGGTCGGCCCCGATGCCGCCGCAGGCCACGGCGGTGTAGGCGCTGGCGCCGCCGCCCGACTCGCCTTCCACCAGCCCGAACGCCTGCTGCCAGGTGCCGTCGTGGTGCCGCCGCGTGTGCCAGAGCTGCCCGTCGGTGCCGACGCCCACGACCTGGAGCTCCTCGCCCGTCCCTGCGCAGCCCACGGCGGTGAAGCCGGGCGGGCCGCCGGACGACTGGGTGCCGATGTCGCCGAAGTCCTTGGTCCACCGGCCGTCGCCGTGCCGGATGGTGTGCCACAGGTGCCCGTCGGCGCCGACGCCGACGACATGCAGGTCGTTGTCCGTGCCGCCGCAGGCCACCGCCGTGTAGCTGGCGGGCCCGCCGCCGCTGGCGTCCTGAATCGACCCGAAGAGCGGCTGCCAGCTCCCGTCAGGGAACCTGATGGTGTGCCACAGGCGGCTGTCTAAGCCCAGGCCGACGAGCTGCATCGCGTCGCCGACGCCGGCGCTGGCCGCGGCGGTGAAGCCGGGCGGGCCGCCGGCCGACTGGCCCTCCACCAGCCCGAACTGCTGGCTCCAGGTGCCGGTGTAGTCCCTGACGGTATGCCAGAGCTGGTTATCCCCGCCGCCCACGCCGACGCACTCGAAGATGAACTCCATGACCCCTCTCCCTCCCAGTCACAGGACCAGCCGGGGCAGCTCGACGCCCGCGGCCTCTTCCGCCGTGATCGAGGCGGACGGCTGCCGCCACGGCCAGCTCGTGCCCTCGTAACAGCGCTCCAGCAGGAAGCTCACCTCATCCAGCCGCCCCGGCGCGTCCGGGTCGCCGGGGCAGGAGGAGAACTGGCAGGTGCCGCGCCCCACCGCCGGCCCGATCGAGGTGGGCTCGAACAGCCAGGCCGGCAGGTGCGAGCTGTGCGGCATCGGCACGCCGTTGGGCGTGACGGGCTCCCCGACGGTCGCGGCGAAGAACGGGTCGCGGATCAGCGTCCGGCCGGAGCTCGCCTGGATCGCCGTCCAGTACCTGGCCAGCCAGCCTGGTTCGAGGTCGTTCCAGGGCTGCCCGGTCACGCACGAATACAGGTTCGCCAGGTGGGTGGCGACGGTGATCTGGTCGAGCACCGCGCAGTCCAGCTCGGCGTCGCACTCCAGCGACCGCCGGTTCAGGTTCGCCGTGCCGCAGACCAGCAGCTGGTCGTCGTAGGTCTGCGTCTTGGAGTGCACGTAGACGCCGGCGTCCTGGCTGAACGACCACATGTCCAGCGCCGCTACCCGGCTCCGGCCGTCGTCGTCGAGCCCGCGCCACAGCTCCCGCATCGCGTTCTTCCGCAGCATCAGTTCCATCGCCGCCTGGGTGGTCCCGTACGGCGGCAGCACGATCAGCAGCCGCAGCGACGGGCTGGCCATCATCCGGGCGGCGAGCAGCCGGGCCAGCGGCTCGCTCCAGAAGTACTGGTCCCAGATGGTGATCAGCTCGCTCGCCCGGCAGACCGCGTGGGCGATCCCCGCCAGCACCGTGTACTCGCCGCGTGCGAACGGCCCGGCCGAGATATTCGGCCGCAACGGGATGGTCCGCCACAACTGCACGGTGACCTCGCCGGCTCGCGCCACGGGCCGGGCGGCGGGCAGCGGCAGCACCCGGCCGCCGGAGAAGGCGGCGGAGCTGGTGAGCTGCACCTGGTCATCGCCGCCGATCAGGGCGGCGCCCCGGTTGAACAGGTAGACCCGGCTGCTGGTCACGCTCATGATCCAGCGCTCGGCGAACTGCTCCTCCAGGGTGGCCACTATCGGGCCGCCGAGCTGGAGGTGGTGATCGTGCCAGTGCCGGTAGCCCGGCCCGTACACGTCCGCGGGCAGGTCGTCGGGGAACTGGCCGTCGGCCAGCAGCGGCGAGCCCGGATAGGGGAAGTACGGGTAGCCGCCGGCCGGCGGCGGGTCCTGCTTCGGCCAGCCGTTCGCCGGCAGCGGGGTGGTGCTGCCGGACTGCCAGTCACCCAGGCCGGTCGCGTCGCCGGGCCCTGGCCGTAGTCGCGCCGGGTGTAGGCCAGGTCCACCCCGCCGCAGAACGCGGTGTGCACCTCGCCGACCCGGATCACGATCGCCTTCTGGTGCAGGGATGCGGCCAGTGGCGCGGCGGTGCGCAGGTCCAGTGACACCACGCCGACCGGCTGGCTGAGTGACCAGAGCCGCTCCAGCGCGGCGTTGTGGTCCTGCACGGCCGCGGCCACCGACCAGTGCTCGTCGCCCAGGCTTTTCAGTGGCACCCGCTGCAGCGTGGTCGGCATCCACAGCAGCAGCTTTACCAATATTCCCGCGGACATCATCCGGATCACGAACCCCAGCGCGGTCTGGTCCCTGGCCACCCGGGTACCCGGATTCCACGGGTCGTTCGCCCAGTCGCTGCCGGCCGACATATCGCGCAGCGCGTTGAACTGCCAGTCGATGATATACACATGCCCGCGCTGGCCGGGCGGCACGCCGTTTCCCGCCTGCCGCTCCGCATCGGCGATGGCCGCCTCGAAGGCCGCGCAGATGGCGTTCAGCGTGGCGTACCCGCCGACCATCGGGATGACCTCGCTGCCCGTGTCCCACGGGGGCTGGCCGGCGTAGGCGCGCCTGGCCATCGCGGTGCCGTCGCCCCAGGGGCGCCCGTCGCCGTCAGGAGCGGCCGGGTCGGCGGAGGTGAAGTCAAGCAGCCAGGCGGCCGGCTGGCCGGAGTCGAGCCCCATGCGTCCCTCCCTGCTGGGCCGGTACCACAGCGGGCGGGCGAAGCGTCACCGGCGTTCCGCGTCATCACCGTGCGCGGCGATCGTATGCCGGGTCCCGGCCGCTGCCAAGGCCTGGCGGTGACATCCCTGACCATAGGTGACCACGCGGAACCGGACAGGACCGGACCAATGCCAAGGGTTGACGGTGGACCAAACCGACATTAGCGTGAGGGAGCCACGCAGGGGACGAGGCGCTGTAAACGGGGGAAGGTTAGCGCATGGGTGAGATTAATGGTAAATCAGCCAGTGCTTGTTGATGTCACGCTGCGCGACGGCGGGTACGTTAACAATCATTCGTGGTCCCGTTCCCAGTCCTTAGCAATCGTTGCCTCCTGCGCACGCGGGGGGATTCCCTTTTCCGAGGTCGGTTACTTCCGGCCGCGCCAGCACGCCGACCGCGGCGAGTCCTTCCCCGCCGCCTGCTGCCCGCCCGATTACCTGGAGGCGCTGCACGCCGCCAGCCCGGCGGTGACGCTGACCGTGATGGCGCACCTGCGGGACGTGCGGACCGCCGACTACAAGCTGCTCGCCGACTGCGGCGCGGGGATGGTGAGATTACCCGCGCAGGCCAGCCAGCTCGCCGACATCGCCGCGCACGTGGCCGCGGCCCACGAGGCGGGCCTGCGGGTGGGGGTCAACCTGATCCGGGTGACCGAGCTGCCCGAGAGCGAGATCAGCAGGGCCGCGGCCATCGCCGCGGCCGCCGGGGCGGACGTGTTCTACATCGCGGACTCCAACGGCAGCATGCTGCCGGGCGACGCGGCCCGGCTGACCGCGCTGGCCTGCGAGGCCGCGGCGGGCACCGCCGTCGGCTTCCACGGCCATGACGGGCTCAGCCTGGCGTTCGCCAACACCCTGGCCGCCCGGCAGGCGGGCGCCAGCTACCTGGACGCGTCGCTGGCCGGCATGGGCAAGGGCGGCGGCAACCTGGCGCTGGAGCTGATCACCGGCTACCTGCGCGCCCGTGAGGGCGCGCCGCTGGCCATGGCCCCGCTGGCCCACACAGCCGCCAGCGTGCTCGCGCCGTGGCGCGGCGACGGCGTCGGGGCGCGCTGCGAGGCGATGGCCTCGGGCCTGCTTGACCTGAACCTCGACGGCATCCAGGCCGCGCGCGACGTCGGGGACGGCGGGCTTGTCGCGGTCGTGGACGCCGCGTGACGACGCCCAGCGAGACGACGCCCAGCCAGACGACGCCCAGCGAGACGACGCACAGCCAGAAGACGACGCCCGGCCATAGGAAGAAGGCCAGGAAAGAAGGAGAGAGAACAGGTGCCTGACGAATTCGTCGCCGAGCTCGAGCAGATGATCCGCGACCGCCGCAAGATGACCAGCCCGCTCTACCAGACGATCCTGGCTGGCAAGGCGACGGAGCGGCTGCTGCAGACCTTCATCATCCAGCGCTGGCCGATCAAGAACTGGTGGACCCGCAACGTGACCGGCGTGGCCTGCCAGGTGGACGATGTGGCGATCCGCCGCGACCTGATCGAGAACGCCTACGAGGAGGAAACCGGCGCGCTGTCGCACTCCAAGCGGCACCTGGAGACCTTCGAGGACGTCGGCCGCGCCGTCGGCGTGCTGCCCGGCGATCTGCCGCCGGCCAGGCTGTTTCCCGAGACCCAGGCGCTCATCGACCACAACCGCAACGCCTGCTGCAACCCCGCCGTGCCCTTCACCGAGGGCGTCGCCTCCGTGCTGCTGCTGATGGAGGGCCAGCCGCCGATCACCACCACGAAGGGCTCCAGCATGCTCTCGGTGATGCGCGACATGTACGAGCTGCCGGAGTGGGGCTATGAGTTCTTCAAGCACCACGCCTCGGCCGAGGCCGGCCAGGAAGGCGTCAGCGACCTGGAGGAGGAGCACACCGAGCCGCTGCGAGCGGCGCTGCAGCGCTACTGCGACACCCCGGAGCTGCGCGACGGCGCGCGGCGGGCGCTCGCGAACGCGATCGAGCTGCGGCACGCGCACTTCGACGCGATCCTGCGCGAGGCCTACGACCCAGCCGAGCCGGTCTTCCGCTACCAGCCGTAGGAGCGCCTGTTGGCCGCACACCCGCACGTCTACTTCGCCGGCCGCTGGGTCACCAGGGACGAGGCGCACGTCGGCATCGGCAGCCTGGCGCTGCGCTACGCCGTCTCGGTGTTCGAGGGGATCCGGCTGTACGCCCAGGACGGGCCGGACCCCCGTCCCCGGCCGTTCCTGCTCGGCGAGCACCTGAGCAGGCTGGCCGGCTCGATGGCGGTGATGCGGCTGGCCGATCCCGGCATCGGCGAGCTGCCCGCGATCATCTCCGAGCTGATCGACCGCAACCAGATCAGCCAGGACGCCTACGTCCGGGTGGCGGTCACCCCGGCCGGCCCAGGCGACCTGTCCGACGAGGTCTTCCCGGTGCTCAGCGTGACCGCCGCGCCGATGGGCCGCAAGCCCTGGCTGGCCAACGGCACCGGAATGTCGCTCCAGGTCAGCGACTGGCAGCGGGCGCCCGAGCAGGTGCTGTCGCCCGCCGCGAAGAACATCTCGGGCTACGCCGGGCCGCGGCTGGCCTGGCTGGCGGCCAGGGACGCCGGCTACGACGGCTGCGTGCTCACCAACAGCCGGGGACGGCTGTGCGAGGCGCCGACCGCCGCGCTGTTCCTGTGCGCCGGCGGCGTGCTGCGCACCCCCGCGCTCACCGAGGACGTGCTGCCCAGCATCACCAGGGCCTGGATCCTGCGCACCGCGCCGCAACTGGGCATCCCGGCGACCGAGGACCTGCTGGCCAGGGCCGACGCCTACCAGGCCGACGAGGCGTTCCTGTGCGGCACCGGGATGGAGTTCGGGCCGATCAGGGCCTTCGACGGCAAGGAGGTCGAGGCGTGGCCCGCGCTGCCGGTGACCAGCGCGCTGGTCGACCGGTACTTCGCCGAGGCTCGCGGCGGCAGCAGCGGTGCCAGCAGCGGTGCCAGCAGGCGGGCCGCCCCGGCGGGCGAGACGGTCCGCAGCTCATGATCGACTGGCTGGCGGCCAGCCGGTGCGGCGCGGCGCTGGGCGAGCGGGACTGGGGCGCCGCCGGCATCGGCGCGGCCATCGCCGCCGCGCCGTGCTTCCAGAACGCCGCGTTCGACCTGTCCCCGCTGCCGCTGATGGCCGCGCACGACGACGCGGCCGCGATGGTGCCCGCGCTTGAGGATTACGTCGCGCTGCTGGGCCGGATCGTCGCCACCTACCGCGAGCACGCCGAGGTGCGGGACTGGTTCGGGCTCGGCCCCGCCGCGGAGGCGCTGATCACCGCCGAGACCAGGCTCGGCGACGAGGTCACCGTCTGCCGCCTGGACGGGTACCTGGAGCAGGGCACCGAGCGGCTGGTGCTGCTGGAGAACAACGCCGACGCCCCGGCCGGCACGCTGTTCAGCCCGCGGATCAACGGCATTGTCAGGGACGGCCTGGAACGGGCCGGCGTCCCGGTGCCCGGCTGGTCGCCGCTGACCTTCGCCGATTCCGGCGCGCTGCTGGCCACGCTGACCGCCGCGGCCCGCCGGGCCGGGATCAGCGCCGATCCGCTGCGGCTGGCCATCCTCCAGTTCGACGGCCGGTCGAACGCCGAGTCGCGGGAGATGGCGGTGGCGTTCAGCCAGGCGGGCGCGGAGGCGTTCGTGGCCGACCCGCGCCAGCTCGCCTGGGACGGCAAGGCGGTCAGCTTCGGCGGCCGGCCCGCGGACGTGTGCTGGAACAAGGTGAACACCGTCGCCTGGCGGGACGGCGTCGAGCGCGACGAGGCCCTGGTCGCGCGCTGGGCCGCCGCGCTGGCTGGCGGCGAGCTAGCCCATGTCAACCCGTTCGGCGCCCGGTACGTCGCGGAAAGCAAGCTGGCGCTGGCCCTGGTCACCGAGCCGCGGTTCGGCGGCCTGTTCAGCGCCGCCGACCAGGACCTGGCCAGCGGGCTGCTGCCCTGGTCGCGGCGGCTCGACGGCGGCGCGGTGGCCGCCGACGGGCAGGCGCCGCTGGCCAGGCACGTGCGCGAGTACCCCGCCGAGTACGTGATCAAGGAGCCCTACGACATCCGCGGCGACGGCGTCACCGTCGGCCGCGCGGTCTCCCCGGCCGCCTGGGAGCAGGCCGTCGCCCGAGCGGAGCGGGACCGGCTGCTCATCCAGCGTTACGTGCCGCCCGCCGCCTACCCCGTGGTCCGGGCCGGGAAGCGCCCGGCGGTGGTCGCCATGCCGGCCAGCTTCGACACCTTCGTCTTCGGCGGCGTGGTGCGGGGCTTCGGCTCCAAGGCCAGCCTGAACGCCCGGCTCAATGTCTTCCAGGGCGGGCAGAAACTCGCCGTGCACGTGATTTGTCCCGAATCGGGGGTAGCGGCATCGGGCCCGGCGTCCTCCTGAGCAGGAAGAAGGCAGCACGTGATGACGACAGAACAGCTGATAGCCCTGTGCCGCGCGCACGGCACCGGCGCGGTGAGCGACGCACTCGACCTGCTGGGCAGGAACGGGGGCGCGGAGGGCCTGGCCCGGCAGTCCGGGCACGGCGTGATCGCCGGGCCCGCCTACACGCTGCGCTACGAGCCGGTGGAGCCGGGCGAGCGCGCGGCGGCGGGGGAGTTCATCGATGACGTGCCGGCCGGCGCCGTCGTGGTGGTCGACAACGGCGGCCGCACCTACTGCACCGTCTGGGGCAACATCCTCGGCGAGGTGGCGCGGCGGCGCGGCATCGTCGGCACGGTCATCGACGGGGCCTGCAGGGACACAGGGGAGACCCGTGCCCTCGGCTACTCGCTGTGGAGCCGCGCCAGCTACATGAAGTCCGGCAAGAACCGGGTCAGGCTCACCGCCGTTCAGGTGCCGGTCAGCCTGAGCGGCACCGAGGTCACGCCAGGCGACCTGGTCTGCGCCGACGACTCCGGGGTGGTCGTGGTGCCCGCCGAGCTGGCCGGGCCAGTCTCGGAGAAGATCGCGCAGGTCACCCGGATGGAGGCGGCGGTGCTCGACGACATCGCCCGCGGCGTGCCGCTGGCCCAGGCCAGGCGGGCGCACGGCTACAACTTCCCGGTCGCGGCGCAGGGCTAGCCCCGCGGGCCGCCGGCGGCGGCAGTTTCTGTACGATACGTTGACCGATCCGGTCGGCCGCGGGGCAGCCGAGAAAGGGGCGCGGGTGTCCGGTGCGTGCGTGCCGCGTGACGGTGGCGGCAGGCTCGGCCGGCTGCTGCTCGGCGAGCGGATCGGCCGCGAGTTCGCCAAGCTGTGGGCCGCCAGCGCCGTATCCGGCGCGGGCGACGGCATCGCGCTGACCGCCGCCCCGTTACTCGCGTTCTCGCTCACCCGCGATCCCCGGCTCGTGGCCGGGGTCACCACCGCGCTCACCCTGCCCTACCTGCTGTTCAGCCTGCCCGCCGGGGTGCTGAACGACCGGCTGGACCGGCGCAGGTCGATGGTCAGGGTGGACGCGTTCCGCGCGGTGCTGACCGCGGCGTTCACCGTGGCCGTGATCGCTGGCCGGGCCACCCTGATCGAGCTGTACGGGTGCTTCTTCCTCATCGGCACCTGCGAGGCGTTCTTCCGCAACTCCGCGCAGGCACTGGTGCCGCAGGTGGTGGAGCGGGACGCGCTGGCCGACGCCAACGGCCGGATCATCGGCACCGAGATCGTGATGAACGAGTTCCTCGGCCCGATGATCGGCGGGCTGCTGTCCGCCATCACCGCGCCGCTGCCGTTCGCTATCGACGCGGCCTCGTTCGGCGGCTCCAGCCTGCTGCTCAGCCGGGTCAGGACCCGCCAGGCCGCGAGCCCGGCGGCGGGGAAGCCGCCGCTGACGCTGCGGGCGGCCGCCGCCGAGCTGGCCGCCGGCGTCCGGGTGCTGCGGCGGAACCGGCTGCTGCGCATCCTGGCGCTGATCGCCGGCCTGATGAACATGGTGGCCATCGCCATCCTGGCCGTCCTGGTCGTGTTCGCCCGCGCCGACCTGCACGTGAGCAAGGTCGGCTACGGCGTGCTGCTGGGCTGCGCCGCGCTTGGCGGCGTCGTCGCCTCCCGCGCCGGGCCGTGGGTGGCCCGCCGGGCCGGCAGCGAGAAGGCGCTGCTGCTGGCGGTCGCCCTCCAGTTCGCCGGCTGCCTGCTCGCCTTCACCACCCGGGTGCCTGCCGTGCTCGCCGTGGCGCTCGCGCTGAACAGCGCGGGCCAGGTGCAGTGGAACATCGTCTGCGTGGTGCTGCGCCAGATACTGGTCCCCGACGAGATCCTCGGCCGGGTGAACAGCGTCTACCGGTTCGTCGCCTGGGGGGTGATGCCGCTCGGCTCGCTGTGCGGCGGCCTGCTGGCCGGCGCGTTCGGCGCCCGGTCGGTGTTCCTGGCCGGGGCGATCGTGCTCGGCGCCGGGCTGGCCTACCCCGCCCGGCTGGTGGCCCGCCGGAGCATCGCCGCGGCGACGGCCCGCGCCCCGATCCCGCCCGAGCCGCCCGAGCCGGCGGAGTCGGAGCTGGCCCCGGCCGCCGGGCGGGGGGCATCGTGACCGCCGCGCTGCTGGACAGCACCGACCTGGTGGAGCTGACCGCCGCGCTGGTCGCCGTGCCGTCGGTGAGCGGCGCCGAGGCGGAGCTGGCCGGCCTTGTCGAGGCCAGGCTGCGGGCCCGCGCGCCCGGCCTGGCGGTGTACCGGGCGGGGGACAGCGTGGTGGCCCGCACCGAGCGCGGCGGCGGCCCGCGGATCGCGCTCGCCGGGCACCTGGACACCGTGCCGCCGTCCGGGCTGCCGGACCCGCCGTCCGGGCCCGACACCGCGGCCGGCCGCGGCGCGGTGGACATGAAGGGCGGCCTGGCCGTCATGCTGCTGCTCGCCGAGCAGGCCAGCGACGGCGGCTGCGAGGCGAGCTTCATCTTCTACGACCGCGAGGAGCTGGGCTCGAACCAGAGCGGGCTGAAGGTCCTGTTCGCGGAGCAGGCCGGCCTGGTCGGCGCGGACTACGCCGTGGTGCTGGAGCCCACCGGCGCGGTGCTGGAGATCGGCTGCCAGGGCAACCTGCGAGTCGAGCTGGATTTCCGCGGCGTGGCCGCGCACTCGGCGCGGCCCTGGCGCGGCGCCAACGCCATCCACCGGGCGGCGCCCGCCATCGCCCGGCTGGCCGCGTTCAGCCCAGCGCCGCAGGTTGTCGGCGGCCTGACCTTCCGCCAGGCTTTCGGGATCACCGGCGTCTCCGGCGGGCGGCAGGGCAACATGGTGCCCGACGAGTGCACAGTCCAGGTGAACTACCGGCACGCGCCGTCGGTCAGCATCTCGGAGGCGACGCAGGTGGTCACCGCGCTCGCGCCGGAGGCGGACGCGGCCAGGGTCACGCTGGCCTCGCCGCCGGCGGTGCCGCGGCTGGATCACCCGCTGACCCGGCTGCTGCGCGAGGAGCACCGGCTCGCCGTCGCGCCCAAGCTGGGCTGGACCGACGCGGCCAGGTTCGCCGAGCACGGCATCGACGCGGTCAACTTCGGGCCTGGCGACTCCGAGCTGGCCCACGGCCCGGCCGAGGTGGTGTCCCGTGCCGAGCTGGAGCACTGCCGGGAGGTGCTGGCCAGCCTGCTGACCGCCGCGCCCGCCGTCATGAAGGAGAGCCCGTGACCGTGACGCAGATCCCGGCCGCCCGCCCGCTGACCCAGCGCTGCCTGGCCAGGCTGGCCGGCAGCGGCGCCGACCCGGCCGAGCTGATCGGGCTGGCCCAGTCCTCCCCGCAGCTCATAGCCGCCTACGGCGACCGATACCTGGCCCGTCCGGTGCTGCTGGAATCCGACCAGGTGAGCGGCCTGCAGGCCGACCTGTCCCGGCTGTTCGGCCTGCTGGTCTCGCTGCGCGACCGGCTGTTCGGCGGCGACCTGCGGGCCATGGCCCAGGCGGGCGGCATGGCGCCCGCGCAGGTGGACGCGATGCTGCGCACCACCTTCGGCCCGCCGGTCTGCCTGTCCCGCGCCGACCTGTACCAGGAGCCCGACGGGTTCAAGGTGCTGGAGTTCAACATCGTCAGCGCGCTCGGCGGCCTGGACAACGCGCTGCTGAACCGCGCCCTGCTCCGGCACCCGGCGATCGAGGAGTTCGTCGCGGCCGAGGGACTGAACTACGTGGACACCCTGGCCAGGAAGGCCGAGGTGATCAAGATCGAGTGCGAGCGGGTCGGCGCCGGGTCCCGCCCCCGGGTGGTGATGGTGGACACCCCGGAGAACTTCCCCGAGATCGCTGACCGGCTCGGCTTCGTGTCGGAAGTCTGGTCGCAGATGGGCCTGGACGCCATCGCCTGCTCGCTGGGCGAGATCACCGAGCAGTCCGGGCGGCTGCACGCCAGGGGCAAGGCCATCGACGTGATCTACCGGTACTTCCTCATCGAGGACGTGATCGGCCACGACGCCAGCACCATCGAGCCGCTGGTCAGGGCGGTGGAGCGGCAGCAGGTCGGCCTGGTTACCGGGATGGACGCCGAGCTGTACGGCAACAAGGCCATGCTGGCACTGCTCACCGACGACGCGAACCGGGACCTGCTGACCGCCGATGAGCGGGCCTTCACCGACCGGCTGCTGCCGTGGAGCAGGCCGCTGCGGGCCGGCCGGGCCACCGTCGGCGGCCAGGAGGTGGACCTGCTCGCCTACGCCGCCGCCGAGCAGGCGAGCCTGATCCTCAAGCCGACCCTGATGCACGGCGGCATCGGCATGGTGCCCGGCTGGACCGTGGACCGCGAGCAGTGGCGGGAGGCCCTGGCCGCGGCGGCCGGCGGCCCTTACGTGCTGCAGCGCCGGGTCCGGCCGGTCACCGAGCCCTTCCCCGAGCCGGGCCCGCCCGGCACCACCGCGCCGCAGTCCCTGAACTGGGGAGTGTTCCTGATCCAGGACGCCTACGCGGGCACCATCGTGCGCGGCAGCGCCGACCCCGACGTGGGCGTGGTCAGCATGGCCAGCGGCGCCAGGGTCGGCTGCTGCTTCCACCAGCCCTTCGCCTGAACGGGCGGCGCGGAGTAACTCAGGCGCCGGGCGCGCGGGTGAAGCCCGGCGGGACCAGGACGTCGTCCGGGCTCAGCTCGGCCACGCTGGCCCGGCCCAGGCCCAGCAGCGCCGAGTCGACGCCGCCGCGCATGATGTCCAGCACGTTCTCCACCCCCGCCTGGCCGTTCGCGGCCAGCCCCCACAGGCAGGACCGGCCGAGCAGCACCGCGCGAGCGCCAAGCGCCAGCGCCTTCACCACGTCGCCGCCGCGCCGCACCCCGCCGTCCAGCAGCACCTCGGCCTGGCCGCCGACGGCGGCCGCCACCGCGGGCAGCAGCCGGATCGTGGCCGGGGTGGTGTCCAGGTTGTTGCCGCCGTGGTTGGACACCGACACCGCGGTGGCCCCGGCGTCGATGGCCCGCCGTGCGTCATCGGCCCTGGTGATGCCCTTGACCAGGAAGGGGCCGCCCCACTGCTCGCCCAGCCAGCGGACGTCCTCCCAGGTCGGCGGCGGCGTGCCCAGCCACTGCCCGTAGGCCTCGAAGAAGGCGGGCGCGGGCTGGCCGGCCGGCACCATGTTGGGCACCAGCAGGTCGGGCAGCCGCCCGGCGCGGGCGTAGCGGGCCAGCCAGCCCGGCCGCCGCAGCGCCTGCGGCGCGAACCTGGCCGCCGCCTTCAGGCTGAGGCGCTCGGGGATGACCGGGCTGCCCCAGTCCCGGCCGTGCGAGAACGTCCAGTCCAGGGTGAGAATCAGGCCGCATGCCCCGGCGGCCCTGGCCCGCTCCGCCCTGGCCAGCACCAGGTCCCGGCCGCCGGCCCAGTACACCTGGAACAGGGTGCGCGGGCAGGCGGCGATGACCTCCTCGACCGTGCGGCTGGCGAACGAGCTGAGGCTCATCACCGTGCCCCTGGCCTGCGCGGCCCTGGCCACCGCCACCTCGGCCTCGGGGTGCACGGCCTGCACGCCGGTCGGCGAGATCAGCACCGGCAGCGAGAGCCGCTGGCCCAGCACCGTGACCGACTGGTCGCGGGTGCCCGGCAGGTCCGCGACGTGCGGGGCGAAGCCAAGCTCGCCGAAGGCGGCGACGTTGTCGGCGGCGGTCACCCCGGCCTCGGTCCCGGCGATCAGCGCCCCGTACACCGACGGCGGCAGCGCCCGCCTGGCCCGCCGCTGGGCCACCGCGACGGTCTCGAACCAGGGGTTCACCGCGGCCAGCCCGCCGGCAGTCCGGCCAGCGGGCTCTCGTCGCAGGCCCGGGCGGGCGGCCGGACGCCGATGGTCACCGGCACCGGGCCGCCTGGCTGGCCGCGGACCGGGCCCCGGTGCGAATGGTCGGGCGCCGGGCGCGGCGGTGCCTGCGCGGCGGCCAGGGCGGCTTCCCCGTGGCCCGCCGCGCACTCGGGGTCCGGGCCGTCGAGCGGCAGGCCGGTGAAGAACTTCGCGGCCATGCAGCCGCCCCGGCAGGAGTCGTAGAACCCGCAGGCCCGGCAGGCGCCGCCGGATTCCGGCGCGCGCAACGCGGCGAACAGCTCCGAGTCCCGCCAGACCGCCGCGAACCCGCCGGGCGCCCGGACGCTGCCGGCCAGGAACTGCTCGTGGATGGCGAACGGGCACGCGTACACGTCGCCGACCGGGTCGATCAGGCAGACCACCCGGCCGGCCCCGCACAGGTTCAGGCCGGGCAGCGGCCCGCCGAGCGGGGACAGGTGGAAGAACGAGTCGCCGGTCAGCACCTGCTCGCCGTGCCGGGCCAGCCAGTCGTACAGCTCCCGCTGCTGTGCGGCGGTCGGATGCAGCTCGTGCCAGGTCGCGGCGCCGCGCCCGGCGGGCCGCAGCCGGGTGATCCGCAACTGCGCGCCGTAGGCGTCCGCCAGCTCCTTCAGCTCGCCGAGCTGGCTCACGTTGTGCCGGGTGACCACGACCGAGAGCTTGAACCCGGTCATCCCCGCCGCGCGCAGTTCCTCCATCGCGGCGATGGCGGCGGCGTGCGAGCCCGCGCCGCGGACCGCGTCGTTCACCCCGGCGGTCGCGCCGTCCAGGGAGATCTGCACGTCCACATAGTCGCTGGCGGCCAGCCGGGCGGCGGCCGCCGCGTCGATCCGCGTCCCGTTGGTGGAGAACTTCACCCCGACGCCACTGGCGGTGGCGTAGCCGACCAGCTCCCAGAAATCCGGCCTGATGGTCGGCTCGCCGCCGCCGATGTTGACGTAGAAGACCTGCATCGCGGCCAGGGAGTCGATGACCTCCCGGCACTGCGCGGTGCTCAGCTCGGCCGGGTCCCGGCGGCCGGAGCTGGACAGGCAGTGCACGCAGGCCAGGTTGCAGGCGTAGGTGAGCTCCCAGGTGAGGCAGATGGGCGCGGCCAGTCCCCGCTCGAACTGCTGTGCCAGCTTCATGGGGCCAGCTTCATGGGGCCAGCTTCATGGGCCAGCTTCACGCGGGCTCGCGCTCGGTGATCATCTTCGAGGCGGCCAGCGCGGCCAGCGCCCGCTCGTAGTCCGGCAGCGCGGCGGGCGGCACCCCGGCCGCCTGGCAGGCCGCCCTGGCGCTTGGCTGCTCGCCGAGCGCGGCCACCACGGCGGCCATGGTGGCGCTCTTCAGGAAGGACAGCCGCCTGGTGCCGTAGTGATAGAGCAGCGCCCCGAACGGCTCGGGCCGCAGCGCGACCCGCTCGTCCAGCCGCCAGGCCCGGCCGGCGTCAAAGGGGCTGGGGCTAGTAGACACCGCACATCCCGTCGATGCTGATCTCCTCGACCAGCAGGTCATCGGCCACGACCGGCTCGGGGGCCGCGTCTTCCGGGGCCGGGCCTGCCAGGGCCGGGCCTGCCGGGGGAGCGTCCAGGATCGGCGCGGCTGCGGACTGCGTCATGGCTGCCTCCACGGGGTCGTCTCCGCCGATCATAGAACGGCGTTCGGCCGGACCCGGTGACCTGCTGCGAAGCGCTTTGCGCCAGGTTGGTCACGCCTTTGGCCCAGGACTGGCGCTAGGAGGTGAAGACACGGTAAACATGCAGGCAATTGCCCCTTTGTGAGAGATGGGACGCACGTGACCGAACCCACCACGCTCATTGAGGCTGAGGTACGCGAGGGTACCTACGGCTCCAAGGTCGCCGCCGTCGAGCCGGGCGGGGCCGAGTTCATCCCGCTGGGCGACCGGCACGGCAAGCCCATCGGCCAGTTCCTGACCTGGGTCTCCCCGAACATGGAGTTCGCCACCATTTTCGTCGGGATCATCGGGGTCTGGTTCTTCGGCCAGTCCTTCTGGATGGCCACCCTGGCCATCGTGCTGGGCACCGCGCTCGGCTCGCTGTCCATGGGCGCGCTGGCCGCCCGCGGCCCGCTGTTCGGCGTCCCGCAGATGGTGCTGTCCCGGATCGGCTTCGGCTACCTGGGCAACATCCTGCCGGCGGGCATCAACGCCGTGGTGGCGGGCATCGGCTGGTTCGCGGTCAACAGCGTCAGCGGCGCCTTCGCGCTGAACGCGCTGCTGGGCTGGAACTCCAAGATCTGCCTGCTGATCATCGTGGTGCTGCAGATCGCGGTGGCCTTCTTCGGCCACAACCTGGTGCACACGTTCGAGCGCTGGGCGTTCCCCTTCCTGGTAGTGGTCTTCATCATCGCCTCGGTGGTGATCTTGTCCAAGTCGCACCCGGCGGCGCACGTCTCGTCGGTGCCGGGCGGCTTCCTGATCACCCTGGGCGCGGCGTTCGGCTACGCGGCCGGCTGGAACCCCTACGCCAGCGACTACACCCGCTACCTGGCGCCCGACAGCGACCGCAGGTCCGCCGGGCTGTGGGCCGGCCTCGGGGTGTTCTTGTCCTGCGTGGCGCTTGAGGTGGTCGGCGCGGCCGCCGCCACGATCACCAACCTGGACAAGTTCGTCGACAACCCGACCGCCGGGTTCACCAGCCACCTGCCCACCGGCATCGCCGACGTCACCCTGCTGGCCATCGCGCTCGGCGCGATCTGCGCCAACGCGCTGAACGTCTACTCCGGCTCGATGTCCTTCCTGGCCATGGGCATCCGGCTGCCGCTGGCGCTGCGCCGGGCCATCGTGGCCATCGCGTTCGGCGTCGTCGGCTTCTTCCTCGCGCTGTCAGGGCTGCACGACGCCGGCACCAAGTACAACAACTTCCTGCTGGTCATCGCCTACTGGATCGGCCCGTGGCTCGGCGTGTTCTTCGCCGACCAGGTGCTGCGCCGGGGCAAGCGGGTGGACGGGTTCCTGTTCGACCGCAAGCACAACGCGTGGGCGGGCTTCGCGGCGATGGCCATCGCCATGGTGGTGTCTATCTACTTCTTCGCCAACCAGACCGACTACATCGGCCTGGTGCCCAAGCACGCGCCGGGCTTCGGCGACCTGGCCTTCGAGGTCGGCTTCGTGCTGGCGGCGGGGCTGTACACGGTGTTCTTCAGGCTCCAGGGCCAGGCCGGCCGCGAGGAGGCCCTGGTGATCCCAGGACAGAGCGAAGGGGAAGTCACTCCCGCAGGAACGTGACCGGCTGCTCGGTGCCGTCCCACAGCACGGTGTGGCGGGCGGGTGTCGTCCTGGCGACGACCCGCCCGCCGCGCAGCACCAGGGTGCGCGGCGCGACCAGGCGCAGCGCGTCCGCCTCCGACGGCGCGTCGAACACCACCAGGTCCGCCGGCCCGCCGTCGCGCAGCCCGTAGTCCGGCACGCCCAGGGCGGCGGCCGGGTTGACGGTGATCATGTCGATCAGCCGCCGCAGCTCGGCGTCGCCGGACATCTGGCCCAGGTGCACCAGCACGAACGCGGCCTGCAGCGGGTCGCCGTAGCCCAGCGGGTACCACGGGTCCATCACCGAGTCGTGCCCGATGCTGACGTTCACCCCGGCCTCGGCGAGCTGCTTGATCCTGGTGTGCCCGCGCCGGATCGGGCCGGTGTCGAAGCGGCCCTGGAGCACCGAGTTATCCAGCGGGTTGGTCACCATGTGCAGGCCGGCCCTGGCGATGTTGTTGATCAGCCGGTAGGCGTAAGCGTTGTTGTAGGAGTGCATCGCCGTGGTGTGGCTGGCGGTCACCCGGCCTGACATGCCGCGCCTGATCGTCTCGGCGGCCATCACCTCGACGAACCGCGAGTGATCGTCGTCGGTCTCGTCGCAGTGGATGTCCACCGCCAGGCCGTGCTCGTCGGCCAGCGCCATCGCGAACCTGACCGACTCCACGCCGTCCTCGCGGGTCAGCTCGTAGTGCGGGATGCCGCCGATCACGTCGGCGCCCAGCTCCACCGCCCGGCGCATCAGCTCCTTGCCGCCGTCGAAGGCCAGGATGCCCTGCTGCGGGAAGGCGACAAGCTGCAGGTCGATCACCCCGCGCACTTCCTCGCGCAGGTCCGCCAGGGCGCGCAGGGCGCGCAGCTCCGGGTCGCAGACGTCAACGTGGCTGCGCACGTGCTGCACGCCGCAGGCGAGCTGCCAGCGCAGGATCTGCCTGACCCTGGCCTGCACGTCCTCATACGACAGCGTGGCGACCCGCTCGGCCCAGACCGCGATGCCCTCGAACAGCGACCCGGACTCGTTGGGCCGGGGCTGGCCGACGGTCAGCACGGCGTCCAGGTGGATATGCGGCTCGACCAGCGGTGGGGTGACCAGCCGTCCCGCCAGGTCGATGACCTCGGCGGCGGTCTCGCCAGGACCGGGGGACAGCAGCAGGCGGTCACCGGACACGCCCAGGTCAGTGAGCCCGTCGCGGCCGGCGATCCGGGCATTGCGGAGGATCAGATCGATCATGGGCACATCATCGCCTGCCGGCCGCCCCGCCTGCGCGGCAGGGTTGGTCATCGGGGCTCAGGACACGCACTGGAGACTGAGTCTGGCTGAGCGTGAGTGCGGGCCTGCCCGGCACCTGTTTGCCTGGCTCTGCTGCCTGGCTCTGCTGCCTGGCTCTGCTGCCTGGCTCTGCTGCCTGGCTCTGCTGCCTGGCTCTGCTGCCTGGCTCTGCTGCCTGGCTCTGCTGCCTGGCTCTGCTGCCCGGCTCTGCTGCCCGGCTCTGCTGGCGGCTCTGGCGCCGACTCTGGCGGGCGGCTCTGGAGCCGGTATGCGCAGGCGCACCCCGCCGGAGCGCTCGCGCGGCTGCCGCGCCAGTCCCGGTACGGCAAGCGGCTGCGGGTCCGCGGCAGGTTGCTCGGCGCGGTGAGGATCGGCACGGTGCGCGGCACCTGCTCCCGGTCAAGCGCCCTCTGACTGCCTGCGGCTGCTGAAGGACAAGTGGGTGCGGTCGTTTAGGGGGCGTGCCGGGGTGGGGTAGTGGCGTAGGTGCGTCCGGCGGGGGTTTGCCAGTGGAAGGTGCCGGGTGTGGTCTGGGTGAGTGCCCAGTGGTGTTGCTGCTTGAGTCGGTGGTGTCGCCGGCAGAGGGGTCCGAGGTTGCAGGGGCAGGTGAGTCCGCCGCGGTGGTAGGGGGTGGTGTGGTCGAGGTCGCCGCGCCAGGCGGGCTGTCGGCAGCCGGGGAGCCGGCAGGTCTGGTCCCGTGCGTCGATGAGGTCCCGGATGGTGGCCGGGGGCCGGTAGGACGGCGAGGCGGTGGTGTGCGCGCAGCCGGCGTCGGCTTGCTGGTCGGCGGTGGCCTGCCGGCGGGTCCTGGCGGCGGCTTTCGCGGCGGTGCGGAGGACGGCGGCGCGGGTGCTGGTGCCGGCGAGCTCGGCGGCATTGATGTGGTTCAGGGCGGCGGCGGGGATGGTGACGCAGACGCGGCCGGTGATGCTGGCGTGCGGCCCGGCCAGGGGCAGCATCGGGCCGGTGGTGCCGGGGCTGCCGGTGGTGCCGGTGGTGCCGGGGCTGCCGGTGGTGCCGGTGGTGCCGGGGCTGCCGGCCGGGTCCTGGGTGGCGGGGGCTTGTGCTGCCCGGGTGGTGGTGGGGGCCGGGGCTTTGCCGGTCCTGGTGGCTGAGCTGCCGGCTGGCCGGGCGCGGGTGGTGGTCCGGCGGGTGATGGCGGCGGTCGTGATGGCGTGGCCGTGGTGGTCGGTGAGGATGACCCGCCACCGGGTGCCCGGTGCGGTGCTGGCCGCGGCGGCGAGGGCGCGGGCCTGGGTGGCGGTGACCGGCCCGATCCGGCCCAGGAGGCCGGGCGCGGACGCGTGCTCGGCGAAGGTGGCCCAGGACAGGGTCAGGTCCAGCATCCCGGCCCCCGGCCGTCCCTGGCCGCACGCGGTGCCGGTCCCGGTGGTGACATCGGGCGCACCGCTGGCGCCGGTGCCGACCGCAGTGAGCGGGCTGGTGCCGGTAGTGCCGGGGATCGACGGCCAGGCGGGTATCGGGCCGGTGTCGGGGAGGTCGAGCGGGTCCTCGCCGTAGCGGAGCCGGTCGTCGTCGTCAGGCTCGGGCGGCGGGTCGGCGTGGCTTTCGTCGGGGTGGGGTGCGTCGGCGTCGGTGAGCGGCGGTACCTCGGGCCAGGGGCCATGCACGCCGTCGTCGTCACCGGGCGTGCCAGAGCCGGGCAGGGCGTCGCTGGGTGAGGTAGCGGGTGCCGGACTGGCACCTGGTGGCTCGGGACCCGGCGGGTGAGGACCGGGTGGCCTGGGATCTGGCGGGTGGGCGCCTGGCGGGGCGGTGCCTGGCAGTCTTGGTTCGGGTGACTCGGAGGCTGGCGGCGACCCCGGATCGGGAGACCCCGAGAGTGGCCCCGAACTGGGTGGCCCCGAACTGGGCGGTCCCGAACTGGGCGGTCCCGAACTGGGCGGTCCCGAACTGGGCGGTCCCGAACTGGGCGGGCCGGTACCGGGCGGGCCGGGGTCCGGGAGCGGAGCCTGAGCATCGCCGCGCGGGCTGCCGGGTCGCGGAGCACCGGGTGGCGGGTCTCCGGCCGATGCGCCGGCGGGCTCGTCACAGCGCGGTGCCGGGCTGCCGGGTGATCGGTCGCGGTCTGGCGGCGGTCCGCTGGGTCGCTGACCCCCGTGCGGCGGCCGGCTGCCGCGTGGTGGTCGGGGGTGCTGGCCGTCACGGGGTAGCGGGCCGCCGGGATGGCCGTCGCCTGGCGCGCCGCCAGAGCCGCCGCCGTCGTCCGGCGGGTCGTCGTCTGTTGGTTCGTCGGGCTGTCCGGTGTCTGCGGGCGGGGGTATCGGGGGGAGGGTGCCGAGGAGGAGTCCGAGGTAGATGTGGGCGCGGAGCAGGTCGGTGCCGCCGCCGGCTCCGGAGGCTTTCAGTGCGCGGGCCAGGGCGGTGATCCGGGCCATGGCCGCCGCCGCGTGCGGAGCCGGGAGACTCGTCCCGGTCAGCGTCGCGGTGCCGTCATCATCGGGGTACAGGCTGACCCGGGCGCGGCGCTCGGCTGCTTTGCGGCGGTCCTCGGCGCCTTGCGGGTCGGCGATGATCACCGCCTTACGGAGGCGGGCACGGAGCTGGGCGTAGGTGAGTTCTCCCGCTTCGGGCAGCACGTCGTCCTCGACACGGCGGGCGGTGTCCTCATCCAGCAGGCTGGTGGCCTCGATGATCAGCCGCGCCCGGTAGGCATCAATCTCCCCGGCCCCCAACGCCGCACCGGTGGCGGGCAGCCGCCACGTCAGGGTCACCGCCTGGCCCGTCCACCACTCGGCAGTGCCGGGCGAGAGAGCCAGGGCGAGGCCCACCTGCGCCGCAGCGTCCGGCGTGACCGCTGAGGGGCGGCCGTCTTCCTCCAGGCCGGCTTTGTCGTTCCGGGCGGCGGACCGGGCGGCGATCTGGGCGATGGCGGCGAACTCGCGGGCCTGCGCCCAGGCGGCGACCCGGCGCCATCCGGCGGCGACGGCGGGCAGGTCATAGTCGCTGGCCTCGGCGGGGTCGCGCTGGTCCAGCCAGGCGGCCAGGCCCGCGCTGCCGGGCAGGTACTCGGCCACCACATCGACCGCCAGGCCCCCCTCATCAGGAAGCAGGACGCCGCCAGGCCCGGCGGGATCCAGGCTCGGGTCGTCCGGGGCCTGGCCGGGGCCGGGTGCCGGGCTGCCCGGCGAGGCCGCCGCGTCGCGCGCTGGCGTGCTGCCGCGCCCGGTGCCGGCCAGGCCTGGCGGCATGCCCGTACCGCCAGGGCAGGGCATTCCCTTCGCCGCCGCGGCCAGGATCGCGTCCAGGTCCACGCCAAACGACCAGCACAACCCCCCACCCACACCGTCACCAGGACCGGCGGGCTCGGGCAGCAGCACTCGGCCCGCGGGAACCGGCTCATCACCCGGCACCAGGACCAGGCCGTTCAGCTCGGCCTCGTCATCGAGCCAATCGCGCTCGCCGTCCGGCTGGTCCTCGTCCGGCGGCTGCTGCGGCTGATCGTCTGGCACCTGGGTCACCTCCGATCCTGCGGCCGTTTCCTGCTATGGCTAACAGTATCGAGATGGTCTGACATTCTGGCCACAAGATCGACGGTAAGTTCGATAAGAGGAACTCGCGGCCCGATAACTCACCATTAAGCCATCTCAGCCGGCCAGCCGCCAGCTGTTGCCGTCCCGGCGAGCCAGCAGCCCCTTGCCGCCCCCGGCGTAGTAGCCAGCGATCCAGAGGTCCCGCATGGACGTGCCGGATATGCCGGACAGGCCGCGCCCCATCGGGCGGCCCGGCTGCGGGCTGGCCACCACCCGCCACCTGGCGCCGTTCCAGTGCAGGGTCAGCGTGCCTGGCCCGGCGTCGCCGGCGGCCCAGGCGTCCTGGGCCGAGAGCACCGCCACCGAGGTCAGCTCGGCGGCGGCGGTGGCCGGCCCGGCCGCGATCCGCCACCTGACGCCGTTCCAGTGCTCCAGCAGCACCCGGCCGCCCGCTGTGCCCGCCGCCCAGGCGTCCCTGGCCGAGGCGGCCGAGATCCCGTAGAGCAGCGGGGCCGCGCCGCGCGGCGCAGGGCTGGCCGATACCCGCCAGGACCGGCCGTTCCAGTGCAGGATCAGCGGCGTGGTGCCGCTCACCCCGGCCGCCCAGGCATCACGGGCGGACACCACCGTGACCGACTCAAGCTCGCCCCAGCTCGCCGGGGTCGGGCTGGGTACCTGCCGCCACCTGGTGCCATTCCAGTGCAGGATCAGCGTCCGGCAGCGGGCGCAGGTGCCCTGGCTGACGTTCTCGCGCTGGTAGCCGACGGCCCAGGCGTCCCGCGCGGACCCGGCCGCCAGACCGGAAAGATGGCTGCCGGCCGGGCTAGGGCTGGCCACGTGCCGCCACCTGGCGCCGGTCCAGCGCAGCAGGTAGGTGCGGCCAGCCAGCGTGGTGCCGGCGGCCCAGACTGCGCGCGGACCCGCAGCGGCGACCGCCGCCAGGGTGGTCCCGGCGGGCAGGCTGAGGCTGGCCGGCCGCCAGGACCGGCCATTCCACCGAGCGAGCTGCCGCAGGCCCACCGCGAAGGCACGTCCCGGAGCAGCCACCGACACGCCGGTCAGCGGACCGATGGCCGGTGCGGCCGTCGGTAGCCCTGCGGCTGGTAGCCCGGCCGCCGTCAATCCCCTCGCCGGTAGTCCAGCCGCCGTCAATCCCCTCGCCGGTAGTCCAGCCGCCGTCAATCCCCTCGCCGGTAACCCTGCCGCCGGCAACTCGGCCGGCGCGGCGGCTGCCGGTAACGCGGCGGGCAGCGCGACGAGCGCTGCCATCAGGACGAGTACGGCCGCCGCGACGGCCCTGGCCTGCCAGGTGCTGCGCATGAGATCACGTCCTCCCCGTTTCTCCCGACCCTAGCCGCCCCGCCCGGTGACGATAAGAGCCTGGTCATCCACGTCGGAGTCGATATAGCTGCCGACGGCCAGGTAACCGCCCGACCAGCCGGCCACGGCGGCGAGCTGGGCGTACTGGCCGAGGATGGCCGGGTTGGCGTCGGCGGGCAGCGGCGCCTGGGCCGCAGTCCAGGGCGCGCCGGCGGCCGGCCGGGTGGCCAGCAGGCCCTCGCCGTTGTCGTCGTCGAACTGGTTCAGGGTGCTGTCCAGGTACCCGCCGGCCACCGCGCAGCGCGCCGGGCAAGCCAGCGACGTGATCACGTCCTGCGGGTTGACCAGGGTGTTCGCGGGCCTGGTCAGCTCGCGGGCGGTCCAGGCGGTGCTGGTGCCAGAGCCGGAACCGGAGATGGTGACGCCCTGCTCGGCATTCCCCCGGTCCTGGTAGGACCCGGCGACCACGCACTGGCCGCCCGGCGGGCAGGCCACGGCGGTGAGCAGCACGTCGGGGCTTGACCCGGCGCCGGTCGGCAGCGGCGCGGTGGCCGCCCGCCAGGTGCCGCCTGACCCGGTGACCAGCAGTCCCTGCTGGCCGCCGCGGCTGTCGGTGTAGGAGCCGGCAGCGGTGCACGAGCCGCCCGGCGCGCAGGCGACCGCGGTCAGCTCGGCCGCCGGGTCGGCGGCGTGCCCGGCGGGCAGCGGCACCGCGACCGCATGCCAGGCGGTGCCAGAGCCGGTGACCAGCAGCGGCTGGCCGTGGCCCGCGCCGTCGGTGTACTGGCCGGCCGCGACGCAGGAGGCGGCGGACGGGCAGGCGACCGCGTTCAGCGACACCTGCGGCGCGGTTGCCGACGCGCCGGGCGGCAGCGGCGCGGCGACCGCGCGCCAGGCGGCGCCGCTGCCCGCACCCGCACCCGTGCCCGTGCCCGTGCCCGTGCCCGTGACAGAGCCGGCAATAGACCCGGTGACCAGCAGGCCCCGCTGGCTGCCCGAGGTCGTGGAGTAGAAACCGGCGGCGGTGCACGCGGCGGGCGACGGGCAGGCCAGCGCGGTCAGCCCGGCGCTGGCGGCACCACCTGACGCCGCACCGGCGGGCAGCGGGACGGTGACGGCCCGCCAGGCGGTGCCCTTGCCAGTGCCGGACCCGGTGTCCAGCAGCGCGTCCTGGCCGCCGTCCGCCGCGCCATAGCCGCCGGCCGCCGCGCACCGCGACGCCGCCGGGCAGGCGATGGCCGCGAGGGCGGCGGCCGGGTCGGCGGCGCCCCCGGCGGGCAGCGGGGCGCGGGTGGCGGTCCACGCCGAGCCTGACCCGGTGACCAGCATGCCCTGGATGTTGAACTGGCCGTCGGTGTAGCTGCCGGCGGCCGTGCACGGGCCGCCGGGCGGGCAGGCCACGGCGGCCAGGGTGCTGTCGAGCTGGTTGCCGTCGGGCGGAACCGGGGCGGGCAGCGCGGTCCAGGCCGTGCCGCCGGACGGCGCATCGCCGGCCGTGACCGGGGCCGCCGCGGCGGCGGGCTGGCTGCGGCCGCCGGCCCCGGCGGCGGAAACGGTGACCGCGTAGTCCGCGCCCGGCGCGAGGCCGGCCAGGACGACGCTGGTGGCGCCTGGGCCGGCCGTGGTGGTCACCGGGGCGGTCGCGCCGGGCAGCCGGTAGGCGGCGATGACGTAGCCGGTGACCGGGGCGCCGCCGCCGGGCGGCGACCAGCGCACGGCCGCGCCGCCGTCCGCACCGGGCACCGCCGTGATGTCACGGGGCGGCGACGGCGGCTGCGGGCCGGCCTGTACGGCGGTCAGCCCGGTCCCGCCCGGCCACAGCCCGGTGGCAGGGCGGGCGGCGGTGACCTCGTAGCTGCCCGGCGCGTCCGGCGCGGTGTAATCGCCCGCCGCCGTGATGCTGCCGTCGCCTGGCGGCGTGCTCCAGGTGACCGCCTGGCTGGCCGCGCCCGCCACGGCGGCACGCAGGGCCAGCCGCCCGCCGGGGCGGGTCACGCCGGGGTCCGGGGTGATGGTGATGCCCTGGAACGGGCCGGTGGCGCCGGCCAGCCGCCGCTGCCGGGAGCCGGGCGCCGCGTGCCAGGGCGGCAGGACGGACTCCAGCAGCGGGCGGTTCAGGGTCAGGGCGGCCTGCTCCCGCGCGGACAGGACCCACCACGGCGCGCGGGTGACACTCGCCGCCAGCCGGGCCGGCCACATGGTGCCGGTCATCGCCGCGAGGCTGGTGCCGTTCACGGCGACCGACAGCACGGCCCGGACCCCGGCCGCCGCCGACACGGTGCCGCCGACGCTGGGCGTGCGGTACCCGGACGACGCGGACAGCACCGGCCGGGCGGTCACAGAAAGGTCGCGGGTAACGGCGCTGGCGCCGACGGTCATCCGGGCGCTGGCCGCCTCGGCCAGGCCGGGCGTCACCGCGCCGCTGGTGACCAGGGCGACAGACAGCTCGGGGGTGAGCACCACAGGGACGCCGCCGGCGTCCAGCGTCACCGGCTTGTAGCGGAACGTGCCGAGCGGGTAGCTGCCGCCGATGCCATGGCTGACACCGCTGGCCAGCCGCAGCGACACCGCCGCGGTGACCGACGCGGACAGCCGGGTCGCGGTGTCGATGCAGCAGCTCACCGCCGCGTCCAGGGCCAGGGCGGGGGTCAGCCGGACGGTCCCGGTCACCGCGGCCCCCGCGCCGTCAGCCGCCCGGTACAGCACGGTGTCCAGGCGCAGCCCGGCGCCCTGCCCCGCGCTGGCGGGCAGCGGCGCGATGCCCGGCCTGGCCGGGATGAACGCGGCGACCTGGCCGGCGGGCAGCCGCAGCGACGCGCCCAGCCCGGCCGCGACCAGCGCCTTGCTCAGCGCGGCGGGCCGGGTGGCGACGGTGACCTGCGAGCCGGTGGCGGTTACCCCGGTCACGGTGGCCAGCAGGCCTGCCGGGGTCGCCGGGCTCACCCCGCCGGTGAGCACGTCGCCGGGCTGCAGGTCGCGGACCCGGCGCGGCGGCGAGGTGAAGACCAGCGAGCCGTCAGTCCTGGCCGCGCCGGCCAGCGCCGCCAGCGCGGCGCGGCCGAGCACCACCGAGCCAGGTGCCCGGGTGGCGCCCGAGGTGGCGGCCGGGGCGGTGGCGGCCTGGCCGGCGCCCGCGGCGCTGACCGCGCGGATCCGCGCGGTGAAGCTGGCCCGGCCTGGCAGCCCGGTGACGACGGCCGAGCGGGCCGCCGGGCCGGCGGTGCGCGCCTTGCCGCCGGCGGTGATCTCGTAGCTGGTGACCGGCGAGCCGGACGCTGGCGGCTGCCAGGTGAGCCGGATTCCGCCGGCGACCGGCGCTGCGGTGAGGTCCGTCGGCTTGCCGGGCGGCGTGCGCCGCGGCGTGACGGAGCCGGCCGCGCCGCGAGCGCCGGTCCCCGCGCCGTTCACCGCTGCGACGCTGACCCGGTACGGCAGTCCGTCGCGCAGCCCGTTCAGGGTGATGGAACGCGCGTCGGCCGGTGCCGTGGCCCGCTTGCGCGGTGCCCCGGCGCCGGGCGTGGCGGTGATGGCGTAGCCGGTGACCGCCGGGGCGCCGGGCGGCGCGGGCGGTGCCTGCCAGGTGAGGCGGATCCGGCGGTACCCGGCGGTGGCGGTGACCGCGCGCGGCGCGGCCGGCGGGGCGGCCCGCCTCGGCGTGACCGCCGCCGAGGCGGGCCCGGCCGGGCCGGTGCCCGCGGCGCTGACCGCCGCGACGGTGAAGGTGTAGGAGGTGCCATCGCGCAGGCCGCCCGCCAGGAAGGCGGTCACGTCGGAGGTGCGGGCGGTCGCGCCGCCCGGCGCGGCGGTGATCAGGTACCCGGTGACCTGAGTGGCGCCGGCCGGCGGTCGCCAGCTCAGCAGCGCGCCGCCGGGCAGCGCCGTGGCGGTTACCCTGCCCGGCGGGCCGGGCAGGGCGCCGGGCGAGGCGGCCGACGCCGGCGCGAGCGGCAGCGTGATGGCGAGCGCCGCTAGGCCGGCGGCCGCGAGCCGTGCCGCCGCGGGCCACGCTGCCGTGAGCCGCGCGGCCCGGCCGCCCGCGCGCATGCTAGGGGGCCAGCCCGGCCGCCCAGGCGGCCACCGTGGTGACCTCCGCCTGGCGGGGAAACACCTTCTCGGTCAGCACCCGGTGCACCTCAGGGTCGGCGTCCAGGCAGCCGTCAGCCAGCACGGTGAGGCGGAAGTCCAGGTCGGCGGCCTGGCGCAGGGTGGAAAGCACCACGCCGCTGGTGGCGATCCCGGTCAGCACCAGCGAGTCGGTGCCCAGGCCGCGCAGCAGCACGTCCAGGTCGCTGCCGGCGAACGCCGACACCCGGCGCTTGGTGACCACCGGGTCGCCGGGGGCGGGCGCGACCGCCGGGTGAATCGCCGCCGACTCATCGCCGGGCTCGAACCGGCCGTTGCCGGCCGCGGCGGAGAACGTGCGGTTGCGCGCGCTCACCTCGGGGTGCCCGGCGCGGAAGCCGACCACCACGTAGATGACCGGGGCGCCCGCGCCGCGGGCCGCGCCGATCGCCTCGGTGAGCCTGGCTCAGGTAGCCGGCGTCGTCGCCGAACCGCCCGACGATGCCGCGCTGGACATCCATGACAAGCAGGGCGGTATCGCTCATAGGGGCGGGGGCTCCGTTCGGGGGTCAGCGGCGGATCGCGGGGGCGTCCCCGGACAGGTCTAGCACGTCCAGCGAGCCGACCTCCAGGTGGCCGCCAACGCCGGCCGCGTAGTACTTCTCGCCCGGCCTGCGCACCCCGGCGGTGTGCCAGCCGGCCGCCCGGGCGGCGTCCAGCTCGGCGGTCACATCGGACAGGAACACGATGTCGGCGGGGCTGGCCCCGATCTCGGCCGCGATGGACTGGTAGGAGGCCGCTTCGCGCTTCGGGCCGGCGTTCTCGGTATCGAAATTCGCCGAGATGAGCTCCGACACGTCGCCGTCGGAGGAGTGCGCGAACCAGGCCCGCTGCGCCGGCACAGAGCCTGAGGAGTACACCAGCAGCCGGTGCCCGGCCTTTTTCCACGCCCGCAGCGCCGGGATCGTGTCGGGAAAAAATGGCGCCACCAGGTCGCCGTCGTCATAGCCGCGCGACCAGATCAGGCCCTGGAGGGTCTTCAGCGGCGTCGCCTTCTGGTCGGCCGCCAGCCAGTCAAGCAGCCGGGTGATGATCCGCTCCTCGCCGGCCGACGGCTCGCCGATGGCCTGGCGTACCTGGCCAAGGGCACGGGCAGTGTCCGGCTCATCGCGGTGCGCGGCGATCCAGGCCGGCAGCCTGGCCACGGAGTAGGGATAAAGCCGGTCGGTGACAAAGGACGTGGGACTGATAGTGCCTTCGATGTCGAGCACGACGCTGGGCAGCATGCTGTCCTTTCCGCCGCCAATCTTGCCATCGCCTACCGGGCCGCGTCACGATGAGATTCGCCCGTCCCGCGCGGGGCGGGCCCCGGCGAGCGAGGGCGAGGAGACCGTGTCCCTGTTAGTTACCTGGCGTGATGACAATCCGCACGAGGCGGTCAGGCAGACCAACGATCCGGAGGAGATCGCCGCGGCGATGACGGCGCTTGACTGCCGGTTCGAGCGGCGGCCGGTCGCGGACGTGCCGCCCGACGCCGGGCAGGACGCCTACCTTGAGGCCTACCGCGAGGTCATCGACAAGCTCGTCACCGACGAGAAGTTCGTCACCGTGGACGTCGCCACCATCCATCCCAGCCCGGACCCTGACTGGCCGGAGTCGGCCGCCGCGCTGCGCGCCAAGTTCATCGACGAGCACACCCACGGCGACGACGACGAGATGCGCTTCATGGTCCGCGGCGGCGGCGTGTTCTTCCTGCACATCGGCGACCAGGTGCACGCGCTGCACGCGGAGGCCGGCGACCTGAGCGCGGTGCCGAAGGGCACCACGCACTGGTTCGACACCGGGGTGGTGCCCGACTTCACGGCGGTCAGGTTCTTCCACGAGGCGCAGGGCTGGATCGGCATCCCGACCGGCAGCGACATCGCCACCCGGTTCCCCGACGGGGACGCCATCCGTGCCCTGGCCAGGGAACTGGGCAGGGACTAGGTGGGCAGGGACTAGGGCGGCGCGCCGGTGACCGGCGACGGCCCGATTGACGGCGACGGCGCCATTGACACGGAACTGGCTGCGCTGGCGCCGGCCCTGGCGGCCGAGTCGGCCAGGTTCGCGGCGCTCGGCTGGATGCGCGGGACCTCGGGCAACCTGTCCGCCGTGCTCGGCGCCGATCCGCTGCGGCTGGCCGTCACCGTCAGCGGTGTCGACAAGGGGACACTGACGGCGGCGGACATCGGCGTGGTGGACGCGGCCGGCCAGGCGGTGCCCTGGCCGGCCGCGTCGGCCGCCCGGCCGTCGGCGGAGGCGGCGCTGCACGCCAGGGTGGCCGCCCTGACCGGAGCGCGGGCCGTGGTGCACGTGCACACCATCGCGGCCGTCCGGGCCGGGCGGCGCTGGCCGGGCGGGGTGGCCGTCGCGGACCTGGAGATGCTCAAGGGCATCGGCTGCCCGCCGGCCGGGGAGCAGGTCACCATCCCGGTCATCGTCAACAGCCAGGACATGACCGAGCTGGGCGACCGGCTGGCCGCGGCCCGCGACCCGCGGGTGCCCGGCGTGATCGTGGCCGGGCACGGCCTGTACGCCTGGGGTCCCGACCTGGCCAGGGCGCGGCATCACACCGAGATCATCGAGTGGCTGCTTGAGTTCGCGCTGACGGGCTGAGCCGGGCCGAGCCGGGCTGGCCCGGCGACCGGCTCAGCCGGCCGGTGCGCGGCCGGTGCCGGTGCCGCGTTGTCCGCATATGCGTCGCGCTGCCGGGGACACTGCGACAGCATTCCGGTATGGCGGGCGGCATACCGGGAGCAGCGAATGGGCGATAACAGCAAGAGGCTGACGGCGGAACTGGTCACCGGCCGGGTCCTGCCCCGGTCCCCGGTCATCTCCCCGGACGGCCAGCGGGTCGCCTACCTGGTGATCCCCACCTGCGAGCCAGGCCCGCGCGCCGGGCGGGACGTCGAGCTGCGGGCGGCTACCGCGGACGGCGGCGGCCCGGCGGTGCGGCTGGCCGGCCCGGCACGCGGGCTGAGCTGCCCGCGCTGGGCGCCGGGCTCGGACGCGGTGTACGTGCTGCACGGCGGCGAGCTGCGGCTGATCGGGCTGGACGGCGCCGCGCGGACGATGCTGACCTGGGGCGGCGCGGTCTCGGCGCAGCGCCCGCTGGCCGGCGGGGCGCAGGTGGCCGTGCTGGCGGCCGACGAGCCGGACGCGCAGTCCGCCCGGCGGGCGGCGGCCGGGGACGACGCGATGGTGTGGAGCGAGCGGGACGGCGGCCACCGGCTGCGGCTGCTCGACCTGGTCACCGGGAAGCTGGCGGTCGTCGCGGGGCTGGGGGACCGGCACGTCACCGAGGTGGTGCAGCGTCCCGGCGGCGGGCCGCTCGGCGTGGTGACCTGGGCGCGCCCCGAGGACGAGCCGGGCGCGTACACGGCGCGGCTGCACGCGGTGGACCCCGGCACCGGGGCGGTGACCGATCTTGGGGCCGCGCCGATTGGGGCGGGCTCGCTGGCCTGGTGGCAGGCCGCCGACGGCTGGCACCTGGCCTATATCGCGATCACGCCGCCGGGGTCGGTGGGCGGGACCGCCGTGTTCGACGTGCCGGTGCCCGATGGTGCGGGGGAGCCGGGCGGGCACCAGAACCTGACCGCCGGGCTCGACCGGTGCCCGAAGGAGCTGGCGCAGGCGGGCGGGGCGCTGCTCGCGCTGTTCTCGGTGGGGCTGGACACCGCCGTGGCCAGGCTCGATCCTGAGCGGCGCCGGTTCGCCGAGGTGAGCCTGCGGCGCGGGAACGCGGACTCGCTGAGCGCCAGCGCCGACGGCGCGCGGATCGCGGCGCGGATGAGCGCCGGCACCGAGCCGCTCGACGTCTGGGCCGGGCCGCCCGGCGGCCCGCTGGCCAGGATCAGCGAGACCAGCCCCGGCCTGCGCGGGGTCCGCTGGGGCGACCAGCAGCGGGTGTCCTGGAAGGCCGCCGACGGTCTTGAGCTGGACGGGCTGCTGGTGCTGCCGCCGGGACGCGGCCGGGCCGACGGGCCGTTCCCGCTGGTGATGATCGTGCACGGCGGGCCCTACGGCCGGTACTCCGACGAGCTGACGCTGTCCTGGGGGCCGTCAGGACAGTGGCTGGCCGCCGCCGGGTTCGCGGTGTTCCTGCCCAACCCGCGCGGCAGCTCGGGGCGCGGCCACGAGTTCGCCGCCAAGGTGGCAGGAGCGGTCGGCCAGGACGAGTGGACAGACCTGCTGAGCGGCCTCGACCACCTAGTCGAGGCGGGCGTCGCCGATCCCGGCCGGCTTGGCATCGCCGGGTGGAGTCACGGCGGGTTCATGGCCGCGTGGGCCGTCGGGCAGACCGACCGGTTCCGCGCCGCGGTGATGGGCGCGGGCATCGCGGACTGGGGGCTGCAGGTCGGCTACGGCGAGCTTGGCCGCCAGGAGGCCGACCTGGGCGGCAGCACCGGCTGGGAGAGCCCTGGGCCGCACCGGCACGACCGGCTCAGCCCGGTCGGCTACGCCTCGCGGGCCGCCACCCCGGTGCTGATCCTGCACGGCGAGCGGGACACCAACGTGCCGGTCGGGCAGGCGGTCTACTTCCACCGCGCGCTCAGCGAGTTCGGGGTCGAGCACGAGCTGGTCATCTACCCGCGCGAGGGGCACGGGTTCACCGAGCGCGCCCATCAGGCCGACGTGCTGGAGCGGACCCGCGCCTGGTTCACCCGCTGGCTCGGCTAGCCAGCCGCCGGCGGCATGCCGCTGGCGGCGCGCCACGACGCTGCTGCGCGGCCTCGACACGCTTCCGGTCACGGTCAGCTAGCAGTCCGGCCAGACGGCGCGCCGCGCCTGGCGCGGGCGCATAACCTTACAGGCTGAATACGAACGAGGGAGACGTTGCGCATGAGCATCAGCAAGCCGGAAGTGGACTTTCCCGGCGGCGAGCCGCCGGCGGACCTGGAGGTCACCGAGATCTGGGCCGGCGACGGCACGGAGGCGAAGGCCGGCACCGAGGTCGAGGTGCACTACGTCGGCGTCGCGTTCTCGACCGGCGAGGAGTTCGACGCGAGCTGGGACCGGGGCGGCCCGCTGCGGTTCCGGCTGGGCGCCGGCCAGGTCATCGCCGGCTGGGACCGGGGCGTGCAGGGGATGAAGGTCGGCGGCCGCCGCCAGCTCGTCATCCCGCCGCACCTGGCCTACGGGGATCGGGGCGCGGGCTCTTCCATCGCGCCCGGCGAGACCCTGATCTTCGTCTGCGACCTGGTTTCTGCCTGATTCTCGCTTTTACCCGGAAACGGTAATAGCGGTGCTATCCCGCGCATAGCGGCAGCCAGCTTCCGGTCATCAGGAAAAGCATTTTCCCGGCGCGTCGCCGACCCGTGAAATGGCGGGCCGACGACGCGCCGGGAGCGGAAATGGCGGCTACGGAGCCGGGCTAGTTGAGCTGATCGTCTTGGTAGACGGCACGCAGAGCGTGTTCGTCGACTGGATGGTCAGCGTCGCGGTTCCGAACTGGTTCTGGTCCCAGACCTTCGGGATGATCGGGGTCTTGCTGACCGGGTAGCACAGCAGGTGCCAGGTCGAGTTGATGATCGGGTAGACGGTCCCGTTGATGGTCTTCTGCGTCGGCAGGCACAGCTGCGTCGGCACGGGGCTGACCTGTGCGCCGACCGGCCCGGGGGCGAACTCGTCCTGGAGCGTCAGGCCTGGCGGGTTGTAGCTTCCGGAGACCGGCGACACCGGGTAGCAGGTGAAGTGGCTGAGGCCGGGCGGCTGGTTGGGGGACTGGCCGGGCGGGCCGGTCAGGCTCTTCCAGCTCGGCAGGCACAGCAGGTCGGGCTGGCCGGTGGATAGCTGCGCGGAGCCGAACTGGTTGGCGACTGTCACCACGAAGCTTGCCTGCGTCGGCGCGGAGATCTGGAAGCATGCCAGGTGCGCGTTCGGGTTGGTGATCGGGTACACAGGCCCGCTGATGAGGGTCTTCTGCACGGGGTTGCAGTGGAAGGCCATCGGGCCGATCTTCACCGTGAACCCCGCGGTGTTGAACTGATTCTGCAGGAGCGCCGTGGGCGGCGGCTGGAACCCGGTCGCGGTGGCGGCGTAGCAGAGCTGGTGGTCGATCGTCGGCGCGGTCGCGGCGGGGGTCGTCCCCGTCCCGCCGCTGGACGCCGACGCTACCCCGGCCACGATGCCGCCGGCGGCCAGCACGCCTATCCCGGCTAGCGCGATAGCCCTGAAGGCAGTGACTCGGAATAATCGTCGCGACATGGCAAAACCCTCCTCTGGCAGGAACTCGCCCCGATATATGCGGCCCATGCTGAATGGGCGGCGGGCGGGCAATTGGCTTTGCCACTGGGCGAGCTGGTTCCTCCAGCATGGCTCCGCGATTCACCGTCGTCTAGACGGAAATTCAAGCGGCGGTAAATTGGCCATGTCCTTTAATAAAGCGGGAGACCATTACTGACTTTGCTGTCAGCACCCGGCCGGCCGGCGGTCAGATGTCACCGGCGGCGTTGTCAGAGCGCCCGTGTCACCGGCGGCGGGGGGACAGGGCATCCGACAGCGGGAACGAGGGCTCGACGCCCAGCTCGGCCAGCAGCAGCCGGGCCAGCGCGTCGTAGTGCGCGATCGCCTGGGCGCGATTGCCCTCGGCCACCAGCGCGCGCATTAACAGCAGGTGCGCGCTCTCCCGCAGCGGCTCGGCGGTCACCGCGACCGCCGCCGCGCGGGCCGCGCGGTCGGGGTTCCCCGTGCCCAGCAGGTACTCGGCCATCGCCTCCAGCGCGTCCAGCCGCAGATGATGCCGGGCCTGCCGGAACGGCTCGATCCAGTCCTCGGTGATCTCGGGCAGCAGGTCCCCGGTGAGCAGCCGGAGCGCCGGGTCGACCGCTTCCAGGGCGACCGGTCCCGCCAGCGCGCGGCGCGCGGCGCCCATGCTGAGCCGGTAGTCGACGCTGACGTGATCAGCCAGGCCCAGCTCGGCGCGGGACCGGCGGAGCAGCGCGTCCGGGCAGCCGCGCAGCGCCGAGCGCAGGCTGGCCAGCGACCGTTCCCTGGTGGTGGCCGGCCACAGCACCGCCGCCAGGTAGGGGCGCGACAGCGGCCGGTCGTGCACGCCGAGCAGCGCCAGGATCTTCTGCACGGCGGGCGTGACCGGCACCTCGGCACCGCCGGCCCGCAGGCCGAACCCGCCGAGCAGGCGCAGTTCCAGGCGTATGGTCAACCGTCGGCCCCGCCTCCTGGCACTGCGGCCTTATCCAGCCTGCGCAGGAGCCGGGGATGAGGCGGCGCGCGGAGCATGTACTCACAGTGTGCGACTGGCCAGGGCCCTGTCCACTTACGGGCTGGTGAGGATGACGAGCTGCTGCGTCGCCCTGGTCATCGCGACGTAGCGGTCGACGGCGCCCTCGATGCCGGTGCCGAAGCCCTCCGGGTCGATGAGGACGACCAGGTCGAACTCGAGCCCCTTGGACAGCTCGGGGGCCAGCGACCTGACCCGGGGCGTCGCGGGGAACGCGGGATCGCCGATGACGCAGGCGATGCCCTCGGCGTGTGCGGCGAGCCAGTTGCGCAGGATCGAGTCCAGGTCAGCGGCGGGCCCGTGCACGACGGGAACGCCGCTGTGCCGGATGGAGGCCGGCACGTTGGCGTCGGGGAGCACCGCGCGGATGACCGGCTCGGCCTCGGCCATGACCTCATCGGGCGTCCGGTAGTTGATGCTGAGCGAGGCCAGGCTGATCTGCTCGAGCCCGACCCGCTCCAGCCGTTCCTGCCACGACTCGGTGAACCCGTGCCTGGCCTGGGCGCGGTCCCCGACGACGGTGAAGCTCCGGGACGGGCAGCGCGATAGCAGCATCTGCCACTCCGCGTCGGTCAGCTCCTGCGCCTCGTCCACGACGATGTGCGCGAACGGGCCGGCCAGCAGGTCCCGGTCGGCGGTCGGCAGCGCGGCCTCGTTGACCAGCGCGTCGTGGAAGTCCTCGCCGCGCAGCATCGCCACCAGGCCCTGGCCGTACTCGTCGCCGCCGGCCTGGATCAGGTTGTCAAGGACGCTGGTCATGCGCTCGCGCTCGGCGGCGACGGCGGCGTCATGGCGGCGCTTGCGCCGGGACGCCTGCGGGTCACCGAGCCGGTGCGTCGCCGCGTCCAGCAGCGGCAGGTCGGACACCGTCCAGGCCTGGACGTCGTCGCGCTGGAGTTTCGCCGCGTCACCGGGGCTGAGCCAGGGAGCGCACCTGCGCAGGTAGGCGGGTACCGACCACAGGTCCCCGACGAGGTCGGCCGGCTCGATCAGCGGCCACGCCCGGTTGACGATCTCGCGCAGCTCCCTGTTCTGCAGCAGCGACTTGCGGAGCAGGGCGGGCGACACGTCGCCCCCGTGGCTGTCGGCCCCGTGGCTGTCGGCCCCGTGGTTGTCGGCACCGTGGTTGTCGGCACCGTGGTTGTCGATCAGGATCGTGAGCAGTTCCGCCCAGATCTGCTCGCGCGCCTCGTTGTGCGGAGTGCCCGGGTCCGCCGCCGCGAACGCCTCGGCCCAGTCCTGCGCGGTCAGCCGGATGTCGGACCAGGGAGTCTGCACCGTCGTCGGCTTGGCGGGCGGGTTCTCGTAGAACCTGACGGCCGCCTCGATCGCTGTCACCAGGTCCGCGGACGACTTCAGGCGCGCCACGTCCGGGTCGGGCTCAGGCACCGCCGCGGCGCCCTCCGCGACCAGGTCCCGCAGCGTGCAGGTCTGCACGCCGTCCTCGCCCAGGCTGGGCAGCACGTCGGCGACGTAGGCGAGGTAGGGCTGGTGCGGGCCGACGAACAGCACGCCGCCCCGGCGGTGGCTGAGCCGGGGATCGGAGTAGAGCAGGTAGGCGGAGCGGTGCAGGGCGACCACGGTCTTCCCGGTGCCGGGGCCGCCGTCCACGACCAGGGTGCCGCGGGACCCGGCGCGGATGATGGCGTCCTGGTCGGCCTGGATGGTGCCGAGCACGTCCCGCATCCGGGCCGACCGGCTGCCGCCCAGGGTGGCGATGAACGCGGACTGGTCATCGAGCGCGGCGTGCCCCTGCAGCCCCTCGGCGGTGAACACCTCGTCCCAGTAGTCGCTGATCCGGCCGAGGTTCCAGCGGTACCTGCGGCGGCTGGCCAGGCCCATCGGGCTGGCGTGGGTCGCGCCGAAGAACGGCTCGGCCGCCGGGGACCGCCAGTCGAGCAGCAGCCGGCGGCCCGCGCGGTCGGTGAGGCCAAGCCGCCCGATGTAAACCGGCTCCGGGTCGTCCGCGCTGACGATCCGCCCGAGGCACAGGTCCAGGCCGAAGCGGCGCAGCAGGCGCAGCCGGGCGGCCAGCCGGCGGATCTCCTGGTCCCGGTCCAGCGCCTGCTGGCCCATGCCGCCCGGCGCCCTGAGCTCGGCGTCGAGACGGCCGGACACCTCGGTGGTCTGCTGCTCCAGGCACTCCGCGATGGCCGCGAAGTGCTGCTCGTCGGCGGCGATCAGCGCCGGGTCCGCCTTGGCGGCGAGGCGGTCGGGAAGATCAAACGCGCTGGTCGTCAGCGAACTCACTCATCGGCTCCGATCTAGGGGGTGACTGCGTCCCCGGTTCCGCGAGTTTCCGGGCCTCGGCCAGCGATTATGGGCCATCACCCGGGTCTTGCGGCAAGCCCCCCTGCGCGGTATAGGTTTATAGTGGAGAAGAGTGCATTCTCCCGCCTTCTTCCGTCTTACGGGCTGGCCCCCGCGAGCAGCATCGCACCCGCCACGGTGATCACCGCGCCGCAGGCCTGAAGCCAGCGCACCCGGTCGCGCAGCACGAGCACCGCCAGCAGCACCGTCACCACCGGGTACAGCGACGCCAGCACGGCGATCACGGTCAGCTCGCCGCCGGACGACGCGGCCGCGAACGACGCCTCGGCACCCGCGTCCCCCAGCCCGGCGGCGACGATGACGGCCAGCATCGCGATGCCGGGCCAGCGGGCGGGGGCGACGCGGTCGCGAACGTGGCTGCGCGCGGTGCGGGTGACCACCGGGCGGGTGACCACCGGGCGGAGCCGGCGAATCGCGAGGTAGCCGATGGCGAGCGCGCAGGAGCAGCAGCGTGCCGCCGTGGCGGCCCCGTAGGGGTCATCGCCGCTGGCCTGGTTCAGCAGCAGCAGGAACGAGCCCGCGGTGACCGCCGAGCCCAGCGCGAGCGCCGGGGCCAGGAGCCGCCGGGCGCCGTGGCGGGGCGTTCCGCTCTGGCCGCCGCCGGACTGGGCGCCGGCGACGGTGACGCCGCACAGGGCACAGGCCAGGCCGGCGGCGCCGGCCAGGCCGAGGCTGGCGCCGTGCAGCAGGCCGGCGGTGACGGGAAGCGTCGCGCCGAGCGCGGCGACCGGTGCGACCACGATGATCGGGCCGATGGCGGTGGCGTAGTAGACGCAGGCCAGCGAGACGATCGAGGCCGCTCCGGCGCCCGCCGCGTACAAAAGGTGCGAGCCGGACGGCAGCGGCTGGCCGCGCACCGCGACCAGCACCAGCAGGCCGGCCAGCCCGGCGACCTGGGAGATGGCCAGCACCCGGCGCAGCGGCACGGTCCTGGTGGCCAGCCCGCCGGCGAAGTCCGCGCCGCCCCAGAACAGGCTGGCGAGCAGGGCGAGCCCGATGCTCACGGCCTGCTCCCCTCCCGTCGCCGGCGCGCTCCCCGCCAGCTCGTTCCCTGGCAGCTCGCTCCCCGCCAGCTAGACAATCTATGCATCACTCATGCATTATATAACGATGAGTGACCGGCTGGAAAACCTGCTCGGCGCCCTGGCCCTCGCGGTCGGCGACGAGATGAGCGCGTCGGCGGCGGCGGCCGCAGGGCACTCGGGCGCGCTGGCGGCGGGCCTGGCGGTGCTGGCCCAGGAGCCAGGCCTGGGCATCGAGCAGCTCCGCGAGCCGCTGGGCAGGACCCAGTCGGCCACTGTCCGGGTGGTGGACCAGCTCGTCGCGGCCGGGCAGGCGGAGCGGCGGCCAGGGCGCGACCAGCGCTCGGTCTCCGTGCACCTGACCGACGCCGGGATGGCGGCGGCTGGCCAGGTGCTTGACGCCAGGGCCGCGGTGCTGCGCGCGGCGCTTGACGGCCTGGACACGGGGGAGCGGGCGGCGCTCACCGGGCTGCTGGAGAAGGTGCTGGCCCGCCTCGCGGTCGGCCCGCTGCCCGACAGCCAGGTCTGCCGGCTCTGCGACGTGGGGGCATGCCCGCCGCGCCGCTGCCCGGTGGAGCGGGCGGTCCGGCCGGCCGCGCCGGGCAGCGCGCGGGTGCCGGGCGGCCCGCTGCCGCGGCCGGTGCCCGCCGGGTTCCGCCAGGCGGCAGGCGGCGGCCCGCCAGGCAGCTAGCCGCCCGGTATAGGAGACCGGCCCGCTGGCCGCCGCATCACCTGCGGCATTGCCCGGCGGCCGGGGGACCTGAGTTCACCTTGGCCGGGCATGAGACATACGCTGGGTTATTCTCCGTAACGGCAGTAATCCCATCGCCTCAGGGGATCTCGGCCAATGTCGCAACTGAGCCAGGCGCCATTTCCCGGCGGGCCACGGCGTGATGGCGAGCGCCCGGGCCAGGACCCGCGGGGCATCCCGGCTGACCGGGAGCACCAGCCCTACCTGCCGCCTGTCGCGCCGGAGAACCCGGCCAGGTACCAGCTCCCCGCCGACGTGCGCCGCCTGCTGGGCAGGGACGCGGAGCTGGCCGAGCTGATGCGGCTGGCCACCGACGAGAGCGCCCCGCGTGACCGGGCCAGGGTGATCGTCATCGCCGGCAAGCCGGGGGTCGGCAAGACGGCGCTAGCCCGCCGCTTCGCGCACCTGATCAAGGACCGCTACCCCGACGCGCACCTGTACACCGAGCTGCCGCCCGCGCCGGTGCCGGACACCTCGCCGGCCGAGCGGGACAAGGGCCTGGCCGCCGACGTGCTCGATGACTTCCTGCGGATGCTGGGCGTGGAGGGCAACTCCATGCCGGACACCCTCAAGGGCAAGCAGATCCGCTACCACTCGCTGGTCTCGGGCAAGCGGGTGCTGGTGATGGTGGACGGGGTGACCAGCTCGGCTCAGGTGGAGCCGCTGCTGGTGGATGACTCGCGCAGCCTGGTCATTGTCACCAGCCATTCCGCGCTCCGTTCCCTGGAGCCGTCCGTCCTTTCCCTGGAAGTGCTGGACGAGAGCGCCGCGGTCGAGCTGCTGGGCGCGACGGCGGGCGGCGACAAGGTCGGCAGGGAGTCGGACGCGGCGCGCGCCGCCGTCGACTCGTGCGGCCGGCTGCCGCTGGCCATCGTGATCGCCGGCGCCCGGCTGGCGGCGCGGGAGAACTGGACGGTCGCCAGCCTCGCCGACCGGCTGGCCGACCCGGCGCGGGTGCTGGTCGAGCTGACCGAGGGCGGCAAGGACGTCGCCACGCCGTTCTCGGTCAGCTACAACGAGCTGTCCGACACCGAGCGGCGGCTGTTCCGGCGGCTCTCGGTGTTCGCCGGGTCGCACTTCGAGGCGGAGGCCGCGGCCCAGCTCCTTGAGCTGTCCCCGGCCGAGACGTCCAACGCGCTGGCCCGGCTGGCCGACCTGCACCTGCTGGAGCCGGCCAAGCCGGACGACTGCTACAAGTTCCACAGCCTGCTGAAGAGCTTCGCCGCCATGCACTTCAAGGAAGACGAGACAGACGAGAGCCGCCGCGACCGCGCGCTTGGCGTGCTGAGCTACTACTCGGGCCGGATCAAGGCGACCGACAGCTCGCTGCAGCCGACGATCGCGCCCGCGAGCATGCCGGCGGGGGCGGCCAGGCGCAGCGCCGGCGAGCTGGACCGGCAGATCGCCCAGCGCGAGGAGAAGCAGGCCGCGCTTGACTGGCTGACCCAGGAGCGGGAGAACCTGGTCGCGGCGGTGGACCAGGCGCTGGCCATGGGCGAGGTCGCCATCGCCTGGAAGATCGCCTCGCGGCTGGGCAGCTTCTTCGACGTGCGGGCGCACTACATCGACTGGCGCGAGACCCACGAGAAGGTGCTGGACGCGCTGACCGCCGCGGGCGATGACCTGGTCGGCATGGCCGAGATCACCCGCAGCCTGGGCAAGTATTACCACAACCAGCACCGCTGGGAGCAGGCGCGGGAGCACTACTACCGGGCGCTTGAGCTGTTCCACCGGCTCAAGTACCGCCGCGATGTCGGGGTCACCCTGCTGTACCTGGGCGACGTGCACCGCTATACCAGGGCCTGGGACTCGGCGCGTAACGCGCTCACGGTGGGCCTGGGCATCCTGCGGGCCACCGGCTTCCGCCGCGGCGAGGCCATCGCGCTGCGCAGCCTGGGCTCGGTGTACTGCCTGACCGGCGACTTCGACGACGCGCTCGGGATGTATGAGGAGGCGCAGCGGATCTTCGCCGACCTGGACGACCAGCGCTGGATGTCGGCGACCTGGCTGAGCATCTGCGACGCGCACCTGCTGCGCCATCAGCCCGAGCTAGCCCTGCCGGGGCTGGGGTCGTGCCTGGAGGTGTTCCGGATCTTCGGCGACCGGCACTGGGAGGCGCTGACCCTGCGCAGCATGGGGGACTGCCATGCCCAGATGGGTGACTTCGGCGCCGCCTACGACTGCCTGGACGCGAGCCTGCAGGTGCTCAAGGACCTGGACGACCCGCAGTGGCAGGCCGCCGTCCTGGAGACCACCGGCGAGGTGCACGCCAGGCAGCAGGACTGGGTGGAGGCGATCGACTACTTCCGGCGGGCCATCGAGGTCTTCCGCCAGGCCAGCGATCCGCTGTGGGAGGCGCGGGCGCACAAGAACCTGGGCATCGCGCTGGCCAGGCTCGGCGACCGGGCGCAGGCCGAGCGGGAGTGGAGCCTGGCCTGGCTGGCGATGATCGAGCAGAACGCGCATGAGGCCCGCGAGGTGGACAGCCTGCTGTACGACGGGGACGGCGACGGCGTGGCCGCCCGTTGAGCGGCGGCGTGCCGTTCTGGCTCCAGGTCGCCTCGGTGGTGCTGGCGCCGGTGCTCGGCCTGGCCGGGGTGGGCGCCGGCGCGGCGCTGACCAGCAAGGGGGAGCACCGCAGGTGGGTCCGCGAGGAGCGGCTGCGGGTCTACGCGGACTTCGTGTCGGCCTGCACGGGCTACCTCCAGGCCGCGCAGCAGGTGGACTGGGGCATCGTGTCGGGGTCGTCGGCCGACCAGGAGCAGGGCCGGGACCAGGCGATCGCCGGGATCAAGAACGTGGAGGCGCGCCGCGAGGCGGTGCTGCTGATCGGCTCCGCGCAGGTGCGGGACGCGGCCAGGCAGGTGGTCGAGGCGGCCTACGGGGTGCACGAGCTAGTGCGGGACTTCCTGCGCCGGGACCTGTCGCGCAAGCCGGACTGGGATGACGCGCAGGACCGGCTGCGCGGCAGCCTGGAGGCGTTCCGGGTCCAGGTGCAGCGGGAGATCCTGCCCGGCTAGCCGCCGGAGTCAGCGTCATCGTCGATGGCCGACTTCACGAACGTGCCGCGGCCCTGCCGGGTGATGACGACGCCATGCTCGCGCAGGTACAGCATGCCGCGCCTGACCGTCTGGTAGGCGACCCCGTACTCGTCCTGGAAGGCCCGCTCGCTGGGCAGCCTGAAGGTGAACTCGCCCTGGGCGATGCGGTCCTCGATGTCGTCGGCGACCTGCCGGTAGGCGTGCACGGGGGAGTGGGGATCGACTTCTCTCATGGCAGGACACTAAGAAGACCCGGTGTTATGCGAACGTCCAGCTAGCATCGCTAGCATCTAGAGCACTGAGAGCTATAGGAGCATGAACGAGGGCGAGTGGCGCCGGCCTAGGCGAAGCCGGGCACCGTGTACCAGGCCAGGCCGGGGCCCGGCGCGTCGTCGCGGGTGACCGCGGCCTCGATCAGGCCGTAGGGCCGGTCGGCCGCGTAGAACACCTCGCCGGGGTTCTCCAGGCCGAACGGGGCCAGGTCGGCTGCGAAGTGATGCCTGTTCGGCGCGGAGAACCGGATCTCGGCCACCTCGGGCCTGGCCAGCAGCGCCGCCTCGCCCATCGCGTAGAGGGTCTGCTGCAGCGCCAGGCTGTGCACCGTGGCGAACGCGCCGGTGATCGCCGACCTGACCCCGGCGTACCCCGCCGCCCAGTCGGCCTCCGGCCCCGCGTACCGCCACCGGGCGATCAGCGCGGTCGCCAGGATCCGGTCGCTGGTCTCCGGCAGCGTCGTGTACTGGTCGGCGTAGAAGCCGCGGAACTCCGAGCCGGTGGACTTCAGCAGCACCAGGTCCTTGATCCCGGACACCACCCAGGCCCGGTCCCCGTCGACCGTGACCACCGTGTTCCGCACCTCCTGGCCGCGCCGCACGAACGAGTGATCGTGCGGCGCCCCGTCCGCCTCGATGCGGTCCCAGGCGTACTCGTCGATCTCCACCCGCGCGCCGGTGACCGCCGGGACGCTGGTCACGAAGTGCCGGGCCAGGGCCAGCGCGAAGTCCTCGATCTCGCCGACCGGGCGTTCCCTGGCGAACGCGAACACGGTGTTCTTCTGCGAGTCGGTGGGCAGCACCGCGGACTGGTCGCCGGCCAGGTGCGCGGCGGCGAAGTCGCCGCGCAGCGAGGTGGACACGCACAGGTCCCTGATCTGGTGTACCGGGGTGTCCCTGATCACCCGGACCACCCGCACCTCGGCCTTTCCGTACTGCTGCGGGCCCAGCACGATCGCCATTCCTAGCTCCCTCGGTAGGTCGTGTAGCCGAACGGGCTGAGCAGCAGCGGCACGTGGTAATGCCGCTCGCCGGCGGCCGTCTCGAAGCAGATGCTGACCTCGGGATAGAACGCGTCGCGCCCGGCGGCCGCGAAGTACCCGCCGGTGTCGAAGACCAGCCGGTACCGTCCGGCCGGCAGGCCGGCCGGGCCGAGCTGGCCGGTACGGCCGTCGGCGTCGGTCACCGCCGCCGCGACCCGCTCGCCGTCGCGCAGCAGCAGGACCGGCACCCCGGCGGCGGGCATCCCGAGCGCGCTGTCCAGCACGTGCGTGGTGATGGTGCACATCAGCTCATCAGCCTCCCGAGGGCAGGCGGCCCGCTGGCCGTACCCGGCCGTCAGGCTACCCTCGCGTCGTCTAGCATCACCGGTAATGACTCGCCCGGAATCCGCCGAGCTGTGCACGGCCCGCGAGCAGCTCGCCGCCTATGGCCGCCGCATGAGCACCGACGGCCTGGCGCCCGGCGTGGCCGGCAACCTGAGCGTCCGCACCGCCGAGGGCGTGGTGATCACCCCGTCGGGCATGAACTACGGCGAGCTGACGCCGGCCGACATGTGCGTGGTGGGCGGCGACGGCGGGCAGCTGGCCGGCGCGGAGGCGCCGTCCAGCGAGACGCCGATGCACCTGGCCGTCTACGCCGCGACCGGCGCGGGCGCCGTGGTGCACACGCACTCGCCGGAGGTGGTCGCGCTGTCGGCGGTCCGCGACGAGCTGCCCGCCATCCACTACGCGATCACCGGGCTCGGCGGGCCGGTCCGGGTCGCGCCGTACGTTAGGTACGGCACCGCTGAGCTGGCCAGCGCGGCGGTCGCCGCGCTGGACGGCCGCAGCGCCGTCATCCTGCGTAACCACGGCGCGGTGACCTACGCCGCCACCCTGGCCCGCGCCTACGACCGGGCACTGCTGCTGGAGTGGCTGGCCCGGGTCTGGCGGCTGGCGCTCGCGCACGGCACGCCGCGCGTGCTGACCGCCGCGGAGCTGGCCGAGGTCGCCGCCGAGCATGAGCGCCGGCACTACGGCGAGCGCCAGTACCGCGACGAGCTCCGGTAGCCAGCGGGTGTCGGGGCGGCCCGGCGCCGGGGCGGTCGCCGCTCTCCCGGGTGACCGGGGCTGGTGCGCGGGCCTAGGGTGTCTGCCATGACGGGGACAGCATGACGGGGACAGAGGGCGCCGAGCCTGGCATCGGCCTGGCCGACGCCATCCGCGCCGTACGGCAGGAGCTGCTCCAGGCCATCGAGGAAGGCGCGGACTCGCCGCTGGCGTTCACCGCCAGGCGCGTGGACCTGACGTTCCAGGTGGTCTTCACCGCCGGGAAGGGCGGCGGCGCGGGCATCAAGGCGTGGGTGGTGTCGGCCGACTTCAGGGGCGAAAAGTCGACCGCGACCAAGCACAAGGTGAAGGTCAGGCTGGCCCCGATCGACCGCGCCACCGGCACGAGCCTGGACATCAGCGACCTGAGCGCCGAGTAGGCGGCCCGCCCGGATGGACCCCGGTCAGGTCGTCACCGTCCGGCTGCCCGCCGGCCCCGGCACCTTCCGCTGGGGCTCGGGCTACCTGATCGCGCCCGGCGTCGTGCTGACCGCCGCGCACGTAGCGACCGCCGACGGCGCCCCGGCCGCCCGGCAGGGCACCGCCGTGCAGGTCAGGGAGTGGGGCGCGACGAGCTGGCGGGACGGCACCGTGGCCTGGGCCAGCGGCTGCGACGTCGCGGTGCTCACCGTGCCGGGCTGCGGCCCGGCCGCCCGGCCGCCGCGCTGGGCCACGCTGGCCGGCACCGGGGCGCTGAGCTGGACGGCCGTCGGCTTCCCGCATGCCTCGCTGCGCGAGCACCAGCGCCAGCCCGAGCAGTGCTTCGGCCAGGCCTCGGCGCTGACCGACAGCTTCGCCGGCCGGCTCGGCCTCCAGGTCACCTCCCGGCACGCCCGCCGGCCGGCCGGGACCGGCCAGGCCGCGGGCGCCGCGCCGTCCGCCGCGTCCGGCTGGGTGGGCATGTCCGGCGCGGCCGTGTTCAGCGGCACCGACCCGGGGAACCTGGACTGCCTGGTCGGCGTGATCACCTCCGACGAGCAGTCCTACGCGGGCAGCCTGGGCGCGGTCCGCGCCGGGGAGTTCGCGGCCGAGCCGGGCCTGGCCGGGCTGCTCGGCGCGGCCCCGGTGCTGGAGACCGTGCGGGCCGACCCGCTCGGCGCGGGGCTGCGCGCCGTCGCGGTGGACCTGCCGCCCGGCGCGGCGGCGTTCGCCGGGCGGGCGGCGGAGCTGGCGGCGCTGGACGCCGGCGGGCCTGTGCAGGTGCTGACCGGGCTTGGCGGCACCGGCAAGTCCGCGCTGGCGGCGCACTGGGCTCGCGCTAACGCCGGCCGCGCCGAGCTGGCCTGGTGGTTCACGGCGGCCGACCGCGCGGCGCTGACCGCCGCGATGGCCGCCAGGTACCGGCAGGTCGCGGCCAGGGCCGACGATATCGAGGCCGAGGACGGGGCGCGGGCCCTGGTGACCTGGCTGAGCAACTGCCCGTACCGGTGGGTGCTCGTGCTCGACAACGCCGCCGGGCCGGCCGCGCTCGACGGCCTGGTGCCGCGCTCGCCGCGCGGGCAGGTCGTCATCACCTCGCGGTTCGCGCAGTGGTCCGGCCTGACCACCGAGGCGCATCAGCTCGGCGCGCTGCCCGCGCCCGAGGCGGCCGCGCTGCTCAGCGCGGCCGCCGGCCAGCCGGACGGGCCGGACTGCGCCGAGCTGGCCGACGAGCTTGGCGGGCTGCCGCTGGCACTGACCCAGGCCGGCGCCTACCTGCGCGGCAAGGGCACCGGGTACGCGCGCTACCGCCAGCTCCTGGCCGCGAGCGCCCCCCGGCTGCTCGCCGCCGACCAGACCGCGACCGGCCAGACGGTCGCCGCCGTGCTGGACACCTCCCTGGCTCAGGTCACCGCCGCGCACGGCGCGCTGGCCGCCACCGTGCTCGGCGTGCTCGCCTGGCTCGCGCCCGACGTCATCCCGCGCGAGCTGCTCGCCGCGCCCGCCATCGACGGCCAGCCGCTGCTGGACGGCGGCGACGAGCTGAGCGTGGACGACGCCCTCGGCGGCCTGACCGCCTACTCGCTGGTCCAGCTCAGCGAGCAGGGCATCGTGCTGCATCCCCTGATAGCCGAGCTCAGCCGGACCGACCCGGCGTCGCTCGGCCTCGCGCTGGCCCTGCTTGCCCGGCTGCTGGACGGCGCGCGGCAGCAGCCGCCGGCGAGCCGCACCACGCTGACCGACCGGCTGCTGCCGCACCTGCTCGCCGCCACCCGGCACGCCGCCGGGCCGCGCGTCGAGCCCGGGCTCTGCTGTTCCCTGCTGGCCACCGTCGCCGCCGACCGGATCGGCATCGGCCAGCTCGGCGCGGCCGGCTCGCTGCTGGCGCAGGCCCGTGCCGCCGGCGCCGGGCTCGGCCCGGCCGACCTGCTGCCCGTCGCCCTCGGCGAGGGCCGGCTGCTCAAGCTGTCGGGCCGGGCCGGCGCGGCGGTGGAGCTGCTCACCGCCGCCGAGAACGAGGCCAGGCAGCTCGTCGCGCCAGATAACCCGGTCGCGCTCGACCTGCGCTACGAGCTGGCCGACAGCCTGCGCCGGGTCAGCGAGCCCGGCTATGCCGGGCGGATGCTCGCCGACCTGGCCCGCGACCAGGAAAAGCTGCTCGGCCCCGCCAGCCGGGCGACCCTGGTCACCCGGCACGCGCTCGCGCACCTGCGCGCCGACTACGGCCAGGCCGCCAGCGCCCGCGCGCTGGAGGAAGTACTGGCCGCCGAGGAGCAGGCCCTCGGCCCGACGACCCCGAGACCCTGCTGACCAGGCGCGATCTCGCCTACCGGGTGTTCAAGGCCGGGTACAGGACCTCGGCGCTGCGGATGACCCAGGAGCTGGTGACCGACTGCCAGCGCGCGCTCGGCCCCGAGCACCCGCAGACCCTGGAGGCGCGGTCCAACCTGGCCAACTTCCGGGGCGAGCTGGGCGACCGCGCCGCTGCGGTCAGCGAGCTGCGGGAGATCCTGGCCATCAGGGACCGGGCGCTCGGCGCCGATGACACCGAGGCCCTGGCCGGGCACGAGGACGTGGCCTACTGGCTGGAGAAGCAGGGGGATCTCGCCGGGGCCGTGACCGAGCTGGCGGCCGTCGAGGAGGGCCGGGCACGAGTTCTGGGTGAGAACGACCGCGCCACGGCGAGGGCGCGCGCGACGCGCCTGCGGCTGCTGGAACGCCTGGCCAGTCCTGACGCCGGCCAGGCACCCGGCCCGCCCGGCGCGGGCGGCTAGCGCACGATCGGGTAGGCCGTCGGCTGGCGGCCGTCGATGTCGGTGAACCCGTACTCGCGGGCCAGGTCCCCGACCGCCAGCGTCTGCCCGGACCGGCGGATGACCGCCGGGTCGGCGGCCAGCGCCGCGACCGCCCGGCCGATGTACTCAGGCGACTCGGTCTGCGCGAGCCGTTCGGGATTAAGGCCGGTCATCCGCTCCACGCGCATCCAGCCAGGCGACAGCGCGAGCACCGAGATCTCGTAGTCCTCCAGCTCCCCGGCGAGCACCTCCGCCGCCCGGCAGGTCGCGTTCTTGGCCACGTCGTAGAAGACATTGCCGAGGTACTTGCGGCCCATCGTGAACGTGGTCAGCACGATCAGGCCGCGCCTGGCCGGCAGCATGTACCCGATGCCGTGCCGGCAGGTCAGCAGGTGAGCCCGGAGCCCGCTGGTGAACATGCCGTCCCACCGCTCCATCGACTGCTCCCAGAACGGGCGGTGGAACCAGTCGTTGTGCTCCGCGTAGGGCATGTACCCGCCCCAGGCATTGGAGACCAGGATGTCGAGCCGGCCCTGATCGGCCGCCACCTGCCCGAACATCGCGCGCACCGACTCGTCGTCGCTGTGGTCGGTCTGCACCGCGATGCCCGTCCCGCCCTTGGCCTGCACCTCGTCGGCGGTGTCCTCGATCGTGCCCGGGTACTCCGGCACCGTGGGCGCGCCGCGCACGCTGCGGCCCGTCACGTACACCGTGGCGCCCGCCTCGCCCAGCGACCGCGCGATGCCCCGGCCCGCGCCCCGGCTGGCCCCCGTGACGATCGCGACTTTCCCCTCCAGCGACATGCCGTCAACCTAGCGACGCGCTCCGACAGTCCCGGCGGGCGGCCGCCCGGTCAGGCGCCGGGTCACGGGCCGGACGGGGCCAGGTTCGACCAGACGGTCTTCGACACGCCCTGGGTCGTGGTGATCGTCCTGCGCCGCGCAGCTCGGCACGTACTTCCAGCCGTTCTTCAGCGCCACCGTGATGCCCGGCACCGGCGTCGCGTAGTCCGGCGGGTCGCAGCTCGTGCCCCACGGGCCGCAGCTCACCCCCCAGCGCTGCGACGGCGTCACGCTCTCCATGAGACGCAGCCCGTAGGAGCGGGCCAGGCCGGTGAGGACCGTGTTCGGGTAGGCGAGGGTGCGGACGATCCGGACCTGGTCCGCGGCCGTGGTGGTCGTGTTGCCCCACCCGTAGTACGTCGGCGTCTGGCAGCCTACGTTCGTGCTCCGGGTCGGGATCAGCCGGTTGAACGCGGTCAGCGCGACGCAGCCGCCGCCGAAGTAGAACAGGCCCGTGGCGGCGGAATTGTCGCTCATCGTGATCATGTTCGTCATCAGGAACCTGATTGAGTACGGAATGGCGGCCGGGATCAGTCCCGGCCCGCGCTGGTAGCGGCGCAGCCACATCGCCAGGATGCCGGCCTTGACGATGCTGGCCGTGTACTGCGTGGCGCTGCCGTTGGCCAGCAGGTAGGTCCGGCCGGTGCGGCGGTTGTAAAGCGCGACCTGGACGGTGCCCTGCCGGCTGCTCAGGTAGTCCGCGACGCCGGCCAGCGGGCTCGCGGGGTCATTGCTGCCGCCTTGGGTGGCGCGGGGCGGCGCAGGCGCCTGGCGGTTGGCCTGGGCCTGGCGGGGAGCGGCGGCCTGGCGGGGAGCGGGGGCGCCGGCCGTTAACAGCGCGATGGTGCCTGCCATGGCGATCATCGCCAGAGTCGTCCTGCGCGCGCGTGCCCTCCGCATAGCTCCCCCCGAAGCCCGTGCCGCCACCGCCGACCGCGTGGCGGCCTGTGCCGCGAAGCTAGCAGGTCCCGTCATCGGTCCCGGTCAGGCACGCCGATGCGACCATTACTCGAAAATATTGTCGATCATTTGGCCAGAATGTCAGAGGCTCTCGATACTCTGACTTAAGAGATCAGGCATGCGGAACGGCTGGCGTCACCAACGGCCGCCAACGGTGCTCAGAGGTTCGCGGAAGGAGGCGAGACCCATGTCCGGCCCAGCCGGAACACCAGGCCCGGTGCCACCGGAGCCGGACGAGCCCAGTGGTCCGCCCGACTTCCCGTTCGACGATCTCGACGACGCTGAGCTGGGCGAGCTGGTGCTGGTGCCGGGTAGCGAGCCGGTTCCCGCGGAGCGGCTGCTGATCGCGGAGCCTGCGGGTCCTGGTGGTGGCGGTGCGGGCGGCGGGTTGTGCTGGTCGTTTGGCGTGGACCTGGACGCGATCCTGGCCGCGGCAGCCAAGGCCACACCCGGTGTGGGCGGCATGCTGCCGGGCCTGTCCGGCGCCGGACGCAACACCGCGGCAGCGCGCGGCCAGGGGGCCTCGCCGGGCAGCGCACCCGCCGACCCGGCCCAGGTCCCGGGCGACACGGGCCCGGATCCCGCCGGTGCTGCTGGTGTGCTGCTTCCTGATGAGGGCGGGCTGGGTCTGGATGTGGTGGCGGAGTACCTGCCGGGCAGTGCGGGCCTGGCCGCGTGGCTGGACCAGCGTGACCCCGCCGGGGCCAGTGACTTTGACCTGCCCGCCGTCGCGGCCGGGTGGCGGCGGGTCGCGGCGTGGGCGCAGGCCCGGGAGTTCGCCGCGATCGCGCAGATCGCCGCGCGGTCTGCTGCCCGGAACGAGAAGGCCGGCCTGGGCGAGGATGGCCGTCCCGCTGCGGTGACTCCTGATGCTGCGGCGCAGGTGGGCCTGGCGCTGGCGCTGTCGCCGGGGACGGCGGAGTGGTGGACGGGCCAGGCGGTGACCCTGACGTGGCGGCTGCCCGCGACTGGTGCGGCGCTGGCGGCGGGGGAGATTGATGCGTACCGGGCGCGGCTGATCATCGAGGCTACGAGCCTGCTGGAGGAGGACACCGCCCGCCGCGTTGAGGACGATGTGCTGCCGGGTGCGGGGGAGCTGACGTATGCCCAGCTCCGCGCCGCTCTGCGCAAGGCGGTGATCGTCGCGGATCCGGAGGGCGCTGAGGATCGGCGTAGGGCGGCGGAGCGGCGGGCGCGGGTGAGCCTGTATCCCGATGATGACGGGACTGCGACGCTGACGGGGACGAGTCTTCCGGCTCCGCATGCGGCGGCGGCGATGGCCCGGATCACCGCCCTGGCCCGGGCTTTGAAGGCGTCGGGTGCGGGCGGCGGCACGGACCTGCTGCGCGCCCATATCTATCTCGGGCTGCTGCTGGGCACCCTGCCCCCGATACCGCCGCCAGCAGACACCGGCCAGCCCGACGCGCCATCGGACGACGACCAGCCGCCAGACGACCAGCCGCCCGTCGACCTGCCAGATGGTGGCGGCCCTGGCGGTGCGCCAGGCGACGGTCATCCCGGCGGCCCGGCACCACGCCGCAGCCAGCCCGGCGGCCCGGCCGGCGGCCACGGTCGGCCTGGCAGCACGCCACCCGGTGGCGGACAGCCACGCCGCAGCCGGCCGTCACGCCGCGACCGGTCGCCCGGCGGCCCGACGCCGCACCGCAACGAGCCCGCCGGCCAGGCCGCCGGGAACCAGCCACCCGATGGTCTGTCAGCCAGCAGTCCGCGCAACAACGGCACCGGCCTGCCCCCAGACCCCGGCCGGTCAGACCCGGGCCGGTCAGACCCGGGCCGGTCAGACCCCGGCCTGCCCGACACGCGCCCGCCCAGGCCCGGACCACCCGAATCGGGATCACCCTCAGGGGCCTCCGAGCAGGGGCCGCCGGCCTCCCCGCTACCTGGGTCAAGACCACCTGGGTCAAGAGCACCCAGGTCAAGACCACTTGGCGGCGACCAGCCAGGTCCCAAGCCGCTTGGTCCCTGGCCGCCCGGCCTGCACCCACCGGGTCCCGAGCCATCCGGAGCCACGTCACCGGGCCACAGCCCGGCGCCCGCCACCGCGCTAGGTGACGCCGCGCCCGGCAGCACCCTGCCCGGCCTCGGCACGCCCGGCACCACGCCGGCCGCCCCCGGCCCGCCCGCCGGAAGCCCGGCCGTTGACGACGGAGGGGTGGATGACTCCTGGCCGGGAGCGCCGCTCACCGACGCCGACGCACCCGACCTCGACGACAGCCACGCCGACCCGCCGCCCATGCCTGACGACGACCGGCTCCGCTATGGCGAGGACCCCCTCGACCTGCTCGATAACGGCCCGATACCCACCTGGCCGCCTGTCCCCGGTACCACCGGCACCCGCCTGCTCACCAGGACCGGCACCGGCAGCAGCGGCGCATCCGACGTCGCCGCCACCACCGGCAGCGGCGGCGCATCCGACGCCGGAACCGGGACCGGCACAGCGAACGGCCCCGGACGGCCGGGAGCCGGGATGCTGGACCTGACCCTGTCCTGGGCCACCCTCGCCGGGTCCTCGTCCGCGCCGGGGATCCTGGGCCGGGTCGGGCCGGTCACCGCCACCCAGGCCCGCGCCCTCGCCGCCGCCAGCATGGCGCCTGGTACCCGGTGGCGGGTCGTCCTCACCGACGAGCAGGGGCACGCCGTCAAGACCGCCACCGTGACCCGGCGCCTGGCACCCGCCACTCAGGCAGGGACAGCGAGCAGCCACCGAGTCGGCGGCCCGATGCTGCCCCTGGCCGGGCCGGCCGCCAGCATCACTGGTCGCGTCTCGGTCACCATCCCGGCCGCTGCCCTGGACCACATCAGTGCCGCTGAGCTCGCCGGGACCGGCACCCGCGCTGCGATCCTCCGCGCCGCCGCCAGAGCCGCCGCCAAGATCCGCCGGCAGGCTGCCGCCGACCAGGAAGCCGACGCCGGCTGCGCGCACAGCACCGCCTCCCCTGCCTACCGGCCGCCGGTGACGATCCGGGACCTGATCGAGGCACGGGACCAGACCTGCCGGTTCCCCGGCTGCCGCCAGCCAGCCTGGCGCGGCGACCTGGACCACACCACGCCGTTCCACTGCGGCGGACTCACCTGCCCGTGCAATCTCGGGCCGCTCTGCCGGCGACACCACCGGCTCAAGCAGCAACAGCACTGGACACTCACCCAGACCCGACCGGGCACCTTCCGCTGGAAGACCTCCGCCGGACGTATCTATGCCACCACCGCGCACCAGCACTCGCGATAGGCAGGCATCGGGACCTGGCCATCCGTTCACGCCCACGGACAGCCTGTCGTTGCGTCGCGGCGGGTCGGCGGCCCGCCGGTAGCCTCGGCGCATGATGCCTGCGCAGGCCCTTGTCCTGGTGGATATCCAGACCGGGTTCGTGTCCGACGCTGGGGCGGTGCCGGACGCGGCGTCGCTGCTGGCTAGCGCCGGGGAACTGCTGGCTCGTGCGCGGGAGGCGGGAAGCCTGGTCGTGCACCTGCGGAACGACGGGGCGGCCGGGCTCACCCGACGAACCGGGCACACCAGGCTGGCAACTCCGCCTGGACCCGGCGGCCGGGGAACCGGTCATTCGCAAGCGGGACGACGACGGGTTCGAGGGCACGGAGCTGGACGCGCTGCTCGCCGGCCGCCAGGTGCGGAGGCTGGTGATCGCCGGCCTGCTCTCGGAGATGTGCGTCAGCGCGACAGCCCGCGCGGCGCTGCGGCGCGGCTACCAGGTGGTGCTGCCGCACGACGCGCACGCGACTTACGGCATACCGGAGGCGGCCGAGCTGGGAGCGTCGCCGGTGCCGGCCCCGGCGGTCGCCAGGGTCGCGGAGTGGGCGCTGGGCGATGAGGTGGAGCTGGTGGCGCGGGCAGCGGGCGTGAGGTTCGCCGCGCCACGGGGCTGAACGCCCCGGCAGGCCGTCTTAACCGAGAAACGGCCCGCCACGCCGGCGGTGCCGGGCGGCGGGCCGCGCGATGATCAGAGACGGCTAGCGAGACGGCGCTCGCCCTGTCCCTTGCGGGCGGCGAGTACCTCGCGAAGAGCCCCAGTCTGGGTGGCCTCGTAGCGCTGCGGGATCACACATCGAGCTCGGCGAGATCGCCGGGCGCGGCATGGCCCAGGTCGCGGCGGAGGGCCTTGCGCGTGGCGTGCTCATCCCGGATGGCCCGGAACTCCGCCCGGATTAAGCGACATGTCGACACGCTGCTGCACCAGTGGCGACGGTGCGCGGGTTCGTGGCGGCGGGGCTGGGCGTGGCGATCGTGCCGGCTCCCCGGGCGCGGCGCGCCGGAGCCGGCACCGGGGCGGCAGAGCTTTTGCGAGATCGAGCGAACGCGGCTAGTCACGCGTGGTCGCGGTGCGCAGGCGGGCCTCGTGGGCGCGGTGGAGCAGGCTGAGGGCGAGCACGGCGCCGACGCCCTCGCCGGCCCGCAGCCGCAGGTCAAGCAGGGGCTCAAGGCCCAGGGCATCGAGCACGCGCCGGTGCGCGGGCTCGGCGCTGCACTGGCCGGCGATCAGGTGGTCCTGAACCGCCGGCTGGTGCCGGACGGCGAGCAGCGCGCTGGTGCTGGTCAGCAAGCCGTCGAGGATGACGAGGCCGCCGGCGTCCGCGACGCCTAGGCAGGCGCCGGTCAGGAAGGCCTGCTCGGGTCCGCCGATGCCAGCGAGCAGATCGGCGAGGGCCGCGCGGCTAAGCTGCGCGGGCGGCAGCGCGTGTAGACGGCCCGTCATCCGGGCTAGCGCGCGCGTGATGACGTCCTGCTTGCGCGCGACGATGGCGGTGTCGCTGCCGGCGCCCGGCCGGCGGCCAGCTCGGCGGGCAGGCCGAGCAGGGCGGCGGCGACCACGGCGGCGACGGTGGTGTTGCCGATGCCGACCTCGCCGAGGGCGACGGGCCGGCGGCGGCGAGTTCGCGGCCGGTTCGCTGGCCGGCGTCGAGCAGCGCGGCGACGGCGGCGGGGTCCAGCGCGTCGGAGCTGGCGATATCCCCCCGCGGCCCGGAGGGGCGGTTGTCGTGCCAGCCCGCGACGGGTCCGCTGCCGTCGCCAGCGTCATCGTCGCCAGAGCAATCGATGCCGCAGCCATCGATGCCGCAGTCGGCGAGCCAGATGCCCAGGCCAGCGGCGCGGGCCGTCGCGGCGCCCTGGCCCTGCCCGGCGGCAAGCGCTGCCGCGACGAGCCGGGTGGTGCCGGCGGGGAACGCGCTCACGCCGAGGCGGGTCACGGGATGGCCGGCGGCGGCGATCAGCAGCGTGCCGGCGCCGGCCAGCGCGGTCGGGGACACGGTGCCGGCCCGGATCAGGGCGTCACCGAGCAGCCCCAGCGAGCCGGGTGCGGCCAGCAGACGGTCCTCGCTGTCGCGCGCAGCGATCCTCGCGGCGCGGCGACCGGGGGCGGGACTTGCTCTGGGATCACGCGTCAGCCCGCCGGGCGGTGCCTGCTGGCCGGGTGCTGCCTGCTGGCCGGGTGCTGCGGGGCGGCCCGGTGGTGCGGGACCGCCGGGCGCTGCGGGACGGTCGGGGGCCGCCAGGCGGTCGGGTGGCGGCGGCGGCTCGTCGGCGGGCCAGCGGTCCCGCAGGACAACGTCCTCCAGCGGCAGGCGGCGCGACCAGCCGTGGCGCTCCAGGCCGGGGGAGGGCGGGCGCTCGTCGGGCCAGCCGAGGCACAGCCAGCCGAGGGTGACGACGCCGCCGGGCAGGCCGAGCAGGCCGGCCAGCTCACCGGGCTCGAACAGGGTTACCCAGCCGAGCCCGAGCCCGCAGCCGCGCGCGGTGAGCCAGATGTTCTGGATGGCGCAGGCGCAGGACCACAGGTCGGTGTCGGGGAAGGTGGCGCGGCCGAGCACGCCGCCGGGGGCGGCGCGGCGGTCGCAGCACACGACAATGCCGAGCGGCGCCTCGCGGATGCCGTCGAGCTGGAGGCTGCGCAGGTGGCGGCCGCTGTCGGGATCGAGGCGCCGGGCCTGGGCGAGCCGGGCGCGGTCGGCCATCACGGCGGCGGCGGCCCGGACGGCCGGGTCCCGGACGACGATGAACCGCCACGGCTGGGAGTGACCGACGCTCGGCGCGGCGTGCCCGGCGGCGAGCACGGCCATCAGCGTGTCGTCGGGCACGGGATCGGGGCGGAACCGGCGGACGTCGCGGCGGGCGGCGATGACGTCGGCGAGGGCGGCCCGCACGTCAGGATCCAGCGCCCAGCCGGCGGGGTCGGCGGCGCGCTCGGCGCTGCTGCTGGCGTCCCCGATGAGCGGCCGGGGCCGGGGCCAGCGCCCCTGCCGATGGGGCGGCATCCTCAGGTGGTGATCAGGCGGCTCTGGAGGACCACGCCGGGGCTGAGGCTCTCCAGGGCCGCGGTCAGGTCGGCCGCGGCGGCGGCCAGACCGTCGGTGCCGAGCGCCGCGAGGCCGTCGAGGATGAAGATGGCGCTGGTGGTGTGCTCGGTGATCCGGGTGCGCACGCACTGGCGCCAGTTCCACCGGCGGCAGGTCACGCCCTTGTCGTCGCGCCAGACGACCTCGCCTGCACCGGGGTGCTCGGTGACGGGCGACCCGTCCGCCATGGCGTCGAAGTCCTCGCTGCCGTCGGCGCGGACGAGCCGGGCGGGACCGGCGTAAGCGGCGCGGTCCTCGCCGCCGACGGGCAGCAGGTGCCGGACGGACACGGCGTTGTAGGCGTCGGTGATCCGGTCGATGCGGGGCAGCCCGGCGTCCAGGCGGCGCAGCAGCGCGGTCACGCTGGGCCGGGTGCGCTGCGGCTTGGCGCCGAACGCCCGGTAGGCCTCATGCCACTGCGCGACATGCCCGGGGGAGTCGGCGGGCTGCCCGGCGAGCAGGCTCACGGCCCGGTCCCGCGCGGCGGTGAGCAGCGCGTCGCTGGCGGCATCGCTGGGGCCGGGGACCAGTCCGTCGGCGGCGATCAGCAGCCCGGCGTAGTCGGGACGCAGGGCGAAGACGGCGGGGTCCACCCACGCGCCGTCGAGCCACTCGCGGGCGGGCGCGGGAGCTGCGGACGTCATCTGCGGTTCCTCCAGTGTGACGGAGATTCCGCAGCATACGCGGCCGGAGGCAGGCGCGGGACGCCCGCGGGCGCCGGGCTAGCCCGGCCGGCTAATCCAGCCAGCGGCGGTACTTGCGGCGGCTGGCCCGGTGCCAGCTCTTCCAGGCCTGCCGCTGGAGCGCGGCCGCGGCGACGGCGTCGCGCTCGTAGAGCAGGCCGAAGGTGAAGGCGCTGTCACCGGCCGCGGTGGCGGCGATCGCGAGGTCGCGCAGGGCGGCACGGGACACCACGGTGTCCTGGTGGTCGCCGAGCACGGACTGGATCTTCTTCATCCGCCGCGCCAGCTTCCGGGCCAGGCCGGCTACGGGCTCCAGCACGCCGATGGCGTACCTGGCCCGCTTGGCGGCCTTGCGCGCCTCGTGCAGCGCGGCATCGCGGCCGGGTCCTGGGTCCAGCTCGGCGGCGTGCCGGATGCGCTTGCGGAGCTTGCGGCAGGAGCGCGCGACGGGGTCGCGGAGCGCGGCGGCGGTCCCGAGGTCGCCGGGGGCGGCGCCGACCGCGTCCTGCAGGGCATCGAGCGCGGCGAGCAGGCGCAGGTACCGCGAGGAGTCCAGGGCGCGGATGGCGGCGCGGCGGGCGGCGGCGTGCCGGGGGGCCAGGTGCTCGGTGACGGTGTTCGCGGCGGAGCCGAGCACCAGCTCGGGCGGCAGCCCGGAGAGCTGCGCGCCGATGCGGCCGGACAGCACCTCGCCGTCGCGTGCGGCACCGAGCACCTGGCCGAGCCAGCGCAGCTCCGCGCGCAGCAGCGTCGCGCTGTCCTCGGTGAGAGCCGGGCCCAGGACTGGGCCGTATACCTGGAGAGCAGCCCGCAGCCGTCGCGCGGTGACGCGCATCTGGTGCACGGCGTCGGGCTGGTCGCGGCGCACCGCCGGGTCGGCGGCCCGCAGCGCGCCGAACTGGGTCCGCAGGTAGGCGGCCAGCACGTCGGCGGCGGGGGAGCGCCAGGTCAGCCGGGGCGCCTCGCGCCGGGCGGGCAGCCGGTCACCGAGGGCGCGCTCCAGCTTGGCGCTGCTGGCGGACCGGTGCAGGCCGGCCTCCAGCAGCCGGGCGTCGGCGGCGTCAAGCAGCGCCCGGCCGCCGTCGCCGGCCAGCTCGACCTCCACCTCGCGCCACCGCTCGGGACCGGCGGCCCCGTCGCCGGGTATCGCCGGCAGCAGGCTCTCGGCGGTCACCTCGTCGTCGGCGATGTGCGCGACGGGCCGTCCTGCCTCGTCCAGGAGGTCAAGCTGGCGGCGCAGCGTGGTGATCCGGGCCACGGTGCGCAGCGTCTCGCCCCGCGAGTAGGCGCGGACCAGCCGGGACAGCTCGGCGGGCACGGCGGCCGACCGGCCAGGCGGCCGGTGCACTTCGATCCTGGTGTCCTGGCCGGCGGGCAGCTTGAGGTGCCAGCCGTCGTCGTCGCCGCCCTTGCGGCGGCGCAGGGTGATCCCGGCCCGCAGCAGCGCCAGCCCGGAAGTATCGAGGTAGTCGGCGATCAGCCGGAACTCGGTGGCCGCTGACACGGTGTCCGCCTGCGGCAGCCCGTTCAGGGAAGGAAGGACGGTATCGGTCCCGGCCTCGTACTTGCGCTCAGTCTCCAGGCTCTCGGTCGCCATAAATGCTGGCATACCCCCCTAGGCGGCGGCTATCGCGGACGGGCCGAGAAGGCTCTTGATATCGGCCATGAAGCTGCTGCTCGGCTGCACGGGGAAGTCGGGCAGCTCGTGCTGCACCCTGGTGCCGCCGGGGCGCTCGGTGCGCAGGATCACGGGCGTGTCGCCGGAGTGCGAGCGCAGGATGTGCTTCAGCTCGGCGACCAGCCGGGCGTCGATCTTGTCCTGCTGGAGCGCGATGACCACCGGCGGGCCGCCTGAGCCGCGAACTGTCGACAAGTCGAGAACGGTCATGTCCTGGGCGAAGATGCTGACCGCCCCGTCCCTGTCGTTGATCCGGCCGCGGACGCTGACGGCGGTGTCGCCGGTCAGCTCGGCCGCGTAGGTGGTGTAGACGCGGGGGAAGAACAGCACCTCCACGGAGGCGTCCAGGTCCTCGATGGTGACGATGGCCCACGGGCTTCCCGACTTCTTGTTGATCCGCCGGTCCACCGAGACGATGATCCCGGCGACCTGCACGTCGCCGTCGGTGCGGCCGGAGGCGATCAGCTCGGCGATCGCGGTGTCGCGGTTGCGCTGGAGCACCCGCTCGGCGCCGTCCAGCGGGTGCCCGGACACGTACAGGCCGAGCATCTCGCGCTCCTGGGCGAGCAGCAGCTTGCGCGGCCATTCCTCGCTGGTCAGCTTGAAGTCCAGGCCGATCTTGGGGGCGGCGTCCGCGCCGCCGGCCGCCGCGGCGGGGTCGTCGCCCATGCTGAACAGGTCGAACTGGCCGATGGCCTCCTGGCGCTTGACGCCGATGACAGCGTCCACGGCCTGCTCCTGCACGCTGAACAGGGACTTGCGGGAGTGCCCGAGGGAATCGAAGGCGCCGGCCCTGATCAGCGACTCCACCACGCGCTTGTTGCAGACGGCGATCTCGGACTTGTCCAGGAAATCGGCGAACGAGCCGTAGCTGCTCTTGGCCTTGCGGGTGGACACGATGGAGTTGACCACGGCCGCGCCGACGTTGCGGATCGCGCCGAGGCCGAACCGGATGTCGGTGGCCACCGGGGCGAAGTCGAGCTTGGACTCGTTGACGTCGGGCGGCAGCACCTTGATGCCGAGCTTGCGGCACTCGGCCAGGTAGACCGCCATCCGGTCCTTGTCGTCGCCGACGGAGGTGAGCAGCGCGGCCATGTACTCGGCGGGGTAGTTGGCCTTCAGGTAGGCCGTCCAGTACGCCACCATCCCGTACCCGGCGGTGTGCGACTTGTTGAACCCGTAGCCGGAGAACGGCACCAGCACGTCCCAGACGGCCTTGGTCGCCGTCGCGGAGAACCCGCTCGCCGTCATCCCGGCGGCGAACTCCTCCCAGTTGGCGTCCAGGATCTCCTTCTTCTTCTTGCCCATCGCGCGGCGCAGCAGGTCGGCGCGGCCCAGGGAGTAGCCGGCGAGCTGCTGGGCGATGGCCATCACCTGCTCCTGGTACACCACCAGGTGGTAGGTCTCGCCGAGGATCGGCTCCAGCGCCTGCTCCAGCTCGGGGTGGATCGGCACGACCTTCTGCCGGCCGTTCTTGCGGTCGGCGTAGTTGATGTGCGTGTTGGCCGCCATCGGGCCAGGCCGGTAAAGCGCCAGCACGGCCGCGATGTCGCCGAACGCGGTGGGCGCCATCAGCTTGAGCAGGCTGCGCATCGGCCCGCCGTCGAGCTGGAACACCCCGAGGGTGTCGCCGCGGGCCAGCAGCTCATAGGTCTGGCCGTCGTCCAGCGGCAGCTTGGCGAGGTCGATGTCGGTGCCCCTGTTGGCGGTCACGTTCTCGATCGCGTCGGCGATCACCGCGAGGTTGCGCAGGCCGAGGAAGTCCATCTTCAGCAGGCCCATGTCCTCGCACTGCACGAAGGGGAACCCGGTGATGATGGCGCCGTCGTCCTCGCGGCGGTGGATGGGCAGCACGTCGGCCAGCGGCTCGGAGGACAGGATCACCCCGGCGGCGTGCACCCCGGTGCCCCTGGTCAGGCCCTCGATGCCGCGGGCGGTGTCCAGCACCCGCCGCACCTCGGGATCCTCGTCGTACATCGCGCGCAGCTCGCCGGCCTCGCTGTACCGCTCGTGCGCCGAGTCGAAGATCCCGGCCAGCGGGATCTCCTTGCCCATCACCGCGGCCGGGAACAGCTTGGTGATCCGGTCGCCGAGGGCGTAGGGGTAACCCAGCACGCGGCAGGAATCCTTGACCGCGGCCTTGGCCTTGATCGTTCCGAACGTGAGGATCTGGCTGACCCGGTCGTCTCCGTACTTCTCGGTGACGTAGCGGATCATGTCGCCGCGCCCGCGTTCGTCGAAGTCCAGGTCGATGTCGGGCATCGTGATGCGCTCGGGGTTGAGGAACCGCTCGAAGATCAGCGAGTGCTCGATGGGGTCCAGGTCGGTGATGCCGAGCACGAAGGCGACCATCGAGCCGGTGGCCGAGCCGCGGCCGGGGCCAAGGCCGATCTTCGCGGCCCTGGCGTGCTGGCAGATGTCGGCGACGACCAGGAAGTAGGCGGGAAAGCCCATCTTCTCGATGACGCCCAGCTCGTACTCGAGCCGCTCCAGCACCTCGGCGGACGGGCTGGCCCCGAACCGCTGGGCGACGCCCTTGTCGACCTCCTTGCGCAGGAACGAGGACTGCGTCTCGCCATCGGGCACCGGGTACCGCGGCATCCGGTCGACGTGGGCGAACACCTCGTCGTAGGGCTGCACCCGCTCCGCGATCAGCAGCGTCGAGTCGCAGGCGCCCGGCACCTGGCCGTCCCAGATCTCCCGCATCTCGGCGGGGCTCTTGATGTAGTAGCCGCCGCCCTCGAGCTTGAACCGCTTGGGGTCATCCATGGTCTTGCCGGTGCCCACGCACAGCAGCACCTCGTGCGCGTCCGCCTGGTCGCGGGTCACGTAGTGGCTGTCGTTGGTGGCCAGCGGCGCCAGGCCGAGCTTCTTGCCGATGTCCAGCAGGCCCGCGCGCACCGACCGCTCGATGGCCAGGCCGTGCTCCATCAGCTCCAGGAAGAAGTTGTCCTTGCCGAAGATGTCCTGGTAGGCGGCGGCGGCCTCCAGCGCCCTGGCGGGCTGGCCGAGCCGCAGCCGGGTCTGCACCTCGCCGGACGGGCAGCCGGTGGTGGCGATGATCCCCTCGGCGTACTCGGAGATCAGCTCCGCGTCCATCCGGGGCTTGCGGTAGAAGCCCTCAAGCGACGCGCGGCTGGACAGCCGGAACAGGTTGCGCAGCCCGGTCGCGCTGGCGGCGAGCATCGTCATGTGGGTGTAGGCGCCGCCGCCGGAGACGTCGCCGCCCTCGCCGTCCGGGTCGAAGTCCCGGCGGCCGCCCTCGCCCCAGAACACCGGCTTCTTCAGGAACCTGGACTCGGGCGCGACGTAGGCCTCGATGCCGATGATCGGCCTGACCCCGGCCTTGCCCGCCTGCTGGTAGAACTCGTAGGCGCCGAACATGTTGCCGTGGTCGGTCATGCCCACCGCGGGCATCTCCAGCCGGGCCGCCTCGGCCATCAGCGGGGTGATTTTCGCGGCGCCGTCGAGCATCGAGTACTCGGTATGTACGTGGAGATGGACGAACGAACTCACCTAAAACCGACCCTCCTCGCCGCGCCTAACCCCGCCACCCTAGTCCCATCGGGGGGCCGCTCCGGGGAGGGTGACCGGAGTGTCAGGAACCCGGCTCACGCCGTTGCGCCACACCGCCGCGCCGCACAGCGCCGCCACCAATGCGACCCCCGCCAGCATGACCGGGTAGCCCGCGTAGCCGTGCAGCCAGGCCAGCAGCAGCGGCAGCCCGAAGCCGGCATAGGTGAGCGCGTAGTAGACGGCGGTCAGCCCGGCCAGCTCATGCGGCGCGGCCAGTCGCTGGGTCTCCCGCAGCCCGCTGACCAGCCCGAGCCCGTCGCCGGCCCCCAGCGGGACCGCCGCGATGATCGCGAGCGCCGGGTCGCCGGTGACCGCGGTCCAGATCGAGAGCAGCAGGCCCGCGACCGTCGCGGCCAGCCCCAGCAGCGTGCCGCCCGCCCGGCCGGGCTGGCCGGTCCGGTGCGCCAGCCGCTGCACGACGACGCCGGTCCCGAGCGTCACGATGGCCGCCGCGCCGCTGAACACCAGCGCGTAGCCGTGCAGGTCATCGCGCACCAGCGCGGGCAGCACCACGATCGCCACGGCGGGCCCGGCGAATACCCACACCGCGGCGGGCAGCACCACGCCGCGGAACCGGCGCTGGCCGGTGCCGCGGATCTTCAGCCGGGCGAGGTAGCCGGGCCCGCCTGGCCCGGTGATGGTCTCCGGCACCCGCCAGATGGCCGCCAGGGCGACGGCGCCGATCAGCAGGTGCGGCAGGTAGGCGCTGACCAGCGGGGCCGGCATCCACTGCGCGATGACCCCGGCGGCCAGCGGCCCCAGGCCGAAGCCCAGCGACAGCGCCAGCGCCGCGCGGCGCGCGCCCGCGCCGTCGGCCGCGCCGGGGTCATAGGGCGCGGCGGACAGTTCCTTCATCCAGGACGACCCGGCGGCGAAGATAGCGCCGCTGGCGAGCCCGGCCGCGAACCGGCCGGCGAACAGCAGCCCGGCGCGATGGTCGCCGGCGATCAGCAGGGCGCTGGCGGCGATGGACACCGCCACGGCGGGTACCGCCATCACCCGGCGCCCCCAGCGGTCCGCGGCCGGCCCGCCCAGCAGCAGCGCCGCGATCAGCGCGACCGCGTAGACCCCGAACAGCCCGTCGGCCGTGGTGGCCGGCAGCCCGCGCTCGCCGCGGTAGGCGATCAGCAGGGAGGAGAACTGGTTGGCGCCCCACCCGACGGCGAACATCCCGGCGGCGACCCGCAGCCAGGGAGCCGGAGACCAGGGAGCCTGAGACCACGGGGCCGGAGACCACGGGGCCCTCACTGGCTCGCCCGTGCGCGGTAGGCGGCCACCTTGGCGGCGTTGCCGCAGCGCCCCATCGAGCACCAGCGGCGCCGGTGCCCGCGCGACTCGTCGAGGTAGAGCATGCCGCAGGTGCCGGCCTCGCAGCTGCGCAGCCGCTCCGGGCGGTCCACGGCGCAGGCCGCCAGCTCGCGGGCCAGCGCGGTGAGCACGTCGTCCAGGCTGGCCGCGGGCTCCCGCCACGCCACGACGCCCCCAGGCCGCAGCCGCAGGCCCGGCCCCGGCAGCGGCCGGGCGGACCAGCGGCCGAGCAGCCCGACATCGGCGGCACTGGCGTGCCCGCCGGGTGCCAGCACCGCGTAGGCGGCCTCGCGCAGGTCGCGGGCGGCTCCGAGCCCGGCGTCATCGACCGCGGCCGCGGGCAGCTCGCTGGCCGCCAGCCAGTCCGCCAGCCGCTGCGCCGAGGTCAGCCGCTCGACCGGGCTGGCCGAGCGCCGGAACCCCCGGGTGGCCAGCAGGTTCAGCCCCGCGGAGCCCGCGTCGAAGCGGAACTGCCGCGCCAGGGGCAGGCTGCTGTCGTCCTCGCGATCTCGCATTCTCCGACCGTAACCGCTTTGACGGTCTCAGACAAGTTACGGTCTCAGACAAGTTACGGACGGCTGGGTAGCCGTTGGCCGGCGCCGCCGGCCGTCGCTCAGCGGGTCGTCAGGCGGTCCGCCGCGGCGCGGGCGGCGGCGGCGATGTCGGAGGGCTCCAGGCGCATCAGGTCGTCCCGGTTCCAGCGCCGGTCCCCGGCGGTCGCCAGGCGGTGCGCGTGCCGCAGCCGGGAGCGGTCCAGCTCGTTGCGGACGCTGCGGGCGTTGGCGAACCTGGGCTCGCCCATCCGGCTGATCAGGTAGTCGCGGAAAGCCGCCTCGGCCGGGTCCGACAGGTAGTAGGACGACATCTCCAGCATGACCTTGCCGATGGCGACCAGCTCGTCGATGTCGTAAGCGGCGAAGTCGAGGTGGTGGGCGATCCGCGAGCTCATGCCGGGGTTGGACTCGAAGAAGCCGTCCATCCGGTCGGAGTAGCCGGCCAGGATGACGACCAGCTTGTCTCGCTCGTTCTCCATCACCTGGAGCAGGATGTCGATGGTCTCCTGGCCGTAGTCGCGGGAGTCGGTGGCCCGGTACAGGTAGTACGCCTCGTCGATGAACAGCAGGCCGCCCTTGGCCCGGTCGAGCACCCGGCGCGTCTTGGGCGCGGTTTGGCCCACGTACTCGCCGACCAGGTCATCGCGCATCGCGTGGACGAGCTGGTTCTTCTCCAGGTAGCCCAGGCGGAACAGCATCTCGGCCATCCGCAGCGCCACGGTGGTCTTGCCGGTGCCCGGCGGGCCGGTGAAGCACATGTGCAGGTTGGGCCGGGGCGCGGTGAGGCCGAACCGCTGCCGCGCCTGGTCGACCAGCAGCAGCGCCGCGATCTCCTGGATCTTGCTCTTCACCGGGACCAGGCCGACCAGGTCGCGGTCCAGGGCGGCGAACACGTCCTCGATGTCGGCGGCCTTGCGCTCGTCGGTGAAGTTGACGGTCGCGCCCGGCGGGAGCAGGTCGGGCCTGGACTGGCGCCGCGAGCGCCGCGCGGGGGCCGGCTGCTCCCTGACATCCAGGAGCCGGCCGGTCGGCGGGTTGTAGTAATCGTCGATGGCCTTCTGCTTCCTCGCCGAGGTGCGCAGGCCGTGCGTCGCGAAGGCCACCAGGCTGACGATCGCGAGGAAGGCGCCGATGAGACTGCCGATTGCGTTATGGGACATCCCGGATCGCGGGCGCGGTGCCCCGCCCTCCTCCCGTCCCCTTGGCACCGAAGCAGCCTGAACCCGCGCCAGATGCGGGAATCAGCCTGCGGCTAGGAGCAGGGTAACCCGCCGGGGGCTGGCGGCGGATCCGGTCAGCTCGCGAGCAGGATGGCCGGGGGCAGGCAGACCAGCACGACCGCGGCGGCGCAGACGGCCGCGGCCGCGGGCCGGGGCAGCGCGGCGCGGCGGTCGTCCGGGTCAAGCCGGGCGGCCCGGGTGCCGGTCGCGGTACCGCTCGCCGGGCCGGCCGCCGGGCCGTGCGACCCAGTGCCGTCCAGCGCGCGCAGCGCCGCCAGCACCGGCGCCCGGCCGTGCTCGCGCACCGCCGCGTCGTCGGCGAGCATCTCGGTCAGCAGCCCGACGGACGCCAGCGCCTGCCGGGCCGCGGGCAGGAACCACAGCGTCTGCGCCCACGCCCGGAACGGCAGGATCACCAGGTCATGCCGCCCCCGCGCGTGCGCGCGCTCATGGCTGAGCACCGCGCCGAGCTGGCGGGGGCTGAGCAGGTCAAGCGTGCCCTGGCTGAGTACGATGCGCGGCCGGACGCCGGGCACCGTGTAGGCGGCCGCCGCCGGGTGGCCAACGAGCGAGACCGGCTGCGCGGCCGGCAGCGTGCCGGCGCCCAGCTCGGCGTCGCGGGCGATCAGGTCCAGGCCGCGGCGGTGCCGCCGGGTGCGCGCCAGCACCCGCGCGGTGCAGGCCACCGCGACGCCGGCCAGCCACGCGCCCGCCACGGCGGCGAGCACCAGCCCGGCCCAGCCGAGCGGGCCGGGTCCTGCCGGGCCGGAACCGGTGACCGCCCCGGGCAGCGCGGCCAGCCCGGCGGCCCAGGACCGGTGCAGGCCGGAGACCGCCAGGGTCAGCCCGGCGCCGAGGATGGCCAGGCCGCCGCTGAGGCCGACCGCCTGCCACAGCACCAGCGCGGCGGCCGGGGCGCGCGCGGTCCACCGGGCGCGGGCCAGCGCGACGGGCGCCGGCCAGGCCAGCAGCACGGCCAGCGCGATCAGTGCCAGTCCCTCGGCGGCCAGCACGGCTCAGTCCCCCGCCGCGGTGCCGGGCTCCTGGCCGGCACCGCGTTCCTGGCCGGCACCGCGCAGCGCGCGGCGCAGGTGCTCGGTGTCGGCGCTGCCGACGCCGCCGAGGAACCTGGTCAGCACCGCGCCGCGGTCGCCGGCCTGGCCGAGGGCCTCCAGCATCAGCCCGGCGACGTAGTCCTCCCGGCTGACCGCCGCCTGGTACAGGTGCGCCCGCCCGGCCCGCTCGCGGCGGACCAGGCCCTTGCGGCGCAGCCGGTCCAGCACGGTGAGCACGGTGGTGACGGCCAGCTCACGCTGCGCGCCGTCCCGCGCGGTCAGCGCGGTGAGCACGTCACGGGCGGCGGCGGGCCCGGGGGAGTCCCACAGCACCGCGAGCACGGCCCGCTCCAGCTCGCCCGATCCCGCCACCGCTCTCCCTCCGGTACTGCCGTCCCTGGCCGACCCTTTGTATTCTACGTCACGTAGAACTTCTACGTTTCGTAGAAGTATGGTGGTTCCGGAGGCGAGGCGGATGAGCATGACGGTGCCGGAAATAGCAGTGGCGGCCGGGCAGGTGCTGCTCGGCCGGGGCCGGCGCCGGCCGACCCGGTGGCGGCGCGGTCGCAGATGGGGTTCTCGCTCGGCTGGCACATCATTGTGGCCTGCCTGGGCGTCGGGATGCCGGCCCTGGTGCTGTTCGCGGAGTGGCGCGGCAGGCGCACCGGCGACCCGGCGATGGCGCTGCTGGCCAGGCGGTGGGCGCGGGCGCTCGGCGTGCTGTTCGCGGTCGGCGCGGTGTCCGGCACCATCCTGTCGTTCGAGATGGGCGTGCTGTGGTCCGGGCTGATGGACCATTACGGCGCGGTCATCGGGCTGCCGTTCACCATCGAGGGCTTCGCGTTCTTCATCGAGGCGATCTTCCTCGGCATCTACCTCTACGGCTGGGACCGGCTGAGCCCGCGCGCGCACCTGCTGGCCGGGGTGCCGGTGGTGCTGGCCGGGATCGCCTCGGCGTTCTTCGTGGTCTGCGCCAACGCCTGGATGAACGACCCGCGCGGGTTCACCGTCGTCCGCGGCAGGCTGACCGGGGTGGACCCGTGGGCGGCGATGTTCAACCGGGCCGCCGCGCCGGAGGGCGTGCACATGATCCTGTCCGCGTTCATGGTCACCGGGTTCTGCATGGCCAGCGTCTACGCGGTGGCGATGCTGCGCGGCCGCCGCGGCCGCTACCACCGGCTCGGCCTGCTGATCCCGCTGACCTTCGGCGCGGCGATGACCCCGGTGCAGATCGCGGTGGGGGACTGGGCGGCCAGGTTCGTGGCGTCGAGCCAGCCCGCCAAGCTCGCCGCGATGGAGGGCCTGGCCCGTACCCAGACGCACGCGCCGCTCTCGGTCGGCGGGATCTTCTACGGCGGCAGGCTGCACGGCGCGCTGCGCATTCCCGACGGGCTGTCGCTGCTGCTGCGGCTGACCCCGGGCGGCCGGGTAACCGGCCTGAACGCCATCCCGCCCGCTGACCGGCCGCCGGTCGCGATCGTGCACCTGGGCTTCGACACGATGGTCGGCCTCGGCTTCGGGCTGCTCGCCCTGGCGGCCTGGCTGGCCTGGTCCTGGTGGCGGCACCGCGACCTGCCCGCCGCGGGGCCGCGGGCCCGCCGCTGGTTCCTGCGCGCGGTCGCGGTGTCCGGGGTGGCGGCGGTGACCGCGATGGAGGCCGGCTGGATCACCACCGAGGTCGGCAGGCAGCCGTGGATCGTCTGGCACGTGCTGCGGGTGTCGAACGCGGTCAACCCCGCGCCCGGCCTGGCCGCCGGCGTCTGGCCGGTGCTCGCGGTCTACGCCGTGCTGACCGCGGCCACCGTCTACGCGCTGCGCCGGCTGGCGCGCAGCCGCCCGGTCCCCGACGACCCGCAGGACGCCGACGTCCGCGGCCAGCTCGTGGCCTGACCGGCAGGAAGGAACACTGCTATGAGCACGGAACTGGCTGTGCTGGCGCTGATGTGGGCCGCCCTGACGGCCTATGCGCTGCTGGGCGGCGCCGACTTCGGCGCCGGGATCTGGGACCTGCTGGCCGGCGGGCGGCGGGCCGGGGCGCCGCGCCGGGCGCTGATCGAGCACTCCATCGGCCCGGTCTGGGAGGCCAACCACGTCTGGCTGATCTTCGTCCTGGTGCTGATGTGGACCGCCTTCCCGCCCGCGTTCGCGGCTATCGCCTCCGCGCTGTGGCTGCCGCTGACCCTGGTGGCCCTCGGCGTGATCGCCCGCGGCTCGGCGTTCGCGTTCCGCAAGGCGGTGGACCGGCCTGGCCGCGCGGGCGCTGTGCGGCGCGGCGTTCGCGTTCTCCTCGCTGGTCACGCCGTGGTTCCTCGGCGCGGCGGCGGGCGCGGTCGCGGCCGGCCGGGTGCCGCCCGCGCCGTCGGCCGGGCCGGCGCTGGCGGGCTGGCTGTCGCCGGTCCCGGTGCTGACGGGCTGCTTCGCCGTGTGCGCCTGCGCGTTCCTGGCCGCCTGCTACCTGACGCTGGACGCCCGCCGGGCCGGCGAGCCGGCGCTGGCCCGCTGGTTCGCCCGCCGCGCGGTGGCCGCGGGCCTGGCCACCGGGGCCTGCTCGGCCGCCGGGCTGGCGGTGCTGCACGGCGGCGCGCCCGCCCTGTACGCGGCGCTGACCGGGGCGGCCGGGAAGGCCGGGCCGGCGGCCGCCGCTGTCGCCGGCGCGGCGGCGGCGTGCGGGCTGGCGGCGGTGGCGCTGGCCTGGCGGGCCGCGGCGGCCTGGCGGGCCGCGGCGGCCGGGACGGAGGCGCCTGCCAGTGCCGGCGCCGGGGCTGCGGCGGCACTGGCGCTGCGGGCCGCCGGCGCGGCGGCGGTCGCGGCGGCGCTGTGGGCCTGGGGCCTCGCGCAGTACCCCGCGCTGCTGTCGGCGGGTCCCGCAGGACGCGGACTGAGCGTGACCGCCGCGGTCGCGCCGCCGGCTACGCTCACGGCGGTGCTCGCCTGCGCCGCGGTCGGCGGTGCGCTGGTTATCCCGTCACTGACCTGGCTGCTCGTGCTGTTCCAGCGCCCCGCCAGGCAGCCGCCGCCCGACGCCGCCCGGTAGCGCCGCCCGGTAGCCCGCTTTGCCCCCGTGGTTACAGTGGGTTACAGGCCTCCCGGCAGGCCGCCGGCGACGGCGGCGGGCAAAACGGGCGAAAGGTTGTGCGGCAATGGACGAGGCGGCGCGAGACGGCCCTGCGGTGGACAGCCCCATGGTGGACAGCCCCATGGTGGACAGCCCCATGGTGGACAGCCCCATGGTGGACAGCCCCATGGTGGACAGCCCCATGGTGGACAGCCCCATGGTGGACAGCACAGCGGTGGACAGCCCTACGGTGAGCGTCTTTCTCCTTGATGACCACGAGGTGGTCCGCCGCGGCCTGCGGGAACTGCTGGCGGCCGAGCCGGGCATCGAGGTCGTGGGGGAGGCGGAGACCGCGCGCCAGGCGCTGGCCCGCATCCCGGCGCTTCGCCCGGACGTGGCGGTGCTGGACGTGCGGCTGCCCGACGGCGACGGGGTCAGCGTCTGCCGGGAGATCAGGTCCCGGATGCCATCGGTGGCCTGCCTGATGCTCAGCTCGTTCAGCGACGAGGAGACGCTGCTGAACGCGGTCATGGCCGGGGCCGGCGGCTACGTGCTGAAGCAGATCCGCGGCACCGACCTGGTCGGCGCGGTGCGCACCGTGGCCGCGGGCGGCTCGCTGCTCGACGCGGACGAGGCCGGGCGGATCCTGGAGCAGGCCGGGGACCGGGCCGGCGGCGGCGCGCTGGCCACGCTGACTGGCCAGGAGCGCCGGATCCTGGAGCTGATCGGCGAGGGGCTGACCAACCGGCAGATCGGCGAGCGGATGTCGCTGGCGGAGAAAACGGTCAAGAACTACATCTCCGGGCTCTTCGCCAAGCTCGGCATGGAGCGGCGCGCGCAGGCCGCCGCCTACGCGGCCAGGATGCTGCCCGGACGCGGCGAATCAGGGGGCCGCGATGAATCAGGGACCTTTGGCCCTGCCGCGCCGCGCGGCGGCGCGGTTACCTGGTAGCAGGCAATCGGCAGCCGCGCCTGTCCCCGCGGCGGTTCCCCAGTGGTGGTTCCCCGTGAATGGAGTCTCTCCCGTGCAGTACCACGAGTACCCGGTCCTGCTCGCCGAGCCGGGACCGGTGTCGGGGGAGGCGACCTGGGCACTGGCCAGGCTGCTGATGGCGCGGGGGCTGACGATCATTCCCGCGCAGAGCCAGCAGGATGTCCGCAACGCGGTCGCGGCCAGCATCAGGATCGGCGCGGCGGTGCTGGACTGGGAGCTGTTCCGGGCCGAGCCCGAGCTGTTCGCCATGGTGGCGGACCTGGCCGAGCTGGCCGGCAAGCCGCCGGTGGTGCTGATCTCCGGCCGGGCCGGGGAGCCGGGTATCCCGGCGGCCGCGGCCAGCCGGGCACGGGGCAGCTTCTGGCTGCGGGCGGACTCGCCGGGCTTCGTGGCCCGGCAGGTAGAGCTGCTGGTCCGCGAGCACGCGGGCCAGCTCTCGGCAGCGGGCGGCTAGCGGGGGGTAGCCGGCCGCCGCCGGGGCCGGGCGATGGCGGCGGGGTGCGCGCGGGGCAGGGTGACCCGGATGGCTTAACCGGGGGGCAGAGCCGTCCAGGGGAACCCGCCACGACAGCAGCGTCCCGCCGCCGTCCGCCGGCGTCACCGTCAGCGCCCCGCCCAGGTCGGCGGCGCGCCTGGCCAGGTTGGCCAGGCCGCTGCGGCGGCCGTCCCTGCGGATGCCGCGCCCGTTGTCGCGCACCGTCAGCACCAGCTCCCGGCCGGCCGCCACGGTCACGTCGGCCTCGCTGGCGGCCGCGTGCCTGGCCACGTTGGCCAGCCCCTCGCGCAGCGCGGCAAGCAGGTCGTCGCTGGCCTGCCTGGGTACCCGCGCGTCCAGCGCGCCGTCGATCCGCAGCCAGGGAGCGAAGCCAAGCGGGCCGGTCATCTCCTCGGCCACGCTGACGATCCTGGCCCGCAGCAGCGGCGCGTCCTGGCGGTCTCCCGGCGCCAGCGTGAAGATCGCCGACCGGATGTCCCTGATCGTCTCGTCCAGGTCATCCACCGCCCGGCGGACCCGGTCCGCCGGCACGCCGCGCTCCAGCAGCGGCAGCACGCCGTGCAGCGACATGCCGGTCGCGAACAGCCGCTGGATCACCAGGTCATGCAGGTCGCGGGCGATGCGGTCGCGGTCGGCGAGCAGCGCGGCCCGCTGCGCGTCGTGCCGCAGCCCGGCCAGCCGCAGCCCGATGCCCGCCTGCACCGCGAAGGTGGACAGCATCTCCACGACCGGCTGCGCCAGCGGCGGGGCGCCGATCTTCTGCCCGGCGGTCATCACGCCGCGCACCTCGCCGGGCAGGCCGAGCGGGAAGATCACCGCGGGACCGAGCGGGATCATCCGCTGCGGCAGCTTGGCTACCCGGTCGTCGCTGGCGAAGTCTCCGATCGCCATCGGCTCCCCGGACTCGAACACGAACCGGGACATCGCGGTGCGAAGCGGGAAGACAAGGCCGAGCGCGGTGTCGGCGCCTGCCCCCACGGCGGTCTCGATGGACAGGTGCTCCCCGCCGGGGGTGGGCAGCGACAGCACCACCAGGTCGGCGCCCGAGATGTCCTTGGCGTGCCGGGCGATCAGGTTAAGCACCTCGGTCGGCTCGCTGGCGAACAGCAGCCGCTGGGTGACCTCGGCGGCGGCCCGCTGCCAGTGCAGCTGACCGCTGGCCTGGGCGGTCAGCCGGGCGTTCTGCGCCGCCAGCCGGGCCGCCATGGCCAGCGTCGCGGCCAGCACGTCGCCTCGCGGCGGCACGCCGTTTACTAGCGGCATGCCGTTGGCCGCCTGCCGGCCAGCAGCCGCCCGGGCCTTCCCGGCCCGGTGAGCTTGTGCACGATCCACGGTCAGCCCCCGAGTTGACTCGCTGACCACAGCATATGTCGCCGCGCCGACAGCCGGTCGCACTGCGTAACCGGATAGGGTCGATGGGTGCCGTCTGAGCAGGGGGCCAGCGCGGCCCGGGAAACCCGGGGAATCAGCGCTGAGCCCAGCGGAGCCTACGACTTCGTCGTGGTCGCCTGCCGGCTTCCGGTCGACCGGTCCGCCGGCGAGGACGGCAGCCCGCAGTGGCGGGCCAGCCCCGGCGGCCTGGTCGCGGCCCTGGAGCCGATCGTGGCGAAGTCCGGCGGCGCCTGGGTGGGCTGGCCGGGGGACGCCGGGCCGGCGCCGGAGCCGTTCGACTCCGGCGGCATGCGGCTGGCCTGCGTCGGCCTGTCCGCCGCCGAGGTGCGCGATTTCTACGAGGGCTTCTGCAATGCGACGCTCTGGCCGCTCTATCACGACGTGATCGTGCCGCCGGAGTTCCGCCGCCCGTGGTGGGACGCCTACGTGCGGGTCAACCAGCGGTTCGCCGACGTGGCCGCCGCCCAGGCGGCGCCCGGCGCGACCGTCTGGGTGCACGACTACCAGCTCCAGCTCGTGCCCGGCATGCTCCGCGCGCTCCGCGGCGACGTGCGGATCGGCTTCTTCAACCACATCCCGTTCCCCGGCTACGAGATCTTCGCCCAGCTCCCGTGGCGCCGCCAGATCGTGACCGGCCTGCTCGGCGCGGACCTGCTCGGCTTCCAGCGGACCGCGGACACCACGAACTTCCTGCGCGCCTGCCGCCGCGCGGCGGGCCTGACCACCAGGGGCTCGGAGATCCGGGTGCCAGATCCCCGTCACCACCCGGCCGCCCGCGCCGCCGGGCACCGGGAGGTCCGCGCCGCCGCGTTCCCCATCTCCATCGACACGGCGGGCTTCGAGGAGATCGCCGCCCGGCCCGAGGTGCAGAAGCGGGCGGCCGAGATCAGGCACGCGCTCGGCGACCCGGCCCTGGTGCTGCTCGGCGTGGACCGGCTCGACTACACCAAGGGCATCCTGCACCGGCTGAACGCCTACGAGGAGGTGCTGGACGAGGGCCTGCTCGGCGTCCCCGAGTCGGTCCTGGTGCTGGTCGCCAGCCCCAGCCGCGAGCGCGTCGAGCACTACAAGGTGCTGCGGGATGAGGTGGAGGGCACCGTCGGCCGGATCAACGGCAAGCACGGCGAGCTGGGCAACCCGCCGGTGCAGTACCTGCACCACTCCTACCCGCGCGAGGAGATGGCGGCGCTGTACCTGGCCGCCGACGTGATGCTGGTGACCTCGCTGCGCGACGGCATGAACCTGGTCGCCAAGGAGTTCATCGCCAGCCGCGGCGACGAGACCGGGGCGCTGGTGCTCAGCGAGTTCACCGGGGCCGCCGACGAGCTGACCGGCGCCTTCCTGGTCAACCCGCACGACATCGACGGGCTCAAGGAGTCCATCGTCACCGCGGCCAGGGTGAGCCCGGCGGAAGCCAGGCGGCGGATGCGGGCGATGCGCCGCCGGGTCAGGGACAACGACGTGGCGGGCTGGGCGTCCGGCTTCCTCGGCGCGCTCCGCGACCGCCCCGCGCCCCCGGCGCCGGATTAGCGCCGTCGCCGCGTTAACGCCGGTAAGAACCGTTGTCCGGTTAGTGCTCGTCGGTTATGTTCCAGGGGTGGATGCCCTTGTCGCCGATGTCATCGGCGCGGTCGCGTTAGTCCTGCTCGTCTCCTCGATCTTCGGCGCCGTGGCGCGCCGCCTCGGCCAGCCCGCCGTCATCGGCCAGCTCATCGCCGGAATCCTGCTCGGCCCGACACTGCTCGGGCAGTTACCGGGCCACCTGACCGGGCGGCTGTTCCCCGCGCCGGTGCTGCCCTACCTGACGGTCATCGCCCAGATCGCGGTGGTCATCTTCATGTTCGTGGTGGGGTACGAGCTCGACCTCGCCTCACTCCAGGGACGCCGCCGGGCGGTGCCGTTCATCGCGGTGGCGGCCCTGGTGGTGCCGATGGCCCTGGGCGCCGGCTCGGTGCTGGCCTTCCGGTCCTCCTACGTGGGCCTCGGCCACCAGCACGCGGGCCTGCCGCTGGTGCTGTTCCTGGGCGTGGCGGTGTCCATCACCGCGCTGCCGGTGCTGGCCGCGATCGTCGGCGAGCGCGGCATGACCCGCACCGTGGCCGGGGCCACCGCCACCGCCGCGGCCGGGATCATGGACGCGGCGGCGTGGCTGGTGCTGGCGGTGGTGCTGATCAGCACCGTGCACCAGGCGGGCCGGCCCTGGCCGGTGGTCCTGCTGCTGTTCGCCTGCTTCGTGTTCGCCATGCTGGCCATCGTCAGGCCGGCGCTGCGCTGGTGGCTGGCCTCCGGCCGGGGCCCGCAGCCCAGCCCGGTCGTGCTGGCCCTGGTCCTCGCCCTCGGCGCGGCCTGGGTGACGGCGACGCTCGGGCTGCACCCGGTGTTCGGCGCGTTCCTGGCCGGCCTGACGATGCCGCGGCCCGGCGGCGACCCCGACCCGGCCGTGCTGAAGCCGATGCAGCAGATCGGCGGCCTGCTGCTGCCCCTGTTCTTCGTGGTCACCGGCCTGTCGCTGGACGTCGGCTCGCTGACCAGCAGGGCAGTGCTCATGCTGGTGCTGATCTGCGCGATCGCCGTCGGCGGCAAGATGCTGCCCGGCTACCTCGCGGCCAGGGCCGGCGGGCTGCGCGGCGGGGACGCGGCCACCATCGCGGTGCTGGTCAACACCCGCGGCCTGACCGAGCTGATCGCGCTGAACGTGGGACGTACCGACGGCCTGATCGGCCCGCAGCTGTTCACCGTCCTGGTCATCATGGCGGTGATCACGACGCTGGCCACGGTGCCGCTGCTGACCCTGCTGCGCCGCCGGGGGATCGGCGAGGCCGGCCCCCCGGACCCCGCGGAGCCCGCCAGGGCGGGCGGGGCAGCCGGGGCCGGGCGGCCGGGCGGGCCGTCAGCGCAGCCCCAGTGACTCCAGGAAGGCCAGCTTGGCAAGGAAATGCGTGGTGCCGCCGCCCTCGTGGCCGCTGTAGGGGTAGACGGCGATCTCGCTGGGACCGGCGTAGTGGTGATACGCGGTGAAGATCGTCGACGGCGGTGTCACGTCGTCGGCCAGGCCGACGGAGAACAGCGCGGGCGCGGCCGCCCGCTTGGCGTGGTTCACCACGTCCGCGTAGGAGATGGTCGCGAACGCCTGCTCGGCGCGGCCAGGGTGCACCCGGCAGTAGTCGGCGAGCTCCTGGTAGGGCAGCGTGGCCGTGACCTCGATCGCCCGCCGGGGATGGGCCAGGAACGGCACGTCGGGCAGCGCCGCCGAGATGCCGGCGCCCAGGTGCGCGGTGGCGATGGCCAGCCCGCCGCCCTGGCTGTGGCCGGTGGTGACCAGCGGCCGCCCGGCCGCCGCCGGGTGCGCCCGCACGGCGTCGGCGGCCCGCGCCGCGTCGATGAACAGCCGCGTGTAGTAGTAGCCGCGCGGGCTGGCGATGCCCCTGGTCAGGAAGCCGCTGGCGGCCGGTGCCCCGGCATCGTCCGGGTCAGGGGTGTCGGCGCCGAGCCAGGAGCCGCCCTGGCCGCGGGTGTCCATGATCAGGTGCGGGTGGCCCGCGCAGCTCCAGGCCAGCCAGTCCAGCGGGTGCCCGCGCCCGCCGCCGTAGCCGATGAACTCGGTCACCAGCGCCGCGCCGGGCAGGGCCTGGTGCGGCACCAGCAGCCAGGCGGCGACCGGCTCGCCCCGGTAGCCGGGGAACCGCACGTCGAGGACCTGCGCGTGCGTGACCGGCACGTCGGCGGGCACGAACGACGGCTCGCCGCCCGCGGCCCTGGCGGCGTTCAGCTCGGCGGCCCAGAACTCATCGAAGTCGGCGGGCTCGGCGACCTCGGGCCGGTACTCGCGGAGCTGCTCAAGCGGCAGGTCGCTCAGCATGACTCAGCGCCGGGCACCAGGCGGCCGTCCGCCCGGCGCGGCAGCCGCCACGGGTTGGCCTCGCGCAGCCCCTCGGGCAGCAGCTCATCGGGGACGGACTGGTAGCAGACCGGCCGCAGCCAGCGCCGGATCGCCGTCGCGCCCACCGAGGTGTGCGCCGCGCTGGTGGTCGACGGCCACGGCCCGCCGTGGTTCACCGCCCAGGACACCGCGACGCCCGTCGGCCAGCCGTTGAAGATGACCCGGCCGGCCAGCCCGCGCAGCACCCCGATCAGCCCGGCGACGCCGTCCTCGCCCGGCTCGGCGTGCACGGTCGCGGTCAGCGACCCCTCGATGGCGGCCAGGGCCGCGAGCAGGTCATCGCGGCCGTCGTACTCCACGACCAGCGCCGCCGGGCCGAAGTGCTCCCCGGTCAGCCCCGCGGGGTCGGCGGCGAGCTGCGCGGCCGTGGTGCCCAGCAGCGCGGGCGCCGCCCAGCTCCCGGCCTCCGGCACCGGCCCGGCCTCATGCAGCGTGGTCACCGCCGGGTGCGCGGCCAGCGCGGCCAGCCCGTCGGCGAGCTGGTCGCGGATCCGGGCGTTCAGCAGCGGCGCGGCCGGCACCGCCGCGAGCGCCCCGGCCAGCTCGCCCGCCAGCCCGTGGCCGGCCGGGCAGGAACAGCAGCCCCGGCTTGGTGCAGAACTGGCCGGTGCCCTGGGTCATCGACGCGGCGAACCCGGCCGCGATCCGCGCCCCGCGCGCCGCGGCCGCCGCCGGGGTGACCACGGCCGGGTTGATGCTGCCCAGCTCGCCGTAGAACGGGATCGGCGCGGGCCGGCTCGCCGCCACGTCGAACAGGTACCGGCCGCCGGCCGTGGACCCGGTGAACCCGGCCGCGGCGATCCGCGGGTCGCGCAGCGCGTCCACCCCCGGCTGGTCGCCGAAGATTACCGCGAGCACGCCCGCCGGCAGGCCCCGGCCGGCGCACCGTCCGCCCGGCCAGCGCGGCCACCGCCGCCGACAGGGCCGGGTGCGAGGGATGCGCCTTGACCACCACCGGGCAGCCGCTGGCCAGCGCGGAGGCGGTGTCGCCGCCGAGCACGCTGAACGCGAACGGGAAGTTGCTGGCCGCGAAGACCAGCACCGGGCCGGCCGGCTCCAGCCAGCGGCGCAGCTCAGGCCGGGGCGGCACCGCGTCCGGGTCGGCGGAGTCAGCGGCCGCCTCCAGGTAGCTGCCCTCGGCGATCACCTCGGCGAACAGCCGGAGCTGCGCGGTGGTGCGGGCCACCTCCCCGGTCAGCCGGGCCTGCGGCAGCCCGGACTCCCGCCCGGCCAGCTCCGCCAGCCCGGCCGCCTCGCCGTCCAGCGCGTCCGCGAGCGCGCGCAGCAGCCCGATCCGCGCGCCTGGCGGGCTGGCCCCGAACTCCGGGGCGGCCGCGCGGGCGGCGTCCAGCACCGCCTCCAGCTCCGCGGCGCTGGTCTGCGGCACGCCGCCGCCCACCGGCTCACCGGAGCGGGGATCGATGCCCTGGACGATCTGCTGGCTGTCGGTCATGCTGTCGGTCATGCCTGGTCTCTCCTCGCGCTGAGCCGGTACCGCTGAGCTGGCACCGCGCTCATGATCATGGCAGGTGAGCCGGGCCAGGCGGTATAGCGGTATAGGAGACGACAGGCGGGCCATCTCTCCAGCGAAGGCCGGCGGCCAGGCCAAGGTCGCCTTCGCCGCGAAGCCGACGCACGAGACCGTGACCGACAAGTTCAGGCTGACGATCTCCTGAGCGGCCGGGCCCGGCCGTCGTGCGGCGGCCCGGCATCGCCGGGCCGGGACCTGAGCCTGCGCAGCATCCTGGGGTCCTCGAAGCCCACCGCGCGGGCCGCCGCTTGCGCGGTGGTGCCGTGCCCGATCAGGTGCTCGGCCCGCTCGGCGCGCAGGATCTGCTGGTAGCGCAGCGGGGTCAGCCCGGTGGCCTCCCCGAACACCCGGGTCAGGGTCCGCTGGCTGACCCCGGCCTCGGCGGCCAGGCCGGCCAGCGGCAGCGGCTCGGCGTAGCGCGCGTCGATCGTGTCCTGCACCCGGTGCACCAGGTCGCTGAGGTGCGCGCGGTGCCGGAGCATCGCGCTGGCCTGCGGCTCGCTGCCATTGCGGCGGGCGTAGACGACCATCTCGCGGGCGATCCTGGCCGCCATCGCCGGGCCGTGCCCGACAGCGACCAGGTGCAGCGCCAGGTCGATGCCGCTGGCGATGCCCGCCGAGGTCACCACCCGGCCGTCGGTGACGTACAGCACGTCCCTGATCACGGTGGCGCGCGGGTACCGGCGGGCCAGCTCCTCCTGGAGGTCGTGATGGGTGGTGCACCGGCGGCCGTCCAGCAGGCCCGCCCGGCCGAGCGCGTCCGCGCCCGCGCAGACGCTGGCCACGGTGCCGCCGCGGGAATGATGCCCGGCCAGCGCCCCCAGGCTGGCCGGGCCGAGCACGCCATTGCCGGGCAGCCGGAGCCCGTGCCAGCCGGGCACCACGACCAGGTCGCCGGGCCGGAGCGCGGGCCAGTCCGTCCCCGCCGCCAGGCCGAGCCCCTGCGCGCTGCGCACCGCCGCCTGCTCGGCGACGTAGTGCAGCTCGTAGCCGAGGCCGAGGCCGGCCGCGGTGCCGAAGACCTGCGCCGGGCCGGCCAGGTCCAGCAGGTGCACGCCCTGGGTAAGCAGGAAGACAACCCGGCTGGCGACGGTCACAAGACGGCCAGCTCCTTGCCCGCCGGCGCCGCCTGGCCCGATCCCGTCAGTCCTGATCCAGTCAGCTCCGCCACGGTGGCGATGGTAGCGAACCGGCCGGCCAGCGCGTACTCGGTGCGGGCGAGCACGTCGGCGGTCGGCAGGGTCCGCGGGTCGGCGAGGATCTCCTCGACGGTGGCGTCGCCGGGGCTGTCCCGGTGCGGCACCGGGGTGGTCGCGGTCGCGTCGATGACGAAGGTGACCTCGTAGCCGAGGTCGGCGGCCAGCCGGGCGGTCGTCTCGCAGCACTGCTCGGTCCGGATCCCGCACAGCACCAGGCTGGTGATGCCGTGGCTGGTCAGGATCTGGGCCAGGCCGGTGGTGGTGAAGGCGTTATGCGAGGTCTTGGTGAGCACCGGCTCGCCCGGCCGCGGGTCCAGGCCGGCCATCGGCACGCAGAGCCCGTTCGCCGGGTCGAACGCCGTCCCGGTGCCCGGCTCGCAGTGCAGCACCCAGATGACCAGGTCACCGCGCTCCCTGGCGGCCCGCGCCAGCGCCGCCGCCCGCTGGGCGATGTCCGGCCGCGAGGTGGCCGCCCACAGCGGCAGCTCGCGGAAGGACTCCTGCACGTCGATGATGATGAGCGCCTGTGTCATGGACCTAGCCTGCCGCCGAGCGCCCGGCGCGCGGAAGGCATCATCGGGCCGGGAACCGGACCGATCTGGTCACCGGCGGCCGGTGCCCGGCTTGCCCGGCGAAGCGATCTTCGGGCGATATGCGAGAATGCCGCACGTGGCGGCGGACATCTTCGGCGGCGGGCACGGCGCCGCGGCAGGCGGCGATTACGAGGCCCGGCGGGAGCGGCTCCGCGCGACCTTCGACAGCGTCGCCGGGCGCTACCAGGACGCCAGGCCGCAGTACCCGCAGGCCCTGTTCGACGAGCTGATCGCCGTCTCCGGCGTGCACGCCCGCAGCGAGATCCTGGAGGTCGGCAGCGCCAGCGGCAAGGCGACGCTGCCGCTGGCGCAGCGCGGCCTGCGGATCACCTGCGTCGAGCTGGGCGCCGGGCTGGCCGCCGCCGCCAGGGAGAACCTGGCCGGCTTCCCGGCCGTCGAGGTGGTCAACGGCGCGTTCGAGACCTGGGCGCCGCCGGAGGGGAAGCGCTTCGACCTGATCTTCGCCGCGACCGCCTGGCACTGGATCGACCCGGCAGTCCGCTACCAGCGCGCCCGCGACCTGCTGGCGCCCGGCGGGCACCTGGCGTTCTGGGGGCAGGCGCACGTGTTCCCCGACGGCGGCGACTCGTTCTTCCGCGATCTCCAGGACGTGTACGCCGAGATCGGCGAGGGCCTGCCGCCCGGCGTGGTCTGGCCCCGGCCGGGCGAGGTGGCCGACAGCCGGGCGGAGATCGAGGGCACCGGCCTGTTCGGCGACGTGCACCTGGCGCACTACGACTGGGAGGTCAGCTACGACGCCGAGGGCTACATCGCGCTGCTCGGCACGTTCTCGGCGACCATCGCGATGGCGGACTGGCAGCGGCAGCGGCTCTACGGCGAGATACGGCGCCGCCTGGCCCGCCGCCCCGGCGGCAGGCTGCGGCGGCACTTCGGCTCGGTCCTGCACGTGGCCAGGCGGCGCGAGGCGCCTGACCGCTAGTCGTCCCTGACCACGATGCCGATGCCCTCGGCCAGCACCGGGGCCATGTCGATGAGCTGCGCGGTGGTCACGATGGCGCCGCGCAGCGCGGCCGGGTCGACGGTCAGCCCCAGCTCGGCGCCGCGCAGGTCGACGCGGTCCAGGGTGACCTTGGTCAGCGTGCAGGACGACAGCCGGGAGCCGGGGAACTTGCACCTGGACAGCTTCGCGCCGCCGAAGTCCACGTCGCGCAGCACGCACCCGGTGAAGGTGACGTCGGCCAGGTCGGCGTCGCGGAAGTTCACCGAGTCCAGCTTGCACCGGTCGAAGGTGACCCGGCGCAGCAGCGAGGCGAACACCTCCACCCCGGCCAGCACCGCGCCGGTGAGCGTCACGTCCCGCCAGCTTGACCGGGCCAGGCTGGTCGCCAGCAGCCGGCTGTCGTGCAGCCAGACGTCGGCGAGCTGCGCCCTGGCCAGGCGGCAGTCCTGGAGCGAGACGGCGGTGAAGGCGCACTCCAGGAAGTGACTGCCGGAGGCGTCGGCGCCGGCCAGCGACGCGCGGTCGAAGTGCGCGCCGTCGTAGGACTCGCCGGCGGCCAGGCTGGCGTCATGCGCGCTGAGCGCCGCCGCGAACGGGAGATCGGTGAGCTGCTGCCAGGACACCCGGACATGCTGCCACAGCGCCCCGGCAGCGCGGGCCCGCCAGCACTCCGGGCAGCACGCTCCGGTACATACTTGCAGCCGATTACTCGTATCCATATACTCGGCTACGAGTAATCGGAGGTGACCGACATGGCGAAACGGCGCAAGGTGGGCAACCTGCTCGCCCTGGCCATCCTCGCCCTGCTCGACCCCGGCAGGCCGATGCACCCCTACGAGATGGCGACGATGCTCCGCGAGACCGGCAAGGAGCACGACATGTCGATCAAGTGGGGCTCGTTCTACACCGTGGTGCGGAACCTGGAGAAGCACGGCCTCATCGAGGCGGCCGGCAGCAGCCGCGAGGGCAGGCGCCCGGAGCGGACCCTGTACGCGATCACCGCCGCAGGGAAGGCCGAGCTGACGGACTGGCTGCATGAGCTGGTCGCGGTGCCAGAGCCCGAGCCGTCCCGGTTCGTGGCCGCGCTTTCCGTTCTCGCCGTGCTGCCGCCCGACGAGGTGGCGGACCTGCTCGCCGCCCGGCTGCGCGCGCTGGAGGACGGCATCGCGCGGGACCGGGAGAGCCTGGCCCAGGCCGGCCAGGCGGTGCCGCGGATCTTCCTCATCGAGTCCGAGTTCGAGCTGGCGATGGGCGAGGCGCAGGCGGCCTGGGTGCGCGGCCTGCTCGGCGAGATCACCGGCGGCACGCTGCCCGGCGTCGAGCAGTGGCGGCACTACCACGCCAGCGGCGAGCTGCCCGCGCAGTACACCGACCTGATCACGAAGGGCCCGATCACGAAGGGAGAGCCGCTGCCCGGCAGCCCGGGCGATCAGTAGCCAGAGAACCCAGTAGCCAAAGAACCCCGGCGCGGTGCGGCAACACCGCGGCCGGGGCCAGTACCCCGCACGCCAGACCCGCGGAAACGGCATCCCGGCGCCACGAGGCAGCACGAGCAACGATAGCCGGGTTCTTCGTTCCCGCGGCTCACCACGCCCAGGAGGAGCCCTGTCATGCATGCCGAGGCGATCGACCTCGTCAAGACCTACCCGCCCGGAGTCCGGGCACTGGACGGCCTGTCCGTCGCCGTCAGGCCCGGCGAGATCTTCGGGCTGCTCGGCCCGAACGGCGCCGGCAAGTCCACCACCATCAAGATCTGGACCACGCTCGCCAGGCCGGACTCCGGCACCGCGACGGTGGCCGGCCACGACGTGCGCCGCCATCCCGACCGGGTCCGGCGCGCCATCGGCGTGATCTCCCAGCGCTCCGGCGCCGACCCGCTGGCCACCGGCCGGGACAACCTGCTGCTCCAGGGGCACCTGTACGGCCTGGGCGGCGCCGCCCTGCGGCGGCGGGCCGCCGGGCTGCTGGAGCAGTTCGGCCTCGGCGCGGTGGCCGGGCGGCCGGTGCGCACCTACTCAGGCGGCGAGCAGCGGCGGCTGGACGTCGCGCTCGGGCTGGTGCACCGGCCGGGGATGCTGTTCCTCGACGAGCCCACCACCGGCCTGGACCCGGAGGCCCGCACCGCGCTGTGGCAGGAGATCGGGCGGCTGGCCGCCGATGGCCTGACCATCCTGCTGACCACCCACTACCTGGACGAGGCCGACCGGCTTGCTGCCCGGCTGGCCATCGTGGACGCCGGCAAGGTGGTCGTCGAGGGCACGCCCGGCGAGCTCAAGGGCGAGCTGCGCGGTGACGCGGTGCACGTCGAGCTGCGCCGCGAGCTGGCCGGCGCCAGCGAGGAGCAGGCCGTCCGCGAGGCGCTGCGCCGGGCGCCCGGCACCGGCGAGGTGACCGTGCGCGGCCGGGCGGTCAGCGCCAGGGCCGCCGACGGCGCCGCCGCCGTCCCCGCCGTCCTGGCCGCCCTCGACACCGCCGGCTTCCCGGTGACGGCGGTCACCGTCGCCCGGCCCTCGCTCGACGACGTCTACCTGCGGCACGTCGGGCACCGGTTCACCACGACCAGCAACGGAGGCACCCCGTGATCTCGCAGACCTGGTGGCTTGCCCACCGCCAGCTCAAGGCGCTGGCCCGCCAGCCCGCCGTCGTCATCATCACCCTGGCCCAGCCGGTGATCTGGCTGTTCCTGTTCGGCAGCCTGTTCCGGCGCATCGTCGAGCTGCCCGGCTTCGGCACCGCGACCTACCTGGACTACCTGGTACCCGGCGTGGTCGTGATGAACGCCGTGTCCGCCAGCATGTGGTCGGGGATGGGCGTGATCGAGGAGATCGAGCGCGGCACCCTGAACCGGTTCCTGATCGCGCCGGTCAGCCGGGCCGCGATCCTGAACGCCGGCGTCATCGTGCAGGCGGTCACCGTGGCCTTCCAGTCGGTGGTGATCGTGGCCCTCGGCTGGGCGGCCGGGGCCAGCTACCCGGCGGGCCGGCGGCCCGGCCGCGCTGGTGGCCGCCGCCGCGCTGATCGGCATCGCGTTCAGCGCGCTGTCCAACACGATGGGCATGACGCTGCGGCAGCGGGAGAGCATCATCGGCCTCAGCATCTTCCTGCTGCTGCCGCTGACCTTCCTGTCCACCGCGTTCATGGCCAGGCCGCTGATGCCCGGCTGGATGCAGGCCATCGCCGCGGCCAACCCGGTCAACTGGGCGGTGCAGGCCGCGCGCGGCGCGCTGTCGGCGGGCGCGGACTGGGGCGCCGTCGCGGCCCGCGGCGGCTGGCTGCTGGCGCTGGCGGCGGCGCTGGTCGCGCTGTCCATGGTCACCCTCCGCGGCTACCAGCGGACGGTCTGACTGGCCCCGGCTCCCCGGCAGCAGCCCGGCAGGACGGCTAGGGCAACCACGGCCCGATGATCTCCGGCGGCTGCGGTTCCGCGTTCCAGCTCACCATCACGAAGCCGACCGGCTCCGGCGGCCAGCCTAGCCCGCGCCACCTGGCCGGCCGGCCCGGCGGCTTGTCACGCTGCCTGGCTGCCGGCTAGGCCAGGCCCGGGTGCGGGAGGCCGGCCCGCGGGTCGAGCAGGGCGGGGTCGGTGGCCATGAACATGTCGTAGCCGGCCACCCGCCAGCCGCGCGCCAGCAGGGGCCGGACGGCCGGGTGCGGCGCGGGCAGGTACGCCCGCGCCGTCCCGGCCGCCGGGGTCAGCGACGCCACGACGGCCAGGACGGCGTCCCGCGAGATCTCGTCCCGCTCGTCCCCGCCCGGCGCCATCGCCAGGTGGGCCAGGCCGTACTCGGTGCCGGCGCCGCCGGCGGAGGCGGCGGCCAGCGGCACGCCGTGGCGGCTGGCCAGCACCGACCGGCCGCCCGGCCGGGCCGCGATCGCCCGGTGCCCGGCGGTGCGGTCCGCGCCGGTCCAGGCCAGCTCGTGCTTCCCGGCCTCCGCCGGGGAGCACTGCGCGACGTCCCACCCGTCCGGGCAGGGCACGGCGGCGGGGGAGCCGTCCAGGTACAGCAGCGGCCACCAGGCATCCAGGCCGAACCGGGTGTACAGGGGCAGCGCGTGCTCGTGCGCGCTGGCGAAGGTCATCCGGCGCGGGCTGCCGCCCCACAGCTCGTCCAGGATGGCCCGGCCGGCGCCGCCGCCGTGCGCCGCCGGGTCGACGTACAGGTCGGTGAGCATGGTCACGTCCCGCTCGCCTGAGCCGAACCGCAGCGTGGCGCCGAAGCCGGTGACCGGCCCGCCGGCGCCGGCCGCCGACACCACCAGCCGGCCGTGCTCCATCAGGAACATCGCGTAGGCCGGGTCGGCGCCGGCGAACTCCTGGCCGCTGTCGGTGGCCCGCGCGATGACCGCGATGGCGGGCAGGTCGGCGGGCACCGCCGCGCGTACCGTTATTCCGGGCATGGCGGGATTCTCCCGCATGGCGGCGGGCGGCACGCAGGGGGACCGCGCATGGGGACACTGCCGCCGGGTAGATCGCGGTCATGAAGGCGATGGTCAGCTGGGAGGACGAGGCCGGGACTACGCACCGCTGGGAGCTGGTCTACGACGGCAATGACGCCGAGGCCCGGCATTTCCTGGAGGCGCTGCAGCTGCACGTGCGGTTCAGGCTGGACTCGTTCGGGCCGGAGCCGCCCGGCGCGACCGCTGCCGGATGAGCACCGCCGCCCCGGCGGCGGCCAGCACGGCCAGCCCCGGCCCGGCCAGCGCCCACCGGGGCCCGCCGCGGCGGCGATCGCGGCCACCACGAACGCGCCGAACGGCACGAACCCGATGAAGCCGGCGTTGTAGGCGCTGACCGCGTGCGGCCGCTGCGCGGGGGAGGCGTGCTGCTGGACGTAGACGCCGCAGGACGAGGTGAACAGGGCCAGCAGGCCGCCGATCGCGATCATGGCGGCGTAGTACACCCAGGCGGCCGGCGCCACCGCGGCGGCGATGTCCGCCACCCCGTACAGCGCGGCCCAGGCCACCACCTCGCGCAGCCGGGGGTCGCCGCGCCGCGATGACCAGTAGTTGGCCGCGATGCCGCCGATGGCCAGGAAGGTGGCCAGCAGGCCGTAGCCGACCGCGCCGAGGTGGAAGGCCCTGGTGGCCATCAGCGGGTTGACCACCGCGAACTGGTAGGCGAGGCCGCCGATCAGCACGGCAAGCGCGGCGCAGAGCTGGATGCCGGGCGGCAGGTCGAGGACCCAGCGGAACCGCCGCGCGCTGGGCGCCGCGTCCGGGTCTGGCCTGGCGGCGTGCACGGCCTCGCCGCGCAGCCGCAGCACCACGACGACCACCACCAGGAACGACGCGGCGTCGATCACGAACACCGGCCCCTCGCCGGCCAGCGCGATAACCGCCCCGGCGACCGCGGGCCCGGCGATCCGGCTCAGCCCGAGGATCGCGGAGTACAGCGACGCGCCCCGGCGCAGCTCGGCCTCGCCGAGCAGGTCGAGCATGAACATCTGCCGTCCCGGCAGGTCGGCGGACTGGACGCAGCCGATCGCGAACGACGCGGCCGTCAGGTACCAGACGGTGATCCAGCCCGCCAGCAGCGGGATCGCGATGGCCAGGGTGACGGCGGCCAGCAGGCCCTGGGTGAGGGCCAGCGACCTGGCCGAGCCCAGCCGGGCCACCAGGGTGCCGCCGCGCCGGGACAGCACCAGCAGCGGCAGGCACTGGGCGGCCTCCACCGCGGACAGGTCGAAGGCGCTGCCGTGCCCGGTGTGCAGCACCAGCCACCACAGTGCGGCCAGTCCCATGGTGGTGCCGAACAGCGAGGACACCTGCGCGGCCACATAGAGGCGGTAAGCGCGGCTGCCGACCCTGGGGCGCGCGTTATCAGCGGGCATGAGTAACTCCGGTCAGGGGAAAGCGGCAGGGGAAAGAGCGGCGGATGAATTCTAGGCCGGGAAATGCCGCGCTGGTCAAATCAATAAGCGCAATTGCGTAAATGAGAATGCTGCGCTATTATTCAATTGACGGCGAACGGGGATGCGATACGCCGCCGCGCCGGAGCGCCCGGGCGCGACGGCCCTGGCGGTGGCGCCAGCCGGGGCGGCCCGCCCGGATAGATGCCGCGATGACCGTCCATTTCCGGAACGGCCACGTTCTCATACGTTACGGGACGCCGCCGTCTCGGATTCCGCTTGTTCCGAGACGGCGGCGTCCGCCATTTCCCCGCTAGCCGCCCAGCCTGGCCAGCTCCGCGGCCACCATGGCCTCGTGCTCCCGCTCATCGCGGCGGGCCGCCGCGGGACTCCACCGGCCGCGCAGCAGCGGGATGCACAGCAGGAAGAACACCATCCCGCCGAAGCAGACCCAGTACCAGGTCTTCCACTGCCCGGCGGTCTGCGCCGAGGCCTTCTGCACCGCCGCTCCGTGCTGCTTCAGGTAGGCAAGCGCCGCCGGCGGGACCTTGGCCAGCGCCTTGAGCTGCGCCGCGTACGGGGCGATGGCCTGGAGCTGCGGGCCGGCCGCGATCACGCCGGTGATCGCCTGCTGGTTGGCCGCGATGGCGCCGAGCACCGCCGTGCCCTTCGCCCCGCCGCCGGCCGCGGCGACCGCCCGCGCGGCCAGCGCCGGCGGGATCGACGCCGGGCTTGCGTACTTGGCGAGCTGCGCGAACAGCGCCGGGTGGGCCTGGATGACGGCCAGCTCGGGGGCGAGCTTCACCGCGTTGCCGAGCTGCACCCGGTACTTCTGCGCGCTGGCCACCACCTGCGGGTGCTGCGCCGCGAACGCCAGCTCCGGCTTGTACTGGGCGGCGTAGGTGGCGACGGTGCTGCCGTAGTTCACCAGCGGCGTCACCGAGGAGATGATCGCCGGGATGATCAGGAACGCGGCGAACACCACGACCCGGACGATCCAGCCCCAGATGGCCAGCCCGGTCGCCGTCAGCGCCGGGTTGCGGGCCTCGACGGTCTCGGTGAAGCTGGCCATCCACGGGGTGTAGGCGGCGCCGAGGAACAGCGCCCCGAAGCCGAGGATCAGCGCGAGGGTGTAGTAGGACGGATGGTGCCCGGCCTGCTCCAGGTACACCACCAGCATGACCGCGGCGCCGGCCCCGCCGATGACCATGAACGGCTTGCGCACCCGGAACCAGTCCGCGAGCAGGCCGGCCACGATGACCCCGGCCATGTTGAAGCTCCAGTTCCAGTTGCCCAGGCCGTTGGCGTTCTTGGTGGAAAGGCCGAAGACCGTCGCCAGGTAGATCACGCCGAAGGCGACAGCGGTGTAGTACGAGAGCAGCATCACCGCGACGCCAAGCGCGGACACCAGCACGTCGGCCTTGAGGAGCTGGCGGAACGGGTGCCGCAGCGCGGCCTCGACGTCGATGCCCTTGGCCCGCGCCTCGATCAGCGCCCGGTCCCGCATCGTCACCATGAGCTGGTCGCGCAGCTGCGGGGACAGCTCCCGCAGGAAGAGGAAGGCGATGACGAAGACGACCAGCCCTGCCACGCCGCAGATCCGGAACTCGTGCGTCCAGAAGTGCGTGTCACGCACCACGGCGGGCACGGTGTTGCTGGCCACGATGGCCACCACCAGGCTGCCGGCCACCGGGCCGGCGGTCCAGAAGCCCATCGCGGCGGCGCGGCCGACCTGCGGGGAGAAATCGCGGATCAGCGCGGGGGTGGCGACCAGGCACATGCCCTCGACAAGCCCGACCACGAACGTCTCGATGACGAACGGCCACTTGCTGGGCGCGGCGGGCAGCACGAACGCGGTGAAGACCCCGGTGAACAGCAGCCCGAACACCACCAGGTTGGACCGGCCGAGCCGGTCGGCCAGCCCGGCGAACAGCGAGCCGAACGCGCCGATCAGGTTCCCGAAGGCCAGCGCGGTCACGTAGAAGGTGAAGCTCATCCCGAGCGCGGGCAGCAGCAGGGTGGCCACCGAGGTGCCGACGTACAGCTCGTAGTACAGCATGATGGTGGCCAGCACGGTAATGGCCAGGTAGGCCACTCGCGGCGCGGTATTCGGATAGCCGTCGAGCTGGCGATTCCACAGCGACGAGGACCAGCCCCGCCGGATGGCCGGATCAGCAGCGGTCGCACTCATGCGGCCCCCTTTTCTTGAGCCGATAATGAGCTTGGCGAGCCAGGCTGCCGTCAATTTAACTCGCGGGTAACGGCGAATCAATGGGCCCGGATTGCCGGGTTTCCGCCGGCCGCCGTCCGGCCCGCGCGGGACCCCGCCAATCCGGCCCCGCGAGGTCGCGCCAATCCGGCACGGCCGCGGCGGCGAATCCCCTCCCGGAGCGGCGCGCCACCAGGTGCGCCCGCCACGAGGGAGGGTCCATGACACGAACCAGGCAGGGGGCACTGACCGGCACTCGCCGTGCCGGGCTTGCCCTGGCCGGGCTGCTCGCGGCCGGGCTGGCGGTGGCCTCGGGCACCGCGCTGGCCTCGCCGGCGGCGCCTGGCCGGCATGGCCATGGCATCCGGCCACGGCCGGCATGTCGGCACCACCAAGGGCTGGTACGACGGGCACACGGTGACGTTCCGGTACACCAGGAACTTCAGCTGCAAGACTCCGCCGGCCAGTCACGCCGCGAGCAAGTGCGAGGCGGGCTCGGACTACACCCAGACGCCCGCCGCCAGCTTCGACCCGCTGTACGTCGTGGTGCCGCTCGGCTTCACCCCGGCGAGGTCCACCCTGCAGTGCCCGACCGCCGGGCGCTGCATCGACCACCCGTCCACGATCGACCTGTCCGCCGTGCTCGGGAAGGGCACCGGCGACTTCCCGCTGCCGCCGCACAGCCACATCGTGGCCACCGCCAACGGCCACCAGGCCGAATGGTGGAACGTCGTGGTCGTCGGGGTGAGCAGCCGCTCAGCGTGGAGCAAGATCGTCCACGCGAAGAGCGACCGTGAGCTCCAGCGGCTGCAGCGCACCCCGAAGAAGAGCGGCGTGACCGGCAACATCGTCACCAACCTCTTCCTGTATTTCTCGGTCCGCCACTAGTAACGGGCCTGGGGCCCGCCGTCACGGCGGGCCCCAGGCAGGAGGGGATCGCGATGACCGCGATGACACACGGGGCGCTGCGCACCTGGCGCGGTGCCGTAGGACTGACGGCGCTGGCGGGCGGCGCGGCGGTGGTGGCCGGCTGCCTGCTGCCCTGGGCGGAGATCTTCGCCGGCCTGGTCGGCGTCGCCGGGGTGCGCGGGCTGAACGGCCGGCTGCTGGCAGGCGCCGGGGTGCTCATCGCCGGGGCGGCGGGCTGGCAGCTGATCCGGGGCGGCACCGTGTCGCGCTGGGTGGCGGGGGTGGCCGGCGCGGGCGTGCTCGGCTACGCCGCCTGGCTGCTGATGCGGCTGTCGGCCACGCTGCGGTCGCTGGGCGGTGACTCCATGATGGCCGTGCGCGGCGGGCCCGGCCTGTGGCTGGTGGCAGCCGGCGGCCTGGCCGCGTTCGCGACCCTGTTCCTGCCCGCCTCGGCGCAGTCCCAGCTCGTCGCCAGGCGACCGGGGGCGGGCCTGGCGGCCTGGGCCGCCGACCGGGCCGCGGCCGGGCCGCGGCGCTGGCTCCAGGCCGGGCTCGGGCTGATCTGGCTGCTGGACGCCGGGCTTCAGTTCCAGCCGTTCATGTTCGGCCGCGGCTTCGTGACCAGCGTGCTGATGCCCGCCGGGATGGGCAGCCCGGCGATCGTCTCCGGCGCGGTCACCGGCGCCGGCCAGCTCATCGAGCCGCACGCCGCGCTGGCTAACGCGGTGTTCGCGACCGTGCAGCTGCTGCTCGGGCTTGGCCTGCTGTGGCGGCGCACCGCCCGCGCCGCGCTCGCGGGCACGATCGCCTGGGCGCTCGCGGTCTGGTTCCTCGGCGAGGGCCTTGGCGGCCTGCTGGCCGGCTCGGCGAGCCCGGTCACCGGCGCGCCCGGCGCCGCGCTGCTTTACGCGGTCGTGGCGGTGCTCGCCTGGCCGCCGCGCCCCGGCGCCTCCGAGCCTGACCCCGGCACCTCGCACCCCGGCACTCCACACCGCGGCGCCCTGGGCCGCCGCGCGCGGCTGGCCTGGGCCGTGCTCTGGGGCTCTTTCGCGCTGCTGATGTTCCAGCCGCAGGTAGCGGCTCATGGCGCGCTGCGAGCCGCGATCGGCGGCCAGGCGGCGGGGGAGCCGGGCTGGATCGCCGCGCTCGATCACTGGGCGGCGAGCGCAGCCGGCCGCGGCGGCCTGGGCGTGCCGGTCGCGCTGGCGGTGCTGTTCGCGGCCGTCGCGGCCGGAGCGCTCATCCCGGCTGCCGTCCGTCCTGCCCTGATCGCGGGCGGGCTCGCCGCGCTCGCCATGTTCGCGATCGGCCAGGACTTCGGCGGCATCGCGACTGGGCAGGGCACCGATCCCGGCACGGGGCCGCTGCTGATCCTGCTCGCGGTGGCCTGCTGGCCGGCGGCGGCACCCGCGCGGCCGATGCCTGAGGTGGCCGTCCCGCCGGCCGCCCCGGAGCACGCCGTCAGGCCGGCGGCGCGATGATGAAGTCGCGGGGCCTGAACCGGCGGGTCCGGTGGCGGTAGCTGAAGGTGAAGCCGGGCCACAGGGCCAGGTTGCGGCCCCGGTCATCGAGGTACCAGCTGGAGCAGCCCGAGCCCCAGATGGTGCCGGGCAGCTTGCGCTGCAGCCGGGCGTTCCAGGCGGCGGCCACGTCGGGCCTGACCACGCAGGTGCCGCCGCCGGCCGCCTCGACCTTCCGGATCGCGTCCACCACGAACGCGAGCTGACTCTCGATCATGTGCACCATCGAGGTGTGCCCGAGGCCGGTGTTCGCGCCGGTGAGCTGGAAGAAGCAGGGAAACCCCGGCAGCACCGTGCCCAGGTAGGTCTGGTCATGCACCGAGGCCAGCGTCCGGCCGCCGCGCCCGGTGATCCGGCCGAACATCGGGTTGTCGGTCACCCGGAACCCGGTCGCCGCGATGATCGTGTCCGCCGGGTAGCTGCCGCCCGCGGTGACCACCGCGCCTGGCCGGACCTCGGTCACCGGGTCGGTGACGAGCGCCGCGTTGCCCGCGGCCAGCGCCGGGTAGAAGTCGTTGGACAGCAGCACCCGCTTGCAGCCCAGCCGGTAGTCCGGGGTCAGCCGCTCGCGCAGCGCCGGGTCGGCGATCGCCCGCTCCAGGTGCCGGCGCCATAGCCCCTCCGCCCTGGCCAGCAGGTCGGGGCGCATCAGGAACCCGACCGCCAGCGCCTCGCGCTTCCAGTAGGTGACGACCCGCGATGCCCGCTGGGTCAGCGGCAGCCGCGCGTACAGCCGCCGCTCCCGCGCCGTGACCGGCCGGTTGTCGTGCGGCAGCACGTAGGCGGGGGTCCGCTGGAACACGGTGACCTGCCGGGCGCGCGGCTGGATCTCCGGCACGATCTGGATCGCCGAGGCCCCGGTGCCGATGACCGCGACCCGCTGCCCGTCCGGGGACCAGTCCGGGTCGAACGCCGCCGAGTGCATGACGGTGCCGCCGAAGGCGTCCAGGCCGGGGATGGCAGGCAGCCGGGGCTCGGTGAGCGCGCCGGTCCCGGCGATCAGGTACCGGGCGGTGAGCAGTCCGCCGGTGGTGGCGATCCGCCACCGGCCGGCCGCCTCGTCCCAGCTTGCCGAGGTGACCTCGTGCCCGAACCGGACCAGCGGCAGCACGCCGAAGCGGGCCGCGACATCCCGCAGGTAGGCCCGCAGCTCGGGCTGGGAGGGGTAGGTCTGGCTCCAGCCGGGGTTGGGCGCGAAGGAGAACGAGTACAGGTTGGACTGCACATCACAGCGGCAGCCGGGATAGGCGTTGTCCCGCCAGGTCCCGCCGACGTCGGCGGCCCGCTCCAGGATGGCCAGGTCGCGGAAGCCGGCCCGGCGCAGCGCGATCGCGGCGCCGAGGCCCGCGAAGCCCGTCCCGATGATCGCGAACCGGACATCACCGGACATCTGTCACCTCCTCGCACCACGATCCGACAACTCGATCAGACAACATAAAGGACCTGCGCGGCAGGCCCCAGCGACGGCGATCTGGCGGGCGATGAAGGACACAAGCACGCTGGCCAGGTTCGATGCCCAGATCCGCCGCAGCGCCAGGCCGGAGCCGGGCGCGCTGGTCGAGGCCGACGGCCCGGTGACGCGCTCCCGGCCGCTGGAGGGTCGGCTGGGCGACGACCCGCCGTCGGTGCAGATCGCCGCCCGTCCTGAGTTCCCGCCCGGTACCGACTTCGTCGGCCTGCGGGGCGGCGGCACCGTGCCGGTACAGGCCGCGGCCGCGGCCTGTACCGGGCCCTGGCCGCCAGCAGGGCCGCGCTGGCGGCGGCCCGCGGCTACCGGTACGTTCAGGTGGACGCGCTGCCAGCCAGCCAGCCCATCCTGACCCGGCTGGGCTTCACGGCGCTGGCGCGCGCCACCCCCTATATCTGGGATCGGGAGCTGGCGGCCGGCCCGCCGCGCGGCTGACGCCGCGCCACGGGCCGGCGGGAAAGGGAGGCCCGTGGTCGAGCTGAAGTCGCCGGGCGAGATCGAGGCGATGCGGGCCGCGGGCCGGGTGGTCGCGCTCGCGCTGGCCGAGGTGGCCGCCCGCGCCGCCGCCGGCGTGGCCCTGCGCGAGCTGGACGAGGTCGCCAGGGGAGTGCTCGCCGAGCACGGCGCGACCTCCCCGTTCCTCGGCTACCAGCCGAGCTTCGCGCACTCCCCGTTCCCCGCCGTCATCTGCACGTCGGTGAACGACGCCGCGCTGCACGGCATCCCCGGCCCTTACCGGCTGCGGGACGGTGACCTGCTCAGCGTGGACTGCGGCGCGGTGCTGGACGGCTGGACCGGCGACGCGGCGATCTCGCTGACCATCGGCCGGGGCCAGGCGGCGGACCTGCGGCTGATCGAGGCGGCCCGCAGCCGCGCTGGCGGCCGGCATCGCCGCCGCCGTGCCCGGCGGGCGGCTCGGCGACATCTCGGCCGCGATCGGTGCCGTCGCCAGGGCGGCCGGGTACGGCCTGCACACCGACTTCGGCGGGCACGGCGTCGGCCACACCATGCACGAGTCGCCGTCGGTGCCCAACGACGGCCGGGCCGGCCGGGGCCTGAAGCTCAGCCCCGGGCTGGTCATCGCCATCGAGCCGTGGTTCATGGCCGGCGGCCATGACAGCTACCGGGTCGACCCGGACGGCTGGACGCTGCGCAGCGGCGACGGCAGCCGCGCCGCGCACGTCGAGCACACGGTCGCGATCACCGAGAGCGGCCCGCTGATCCTGACGCAGCCATGACGGTGCAGCCATGACGGGCGAGTCGCTGGCCGCGCAGATGCGCGCGGCGGCGGCGGCGCTGCTGGGCAGCCTGGACGACGGCCAGCAGCGGGCGGCCGCCCTGCATTTTGAAGAGGCGGACGCGCGGCGCTGGCTGGAGTACCGGCCCCGGCCGCGGCCCGGCGCCTGCCTGGCCGGGCTGAGCGGGCCGGCCCGCAAGGCCGCGCACCGGCTGCTGGCCACCGGGCTGAGCGAGCACGCCTACGCCGCCGCCATGATCATCGAGAGCCTGGAGGAGGTGCTGGACCGGCGCGAGGGCTGGCGGCGGGGCCGGCACAGCGGCGACTACTACGTCGCGGTGTTCGGCGAGCCCGGCGGCGGAGAGCCGTGGTCATGGCGGTTCGAGGGCCACCACCTGTCGGTGACGATGACGGTCAGCGGCGAGGAGGTCTCGCCTGCCCCGGTGTTCCTCGGGGCGAACCCGGCGCAGGTCAGCTATGCCGGGCGCCCGGTCAGCCGTCCGCTGGGCGCCGAGGAGGACCTGGTCCGCGAGCTGATGGACGCGCTCGGCCCCGATGGCCGGGCCGCCGCCGTGGTGGCGAGCGAGGCCCCCGGCGACATCAGGACCGCGCGGCGCCCGGACGCCGGGCCGCGCATCGAGCCGGCCGGGATCGCCGCCGGCGGCCTCGGGCCGACGGCGCGGGCGCTGCTCGACCAGCTCGTCGCGGTCTACCTGGACCGGCTGCCGGCCGGGCTGGCGGCCCGCGAGGCGGCCAGGGCGCGGGCGGGGGAGCTGCACTTCGCCTGGGAGGGGCCGCTGACCCCCGGCGCCCGGCATTACTACCGGGTGCAGGGCGATGCCCTGCTCATCGAGTACGACACCACCGATGACGGCAACCACGCGCACACCGTGCTGCGCCGCCCGGGCGGCGACTTCGGCACGGACCTGGCCGACACCGACCCGCTCGGCGCGCACCTGCGGGACGAGCACGCAGTATCACGCCCGTTCCGCTCAAAATATGATGAGAGCCAGATCCCGGGGGGATCGAGCGAGAGGCGGGGGCAATGACGTCACCAGGCGCGCCGCAGCCAGGTTATCCGGCACCGGGCTGGGGACCGGTCCCGCCCGGCCAGGCACTGCCGCAGCCGCGCACGAACCAGCTCGCCATCGCGGCGATCATCTGCGCCGGCGCTCAGGTGTTCTGCTGGCTGCTGACCGGGATTCCGGCGATCATCCTCGGCCACATGGCCCGCCGCCAGATCCGGCAGACTGGCGAGAACGGCGACGGCCTGGCGCTGGCCGGCCTGATCCTCGGCTACATCGGGGTGGCCGTCGGGCTGCTCGTCCTCATCCTGATGATCGGCCTCTTCGTCAGCTTCCGGGCGCGCACGTATTCCTACAGCGTGAACGGCTAGCTCCGCCAGCAAGGGCAGCACAGCAGGGACAGCACCGCCCGGGCGCGGGAGGCGTGTCAGGGGGCGATGAGGTAGGCGACCTCGGTCTGCCAGTTCGCCGGGTCCGGCTCGGCCCGCGGGTCGGTGCGGTAGTGCTCGACCCGGCCAGCGAACCGGTGGCCGCCCGCCGAGCTCTCCAGCGTGATGCCGTTGCCGGCGGCCCAGTCCTGCACCGCCGCGTTCGCCGCGATAAGGCCGTCGTACGGCCCGGTGTGCACCAGCGTCAGGTACCGGCCGGCGGGCAGCTCCCCGCCGCGCACCCGGTCACTGGCGGGGACCGGCCCGGCCACCGGCGCGCCGAACTCGACCTCCAGCTCGGCTTCCATGTGCACCACCAGGTACCGGATGAACGGCGGCCCGGCGAGCTGAACGCCGCTGGCGCCCAGCCAGCCGAGCAGCTCGGGGAAGCAGGCGTCGGCGGCGGCGGGGAAGCTCGCCATGGTGACGGTGACCGGGATCGCGGCATAGGGCACGGCGGGTCGCTGCTCGATGGCCGGCTGCGCCGGCGTGGCCGGATCTGCCATCAGGATCTCCCTCGGCTCGGGAATGTGCGCACTGCTGATGGAGACGCTAGCGGGCGCGTTATCTCATCGGCCTGGCTTCGCGGCCGGCAGCAGGCGAGCCGGGCCCGGCGGGTGGTGCCGGGGCCCGGCTCGAGAGCGGGTCTTCCTGGCGCTGCCTAGCTGGCGTAGTCCAGCAGCGGCTGGGCGCGGCTGGGGTGGCGCAGCTTGGACAGGGACTGCTTCTCCAGCTGGCGGATCCGCTCCCTGGTCAGCCCGAGGGCCTTGCCGATCTCGTCCAGGGTGTGCGGGTTGCCGTCATACAGCCCGAACCGCATCGACATGATGGTGGCCTCGCGCGGGGTCAGCGCGTCCAGCGCGTGCCTGAGCTGGTCGGCCATCAGCTGCCGGTCCACCAGCTCGGAGGCCTCGGGCGCGTCCACGTCCTCGATGAGGTCGCCGATGCTGGTCTCGCCGTCCTCGCCGATGGTGGAGTCCAGGCTGATCGGCTGGCGGCTGGTGCGCAGCAGCTCCTCGATCTGGTCCGGGGTCCGGTCCAGCTCGACGGCCAGCTCCTCGGGGGTCGGCTCGCGGCCGAGCCGCTGGTGCATGTCCCGCTCGACCCGGCTGAGCTTGCTCAGCATCTCCAGCACGTGCACGGGCAGCCTGATGGTCCGCGCGGAGTCGGCGAAGCCGCGCTGGATGGCCTGCCGGATCCACCACATCGCGTAGGTGGAGAACTTGTAGCCCTTGGTGTAGTCGAACTTCTCCACGGCGCGGATCAGCCCGAGGTTGCCCTCCTGCACCACGTCAAGCAGGGACAGGCCGCGGTCGCTGTACTTCTTGGCGACCGACACCACCAGCCGGAGGTTCGCCTCCAGCATGTGCGCCTTGGCGCGGCGGCCGTCGGCGGCGACCAGCTCCAGGTCGGCGCGGTAGCGGCGGGCCAGCCCGGTCTCGGTGCCCAGCTTGTGCTCGGCGAACAGCCCGGCCTCGATGCGCTTGGCGAGGTCGACCTCCTCCGCGGCGGTCAGCAGGCTGCGGCGGCCGATGGACTTGAGGTAGGTGTGCACCGAGTCGCCCATGACCGAGGTCTGGTCATCCAGGTCGGACTCGGTGAGGGCGCCGAGGCTGTCGGCGACCGCGGCGATCTCGCTCTCGGCGTGCTCGGCCGGCTCGGCCGCGCGGGCGTCGGCGGCGCGGGTGCCCTTGCGGGCCGCGCCGCGCCGGGCGGCGGCGGGCGCCGGGCTGGCGGGCGCCTCGGCGGCCTCGTTGCCGAGCTGCACGCCGGCCTCCGTCAGCTCCCTGATGATGGAGCGCGCGTCGGTGGGGGACATCCGCGCCTGCTCGAACGCAGCACGCAGCTCAGGCAGGGAGAGCTGACCCTGGCCGCGGCCGCGGCTGATCAGCTCGTCCAGCTGAGCAATGGTCGCCTCGTCGTCCTGCCTGCGGGCCACGGCTGCCGCGGTCCTTGGCATGAGGCACCTCCCTTCGCTGGCGCATATCGCGCATGCGCCACTCACCACGTCCTGGGGCGGGGCACTGGGATCGAGGCCGGAGCCGCCGGCCGCTGTCACTTGGCCTGTCCGCGTACTTGGCAGTCGCAGGTACGCGCACTATGTTGTAACGCATAGCACGGCCAGATGTTCCCGTGCAGCTATTCTGCGCCCGAAGTCGTCCCAGGGTGTCTAATTTGTCGGGCTCACTGTTGCCCTATTCTTCCACGGTCATGCGCAGCCCCCGCCGGTCGGGCTTGCCCGAGGCCAGCATCGGCAGCGCGGAAAGCAGCCGCATCCGGCGCGGCGCGGCCGCCCCGCCCAGCTCGGCCCTGACCCGCTCGCGCAGGTCAGCCAGGTCAGGCGGCGCCCCTGGATCGGCCGGAACGATGACTGCCGTCACTACCTCGCCCCACTCCCGGTCGGCCGTTCCGATCACCACAACGTCCGCGACCCCGGCCAGGGTTCCCAGCACGGCCTCCACCTCGCCCGGCACCACCTTCTCGCCGCCGGTGTTGATCACCTCGTCGGCCCGGCCGCGCACCCGCAGCCGTCCCCGCTCATCCAGCGCGCCCAGGTCGGAGGTGGTGAGCCAGCCGCCGGGATCCGGCCCGCCGCCGCCCGGCCGGTACCGGGAGAACAGCACCGGGCCGGCGAGCTGGATCAGCCCGCCGCCGGTCAGCCGCGCCCGGACGCCGTCCAGCGGAACCCCGTCGTACACGCAGCCGCCGCAGGTCTCCGACATCCCGTAGGTGGTGACCACCCGGGCGCCCGCCGCCGCGGCGTCGGCCAGCAGGCCGGCCGGCGGCGCGGCGCCGCCGAGCAGGATGGTGCCGAGGCCGTCCAGCGGCGCCCCGGCGTCCAGCAGGCGGCGGAGCTGGGTCGGCACCAGGGACACGTGCACGCGCCCGCCGGAACTGGCCGCGGCGGCGATCTCGGCCGGCCCGGCCCGCTCGGCCACCAGCGGCTCCGCGCCGGCCAGCAGGCAGCGCACCAGCACCTGGAGCCCGGCCACGTGGAAGCCGGGCAGGCAGCACAGCCAGCGCTCGCCGGGCCGGGCGCCGATCCTGGCCAGCGACGCCGCCGCCGAGGCGCGCAGCGCCGCGGCGGTCAGCTCCACGCCCTTGGGCGACCCGGTCGAGCCGGAGGTCGCGATGACCACCGCGGTGTCCGGCGCGACGCCCTGGCCGGCCCGTCGGCCCGGTTCGGGAGCGCAGCCCCGTTCCGTGCCCTGGGGGGCGATCATGGCATCGGGCGCCGAAGGCGGCCAGCAGCTCGGCCAGCCGGGCCGCGGGCAGCGCCGGATCCAGCGGCAGGATGGCCGGGCCGGTCCCGTCCAGCGCGGCCGCGAGCAGGCCGGCCAGCCGCCCGCCGCCGGGCCCGGGCGGGAGCAGGACCGCGTGCAGGGGACGGGACGTCACGGTCGTAAGGTTAATCCGGGCAGATCAGCCGAGCACTGGAGGGTAACGAGTGGCTGGCGGTACGAACGGCAGCGCGGTCAGCTGGAAGGCATCAGGCCCGGCGGAGGGCCAGGAGTTCGCCGACATCATCTACGAGACCGCCGAGGGCATCGCCAAGATCACCATCAACCGGCCCGAGGTGCGCAACGCGTTCCGCCCGGCCACCCTGTTCGAGCTGTCCAGGGCCTTCGACATCGCCCGCGACGACCCGGAGATCGGCGTCATCATCCTGACCGGGGCCGGGGACAAGGCGTTCTGCTCGGGCGGCGACCAGCGGGTCCGCGGCGACGACGGGTACGTGGACGCCCGCGGCGTGGGCCGCCTGAACGTGCTCGACCTCCAGGTGCAGATCCGCCGCACGCCCAAGCCGGTGATCGCGATGGTGGCCGGCTACGCCATCGGCGGCGGCCACGTACTGCACGTCTGCTGCGACCTCACCATCGCCGCGGACAACGCGGTGTTCGGCCAGACTGGCCCGCGGGTCGGCTCGTTCGACGCCGGCTACGGCTCGTCGCTGCTGGCCGCCACGGTCGGGCTGAAGAAGGCCCGCGAGATCTGGTACCTGTGCCGCCAGTACAGCGCGGCGGAGGCCCAGCAGATGGGCCTGGTCAACACGGTGGTGCCGCTGGCCGGCCTGGAGTCCGAGACGGTCGCCTGGGCCAGGGAGATGCTGGCCAAGTCGCCGCTGGCGCTGCGGATGCTGAAGGGCGCGCTGAACGCGGTCACCGACGGCGCGGCGGGCCTCCAGCAGTTCGCCGGCGATGCCACCATGCTGTACTACATGAGCGAGGAGGCGCAGGAGGGCCGGGACGCCTACGTCGGCAAGCGCGCGCCGGACTTCAGCCAGTTCCCCCGGCGTCCCTAGGATGCCGGCCGGGGCAAGCGCGCCGCCGCCCGCCGGGCAGGCCGCGCTGCTGGCGCGTGCCGCGCCGCTGTGGCCGGACCTGCTGCGCTCGGCGCGCTCGTTCGCCATCCCGATGCGCAGCCGGTTCCGCGGCATCACGGTGCGCGAGGGCGCGCTGCTGGAAGGGCCCGGCGGCTGGGGCGAGTTCTCGCCGTTCGCCGAGTACGGGCCGCGCGAGTGCGCCCGCTGGCTGTGCTGCGCCCTGGAGGCGGCGGTCGACGGCTGGCCGGCCCCGGTCCGCGCCGCGGTGCCGGTGAACGTCACGGTGCCCGCCCTCGGCCCGGAGCAGGCGCACGCCATCGTCGCGGCCTCGGGCTGCGGCACGGCCAAGGTGAAGGTCGCCGAGCCCGGCCAGGCTCCGGGGGAGGACCTGGCCAGGGTCGAGGCGGTCCGCGACGCGCTCGGCCCGGCCGGGAAGATCCGGGTCGACGCCAACGGCGGCTGGGACGTGCGCACCGCCTCCTCGATGCTGCGCGCGCTGCGCCGCTTCGGGCTGGAGTACGCCGAGCAGCCCTGCGCGACCCTGGCCGAGCTCGCGGCGCTGCGCCGCCTGGTGGACGTGCCGCTGGCGGCCGACGAGTCGATCAGGCGCGCGGCGGACCCGCTGGCGGTCCGCGCCGCCGGGGCGGCGGACATCGTGGTGATCAAGGCCCAGCCGCTCGGCGGCGTGCGGGCCGGGCTGGAGATCGCGGCGGCCTGCGGGCTGCCGGCGGTGATCTCCAGCGCCGTGGAGACCTCGGTCGGCCTGGCCGCCGGGGTGGCGCTGGCCGCGGCGCTCCCGGAGCTGGACTACGCCTGCGGCCTGGCCACCATGTCGCTGCTGACCGGCGACGTGACCGCCGAGCCGCTCGCGGAGTCGGGCGGGCTGCTGCCGGTCCGCCGCGCGGGCGCCGACCCGGCGGAGCTGTCCAGGTGGGAGACCGCGCCGGGGCCGTGGCGGGACCGGATGGCCGCCGCCGCGCGGGAGCTCGGCCTGCCTCCGGTGTCGCTGCCCCCGGTGCCGCTGCCCCCGGTGCCGCGCCGGGCCGCGTCAGGGCAGCGATGAACCCGGCCACGGCGCTGGCCGCGGTCCTCACCGACGAGCTGCTGCGCTGCGGGCTGCGCGAGGCGGTGGTGGCGCCGGGATCGCGCAGCGCGCCGCTGGCGATGGCCCTGTACGAGGCTGCACTGTATGAGGCTGCACTGCACGAGGCCGCGGTGACCGGCGGTCCCGGCGGGCTGCGGCTGCACGTGCGGGCCGATGAGCGGTCGGCGGCGTTCCTGGCGCTCGGGCTGGCCAAGGCCAGCGGCGCGCCGGTCGCCGTGGTCTGTACCTCGGGCACCGCCGCCGCGCACTTCCACGCCGCCGTCATCGAGGCCGACGAGTCCTTCGTGCCGCTGCTCGTGCTCACCGCGGACCGGCCGCCCGAGCTGCGCGGCACCGGGGCGAACCAGACGATCGACCAGGTCAAGCTGTACGGAGGCGCGGTCCGCTGGTTCTGCGAGGTGGGCGTGCCCGAGGATGGCGTGATCGGGCCGGCACCGCGCAGGCGGGGTACTGGCGGTCGCTGGCCTGCCGGGCGCACGCCCTGGCCAGCGGCGCGGCGGGCGGGGCGCCGGGGCCGGTGCACCTGAACCTGGCGTTCCGTGACCCGCTGGTGCCTGGTGCCGGCGACGCGGCCGGGCCGGCGGCGCTGGCCGCGGCGGGGACGCTGGCGGCCGGGCTGGCCGGGCGGCCCGGCGGCGCGCCGTGGACTCGCGCGGTCCCGGCGGGCGGCGGTGCTGGCGGCCCGGCCGCCGGGACGCTGGAGCTGCCGTGGGTGCCGCGCGGCGCGGTGGTCTGCGGCGACGGCGTGCCTGACGCCGGGCCGCTGGTCGAGCTGGCCGAGCGGGCGGGCTGGCCGCTGCTGGCCGAGCCGTCCTCGGGCGCCCGGCGCGGCCCGGCGGCCGTGCCCGGCTACCCGTACCTGCTGGAGTCCGGGCCGTTCCTGGGCGGGCACCGGCCCGAGGTGATCGTCAGCGCGGGCCGCGCGGGCCTGACCCGAGGCCAGCTCGCTTTCCTGCGCCAGCCCGCCGCCCGGCACGTGGTGCTCGCCCAGGGCGCCGGGCGCTGGGCGGACCCGGCCCGCAGCGCCACCGACGTGGCCGGCGCGATCACGCTGGCCGGCGCCCCGCCGGCGGGCAGCCCGTCGCCGTGGCTGGAGTCCTGGCACGCGGCGGGGAGCGCCTGCCAGGACGCGGCGGGCAAGGTGCTGGACGAAGGCGGCCCTGGCGGCCCGCTGACCGAGCCCCGGCTGGCCCGCGACCTGGCCGCGCTGCTGCCGCCTGGCGCGCTGCTGTGGGCAGCCTCCAGCCTCCCGGCCAGGGACCTGGACCGGCACGCCCGGCCCAGGGACGGCCTGGCGATCCTGGCCAGCAGGGGCACCAGCGGCATCGACGGGCTGGTGTCGTCTGCCGCCGGCGCGGCGCTGGCCTGGCAGCGGGCCGGCGGCGGCCAGGCCGCGGCGCTGCTCGGCGACCTGGCCCTGGTGCACGACAGCGCCGGGCTGATGACCGGCCCCGACGAGCCGCTGCCCGACCTGTGCCTGATCGTGGTGAACAACGACGGCGGCGGGATCTTCTCCGACCTGGAGCAGGCGGCGTTCCCCGGCCCGTTCGAGCGCGTCTTCGGCACCCCGCACGGCACCAGCGTGCCCGATCTCGCGGCGGCCGCCGGGCTGCCCTATGCCCGGATCGAGACCGCCGGGGACCTGCCCGCCGTGCTCGCCGGGGCCGGGCTGCGGCTGGCCGAGCTGCGGACCAGCCGGGCGGACGGCGCGGCGCTGCGTGCCCGGCTGCGCGCCGCGGCGCTGGCCGCCCTGCGATAGCGAGAAGCCCCCGGCGGCGGCCCGCGCCGGGGGCTCCCTTGCTTGCCGAGACTGGCTAGGTGATCCGGACGCGCGGGTCGAGGACCGAGTACAGCAGGTCGACGATGATGTTGGCGAAGACCACGAACGCCGACGCCAGCAGCACGAACGCGAGGATCGTGGGCAGGTCGCCGTTGCTGATGGCGGTGACCGCATCCTGGCCCAGGCCGCCGACGCCGAACACCGTCTCCACCACGACCACGCCGCCGAGCAGCGAGCCGACGTCGATGCCGAGCTGGGACACCACCGGGGTCAGCGCGCCGCGCAGCGCGTGCCGGTAGACCACCCGGCGCTCGCTCAGGCCCTTGGCACGGGCCGTCCTGATGTAGTCCTCGCCGAGAGTGTCGAGCAGCGAGCCGCGCGACAGCCGGGTGTAGACGGCGGCCTGGACGGTGGCCAGGGTGACCCAGGGCAGGATCATCGCCCCGGCCCACGGGCCGATCCCGGCCGTCAGGGGCACGTAGCCGGTGTTGATCCAGTGGTAGCCGTGCTCGTTCAGCGGTAGGTAGATCAGCAGCAGCAGCACCTCGCCGAGCACGAACGTCGGCATGGACAGCCCGACGAGGACGCCGACGGTGGCCAGCCGGTCGAAGAGGCTGCGGGCCCTGGTGGCGCTCAGGATGCCGACCGCCAGGCCGACGATCAGCCACAGCACCACGCCGCCGACCAGGACCGACGCGGTGCGCGGCAGGTCCCTGGCGACGATGGAGGCCACGGTGACCCCGCCGTTGTAGTACGACAGGCCCAGGTTGCCGTGCACCAGCCGGTCCAGGAAGTGCCAGTACTGGGTGAGGATCGGCTGGTTCAGGCCGAGGTTGCGGGTGACCTCGGCGATGATCTGGCGAGGTGGCCGCCCGGCCCGCGAGCTGGCGGGCGACGATCTCCGGGTTCCTGGCGAAGAACAGGAAGAATGCCAGGGTGCTGACGAGCCACAGGACGACGATGCCGGACAGGATCCTGCGGATCAGGAAGCGCGTGAGTGCCATGGTGGTCGGATCCTCAGGCGGTCGGCGGCTGGTCGGGCCGGGCGGACGGGTCAGGACTGGCGGCCGTGGGGCCGGAGCCGCGGCCGGAGCGGGCGGACCTGGCGGCGCTGCGCCTGGCGCGCCTGGCCTTGCCGGCCGCGAAGATGCGCTCGGTGCGCGGGTCCATCGCGTCCCGCACGCCGTCGCCGAGCAGGTTGAAGGCGATGGTGGTGATCACCAGGGCCAGCGGCCGGGAAGACCAGGTACCACCAGGCCACGTCGTAGTAGGCCTGGGCGCCTGCCAGGATGTTGCCCCAGCTCGCCGTCGGCGGCTGCACGCCGAGGCCCAGGAAGTCCAGGGTGGCCTCGAAGACGATGGCCGCCGGGATGGACAGCGTGGCCAGCACCAGCACCGGGGCGAGCAGGTTCGGCAGGATGTCGATGAACATGATCCGCCACGGCCCGGCGCCCAGCGACCTGGCCGCCTCGATGTACTCCTTCTCCTTGATGGACAGCGCCTGGCCGCGGACCACGCGGGAGATGCCGGCCCAGGAGAAGAACGAGATGACCGCGATGACGATCGGCAGGCTGGGCCCGAACACCACGGCCAGGGACAGCGCCAGCACGATGTAGGGGAAGGCGAGCACGGAGTCGATGATCCGGGCCAGCACCGCGTCCACCCAGCCGCCGAAGTAGCCGCTGATCAGGCCGACGGAGACGCCGGCCACGGTGCCGATCAGGGTGGTGACGATGCCGACGAACAGCGAGATCTGCGCGCCGTAGATGATCCGGACGAACAGGTCGCGGCCGAGCTCGTCGGTGCCGAACCAGAAGTGGCTGCCCGGCGCGACCGGCTGGCCGCTGGCCGACAGGCCGGTGTTGGGGTACACGGCGCTGGGCGAGTGCCCGGCCAGCGAGGCGAACAGCGGCGCCGCGATCGCGCAGGCCGCGATCAGCACGATGACGATCATCGAGGCCACGGCCATCTTGTCGTGCCGCAGCCGCTGCCAGGTCAGCCACCACTGGCTGCGGCCCTGGATCGCGATGCCGCCGGTGTCCTCGACGGTCTTGGCCTGGAACTCAAGCTCGCTGATGCTCATCGCGACTGCCCTCCTGCGGAACGGCCGGCGCGGGCCAGGACTTCGCCATCCAGGACCGGGAAGTGGCAGGCCGTGACGTGCGTCACCGGGTCGCCCGCCTTGACCTCCAGCTGCGGGGTCTCGCTGGCCGCACATCTCCTGCGCCTTGGGGCAGCGCGGGTGGAACCGGCAGCCGGCGGGCGGGTTGATCGGGGACGGCACGTCGCCGGTGAGGATGATCCGCTGGCGGGTGGCCGCCGCCTCGGGGTCGGCGGCGGGCGCGGCCGACAGCAGCGCGTTGGTGTAAGGGTGGCGCGGCGAGTCGTAGACCGGGTCCTTCGGGCCCGCCTCGGCGATCCGGCCCAGGTACATGACGATGACCGAGTCGCTGACGTGCCGCACGACCTCCAGGTCATGCGCGATGAACAGGTAGGACAGGCCGAAGTCCTGCTGCAGGTCGGCCAGCAGGTTGAGCACCTGGGCCTGGATCGACACGTCCAGTGCCGAGACCGGCTCGTCGCAGATGATCAGCTTGGGCCGCAGCGCCAGCGCCCTGGCGACGCCGATGCGCTGGCGCTGGCCGCCGGAGAACTCCGCCGGGTACCTGTTGAAGTGCTCGGGGTTCAGGCCGACCCGCTCCATCAGCTCCTGGACGGCCTTCTTGCGCTCGCCGCCGGTGGCGGTCTTGTGCACCGCGAACGGGTCGCCGATGATCGAGCCGACCCGGCGGCGCGGGTTCAGCGAGCCGTACGGGTCCTGGAAGATCATCTGGATCTCGCGGCGGAACGGCTGCATCTGCCGCCGGGACAGGTTGGTGATGTCCTTGCCCTCGAACGTGATCTTGCCGGAGGTCGCCGGGATCAGCCCGGCGACGCACCGGGCCAGCGTGGACTTGCCGCAGCCGGTCTCGCCGACCAGGCCGATGGTCTGGCCCCGGCCGATGGTCAGCGAGACGCCGTCCACCGCCTGGACCTGCGCGACCGTGCGGCTGATCAGGCCGCCGCCCTTGACCGGGAAGTGCTTGACCAGGTTGTCGACGCGCACCAGCACGTCATCGTCCAGGTCAGCCTCGGTCGGCCACGAGTTCGCGGCGTCGCGCGGCAGCGTCTCACTCATGCGATCACGCTTCCCTCGGATTCAGGGGCTGCCGCGATGCTGGCGGCGACCTTGGCGGCGGCGTCGTGCCGGCCCTGGCACCACGGCCCGCTTGCGCAGCTCCTCGGCCTCCTCCGCCGTGCCGGCCGCGTCGGCGGGCAGCCAGCAGGCCGACCGGTGCTCGCCGGCCGCGCCGACCGCGATGAGCTGCGGCTCCTCGGTCAGGCAGCGGTCCATGACGTAGGCGCACCGGGGGTGGAAGGCGCAGCCAGATGGCAGGTTGATCAGGCTGGGCGGCTGGCCGGTGATCGGCTTGAGCCGCTCGCCGGCCGCCGAGCTGTTCGGGATCGACTCCAGCAGGCCCTTGGTGTAGGGGTGGTGCGGCTCGTAGAAGATGTCGTGCTTGCTGGCCTTCTCGGCGGCCCGGCCGGCGTACATCACCAGGACGTCGTCGGCGATGTCGGCGACCACGCCGAGGTCGTGGGTGATCATGATCAGCGCCGTGTCCGACTCCTGCTGGAGCCGGATCAGCAGGTCCAGGATCTGGGCCTGGACCGTGGCGTCCAGCGCGGTGGTGGGCTCGTCGGCGATGATCAGCTTGGGGGTCAGGGCCAGCGCCATGGCGATCATGGCCCGCTGCCGCATGCCGCCGGAGAACTGGTGCGGGTAGTCGTTGACCCGCTGCTTGGGATGGGGGATGCCGACCCTGGCCAGCAGCTCGATGGCCCGCTCCCTGGCCTGCTTCTTCGTCACTGACTTGTCGTGCGACCGGATCATCTCGCAGATCTGCCAGCCCACCCGGTAGAGCGGGTGCAGGCTGGTCAGCGGATCCTGGAAGATGACCGCGATCTCCGCGCCGCGGACCCGGCGGAGCTGCTCGGGCCGCAGGGTCAGCAGGTCGGCCCCGTCGAACATGGCCTGGCCCGACACCTCGCCGCCGGGCGCGAGCCCGAGCAGGGTCTGGGTCAGCACGGTCTTGCCGCTGCCGGACTCACCGACGATGCCGAGCGTGCGCCCGGTGTCGACGTTGAAGGAGACCCCGCGGACCGCTTTCACAACGCCGTCGGCGGTGGGGAAGCTCACCCGCAGGTCGGTTACCTCGAGCAGGCTCAATGCATGCCTCCGAATGGGCCTATATGCTCATAAATTGTACGAAACCTACAGGTCTCGCGGCTGGTAAGCAACTGCCGCCTCAAAAGCCCCCGTGCCCAGACAGTACCCCTGTCCGGGTACGGATCATTCCTATCGTTCCTACGCTTGAGCCCGGCCGGGATATGCAGGGCGTACCCCGGCCGGGCTCTGCGCTAGGCCATGCTTACTGGTCGGCCTTCTTGATGTAGATGTTGGTGATGTCCGTCTGGCCGATGTTCGGGCTCCACAGCACCGTGGACGAGCCGGGGCTCGCCACGCGAGAACTGCTGAAGATCGGGTCGAACTGGTCGATGAGCGGGATCATCACCGCGTCCTGCTGGGCGATGAGGTCAACCTGGTGCCACAGCGGCGCGGCAGCGGTCGCGTTCGGCGCCTTGAGGGCCTTGGCGATGTCGCTGTCCACCGTCTTGTTGCTGTAGCAGCCGTAGTTGATCGTGTTGAGCGCGCAGTCAGTCTGGAAGAAGGGCTGCACGGTGGTACGGCCGTTGTCGCCGAAGTAGTCGGGGATCCACGCCGGCTGCGCGACATCCCACTGGCTCGGCTTGTTGTTCTGCGGGGCGTTGCCGAGGGTCACGAAGTAGCTCGAGATCGGCTCGGACTTGCCCTGCAGCTTGATGCCGCACGCGGCGAAGCTGGCCTGCACGGACTGGAACAGCGCGGTGTTGACGCTGTCGTTGATGTACAGGTCGGTCAGGGTCACGCCGTGCGGGTAGCCCGCCTGGGAGAGGAGGGTCTTGCACTTGCTGGCGTTGCCCTGGTTGTTCGGCGTGTTGTACAGGGTGATCGGCTGGTAGCCCACGTTGCCCGGCGGGATCGCCGTGTTGATGACCTTGGCAACGGCGGGGCCGCCGAACAGCTTCTGGACGGCCGACTTGTTGATCGCGAACTCCATCGCCTGCCGCACCTTGAGCTTGCCCATGGCGCCGCCGGAGTCGGGGCTGCGGAGGTTGAACACCACGTACGGGTTGGTGTTGCTCCACGGCCACAGCTTGAAGTTCGGGTTCTTGGACGCGAGCATCCCGGCGATCAGGTCCGGCGGGAAGGAGGTGTCCATCATCAGGTCCTCGGGCGAGCCCGAGCCGTTGGTGGTCGCCTTGAGCTCGTCCACCTGGGTGGTGGCGTTGGTCTGGCCCAGGGTGATCACGATCGAGTTGACCCACTGGTGACGCAGCGGGTCAGTCGACTGCTTCCAGAACTTGTTCCTGGTCAGCACGACCTGCTTGCCGGGGGTGTACGACGTGATGTTGTACGGCCCGTCGGACATCATGTGCTCGCGCATCTGGTTGCTGTCCGGCAGGTAGCCGTCGTACTCAACCGGGCGCGCGGAGTTGAAGGGCATCGCCAGGATGTCCAGGAAGTCACCCGCGGGCTGCGTCAGGTGGAACACGATCGTCGAGGAGTTCGGCGTCGTGATGCCCGAGATGGCGTGGGTGTTCTGGTAGTTGGCGATGTTCACCGCGGTCGGCTTGTGCGCCTTGTTGCCGAAGTACTTCGTCTCAGCGTTGAAGTAGCCGGCGAACCCGGTAATCGTCGAGATGAAGTAGCCGGAGTTGCCAACCGGGGCGATCGGGTTGGCGAACGCCTTGTACTCCCGCAGGAAGTCCTGCGAGGTGACCTGGCGGCCGTTGTTCCAGTCCACGCCCGGCTTGATGTGGAACGTGTAGGTGGTGCCGTTGTCGGTGATGTCGCCGTTCGCCGTGGTGGGAACGACGGTCGCCACGTCGGCGGCCGGCGTGGTGTCCTTCAGCCAGCCGGCGTCACCCAGCGCCGTGGTGTTGACATCCGGGTAGCTCACGAGCTGGCGGGTGTACGCGCGCTCGATCATGTAGTCCCAGGTGCCGTAGGCAGAGACCGGGTCAAAGTGGTCCTGGCCGCTGGCGGCAACGACGTGCAGCGTTCCGCCCGGGGTCGGCGTGTTCGAGCTGGCCGCCGACGAGCTCCCCGAGGACGAAGACTTCCCGCAGGCTGCGAGCCCCGTGGCGGCCAGGGCCACCACAGTGAGCGCGGCAAGCCGCTGGGGTAGAGGTTTCATGAGCAAGCTCCTTCTGGCCTGACATGCGGCTCAGGCACGTTACCGGTAACTCTTAGTGATTACACGAGCCACGCGCTGTCTGTCCACCCAGCCGGACGAAGCCATCGAAAGCGGTTACAGAACCGCAACCGTGCTGTGACAATGTGACCGGAACGTGGCCCTGAGGTGCGCAGGCTGCTCCGGGGAGTCCGTTTTCCGCAGGTCAACGGCGGGCCCACTTTTGTTACTCTCCGTGGTCGCTGAATCGCTGTGCAGGGGTCCAGGCGGGGGTACCAGGGCGATCTGGGCAGCGGGCCCGCGGTGACCGTGCACGGGCCGTTGCCGCCGGCCCCGGTCCCGTGACTTGGGCCGAGCTTCAGCCCCCGAGCTTCAGCCCTCCAGGGCCTGGCGCATCGGCCGGAACTTGGCCACCGTCTCGGCCAGCTCGGCCGGCGGCCGGGAATCGGCCACGATGCCGCAGCCGGCGATCAGCCTGGCATGCGCGCCGCTGATCTCGCCGCAGCGCAGCGCGATGCACCACTCGCCGTTCCCGCGGTCATCCACCCAGCCCACCGGCCCGGCGTAGCGGCCCCGGTCCATGCCCTCCAGCTCGCGGATGACCTCCATCGCCGTCTCCGTCGGGGTCCCGCATACCGCGGCCGAGGGGTGCAGCAGCGCGGCCAGGGTCAGGGCCGAGGCGTCCCTGGCCAGCGTCCCGCGCATCGGGGTGGCCAGGTGCTGCACGTCGGCCAGGCGCAGCAGCGCGGGCCCGGCCGCCACCTCCAGCCGCTCGCACAGCGGGGCGAGCACCTCGGCGACGGACTCCGCCGCGTACCTGTGCTCCTCGGCCTCCTTGGCGGAGGACAGCAGCCTGGCTGACAGCTCATCGTCCTCGGCCGGGCTGCCGCCCCTGGGCACCGTGCCGGCCAGCACCAGCGAGCTGACCGAGCTGCCCTCCCGGCGGACCAGCAGCTCCGGGCTTGACCCGGCCAGCCCGGCCACCACGAACGTGTAGCTGCCCGCCGACCGCGCGGCGAGCCTGGCCAGCAGGGCGGGCACGTCGATCGGGGCCGGGGTGATCGCGTGCAGGTCGCGGGCGAGCACCACCTTGGCCAGCTCGCCGGCCCGGATCCGGCGTACCGCGGCGGCCACCGCCTGCTCCCATTCCGGGGCGGACAGGCTCCCGTCGCTCCACCGCAGCCCGCTGGCCTCGGCCAGCGGCGGCTGTTCCGGTGCCCGTGCCCGTTCCGGTGCCCGGCCCTGCTCTGGTTCCCGCGCGGGTGCCGGTGCCTGCGCGGGTGCCGGCACCGGGGGCGCCGGCGCTGAGCGCCGCCCGCAGGGCCGGGCTCAGCGCGGCGGCCTCGCCGTCCGCGCCCTCGCCGACCGTGGTCAGCCAGGACCGGCCGTCCCGGCGGGCCAGCAGCACCTGCGGGATCACCAGCACCGAGCCGTCCGAGGCCGGGTCGAAAGTGAAGCTGCCGAGCGCGACCAGCCCGGTGCCCGGCGCGCCCACCTCGTCAGTGACCCTGGCGCTGTCGCACAACTCGCGCAGCCACTTCTCGCCCGAGGTGAACCGGTCCGTCCCGGCCGGGAGGGTCAGCCGGGCCGCCTCGCCCCAGCCGGCCATGCCATCGCCGTCGTGCAGCCAGGCCACCGTGGCCGGGGCCGGAAGCGCCGCGAGCAGGTCGCCGGGATCACGGATCGCGACCGTCCGGACGGTGAGGTGGTCGGGCGCTGGCCGGCCTGCGTCCGGATGCTGGGCTCCCACGGCAGACCACTCTAGTTCCGCTCGTTACGCCCTCGTGACCAGGGATCGCCGGCCGCTCTCGCGGCCGGTCCCGGCAGGTGTACTCTTCCAATCTCGACTATGGCGATTGGAAATATAGAATGCAGCTCACCGCCCCCCGTCCTGCCCAGCTCAGCCCGGCCGCGCCCGGCCTCGTGCAGCCGGATCCCGTGCAGCCAGATGCTGTGCAGCCGGATGCTGTGCAGCCCGGTCGCATGCAGCCCGGTCGCATGCAGCCGGGCCGCGCGCAGCTGAGTCCCGCCAGGCTCGCCAGGCTCGCCGGAGCCATCGCCGCCGATCCAGGCCAGTGGCGGCAGATCGTCAGGTACACGCCCGGAGAGCGCTGGTACACCAGGCTGGAGCTGACCCAGGACTACGAGATCTGGCTGCTGAGCTGGCTGCCCGGCCAGCGGACCGGCTTCCACGACCACGGCGGCGCGTCCGGCGCGCTCGCCGTCGCGGCGGGGGAGCTGCTGGAGCGCACCGCCGCGGTGGGCCGCACGAGTGTCGCCAGCCGGACGGTGCGGGCGGGCATCGTGCGCTCGTTTGGGCCTGGATACCTGCACGACGTCGCCGGCGCTGGCCAGCCCGCCGTGAGCGTGCACGCGTACTCACCGCCGCTGGCGCTCATGCGCCGCTACGAGATGACGCCCGCCGGGCTGGTCGCAACGGGCCAGGAGAGCTCGGACGAGAGCTGGTAACTGCGCGCCTGGCACCCGGCGGGCCGCTGCCCGTTCCGCGCCCCCTTCCGCGCCCCGGCCTGGGCATCGCCGGGCCGGCCGGCGAGAATACCGGCGCGGCAGCTCGCGCAGGCAGGGGTGATGGCAGATGGCACAGGTGGTCTCGCCCGATGGCGGCCCGGCCCCCTCCGATGATCCCGGTGCCGAGTCGCCCGCGCCCCCGGCAGGCGCCGCATCTCCGGCGGGCGCCGCATCTCCGCTAGGCGCTGGGTCCCCGGCAGGCGGCACATCTCCGACCGGCAGTGCTTCTCCAGCAGGCACCGGGTCGCCGGCGGGCACCGGATCCCCGGCCAGCGCCGCGCTAGCCGGCGCCCTGTCCGCCCAGTGCCAGGCCCGCACCCGGCTGTACCGGGAGGGCAAGCTCGTGCTGTCCGGCTTCCCCGTCGCCGACATCAGCGAGCACCTGGCCGACGACGGCACCGTCGTCTGGCTGGACCTGCACCGCCCCGGCCGGGAGGACCTGGCCGTGCTCAGCGCCGAGTTCGGGCTGCACCCGCTCGCCATCGAGGACGCCGTGCACGAGCACGAGCGCGCCAAGCTGGACCGCTACGCCAGCCACCTGTTCCTGCTCGCTTACGCGGTGCGCTTCGACACCGGTGACTGCGAGCTGGCCACCAGCGAGATAGCCGCGTTCATCATGCCGCGCGCGCTGATCACCGTGCGCAAGGACGACGGCATCGACCTGGACACCCTGCTCGGCTACTGGGACGCCAGCCCCGACCTGGCCGGCGCGGGCGTCGGGTACCTGCTGCACGGGCTGATCGACCACATCGTGGACGGGCACTTCAGTGCCGTGCAGGCGCTCGACGGCGCCATCGAGGACCTGGAGGACCGGCTCTTCGGCGACACCGACGACGACGAGTACGTGCAGCGGCGCAGCTTCGAGCTGCGCAAGAGCCTGGTGCTGCTGCGCCGGGTGGTGCTGCCGATGCGCGAGGCCGTTAACTCGCTGATGCGCCGCGACCTGCACGTCGTCAGCGAGCAGCTGCATCCGTACTACCAGGACGTCTATGACCACGTGCTGCGCGCGACCGAGTGGACCGAGAGCCTGCGCGACCTGGTGACCACCATCCTGGAGACCAACCTCACCATCCAGGGCAACCGGATGAACGTCATCACCAAGAAGGTCACCAGCTGGGCCGCGATCATCGCGGTGCCCACCTTCGTGACCGGCTTCTACGGCATGAACGTGCCCTATCCCGGCTTCGGCCGCCTCTCCGGCGTCGGCATCGCCGCCGGGATCATGGTGGGCGCCGGGGCGATCCTGTACGTGATCTTCAAGCGCCGCGACTGGCTATAGGCCGCCGTCGCCAGGAGGCCACCGCCGCACGGCCGGTCCCGCTAGGGTGGGGCCTTCGCCGCAGCATGCCGGTACGGCGCGCAAATTCAGGGTGCGCGGACTGGGCGCGCGGACCAGGCGCCAGCCGTACGCCTGCGGACCACGCGCTGCTGCCACACGTCAGCCAGGAGGGACCCGATGACGACTCAGCCGACCGACTGCCAGGCCCCGCCGCAGACCATCGGCCAGGTGCTGGCGGCCGCCCGGGCGCGGCTGGACCGGGTCACTCCCGAACAGGCCAGCCGCGAGGCGGAAGACGGCGCGGTGCTCGTGGACATCCGCCCGCAGGCCCAGCGGGCCGCCGAGGGGGAGATCCCCGGCGCGGTGATCATCGAGCGCAACGTGCTGGAATGGCGGCTGGACCCGTCCTCGGGCGCTCAGCTCCCGATGGCCAGCCACGACCTGCGGGTCATCGTGGTCTGCTCGGAGGGCTACACCTCCAGCCTGGCCGCCGCTTCGCTGCTGGACCTGGGCATCAGCCGGGCCACCGACCTGGCAGGCGGCTTCCGCGCCTGGGCGGCCGCCGGCCTCCGCGTCAGCGCCTCCGCCAGCTAGCCCAGCCCCGCCGCCCGGCCCGCCCTCGCCGGCCCGGGGAGACCTTGCCGTGTCCGTCTGGCTGCCCTGCGTTCTGCAGGACGTGAGACAGGGTCGAGCGCCGTCTGGCAGTCCCCAGTGACACGCGCCAGCAGCAGTGAACCCGCTTCTGCCGACGCCGTAACGACAGTGGAAGCGGGTTCACTGTCGCTGGCGAGCCCGGCAGGCGCTGATAACAGCAAGATGCCCGGCCTGCCAGGCCGCCAGGCCGCCAGGCCGGCCAGGCCGCCGGCCCAGGCCGGGCCGGGCCGACGGGGACCCGGTCGGCTGGGGACGGGCCTAGAGGAGGGCTAGCTGGGTCTGGGCTGGGGGTTGCGGGGCGGGAGGCCGGGGGCGGGGGGTGAGGCGGCGGGCTCGGGCCGGGCTGGCCGCGCCGAGGCGGTAGCGCTGGGCCAGCTCGGTCACCTGAGCGGCGATGCGCTGCTGGTAGGCGCGCGGCGCGTAGGCCCGGTCCCCGTACAGCTCGCGGTAGGCGGGAGCCAGTTCCGGGTGATGCTCGCCCAGCCACGCCTGGAACCACTCGCGGGCGCCAGGCCGCAGGTGCAGCACGATCGGGGTCACGCTGGCGGCGCCGGCTGCCGCGATGTCCCGCACGGCGGACTCGAGCTGGGCGGGGGAGTCGGACAGGAACGGCAGCACCGGGCCCATCAGCACGCCGCAGCGCAGGCCACGGGCGGTGATGGCCGCGCAGGTCTCCAGCCGGCGGCTGGGCGCGGGCGTGCCGGGCTCGACCAGCCGGGAAAGCGCTTTATCGATAAACCCGACGGACACGTTCAGCCCGACGTCGGTCACCTCCGCCGCCCCGGCGATCTGGTCCAGGTCGCGCAGGATCATGGTGCCCTTGGTGAGGATGGAGAACGGGTTCCGCGCGGCGGCGAGGGCGCCGATGATGCCGGGCATCAGCTGGTACCGGCCCTCGGCTCGCTGATAGCAGTCGACGTTGGTGCCCATGGCGACGTGCTCGCCGCGCCAGGAGGCCCGGCTCAGCTCCCGGCGCGCCAGCTCGGCGGCGTTGACCTTGACCACGATCTTGGAGTCGAAGTCGTGCCCGGAGTCCAGGTCGAGGTAGGTGTGCGTGCGGCGGGCGAAGCAGTAGACGCAGCCATGCCCGCAGCCGCGGTAGGGGTTGATGGTCCACTGGAACGGCATCCGGGACTCGCCGGGGACCTTGTTGATGATCGACCTGGCGTGCACCTCGTAGAAGGTCATGCCCCGGAACCCCGGCGTGTCGAAGGTGCGCCCGGCGGCCTCCCGCCCGAACAGGGCGGGCGGCTCATCGGCGAGCGACTGCCAGCGCATGACTGGCAGTTTAGAACGTGCGTTCGATTAAAATCAAGCAGCGGTGATGCCGGCCACGTTACGGGTGGCACGGCCGGGACACGCTGGAGGCTGAGCGAGCTGCCGCACTTCATGACCGAGATCGACGGTCTGGACATCCACTTCATCCATGTCCGGTCGAAGCACGAGGACGCGCTGCCGGTCATCATCACGCACGGCTGGCCAGGCTCGGTCATCGAGCTGCTCAAGGTCATCGAGCCGCTCACCGACCCCGCGGCGCATGGCGGCAGCGCGTCGGACGCGTTCCACGTGGTGCTCCCGTCGCTGCCCGGCTACGGCTTCTCCGGCAAGCCGGCCGCCACCGGCTGGGACACCGGCCGGATCGCCCGCGCCTGGACCGTGCTGATGAAGCGCCTCGGCTACTCGCGGTTCGTCGCCCAGGGCGGCGACTGGGGTGCCCTCGTCACCGACGTGATGGCGCGGCAGGCCCCGCCCGAGCTGATCGGCATGCACTCCAACATGCCGCGTGCCGTCCCGCGGGAGATCGCCGGCGGCCCGCCGCCGGCGCCCCGCCGCCCGCGGGCCTGTCGGCTGAGGAGCGGCGCGCCTATGACCAGCTGGCCAGCTTCTACGGCAGCGGCACCGGCTACGCCCAGGAGATGGGCACCCAGCCGCAGACGCTCTACGGGATAGCGGACTCGCCCGTCGGGCTGGCGGCCTGGATGATCAACCACGACCCGGGCAGCTACGCGAAGATGACCGGCGCGTTCAGCGGCCAGCAGGCCGGCGACCTGTCGCGAGACGACGTGCTCGACGACATCACGCTGTACTGGCTGACGAACACGGGGGTGTCGTCGGGCCGCCTCTACTGGGAGAACAAGCTCGGCTTCTTCGATGCCAGCGACGTCGCCATCCCGGCCGCCCTGAGCGTCTTCCCCGACGAGCTCTACCAGGCCCCGCGCAGCTGGGCAGAGCAGAGCTACCAGAACCTGATCTATTACAGCGAGCTCGACCGGGGCGGCCACTTCGCGGCCTGGGAGCAGCCGCGGCTCTTCGCGCAGGAGATCCGGGCCGGATTCCGGCCGCTCAGGTAGGCCGGCTCCGCCGCGCAATGCCGGACCCGCCGCGCGCCGCGGTCACGGCGGGTAAAGATCATGGGGACACAGCGCAGACTCGCTCTTGCCCGGCAGCAAAGCATGGGTAAAGAATCGGAGGTGAGTAACGACAGCCGTCCCCAGCGCAGCGGGCACGGGCGGGCGGCTGCAGGTAGCCGGAGGTGTCGCGATGGCTCTGTCGATGGAAGAGCAGCGCATCCTGGAGGAGATGGAGCGCAAGCTCGCCGACGAGGACCCCCGGCTGGCCTCCCGGATGATGAGCTTCGGCCAGCCGAAGCTGCCCGCGCTGATCAGTGCCGGGCGTGCGCGCGCCGCCGTCGTGCTGGTCTCCCTGGCACTCGCGGCCGCCGTGACCCTGATGATCTACGCGATGCGCCCGTTCCCCGTCGGGCAGAGCCGGCAGGCGCCGGCGCAGCGCACCACCGTCGCGCCCGCGCGGGCCGGCGCGGCACCGTCGGGAACGGCCTCGGCCACCTCTAGCATGCCGCTGACCCCGCACCCCTAGCCCCGCGTTCCTGAGCGCCGGGATCGCGCGTCAGGACTCGCGCCAGATCTGGAGCAGGTACTGCTCCATTCCCTCCAGCCGCTTGCGCGCCTGCTGGAACTCATCGCCCAGCGGGTCGGAGTGCAGCTGGAACAGCTCGGCGTAGCGCTGCACGGCCGCCGCCCGGTTCCTTGTGTAGACCCGCGCGCCGTAGTCGCCGACCCCGCCAGACAGCCGCACGCTCTCCACGGCGCGGCCGCCTGAGCCCATGTCGACGCTGAGCTTGCCGCGCAGGTACAGCACGCACTTGGCCTCGTCCTCGTACCCGTCGCTGAACGGCGGCGGGGCGTCGTCCCACTCCTCGATGGTGAGCTGGACGCCGAGGTGCTCCTGCGCGCACGCGACGATGACCTGCTCGCGGCCGGCGCTGATCAGGGAGCCGTCGGGCAGCGACGGACCGCCGGGCGCCGCCGGATCGATCGCCGGGTCATGAACCCGGAAGCACATGCGCTCCGGGAAGACCGGGATCTCCAGCCGAAGCAGCCTGCGACTCACCTAGCCCCCTTGGAGAGACGTTTCCCTGGCATACAGGATGCTCTGTGCGCGCGTCTTTTGGATGCGCAATCGACCATAAAGACGAGGTATGACGTTAGGTCGCCAGCCCGTCACGGCCGCGCAGGCGCCGCCGTGCCCCGCCGGGCTATCCTCCGGTCATGTACGTACCCGGACAGACTGTACCTGGCGTCGAGCACCGCACCGTGGCCGCCTCGGGCCTTCAGATGCACATCGCGGAGGCCGGAACCGGGCCGCTGGTGATCTTGCTGCACGGCTTCCCCGAGAGCTGGTACTCCTGGCGGCACCAGCTCACCGCGCTGGCCGCCGCCGGCTATCACGTCGTGGCGCCTGACCAGCGCGGGTACTGCCTGACCGGCGGGCCGGCCGATCCCGCGCAGTACACGATCCTGCACCTGGCCGGCGACGTGCTGGCGCTGATGGACGCGCTCGGCGAGGAGCGGGCGGTGATCGCCGGGCATGACTGGGGCGCGCCGGTGGCCTGGCACACGGCCCTGTTCCGGCCCGGCCGGGTCCGCGGGGTCATCGGGCTGAGCGTTCCCTACCACCCGCGCGGCAGCGCCCCGCCAGTGCCGACGCTGCGCGCTGTCCTCGGGGACGGCTTCTACATGGTCTACTTCCAGGAGCCAGGCCTTGCCGACACGGAACTCGCTGACGACTTGCCGGCCACCTTCCGGAGGGTACTGTCGGCCGCCTCGGGGACCGGCGCCGCCGCGGGCGCGGCGGGGGAGCGGCGGCCGGGCCGCCCGTGGTGCCGCCTGGCGGCGGCTTCCTGGACATCTGCCCCGAGCCCGCCGAGCTGCCCGGCTGGCTGACGATCGCGGACATCGAGACCATGGCGGCGCAGTACGCCGGCACCGGGTTCACCGGGCCGCTGAACTGGTACCGCAACCTGGACCGCAACTGGGAGCTGACCGCCGCCTGGCAGCACGCGCCCGTCGACGTGCCCGCCCTGTTCGTGGCCGGCGAGCAGGACCCGGTGCTGAGCTTCCTCGGCGGCACCCCGGAGGTGCTGGCCGGGCCGCTGCCCCAGCTCGCCGGGACGCATTTCCTGCCGGGCTGCGGGCACTGGGTGCAGCAGGAGGCACCCGGGCGAGGTCAGCGCGGCCATGCTCGACTTCATCCGCGCCCTGCCCGCCTAGCGCCGCACTCAGCCGCGCCCCGCCGCGCCCCGCCGCGCCCCGCCGCGCCCCGCCGCGTCCCGTCCCGTCCCGTCCCGTCCCGTCCCGTCCCGTCCCGCGCGGATGATAACAGCAAGAAGCGACGCCGGGCCGCGCGCTGTAACGACAGTGAGCCCGCTTTCACTGTCGTTACAGCGGCAGTAGAAGCGGGCTCACTGTCGCTGGGCGGGCCGAGCCAGGCGCGCTGGCGCGGGCCTCTGACCACAGGTCGGCGTAGCCGCGGGCCGCCCCGCTGCGCGGGGCGAACGCGGCGACCGGGGCGCGCTCGACCGACATCCGCTCGACCACCGACAGCGCCGGGATGACCGCGCGGGCGAACTCCGGGCGCTGTGCCGGGAGCTGCTCGGCGATCTCGCGGTGCAGCCGCTTGCGCCGGTCGAGCATGGAGAAGAACGGCAGGATCTCGGGCCGGCGGCGCCGGTCGATGCCGCGGGTGAACTCGGTGAGCTGGTCCAGCGTGCGCACCGACAGGGTGGTCGGGATCAGCGGGACCAGCAGCAGGCCGGCGGCGTGCAGCACGCTCTCGGACAGCAGCGAGATGCCCGGCGGGCAGTCCAGCACGATCACGTCGTAGTCGGCGCGCAGCGGGGCCAGCAGGCTGGCCAGCCGCTGGGCCGGCTTCTTCGCGGTGTCCAGGATCAGGTCCAGGTTGCGGTAGGTGAAGTCGGCGGGCAGCAGGTCCAGGCCGTCGAAGTCGGTGCCCTTGATCGCGCCGGGCACCGGGCGGGTGCCCTTGATCAGGCCCTTGCCGCCGCCCTTGACCTTCGGCTGGATGCGGAACAGGTAGCTCGCGGCGGCCTGCGGGTCCAGGTCCCACAGCAGCACCCGGTACCCGTCGCGGGCGGCCAGGTAGCCGAGGTTCACGGCGGTGGCGGTCTTCCCGACACCGCCCTTGATGTTGTACGCGGCGAGGATCTTCACGGCTCAGCCCGTCCTGGTCAGCGGCGTGATCCTGGCCTGGCTGGCCGGGCTGGCGAACCGGGTGAACAGGTCGGCGAACTCGGCCCTGGCCCGCCGCTGCCTGACGCGCCAGGCCGGCCGCGATCTCGCCCATGGCCAGCAGGGTCGGCGCGGGGGCCTGGCGCTGCTCGCAGCATCGCGGCGGCGAACGCCCGGATCTCGCCGCGCTGCACGTCGGTGTCCTGGAACTCGCCGAGGCAGTCCTGCAGGTCCTTCAGCTCCCTGACCGCCCGCCAGTGCTGGTCCGGATCGTGCAGCGAGGCGAAGATCTCCAGCAGGTAGCGCAGCTCCTTGCAGTGCTTGCGCAGGTCGTGCAGGCTGGTCGGCGGCGAGTCAGGGGTGATCGCCGCGCCGGCCGTCCAGCACCTGCGCGCGCACGCCCGAGATGCTGTCGGCGGCGAGCCTCGCGACGGCCGGCTTGCGGCCAGGGTGGATGGCGGCATCGTCCAGCGCGGCACGCCAGTCCCGGCGCAGCCGGGCGAACCTGGCCGAGCGCAGGCCGCGCGCCAGCTCGCGGTGCGCCCGGCCGCGGCGGCGCCGCAGGTGCTCGCCGAACGGCTCCAGGTCGCCGGGCTCGGCGCCGACCAGCGCGGCGGTCATCGCGGGCAGGCTCAGCAGGTAGACATCCAGGTCCCTGGTCGGCGTGGTCAGGTCGCCGAGCCACTTGAACTCGGGGCGGAACCTGGCCCGCGCCCCGTCCGGCAGCACCTGGCCGGTCAGCTTCAGCGCGGACCGGGTCCTGCGGACCGCGATCCGCAGGTCGTGCAGGAACTCGGTGTCGATGTCGGCGATGGTTCCCGGCACGTTGGCGTCCAGGGTGTCCGCCAGCGCGGCGTACACGGCCGCCATCGCGGCGGCGGCCGGCGCCCTGGGCTCGAGCCGGACGGTGATCTTCCCCGAGTAGTCGCCGGGCCGGCGGCCGGCGGCGGCCAGCACCGCCTCCAGCGCGGGGTCGGCGCCGTCCTGCACGCCGGGGACGGCGATGAGCTGCGCGGCGAGCCGGCTGGCCTGCGCGGAGTAGCCGCGCACGGCGGTGACCGACAGCCGGACCGGCAGCCCGGCGCCGGTGTCGGCGGCCGGGTCTCCGGCCGGGCCGGACGGCGTCGCGCCGCCGGGCACGGCCGGCCCTGGCGCAGCTCGTTCAGGCACCGCGGGATCTGGCGCGCCGGGGCCGGGCACCGCGGGCCGGGCAGGCGCGGCCGGCGAGTGCCGGCCCGGCGGGGCGGGCGGGGCCGCCGGGGACCGCGCCGCGGTCACCGAGAGCTGGTCGGCGGTGATGCGGGCGACCGTCTTGTCGTCGGCGTTCAGCACCCGGCGCTCGTGCAGCACGCTGGCGGCCCTGGCCACCGGCAGCAGCGCGCGGACGCCGGCCACCGGGGCGAGCTGCTCGGCGAGCAGGCCGGGCGGCAGCGCGTCGATCCTGGCGGGCCAGCGGAGCACCGCGCGGCGGGGTGACTGGCCGCGGCGGGCCGGGGATGAGCCGAGCGGGGCGGTGGCCAGCAGCGTCCCGTCGCGGCCGGTCAGCCGCAGCTCGCTGACGCCGGTGCCGGTGACCTGCTCCAGGGTCAGCCCGGCCCGGTACAGCCGCCAGTCGAAGGTGTCCAGCCAGGTCCTGCGCATCGTGACCGGGCGGCCGGGCGGGCCGAAGCGCAGCCCGCTGCCGGGCGGCGGGGTGATCTCCGGCGGCGCGGCCGGCCTGCGCGGCGGAGTCCGCCCGCGCGCGGGCTGGTCAGCCACCAGATCCGGGTACTGGTCGGGCCATGCGCAACCTCGCAGCTAGGCGTGGCAGGCTCGGCATCCGGGCGAAGATTTCCCGGCAGACGCCGCCCCCGGCGCGCGAACCTGGGCGAACTTCCAGCTGGCGGCGATTTTACCAGCGGCTAGGCTGTCGCAGGTGACGGACTGGGCGACCACTATCTCGGCTCTCGCGACCGGCGTCGGCACCCTGGTGCTGGCGGTGGCGACATTCGCCGCGGTGCGGTCGGCGAACCGGGCGGCGCGGATCGCCGAGGCCTCGCGGGCGGCCGGGATGCGGCCGGTGCTCATGCACTCGCGGCTCCAGGACGCGGGGCAGAAGATCGTCTTCGGGGACCGCAGGTGGCTGGGGGTGCTGGGCGGCGGGGCCACCGTAGTGGTCACCGACGAGGCGATCTACATGGTGGTGTCGCTGCGGAACGCGGGCACCGGGATGGGCATCCTGCACGGCTGGCGGCTGCGCGTCGGGCGGCATTACGAGCGGGAGGCGCCGCCGCTGGCAGAGTTCGTCCCGCAGACCAGGGACATGTACGTGGCGCCTGGCGACATCGGCTTCTGGCAGGGCGCCCTGCGCGACCCGCAGGCCCCGGAGTTCGCCGAGATAACGAAGGCGGTCGCCGACCGGGAGATGCTCTCGCTCGACGTCCTCTACGGCGACTTCGAGGGCGGCCAGCGGGTGATCAGCCGGTTCACCCTGGAACCGCCCAGCGCCGATCCGCGGGTGGCGGGGCGGCAGGCTGCCTGGCTGCTCGATGCCGACCCGCCAGGGGCCGGGGGATCAGGGGCCGGGGGGTCGGGGACCGCGGCGCCGGGCGCCGGCCTGGCGGCCCGCGGGCCCGCCCACGGCGTCCCGGAGGGCGCGATGATCGCCTCGGTGGCCCGGCACTGGAACGTGGACCGGCCCGACCCGCGCCAGAGCCCTCCTGGCTAGAACGCGGTGGCCCCCAGCCACCGGGCCAGCACGGCCGGGTCACCGTGCACGGTCAGCGCCGGGCCGTCCGCAGGGGCGCGCCGCAGCAGCGTCAGCAGCAGGTCCGCGGCGGGGCCGGTGACCGCGGCGTCGCCCTTGCCATGCCCGCGCGTCACCCGCACTCCCTCGCCGTCGTTGCCGGCCAGCCACTCGCCGGGGGCGTCCGTCGCGTGCACGTGCAGGACCTGGCCGGGCGGCAGCGCCCCGGCGCCGCCGCCGGCGCCCCAGAGCCGCGGGCACATGGCCGTCAGCCACTCGTCGATGGCGTCGGCGGCGATCTCCGCGTCCAGCTCCGGCGTGCCGCCGGCGGCCAGCACGGCGTCGGCCTCGTGCACCAGGGTCTCGTGGCACATCCGGCGGGCCAGAAGCCGGCCGGCTCCATCCGCCCGAGCGCCCAGACCTCGTCCTCGCCGGCCTCGCGCACGGCGCCGGCCAGCAGGTCCGCCCCGGCGCCGACCCACTGCGGCCTGCCGTCCTCGGGGAGCCTGCCGTCGGGCACCGACCGGAACGGGATGAACTCCGCCGACCGGGTCGCCGTGATCAGCGCCGCCCAGCGATGCGCCCGGCCGACGTGGATGAGCAGCTCGCGCAGCGTCCAGTCGGGGCAGGAGGGGACGGTCGCGGACAGGTCGCCGCCGGCGACCTTGGCCAGGCCCGCGGCGCTGGCGTCAAGCTGGGCGAGATAGCGGTCCTGGCTGAGCGGCGCCATGGGTTCCCTCCGGTGTCGTCGCGCTCACCATAACCTGGCCCGCCGGCAGCGCGGCCGTCATCATGCGGCCGTCATCATGCGGCCGCCGGCATCCCGCTGCCGCCCGCCGCGCCCGCTGATAACAGCAAGAGGCGGGCCGGCGGGAGGCGGCCGAGGCGAGGCTTCCGGTGTCGGTGCCGCGCCTTACAGTGCTCAGATGGCATCCCTGCGGGTCAGCGCGGCGCAGCGGCGGGCGCGGCTGGCCGCCCGCCATTTCCTCGCCCCGTCCGCGCGGGCGGCGAGCGCCGCGCAGGCGGCGGCGGGCGTGGCCGTGCTGCACGGCACCGACCCGGCGTCGGTATACCTGGCGGTGCGCGCCCGCACGGCCGGGGTGACCGCGCAGGGCGTGGCCGGCGAGCTGTACCGGGAGCGCACGCTGGTGCGGATGCTCGGGATGCGGCGCACCGTGTTCGTGGTGCCCGCCGCGCTGGTCCCGGTGATCCAGGCCGCGGCCACCGATGACATCGCCAGGCGGCTGAGCGCCCGGCTGGCCCGCGAGCTGCAGGACGGCGGGATCGCGCCCGACGGGGCGGCCTGGCTCGCGGAGACCTGCGACGCGGCGGTGGCCGCCCTGGAGCGGCTCGGCCCGTCGACCGGCGCGCAGCTGTCCCGCGCCGAGGCCCGGCTGCGCGAGCGGCTGCACATGGCGCCGGGCAAGAGCTACGGCGGCGCGGTCGGGGTCGCCAGCCGGGTGCTGACCCTGGTGTCGGCGCAGGGCCGGATCGTCCGGGGCGAGCCGCTGGGCGGCTGGACCTCCACGCAGTTCCGCTGGCACCTGCCAGGTGACTGGCTGCCCGGTGCCGGGGCCGGCCCGGGGGAGCCGCTGCCGGCCGCCGACGCGCGGGCGGAGCTGGCGCGGCTGTGGCTGGACCGGTTCGGCCCGGCGCCGGCCGCGGACCTGCAATGGTGGACTGGGTGGAACGCGGGCCAGGTCAAGGCCGCGCTGGCCCGGCTGGACACGGCCGAGGCGGACCTGGACGGGCAGCCGGGGATCATGCTGGCGGGGATCGCGCTGGCGGGCCAGGACGAGCCGCCCGAGGCCGCCGCGCCTTACGCGGCGCTGCTGCCGGCGCTGGACCCGACGCCGATGGGCTGGAAGGAGCGGGACTGGTTCCTCGGCGGCCACGCCGCCGCCCTGTTCGACCGGTCGGGCAACATCGGCCCCACGGTGTGGTGGGACGGCCGGGTCGTCGGCGGCTGGGCGCAGCGCGGCGACGGCGAGATCGCGTTCCGGCTGCTGGAGGACGCTGGCGCCGAGGCGGTCGCCTCGATCGCGGGGGAGGCCGCCTCGGTCGCGGACTGGCTCGGCCCGGTCCGGGTCACGCCCCGGTTCCGCACCCCCCTGGAGCGCGAGCTCACCGCCTGACCGGCCCGGCTTCCGGCGCCTGCCTGGCCCGATCAGGGCGGAGATCAGGCGGGGAGCGCGGTCAGCGGCTCGGTGAGCAGGTAGCCGGCGGTGACCCGGCGCAGGCCATCGGCGAACCGCAGGTCGACGGCGAGGGCCTGCTTGACCTGCTCGACCGTGGCGATCATGTCGTCGTGGCTGGCGGTCACGCCCGAGACCAGGAACACCTCGCTGGTGAGCACGCCGCCGGGCAGTTCCCTGCCCATGGGATGGAGGCTGCGGCAGCTCGCGACGCCGGGCAGGCCCAGCACCTCGCGCTGCCCGTGAATGGCCTCCAGCCGGCACGGCGCCAGCGGCGCGATGAATTCCCACTGGTAGTGCACCTCGCGGGGGGCTAGCACCGGCGGGGGCAAGGTATCGTCCACCGCGAGCCTGGCGGCCAGCTGGACCAGGTCCACGCCGCAGCTCGCCAGGCTCAGCGGGCTCACGAAACCGCCCAGCCGCCCGTTGACCTCGATGATCCGCGGCCCGTCGGCGGTCAGCTTCACCTCGGTCTGAGCGATCCCGGATCGCACGCCGAGCGCGGTCAGCGCGGCGGTGACCAGGTGCCTGATCTCCTCCTGCTCGGCGGCCGGGAGCTGGCTGGGCCAGAAGTGACCAGTCTCGCGGAACGGCTTGATCATCGGCAGCTTGCCGGTGATGGCGAGCGGGAACACACCGCGCGCGGTGCACATGCTCTCCACCGAGACGTAATCGCCGTAGGGCTGCGACGGCCGGCCGGGCAGATACTCCTCCATGGTCAGCACCGGCTCGCCGCCGGCCACCTCCCAGCCGTCCATCACCGCGAACGCCGACGGCAGCAGGTCGAGAGCCTGCTGCTCGGTGGTGACTACGTTGGTGTTGAAGCTGGCCGCGCCCCGGCATGGCTTGAGCACGGCGGGCAGGCCCACGGTGGTGAGCGCCTCGGGCCAGTCGGCGGCCGTGTAGAGCGGATGGCTGCGCACCCGCTCGACGCCCGCCGCCCGCAGCACCTGCCGCTGAGCGACCTTGTTGGTGAGCAGCCGGGCCAGCTCGGGGGAGTGGTAACGCAGCCCGGCCCGCTCGGCGATGAGCGCGGTGGCGCGCAGCATGTGCTCGCTGTAGGTCAGGATGCCGTCGGCGCCCAGCTTCCGTGTGACGGCACTGTCGCTCACCGGGTCACCGGTCAGCTGGACGACTTCGCCCATTTCCTCCAGCAGCGGCAGGACCTCGGCGGAGAAGCTGCTCGCCGAGACGAGGAAGATGGCGTCCCCGACATCGGCGAGGCCAGTGCCGATCTCCCACGGGGAGGCCGCGCCCCGCTCGAAGACCACCGCTATGCGCGGGCGCTTACTCAAGGGTCACTCCTGACGGGTCGATGAGGAGCGGTGACTCGCGCTCGGCGATAGCTGTGCGCCGCATGCGGCTAGCCGCCTCGCCGGCTGTCGGCCAGCGCCGCCACCGCCTCGGCACTGAGCTGCTCGCGGGCGGCCTTCTCCAGCGCCGCGGCCAGGTCCTCGACGCTCGGGTTCGTCGTGAACGGGCCGATCGTCAGCCGCACTCCGCAGCGCTCCCGGAGCTCGGCAATGATGCGCATCGCCGCGAGGGAGTGTCCGCCGACGGTCAGGAACCGGTCGCCGGGCTGTACCGACGGCAGCGACAGCTCGGCCCCGAGGGCGCTGGCGATCAGCCCCAGCCACGGTTCCCTCTCGTCATCGTGCCCGTCCGGCCCGGTGCCCGTGCTTCCTGGCTGGCCCGTGCTTCCTGGCTGGCCCGTGCTTCCTGGCTGGCCTGTGCTTCCTGGCTGGCCCGTGCTTCCCGGCTGCTTTGTCATGAACCCCGCCTTCCTCAGTGGATGACTGTGCCGGCTGCCGGACGCGCGCCGCCCGTCGCGGAGCCGGCTATCCGGGAGCCGGCCGGTCCCGCGGCGCCCGGTCGTGACCCGGTGTCGGGCGACAGCGCGCCGAGCGCGTTGCGGTCCAGCTTCCCGTTCCGGGTCAGCGGCAGCTTGTCGTGCCACAGGTACACGGCCGGCGTCATGTAGGCCGGCAGGTAGTCGTGCAGCGCGGCCCGGATCTCGTCGTCGTCAGGCCGGTCCGCGCCTGCCGCGACGAGATGCGCGATGAGCCGGTCGCCGCCGGGCGCGCGGTACCGGGTGACCGCGGCGTGCTTGATCGCGTCGATCATGGTCAGCCGGGTCTCGACCTCGCCGGCCTCGACGCGGTAGCCGTTGATCTTGATCTGGAAGTCGGTCCGGCCGGTGATCTCGATAGTCCCGTCCGGGAGATACCGGCCCAGGTCGCCGGTCCGGTACAGCCGCTCACCGCGCCGCTCGTCGCGGAAGAACCGATCGGCCGTCCTGGCCTCGTCCCGCCAGTAGCCGCGGGCCAGGCCGGTGCCCGCCGCGCAGATCTCGCCCAGCACCCAGTCCGGCGCGTCGAGCCCGGCTGCGTCCAGCACATAGGCGCGGTTGTTGGAGTTCGGCTTGCCGTACGGCACTGGCAGCGCCGGGTCGTCGTCCTCGTCGACCAGGTAATACATGTTCCACACGGTGCACTCGGTCGGGCCGCCGAGCGCGGCGACCGACAGGCCAGGCCGCGCCGCGCGCAGCATGCCCGGCAGTTCCGGGGGGATGCGGTCGCCGCTGAGCATTATCAGCCGCAGCTCCCGCAGCGCCTCCGTGCCGTCCCTGCGGGCCTGGTCGTGCAGCAGCCCGGCGATGGCGGGGACCGAATTCCAGATGCTCACCCCATGCTGGCCGCACAGGTCCAGCCAGCCCGGCGGGTCGGTGGCGTCGGCCGGACCGGGTACCACGATCGCCGCCCCGGTGGACAGCGCGCCGAACACGTCGAAGACCGACAGGTCGAAGTTGAACAGGCTGATCTGGAAGAAGCGATCGGCCGGCGTGACCCCGAAGCGCCGGACGCAGTCGGTCACCACGTTGGCGATGCTGCGGTGGCTGACCATCACGCCCTTGGGCGTTCCGGTCGTGCCCGAGGTGTACAGCACGTAGGCCAGGTCGTCCGGGCTCGCGCCCGCCGGGGCCGGCTGGTCAGGCCGGGCACCAGGCGGCGCGGCGCCGCGGGTGCTCACGGCGCCCGCCGGGCTCGCGGCGTCCAGCGCCAGGACCTCGATGCCGGATTCCTGGCCGCCGCGCGGCGGCCAGCCCGCGTTGGTCAGCACGCAGCGAACCTGGCCGTCGCGCAGCAGGTAGGCGATCCGCCCGGCGGGCAGGGCGGCGTCGACGGGCAGGTAGGCGGCGCCGGCCATCATGGTGGCCAGGATGCCGATGATCTGCTCGGCGCCCCTGCGCATGATCAGCGCGACCAGTTCGCCGCGGCCCGCCCGGTGGCGGGCCAGCCAGGACGCCGCGGCGACCGCCCGGTCGGCCAGTTCCCGGTAGCTGAAGGTCGCGCCGGCGGTGAGTACCGCCGGCGCGTCAGGCTCGGCGGCCACCCGCGCCCAGAACGCCTCGGGCAGCAGCCGCTCCGGCACCGGGACGGCGGTGGCATTGGCCGCCGCTCGCCGGTCCCGCTGCCGCTGTGGCAGCAGGTCGAACTCGGTCTCGCCGAAGGCGCCGGGCGTCGCCAGCCGGCCCAGCAGGATCTCGTAGGCGGCGGTCAGGTCGGCGATCAGGCCCTCGGGGAATATCCCTGGCGCGGCCCGGACACTGATCTCCAGGCCACCGCGCTGGTCCGCGCAGACCGCGCTGACGCACGCGCCGGGCAGCCGCCGGGTCAGCTGGGCCTGCGCGGCGGGCAGCGCGGCGCCCGCGTGCGCTGGGCTCGCTGCCTGCGGCCGCGCGGCGTCGATCGCCGCGCAGAACGCGAAGGCCAGCGGGTCGTCGGGGCTGGGCTGCCGCTGCGCCAGCTCGCGGAGCGCGTCGCTGCCCAGGCGGCGGCCGTGCGCGGCGTCGCGGTCCAGCTTGCCCTGAAGAGCCTGCGCCCTGGCCTGGAACGTGATCTCCGCGTCGCGGTCGATCTGCACCGGGAGCACGTCGGCGAGGCTGCTGAGGTCGTCGCCGGCGCCGGAATGCTCCGGCGGCCAGGCTGTCACCAGGGTCGCGAGAGTGAACTGGCTGCCCGCGCCCCACCGGGCCAGCACCTCGGCGTAGCCGGCGAGCAGCGCCACCTCGGCGCGGATCCCGGCCTGCGCCGCACTGGCTCGCAGGGCCGTCCAGGCGGGCGGTTCCAGCCGGGCGGTGCGCCGTTCGCCGCCCGGCGCCGGAGCCGCGCGGGAGGCGGAAGAGGGAGCTGGCGGAGCCGGTCGCAGCGGCAGGGCCGGGGGCGGCGGCAGTTCCTCCAGCCGGCCTGAGGAAGCCTGACCGGGATGCACGCCGGCAGGTTGCGGGCTCATCGCCACTCGCTCGAGTCCCGGGCCAGGACCTGGTCGACCGCCGCGGCGATATCGGCGACCAGGGGGGTTCCGTAGAAGGCACCGGGGGAGATCTCAGCGCCCGTCCGGTCGCGGATTTCCAGCACGGCGCGGGCGGCCTGGAGGCTGGTGCCGCCGAGGGCAAAGAAGCTGTCGTCGCGGCTGACGGAATCGCAGCCGAGGATGGCCGTGAAGATGGCCGCGACCTGGGTCTCGGTGGGAGTCCGCGGGGACTCCTGGGCGGCGGCGGCAGGGGCGGGAGCCGGCAGCCGCGGACGGTCGATCTTCCCGACGCTGGTCAGCGGGAGGCTGTCCAGGATCTGGTACTGGGTGGGGATCATGTACCGGGGCAGCCTGTCGGCCAGGAAGCCGGTCAGCGCGGCGCCGCCGGGGGGCGGGCCGTCGCCGGGGACGACGTAGCCGATGAGGCGCTGCCCGCAGCCAGCGGTGCCGACGACGGCGGCCGCGGCAGCGGCGACATCAGGGTGGGCAGCCAGCGCGGACTCGATCTCGCCGAGCTCGATCCGCAGCCCATTGACCTTGACCTGGTCATCGCGCCGGCCCAGGAACCGAATCTGGCCGTCCTCGGTCCAGGTGCCCAGGTCGCCGGTGCGGTAGATCCGGCCGCCGGGATGGACGGGATCGGGGGAGAACCGCTGGCTGGTCAGCTCCGGCAGGTTCTGGTACCCGCGGGCCAGGCCGCGCCCGCCCACGGCGATCTCGCCGGGCACGCCGATCGGGCACAGGTTGTCGTGAGGATCCAGCACATAGGCATAGCGGTTGGGCATCGCCCGCCCGATCGGCGGAGTGCTGGTCCAGGGCCGCCGGTCCACCTCGTAGAAGGTGCAGCCCACCGCGGCCTCGGTCGGTCCGTAGGCATTGATGAACCGCCGGCCGGGCGCGGTGTTCCACCGGTTCGGCAGCTCGCCGGGAAAGGCCTCGCCCCCGGCGACCATGTATTTCAGGTCGGGGTACTCGGGGTCGGGGCGGCGCGGGATGGCCGCGAGCATCGTCGGCGTGCCGCCCAGGTAGACGATCCTCTCGCTGGCCAGCAGCTCGCCGATCGCCTCCGGGCTGGACCGGTCCCGCTCGGGGACGAAGACCAGGGTGGCGCCCGATACCAGGCCGGTGAAGACCTCCCCGATCGCGAAGTCGAAGACGAGCGCCAGGTGGTGCAGCATCCGGGCACCCGGGCCCAGCCCGAACAGCCCGCTCAGCCAGGCCGTGAACGTGGTCAGCGCGTGGTGCTCTACCAGCACGCCCTTAGGCTGCCCGGTGGACCCGGAGGTATACAGCACATACGCCAGCGAGCCCGCGTCCGCCAGTTCCTGCCACTGCGCCGGCAGCTCCTGTGCCTCCAGCCGCGGCCATTCTCGCTCCAGGCACAGCGGCGTCCATCCGGTTCCTGGCAGCCCTGCCATCACCGGCTCGGAGCCGATGACGACCTTGGCGGCCGTATCGCCCAGCACGAGCTCCAGCCGCCGCTCCGGGTGCGCCGGATCCAGCACCGCGAATGCCGCGCCGGCGCTCAGCACGCCCAGCAGCGCCACCAGCAGGTCCGGGCCCCGCTCTAGCACCACCGCCACCACGTCGCCCGGCCCGGTTCCCGCGCCGCGCAGCCACGCCGCCACCAGCCTGGCCCGGCGTACCAGCTCCCCGTAGGTCAGCTCGGCCGCGCCGAGGCGGGCCGCTACCAGGTCCGGATGCGCCGCCGCCACCAGGGCGACCTGCGCGTGCACCGGTTCGGCCGGCTCGGCCGCGAGGACCCCCTGCCAGTCCTCCGCCAGCAGCTCCCGCTCCCGCCCCGACACCAGCGGCAGCTGCGACACTCGCAGCGCCGGGTCCGCGGCCACTGCCATCAGTACCCGTTCCAGGTGGCCCAGCAGCCGCCCGGCCGCCGCGGCCTCCAGCACGTCCGACGAGACCTCCGCCCGCAGCTCCAGCTCATCGGCCCGCTCCGCGACGCTGATGGTCAGGTCATACGGCTGGCTGCCCTCGGCCAGGAGGACCGGCTCCGCCGTGACGCCCGGCAGGCGCAGCGCCGGCTCGCCGGTGTCATCCAGCATGCGCAGCACGACCTGGAACACCGGGCTGCGGCTCACGTCGCCGGGGACGCCCAGCCGCTCGACCACCTGCGCGAACGGCGCCGAGCGGTGCGCCATCGCCTCCCGCGCCGTCTGCGAGACCCGGCCAAGGGCCTCGGTGAACTCCGGGTCGCCGGACAGGTCGGCGCGCAGCGCCAGCAGGTTGGCCAGCGGGCCGACGACCGAGTCGAGGCCGGGCGCGTCGCGGCCGTCGGCGGGGGTGCCGATCACGATCTCGTCCTGCCCGGTGTAACGGGTGAGCACGGCGGTGAGCGCCGTGGCGGCCAGCGCCAGCATCGTCGTGTCCCTGGTGCCTGCCAGATCCCGCAGCGACCCGCGCGCCCCCGCGGGGAGCGCGCGGGTGACCACCCTGCTCCGGTAGGAGGGGGTGCCCGGCCGCGGTCGCCCGGCTGGCAGGGCGAGAGGCTCCAGGTCCCGCAGCTGCCTCGCCCAGTACTCCAGGTCCCGGCCGGACCGCTCCTGCTGCGCCTGCCCGAGCTGCCAGGCCGCGACATCGGGGAACTGGACCGGTTCCGGAAGTTCCGGAAGCCGTCCCTGCTGGCCGGCCGCATAGCTGGCGGAGATCTCGCCGGCGATTGCCGCCAGCGACCGGGCATCGACACAGATCTGGTGCGCCACGATGGCGACCAGGTGGCCATCGGTGCCCAGGCGCACCGCCAGCAACCGCAGTAAGCGGCCAGCGGCCAGGTCGAAGGGCTCCCTGACCGCCTCTGCCAGCAGCCTCGCTGCCGCAGTCTCGCGCTCGGCGCGGGGCAGCTGGCTGACGTCCCCGCAGCAGACCGGGCTTCCGGCCGCCGGCTCGATCACCGGCCGCACGCCGTCTTCGCCGCCGGGGAAGCGGGCCTGCAGGCTCTCGTGCCGCTCGACCACCCGTGACACGGCGCGGCCGAGCGCGCGCAGGTCAAGCGGGCCGGTGAGCCGGTAGGCGCGGCAGATGTTATGGGCGGCTGACTTCTGGCTCAGCCTGTCGAAAGACCAGAGCTGTTGCTGGAGCGGCGACAGGGAAATCCATTTACCTGCGCCCGGTTTGCGGGGCGCGGGCGGCGGAGCAAGTGCACTGGATTCACCCGTCCCATCGGTCACTGCGATCTCCCAGGGTTCACTCTCTCGCAGGCGTTACGCTTCAGGCGCTTCCGATATATCGCCATAAAATCGATCTTGCCTAGATTAATGTTGTCAACTACGATCCCAGGTGTCAAGAATGCATAAAAGATCATGAAAACGGGTCTTATGGATCTTAGTTGAAGGCCCGTGAAAGGGCCGGGAGTCCGCACGCCGTCGTCACACTTAACGCGGTTGCTGGCTGGCGTCGCATCATGCGGCCTTGCCGGGGAGGCAGCAGGTGAACGTCCAGACCGATAGCGTGACCGGGCCGGCGACACTCCAGCTGACCGATTCGCAGAAGGGCCTGCTGGTCGTCGACGGACGGGCCCCGGCCCGGTCGATCTACAACCAGGTCGTGCGGATGGAGATCGACCCGGCGATCTCCGCTGAGGCGGTCGCTGACGCGCTCGTCGGACTGGCGACGATTCAGCCCGCGCTGCGGCAGGTATTCGCGATGGTTCCGCAGATGCATGCCAGGCTGGCGCCGCCACCGAGCCGCGGCGAACTGGCCTTTACCTCGGCGGATGTCACCCCCGGCGAATTCAGGGACGCGGCCGCGCAGTGGGCTGTGCGAGTGGGCCAGCCCTCTTTTGATCTCGCCAGCGGGCCGCCGTGGCGCGCCGCGCACGTCCGGGCAGCCGACGGCAGCCAGGCGGCGCTCCTGCTGGTCTTGCACCACATCATCGGCGATGGCGTCTCCGTCGGCCCGCTCGTCCGTGACCTCGAATCCGTCCTGGCGCGCACGCGCGGCGCTGACGCGATCCAGGCGCTTGCGACGGCCCGCGAGGCCGCGCTAATCCGTGAGCTGCGCGAGCAGAACAAGACCGCGGCTGCGCCGGGCACGGCGGCACGGGCCCGGGCGTGGGCAGACCGGCTGCGTGACCTCCCCGCCCAGGTACTGAACCCCGCGCCCGGCCGCCCGGTGGAGACAGAGTTCTCCGGCGCCCGGCTGGAATGGCTGCTCACCGGGGCGGAGTCGCAGGAGCTCGCCGCTACGGCTAAGCGCCTTGACGTCACGCCATTCGTGCTATTCATCGGCATATACAGCGCGGTGATCGCCCGGCATGCCGCGGCGTCGACGGTGCTGATCGGCAGTCCTTTCACGGCCCGCCGCACCGTGGACTCCTTCGACCTCTGCGGATTCTTCGTCAACACCATGCCGGTGATGGTGGGGGTTGACTGGGAGCGCCCATTTGACCAGCATGCCAGGGAGGTCGTTCAGGAGGCCGTTACCTATTGCTGGGCGAATGTCAGCGTGGCATTCAATCAGCTCGTCGCTCAGGTGCGGCCGGACAGGTCTACCAACCGGAATCCGCTGTTCTCGCACATGCTGGTCATGCAGGATACGTTCGACGGAAAGTCAGCCGGCATTATCCGCGGCGTCAGCGAGCCGGGCATCGGAACCGCCAAGTTCGACCTGTGGACCGGCGTGACGCCGGTGAACGGCCGGTGGCTCCTGGAACTGGAGTACGACACCCAGATAATCGAGCCTGCGGTCGCCGACGGCCTGCTTCGCTCGCTGCGCACCGCCATGCTGCGCATGCTGGCCGACAGCGGCCGGCCGCTGGCCGACCTCTTCACCGACGCGTCGTCCGCCGCCAGTCTCCGCAGCGATGGCTACCCGGCGCTAGCCGCCCCGCCCACCATTGCCGGGTGGCTGACCAGCGCGGCCAGCCAGCGTTCTGACGCGGCGGCGATCGAGGACCCGACAGGCACGCTCAGCTACGGCGAGCTGGCCGCCGCGGCGGGCCAGGCAGCGCGCGGGCTCGTAACCCTCGGCGTGCGCCCCGGTGATGTGGTGGGAATCTGCCTGGACACGCTGTCCGCGACCAGCACCGCGATCCTGGCCATCGGGGAATGCGGGGCGGCCTATCTCCCGCTCGACCCGAGCCTGCCCGCCGAGCGGCTGCGGTACATGGTCGGCAAGGCGGAGTGCAAGATCGCGATCGGCGCCGGCATCGACGCGGAGGGCCTGCGCGTGATCGGGCTGGCCGAAGTCCGCGAGGCCGGGGCGGGCGGGGACGGCGATCACGCCCTGCCGGCGCCCACTCCGGATACGCCGGGGTACGTGATGTTCACGTCCGGGTCGAGCGGCCAGCCCAAGAGCGTCCTGATGGGCCAGGAACCGCTGCTCAACCTCACCGCCTGGCAGCTCAGCGCGCTGGAGATGGACGAGGAAACCAGGTTCCTGCAGTACGCGCCGCTGGGCTTCGACGTGTCGTTCCAGGAGATCGTGCCCACCCTGGTCGCGGGCGGCGTCATCGTGTCCAGGGAGCCGGCCGACCGGCGTGACTTCCCGGCGCTCCTGCGCAGGCTGGCCGATACGCAGATCACCCACGTATACCTCCCGGTCGCGGCGCTGCGGCCGTTCGTGCAGTCCGCCCGGGCGCAGCATCTCCGGCTGCCGAAGCTGCGGTACCTGTGCGTCTCTGGCGAGCAGCTGACGGTCGACGATCAGGTCAGGGACTTCTTCGCGGGCCACCCGCACTGCACGCTGGTCAACCTGTACGGGCCGACCGAGACCCACGCGGTCACCACCTACCGGCTGTCGGCAGCCGATCCGGCCTGGCCGGCGCACGTGCCCATCGGCCTCCCGCTGGCCGGGGTGCATGGCTACGTGGTGGACGCCACGGGCCACCTGGCCCCGGCCGGGGTGCCCGGCGAGCTGTTCCTCGGCGGCCGGTGCCCGGCACGGGGTTACCTGAACGACGAGCCGGCCACGACGGCGGCCTTCCTGCCGGACAGGTTCGCCGGCAGCGGGATCATGTACCGCACGGGCGACCGGGTGCTGCGCGACTCCCGTGGCCAGCTCATCTTCCTCGGCCGCGAGGACACCCAGGTCAAGGTCCGCGGCTACCGGATTGAGCTCGGCGAGCTTGAGTCCGCGGCCAACAGCGTGTCCGGCGTCCGGCGCGCGGTGGCCGCCGCGCGCGGCACGGGCAGCAGCCGCGAGCTGGTGCTGTTCCTGCTGGCCGAGGACGGCGTCACCGTCGAGCATGATCTCCTCCGCCGCCGGATGGCGCAGTCGCTGCCCGCGTACATGCTGCCCGCGCACATCTTCGACATTGACTCCGTGCCCACCACCGGGGCCGGGAAGACCGACCGGGCCGCCCTCGTCGCGCTGGCCGAGCGCCGGCTCGCCGAGGCCGCCGCGGCCGGCGACGACCGCATCGAGTTCGCCGACGAGCTGGAACGCGAGCTCGCCGGGCTCTGGGCGGAGGCGCTGGGCGTGCCGGGCGTCAGGCCGGACACCGCGGTGATGGAGTACGGCGCGCACTCGCTGAGCATCTTCACCGTGCTCGCCCGGGTGGAGCAGAAGTACGGCGTCGCACCGCCCATCGCCGCCTTCTTCCGGTCGCCCACGGTGGCCGTGCTTGCCGAGATGGTCCGGGCCGGCCAGGGCACGTCCGCATGACCCGGCCGGAGGGACACAGTCGCCTCGCGGTGGTCAGCGGCGGCACCCGCGGAATCGGGCTGGGGTTCAGCCGCCGCCTGTGCGAGCTGGGCTACCGGGTGGTGGCCTTGTACCAGGCCGACGAGGCCGCCGCGCAGAAGGCCGTCGCCGAACTCGGCGAGCAGCTGACGGTGATGCGCGCGGATGTCGCCGACTCCGGCGCCGTCGCGGATGCGGCGCGGGCCGTGCTGGCCGGCCACGGGCCGCCCGGCGTGCTGGTCAACAACGCCGGGATCAACATCGACCGGCCGTTCCTTGAGATGACCGCGGGCGAATGGCACCGGGTGCTGGACACCAACCTCTCCGGCACGTTCTACCTGTGCCAGGCCTTCGCCCCGGCGATGCTCGCCGCCGGCAACGACGGCGTCGTGGTCAACATCGGCGCGACCACGGGCATCCGGCCGCGGAAGAACGGCGTCAACTACTGCGCCAGCAAGGCCGGCCTGCTCCAGCTCACCAAGTGCCTGGCGCTGGAGCTGGCGCCCAGGATCCGGGTCAACTGCCTCATCCCCGGCATGACGCAGACGCAGGAGCTGGTGACCAGGTACCGGCTCGATGACCCCGGTCACCGGGCCGCGGTGCTGCAGGAGATACCGCTGTCTCGCATCGGCAGCGTCGGGGATATCGCGGACGCGCTCGAATTCCTCATCAGCCCGGCGGGTGCCTTCATGACCGGCCAGAAGCTGGTTATCGATGGCGGCCAGTTCATGTGGTAGGTGCGCATGCTTGACGAACTGCTCGCTTCCGGCAACGACGCCCAGCAGCAGGCTCCGCCGCCCGGCAGCGACGCCTACCTGGCCTACTGCGCTGAACTGGCCGCCCGGCTGGGCAAGCACTGGGATCGCGTGCTCGACGCCAGCGCCGCCGACATCGCCGCGGCCCGTGCTCGCGAGCTGCCCGAGGCGATCATCGACCGGCTGACCCTGTCCGAGCGGCACCTGGGCCAGCTTGTCGCGCTGGCCGGCGAGGTGGCCGAGTTACTTCCCGCCGTCACCGGACAGGGGCCGTCACGGCCGGGCACCCGGTCCACCTCGGTCCGCCGGATCCCCAAGCCCATCGGCCTGATCCTGATGATCTACGAGGCCCGGCCCACGGTGACCGTGGAGGGCGCCCTGCTGCCCGTCGCCGTGGGCAACTCGGTGATCCTGCGCGGCGGGTCCGAGATCGCGAACACGGCCCGCGCACTCGGCGAGATCGTCGCCGAGGCGCTGCTGGCCGCCGGCCTGCCGGCCGGGCTGGCGCAGGTGCTGACCGACAGCGACCGGCGGCTGGTGCGCGAGCTGCTCAAGCGCCCGGACGCGATTGACGCGCTCATTCCGCGCGGCGGTCCGTCACTGATCGACTACTGCCTGCGCAGCTCGACCATCCCGGTGATCGCCAGCGGCGGCGGCGTGAACCACCTGTATGTCGACCGCGCCGCCGACCTGGAACTCGCCGCCGCGATCGTGCTGGACAGCAAGATCGCCGAGCCGACGGCCTGCAACACGCTGGAAATGGTCCTGGCGCACGCGGAGATCGCCGGCCCGCTCGTCGCCGGGATCATCCGGGTGGGCGAGCGGACGCGGCAGACGTGCCGGCTCCGCGTCGACCCGTCCTTGCTGCCCGTGCCGGGGGCGGGCGGGCCCGTCGTGGTAGAGCCGCTGGGCGAGCACGACGACGGCAGGGAGTTCCTCGACAAGACAGTCGGCCTGCGCCCGATTCCCGGAATCGAGGCCGCGATCGCGCACATCCGCCGCTATGGCTCGCGGCATACCGAGGGCGTGGTAGCCGGCGATCCTCAGGTGCTCCAGCGGTTCCTGGGCGGAGTGGACGCCGCCGCGCTGGTCGTCAACTCCTCGCTCCGGCTGCACGACGGGCCCTCCATGTGCCTGGGACCTGAGCTGTCGATCAGCACCGGCCGGCTGCACGTGCGCGGTCCGGTCGGGCTGTCCAGCCTGCTGAGCTACAGCTGGGTGATCGAGGGGGACGGCAGCCTGCGCGGAGATCCGGAGGAACAGCCGTGACCGGGCCGGCGGCCAGTAGCCGGGAGGATGTCAGCCTCGCCGTCAGGCGCGTCCTGGTGCTGGAGTCGCGGCTGTCCGTGCCGCCCGGCCAGCTGTCCGAGGTCGAGCCGCTCAACGGCGCGATGCTGACGATCAACTCGCTGGGCTTTCTCGGCGTGCTCATCCGGCTAGAGGACGAGCTCGATGTCGTGCTGCCCGACGACCTGTTCGTCGGCAAGACTTTCGTGACCGTCGGTGACCTGGTCGACGTGGTGGAACGCGGCGCGAGGGCCGGCACGTGACCGGCGCCGAGCCCCGGTGGCGCAGCGTGCTGCCCTGCCTGGAGGATCCCCTCCCGCCGGACCTGACCCCGGCGGCGGCCGGCGGCGAGCTCACCATCCAGCTTCCGCTGGAGCTGGTGCGGCAGAGCATCTCGCGGCGCGAGTGGTGGCCGGTCCCGGAGCCGGTGGCCGCGCATTACGGTCGCTACCGGCCATCGCCGCTGTGGCGGGCACGGCAGTTCGAGGCCGGGATCGGTGCCACCGCGCCGATCTACGTCAAGTACGAGGGCAGCAACATCTCGGGCAGCCACAAGCTCAACACCGCCCTGGCCCAGGCGTACTACTACCAGCGGGCCGGCGTGCGGGAGCTGGTGACCGGCACCGGAGCCGGCCAGTGGGGCACCGCGCTCGCCGCCGCCGCCGCGGCCTTCGGCATGACCTGCACGGTGTTCATGGTCGGGACCAGCCTGCGCGACAAGCCGTACCGCGGCAGCCTGATGCGCCTGCTCGGCGCGACCGTGCGGGCCAGCCCGAGCCCGCTCACCGCTCTCGGGCGCGCCGACGCCGGCCCGGCCTCGGCGAACAGCCTGGCCCTCGCGATCGGTGAGGCGGTCGAGTACGCCAGGGCCGGCGAAGGCCGGGCCTTCTGCATCGGCAGCGGCGAGACCTACAGCCTGCTGCACCAGTCCGTGATCGGGCTGGAAGCCATCGAGCAACTGCGCGGGCAGGACGGCGGGGGCGACGTCGACACCGTCATCGGCTGTGTCGGCGCCGGCTCCAACTTCGGCGGCATCGCGCTCCCGTTCCTCGCCGCGCACCGGGCAGGCGAGCGTGATCGCCTGCCCGCGCTGCTCGCGGCCGAGTCGTCGGCGACCCCGAAGCTGAGCCGCGGCGTGTACGCCTACGACCTCACCGACGCCACCGGCACCGGCCCGCTGGAGGCGATGTACACCATCGGCAGCGGCTACCCGATCCCCGGCTCGCACGCGGCGGGCCTGCGCTACCACGGTGCCGCCAAGCTGATCTCGGCGCTGCGGCACAGCGGGCAGGTGGACGCCGTCGCGATCGGCCAGCGCGAGGCGCTGGACGCGGCCCGCCGGTTCGCGCTGGCCGAGCTCGTGCTGCCGGCCCCCGAGTCGGGCCACGCTCTCGCCGCCGCGGTCGCGGCGGCGACCCGCCGCGATCCGCCCAGCCGCGGTGTCCTGGTCTGCCTGAGCGGGCACGGCCTGCTCGACCTCGCCGCCTACGATCAGCTGCTCGCCGGGACGGTGCACGACTCCCCGCTCGATGCGGACTCGCTGAGGGCCGCCACCGCCGGCCTCCGCCGGCTGTCCGACGACCGGATCGAGGTGACCTGACATGCCGGCGGCTGTGCCGGTGCGGGTGGATGACGACAGCTGGTCGCCCGCGCTGGCCGGGATCCAGGCCCCCGCGCTGGACTGCCTGCAGGCCAACCTCGCGGTACTGGCGGACCGGCATCACCATCGCGGCGCGCACCTGGCGCTGGGCGCGCCGCTGCGGTTCGCCCTGACCGGGCCGGAGAGCCAGCCGAGCCTCACGCCGGGCGTCGACCGCCGGCTCGCCGAGGCCGGGGAACTGCTCGGCCTGCGGGTGACCGCGCGCTGGGACGGTCTCGATGGCGCGCGCCTGCGCGACCTGGCCACCGGCCACGCGCCGCTGTACGTGGTCGCCGACGCGTACTTCATGGCGTGGGTGCCCTACGTGGGACAGCGTCACCTGGAGCACAGTTTCCTGCTGGTCCAGGCCGATCCGGCCGGGGTGACCGTCGTCGATGCGTATCACAACGAAACGGAGTGGGGCCAGGCGCGTCCCGGTGCCTGGCGGATCACGGCCGCCGGGCTCGACGCGGCGGTGGCGGGAGGTGCCGTGGCCGTGACGCTCACGGCCGGGCCGCCGCCGGAGCTGGACGCGACCGCGGTCCTGGCGCAGAACGCCCGCGCCGCGGCCGCCGCCGCACCGGACCTGGAGCGGTACGTCGACCGGATGCGGTCGGCGGCGGACGACCTTGCGATGATCGAGCAGCTGGTGCTCGACGTCTGGCTGCTCAGCAGGGAGCGCACCCTGCATGCGAGCTGGCTGGCCGCGCAGCCCGGCCGCTCGGAGCCCGCGGCCCTCGCCGGCGAGCGCGCGCAGGCATGGCAGCGGTTCACGCTGCAGACCTTCCTGATCGCCCGCCGGGCACGCCGTGGCCAGGCCGTGCCGGCCTCGGTCGTGGAGCAGCTCAGCGAGATGCTGCGCTCCGACGTGGCGCTGACGGGCCGGCTGGCCCGCCCCGGGGCCGCGGCGGCACCGGCCAGCGGGGCTGCCGCGGAGGCCGGCCCTCGTGCCGCCGTCCTGCTGGAACTCGCCGCGATCACCGGAATGAATGGCGCCTCGGTGGATGTGCGGGCGGAACTGCGCACGCTGCCGGGCCTGAACTCGGTCCGGGTGGCCGATCTTCTCGGCCGGGTGGAGGCCAGGCTCGGCCTCCAGGTGGATCCCGGCGACCTGACCCTCGACAGCCTCCGCAGCGTGTCATCGCTGTGCGAGCTGTTCGCCAGGGCCGCCGACCGGGCTGCGGGGACCGGCAGGTGAGCGTGCCGTTGCTGCTGCATGAGCTGCTGGACGCCGCGGCGGCGGAGCGGCCGGAAGCCGCCGCGGTCAGTGACCGCACGCGGGCGGTGAGCTACCGCTGGCTCGACGCGGCCAGCCGCCGCCTGGCGGGCTGGCTGGCCGGCCAGGGAGTCCGGCGCGGTGACCGGGTCATCCTGGCTGTCCCGGCCGACGTGATCGCGCCCGCCCTGCTCTACGGCTGCGCGCGGGCCGGCGCGGCGTTCGTCGTCACCAGCGAGCAGGCTCCGGCCGCCGCGCTTGGCCACCTGCTGAGCGACGCGGAGCCGGCCCTGCTGGTCTCCGAGGACGCCGGCAGCCAGCGGCTGGCCGCCGAGCACGGCGCGGCCACGGCCAGCCTGGCCCAGGCGCGTGCCGCCGCCGAGGCCGGACCGGTGCCTGAAACCGCCGCCACCCCGCTGCCGGCGGACGCCGCCTGCCTGCTCTATACCTCGGGCAGCACCGGCCTGCCGAAGGCCGTCGTGTCCACGCACGCCCAGGTCACCTTCGCCGTCGCCGCGATCGGGTCTCAGCTCCGCTACCGGGCCAGCGACGTGGTCTACTCGCCGATGCCGCTGTCCTTCGACTACGGCCTCTACCAGGTCTTCCTGGCCACCGCCGCCGGAGCCCGGGTGCACCTGGCCTCGGCGGCCGAGGCGGGGGCCAGGCTGCCGGCGAACCTGCTGGCCGCCGGCGCCACCGTGCTTCCCGGCGTGCCGTCGCTCGCCGCCGCGCTGGCGGCGATGCTGTCCCGGCGAGGAGCCCGGCCGCCCCGGCTCCGCCTGCTCACCAATACCGGCGCCGCCATGCCGGACAGCGTGCTGAGCGCGCTCCGGGCGCAGATTCCCGGCCTGGCTGTCCAGCTGATGTACGGCCTGACCGAGTGCAAGCGCGTGACGATCATGCCTCCGGACGAGGACCTGCGGCGGCCGGGCGCCAGCGGCCGGGCGCTGCCCGGCACCGAGGTGTTCATCGCCGGCGATGCGGGCGAGCGGCTGCCGCCCGGCAACGTGGGCGAGATCGTGGTGCGTGGCCCCCACGTGATGGAGGGGTACTGGCGCCAGCCCGAGCTGACCGCGACCCGGTTCCGCCGGGCGGGCGGGCTGTTCCCGCAGCTGCACACGGGTGACTACGGCTGGCTGGACGAGGACGGCTACCTGTACTTCTCCGGAAGGCGGGACAGCCTGTACAAGGAGCGCGGCTTCCGGGTCAGCGCGGTCGAGGTGGAGATGGCGGCGCACCGGGTGCCCGGTATCCAGGCCGCCGCGGTACTGCCGCCTGGCCCCGGCCGGGACGGGGCCACGCTGCTCGCGGTCACCGGGCTCGCGCCGCATGAGGTGCTGACCCGGCTGCGCACCGAGCTGGAGGACTTCAAGATTCCCCGGTCCTGCGTGATCGCGGCGGAGCTGCCGCTGACGGAGAACGGGAAGGTGGACCGCGCCGGGCTGGCCGCGCTGATGAAGGACGGGCACCTTGCCTAGGGGCGACGCCGGCTACGGGGCCGTCGAGACGCCCGCGTACTGGTATGACCTGGATGAGGTGCGGCGCTCGCATGCCCGCCTGGCGGCGGCACTGCCCGAGCCCAGCGAGCTGTACTACTCGCTGAAGGCGAATCCGCACCCGGCCATCGTGGCCGCCCTGCACCAGGCAGGCTGCGGGGCGGAGGTGTCCTCGCCCGGCGAGCTTCAGGCGGCGCTGGACGGCGGCGTGCCGCCCGGCGGCATCCTCTACACGGGACCGGGCAAGCGGGCCAGCGCGGTGGCCGCGGCGATCAAGTCCGGCGTGACGTTCTTCTCCGTCGACTCGCCCCGCGGGCTCGACCAGGTAGCCGAGGCCGCCCAGCTGATGGGCCAGAGCGCGCGCTGCCTGGTCCGGGTCAACGACACGCGCCCGGCCGCCGGCCATGGCCTGACCATGACCGGGGTGGCCTCTCAGTTCGGTGCCGACGTCGAATGGATGCTGGCCGAGCCCGAGAGGTTCGCGGCCAGGCCCGGGGCCGCTGTCGCCGGATTCCACCTCTACATGGGCTCGAACCTGCCCGGCGAGGAGGCGCTTGCCGCCCAGTTCACCCGGTCGGCCCGCACGGCGCGGCTACTGGCCGACCGCTGCGCGATCGACGTCGAGGTGCTCAACCTGGGCGGGGGATTCGGTGCCCCGTTCGCCCGCCGCGGCAGCCTGCCGTCGTTTCCCACGCTCGCGCCCCGGCTGGCCGGCCTGCTGGACGCGACGTTCCCCGGCTGGCGGGCGGGCAGGCCGCGGGTGACGTTCGAGTCGGGCCGCTACCTCACCGCGACCTGCGGCACCCTGGTCAGCCGCGTGCTGGACGTGAAGCAGTCGCAGGGCAGGCCGGTCGTCGTCCTGGAATCGGGGATCAACCACCTCGGCGGCAACTCGGGGCTGCGGCGCCTGCCGCCCCTGGTGCCCGACCTGGACAGCGCCGCTGCCGATGAGCCGCTGCGCGATGCCATCGTCTGCGGGCCGCTGTGCACGCCGCTGGACAGCTGGTCACGATCAGCCGAGGTCACTGCCCGGGTCGGCGACCTCGTGCGGGTGCCGAACGTGGGCGCGTACGGCCTCACCGCCAGCTTGCTGGGATTCCTCGGGCATCCGGCGCCCCTGGAAGTAATCGTCTCGGGTGGCCAGGTCCACCACGTGTCGCGGCTGACGCTGCATCGGGAGGTAGCGATCTAGTGAAAGAGACCGACGGGCAGGCGAACCCGGAGTTCGTCGCCATGCTCCGGCCGTTCCTGAAGTTCGCGGGCGGCCAGGACATCCTGCCGGGCGACAAGCTGCGGGACCTCGGGCTGGACTCCATGCGCGAGATCGAGCTGCTGTTCGCCATCGAGGACGCCTATGACGTGACGTTGCCGGACGAGCTGCTGACCGACAGCACCTTCTCCACGGTGGGGCACCTGTGGGCCACGATCTCCCAGCTCGGCGTGCAGCAAGGGACAGCCGTCTCGTGATCGGGACCTCCGGCCTCGACACCGGGCGCCTGCCGCTGGCGGAGGTGCTGGAGGTGGCGGCGCGCGAGGCGGCGCGCGCCGACGAGGCGGCCCAGTTTCCCGTGGCGACGCTCGCCGCGCTGCGAGCGAGTCACCTGCTGGGCCTCGTCGTCCCGGCCGAGTACGGGGGAATGGGCGGCGGCCCGGCCGAGGTCGCCGAGGTGACGATGCGCCTCGCGCGCGAGGACCTCTCGGCCGCGCTGATCTACGCGATGCACTGCCAGCAGGCCGCCGCCGTCGTCAGGTACGCCGGCCCTGGCCTGCGTGCCGAGCTGCTGCCCGCGCTTGGCCGCGGCGAGCTGTACCTGGCCTCGGTCACCACCGAGCGCGGCAAGGGCGGTCTCCTGCTGGTCTCGCAGTCCGCCACCGAGAGCGCCGGCGGGCTGCTCCAGATCGACAGGGACGCGCCGATCGTCACCGGCGGCTTGGAGGCCGACGGGTTCCTCATCACCACGCTCGCCCCCGGCGCCACCTCGCCCAGCCAGGTGTCGCTCGTCTACGCGCGCCGCGACCAGCTCAAGCTGGAGACGCTCGGCGGCTGGCAGCCACTGGGAATGCGCGCCACCGGCAGCATCCCGATGCGGCTGACGGGCACCGTCCCCGACTGCCAGGTCGTCGGCCCGCCCGGCGGCTTCCGCTCGATCGTCACCACGGTCTTCGGCCCGATGGCGCACATCGGCTGGTCGGCGGCCTGGCTCGGGTCCGCGGCCGGCGCGCTGTCCCGTGTGGTCGGCCACCTGCGCAGCCCGGCCGGCCGCCGCCAGTCCGATATCCAGTCGGAGCTGCTGCTCGCCAGGCTCGCCAGCGTGCGCGGGCGCCTCGATATGGTGCACAGCCTGCTGCGGCATACCCTGGAGGTCATCGAGCGGTCCGAGGACCTGTCCGCGCCGCCGATCCAGCTGCTGGTCAACACGCTGAAGATCCAGGCGGCCGAGCAGTGCTTCCAGGCCGTGCACGAGCTGGTCGAGCAGGCTGGACTGCAGCACGGGTACATGCGCGGCTCGCCGCTGTACCTGGAGCGGGTTTTCCGTGACCTGCGCTCGGCGTCACTGAACTTCGCCAATGACCGGCTGTACCTGGTCAACGGCGCGCTCACCCTGCTGGACCAGGGAGTAAGCCTTGCCTGAGCCCGGCGCGACCACCCTGGCGAGATACCGGGACCAGGTGACCGGGGCGCTCGGCGGGGTGCCTGCCAGCGCCGACGGCCGGACGGTATGGCGCGCGCTCGGGCACGCGGGCGTGCTAGCCGGGCTGTACCCGCAGCCGGGCGGCCGTCCGGACCCGGCCCGGCTTGGCCTGCTTCTCGGCGAGCTTGACGCCAGGTACCCGATTGGCCCGGTGCTGTCCGTCTGCACCCAGGCGGCCGCCGCGCTGCCGGTGCTGGGCGAGGGATACGCCCAGGACGTGCCCCGCAAGGTATACGCCGCCGCCATCGGCGGCGACGTGGTGCTGGCACTGGCGGCAACCGACGCCGGAGCCGCGGGTTCTGACCTGCTCGGCGCGACCACCACGGCCCGGCCGTCGCCCTCCGGGGTCGCTGTCGACGGCGCCAAGCAGTGGATCACGAACGCCTGCACCGCCGACTACTTCCTGGTGCTGGGGCGGCATCGGCCCGCGCAGCATTTCACCAGCTTCCTGTGGGTCCTGGTGCCCGCGGGGGTACCAGGGATCCGCGCGACGCCAGCGAGCGAGTCCTTCTTCGCCGGCTCCGGGGTCGGGCACCTGCACTTCGACAAGGTCGTCGTGCCCGCCGGCCACCTGGTCGGCAGCCCGGGGCGGGCGATGGCCAGCTTCACCCGGCACATCGGCACGGAACGGCTGGCGAGCGCGCTGTGGGCCCGTGCGCTGTGCCGCCGGGTGCTCACGGACATGCACGGCTGGCTGCGGGAGCGGACGATTCACGGCGGTCCCGCCTGGGAGAACGACGCGATCCGGCAGCGGTTCGCGCGCTGCCTCGTGGAACTGCGCCGGCTCGACGCGTCGTGTGCCCAGTGCGCCCAGTCCTTCGAAGGGCCCGACGCGATGCTGGCCGGCCTGCTGGTCAAGGTGTCGGCCGCCGAGACCCTGCAGTTCGTTCTCGGCGAGTGCGTGCAACTGCGCGGCAGCGACGCCTTCGGGAGCTCTGGCCTGGCGCACCTGTCCGCCGAGGCGGCGATGTGGGGCGTGGCTGGCGGCGCGACCGGCGCCATGCTGTCGGGTCTCGCCAGCCATGCCGCCGAGCTGCTGCGCGAGCCCGAGGCCTGCGCGTACCGCAGGGCGCCAGGGTGACCGTGCCAGCCAGCCGGCCGGACGCGGCCGGCGGGCTCAGCTGCTACACCGCCAACCTGGCTGCCTATCTGCGCAGCGAGCTGCCCGACGCCGACAGGTGGCTGGCGCAGTCTGTGCGGCTTGCCGTCCGGGCCGACCTGCCCGGCGGTGACCTGGCTTTCTCCCATCACTCCTATCCGCTGGACCAGCTGCCGGACGGAACCAGGCTCCGGTACGTGAGCGCAGGCCAGCCGGCCGAGGCGGTGGCGGGGCTGCGAGCCGAGCTCGACCGGCACGGCCGGGTTCTCGCCGTCACGGACAGCGCCCGGCTGCCGTGGTCGCCGGCGGCACGCTCCGGGCCGCCCGCTCCGCACTGGCTGCTGATCGTCGCCGCCGACGGCGAGCGCTGGCAGGTGCGGGATGCCTTCGCCGGCCTGCTGCCGGCCGGCGAGCAGCAGCCTTACGCCGGCTGGCTGGACACGGCCGCGCTGCTGGCCGCGATGACGCCGCCGCCGTGCTGGGCTCCCGAGCAGCAGCAGCGCAACGCCCTGGCGTTCGGGTTCCCGGTCCCGGTGCCGGCGAACCCTGGCCCGCAGTGGCTGCGCCGGGTACCGGATGACGGACTGGCAGCCGAGCTGCCTGGCCGCTGGCTGACCGAGGCCGGCGACGTCCTGCCCTTCCTCGCCGGGCACCTGGCCGACCGCTATCTCGACGACCTGTGGAGCGCGGCCGCCCATCAGGCATTCCGGTACCGGTGGCTGGCCGGCCAGCCCGATGCGCCGGGCGCGCGGCGAGAACAGCTCGCCGCGGCCGGGCAGGCCTGGGCCAGGCTGCCGGCGGCGCTGCGGTTCGCCCTCGATTCAGCCCGGCGCGGCCGCCCGCGCACCTCGCTGGTTGCCATGACCTTCAGGAACCTCGTTGAGATCGAGAGCTCGGCCGGGTAACCGTTGCGGGACCGGATGACGTCATCAGGAAGGACGAGCCGATGAGCAGCCAGGTCGGCGCTGCCGGGCGAGAGGTAATGCCCGCGACGGCCATGCAGGAGTCGATGTGGTGGATCCACCACCGGGCCAGGATCAAGTCCGTCTATAACATCACCTGGCGGATGGCATGCCTGACCGCCCCGGATCCCGGGGCGCTGCGCAGCGCCTGGCAGGCGGTCCATGACCGGCACGACGCCCTGCGCAGCGGACTGCTCCGCCGGGAGGGCACCATCGAGATGGTGGTCGAGGCCGGCATCGCGGCCTCGATGGAGCGCGTCGTGGTCGCTGACCCTGGCCCGGTCAGCGTCGATGAGCTGCTCCGGCAGATCTCCGAGGAACTGCACGACCGGCCGTTTGAGCTCGGGTGCCCTCCGCTGGCGAGACTCGCCCTGGTCAGCGTCGCGGGGCGGCACGAGATCATCCTTTCCTTCCACCACTCGATCATGGACGGCTGGGGAATCGAGTTGCTGCTCGCTGACCTGTCCGCGGCCTACCAGGCCGCGGTGACCGGCGAGCCGGTGTCCCCGGCCGCGGATCCGGGGTCATACGCCGACTACGTGCGCCGTAATCACGCCGCGCGGGGCGGGGACGAATGGCAGCAGGGCCTGGCGTACTGGCGTGACCTGCTGAGCGGGGTCAGGACCAGCACGCTGGCCGCCGACCGGCAGCAGTACACCGGCCCCGGCGGACGCGGCGAGATGCTGCGCCGTCCGCTGGACGCCGAGGTGGTCGCCGGCTTGCGGGCGCTGGGCAGCCAGGCGGCCTCGACGCCGTTCGCGGTGCTGCTCACGGCGTTCCACGTCATGCTGGCACGCGGCGGTGCCGGCCCCGACGTGGCGGTCGGCGTGGCCGCGGCGAACCGGCTCACCCGGCGGGACCAGGCAGTGGTCGGGTACCTCAGCAACCTGTGCATCAGCCGGGCCATGGTCGGTGACGACGAGGCGTTCACCGACGTGCTGGGCCGGGTCCGCGACAGCCTGTGGACCATGCTGGGCTACCAGGAAGTGCCCTTCCCCGTCGTATTCGCCGCCCTCGATGGTGACGACCAGGCCGACCTGCGCAACGCGCCGCAGCTGCTGTTCACCTACCTGGGGGCGATCGGCGATTCGCTGCGCATCGGCGATATCTCGATGCAGCTGGCGGCCAGCCCCAACCGGGCCGCGCGCAGCGACCTGGGCATCGTGATCTACGACTGCAACGGCCAGTTCATCGTGGAGGTGGAGTACAGCACCAGGCGGTACGAGCGCCAGAGCGTGCTGCGCCTGCTGGACGACGTGGATGCCATCCTGGTGGCGGCGTCCGCCGAGCCCGGCCGCCGGATCGGTGACCTCACCGTGCAGAGCCGGACCGTGCCAGGATCGACCGAGCATCCCGCCGACAGTGCCGACAGTGCCGACAGTGCCGACAGTGCCGACAGTGCGGACAGTGCGGACGGCGCGCCCAGCCCCGGTACCGCCGAGTCAGACTCGTTCGCCCGTGCCTTCAGGCTGTGGGCAGGGGTGCTCGGCCGCGCTCCCGCCGATCCCGACGAGAACTTCTTCGCCCAGGGCGGCCACTCGCTGAAGGTCGTCCAGCTAGCCGCCGCCATCGAAGCTGAGTCAGGCCGGGAGTTCGACGTGGTGAGCTGGCTGGCCAGGCCCACGCCGCGGGGGATCGCCGGGCAGCTGTCGCCGGCCGGGGCCGGCGCGGAGCCGGCCAGGCAGAGCACGCTGATCGAGTTGCGTGAGGGCAGTGGCCAGCATCTGCACCTGCTTCCCGGCGCGGGCGCGGGCCTGTCCGCCGCTCGTGAGCTGATCGCCGCGCTGCCCGGCGACTGGCGTGTCACCGGCTCGCAGGAACTGGCGCCGCTGGAAACGGTGCCCGAGATAGCGCGGCGCTACCGTGACGACCTCGACGCCGCGGGGCTTCGGCCCGACGTGCTGGCCGGATGGTCCTTCGGCGGCCAGGTCGGCTTCGAGATGGCCAGCGGATACGACGGCCGGGCGCCGCGGCTGGCGGTTCTCGACGGGCCGCCGCCGGCTGGCTATCAGCTCCCCAGCGCCGAGGTGGCATTCCAGGCGTTCGCCGAGATGGTGCTCGCCGCCACCGGGATGGCGCCGGACGCGGCATCGCGGCTGGTGCAGCCGAGTGATCAGTGGCTCAGCCTGCATGTGCTGACCGCCTACCTGACGGCGGCCGGCCAGGTCATGCCGTTCGACGTGCTCGCCGCTCGCTGGCAGGCATACCTCCGGGACATCCGGGCCTCGGCGGTGTATCTCAGCGACCGGCAGGTGCGGGCATCCGCGCTGGTCATTGCCGCCGAGCTGAGTGACGCCCAGCTCGGTCAGTGGGCGCGGCGGCTGGTGCCCGCGCCGCGGCTGATGCGGGTGCCTGCCGGCCACGTGGAGATGCTCCGGGGCACGGTCGCGGGCGAGATCGGGACGGCGATCGCGGCGCTGGCCGAGGCGGCCGTGACCGCCGGATAACCGCGGCCGGCTATGGACGCCGGGTCCTCTGCGGGCGCCGGAGTCAGCCGGGCGTGCCGGTGCCGGCCAGTTCCGCGGTGAGCCTCCTGCGATCGGTCTTGCCGCTCGCGTTGACCGGGAGCTGGTCCAGGTTCCGGTAGCGCTCCGGCACCATGTACGGCGGCAGCCGGGCGGCCGCGAGCTCGGCGAGCTCGGCGGTGTCGACCGGCCCGCCGGTGTAGACGACGTGCAGGGTCAGGTCCCCGGCGACCGGCACCGCGAGAACGACGACATCGAGGATCGCCGGATGCTCGCGGAGCACCGACTCGATCTCGCCGAGCTCGATCCGGTACCCGCGGATCTTGACCTGATGGTCGAGCCGGCCCAGGTGGACGAGCTGGCCGTCCTCGACGCGCACGCGGTCGCCGGTCCGGTACCAGCAGTCGTCAGGCGGATCCGCGACGTCAACCGGGGTCGCGCTCACGCCGTCGAAGCGAGTGAAGCGCCCGGCGTTGTCGGCGGCGTCGAGATAGCGGGCAAACCGCTGGGACCCGCGCACGCACAGCTCGCCTTCGTCGCCCTCCCGGCCGTCGCCGGCCAGGATCACGCCTTCCAGGTGGGGGATTACCTGGCCGATCGGCACGGTCCCGTTGGATGTCGCTGGCCAGTCCGGCGGGTCGGCGGGCAGCCGGTACCCGGTGCAGGTGCAGGTGACCTCCGTCGGCCCGTAGATGTTCTCGATCGTGGCGGCCGGAGCGGCCTCCGCCCAGGCGCGGGCCTGGGCGAGGGTGAGCTGCTCGCCGACGAAGAAGCTCCATTCAAGGCCCGGCATGCTGGCCGGGCGCAGCAGCCGCAGCCGGCGCGCGATCGAGATCACCGACGGTACCGAGACCCAGTGCGTGATCTGCCGGGCGACCACGAACTGGGCCGGGAGCATCAGCTCCTCGGGCTGAGGGACGACCACGGTCGCGCCCGAGCACCAGGCCACGTACGTGGCGAACACCGACATGTCGAAGGTCATGTCGAAGGTCTGAGAGAACCGGGAGCCCGGGCCTGCGGCGTACCTGCTGATGCAGAAGGCCAGGTACTCCCGCAGGTTGCGGTGCTGGATCGGGATTCCCTTGGGCTCGCCGGTCGAGCCCGAGGTGTACAGGACGTAGGCGACGTCCTCCGGCGCGCCGTGATAAGGCTCCGGCCACGGCGCCGCGTTCAGTTCCCGGTACCAGGGCGCGCTGCCGGTGGGTGTCAGCGTGACCATGGCTATCCCGTCCGCCCCGGCTGCCTCGGCGAGCTGGCCGGCGCTGCCCGGGGCATCGGCGACGACGACCTCGACGCCGGCCGACCGGCAGATCCGCAGGTTCCTGCCGACCGGAAACTCGGGATTCAGCGGGGCGACGGTCGCGCCGAGCCGCAGCGCGGCGAGATAGCCCACGTAGGCGCCGAGACTGCGCCTGGCCAGCAGGCCGACCGCGGCCGGCGGATGCCCGGCGGCCTGGACCAGGCGGGTTGACAAGCGCTCGGCCAGCTCGTGGAGCTGCTCATAGCTCACGCGCTGGCCGGCTACCTCGATCGCGATCCCCGCCGGGTCCCGCAGCGCGCTCTCCCGGAACCAGGTAAACAGCGTTCCGCCCGCGGCGATCGAGCTCATGCCGATTCCTCTTCCTCGTTGTGCCTCATCTTGTCTTCCACCTCGGCCAGGGCAGCATGGGTGACGATGCGAAGGTAAGGGATCACGGTGAGCAGGCAGATGACGGCAAAGAAGCCGAAGGCAACGTGGTAGCTGGCGAACTGCGCGAGCAGGCCGCCGATGGCCGCGGCGATGGGCAGTGTTCCCCAGCTGAGCAGCCGGGATGCGGCATTGAACCGGCCGAGCATCTCATCGGGCACGAGGGTCTGGATAATGACCCGCGAGTTAACCGTCCACATCGTGCCGCCGATCCCGGCCACGAATGCGGCGGCACCGACAATGACGGCGCTCGACCTGGCGGCCGGTATGACGGCGGGAGTGCCCACGAGTAAAAACGACCCGATGATGTCGATGAACATCGACCATCGCCGGCCGAGCAGCCGGTTAACCGGCCGGACCGCGATCGTCCCGATGACGCCGCCCGCGCCCAGGCAGGTGAGCAGGAGCCCGTATTGCCGCGCGGTGAGCCCGAGCGGCCCGGGGGCGGGGGCGTACGCCGGGATGAGCGCCAGCCAGGCACTCCAGCAGCCGGCCAGGATGCCGATGAGCCCGGCCATGGTGCGCAGCAGCCGGTGCTGCCAGAGGAACCGCAGGCCGTCGCCGATCTCGGCGCTCACCGACCTGCGTGCGGCGGGAGGCTGACCCGGCGACCCGGCGGGGGGAGATGCCGCCTTGCCCGGAGCGAAATTGCCCGCGAGAAGCGACAGCATGATCATGCCGGCCGCGTACACCACTCCCGTGGTCCCGAACGCGACGAGGAAGCCGATAGCCACCAGGAACCCGCCGACCGGCGCGCCGACAAAGGAGCTGAACAGGTACTCCATGGCGGTAATCCGGGTGCTGGCGTGCACCCAGCGCGCCTTGGGCACCGCCGAGGGAACGAGGGAAGCGGCCGAGGTCAGCGCCACCACCTCGGCCACGCCCAGCAGCAGCGCCATCACGAGGATCAGCGGCAGGCTGGTCAGCCCGGTGGCGACGAAGATGAACAGGACCGCCACGCTGCCGAGGCGGACCGATTCCGCGGTCACCATCAGGGCGCGCCGGTTGACCCGGTCGACGAGCACTCCCACGTGCAGCGCGGTCAGCAGCCACGGGAGCGTGATCAGGACGCCCACCAGGGAGATCAGGCCCGGCGAGTGGGTCAGGTGGTGCGCCAGCAGCGGCAGGGCCACCCTGGTGATGGCATCGGCCAGGTTGGTCATCGCCGTGAAGACGACCAGCAGCCACTCGTTGCGGGTGGCCCGCACCCGGGCGGGGGCTGCCGCCGGAGCGACGTCAGAGCCTGGCTGCGATGACGCTTCCGACGACACCTCGGACACACTCGGCTCCTGTGCGGCAACGGACAGGTCAGGCTTGCTGCGGTCAGTCCGCCATTCGCTGGCAGCGCCGCACGGAACGCGGCTGCGCCAAGGTCGAGGTACCACTCGTCCCTCGCTCGCCGATCCGGCCGACGAGGTCAGCGGACCGGGGCAGCGTGACGCCTCCAGCGAATCGTGTGGTACCTCCAGTGTGGCAGCGCCCGCCGGGCGCGGCAACGTCGCGTGATAACAGCAAGATACGCGGGGCGGAAGAATCCGGGCCGCGCGCTGGTTAGCGGGCAGATGACGCCCGTTCCGCTTTCCGTTCTTGACCTGTCGCCGGTGGCTGCCGGCACTACCGCCGGGCAGGCGCTCGCGCACACCACGCGGCTGGCCCAGCGCGCCGAGGAGCTCGGCTACCTGCGGTTCTGGGTGGCCGAGCACCACAACATGCCGGCCATCGCCAGCTCCGCGCCCGCCGTGCTGATCGCGCACCTGGCGTCCGCGACCGCCTCGATCCGGGTCGGGTCCGGCGGGGTGATGCTGCCCAACCACGCCCCGCTAGTGGTCGCCGAGCAGTTCGGCACGCTGGAGGCGCTGCACCCGGGCCGGGTCGACCTGGGCATCGGGCGGGCGCCCGGCACGGACCAGCTCACCGCGATGGCGCTGCGCCGGACCACGGAAGGACTGTCGGCGGAGGCATTCCCCGAGGAACTGGGCGACCTGATGGCCATGTTCACCGGGGAAGGCGGCCGGTGGCCGATCACGGCCACGCCGGGCCGGGGCGACCGGCCGGAGATCTGGCTGCTGGGCTCCAGCGGGTACAGCGCGCAGCTCGCCGGGCAGCTCGGGCTGCCGTTCTCCTTCGCTCACCACTTCAGCGCGGCGAACACCGAGCCGGCGCTGGAGCTGTACCGGCGCAGCTTCCGGCCCTCGCGCTGGCTGGAGGCCCCCCGCGCGATGGTCGCGGTCGCGGCGGTCTGCGCGGACACCGACGAGCGGGCGCGGTGGCTGACCGGCCCGGCCAGCCTGTCGTTCCTCCAGCTGCGCGCGGGCCGGCCGCAGCCGCTGGTGACCCCGGAGGAGGCCGCGGCCTACCCGTTCACCCCGGCCGAGCGGGAGACCGCCGCGCAGCGGTTCGCCGCGCAGGCAGTCGGCTCGCCGGACACCGTCCGCGGCCAGCTCGCCGCGCTGCTGGCCAGGACCGGCGCCGACGAGCTGATGCTGACCGCGCAGGTGTACGACATCGGCGACCGGATCCGGTCGCTTGAGCTGATCGCGGGCAAGGTCGCCGGAAGCCTGGCGGCCTAGCGCCAGGTAGCGCTAACCCCGCGCGGGCGGCCACACTAGGGGCGTGCCTGATTTCGACCTGCTCGTCATCGGCTCGGGCCCGGGCGGCCAGAAGGCCGCCATCGCCGCGGCCAAGCTGGACCGGCGGGTCGCCATCGTGGAGCGGCCGGACATGCTCGGCGGCGTCTGCCTGAACACCGGCACCATCCCGTCCAAGACGATGCGCGAGGCGGTGCTCTACCTCACCGGCCTGGACCAGCGGGAGATGTACGGGCAGAGCTACCGGGTCAAGGACGAGATCACCATCGCCGACCTGACGGCGCGGACCCGGCACGTGGTCAGCCGGGAGAACGACGTCGTCCGCAGCCAGCTCACCCGCAACCGGGTCACGATCCTGACCGGCACCGCCCGGTTCTCCGGCCCCGGCTCGGTGATCGTCGCCGACGCCGAGGGCCGGGAGCGCGAGCTGACCGCCGACGAACATCGTCATCGCCACCGGCACCAGGCCCGCCCGGCCGGAGGCGGTGGCGTTCGACGAGAAGACGATCATCGACTCCGACGGCATCCTGCAGCTCGACAAGGTGCCCCGCTCGGTGCTGGTGGCCGGCGCCGGGGTGATCGGCATCGAGTACGCGTCCATGTTCGCCGCGCTGGGCTCCAAGGTCACCGTGGTCGAGCAGCGGGACCGGATGCTGGAGTTCTGCGACATCGAGGTCGTCGAGGCGCTCAAGTACCACCTGCGCGACCTGGCGGTGACGTTCCGGTTCGGCGAGAGCGTCGCCGCGGTGGAGTCCCGCCCCGGCGCCGCCATCGCCCACCTGGCCAGCGGCAAGCGGATCCCGGCCGACACCGTGATGTACTCGGCGGGCCGCCAGGGCGCGACCGACGAGCTGGACCTGCCCGCCGCGGGCCTGGAGGCGGACAAGCGGGGCCGGATCAAGGTGGATGAGTTCTTCCGCACCACGGTGCCGAGCATCTACGCGGTCGGCGACGTGATCGGCTTCCCGGCCCTGGCGGCGACGTCGATGGAGCAGGGCAGGCTGGCCGCCCACCACGCCTGCGGGGTGCCGGTGCACTTCGCCCACCTGCTGCAGCCGATCGGCATCTACAGCCTTCCGGAGATCAGCTTCATCGGGAAGACCGAGGACCAGCTCACCGCCGACTGCGTCCCGTTCGAGGTGGGCGTGTCCCGGTACCGCGAGCTGGCCAGGGGCCAGATCATCGGGGACTCCTACGGGGTGCTCAAGCTGCTGGTGTCCTCGGAGGACCGGACGCTGCTCGGGGTGCACGTGTTCGGCACCGGCGCGACCGAGCTGGTGCACATCGGGCAGGCCGTGATGGGCTGCGGCGGCACCGTGGACTACCTGGTGGACGCGGTGTTCAACTACCCGACGCTAGCCGAGTCCTACAAGGTCGCGGCGCTGGACGCGACGAACAAGATGCGCGAGGTCGAGCGCTTCTCGCACCTGTCCTAGCGGCACGGTCCTGGCGGGCACGGTCCTGGCGGGGCGCCTGCCCCTGGCGGGCTAGCCGCAGCCGCAGGCCCCGCCGCAGCAGCCACCGCCGCCGCGGGGAGCTTGGCCAGGTGATCCGGCCCGGCCGCCGACCGAGACCGCCGACAGCAGCTTGACGGTGTCGTCGTGGCCCTGCGGGCAGGCCGCCGGGTCGGACGCCTGGCTCATCGGCCGGGTCTGCTCGAAGGTGTCGCCGCAGGCCCGGCACCGGTACTCATAGCGTGGCACGGCATCATGCTATGCCGTGCCACGCTATGAGTACTACAGGTGCCAGGTGAAGGTCTGCGGATGGTGGGTCTTGCCGCCCGGGGTGAAGCGCAGCGGCCTGCGGTGGGTGTAAATGGCCGTGAGCCTGGTGAACTTGAGCTGGTGGATGTGCTTGCCGCGCCACTTGGGCCGCCACACGGTGACCAGCACCCGGTACCGGTGGAAATGGCCGGCCGAGCAGTTCGGCTTGCAGCTGTTCAGGTGCTCCCAGCCCCAGCCGTAGCCGGTGCCCTGCCAGTAGGCCCAGCGCAGGCCGGACAGGAAGTCATTGCCGTCGGCGCAGGCCAGGACGTACGAGCGAGGCGTGACCACGCCATGATGCCGGCAGGTGACCAGCACGATGGCGCTGGCCCACGACGGCGCGGCAGGATGGGCCGCGGGCCGGGCCGCGGGCGCGGCGGCCGCCCCGGCCGGCACAGTGCCCGCCATGGCGATGAGCCCCGCGCCGACCGCGATCGCTGCCGCGGCGGCGCCACGGCGGAGGAACGAGCATTTCATGGGCGTTTGCCTCCTAGCAGTGCTGAACCAGTCACTGTCTAGGACGCCATTTACGCTTGCACCGGTGCGCGATCTTGGTCACGGTTAGGCATCGCCTGGCCGTCTGACCAGGCATTTTCCGACATTCACGCCTTCGCGGGAGAGGCGGCCGCCGGACCGGCCTGCGCGCCGTCCTGGGCCGGCGCCGCGGCCGCGCCCGGCTCGGCGTAGTAGAACTGCCTGCCGCGCAGCATCGACACCACCGCGCCGGTCACCGACATGGCGATGGCCGCGATGAAGACCACCACCAGGCCGTGGTGGAACGGCGCGGAGACCAGGTTCGGGAAGAACTCCTTGCTGGTCAGGGCCGCGCACGTCGGCCTTCGGCAGCCGGTGCAGCACCCCCGAGGGCGCCAGCATGCTGCGCACCGGGTTGTAGCCGAGGAAGGACGAGAACAGGGTGCTCACCGGCGGCAGGTGCGACACGTGCGCGGCCACCCCGGCCGGCACGCCCCTGGCCCGCAGCCCGCGGCTGAGGGTCTGCGGCAGCGCCGTGGCCAGTCCCGCGATCAGCAGGGAGAAGAAGATGCCGATCGACAGGGACATGCCGGAGTTCTGGAACGTGGCGCGCATGCCGGAGGCCGCCCCCCGGTGCCGGGCCGGCACGCTGCTCATGATGGCCGAGGTGTTCGGCGAGGCGAACAGCCCCGAGCCCAGCCCGTTCACCATGATCACCAGGGCGAACACCCAGTACGGGAAGTCCACCGGGAGCAGCAGCAGGCCGGTGAACGCGGCGGCGCCGGTCAGCAGCCCGCCGGTCGCGAACAGCCGCTGGCCGAACTTGTCCGACAGGTATCCCGACATCGGCCCGGCGATCAGGAACCCGGCGGTCAGCGGCAGCATGTAGATGCCCGCCCACAGCGGCGCCCTGGTGGTAGGAGTAGCCGTGCAGCGGCAGCCAGATGCACTGCAGCCAGAAGATCAGCATGAACTGGAGCCCGCCGCGGGCGATCGAGCCCAGCAGCGCGGCCGCGTTCCCGGCGGCGAACGCGCGGATCTTGAACAGGCCGAGGGCGAACATCGGCTCGGCGATGCGGGTCTCGATCACGCAGAACAGCGCGAGCACCAGCACGCCGCCGATCAGGCCGCCGTCCACGAACGGGCTGGTCCAGCCGGTCGGGTGGCCGCCGTAGGGCTGGATGCCGTAGGTGATGGCGATGAGCAGCAGGCTGGCGCCGGCCGCGAAGGTGATGTTGCCCCACCAGTCCAGCCGGGCGCGCCTGGTGGCGGAGATCTCGCGGAGCCGCTTGTAGGACCAGATCGTGCCGAACACGCCGATCGGCACGTTGACCCAGAACACCAGCCGCCAGTCCACGGCGGCGAGCAGCCCGCCGAGCAGCAGGCCGACGAACTGGCCGGCGATGCCGGCGATCTGGTTGATGCCCAGCGCCATGCCGCGCTTGTTCGCCGGGAAGGCGTCGGTGAGGATCGCGGCGGAGTTGGCCATCAGCATGGCGCCGCCGAACGCCTGGATCATCCGGCCGATGATCAGCCACATCGCCCCGGCGCCGCCGGTGAGCGGATCCAGCGACAGCGCGATCGAGGCCAGGGTGAAGACCACGAACCCCAGGTTGTAGATGCGCACCCGGCCGAACATGTCGCCGAGCCGCCCCAGGGTCACCACCAGCACGGCGCTGACCAGCAGGTACCCGATGATCATCCAGAGCAGGTAGCTGAAGCTGCCCGGCGCCTGCGGGTTGAGGTGGATGCCGCGGAAGATGGCCGGCATCGCGATGATCACGATCGACCCGTCGATCGTGGCCATGCTCACGCTGAGGGTGGTGTTCGACAGCGCGATCCAGCGGTACCGGTCGCCCCGGCCCGCTGGCTGCTGCCCGCTCGTCTGCTCTGGTGGCTGTCCTGTGGTCTGCGCTGCCGCCTGCCGGCCCGGGGTTGTCCGCACGGTAATTCAGCCTACCGCGAATTAGTTGCTTAACCACAACTAGTTATCAGGCGATCCCGGCCGCGCGGCGCCGCGCGCCGGATGCCGGGCAGGCGCCCGGCGGCGGGGTAGGGTCGCTGGCTGGCGGTCACGCCGGGGACCGGAGGCCCGGCACGGCAGCAGCACGGGAAGATGACGGCGGCCGGCGGCGGAACGGAGCCTGGCGTGCGGGCGGGCAGCGGGGGCAGGGTCGCGTTCGGGCGGCCGGGCGGCGCGGACCTGCGCGCGGTCGCCGGCGCGCTGCGCGCGGAGACGATCGGCGGCGCGCTGCTGCTCGCCGCCGCGGCGGCCGCGCTGATCTGGGCGAACAGCCCGGCCAGCGGCGGCTACGCCCGGCTGCGCGAGCTGTCCTTCGGGCCGGCCGCGCTGCACCTGCACCTCAGCATGGAGGCCTGGGCCTCCGAAGGGCTGCTCGCGGTCTTCTTCTTCGTCGCGGGCCTGGAGCTCAAGCGCGAGCTGGTCGCGGGGGAGATGCGGCACGCCTCGGCCGCCCTCGTCCCCGTCGCCGCCGCGCTGGCCGGCGTCGCCGTGCCCGCCGCCTGCTACCTGGCGGTCACCGGCGGCCACCCGGCCGCCGCCGGCTGGGCCATCCCGTGCGCCACCGACATCGCGTTCGCGCTGGCCGTGCTCGCGGTGACCGGCCGGTTCCTGCCCGGCGGGCTGCGCGCGTTCCTGCTCACCCTCGCGGTCGTCGATGACCTGTGCTCGATCGTCATCATCGCGGCGGCCTACTCGGAGTCCGTCCGCGCCTGGCCGCTGATCGCCGCCGCGGCCGGGCTGGCGCTGTTCTGGCTGGCCCAGCGCCGGCGCTCCGCGCCCTGGTGGCTGACCGGGCCGCTGGCGGTGCTCGTGTGGGCGCTGGTGCACGCCTCCGGCGTGCACGCCACCGTCGCCGGGATCGCCCTCGGCCTGGCCGTGCCCGCCGCGTCCCGCGACGGCCGCCCGTCGCGGGCGGAGTACCTGGAGCACGCGCTGCGCCCGGTCTCGGCCGGGCTCGCGGTGCCGGCGTTCGCGCTGCTGTCGGCCGGGCTGACGATCTCCTGGGCCGCGCTCGGCGAGGTGTTCACCGCCCGGATCGGGCTGGGCATCCTGGCCGGGCTGATCGCGGGCAAGGCGGCCGGGGTCTACGGCGGGGCCTGGTGCACCGCGCGGTTCACCGGCGCCCGGCTCAGCCCCGGCCTTGACTGGGCCGACATCTTCGCCGCCGCGGTGCTGGCCGGCGTGGGCTTCACCGTGTCGCTGCTGATCAGCGGCCTTGCCTTCGGCCCGCGGCAGGCCGCGGCGGCCAAGACCGCCGTGCTGGCCGCGTCGCTGATCGCCAGCGGCCTGGCCTGCGTGCTGCTGGCCGTCCGCAACGCGCACTACCGGCGGCTGCGGGCGGAAGAGGACGCGCCGCGGCCGGGCTGATCACGACCGGGCTGATCACCACCAGGGCCGGAACGGGCCGCGGCGGGGCTTACCCGAGCGGCAGGTCGGGCTCGATCCGGCTGACCGTGGCGCAGTCATCGGCGAAGGTGATCACGGCCTCGACACGCTCGCCGCGCAGCACCCGGTGCAGCCAGTACCGTGCGTCATCCCACATGCCGTCGAGCGGCAGCTCGTCCTGCGGGTACCAGCGCGGCGCGATCTCGTCGGACTCGGCGGCCTCGCCGGAGAAGCTCGACGTCAGGTACACCTCGACGGACTGGTCCCAGGACGGCCGGGCCGGGAACCTGAAGCTGATGCTCGCCATGTGCTCAAGCGCGTCGGGCGAGACGGTCAGCGAGGACTCCTCGGCCACCTCGCGCGCGGCGGCGGCGGCCGGCTTCTCGCCGTCCTCGATGTGCCCGCCCAGGCCGACCCAGTGCCCGGTGCCGAACCCGGTCTTCTTCAGCCCGAGCAGCACCTGCGGCCCGGTGTCCGTGGTCCGGCGGATGATGCACAGGCAGGTCCGGGTCACCATCGCGCCAGCCTAGCGCCGGGCGCGCGGCGGCCCGGTCACGCCTCGCCGCGCACCAGGCCGATCAGCCGGTCCAGCACCACGCCGCCGCTGACCCGCAGCCCGTCGTGCTCCCACTCGCTGGTCACCCACGGGATCAGGCCGCCGGTCGCCGCCGCGGTGGCCAGCGACAGCCCGGCCGGCACGTACATGTCCCGGTAGTACACGGCGGCCGCGGCCGGCCCGGTGCCGGCGGCCAGCCGGGCGGGGTCATACAGCGCGGGCCAGTCCGCCCGCGCGGCGAGCTCCTCGGCGGCCTGTGCCAGCGGCGCGAGCACCGGGTCGGTCTCGAACATCCACGGGAAGATCATCTCGCCGGTGAACAGCAGCGGCCCGTCGCCGTCCGCCGCGCGGGCCGGGTCGAACTCGGGGAACCGCCCCCTGACCCGCTGCGCCGCCCACCTGGTCGCCGCGCCCTGGGCGTAGGCGGGCTCGTGCAGCAGCCCGTACAGCGGGCCGGACCAGAAGCTCAGCAGCTCCTGCGCCTGGTAGCGGAAGCTGTCGCTCAGCTCGTCCCCGGCGAGCGCGCCCTCCAGCAGGTAGTGCAGCCGGTGGCTGCCGGTGCTCATGCCGAGCATCAGGCCAAGCGACTGGAACCCCTCGGCGGTCAGCAGGCCGCCGGAAGGCAGCCGGTCGGGGCTGGCCAGCAGCTTCCTGGCGATGGTCCTGGCGATGTCCGCGTCGCCGGGATACCGCGCGTAGTGCTCGAAGTTGCGGGCCGCGACGACCGGGAAGGTCTGCTGGTACACCTCGTCGGCGGTGGCCGTCAGGCCGGGCAGCCCGCCGCAGATCAGCGCCTCGGCGACGCCGCCGGGGGCCTGGGACAGGTAGGTCATCGCGCAGAAGCCGCCGAAGCTCTGCCCCAGCACCGTCCACGGCGCGCCGCCCGCCACCCGGCGGCGGAACACCTCGGCGTCGGCGACGATCGAGTCCGCGCGGAAGTGCGACAGGTACCGTGCCTGGGCCGCCGGGCCGCCGCGGGCCGGCAGGGTCTGCCGGGTCGCCGGGGCGGACCGGCCGGTGCCGCGCTGGTCAAGCAGCAGCACCCGGTAGTCGCGCAGCGCCCGGTCCAGCCAGCCGTCCCTGCCGACGGGCCGCTGCGCGGGGAAGCCGGGGCCGCCCTGGAGGAACACCAGCCAGGGCAGGCCAGCGCTGGCGGACCCGGCGGCGGTCACCTCGCGGGCGAACACCTCGATCTGCTCGCCGGCCGGTTCGCTATGGTCGAGGGGCACGGTGAGGACGTGGTCGGTCAGGACGGTGCCGGGCTGCCGGTAGGACGTCGGGGACATAACCGGTACGGTACCGGCCGGGTCACGCCCGTCACGTTAAGTCGCGCCGGTCACGCATGCCCGGCCTGTCACACGGAGGCTGCCTTGCCCGGTCCCGAAGCGCCCGGTCCCCAAGCGCCTGGTCCCGAAGCAGCCGGTCCCGCGGCGCCCGGCACAGGCGGGCTCGCGGGAGAGCAGCCCGCGGGGCCCGCGCAGGCGATGTGGGCCGCCGACCGGGCGTCCGCCGCCGCCGGCATGGAGCTGCTGGAGGCCGGGGATGGCCGGGCCGTGGTGCGGATGGCGATCACCCCGGACATGGTCAACGGGCACGGCATCGCGCACGGCGGCTACGTGTTCATGCTCGCCGACAGCGCGTTCGCCTGCGCCTGCAACAGCCACGGCCCGGTCACCGTGGCGGCCGGCGCGGACATCGCGTTCCTGGTGCCCGCCCGCGAGGGCGACGTGCTCACCGCGACGGCGGCGGAGCGGGCGCTGCGCGGACGCGGCGGCATCTACGACGTCACGGTGCGCCGGGACGGCGTGGTGATCGCCGAGTTCCGCGGCCGCAGCCTCGCCATCGGCTGACGGCGCCAGCCGGCCCGGCCGCGAGGGCCGCCCCGGCGGGTCAGCCTGCCGGGGCCAGCTCGGCCATCTCGCCGAAGCCGTCGCCTGGCACCTCGACGTTGATGATCTGCGGCTTGGCCGCGATGTACCGGGGGAGCTGCCCCATCGCGGTCCTGAAGTGCTCCGAGCCGACGTGCGCGGCGCCGGCCTCGCCGTCGCGGAACGCCTCGATCAGGGTGAACTTCGCCGGGTCGTCCGCGCTGATGCTCCAGTCGAAGAACAGGTTGCCCGGCTCGGCGCGGGTCGCCCGGGTGAAGTCGCTCACCAGCTCCAGCCACCTGCCGCTGTACTCGGGCCTGATGGTCCACCTGACCACAATGAAGATCACCGCTGGCTCCTTATCTCGGCGACGGCACGCTTCCGAGGCTAGCCCCGCCGGCGTCGGCGTCAGCGCCGCCCCGCCGCCCGCCGTGCTGCCCGCCCCGCCGCGCCCGGTCCCGCAGCCGGGGCAGCAGCGCGGCGCCGCGTGCCCGCCGGTCCGCCGCGCTCAGCGCCGCGATGCCGAGCAGCGCCCAGGCCGCCCCGGCGGCCGCCTCCAGCCAGGCCTGGTCCCCCCAGGGCCGCCCCGCGAGCAGCGCCCGGATCGCGGCCAGCCCGTGCGTGACCGGCAGCACGCCGCCGATGCCGGCCAGCCACCGGGCGGAGCCGGTGTCCGGGGCGACGATCCCGGAGCAGGCCAGGATCAGGAACGAGGCGAGGTTGCCGAGCAGGATGTCGGCGGCCTGGCTGCCCACCGCCAGCGCCGATACCGCCAGGCCGAGCGCGGCGGACGTGCAGGCGGTGAGCAGGTAGAGGGGCAGCATCGGCGCCAGCCGGGCGGACTGCCCGGCCAGCCCGAGCACCGGGCCGCACACGGCGAGCGCCAGGACCGAGCTGAGGAACCCGCTGGCGACGTACGGCGGCAGCCGCAGCAGCCAGACCAGCCACGGCCGCAGGACGCCGCCCTGCAGCCGGCCGTAGGTGTCCGCCAGCCGGTCGGTCAGCACGATGTCGCCGGCGAACACGATGGTCCGGCTCGTGGCCAGGAACGCGGCCGCGCCGGCCAGCGCGTACGGCTCGCCCGCCCGGCCGCCGATCACCCGGCCGGCCAGCACCAGGAAGATGCCCTGCAGCACCGCGCGCGGCCAGGCCGTGGTGAGCTGCACCCGGACCGGGTTGTCCGCCCGGTACAGCAGGCGCCCGGTGCGCACCGCCTCGGCGCACTGCCGCAGCCAGGCGCGGCCAGCGCCAGCCGGAGCTGACTCAGCCGGGGCCGGCTCAGCCGGGGCCGGCGCAGCCGGGGCCGGCGTCAGCCAAGGTCGATCGTCCCCTTCCGCTTCGCCAGCGCCACCACCCGGCGGAACAGCAGCGCCCCGGCCAGGCAGTAGGCCGCCGTCAGCGCCGCCAGGAAGGCCAGCGGCCGGGCCGCGAACGCGCCGTCCGCGGCCCGGCGCAGGAACTCATCCGCCCAGTACAGGCTGATCAGCCGGGACAGCCAGGCCAGCCAGCCGGGCAGCAGCCAGCCGGGGATCAGCAGCCCGGACAGGATGTACACCGGGTAGGTCAGCGCGGAGGTGACCTGCACCGGGTAGCGGGCCAGCACGAAGATGCTGGACAGGGCGAAGCCCGCCGCCGTGCCCGAGGCGGTCAGCAGCACCGCGCCGAGCACCAGCCAGGGCACGCCGCCCGGCGACAGCGCCGCGCCGGCCAGCGCCGCCGCGGCCGCGCCCGTGACCAGCAGCAGGCCCTCGGTGAGCAGCGTCGCGCCCAGGCACTTGCCGAGCACCACCAGCCGCGGGTCGGCGACGCCGGTCAGGCTCCGGGCCAGCGTCCCCTCGGCGACCTCGCGGCGCAGCGTGGCGCCGGCCGTCCACAGCGTGGCGGACCACAGGCAGGTCAGCAGCACCGCGATCACCGTGGCGGCGCGCTGGCCCGGCGGGGCGGCCCCCGGCCTGGCCAGGAAGACGGCGAGGAACGCGGCCGGCTGGACGACGGACACCAGCGGCACCATCGGGTTCCCGCGCATCAGCATGACCTGCATGCGGGCCGACTCGGCGACGATCCGCAGGCTGTGCCCGCTCCTCACCGGTCTGTGCCCGCTCCTCACCGGTCCGCGCCCGCGTGCAGCCGCAGGAACGCCTCGTCCAGCCGGGCCGGCCGGATCTCCATGCCGTCCACGCTGGCGCCGGCCAGCGCGCTGCCCAGGCCCGCGAAGATCTCCGCCGACCAGGCCCGCAGCCGCAGCGACATGGTCCAGCTGTCCCCGGCGGACTCCACCTCCGTGCTGACCAGCCCGTCCAGCGCGAGCCCGCCGGCGGCGGGCAGCGGGCCGGTGCCGCGCACCACCACGACCGCCGCGTACCCGACGGAGGCGGCGAACTGGGCCACGGTCATCTCGTGCGTCACCCGGCCGTGCTCCAGCATCACCACCTTGTCGGCGAGCTGCTCGATGTCGGTCAGGTAGTGGCTGGTCAGCAGGACCGACACGCCGCGCTCGCGGAGCCCGGCGACCGACCCGCGCAGCCGCTGCGCCTCGACCGGGTCCAGGCCGACGGTCGGCTCGTCCAGCAGCAGCACCGCCGGGCGGGAGATGAGGCCGATGGCCAGGTGCAGCCGCTGCTTCATGCCGCGGGAGAACCCCGACACGCGGCGGTCGGCCGCCTCGCCGAGGCCGGCCTCCTCCAGCGCCGCGTCGATGCGCGACATCAGCGCGCGGTGCGCCAGCCCGTCCAGCATGCCGAAGAAGCGGAGGTTCTCCCGCGCCGAGAGCTGCCCGTACAGGCCGCGCTCGCCGCCGAGGATGACCGACAGGCTGGCGCGCACCGCGCGGGCGTCGCGCACCACGTCCCTGCCGAGTACCCGGGCGGTCCCCGAGGTGGGCAGCAGCAGCGTGGACAGGATCTTGGCCAGCGTGGTCTTGCCGGCGCCGTTGCTGCCCAGCAGGCCGGTGACCTCGCCGGACCCGACGGTGAAGCTGACGCCGTCCAGGGCGGTGACCCGCTCCCGGCCGGCGGCGAAGACTCTCGTGATGTCCTCGACCTCGATCGCCGGGCTCACTGGCGCCTCCGCTCCGTGCTGCCGCCCCGCCGCCCGCCGACGGCGGGCGGGCACGGCGCGGGCGGGGGAGCCGGGCTAGCGGCCCCCCCGCTATGCGCTACTTGACAGGGTGACCGCCGAACTTATTGTCCACCACGATCACCAGCTCGCTAGAGTTCATGTGCGCCTCCTTTCGCGCGTATTGAGCCGCCGTCCGTTACGGCGGCGCCATTCCCGATCAGCTGGGCGACAGCCGAATCGAGAAGCTCGCGGGGCACCGGTCCGCCGCCGGTGTCCCGCGCCAGCTCGCGGTGCACCTCCGCGAGGCCGCGGCCATCCAGCGCGTGCCAGAGCATGACCATCGCGCCCGTGGTCCGGTAGCCGCTCTGCGGGCCCGCCATGCCCCAGGTGTCGGCGTAGCGCACCGGGTGCACCCACGGGCTGCGGACCGGGCCGCCGGCCGCGCGACGGTCGGCGAACGCCGGGATGCGCGGCGCCGGGGCGTCCCAGCCGTCCAGCATCGCGCGGCTCACCAGGTGCGAGCAGAACAGCAGCCGGCGCACCGCCAGCCCGGCGGCCTCCTCCAGGGCCGGCGCGGCGGGCTGGCGCAGCAGCTCCCAGGCGCAGTCCGCGACCTCGCGCAGCGCCGCCGAGCGGGCCAGGCGGCGGAACAGGAACTTGGGGCCGACGTACAGGTCGCCGGTGCCGGCCAGCGCGCACTCGATCGCGGACTCCACGCACAGCACCGAGGTGTGCAGCGCGGTCAGCGCGTCGGAGATCTCCAGCGCGCCGAGCGTGTCCTCGGCCATGCTGCCGATCAGGTAGGCATGCCGGTTCATCAGGACGCGGCGCATGACGGTGCGGCTGGCCTCCTGCCCGGGCAGGGCCGCGCCGCCCGTCTCGCCGTCCTGGCCGCCATCGGCGCCGCCGGCCAGCACCGTGCCGATCGCCCAGCGGACCGCCCGCTGCAGCGCCGTCTCGCTCTGGGTCATCTGCGGCCGGGAGCCCGCGGTGTCGGAGTACGCCGCGCAGGTCGCCGCGATCTGCTCCAGGCCGGCCGGGGTGAGCGGGTTGACCTGGACGATCACCCCGGTCTCGCGGTAAGCGCAGTCCTCCGGCGGATCGCCCGCCGCCGCCACGTACAGGTCGACGTCGGACTTGCCGTGGCCCAGGCCCGCCGCCAGCGACCCGCTGACGTAGGCCAGCAGGGTCTTGTCCCGGCCGACGACGCGGTCCAGCACCGCCCGCGCGGCGGCCAGGTGCGCGCCGGTCAGGTAAGCGTCGGGCACCGCGAGCGCCGCGATCCCCGTGCCGGGAACGGCGGGAGCGGCGGTCACCGGGCGGCGCCGGGGAACGGGCCGCCGTGCCGGCCAGAACCGGGCGGGCGAGAACCGGGCGGGGCGGAACGGGATAAGCGCGGGATCGCGGGGGAGGGTGTCCGGGCCGCCAGGCTGAGGGCCGGCGCCGCATGCGAGGGCAGCCGCCAGGCGGCTGCCGTGCCCCGTAGTTTCATGTAATAAATCACCCTGCCCGCCCACAGCATAACCAGACAAGGCACCCGAAAGCAGCACCTAATAGGCCTGCTTATTCCACGGTGACCGACTTGGCGAGGTTTCGCGGCTTGTCGATGTCGTGGCCGAGCGCCAGCGCGGCGTGGTAGGCGAGGATCTGCAGCGGCACGGTGAGCAGGATCGGGTCAAGCTCGCGCTCGTTCTTCGGCACCGTGATGGCCCGCGCCTCGGCCAGGTCCGCGCCGGGCACGCTGTCGTGGGTGACCGCGACGACGCGGCCGCTGCGGGCCATGATCTGCTGCACCGCGGCCAGGTTCCGGTCGGTCAGCTCGTCGTCGGGGATGATCGCGACGGTCGGCAGGTCCGCGTCGATCAGCGCGAGCGGGCCGTGCTTGAGCTCGCTGGCCTGGTAGGCCTCGGCGTGCCGGTAGGAGACCTCCTTGAACTTCTGCGCGCCCTCGCGGGCCACAGGGAAGCCGCGGACCCGGCCGATGAAGAACAGGCTCGGCGCGCCCGCCAGGTCCTTGGCGATCTCGGCGATGGACGGCTCGGCGGCGATGATCTCGGCGATCTGCTCGGGCAGCGCGCGCAGCCCGGCGATGATCCGCTGCCCGTCGCTGATCGACAGGTCCCTGACCCGGCCCAGGGTCAGCGCCAGCAGCGCGAAGCCGATGGCCATGTGGGTCAGCGCCTTGGTGGAGGCGACCGCGATCTCCGGCCCGGCGTGCAGGTAGACGCCGCCGTCGCTTTCCCGCGCGATCGTCGAGCCGACCACGTTGACCAGGCCGATGACCTGCCCGCCCTTGCGCTTGACCTCGCGGACCGCGAACGCGGTGTCGGCGGTCTCGCCGGACTGGCTGACCGCCACGTACAGGGTGTCCGGCTCGATGATCGGGTTCCGGTAGCGGAACTCAGACGCCGGCTCGGCGTCGGCCGGGATCCGGGCCAGCTCCTCGATCATCGAGGCGCCCATCTGGCCCACGTAGTACGCCGAGCCGCAGCCCAGGATCTTCACCCGGCGGAAGCCGCGCAGCTCGCGCGGCCCCAGGTTCAGCCCGTCCAGCCGCGCGGTGCCGAACCGGTCGTCAAGCCGCCCCCGGATCATCCGCTCGATCGACGACGGCTGCTCGGCGATCTCCTTGTGCATGTAGTGCTCGTGGCCGGCCACGTCGGCGTCTTCTAGGTCCATGTCGATGCTGGTGGGGGACTTGGCGGTGTCCTCCTCCTCGCGGCTGAACGTGCGGAACGCGCCGGCCGTCACGGTGGCCAGCTCGCCGTCGTCCAGGTGCACCACCTGGGTGGTGTGCCGGACCAGCGCGGACAGGTCGCTGGCCACGAACATCTCCTTGTCGCCGACGCCGAGGACCAGCGGCGATCCGTTCCTGGCGGCGACCAGCCGGTCGGGGTGCGCCTCGTCCATCACCAGGATCGCGTAGGTGCCGGTGATCCGGGACAGGGCCTCCAGCACCGCGCCCTCCAGCGTGTCCGCGGCCGACGCGGCGATGAGCTGGGCGATGATCTCGGTGTCGGTCTCGGAGCTGAAGCTCACCCCCTGGGCGGCGAGCCGGCCGCGGATCGCGGCGGCGTTGTCGATGATCCCGTTGTGCACCACGCTGATCCGGCCGTCGTAGCTGACCTGCGGGTGCGCGTTCACCTCGGTCGCCGGGCCGTGCGTGGCCCACCGGGTGTGCCCGATGCCCACCTTGCCGGCCAGCCGGGCCGGCAGCGCGGCCTCCAGCTCGCGGACCCGGCCGACCTTCCGGTACACCTGGGTGCCCTTGCTGGCCAGCACCGCCAGCCCGGCGGAGTCGTAGCCGCGGTACTCCAGCCGCGACAGTCCCTCGGTGAGGACCGGGACGGCGTTCCTGTTACCGACGTACCCGACGATTCCGCACATGAATTCGCAGCTCCCTGGTGCTGGTTCCGGATGATGTTGTGGTGCCGCCTCGGGTCAGCCGTAGACCAGGCGGCGGAGCTGGCGGGCCGACAGCGGCGGCGGCGCCACCACCCGGCCGGCCAGCTCGGCGGCGATCAGCGTGAAGATCTCCTCGTTCCGCTTCCCGTACAGGCGGAGGCGGGCGTGCCGCCGCCGGACGTAGTCCCCGACCGGCTCGCGGTACCAGGCCACCACGTCCTGCACGACCCGCGCCGCCTCGGCGGGCGCCAGCCCGGCCGAGCCGGCGACCCGCTCCACCAGCTCGCTGTCCACTCCCGTCATGGTGTCTCCGATCCCCGTCAGGTCCAAGTTCCTGCCCGGAATCGGGCAGGAACACACGCTACAAGGCCAGGACTGCCGGGATTACGCAGCGGATCGGCGGGAAACGCCCGTTTTTCCCGAACGGGCGGCGCGGCGTGGCCCCCGCCCGCCCGCGGACCGCGCCAGGTGATAACAGCAAGAAGCGGGGCGGTGCTGCCTTGCTCCCCGGCTCGTGCCGAGCGTCGTCTGGCAGTCCCCGCTGACACGCGCCAGCGACAGTGAACCCGCTCTTACCGACGCTGTATCGACAGTAGAAGCGGGTTCACTGTCGCTGCCAAGCCCAGCAGGCGCCGTGATAACAGCAAGATGCAGGGGCAGGGCCCAGGCGGACCCAGGCGGGGTCAGGTCCCGGCCTCTGTCCCGGGGCCGTCCCCGGCGGCCCGCGGCCTGACCCGGCTGGCCCGGGACTCCAGGTAGCGCCGCTCGGCCAGGCTGGCCGTCGCCCTCGCGGCGCGCCGGTAGTGCTCGAGCGCCGCCGCGGGGTCGCCGGCCTGCTCCAGCAGGTGCGCCCGGACGGACAGCAGCCGGTGATGCCCGGCCATCCGCTCGTCGCCGTCCAGCGCGGCCAGCAGCGCCAGCCCGGCCTCCGGGCCGTCGGTCTGCGCGAGCGCGACCGCCCGGTTGAGGGTGACCATCGGGTTGGGCGCGATCCGCTCCAGGATCAGGTACAGGGCGTGCACCTGCGCCCAGTTGGTGTCCCGCGCCGTGGCCGCGCCAGCGTGCGTGGCGGCGATCGCGGCCTGCAGCTGGTAAGGCCCGAGCGCCGGGCCTGCCAGCGCCGCGCCGGCCAGCCTGGTGCCCTCCCCGGTCAGCGCGCGGTCCCACTTCGCCCGGTCCTGCTCGTCCAGCGGCACCAGGTCGCCCGCCTGGCTCGTGCGGGCCGCCCGGCGGGCGTGGGTCAGCAGCATCAGCGCGAGCAGCCCGGTCACCTCGCCATCCTCAGGAAGCTGCGCGTGCACCATCCTGGCCAGCCGGATCGCCTCGCGGGCGAGATCGGCGCGGTGCAGCTCGCTGCCCGAGGACGCGGTGTAGCCCTCGTTGAAGATCAGGTACAGCACGTGCAGGACGACCGGCAGCCGCTCCGCCAGCTCCGCGCCGCCCGGCATGGTGAACGTGCTGCCGGCGGCCCTGATCCGCTGCTTGGCCCGGCTGATCCTGGCCGCCATCGTGGCCTCGGGCACCAGGAACGCCCGGGCGATCTCGGCGGTGGTCAGCCCGCCGGCCGCGCGCAGCGTCAGGGCGGTCTGGGAGGCGGGCGTCAGCGCCGGGTGGCAGCACAGGAACAGCAGGACGAGCGTGTCGTCGGTGCCGGGCACCTGCGCGGGCGCGGCCCGCGCGGCGGTCGCCGACTCGCGCTCGCGGCGGGCGTGGTCGGTGCGGATCCGGTCGACCAGCCGCCGGGACGCGACGGTGGCCAGCCAGCCGCGCGGGTTGTCCGGCACGCCGCGGGCCGGCCACTGCACGGCGGCGGCCAGCACGGCTTCCTGGACGGCGTCCTCGCAGTCCTCGAACTGGCCGTGCCGGCGCACCAGCGCGCCGAGAACCTGCGGCGTGAGCTCGCGCAGCAGGTCCCCGGTACCGGGCTGCGTCACGCCTCCAGCTGCCCGGCGGCGAACATCACCTGCCGCACCTCGACGCCCAGCCCCTCGATCGCGGCGTCCGGGATCTGCGCGGCCAGCTCGATCGCCCGGTCCCTGTCCTCGCAGTCGACCAGGTAGAAGCCGCCCAGGTACTCCTTGGCCTCCAGGAACGGCCCGTCGGTCACCGCCGGCTGCCCGTTGCGCACCGACACGACGGCGGCCTGCGACGGGTCGGCCAGCGCCTGGGTGGTGAGCAGCTCGCCGGACTGCCGCAGCGCCTCGATGAACGCGCCGTGGCCGGCCCCGATCGCGGTCTTCTCCTCGTCGGTCAGCGCGTCCATCACGGACGGGCTGATGTGCAGGCTGATCAGGAACTGCATCTGGTGCTCCTCATGGCTCGCGGGCCCCGGCCGGGGCCCTGTGGCTGGTTAGTCGGAGCCGCCGCCGGCGCCTTGACATCCCCGGCCGGCGAATCTCGCGCGGATCCCGTGTCAAGAATCCCCGCGCCGCTCCGACCAGCGGGCGGAATGCCGGGAGAACAGGGAGTCACGGATATGCGAGTCAGCCGGGCACGGCTGGGGCTGGCCCTCCTCATGCTGCCGACCTTCCTGGTCGCGCTGGACACCACGGCGCTCCTGCTGGCGCTGCCGCGGCTGAGCGCCAGCCTGGGGGCGGACAGCGTCGAGCAGCTGTGGATCAGTGACAGCTACGGTTTCACGGTGGCCGGCCTGGTCATCACGATGGGGACGCTCGGCGACCGGATCGGCCGCCGGCGGCTGCTGCTGGCCGGCGCGGCGGGGTTCGCGGTGCTGTCGGCCGCGGCGGCGTTCGCGGCCGGCCCGCTGATGCTGATCGCCGCCCGCGCGATGCTGGGCGTCGCCGGGGCGACGCTGGCGCCGTCGGTCCTGGCGCTGATCACCAGCATGTTCCCCGGTGAGCGCCAGCGCGGGAAGGCGATCGCGCTCTGGGCGGCCTGCCAGTTCACCGGCGGGGCGCTGGGCCCGGTGCTCGCCGGGTTCCTGCTCCAGTACTTCTGGCGGGGGTCGGTGTTCCTGATCTCGGTGCCGGCGATGGTGCTGCTGGTGATCGCCGGCCCGGCCCTGCTGCCGGAGTCCCGCGGCGGCCGGGCCGGGCGGCTGGACCCGGCCAGCGCCGGCCTGTCGCTCGCGGCGGTGCTGCTGGTCATCTACGGCATCAAGCAGCTGGCCGCCGGGAGCGCGCCGCTGGTGCCCGGCGCCGCCATCGCCGCCATCGCCGCCATCGCCGCCGGCGCGCTGACCGGCGCGGTGTTCGCGCGCCGGCAGCTGCGGCTGGAGACACCGCTGCTGGACCTGCGGCTGCTGCGCAGCCGCCCGTTCGCGGCCGTGCTGATCGCGCTGGTCCTCGCCGGCCTCGCGATGGCCGGGACGGGCCTGCTGGTGACCCAGTACCTGCGGGGCGTGCTGGGTTACTCGCCGCTCGCCTCGGCGGTGCTGTTCGCGCAGATGGGCCTGGCCGTGGCGGCCGGCGCCATGGCCGGGCCGGCCCTGGCGCGGCGGATGAGCCAGCGCGCCGCGATCGCCGCCGGGCTGGCGGTGTCGGCGCTGGGCTGCCTCATGCTGGTGCTGGCCGTCGGCGGCCGCGCGCTGCCGCTGGTGATGACCGGCATCGCCGTGCTGGCGCTGGGCACCGGGCCGCTGTTCGCGCTCGGCACCGGGCTGGTCGTGGGGTCCGTGCCGCCGCGGCGCGCCGGGTCGGCGGCGGCGATGTCGGAGACCGGGAACTATCTCGGCGGCTCGCTCGGCTTCGCGCTGCTCGGCGCGCTGGCCGCGGTGGTCTTCCGCGGCCGGACGGGCGGCGCCTCCGGCTCCCTGGCCGGCGCGCTCGCCGCCAGCCGGCGCCTGCCCGCCGGCCAGGGCACGGAGCTGCTGCACGCCGCGCGGGCCGCGTTCACCGCCAGCCTGCATGTCACCAGTGTCGTGACCGCGGTCATCTTCGCCGGGCTGGCCGTGCTGATCCTGGTCATGCGCCCGGCGGCCCGCAGCGCCCCCGCCCCGCTCCCTGACCTGGAGGCGACCCGCCCGCAGGGCTGCGGCGCCTCCGGCGTCGCCGGGCCGGCCGCCGGTTCCCTCAGCGGGCGGCCCGCAGGCGGCTGAAGGCGCGGGGCAGCGGCAGGCCGGGCAGCGCGGCGGCGATCAGCTCAGCGCACCGCGCCGGGGCGGTCCGCGTCGTGTCGCACTCCAGGTCATAGAGGCCGTGGGCGTGCACGGCGGCGAGCTGCGCGGCGGCCTGGCCGGGCTCGCGGTCGCCGCGCGCCCGCTCCCGGCGGGCCAGCTCGGCCGGGTCGCACCGGACGCCGACCAGGATCACGTCAAGCCCGTCCATGACCTCCAGGCAGTCGCGCAGCCGCCACGGCTCGCTCAGCACGTAATCCACGACCAGGTCGTTGCCGGCCCTGGCCATCCCGGCGGCCGCGCGGTGGAACCCGGCCCTGGTCCGGCGCAGCACCGCCGCCAGCTCGCCGGGCGGCAGCTCGGCGGTGCGCTGTTTCGCGCGCATGGCGCTCAGCGCGTCGACGGACAGGTGGAAGAACGGCCGGGGGAGGGCGGCCAGGAGCGCACTGGCGATGGCGGACTTGCCGGAGCTGGAGGTCCCGTTCAGGAAAATGACCTGCCCGGGCGGCGGGGCGTCGTGCACCCTGGCCATCCTGGCAGGGCGCGGCGGCGGTCCCGCAGCCCGGCCTCGCCGCTAGCCAGGCGCGGCGATGGCGGCGTGGTGACGGGTCCAGATCGCGTCCGCGCCGATGCCGGGGCTGGCCTGGTGCAGTGCCGCGATCAGCTCGTCGATCTCGGGGGTCAGCACGCCGATCATCATCACCGGCGCCGCGCCGCGCGGGCCGAAGGTGTGGATGGTGCCGGCCGGGACGATCAGCGACTGGCCCGCCGCCAGGACCTGCCGCTCGCGGCCCGACAGCACCTCCAGCTCGCCCCGCAGGACGATGAGCCCCTCGTCGGAGCGGTGATGAATGTGCGGCGGGGCCTGGTCCCCGGTGCCCGGCTCCAGGGTCCAGTGCCGGAGCACGAAGTCGGCCATGCCGGTGAGTTACCCGGTTTATACACAGGGTATCCACAGGCTGTTCATGATCAACTGTGCCGGGCGGGGGAGCGGGCGGCCGGGCGGGGCGGGCCGGGGGCGGGCTGGTCAGCCAGGCGGGGCGGGCCGGCCGGGCGGGGCGACGGTGACCTCGGGCTCATGGCGGACCGGGAAGCTCACCGAGCTGGCGATGAAGCACCGGGCATGCGCGGTCTCGTGCAGCGCCAGGGCCCGGCCGGTCATCGAGGGGTCCGCCACGGTGACCCTGGGGCGCAGCACCACCTCGGTGAACCGGCCGCCGCCGCGGGCGTCCTGCACCATGGTGCCGCTGGCGTCGTCGGCGTAGCCGGTCACGATCACCCCGGCGTCGGCGCACAGGTGCAGGTAGGCGAGCATGTGGCACTGGGCCAGCGCCGCGGTCAGCTCCAGCTCCGGGTTCCACCTGGCCGCGTCGCCGCGGAACGCGGGGTCGGAGCTGCCCGCGATCGGCGGCAGGCCCGCGGCGGTCACCTCGTGGTCCCGGCTGTACGCGCGATAGCCGCTGGTCCCGGTGCCGTGGTTGCCGGTCCAGGTGACCTGGACCTGGTAGCCGTGCTCGCGCGGCGGTATCTGGATCATCTGCCGATCATCGCCGCCTCCAGCCCGCCCGGCCAGCCCCCGCCCGCCACTCGCCCCCGCGCGCCACTGATGATAACAGCAAGAAGCAGCCTGCGCTCGGCCGCTCAGGCCCCTGCGCGCGGGAATTCTCATGATCGGGGAGCATTTTGGGCGCAGGGGACCCCAAAATGCTCCCCGATCATGAGCCGCTCGCTTCCGCCTGCCGGCGAGGCGCCCGCTCGGTGCGGGTGCGGGCCGCCGGGGCAGGCGCGGGGGAGCGGAACGCGGTGAAGGCGGGCATCAGCAGGCCGATGAGGGCCGCGCCCGCGATGGTGGCCAGCCCGCCGCTGACGGCGCTGGCCGTGGCCGACGTCAGGGAGGCGACCGCGCCGGCCCGGAAGTTGCCGAGCTGCGGGACGCCCGCGCCGACGGCGTACTCCGCGGCCGAGACCCGGCCGCGGAGCTCATCCGGCGCCGCGCCCTGGACCAGCGCGGTGCGCAGCACGACGGCGGAGGAGTCGCCGGCGCTGGCGAGGATCAGGGCGGGGAAGGCCAGCCAGAACGCGCCGGCCAGGCCGAAGCAGGCCAGGCCCGCTCCCCACACCGACCCGGCCGCGAGCATGCCGAGGCCCTGCCTGCGCAGCCGGGTGACCGGGCCGGACAGCGCCGAGCCGAGGATGCCGCCGATGGCGATGGCGGTGGTCAGCAGCCCGAGGGTCTGCGCGTGGCCGCCGAAGCGCTGCGCGTTGATCGCGGGAAACAGCGCGGTGGGCATGCCCAGGAAGGTGGCGCTGGTGTCGGCGAGCAGCGCGCCGAGGATCACCCGGCTGCGGAAGACGAACCGCAGGCCCTCGCCGATCGCGTGCGGGCCGGGCCGGGAGTCCCCGGCCCGCGGGCGCATCGAGGGCAGCCGCGCCACCGCGTACAGGGAGAAGCCGAAGCTGATCGCGTCGATGAGGTAGCAGGCCCGCAGGCCGGCGGCGGCGGTGATGAGCCCGGCGAGGGCCGGGCCGGTCGTCAGGCTGCCGTACATCGCCAGGCCCTGCAGCGCCGCGCCGGCCGGCAGCAGGTCGCGGCGGACCAGGCGCGGCATGAAGGTCCGCCGGGCCGGCGCGCCTATCCCGGCTACCGCCGCCTGGCAGGAGACCAGGCCGTACAGCAGCCAGACCTGGCCCGCGCCGGCGAACGCCTGCCAGGCGAGCAGCCCGGACACGGCGGCCTGCGCGCAGGTACAGGTGAGCACCGTCGTGCGCCGGTCGAGCGAGTCGATGACCGCGCCGCCCGCGAGAGCCACGGCGATGGCCGGGACCGCGGCGAACAGGCCCGCCAGGCCGACCGACAGCGAGCTATGAGTGAGGAGGAATACCTGCAGCGCCACCGCGAAGCTGGTCATCTGGCCGCCGATAGCCGACAGCGCGGACCCGGCCAGCAGGCGGCGGAAGGGCGGGGATTCCCGCAGCGGGGTGATATCTATCAGGAGCCGTCCCGGATGCCACCTGACCTGGCGCGTTCCGGCCGGATTACTGGGTTTCAGTCGCCGCGTCACGGGGCGACCATAATCCATGAATAGCGGAAAAAGAAAAACACAAATAAGCCATTATCATTTCGGCGTGTAGCTCGCGCTGCGCCTTTGACCAGTGGCTTGTGAAAAGCATATCCGGTGGAGCGAGTAACGCGCAATTGCCTTTCGCCGGCGCCGGCCCGGAGGCTCAGCAGCCCGCGGCGGCGGCGGTCCTGGGCCAGCCCGCGAGGCGGGCGCGGAGGCCGGCGACGTCGTCCGCGCCGAGGCCGTACCTGGCGAATACCGTGTCGTCCAGCCGGTCCAGCCGGCGGCCGGCGTCGGCGAAGTCCTCGCCTTCCAGGCCGGGGTCCAGGCGGCGGGCGAAGCCGATGACCTGCGCGACGGTGAACCGCTCCAGCGCGGCCGCGGTGTCCACGTAGTCCCGGACCTCGGCGCGCCCTGCCAGCGCGCAGACCTTCGAGCCGACCACGTCCTCCAGCGCCAGCACCGGGCCGACGTCCATGATCACCGGCTTGCGGTGCCGCTCGATGTGGGTGAGCTGGAGCATGGTCTGCGCGCCGCCAGGCGCGGTGACGATCCACTCGGCCAGCCCGTCGTCCAGGCCGTAGATGACCTGCGCCAGCTCGTCCAGCCGGTCCTGGCGCTCGGCGCCGTAGCCGGCCGCGGCCAGCGCGTCCTCGACCGCGCCCGCGGCGGCCTTCACCCCGTCGCCCCGGTTGGTGAACAGGTCCACGTCCTCGGTGGGCCGGTCGACCAGGCCGTGCGCGATCAGGGCGTTGCCGCCGCCGAGCGCGAACCCGTACCGGGCGGCGGCGCGCAGCGCGATGGCCGCTACCTGGCGGTGCAGGTCGCCGACGGGCACCGGGCGGCTAGGCGGCGGGCGCCGCTGCGGCGGCGCGCAGCACCGGGTGCTGGTCCTCCCAGGCCTGCCGGACCGCCCTGGGCAGGAACAGGTCGGGCCACAGCCGGACCAGCGTGCCGCCGTCCAGGTAACCGGCCAGGTCCTCCGGCCGGGTCGCCTCGCGCAGCACGATCTCGTACATCCAGGCGAGCATCGCGGGCTGGCCCAGGTCGAAGGTGCGGTCCGGGTGCCAGAACAGCCGCAGCGGCAGCTCGGCCGTGCCGGCCACCGGGCCGCGCAGCCCGGCCAGGCCGGTGGCGACGAGCATGCCGCGGCCGGGGCGCGCCTGGCGGCGGCCCCGCGGCGGGAGCGCCCGGACGGTTGCCATGCCACCAGGGTAACCGCTGTTTACCTGGTTGCCGGCGGGAGCGGCCGCGTGCGACCGTGGCGCGCCGTGCCTGAGCCGCCAGTTTCTCCCGGTCCGCCCGCCGCTGAGCCTCCTGCCAGGCCCCTCGCGGGGCCCGCTGCCGGGCGGCGCCCGCCCGGCCCGGTCACTGGCCGCGCCGCCACGGGATAATGGGCGGGTGGACCGCGCGGATAACAGCCACTACAGCCTGGTGATCGCCGCCGCGCAGGCGGCCGGCCCGTGCCCGCCTGGCGGCGAGGCGGCCTGGGGCCGCCGGGTGCACGGGCTGACCGTGGACCTGCACCTGATCGCGCAGCAGGCCCGGCAGGACATCGAGCGGCTGGAGTCGGCCAAGACCTTCGTCGCGTTCCTGGAGAAGGTCGAGATCGAGGAGTCGAGCCGCCGCGGGCTGCTGACCCTGCGGCTGCCGTCGGGGGAGAGCGAGCCGATCCGCACTGAGCAGGAGAGCACCGACCGGGGCCGGGCGCTGATCGACCGGGCGCGGTCCCTGGAGGGCCGCTGGGTGCTGGTGTACCGGTACAACGAGCGGATGGCCGGGCAGCGCCGCCAGTCGGTGCGGATGCTGGCCCACCTGATGGACCTCGGCGCCGACGGGGCCGTGCCCGGCGTGACGGCCAAGAACATGGTGCTCCAGGACGCCGGGGGCAACGTGGCGAAGGCCCAGGAAGCCTGGAAGTCGGCAGGCCTCCCCGACACCGGCCCGGTGAGCGTCAGCCAGCTAGAGCAGGCCCGCGCCGCCGCCCGCTGACAGCCCGGCTCTCCCCGCAAGCCCGCCCCGCGCCTCCCCGTCCTAGATCCTGATAACAGCAAGAAGCGTGCGCGACATCCGGCCAGCGCGCATGGCCTGTCCCAGGAGACCGGGTCCGGGTCGTATCATCTCGGTCCGGCTCGGCCCGGTCCGGTACGACCCGGACCATGTGCCGGCCGCACGCGGCCGGGCAGCTAGAGGTCGGACCTGGCATCTTGCTGTTATCATCTGCGACTAGTACGCTCCTGGCCTATGGCAGCACGGGATGCGGCACGGCCGGCGGGGGAGTCGATCCGCCGGTTCATCAGCGACCTGGCGAGCCGGGGGCTGTCGGAGACGACCTGCCGGATCCGGCGGCGGTTCCTGCAGGAGTACCTGGAGCACGCCCAGGATGCCGCCGGGAAGAGCCCGCTGTCCGGAGCCGCGCTCATGGAGCAGCGGCGCGCGGACTCCTGGCTCGCCGACGCGGCCGCCGGGCTGACCCGGACCCGCACGGCGATGCGCGGCCGCCAGGCCGCCGCCTACCCGAACTCGATGCGGGTGCGCACCGACACCTACAACGCCTTCGCCGGGTTCCTGGGCCTGCCGGGCCGCCGGGACACCCAGCCGCCGGCGGACGGCTGGCGGCTCACCCCCGGCGACACCCGGCGGCTGCTGCACGACCTCGCGGTGCGCCGCCCGTCCTACGCCAGCGCCATCACCGCGCTGCGCACCGCCGCCGTGGCGGCGCTCGTCGCCGACACCGGTCTCATGGTTCCCGACCTGGCGCCGCTCAGCGTCGCGGACCTGCACCTGGGCGCCTCACCGCACGTCAGCCTGGCCGACGGCCCGTGCCCGCTGAGCGGCGCCACCGTGCAGATCCTGCAGCGGTGGCTGGAGGCCCGCGCGGTGATCATCGCGGGACTGGAGGGCACCGACCCGGGCCACCTGTGGATCCCGACCAAGCCCGGGCGGCCCAGGGGCGGCCGGGAGCCGGTCAAGCCCGGCCTGACGCCCGCGGCCGTCCGCACCCTGCACGCGGCGCACCGCAACCTGGTCAGCCACGTCCTCGGCGCGCCGCTGCGCCCCGGCGCCCTCCGCGAGGCAACCCCGCCCCCCGCGCCCGGCCCGCAGCAGCCAGAGCCCGCCGCGCCGGGGGAGCAGGGCTAGCTACAGCCGGGCGAGCGCCTCCCGCAGCGGGTCCAGGCCCAGCGAGCCCAGGGCCATGGCCTGACTGTGGAACTCCTTCAGGTCGAAATTACTACTTAACATAATGTGCATTATCGGCATCGAAGAGGCGACCGCGAGATCCTTGCCTTCACGCGTCCGGATTCGGGCGCAGGTCACGATGTCCCGTGCGGGAGCGGAGACAACGGCCTACCAGACGAGTCCATCTAGATGGCTATGGCCGGAAAGCAGGCGAGCCATGCGACCCTGCGCCGCTTCGCGTATGTCAGGCTGGTGGTGGTGTGCGTAGAGCGCAAGCTTCTCGTACATGTCATAGAAGAGCAGCCGCTCGCGCAGATGCTCGCGCTCGAACAGCTCCGGATACGCGCCGTGCAGCCATCCGGGGACCTCTGCGAGTGTGGTCTCGTCGAGCCCTCGTCCGCCGGGTGCGGGCGGGAACTCTCGCGCCTTCGCGCACCAGCGCAGGATGATATCGAGCTCGACATCCGCTGGCTGAGCCAGCGCCTCCGCGAAGTCGATAAGACCGGTGACGCGTCCTTGGTCGACGATCACGTTGGATCCATGCAGATCACCATGGACGAGGACGGGTTCGTCGGCGGCGAACAACGCCAGCCGCTCCTGGATCCAGTCGGCGACGTCCGCGAGCAGGCGCGAGTCATGACCGGGCAGTCGCCGGGCAGCCTCGACCTGCTGGAGCGCCGCGCTCACTACGGGTGGGTGGAACGCAGGCCACGGCTTGCCGGCGAGCGCGTCGGCCAGCCAGGGCGGCAGCAGGTCGGCCGGGACAGGAACGCGGTGAAGTGCGCGCAACGCATAGCCGAGGCTCTCGACCATTGCTTGGCGCGTGTGCGAGTCCGCCGCCGGCCATACCTCGTACATGGTTCGGCCGGGCACGCGTTCGGAGACACACCACGGCCCGTCCGGCCCGTCGCCGTGGGCGAGGATCCGGACGTGTGGGACCTCGCTGCCAGCGATCAGGTTGACGACTGTAGCCTCGTGGCGAAACGAGTCGCGGAACTGTCCGTTGCTCAGCCGTACGACGTATTCGTCGCCGACCCACACGCGGCTAACCCAGCCGGCCTTTGGAAGAAAGCGCCCGGTTGCTGGCAGGCCAGCGGCCGCCAGCGTCCTCAGCAGCGCCGGATCGGTAGCCGGCTCGTCGACGAACACGGACGGGAAGCTACCTGTGCGGCAAGCGAGCCGCCATTGGGTTTTTCGGAAAGCGCCGCCCCGGTCCTCGTGTCGCCGTGGCGGCAGACGGCCCGCGGGCGTCTTGCTGGAGGGTGGAGCATGAGCGGCGCAGTCCGCTCAGGATCTCGCGCGGCGGTGTCGGCGGCGGCGGCGGGATGGTTGCCTCGCGCTGCCGGGGTAACACAGTCCGCGACACACCACCGGGCCGGTCCGCCGAATAGCCGGCCCGCAGGCGGAAGGATGCTCGTGCTGTCTTCTCACGCCCGCCAGGCGCTCGCCGCGCTGGCAGCCGCGGCCGCCGTGCTGGCCGGCGTCACCGGGTGCTCGAACCTGCACATCGCCGATGCCTCGTCATCGCACTCGCCGCACGCCAAGCGCTCCCATCACCGCCATGCGCACCATCACAAGAAGCATCACGCGCATGCCAGGGCGCATGCGGCGGGCGGCAGTCCGGACAAGCTGGTGACCGAGCCGAACACCGGGTTCTGGCCGGCCTACCGGCTGATCCGCCGCGCCAGGCACAGCATCGACCTGACGATGTACGAGCTGGCGGACACCACGGCCGAGCATGACCTGGCGGCGGCGCGCAAGCGCGGCGTGGACGTCCGGGTGCTGCTGGACCAGCACGAGAGGAGCCTGAACTCCGGCGCCTACCGGTACCTGCGCGACCACCAGGTGAAGGTGGCCTGGTCCTGGTCGAAGTACACCTACACGCACCAGAAGACGCTGGTCGCCGACGGCACGGCGGTGATCATGACCGCGAACCTGACCAGCCGGTACTACAAGGCCAGCCGGGACTTCCTGGTCATCGACACCAGCCGCGCGGACGTGTCCGCGATCCGCCGGGTGTTCGACGCGGACTACGCGCACCGCGCGGTCACTCCCGGCGACGGCCGGGACCTGGTGTGGTCGCCCACCGACTCGCAGCGCAGGCTGCTGTCGCTGATCGGCCACGCCAAGCACAGCCTGCGCGTATACAGCGAGGAGATGGGCGATACCACGATGGAGGACGCGCTGATCCGGGCCGCGAAGCGCGGCGTCAGCGTGCGGGTCTGCGGGGAGAACACCGACGGGGAGTACGACAGCGCGTTCGCCCGGCTCGCCAGGGCCGGGATCAAGATCAGCTACTACGACTCCCCCGACGGCTTCTACATCCACGGCAAGGTCATCGAGGCGGACTACGGCACGGGCCGCGGCCGGGTGTTCATCGGCTCGGAGAACTTCTCGTCCACGTCGCTGAACCAGAACCGCGAGCTCGGCCTGATCATCTCGCAGAACGCGGTGCTCTCCTCGATCGCGCGCAGCTTCGCGACCGACTTCCGCAACGGCCGCCGCTTCAAGTAGGCACCTGCCCGCGGCGGCGGCCGGACCAGGCTGAACGGCCCCCGGCCGCTGCCGCGGTTGCCTGGTTCCGGCTCTCCGGCACTGACCGTTGCCTCGCCTCTTGCTGTTATCAGGAGCGGAGTACGGGCGAGGCCAGGCCGACTCAGCCAGTCGGCTGGGCACCAGGCCGCGTGCCGAGCGGCGGCGTGCACAGCCCGCCGCCTGGCCGTATCGCCGGCCGCTAAGCCGACATGTCGATGATGGTGACGCCGCCGCCCGCCGCCGGGCGGTCCATCGCCGCGAGCGCGGCGGGCGCGTCGTCCAGGCCGATGACCGCGCTGGTCAGCAGGCCAGGGCTGAGCCGCCCGGCCGTGATCATCTCCAGCATCGCGGGGTAGTCGCGGGCGGCCATCCCGTGCGTGCCGTGGATCTCCAGCTCGCGTGCGATGGCCAGGTCCATGGGCAGCGGCGGGGTGGCGGCGGCGCCATGCAGCAGCCCGGCCTGGACGTGCCGCCCGCGCCGCCGCAGGCAGCGCACGGAGGCGACAGCGGTTGGCGCGGAGCCCGCGGCGTCCACCGACACCTGCGCTCCCCCGCCGGTCAGCTCGGTGATCGCCGCCGCGGTGTCGGGCTGATCGCGGCCGTCGATGGTGACGGCCGCGCCTAGCTCGCGGGCACGGTCCAGGGCGGCGGCGGAGATGTCGACGGCGATCACCCTGGCACCGAGGGCGGCGCCGATGTGCACGGCGGACAGCCCGACGCCGCCGCAGCCGTGCACGGCGAGCCAGTCGCCAGGCCGCACCTGGCCGTGCGCGGTGACCGCGCGGAACGCGGTGGCGAACCGGCAGCCGAGAATGGCCGCGTCGGTGAACGCGATGGATCCGGGCAGGGCCACCAGGTTGGCGTCGGCGGCGTGGATGGCGACCAGCTCGGCGAACGAGCCGGGGCCGGTGAAGCCGGGCTGAGTCTGGTCCGGGCAGACCTGCGGGTCGCCGGCCAGGCAGTACTCGCAGGTACCGCAGCCGCAGACGAACGGGACGGTCACCCGCTCCCCCGGCCGCCACTTCGTGACCTCCGGCCCGGCCCGGGTGATGGTCCCGGCGAGCTCATGGCCCGGCGTGTGCGGCAGCCGGACGATCTCGCTGCCCTTCCAGGCATGCCAGTCCGAGCGGCACAGCCCGGTCGCGCCGACCCGGATGACCACCCCGCCGGGCGGGCACGCGGGCTCTGCCACCTGCGTGACCGCCGGCATGACGCCGGTCCCCTCGTACACCACTGCCCTCATCGGCCGTATCCCCGTGCCAGGCCCGTGCCGTCGCCGCGCATGTGCCCATTATCGGGTTTTCGGGCTAGTTTGGCCGATGCGGATAGCTCGCCGGGGACGCCCGGCGGGCGGTTCAGGAGCGGGTGTCGCCCGGCGGGTGCTCGGCGAACCACTGCGCGATGCCCGGCATGTGCTCCTCGAAGTTGCCCGGGGCCGACACGTTGAGCATCCCGGCCCGCTGCGTGCCGCGGTTCTCGAAGTCATGGGTCACGCTGCCCGGCACCAGGACGAGCGACCCGGCGACCGCCTCGACCCACTCGGCGCCGACCAGCACGCTCATGGTCCCGGCGAGCACGTAGAACACGTCGTCCTCCGGATGCGAATGCGCGCCAGGACCCTTGGTGTGCGGGTCGAGCCACCACTCCGAGATCGAGTACCCCGCCGCCGTCTCCGCGCCGTCCGCCTTGAAGACGGCTGAGATCCGGCCCATCGGGTAAGCCCGGCCCTCCCCCGGCCCCAGCACGACCGGCCGCCGCTCTCCGCTGTCGCCCATGGTCACCCCCTCACCTGGCCGCCAGTCTAGGCCGAGCCGCCGCCACGGAAGGCGCTTCTTGCTGTTATCAGTAGTGGCGTGCCCGTGCCGCGCGCTCAGCCGGCCTGCCCTGCACCGGGCTCTGGCCTGCGGGCGCTCGTGCCTTTCGGCGGACCGGATGGGATTGCCCGGGCAACCGTAGCTGGCATTCGCGCCGGGGAAACAGCCCGGCGCGGCCCGTTTCCCTGGCCGGCGGGCGGCTCTGGGCACGGGGCGGGGGCGGGCGGCCGGCACGGCGGGGGGCGCGCTTCCTCCTGGCCTGGCCCGTGCCGCTCCTGGCCGCGCGGGCCAGGTACGGCCGGCCAGCGGGGCTGCGCGCCGCGCCGGCCGCGACGACCTGCCGGACCAGCCGGGATCGCTGCCGGCCGCCGGCACCCGGGGCAGTTCCGCGATCCCGATCAGGCTAGCCTTTCTCTCTCGGCCGCGGGTCTGGCGCTCTCCCGGCGCGTGCGGTTCCCGGCGCCAGGCGCGTGCCCGGCCGCTCCCGCTTCAAGGGCCCTCATTCCAGGCAATCATTGTCATTTAGTGGCATCAGCGGCGGTAAGTGACAACACGACCCCTTGATGGGCCCCCTCCGCTTACCTAATGTGGGCTTCTGCAACGAAAGCGGCGGACGGGTGCAAATGATCAGCCCTGTACTCCTGGCTGGCGGCGCGCCAGACGGTACAGCCGTTCCTCGCACAATCCGATTCCAGATGGCGCGGGAAGGCCCTTAAGACCTAGCACCGGAACCACGCAGGACGCGATCTTCATCTAGGGCGGAACGAGCACATCCGGGAAAGGAGCACCGAGGTGCTGCATGGCAGGCAGGTCAGGCTGCCCAGCGAGCCGGCCCTGCACGAGGTCGTCAGCGGGCACGCCCGCCGCCGGCCGGACTCCCCGGCGCTGACCTGCGGCCCGGACGTGCGGCTGAGCTACGCGCAGCTCGACGCCAGGGCCAGCCAGTTAGCGCATTACCTGCGCGGCGCGGGCGTCGGGCGCGGGTCGATCGTCGGGGTCTGCGTGGAGCGGTCGGCGGAGCTGATGATCGCGATCCTCGGCATCCTCAAGGCCGGCGCCGCCTACGTGCCGCTTGACCCGACGTACCCGCCTGACCGGCTGCGCCTGATGGTCGCCCAGCTCCCGCAGATGGGCCTGATCGCGGTGACCCCGGCGACGGCCGAGTTAGTCCCCGGCGCGGAGCACCTGGACATGGCCGCGCTTGGCCCGCGGCTGGCCGAGCTGCCGGAGACCGCGCCGCCTGGCGAGCCGTGCGGCGCCGACCTGTGCTACGTGGTCTTCACCTCCGGGTCCACCGGGACGCCCAAGGCGGTGCCGATCAACCACCGGGGCTGGTACAACCTGCTGTTCTGGCTCCAGGACGAGTACGGGCTCGGGCCGCAGTCCAGCGGCCTGGTGCTCAGCTCGTTCGGGTTCGACATGACCCAGCGGGCGCTGATGCTGCCGCTGTTCAACGGCGCGTGCCTGCACCTGCTGCCCGGCCGGTATGCCGACGCCCGGCTGGCCTACCGGCTGATCTCCGAGACGGACGTGGCGACGCTGCACTGCGCGCCGAGCATGATCTACCTGCTCGCCGAGCTGGAGAGCGAGAGGGCGCGCGCGCTGTCGGGCCTGACTTACCTGTTCATCGGCGGCGAGCCGCTGAACGTGGGCCGGATCGCCGGCTGGGCCGCCAGCCCGGCCAACGGCTGCAAGGTGGCGAACGTCTACGGGGTGGCCGAGTGCACGGACATCTCCTCCGCGCACCTGCTGTCGGACTTCCCCGCCTACCTGTCCGGGCCGCTGCCCGCCGGCCGGGCGATCCACAACACGCAGGTCCTCGTCCTGGCGCCGGGCGAGCTGTCGGAGGTCCCCGACGGGGAGACCGGGGAGATCTGCGTGACGGGCACCGGGGTCGGCCCCGGCTACCTGAACGCGAGCCCGGCGGACGCGCAGCGGTACACCACCATGACGCTGAACGGCGGCGCGGAGCGGATGTACCGCACCGGCGATCTCGGGTACGCGCGGGACGACGGCGAGCTGATCCTGGTCGGCCGGGTGGACGCGCAGGTCAAGATCCGGGGCACCCGGATTGACCTGGGCGACGTGGAGGCCGCGATCCGCCGCCACCCGCTGGTGCGCGATGTCGCGGTGCTCGCGCTGCCCGACGCCAGCGGCGAGACCGGGCTGGTGGCCGCGCTGCTGCCCGCCAACGGCAGGGTCGACACCCGCGGCCTGCGCCGCGACCTGCTGGGCGCGCTGCCGGGCAGCATGATCCCGCGGCAGTTCTATGAGGTCGCCGACTTCCCGCTGAACCCGAACGGGAAGATCGACCGCCCGGCCCTGGCCCGCCGGCTCGAGCTGGCCGGCCCCGCTGACTAGACCTGAAGACAAGGATTCGAAGGAAAGGACATCGTGTCATGGCTGACACCAGCCTCGACAGGCCGGCAGAGGGCATTGCCGCCAACGCCACCATCCCCGACGACATCGCCGACGACATCGCCCGGTTCAGCCAGGACGGCTTCCTGGGCCCGATCAGGCTCTACGACGAGGCCGAGGCCGCGGAGATGATCCGGGAGATCCGGATCCGCAACCAGGACATGTCCAAGTCGCTGTACGGCAACAACGTGAACTACGACCGGCACTTCGACATCCCGCAGATGGCGCGGCATGTCACTCACCCGACGATCATCAAGTACCTGACCGCCATACTCGGCCCCGACGTGCTGCTCTGGCGCAGCGAGTGGTTCTCCAAGTTCCCCGGCACCAAGGGCACCGAGTGGCACCAGGTCCGCGACTACAGCTACGCGAGCGGCAAGCCGCAGCTGCTGCCCACCGAGTCGGCCTGGAACGCGTTCATCGACATCACGGTGTGGACCACGTTCACCCCGGCCACCAAGGAGACCGGCTGCATGCGGTTCGTCCGCGGGTCGCAGCGCCATGAGATCTTCGACGAGCACAAGGCGATCAACACCGGCCGCGAAGAGGGCTACAACGTGGCCTACGCCAAGACCGGCTTCTTCGGCTACAACTTCTCCGACTTCGTCATCGACCCGAACTGGGAGCCCGCGCCCGAGGACGTGGTCGAGCTGGAGATGACGCCGGGCGAGGCCGTGATCTTCACCGCGTCCTGCGTGCACGGGTCGCTGCCCAACATCACCCAGCGGGAGACCCGGATGGCGCTGTCCGGCCGGTATGTCCCGACGCACGTGCGGCTCTACCCCGACCAGGAGACCTACGTCGCGCACGGCGCCACCTTCGACCTCGCCAACTACGGCGGCGTCCTGGTCGCCGGCGAGAACCGCTACACCCACAACCGGATGCGCGACACCGACAACCACGGCAACAAGTTCATCCAGGACTAGCAGCACTAGCCGTTACCGCCAGGAACGAGGACGCGAGTGACATCGCAGACAGTCCATGCCATCTGGAGCCGTGAGCTTGACCTGCCCGAGTTCTCGGACGACGACGACTTCTTCCAGATCGGCGGGCACTCACTGATCATGACCAGGATCCAGAAGGCCATCGCCGACGACCTCGGGGTCGAGATCTCGATGGACAAGTTGCTCCGCGAGTCCACCGTGAGCAGGATCGCCGCCCACATCGACTCGCTGCTGGCCGTCTCCTAGAACCCGAGCGGGCAGCAGATGAGGACAGCCATGCCGCAGGCGGCTGGAAAGGGGTGACATCGGAGCACGCAGCCTGACAGTACGTGCGGTCACGTACGCCCCAGCCGAGTTATCGGAACCGGGGTGCGGTCACCAAGGCCCGCCCCGGTTTCTTCCAGGACATGACGGCAGCACCTGCCGTCGGCATTCCCTTGAGTGCATGGCAAACAGGAGAGCGAATGGCAGCATCAACCGGGCTGATCAGCCGGTTCGAGCTCTACAAATTAGACGACACCAACCGAGAGCTGCTGATCCAGTCCGCGCAGCTGATGCGCGAGTGGTCGGACACGTACTGCTCGTCGAAATCCGGCGGTGGCATGGAGGAGTGGGCCAAGAAGCAGGAAGGCGCGAACGGCGCGTCGGCGCTGACCTGCGACTGGTACCACGGCACCTGGCAGCTCCTGCGGCTGCTCAACATGGTGGCCGTTCCGCCGTGGTACGAATTCTACCAGGAGACACTGACCCGCGCGCTGGCGGAACGGCCAGGCGCCAATGTCCTGATCTCAGCCGCCGCCGACTACGGGATGCTGGCCACGCTGCACCAGGCCGTCATCGCGTCGGGCACCTCGCCGACGATCACGCTGGTGGACATCTGCCAGACGCCGCTGAAGGCCACGCAGTGGTACGCCGAGCGGCATGGCGTGGCCATCTCGACGGAGCGCGGGAACCTGCTCACCGACGACAAGTATGCCGAGCCGGTCTACGACCTGGTCGTCACCGACGAGTTCCTCACGGTGCTGAAGAACCCGGACAAGCCGCAGATCGTCAGCCGGTGGAAGCAGATGCTGAAGCCGGGCGGCGTGGTGGTCACCACGGCGATGATCGGCGGCGTGACCACGCCGGAACTGCGCGCCAGGTACGCCGAGCGCTCGCTGGCCGGCCTGGAGCAGCAGGCAGACCTGTTCAAGCGCGCCGGGACGGACCATGAGGACGTGGCCCGCCGGTTCGCGGTGTTCGCGAGCCTGCACACCCGTCACATGGTCGACGACGAGGACATGATCCGGAAGCTGTTCGAGGGCTTCCGGCTGGAGTTCGCGCCGATCGTGACGCCGGGCGAGTGCGTGAACCCGACGACCTCGTTCCAGATCTTCGCCCGCAAGGAGTAACAGGAGTAAGCGGCACTTGCCGGGCCGGGTCCCAGCCGGCCCGGCCCGGCAATCTGCCTGTGGCCCGCGCCCGCCATGATGCCCCTTTCATGATCAGCCGGGCTCGTTACACTGGAAGAAACGTCACGGAAAGCCCGTACGGGAAGCTCCGTCACGGAAAGCGCCGTCGTCATGGAAGGACCGCGGTAAATGGTCGAGCCAGGCGAGTTCCTGATCACCCAATGGCTCTTTAACGCCGCCGCCGGAAAATTCGACATCGACCTGGCCGAGAGCTGCGCCCAGCTCCAGAACATCGGCGACCTGTCCATGGACGCGAGCATGGTGCTGGACTACGGCGTCGAGCGCGGCCGGGCGGACGGCCGGGAGCTGGTGGCCCGCCAGTACGGCGGGACCTGCACGCCGGACGACGTGATGCTGACGTTCGGCAGCCAGGAATCGCTGTACGTGTTCTACCGGTCGTTCCTGTCCGCCGGTGATCACGTGATCACCACGGTGCCCGGCTGGCAGCAGTCCTGGGAGATCCCCCGCGCCTGCGGCTGCGAGGTCTCGATGCTGCAGTGGACGCCGGGCGAGCCGTTCGACACCGCCGCCCTGGCGGACCTGATCCGCCCGGACACCAGGCTGGTAGTGCTCTGCTCGCCGGGGAACCCGTCGGGCCGCGTGCTCACCGACGCCGAATGGTCCGCCATCGTCTCGGTCCTGGACCGCACCGGGATCTGGCTGCTCAGCGATGAGGAGTTCCTGACCGACCTGTCCAAGTCCGTGATCTGGAAGTACCCGCGCAGCCTGTCGGTGTCCAGCCTGTCCAAGATGTACGGCCTGCCGGGGGTGCGCCTGGGCTGGGCCGCCGTCTCATCCGACGAGGGCCGGCAGATAATGACGCGGATGGTGAACTACAAGCGCTACGTCACGCTGGCGAGCTCGCCGGTCCTGGAGAGCCTGGCGCTGGGCGTCCTGGCCGATTACGACGCCCAGCGCGAGCGCTACCAGGGACTGCTGCGCAGCGGCATAGATTACGTCGTCTCGTTCGCCGACAGCTTCAGCGACCTGGTGACGCTGGTCCCGCCGCAGGGCACCCCGTATGCCTGGTTCAACCTGCACGCGCCGATCACGTCGATGGAGCTGGCGCGGCGGCTGCTGTCCGAGCACCGGACGCTGATCATGCCCGCCGAGGTGTTCGGCGCCGAGATGGGCTTCCGGTTCAGCTACGCCCGCCCTGCCGAGGTGATGGCGGCCGGGGTGGACCGGTTCGGCACCCTGCTGAAGGAGCTCTGAGCTGACCGCAGGCGCGGGGCCGGGCCGGCCGCCGGTCCAGTTCCGCGTAATTGGCCCTAGGGCAGGCGCGGCCGGCCCACCAGTATGTTTGCATGCGTAATCTTCGCGGGGATGGTGGCCGGTGACCGAGGTCAAGACCGTGCCGCCGGACGCCGGCGGCGTGCCCGCCCGGCAGCGGCGCGGCGCGCTGGCCGCCCTGCTGATGGCGCCGTTCATGGCGATGCTCGACCTGTTCATCGTCAATATCGCCGCGCCGTCGATGCAGCGGCAGCTCCATACGACGTTCGCGGCGATCCAGCTCGTCATCGGCGGCTACATCGTGGCGTTCGCGATGGGCCTGGTCACCAGCGGGCGGCTGGGCGACATGCTGGGCCGGCGGCGGGTCTTCACGACCGGGGTGGTCTGCTTCGCATTGGCCTCGGCGGCGTGCTCGGCGGCGCCGACGACGGGCGTGCTCATCGGCATGCGGGTGCTCCAGGGGTTCAGCGCGTCGCTGATGCTCCCCCAGGTGCTCGCGCTCATCCAGATCAGCTTCCCCCGCGACCAGCACCGGCGGCTGCTGGGGTATTACGGCGCCACGATGACGTGCGGCGGGGTGACCGGCCAGCTCGTGGGCGGGCTGCTGGTGCATGTTGACCTGGCCGGCCTGGGCTGGCGGACGATCTTCCTGGTCAACATCCCGCTGTGCGCGGTGGCGCTGGTCTGCTCGCTGCGCGCGCTGCCGCGCCGGGACGGCTCTGGCCGGGTGAAGTTCGACCCGCTCGGCGTGCTGCTGCTGTCGGCGGCGGTGGCCTGCCTGGTCGGGCCGCTGGTGCTCGGCGCGCAGGATGGCTGGCCCGCCTGGGCGTGGGCGATGATCGGCGGGTCGGCACTGCTGTTCGGGATCTTCACCTGGTGGGAGATCCGGATGCCGGACGCCGGCAACGCCGCGCTGCTGCCGATGCGGCTATTCCGGCTGCGCGGCTTCGCCGTCGGCCTGCCCACCGCCGTCACCTACTACTGCAACAACTCTGGCGTGTACTTCGTGCTCGTCTTCTTCCTGCAGGACGGCCTGCACCTGCTGCCGTACCAGGCGTCCCTGGTGTTCCTGGCCATGGCGGTGCCCGCCGGGGTGGCGTCGCTCGCGGCGCAGCCGCTGGCGGCCAGGTTCGGCGTCGGCGTCGTCCGCGTCGGCGCCATCGTGGTGGTCATCGGCCTGCTGCTGATGCCGCTGGCCGCGACCGGGGGCAGCGCGTCCTCGGCGGTGCTGCGCCTGCTGCCCGGCCTGATCCTGGCCGGCACCGGCCAGGGCCTCGTGCTGCCCTGCCTGCTCGGCCTGGTCCTGGAGCGGGTGTCGCCGCCGGACGCCGGCGCGGCGGCCGGCGGGATCATGACCGCCGGCCAGGTGGCGGTGGCGCTGGGCGTGGCGGCCGTGGGCGCCTTCTTCGCCTCCGAGCTGGGCGGCCGGCACAGCGACGCGGCGTACGGATCCGCCTTCAGCGCGTCGGCCTACCTGCTGGCTGGCCTCGGCACGGTGAGCGTGATCCTGCTGACCCTGCTGATCGGATGGAAGCGCAGCAGGCAGGCCCCGCCGGCCGCGGAGCAGGGCTCGCCGCCTCGCGAGCGGAGCGCGACGGCCGGGGCGGAGTAGCCGACCGGCCGCTGGCTAAATCCGGCCGGGGCCGGCACTATTCCGGCCGGGCCGGATTAGTGCCGGCCCCGGATTAGTCAGGCCCGTATTAGTCAGGTACTGCCCTGCTCGATGCTGGCGGCGACGATGTCGGCCATGGCCGACAGGCTGGCGCCCTGCCAGATGCTGTAGTGATCGCCCGGCAGGAGGTGCCGGTCCACGACGTCCGCCGCGCGCTCCCAGCCCTCGTGCAGCTCCGGCGGCGTGCCGGCCGAGTCGATCACCGTGATCGTGCCCGGGTAGTGCCGCATGTCCCGGTACCCGATCAGGGCCTGGACGCTCGCGTGGAATACCGCGAACCTGCTGGCCAGCAGGTCCTCCTCTATCTCAGGCGACAGCTCGCCGGCCTCCTGGAGCTGGCCGAGCGCGTGCCGGGCGAGCTGGTCAGCCGTGGCGCCGGCCGGCACCCCGTCCCAGCTCACCGGCGGCGTGGTGCCGCCGCCGGCGAGCTCGATCAGGAACTGCTCCACCTCCTCCCGCGGTTCGGGGGACGGAGCGATGCCGGGTCCCATGACGTCCACCAGGAGCACCGCGGCGGGCCGCTGGCCGGCCGCGGCGAGCTGGCAGGCCATGTCGAAGGCGACCATCCCGCCCATCGACCAGCCCAGCAGCAGCCGCGGGCCGTCGCCAAGCTCGGCGAGCCGGGCCAGGTAGCCGCTGGCCAGCGCGGTGAGCCTGTCGCACGGCTGCTCGCCGTCGTCGTAGCCGGGCGCCTCTATCGCGTAGACCGGCCGCCCGGCCGGCAGGATGTCGGCCAGCGCCAGGTAGGCGAAGACCGAGCCGGACACGGGGGGCAGGCACACCAGCGGGGGGAGGCTGCCCTCGGGCCGCAGCTCGACCAGGGTGCCCAGCGGGGCGCTCACTGTGCCGCGGCCTCGGCGGCGGCCTTCTCCTCCCGCAGGGCGTCGATTCTCTTGGCGATGTCGCTGACCGTCGCGCCGCCGTACAGCGAGCGCACGTTGAGGCGGATGCCGAACGCCTTGTTCAGGCGGCTCACCGCGCGCATCGCCTGCATCGAGTTGCCGCCCAGGTCGAAGAAGCCGTCGCCGACGCTGATCTTCGGCAGGCCGAGAACCTCGATGAGCACCTCGATGACATGGCGCTCGGTGTCGCTCGCGGACTCGGCGCCGACGGCGTCTCCCCCGCCCTCATCGCCCTCATCGCCGCTGGCGGCGTCGAGTGCCTGCGGGTCGGGCAGCGCCTTCCTGTCGATCTTCCTGTTGCTGGTCAGCGGCATCTCGTCGAGGACCAGCCAGATCGTGGGGATCATGTACTCCGGCACGGTCTTCGCCAGGTGCTCGCGCAGCACGGCGGTGTCCGGCGACTGTCCCTCGGCGGCCGTCAGGTAGAGGACGAGCTGGCCGCCGGCCTCGCTGTCGGCGACCACGACGGCGGCGGCTGCCTGGTCCACCGTCGGGTGGGTCATCACCACGGACTCGATTTCCCCCAGCTCGATGCGCAGGCCGTTGAGCTGCACCTGGGCGTCGATCCGCCCGTAGAACTGAATCTGCAGGTCCTCGGTCCAGGAGCACAGGTCGCCAGACCGGTAGATCCGCTTGCCGGGCCAGAACGGGTCGTCGGCGAACGCCTTCGCGGTCTGCTCGGGCAGGTTGAGGTAGCCGCGGCCGACGCCTTCCTCGCCGCCGATCAGCAGCTCGCCGGAGACGCCGCGGGGCGTCAGGCTGCCCCACTTGTCCACGATGTAGAGCTGCCGGTCCAGCATCCCCCGGCCGATCGGCGGCGGGGTGGTGTAGGTCACGTCCGGGTCGCATATGTACCAGGTGCAGGTGACCGCGGCCTCGGTCGGGCCGTACAGGTTGACCACCCGCCGGCCCGGCTTGGTCCACTTGTTGGCGGCGTCGCCGGGCAGCAGGTCGCCGCCGGTCTCCATCTTCTCCAGGTCGGGGTAGGGGTCCGCGTCGACCAGGGAGAGCATCGCCGGGGTGAAGGAGATGAAGTTGCAGTGCTCGGCGCGCATCAGGTCCGACAGCGCCTCGGGGGTGCCGCCCTCCGGCGGGACCAGGACGAGCGTCGCGCCGGTGATCAGGCCGGTGAACACCTCGCCGTGGCACATGTCGAAGGACAGCGCGGAGAGCTGCAGCATCCGGTCGCCTGGCTTCATCGCGAAGACGTCGGCATAGCCGTAGCAGAACGCCAGCAGCGCCCGGTGCTCCAGCATCACGCCCTTGGGCTTGCCGGTGGAACCCGAGGTGTAGAGCACGTAGACCAGCGAGCTGGGCCCGGCCACCTCGGCCAGCTCGCCGGCCTGCGCCGCGGCCTGCTCGATGGCGTCCCATTCGGTGTCCAGCGCGACGACCTCCCAGCCGCCTGGCCCGGGCAGCCGGGACACCAGGTCGGAGGTGGTGAGCAGCAGCGGGGCCGCGGTGTCGGTGAGCATGTACTCCATCCGGGCGGCCGGGTGCGCCGGGTCCAGGATGGTGTAGGCGGCCCCGGACTTCATCACCCCGAGCAGGGCCACGATGGCGTTGAGGTCGCGGTTCAGCGCGATGGCGACGACCTGCTCGTGGCCGACGCCGCGGGAGCGGATGAACCGGGCCAGGGCGTCCGCCTGCCGGTTCAGCTCGCCGTAGGTCATCGTCTTGCCGCGGCAGATGGTGGCCACCGCGTTCGGGGTGGCGGCGGCCTGCCGGGCGACCTGCTCGTGCACGATGCCCGCCGCCTTGCCGCTCGGCGCGCCCCGGCCGGCGGCCAGCAGCTCACCGCGCTCGGCCTCGCTGAGCAGCGGCAGCGCGGACAGCCGCACGGACGGGTCGGCGCAGAGGCCCGCCACGGCGTTGATCACGTGCGTCGCGAGGGCCTTGACCCGCCAGGCGTCGAACAGGTCGGTGGAGTACTCGATGCCCACCCGCATGGCGTCCGGCTCTTCGACGAAGTTGAACGTCATGTCGAACCGTGCCCCGACAGTGGGCAGGGCGATCTGCTCGATGTCCGTGCCGGGCAGCTTGAAGTTCTGGCCGGAGTTGATGGCGCCCAGGAGCTGGATGGCGGCCTGGAAAAGCGGGTTCCTGCTGGTGTCGCGGATCGGCCGCACCCGCTCCACCACCTGCCCGAACGGCACGTCCTGGTGGTCGAAGGCGTCCAGCAGCGCGTCGCTGGTCTGCTCGATCAGGTCGGACATGGCCGGGTCGCCCGACAGGTCGCAGCGCATCACGATCACGTTGGTGAACAGGCCCACGAGGCCCTCGTACTCGGGCTCGCTGCGGCCCGCCATGGAGACGCCCAGCGGGATGTCTTCCTTCCCGGTGTACCGCGCGAGCACGGCCGTGACCGCGGCGGACAGCAGCATCAGCAGGGACATCCCGTGCTCGCGCGCGGCTGCCCTGAGCGCGTCAAGCAGCCCGTCGGGGAACGGCACCCAGAGCGTGGCGCCCGCGTACGTGGGCACGGCCGGCCTTGTCCGGTCCGCTGGCATGTCGAGGACCGGCAGGTTGGCCAGCTTCTCCGCCCAGTAGCGCACCTCCTCGCCGCCGCGCAGCTTCTCGCGCTGCCGCCGGACGAATTCGTCGAACTCGCACGGCAGCGGCTCCAGGCTGGGCTCCTCGCCGGCGAGCAGCGCCTGGTAGATCTCCAGCAGCTCCAGGTAGATGACGCCGTTCGACCAGCCATCGGTGACGATGTGGTGGATGGAGACCACCAGCACGTGATCGCCGGGGCCGAGGCGCAGCAGCGTGAACCGGTACAGCGGGCTGGCAGACAGGTTGTAGAGGTGGGAAACCTCGGCGTGCAGCTCGCGCCGCAGCGCCTCCTCGGCCGCGGCGGGGCCGTCCTGGCTGATGTCGGTGATCCGCAGCACGCTGGCCGGCGGGTCGTTGATGACCCGGTAGGGCACCCCGGACTCGGAGTAGAACGTGGCCCGCAGTTCCGCGTGCCGCGTGACCGTGTACGTCAGCGCCCGGTCCAGCACGTCGGTGTCAAGGTCGCCGCGGATGCGGAACGACTCGCACATGGTGTACGAGACGTTGCCGGGCGCAAGCTCCTCCAGGAACCACAGCTGCTCCTGGCCGAGCGCCATTGGCAGGCGCGCGCCCTCATCAGCCGTGCCCGCGTTCATGACCAGTTCCTGAGCAGACATGTCGCCCCTCACGCGTGACGTCGCGGCGGGGCTGAATGCGACCGCCGCCAGGTGACCTGACCTTGGCACCTTAGGCAGGGCGGCCGGTTGAGAGCACCGGCCAGTTGGGGCAAACTGGCTTCCATGACGGTGACGGTCCCTGCGCTGACCCTGACCCGGCTGCTGAACGGCTGGCAGGAGGCGGGGGACGGTGCCATCCACCAGCGGCTGGCGGTGATACTCGGCAGCCTGCTGCTGGACGGCCGGCTGCCGGTGCATGCCAGGCTGCCCAGCGAGCGGGACCTGGCCACCCAGCTCCGGGTCAGCCGGGCCACGGTGGCCGGCGCGTACTCGCGGCTGCGCGACGAGGGCATGCTGGTGAGCAGGCCCGGAGCCGGCAACTGGACCATGCTGCCCGATCGCGGCAACCGGGGCACCGCGCCGCTGGAGCCCGGCATCCGGCCCGAGCCCGGCCTGCTTGACCTGGCCATCGCCGCGGCCCCGCCGCAGGTGGAGACCGTGATGCTGGCGTTCGCCAGCGCCATCGCCAGCCTCGGCGACGTGCTCGACGACGACCGGGCGCTGAACGCGCACGGCTACCACCCGGCCGGCATCCCCCGGCTGCGCGAGGCGGTCGCCGCCCGGTACACCAGGCGCGGCGCGCCGACCACGCCCGACCAGATCTTCGTGACCGTCGGCGCGCAGGGCGCGATCCACTCGGTCAGCCGGCTGCTCGCCACGAGCGGCGACACGATCGTGGTGGAGCAGCCCAGCTATCCCAACGCCATCGACGCGCTGCGCCGCACCGGCGCGCGGCTGGTCCCGGTGCCCGTCACCGACCAGGGCTGGGACATCGAGCAGCTCACCGGGACGCTGGCCCGCTCCGCCCCGGTGCTGGCCTACCTGATCCCCGACTTCCACAACCCGGCGGGCGGGGTGCTCAGCGCGGCCGGCCTGGCACGCGCTGGTCACCGCCGCGGCCGCCAGCTCGACCACGCTGCTGATCGACGAGACGCACGCCGAGCTGAACCTGGACGGCGTCGTGATGCCGCCGCCGGTCGCCGCCTTCGACAAGAAGAACCGCGTGATCAGCGTGGGGTCGCTGAGCAAGGTGTTCTGGGGCGGCCTGCGGGTGGGCTGGATCCGGGCCGCTCCCGACCTGGTCCGCCGGATGGCCCTGGACCGCAGCTCGATCGACCTGGCCGGGCCGGTGGTCGAGCAGCTCGCGGCCGCGTACCTGCTCAGCCATATAGGCGAGCTGCTCCCGCCGCGGCTGGCGGACCTGGCCGTGCGGCGGGATGCCCTGGTCGCCGCGCTGGAGAAGTGGCTGCCGCACTGGAGCTTCGCCCGGCCGGCCGGCGGGCAGTCCGTCTGGGCGCTCCTGGATCAGCCGGTGTCCACGGCGCTGGCCGACGCGGCGGAGCGGTACGCCGTGCGGCTGGTGCCGGGACCGCGCTTCGGCCTGGACGGCGCGCTGGAGCGGTTCGTGCGGCTGCCGTTCTCGCTGCCGCCCGACGACCTGGAGCAGGCGGTCGCCCGGCTCGCCGAGGCCGAGCGCGATGTCCTCGGGCAGGCCCGCGCGGCTGGCCCCCGGGCCGCCGGGTACGGTGCGGGACGGCAGTAAGAACACGCCCGTGATGTCCTCCCCCGCTCTCGACGCGCGCCTCAGCCTGGCGGCGACCCCGACACCGCTGGAGCGCGCCGACCGGCTGGCGGAGCTGCTGGGCCTGCGGCCTGGCGGGCTGTGGATCAAGCGCGATGATCTCACCGGCCTGGCCGGCGGCGGCCAGAAGGCCAGGATGCTGGAGTACTTCTGCGCCGAGGCGGTGGCCGCCGGCGCCGACACCCTGGTGACCAGCGCCGGGCCCGCCAGCAACCAGGTCAGGCTCTCCGCCGCGGCGGCCCGCCGGCTCGGCATGCGCTGCGAGCTGGTGATCGCCGGCGACCGGCCGGCCGAGCCCGCCGGCAACATCCTGCTCGCGCACCTGCTCGGCGCGCGGTTCACCTTCATCGGGCCGCGCAGCCTGGCTGAGGCGACGCGGCGAGCGAACGAGCTGGCGGGCGAGCTGGAGCAGGCGGGCGCGCGCCCGTACGTCATCACCGTCGGGTCGGCGGGCAAGACCGGCGCGCTTGGCTACGTCCGGCTCGCCGCCGAGCTGGACGAGCAGCTCCCCGGCGCGGACCTGGTCGTGGCGGGCAACGCGACCGGCATGACGTTCTGCGGGCTGGCCGCCGGGCTTGGCAGCTTCGGCCGGCTGCTCGGCGTGGATGTCGGCGCCATGCCCTTCCCCGACGGCCGGCTGCTGGCCGACACGGCCCGGGTGGCCGCGCTGGCCGGCCTGAAGCCCCCGGCGGGCGAGCCGGTCATGGACTGGGCCCAGGCCGGGGATGGCTACCACCACGAGACGCCGGCCGCGCTGCAGGCCCGGCAGCTCGCCGCGGCGGCCGAGGGCATCCTGCTCGACCCGATCTACGGGGCGCGGGCGCTGGCCGGGCTGCGCGACGCGCTGCGGTCTGGCCGGGTGCCCGGCGACGCGCGGGTGATCTTCATCCACACCGGCGGGCTGCCCGCGGTCTTCACCGGGAGCTACCCGGACTGGTGACGCCCGGCGCCGGCCAGCCGGCTCCCTTCCCGCCCGCCCCTTCCCGGCTCAGTCCACCGCCGCCATCGCCTGCGCGAACTGCGCCGCGTACAGCCGGGCGTAGGCGCCGCGGGCGGCGAGCAGCTCGTCGTGCGTGCCCTGCTCCACGATCTGCCCAGACTCCATCACCAGGATCAGGTCGGCGTCCCTGATGGTGGAAAGGCGGTGCGCGATCACGAAGCTGGTCCGGCCCTGGCGCAGCGAGTTCATAGCCCGCTGGATGAGCACCTCGGTACGGGTGTCCACCGAGCTGGTCGCCTCGTCCAGGATCAGGATCGCCGGGCGGGCCAGGAACGCGCGGGCGATGGTGATGAGCTGCCGCTCGCCCATGCTGACGTTCGCGCCCTCGTCGTCGAGCACCGTCTCGTAGCCGTCGGGCAGCGTGCGCACGAACCGGTCCACGTACGTGGCCCTGGCCGCCTCGATGACCTGCTCGCGGGTCGCCCCGGCGGAGCCGTAGGCGATGTTGTCGGCGATGGTGCCGCCGAACAGCCAGGCGTCCTGCAGCACCATGCCGGTCAGCCCGCGCAGCTCGTCGCGGCTCATCCGCGCGATGTTCGTGCCGTCGAGCACGATCTCGCCGGCGCTGACCTCGTAGAACCGCATCAGCAGGTTGACCAGGGTGGTCTTGCCCGCGCCGGTGGGGCCGACGATGGCGACGGTCTGGCCGGGGTCCACGGCCAGCGACAGGTCCTCGATGAGCGGCCGGTCCGGCGAGTAGCTGAACGCGACGTGCCGGAACTCCACCCGGCCGCTGACCTCGTCCGGCAGCGCGGGCACGGCCGGGTCGGGGTCCTGCTCGGCGGCGTCCAGCAGCGCGAACACCCGCTCGGCGGAGGCCACCCCTGACTGGAGCAGGTTGGCCATGCTGGCGAGCTGGGTGAGCGGCTGGCTGAACTGCCGCGAGTACTGGATGAACGCCTGCACGCTGCCCAGCGACAGCTGCCCGGCCGCGACGCGCAGCGCGCCGACGACCGCGACCAGCACGTAGTTGATGTTGCCGACGAACATCATGAACGGCTGGATGGTGCCGGAGATGAACTGGGCGCGGAAGCTGGCCTGGAACAGCGCCTCGTTCTGCTCGGTGAAGGTGTCCATCGCCTGCTGGCGCTGGCCGAACACGGTGACCAGCGAGTGCCCGGTGTACATCTCCTCGATGTGCCCGTTCAGCTTGCCGGTGGTGCCCCACTGCCTGACGAACTGCGGCTGGGCGCGCTTGCCGATCTTGGCCACGGCGAAGACCGAGACCGGCACGGTGACCAGCGCGATCAGCGCCAGCAGCGGCGAGATGACGAACATCATGGTCAGCACGCCGACGATGGTGAGCAGCGAGATGACCACCTGGCTCAGGGTCTGCTGGAGGGACTGGGCCAGGTTGTCGATGTCGTTGGTGACCCGGCTGAGGATCTCGCCGCGCGGCTGCCGGTCGAAGTAGGACAGCGGCAGCCTGGCCAGCTTGGCCTGGACCTGCTCGCGCAGCATGAAGACCTGGCGCTGCACGATCGTGGCGGTCAGCCGGCCCTGGATCAGCATGCCGAGCGACGAGCCGACGTAGACCAGCAGCACGATCAGCAGGACCTGGCCGACGTGGCCGAAGTCGATGCCCTGCCCGGCGACGACGTGCACCGCGGACAGCAGGTCGGCCTCGGTGCCCTTGCCCTGCTGGCGCAGCCGGGCGATGAGCTGGGCCTTGCTGACCCCGGCCGGGATCCGCTCGCTGATCACCCCGGCGAAGATCAGGTTGGTGGCGTCGCCGAGCAGCCTCGGGCCGAGCACCGACAGGGTGACGCTGACGGCGGCGACCAGCAGGCTGAGGGTGACCCGGAGCCGCTGCGGCGCCATCGTGGCCAGCAGCCGCCTGCTGGAGCCGCGGAAGTCCAGCGACTTCTCGGTGGACATGCCGCTCATGAACGCGGCGGGCCCGCGCAGCCCCGGCGCGGGACCAGGCCCGCGCTTGGGCGTGACCCGCTCGCCCAGCTCGCCGCCGGGCTTGTCCGCCGGCTGCCCCTCGCCGGACTGCCCGCCGCCGGGCTGCTCTCCCCCGCTCATGCCGCTGCCTCCTGCTCGGTTAGCTGGGAGAGCACGATCTCCCGGTAGGTCTCGTCGGCGGCCATCAGCTCCGCGTGCGTGCCGGTGGCCACGATCTGGCCGCCGTCCAGCACGATGATCTGGTCGGCGTTGCGGATGGTGGCGACCCGCTGCGCCACGATGACGACCGTGGCGCCGGAGGTCTGCTCCGCGAGCGCGGCGCGCAGCGCCGCGTCGGTGGCGTAGTCCAGCGCCGAGAACGAGTCGTCGAACAGGTAGATCTCCGGCCGGTGCACCAGCGCCCTGGCGATGGCCAGCCGCTGCCGCTGCCCGCCGGACACGTTGGTGCCGCCCTGCGCGATCGGCGCGTCAAGGCCGTCGGGGAAGTCGCGGACGAACCCGGCGGCCTGGGCGATCTCCAGCGCCTGCCAGAGCTCGGCGTCGGTGGCGTCCTGGTTGCCGTAGCGCAGGTTGCTGGCCACCGTGCCGGAGAACAGGTAGGGCCGCTGCGGCACCAGGCCGATCACCTTCGACAGCAGCGCCGGGTCCAGCTCGCGCACGTCGGCGCCGTCGACCGCGACCGCGCCGCCGGTCACGTCGAACAGCCGGGGTATCAGGCTGATCAGCGTGGTCTTGCCGCTGCCGGTGCCGCCGATGATGGCGGTGACCTCGCCGGGCCTGGCGGTGAGGCTGATGCCGCGCAGCACCGGCTGCTCGGCGCCCGGGTAGCGGAACTCGGCGGCGCGCAGCTCCAGCAGCCCCCGCGCGGCGACCTCGCGGACCGGGCTGGACGGCGCGGGCAGGTCCGGGTCGGTGTCCAGCACCTCGATGATCCGCTCGGCGCAGACCTCGGCGCGCGGCACCATCATGAACACGAAGGTGGCCATCATCACCGACATCAGGATCTGCAGCAGGTAGCTGAGGAACGCGGTCAGCGAGCCGATCTGCATCCCGCCGTCGGCGACCCGGTGCCCGCCGAACCACAGCACGGCGATGCTGGACAGGTTGAGCACCAGCATGACCGAGGGGAACATGGCGGCGATGAGCCGGCCGACGCCCAGCGACACGTCGTACAGCTCGGTGTTCGAGCCGGCGAACCGGTCCCGCTCGCTCGGGTCGCGGACGAACGCGCGGATCACCCGGACGCCGGTGATCTGCTCGCGCAGCACCCGGTTGATCGAGTCGATGCGGACCTGCATGAGCCGGAACAGCGGCCGCATCCGGCGGATGATCAGGCCGACGATGACGGCCAGCGCGGGCACCGCGACCAGCAGCAGCGAGGACAGCGGGACGTCCTGGTTGAGCGCCAGGATGATGCCGCCGACGCACATGATCGGCGCGGAGGCCAGCAGGGTCAGGCTCATGATGGCGAGCATCTGGACCTGCTGCACGTCGTTGGTGGTCCTGGTGATCAGCGACGGGGTGCCGAGGCGGCCGACCTCGCGCGCCGACAGGTCCTGCACCCGCCGGAACACCGCGTGCCGCACGTCGCGGCCCAGCGCCATGGCGGTGCGGGCGCCGAAGTAGACCGCGCCGACCGCGCAGACGATCTGCACCAGGGTGATGGCCAGCATGATGGCGCCGGTCCGCATGATGTAGCGGGTGTCGCCGGTGATCACGCCGTTGTCGATGATGTCGGCGTTCAGCGTGGGCAGGTACAGGGTGGCCAGCGTCTGCACGAGCTGCAGCCCTGCCACGACGGCGATCGCCTTGCGGTAGGGGCGCAGGTAGGCGCGCAGGAGTCGGATCAGCACGGGGGTTTTGCTTCCTCTTGTCGGGTCCGGGCGGCCGGGGCAGGCTAGCGGAGTCAGGCCGTCGCCGGCGAGGGATTTCGCTGTCGGCTGGGCAGTACCGCGAGCATGCCCTCAGCCATCTCTTCCAGGGCGCGCTCCACCAGCGGGGCGAGCGGCACCGGCGGATCGGAGAACAGCCACCGCTCGGTGGCGGCCTGCACGGCCGAGACGACCGCCCCGGCGAACGCGCGGGTGAAGAAGGTGTCGAACGGGCCGGCGCCGCCGCGCTCGGTGATCGCCCCGGCCAGGTCGTACTGCATCATCGCCAGCGCCTTGAAGTACTCGCCGCGCAGCTCAGGCGAGCTGGTGACCAGCCGGATGCCCTCGATGAGCTGCTGGTCGGGCGCGGTGCTGGCGACCGAGTAGACGGCCAGCACCGCGTGCCGCACCGACTCCCACAGGCTCTCCCCCGCCGGGCGGTCGCGGAGCGCCTGGCTGATCTGCACCGACCGGTCGGCCGGCAGCGCGCAGATCGCCTCGTACTTGCTGGCGAAGTAGTTGGAGAACGTCCGCGGGGACACGTTCGCGGCGGCGGCGATGTCCTCGACCAGCACGTTCTCCAGGCCGCGCTCGATGGCCAGCCGCATCGCGGCCGCGCCGAGCGCCTGGCGGGTGGCCTGCTTCTTGCGCTCGCGCAGCCCGGCCGGCCCGCCGTGCCCCGGCGGGGCGCCCTGCGACTGCGTGGTCATGACCGAGATCATCGCGTAAAAGTGCGTGATGCGCAACTTTTCTGCTGGCGAAACTTTTCCGATCCGGAACGCAGCACTGAGCCCGAACGCGGGTGCCCGGCCTGACCGCCGTTCCCTCCGGGCTAGCGGATTTCCGACAGCACCCCGCCTCGCTGGGCGAAGTCGGGCATCGCGTCGGATTCCCGCTAGCCGGACCCGCCGGAAACCGGTCATGCTGTGGGCATGCACACCGACACCGAGCGCTGCGTGCGGGCCGTGCAGTCGAAGGACGCCCGGTTCGACGGCTGGTTCTTCACCGCCGTGACCACCACCGGGATCTACTGCCGGCCGAGCTGCCCGGTCGTGCCGCCCCGGCCGGGGCACATGGTGTTCTACCCCAGTGCCGCCGCCGCCCAGCAGGCCGGGTACCGGGCCTGCAAGCGGTGCCGCCCCGACGCCAGCCCCGGCTCGCCGCAGTGGAACGTCCGCGCCGACCTGACCGGCCGGGCGATGCGGCTGATCGCCGACGGGGTGATCGACTCCGCCGGGGTGCCCGGCCTGGCCGCGCGCCTGGGGTACAGCGTCCGTCAGGTGGAACGGCAGCTCAGGGCCGAGCTGGGCGCCGGGCCGCTGGCCCTGGCCAGGGCGCAGCGGGCGCAGACCGCCCGGCTGCTGATCGAGACCACCGCGCTGCCGATGAGCGAGGTCGCGTTCGCGGCCGGGTTCGCCAGCATCCGGGCGTTCAACGACACCGTCCGCGAGGTGTTCGCGCTGTCCCCCACCGAGCTGCGCCGCCGCGCCCCCGGCGGCCGCCCGGCCGGCCAGGGCACGGCGGGCAGGGACACAGCGGGCAGTGGCACAGCGGGCAGGGACGCGGCGGCGGGCGGCGGGGCCGGGCCTGGCAGCTCCGCGAGCCCCGGCGGGGTGCCGGGCGGGACGCTGAGCCTGCGGCTGCCGTTCCGGGCGCCGCTGTGCCCGGACAACCTGTTCGGGCACCTGGCGGCCACCGCCGTGCCGTATGTCGAGGAATGGCGCGACGGCGCCTACCGGCGCACGCTCGGCCTGCCGCACGGCCCCGCCGTGGTGGCGCTGCGCCCGGCGCCCGCGCACATCGCCTGCCAGCTCTCGCTGACCGACCTGCGGGACCTGGCCACCGCGATCAGCCGGTGCCGCCGGCTGCTCGACCTGGACGCCGACCCGGTGGCCACCGGGCAGGTGCTCAGCCTGGACCCGGTGCTGGCCCCGCTGGTCGCCAAGGCGCCGGGGCGGCGGGTGCCGCGCACCACCGACCCCGGCGAGTTCGCCATCCGGGCCGTGCTCGGCCAGCAGGTGTCGACCGCCGCGGCGCGCACCCACGCGGGCCGGCTGGCCGCCGCGCACGGCACGCCGGTGGCCGACCCGGCGGGCGGGCTGAGCCGGCTGTTCCCCGGCCCGGAGACGCTGGCCGGGGCCGGCGCGGCCGGGCTGGCGGTGCCGCGCTCGCGCCGCGAGTCGTTCGCCGCGCTGGCCGCGGCCCTGGCCAGCGGGCAGCCCGACCTGAGCCCCGGCGGGGACTGGCTGGAGGCCAGGCGGCGGCTGGCCATGCTGCCGGGGATCGGCCCGTGGACCGTCGAGGTGATCGCGATGCGCGCGCTCGGCGACCCGGACGCGTTCCCCGCCACCGACCTGGGGGTCCGGCTGGCCGCCAGCGAGCTGGGCCTGCCCGGCACGCCCGCCGCGCTGACCGGGCGGGCCGCCGCCTGGCGGCCGTGGCGCGCCTACGCCGTGCAGTACCTGTGGGCCACCAGCGACCACCCCATCAACCGCCTGCCAGGCCCGCCGGAGGCCACCCCGTGACGCCGCCCCCCGGCCCCCTGCCCGGCCGGGGACGCGGGGCTGTCCGCCAGTGACGGCCCCGTGACGCTCGCCGCCCGCGGCGCGACCCGCTGCCCGTGACCGCCCGCCCTGCCCGGAAGGAAGAACCCCCGATGACCGCCAGTCCCGCCGCCGCGCACGTGGTGATCTCCAGCCCGATCGGGCCGCTGACCCTCACCGGCGCGGGCGGCGCGCTCACCGGCCTGTACATGGACGCGCACCGGCACCCGCCGTCGCCCGCGCGGCTCGGCGCGCCCGGTGACCCGGCCGCCGCGCCGTTCGCGGCAGCCGCCGCCCAGCTCGGGGCCTACTTCGCCGGGAAGCTGACCAGCTTTGATCTCCCGGTCCAGCTCCTGGGCACCCCGTTCCAGCTGATGGTCTGGGGCCAGCTCCAGGGCATCGGGTACGGGCAGACGGCCAGCTACGGGCAGCTCGCGGAGCGGCTCGGCAGGCCGCTGGCCAGCCGGGCGGTCGGCCTGGCCAACGGCAAGAACCCGGTGTCGATCATCGTGCCGTGCCACCGGGTACTCGGCTCCGACGGCAGCCTGACCGGCTACGGGGGCGGCCTTGACCGCAAGCGGTACCTGCTTGACCTGGAACGGCGCGGCGCCCCGCCCAGCCGCGCTGACCCGCATAAGAGCCGGGCGCCGCATCCACCTCGACGTCATGGCCGCCGACCGGAGCCGCGATAAGGAGGCCGAGCGACGAATCCTGACGCTCCGGATTCTCGTCCTCCCTTACCAGGAGCCGGACGCTGTGAAGTCCGGTCCGGTGGCTATCGCGTCCGATGAGCCGTCCGTTGAGCGACTCATCCTAGGTTGCGGGAAGCGTCTGCGACGTGCCCGCGTCAGCAGCTCAAGGGTCCGGGCGGGTCGGTCGGGCAGTGCGTCGAGGGCTGCCTGTACAGGATCAGCGATGGCTTGGACGAGGTCAGGTTCCTTTGCGGGCAGGGGGGCTTCGAAGGCACAGAGAGGAGTGGCAACGATGCCGGCTGCCCCGGCGTCAAGCGAGGTTTGGATGTGGCGTGATGAGCCGTCCCAGAGCTTGAATGCGTCTTGAGTGACGGCATGAATATCGGTAATAGCGAGTGTTTTGATCTTTGCAAGTTTGCCGCCTGCAGGCAGGATGCCTTCCTGCTTGGCGGCCTGGGCGAGTTCAGCGTCGAACACACTGCCGCCGAACATGGGATGGCTGTAGATGTATGCGCCGCTCGGCAGGCTGCGCAAGAAGGTGAGGGCGGCCTTGAGTCCACCAAGGTTGCGCATGGTGGCCATCGGTGCGATGCCTCGCTGGGCGGCGTGGTCGAAGTCTTCTTGTTCCCAGCAGCAGGCCAGCAGGCGGCGGGGTTCGGCCACGGTGAGCCACAGATCGAGAATGTCGGCGCGCTGGCCGGGGGCGAGGTCATGGCCGCGGGTGGTGGAGCCGGACAGGATGAAGTAATCGACCCAGGTGGCGGCTGCGCGTCTGGCGTAGTGCAGGGTGTTTTCGTGATCAATGGCGGCATCGCTGTTGCTCAATGCGAGCGCGGGTACCACGATGTCGAACCGTGCCGTCATGGGGTTGGTGCTCCTTGAGCGATGACGAGAGCGGCAATGATCCGGGCCGCATGCTGGGGTGTCATCGTTTCAGTGCCGAGCAAGGCGTCGAAGTCGGCTTCGCAGGCATTTTTAAGGTCATCGGCAGTCTCGTCCCATACGGTCAGGCGTGCTTCGACGTCGTCGGAGCCACGAGCATGGACGCGCTGCGCGGTCGTTTCCCGGGAGCACCAGAGAAGGACGGTGATCCAGTGGGCAGGGTAGGCGGTGACGGCGTGGATGCCCTCGATTTGACCGAGGTGCAGGACAGGAGTTTGCCCGGCGCCGAGCATCGCGGCGAGGTGCGGCCGGTCGACGATGTAGGTGTTTCCGTAGCGTTCGTTCTGGTAAAGGACGTCGGCGCTGGCGCGGAGGCTGGCTAGATCGCCGGGGCTGGTGAGTCGGTAGTTCTCGGCGTTGCCGGTGCCGATCTTCATTCGCTGGAAAGGCGCGTAGCTGGTATCGAGTTGGGCAAGCGCCCGGGTGATAGTGTCTTTGCCCGACGCAGGCGGCCCGTAGAGGATTACTCCTGTGGGGGCGGTCAGCGGCCAATCCATTCCGAGACACGCCGTGCTTCGTCGATCAGTTGCACAGCGCTGTTGAGGGAGTTATCGACGTAGAAATGCGGGATCTGGGGCCGCATAGTGGCATCTATCTGCTTGAGATAGTCGTCCCAGTGGCTGAGCTTCCAGGTGTCACGGGCCGCGTCGCGTTTGTGCAGGTACGTATGCATGGTATCGGTGTCGGCACCGACCCACACGATCTCCGGATGGACGTTGTCGATGGCGCAGCGGTGCATAAGGAGGCGCAGCCATTGCGGGTCGACCACCTCGGCCAGGAAGGGGGCAGTAACGACGGTGGAAATGCCGTTGTCGAGGTTGGCGAAGGTCGCGCTGGATAAGCACCGGTATTCGACGGGCCGGACCTGGGTGCGGTAGATCTCGGAGTGCCGGTCGTTGGGGTCGCCGTTGAGGGCAGTCAGCATGGACTCGACAAGGGGGCGAGTGAGCACGTCCTTGTCGAGTAATGCCCAGCCGGTGACGGAGCTGAGGAACTTGGCGAACTCTGTCTTGCCGGAGCCGGCGAACCCAGCGACCAGGACGAGATTGGTGGCGCGCTGGCCGGTGTGGCGGCGGTCGGCCCAAGCTTGCATGACCAGTTCCTCGAAGCGGTGGGTGTCGGCCTGGTCGCCGGCGGCGGCCTCGGCCGGGCGGGCGAGTTCCAGGGCGTGCCGCAACGTGGTGGTCAGTTCGGCGGCTGCCCCGGCGGCGAGCGCTCCGGCCGCGACATCGCCGTGCCCGGTGATGCACAGCCCGACGCCGAGGTAGTCGCGGGGGATGTTCAGGCCGACCGCGACGCGCACGTACACGTCGTAGTTCTCCACGCGGCGTCTGCCGCTGGCGATCTCCCGGACCCGCTGCTCGCCGATGTCGGTAGCTTGGGCGATAGCTCCCCAGCTCCATCCCCGGCTGTGCAGAAAATTGAACACGGCTTTGATGTCACGTTCGGCTAGCGCTTCGCGCATGGCAAGACCGTCGATGTAGTTGGCGTTCCACCACGCCGGGTCGATGGGCTGTCGCGCTGGCATGGGTCCCGTCCCGGACCTGTCGATGATCGATGTGCGGCAATTCTATTGATGAATGCCAGTCGGGTCGAGCGTTTGCCCGTTCTCTAGGGTGAATGTGTTGCGCCGTAGGGGTTTCCATTGTCGGCGCGGGCTTCGGCAGATGGCAAAGTGCCAGCGCCATTCGTCTGGCGCTGGCACCCTGATGGGAAGGCTGGCGGTCACCTGATTTCGATGAGGGACCGGCCGCACTTGAGGAAGCTGCGCGCCTGCGGCTGCGCGATCAGGTCGGCGTGCATGGCGAGCAGGGTGGCGAGGCTGCCGTTGACGTCGGCCTCGGTCAGCGTGGCGGTCTCCTGCCCGCTGTCGTGGCACTCAGCCACCAGGCGCAGCCCGCCGCCGGAGGCGACCCGGCGAACCTGGCTCATGCTCGCGACCTGGCCGGTCACCTTCACGAACAGCTCGCCCACGCTGGTGCTGCCGTGGTCGGCGCGGTGAACCGTGGGCAGGTCGGGGGTATCGGAGAAACGCCGCTGAGAGAACTGAGCCCTGAACCCGGCCCGGCTGGCGGCGGCCTCGCTGATCCCGTGCACGGCGCTGGTCACGTCGGCGGCCAGCAGCGTCTTGACGCCCATGGGGTGTATCTCGCCCCCGGCCATGAGCTGCACCAGCAGCTCGACTTCCGGGTCGAGCAGTTCGGTGAGCGCCCTGAGGTAATCGGGCATGAGCCGGTCGGCGGCCGACATGAGCTTGCCGAACACGTCCTTGGGGTCGAAGGCCAGCCCGACGTAGTTGCCCTTGCTCTTGCTCATCTTGGCGCCGGTGCCATCCGTGCCCTCGATCAGCCCCGTCGCGATGATGATCTCCGGGCGCTGGCCGGAATTCTCCATCACCCGGCGGCACATCTGCATGTTGAGCAACTGGTCCAGGCCACCAAGCTCGATATCGGCAGTGATCTCCACTGAGTCCAGTGCCATCACTACCGAGTAGACCAGCTCGGCCATCGTCAGGCCGCTGCCTGCGGTCAGGCGCGTGCGGAAGTCTTCACGCTGAAGTGACGCGGCGACGGGCAGTTTCTCCAGGATGCTGATGAACTGGGGCAGGGTGATCGGCGCGAGCCATTCGCTGTTGAAGCGGAAATCTGCATGGCCGAAATCGAAGAACGGCGTGACCTGCTCGCGGTAGGTCTTCATGTTGCTGGCGATGTCGTCGTCGGTCAGCGGTGGCCGGTCGGCGGTGCGCCCGGACGGGTCACCGATCCTGGCGGTGATGTCCCCGACGATGAACACCACCCGGTGTCCCATCCGCTGAAACCTGCTGGCGATGATCATCGGTACGGCGTGGCCGACGTGCACATCGGCGGCGGTCGGGTCGATGCCGAACTTGACCACGAGCTGCCGCTGCTCGGTGCTGGCTGCGGCCAGAAGTCCGGAAAGCTGACAGGCGGAGGGCAGCAGCTCCTGAGCACGGGCGGCGATGAGGGCGGCCTGCTCGCCGGGAGGCATGTCCGACAGGTCCATCGCCCGGCGCTCGCGCAGCAGTTCGAGGATCTTGGTGAGTTCGGGTCCTTCGCGCAGGTCAGGCGCGCTGCGCAAGATGCCCATGAGCGCCTTATGGGAGGCGCCGAGGCGAGTTGTACCGGTGAGCATGGTGGTGTCCTTCATCAAAGTCAGGTATCGGCCGTGGCATGCTCATTTACGTAAACAATCTTGAGCATGTCGTTCCTGCGCTCCAGGAGAGGTGGCTGGGGGCCGTTCGGTGACCAGGAAGGTGTGCTCGTGATGACCGGCGCATAGACGTGCGGGTCGGTCGTCAGCAAGTCCAGGGCGGCAGCGAAGTCGTCACGGTCGTCGTTGACGCGGTACGCCTTACTGCCTCGTAACGTGGACTCCTTCTCCAGGAGGGCTCGGACGGGTATGCCAGCAGCCATATTCGGGGGATAGACGCCGAGAGCAACCACCTGTCCCAGGGGTGCCACGGCGTTGACCGCTAGCAATATCGCTTCACTACCCATCCCTCCCGCCGATTCCACTACAACATCGTAGTGGGCATGGCTGAGCGCGTCCGCCGTGGCCACGCGGTCGGCGAAACCGGACATCCGAGCGGACCGGCTGTCGTCCTTAATCGCGATGATGACCTGCCTGGCGCCTTGCTGGCGGGCGCGGATGGCGGCGAGTGCCGCCATCGGCCCATCTCCGATGATCAAGACGTTCGCGCCGTTGACACTCACGCCGTGCAGGGCGTGCAGGACGCACGCCAGCGGGTCGGCCATCGTCGCCATCGTCGCTGGTAGCAGATCGGGAATCGGATAGAGCTGTTCGAGCGTGGCACGTACCTGGCCGCTGAAGCCGCCTTCGCGGGTGTCCAGGCGGCCGATGCTCGTGCCGTGGGGGCACTGCTCGGTCCTGCCCCGCGCGCAGGCGGGGCAGGACCGGCACGGGTTGAGCGGGCGGACGGCGGCGAGGTTCCCGCCGGGCGTGCGGCCGACGAGCTCGTGCCCGAGCGAGCGCACGTCGAACCCGGCCCGCGCTCGTTGCATGTCGGAACCGCACACTCCGGCCGCGACCACCTCGATCTCGACCAAGCCGGCGGTGTTCACTGCCACCACCGGATGACTTCGTCGGTGCCGCCAGACAGCCGGGCGAGGTTACGCAGCGTCTCCAGTGCCGCGCCGCTGGACAGCACCTCGCGGGCCAGCGCGAACGACTCGGGCACGGTGCGCTCCGTGGTGCCGAGGTAGATCAGCGTCGCCGCGTTGACCGCGACCAGATCGATCAGGGCGCGCGGTGCCTTCCCGGCCAGGACCTCCACGACGATGCGAGCCTGATCTGCTGCGGTCAGGCCCGATACGAGGTCGGCCAGGCTGTATGGGCCGACACCGAGCACGTCACTCAAGGCGAGACGGCGAAGGTGACCACGTTCGCCGTCTCGCACACCAACGATGCAGGTCTCGCCGATGATCCCGACCTCGTCGATCCAGCGCACGTTGTCTGGGGTCGACGAGACCACGAGCATGTCGCCGGGGTGGTAGCGACGCAGCACCTCCAGCGACAGCGTGACGTCAGGGTGGGCGATGCCGTACAGCAGGTTGTCGACCTTGATTGGCAGCAGGAGCGCGGGAAAGGCCAGGGACAGCACGTGCGGGGCGAAGAACAGCCCGCCGTAGGCGGCGTCGAACCGGGGCACCATCTGCTCGATTTCGAACACGCCCAGATTGCAGGCGGCCATCACCTCCAGGACCCGGTCCAGCTCGCCGCTGATCTTGACGCCGAGGTTCTTCAGCGTGTCGGCCGACCCAGCGACCGAGGAGGTGGCCGCCGAGGCACACTTGGCGACCTTGATCCCGGCCGCCGCCGCGACGATCGCGGCCGGACTCGAGATGTTGGGCGTCTTGACGCCCTTCTTCCCGCTTCCGGCCATCCCGATGACCTGCTCCCCGGTGAACGGGTGCGCGGGCCGATCAGCGGGACGCCGCACATCCAGCTCCAGGGCGGCGTCGATGATCCCGGTGGTCTCCTCGGCGGTCGGGTGCTTGGCCATGATGCCGTTGAGGAGCACGCCGAGTTGGGCGCTACGCTGCCGGTCGTCCTCGATAGCCAGCACCATCCGCATGTAGTTGTGGGCCTCGTCGTAGGTGAGGCTCTGCCCGGCGTTGACTCGGTGCAGGTATGGCCCGAAGTGCGCCGGCGCCATTCCGAGCACGGTCTCCGGACCGATCAGATCGGCGAACATGCCTACCCCCTTCGTGCTCACCACAGCTCAGTAATGGAAATCAGGTATTCGGCCAGCTCCGCCTTGGCCTTGCGCCAGGCGGGCGAGGCGGTCGCACACTCGTCGACCAGCGCCAGGCAGTCCTCCACTGGCCGGACGAACATCTGGCAAATCAGCTGGTAAGAAGGCGACGCCTCCGGTGCGCGCGCCTCGTCGCCCATCACGCGGGCCACGATCTCCTCCGGCGTCGTGGTCACATTGATTGACGAGCCAGGGATGCTCTTGGACATCTTCGGGTGGCCCTCGAAACCGGTAGCCAGCCGCGAGTAAATCGACGCCAGCCTAAAGTTGCCGCGCAGGCCGGTGTCGGTGCCGAAACGCGCGGCGACCTCGCGGGCGAACCGGACGTACTTGTGCTCGTCGATGCCGAGCATGACCAGCACCGCGTCGGAGTGCTGCCCGAGGGTGATGAAGTCGGCCGCCATCAGCGCCAGCGATACCTTGCGCCGGAACGTCATCCGGTCATCAATGATGCCCATCGTGGCGTAATAGTCGTGGTTGTCCTCCTCGGCCCGGTCGAAGTCGGCATCGTCGGCGTAGAAGCCGAGCAGGTACATGTTGCGCAGGCAGTCCAGCTCGTTGAACTGGTTGCGCAAGATGCCGGTGGTGTCGTTGAAACCCATCCGGCGGCAGAACGCGCCGAACCGGTCGGCCAGCTCGCGGGTCTGCTTCAGCGAGCGGCCCTTGCCGTTGTGCGCATCTAGGTCGCCGAGCACGATTTGGCACCGCTCGCCGCCACTCTGCAACGCGGTGATGCCCTGGATCTGCGAGACGGTGCCCATGTGCGGCACCCCGGACATGCCGAACCCCGTCGTGATGATTCGGTTCGGCTGCGGGGTTGCGAGGAAGCCGGTCGCCGTGTGGTGGCACAGCCACCGCACGTTCAGCTCGTCGGCGCTCAGCCCGGCGAAGTCGAAGGTGAACCGTTCCAGCTCGAACGTGTCGTAGCCGTGCTCCCGTACGACGTGCTGGTAATAGTCCTCAGAGAAGATAACCGGCTGGGCCGGTCTGGTGCGGGCAGGCGGCCCGGATGTGGTGGCCAAGGTCGTGGCACCCCCAATTGATCGATCGTCGTCGGGGCGTGTGATGACGATCCTCAATGCGTTGTGAGGTGAGCCAGACCACAGCGAACCCTCACTGTGAGGGACATTTCAAACCTGCCAAAACGGGCGGCACTCCAAGGTCCCAGCCATGACCGCGCCATCGCGGTTGTCGCCGATAAAGCCAGTGGCCGCTACATGCAGGACTATCACTATGAAGGGGCATCGTGGTCTGGCTGGCGGCCGTGCGCGCGGGCCACGGTATCGAGATGACGATCCCGAGCGTCGGCAACGATAGCGATCCGCTGACTGAAGCGCAGCTGCCGACCATATCCAATGGCCTTCAATGCCTTCACTGCCACCAACGGCATCGGCCGTCTGCGGGAGACCGCAGCGATGATCCGTGACATCGCCCGGCGCGCGAAAATCAAGTACTGGCTCATCCCCCAGCCTGAGTTCTCGCAGTGCGCAAGACCGACTTCGCCCTTCCCGCCCGCATAGAAAGCGTGCTGTGATGCTTGCTGAGGCAAAACCCGTCGCGGTCGTCTTCGACATCGACGGCACCGTGGCCAACTGCCGCCACCGCCAGCACCTCGTCGCCGGAGACAACCCGAACTGGGAGACATTCTTCGCGGGGTCCGGCCTCGACGACCCCCTGCCCGAAGGCGTCGCCCTAGCCTACGAGCACGCCCTCGACTCAGTCCTGCTCTGGCTAACCGGCCGCCCTGAGCGCTACCGCCAGCTCACTGCCGACTGGCTCACGGCTAACAGACTGCCCACCGCGAACCTCAACATGCGCCCCGATGAAGACATGCGGCCAGCCGCCGAATTCAAGTCCGAGCGCCTCGGCCAGCTTGGCGGCACATACGAAATCGCCTTGATCATCGACGATGACGATCTGGTGGTGGCGGCCCTACGAGACGCCGGATGGCCGGTACACCACGCCCAGTGGATGACCCGATGAGCCGCGCCCTGCGGGTGGTGCACCTACCCGCCCGGACCCCATACGTCCGCAAGATAACCTCTGAGGACTACTTGATCCTCAACGGCGCCAACACCGAGCACGGCGTGGTACCCACCGCCGTCACCGCCAGTTGGCTTCTCGACCGCCGTCCGCTGGACTGGCTTGACGTCCTCCATCTGCACCACATCGAGTTCGACGATTTCGCCACCCTGCAGCGGCTGCTCACAGCCTGTGCCGATTCCGGGGTTAAGGTCGTCTACACCGCCCACGACCTCACACCCCAGTACTGCACCCCGGAAGACTTCACCGCCCGGATGGAGCTGATCGCCCGGTCCGAAGCGTCCTGGGTCGGATTAACCGCCGCCTCCGTAGAGAACTTGCAGGACCGACTCCCCTGCCTTCCGCCGGTTACCGTTATCCCGCACGGCTACGTTGTCAGCCCCAACGACCTGACCGGCCGCACCCGCGACGGGGGCCTGCCCTCCGCGCCGCAATATCTCCTCTACGGCGCACTGCGGCCGAGCCGCGATCACCTGTCCACCATTGCCAACTGGAGCCTGAGCGTCACCGATCCGGCCGCTCGTCTCAACCTGCTCCTGCGGGCGCTCAGCCCCGCCGACTTCGACCGCCATGACGTACCAGCGCTGCTGGCCGTCATCAAGTCCGATCCTCGCATAGACGTGGCCATGCGCGCCTACCCCTCAGACGCCCAGGTCGTCAGCGCAGGGCTCGACGCCGACGCTCTGCTGCTGCCTTACCTCTGCGGCAGCCACTCTGGCCAGCTGGAGCTGGCCTTTGACCTGAACCTCCTGCCCGTCTGCTCATCGGTGGGCTTCCTCAAGGATCAGTACCACATGCACAAGGGCCTCGTGGGAGAGCCGATCTGGTTCGACTGGTCCGAAGGGCATCCGTTCCTATACGGCGAGAAGTTCGTCGCCGCGCTCGAAGTGGCCCACGTCCGGCTCCGCGACACATCTCGGCGCGATCCGAGCACGGACTTCCTCGAATACCGGCGCGAAGAGCACCGCCTGCTCCTCGGCGCCCACCAGCACGTCTACTCCAGCTGACGCCCTGCCGACACGGCTACTTCGCCGGTAAGCTGACCAGCATTGATCTGCCAGTCCAGCTCCTGGGCACCCCGTTCCAGCTGATGGTCCGGGCAGCTCCAAGGCATCGGCTACGGGGGCGGCCTTGACCGCAAGCGGTACCTGCTTGACCTGGAACGGCGCGGCGCGGTGCCCCGGCCTGCCGCGCTGGCCTAGCATCGCGCCATGCCGAGCACCTTTTACCAGCTAGCGATCGATGCCAGGGACCCCGCGGCGCTGGCCAGGTTCTGGGCCGCGGCCCTGGACCAGCCGGTGGTCTACGAGGCCGATGACTGCGTGATCGTGGGCGCGGACGAGCATTCCTACCCAGGGCTGTGCTTCGTGCCGGTGCCCGAGGACAAGGCGGGCAAGAACCGGCTGCATATCGACCTGAACCCGGACGACAGGGACGCCGAGGTGGACCGGCTGATCGGGCTGGGCGCCCGGGTGTCGCACGCGGGGCAGCCGCCGGAGGCGACCTGGGTGGTGCTGGCCGACCCGGAGGGCAACGAGTTCTGCGTGCTGCGGCCGCATGCCAGCCTGGCGGACTAGCGGCGTTTCACGGCCGGGAGGTGCCCGGCGGTGATCGCGGCGATACGGTTACAGCAGGGCCGCGGCCTGCCTTCGCCCGCCCGGCTGGCAGGTCGTCTCTCGTCACGGGCACGTGCGGGACAACATGATCGATCATGGCCGGGCCGGCAGCTACGCGGAGCCCAACAGCTTCGTCGGCCGGGAACAGGAGCTTGACGAGCTCCGCCAGTTCGCCCGCGGCATGCGCGCGGTCACGCTGAGCGGGGCAGGCGGCATCGGCAAGACGCGGCTGATGCTGCGGCTGCTCGCTGCCCTGGCCCAGGACTTCCCCGACGGCGCCTGGTTCGTCGAGCTGGGTGACCTGCATCAGCCCGAGCTGGTGGTGACGGCCGTCGCCACGGCGATCGGGGTCAGCGAGGAGCCGGGCGTGCCGCTCGTCGACACCCTCGCCGACGCGCTGCGGTCCCGGCGGCTGCTGCTGGCCCTGGACAACTGCGAGCACCTGATCGGCGCCTGCGCGGCGCTGTGCCAGCGGCTGCTGGCCAGCTCGCCCGGCCTGCAGATCGTGGCGACCAGCAGGGAGGCGCTGCGGGTCGCGGCCGAGGCGGTCTGGCCGGTGCCGCCGCTCGCGGTTCCGCCCGCCGGGCTCACCGGGCCGGAGATCAGCGGCTACGACTCGGTACGGCTGTTCGCCGACCGGGCGGCCGCCGCCGCGCCAGGGTTCGCGCTCGGCCCGGCCAACTCCGGCGCGGCGGCGCAGGTGTGCCGGGCGCTGGACGGGCTGCCGCTGGCCATCGAGCTGGCCGCGGCCTGGGTCCGGGTGCTGTCGGTGGAGCAGATCGCGGCCAGGCTCAGCGACCGGTTCCACCTGCTGACCAGCGGCGACCGGACCGCGCCGCCCCGGCAGCGGACGCTGCGCGCCGCGATCGACTGGAGCTATGACCTGCTCAGCAAGCCGGAGCAGGTGCTGGCCAGGCGGCTCTCGGTGTTCGCGGGCTGGACGCTGGAGATGGCCGAGCGGGTCTGCGCCGACGACGAGCTGCCCGCCTGGCAGATCCTCGACCTGCTGGCCGGGCTGGCCGGCAAGTCGCTGATCGAGGTCGAGCCGGAGACGACGCTCGGCCAGGTCAGGTACCGGATGCTGGAGACGATCCGGGAGTACGCGGGCGCCCGGCTGGCCGCCGCCGGCGAGGAGGACGGCGTCCGGCGGCGGCTGCGTGATTACACGGTGGAGGTCGCTGAGGAGTCGATGGCCGCCGGCATGGCGCTGGTGCCCGCGCCGTGGTCGGCGCGGGTGGACGTGTTCCGGCGCTGGGACGCCGACGCGGGCAACGCGCGGGAGGTGCTCGGCCGGTGCCTGACCGAGGGCGACACGGTGACCGGCCTGCGGGTGTGCACGGCGGTCAGCCCGTGCTGGATCGTCAGGGGCGTGCTGGCCGAGGGCTGCGACTGGCTGGACGGTTTCCTCGCCGCCCGCGGCGCGGGCGTGCCCGCCGCGGTGGCCGGCCCGGCGCTGGTCGCCCGCGCGCAGCTCGCGCTGGCCAGCGACCGGCCGCGGGCGCTGCGCTGGGCCGCGGAGGGCCTGGCTCTGTGCCAGGAGGCCGGGGTGGCGTACTGGAGCGCCGCGGCGTGGAACCTCCAGGCCGAGGCGGCCCTGCTCGCCGGGCAGCCGGCCGAGGCCATCGGCCTGGTCCGCGAGGCGCTGGACTGCGCCAGGCAGGCCGGCGACCGGTGGAACGAGGGGTATGCGCTCGGCACGCTGGCCGCGGCCGAGGGCAGCCAGGGCAACCTGCGGGCCGCGCAGGAGCTGGCCGGGGAATCGCTGGCGGTGATGCGCGGGATCGACCAGCAGTGGGGCGTGGCGCGGACCCTGCTCGGCCTGGGCGACCTGAACCGGCTGCGCGGCGACACGGCGGTGGCCCGCCAGCATTACCTGGCGGCGCTGGCCGCGCTGCGCGAGGTGGACGCCGGGCCGAAGATCGCCAGGTGCCTGGCCAGCCTGGGCCGCCTGGCCCTGGACCAGGGCGACCTGGCGCAGGCCAGGGCGTACCTGGCGCAGAGCCTGGAGCTGAGCCTGGCCGGCGGCAGCAGGACCGGGGCCGCGCGCGGCCTGGCCGGGTTCGCGGCGCTGGCGCTGCGCGAGGGGCAGCCGGGCCTGGCGGTGCAGCTCGCCGGCGCGGTCACGGCGGTCCGCGAGGCGGCGCACCTGCCGCCGGCGCCGGGCTCGCGGACCCAGCGGTACCTGGACGCGGCGGCCGGCCTGGGCGAGCAGGAGGTCGCCCGGCTGTGGGCGCGGGGCCAGGCGATGACCGCCGACGAGGCGGCCAGGCTGGCCCTGGGGGCGGCGGCCGGGGGCGGCGGGGCCGGGACTGAGGCTGGGGCCGGGACCGGCGCTGACCGGGCTGGCGGGCCGGCCGGGGCGCTGACCGCGCGGGAACGGGAAGTGGTCACCCTGATCGCCCGCGGCGCCAGCAACAAGGCCATCGCCCAGGAGCTGTTCATCAGCCCGGCGACCGCCGCCAGGCACGTCGCCAACATCCTGGCCAAGCTCGGGTTCAGCTCGCGCAGCCAGGTCGCCGCGTGGGCGGCGCACCCGGACCCGGGCCGGGACTGACGCCGCCGGGCATGGCCGGGCCCGGCGGCGCTGCCGCCATTACGGAACTCATGTCATGACCCGCGATGATTTAGGCCCTGACCGGCCATTTCCTTCTATTCTTCACGTTATGCGGGCGCGGGGAGCGATGCAGGGCCGTCATATGCAGGGCCGTCAGCGGGAGCGGGCCGGGCTGCTGGCCGCCCTGGCGGCGGGCCAGAGCGCGGTGCTGACCGGCCCGGCCGGGATCGGCAAGACACGGCTGGCCGAGGCGGTGGCCGCGGACCTGGCCGCCGCCGGGCACCGGGTGCTGGCGGTGCGGGCCACCGCCGCGCTGCGGGACATCCCGCTCGGGGCGCTGGCCCCGCTGCTCCATCGCACTGCCGGGCCGTACGCGGCCGGCCCGGTGCCGGCTGGCCCGGTGCCGGCTGGCCTAGCGGCGGCTGGCACGGCGGCGGCTGGCACGGCGGCGGCTGGCACGGCGGCGGCTGGCACGGCGGCGGCTGGCACGGCGGCGGCTGGCACGGGCGGTCCCGGCGGGCCGTCGCTGCCCGCCGACGGCGGGGCACTGGCGGCGGCGCGGGAGGCCATCCTCGGGCCGGCCGGCGGCCGGCTGACCCTGATCGTCGACGACGCGCACCTGCTGGACGGCGTCTCGGCCGCGCTGGTCCAGCAGGTGGTGAGCACCGGCCGGGTGGCCGCGCTGCTGCTGGCCAGGACGGCGGCCGCGCTGCCCGACGCGGCGGCAGGCCTGGCCAGGTACTCCGGCAGCGCCCGCCTGGCGATCGGCCCGCTGACCGCCGCCGAGTCGGCGGCGGCAGCCGAGGCGGAGCTGGGCGGTCAGCTCGACGGCGCGTCCGCGGCGGACCTGCACCGGCTGTCCGGCGGCGTGCCGCTGGTGCTGCACGAGCTGATCGAGCTGACCGTGGCCAGCGGCAGCCTCAGCCAGCGGCGCGGCGTCTGGCGGCTGGCCGGCGGCGTCCCGGCGGACACCGGCCTCGGGCACCTGGTCAGCCTCCGGCTTGACGAGCTCGGCCAGCGGCAGCGGGAGGCCGCCGAGGCGGTCGCGCTGGCCGAGCCGGTGCCGCTGGCCGTGCTGGAGCAGCTAGCCGGGCACGAGGCGGCCGAGGAGCTGGAGACCCTCGGCCTGCTGGCGGTCGGCGGGCCGGACGGCGGGGAACAGGCCCGGATGGGTCATCCGCTCTACGCCGAGCTGCTGCGCGCCGCGCTCCCCGCCACCCGGCGGCGGCGGCTGGCCAGGGCGCTGACCGCCGCCTTCGAGCGGACCGGGCGCGGCGACCCGGTCCAGCGCGAGCTGCTGCGGCTGACCGCCGGGCTGCCCGGCGACCCCGGCAGGCTGCTGGCCGCCGGGCTGCTGGCGGTGCGGGATGACCAGCAGCTCGCGGCGCGGCTGGTGCGGGCCGCCGTCCGGGCCGGCGGCGGCGCGCCCGCACGGCTGGCCCTGGCCCGGCTGCTGGCCACGGCCGACGCCGGCGAGGCGCTCGCGCTGCTGGACGAGATCACCGAGGCCGAGGCCGGGCCGCACGCCTGGACCGCCGTGCTGGCGACCAGGGCGCTGGCCCTGACGCTCGGCTCTGGCAGGCCGGGTGACGTGCTGGCCGAGCTGGGCAACGTCACCGGCGCGCCGCCGCCGGTCCGGCTCGCGGCGGCCACGGCGCACCTGTTCGCCGGCACAGTCGGCCAGGCCGCCGCCCTGGCCGATGAGCTGGCGGCCGAGCTGACGGCGAACCCGGCCGGGCCGGCGGCGGCAGGCCCGCCACCGCGCTCCTCATCAGCCTGTGCCAGACGGCTGCCCTGGCGATCAGCGGCGAGCTGGACCGGGCCATCACCATCGGCACGAGTGCCCTGGCCATGACCGGCCTGCACGTCCGTGCCCTGCCGGCCGGCGGCCCCGTCGAGGCCGGCCCTCGTACAGGCACCTCGGCCGGCCCGGCGGCTGCCGGTGCCGCGCCGCCCGGCCGGCCGTCCCGGCCGGGCTTGCTGGCTGTCCCGTCCCCGGCCGCCGCCGTCAGCAGCCACCTGGCCCGGCACGCCCCGCCGCTCCGCCTGGCCGGTACCGCAGCGGCTCCCGCTCCCGCCACATCCGGGCCTGCGACGTCTAGGCCCAGCACATCCGCTCCCGGGATGTCCGCACCCGCCAGCTCCGTGCCGGCCAGGCCCACGTCCGCCATGTCCGCGCCAGCCGAACCCGGGCCGGCCCCTCCCGCCGGCCACGCCGCCAGCGCGTTCGCGCCCGCCACCGCCAGGCCGGCGAGCGGCGCCGGGCAGGCGGCGCCCGAGCCGGAGCCGGACGACGAGCTGCCGCAGGTCGTCGCCGGGGACACCGGCCCGGAGTTCTGGGGCGTGGCGGCCGGGCTGCTGCTGGCCATGGAACACCGCGGCGAGCTGGACCGGCTCACCAGGCTCGGCACCGAGCTGCTGGAGCTGGCCCTCGCGCGGGCCGACGTCGCCGGCCGGGCCAGGATGGTGCAGAGCCTGGGCCGCGCCGAGCTGATCCGCGGCCAGCCGGCCGCCGCCGCGCGGGCGCTGCGCGAGGTCATCTCGCTGCTGCGCCGGGCCGACGACACGTTCCTGGCCTGGAATTACGGCCTGCTGGCGGCGGCGCAGGCAGCCGCGGGCCAGCATGCGGCGGCGGCCGGCAGCCTGGCCAGGATGGACGGCGCGGCCCGCCAGCTCCCGGTGTACGTGCCCGAGCAGGAGCTGTGCCGCGCGCTGGTCCGCGCGGCGGCGGGCGACCAGCCGGGCGCCCGCACGGCGGCGCTGGCCAGCGCGGAGCTGGCGGCCGGGCTGGGGCACGCGCCGGTGGCGCTGCGGGCCTGGCACTGCGTGGCCAGGTGCGGGGAGCCGCGCCGGGCGCTGCCCGGCGCCAGGGCCGCCGCGCGGGACGTGGACGGGCCGCTGGCGGGGCTGCTCACCGGGCACGTCGAGGCGCTGGCGGCCCGCGATCACGCCAGGCTGGCCGAGGTGGCCGCCGGGCTGGCCGGCCTTGGCGCGGCGCCGCTGGCCGCCGAGGCGCTGGGCGAGGCGGCCCGGCTGGCGCGCGGGGCCGGGAATCAGCTGCTCGCGGCGGGCCTGGCCGAGCGGCTGCATCAGGTGCTGGCCGGCTGCGAGCCGCGCTGCCTGCCGGCGACGGCGCTGCCCGGCGCGGTCGCGGCGCCGCTGACCAGCCGGGAACGGGAGATCGCGCTGCTGGCGGCGGGCGGCAGCTCCGACAGGGACATCGCGGCCCGGCTGGGCATCTCGCCGCGGACCGTGCAGACGCACCTGTCCCGCGCCTACGCCAAGGCGGGGGTGTCCAGCCGGGAGCAGCTCGCCGGCCTGTTCGGCCTGCATGCCTGACCCGCCGGACGACCGCCGGCCGGGCCTCCCCGTGCCCGGACCGGTTGCGCGCCCCGCGGCCTGCCGCCAGGATCGAGGGATTCGGGGCATCAGCCGCGACAGAGGGAGACACGCATGCGGATCGGCACGGCGCTGAACGAGCCCACCGGCCCGGCCGCGCTCAGCGAGCTGGCTGACCAGATCCGCCGGGCCGCCGACGACGGCCTGGCCTCGGCCTGGCTGAACAACATCTTCGGGCTGGACGCGATCACCGCCCTCGCGGTCGCGGGCGCCGGCGTGCCGGGCATCGAGCTGGGCACCGCGGTGGTGCCGACCTACCCGCGGCACCCGGCGGCGCTGGCCCAGCAGGCGCTGACCGCGGCGCTGGCGCTGGACGGCCGACTCGCCCTCGGCATCGGCCTGTCGCACAAGATCGTGATCGAGGACATGTACGGGTACGGCTTCGAGCGGCCCGCCCGGCACATGCGCGAGTACCTGGCCGCGCTGCGCCCGCTGCTGGCCGGCGAGGCGGCCTCCTTCGACGGGGAGACGCTGCGCGCGCACATCACGCTGTCCACCCCGCGCGCCGGGGCGATGCCGGTGCTGCTCGCGGCGCTGGCCCCGCAGATGCTCCGGCTGGCCGGCCGCGAGGCGGACGGCACGATCCTGTGGATGACCGGCCCGGCGACGGTACGCGACTACGTGGTGCCGGCGATCACGTCGGCGGCGAGCGAGGCAGGCCGCCCGGCGCCGCGGGTGGTGTGCCTGCTGCCGGTCTGCGTCACCGATGACCAGGACGCGGCGCGGGCCCGCGCGGAGCAGGTGTTCGCCATCTACGGGCAGCTCCCGTCCTACCGGGCGATGCTGGACCGGGAGGGCGCGGCCGGCCCCGGCGACGTGGCCATCACCGGCGACGAGGACAGCGTCGCGGCGCAGATCATGGCGCTGGCCGACAGCGGCGTGACCGACTTCGTGGCCGGCGAGTACGCCCGCGGCGAGGACCGGGCGCGGACCCGTGCCGTGCTGAAGGCGCTGGCCGCCGCCTGACCCGCCGGCGAGCTCCGGCCGGGCGCGGTCAGCCGGCGGAGATGGCGATGACGGGCCTGTCGGCCGGCTTCAGCCAGCGCAGCACCCTGATCAGCTCGGCGCGCGGCAGCGACACGCAGCCGGCCGTCGCGGACCCGGTGCCGACGTGCAGGAAGATGGCGCTGCCCCGGCCGGGCACCCGGCGGGTGTTGTAGGCGATGACGGCCGCGTAGTCGTAGGCGGGGACCTGGTGCATCGGCTCGGGGCTGGCGCCGGGGTTATGCAGCCGGGTGTTGACCCACTCGTTGTAGCGGGGGCTGGACGGGTCGTCGTCCCACACGTCGTAGCCGTAGGCGTGCCGGAACGGGTAGGCGAACGCCAGCTTGTGCCGCACGCCGAAGAAGAAGCTGAAGCCGAACATGCCAGACGGCGTCCGCCCGTCGCCCTCGCGCTTGCGGCCGATGGGCGCGATCCCGTTGTACCCGACCCGCGCCGTCCACGGCCCCAGCACCTTCGCCGGCACGCCGCTGGTGACCAGGTACGCGGTGAGCCTGGCGTAGGTGTCCGAGCCGTGCGCCGCGCGCACCGAGATCAGCTCCCGGAGCTTCGGCGCGGCTGCCGGGCCTGCCGTCGCGGCGCCGGCCGGCCCGGCGGCCGCGAGCGGGGCGGCGGCGATGAGCGCCAGGAGGCAAGTGGCCAGGGGAAGGCGGGCGGGGCGCACGGGCGGGTTCAGCAACCTCTCGCGGAAGGCGTCAGCGGACTCATGCGGACAGCGGTCAGGCGTCCAGGCTAGCCACGGATCCCGGCCGGCGGGCAGGAGGCTGCCGCCGATACGAGACCACGCCGGCCAGGCGAGGGCCTGGCGGCTACTTGCCGTCCGCGTCGGCGGGGCTCAGCTCCCACTTCTGCTCGATCCGGCCGAACCGCCAGACCGCGAGCGCGACGGCCCAGGTGACGATGAACACCCCGACGATGACGAACCCGGCCGTGTTGATGTTGAAGTTCTCCAGCCAGGCCCAGCCGGGCCCGGTGAGGTTGCCTTCCTGGCCGAGCAGCCCGAGCACCTCGGTCGCGCCGATGAAGACGGCCACGAACACCGAGAGCCCGGTGATGGTGAGGTTGTAGAACACCTTGCGGACCGGCCGGGCGAACGCCCAGTCGTAGGCGAAGTTCATGAAGCAGCCGTCGGCGGTGTCGAACAGGCTCATCCCGGCCGCGAACAGGATGGGCAGCGAGAGCACCGCGTAGAACGGCAGGCCGCCGACCACCGCCGTGCCGGCCAGCACCAGCAGCGCGACCTCGGTCGCGGTGTCGAAGCCGAGCCCGAACAGGAACCCGATCGGGTACATCTTCCACGGCGCGTCGATCCGCCTGGCCAGCGGGCCGAGCACCCGGTTCATCAGGCCGCGGTTGCTGAGCTGGCGCTCCAGCTCGGCCTCGTCGAACCGGCCGGAGCGCATGTCGCGGAACACCCGGATGATGCCGCCCAGGATCACCAGGTTGAGCGCCGCGATCAGGAACAGGAAGAACCCCGAGACGAGCGTGCCGACGATGTTAGTGGTGTGCTGGAGCTGCGAGCTGGCGTCCTTGACCTGCGCGTCCAGCGCGCGGATGCCGAAGTTCAGCAGCAGCGCGAGCACGAACACCACCGAGGAGTGGCCGAGCGAGAAGAAGAACCCGGTGGACAGCGGCCGCTTGCCCTCGCCGACCAGCTTGCGGGTGGTGTTGTCGATGGCGGCGATGTGGTCGGCGTCGAACGCGTGCCGCATGCCGAGGGTGTAGGCGAGGATGCCGGTGCCCCAGCCGAAGATCTCGGTCTTGCTGATGTGGTAATGCCCGCCGGCCGCCGCCGCGAGCATCCCGAAGCCCGCCACGTGCAGCCCGATGACGACGCCGGTCATGGCGCCCGCCCGGCCCCACTCCGCCGGCGTCAGCGCGGCGCGCACCCGCGCGAGGCGGCCAGGCACCGCGGTCATCCGGGCTCCTCCCTGTTCCAAGATCCTTGCCGGACAGTCTAGGAGTCCTGCAAATGACTTGCAATAACAGGGTGTTCCCACCTGCGAATTGCCCTTATTTACGGAACTGGCGGCGCGGTGCGGGCCAGGTCACCGGACCGGCGGCCGGCTCAGGGCGGCTAGCGCGCGGCTCGCGCGGCGGTCAGGCCGGCCAGCAGCGGCTCCAGCGTCCGCTCCTCGCCGGCCGCCCGTCCTGTGGTGCGCATCAGCTCGGCCAGCCGCAGGTCCCAGGGGCTCGGCTCGGGCTGGCCGGACAGCGGCTGGCTGCTGCCCCCGGCCAGCGCGGCCTGGTAGTCCGTCGCGCTCATCAGCCACGGCTGCGCCCGCAGCCGGCGCGCCGCGGCGGCAGTGGCCCGCAGCCCGGCCCAGCTGAAGTCGGCGTGCCAGCGCACCGTGGTGCCGGTGCCGATCGCGGCGTGCAGCAGCCGGGCGCAGGCCACCGAGGGCTCGCCCTCGGTGCAGGCCAGCGGCGGGCAGTCCGGGCCGAGCTGCCCGGCGGCCGCGCGCAGCAGCGCCGGGCTGGAGCAGACGAAGATCTCCGTCGCCCACGGCAGCACCGGCATGGCGATGAGCTGGCGCAGCGTGACGCGGAATGGCTGGCCGGCGTCGGCGGAGTCGGTCAGCCAGCGGCCGAGCGGCTCGCCGCCCGCCCGCACGTTCAGCACCAGGACCTGGCTGGCCAGGTCGTCGCTGACCACCCCGGCGGCGTTCCACAGCGCCAGGGCGGCGTCGGGGCCGTCGGGCGCGGGCACGCCCTCGCGCAGCGCCAGCGCGCGGAGCACCAGCGCGGGAAGCTGGCCCTGGCGCAGCGCGGCGGGATCGCCGGCCGCCGCGGCGGCCAGGTCGGCGAGCAGCAGGCCGGCCGGCTCCGGGCCGCCGGGGATGCGCTCCAGCACCGCCACGGCCTGCCCGAACACCGCGCCGTAGCCCTGGCGGATCAGCCGGGTGACGGTGCCGTCCCTGGTGATCTCCTCCAGCCAGGCCGCGTACCAGGCCAGGCCGACCAGCGGGCTGGACCTGGCCGGGACCAGCACGTCCTCCCAGCGCTGGATCTCGGTGGCCCGCTCGGCGGCCAGGTCGCGGACCGGCCCCGTCAGCGCCTCCACCGCCGCCTGCAGGCTGGTGACGGCGCAGCTGCGGTGCAGCGCGGCGGCCAGCTCGGGCAGCGGGATGCTCAGCGAGGTGCCGCGGCCGGCGCCGCGGCCGAGCAGCTTGCCCGCCGCGCGGCGCTGCGGCTGCGTCGCGCCGACCAGGGTGACGGTGCCGTCCACCGGCTCGCCGCGCTCCAGCCTGCCCCGGATCCGGTCCACCAGCCACGCCGTCTCCGGCTGGCCAAGCAGCTTCCGCAGCCGTGTCAGGTCGGCCGCCGCGTGATTCCCCGTTATTGTCCCGCTCACTCGCGGAATCGTAGCCAGCCGCCGGCGCGCGGCAAAGCTCCGCCCGCCGCGCGGCGGGTCAGCCGCCCGCCCGGTACAGGTCGCGGAGCAGCGCGACCTCGGCGAGATGGTGGATGGCCTCCCGGTTGATGTGCAGCACCAGCTCGGCCAGCGGCGACTGCGCGAACGGCCCCTCGGCCGGCCCGCAGGGCCGGGCCAGCCCTTCGGCGCCGAGCGCGCGCACGCCGGCGATCCAGGTGCCGTAAGCCGCGTCGAGCTGGGCCAGCGCCCCGGCGGCGGTCCCCGCGTACTCGAAGTCCTGCCAGGTCATCGGCGGGCCGCCGAAGTGCGACGCGCTTCGCGTGCCGAAGACGCCGACGATGACGTGCGCCAGCCGCCAGGCGATGGTGGTGACCGGCGGCGGCTGCGGCACGGGGTAGCCGTACTCCAGCACGTACTCCCCCGCGCCGAGCAGCTCGGGCGCGCTGGCCTGCGCGCGCGGGCGCACGCTCCAGCAGCCGGGCGCCGGCTCGCGGGCGAACTCGGCGTCGGTCAGCCCGTCGAGCCGGGGGCGGGCCTGCGCGCGCCAGTGCCAGTCGAGCTGATCCGCCAGCAGGCTGTTCCAGTCCAGGGTCATCCGCCCACCGTAAGCGACGGCCCGGACATCCGGGCGGGTCCCGCTAGGGCACCGGCGGGCGGGCCGGGGTGCTCTCCTGCGACGGCATCGAGTTGGCGTCCGGGATGGGGTAGGGGATGCCGACGTCCAGCGTGCCGGCCAGGGCGTTCAGCACGGCCTGCTCGGCCACCGAGGTGTCGCCGGGCAGCGAGGTCGGCGGCAGCGCGGGGACGCCGGTCACCGGCGGCACGGTCAGGTTCAGCGCGGCGGTCAGGTCGCCGGTGACACTGCGCCGCCACGCCGACAGGTTCGGCACCCGCACCCCGAACCTGGTCTCGATGAACCGCAGCGTCGAGGTGTGGTCGAAGGTCTGCGAGCACAGGTACCCGCCGCGGCTGAACGGCGAGATGACCAGGCACGGCGTGCGGAAGCCCAGGCCGACGGGCCCGGCGATGCCCGAGGCCGCCGAGGGCAGCGTGCCGGTCAGGAACTCCCCCGGCGTGCCCGCGGGCGCGGCCGGCGGCGGGACGTGGTCGAAGAAGCCGCCGTTCTCGTCGTAGATCACCAAGAACACGGTCTGCGCCCACACCTCGGGGCTGGACACCAGCGTGCCGAGGATCTGCTGCACCAGGTACTCGCCGTACTCCGGCGGGGCCGCGGGGTGCTCGCACTCGGCCAGCGGCGGGATGATCCACGACACCGACGGCAGCGAGCCTGCCGCCACGTCGGACGCGAAGGTGCCCGGGTAGGTGGGGGTCAGCGCGCGGGCGATCAGCTCGACGCCGGTCACCGACAGCGGGTTGTCGTAGGCCTTGAAGTAGGGCAGCGGGCTCAGCCCGATCAGGCCGGTCGGGTCGTTGTAGACCTTCCAGCTCACCCCGGCCGCCAGCAGCCGCTCGGGCATGGTGGTCCAGCTCAGCTTGCCGTACTCGGCGGGCCGGTCGGTGAACGTCTCCACCACCGGGCCGCCGGCCACCCCGGCCGGGTCGATGCTCGCCGACATCGCCATCAGCCGGTTCGGGTCGGTCGGGCCGAGCACCGAGCTGTGGTAGCCGTCGCAGACCGTGAACGCGTCCGCGAGCGCGTAGTAGAACGCCAGGTCCGAGCGGTTGTAGTAGCCCATCGTGACCGGGCCGTTCTCATCGCCGTCGGCGGCCAGGTGCGCGTCGATGAACCCGGTCATCGCGCCGGACGCCCAGCTCGCGTGCTGGGTGCCCCAGTCATGCGAGATGTCGTTGGTGTCCTGCCCGTTCTCCGCCGGCGGGTCGCTGACCAGGTGGAACGGCTGGAGATAGCCGGCCGGGTCGGGGCCGGTGCCCGGCTGGTAGCCGAACTGGTCGAAGACCGGGTAGCTCACGCCGCCGATGACCTGGCGCGGCGCGGCCGGGTCGGAGAAGCCGCGGACGCCGGACAGCGTGCCGAAGTAGTGGTCGAACGAGCGGTTCTCCTGCATCAGGATCACCACGTGCTTGACGTCGCTCAGCGACGCGCCAGCGGCGCCGGCCGACAGCGCGCGGTCGATCAGCCGGGACTGCGCCGCCGACGGGGCCGCCGAGGCGCGGCCGCCCGCCGCCTGGGATAGCGCCGCGCCCAGGCCAAGGGCCGCGCCGCCGGCCATGAACCGCCGCCGCGACGGGTGCCCGGCCGGGTCACCGGGCCCGGCGGCGGGACGGGACGGGTCGGGATCGGTTAAGCCGCGCTCGGTCACCGGGTCCTCCTGGGGCCTGCCCCCCGCCCGGCACTCACCGGGCACGGACATAACGGTAACCCGGCCGCCTTTCCCCTGTCTTACCCGCCGGTAACATTCTCCCGAACGCCACCCAACATCCCCCGCCCCGCCCCCTGGTTTGTCGGCTGCCGCCTGCCTCTTGCTGTTATCAACAGTGAACCCGCTTTCACGGTCGAAACAGCGACAGTGAAAGCGGGTTCACTGTCGCTGCCGCAGCCCCGCTGGGACTGCTTCTTGCTGTTATCGCGCGGAGGCGGGGCGGTCAGGAGGCGGGCCGGGGCAAGTAGGCGCACCGGGCAAGCAGGCGGGCCGGGTCAGGGCCAGGTCATGTCGATCTGGCGGCCGAAGGTGCGGTAGCCCGCGCGGGCGAAGGCGGCCGCCATCGGGACGTTGCCGACGTCAGTAGAGGCCCGGATCCACGGGACGCCCTCCGCCGCGAGCACGCGGGTGCCCTCGGCCAGGATGTCGTCGATGTAGCCCCGCCCGCGATGGGCCGGCAGCACGCCGAGGTAAGCGATGATCGGGTTATAGCCGTTGTGCGCCGGGATGACGAACCCGGCCGGCTCGCCGTCCGGCAGCACCGCGATCCGCCACCAGTCATGGGAGCTGGCGTAGCGGTCCAGCTCGCCGTGGTACTGCTCGCGCGCGGCCTCGGCGGGGGTCATCCGGGTCAGGTCGTCGCGGCCGTGCGCGTCCAGGGTGCCCTCCAGCACCAGGGTCATCAGCCCGATCAGCTCGTCCCGGTCGCGGGCCGGGCGGAAGGCGAGCCGCCCGGCGGGCTCGGCGACGGGGCCGCCCGCCGGCCATTCCAGGCGCAGCCGCTCGACGAACAGCCTGGCCCCGGTGCGCTCCAGCGCCGCCATCCGCTGCTCGACCGCACGCCGGGTGCGCAGGTCGTCGCGCCAGCCGGCGGGCAGGAACCGGCCGTACTCCGGGGGCCGGGCGCCCGCGGGCGTCACGGCGGGCAGCGCGGCCTCCAGCAGCCGCACGCCGTCATCGGCGCCACCGACATCAGCCCTGCCGGCATCAGCCCCGCCGTCGTCATCATCACCGCCATCAGCGGCGGCGATGTCGAAGATGTCCATCAGCAGCGGGTGCCGGTCCCCCGGCCGCGACCACCACCCTGCGCGGGCCACCAGGCGGTCACCGCGCAGCGCCAGCCACAGCCACTCGGGGCGGCGGCGCCCGGCCGCCAGGTCAGCGGCGACTTCGTCGTTGAGCAGGTACGGCAGGCTGTTGAACAGGCCTAGCTCATCGGGCCCGGTGACCGGGCGCAGGATCAGTTCAGGCGAAACCACGGCGTCCTCCGTTCGGAGGCGCCCGGCCCGCTCCGGGATCAGCTCAGCGAGCTGCCCGGGAGGACACGAGCGCGGCATGCAGGACAGTCATCGCTCAGCCCTCCTTCCTCATGGCGTCTGTTAGCTCCGGCGGTCAGTTCTATGCGGCACCGCTCGCCGCCGCAACTTATTTAGCGCGGAACGGATGGCTCAGGGCTGATCGATGCCGCTGGCCCGGTGCAGCTCGGCCCGGCTGCCGAGCTTCACCCTCGCCCCGCGGCCGAGCGCCACGCCGAGCTCCTTCTCGGCCGCCTCGATGCCCAGCCAGTCGGCGTAGCTGACCGGCCGGATGCCGCGCCTGGCCAGCAGGCCGGCAAGCCGCCCCGAACCCGAGCCGGCGCCGGCCCGCCGCCGGGACCGGGCGGCATCGGCAGCAGCCCGGCGCGCGGCAGCGGCACGTCGCCGGGGCCGGGGCCGCCGGCCAGGTCGGCGAGCAGCGAGCGGACCGTCTCGGCGGCGTCGGACTTGTTGGTGCCGATGACCCCGGTCGGCCCGCGCTTGAGCCAGCCGGCCACGTACTCCCCCGGCAGCGCGCTGCCGTCCGGGCCGATGACCCGGCCCTCCAGGTGCGGCACGGTGTGCGTGGCGTCGTGGAACGGCAGTCCGGGCAGCGGCACGCTCTGGTAGCCCACGCTGCGCAGCACCAGCTGGGCGTCGATGGTGTGCGGCTCGCCGGTCCCGGTGAATCGCCCTTGGGAGTCCAGCCTGGTGCGCTCCAGGGTCAGGCCGGTCACCCGCTCGGTGCCCTGGATCTCCTTCGGGGCCAGCCAGAAGCGGAGGGTCAGCCGGCGCGCCGCGCCCGCCGGCGGCAGGCCCGCCCAGCCGGAGATCACCGTGTAGTTGCCCCGGACATGCCGGTCGGCGCTGGCCAGCCGGGCGCTCTCCCCGGTCGGGTCGAAGGCGTCCAGGTCGGCCTCGCCGTCGCCGACAACCACGTCCACGCCGGCCAGGTCGCCCAGCTCGCGCAGTTCCTTGGTGGTGAACTTGGCCTGCGCCGGGCCGCGCCGGCCGATCATGTGCACCTCGCGGACCTTGCTGGCCATCAGCGCGTCAAGCACCGGCTGCGACACGTCGGTCTCGCGCAGCTCCTCGGGCTGGCGGACCAGGATCCTGGCCACGTCCACGGCGACGTTGCCGACGCCGATCACCGCGACGGACTCGGCGTCCAGGCTGAACGCGCCGGGGTCGATGTCGGGGTGCCCGCAGTACCAGTTCACGAAGTCGGTGGCGGCGACGCTGCCCGGCAGGTCCTCGCCGGGCACGCCGAGCTGCCGGTCGCGCATCGCCCCGGTGGCGTAGACCACGGCGTCGTAGCAGGACAGCAGGTCCTCGCGGGTCACCTCGGTGCCCAGGTCCACGCCGCCGACGAAGCTGACCCCGTCGTGCTCCAGCACGCCGCGCAGGTACTCGGCGATCGACTTGATCGACTTGTGGTCCGGGGCGACCCCGTAGCGGACCAGGCCGTAGGGCGTGGGCAGCCGGTCGAGCACGTCGACCCGCACCGAAACCGGCTCGGGCAGCGCGGCGGCCTGCTTGATGAGCGCCTCCGCCGTGTACAGCCCGGCGGGACCCGACCCGACGACCGCTACCTCAAGTGTCTGCATAGAGCCGATTCTGCCCCTTCAGCGCCGCTGGCGCGGGCGGTGGCCCGCGCCGCGGGCTCAGGCGGGCTGCCCCGGCACCGGCTCGGGGATGCGGCTGGCGACCATCTCGGTGATCCGCAGGGCGAGCTGCTGCGGCGTCAGGCCCAGCTCCTCCAGCAGTTCCGGCCGGTCGCCGTGCTCCAGGAACTCCTGCGCGATCCCGAACGTCCGTACCGGCGTCTCGACGTCGCGATCCCGCAGCATCCGGGCCAGCGCATCACCGGTACCGCCCGCCACGCCGCTGTCCTCGACCACGACCACCAGCCTCCTGGTGGCGGCCGCCACGGCCAGCTCGGGATCGAACGGCTTGACCCAGCGCGGGTCCACCACGGTCACGCCGATGCCCTGGTCGGCCAGCTTGTCGGCGACCTGCGCGCACACCCCCGCCATCGGGCCGACGCCGACAAGCAGCACGTCGCTCGCCGCCCCTGCGGCGGGCTCGCGCAGCACGTCCACGGCGCCGATCCGGCCGACCGCGGGCAGGTCCGCCGGCGCGCTGCCGCGCGGGAAGCGCAGCGCGGTCGGGCCGCCGGTGACCGCCAGTGCCTCGCCGAGCAGCTCGGTCAGCCTGGTGCCGTCGCGCGGCACCGCGATCCGCATGCCGGGCACGAGCTGGAGCAGCGACAGGTCCCACATGCCGTGGTGGCTGGACCCGTCGGGGCCGGTCACCCCGGCCCGGTCCAGGATGAAGGTGACCGGCAGCCTGTGCAGCGCGACGTCCATGACGACCTGGTCGAAGGCCCGGTTCAGGAAGGTGGAGTAGATGGCCACCACCGGGTGCAGGCCGCCCATCGCCAGGCCCGCGGCGCTGGTCACCGCGTGCTGCTCGGCGATGCCCACGTCGAACACCCGGTCCGGGCAGGCGGCCGCGAACTTGTGCAGCCCGGTGGGGTGCAGCATCGCGGCGGTCACGGCGACCACGTCGGGCCTGGCGGTGCCGATCGCGGCCAGCTCGGTGGCGAAGATGTCGGTCCACAGCCGCGGCTTGGCGCCGGCGGCCTTGCCCGCGGGCGGCACCACCGGGGCGGCCGGCGCCGGGCCGACCTGGTGCAGGCAGTCCTCGTCGTTCTCCTCGGCGGGCGCGTAGCCGAACCCCTTGCGGGTGATCACGTGCACCAGCACCGCGCCGCCGAAGTCGCGGGCGCGGCGCAGCGCGCCCTCGACGGCCTGCTCGTCGTGGCCGTCCACCGGGCCGAGGTACTTCAGGCCGAGGTCCTCGAAGAGCACCTGCGGCTGGAGGACGTCCTTGAGGCCCTTCTTGATCCCGTGCAGCGTCTCGAACAGCGGCGGGCCGAACAGCGGCGCGCGGGTCAGCGTGGTCTTGATGTAGTCGAGCACCTGCTCGTAGCGCTGCGACACCCGGACGGTGGCCAGGTGATCGGCGATGCCGCCGATGGTCGGCTGGTAGGACCGGCCGTTGTCGTTCACCACGATGATCACCCGGCGGTCCTTGGCGCCGGCGATGTTGTTCAGCGCCTCCCAGGCCATCCCGCCGGTCAGCGCGCCGTCGCCGATCACCGCGACCACCGAGCGGTCGGTCTCGCCGCGGATCTCGTAGGCCTTGGCCAGTCCGTCGGCGTAGGACAGGCTGGTCGAGGCATGCGAGTTCTCGATCACGTCGTGCTCGGACTCGGCACGGCTCGGGTAGCCGGAGATGCCGCCGCGCTTGCGCAGCGTGCCGAAGTCGCCGTACCGGCCGGTGAGCAGCTTGTGCACGTAGGACTGGTGGCCGGTGTCGAAGACGATCCGGTCGGCCGGGGAGTCGAAGACCCGGTGCAGCGCCATGGTCAGCTCCACGACGCCCAGGTTCGGGCCGAGGTGGCCGCCGTTGACGGTCACCGTGCTGATCAGGCAGTCGCGGATCTCCGCCGCGAGCTGCGGCAGGTCCTCCGCCCGCAGGTCCTTCAGGTCCCGCGGGCTCCGGATCTTCTCCAGCAGTGTCACCTGGCGCTCCTTGCGGTCGGCGGACGTTGCTGCCGCGAGCCGAGTTCGGCACCCCCCGGCGAGCGGAACTTACCGAGTGTATTTCCCGCTCGCTGCCGGCCGCATCGCGCACCCTGACCCTGACGTCACCATTAGGCGCCCGCGCCACGCGTCCTGCCCTGGCCGGCGCCCCGCCAGGGCCCGGCGGCGCGGGCTGGCGGGACTCTCCCGGCTATGCCCGTTTTATGAATTATCGGCCGGATGACATGGAGACGGGACTTCCTCCGCCTGACGGCTGTCCGGGCGCCGGGTCAGCCGATGCGGGTCGCGGTGATCCGGCCGTCGGTGACGGCCTGGGCTAGCGCGGCGTGGCAGCGCTCGTTGTGGTCGGCGTAGCTGGCGGCGAAGCTGGTGACCGCGTCATCGAACGCGCCCGAGCCGCCCAGGTAGGCGGCGATCGCGATGCGGTCACCCGACCGCGCGTGCCCGCGGGCCAGGGTCCACGCGCAGGTCTGCCCGTAATGCAGCAGGCCGCCGGGGGCCATCGTCTCGGTGGCGAAGGAGAACTTCCAGTCCCGGAGCTGGCGGACGTAGAAGTCGTAGCTGACGCCGTCCAGGCCGGGGGCGCGCAGCCAGCCCAGGAAGATGTCCCCGGCGGCCTGCAGGATGCGCTGCCCGGTGACCACCCGGTGTCCCTGGTTAGCCTGCCTGGCCGGGCCCGCGAAATCCGCGAGCACCGAGGGCTGCGCCTCCTTGACCTGGAGGACGAGCGGGTCGTTCTCGTCCCGGCCGGTGAACAGCACGATCCAGCAGCGGGTTCCGACGCTGCCCACCCCGACGACCTTGCGCGCCATGTCGGCGTAGCTGTACTGCTCCAGCAGGATCCGCCGCTGCGCGGGCAGCGACCGCCGGTACCGGGCGATGAGCTGGTCAAGCTGGGCCTCGAACCCGGCCCGCTCCAGCTCCGCCGGGACCAGCTCCGACAGCGGCACGATCAGCGGCGGGTCCGGGATGATCCGCGGCTGGCCGCCGGCCATCCGGGTGAGCTTGCGCACGGCCTGCATGCTGTCCCTGGTCTGGGCCTTGGCGACCGCGCGGGTCACCACCTTCTTCTGCCGCGCGCTGAGCAGCGGCCGGAGCTGCCGGGCCAGGTCACGGGCGTCCGGCTGGACGTACCAGGCCTCCAGCGTGCCCATCGCCGCGAACTCGCGCATCGCCTGGCGATAGCTGCTGGCACAGTCCCGGACGATCATCCGCCGCTGCTTGCGGGAGTAGCCGTTCTCCCGGCCCGCCACTTCCAGGCTGGCGGCCAGCCGCTTGACATCCCATTCCCACGGTCCGGGGGCGGTCTCGTCGAAGTCGTTGATATCGAAGATCAGGTTGCGCTCGGGGGTGCCGAACAGGCCGAAGTTCGCCAGGTGCGCGTCCCCGCACGCCTGCACCAGCAAGCCCGTCACCGGCGTGCCGGCCAGGTCGCTGGCCATCGGCAGCGGCGCGCCCCGGTAGTAGCTGAACGGCGAGACCAGCATCCGCCCGTACCGCACGGGGACCAGCTCGCGGACCCGCGACCGCGCCTGCGCCTCGAGCAGGCTGACCGGATCCTGCCTGCCCGGCTCGAAATCCGCGTGCCGCTCCCGCGGAATTTCCGCGCGCAGCCGGCGGCCGGCGTCGGCCCGCTCGCGCGCGCTGAGCCGGGCCAGCGCGGCGCTCTCCCGGTGCCATCTCGTCCACGCCGCGGTCGCCGGCCTGCCGCTGGCCCGCCCTGCCGCCATAGCCTGGTCTCTCCCCCGCGCATTTGTCCCGTGCCGCCCGCCGGATACACGGCCGGCAGATGGACACCCTGCGCCGCCGCCCCCTCGGATGCCTCACCCGGCACGGGTGATCTGCCGGCGGGGCGGGCGGGAGCGGCGCGGGGGCGACTGAGGCGCTTCTAGCGCGGCGGCCCGGTGGGCTCTAGAAGAAGGTCCACACCACGTCGTAGGTGAGGGACGCCAGGCCTGTCGTCAGGCAGGTAGTCAGGTTCAGGACCGAGATCGGCGGAGCCACGCCCTGGAAGGAGTCCCCGGCGAGCGGGCCGCTGGTGATCGTCCCGGAGAAGATGTCAGCATGCGCCCGGTTATGCCCGATGCCACTTAGCCTAAGTCGCTGGCCGGCCTCGAAGCCGCCGAGCGCCCGCCGGCGCCGCTGTCGCCGCCGACGGGCGCTTCCCTGTCACCTGACGGGAGGCGAGCTGGAGTATCAGGTGGTCCAGACGATGTCGGCCGAGGTGATCGTCGTGCCAGCGGGGCAGAAGAGCTGGACGTTCTCGAACGTGGTGAAGAGGCCGGCGACGTTCTCGGTGCCATTCGAGCAGAAGATTTCCAGGCCCCACGAGGTGGCATTGATGTCCGAGCAGGCGATTTCCAGGTACTCCTGATTATTCTCCGTGCCCTCCGTGGGATTGCTGCAGTTCACGTCATCGTTGCCGAAGATCGACAGGGGATGATCACGCCCGCCAACGGGCAGGTTCATGGAGTGCGTGCCGGCAAGGGCATGCGGTGCGGTAGCTGCGGAAGCCGCTACCGGCACGCATAAAATGCCGAGAGCTGCTATTCCTGAAATGGCGACTGAACGGGCTGCGAGCTTCTTCATTCCGGACTCCTGATCGACGTGCACTCGGACTGCTGAGGCTTTACGAAGATGAGTAGATCAGGTCATGACAGCCATTTCAAGCATGGCGTCCTTCGGGTCGGATAATGGGAAGTCCTGGTCGCTTCCGTTTCCGAATTTAATTCATTTTGGGATTGTTTGCGCCTTCCGGCAGGCGGCGGAAAGGTCAGCCGGTGATGGCCGGGCGGGAGGCGGCGGAGGCTAGCTGGGCGGCGTAGGGGCGTGGGTCGCGGCGGAGCCACTGCCAGAAGCTGCGGCGCGGCGGGCGGGCGTTGACGTGGCCGCTGCGGACCTGGCCGGTGACCACGACGCGCAGGATCTCGGGGACGTCCGCCGCCCACGGGGTCGGGGTGCTCACGTGCCCGCTGCGGATGTTCACCTCGTCGGCATCAACGACGACGCCGGGCCTGGTGACCATCCTCAGGTGGCCGCTGCGGACGTCGGCGTCGATCTGGAGCACCCGGCCGGTGACGACGGCCTCGGTGAAGTTCAGCTCCACGCTGCCGCTGGTCACGGTGATCTGCATCCGCTGCGGCACCACCCAGCGGCCGTCGCGCTTGACGTGCCCGCTGCCGCACTGGATCCTCACCAGCTCCTTGGCCTCGGGCGGCGGCCCGGCCACCGCGGGCATGGCCGCGCCGGCCACGGCCGGCAGGTCGGCGGTGAGCGGCACCAGCTCGCCGAGGGTGCGCGCGGTGAGCGCCTTCTCCAGGCGCTCGTCGAGTTCCTCGGCGCTCAGCCGGCCGTCTCCGGCCGCGACCCGCAGCACGTCGGCGACCCGGTCCCGGTCCTCATGCGAGGCGCGCATGTCGGCGGGGGCAACGGGCTGCCGGCCGGGACCGGCCGGGGAAACTTCACCTGTCATGGGCACATACTGTAAGGCCCCGCGAGGCCGGGCAACCCGCCCGCCACGGCACGCGACGTAACGTTACGGGCAGCCCCGGTCAGGCAGCCGGCGGCGGCCCGCCCCTGGCGCGGCGCGCCTGGCCACCTAGACTGCGTCCGGTGCGGGCGGATTCTGACACCTCAGCGGCGGGCACGGCCGCCCGCCGGGCGGGCCAGGGCCTGCTTGTCTTCGGCGCGATCATCCTCGCCGCGAACATGCGCGCCGCGATCACCAGCCTCCCGCCGGTCTTCCCCGAGCTTCAGCACGCCCTGCACCTGTCGGCGGGCGGGATCGCGGTGCTGGCCGCCATCCCGGTGCTGTGCTTCGGGCTGTTCTCTGGGGTGGCCGCGCCGCTGAGCCGGAAGTTCGGCGAGGAACGGGTGCTCGGCGCGGCCCTGGTGGTGCTGGCGGCGGGCCTGGTGGCGCGCGGCGCGGCGCCCGGCGCGGGGCTGTTCGCGGGCACGATCGTGGCGGGCGCGGCCATCGCGCTGCTCAACGTGCTGCTGCCGAGCCTGATCAAGCGGCGGGTGCCGGAGCGGGCCGGGCTGCTGATCGGGCTGTACCTGGGGTCGCTGTCCACCGGGGCGATCATCGCGTCGCTGATCGCGGTGCCGGTGTTCGACGCGGCCAGCCACGGCGGGCAGCCGGGCGGGGGCTCGGCGGCGGTGCGGCTGACGCTGAGCATCTGGGCGCTGCCCGCGCTGGCCGCCGCTGCTGCCTGGGCCCCGCAGCTCCGCTTCCGGACTCAGCCGGGGCCGGCGCCGGGGGCAGGGCAGGGCGGAGGGACGCGGCCAGGCGGGCAGGCCGGGGACCAGCCCAGGGCCGGGCTGCGCCGCCACGCGCTGACCTGGCAGGTCACCATGTTCATGGGACTGCAGAGTCTCAGCTACTACGCGGCGCTCTCGTGGTTCCCGACGCTGTTCAGGGACCGCGGCGCGTCGGCCGTGCACGCCGGGACGCTGCTGGCGGTGATGGGCCTGGGCAACGCGGTGACGTCGCTGGGCGTGCCGTGGCTGGCGCACAAGCTGCCCGACCAGCGGCTGCTGGCCGCGGCCGCGATGGCGGCGACCGGGGCAGGGCTGGCGGGCGCGGCATGGGGGCCGCTCGGCGCGGCGATGCCGCTGGTGTTCCTGCTCGGCCTGGGCCAGGGCGCGACGCTGGGGCTGGCCATCTTCTACACGATGGCCCGCGCCCCCGACCCGGTCACCGCGGCGTCGCTGTCGGCGTTCGCGCAGAGCATCGGCTACCTGCTGGCCAGCGCCGGGCCGCTGCTGCTGGGGTTCCTGCACACGGCGACCGGCGGGTGGGCGATCCCGGTGTGGGCGCTGCTGGCGGTGGCGGCGCTCCAGCTGCTGACCGGCTGGCTGGCCGGCCGGGACATGACGGTCCCGCCCGGGCCGGCGGCGCCGGCCGCGGCCGCCTGACCGGCGCGGCCGGCCCGGCCGGCGGACGCCTGGTCAGTCCCTGGCGCGCAGCGAGCGGAGCACGTACTGCATGATCCCGCCGTGCCGGAAGTACTCGGCCTCGCCGGGGGTGTCGATCCGCAGGACGGCCCTGAACTCATGGCCGTCGGCCAGCACGGTGACCTCGCGCGGCACGCCGCCCTCGTTCATCGCCTCGATGCCGGTGATGTCGAACACCTCGTGCCCGGTCAGCCCGAGCGACGCAGCGCTCTCCCCCGGCCGGTACTGCAGCGGCAGCACGCCCATGCCGATCAGGTTGGACCGGTGGATCCGCTCGAACGACTCGACCAGCACCGCGCGGACGCCGAGCAGCACGGTGCCCTTGGCCGCCCAGTCCCGTGACGACCCCGAGCCGTACTCCTTGCCGCCGAGCACGATCAGCGGGGTGCCCTCCTCGATGTACTCGCGGGAGGCGTCGTAGATGGACATCTGGGTGTCCTCGGGCAGCTTCACCGTGACGCCGCCCTCGGTGCCGGGGGCGAGCTGGTTGCGCAGCCGGATGTTGGCGAACGTGCCGCGGATCATCACCTCGTGGTTGCCGCGCCGCGAGCCGTAGGAGTTGAAGTCGCGCCGCTGCACGCCGTGCTCGGTGAGGTACTTCCCGGCCGGGCTGTCGGCCTTGATGGCCCCGGCCGGGGAGATGTGGTCGGTGGTCACCGAGTCGCCGAGCATGGCCAGCACCCGCGCGCCGTGCACGTCGGTGACCGGCGCGGGCTGGTCGGGCATGCCCTCGAAGTACGGGGGGTGCCGCACGTAGGTGGAGCCGGGGTCCCAGGAGAAGGTGTCGCCGGCGGGCACGTCGAGGTGCTGCCAGTTCTCGTCGCCGGCGAACACGTCGGCGTAGTCGCGGGTGAACATCTCGGCCGCGACGGCGGTGCGGACCACCTCGTCGACCTCGGCCGGCGAGGGCCACAGGTCGGCCAGGTAGACCGGCTGGCCGTCGGTCCCGGTGCCGATCGGCTCGGTGGTCAGGTCGATGTCCATGGTGCCGGCCAGCGCGTAGGCGACCACCAGCGGCGGGGAGGCCAGGTAGTTCATCTTCACGTCGGGGTTGATCCGGCCCTCGAAGTTCCGGTTGCCCGACAGCACGGAGACCACCGCGAGGTCGTTCTCGGCGACGGCGGCGCTGACCGCCTCGGGCAGCGGCCCGGAGTTGCCGATGCAGGTGGTGCAGCCGTAGCCGACCAGGTTGAAGCCGAGCTTCTCCAGGTAGCTGGTCAGGCCCGCGCGCTCGTAGTAGTCCATGACCACCTTGGAGCCGGGGGCGAGCGTGGTCTTCACCCAGGGCTTGCGGTCCAGGCCGGCCTCGACGGCCTTCTTGGCCAGCAGCGCCGCGCCGACCATCACCGAGGGGTTGGAGGTGTTAGTGCAGGAGGTGATGGCGGCGATGACCACGCGTGCCGTGGTCGACGGCGGTCTTCGTGCCGTCCTCCAGGGTGAGCTGCGCGGGCGCGGAGGCGCGGCCGGGCACCCCGGCGACCGGGTCGGAGGCCGGGAAGGTGGCGTCGATCCCGTTGTCCAGGCCGGGGCTGCTGCGACATAGGAGCCGAGGGAGTCCCGGAACGCGACCTTGGCGTCGGACAGGGCCACCCGGTCCTGCGGCCGCTTCGGGCCGGCGAGGAGGGCACGATGCTGGCCAGGTCCAGCACCAGCTCCTCGGAGTAGCGGGCGTGCGCGGCCGGGTCGTGCCACAGCCCCTGCTCCCTGGCGTACGCCTCGACCAGCGCGATCTGCTCATCGGACCGGCCGGTGAGGCGCAGGTAGGTCAGTGTCTCGGCGTCGATGGGGAAGATCGCGCAGGTGGACCCGAACTCGGGGCTCATGTTGCCGATGGTGGCCCGGTTGGCGACCGGCACGGCGGCGACGCCCTCGCCGTAGAACTCGACGAACTTGCCGACCACGCCGTGCCGGCGCAGCAGCTCGGTGATGGTGAGCACCAGGTCGGTGGCGGTCGCCCCGGCCGGCAGCTCGCCGGTCAGCCGGAACCCGACGACGCGCGGGATCAGCATGGACACCGGCTGGCCGAGCATCGCCGCCTCGGCCTCGATGCCGCCGACGCCCCAGCCCAGCACGCCCAGGCCGTTCTGCATGGTGGTGTGGGAGTCGGTGCCCACGCAGGTGTCGGGGTAGGCGGTCACGGTGCCGTCGTCGTGCTGGCGGGTCATCACGACGCGGGCCAGGTGCTCGATGTTCACCTGGTGCACGATGCCGGTGCCCGGCGGCACCACGCTGAACTGGCGCAGCGCCTGCTGGCCCCAGCGCAGGAAGGCGAACCGCTCGCCGTTGCGCTGGAACTCCAGCGCCACGTTCCTGTCGAAGGCGTCGGGGCGGCCGAACACGTCGGCCACCACCGAGTGGTCGATGACCAGCTCGGCGGGGACCAGCGGGTTGATCCGGGCCGCGTCGCCGCCGAGCGCGCTCATCGCCTCGCGCATCGCGGCCAGGTCCACCACGGCGGGCACGCCGGTCAGGTCCTGCATGATCACCCGGGCCGGGCTGAACGGGATCTCGGTGTCCGGCTCGGCCGCCGGGTCCCAGTCCGCCAGCGCGCGCGACGTGATCCGCCGTGACGTTGCCGCCGTCCTCGGTCCGCAGCAGGTTCTCCAGCAGGATTTTCAGGCTGAACGGCAGGGTCGCCGCACCGGGACGGCATCGAGCCGGTGTATCTGGTAGCTGGTCCCGGCCACCTCGAGGGTGGCGCGGCTGCCGAAGCTGTTCGCGGTCATGTCGGTGCCTCCTGCGGTGTGCTGCCCGGCTCGGGCGCTGATGCATCCTCCCGCAGCGCCCGGCCGGGCCGCAGCCGGCTCGCTGGGAGGGACGCGCGAGATATCTCGACGTCAAGCTATCTAGGCAAAGCCTAGTGCCGATGTATCTTGACGTCAAACTATCTAGCCGGGGCATCTTGCTGTTATCACAACGGGCACCGTGGCTGCGCGGTGCGGAACGACAGTGAACCCGCTTCTGCTGCCGAAACAGCGACAGTGAAAGCGGGTTCACTGTCGCTGCGGGCGGCTGCGGGCGGCCCGGCTCGCGCGAGCCTAGGCGCGGCCGGCCGGCCGCCGCCGGGGCGGCGCCGCGCTGGTAGCGTCGGATGGCCCTGGCCGGAACCGGCGGCCCCGGAACCGGCGGCCCCACGACCGGCTGCGCAGCGGGAGGACCGATGGCACCGATCCAGGCGGCGAGCTGGCTGGGCATCGAGCCCGGCCACCCGCTCGGGCTGCACGCGCTGCCCTACGGCTCGTTCACCACCGCGCGCCACGCCGCCAGCCACCGGGTCGGCGTCGCCATCGGCGACCAGGTGCTCGACCTGACCACCGCGGCCGAGCGGCTGCTGCCCGGCCGCGCCACGCTGTTCCGGGACGGGAAGCTCGACTCGTTCCTGGCCGCCGGGGACGGCGCGTGGGCGCACGTCCGCCAGGAGATCACCGCCTGGCTGTGCCTTGACTACTACCGGGACGCCATCGCCGACCTGCTGGTGCCCGCCGCCGACGCGGAGCTGCGGCTGCCGTTCACGGTCGCCGACTACGTCGACTTCTACACCTCCGAGCACCACGCCGCCCGGTTCGGCCAGATCTTCCGGCCAGGCAGCCCGCCGCTGCCGGCCAACTGGGGGCACCTGCCAGCCGGGTATCACGGCCGGGCCGGCAGCGTCGTCGTCTCCGGCACCGCGATCCGCCGGCCCTGCGGCCTGTCCAGGCGCGGCGCCCGGACGCCGCGCCGGAATTCGGGCCTGCGCCCGGCTGGACTTCGAGGCCGAGCTGGGCTTCGTGGTCGGGACGGAGACGGTGCTCGGCGAGCCGGTGCCGGTCAGCAGGTTCGCCGAGCACGTGTTCGGCGTCTGCCTGGTCAACGACTGGTCGGCGCGGGACATCCAGGCGTTCGAGACCGTGCCGCTCGGGCCGTTCCTCGGCAAGTCGTTCGGCACCACGGTGTCGCCGTGGATCCTGCCGCTCGCCGCGCTGGAGCACGCCAGGGTCGCGCCGCCGTCGCGCGACACGGCGCTGCCCGGTTACCTGGACGGAGACCCTGGACTGGGGCCTGGACATCGACTTCGAGGTGCGGATCAACGGGCACCTGGTGTCCCGGCCGCCGTACGCGGCGATGCACTGGAGCCCGGCCCAGATGCTCGCCCACCTGACCGTCAACGGGGCGGCGCTGCGCACCGGCGACCTGTTCGCGTCTGGGACGGTCAGCGGGCCAGGCCGCGGCCAGTGCGGCTCGCTGATGGAGCTGGCCTGGAACGGCACCGAGCCGGTGAGCCTGCCGGACGGGACGCTGCGCCGCTGGCTGGAGGACAGCGACGAGGTGAGCATCACCGCCACCGCGCCGGGGCCGGCCGGGACCCGGATCAGCCTGGGCGAGGCCCGCGGCCAGGTCCTGCCGCCCACGCTGCACAACATCACCTGACCGGCCCTTATTGAGCGGGCTTGCCATCCGCCAGCACGTTCAGGGCGATCTGCCCGTTTCGCGGTAGCCGGACAGGACTGGCCCATGATTCCCCCGGCTGGCCCTGGGTAGCGCTAGCTAAGGGACGCCGATCATGGAGGGTCGCAGATGGTCACCAAGAGCGAGTTCGTGCAGAAGCTCAACGCCGACCTGAGCACGGAGTTCCAGTCGATCGTGCAGTACGTGCAGCACTCGGCCACCATCAAGGGGCCCGAGTACGGCAGCGTGGTCACCGAGATGGCCCAGCACCTCGGCCAGGAGCTGGAGCACGCCAGGACGCTGGCCACCCAGGTGGACTTCCTCGGCGGCACGCCCACCGTGTCCGTCCCCGACATCCCGGACTGCCCGGACGGGACCGCCGCCCTCAAGGCCGACCTGGACCTGGAGGAACGCCAGCTCAACCGGTACCGTGACCGGGTCGCCGAGGCCGCCGAGCTGGGGCTGCCCGACGTCGCCGAGGCGCTGCGGCCGCTGCTGGCCCAGACCCAGGAGCACGTCATCGACCTGCAGAACGCCCTCGGGCAGTTATCCCGCTAGCCCGCGAGCGGGCCCGCCATCGACTCACAGCGCGACCGCCTCGCGCCCTACCAGCGCAAGCGGGACTTCGGCCGGACGCCTGAGCCCGCCGGGGCGCCACCCGGCGCGGCCGGGCCAGGCGGGGCGTCCCGGCGGTTCGTCGTGCAGCGGCACCGGGCCCGCCGGCTCCATTACGACCTGCGGTTCGAGATCGACGGCGTGCTGGTGAGCTGGGCCGTGCCCAAGGGACCGACCAGGGACCCGGCCGTCAGGCGGATCGCCATCCACGTCGAGGACCACCCCGTCGAGTACCTCGACTTCGAGGGCGTCATCCCGGCCGGCGGCTACGGCGGCGGCGACGTCATCGTCTGGGACGCCGGCACCTGGGAGCCGCACGAGACCGACGACCCGGCCGCCGCCGTGGCCGGCGGCGAGCTGCACGTCGACGTCACCGGGGAGAAACTGCGCGGGCGGCTCATCCTGGTCCGCAGCGGCCCGGCGACCGGGCCGGGGAACGAGCAGTGGCTGCTGCTGCACAAGCACGACGACGACGCCGTGGACGGCTGGGACCCCGAGGACTACCCGCGCTCGGTGCTCAGCGGCCGGACCAACGACGAGGTCAAGGCCGACCCCGAGCGGGAATGGCACGGCGAGCTGCCGGCCAGCCAGGCCTCGGTCCCGGTCGGCGGGCACCGCCCGCCGCCGGTCCGGCCCGCGAGCACGGACGAGCTCAGCCAGCTCGACGCGCTGGGCTCGTCGGGAATCCTGGATGTGTTCGGGCGCCGCCTGAAGGTGACCAACCTGGACAAGGTGCTGTTCCCGGCCCGCACCGGACCGCGCGGCGGGCGCGGCGAGCGGCCGGTGACCAAGCGCGAGCTGATCAGGTACGCGATCCAGATCGCGCCCGTCGTGCTCCCGTACCTGTCCGGCCGGCCGCTGAACATGCACCGCTTTCCCGGCGGGGCGGGCACGGCCGGGTTCTGGCACAAGCAGCTCCCCGACCACGCCCCCGGCTGGATCGGCCGCTGGGACAACCCCGAGGCGGGGCGGGACAAGACGGTGACCTACCTGGTCGTGGACTCTCCGGCCGCGCTGGTGTGGGCGGCCAACTTCGGGGCGCTGGAGTGGCACGCCTGGACCGCGCGGACGCAGGCGCCGCGCGAGCCGAGTTACGCGCTGATCGACATCGACCCGGGCACCGAGACCTCCTGGGACGACGTCCTGGTGCTGGCCCGGCTGCACCGCGCGGCCCTGGACCACCTCGGCGTGCTCGCCAGGCCCAAGCTCACCGGGCGGCGCGGCATCCAGATCTGGGTGCCGGTCGCGGCCGGGCTGAGTTTCGAGGACACCAGGGCCTGGGTGGAGGAGCTGTCCAAGTCCGTCGGCTCCGTGGTGCCCGAGCTGGTGAGCTGGCGGTGGGATGTCCGCGACCGGGGCGGGCTGGCCCGGCTCGACTACACCCAGAACGCTCATCACAAGACCCTCGTCGCCCCCTACAGCCCCCGCGCCGAGGCGGGCGCCCCGGTGTCCGCGCCGCTGGAGTGGGACGAGCTCGACGATCCGGACCTGCGGCCCGATTCGGTTACCATCCGTAACGTGATGGACCGGCTCGCGGCTCGCGGCGATCCGTTCCGCGCGCTGCTGCGACCTGGGCAGAAACTGCCTCCTATCCGCTGACACCGCACCATGTCGGCCTGCTGTGAAGGTCAGCGGCTTTGCGGCAACCCGGCGGGCTCGCGGCAGTGGCATTACGATGGGTGAATCGCCAGAGTCCGGGGAGTATCGAGCAGTGCCAGGGTCGCGGTGGGATCAGGAGCCAGCGGAGGATCCCCGCGAGAGCACCATCGACATCCCTCGCCTGCCAGCGTCCGCGCCGGGTGAGCCCCGCCGGGCCGCCGCGAACGGGGCACCGCACCGCCCCGTGCCGTGGGTTCCGGCGCGGGAGCCGGTGGCGCCGGCGCCCGCCAGGCACCGCGCCGCCGCTCCGCCGCCCGCCCCAGGCGACCCGCTGCCGGTCCCCAGGGACCTCCCGGCAGGGCATGATCCTTTCTTCCCGCCGCGCGAGCTTCCGCCAGCCGGCGCCCGCCAGCCGGCCAGGGCGCTGCCGCCGCCGCTGGACCTCCCGCAAGGGCGCGACCTGCCGGCGGGCCGTGACCTTTCCCCGTCCCGGCATGCCCTGCCACCACAACGGGAACTGCCCGCGCAGCGGGAACTGGCCGCCCACGGGGAAGTGCCAGGACAGCCGGAACGGGCTGCGCAATGGGAACCCGCCGGGCAAGGGGAATCGCCACGACCGCCGGAACGGGCTGCGCAATGGGAACCCGCCGCGCAGGCGGGGCTGCCGGCCCAGCGGGAGCCAGGCGTGCCAGGGGTACCGGCCGCCCGCCGGGTGCTGCCGTTCCCCCCGGAAACGGCAGCGCGGCGGGAACCGCCGCTCTCGCGGGCAGTGTCGGCCGCCGCCGCTACGGCCGCCGCGCCGCCGGGCGCCCGCGACCCCGGGCTGACGGAGCTCGCTGAGCGGATCCGCGACCTCCAGGCGCTGCGCGGCGACTCCGTGCCGCCGGGTTCCGTGCCGCCAGATCCCGCCGGGCCTGCCGCCGGCCCTGGGGCTGGCGACGCACATATTTGGCAATCGCAGGACGATTCCGGGCTTACCCGGCAGGATGACCTAGTGAGTGGCCCGAGCGCGGCTGAGCCTGAGCCGGCTGCGGCGGATGACGCCGCGGTGGATGACTACGGCCCCGGCGGCGCCGCCCCCGAGCCCGATGGGCCGCAGGCCACTGCCGGGCAGTACGGCAGCAGTCAGGGTTACCTAGGTCAGGATCACCGGGTGATGGACCGCAGGAGCGGGCCGGCGGACAGTGTCGGCGGCCCGGCCGATCGCCCCGCCAGGGGCTCACTCGCGGAGCTGCGGATGCGGCTCGAACGCCTGCCCGCCGGGCACCCGTCCTCGCCCTACGACGACCAGGGCCGGGGAAAGCCCGCGCCGCTCCAGCTCCGCCAGCTCGAGCTGCCGCTGGACGAGGAACGCGACGACCCGGCCCAGGCCAGCCTGCGCGCCGCAAGCGGTGAGCACGGCACCGGCGGCCTGCCCGCCGCCAACGGTCACGGCGGCACGAGCCACGGCGGCACGAACGGATCGCGCGGCGTGCCCGCCGCCGGCCTGGCCAGTGCCCTGCCGCTGTCCCCTGCCGGCGGCACCGGCGGTACCGCCGTCGGCGCGGCCGGGTCCCCGGCGCGGGCGGCCGGGCAGCCCGTCGGGGGCAGCGGGCACGCGGCAGGCAACGGGCATGCGGCAGGCAACGGGCACCCGGGCGGCAACGGAAGCGACCCGTACAGCGCGGACAGCGCCGGCTCCCCCGGCCCGGCCGCGCCGAGACTGGCCGCGCCGGGACTGGCGGCGCCCGGACCGGGGGCCGAGCCCGCCGCGCGGAACGGCAAGGGCGACCGGACAGACGTGTTCCGCGCCGACTGGCGTGAGGCCGGCGAGCCGAACGGGAACGGCAATGGCAGCCGCCAGCGGCCCGCGGATCAGGGCGGCGGCCGCTCCCGGGGCCGCCGCGCGCTCCCGGCGCCTGGCGACCCGTCCGCTGACCCGCTGCCGGGTGGCCAGGCACTGGCACCGGCTGCGCGGTCACCGGCCGCCCAGTCCGCGGATGCCCTGTCACCGGATGCCCAGTCACCGGATACTCGGCCGCCGGATACTCAGCCGCCGGCTCTGCGGCAGCCTGCCGGAACGTCGGCGCCGGGGTTCCCGCCGCCCGGCGGGCAACTGCCCGGCACGCCGCAGCCTCCAGCCGGGCCGCCCGCCGATGACCCGCAGGCCAGCACTCCCCCGGCGGACGCGCTCGCGGATGCACAGCCGCCCGCGCCGCCGGGACCCGCCGACCGCGAGTCCCCTGAGTCGCGCGCGACCCGGGCCCGCGGATCGGCCGAGCGGGAGGCAGCCGGGCCCGCGGGCCAGGCAGGCGCCGCGGCGGCACCAGGCCAGCCGGGCGGGCGGCGCCGGGCGGACAGCCGCGAGCAGTCCGCCGCCGGGAGCCGGGAAGACGGCGGGCACCAGGCGGACGGGACGGCGCCCAGCGGCTTCCCCGGTCTCACCGTGGACCAGGAGCGGCTCGCCGACGAGGCGCTCGCGCGGTACCTGGCCGCCGAGGGCCGCAACGTGTTCGGCGGCTACGCCGACAGCGGCCTGATGGTGGCGATGCGGCGGGTCGAGGCGCAGCTTCCGCACGGTGCGCTGGCGCCGGACAGCGAGCAGCACTCGCTGAAGCCGCCGGAGCGGTACAAGCAGAAGCTGGCCAGGATGATCGCGCGCAGCCCGGGCGTCCCGGCCGAGGACCTGGCTGCCGAGATCTACGACGCGGCGCGGTTCACGTTCGTGGTCGAGCCGCAGCACTACACCGACAGCACCTGGATGGTGCACCGCAGGCTCAAGGCGTTCGGCTTCGACCTGGAGGCGCGGCGGAACCGGTGGGATGCCCCCGAGGGCAAGGGCATCAGGACGCGCTGGCGGGACCAGGCCCACGATCTCGCGTTCGAGGTGCAGTTCCATACCCCGGCGAGCTGGGACCTGCTGCAGCGCGGTTACGACGCCTACGTGCGGGTCACCAGCCCGGAGACGCCGACGGTCGAGCGGGTGCAGCTGCGCGCCGCGCAGATCGCGGCCGCCTCGTCGATGCGGCCGCCACCGCGCAGCGCCGAGATCGCCGACTTCCGCGCGGACGTCAGGTAACGCATGGCCGCGCAGACCCAGTACTACGCCATCATCACGCTGACCAGGACCGTCCGCGCGGCCTCGGGGCTGGCCAGGCGGACCTTCGGGCCGGACGGCCCGGTGGACGAGGCGCTGCGCCGGGACATGACCTGGCAGCCCGACTCGGTGATCCTGGAGTGGGAGTACGGCGACGTGGGCGCCGAGCTGGTCCGGGTCAGCGACGGCGAGGCCGACCAGCTAGCCGAGTCGTTCCGCGCCACCTGGGCGGACCTGCCCTAGCGTACGGCCCGGAACCGGGACTCAGCCGATGTCCATGTCCGGATTTTGGCTAGCCCGTGAAAGGCTTCCGGAATGCCCGCGCTAACCGAAGCCGAGGCCCGGATCCGGGCCGGCCTGCTCCGCCTCCAGGCCTATCACGTGTTCCTTGACCTCACCGCGGATCCGGTCAGGTCGCGCACCGAGATACGCTTCGGCTGCGCCGATCCTGGCGCGGCGACGTTCGCCGACCTCAGCGCGCAGACAGTGCTGAGCGCGGTGCTGAACGGCAGGACGCTGGGCCAGCCCGCGGACGGCCGGCTGGCCCTGCCGCGGCTCGACGCCGACAACGTGCTCATGGTCGAGGCCGAGGTTGCCTGCTCCCTGACCGGAGACGGCCTGACCCGGTTCACCGACCCGGCCGACGGCGCGGTCTACGTTTCCCTGACGTGTTACCCGTCCAGCGCTCCCGGCATCTTCTGCTGCTTCGACCAGCCGGATCTCGCCGCAGCCATGACGATCTCGGTGGCGGTGCCGGCCGGCTGGGAGTGCGTGGCGAACGGGCCCGTCGCCCAGCGCCCGCCCGATGGCGAGGCGGGCACCTGGCGGTTCGGGGAAGTGCCGGGCATGCGGCCGTCCGACGCGACGATCTGCGCCGGCCCGCTCGTGCTCGAGCTGCGCGGCACGGGCGCCGTCGCCCTGAGCGTCCAGCGCCGGGCGTCCCTGGCGGGGGCTGACGGCGTGGCCGGGCTCGCCGGGTTCGGCGGCGTCGCCATGCGGTGCATCGAGTGGTACGAGCGGGCGCTTGGCGTGCCGTGCCCGTACCCGAACTACGACATCGTGTTCGTGCCCGACCTGGGCGCGCTCGCCTACACGGTGCCCGGCCTGATGCTGGTCAGCGAGCGGCTGCTCGCGCGCATCAACGACCCGGCCGACGGCTTCGCCACGATGATCTGCGCGCATGAGGTGGCGCACCTGTGGTTCGGCGGCCTGGTGGGCATGCGCTGGTGGGACGACGTGTGGCTGGCCGAGGCGCTGGCCACCTACCTGAGCTACGAGGCCGAGGCAGGCGCGCTCGGCGCGGCGGGGCAGTGGACCGCGTTCTGCTACCGGGACAAGGAGCGCGCCTACCGGGCGGACGAGCTCCCGGGCCGCGAGCCGGTGTCCGCGCCGGTCGCCAGCACCGCCGGCGCGCTGTCCAGGCCGAACGCGATCACCTACTGCAAGGGCGCCAGCGTGATCAGGCAGCTTGCCGCCCTGATCGGCGACGACACGCTGCACGCCGGACTCGGCCGCTACCTCGCCGCCTACCGCGCCGCCGGCGCCGCGTCGCTTGATGAATTTGTCGGCTGCCTGTCCCTGGCGGCCGGCCGCGATCTCGCCGGCTGGGCCGGCGAGTGGCTGCGCACCGCCGGCGCCTCCACCCTGCGGGCGGAGCTGACCCCGGCGCCCGGCGGCACGATCGGGTCGGTGACCGTCACCCAGGACACGCCGCGGACCCACCTGACCGGGATCGGCCTCTTCGACCTGGACGGCACCAGGCTGCGACGCCGCCGCGCCGTCCGCGCCGAGGTCAGCGGCGAGCGCACGGATATCCCGTCGCTGGCCGGCGAGGCGCTGCCCAGCGCGCTGATCGTCAACGACGGCGACCTCGCGTACGCGCACGTCGAATTCGACGAGCGGACCTTCGATGCCCTGGCGGCGGCGGCGATGGACGTCGGTGACCCGCTGACCGAGGCGGTCTGCTGGAACGCCGCCTGGCGCATGGTCACCCGCGGCGACCTCGCCGCCGCCGACCTGGCTGACCTGATCATCCGCCGCCTCGGGGACCTGCCGCTGGCCGGCGTCAAGGTGCTGCTGGAGCGCGCCGTGCAGTGCGCGGATGTCTACGCGCCCCCGCAGCATCGCGCCGCGATACGAGAGCGGCTTGCCGGTGCCGCGGGCCGGCTAGCCGGGCAGGCCGCGGCGGGCAGCGCGCACCAGCAGGCCCTGGCGGCGGGGTTCGCGGCCAGCGCGCAGAGCGACCGCCAGCTAGGCGTGCTGCGTTCCTGGCTGGCCGGGGATTCGCTGCCCGCCGGCCTGGCGCTCACCAGCGACCTGCGCAGCCGGATCCTGTTCACCTTGTCCGCTCGCGGGCTTGCCACCGCCGATGAGCTCGGCACGCTGATCGCCGGGGACCCGGTCCGGGGCGAGCAGAACCACGCCACCTGCTCCGCCATGCGCCCGGACCCCGCCGCCAAGGAGACCGCCTGGGGTCTCGCGCTCGCCGGCGACCAGAGCCTGCGCGCCGCCGAGGCGCACGCCCGCGGCCTGTGGGTGCCCGGCCAGGAGGACATCATGGCCGGGTACCGCGACCGGTACTTCGCCCAGGCGCTGCCGGCCCTGGCCGGCCGGGAGCCGCGGGCCGTCCGCTCGCTCGCCCGGCTGCTCTTCCCGGCCACGCTCATCTCGGCGGGCACGCTCGCGGCCACCAGCGCGGCGCTGCGCGCACGCGAGCTCAGCCCGGGCATCCAGGCGATCCTGCTGGAGCAGGAGGCGGTCATGCGGTCGGCGCTCGCGGCCAGGCGGGCCCGCTGTCGGAACGGGGCGTTACAGTCTGGCTCATGACTGGCCCGACGCCCTACGTTCATTTTCCCGGCACCGCCCGCGAGGCCCTGACGTTCTACGGCGAGGTCTTCGGCTGCCCGGTGCAGCTGCACACCCTCGCCGAGTTCGGCCGGACCGATGGGCCCGCGGACGCCATCGCGCACGGCTACCTGGCCGGCGGGCCCGTCGCGCTGTACGGCGCCGACGCGTCCGGGGACGAGCCGCCATTCCGGTCCCAGGGCCTGATGCTGGCCCTGCTCGGCGCCGCCGCCCCGGCGGAGCTGCGGCGCTGGTTCAGCCGCCTCGGCGAGGGCGGCCAGATCGTGGACGACTTGCAGGCGCGGCCCTGGGGCGCGTCCGACGGGCAGGTCATCGACCGCTACGGCCTGCACTGGCTCATCGGGTTCGAGGCCGAAGAAAGCGGCTGAGCGCCCGCAGGGCCGGCGCGCTCCCGCGCAGGTGCCGCGGGGCTACTGGTGGCCGCGGCCGGGCTTGACGCCGAACACGAGCCACATGATGAGCATCGAGATGAGGAACGCAACGATCAGGAGACCGGCTTCCTTGCCCCAGGTGCTCGGGTGGAATGCCGAGCCGGGGAACCCGCGGAAGAGCCAGTTCCACAGCGAGAACGACGGACGGAACAGGCGCGCGACCGCGCCGATGAGCACCACTGCCGCGCACCAGAACAGGATCGCCAGGTAGGGCACGAGGAACGGGTGGTCATCGTTGCTGGCCATCACGCCTCCAGTGGCGAGGTCAGAAGCCGAGGTGGTGGACGAACGCCGGGATCAGCGGCGCGTGGGCGTAGGACAAGACGATGACCCCGACGACCAGGACGGCGAGGGTGATGAAGAACCGCTTGGCGATCGCGCCGACGATGATCAGCAGGCCGATCAGCACCAGCCAGAAACCGCCGCCGAGGGAAACGCTCAGGTAAGACGCCGCGTGCGCGGCGGCGTGGGTGTTGCCGAGCGCCTGGGCCACCATGGGCCGCATCCCGAAACTGCCCAGCCCGATGGCGAGCAGCAGGAAGCTCGCGGCGCCCATCGCCTCGATCACCACGGCGACCGTATGCGCGACGTCGATGGGGAACTTGATGACCTTCAGCCGCAGCAGCCACACCGCCGCCGAGGTCATCCCGGCCAGGGCGGGGATGGACAGCAGCGTGCAGATGAAGATCGCGATCAGGGCGCCGCGGATGACCCCGGTCATCGCGGCGCCGGAAAGCACCTGCTCGCCGAAGGCGTACCGGCCCAGGGAGAACTGGAGCACGCCGCCGTGCTCGGACGAGACCCCGCTGTAGGTGTAGCTGAACGCGCTGAACACCTGGCCGTGCAGCCTGAACGAGCCGTGCGGCGGCTTATATGACACGTAGTACCACGGCAGGAAGAAGCCCACGACGCTGAGGACCAGCCCGGAAAGCAGGACGCGCAGCACGAACGGGTCCGGGGAGACAAGGGCGCCGCTGCCCGCCTTCGGCAGAACGCCAGCGGACTCTCTGGCCTGCCCCACGTGCCCCACCTCTTTAACTGCGTTGCTGGCTGCCCTCAATATAAAGGCGGCGATGGACGATTCACCTGCGCCGGATCTCCTATTGCCGGCGCAGGGCAGGAAATAGGAATCTCGTTATCCGGCGCGGGCGATCGTCAGGCGGGTCCGCCAATCGCCATCGGCAATCAGAATCACCAGCGTCGCCTGCTGCGGAGCCAATTGACTTCCCGCGAGCGGGGCAGCTCCGTCAGGGTCTCAGCCGGCCGGACTAACGTTCTGCGAGGAACGCGGCCATTGCCGCAGCCAGCTCAGGCGCGGCAAGCGCACTCTCGTGACCGCCCGGCACGCGCACGAACCGGGCGCCGCGCAGGAGCGCGGCCAGCTCGCCGGCGTCAGAGCGCTCGTCCCGATCGCCGATCGCGACGAGTGCCGGGACGGTGATCTGGCGCAGCGCGGCCGCGGGAGTCGGGACGAGCGAGTCCAGCACGAGCAGCATCGCCCGGAGGTCGACGCCGAGCTTCGCTATCCATTGCGCGATGAGCGCATCGCGCGAGCCGGGCTCGATGGCGACCCCGCCGGCAATCGCGGTGAGCACGCGGTAGCTCGCCTCGCCCTGGGGACCGCTCACCTTCGCCAGTCCCTGCCCGGCCACGATCGCGCGGCCCGGCCTGGCGCCCCGCACGAGCATGCGCAGCACGATCCGCGCGCCGAGCGAGTAGCCGCCAAGGTCGTAGGCCCCATCGCAAAGACCGAGATGCTCGACCAGCGCGAGCCCGTCATCGGCCAGCACATCCGACGGATAGGCGGCGGGATCGTGCGGCTTCGCACTGTCCCCGTGGCCGCGGAAGTCCGGAAGGATGACGCGACGCCCCTGCTCGGCGAACACGGGGGCCCAGCCGTCGCGCATCTGCGTGCCCGCGCCCATGAAGCCGTGCAGCAGGATCAGCGGCCGGCCGGACCCGGTCTCATGAAACGCCAGCTCCACGCCATCGCGGCCCGCGAATCGAAAACCTTCCATGCCGGGCTCGATCCTAGGCTGAATGGGCACTAGTCCCGTCGGCCGCTGCCGCGCGGGTCGTCCTCGCCCGGTTCCGGGCTGGGCAGGAATGCCGGGATCTGGTCGGTGTCACGGGAATGGCTATCGTCCGCCGTCTCGCGCCCGGCGTCGCGCGCCGGAACTCCGCCGGTGTCCGGCCGTCCCCGGTCCGGGCCGGCAGCGGGAAACTGGCCAGTGCTGTACGCCGGGAACTGGCCGGTCGAGTACGCGGACTGCTGGCCCGTCGCGGGGCCTCGCTGGCGGGCGACCGCGGGGTCAGGGCCGCGAGACCGGTCGGTGCCGACTGCGGGGAACTGCCCGGTCGAGTACGCGGGCTGCTGCCCGGTCGCGGGACCGCGCGGCCGGGAGCCGGGCGCTTCGGGCTGGCCGGGGTAGCGGCTGACGTCAATCGCGGGAAACTGGCCGGTCGTGGCGGTCAGCGGCCGGACCGGGTGGTGCACCTCATGCACCGGGCCGAACTGCTCCACGTCCGGCCCGTCGAGCTGCCAGCCCTCGTCGGACCACTGCGCGTCGGCAAAGTACGCGTCCGCGTACTGGGCCTCCGGGCTCGGGACATCCGGATTCTGGGCGCCTGGGTACTGCGCTTCCGCGTACTGCGCCTCTCGGTTCGGCGCCTCTCGGTCCTGGGCGTCTCGGTCCTGGGCGTCTCGGTCCTGGGCCCCTGGATGCTGAGCCTCTGAGAACTGGGCCCCTGGGTACTGCGCTTCCGGGTGCTGGGCCTCTGCGGATTGCGCGGCCGAGTGCTGGGCCTCTGGGTACTGGGCCCCTGGATGCTGGGCCGCTGAGAACTGAGCCGCTGAGAACTGGGCTTCTGGATACTGGGCGGCCGGGATCACGTCGGATGGCTGCTGACGCTGGTCCTGCGGGTGCGGGGCGTCCGTCAGGTGCGCTGATGCCGGAAGTACCTCGGGCTGCTGCTCACGCCGGTCCTGCGGGTGCGGTCCCTGGAGCACTGGCCGCGCGTCCGGGGGCGGGCCATCGGTCTGCCAGGCGGGCGGGTGCTGGTCGTCCATGGGCCGCACGTCGGGGTGGTCGCTCGCGCGGGTAAACCACGGCGACGCCAACGCGCCAGGCTGGGCACCCGCCCCGAGGACGGGGCCATCCGCGCCGGGCTGCGTTCCCGCGCCGGGCTGGGCTGCCACGCCGGGAGCGGCCGCCCCGAGGACGGGGCCATCCGCGCCGGGCTGGGCTCCCACTCCGCGCTGGGCTGCCACGCTGGGCTGTACTGCAACGCCGGGCTGTACTGCCGCGCCAGGCTGCGCGGTCGTGCCCGCGCGGGACGCGGCCGCGGGCTGGCTCGCCGGGCCGCCCGGCGACGCGCTGGGGCGCGCCTCAAGGGACCGCCCCGCAAAGGGCTGCGGCGCAAAGGGCTGCGGCGCACCGGGCTGCGCCTCAAGAGGCCGTGCCTCAAAGGACGGTGCCTTAAGAGGCTGCCCCTCAGATGGCTGCGGCTCAGAGGGTGGCGTGGCGGCCGGACCCAGGGAGAACGGCTGCGGCACGGCCGGTCCCCTGGCGACGGACCCTTCCCTGGTAGTTGCCTCGCGGGCGGCCGCCGCTTCCCTGACCGTGCTGCTGACCGGCTTGATGCCGCCGCCGCGCAGCGGGCGCAGCCAGTTCTCGGCCGAATCGTCGTCCGGCGGCACATCGCCCTCGTCCGCGGCCCCCGGCACCGAACCCGCGGCGAGCCCGCCAGGCCCGGTGCTGCCAGGCCCGGTTCCGCGGGGACCCGCGCCAGCTCGCACCCTGACCGGCAGCCCACCGCCGGCTGCCGGGTCGCCAGGCTGCCGCCAGCCCTGCCCCTGCGCGTCCTGCGCCAGCACGCCCTGGGGCTGCACGCCCTGGGGCTGGCCGCCTTGGGACCATGCGCCCGATCCTCGCGCGCCCCGTGCCTGCGCATCCCGTGCCTGCGCATCCGGAGACGGCGCATCCTGAGACGGCGCGGCCTGGCCGCGCTGGTCTTGCCAGGGCGGGGCCTGGCCGGTGTCTGGCCACGCGGCGCCCTGCCACTGCGATGCCGCACGGCCGCGATCCCTCAGGCCCGTCGCGACCACCAGGCCGGCCGCTACGCCGAGGGCGAGGCCAGCCAGCATCAGTGTCACGCCGAACGTGGTCAGGCCGGAGGAGTCCGCAGGCCCTTCCAGCCCGATGGCCAGGCCGATGACGGCGAGGCTGACGCCCAGCATGACCACGATCGCGCCGCCAACCGCCAGCGCAATGGACAAGCGCGCGCCACGCGTGGCAATGGCGCTCGAATCCACCGGCCCACGATTGCATGCAGAACAGGGCATCGCAACCGATCCGGCCCAGTACGGGACGAGCTTCGCCGACTGTTCGCCGGGCCGGCGCCAGCGTCCGTCCGCCGCGCCCGGCGCCGGGCTGCCCGGGCGTGGCGGCGCGCGGCTGACGCTGTACGCTCCAGCGGACGAGGGAGGCTGGCGAATGCGGCAGGACCAGCAGGTCGTTGTGGGCCTGGACAACGGCGGCACGACGAACAACGCGACGGTGCTGGACGGGAACGGCCGGTTCCTGGTGGACCACCTCGTCGAGACGCCGAGCCGGGTCCGGGAAGGGCCCGCGGTCGCCGTCGAGGCGCTGGCCGAGTCGTTCGAGCACATCCTGAAGGTCACCGGCACCTCGCGCGAGGCGGTGCTCGGCATCGGGCTGGACACGCCGGGGCCGGCCAGCGCGAACGGGGTGATCTCGACGCGCGGCGCGGTGAACTTCGCCGACCCGTCGTGGCGCGGGTTCGACATCCGGGGCGCGGTCGAGGCCAGGATCGGGCTCCCGGTCATCTACAACAACGACGCGAACGCGGCCTCGCTGTACGCGCACCATTCTTACTTCGGTCCCGGCGCGGCCGGGCGCTCGTCGGTGTCACTGATCGTCGGCACCGGCCTGGGCGGCGGCGTGGTGGAACGCGGCCAGGTGGTCAGGGGCGCCGCCGGGATGGCCGGCGAGCTTGGCCACATCAGGATCCCGATGGACGGGCTGCTGGCGCAGGGCCAGCCGGTGCCGGCCTGCAACTGCGGGCTGCCCGGCGACGCGGAGAGCGTCGCGTCGCTGTCGGGCATCGAGGTGAACCTGCTGCCGTGGTGGCTGACCAGGTACCCCGATCACCCGCTGGCCGCCGAGCAGTCGCCGCGCCAGGCGGCCAAGCTGGTCCGCGGCCACGGCGAGGCCGGCGACCCGATGGCGCGGGAGATCTTCCGGCAGCAGGCCATCGCGCTCGGCCGGATGTTCACCATCGCGGCCGGGTTCATCGACCCGGACATCTACTTCCTGGGCGGCGGCGTGGTGGAGGCCGCGCCTGAGTTCCGTGACTGGTTCCTGGAGATCGTCCGCGAGCACACCGACCTGCGTTCCGAGCAGGCCGCCGTGGAGACCTTCGCCCTGGTGCCCGAGCTGGACATGGCGGGCGCGCGCGGCTCGGCCATCGCGGCCAGCGACATGCTGCGCGGCGAGCAGGTCAGCCTCTCGCTGTAAGCCGGGCTCGCCACCCGGCCGGGCTAGGACGCGGGCGCGGACTGCTGGAGCGCGCGGGACAGGGCGGCGGCGAACGCGGCGGGCGGCTGGGCGCCGGACACGGCGTACCGGTTGTCGAGCACCGCGAACGGGACGCCGGTGATGCCGAGCGCGCGGGCCTGCTCCTCGTCGGCGCGCACCTCGCCGCCGTACCGGCCGTCGGCCAGCGCGGCGCGGGCCAGGTCGGCGTCGAGCCCGGCCTCGCCGGCCAGGGCAGCCAGGCTGAACGGGTCGAACACCGGGCGGCCCTCGGCGAAGTACGCCTCGTACAGCCGCTGGAGCACCGCGCCCTGGACGCCGGACTCCAGGCCGAGCCGGACCAGCCGGTGCGCGTCGAAGGTGTTGCCCATCACCCGCTCGGCGGTGAACGCCAGGCCGGCGGCCCGCGCCTTCGCCGCCACGCCGGCCTCGGCCTGCGCGGCCTGCCCGGCGCTCAGCCCGTACTTGGCGGACAGCACCTCCAGGATGGGCGTGCCCTGCCCCGCCGGGATGGACGGATCCAGCTCGAACGCGTGGTACACCACCTCGACCTGGCCGGCGTGCCCGGACTGCGCCAGGCCCTGCTCGAAATGCCGCTTCCCGATGTAGCACCACGGGCAGACGATGTCGCTCCAGATATCCACGCGCATGCAAGCGGGCAACGCCGCGCCCCCGGCGGGGATTCCCGCCGGCGCCGAACGCGGCACCGGGATGATCACCCAGGCGCCCACTGGGTCTCGCGTGCCCAGCTTTCCGCCGCGATCAGCAAGATCCGCGTTGGTCCGGCCTTGGCCTGGCCGTACTGGTAGATGTCGGCAGCCATCGCGGCCAGGCGCTGCTTGAAGTCGCCCCAGGCGTCCCTGGCAGCATCGTGCGCCCGCAGGAAGTCACGGAACAGCAGCTTGCGCCGCGCGGCCTCGCTCGCAGCCTCCACCAGGTGAATGTTGCTCGGCCGCTCGCTCACCCGGACCACCGCCGGCCCGAGCGCATCCTGGATCCTGCTGGCCAGGACGGCGAAGTCGCCGGGCCAGCGGCGGTCGTAGGCCGCGACGGCAAGACCGCGTGCCAGCTCATCAGGGAAGGGCACCAGCCAAGCCTAGGCCGCCAGAGCGCGACCCCCGGCAAGTCGCTGACCAGATGATCACTTAGCCGTACTCTGCCTAGAAGTCACCATGCGAGGCTGGGTAGGGGTTGAATATGACAGACCGACAGGTGAAATACGTGCTGTCCGAGGCCGAGATGCCGCAGCAGTGGTACAACATCGTGCCCGACCTGCCGGCCCCGCCGCCGCCCCCGCTGCACCCGGGCACGGGGCAGCCGGTCGGCCCCGAGGACCTGGCGCCGCTGTTCCCGGCCGCCCTGATCGCCCAGGAGGTCTCCGGGGAGCGGTACATCGCGATCCCGGACGAGGTGCAGGACGTCTACCGGCTGTGGCGGCCGACGCCGCTGTTCCGGGCGCGGCGGCTGGAGAAGGACCTGGGCACCCCGGCCCGGATCTACTACAAGTACGAGGGCGGCAGCCCGGCGGGCTCGCACAAGCCGAACACCGCCGTGCCGCAGGCGTACTACAACGCGGCCGAGGGCGTGCGGCGGCTGACCACCGAGACCGGCGCGGGCCAGTGGGGCAGCGCGCTGGCGTTCGCCGCCGCGATCTTCGGCCTCCAGGTCGACGTGTGGATGGTGCGCGCCTCGTTCGACCAGAAGCCCTACCGCAAGCTGCTGATGGAGACCTACGGCGCGGCGGTGCACGCCAGCCCCTCTGACCTCACCAGTGCGGGCCGGGCGATCCTCGCCGAGCACCCGGACTCGACCGGCAGCCTGGGCATCGCGATCAGCGAGGCGGTCGAGATGGCCGCGGGCGACCCGGAGGCCAGGTACGCGCTCGGCAGCGTGCTCAACCACGTGCTGATGCACCAGACGGTGATCGGCGAGGAGGCGATCAAGCAGCTCGCCCAGGCCGGCGACACCCCGGACGTGATCGTCGGGTGCACCGGCGGCGGGTCCAACTTCGGCGGCCTGGCGTTCCCGTTCCTGCGGGAGAAGCTGGCGGGCCGGATGAACCCGGTGATCCGCGCGGTCGAGCCCGCCGCCTGCCCGTCGTTCACCCGGGGCACCTACGCCTACGACTTCGGGGACACCGCGGGCATGACCCCGCTGCTGAAGATGCACACGCTGGGCCACGAGTTCATCCCCGACCCGATTCACGCGGGCGGGCTGCGTTACCACGGGATGTCGCCGCTGCTGTCGCACATCTACGAGCTGGGCCTGATCGAGGCGGTCGCCAAGCCGCAGTCGGAGTGCTTCGCGGCGGGCCTGCGGTTCGCCAGGACCGAGGGCATCGTGCCGGCGCCGGAGCCGACGCACGCGGTGGCGGCGTGCATCGAGGAGGCGCTGCGCTGCAAGGAGACCGGGGAGGAGAAGGTCATCCTGACCGCGCTGTGCGGGCATGGCCTGCTCGACCTGGCCGCCTACGCCAGCTACCAGGCCGGCAAGGTCACCGACCTGGAGCTGAGCGACCAGGCCATCGAGCAGGCGCTGGCCAGCCTGCCCGCCCCGGCCTGAGCAGCCTGAGCCGCGCCGCCAGGGCCCGCGCTGATCAGCAGTGCCGGGCCCTGGTGGCGACCTTGTAGTGCCGCCAGCCGCCGGAGGCGGCCCATTTCCCTGAGTACACGGTGCGGTACTTGCCGGCCCGGGTGGCGCGGACCTTCCAGAACCGCCAGTGCGCGGCCGAGGCGTCGCCGTGCCGGTACAGCACCCGCTTGCCGCGCGGGCTGTAGACCGACACCCGGTAGGCGCGGGACCCGCCGGAGAACTTCTGGTACCAGATGCCGACCTTGAAGGTGGCACCGGTGCAGACCCGGGCGGCGGGCTGGTTGACCAGCACGGTGTTGGCTACCACAGGGCTAGACACCGCTGGTCCCCCGGCGGCCAGGGCCGTGCCGGCCATGAATGGGCCGGCCCCGGCGGCGGTCAGGGCGATCGCGGCGGTCGCGGCCAGGGCGAGACGGGCCAGGGCGAGACGGGACAGCGGGGAACGGGCGACTGGGCGCATGCGGCCTCCGGCCGGTCGGGGGATGGCGTTGTCATTTTCGTCCCCCGAGCGCGGTTTGCTAACCCTGTCCGGCTCTCGTACTCCCTGCCCGTTCCGACCGGGCGCGTTCCGGCTGGCCGGCCCGCGCGATGTCGGCAAGCCGGTCAAGCACGTGCCGCCGCCCGGGCCCTGCGGGTGCGCGGGCCAGCAGCGCGGCGGCTTCCCGCGCCACGGCCGCCGCGCGGGCCCGCTCCCCCGCGCCCTGGCAGGCCTCGGCCAGCGCTGCCAGGCCGAGCCCGAGCTGCACGCCGTGCCCCATCGCGCGCAGCATGGTCACCGCAGACTCCAGCAGCCGGATCGCGTCGCCGCCGACCCCGGCCGCCCCGGCCGCCGCGGCCCCGCCCCGCGGCCCGGCCCGGCCTGCCGGCGGCGCGCCGCCGTTCAGCCGCAGCCCGCCGCCGCCCGCCTGGTCCTCGCCGGTGCTGAGCCGGGCCACCTGGAGCTCGCCGAGCCGGATCAGCGCCTGGATCAGCGCGGGCCGGTCGCCGCCGGCCCGGAAGCTGGCCGCCGCCTCGGTGAACAGCTCGCCCGCCCGCTCCAGCCGGCCGCTGCCGTTCTCCAGCCGGCCCAGGCTGAGCTGGGCGAGCCCGATGCCGCACTGGTCGCCCAGGTCTCGGCGGATTTCCAGGCTCCTGGTCAGGAACTCGGCCGCCTCGCGGGGCCGGCCGGCGGCGATGGCCAGGTTGCCCAGCCGGGCGAAGACCAGCGCGGCGCCGTCGTCGTCGCCGGCCTGCTCGAACAGCCCGAGCGCCTCGTCCAGCAGCCCGGCCGCCTCATCGCGGTCGCCCGCCGCCCTGGCCAGGCTGCCCATGCTGGCCCTGACGCAGGCGACCGCCGACAGGCCGGCGGCGGCCTGGAGCGCGGCGGCCGGCTCCTCGAACACCAGGCGCGGCGCGCCGAGCCACCACGAGGTGCCGATCGGCGCGATGCCGAGCTGCCAGAACGCCCCGGTCCCGCCGCCGGTCCGCTCCCCCGCCACGGACCCGTCGTCGCTGGTCACCGCCCGGACGGCCAGGGCAAGCGCGGCCCGCAGCCGCTGCCTGGCCTGCCCGCCCTTGCCCTGCGACCAGGCCACGCAGGCCAGCGCGTGCACGGCCGAGGCCTGGGTCATGGTCAGCCCGGCCCGCCGGGCGATGGCCGCGCAGCGCAGGAACGCCTGTCGCGCGGCGCCTGGCTCGCCGCGCACCCAGGACTGCACGCCGACAAAGAACGCCGCCCTGGCCATGCCCGCCGGGTCGCCAAGCGCGGTCGCCAGCGCCAGCGCCTGGCCGGGTGCGGGGTCATCCTCGCCGGCGCCGGTCCAGTGCATCCGGATCGCGAAGCTGCCGAGCATCGCCTCGACCCGGGCGGGCGAGCGCTCGCCGCAGGCGGCCAGCGCGGCCTGGAGCCGGTCGGTGCCCTCGCCGAAGCTGCCGCGCAGCACCCAGTACGGCCACAGCGCGGCGGCCATCGCCAGCGCCCGGTCCGGGTCGGCGCTCAGCAGCGCGCCCAGCGCGGCCTGGAAGTCGGCCTGGTCGGCGTCGATCCGCTCGAACCAGAGCCGCCGGCCGGGGTCGGCGAAGTGCCCGGCCGCCTCCCGCGCCAGGGTCAGGTACCACGCGGCGTGCCGCTGCCCGGTGACCGCGGCCTCGCCGGCCTCGGCCAGCCGGGCGCGGCCGTACTCGCGCAGCGACTCGATCAGCCGGTACCGGCTGGCGGCCGGATCCTGCTCGATGCTGACCATCGACCGGCCGACCAGGTCGGCCAGCAGCGCGGCGATGCTCTCCCTGCCCACGCCAGGGCCGGCGGCCACCGCGCCGGCGGCGGGCAGCGAGAAGCTGTCCGCGAAGACCGACAGGCGCCGGAACGCGGCCTTCTCCGGCGCCGAGAGCAGCTCGTAACTCCAGTCAAAGGTGGCCGCAAGCGTGCGCTGCCGGCCGAGCGCGGTCCTGCTCCCCCCGGTCAGCAGCCCGAACCGGTCATCCAGGCCCTCGGCCACCCCGCCGGGGCCAAGCGCGGGCACCCGGGCGGCGGCCAGCTCGATGGCCAGCGGCAGCCCGTCAAGCCGGGCGCAGATCTCCGCGACGGCCGGGGCGCTGGCCGCGTCCAGGCGGAAGCCGGGCTGGGCGGCCATCGCCCGCTCGGTGAACAGCGCGACCGAGTCATAGCGGCGCAGCTCGGCCAGGCCTGGCAGGTGCCGGGGATCGGGCACCGCCAGCGGCGGCACCTGCCACAGCACCTCCCCTGGCACCCGCAGCGGCTCGCGGCTGGTCGCCAGCACCACCAGGCCCGGGCAGGCCCGCAGCAGCTCCGCGGCCGCCCGGGCGGCGGCCTCGGCCTGGTGCTCGCAGTTGTCCATGACCAGCAGCGCCGCCTTGCCCGCCAGGTCCGCCGCGACGGCCTCAAGCGACGACTGGCCGGCCTGCTCGCGGACGCCGAGGTCGCTGGCCAGCGCCCGGCCGACCGCGTCGTCGCCCGCGCCGCTGACGGCGGCCAGATCGACCAGCCACACCCCGTCGGCGAACTGGGTCAGCGCCCGCTGCGCCACCTCGATCGCCAGCCGGGTCTTGCCGCAGCCGCCCGGCCCGGTCAGGGTGATCATCCGGCGCTCGCCCAGCAGCTTTCCCAGGCCGGCGAGTGCCTGGTCGCGGCCGACGAACGTGCTCAGCAGCACCGGCAGGTTATGGCCCGCCCGACGGCTGAGTCGCGCCTGCCGGGGTCCTTGCCGCGGCTGACGGGTCCGTTCAGGAGAAGGAGCGGCCTGGCGGCGGCGCGGGCCGGCCGGGCGGACCGCGGCCCGCCCGCCGAACGCGCCGGACAGCACGTCGCGGTAGAGCTGCTCGGTGAGCGCGTCAGGGGGGACGGCCAGGGTGTCCCTGAGGGTGGCCGCCAGCGCCTGGTACTGGCGCAGCGCCGCGCCGCGGTCGCCGGTCAGCGCGTAGGCGCGGATCAGCGCCCGCTGCGCGAGCTCGTCGGCGGGGTCGTCGGCGACCAGCGGGCCGAGCAGGCCGACGGCGGCGCGGGAATCGCCAGCCGCCTCGCGCAGCGCGGCCAGCCCGGTCATCAGCGCGCGGCGCTGGCCGCGCAGCTCGTCGCGGCGGGCCAGCGCCCATTCCTCGTACCGGTCCTCGGGCAGCAGGTCGCCCTGGTACAGCAGCAGCGCGGCCTCCATCGGCTCTGGGTCCTCCGAGCCGGCGGCCGCCGCCGCGGCGGCCTCGAACTCCTCGACGTCGACCAGGAGCTTCTCGTCGGGGCACAGCGAGACCCATTCGTCCCTGACCCGCAGCCGGGCGCGTCCCGAGCTGTCCTGGCCGGCCCCGGCCAGGCCGCGGCGGGCGATGTGCAGTGCCTGGTGCAGGTTGTTCAGGCCCGAGCTGGTGTCGCGCTCGGGCCACAGCGCCTCGATGACCTCGTCCCGGTGCCAGCGGTGGCCGGGCGCCAGGGCCAGGATCTTGACGATGTCCCTGGCCTTGCGCAGCCGCCACGACCCGGCCGGCACCGGCTGGCCGTCTACGCGCAGGGCAAAGCCACCGAGCAGCCTGACCTCGACAGTGGCATGCTGCCCCGTGGGCCCCCCCGAACCCGTGTCCCCCACCTGAACACGGTAGCCAACCTGGCCCCGGCCGTCACCTGGGGTGGCCTGGGAGCCAGCGTGCCCGGCGTGGCTGGGGCGGCCGGCCTGCGCCGCCTCTTGCTGTTATCACTAGGCCGGATGGCGCAGCGGGCGGCCGGGGCCGGGCTACGGGCTGGGCGCCGCCGGGCTACGGGCTGCGCAGCGGGCCGCCGGCGGCGGCCAGGGCCTCGCGCAGACGGCCCCGGTGCGCGGCCAGCAGGGCGCTGGCCGCGCCCGGCTCCAGGCCGGTCGCGGCGACCACGCTGGCGATCTTGGGATGCCAGCCGGACCGCTCAAGCGCGGCCCGCGCCGCCGCCGGAGCCGCGCCGCTGATCGCGGCGACGATCCGCACGGCCCGGTCCCGCAGCTTGTCGTTGGTGGCCCGCATCTCGACCATCAGCGGGCCGAAGGTCTTGCCGGTCCGCACCATGGCGGCCGTGGAGATGGTGTTGAGCACGATCTTCTGCACGGTGCCGGCGTTCAGCCGGGTGGACCCGGCGATCACCTCGGGGCCGACGGGCACCTCGATGGGCAACCGGGCGGCCCGGCCGAGCGGAGTGCCCTCGTTGCAGGTCAAGGCGATGGTGATGGCGCCGAGCTGGGCGGCGCGCTCGATCGCGCCGAGCACGAACGGGGTCCGGCCGCTGGCCGAGATCCCGAGCACCGCGTCGCTTTCGCCGACCTGATGGGCGTCCATCGCCTGCGCGCCGGCGGCGGCGTCGTCCTCGGCGCCCTCCGAGGCATTGGCGAACGCGCCGGAACCGCCGGCCAGCACGGCGAAGATGGTCCCGTCCGGCACCCCGAACGTCGGCCTGGCCTCGGCCGCGTCCAGCATGCCGATCCGCCCGGCGCTGCCGGCCCCGACGTAGACCAGCCGGCCGCCGGCCTCCAGGCAGCGGGCGACGGCCTCGACCACCGGGGGCAGCGCGGCGGCGGCCCCGGCCACGAAGTCCCCGGCGCGGCGGGCCTGGGCAACGATGACGGCGACCAGCTCGGGCACGGGGAGCTGGTCCAGGTCGCTGAACTCGGCGCTGGCCTGCTCGGTGCCCAGGGTGCGCAGCAGCGCGGAATCGCCGGCTGGCTCAACGGCATATGTCACGCGAGGGGCCTCCCCGGCGGCAACGGGCACGCGACGCCAAGCTAGACCCGCAGGACGCCGTCATATATGGCACAATAGAACATAGTTAACTTCAGTTTGGTAATTTTAACACGGCCACCGGGGACGCCGGAATCCGCCAGCGGGCGGCCGGCCGGGCGGCCAGTGAGGGCGTGCCGTGACCGCACCCGCCGTGCCGGGCATCCGGGCCTTCCGGCCCGCCGACGTCGAGCCCATCGTGGCCCTGTGGAACGAGTCGGCGCCTGCCGACCCGACCACGGTGCCCTGGTTCACCAGGTCCGTGCTGCTCGACCCGGACTTCGACGCCGGCGGGCTGCTGGTGGCCGAGCGGGACGGGGAGCTGGTCGGCTGCTGCTACGCGGCGCGGCGGCGGCCAGGCGGGGCCGAGCGGGCGGGCGGCGCGGACGGGGCGGGCAAGGCGGAGGCCGGGGTGGGCTGGATCGTGTTCGCGTTCACCCGGCCTGACTGCCGGCGGCAGGGCATCGCCGCCGCGCTGGCCGCCCGGGCGCTCGGCCTGCTGGCCGGGCACGGCTGCAGCACCGTCCGGCTCGCCACGATGACACCGCACTACGTGGTGCCAGGGCTGGACGAGGCGGCCTACCCGGCCGGGCGCGGGCTGCTCAGGCGGTCCGGGTTCCAGGCCGTCGAGGAGGTCGTCGCGATGAGCGCGTCGCTGCTCGGTCTCGCTGAGTCTGGCTGGTCGCTGCCCGAGCCCGGCGCGGCGCGGCTGCCCAGGTCGCCGGCGCCCGGCGGGCTGGACGGGCGGCGGGCGAGCCTGACGGCGGCAGGCTACCGGTTCGGGCCGCCCGCCGACGGAGAGCTGCCGCAGCTCATCGAGTTCGCCGCCACGTTCTCCGCCGACTGGGCCGAGGCGCTGCGCGAGCTGCTGATCCAGCCGCATGAAGTCCGGCCGGTGCTCACCGTGCACCGCGACGGGCAGGTGCTCGGCTTCGCCGCCTACGGCGCCTACCGGGGGGTGCGCGAGCGGTTCGGGCCGTTCGGCGTGGACCCGGCCGCGCGCGGGCTCGGGCTTGGGCGGCTGCTGCTCGCCCAGACGCTCACCGCGATGCGGGCCGACGGACTGCAGAACGCCTGGTTCCTGTGGACCGAGGAGGCCAGCGCCGCCGCGCACCTGTACCGGCAGGCGGGGTTCGCGGTCAGCAGGAGGTTCTCGCTGTGGGAACGCCCGCTGTAGGCTGCGGCTAGGTATTTCCGGCGAATCCAGCGAGCCGAGACGGCGGACGGAGGTCGGCGATGGCAGCGGGGGCAGCCGGCGGCGGCGCCGGGGCGGCCGGCGGCGAGCCGGCCGGGAGCCAGCCGGCCAGAAGCGAGCCGGGTGCGGGTCCGGGCGGCACGCCGCAGGGCCGCGACGCGTCCGCCGGCATCCTGGTCCGGATCCGGTCGCTGATGCCGAGCCTCGCGCCGGCCGAGCAGCGCGTCGCGCGGCTCGCGGTCAGCGACCCCGCGCAGGCCGCGCGGTGGACCATCTCCGACTACGCCGAGCGGGCACAGACCTCGGGCACCACCATCGTCCGGTTCTGCCGGGCGATCGGCCTGGACGGCTACCCCGCGCTGCGGATCGCGCTGGCCGCCGCGGCCGGGCACGACGCGGCCGGCACCTGGCGCCTGGTCTCCGGCGACATCGGCCCCGATGACAGCGTCACCGAGGTGGTGCAGAAGGTCGGCCACGCCGACGCGCGGGCCATCGAGGAGACCGTCGCGCACCTGGACGCCGACGCGCTCGGCACGGTCGCCGACGCGCTGATCGCCGCCCGCCGGATCGACGTGTACGGGGTCGGCGCCAGCGGCCTGGTCGCGCTTGACCTTCAGCAGAAGCTGCACAGGCTCGGCAAGGTCATCTACGCCTCCACCGACGCGCACACCGCGCTGACCTCGGCGTCCATGCTCGGCAGCGACGACGTCGCGATCGGCGTGTCCTACACCGGGACCACCATCGACACCATCGACCCGACCCGGCTGGCCCGCTCCAACGGCGCGCTCACCGTGGCGCTGACCAACCATCCCCGGTCCCCGCTGGCCGAGCAGGCCGATTACGTGTTCATGACGGCGGCCAGGGAGACCACGTTCAGGTCGGGCGCGATGACCAGCCGGATCGCGCAGCTGGCCGTGGTGGACTGCCTGTTCGCGGTGGTCGCGCAGCGCAACTTCGAGGCGGCGCTCGAAGCCCTCGCCGTCACCCACGCCGCCATCGGCAAGCGCCGCCGCGACCTCCCCGGCTAGCCGGCCCCCGCCCGACCCCGCCCGGTCCCGCTGCGGCAGCCCGGCCCGCGCCGGTGCCGCCGCCGGTGCCGCCTCCTGGGGCTCCAGCGACAGTGAACCCGCTTCTACTGCCGAAACAACGACGGTGGACGCGGGTTCACTGTCGCTGGCAGCACCGGCCCTGGCAGCACTGTCACTGGCAGCACCGGGCATGGGCGCCGGGCATGGGTCAGGCTGCCGGCGGGCAGGCGTCGTGGGCGGCGTTGCGGAGGGGGCCGATGGTGCCGCGGCCCCGGCCGTAGTGCACGTCGTTGGTGAGCAGGACCAGCCAGGAACCGCTGACCGGGTCGAACGACATGGCGGTGCCGGTGAAGCCGGTGTGGCCGACCGCGGTTTCCGGCCAGTGGCGGCCGAACTGGGCGATGCTGTCGCCGGGCAGCACCCAGCCAAGGCCGCGGCGGCCGTCCGTCCCGGCGGTCTGGAGCCGGCAGGCCTCGGCGCGGATCTTCGCGGACAGGATCGGGCTGCCGGGATCCAGCCAGCCGCGCACGATGTACCTGGCAAGGTCATCGGCCGGGGCGAACAGGCCGGCATGCCCGGAGACCCCGCCGAGCATCCGCGCGTTCTCGTCGTGCACCACGCCGGACAGCGCCGCGCCCTGCAACTGCACCTCGGTGGCCGCGCACTCGCCATGCCGGGACACCTCCGGGCAGAACCCGGTCCTGGTCAGGCCGAGCGGCCGGGTCACCAGGTCGGTGACGGCGATGTCCAGCCGCGCGCCGGTGACCGCCTCGACGATCCGGCCGAGCAGCATGAAGCCCGCGTCGGAGTAGACCACCGCCGCGCCGGGGGCGCGCTCCAGCGGCGCGGCGAGCAGCGCGGCGCCGGCCAGCGCCGGGTCGGTGTAGCTGCGCCACAGCGGCAGCTCGGCCGGCAGCCCGGAGGTGTGCGTGAGCAGGTGCCGGACGGTCACGGCGTCCCGCCCGTCGCCCGCGAACGGCGGCAGGTACCGGCGGACCGGCTCGTCCAGCCCGACTTCGCCGAGGCCGGCCAGCCGCAGCACCGCGGGCAGGGTCGCGACCACCTTGGTCAGCGACGCCAGGTCAAAGATGGTCTCCCTGGTCATCGCGCGTTCCGGCCCGGCCACGGCCTGCGCCTGCCCGACGACGACGACCTCGGTCACCTCCTCGCCCCGCCCGGTGACGAGTACCGCCCCCGGCACCCGCCGCGCGGCAACCGCCTCAGCCAGCACCTCCGCCGGCCCTGGCCGACCAGACGCGACTGGCCCGCCGGGGCCGGCTCGCCCGGAGGAGACGGCGGGTCCACTGGGTGAGGCGGACCCATCAGGCGCGTTCGGACCGGCATCTCCGCGGGTGCCGCTGCCTTGGCTCGCGGCGGCACCGGCCAGGTCGGTGTCGCCTGGCCGCGACCCGCCCTGCGGGACGAGCCGGGCGGCGGGCTGTGTCGTGGGCCGGACCGCGCGGTCTGGCTCGGCGCGGCTCGCCGACTGTGTCGCGACGGTGGGGGCCGGCGCGGTCGCGGGACGGACGGCTAGCAGGGCGGCGCCTAGCTCGGGCGGGGACTGGGCCGGGACCGCGCCCGTCCGGCGGGTGAACTCCGCGCGGACCGCGCCGATGCGGAAGACGCCGCCGAGGCCGGTCACCGGCAGGTCCGGGTGGCCGTCCGCCGCCAGGCGCGCGGCCAGCGCCTGCGCCAGCCCGGCCAGCTCTGCGCCGGCCTCGGCCAGGATCGCGGCCGCCATCTCGTCCCCGCCCGCGCCCGTTCCGGCCGCGCAGGCTGCTACGAGCGGGGCCAGCCGGGCGAGGATGGTCCGGTCGCGCGGGGCGCGGTGCACGCGGACGATCAGCTCGTCTAGCGTCGCGCCGGTGGCGGCGGCCAGGGCCTCGCCCAGTGCCGTTGGCGGGCCCGTGCCGTCGGCGGCGGCCAGGGCCGCGCGCAGGGCCTTCCGCCCGATCCAGTAGCCGCTGCCCTCGTCACCGACCAGGTAGCCGTATCCCCCGCAGCGCGCCAGGCCGCCGTCGGCCTCATCCCCCTGGCCGGCCTCAGCGCCGGCCGCGCCCGAGCCGCCGACCGCTACCGAGCCGGTGCCGGCGATGACCGCGATCCCGGCCCCGCCGCCGAACGCGCCCAGCCACGCGGTCGTCGCGTCACTGGCCACCCGCACCGGCACCCCCGAGGCCGCCGACAGCCCGGCAGCGAAGGACCGGGCCGCGCCCGGCTCCCGCGCGATGCCCGGCACGCCGACCCCGGCCGCGCTCGCGCCCGAGTCCCTGATGATCTCCGCCAGCCAGCGGACTCCCCCGTCCTGGAGCAGGTAGTTGAACGGCGCGGCGGTCAGCGTCCTGGTCACCATGCCGCCGGTCACCAGCACCGCGCGGGTCGCGGACCCGCCGGCGTCGATGCCCAGCACCGTCCCGGCGCCGCGCAGCGCGGCCACCTCGCCGCCTGTCCACGCCGGGCCGTCCCCCGCTAGCGCGCCGCCGCCCGCGTCCCGCCAGCCGCCCGCCAGGCCCGGCCGCCCGCCGCTGCCCTGCTCCACCCGCGCCTCCCTAGCTCGCCACCGACCACCCTGCCAGCGTCCCCGGCCCCGGCCGCCCCGGTCACCCCGGCCGCCGCACCCCAGGTCACTCCCCGCCCGCACCCAGGCCTCTCACCCAGTCCCACCCGCCTCTTTCCGCCTCTTGTAATCAATTGACGGTGAAGATGCCTTGATCGTACAATCCTGACACATGCTGCGTCCCTGACGTATCAGCCCTTGCCAGGGCACGTCGCCCTCCGCCGGCTGAACTGGACAAGCCCCGTTCGGAAACGAATCCTGGGGAGGAGCCCCTATGCCAGCACGATCGGCGCCCGCACCCTCGCAAGCCCCGCGATCAGCACGGGCACGCGGCCGCCGATGGCGTGCTCGCGCCACCGGAGCCGGATCCGTGGCGGCCATCGCCGTGACCATGTCGCTCGCCCTCGCCGCGTGCAACGGCTCGAACAACGGCAGCGGCCAGGCCGCCGGCACCGACGCCCTGACGATCAACGTCAACGGCAGCGGCCCCTTCGTCTGCAACTACAACCCGTACTCCCCGAGCCAGACCGACGGCTCCGCCGGGTTCCTTTACGAGCCGATGATGATCTTCAACATGCTGAACGGCCAGATCAAGCCCTGGCTGGCCACCAGCTACGCCTGGTCCTCGGGGAACAAGGTGCTGACCTTCACCATCCGCAAGGGCGTGAAGTTCTCCAACGGCGAGCCGTTCAGCGCCAGCGACGTCGCGTTCTCCTTCAACCTGCTGAAGAAGTTCCCCGGCCTGGACCTCAACGCCGTGTGGACCGGATCAGGCCTTACCTCGGTGACCGCGCCCAGCGCGACCCAGGTCGTGTTCACCTTCTCCCGGCCCGACACGCCGCTGCTGTTCTACATCGCCCAGACCGCGATCGTGCCGCAGCAGGTCTGGTCGAAGGTCGCCAACCCGGTGACCTTCACCAACACCAAGCCCGTCGGCACCGGCCCGTATGAGCTGGCGAGCTGCGAGTCGTCGGAATACCAGTTCAAGGCCAACCCGCATTACTGGCAGCCAGGCAAGCCGACAGCCAAGACCATCACGGTCCCGTCGCTGCCGTCCGGCGCGATCGCCGACACCAAGCTGTCGCAGGGCGTCTTCGACTGGGGCGGCCTGTTCGCGCCCAACGTCCAGGGCACCTACGTGGCCAAGGACCCCCAGTACAACCACTACTGGTACCCGCAGGGCACCCCGGTCACGATGTACCCGAACGACAAGGTGTACCCGATGAACATCGCCGGGTTCCGCCGGGCGATGGCCATGGCGATCGACCGGGCCAAGGTCGGGAAGATCGGCGAGAGCGGCTACGAGGACGCGGCCAACCAGACCGGCGTCACGCTGCCCGAGGAGCAGTCCTGGTACGACCCGGCCGCCGGGAACCTCGGCTACAACCCGAAGGCCGCCGCCGCCCTGCTCAGGTCGCTCGGGTTCAAGGACGCCGGCGGCCAGCTCAAGGCCCCCAACGGCAAGCCCGTCTCCTTCACCATCCAGGTGCCCAGCGGGTTCATCGACTGGATCAGCGACTGCCAGCTCATCGCCCAGGAGCTGAAGACCCTCGGGATCACCGTCCGGGTGACCACCCCGTCGTTCTCCACCTGGCAGTCCAACCTCGCGAGCGGCAACTTCACCCTCGCGCTGGATGAGCCCAACGCCGGCTCCAACCCGTGGTTCATGTACCACCAGGTGCTGGCCAGCGGCGAGACCGCCGCCGAGGGCAAGACCGCCGCGTCCAACTACGAGCGGTGGAGCGACCCGGCCACCGACAAGCTGCTCGCCCAGTTCAGCTCGACCTCCAGCGCGTCCGCGCAGAAGACCGCGCTGAGCGGCATCGAGAAGATCATGGTGCAGCAGGCCCCGGTGATCCCGCTCGTCTACCAGGCGTGGTGGGAGCAGTACAGCACCCAGCACTTCACCGGCTGGCCGTCGGCCGCCAACCCGTACGCCGTGCCCTCCCCGTACAGTTATCCGGACAATCTCCTCGTTCTCACCACCATCAGGCCCGTGCACTGAGCGCCATCCCCCTGCAGCCGACCAGCCAGGCCGCCACCGCGCGGCCTGGCTGGCGGCGCTGGGCCGCCGCCGGGAGCACGCCCCGCTACGTCGCCAGGCGGCTGACCTTCCTGCTGCTCACCCTGTGGGCGACCGTCACCATCAACTTCTTCCTGCCGCGGGCGATGCCCGGCAACCCCGCCGAGGCGATGCTCGCCAAGTTCCACGGCCGGCTCAACCCCGCCGCGCTGCACGCCATGGAACTCGCCTTCGGCGTGACTAGCAAGCCGCTGCTGTCCCAGTACGGCAGCTACTGGGACCAGCTCGCGCACGGCAACCTCGGGGTGTCCGTCAGCTACTTCCCCGCCACCGTGTCGTCGCTGATCGGCGGGGCGCTGCCGTGGACCCTGCTGCTGCTCGGCACCAGCACCGTGATCGCGTTCGTGCTCGGCAACGTGCTCGGCGTCATCGCGTCCTGGCGGCGCGGCGGCTCCTTCGACACCGTCGTCACCACCGCGTCCATGTTCACAGCCGCGTTCCCCTACTTCTGGCTCGCCCTGCTCGTGCTGTTCGTGCTCGGCTTCACCCTCGGCTGGTTCCCGACCAGCTACGCCTACTCCACCGGGGTCAACCCCAGCTTCACGCCGGGATTCGCCTGGGACGCGATCTACCACGCCGCGCTGCCCGCGCTGACCATCGTGATCACCTCCGTCGGCGGCTGGCTCCTGACCATCCGCAACAACATGCTGACCGTGCTCGGCGAGGATTACGTGACGCTCGCGCGGGCGAAGGGCCTGCGGCGCAGCCAGGTCATGTTCAGCTACGCCGGCCGTAATGCCGTGCTTCCCAACGTGACCGCGTTCGGGATGGCCATCGGGTTCGTGCTCAGCGGCACCGTGCTCACCGAGGTCGTCTTCTCCTACCCCGGCCTCGGCTCGCTGCTGTACGGGGCCGTGCAGAGCGAGGACTACGCCCTGCTCCAGGGCATCCTGCTCATCGTGGTGGCCGCCGTCCTGGTCGCGAACCTGCTCGCCGACGTCATGCTGCTCGTCATCGACCCGCGGATCCGGGGGTAACCGCGATGGCCCAGGCCATGACCCCCGCCGTGAGCGGCAGCGCCCGGTCCGACCGGCCCGCGTCCACCATGCGGTTCGTCCTGCGCAACCGCAAGGCGATGGCCGGCGCCGCCATCCTGGCCGTGTTCATCGTCGTGTCCCTGCTCGCGAAGCAGATCGCGCCCTATCCCCCGAACGCCACCATGTTCGCCACCTACCTCGGGCCCAGCGCCAGGCACCTGCTCGGCACCACCGGCACCGGGCAGGACGTCTGGTCCCAGTTCATCTGGGGTGGGCGGGACACCCTCGTGGTCGCCTTCGCCGGCGGCGCGCTCACCACCGCCGTGGCCACCATCGTCGGCCTGCTGTCCGGGATGCTCACCGGCATGGGCGACGAGCTGATCACCGCCGGGACCAACGTGTTCCTCGTCATCCCCGCGCTGCCGCTGATGGTCGTGCTCGCCGCCTACATCAACGTGCAGGGCGCGCTGCCCATCATCGCCGTCATCGTCGTGACGAGCTGGGCCTGGGGCGCCCGGGTGATCCGCGCCCAGGTCGCCAGCCTGCGAACCCGCGAGTACGTGACCCTCGCCCGGCTGTCCGGCGACCGCCTGTCCGGCATCCTGTGGCGGGAGATCCTGCCGAACATCATCTCCCTGGTCTCCGCGACCTTCCTCAACGCCGCCGTCGCCTCCATCCTCGCCGAGAGCGCCCTGCAGTTCCTCGGCCTCGGCGACCCGACCCAGCCGAGCTGGGGGAACATGCTCTACTGGGCGAACAACAACAACGCGCTGCTGTCCGGGCAGTGGGCCTGGGTACTCGCGCCAGGGCTCGCCATCGCGCTGACCGGCGGCGCGTTCGCGCTCGTCAACTTCGGCCTCGACGAGATCGTCAGCCCCCGGACGCGCGGCGGCGCCCGGTGACCGCGCCCGCCCCGGCCGCCACGCCGGCCGCCGTCCCGCTGGCCGTGTCCGGGCTGACCGTCGCCTACGGCTCAGGCCAGGGCCGCCGTGCCCGGTGGAACCCCGCCGTGGCGGACGTGTCGCTCGAACTGCCGCCCGGCGGCTACCTCGGCGTCGTCGGCGAGTCCGGCTGCGGCAAGTCCACCCTCGTGCACGCCGTCCTCGGCCTGCTGCCCGCCGGCGCCCGGGTCACCAGCGGCAGCATCAGGGTCGGCGGCCAGGACGTCGTCGGCCTCGGCGACAAGGAGCTGCGGCCGCTGCGCTGGCGCGCCGCCTCCGTCGTCCTGCAGAGCGGCATGAACGCCCTGAACCCGCTGCTCAGCGTGCGCCGCCAGTTCAGGGACCTGTACAAGGCGCACGGCCTGCCCCTCCGGGACGCCTATCCGCGCTGCGCCGCCCTGCTGGAGCGCGTCCAGGTCCCCGCCAGCCGGGCGACCGCCTACCCGCACCAGCTCTCCGGCGGCATGCGGCAGCGCGTCTGCATCGCGCTCGCCCTCGCCCTCGACCCGCACCTCGTCATCCTCGACGAGCCCACCACCGCGCTCGACGTCATCGTGCAGCGCGGCATCTTCGACCTCATCGACGAGCTGCGCGGCGAGCGGGGGTTCGCCGTGCTCCTCGTTTCGCACGATCTCGCCCTCGTCCAGGAACGCGCCGACCGGGTCGCCGTCATGTACGCCGGGCGGGTCGTCGAGTCCCGGCCCGCCGCCGGCCTGCTGCACTCCGCCGGCCACCCCTACACCAGGGGCCTGCTCGCCGCCGCGCCCCAGCTCGGCGAGCGGCGCGGCGCCGTCGACGTGATCCCCGGCGCGCCGCCCCAGCTCGGCGCCCTGCCGCCCGGCTGCGCGTTCCACCCGCGCTGCGCGCGGCGCGGCCCCGAGTGCGACCAGCAAGTTCCCGTGCTCACCGCCGCCGGGGACGGTGCCCTGGCCTGCTTCCACCCGGTGACTGGCGATCCGCTTCCGGCGCCCGCCGCCGGCGGTGCCGCAGAGGGGGAACGCAGTGCCTGAGCGACCCGTGCTCTCCGGGGCCGGCCTGGTCAAGGAGTTCCCCGCCCGGCGCGCGGCCGGGCCCGTCATCGCCGTCGACGGGGTCGACATCGAGGTGCGCCGCGGCGAGCTGGTCGCCGTCGTCGGCGAGTCCGGCAGCGGCAAGTCCACCCTCGGCCGGCTGCTCATGGGCCTCACCCCGCCGACCGCCGGCCAGGTCAGCCTCGGCGACCAGGTGATCAGGGCCGGGTCCGCCGCCCAGCGCGACTACTGGCGGTCCGTGCAGCTCGTGTTCCAGGACCCGTTCGGGTGCCTGAACCCCACCCGGACCATCGGGCAGACCCTGTCCCGGCCGTACCGCAACTTCCTCGGCCGGTCCAAGTCGCAGGCCGCCGGGGACGTGTGCGCCCTGCTCGAATCCGTGCGGCTCACGCCGGGGTCCAGCTTCCTGCACCGCTACCCGCACGAGCTGTCCGGCGGCCAGCGGCAGCGCGTCGTGCTGGCGCGGGCGCTGGCCGTGGACCCCCAGTTCGTGATCGCGGACGAGCCCGTGTCGATGCTGGATGTCTCCGTGCGGGCCGGGATCCTGGCGCTGATGGCCTCCATCCAGGCCGAGCGCGGGGTCGGCTTCCTCTACATCACCCACGACCTGATCAGCGCCCACCAGATCGCGGACCGCATCGTGGTGATGTTCGGCGGTCGGGTGGTCGAGGACGGCGCCGCCGACGAGATGATCCGGTCGCCGGGGCACCCGTACACGCGGGTGCTGCTGGAGGCTATTCCCCGCGCGGGGGCGCGGCGCGCGAACGGGGTGGGCGCCGATGCTGCTGGCGCTGTCGGGGCGGCGGCCGCGGCCGGGGCGGGTGGCTGCGGGGCCGGTGTTGCCGCGCCGGCGGGGCTTGTGGTCGGGCAGGAGCGTGTTGTTCGCGCTGGCTGTCCGTTTGCCGGCCGCTGCGCCAGTGCCACCAGCGACTGCCGCAACGCTGCGCCGCCGGCGGCCAGGCTAAGCCCGTCCCACACGGCCTGGTGCTTCCACCCGGCCGGGCCGACTCCCGTCAGCTAGCCGGATACAGCCAGCCGCAGATGAACCGCTCGGTGCAGGACGACGGGTGGCGCTGCGGGCCGGCACCCGCCATTCCCAGCAACGTCGGGGCAGCGCGTCGTGCCGGCCAGGGCGCTGGCCGGGAAGGCCCGCGAGCCAGTCATGGCAGCCGGCTGACGTTCCAAAGGTAGATGCGGCCGTTGTACTCGCCGACGGCGAGGTTGCGGCCGGCGGGGCTGTAGGCAAGGGATGCGACCTCGCCACTGTCCGGGCTTTGCAAGGTGGCCACGAGCCTGCCGGTGCGGATGTCCCAGATCAGCGCACTGTCGCCGCCCGCGACGGTAGCGGCGAGCCACCGGCCGGCCGGGCTGAAATCCATGTCGCTGAGAGCGACGTTCCGAGGCGCGCGGATGGTGGCGGCGAGCGTGCGGGTGGCGGTGTCCCACAGGTAGATCCGCCGCGCGTCGGCGGCCGCCAGCATCTTGCCGTCTCGGCTCCAGACGGTGGCGAAGATCTGCAGGCCGTCCGGGTCGTGAAGCTTCCCGGTGACCTTGCGGGTGGCGGTGCTCCACAAGTGGATGTTGCCGTAATGCCGGCCCTGTCCGATCGGGCCGCCGTCGGCGATGGCCAGCGTGCGCCCGTCCGGGCTGAAGGCGACCGGACTGACCCCGGCGTCGGGGAAGGCCAGGACCGCCACCGGCCGCCGGGTCCGCACGTCCCACACGTAGCTGCTGGTCCCGGCGTTGTCGGAGGCGGCCAGGAACTTGCCATCGGGGCTGTAGGAGGCGGAGTAGAACGCGTAGTTACGCGGGTGGCGAAGGCCCGGCTCCGGCCGCCGGGCCGCCAGGTCCCACATCTGGATGCCGGAGCCGTCGGTAGTCACGGTCAGCGTACGGCCGTCCGGGCTGAACGCCAGCGAGGTGATGCCCGCGTTGCCCGCGGGCAGGACGGCGGTTCGCTGGCCGGTCGCGAGGTTGTACACGGAAGTGGAACGCACTCCGCCTGCCGCGAGGCTCATGCCGTCCGGGCTGAACGCCAGGGCCCAGGCCGGCCACGTAAGCCGGCTCGTCACGGCGCCCTCCAGGCGGGCAGGCCCGGGTGCGAGCGGATTGCGGCCGGTGACCAGTGCCTGCACGCCGAGCGTGATCGCCGCCCCCGCCACCACGGCCGCCGTTATAAGCGCGCCGGCCCAGCGGACGCCCGCCAGGGCACGGCGAGCTGGCAATCCTGGCGTGGCACTCATGGATCTCTATTTACCAGAATGCCCGCCCGCACGACATCTCCGGCCGACCGACGTCGGAGGTCCCCGCGAACCCTCCCGCAGTTCCCTGGCCAGCGCAGTCTCCAGGTCCTCACCGTCCTCCACGCCGCCCCCAGGCAGCACCCAGTACGGAGCCTGGCCAGGACGGATCCGGCCGGATCGTCAGAAGCTCACCGCCAGGCGTGATCAGCACGGCACGAACGCGGGTTGACACGCTGCTCCTTACAGCTGGGTTGTTCAGACACTACGGCCGCTCGCGCCCAGCCGGTGCCAACAGTAGGAGTCCGGCCAGTCGACGACTGCCGTACCGCTGCCAAGGCGTGGCTCGCCGAAGGGCGGATTGGCTGTGCTCGCCAGCGGGCAGGGAGATATGGCCTTGGCCGAGCCGTCAGGTAAGAGCGGGAATCGGCGCGGCGCTAGCGCCCAGACAGTGACCGCGCGCTGGGTTTCAGGGCAGCAGATGACGGCTGTTCCCGCCCGCCGCCAAGGCCAAGCACGGGGCTTGCCCGACCTGGCCAGGCAGGCCTCGACGACGGGTACCAAGGCGACGCCAGGTAGCAGCTGGCCGCCCCCGGCAGGTCTGCGACTGCTTTCCGCCGGATAAACGTTCGCCCAGGGCGGCAAAGGCGCGTTCGAGTTCTGCGCGTCCGAGGATGACGCCGTCATCCTCGGTCACGCGGCCTCCAAGTCCCGGCTGGAGAGGTACACGCCGTGCTTGCGGAATGCCGCTGGTGCCCATACCAGCGCGTCTGCCCGCTGGATGGCTAGTTCCGCCGGGAACCACGGCCGGACCAGAACCCGGGAGTCGGCCCATTCTGGCGGGGCAAGGTCATGCTTCGCCGCCAGGTGCTCGGCCAAGGCCGCCAGCAGGACGTCCCAGCGTTCGTCACCGACCGGGTCCGGCTCATCCAGGAGCAAGGATGGCTGAACATCGTCCGGCTCCCACCGGTACTCCTCCATGAACTCCCAGACGAGCTTCCACCGGACCTTGCTGTCAGCGGTCTTCAGCAGGTAACGAGCCAGGTCAGCCAGCGTCATGGGGCGATAGCCTGCCACGTTTACTCCGTAATCCGCCGCGATGGAGAGGACCACCTAGGGCCGGTAACCTGCACAACCTCCGGGCTAGTGATCCAGAGGGCCACGATGGTCCCGCTGCTGAATAGCGGGATGATGCGCCCCTTCGAGCTTATAGCGCCACGCCGTAAAGATGCCGCAATGGAGCCCGCCGCTGATGGGCGGGTGAAACTGCTACCTCGTGCTGAGCAACGTTGGACAGCCCGCCGCAATGAAGCCCGCCGGCGAACGGCGGGGTGACGTGGCCGGGTTCAGGGTCGCGGCGGTCATCAGGCTGCCTCAATGGAGCCCGGCGCTGAACGGCGGGATGACGCGGCGGCGCTGCGGCGGTTCCGGCACCACAGGACGCCTCAATGGAGCCCGCCGCTGAACGGCGGGGTGACTAGTGCCGTAACAGGTCACGTTTGCCGCTGCTGAGGAGCCTGCCGGGAACGCTGATCCGGCAGGCTTGGCCGGTGACGGAACGGCTGCGGGTGCGTGAGATTGATGATGGCGAGGGCGCGCGGCTGGTGCGGATCGTGCGCCGGGGCTCTGGGTCGGTGGTGACGTGGCGGCGGGTGCAGATGGTGCTGCTGCCGGCCCAGGGCATGGATATTCCCGCGATCGCGAGGGTGGCGTTCACCAGCGAGGACCGGGTGCGGGACGTGATCCGGAACTTCACCGCCGACGGGTTCGGCTCGCTGTACCCGAGGTACCGCGGCGGGCGGCCGCCGAAGTTCACGCTGCCGCAGCGCCGCGAGATCGCGAAGTCGAAGCCTGCGGAGCATGCCCTGCCGTTTTCTGCCTGGAGCCTGTCGAAGCCGGCGGAGTTCCTGGTCGCGGAGGGGGTGGTCGTCTCGGAGCCCGGCGAGCCGGGGGTCATCTTCTGCATGGACGAGTTCGGGCCGCTCAGCCTGCAGCCGCGGCCCGGCCGGCAGTGGGCCGCGGTCAGCGGGAAGGCCAGGGAGCCAGGCCGGGCACCGCGGCCCCGGATGCGCGCGACCTATCACCGCACCGAGGGTGTGCGGCACCTGCTCGCCGCCTGTGACCTGCGCGAGGACAGGCTGCCCGGGCACGTGAAGCCGCGCAAGACCAGGGCTCGGTTCCTGGAGTTCTGCCGGTACCTGCGCTCCCTCTGCCCGCCGTCAGCCCGCATCGCGATCATCTGCGACAACTACAGCCCGCACCTGACCACCGCCAGAGACGGCCGGGTGGGCGCCCGGGCCAGCGCAAACAACGTCGAGATCGCCTGCACGCCCACGAGCTCGCCGTGGTTAAACCGCATTGAGGCCCAGTTCACAGCCCTGCGGTACTTCGCTCTCGACGGCACCGACCACGCCACCCACAAGGAGCAGGCCAGCATGATCCGCCGGTACATCATCTGGCGCAACAACCACGCCTACGACGAACGACTCCGCCGCATCGTCAACCGGGCAAACATAGCCTGATGCCGCACTAGCTGACATGCCAGCCATGTCTACTCTGATCTGGTGCCTCAATGGAGCCCGCCGCTGAACGGCGGGGTGACGAGCTGGAGGACGGGGGCGAGGCGGTCAGACGATCGCTTCAATGGAGCCCGCCGCTGAACGGCGGGGTGACGTGATGGACGGCACCGTCGGCGTCACCGGCTGTGACCTGCCGCAATGGAGCCCGCCGCTGAACGGCGGGGTGACCAAGCAGGGCTGGGGCGTCATCCGCCCCGGCGACAGGCCGCAATGGAGCCCGCCGCTGAACGGCGGGGTGACATGTTCTGGGTCATGACAGCCTCCCGGCGGCCAGCACGCCGCAATGGAGCCCGCCGCTGAACGGCGGGGTGACCACCAGGCGGTCCGCAGCCTCGAATTCGCCGGAGCTGTCAGCCGCAATGGAGCCCGCCGCTGAACGGCGGGGTGACCCAGCGTGGCTCGCCGGGGCGTGGGAGTGGGCGGTCTCGCCGCAATGGAGCCCGCCGCTGAACGGCGGGGTGACGCAGCTGCTCAGGCGTCCCGTCACCGAAGTTCGCCCAGCCGCAATGGAGCCCGCCGCTGAACGGCGGGGTGGCGACCCGCGCGCGGGTCGGGAAGGGCGCGTAGAACGAGCCGCCGCAATGGAGCCCGCCGCTGAACGGCGGGGTGACTCGTCCCGGTAGTTGGCGGTCCACGGGCCTGGGCGCTCGCCGCAATGGAGCCCGCCGCTGAACGGCGGGGTGACCTGGCGACGAGGCGTTCCTCGCGTTCGTCTTTGCCGCCGCAATGGAGCCCGCCGCTGAACGGCGGGGTGACGGCCGGTCCGGTAGTGAGACTTGGGGCGGCGCAGCGCGCCGCAATGGAGCCCGCCGCTGAACGGCGGGGTGACCCGTGGCCGGCACGGAGCCGCGGAGGCCGTCGGGGACGCCGCAATGGAGCCCGCCGCTGAACGGCGGGGTGACGCTGGAAGTGACGGGAAGGCCGTCCAGCCAGCACACGCCGCAATGGAGCCCGCCGCTGAACGGCGGGGTGACCATGCGCGGCAGCCCGGTGTCGGGGTGGCGCCAGGCGCCGCAATGGAGCCCGCCGCTGAACGGCGGGGTGACTGACCCAGAACCGCGACAACGCCATCTCGACGGGCCCGCCGCAATGGAGCCCGCCGCTGAACGGCGGGGTGACCCCTCATCGGGTTCTCCCTCCCGCATGGCACGCTGGCGCCGCAATGGAGCCCGCCGCTGAACGGCGGGGTGACGCGACCCGGAACACGCACAGCGCCTCCGCGCCGCCCGGCCGCAATGGAGCCCGCCGCTGAACGGCGGGGTGACTCGATCAGGCCGCCGGGGATCTGGCCGGTGGTCAGGCCGCCGCAATGGAGCCCGCCGCTGAACGGCGGGGTGACGTCAAGACCGACACCACCACCCTGCAGATTGCCTGGCCGCAATGGAGCCCGCCGCTGAACGGCGGGGTGACCTGAATCCCGCCGGACCGTACTATCCGTGGCTCGGCCGGCCGCAATGGAGCCCGCCGCTGAACGGCGGGGTGACCTCGACGGGTCGCCGTACCCGCCGTTCCGGCGGTCGCTGCCGCAATGGAGCCCGCCGCTGAACGGCGGGGTGACCCGAGATGCAGGTCTCGTGACCGCCCGCGACCCCGGCCGCAATGGAGCCCGCCGCTGAACGGCGGGGTGACCCAGCATGCGCTGGTAGGTCGCTACCTGTTCCGTCAGGCCGCAATGGAGCCCGCCGCTGAACGGCGGGGTGACCACGACCACGGTGGCCAAGCTGAAGGTCGGGGCGTCCGGCCGCAATGGAGCCCGCCGCTGAACGGCGGGGTGACTACCTGCGGTGGACCGAGGACGGGATCGTCCACTACTCGCCGCAATGGAGCCCGCCGCTGAACGGCGGGGTGACCTGTCGGCAAGGCACTCCCGGTCACGGCAATCGCGCCGCAATGGAGCCCGCCGCTGAACGGCGGGGTGACCCGGATCATCCGCCCGCAGGCCACCCAGGGTCTCACGCCGCAATGGAGCCCGCCGCTGAACGGCGGGGTGACCGAGCTGCGCCTTGTAGCACTTATCGCGGTTGTCCCAGCCGCAATGGAGCCCGCCGCTGAACGGCGGGGTGACGCTCGCCTTCGGCTCATCGATCCCCGTCAATGCGGCGCTGGGGCCGCAATGGAGCCCGCCGCTGAACGGCGGGGTGACCCGAGCACGCCGTTCTGGTACAGGCCGTTCAGGTAAGGGCCGCAATGGAGCCCGCCGCTGAACGGCGGGGTGACACACGACGGCAGGTTGACGCGGCGCACGTAGCCGTGCCGCAATGGAGCCCGCCGCTGAACGGCGGGGTGACCGCGGCACCGACGAGCGGTGGATGGTCGCGGTGCGGGGCCGCACTGGAGCCCGCCGCTGAACGGCGGGGTGACAGACCTTCTTGTAGTGCGGGTGGTCCTGCTGCCAGAAGCCGCAATGGAGCCCGCCGCTGAACGGCGGGGTGACGCCCGCCAGGACATCCGCAGCCGCGCTACCGCTGGCCGCCGCAATGGAGCCCGCCGCTGAACGGCGGGGTGACCTGGCACAGATGCCGCCCCGGTCTGCCTCATAACGGCCGCAATGGAGCCCGCCGCTGAACGGCGGGGTGACCAAGACCAAGCACGCTCCGGCGAAGCAGCCGGCGCAGCCGCAATGGAGCCCGCCGCTGAACGGCGGGGTGACCGGCGCCGCGCGGCGGCCGTGCGGGTGCGTGGTGCTGGCCGCAATGGAGCCCGCCGCTGAACGGCGGGGTGACCTGGATGTCGCCGCTCACGTCGTAACCGCCGATGTAGCCGCAATGGAGCCCGCCGCTGAACGGCGGGGTGACGATCGCCTGGTCCCGCACCGTCAGCAGCCGCAGCAGGCCGCAATGGAGCCCGCCGCTGAACGGCGGGGTGACGCGAGGCCACGTGCGTGAAGCCGCGCCAGGTCATCGCGCCGCAATGGAGCCCGCCGCTGAACGGCGGGGTGACCGGCCGCGGTCGGCTTCGTGGCGTGGCGGCGGATGCGGCCGCAATGGAGCCCGCCGCTGAACGGCGGGGTGACGTCCTTCCTTGCTTCGCTTGCGGCCGGGCCGAGCGGGCCGCAATGGAGCCCGCCGCTGAACGGCGGGGTGACCCCGCCACGCAGCACCCCACCCACGGCGCCAGGCCCCGGCCGCCGCAATGGAGCCCGCCGCTGAACGGCGGGGTGACGTGTGCTTGCCGCGGGCGAGGAAGTTGTACCACTCGAAGCCGCAATGGAGCCCGCCGCTGAACGGCGGGGTGACCTGATGACCCACAGCGCGAGATTCAGCGGCATCCGGGCGCCGCAATGGAGCCCGCCGCTGAACGGCGGGGTGACCGGAAACGTACCAGGACGGCCAGTGCCAGAGGTACGCGCCGCAATGGAGCCCGCCGCTGAACGGCGGGGTGACCGGGCCAGCCAAGCGCGAGACGCATTCGCCCGAGTCGGCCGCAATGGAGCCCGCCGCTGAACGGCGGGGTGACGCGCTGGTCGTGATCGTGATGCTGCCCGGGTCCACCAGGCCGCAATGGAGCCCGCCGCTGAACGGCGGGGTGACGGGTTCATGTTCGGGATCTTTCAGGCGGTCGCGGTGGCGCCGCCGCAATGGAGCCCGCCGCTGAACGGCGGGGTGACGGGTCACCAGGTAGGGCACGTTCTTGTAGCTCACCCAGCCGCAATGGAGCCCGCCGCTGAACGGCGGGGTGACCTCGTGGACCCCGAAGCCGAATACCGCGCCGAGATCGGCCGCAATGGAGCCCGCCGCTGAACGGCGGGGTGACCAGCGGGTGAGGCCCGGCAGGGGCTGCATCTCGCCGCCGCAATGGAGCCCGCCGCTGAACGGCGGGGTGACAGCCGCAGGCCTGGGGCTGGGTGAAGGCAAAGTTCATGCCGCAATGGAGCCCGCCGCTGAACGGCGGGGTGACGCGCAAGCGCGCGGGTGCGGGTCGGCAAGGCAACCGTGCCGCAATGGAGCCCGCCGCTGAACGGCGGGGTGACTTGAACATCCCGGCCAGCTCGGGGCCGATGGACTTGCCGCAATGGAGCCCGCCGCTGAACGGCGGGGTGACACTGCGTCGCCCCCGCCTCGAAGTTCAGGGCGAACCCGCCGCAATGGAGCCCGCCGCTGAACGGCGGGGTGACCCTGCAGCACCGCATCCGGGCGGGCGCCGTTGACGAAGCCGCAATGGAGCCCGCCGCTGAACGGCGGGGTGACCGAGCAAGTTCCAGGCGAAGTGGCCGAAGACGTCGCCGCCGCAATGGAGCCCGCCGCTGAACGGCGGGGTGACGCGGCTACGTCTCGTCCGAGGAGACCGGCTGGGAGTGGCCGCAATGGAGCCCGCCGCTGAACGGCGGGGTGACTGCCTCCACCGTCAGGCCGTACCGTCGGAGTCTCTTCCGCCGCAATGGAGCCCGCCGCTGAACGGCGGGGTGACCACAGCAGGCCGCTGTCGGCCAGCTCGCTCCAGCCGCGCCGCAATGGAGCCCGCCGCTGAACGGCGGGGTGACGACGTCGGCGTGCACAGGAACGACGACCCCGGCGGATGCCGCAATGGAGCCCGCCGCTGAACGGCGGGGTGACGTGTACGTACACCCAGCTATGGTTTGAGTACGACGCGCCGCAATGGAGCCCGCCGCTGAACGGCGGGGTGACCAGCGAGCCCGACGACTGAGCAGGCCGCGATAAGCGGGCCGCAATGGAGCCCGCCGCTGAACGGCGGGGTGACAATCAAGCACATAAGCCCTCTGCTTTACGTGAACAAGCCGCAATGGAGCCCGCCGCTGAACGGCGGGGTGACGACGGTGAACTCGCCGTGCCCGTAGGCACTGAGCTGGCCGCAATGGAGCCCGCCGCTGAACGGCGGGGTGACTGGCCGACTGTGACGCCACTAACCGAACCTGCCTGGCCGCAATGGAGCCCGCCGCTGAACGGCGGGGTGACGGCTCGCGAAATTTGGTGCCTCTGAGCTGCGGAAACGCGGGGCTTTGCGAGCGGCTCTTGCCGGAAGAGCATTTTCGTACCTCTGTTCAGTTGTCAAGGAGCCGAAAACACCGCCTGACCTGCGTGCGAGCGCCTCCCAGGGTTGGAGTGAGCACCTCACCACTCGCAAGCCTGTCAGACGATGAGCGCCGAGGAACTCGGCAGCTTGTCGTGCTGACCGAGGAACAGGAATCGAGACGAGTCCCCGGCATGCCCGAGGTCGACGACCATCACGCTGTCCTCTGATGATTTCATGCGGGTCTCGACGTCGCCGCGCATGAGGACCATCTCCCGGTCGGAGAGGTCGCAGACGAACACGGAGTACTGAATCCGCGTCCCGTACCCCTCCATGCATCCGGCGATGGCCCGCAGGCGGCGGTCCTCGCGGATGTCGTAGGCGACGAGGTAGCGGCGTCGGGCCATGACGCTACCGGGTGACCAGCGGTTCGTACTGCGGCAGCTCGCCTGTGAGGTGCGCGGCCAGGATGCGGGCCTGCAACTCGATGGCCCGCCGGTAACTGACCTGGTAGCCGAACAGGGGATGCCGCATCTCGGCGGTCAGCCGCCGCTCCCAGGCCCGGATGACGGTCTTGCGTCCCTCGGCGGTCAGCGTGACGGCACCGGCCCGGACGACGAAGTCCGAGCGGGTCAGTTCCCGGTTCCCCACCAGGGTCAGCACGGTGGAGTCGGCCAGCAGGGGCCGGAACTCCTCTGCCAGGTCGAGCGCGAGCGCCGGCCGGCCGAACCGGGGCCGGTGGAAGAGCCCGATGTAGGGGTCGAACCCGACCGCCAGGCAGGCGGCCAGCAGCTCCTTGGCGAGGAGCCCGTAGCAGAACGACAGCAGGCAGTTGACGGCGTCGGTCGGGGGCCGCCGGTTGCGCAGGCCTCCGAACGACGGCCCGGGCAGCTCGTCCGCGTTCTTCAGCAGACCGGGGAATGCCTCGAAGTACAGCCGCGCGGCGGACCCTTCGATACCGAGCAGCTCGGCGGCGCCGGCCGCCTTCTCTGCTGCCTCCGCGAGCCCGGCGAGCTGGCCGACCACCCGCGCGGTCTCCTCGCCGCCGTTGCGGCGCAGCAGCACGCGGCAGTTGCGGATCTTCCCGGCGATCATCCGGCGCGGCGCGTCGAGCTGGCCGCGCGCCGCGGTGCTGGCCTGGCGGATGCGCAGCATGACGTTCTTGCTGGGCAGCCCGCCGCTCTGGCCGAGCAGCCAGCCACCGTAGCTGAAGTGGAAAACGTCGATGTCCCGGTCGAACAGGCCGCGCATGGCCTGGGCAGTGACCTGCACGTTGCCGTGGACGCAGACATGCAGGACGTCGATGAGCCGGACGCTGGCCAGTGGCTCGCGTCGCTTGGACACGATCAGCCGCGCGCCGTCGATGCCGATCATCGCCCCCTGCTCGGTCACGTACAGCGGGGCGGCATCGGGCGCTGAGGCGATGAGCCGGCGGGTACGACCATCGTGCCGGCCGCTCAGGACATTGGTCTCATCGGGCAGGCAGATGCCCGCCAGGGAGCACCGCGGGCACTTGGGGCTGTCCCGCAGCGGCGGGGGCGGGACGAGCCGGCTCGCCGTGGCGCGGGCCTGCCCGGCGAGCTGGGCGGTGCGGGCCAGCAGCTCGGGGGTCGGCTCGACGGGGACGCGCTGCCGGGTCTCGGCGTAGTAGATCTCCCCCCGCTCGACGCTGAACCCGTGTTCCCGCAGCAGCATGACCTGCGCGCAGACCTGCACGGCGTCGGCTTCCCAGGCGGTGCCGTCGGCGGCGGGGTGGCCCTTCTTGACGTCCACCGGGATGACCTGGCCGCCGGAGCCCTCGACGAGGTCGAGCTTGGCGGTGATGCCGAGCTGCTCGCTGGCCAGCTCAACAGACCTGGCGACCTTGACTGGCCCGGCGGCCGGGGACGGGAAGGCCCCGCCCCCGGCATCGGCCCTGCGGTGCAGCCGGTCGCCCTCGGCGACGTCGGAGCTGGACGCCCACCGCGAGTCCACCCACTCCAGGAAGAACAGCCGCGGGCAGTACGCGAACTCGTTCAGCATCCGGGCCGGCACCAGTTCCGGCAGGTCGGTGAGCATGTCCCCTCACTCGGGCTTGAAGATGCCGTAACCGAAATGGCTGAGCTGGCCGAGCAGGAGCGGCCCGCCGACTGGCTCCGCGAACTCCAGCGCCACGCCGAAACCGGGACGCCCGTCCCGCAGGCGTTCGTTCACCCGGTAACGCCGGTAGCCGTGAGCCCAGCGATCGGTCAGCTCATCTGTTAGCTCGATCGCGACGGCTGGCTGCCTCTCCCGGTAACCCAGTTCCGCAGTTACGTCAGCCGCCAGGTACGCAGCGAGGTCTTCGCGCTTGCGGTGACGCACGGGCAGGTAGGGCGTCCGGCTGCGCCAGCGTCGCGACGGCCCGGCCAGCTCGGGAGCTACCTGATCGGCTCGGCCCGCGGCCTGGAACAGCAACTCGACCTTCGGCAGCCCGCGCAACTGGTAGCCCTCACCGTCGGGGCCGCGCTGACCGGAGAGCGACCGCATGGACAGCAGCGCGGCGACCTCATCAGCCTCAAGCCCTTCCTGAGCCCACACAACGAGAGCCTGAACGGCTGACGAAGGCTGACCGCCGTCCGCTACCGGGATCCAGTGCGCGTGCCGGTGACCGGTCGCCGCCCCGCCGGTGCCCATGATGAGGCGACGCCGGTCTTCGGCGATCCCGGCTCGTTCCAGCGCCTTACCCGCGACCCGGTGCGCTTCGTCGGCGAGCAGGACTCCGTTGCCCGCCGTGACGGGCACCCTGCCGGATACCTCGAACCGGACCGCCTGGACGGCCGCCGCCCGCCGCCTGGCCGTCCGCGCCCGAGCAGGCTGAGCGCCGGCCCCGTAGCTGACCCAGACCGTGCTGAGCGGCATCGTCCGCCGGGCCTTCCGCACGCCGACGGTGGTGACCTCGAGCGCCGGGCGGCTGACCGGCCGGGACGGCGCGAGCAGCCGGGCCTGCCTCGCGCCTGGCGCTCCCGGCCGCCACCAGTTCTCGTCGGGCTCGCGGTCGTCGGCCAGCCGGGCCTCGCACACCGACTCGGCGCGGCCTAGGTAAGGCGTCAGCTCCAGCAGCTTGGCCAGCACCTCGCGCTGCTCCCCCGGCAAGTCCGCCTCCCACCGGACGAGCAGTTCCTGGTCACGCGACACCGACAGGAACGAGTCGAGGGTGAGGTCGGTGCCGCCGGTCTCGCCCTGCTTGTGATCGACGTCCGGCAGGTAGTGCCGGGTGTGCCCCGGCCGGGCCGGGGGCGTCCAGTAGCTCGGCGGATCGCCGAGGGCTTCCAGCAGCTCGTCGAGAACGGGGGCGGGCAGGTCGGGCCAGCGCGTGTACCAGGTGGCGACCAGCGCGCGAAGGAGCCGCCACGGCGAGGGCGGCCACTCGGACGCGCCCTCGTTGGCGCTGCGGTCCCACGGCGTGCCGTGATACTGGCCGAGCGGGAACCTGATGGCGACGGTGGTTCCCACGTCACTAGCCCTTCTTCGTCCGGCCGGACCACACGACCTCGGTCACCTGGCCCAGCTCGGCCGCGCAGTCCGCCGCCAGCTTGGCGATCCGCACGGCGGCGTCCTGGGTGTCGGGGCGCTCGCCGCGGACGTCGGCTACGACCAGGTCACAGGCGGTCCGCAGCCGCAGCCCGCCGTCGAGCAGCGTCCCGATCTCGTAGTCAGCCAGCGCCGCCAGCAGCGCGGTGGCCGGCTCGGAGAGCCCGTAGGACCGGAATTGCGCGTGGTCCACCGTGAAGAACGCGGTGATCGTCTTGGCGGTGTACTCGACCCGGTGGAAGGGCACCATCCCGTATCCCTCGGAGGTCGCACCTTCCTTGGCCTCATTGTTCGCGCTGTCGCGCTTCACCCCGCCGCTGACCGCCGGGACGATCCCGTAGGCCTCGATGAAGCTGGTGACGGCCCTGGCGATCTTCGGCTGCCAGGGCCATTCCTTCCGGGCGAAGAACACCCCGTGAATCAGCGAGACCGGGTCCAGCCGGAAGCATGCCCTCGCCACCGCCCGGTGATCCAGCGGCCTGCCCGCCACGAGGCCGAGCTGGGCGAGCATCCACTTGCTGCCGTCTTCGCCGCCGACCTTGCCCTGCATGACGTAAGCGGACGCGAGCCGGTGCGCTTCGAGGCGGCTAGAAGTGATGAAGTCCCGGTCAGGACTCACCACCTTCAGGTACGGCAGCGCAGCCAGCGCCTCGGCCTGATCGTTGCGCGCGTCGTCCCAGGTGGTCGCTTCCATCCGGTTGGCCATCGACTGCGAACTCTCCACGAGCAGGCATTTGCCCGCCTCGGAATCGAACTCGGCGGCACCGAGATCGGGGAATCCGGTGGACTGGAACCGCTGGCCGGCGATGGGCCGGAGGTCGACTTCGAGCACAGTGCGCTGAGGGTTCATGTTTCTCTCCTTATATGTGCCGGGCTGTAGCTAGCTGGCGGAACTGACGCCTTCGAGGGCTGGTTCCGCCTGGCCGACCGACCGGCCGGATTCTTCACGGGTGGTTCTGGCGACCGCACTTAGCTGGCGGCCCGCGCCAGCGCAGCGGGGAAGCAAGGCAGCGGCAATCGCCGTCCCGGCCAGGGAATCAAGCGGCTGGCCAGGAATTGCCGTGACGGCTTCCCGCCCCGCCTGGCGCAGCCGGCGGTGCGCGTCATCGTGAACGCCGCCAACCTGGCCCGCCCCGAGCCGTACTGCCCAGTCCGGGCCGAGGGCCAGCGGCGGCGCGGTCAGGTTGCCGGCCTCCTTCAGCCCTTCGGCCAGGGGCTGCAGCAGGGCAAGCAGCGGAACCGGAATGCCCGGCTCGCCGGTGTCCCACGCGGGCTGCCTGGTCCGGCGCCAGTCGAGGGCGAGGCAGGCTCGCAGCCAGGTGGCGAGTGCTGCGTCGTCGAGGTCGCCGCGTGCCCATGCATGCAGGTCAGCGGCCGGGACCCTGATGCCCTGGCGAAAGGTCGGCACGCCCCGGAAGGATGTGCCGCCGGACCGCCCCGCGCTGCTCTCGGCGGCGGCGGTCCGGCTGCGCCAGGCCAGCACATCAGCCATCACCTGGCGCAGCGGCCGGGCTCCGTATCCGGGTACGAGCGGCGTGTCCCGCCACCGGCCGGCGGCCTGGGCGCGCTGGCCAGAGAGGCCGGGGTCCATCGGCAGCAGGATCTGGCGCATGGTCCGAGCGGCCCGGCCATCGATGCCGGGCAAGGTCGCGCAGGAAGCGATGCCCACAGCGACCCGCAACTCCGGGGGCTGCTCGTTCTCGATCATCACGTCCAAGAACTCGCTCGCGTCGGGAGCCCGGCGCGTCGGGATCTGATCCCGCGTCCGGCCGCTGCGACCGGCGGCAAGTTCCAGGGAGGTCAGCGCCGCCAGCAGGTCACGCAGCGTTCCTGCCTCCGGATCGCGGACATAGTGCAGCAGCGCCGCCTCGAACGCCCGGAGCGCCGTGCCGACCGCCCTGGTCGCCTCACTACGCGGAATCCACGACACCCAGTCTTCGATGCCGCCGACCAGCCGGACCTGACGAGCCCGGTCAGTCACCACAACCCGGTCCAGCAGCACAGCGACGAACGCCAGTCCGTTGCGCTGCTGGATGCCGTAGCGCATGAACTCGCTGACTCCGCTGGCCACACCCAGTGCACGAGTGGCCGCGTAGAAGTCCACGGCTCGCCGGGCCGGGCGGCCGCGCCACGACGCGCGGGCCTCGCTGAATAGCTGCCGAACCTCGCCGTAGGCGAACGGCCTCGTCCATACCGGTGCCCACACCTCGCCGCGCGTTTCCTCGCCGACCGCGCCGCTGTCGGAGCCGTCGGGCGAGTTGTCGACGGTGAACGGCATCGAGGCCCGGCCGGCCCCGTGCTGGGTACGGCTTGCGGCACCGGATGCGAACAGCATGGTCCCCTCAACCAGCAGCACGTACTGCCACGGGTTTACCAGCGACGCCGCAGCACCGTACGGGGAGGACCGCTGGCCGCCCGCGCCGGCCGGATCGTACTGGCCGACTGGCGCGTCAGACAGTCGCTCACGCTGTTCCCCGGAGAGCAGGTCACGGACGCACCCCGCAGACAGCGCCCGGCCGCGCGGCGTGGCATCCAGCACTGTCAGGAGCTGCTCGTGGAAGTTGGTAGAGAAGTCGAGCCGGCCGTCATTGCCCCCGGTCCCGAGCAGCGGCGGGAAGTAGGCCCGGTCGGAGGCCAGCACGACACTGGCGTCGATCCACGACAGCAGCCGGGCAGGACAGCGATTGCGGAACTCCTGGACGATCTTGGGCTTGTCGACGACCTTGCCGTCAGCAGTGACCCAGCCTTGGACACGTGCCCTGGCCACGACGTCGCGGGCCACGCCGATTGCCGTCCGGTACTCCCCGAGCCGGGGCGAGGAATCTGCGAGCAGCCGCTCGATGCGCTTGCGCGGCTCCACGTCCTTGGCGCCGAAGCCGCTGCCGCCATTCCACGGGCTGAGCACGGGCGTTGGCTCGTACCTGTCCGTCAGCCACTCCGCTAGATCGGGAACTGTCGTCTCGATGACCAGGCCGTCCGGCGTCCACTGGGCGGTAGCGCTGGGGTCGGCCTGCTCGCCGAGCAGCCGGAACAGTCCCAGGCCAGCCAGGTAGCTGGCCAGCGGCTGCGGTCGCAGCCCAGGAAGGACATGCCGGTTAACGGCAGTCATCGCCGCCGCCTCAGTTGCAGCCATCTGCGCACTCATCTCCGGCGCTGGCGCGCCAGTCGGCCACCCGGACCAGGGTCTCCAGGTAGGCGAGGATGAAGGGGCCGTACTTGTCCCGCAGGCCGAGCGCGGTCCGGGTCCACGAGTGCGGTCCGCCGTAGCTGAACTGCTCCAGGTCAACAGTCAGCTCGGCCGCCGCCTGGCCCAGGATCGGTGGCACCGCGCAGGCCGTGCCCTGGGTCAGCCCCAGCAGCGTGCCCGAGTCCGCCTGGTCGGGGTCACGGACCTGGACGCGCAGTTTGCCGTGATGGCAGAGCACCAGGTAGCGAGCCAGATCCGGGTCTGGCACGCCCGCCAGCAGTCCATTGAGCGGCCCGTCGAGCAGGAGCAGCGAGGCAAGCTCGTGCCGGAACGCCACGCCGCCCGCGAAATGAAGCCTGCCATCCCTGCCGGACTTCGCCCACGGTCCCTCGTTGTCGATCCGTTCTCGTTCTTCCGGCGCTGCCAGCGCGCACAGCGCGTCCTGCCATGTGGGGTGAGCCTTGCCAACGTCGTGCAGGTAGGCGGCCGACACCACAGCGCTGGCCACGCCCTCCGGCAGTGCAGGACCGACGACATCGAGCAGCGCCCGCGCCTGGTCACGAGTTTTCTCACTGTGCTCGGTCAGCGATTGCCACGACCGCTGTGCCACGCTGCCCTGGTCGGTGCGGAACGTCTCTTCCGCGAGCGCCGCCAGCTCAGCGGGCCGCAGTAGGGACGGGCTGTCCGGCACGGCCGACCGGGACGCCGGGTCCAGGCCGGTCTCCGGGTGGTATCCGCCATCCGCTGCCGCCACGAGCAGCAGCTCGCCCGGCCGCGCCCGGTCCTGCCCGCCCAGCCGCACCCACCGGCCGAGCACCTGGTTGAGGTGCCAGACCGGAACGCGCTTGGCCAGCGCCGCGACGTCCCCGAGCGGTGCCCGGCACCGCCACTCCGCCGTCGGCACCTTGGCGTCCGCGGGCGGACGGCCATCCGGCGCCGGCCTGCCGTCCGTCACCTCCGGTTCCCAGGCAGCCCACGCGAGCTGCGCGTCCAGGTCGTCGGAGTCCCGGATGTACGGGGAGACGTCCAGGTCCGCGCCGCTCAGGTCAGGCGCGGTGTCGAACAGCCCGGTGAAGTCCGGCTCGCGCAGCACCGCGATGGCGGGTTCAGTGACCGGCACGTCCTGAGCGAGCAGTTCTTCACCGGTCACGGTCTGGCCTTCGAGCCCGGCCAGCGCGGTCACCGCTGCCGCGATGTCCGCCTCGGGATACGGGTGGTGCTTCGCCGGCGGCACCCACCAGAGCCCGGCGTCACCGATCTTCCCGGTCCGGTTGCACCGCCCGGCCCGCTGGACAACGCTCGGCCACGGCGCGGCCTCGGTCACCAGCAGGGCCGCGTTCAGGTCCAGGCCAGCCTCAACCACCTGGGTGGCGACGACGATGCGCCCGGCACTCTCCGGCTTAGCCGCGACCTCGCCGGCCAGCGCCGCCCGCTCAACACCGCGGAACCGGGAGTGGATAAGCGTGCGCTGCGCTTCCCCGGCGGGCAACTGCTGGTACACCTTGCGGGCCGCGTCGACGGTATTCAGCACGACCAGCGTCAGCGTCCCCGGCCGGTGCAGCCGTGCCGCCGCCGCGGCAATCTCCCGGTAGGCACCAGCCTCGGCATCCAGGTGGCGGATCGTCCGGGCAGCTCCGAGGCGGATCGCCAGCTCGCCGACTCGCTCGGCCGGGTCGATCGTCAGGACGTCCTCTGCCTTCAGCACCGGGTTATCGATCGTCTCCAGCAGGGACTGCGGCACCGTCGCCGACATGCAGGTCAGCCCGAACGGCTCGGCCGTGCTGAAGGTCTGCGCGAAAGCCGCGAGCTGCCGCAGCGTGACCGTGGACTCCGGGCAGAGCTGGATCTCGTCGATCACCCAGTGCGCGCCGTTGGTGACCAGCGCGAAGTCCACCGAGTAGGTATTCCGGCCGATCCCGTAACCCCGGTTCAGCGCCTTGGAGACCAGGCTGTCCACCGTGCCGATGACGATGGCCGGCCGGTGCATGTCCTGCCGCCACTGCCACTGGCTCTTTCCCTCCCCGCCCATCACGACGTGCAGGGCTACCTGTTCGGTAAGACCCAGTTGCTTCAGCCATTTGCTGGTTTCTTCGGCAACCTGCTCCACTAGCGACCGCTGCGGCAGCGCATAAATCAGCCGGCGCGGCGTCCCCGCCTGGTCTGGCCCGTACAGTCGCCGCCAGAGCCAGGCCAGCACAATCCCGGTTTTTCCAGTCCCGGTCGGCGCCTGCACCACTGCCGGAAGCCCGCCCTCAGCGAGCCGGGCCTGGTACCCGTACGGTGCCCGGCCGGTCGCCAGCTCGAAGAACTGCTCGAAATACATTTAAATCTCCAATCTCAGAGTCTCACCAAAGCAGAACTGTCTCGCCAGCGCAACCGGAACTGTGCATGTTGCATGCATCAGCTGTTCTCGGGTCGCCGTTGCTAGCCCGGATACGCTTGGAGATCCGGGTCGGAGGCCAGCCAGCCTCCGGCGAGGGCTCCATTGCGGCGTGAGCCTCTGCGATTGCTCCAGCATCAACCGCAGCACTCCTGCGGTCCTCAGGGCCGCAGCTCCCCCGCCGTCCGGGGCTGGTGCGATAGCCAGCCCCGGACGACCCGGTCGGCATTCCATTCATGAGGCACGCACCCGGAAGTTCGCGAGGTGGGACATCACGGCCTGATGGGCGGCCCAGCCGTCCGGAAATTTAGCCTTTACACCGATATGCACCGGTTCGGTTGCCGGATGAGCATCAAGCAGCTCCGGAATGCCTGCCCGCGCCACCACCACGCAGGCGTGGCGGTGCCGCGAGGTCAGCACGCACAGCCGCCCGGCTTCCAGGTGGAACGCCGAGGCGTCACGCCGGCCGGACAGCGGATGGAGCACGATCAGGACGTCGAACTCCCGGCCCTGGAGCCGGTTCGCCGTATCCACCGTGATCCCGGCAAGCCTCTCCCCCAGAGCCGCGCGGATGGCCCTGGCCTGATCGCGGTGCGCCGTGCCGATGGCGATCCGGTCCGGCGTAACCGGCGCTCCCGCTGGACAGCGCTCGGAGTACGCCAGGGCACCCCGTTCCAGCAACCGGAAGGCCAGCGCCGCGCAGGCGGCCACCGCCTCGGCATCGGTGCGCAGCGTATGCCGGGCAGGCAGCTCGTACAGCGCCCAGCCGGACCGGGCGGCCGTCTCCCAGGCCAGGTCGGCGGGCTGGCCGCCGATGGCCCCGGTCGCGAGCTCCAGCCGCCGCTCCCCCGGCGCGGTCCCCGCCACGAAGCCGCCGAACGGATAAAACGCCTCTGCCACCACGGGCACCGCGCTGGCCGGCAGCCGCCAGGACACCGGCAGGCTGCGGACCGGGATGTCGGGGTTGTGCGAGAGCAAAGCCGCGACGGCCGACTGGAGCGGATCCCAGGTCAGGCCCGTCCATCGATCGATGTCCACGGTGGAGAACGGGTCGAGCTGACCGGGATCGCCCACGAACAGCGCCCGGTCGAACCGCCCGGCGATGCGCAGCAGCATGTCGGATCGCATCTGGTAGGCCTCGTCCACGATCGCCCACGACCAGGCCCCGTCAGCCACGGTCGCCCACTTGGCGGCGGTGCTGATGACAACCGGGCAGCCGGCCAGGTCGGCGGCTCGGGCCTCGACGCGCACGGCGGGGTGCCGGGCGACCCGCTGCGAGGCCTGATAGTCCCGCGCGCCCAGTCGTCCGATGGGCATGTCGCTGTTCCTGCTGGCCAGCCGGTCCGTGAGGTCGTCGGCCTGCTCGTTGGTCTGGGCCACCACCATCACGGGCTCGCCGGCGTCGCTGAGGGCAGCGCTGGCTCGCACGACCAGGTCCGACTTCCCGGCGCCCGGCGGCGAGTCAACGACGACCGCGCGGTGCCCGGCGCCGAGGTCGGCCAGCACTCCGTCGGCGGCGCGGATGGCCAGCTCGGTGGCGTTCATGACCACTCCTCGGTGGTGTCCTCATCCCTGGGCAGATAGGCGGCGGGCGGTCCGCCGTGCGTCCAGGGCGTCTCCTCGGCGGGCGGGAACTCCGCGCTGGGCTGGTAGTCGTCGGTCAGCGTCGAGTAGCAGACCCGATCGCCGATCTCCGGGACGCTGCCGGGGGCCGCCGTGAGGCTTCGGCCCATCCCGCCGGACAGCTCAAGCACGACCTCGCCCGGCTGGTCCCCCGGGCCGGGAACCGTGAGGATGCGTGCCTTCTGCGCCGGCCTGGACCGGTCGGTCACGGTGGCGCCGGGGTCGAGCAGCACGGGATCAGCGGTGCGGACAGTAATCAGCGGCCGGAGCTTGCGGCGGGGGCCGGTGTCATCGGTACGGCCTGGCTCGACCGCCACGACCGTGCCGGCGAAGGCCTCGCCGGCCAGGCGGTACTCGGCCATGATCAGCGGATCGTCGAAGGCGAGCTGCGCTCCGAACCGGGCGGCGGTGCGCTCCAGCCGGTTAAGCCGCCGGGCGGCCATGACTGCCGAGTCGCGGCGCGGCTGCGGGAATCCGCCCTCGTCCAGGTATGCCGCGTAGCTCGTGAAGGCGTCTTTGTCGGCGTCCCAGCGCGCGGGGACGTGCCCGGCGGGCGGCATGGCCCGCAGCAGGCTCACCGCGCGCCACATCAGCTTCCAGGTCGGGGCGAGCTGCCCGGCCAGCGCCTCGGTGAGCGAGGCGCGCACCCGGTCTCTCGCCCGATCGCTCCCAGCCCGCTGGTACGCGGCCATAAGAGGGCCAAGCACTTCATTGTCGAACGAGGGGTCCGTGGCGGGTCCCGCTGGCGGCCAGGTCAGCGGGTTCTCCGCCGCTGTCGCGGCCGCCGCTCCCCGGCTGCCGGCAGGCGGGTCAATCCAGGCCATCACGACGGCAAGGTTCTGGTCCTCGACGCTGCTCTGGCCGGTGGCCCAGTGCCGGGACAGCATCTCGGTAGCGGCCATCAGCAGGCAGGAGCCCGGATTGATAGCGCTCTCCGCGAAGAAGGAGAGCCACCGGCCGAGCAGCGGGACCGAGGACGCGACCGCGTAATCGCCGCTGGTCCGGCGGAACCTGGTGGAACGGCCGAGCAGCCGGGCGAACTCGATGCCGCCAAGGCTGGGGACCAGGATCTGCGGGGCGTCAGCGAAGCGCGTCCTGGTCTGGCCGTCGCGGCCGGCGCGAACCTCCTCCTCGCTGCCGGTGAAGCCCTCGATGTACGGGAGGACGACCTCTGCCAGCTCGGCGGCGAAGGCGAACCGCTGATCCCGGTTCCGGGGCTGGGCGACTACCAGCAGGCGCGGATGCCGCGGGTCATCGCCGGCCATCGCGGCTAACGGCGCGTGCGCCTCACCCGCCATGCCGAGCGGGACGAAGACAAGGGGCCGGGCGCTCAGGTGCACATGGCCGACCGTGGCAACGGGCTGCGCGCTGCCGCTCGCGACGGCCTGCACCCGGGCCAGCGATGTCAGGGCGCTCATACCGCCTGCCCCAGGCATTCGCCGCGGAGCCGGGCCGCCGACCGCAGCATCGCGGCCGCCTCTGCCTCCGCCTCGCCGGGCTCGGCCTCGCCGCCGGCCAGCCGCAGCACGGTGTCCACGTACTCGATGCCGCCCAGGTCATCGCGGACTACCTGACCGAGCGCGGCCGTCGTGCCCCGGCACTCATCGCGGCAGAAGTAGCACATCTCGCAGCTCGCGAGGCAGTCCGGCACGTACCTGGCCGGGATGTCGCGCAGCGCTGCCGCCAGCTCCGCCGCCGTCCGCGTCGGAACGCCGTCCGCGTCGGGACGCAGGTCCAGCGAGAATCCCGGCGGCAGGCCGGCGACGAGCTGCTCGATGCGGGTCAGCCGGGCAAGCTGGCGGTTCAGGACGGTGAGCTGCTTGCGCACGTCCAGGAGCGCGGCGGCGGGGCGGTTGGAGAAGTTCTCCGGGCAGACCAGGATGACCTCGTCGGAGACCAGCCCGGACCGGTCGGTGTCCCCGGATGCCAGCAGGTCGCGCAGGGCGAGCACGTACACGGCGGACTGCATGGCTGCCGCCGCTACCTTCTCCGCGTCGGCCTGGCCGTCGATGATCGCGAAGGACTTGATCTCGACGATCCGGAACTGATCGCGCAGCCGGAAGGCGATCAGGTCCGGCTCCAGGTAGACCGTCTGCCCGCCGACGCTGATCTTCAGCAGCGGATGGTCGAACATTGTCCCCGCGCTGTCCGCCGAGGCGGCCGACCTGGTCAGCAGGCTGCGGGTCTGCGAATGCCGGAGCTTCATGCTGGTGCTGCCGCCGACCTCAGTCAGGTCGTCGTAGGACGCCTCCGGGATCGGCAATGACAGCCGCTCGCGAAGCAGCCGCAGCAGCTCGGCGCAGCCGTTTGCCTTCACCTGCTGCTCGAACACGTTGCCCCTGGTGATGGCGAACTGGGACTGCCCGAATGGCGCCGGGAATCCTACGTACTGAGCGAGGCGCGGCTTGTCTACCCCGGCCGCGTCCAGGACGGCGCGCCGGGCGCAGCCCGGATTGCGGGTCAGCGCGGCGACGGTCCGCGCGTTGTGCGCCCGTGGCGGCACGGCGCCGCGAATCTGGTCAAGGCGACCAGCGGTCAGGTTCACCTGGGACTCGATCCTGATCTCGTGTCCGGCAGCTCAGGACCCAGCCCGGCTAACCGGGGTGATCCGGATCGCGGTCCCGAAGAGCTGGCCGGCATCGTCAAGCTGGGCTCGCGCCCGCGTGGCGGCCGCGAGCCGGTGCGTGTTGTCCTCTGGCTCATGGACCGCCAGCTCAGTCTGAGCCGCACGGGCCACCTCGGCAGGATCGGGTGACTCCGCGCCGCTGGGCGCACCAGGAATGTTGGCAGCGAACCTCCACAGAAGCCGGTACGCATCCGGACTCGCGTGCGGATGACGGCGGAGGACATCCGCGACGCGGATCGCCGCCGTCAGGTAATCGACGCGCGGGCTCAGCGGACCGATGACACGCCGGTCCAGCGGCCAGGTGGAGACGGCGAGCAATCCGCGGGCCGGCGCGAGCCGGTCAGCGGTCAGCGCGGCGCAGAGATAGTAGGCGCGCGCGTGCGGAGCGGCACGGAACGAGCGCTCCTCATCCCTTCGGATGCTGGTCAGGCGGGCAGGAACGAGCTGGCCGACGAAAAACGCGCGGTGCACGGTCAGGATCAGCCTGGGCGCGGCCGGGCCGCCGAGCAGCGTCAGCGCCTGATGCACTTGTTCTCGGATCGGCAGC